>NZ_JAMXLC010000001.1:0-232679 GCF_024054235.1 Flavobacterium sp. NRK F10
TTGTGTTAAAGTTATCGTTGCTAATGTAGCCGGGGTTCCGTTTAAGGTATCATTTGTCAATACATCCGCAACCGCTTGTCCTCCGGATGCTCCGGATGTTACTGTTCCTGAATCGTCTATGGCTGCTATTACTGACGAACCTACCGTTACACTTACACTTGCCGTGTCGCAATTTGTAGGGTTTAATTGTTCGCAGATCTGATAAACTACCGTATATGTACCTGCAGGAGTGCCTGCTGCCACATCTACACTGCCTGTCGCAGGATTTAATGTTACATTAGGATTCGTTGTCGATACTTGTGTTAAAGTTATCGTTGCTAATGTAGCCGGGGTTCCGTTTAAGGTATCATTTGTCAATACATCCGCAACCGCTTGTCCTCCGGATGCTCCGGATGTTACTGTTCCTGAATCGTCTATGGCTGCTATTACTGACGAACCTATCGTTACACTTACACTTGCCGTGTCGCAATTTGTAGGGTTTAATTGTTCGCAGATCTGATAAACTACCGTATATGTACCTGCAGGAGTGCCTGCTGCCACATCTACACTGCCTGTCGCAGGATTTAATGTTACATTAGCATTCGTTGTCGATACTTGTGTTAAAGTTATCGTTGCTAATGTAGCCGGGGTTCCGTTTAAGGTATCGTTTGTCAATACATCCGAAACCGCTTGTCCTCCGGATGCTCCGGATGTTACTGTTCCTGAATCGTCTATGGCTGCTATTACACTCGTAATTGAGAGATTTGCTGAACTTGAAACCACATTAGCACATACAAAATTAGTCTCTGTAATAATTACTTGATAATCGTAACCATTCATTGAGGTTGAAACACCTGTTAAAGTTAAAGTATTTGTATTTGCTCCACTGTAAATTCCGCTATTGACAATATTTGTCCAAGTAGTCCCATTATCTGTGCTTTCTTGCCATTGATAACTAGTTATTCCACTACCGCCAGAAGCTACAACAGTAAAGGTAGCATTTGCTCCATGAGATGTTGTTTGATTTGCCGGTGCTGAACTTATTGTACTTGCTGAACCTGGAGTTGTAACATTAGCATTTGTCCCTGTATAGCCTCCTTCACCAGTAATCTGTCCATTTGAATCTACTGTATCTGGTAGAGAACCTAATGTCCCATTATTATCCGGATCTGAAAAACCAGCTTCTAAAACATCATAACAACCATCATTATCAGAATCAATATCGAACTGATTTAACACTCCATCTAAGTCTGCATCATAATTATCATTTATTCCATCTGAATTGACATCTATAAAACCAGATAAATCCGGATCTAAGAAATTAAGAACACCATCCCCGTCTGCATCAGCCAAAGGATACGGTAAACCGGCTGCATATTCTTCTGTATCAAGGATTCCATCATTATCATCGTCTAAATCACAATCAGTGGAAACACCATCATCATCTGGATTCCCAGAATAATTTGGATTCTCAATTGGTATATATAAAGAAATGCTACCTCCAACTTGACCATTCTGAGAATCATTTCTAAAATTATCTGTATGTTCTCCTCCAATACCACCGTTAGCATTTAATGTCACATTAGTTGGTAAACTTGCCAAGGAATACAAGAACACACCGCCACCGCCACCGCCACCTGGACCATGGTGAGTTGCTGTATTTAAATCTTGACCATCTCCACCATTGATATCGATATTTAAATTAGTTGTAAAAGAAGGCGATTTAATAACAATACTTCCTCCGGCACCTCCACCTCCACCTCCGTCTGGTGCACCAACCGGATTAACTGCTACAGGTGATAATCCACTTGCATTAATTCTAAAACCATTTCCAATTATATCATTGGCAAAAATTATTACAATTCCTCCACCATTTGCTGCAGAAGAAGGGTTACTTGTTGTAACAAAACCAGGACCTCCGGCACCTCCTAAAAAAACTTTATCCAAAGCCAAATACGGTGCCATTGAAAAACCACCAACACCACCTGCATTCAAGCCACTTACATCGCACCAACGTTTTCCACCCTCTCCACCAGCTCCATAATTGGATCCGCCTCCGCCTCCAGAATCTCCCGACACCCCGGAACCTCCTCCATTTGCCCTAGGTGCGCGTCCTCTGTCTGTTAAAGGATCAAATAATGAGATACCTTCTCCTCTTGTATAAGAACTATTATTTGTATTCGGCAGTACCATTTGGGCACTGGGATTTATGCTACAATTATCCGGCGATCCGTTAAACGGCATACCAACACCTGTAAAGCCCAATCCTTGAACATCTATATCTGCATTAAAAGTTAAAGTATTTGCTGAAATTGCAACAACTCCACCAGTGCCTGTCGCATCATTCCAAGGACTAGCTGTTAGAGTTGCACTAATATTAGCATTATTTAATTCTGGAATTCTTACAATTTGAACTTTACCTGCTACATTGTAATTTCTTATCAATGCGTATCTTGGTGTTATTACATTTCCCGCAATTGCACCTATTTCAAAAAACTCATAATTCCCTGCTTCATTTATTGACGTAATAGATCCTCCACTCGCATTATTAGTTGTTGCGATTGAAGCCCCTTTCATTTGAATAATCAGAGCTTTATCTCCAACAGAAAAAGAAGATACATCAGTAACTGTAATTGTATGGATACAATTGGCATCACATGGTAGACAAGCCGGGGTTGATATACTTGTAACTGAAGTATAGGAATTTATCACACCAGATATATTTTGACTAAAAATAAACTGATTAAAAAGTAGAAAAATAAATATATTTAATAACTTATTTTTTTTCCCCTTTCTTAAACCATAAAATTTCCTGAGTAATGATTTTTTCATAATTTAGTGTTTAAATTGTATTTCTATAACATATCAGAAAAACAGAAGGCTTTACTGTAAGTGCTATAAAAATTCTTTTTGCTGTTACAAACAATCTTTTTTAAGGTTAATAATTAAATTTTCTTATTTGACAACTAAATTGATTTAAAACTTCAGAACCTCAGAATGTAGAATTAAAATGAATAATTGCTTTTAAATCTTCATTTTTTTGTTCTAAATTAGCATCTTATAACTGCAAACAAGATTTTTTTTTTTTCGCCGGCAAAATTATATAAGAGTTTTTTAAGATATTCACAGATGTATAAAAATTTCTTGTAGAATTATTTCTACACATACCTTTTATCTATGTTTTTTTACACTTCATCGTTTTTTACTAAAAAAAAGTACTGTCTTAAGTTTTTGCTAATATTCGTTTTTAGTATAAAATCGTATTCACAAAACAATTTTGTGGAAAAATGGTATTCGGCAGACTCCGAACATCTACCACAAAATAGTGTTAAAAATATTTTTAAAGATCAATATGGATTTATTTGGATAGCCACAGAAAATGGGATTGTAAGATATGATGGCTATAATTTTAAAACTTTCAATTCTAAAAAAGTAAAAACGAACTCCAGTAGAATTTTTAATTTTTTTGGTTTTATCTCAACTGATTCAATTTTTGCAATGACTGATGATATAGACGATTTTTTATTAATAAATAGAAGAGATCTTATAAAAATCAGTAGTGATAGTGTCAATATTAAAAATCAAGAACTTTTTACTTGTTCCTACTTTAAAAATTTAAATAAAGCAGGTGAACTTCAAATTGAGCATACTAAGCTGTTTAATGAAAAAGGCGATTTTTATCTTATTGAAGAGAATCAAATTTATTTATTTTCAAAAAAAAATGTATTACTAAAAAAGTTTGAGCATAATTTTAGTCCGGAAAACTATTATTTTTTTCAGGAGAACAACCTAGTCTATTTAGATGAAACAGGTAATTACAGTATTTTCAATTATAAAAAAGAAATAAAGGGTAAAATTACCTTAGATAAAAATACAGGAATTCATGTAAACCCAATTAACAAGCAAGTTTTTATCTACTCTGAAAATGAGATTTCAATTTTAGAATTTAGAAACAACCAAATACGGAAATCTGTTTTATATACTTCAAAAACAAAATTTGACTTTTCAATTTTTTCGTTATATTATGAAGAAGAAAGTAGAAAATTATTCGTAGGTACCACGAATAAAGGTCTTTGTATTTTAAGTAAAAAAAACTTTAATATCTTGTCAAATCCAGATGGATTTGATACTAACTATTATGCACTTGAACAAATCGATAATAATACTTTTTTAACAGCTCGAGGTGAACTATTCTCTGTTACTAAATTTATAACGGACTTAAAACTTAATCCGACAAGGGATCAACAAACAATTGCAATAGACCATAATAAAGATATTTGGCTTAAATCTTCAACCTTATTAATAAAATTTTTAAAAAAGTATAATTATAAGCAACATCAATACTATGATTTTGATATTAATATTTCGACTATTTATTATTCAAAAAATAGCAATACCATTTGGGTAGGTTTAAAAGAAAATGCTCATAAAAAGTATATTGCATCTATAAATCCCGATAAAGAAACAATAGCGCCTGTTTTTATAAACCAAATAAATGAAGAAATAAATTTCATAAACGAATTCAAGGAAAACCTCTTACTTAATTCTAGTAAATCTCTGTTTTTTTACTCTAAAAAAACAAACAAAATTAAAAGAATAGAAACCTTAGAAAATGAGATAAGAAGTACTTATGTCAGTAAAGATAATAGAATATGGGTGTGTACATATAATAATGGTTTTAGTCTATTTGAGAACAACTCCTTTTACAAAATACCAATAGATAAAGAATTATTTCTAATTTCAAGTCATTCTATTCAAGAAGACTCTTATGGTTACTTTTGGATCCCCACTAATAATGGACTAATTCAAGTTAAAGAGTCCGATATATTAAATTATTTAAAAACAAAAAAAGAAATATATTTTTATCATTATGACAAAAGTGATGGATTGCTTACGAATGAATTCAATGGCGGATGTCAACCAAACTCAATAAAATTTGAAAATGGTTTTATAGTTTTTCCAAGTTTAAATGGTATCATTAGCTTTAATTCTTTATATACCAAAAGATTAATGCCTTTAAACAATTTTTATATAAATGAGGCTAATTTAGATGGAGAAAATTATTCTTTCAATAACACAATAACAATAGACAGAACCATAAACAGAATAAGTTTTCAAATTGATTTTGCTTATCTGGGTAATCATAAAAATGTTGATTTTGAAACTAAACTTGTATTAAACGATGAGGAAGAAAATTCAAAATGGTTAAACCTTCCGAATGATCGAAAATTAAATTACACTAATCTTCCCCCCGGTAACCATACATTATATGTCAAAAATATAAATGGTTACACGTCTGAAAATAACATTAAGAAGATATTAATTGTAGTACCTTATTATTTTTATGAAAAATTATGGTTTAAACTTTTTGTTATAATAATAATAAGTTTAGTATTATTTTTTCTAATCAGGTTGAGATATAATTTTATTAAAAATAAAAACATTGAATTAGAAAAAATTGTTAATAAAAGAACTAAAGAATTACATTTATCAATAGAAAATCTAATTTTAGCTAAAAAAAATTTAGATGATAAAATAGAATTACAAAAAAAATTAATCGGAACAATTAGTCATGATATCAAAAGTCCATTAAAATTTCTGACAATCGGTATTAATAAAATAGCTATAGATATTGAGAATAACAACAATGATGATTTAGAAAAAATATCTAAATCTCTAAAAAAGTCTTCTGTCAGTTTATTAAATTTTGTAGATAATTTAATTGAATATTCAAAAATTGTCCTTGATAACTCCATTATCTCAACCGACTTTAAAAATGCAGATGATATATTACATGAAATCATATCTCTTTACACAGAAATTGCAAATTCTAAGAACATTGAACTTATATACACCAATAAGAGTAATACTCCTATTTTAGTAAATGAAAAATTGACTAAAATTATGATCAGTAATTTACTTGACAATGCAATTAAAAACACTTTAAATGGAAAGATTGAAATTACTTTAAAATTAAAATCTAATAAAATTTATTTTACAATAAGTGATACCGGGGCAGGGATATCCCAAAAAACAAAGGATTTTTACATGAATCTTTTTAAATTCCCTAATAAATCAAGATTTTCTTTTCAGGAAAATAGTTTAGGATTGTATATGCTTATCGAAATTATACATCTTTTAGATGGAGACTTTAAAATTGAGAATAACCATCCGCATGGAACAATAATCTCTTTTGTAATAGATTCTAGAACTGATATGTCTTAAATAAGGAGGCTAATTCAATTGTATTCAAAACCTTTAATTTTTCAAAAATTCTTGTTTTATAAGTACTTACTGTTGACATTTTAATATTTAGCTCATTAGAAATCTCAAGATTACCAAAACCTTGAACTAATAAATTTGCGACTTCTAATTCTCTTGATGATAATATTTCTTCAAAAGAATCAAAACCATGAGAATTAGAATATTTTATAACATCTGCATCAAAAAAGTTTTCACCTGATAAAATAGCATGAATAGCTGATAATAATTTCTTTTCATCAACAAATTTTGAAACAAATCCGTTAGCTCCGGCCTTTAAAAAATTTGAGGCGACATTAACCTCTTCATGCGCAGAAAAAATTAATACTTTAATATCTTGAATAGATTTTATATCCTTAATCATTTCTGTCCTTTTTCCATCCGGAAGATGTATATCCAAAATAACTAAATCAAATTTATCTTTACTTATTTTATCCAAGCATTGAGAAAAATTTTCAGCCTCATATATTTCAAAATTGTTTATTTCATCTTTCAAAAGAATCTCTACTCCCAACCTAACAACTACATGATCATCAACAATTAAAATTTTTTTTTGCATCGAAAAATTGCTTTAATTATTATTCATTCAATAAAAACACACAAAACTGTTTTAATTAAAATTGCGAGTGTAAAAATAGTCTATTATAATTAATTGAATAAAAACAAAAGGAATTTAAAATCATTTAACTCTTTTCTAACGACCTCTTTCTTTTCTTTCAAAATGTTTAAATAATTTCAAATTCTATAAAAAAAAAGTTCGAAACCTCTTCCATTAGCCAAATAAAAATACAATATATTGATTTCAATATTTTTATATGATAATTCATTAATCTATAGACTTCAAATAAGATTATTTCTTCATATATAAACAGAATACATTATTTTTGCTACTCAAACCATTTCTTACAAAATAATAATTGCCAGACACTGCTACACATAACGACACACAAACGGCTAAAACATCCATAGCGGTTCTTCCGTTTGTTAATATGAGTAATGATATTGAAAACGAATATTTCAGCGACGGAATTACCGAAGAAATAATTAATGCCCTAACAAAGATCAATGGACTGAAAGTTATAGCCCGAACCTCTTCCTTTGCGCTTAAAGGCAAGAATATTGATGTCAGAGAAATAGGAAAACAATTAGGCGTTGCAATAATTTTAGAAGGAAGCGTCAGAAAGTCCGTTAATAAAGTGCGTATTACAGCTCAGCTGATCGATACTGTTGACGGTACTCATTTTTGGTCTAAAAACTTTGACAGCCAATTAAACGATATTTTTGAATTACAGGATGAAGTCAGTTTATTGATTGCTAATGAGATCCGAAACAATTTCGGGTATTTTGAGATTCAAGAACACTTGGTTAAAAACAGTACTACCAATGTAGATGCCTACGAACTGTTCTTAAAAGGTCGTTCACTTCAATTGCAATGGACGCCCGAATCTCTGAAAAAAGCAATTACATATTACGATAAAGCTATTTCAAAAGACATTAATTACGCTAAAGCTTATTATGCCAATTTACAATGCTATGGTTTGCTCGTTACTTGGGGCTATATGCCGCAAGAAGAAGGAATGGAGAAGGCAATTACAAATTTCCTGAAAGCTAAAGCATTAGACACTCAATTGCCCGAATATCCGTTATCGTTTGTAGGCAGAAGCTTTTGGGGCGAATGGGATTTTAAATCTGCTTATCATTACATTAATGAAGTTTTGGCTATTAACCCCAATCATATAGATGGCTTAGAGGCTATGGCCGAATTATTCCTAGCGCATGGTTTTTTTAAAGAAGCTTTAGTATATGCAGACAAATTACTTGAAGTAGATCCTTTATCGGCTAATAACCACTATACATACGCAAACATACACTATTACAAAGGAGATTTTGAAACGGCTTTACACCACATTTCAAGAGCCATAAACTTACGTCCGGATTTTGACTTAGCCTATCACAAAAAAGCACTTTGTTTAATTTCATTAAACAGAAAAGAAGAACTTACAAATACTTTTAAGAACAACGCTTTATGGGAAAAGATCCATTTGCTTTTTGATTGTGTCAACAGTGGTCGTAATGAATTACCGCAGGACGTTTTAGCAAATTTTACAGACAAGCCTTTGGAAAGAAATCAAATAACGCTCTTTGAACTTTTCATTCTTGCCAATACTCGGTATACAGCCTTAGCATTTGACATCTTAAGATCGTATATCGACCAGAAACGCGGACAGATCTTAAATTATAAATTTGAACCTTTATTAAAACCGCTACAGACTAACAAGGAGTTTTTTACACTCAATGTCAGCAATTTATCGTATGATGATATTACACTTCCTGTTTCCGGTAAAGAAACGTCGAAAGTAATTCTCAACGAACAGGAACAATCCCAACTTAAAGAAGAATTACTTTCTTATTTTGATCATGACAAGCCTTTTTTAGATCCGCAACTAAGCTTAAATACTGTTGCTGAAGCCTTACATACTTCTCCAAATAAATTATCTTATCTGATCAATGAAGTTATGGGAATGAACTTTAACGAGTTTGTCAATAAGAAACGATTAACACACTTTAAATCTATTGCACTTTTACCTGAAAATGAAAACATTACATTATTAGGTTTAGCGTATGACAGTGGTTTTAACTCTAAAAGTGTTTTTAATAATTTCTTTAAAAAAAATGAGAAGACCACTCCCAGCTCTTGGCTAAAAGCCAACAAAAGGTAATCTTTTCTTCTAAAAACGTCTTTCTGACCTCTCTCCTATTTATAAAATAGTATGATAGTTTAAATACGTCCCGAATTATAATTCAGGACGATTCCCATACTATTGCATCGCAAATTTGCAGCGAAAAAATTCAATCTCTTCTTTAAGAGATCATTCATACTATTTATAAAAAATAAAGAACAATGTCATCATCAACAAAAAATCAATTATTAAAATTCGCATTCTTTCTTTTGTTCGCTCTCGGACCAAATACTACACAAGCTCAGGAACATGAAGAACCAAAGAAACCATTTAAGCGACACGCTATCAACTTTTGCCCTGCCGGAATGGCTTTCGGGATCTTTTCGGCTAACTATGAGTACTTAATTACGCCCAAAAACGGCATTGTTGTTCGATTGGATTATGAAGCCATCCCAAAAACCTATACTGCCGCAACGATTGAATCTAACGGTAAGGCCTTTATTTTAAATTACAGAAGGCATTTTTCAGGAGAAATGAACTCTTTTTATGCAGGGGCTTACACGAGATATCGTTTATACAAAGGAGAAGGTGAAATCAATGCTCAGAAATTTGACTTTAAAATACCGGAAGTGACCATAGGATTAAATATCGGAAAAAGATGGGTTTGGAAAAGCGGATTCAACCTAAATCTTGCTTTCGGTTACGGTATTTCCTTTAAAGATAAAAAAACATCCTTAAACAATATGGCTGTAAACACGGCTGTTGATTCATGGGAAGACAGTTATGATTTTATCAACCCGTTTTTAGGTGAGTTTTCGATCGGTTATTCTTTTTAAAATAAAAAAACATGAAAAATCTATTTTTAATAGTCACAGGGATTCTTTTTTTAGGTTGTGAAAAAGACGATACTCCAACTACAATCACTACTGCAAATGATCTTACAACAGCATTAGAAGCGCTTTCTGTTCATACTCCGATCCCGGGGTTTACTGTTGCAACAGTGAAAAACGGTAGTATAACCTACCAAAATAGCTTTGGAAACAGAAATGAAGAACTGGAATTGCCTTATACTAACCAAACGCTTCAATCCATCGGTTCGATCAGTAAAACTTTTATTGCTGTTGCTGTTGTAAAATGTATTGAATTAGGTCTTTTTGATTTAGAAACACCAATAAACGATATTCTTCCTCAACCGATAAATAATCCTCTGAACACTAATTCAGAGATCCGGATCAAACATTTAGTACAACACTCATCAGGATTAGTAGATAACCCGAATACTATTCTATCTACATATTACCTACTACCGAATCAGGATTTGAGCACTGAAGGTGCTCAGTTATTATTAGACGCTCAATTTGAAGTCCGAAGTCCCAGAACATTACAAGCCTTAATTGAGGATTATTACTATCCCTCCGGAAATTTATACCAACTGAATAATTTTACCTCAAATCCTCCGGGAACCGCTTATTCTTATTCGAATATAGCCTCCTCTTTAACAGCCTATCTGATTGAACTTAGAGCACAAATGCCGTACAGTGAATTTGTACAAACATATATTTTAGAACCTTTAGCAATGGATCAAACCGGCTTTGAATATCATCTTGGGGATCCGGGTTATGCGTATTCAAATGTGTACTTTGAAAAAAATATTCCGTTTCCGTTCTACAGTTGTGATTCATATCCTGATGGTTTTATAAAAACTAATAATGATGATTTATCAAAGTTTTTAGAAGATATGATAAAAGGAAATATGGGAATTTCAAACACCTTATTTGCCCCCAATTATTATCAAATGCTTTTTACTGAAACCGCCTTTAATCATAGTATTTTCTGGATACTTAACGGTAATACGATAGAACATTCCGGCGGAGACCCGGGAATAAGTTGTAATTTGGCTTTTGATAAAATTAAAAACCAGGGCTATTTTATTTTAACTAATTACGATGTTTCAACAGCAGAACATCAGGCTGTATTTCAAAATTTTATCCAGAATGTGGAAGGTAAACTAAATCAATTTTTAAATTTATAATGACTTCATTTTTAAAAAAGTATAAAACCGCTAACACATTAGCAAAAACGACTTCAGATACTTCATACACTAAAAGTTCGGTAAAAAAGAAACTGATCCTTTTTCTTGTATTTCTATCGGTTAGTCTAAACTTATATAGTCAAAAAATTGACACGATACAAGTAATCGAAATCGGAAAAATAAAGCAATCTGTCAATATAAAAGGAAACAAAAACAACCCTATCTTACTATACCTACATGGCGGCCCCGGAGCCGCTTCTTCCCGACACAGAGATCAGATCACTAACCTATTAGAGCAAGATTATCTTGTTGTTCACTGGGATCAGAGAGAATCCGGGAACACCCGAAAATTAAACAGTTCTGACACATTGCCTACTCTTTCGATCATGAAACAAGATGCAGAAGAGGTTTTAATGTTTCTCTTGAAAGAATTTGATAAAAAAAACATACTAATAGTCGCTAATTCATGGGGAACGGTATTAGGTTTTCACTTGGCTGAAACTTACCCGGACAAGATTCAGGCACTAATAGCCATAAGCCCTTTAGTAGATCTTAACAAAAGTCAAAAACTGGTACAAAGAAAACTTCTGAACTCTTATAAAAAGAAAGGCAACATAACAGCTATTAACGAACTTAAATCGGTTAGTATTCCTTATGAAAGCATTGAAGATATGGCGATTCAATTCAAATGGATTACTGATTTTAAAGGAGAAAAAATGTCTGACGAAGACTTTCAAAGTTATTATAGTTATTTCAAAGATTGGGGACAAAAATGGATGCCTCTGTACAAAGAACTTTATCAAATAAAGCTATTGAAACAATTGCCCGTCTTACATTGTCCGACCTATATTTTTATTGGTAACCAAGACCTTACAACAAGCTTTGAATTCACCGAAAAATTTTACAACAAACTTAAAGCCCCTGAAAAAGAATTGTATTGGTTTGAAGGCATCGGACATCAAATACCGATGTATGAACCTCAAAAAATGCAAAACGTAATAAAAGATATTCTTATGCAACAAAAACTATAAATGATAATTTAAACTTAACCCGAAAATAATTTATAAAACTATAGTTTTGCAAATGACTATGCTTTTTTAGTTTTTAAAGCAATTAAATACATGATTATGAAATATATAAAATATTTTTTTAGAACAATAGCAGGACTAATTTTAATCCTGCTTCTCACCTGCATCATCGCTTTTGTAGTCGATTCATACCAAACCCGTTATTTAAATATTACTGACGAAAATCTTCTCACAGAAAACAGCTACCTGATCAAAGATGTTAACGTTATTCCTATGACAAAAGATACGGTAGTACTACACCAAAACGTACTGATACGAGATGGTAAAATTGAATCGATCTCAGGGGACATTCCTGAAATTGACGTTACCGTAATTGAAGGAAAAGGAAAGTTCTTGTCTCCCGGACTGATAGACGCGCATGTCCATGTTTGGGATAAGCAGGAATTTGGCTTGTATCTGGCTAATGGAGTTACTGCTGTAAGAAATGCGTGGGGTATGCCTTTTCATTTACGTTTCAAGAAAGATACTAATCATGATAAATTATTGGCTCCCCTATTCATCACAACAACACCAAAATTAACCGGTTCTCAAAATGCCGAATTTGATCAATTAGGTGTAAAAAATGCCAAACATGCTGAAGAACTCTTACACCATTTTCATGAGCAAGGCTATGATTTGGTTAAAACTTATGCAGGTGTTCCTGAAGACATTTTTGATGCTATTCTTCGGGAATCAGAAAAAAACGATATGCCGGTTGTAGCCCATCCTAGTTTTGAAGTCCCTTACGAATACCATTTTAAACAAGCCATACAAAGTATTGAACATACCGAAGATATTGTCCAGAATGCTTTGCAATACAAATTGGATAGTCTGGCATTACAAAAAGTCGTTCAGGATTATGTTGATGCAAAAATGGCACATACGCCTACACTGACAATTTATCAGAATATAATAGATATTATTGAAAACGAAGAATTAATCAAAACTACAAAAGGCGGTGAATATATGAATCCGACACTGATGAGTTTAGGTTCTGTTAATGACTATAACCGATGGACAAGCGAACAATACTATAACCCCGAAACCTTAGCAAATATTAAAAAGCAACACCGGTTTCATTTATACATCGTAAAACAGCTTCATGACTCCGGAGTAAAATTATTGTGCGGAACAGATGCCGGAATCGTATTCAATCAACCGGGATTTGCAATACATGAGGAATTAGGATATTTTATTGAAGCCGGATTATCTCCTTACGAAGCCCTTAAGACAGCTACCGTAAATCCTTCAACAGAAATAAAACTATTCAATGAATCGGGAACTGTTGAAAAAGGTAAAATTGCCAATTTAATTCTAACCGATTCCAATCCTTTAGACAATATTTCAATATTGAAAAACCCGAAAGCCGTTTTTATAAAAGGAAGATATTTAGAAGCTGATAGGCTTAATGAGTTCAAAGAAAAAGCAAAAAACAGAAAAACGGGATTGGTAACCTTGTTGCGCTTTGCTGAAAGTTTAATCGAAAACTATATGTAAAACGTTTGGTATTCCTCAAAATTATACCTTTTAAAAAAGATAATCAGAATGGGTTACTGTTCTCTTTGTAATTTCCGGTAATGTTTAAACATGATAGAAAGGAAAAAATGAAAAAAACTAAACTCAACGACTTTCCTACAACTGTTGAAGGAACAAAAGTTATATTGGAAAAATTAAGACTGGAAAATTCAGATGATTATTTCGAACTATATAAAAACAGAATAGAACATCAGATTTTTGAGGAATCTGTATTTTTATTCCATGAAAACCATGAAGAGTTCACCCAAAGAATCTTGTCTTTATGCCATATCGTATACGTAATTAAATTAAAAGAAAAACCAAATATCCTAATCGGTGATTGCGCACTGCATCAATGTAACAAAGAGCAGAGTAAAATCTTTATCGGAGGAACAATACATTCTGATTACAAAGGAAGAGGCTACATGAAAGAAACCTTTTCCTTAGTAATTAACCTTCTGAAACAAAATCATTTTCAAACATTAATGAGTGAAACTTCCGTTTACAATACAAGTGCTATTCATTTTATAAACAAAATGGGCTTTAAACTGAAAAAAGATTCTGATGCTAAACTCCTCTATGAAAAAAACTTAAGCTAAATTGCTATTTTATAGCATCTTCTAATTCATTTCTTCTGCAAAAAAGAGTCTGCTCCATACCTATTATAATGAAATAATCTTCTTTAGTCTGTTCCAAAAACGATCATTCCGTAATTTATTTACTATTCTATCATATTTTTACTATATTTTAATATAATCAACTTAAGTTTCCAAAGTACTCAATCATATGCATTATAACATTCATATATGGGAATAAGTCCATATCTTTCTCAGAAGAAAATGGAGTTTTGAATAAAAGTTTTAAAAATACTATTCATCTTACAACCTAAATACTCAAAAAAATTCAACATTATAAAATTTTGAAATAATTTATTTATAAATTTGAGCGACAAAACGTTCTTAAAAATCCTAAAAAAAGTCCGGTTTTTAGCTTCAAAAAAAGACGAAAATTGCCAAATTGTGCATTTTTTAAACTTAAACAAAGTTTTAAAACCTCAGTTTTTACTGCTTATAAAAGTATTTTGACTACTATCCTTTCGGAAGCCTTATACCGGATAGACACGCATCAAGCGCTACCTATCGTTACGGATTCCAAGGACAAGAAAAAGATGATGAAGTTAAAGGGGAAGGGAACTCTCTTAACTATACGTTTAGAATGCATGACCCGAGGGTGGGAAGATTTTTTGCGGTTGACCCGTTAGCTAAATCATTCCCTTGGAATTCTCCTTATGCTTTTAGTGAAAATAGGGTTATTGATGCAGTTGAATTAGAAGGTCTCGAAAGTAGAAAAATACATGATTTAAAACTAATAGCCACGGCATTTGGAGAAGCTATTGCACTTAAAAAAGCACAAATTAAAGTAGCAAATGATACTAGTCTAAAAAAGGAACTAAGGAAACAACTCCAATCTCAACAAGATTTATATGCTCGGGTTATTGTATTATTATACAGAGAAGCTAAATCAGAAGAACAGAGAAAAGTTTTATTTCAAGATATTACGGATAAAGTTAATATTTTCACAGAAATGCTTTCAACTGTAGTACATACTTCACTTGATGGAATTGGTTTAATTCCTGTAGTTGGAGAATTAGCAGATGGTACTAATGCACTATTTTATATGGCCGAAGGAGATTATATAAATGCAGGATTTTCAACAGCTGCATGTGTTCCTTTTCTTGGTTGGGGAGCGACAGGGTCTAAATACGCAATCAAATTAGGAAAGGAAGGTATTGAATACGCGTTAAAAAGTACATCAAGACTTCAACATGCATTTAAACATGCTAAAGATATTAAACAATTTGCAGGAAAAACATGGAATAACACAACTAAAGAATTATGGTCTAAATTTAATGCTGATATTTTAGATAGTGCAACTAAAACTTTTGACAATGTTTTAGGGGGAACAAAAGTTAAAGGTTTTTACAAAAAAGTAGATGGACAAGATATAGCAACCTATGTATATGCAGAAGGTAAGTATCAGGGAGAAATAGCTTCCACTGTAGTTTTAAACTCAAATCAAATGAAAAAATTTGGATTGGAATGATTAGATTTTTAGAGAAATTAAGAGAGGTTGAAGGAATTTCTATTGTAAACAGTATAGATTTATACATTAGTAATGTTGAAGGTGATGAATTAATAGATTATATTTTCTTTGATTTTGATTTTAAATCTTTTGCTATTGAAGTTGATTCATCAGGAGAAAGTATTGCTTTTATAAATAAGGATGAATTAGTAGAAAATATCAGAAGATGTAATTTAACATATAAAATTTTACCTCTAATTGACACGCCATCATTATTTAAAAAAATAAAATCTTTTTATAGTGATTGGGAGGAGTTGAATAAATTAGCTTTTGAAATAGGAGAAAAAGAGATAATTATTAAATTAGGTGTTGATTCTTTCGTAGTAAAATGTAATGAACCCGATAGCGCGGATTTGTAATCCGTGCCTAAGAACTAATAAGTAAAATCAAGAACAAAGACTGCAACATAAGCAGTCTTTGTTTATATTTGAATAAATTTTTGCCATGTCAACAAAATACGTTACAACGCACAATAATCACGACAAAAGTGTTCCAAAGTTGGAACAAGTATTGTAAATCAGGTAGTTATTAATTTTTAAAAAATTTTAACCTATATTGAAATAAAAAAGGTTGTTGATTTATAGATAAAGTATTAAAACAGAGCATCATAATGGTGTTCTGTTTTTAATTTTAGTAGTATATTTACAACACGTTCTTACAAATAATTTTAAGTGTAAATGACTACTCCTTTCGGAAGCCTTATACCGGATAGACACGCATCAAGCGCTGCCTATCGTTACGGGTTTAATGGAATGTAAAAAGATGATGAAGTAAAAGGTATTGGGAATAGTTATGATTTTGGAGCGAGGATGTTAGACCCGAGAGTTGGTAGATGGTTTGCTGTTGATAAAATGAGAGTGAAAGCACCTGAATGGTCCCCTTATAGATTTGGCTTTGACAATCCCTTAAGATACAAGGATGCTGACGGTAATTGGGAAGAGGATGGGCACTTTTGGACTGTATTAGCTTATGGTTTAGCAAAAGGTTTGAATTATGAAACTGCTTTTGTTCTTGCTAAAGGAGCTGAAAGCTTAGATCATAAAGTTCATAGTAATTATAAGATGGTTCAAACAGATGGCAAGTCAACTTTTGCAAGGGTTTTTGGGTTTGGAACTTGGGCTGATGGAGGGTGTAACCATATGTCTGGAGGTACTCAACAATTCGGACATGCATTAACAGGTGAAGAACAATCTATTTCAAACCAATTTGCAACTGAACAGCTTTTAACAGGTAATTTAGTTGCATTACACACTTTAGGAGATTCATGGGCACATAGTTATGTTAATGAAGATGGAGTTAGAATGAATTATGGAGCTTCTACTGGATTTACGACCCAACATGCAAGTGTAATAAAAGGAGCAAATTTAACATATGGATTAAATGTAGTTGATAATATACATGAAAGAAAAGACGCATATGATGGATATTTGAAAAGTTTGGATAATGCTATAAGTTCATTATATAAACTTGAGATTGGTTTTGATAGTTCAATCCATGATTATGTTCAACAAAACGGAGTCACAAAAGAAAATAATATATTACTATTTAAAAATTATGCAGAATGGAAAGGAAAATATATTAAATCAACCATGTATAATTCTTCTGAGTTTACTTTAGCAAATCAAAAACAAATGAAGTTATGGACAGGTTATCTCGATAAAATAAATGTAAGTTATAAAGTAATAGCAACAACTCATGAAACTAAGAAGAGAGGTAGATCTCATACGTACAAAACTTACGAAGTAATAATAAATGATAAACCAGAAGGGAATGAGGATAAAAAAACAGAGAATAAAGGAGGTTAATTATGATTAAGAAAATAACATACGTTATATTTAGCATTATTTATGTTTTATGGATAATTCTATCTTCAGTTTTTTTTATTCAAATGTCAATAAATTTTCCTGCAAATGGATCTGGCGAATTTAATGGAGGCTTATTAATGTGGATTTTGTTTTTAACAATAATAGGATGTGTTGTTTTATTAATAATCTTTTCGATAAAAGGGAATAAATTAAGTAAAATATTTCCTGTATCATTTTTTATCATACTCTTTTTATTATCAACTTTGTTTTTAAGATAAAGAAAAGAGAAAAACCCCAATCCCGCACGAATCTTTCGTGTGGTAAAGAGTAAAAATAATAGCGAAGCCAACTGAAAAGTTGGTTTTGTTTTTATAGAGAAGTTTTTAATGCTTAATAATCTTACTCAAATCAAACATCGGAGCATACATAGAGACCATAATTACTCCAACAATAACCCCGATTACAATAATGATCATCGGTTCTAAAATAACGCCAATCATTTTAGTTTGGTGATTGATCTCTTCGTTGTATTGTTCCGTGAGACGTTCAAACATGGTATCCAGTTGGTTGATCTGTTCCGCTACTTCTACCATAGAGACCAGTTTGTTCTCATATATGCTGTGTTTTCGTAAACTTTCATGCAATGAACTTCCCCGGGTAATATCTTCCTTTATTTGCTCAATAGACTTTTCGATAGGATAAAATCCGATCATTTTTGAAGTCAGCCCTAAAGAAGTCAATAAAGTAGTTCGGGAAGTGATCAATAAATTCATCGACTGGCAAAAACGGGAAATATAAATTTTTCGGATCAGTTTCCCGAAATAAGGAATACGCAGTATTAAATTAGTCGTAAACTTGCGGTATTTTTCTTTATCTTTTAAAAAGTAGTGCATAACGACCAATCCGATAACAATGAGGAAAAAAACACCGAATACTGTTCCGGAATGGTTTGATAATTTAATGATATACTGAGTACTTTTAGGCAATTCACTTCCAAATTGTTTAAATACCGAACTGAACATAGGCACTACTTTATTCAGCATAAAATATAAGACCAAAACCGTTACTAACATAACGATAGTCGGATAAGTCAATACGGAAACAATCTGACGGCGCATTTGTATTTTCCGGTTAAAATATTTTTGAAGTTCCGTTAATACTTCTTCCAGTTTTCGGGTTTCTTCCCCTATTTGCACACTGTAATATTCATAAGGCGAAAACTGTTTCGATTCCATCATGGATTCGTAAATACTTTTTCCGTGTACAATTTTATCTTTTAAGGTTAAAATAAGTTCTTTTTCTTTCTTTTTGGTAACCTGTTGGCTTACAATTTCCAAAGCCTTTTTAAAGTCAACTCCCGATTTTAGCAACATACCTAATTCACGATAGAAAATTTCTTTTTCTTTATCGGAAAAAGTTTTGGAAAACTTAAAGCCGTCCAGATTCAGTTTGAAATCTTGTTTTGAATCTTGTTTTGCTTTTTTATAGGTAGAAAGATCTAAACTCATGGTGCTGAAAAATTGATAATAGCATTAGCATAAACCGGTTTATAAAATTGTAAGGTATAAGGCTGCTTGTTAGCTTCCAGTTGTAATTCTAACTTCTGAAAAACTTTGCTTTTACTAGGATTGTAAACGGTATCTAAACGTATTTGTTGAAATTGTAACTGAAACGTATCTGTAAATTGCGCTGCTTTTCGAATTAAGAAATCGTCTTGTTGGTTATAAATTAACGTTTTCCCGTCATACGTTTGAAAATATAACCTATTTTCCTGTAACTGCATTTTTTCGCTTTCAAAGATTGCCTTGCTAATGCTGTAAGACAATCGGTTGAAATCGGCTGTATATTGATTTTGTTCTTTGAATAATAGTATTTGCTCGGAAACTATAGAAAATATCCCAAAAATCAAACCGATAATGATAGCGGTTATTGCCATACTGACCATAACTTCTACGATGGAAAATGCAGGTATGGAGTACTTTTTATTCATCAATATAAATGTAAAATTGTTTTTGAACCGATTTATCGATACTGTCTTTATATTGAACGGTAACTTCTTTTAAATTAGTATTCAGCCAATTCTCTTCTACTGAAATGATAGCTGTATTTGGGAGTTCTTCCTGTAACTGTAGTTCATAAAATTGTCGGCTCAAAATATTTTGCTTGCTATAATGCGCCATTGACGTTTTAGGAGTAAAGACATTGGCATACACTAAAATTGCAATGTAAATACAGATCGAAATAATGGTCAACGCCATAACCGATTCAATAATAGAATTGGCTTTATAATACTTTTTTAAGAATCCCATAGCGTTGTTTTTGATTGTCAAATATCGGTAAATCTATAAATACTTTTGGCTTGTGAGTCAAATCAATAGTGACATCTGCCATACAGTTTGAATAATTAGAAGTTTTAGTGGTATGAACCATTCGCGAAGCATAAGCCGAGCCGAAAAGTTGTCCTTTTAGGGTCAATTTTCCGGTACTATACACTGTTCCGGTTATAGTATCAAAATCACTGGTCTCGATCCAATTATTCTCAAGATGCAACACATCATTTCCGAAAGCTAATACCAAACCGGATATTTTTGTTTCTTCATCAATAAAAACAGTTGCCTTTTTATCGGTTTCATTATATAGGCACAAAACAGACGGATAGGTCAACTCCGCCTTTTTACCCACATAAATTTTTTCTTTTGCCAGAACCTGAATATTTCCTTTGAAACCTTCTTCGATGGATACTTTGGGTGCCATCACAATAACGTCTTCCAGAGTATTCGTATTTCGGATGACAATGGAATCATGAGAGCTAAGGATAAAATTCCCTTTTATAATTTTATCGTCAAGATAAGAATTAGCGATTTGAATCTCAATGGTTTCGTTAAAAAAAGAATTGAAATATAAAGAATCGTTTTGGGCTTCTAATTGGTTAAAAGAAACTTTGACTGTATTTCGATCTTCAAATATTTTTTTACAATCTTCTGAGAGTTTGGGCAATTGTACTTCAGAAATATTTTTTCGCCCTTGTACAGATATGATATTCGGTTTGTTCTCTATGTAAGTTTCTTTTAAACGTTCGTTTGGTAAAAACAAATTCCCTTTAACGGTTACTTTTCCGGAAACACTCAATGATTGTGTAAAATTGGCAACATATAAAGCGATATTATTCTGAAGCTTTTGCCCTATCAGGTGAGCCGATTGTATGGTATCATTTTGAAGAAAAGATTCTGTCAATAAAACTGTTTGTAAACCGTGTTTTTTAGTACGAAAAGTAGATCGTATTCCGGTTCCCTCTTCGGAAAGTATTTCTTCGTCTGTTGCTAACTGGTTTCCCAAAGCAAAGTTAATAGTAGACTGATTGTTGATATACAAACCTTCCCGCGTTTCGTAAAATAAATTCAGTTGGTTGTATAAATTAGACAAAATCAACAATCCTCCTATGAGAAGCCCAACGAGTAAACAAACATAAACCGCATATAATAGACTATGGGCTTTGACCATTTATTCTTTTTTGTCTTTTTTACTAAAAATTCTTTTAAAGAAACTTTGTTTTTCAGAAGTATCCTTACCTTTTGGTTCCTTTTTTGATTTTGCTTTTTTTGTTTCTTTTGGCGTTATTTTAGTTTTTGAAGCGTTCTTGGTTTCTTTTTTCTGCTTTTTGAGTTCTCGCTCTTTTTTCTTTTGCTCTTTAGCAGCAGCCTTTTCTTCTTTTGTTAATTTCGGTTTTGGAATAAAGATTTCTCCTTTTTTATACTGAACAGTGTCCTGAGTTATATAATTGATCCAACTACCATGCTTTTTTCCGGAAACATAATATCCTTTTTCAAGCATTTTCCCAGTGGAACTATAGCTATAATATTGTCCGTCTCTTTGTCCGCTGTTATATTCCTGAGTACTTTCAGTTGTACCGTCTTCAAACCAGGTTTTCCATAGTCCTATTTTTAAACCTCTTTTAAAAAATCCTTGTTCGGCCAATTGGTTACTATGGTAATATTTTTTGAATTCGCCATCCAATAATTGTCCTGAAGTTCCTCCTTCTGCTTTATGGATCAACCCTCCTTTAAACCAATAATAATCCCTGTTATGTTTAATATTAACCTCTTTATCAGTAGTATAAAACTCATAACGAAAATATTGATCAGATATTCTCTTAATAGTATAAGGATCCGTGAATGAAAATAAGAAGATCCCCAGTAAGCAAATAGAAAATATTTTTTTCATTGTAAACAGATTGAAAACATGTGCAAGTTAACTTTTTTTGTAAAACAGAACTGATAATTATGAGATATTTTGTTCGTAAACTTCCAGTTTATTGTGAACTTTAGTTATTTCCTTATCAATATAAGCCTGTGCGTAATGAACATAACGATTAAAAGAACTACTGGCATGGCTGTGTCCGCTGATTTTACGAACTAAATGCTCAGGCATTCCTAAAATTAATAAGGTTGTAATCGCAGTTCTACGCATCATATGAGAACTCATATTATCACAAAAACGTTCTTTATCTTTCTTAGCTGTTACTTTTTTTGCTTTTCCTTGTTTTTCTCTGGAAACTTCAACAGTATCTGTAAAACCTGCCATTTCACCTATTCGTTTTAGAGAACGGTTAAAGTTAGACAAATTCTTTTCTCCGAATATTGTAATTCTTTCACTTGTTGGGCGATATTTTTTGTAAATATCGACAGCATACCCCGGCAATTTGATGTAACTATAGGTTTTTGTCTTTTTAGACTTTAATTTCAAATACCACTCTCCGTCATTTTTTTCAAAATTTTTATTTTTAAGTAAAAAGATGTCTGAGAACCGTAATCCGGTGGTACACCCAAAAACAAAAATATCTTTTATCTTTCTTTGTGTAGAAACCAGCTTACGATCAAACGCTTTATCATGAATTAAGAACTTCAATTGTTCGGGGGACAAAACTAAAATGTCGATCTGTTCTTTTCTGACATAAAATTGTTTGTGAAAATCTCCTGTATAAATATCTTTTTCTTCTTTTAAATAATTAAAAAAGACCCGAATAACTTTTATATTGGCTCCAACATAATTGTCAAAGCAGCCTTTTTTATACATGTATTCGGTAAAGTTCTTATAAAATTTTTTCCAATAATTCTTTTCAGATTGTAATTCTCTTTTGGTTAACCGTAAAATACTGCAAACGCGAAGTTCAAAATTAGTATCTGTTGAGAACCGAATTAAATTTTTAAGAACATAGCTATAATTTTCAATGCTTCTGGAAGTTATACGCTCACCATTTTTCTTTAACCGCTTACCCGTTTCAGAATCTCGAATAAATTGCTTAAACAAAGGGATAAAAGGTTGTGTTTTTTTCATGTATTCAAGTTTCGCCAAAAATACATTTTTTATTGTTATTTTTTCGTAGATTTGAACGACAAAACGTTCTTAAAAAATCCTAAAAAAAGTCCGGTTTTTAGCTTCAAAAAAAGACGAAAATTGCCAAATTGTGCATTTTTTAAACTTAAACAAAGTTTTAAAACCTCAGTTTTTACTGCTTATAAAAGTATTTTGACTACTATCCTTTCGGAAGCCTTATACCGGATAGACACGCATCAAGCGCTGCCTATCGTTACGGATTCCAAGGACAAGAAAAAGATGATGAAGTTAAAGGGGAAGGGAATTCATTGAATTATACCTTTAGAATGCACGACCCGAGAGTGGGAAGGTTTTTTGCAGTTGACCCGTTGACTAGAGAATATCCTCATAATAGTCCTTATGCTTTTAGTGAAAATAGGGTTATGGACGGAGTTGAATTAGAAGGATTAGAATTCTCTCAATATAATCCTCCAATATATGGACCTATGACACAACAGGATTTTAAAAGATATAATTATTTAACGAAACAATTAGCTTGGTCTATTGATAATAATTTAAGTGTAATGCCAAAATATTATAAAGAAGAATTAAATAAATTATCAAAAAAATATGGATATAGACTTGTCATAGGATTAGTTGATAATAATGCAATATCAAAAAGTAAAATAGCAATCGATTTAAATGATAAAGTACCTTTTGTAAGTCAGTTTAGTTTGGAGAGACCTAACGTTGCATGTTGTAGAGCATCACAAAAAACTTTAAAAGATTTTGGTTTAGATAATTCAGGCTTAAAATCTGATAGAATTATTACCGCAAAAGAAAATCTAAATCATACTAAATTAGATGTAACAAACAACGCTAAAGACGGTGTAGATTATATTAACCAACAGTTAGAGTCTGGTAACCCTGTTATGGTAGGCGTTGATCATACTTTAGGTAAAGGTCAAAGTGACGGAACAGCATCAGATCACTATGTTGTGATAACTGGCAGAGGTTATGATACCTCCAAAAAGCAAACATATTTCACTTTTTATGAGGTTGGTACTTCTCATGAAGAAAAAGGGAAAAGCGATAAAAACAGGCTGTATGTTCAAAAAGACAACTCTATTAAAGGTACAAATTATGCTGGTAAGAGAAAATTTACCGTTGTTGAAGTAAGAAAAAATAAAACAAAAAAATAAAAAATGAAAATAATAATTTTAATAGCATTTATGCTTAATGTTAGCTGTAGTAAAGAAAAAAAATCGGTTATCAATACAGAAAGTAAAGAGTTTGAAAATAAAAAAGAAAAAATATTTAAAGATGAAAGCAATCAATCTGGTGATTTTTTAGATTTCATAAAAAATTTTAAAGATATTAATTTACCTCTTGAAATAAAATATAAAGATGTTAACTGGTTTGATTTTAATTCTGATGAAGAACTTATAGAGATTGATAAAGTTAATGTTTTGAAATATCTATTAAATAACGATGAGTCTAAAATTCTGCAATCTGATGGTGGTATAAAACAATTCTACTATGGTTATAAAATACTATTTCCAAATAAGAGTATAGGCTTAGTTTACTATAGAACGGATGAAGATTATGTTGGTTTTGTTATGACGTTGTATAGTTCAGAGTATAAGTATTTAGGGGAGCTATTTTTAGCAGGTTCTAAAGGAGAGTACGATATAACGGCTCAAAAAGATGTTTTTATAGATAATCAAGGAAAAATAATTGTTACAGAATTGAAATTGAATAATAAGGATAACGTTCAACTAGGCTCAATGTATATAACTACATATGATTACAATCTTAAATTAATTGCAAATCAAAATAAAAAAGATGTTAAAATTAATTTTGATGCAAATTTAAGTAGGATGTATATTCAATAATCTCCCCCTGCTGGTTCGAACGGGTAATGTAGTAAACTAGGTCATAAATTAATTTTAAGGATTAAGTATTTGATAAACAGTAGTGTGTGTTACAACTCGCGAGAACCGCGACAAAAGTGTTCCAAAGTTGGAACAAGTATTGTAAATCAAGCGTATAACATTTTAAAAGGTTTTAATCTTTATTTTTATCAAAAAAGATTATGAGTTATAAATAAAGCAATAAACAGAGTACCAAAAAATGGTATTCTGTTTTTGATTAGTCAAAATAGATTTCGTTTACTATATTAACTATTGATATTAAATTACAATAATAAAATAATGTAGTATAAACCAAGACATAAAACAAATTTTGAAATTTAAGCATTTCAAAAACAGCATTTAATATAAAAACTAAATGCTTTAAATTAATAATTTATTATATTGATAATTTGCAGGAATAAGTTTAGTAATTAAGTATAAAAAATATAGAAAAATCAATAAAAATACATTTGTTAAAAATCTGTATTATTTTTTATATGTATTTCCTTAAAGTTTGTATTTTTGTTGCGGTACCAAAACAAAATTACTTATGAAGTTTAAATATTTACGCACTTTATATAAGCGATCCAAAAAAGCTTATGTAAAAGCTTACTCTTTGACAGAGATCTTAATTGTGTTATGTATTATCGGAATACTATTATTAATGGTATTGCCTAACCAAACTTCAGTAATCAGTCAGGCTAAAGCAATTGAAGCCCAAGCCATGTTAAATCAGGTATATGGTTTAGAGAAAAGTTATTTTTATCGTTTTTCAAAATATTCTAACAACTTAGAAGAAATAGGTTTTGAACAAGAACTTACCGTTGAAGACGGTGGTCAGGCAGTATACCGCATTGAGATCGTTGAAGCGACTAACAACTCCTTTTTAGCTCGTGCAACTTCTGTTTCAGACCTAGACGGAGACGGTGCCTATAATACTTGGGAAATAAACGATAAAAAAGCATTAAAAGAAGTCGTAAAAGAATGATGCCTTTTCTTTTTATCGCTTTTGTGATCAGTCTTTTATTTATTTTCTGGCAAGATGTAAAGTTTCGTCATATTCATATCGTATTGCCCGTTATTACTTTTATCAGTGCTTATTTTTTATCAGGTTGGCATTTCAAAATTTTAAAAATAACAGCTCTTAATTTATTGTTTTTGATAGTAACTCTTAGTGTTTTAGTACTGTATATGAGTGGTAAAAAAAAGCAATTACTTAACCCGTTTACTAATTATTTCGGATTGGGTGATTTATTATTCTACATAGCCATTACACCGTTGTTTCTATTACATCAATACATTCTTTTTTTTGTGTTATCAATGATTTTTGCTATCGTAGCACAAAAAATTTTTCGAAAATATATTCAACATAATTCAGTGCCGTTAGCCGGACTTTCAGCATTGTTACTTCTTATCTTTGTGATCAAAGATATAATGATCCCTTATCAGAAAATCACTTTAATTCGTTGGTAAAAATGGAAGAGATCATTGTTCATAGCGAAAATTTACACATCATTTCAGCGGATTTGGCTAACTATTACAAAATAGTTCCTCAAACTGTGACAGATAGTGAAGTGTCATTCTTTTGTTGGGAACAAAACGCAACTCATGAAATTCAGGAAGAATTAGAGTTATTAGTCGGTAAAAATATTCGGTTAGTGCCAACTACTGAAGAGCAGGTCAATAAAGCGTTATCGATCTATTACCGAAAAGAACGAATCGAAAATTCCAATAAGACACTATCAGTTACCACCGGAGATTTCTTGGAAAATTTATTATCAGAGGCTAAGAGTCTAAAAAGTAGTGATATTCATTGCGAAGTATATGAAAGTTCTGCCCGAATTCGTTTTAGGATCGATGGTCAATTAATTGAACGTTACAAAATAGAACAAGATAATTATCTGGAATTGGTCAATAAGATCAAAATACGCTCAAAGTTGAATATTACCGAAAAGCGCTTGCCGCAAGACGGAAGGATCACAACAGGCAGTTTTGATGTCCGCGTTTCTATTTTACCGACATTATACGGTGAAAAGATTGTAATGCGTTTGTTAGGTCAGGACGCATCCAATATTGATCTTACCTCCTTAGGTTTTCAAAAAGAGGAATTAGAAAAATATCTGGAAGCTGTTAAAAAACCTAATGGTATTATTTTGATTAGCGGACCAACCGGTTCCGGTAAGACCACAACTTTATATGCTACTTTACGTTTGTTGAATAATAGCAAAAGTAATATTGTAACTGTTGAAGATCCCATTGAATATACTTTAAAAGGAATTAATCAGGTTCAGCTAAAAGAAGATATCGGATTGACCTTTGCCGCTGCGTTACGATCATTTTTACGTCAGGATCCGGATGTTATCATGCTGGGAGAAATTCGGGATTCAGAAACCGCATTAATGGCTATCAGAGCTTCCTTGACCGGGCATTTAGTATTGTCTACGATACATACGAATTCAGCGGTAGGAACAGTATCCCGTTTGATTGATATGGGGGTACCTCCTTATCTGATTGCCGAAACTCTAAATTTGTCTGTTGCACAACGACTGGTTCGTAAACTTTGTCAGCATTGTAAGGAAGAAACTCATTTTGATTGTAAAGATTTTCCGGAAAGTTTTAAAATCCCGTATGAAGTTGACAGCTTATATAAGTCAAAAGGATGTAATGAATGCTATCATACCGGATATAAAGGCCGTACAGCTATTTATGATGTAATTCCTATAAATTTGCCGATTGCTAATGCTATAAAAAATAATACGATTACCTCTTATTTCGAAAAAGATGAAAATTATAAATCGCTTCCGGATAAAGCTTTTGATGTACTAACTAAGGGGGAAACATCGTTAGATGAAATATACTCAATACTGCTAAACGTATAAGAAATGTTAAAAAAACTTACAACTATCATTGCCCTTTGTTTATTCTCCAATGCCATTTTTGCGCAGGAAGATATTACTTTATTAGGACAGAAGTTTGATGAATTTGCGAAGATCAAGCCTAGTATAAACGAAGTGGTAAAAATTGATGTATCCGGGTTGTCACTTTACGATTTAATCATGGCTATTGCCGAAGAACATCAATTGAATGTAAGTGTCGATAGTGATCTGAACATCCCTGTAGTCAATACTTTTCATGATGTAACGGTTAAAGATGCCTTTTTGTTCTTAACTCAAAAATACGACCTTGAAGTCGGATTTATGAGTAATATTTTGACCTTCAAAAAGCGAAAAGAAGTAAAAGTCATTGTTAAAAAAGAGCCAAAACCGATTGATGTCAGCTATAATCCTCAAAATGATTTTTTATCGGTTAAACTTCAAAACGATTCATTACCTTCTGTTGCGCAAGCAATTATTGATCGTTCCGGAAAAAATATTGTTCTGGCACCGGATATCAAAACACTGAAAGTATCTTCCTATATTTTAAATCGTCCGTTCGATCAGGTTATAGAAATGATGGCAAAATCAAATGATTTAATTGCAACTAAAGACGATAACGGATTTTATTATTTAGAAAAAAATACCGAACCGAAAGAAAGCAATCCGACTGTTTCAGGCGGAAGAAATAACTCCAGATCAAGACAAAGATCAGAGTCTCCCGATGGAGAAGGCTTTTATGACATAACAGTTGATGACAAAGGCTTTTTAGATGTTAAAGCAAATCAGGCCGATGCAACGGGCTTATTAATTGAAGCTGCTGAAAAACTGAACATCAATTACTTTATCTATGATATGCCTAAAGACGAAAAAACGTCTTTAATGGTTTCAAAAATAACATTTGATGAATTATTAGAACACGTTTTTAAAGGAAAGAAATTTACCTTTAGAAAGCAAGATGATTTTTATTTGATTGGAGAACAATCCACACAAGGATTGCGTTCAACAGAAATGATCCAATTAGAGAATCGTTCCATTGAATCTGTATTGCAATCGCTTCCGAAAGTGTTTTCTGAAAAAGTTGAAATTAAAGAATTTGTGGAATTGAATGCTTTGATCGTATCCGGTTCAAGAACTGCAATTGAGGAAATGAAATTATACCTTAAACAAATTGATAAAGTAGTTCCCTTAGTTCAGATTGAAGTGATTATTGTTCAGTATAACAAATCATACGAAATACAGACCGGTTTAAAGGCCGGCTTGGATAAGATCAATCAAACTACAACAAGTGGGGTCCTATTTCCTTCAACAGATATGACATTAAACAGCTCATCTGTTAATAATCTGATAGATGCCTTTAACGGAATAGGTTTTATCAAATTAGGAAAAGTAACCGATGCGTTCTATCTTAACCTTCAGTTGTTAGAAAATAATTCCATTATTAAGATAGAATCTACTCCCAAAATAGCAACTTTAAGTGGACATGAAGCGAATTTGTCTATCGGTGAAACCAGCTATTATTTTGAGCAAACGAACCGACTATTGACCAGTAATGTAGGAACAGGTGGTGATGTACTACAATCGGGTACATGGAAATCTACCGATGCTAATTTAAGTGTTAAAATAAAACCGTTTGTTTCTACTGACGAAAATGTCACACTAAATATTAATGTGGAAAAGAGCTCCTTCCTAGCAAGAGCCGGAGAAAATGCACCGCCGGGGAAAACATCTCAAAAATTTGAATCCTTAGTCAGAGTAAAGAATAATGAGATGGTATTGTTAGGAGGTTTAGATGAATTAAAAAAAGAAGATACCGGTACCGGAGTACCGCTTATTTCAAGAATTCCTGTTTTGAAATGGTTCTTTAGCAGTAAAGTGAAATCAAA
The DNA here is from genome assembly GCF_024054235.1 of Flavobacterium sp. NRK F10. Taxonomy (NCBI): domain Bacteria; kingdom Pseudomonadati; phylum Bacteroidota; class Flavobacteriia; order Flavobacteriales; family Flavobacteriaceae; genus Flavobacterium; species Flavobacterium sp. NRK F10. The sequence continues at coordinate 29,468 of NZ_JAMXLC010000001.1, forward strand.
AGGAAAATCGAAATTACACATCTTCATAAAACCTACTATCGTATACTAATGTTGTCTTTTTTGTCTAAAATAATAACGATCGATCGTATTCAAATTGTGGGAATCTGTCAGGATACCGACAAGGAGAAGTATACCGTTTTATCATTAAAAAAAGACAAAAACGAATTAAAAATAGTCAATTCGGCAACAACGGAAACAAAAAACGAATTGCTATCGATCGTAGATACTAAGCTCCCTGTGATCCTTGTTGTTGACGGAAAAGGGGTTCTGAATAAAAAGATCGATTTTTCGAATGAAACAGATTTGGCCTGGCAGAAAAATATTGATTATAATTCTATTTATCATACCAGTTATAAAACAGATCAGGCACTATTCATATCTTTTTGCAGAAAAAATATTGTTGAAGAATGGATTTCCTATTTACAAACGGCTAAGATTGCCTTGATCGATTTTTATATCGGGAATTTCCCAACGGTTTTACTTGCTGAACAGATCAATCAGACTGTAATATTAGCTAATGAAACTGAACTGGAATTTGAGAATAATCTATTGATCGGTTTTAAAAAGCAATTGGAATCCCAAAACAAGAATTATCATTTAGGAGATAACACGTTAAGCAATTACCTTTTGCCTTTATATGCAGTCGGAATTCAATTTTTTATCAATACTGAAAGTATTTCAAAATCGGAATTTGAAACCAATGCCGGAGAAGAGCAGATCTATAAAAAAATATTTTCAGCTATAGGAATAACCATGTTGGTTGGTTTTCTGGTTGCTTTGACAGCAAGTTATTTCGGGATCCAATATTATTCTTCAAAAAATGCCGAATTGAATATACAGAATGTTTATTCTAACAAAGTTTATCAACAGATTCTGGAGCTCGAAAAACAAAAAAAGGATAAAGAAGGAATCATACGAGATGTAGGATTGTTATCGGATAAATTTTTAAGCTTTTATTCTTATGAATTAGCAGCCTCAGTCCCTTCATCAATAGCGTTAAACGATATTAATGTGTATCCGGTTGTAAAAGAAGTAAAAAATAAAGAAAAGGTTGAAATCGAGGCAAAAACGATAATAGTCAAAGGAGTAACAGTTGATGAAGACGATTTTAATGATTGGTTGAGAACCATTAAAAAATTAGAATGGTTACAAAAATTTGAGATTGAAGCTTTAAAAAAAGACAAAAGAAATAATACACAATTTACAATTGCTATTTGGGTTAAATAATGTTTGAACAGTATACTTATAAACAGAAAACACTAGCTTTACTTATCATTTTTATAATGTTAGGAGTAACTGCTTATAAGCGTTCTTTCAAGAATTTAATAACAACGTATAAAGAGAATAAAGAATTGACAACACTTTCGGAAGAAATCAAGAAAAAATCCGTTAGTTTAGAAAAGCTATCAAAAGAAATTGCCCAATATGATAATTATTTGGGAACTCAAAATATTGCCAGTGATGTAGTACAGCAAGAGATCGTTAATTTTGCCACCCATCACGACGGAATTTCAATCAATAGTATGCAAAGTATCCATACCTTTGAAGGAGATGATTACAGAGCGTATACCCATCAGTTAGACGTAACTGGCGATCTTAATAAATTATTGCAATTAGTATATGATTTTGAAACGAAATTTAACTTATCAAGAGTAGTCAGTACTCATTTTTACAAAGTAAAAAAGAGTAACACTACAGAACAGTTGCATGTTAGAGTTTTGTTTCAGAATTATGAAATGAAAAAATAAAAAAATAAAATATGAAGACTTCTTACTTGTTTTTAATGTTAGGCCTATTATCATTCATATCATGTGATGATATATTAGAGGAAGATATCTCAAATGATATAGTGCAAACGACTTACCCGTCAGAAGGAGATGTTATTGAGAGTAACGTGGTGACTTTTCAATGGAATGAATTAGACGGAGCCGATGATTACAGAGTACAGATCTACGATCTGTATCAAATAAAAATATATGATACACTTGTAAGTGCTGTTAATGTTTCTTTACCAATGGCTGAAGGCGGATACCAATGGCGTGTAAGAGGTGAAAATTCAGCGTATGAGTCTACCTATTCTTTTCCTGTATATTTTGAAGTAAATGAATCTTTTGACTTAACTGACCAACAAGTGATCTTATCAAGTCCGGTTACTAATTTTGTAACCAATTCCACTACGTTTACATTGGCTTGGGATGAGTTACCCGTTGCTGATTATTACAAATTAGAGATTGTAAATAATTCAACAGGAGGCACAATTGTATACCAACAGGATAATATAACGACAACCAGTGTAACCCTTAATAATACGATTATTTCTCAAGACGGGAGCTATACTTGGAAAGTAAAAGCAATCAATAGCATTTCCGAAACGTCGACCTATACTTCACGAACTTTCTCAATTGATACGGTGAACCCGAATCAACCACAAAATAGTTTACCGGCCAACAGTTCAACACAGACAGTTAATCAGACCATAAGTTTTAGTTGGACCATACCTGCTGATTCCGGAACAATCCAGTCAGCCATATCATACGTTATTGAAATTGCTTCAGACAGTGCCTTTACCAATATTTTGCAATCATCTAATGTAAGCGGTACAACTTTTTCACAAAGTTTTACATCAACAGGGGATTATTATTGGAGAGTTACAGCAAAAGACGCAGCCGGAAATACAGGAACACCAAGTAGTTATTTCACATTTACAGTAAACTAAAATGACGAAGAAACATATTAATATAGTACTGATAGCAGTTGTTGTAGCATTATGGGGCACCGTACTGTATAAATATGTCAATCGTTTTTTTGCAAATAATGATATAGCTTATACTCCTGAGGAGTTTTCTGCTCCGGTAATCACTCAAATTAAAAAAGATACGTTCAATTTACAACCACTTATCAGAGACCCTTTTTTAGGTAAGATACTAACCAAAAAAGAAGATCATCCCAGTCCAAGAAACATTGTGCAATCTTCCATTCCTAAAAGAAGTGTGGAGCCTAAAGTTACAAAACCCTTCCCAATCGTTAAATATTTTGGCTATATTAAATCACAAGATAAAAGTGAGGAATTGATATTACTAAAAATAAATAATCGCTTAGAACGCGTTAGATTGAATAGTGATATTGAAGGCTTATTAGTTAAAGAGATTTATAAAGACTCCGTTATTGTTTCTTATGGTAAAGAAATCAGAAGTTTTAAAAGGGGATAAAATCTAAAATCACAAAAAAATCCTGATGTATTAATTTGCATCAGGATTTCTATTTCATAAATCATTTGCCGATACACTCAATTTGATTATAATTTCTTCCTTTCATAGGAACAATAGAACAAGTATATTTTGGATCATTGTACAGTTTATTTATTTTTAAATTTATCTAAATAAAAAAAGAATATTGCAAGTAAAAAGGGCACTGTAACTATAATGATCCTAATAACAACTAATTTTCTATCTATTTCTTCCCTAAAATCTCTTATTCTGAAAGAATCATTAGATATAAAGCGTAATAGGGACCATAGAAAAAAAGATAAGCAAAGTAATATTAATATTTTAAATATATAGCGTTTCATTTTAACGAATTATTTAATGTCAAAAGTAAATTCATAATTTTCAGTAACTTTTGTTTTTTGTTTAACATCAAAAATTTCTAATCTTTCTTTAAAAAGATATTTACCTTTTTTAGGAATTGACATTTCAATATTTAATATAGAATTTTTTAATTCTATAGATTTCCATTTTTCTTGAGATTTAATATTATTTAATGAATAATTGTAATTTAATTTTATACCTATCGGAGTTGCAAAATACACTTTATATTTGATTTTTTCTTTTGAAGAAAAATTTAAATTATCAAATACTCCCATTATTTTATATCTCCCTTCTTTGACAATTTTACCACTTTTAGAATATAGTAATCTGAATGCAACATCACCATTATTAAGTAAACCTAAATGATATTCAGGATTTCCGTTTGGATAATATTTTATTTGATTGCCAATTATTTTACCTTTTTCATAATAATAAATACCTTCAATAGAGTTTTTTTTATTATTGTAGTAAAATTTCGACTCACCATTCAAAGTATCATCGATGAAATTTACTTCATATTTTTTATTTCCGTTTTTATAGTATGAAATCTCTTTTCCATTCTTAAGACCATTTATGGTTTTAAATTTTTTTTCAAGAATATAATTTTTATCATAAACTAAAACATGATTGATATTTAATGAATCCTTATGTGTCTTACTTAAAACTTTTAATTCATTGAAAGTATCTTCTTTTATAATATAATACTCATCTTTACTGCAACTAAGTATCAATAAAAACAAAGTAAATAATATGTAATTATTCATGGAATTCATTTATCGAAATTTTTTCAGCATCTCTTCTTTGTTCAGGAGTAATATCCTTTTCATCTATTGGCTGTTTTGTAAGTTTGGTTCGCCATGCACCACAACTTTCACACACAACGGGAACATCTAATTTTTTAAAAACTGGTTGAATCACTTGTTCTAAATGTTTTTTATATTTGTTAAATTTGCTAAGCCCTTTATTTGCTTTATCTAAGTATTTAGCTAATTTAGATTTTTCTACAGGTAATATATCAGGATGAGGAGTTTCTTTTAATCCTTTCAGCCCCTTAGAAAAGGAATTCCCTAATTTGAGAAAAGCCATCATGTCATCACCATTAACATAGTCTAATCTGCTTCTATCTTTAGCCTTTACTCCTGAACCTTCACCGTTTTTACTATAAAAGTCTATCCCTCCTCCACTCCATGTTTCTCCTTTTCCAGGACTATCAATATAGTCGAATGCTTCAGCAATATCAACTTTAGTTCTTGCCCAAGACTCAGAATTACCATTTGAAAACATTGTCCTTTCTGTAGTTGTTTTTACAGGGTCTAATAAAATTTCTGATGTTTTACCATAAGTGTAAAAGCCATCTTCATTAATTGTTATCTCTTGAATTAAATTAATATCATGCCAAGTATATTCCGTAGGGGTAAAATATTCATTACGCTTACTAACTTTAGAGGCAATCTCATCTTCATCAATAACAACTGAATATGAGAACTTTTCACCTGTTTTGCATTTGTATAAATTAATGTAAGTATTTTGGCTTCACCAGTAGGGTCTTTATAAATTAAAGGATTGTTTGAAACATAAACATAATTAGATTCAAAAGGAAAGTTTATAGATTGAGGGTCTCTTGCAAACCATCTTCCCACTCTTGGGTCTAACATCCTCGCTCCAAAGTCATAAGAGTTTCCTTCCCCTTTAATCTCATCATCTTTTTCTTGTCCTTGGAATCCGTAACGATAGGCAGCGCTTGATGCGTTTCTATCCGGTATAAGGCTTCCGAAGACAAGAAAACCATTCTTGCCTTGATGGATGCTTTTATTGCTAAAACTAAAATACAGTCTATTTTAAAATAATTTTACTGTCTCGTTTTTGCCTTTTTTAAAACACTTTTATACTAAAAAAAACAGCATTTAGGTTTTACACTAAACACTGTTTTTTAATAACTTATTTTTAAAATTTGTTTTATGAATTAGGTTGCTATGTTACCCAATTAACCTATTTTACAAAGCCCATCATTTTTACAACTTATTGATAATCAAATACAAAAATATCTCGTTTAACAAAAGTGCCAATTTACCATACTACCAGCGGGGGGGATTTCATGGAAGGGAGCCCGCCTCCCTTATTGTTCTATTTAAATCTATAAAGGCAGCTTCTAAAACTGATTCTTTTCTTTTTTTTTCTAACTCAATTAATAAATTACTTCCTAACTCTAAAACCTCTTCGTATAAACTTTTAAAACTCTTAATAATTTCTTTTTCTTTATATTTAATAACTACTTCGTTGTTCTTTTTTTCTAAAAGAAGAACTTCTCCACTATCACAAGGACACCATCTAAAAAAATTATTTTTCTTGTCATTTAAAGAAACTAATCCGTTTATTAAATCACTTAAAGAAATGGTTAAAATACAGTATGTGTTTTCTACTATTTCTACTTTATTAATTTTAAACCAACCTAGTGATAACGAAGAATCTTCTGCTACTAATTCCTCTTTATTTACAAAATAATATTCCATTACTTATTCTGTTATTTTAAAAAAAGATACAACTTCTTTATTAACATCATCAACAATTAATCTATATTGTGATGACTCTCCATTTATTTTTATTCTTTTCTCAAAAGTTTGAATAGCACTTCCTTCTTTACTAACTCTTTTTCCTTTACTATAAACCTCTTCTATTCCTTTCATTATCTGACTATCTGTAGTTCCTTTAGGAAATAAACCTCCTTTACCTCCAGGATTATTTAAATACTCATCTGCAGAGTGCCTTCTTAAAATATGTTCCATACCCTTTTTAGCATTACCCCATTTTAAACTGACCTCTTTACCGAAACGTTTAAATATTTTTATCAAAGTAGTTTGACCTAAGCCTGAACGTTCAGCTAAAATCATAGGGCCAGACATTCCGCCTACTCTAAAAGATGTTGCTGCCAATCCTACGGTAGCGACATCACTTAAGAATGTTAAAAGCTCTTCTTTAGTAGAACCTTTTGGCATTATATATGCCCTTGAGTTTTTTAAATCATAGTATCCAGTTTTTGGATCAATTTCGTAACTCCACTGAACGTAAGGAGAAGGATTAGACGGAGCATAACCATAATCACGTAATTGTTCAGCATATATTTTCCAATAAGCTTGACTAGCAAATGCAGGTTGATAACCAATTGGACTGACACGCAAAAGTCCATTTGTAACTAAATTATTAAAGCTATGCTTAACATCCATAAATGTAGTTACGACCAATTCCCCTAAATCTATATCAAAATAACCTGGACTCCCTTCTTCAGCTCCTTCAAGCTCAACAAACTGAATAGGTTTATTTCCGCTAAACTGATAAGGCGTGTACCAAGGGTACTTCTTCTCAAGCGGATCAGTAGCAAAAAACCTCCCTATTCTCGGGTCATGCATTCTAAAAGTATAATTCAATGAATTCCCTTCCCCTTTAATCTCATCGTCTTTTTCTTGTCCTTGGAATCCGTAACGATAGGCAGCGCTTGATGCGTGTCTATCCGGTATAAGGCTTCCGAAAGGATAGTAGTCATTATAACTAAGAACGTCTGGGTAAACTGTTGCTGATAATGGGTCTCCATTGCCATCAACTTTTATCAGTTTTCTATCCGTAACTACCGATAATACATTTCCTAAATGATTCGATAATTCATAACGCTTATCTCCAACATAACGGTAATAATTCTCTAATGTTGTTCCAACCAGACCAATTTCTCCAACACCTTGATCGAATCCTTCACAGATATCTCCTACTCCGTTTTGGTTGACATCGGTTTGGTTTTCATTTGCCATTGTTGGGCAATTATCACAAACATCTCCTACTCCATCATCATCATTATCCGTTTGGTCGTAGTTTGGAGTGGTAATACAGTTGTCACAAGCATCTCCTACTCCATCACCATCGGTATCTAATTGATGATTGTCTGTATAAATTGTCACACCTTCAACTACATAGAAGTCTTTGTCTGGACCATTAGGAATATGTATACAGTTATCACAAACATTTCCTACCCCATCAAAATCATCATCTTCTTGCCCCGGATTAAATGTATATGGACAATTATCATCTACATCTACCACACCATCACCATCGCTATCAAGTGCTTCCGGACCACAATAGGATTGGATAAAACCTTCTGTCGAATTATTCAACCCAACATAATTCATTGTTATTAAATTATTCTGAGAAGTATACGTTTCGTCAAATGTAAATACATTCTCAGCTGCAGGATCATCAATATCTTTTAAATGTTCATCAATTGAATATGTGAAATCACATATTTGAGCCGGTAAAAAGCTATAGAATGCATTACTTGTGTTAGGATCTCTATAAACTACATTTACATCTCCAAGGGTAGAATACTTAGTATTAGGTAGTATTCTAGAACTCATACCCTTATCTTCGTCACCATTAATTATTGTATTATTAGTATTTCCTACAAAATCGTCTACATTAAAAACATTACCATTTAATGTCAGCTTAGGCACATATTTATTTCCATTCAACACTAACTCTAAATCAAAATCCCATTCAGTTTCAGGAAGAGCATTCTCACTTCTTAACACATACGAATCTGTCTTTAAATAAGTTCTATATGACCATCTTGTATACTTTTTACATCTCCAACGTCTACATTTAAAAATCTTATATTTATTGTAATTTCTACTATGCTTTTCAATTGAAATGACCGGAACATATTCTGTTCCCATTTGGTGTACCAGAATTTTTACAATACTATTGTAATACCTTCCGTCATTAACATCTTTGAATTTTTCTCCATGTAGCGTCACAAGATTTCTATATCCTCCTGAAAAATTAATTCCATCATTTATTTTAAAATGAGAAGAAACATGGATACTTTCGGTTTTTGATCCTGCTTCATCAAAAAAGTTAATTTTTGAATTCTGATCCAACCATTTTAAAGATTCAAAATTCGGATATACACTTGAATAAAATTCTATTCCTGCAAGATTAGGTATGGTAACCGGATTAATGGTCAATACAGATACTTGTTTTTGAACAGATAAGTTAGTTACTTGTACTTGTTGATTAACTTTACCCGTCTGATTTGTTAAAGCAACCTCATTTTGTTCAATACCTAAACGGTTACTACCATATATATGGTGTTCTTCTAAGAATAAACTATTATCATTTTCTAAACGATAAACAGCTAAAACATTTCCCTGTGCATCTCTTTCGTAATAAGTAGTCGTTGTATTTCCATTATCTATAACTCGCTTAGCCAAACGATTTCCTAATCCATCGTATTCAAATTCTATTACTTCTCCGGTATCTTTTCTAATTCGATCTACCTTACCGTCTACTCTCCATTCTATAGTTAATCCTTCAGCATTATCCCTTACTAATTGTCCTATTTCATCATAAGTGTAGTTTCCGTAATCCTGATCATCAATATCAGTAGTATTAACAGTATCAGAAACACTATCATCAACATTACCCAATTGGTTATTACCATTAGGATTAGGATAATTATAGGATAAATCATCCATCACTGTTCCATTCTGTAGAGTTCTTCTCAGATTTGTCAGATTTCCATTTTTATCATAAGAATAAGAACTAGAGTAAGAATTAGTACTTGATGAGCCATTGGCTGCTAAAGAATTCATATTCTTTATTCTATTCAATTGGTCGTACGTATAATAATTATACTGAGACGTTAATAAATTTTGGTTTTCATCGATTAATGATGTAACCATTTCTTTTATATTTCCATTGAACAAATCTCCGTTTCCTTCCAGACCATTACCTTTAGAATGTACAAAAGGAGTATCATTTGAAGTTCTTGAAGTATAATCGCCACTATAATAATTCAAAGCAAAACCAAAGGCATCTTGTGCAACGTTCAATCCATCTTGTCCGATATCTGTAGTTTGTCCTACTTCCTCAGAGTTAACACCTTTTAACCAGCCTTGAAGTGTGTATACATAATCTACTCCTTGCACTTCTTTATCCCCGATAACTGTTCTGGCTAAAGGTCCGTGATCATAATACAAATAATTAGCTTCTTTCTCCCAAACAACATTATCCTTACTTGTTAAAACCTGTGTAATTCTGTTGTCTGCATCATATTCATATTTATGAATAAATTGTTCATTAATAGTATTAGGTTGATAGGTTACCTGATTTACATTTCCGCTTATCAAATCATAATCATATAGTACCCGTTTTATTTTTTGATTATCTGTTAATTGTGCATTATTTATACGATTTACTAATTCTCTAACATTACCATGTACATCATAATCATAAAAGATTGCATTATCATAATCTTCTTCAGCTGTTGTACCGGTCATATTATCGTAATACAATACACCTGTTACCCTTTTATGTGAATTACCGCTATAATTGGTAAAATAAGCTGCACTTGTTCCCTCAATTGCTTCATCATCATATTTTGTTGAAGTAACTTGTCTGAAAGCATCTGAAATATTACGAGGATAATCATCAGCAACAGCATCCACAGGAACCCAATTGCTATTACTATTATAAACTAATTTTCCGTTATCATCAATAGAAACATCTTGATCTGTTGAGAACTCTCCTGCTTCAAAAATTCTGCCTAAACCATCGTAACGGGTATAACTATAATTCTGAATATCATTATATGGTACAATTTTGATATTATAAAAAGCCTCTCCCGAAAGTAGTGCAGCACAATTTACTATTGCTGTTTCGGCTGGGAAATAATCTGTTTTATATTCTTCTATTCCGTTTATCAATATCTGAGTATCATTTACAAAATAGTAATACTTTCCATCTTTACGCTCTACTCTTAACTTATCTTCCAACTGAGCAGTATACGGAGATTGCCAAAATACAGTTGATCCATTACTATTATTATAATAAGAAACATAAATTCTGTAAGATCCTCCTACAACATAAAGACCGTATCTGACATTATTTCCTGCACTAGTTCCTCCTATTATTGGTAAAGAATTATAGCTAAAACCTAAAGCTGTATATTGATTTGAACTTAAATCACCAGAAATAGTACGCTCTACGTATCCTCCGTTTGAATCTACCACTTCCCCTGTATAAGCATATTTATCTGTGGTCCAAGAGGTTCCTGCATTACTTTTTACAACAATATTATTACCTTTCTGTTCTAATTTTTCACCTAAAGTAAATTGAGTAGAATAATTAACTTGTTCAGACTGCTTATCGTTTTGAGAAGCAACAATTCTTCCTAAAGCATCATACGCAAAACGTGTTTCACCTCCATCCGGAGTGGATTGCCATACTAACTGATTTAAGGAATTGTATTTGTATTTCGTTTCCATTGTATGACTAGGCACAGTCGTTCCGTCACTTGCACTATCTGCTAATGGCTGATCGTCTCTTATGTCATTAATTCCCGTATCAATAGTCGACGGATAAGTCGTTGTACTATTATCAATTCTGTTAACTCCTTTAGGAGGTACTGTTTGAATTAAATTTCCTGCCTGATCGTAATAATATAACGTATACTGATATTCCCCGTCAAAACCACTCTTAGTAAAGGTTTCATGGATATTATCCATAGCAGCATTGATATAATCCGTTCTGAATTGTTGGCGAGCTTCTTCGAAATAATCCTCTAACAATTGTGAGTTATAAGTTCCTTGTATATTTTGATTAAAAACTTCACAAGGCGTCAGAACATCAAAAGCTATCGGACTAAAATCAGGCACTATTGGCGCCGGCGGACATATTTGATTTTCTTTTGTGTAAATCTGATCTATAAACTGAACCCAAGTTAAGGTTGTTCCTGTAGGGTTAAGTATCTGTTGGTCTATATAATTCTTATATGCATCAATAGCATTAATTGTACCTGAATATCCATAATTCAACTTAGAAGCTCCGAATTCTCCCAATGTTAAGAATAAAGGATTATCTATATCTGTTAGAATCCCGTTTCCATACTGATTCGTTGCATTTATCTGTCCGTCATCCAATCCGAAAGTATGTAAATAATACAAATAATCTGATGATATATGACCGTATCTGGCTTCACAAAAGAACTTTGCAGCCAATAATTCTTCTGTAGTACTTATCTCAAAATCATCAAAGTTAATTTGTCCTGTAAAACTTTTTGCCACAACATCTTTCAATAACGAACCATTGTTTAACCCAAGCCCAACTAAGAACTCATTCCACTTTTCATAACATGCTACCGGTTCTATCTGATCTGGGATACATGTTTCACAAGGTACTAATATGTCCTGATAACATTCGTTAATTTCCATGCATGAAATCGTACCTGTACCAATATAGTCTTCTTTTCCATCTGTTACAGTGACTGTAAAAGTGTTTAGATATTCGTCAAATTCTAAACCTATCATATTAGCCACTTGGCTTAAACTTAAAGTAGGAATATTAAATATTACTTCACAAGAAGATTCATCACCGAATGTAAAACCTATTTGAGATCCGTTTTCATTTTCTACCTCATAATAATTATAAATTCCAGTCGGAGAATTTGTTAAAAATTGTGATAATGTATTAAAACTACCTGAAGTATAACCGTCATTTACATTTGAAAGATTGATCAATTCTTGCAACAATGCTGTTAGACTACTTTGCGCTTCATATAAGGATTTACACTCTGTTAATAAACATGAGCCACCGCCACATACTTTTAACTTATCTGCCGGATAATAATCTCCTTCACTAGGATATTTCTCACAGTCTCCTTTACAATCGATACACTCATTATATGCTTCGTGCTCAACCAACATACAAAATTCAAAAGTTCCGTCCTCATTGATACTTGTAATTTCTAAATGAGAAAAACGTGTTATACTTTCCGGAAAAGTACTGTAAACTTTACATCCTTTTATATATTCTTTTATCGGAATTTTAATTTGACAATTTTGCTCCTTGTCAAGGTAAAAAAGGATTCCTAAATCGTATGTAGGATCGTAAATATAATTTTGGAAATTGAAAATACCCTCATACGTATGGAACATTTCACTTAAAAAAGGATAATTATCTCCGAAATTTTGAGGAACCACTCCATTATTTACAATCTGATAATGCCATAAATCATTTAAGAAATTAGTAAACTCCGGTAAAAAATCATCAATATTTTTCTGATTAATATAAACTCTCTCTGTACATTGACAACCGAAATCTAAATTACTTAAAGTTCCTGAAATCGGAATAATTTCTCCACTGTCATTCAAATAATAAAGAGTTATTAGGAAATTATTTGAAACGTCTAAATCATTACTGATCTGTATACTTGTTATTTTATCAAGTGCTGTAAAAGACGAATTCAGACTTAAAACTGTTTGTATTCCATTTACATTTATAGTATAATTATTAGCACTTGAAGACCAAGTTGCTACAAAATCTTCATCTTCTAAAATTTGAGGTAAAATCCCTTGCTCATAACCGTAAGTAACTACGTTAGCCGGATCTGAATCATCAAGTAAACTTATAGCTGTTGCTGAACTAAGTAAACCAGCAGTATTTAACTCATTCATTAAACGTACTAAACCTCTTTCAAACCTTGTTTTATTAGCACACCCGCTTCCTGCATCAGTTTCTGAACTTGTTGTAAGGTCTCCTCCGTTTTCATCAAACTGACAATCACCGATAGGTGCAATCGTTGTTCCCTCAATAATAATCTCTTCTGTTGGACAATCTTCAGAAGGAGTCACATTATTTCGTTCTATTTCCGCTATTATTCTAAAAGTTGAATTCGTTCCGGAAACATAATAAATTTCTTTAAACTTAGTGATATAAAAATCTCCGTTTGCATAATCACTCCATGACGGAGACTGAGTTAATGAAGGATCACAAGGGTTGTAATAATTTTGCGGCTCTTTTATATCTAATACAATTGCCTGACCGGTTCCCACTGTTAAATTCCATAATTCAGGATCAACTGAATCTTGCTCACCGGTAATCACTTCATTACCTGTTAATATCGTAGTATTCCCTCCCAAGGCAACATACAAATCTGTTGCCAAATAAGGCATTTCATATAGATGTAAAGACTCAGGATCTGTTAATGAAGATGATAAATTTAATCCATAACTATTCCAATTCGTATCAATTAGTCCATTTAAAAGATTTTCTATATCAAATAATAACGGACATTTTCCGGTTTCTAAAAAATAAGATGAATCTGCATCCAATTCTGAATTAGCTGCTGCAACATCATCCGGCACACCTGAATCGTATCCATAATCAGCAGGTATAAAACGCTTCTCTTTCTCTAAATAATATTGTAATGTACTATTTTGACATACATCACTTTCAAACGGATTATTCAATGTTATCGTAGTAGCCCCTGATTTAACACTCTGAATCAAATTCAATAATCTATCATAATTATTATCATATAAATTATTTACTGTGTCAACAAAATCAGGAGAAAGAACAGAATTATATTTTCTGAATAAAGTCTCAAAAGTATCTGTATTCTCTGTATTTCCAATACAATCATTATATCCATTATGCTGAATAGCATAAATATGTGAAAAAACTGTTTTTGTCTTTTCTTTCAGAGAAATATAGTTATCTCTGAAAGTTTGCCAAATTCTATTCTTCTGATAATCGGTTATCGTTGAAGAACTATTAATATCATTTAATAAAGTAACCGGATCTTTTGTTTCTCCTGTTGCTGTAAACAAAATGCTGTATACACTAGCTGTATTAGGTGCCAAACCATTACTCAACATAATTGTATAATAAGCGGTGCCAAGCATGTGCATATTTTTTGAAATACCACTTGGATTGTCGAGCATAAAACCATCATAATTATATAGTAATGCTTCTTTCATTAAATTTCTACGGATAGTCTTTTCTTCTAACGCTTCTGTAGAATATTGAATATTATAGAAAGGATCTTGAGTGGAATAAGCTCCTTCAAAAGAAACTAGATTATGAAACTCATTACTTGCATAAGCATCAGCAAAAGTTGTATAATTTCTAAGTATCTCATCATAAGTATCAGAGTTAACTCCTGTACTAAAAGGATATATTTGATCGCAAATCGCCAGGAAATATTTATAATAATGGTATTCCGGATGATATGGTACTAATGAATTAGCCCATGAAGGTTGCCAATAATTGTTTAAAAAATCGTCAATATAAGCTAACTCTTCTGGCTTTACTTTACCATCCACAACAACTACCCCCGGAAGAATAGGCGGCTCATATCCTCCATCATCTGTTTCTTCGACTTCAATATAAGCCTCTACTCCATATTCGTCAGCATAAGGAGTTAAAGGAAATCTCCAACTTGCCGTTGTATAGCCTGAAGTTCCATCAATTCCTTCATAAATTAATCCATTATATTCATCAAAAACACTTAAACTATTATAATCTGTTTGAGTAGCTGTTCCTTCTTCACCAGTTGTATCATCATCTGCTTCTTCTCCTCCGTCAGAAAATTTATCCAATCCTCCATATTGTCCGGTCGGGCTTACATCTGCTAATAGCAATTGGTAATTTACACTACACGCATCTAAAGGTTGGTCACATAAATCTCTACATGTTTTTAACAAGGCTAAAAACTCATTTTGTAATTGTGATTCTGCAACAATTATTTCCGCTTGTGTAGTAGAGGATGCAGAAGGAGTGACTACTAAATTTGTTCCGCTATATGAAAAATCATAATCCGAAAATAAAATTTCCAAATTCTCAAGAACATACTGCTGCATCATTAAGTTCACATAAGCTTCTCTACCTGAAACATTTCCTAAAACAAACTGCTCAGCATAATCAGTAGAATTTAAATAGGCATAATATGCCGTTAAATACTCCTCGTACGTTGCAAAGTCTTCCGGTGTTTGGTTAAATTCGGTAATATTGATAAGAGTTTCAAATTCAGCATAGTCCTCACTACTCAAATACCTTTCACCTAAAGAAAGCTCACACCCCAAACAAGACACATTACAATCGACAATACCTGCTCCGGTATCAAAATTAAGGTTAGGGTAACATACGCCGTTTTCTTCACTTAATCTTGCAATGTAATCATCTGCATAAGTATCCAAGGCATCTTGGTTGATCTTTAAATTTTTATTTAAAGTATAAGAACCAACTGTTAAACCATTTGCTTCTAAATCTGTCGGATGAAAAGTTGGTGTTCCTGAACTTGTACCGCTTATATCTTCGGTTCCAATCTGAGCACTTAACGTTCCTTCCATTCTTTCATTCCCACAATCATCCATCAAACTAACACTCCAATCATAAACAAACGGATAGGTCTTACTTTCACAATCAGAAGTAAACAAACCATTATTTTGATTTGTAAAAATATAGTCAAAAACAGTATTACCATCTTTAGCAATTCCTATTTGAGAATTTAGTCTAATTCCGTCGTATAGAACGCCATTAAGTCCGGATGCGTAAACTGCATTATTTCCTAATAAATTAGTGGCTAAAGTTCCGTCTAAAACTCCGTCTAATTGCAATAAGCTTCCAGCGGTCTCTCCTGCTAGTGCAGTAGCAATAGTTCTCCCCTGAGGATCTAAATAACTGATACTAACTTGTCCGTTAGGATCGATCACCATATTTTTCTTATAGTGTTTAAAATCTCCTACTTTATACCCGAATAATCTATTTAACTCTTCTTGAGCCGGAGTCAAATAAAAATATTTCATATCATGACCGTTACCAATCTGATGTGTCAATCCTACTCCTCCCTTTCTTCTGATTCTACCGGTATTATCCGGCGTGTATTCTATCTGTGAAAAAGGATAATTTTGAGCATCCGGTACAAAATCCTGGTGATTATTCTCTAAATCATTATTACCTGAATAATATTTACTAGCTCCTGAATCAGTTCCCATCCCTTCTACCAATTGAGGATCACATGATAGGACTAATTCATTCGGATCTTCCCAATCGAAATCATTATGGGTATAAATTGTTGTATTATCTTGCTTTTTATTCAACAAATCAAAATGTTGAATTCCGGTAACGCCAACCGGTGTCGGTAAAACTTCTATAGCAGGTCTTCCTTGATTATCATAAATCACTTCGCCAACTATAGTTTGGTTATTAGTATTCGTTTTAGTAACCGTTTGCCTGTTTCTTAAACTACCGTCAAAATAACTTACTACATCTTTTTTCTTGCCGTCTTCAGCATAAGAAGCCTGATATTGCCAATTCAATTCTCCGTTCTCATGCTCTTGATCTATTTCTAAGTAATTTCCCCAATCTTGTACAGTTTGGTACGTTTCCGGCTGAAAAGTAGTCCAACTACCATAATAATTTTTAGAAAGATCGTCCAGAAATCTTCCAATTGGTCTTACTCTGTAAACCAAAAATCCTTTATTATAAATCAGCGGAATTCTAAAACTTGTTTCTTTTGTTTGAATTCTAGTACTATTTCTAAGAAAATCTGTTTCAGTTAAGAATACTGCATTGGCACCGTTATTAAAATAGTATGGCTCATCATAATTGTCTATCCAAGTCCATTCTAACTCGTATTCTACAGGAGGATTTCCAGCACCATCAATATTCCAAACAATCTCCACTTCATCTGCATTTCCGGAAACTGTATTAAATCCTAAATTGTTTTCACCTGTTGGTCCGTATTCAATTAAATTATGTGTAACATTTAATACTGTTGATCCAATATTGTAATATCTATCGGCTTCAAACGTTAATTTGAGATATGTTGAGTTTAAAGTATTACTAAAACTACTGATAACATTTCCATTAACATCTTTATAAATTATACTCTCAATATAAATTTCTGCTTTATGGGTATTGGGCAGTTTAACTTTTGCATAATCGTTGTACTTAATATCATCTGATACATTATTATGAACGATCGTTAACTCTTGATTGTCCTCAACAAAAGAAGTTCCATCTAAATTATATCGGGTTATATCTAATGTAAGTTCACAAGAATAAACAGAAGCAAATTTCACTGAATTTGCCGCATCATCCTGAAAACCAAAATGAACATAAGTTGCAGGATCCTTGTAAGCATATCCCAAATCTGCCGGCGAGGTAGAAGTGTAATTTTGCTCAAGATCATTGAATTTATCATCCTCAACTGACAAAGTTGCCGCTTGCTGCAAGGAACTTTCTGTCAAAATAGTCGATTCAATATAGACTTTCTCTTGACCGAAAGAGAAAAAACCAGTTAGTAAAAAAAGTACCGTTAAAACTGAAAATATTTTTTTCATCCTATTGAAAGTTATGTCTTATTTAATTGTAATTTCTCTTTGATCTTCTAAATAGTATTCCTTATACTTCTCTGTAACTATGATATTATCTTTAGTGACAGCAATGTATTTTTTAACATCAAATAAATCGTTAGGAACAGAATTCCTCGAAAAATCAGAATATATTATCTCTAAAACAGGTAAACTGATATCTTGCTTCCTATAATCACTTGAAAAGTCTATTCCTGTATTGTAATAAAATAGCTGTTTTTTTATAAAATACCTTTTATCAATCCAAATAACCATTTTTGAATACGGTAGTCCTGAAAACTGATTGGGCTCTAAAGTCAATTCCCAAGAATCTCCTTTTTTATAAAATGTTTTCACTTTACAGAACTGCTCGAGACTCTTCATATCTATCTCACCTGTAATTATAGGTTGGGAGGAAGTCAAAGTCATTAATTTATCTGGATGAATTACTTTCAAACAAAAATTATTATTCCAAATAAATTCAACTTCATCAATCTTCTGGTAGATCTCGTTCTTTTCATTCTTCTTAAAAATTCCACTATAACTCTCTGTGATTTTTTTGGAATCTTTGTTCTTGTACAAATTATATTTTACACTATAATTGAGCGGTAATGCTTTCGTATACTCTTTATTAACATTATTCAAGACTTCCTGAACGGTTTGAGCAACAAAAAGTTGGGAAAACAGAACTATTACTATTAAAAAAAACTTCTTCATTATTTTACTCCTCTTTAAATATGAAATTACCTGATCGGGTTTCCTGTATTGTTTTAACTCCTCTTGAGGTTTCTTTCTTAACCCTTATTAAACCTCCTTCATTATCGTATTCATAAAAGGTAGAATAATTATTCTCATCTAGTTCCGACATTAAGCGGAAAGTTTCCGGATCGTATACAAAAGATTTCATACTTCCGTCCTTAGGATGTATTCTAATATCATCAAAATAAATCGGTAAGGGAGTAACTTGGCTTTTGTTCACCAATTCGATATCTATATAGGCAGCACCTTGTGGTACTGTAAATTCTTTAAAAATTCTTTGCCATCCATCAATTATATCTCCACTTGTTCCGCAAACTGTAAGTGAGCCGGAAATCGGATAATCATTTTCATCTCTAAAACTGATTTGTATCTCAGCATTTGAATAAGTAGGAACCTGAATTCTTTGTTCTTCTTTAACCCAGGCACTGATTATATACTTTTGACCTATGTCCAATTTAAAATTGATACAATTATTACACAACTCTAACGGAATTAGATCGCCACAAGTTGCCGGAGAAACTTCATCAACTAACCCATTCGATAAATAATTTATTTCGTCAGTAAAAAAGCGGAAATCCTCTGCTCCGTAATAGTCTACCATTTCGTAAACTCCTCCCGCAGTTACAGGTCTATATATAAATTTATATTTGTCATTAACCGGAAAATCTGTACCAGTATACTCCATTAAATACTTCAGAGATGTTCGAAGATTAGATGCAACTCTTGAGGTCAAGGAAACAGATGCTACTAATTCAGAATTATAATTCGGATCCTCATTATGAGCCAAGCTCGACTTACTATAAGGATTAGTATCTGTATCTACATAGAAACCCTCATTCAATCCTATTACATACAAGTGAGGAATGGGATCATTAGTGTTATTTGTTCCTCCCAAATTATTATTAAACATTCGTACTGTTTCTTTAAGTTCAGCAGCATTATCTGTTTCACAACCATCCGTAATGAGGATCACTAATTCAGCATCTGTCGCAAGTGCCACATCTAAACCGCTTTTCCAATAATCTGAACTCGGAGATATACCAGGGCTTGTATAATCTCTGCCTCTGTAATTAAGCAACCAATCATTAAATAAATTAATGTTAGGGTTCGCCCCTTGTCCTGTTACTTTAACATTCAACAATTGATCATCATCTGTTCTATCAAAAGTATCAGAATCAGATAATCCTATTAAAGATACATATATATTAGCCCCTAAACCATCATTATCAGCTGCTTGCTTTTCAATAAAACTATTTATCTGCTTTCTGATTTTAAATGCTTCTCTATCATCAATTGAACCGGATTCATCTACCACAATAGCTATATGATGTTTACAAAATAGTTCATCCGGACAAAACTCAATGTGTTTTATAATACCATTTTTAATTAAAAAATTATCATAAGCATAAGCATCTATTATTATTTCTTGCTCTGGATCGGAATAATTAGACAAATCAAATTGAAAATTATTTCCATTAATTCCATAAAAATTACCTCCTCCTATACTTATATCCAACAAATGATCAATAGAAAAAGAAAATGAAATACTCGTCAACTGATTATAGCTATTATATGTTGACACAAAATTATAAATCGCTACCGGATCCATATCTGTAACATAAGGCGCTAAAGCTATTAACTCCAAAGGAGTTGAACCTTCAATATCCTGATCTGAATCACCGGCTAATTTTCTTTGTATTAAATGACTTAACAGATTTACTAATAACTTATTTATAGTTGCGGAATGAGGATTTGTTATAGCACAATTCGTAAGTGCATCCGGACAAAAATTTATATTGCGGATATAAAATTTAGCTACATCATTTCCTGAACTACTCCATGCTCCAACATAATCCAAAAAAGTATCAGGATTAATATATGTTGAAGTGTCCAAATTATCTAAATTATTTCCCATTGTACTCCATACCCACACGTCATAATTTGGAGAAGAAGTTGTATTTGAAAAAGAAAACTGAAAAATTCCTTGGTTACTATCGTAATTAAAATTATATATTCCGGGATTACTTACAGTAATATAAGGTGTAAGGTTTTGTAAATATACAGAGTTATAAGAACTATCGATAGTTCCTCCACCTTGAAGTATTGAGGTCATATCATTTATTAAAGATAAAAACAAGTCTACAACGTAATCTGTATAAGGATTTGTAGCTGTGCAACTTACTAGTTGACTTGGACAAAATTCAATATGTTTCAGAGAACTTACTTTTATATCAAAAATATTATATGAGTATCCTATATCAAGTAATTCCTCATTCGCATTATTATAATTCGATAAATCAAATTGAAAATTATTTGAATTTAAACTATCAAGGGTATTACCTTCTTCACTATTGATTAAGATATCATAAGTTTCTGTTGGAGAAAATGAAAACTGAACAGCGTCAACAGTCCCATCAGTATTAATAATTGAACTGAAATTATAAATTGCAACCGGATCCGGATCAGTCACATAAGGTGCTAAAGCTATTAATTCAGGAGGAGTTGAACCTTCAATATCCAAATCTGAATCACCGGCTAATTTTCTTTGAATTAGATGAGTTAACAGATCTACTAATAATTCATTTACAGTTACAGAATTAGGATTGGTCTCAGTACAAGAAGCTGCAGAAACTGTAACCGTTAAATTAATTTGCTCCCTTTCTAAAACAAGATCCTTAAATAACACACCCGGCTTTGTAATAGTTGGATGATCTGATAAACAATAATAACTACCGCTATCTGTTGAACTAACAGGATTAATAGTATATTGCCTTGCTGTTGCACCAGCTATAGCAACTCCATTCGGATATACTCCTTTATACCATTGGTATTGTTCATTAGCGGAATAATTTCCATCTTCGTGCATCGTCATAGTATAAGAAGTTCCTTCTGATACTATATCATTTCTTACAGCATCTACTTTTGCCTGAGGAGCATACTGATAATTATTTATTGCATTAAAAAAACTGAAAGTATCTTCAATATCGTTAAATGTAAATTTATTTTCACGAATAACAAAACTTGTTATATTTGAAAGATTATTCAATTCTAAAGGAATATAACCACTTAATTGATTATTTGCTGCACTAAAACCTACTAAATTTTGCAAATTTTTTAGCTCAACCGGAATTCCTCCGCTTAATTTATTATTTGTTAAAAATAAATATTGTAAACTATGCAAATTTTCTATCTCAATTGGAATATTACCAGTCAACTGATTAAGCTCAACATCCATCTTTATCAGATTCAGTAAATTACCTAATTCTACAGGAATAGTACCTGTTAATTGATTATCAGCTAAAAGCAATTGTTCCAAATTGTTTAAATCACCTAATTCTACAGGAATAGTCCCTGTTAATTGATTATGTGATAGTCCCAATATTTTCAAACTTTGCAAATTTCCTAAATCCGTTGGAATAGTACCTGTTAGCTGATTATCTACTAAATTTAACGTCTGTAAATTCTGTAAATTTCCCAATTCTATGGGAATAGTACCTGTTAATTGATTTTGACCTAAATATAAAGACAATAGATTCTGTAAATTTCCTAATTGGGTTGGAACTATACCACTTAATTGATTGTTCATCAAATTTAAAGACTGTAAATTTTGTAAACCTCCTAATTCAACTGGAATATTCCCTGTTAGTTGATTGTTATTCATTAAAGTCAATCCTTGTAAATTTTGTAGATCACTTAATCCACTTGGAATGTTACCATTTAATGAATTATTATTTAATGTAACTGAAAAAACATGTCCATTCAAAACAGTAACCCCATACCATCCCGTTTGTGAAGATGAATTCCATGATGTTACATCCGCTAAAGGATCAGTGACAGGCCAAGCTCCATTCTGATTAATTGTATTTGTCCAATTATCACCATTAGTAGAATTGTAAAAAGCAATAAGCGCATCTTTCTCACTTTGCGGAACCTGAGCAAACAAACTATTTGTTACTAACAAACAAAATATAGAAAGTATAAAATTCGTTTTAATTTTTTTCATCTGTTCTTAGCTTATTATTTAATAGTTGTTGTTCGTACTGCTTTTCTCTGTTTATTTGAAGTTGAAGAAGCATCATCACATGTAATAATCTTTTTTCTCAATAAGGCTTTTCTTCCTTCAACATCAGACGAAGGCGCAATTCTAAGACTTCTTCTACCGGTATGCGAATGACTTTCTGAAACTTCTATATTGTGTAACTCCAAACTTCCTTCGAAATTAAAATGCGAAAGAGAATCACAGGTTGAAAAATCGTAGTCTTCAAATCCGTCATAGCCTAATTCAGTATACTTCGTATTGGAAGCTACTGCTAACGGGAATCTATAATTGTAACCATATAACGCTGATGAATATCGATTCAAAGCATCTCTATTTTCCACTTCTTGTCCATAAGGATTGTACTGAGTGACTTCTGAAGCAAAGGTCCAACGAGCCAGATCGGCTTCATTTCTTACCCATTCACGATTGGCATCCAAAATATAAAAAGGAGAAAAATCATTATAAAAACCGGAAACCCTAGGCGTAACATGCTCAGAATGATATCTTCCTGTAAGGAAGGCATACGATTTTTTAGCTCTCCAATTTCCTAAAATATTATATACATAAGGGTTGTATGAATTTTCATAAATTGCATCAATATCAACAGATACATCATTATAATCAATCAAAGGAAAATCAATAGTCAATGCTCCGTTTGCTATTTCTATTTTAGGCAAATTACATTCACATTGTCCCGGCCATAAATCAGAATATTCTATCGCTGCCGTATTAACAATCCTATAATCATCCCAACTGTCCGTTTCAAACAAGTTTTGCTCTAAAAGTCCTTGTCCGTCAACAAGTACCGGTAAAGGATTGTGCATAGAAGTTACTGAGGCCATACTAGCCGTTTGTAAATTTCTATAGCCTGAACGAACTACTTTTATCCTTCCGTTTGTTACTTTGTATTGATCTACCCGAAGACCGTCTTTATCGATTAAAAGAATTTCTCCATTCGAATTAACTTCATAGACCCAAGCTTTAAAAGGTCGTGGATAATCTCCATATACCGGGGTAGAAAAACCATTGTCATCATTTTGTGTCACCCATAACTCATCTCCGGGTATCAGATAATTACTTGCATTTACCGCACTAGTACCGTTATTTACAAATGTGTAATATTCTCCATTCCCGGTTAACTCTATTCCCCATTGTAAATCCAAGTTTTTGGCTGCTTGCCCCATACTGTTGTAATTCTTTGCCCAGTAAGCAGGGTAATTGAAACTATAATATTTGTCATCATATTCATTAACAGTTTCTGTAAGCAATACCTGTCCTGTTTCTGCATCCCAAGCTAAATTATTAGTCGAAACAACCGAACCGGCATCATAAGCAACTGTTTCTCTTAAAATACCTGTTGAATGAATTGATTTTGTTGTTATTGCAGTCTTCAATAACTCTTCATGCCTTGAATAACTCGGTAATGGTATCGGAACAACAAGGTATATAATCGGTAAAGGTATCCCCTCAGTATTAAATCGAATAGCTGTTGTCTCCGATACTGATTTATTTTCTCTGAAATCATTAATTACATCGTAATCTACTCCGACTACATTATTTGATACATTACCATTTCTATCAATAGTTACTACTTCATTGTTTAACAAACCATTTTCTTTAATACTCGTTGTTGTATTATCATAATAATTATAATCTACTCCGGATATAAAACCTGTTTGTCCTTCGGCATATACTCTTTGACTTTTCATTTTTCCATCCATATCGTTCGTATGAATTGAAAAACCTTGAGACATCGTTAAATGTTGCTTATCATTTATTCGGATCAAACTTGCTAAAGGTGATTTATCATAATGGAAAGAAATAGGTGTATAATCCACTACTGTCGGATATTGGAAAGACGTATAGAATTCGGTAACCACTTTACCCGTAGCATGTTTTTTAACCATTAACGTTTTTGTTTCGTTATTCTCCGTTACCGTTTTCTCTCTAGGCAAATTCCTTACTTCTACTCTACTATATGTAATCTTAGGATTGGGAAAGAAAGATTCTCCAAAAGGTTCTTCCACATAATTTTGTTCGTCAGGACCTAATAATAAACCTGGATTTCCTTTGTCATAGAAAGGTTTTACAAATGGATTTTCTTTACAACCCAAAGGTTCATACGTAGCGACACCAGAAGTCCCTTTGTTCTCTGTAACATAAGAATATTGTTGCCCATAGAACTGAGCATAAACCGGATCATTTGTATTTCCTGTCATTACATCCCACTCATCATGTAGCTGAACTTCTTTTACCCTGCTACCGCCACCTACTTTTCTACGGTCTGGTTGCATTAATCGAATCCATGATTTATTCGGTATAAATCTACTGGCTATCTTTTTATCTTCTAATCGTCCATTGGGACTCTGAAAGATCTGACGTATAGAAGGCACTGTTGCAATCAATTCCATAACTATACTTTTCAAATCATTTGTATCTTCCTCATTGGTAATACCATACACTAGCTTATTCAGATAAGATCGCCCGAAATACCATCCCGCTTTTGAAATAGGATTTACTTGTTTATTACTATTTAGACCGTCTCCTTTATTAACCGTTTGAATCTTAATAGCTGCCAGATTTTGACCGGTTCCGTTTAGTTTACCTACAAGAGGCATTTCATTAGCAAGTCTTAAATATCCTGTAACATAATCATATTTATCTGTTGTACTTGCTCCCGGTAAGGGATTTGGATCAAACATATTCAGTAAAAATCTGAAATAAACCGGTTCGTCTATTAAATCCCCAAGATACTTAGCTTTGAATTCGGATGCAGTCACTCCGTCGGGGATATTAACATATAGGTATTTGTAATCAGAATTAAACAAATTATTAGAAATAGAACTGCTATTAAATTGTCCGTTCCCAATCCCCATTACTTTAAACATCTGCATTACCTCTTTATTCTGAACATAAGCGTAATCATCTGATTCATAATTAACCTCAATTGTTCCTCCGGAAGGTAACTTTACAGAATTTAAATGCCAAGCCGTAGCGTAATTATCGGCTGATGCTCTATCACTTTGATCTACAAAAGGATATTCAGCATTTGACATATCTTTTGTATCATCAAACGGTTTACAACTTACATTTGAACCTACAGGTTTATAATTTCCCCAAACATCATAAGCCTTCATATTATAATCATAATTATTTTGGTAGCTGAAGAAATATGGAGTATATCGTCCCATTCTGGAATCTCTATAAGTAAAATACACTTTTTTCAGTGTTAATTTTCCTCCTTGATTCGCCATCTCATAATTATCCGTTGTTCCTCCATTGTTATTTTCAATTCCCTGACATAGATCATAATCATACATGAAATGAGCTACTTTTATAGGCGTTGCCTGATTTCCAAGAGCTTCGTATTCCGGTTTTGAATACAAATAAATTGCATTTAATTTATAAGATTTAGAAGTTGTTCCTAATCCTCCGTTTTCACCTTTAACTCCATAACCATCTTTTCTTTCTGAAAGCTCAAAAATTGCAATATGAGTTTTTGTCTCAATTTTTTCTATGTAAGCTAATTCTTTTTCTCCGTAGATATAATTACCTTTATCATCTTTACTACTAGACTTTAATCCCTCATCATAATTTGCCTTATTTTCTCCAAAAGGAACTCTCCACTTGTACGGATCATCAGAAAAATTTTGATATACGAATTTTGTATAAGTACCTAAATCTCCATCAGAAGGTCCTTTAACTCCATCAATATCCTGATAATCAGAAGATAATATTTCTGTTAAAAGAAATGTATGTGCATAAGACGGAGTAGTAACTCTATTGAAGTATTGGTCACCACTTCTGCTATTGTTAACTGAATTATCACTTCCCGGATTATAATTTACCAAACCACTTGAGCAATCTACTTCTCTACCACTAACATCAAAAGTAGTTTCCTTTTTTATTGTATTATACAATGCTTTACCAAAAACATATTGATCTCCTCCTTCTTTCACAATTCTTATTTCGGCAGTATGGTGATCTCTAGCATATTGGCTGAATTGTCTACTGTAACCAAACTTTTTAGCTTCTGACAGGGTCAATACCTGAATCGGTTGACCTCTATTCACCCTTTCACTTCTTACGACTTTACCTTTAAAATCTATCAGGCTCATATTGCCACCGTTAGATTTCTTATAATAATCCTGAGTTGTATTTCTCCCGAACTTTGATCCTGCCAACGAAAGTTTTATAGCACTGTATTTACCTAATTTATCATTTAGCAAATCTAATTCCGTGTCAACATGAGTTCCTCCTACATTTTTAAAAAAGATTTTTTCATAATCAGGATCATTATTCTTCTTCTCTTTAAACCTACTTAAAGCAGTATTACCCCATAATTTTGTTCTACTATCTGCTCTGGTAACACTTCCATTAAAACCCCATTCCTGACTGGTTCCAACTCCAAATTCTCCTCCTAAACTTCCTCCACTACTTTTATCTTCAATATACTTATCATACACATAACCTACTTGGCCTTTGTATGGTCTGAACATTCCTGAAACCCCTTGTCCTTGTATACTATATATATCATACGTATAATTTGTCATAGGAAGAACTGTCGCGTTTTTATTAATCGTTCTGTCCTTTTCCCTATTAAAATCTAAAACATCTCTTTCCGAAGCATTATATGTATGTTGATAACCAAAAGCTTTTTCGTTTTTAATCTTTTCTGCATCATCAATTCCTTGCTTTACTCTATAACCAGAAAACTTTATTCCGGTATGAGCTCCCCAAATTGCACCATCAATATCCATATTAAACATATAGTTTGATGATTTCATCCCTACTCTTTTTGTGGGCGTATATGATGCATCCGGATTTACCGATAATGTAGCGCCTATCCCTACACTATTACTTCCTTTAAGTTTTTTACTATCCTCTGTCCACTTAGTATGTATTCCTTTTTTTATACTAGGCGAAAATGTCATGGATTCTATACCTTTTCTACTATTATAAGAAACTCCCAAAGACGTCCCTAAATTATACGTTGAAGAATTTTTCGTTTTTAATTTATTGCTAAATGAAAGTGTTGGAGAAGCAGATACACCATCTTGTACAGAAGATTCCATTTGCATTCCAACGCTTAATGAATTACTTACATCATAACTTAATCCTCCGGTAACAGAAAAACCGACACCATCATAATTGTTAAATTTTACTCCCAAACCAAAACTTACGTTCCCCACTTGATTTGGACTTGTAATTGGTGTAGCTCCGTTTGAATCCCCCCCTGATTCACTACCTCCGGAACTACCACTTCCTCCGCTAGAAGTACTTGAATCTCCTCCACTGTTTCCTCCTTTTTCTCCACTTTCACCTCCTCCGAATAAATCTATATTAACACCGAAATTAGCCCCCACAGTGATATTATCTTTCAGATTATTCTCATACAACATTTGGTCTCCGTTAAAATCATCGGGAATACCTCTCATTTGTCTGTTGATCTGTCCGACATTCAAATTCCAGCCTAATCCTACCCATGAAGCTTCCTGATCCATTGTTATTCCTGAGTTATAAGCCAGATTAATCGGATAACCTCCGACATCCATTATCGGAATATTATAGTTAAAATCTCCACTTGCCAAATCAACCATGTCTGATGTACCTATAGGAGTAAACGCATTAAACTCCGGCTGCGAAGGACCGCTGGTCAATGCATACATCTGTAAAGGCTGAGTGACTTGCAAAAACATCATCATAGCTAAATAATAGGCTATTAGCTTAGAAAGTTTACTGGTTCTGATCTGCTTCATAATAGTATTTCTGTATAAGTATCTTTGAATTGAAATTTTATAGTTCCTTTTCCGAATAGTTTATCATTATAAATTAGCTGTATTTCTTCTTCCGGGTCAATTCCCGAAAAAAACAACATGATTTTTTGAAAAGGTGCTATTTTGAAATTACGTTCGTAATTTACACCGGAACAAGGAATTGTATCGTTTTTAGAGGTCACGACATAAAAATCTTTATCTATAGAAAAAGACAAATATTTTACTCCGTCTTCATAAGAAAGAGAAGTGAATTTTTCTTTTAGTAAGTCTTCTTCCTCTTCTTGGGTAAAGACAAACTCAACTATGCGTTCCGTTTTATTTTCCTGATAAAGAGAATCTATTAAAAATAGATCCTGATTTCCCTGATCTTTTAATAAATAATATTGAACAGGAACTTCTGTAGCTGAAAAATTAATACCTTCAATTGCTTCTGAATGTATCTTTGATTTCCAGCCTACATTTTCTAATCGGTATAACTGTTGACGAATAGAACTATCGTCTTCTATATTTTTTGGTTTGGTTTCTTTCTTACAAGAAAATAGCAAAATAAAAAATACTGAGATTATAATTATTTTTTTAGAGACCACTATATCTTTTATTTACAAAAACGATTAATTCTTTTGTTACATCTATTTCTGATTCGCTATACAGAACATTGCCATTATAGCCGTCTTCAGTTTCCAATATAACCTTATAGTTATGCTCTTTTGCAAACTCTTCAGCATATGTTTTTAATCTGCTCCATATTTTATCAGATTCCTGTAAAGCAAAGTTTTGACTAAACTCATCAAATTCTTCTCTTTTTGCAATAAAGTCTTTCATCAAGACTTCTTTCTCTGAATCTTGCAGATCTCCTTGTAGTCTTAAATATAAACTATCTAATATTTTCTTTTTATTGGAAAATTCTTTTTCTCCGAATCCTTGGGATTCTTTAGTCATCTGAAAACTTTCAAACAACTCAGCTTTATTTACAGACACAATCTCTTTGTCTGTTTTAAGCTTATCAAAAAAAAGAAATAAAATTACCGCTATTAGCAACACTGAATTAACAAGTGTAATAATTAATGCTTTTCTTTCTGACACGATAGGGCTTGTTAAAATTTGGTTAACAAAAATATCTATTTTAACATTTTAACCAAAAATTTTAACATAATTTATTTATTAAATTTTCAGACCGTTTATTAAGAAATCTTTAAAAAAAACATTAATATTATACAAATACATGTAAAATACTTACTTAATAAAACATTCTTACAACTTTTTCTTAATTAAATTGATTTTAAACTATCAGATTAAGCCATTTTTCGTCAGAATTATAGCAAATAGTTCCTTTTTGGATAAATAATGGAGATTTAAAATTATTCGTATACAACCCGCCGGTTCCTAACCCCTGAGGCATCGGATTTTGTAACGTAAAAGTAAATTGAGTAATCGCATTTAAACCAATATTACTTTCTAAAGCTGATGTGATCCACCAACCTATATTATATTGTTCTGCTAATGCAATCCATTCTAAAGTTCCTTTAAAACCTCCTACGAGGCTAGGCTTTAAAATAATATATTGTGGTTTTATTTTTTTTAATAGAGCTTCTTTTTTTTCATAACCGAAAACTCCGATCAGTTCTTCGTCTAAAGCAATAGGAAAAGGAGTCAACTTACACAGCTCTTCCATTTCATCCTGATTTCCCTGACGAATAGGTTGTTCTATACTATGTAATTCAAATCGGGCTAATCGTTTTAGTTTCCCCAGAGCTTCATTAGTCTTAAAAGCTCCGTTAGCATCCACTCTGATTTCTACAGTCCGGGCATCAAAATTTTGACGAATAAAATGCAAAAGATTCAATTCTCTTTCAAAATCAATAGCTCCGATCTTCAATTTAATACAACGAAAACCTTGACTTAATTTTTCTTCAATCTGAGCTTTCATAAACTGTTCCTCTCCCATCCAAATAAGTCCGTTGATCTCCATTCCTTTTTTTCCTTGCGTAAAATCAGAAGGAAAGAGTTCAAAGGGATCTCTTGATCTTAAAGATAGAAAGGCCATCTCTACTCCAAATTGTATGGATGGAAATTCAATAAGTTCATTCCAGAGTTGCTCTTCTCCTAAATGAATATTTTCGCAAACCCATTTTAATTTAGCTTCATAATCCGGACGATCATCAATAGAGAGTGTTCGCAGGATTCCACATTCCCCTATTCCTTTTTTATCGTTTTCTTCTAAAATTAAAAACCAGGTTTCTTTTTCCGTTAGAACGCCTCTGGAAGTTCCACTCGGCCTTTTAAAGTTTAATACGTATCTTTTATAACTAGCTTTCAAGTCTACCAATTAAATTCTATAATTAATAACCGGATTTTTTTCGGATCAATTACTAAATGCTACAATTCTATCGATTCTCCGATATCTAAAAGCATCAGATCTTTTCCTTTGTCAAAAAATTTACGTTTTGCTTCATCGTGATTGATCTCTATATAGCCAAAAGTATCAAAATGATAACCTAACACTTTATCACATTCTACAAAATCTGACGCTACAATAGCATCATCAACATCCATTGTAAAATTACTTCCTATCGGCAAAATGGCCAGATCCAATTTTGTCCGCATCGGGATCAGCTTCATATCCATTGTTAAAGCTGTATCTCCGGCAATGTAAATATTTTTATGTTCTCCCTCAATAACGAAACCTCCGGGTTGACCACCATAAGTTCCGTCTGCAAATGATGAAGTATGCAAAGCAATTACATATTTAAGCTTACCGAAATCAAAATTCCAACTCCCTCCATGGTTCATAGGATGATACTGAAAACCTTTATTGCCATAATAAGATGCTATTTCAAAATTTGACACAATTACGGCATTTGTTCTTTTAGCAATTGCTTCTACGTCCAGAGTATGATCCTGATGTGCATGCGTAAGCAAAATATAATCTGCTTTAATTTCATCTATACTAATATGTGAAGCTTTCGGATTTCCGGTAATAAAAGGATCTACTAAAATAGATGTCCCTTTTATTTCGATTCCTAAACATGCATGTCCGTAAAATGTTATTTTCATAGTTTCAGTAAATTAATTTTAAAAAAGATCAGCTTAAAAATACAACGTTCAGTAAAAATAATAAACTAACAAAAAATGTTCCAAGCGCAACTATCTTTAATTGAGAGTCTAAAGTACCCGGTTCATTAGTATTTTTCACAAATACCAAATGTTTTAAAAACAGGAATAAACAAAAAACTCCGGCAACCGGATATTTTCCCATTAAAATTTCAGCAATCAAAAAGAGTAACCCTGAACTGACGATCAAAAAATAATGATAATATTTTGCTTTTTCAAGTCCTAACTTAACCACTAAAGTATGCTTACCAGCTACTTTATCATTATGAATATCCCTCATATTGTTTAAATTCAATACAGCAATACTCAAAAAACCTACGGCTGTTGCCGGTAACCAGACAACCCAATCTGTTGTTTTAGAAAATAAGAAATTAGCTCCTACAACACTTACCCATCCAAAAAAAAGAAAAACAAACAGGTCTCCTAATCCGCTATAGCCATAAGCATTTTTTCCTACAGTATATTTAATAGCAGCTGCAATGGAAGCTATTCCTAAAACAGCAAAGAGAACTGAATATAAAAAGTTATCTTTACCAAAAGAAATATAGATCAGCACTAAAGCTGAAAGCAACGATAATACAGCCATCAGAACAACTGCTTTTTTCATTTGTCCGGCAGTGATTACACCGGCAGCCACTAATCGTTTTTCTCCTGTTCTGTTAGCATCAGTCCCTTTAATACCATCCCCGTAATCATTCGCAAAATTGGATAAGATCTGAAATAGCAAAGTTGTTACAATAGCCCCGATAAAGATCGTACTATTATAAGTATGTTGGTATACAGCATAAGCACTCCCTACTATTATACCCGATACGGATAATGGTAACGTACGCAGACGAGCCGCTTGAATCCAGTGTTTCATTTTATAGAATCAAAATTATGAAATCAGAAAATTCAGAAATAAAGAACATTCTACTTCTGAATTCTGAAATCTAACTTATTTTAAGGAATATATTTTTTTTCAAAATTAGGCTTACGTTTTTCAAGAAAAGCATCGCGTCCTTCTTTAGCCTCATCACTCATATACGCTAAACGTGTAGCTTCACCGGCAAACACCTGTTGCCCTACCATTCCGTCGTCGGTCAAATTCATAGCAAATTTCAGCATCTTAATAGAGATCGGTGATTTTTCAAGGATTTCCTGAGCCCACTGATAAGCAGTTTCTTCTAATTCATCATGTGGAATTACTGCATTGACCATGCCCATTTCATAAGCATCTTGCGCTGAATAATTACGTCCTAAAAAGAAAATTTCTCTCGCTCTTTTTTGTCCCACTAACTTAGCCAAATAAGCAGAACCGTAACCGGCATCAAAACTGGTCACATCAGCATCCGTTTGTTTAAAAATAGCATGCTCTTTACTCGCTAAGGTTAAATCACAAACGACATGTAAAGAATGTCCTCCGCCTACAGCCCAACCGTTAACTACGGCAATAACTACTTTAGGTGTAAAACGGATCAAACGTTGTACTTCTAAAATGTTTAAACGATGATAACCGTCTTCCCCCACATAACCTTGATATCCTCTCGCCTTTTGATCTCCACCACTACAAAAAGAATAAATTCCGTCTTTAGGAGATGGTCCTTCAGAAGATAATAAAATAACACCTATAGAAGTATCTTCATGCGCATCGTGAAAGGCTTCTAATAGTTCTTTAGTTGTTTTCGGACGAAAAGCATTGCGGACTTCCGGACGATTAAAAGCAATACGTGCTACGCCGTTGCTTTTTTTATAGGTAATATCATCAAATTCTTTTGCAATTTCCCATTCGATTTTACTCATAACGAAAAAGTTTATTTAGAGTTTAGTTATTCAATTAAGTGTTAAAAGCTATATGTATTTTTAACTTTCTGAAGGTAAAAATACGCCATTTTTATATTATCTTGCAGGTCTTTAATCAATAATTATCATGAAAAAAATACAAATCTCCTTTATAAGCTTACTTACAGGCTTCTGCTCATTTGCACAAAGCTATGATTTTAAAGAAGTTATAGACTTAGACCATTTACCTGTGATTTCACAAGACAGAACCGGAACGTGTTGGAGTTTTTCCACATCTTCTTTTCTGGAATCAGAGATCATCAAAAAAACAGGAAAACATATCGATCTATCTGAAATGTATCAGGTTAGAACCACTTACCCTAAAAAGGCAGAAAATTTTGTAATGCGTCAGGGTAAAGCACAATTTAGCGAAGGAGCTTTGGCACATGATGTGATTAACAGCATGAAAGACTTTGGTTTAGTACCGGTATCTGTTTTTACAGGACTTTCAGAAGAAGAAAAAATACACAATCATGCTGAATTAGCAGCTGTTTTAGAAGCTATGGTTAAAACATACGTTGAAAATCCTGCAAAAAAATTGTCCCCGAAATGGAAAGATGCTGTCTCAAAAGTTTTAGATACTTATTTAGGTGAAGTTCCCTCTGAATTTATGTATGAAGGAAAAAAATACACTCCTAAATCCTTTTTGGATTATACCAAACTAAATGCCGATGAATATGTTACTTTAACCAGTTTTACAAATCATCCGTTTTACGAGCCTTTTATTTTAAACATTCCGGATAATTTTTCGAACGGAAGCATGTACAATTTACCTTTAGACGAATTTATGAAAGCTATTGATCATGCCTTAGAAAGCGGCTATACTTTAGCCTTAGATTGCGATGTATCGGAAAAAACATTTTCAGCTAAATACGGTGTTGCTTTCATCCCTGAAAATGAAGAAGATGAAAAAAACGGATTAACTGAGATCGTAGCAGAAAAAACAATTACGCCGGAATACCGTCAGGATGAATTTGAAAATTTTGATACTACTGATGACCACTTAATGCATATCGTAGGTAAATTACAGGATCAAAAAGGTAATGTATATTACAAAGTGAAAAATTCTTGGGGATCTGATGAGAAAAGAGTAAAAAACGGCGGATATGTTTACATGAGTGCTGCTTATCTCCAACTTAAATCGATCTCTGTTTTAGTAAATAAGAACGGTATTGACAAAAAGTTAAAAAAATCATTAAATCTATAAAATTCTGACTTAAAAGAATTTATCATGATTTTTAAGTCTACAATTACAAGAACAACCAAATTTATTTTTGGTTTCATTTTATTGATTTTATCAATTACCTCTTTTTTTGCTTTTGATCCGGAAAATCTTGCAGCTTCAGCTATACCATTTATTATAAATAGTATGGCTGTTGTTCTTCTTTTCTGGATACTATTAAAAACTGAATACAAGATTACTGACCAAACTCTTTTTTGTACATGTGGCCCTATCAAAAAAGAGATCAACATTAAAGAAATCACAAAGATTAGCCACCATTCAGGTACTATCGTTCCGGTTTTACTAAAGCTTTCTCTCAATAGCGAGGGGATTATCATAAACTACGGTAAATTAAACGAACTATACATTTCTCCTGAAAATCAAGATCTCTTTCTTCTGAAATTAAAAGAAATTAACCCCGATTTTATAATTATTGCCCCACCTACAAATGTTTAAGTTTAATTTAATTTACCTATCTTTTTTCTCCCTACTGATTTTAAATTCCTGCAAAGAAAAAACAAAACAAAAAACACAAATAGCTTCACAAGATCAAGATCAGCAACTACAAAAACATGGTGATTTTGATATAACCTTCTTACCATTAGAGAAAAGTTTTAAGGATTCAATTACACCGCAAATACAGCAATTCTTAAATGATAATATTATTGATGATGATTTTAGCGGAAGTATTTTAATTGCTAAAAACGGAAAAACTTTATATGAAAGCTATCAAGGATACACTGATTATCAGAAAAAAATAAAGGTTTCAGCTACTACCCCGATCCACCTGGCTTCCATTAGTAAAGTATTGACCGCGGCTGTTATTTTACGAATGGTAGACAAAAATCAATTGCAGCTTGACCAGAGCCTGCAAAGCATATTTCCTGAATTCCCCTATAAAGAAATTACAATCCGGACACTTTTAAACCACAGGAGCGGATTGCGTCGATACAGCTATTTCACAGATGAAGAAACCGTATGGGATAAAAAAAACGTACTTACCAATCAAGACATTCTGAATCTGCTTTGCACCGGAAATATTCCTCTTGAAGCTACTCCGGACAAGCGATTCGCTTATTGCAATACTAATTATGCCCTTTTAGCCTTAGTAATTGAAAAAATTAGTGGTCTCCCTTATAAAAAAGCCATGCAAAAGTTGCTTTTTGAACCATTGGATATGAAAAACACTTTTGTATTTGATTATTTTACTCAAAAAGATTCAACGCCTCCATCTTACAAAAGTACTTGGGAAGCAATACCGAACGATTATCTGGATGCTGTTTATGGTGATAAAAATATTTATTCGACTCCACAAGATCTTTTGAAATTTGACAAAGCTACTTATTCAAACCGATTCTTTTCAGATAGCTTGCGAAAAGAAATCTTCAGAGGCTACAGCTACGAAAAGAAAGGGGAAAAAAATTACGGTCTCGGAATCCGTCTTCGCGAATGGGATGACGCTCCTACTTTTTATTATCACAACGGTTGGTGGCACGGTAACACAACCTCTTACATCACATTAAAAAATGATACGGTTACCTGTATAGCTTTGGCTAACAAATACACCAAAAAAGTATATCAGATAAAAAGACTTTCCTCATTATTTGATAACTATCCGTTTGAATTAGAGGATTAACCTATTTTAACGGATGTCATGGTCAACGAACCGCCGACAGCTTTATCGTTAAAAAATTCGACCGCATCATTATCCGTTTGAAGAGCTAATGTATAGATCAACGGATAATAATGGTCCGGTGTAGGGATAGCTAATGTAGCAGCTTTACTTAAACTAGGATAGTCAAACAGTGCTTTATGGTCTTTCTTTAAAATTTTATCTTTAAAAATAGCATCCATTTCTAAAGCCCAGTCAAAACCATAATTATCCACATTCAATTTATCCCAGGCCACCATGCGCAAGTTGTGCACCATATTACCACTACCGATGATCAACACCCCTTTTTTCCGCAAAGCCAAAAGTTGTTTCGCTATTTCATAGTGATATTGAGCAGGCTTGTAATAATCAATACTCAATTGTAGCACCGGAATATCTGCATTCGGATACATGTGTTTTACAACTGACCACGTTCCATGATCTAATCCCCAATCATGGTCTAATTCCACTGCCGGATTGGTTATTAATTTCTGAATTTCAGATGCTAATTCCGGATTTCCGGGCGCCGGATATTGTACTTCAAATAAAGCTCTTGGAAAACCTCCGAAATCATGAATTGTTTTAGGTTGGTTCATCGCTGTTACAAAAGTTCCTTTAGTCAACCAGTGGGCTGAAACCACAACTACGGCTTTAGGCTTAGGGATCTCCTGCCCCATTTTCTCCCAACGACGGGAAAATTCATTGTCTTCTATAGCATTCATAGGCGAACCATGCCCTATAAACAGGACCGGCATTAAAGTGTCATTCTCCTTTAAATCCTGAGTCCAACTGTAAAATGGTTGTATATTCATCATAACTGTACCTCCTGCAATTAACTTAATAAAATTTTTCCTTTTCATTTCACAACATTTGTATATACAAATATACAACCCTTTTTTTAAATTCCAGCAAAAAATCCTCCTATCTCTTTAATTTTACTAAGTCATATTATACAAAATTCCCTAAATTAGCCCCATGATTACAGTATCTGTCATTGGTAGCGGTAATGTAGCGCAACATCTGATTAAAGTCTTTTCGAAAACTACCGGAATTGAGTTGGTTCAGGCCTTTGCCCGCCAACCCGAAAGTTTGTTGCATTTACTTCCCTATGAAAAGATCACGAATGACTATCAAAAGCTTCAAAAAGCAGATGTGTATATTATTTCCGTAACCGATAATGCTATTGCTGAAGTTTCGGAGCAACTCCCTTTTAAAGACCAATTGGTTGTTCATACTTCAGGAACTTCTGCTATTTCTATTCTGGATTCCAAAAATAGAAAAGGTGTCTTCTATCCCTTGCAAACATTTTCTAAGAATAAAGAGATCAACTTCTCCTCTGTTCCGCTTTGTCTGGAAACAGAAGATGAAACGGATTTCCAAGTTTTAGAAAAAGTCGCTCAGGCTATCTCAGAAAAAGTCTACCGAATTTCTTCCGAACAACGCAGAAGTTTGCACGTTGCTGCTGTTTTTGTCTGTAATTTTGTCAACCATCTGTATTACATTGGTAACGAAGTTTGCGATAAAAACAATGTTCCTTTTGAGGTGTTGCATCCATTAATTCGGGAAACGGCGCAAAAAATAATGGAATTATCACCCGAAGAAGCGCAAACAGGTCCGGCGAAGCGAAACGATACCAAAACCATAAACCAACACATTGAATTTTTAAAAGATTCAAAATATCAGGATATTTACAAACTCTTAACCCAATCCATCCAAGATGTCTCAAAAAAGTTATAAAGAACTCATGAACAACATCACTACATTCATTTTTGATGTTGACGGCGTATTAACCGACGGAACCATACACGTAACCCAAACCGGAGAAATGCTTCGCAATATGAATATTCGCGATGGCTATGCTATGAAAGCAGCAGTAGAAAATGGTTACAATGTTTGTATCATTTCAGGCGGCAGCAATGAAGGAGTTCGCGTTCGCTTGCGAAATTTAGGGATAACTGATATTCATTTAGGAGTTTCTGATAAAGTAGAAGTCTTCAAAGAATACATGGATATTTATAACATTGATCCCGAACAGGTTCTGTACATGGGGGATGACATTCCTGACTATCATGTGATGAAACTAACAGGCTTACCAACATGCCCTCAAAATGCTGCTCCCGAAATCAAGAACATTTCGAAATATGTTTCCCATAAAGAAGGCGGCAAAGGCTGTGTTCGTGATGTAATTGAACAAGTCATGAAAGTACAACACAAATGGATGGAACACTTTGATGCTAAATATGATTAATTAGATCTCGACTCCGCTCGACCTGACAAAACTTATAACCCAATACCCTTTACCTTAAATAAATGAAATTCCTAAAACTAATACGAGTACAAAACCTTGCTATGATTGCATTCATGCAATATCTATTTCGCTATACGTTCATGAAAGCAGGGACATATACCGAGCTTACTCCGACATATAATTTTCTGGCCTTGTCCCACTTACAGTTTTTCTTATTAGTTTTAGCAACCGTTTGTATCGCAGCGGCAGGTTATGTTATCAATGATATTTTAGATCAGGAAACAGATGCCATCGCCAAAAAACGTATCGTAGGTGTTACCATAACCGAAACCACAGCCTATAATTTATATGTTGGTCTTAATGTCATTGGCGTAGGAATCGGTTTTTATCTTTCCAATGCAATAAACAAACCGAGTTTTGCAACCTTATTCATCCTTACGGCTGCTTTATTGTACATTTATTCCACTACTTTAAAACAAATTGCCGTAGTGGGCAATATCGTTATTGCACTAATCACTTCATTCAGCATCCTTATCATCGGAATTTTTGATCTCGTTCCTTCTACTCACGAGGGAAACATGCTTTGGGAAGGAAATAAAGAACAAATGAAACAAGTTTTCAGCATCTTAACCGATTATGCCATTTTTGCCTTTCTTATCAATCTTTTACGCGAATTAGTCAAAGATGTTGAAGATACCGATGCCGATTATGCTGCCGGAATAGCAACCCTACCGGTTCTGATAGGTAAGAACAGAACCATGAAAATTATTTTTGTACTGTCTATCGTTCCGATAGTACTTTTAGCCTACTACTTAAATAAAAATCTGTATATGTACGACTATGTTGTATATTACGCCTTACTATTTATCATAGCTCCTCTACTCTTTTTTACAATCAAAAGTTGGAGCGCCAAAACACAAAAAGAATTCCACAATTTAAGCACATTATTAAAAGTGATTTTATTTTTAGGAATTCTGTCGATTTGGGTAATCACTTATGCTACCACACATCATGCTTAGAGAAAAATTACAAGACTACCATATTATTTTAGCTTCCGGGTCACCCCGCCGCCAACAATTTTTCAAAGAACTGGATATTGATTTTGAGATTCGGTTGAAAGATGTGGAAGAAATATATCCCGATGCGCTTCGGGCAGAAGAGATTACTGATTTTTTAGCCAAGATGAAAGCAGATGCTTTTACAGATCTTCAGGACAATGACATTCTGATCACCAGTGACACCATCGTTTGGCACGAAGGAAAAGCATTGGGGAAACCCAAAGATTATGAAGACGCTTTCAATATGCTACAATCCATGTGTGGCAAAACACACGAAGTAATCACTTCCGTTTGTTTCAAAACAACACAATTCACAACTGTTTTTTTTGAAAAAACTAAAGTCAGTTTTAAAAACCTATCCGATGAAGCTTTACGGTATTACATCGACAAATACCAACCGTTTGATAAAGCCGGAGCTTATGGCATTCAGGAATGGATAGGTCTTGTCGGAATTGATAAGATCGAAGGTTCCTATGCTAATGTTGTAGGAATGCCAATTGACAAAGTATACGACAAATTACTTAGCTTTTGCAAATGATAATTTACTGTTAAAAGGGCAACTTGAATAAGTGCCCTTTTTTTATTATGTTTATTTTTGAAAAAAACGAAACCGATGCTCAAAAGAATTACGCTGTTTTTTATTTCGATCATATCCCTAAGTTTACAAGCTCAGACTCCTGAAAAACTGAGCTCTAACCAAATTTACGAACGTATTCAAAAACTGAATTTTCTGGGAAAAGTATTGTATGTAGCGGCACATCCTGACGATGAAAATACCAAGTTAATTTCCTATTTTTCTAATTATTACCATGCGGAAACTGCTTATCTTTCCCTTACGCGAGGTGACGGAGGGCAGAATTTAATCGGTCCGGAACTACGCGAAAAATTAGGAGCTATTCGTACGCAGGAATTATTAGCCGCCCGAAGAGTAGATGGCGGTAAACAATTTTTTACCCGTGCCAACGATTTCGGA
The DNA here is from genome assembly GCF_024054235.1 of Flavobacterium sp. NRK F10. Classification (NCBI taxonomy): domain Bacteria; kingdom Pseudomonadati; phylum Bacteroidota; class Flavobacteriia; order Flavobacteriales; family Flavobacteriaceae; genus Flavobacterium; species Flavobacterium sp. NRK F10. Next base: position 69,888 of record NZ_JAMXLC010000001.1, read on the forward strand.
TTCAGTAAAGAGCCGACAGAAACTTTCAGTATCTGGAATAAAGATCAGGTTTTAAGTGATGTTGTTCAGGCAATGGAAAACTTTAAGCCCGACATTGTAATCAACCGTTTCGACCATCGGACACCCGGTACTACCCACGGGCATCACACGGCTTCCGCGATTTTAAGCTTAGAGGCTTACAATAAAATTTCGGTCAAACCGCAACGTGTATTTTTCAATACGTCCTGGTGGTTCTACGGCAGTGAGGAAAATTTTGAAAAAGCAGATAAATCCAACCTTTTAGCCATTGAAGCCAATGTCTATTATCCGCTAAAAGGAAAAAGTAATAGTGAAATTGCAGCATTAAGTCGTAGCCAACACAAATGCCAAGGATTCGGCACAACCGGAACCCGAGGTAACGAACCGGAATATTTGGAACTTTTAAAAGGTACCATGCCTAATGCCGATGATATCTTTGAAGGGATCGATACTTCCTGGAATCGTATTGAAGGCGGAGCCGCTATCGAAGCTATTTTAAAACCGATCGAAGAACATTTCAATTTCAATAATCCGGCCGAACATTTACCGCAACTCATCAAAGCCTACACTTTAATCAACCAATTGAAAGACGATAGTTGGAAAAAACTGAAATCAGAGCAAATTACTTCGATCATTGAAGCCTGTTCCGGATTGTATTTAGAAGCTAAAGCTTCCGTTCCGTACATAACCAAAGGACAAACTTTCAGCCTGAACGTTGAAGCCATCAACAGAAGTCACGCTAAAATTGAACTTAAGGAAATTCAACTCCCTAACGGAAATTTTCCGCAAAACAGAACTTTGGCTACCAATGAAAAAAATGATATTACCCTTGAAAACTATACTTTACCAACTAATGAAGCCTACAGCAATCTATTTTGGCTAAACGAAAAACCTACTGTGGGGATGTATGTGGTTCCAGATAAAGCAGAACGAAATTTACCCGAGATCAAAACACCATTTCCCATTACTTTCCTGTTAAACATAGACGGCATTCCTTTTTCGGTAACCGAAAATATTAAATACAAAACCAATACACCTGAAAACGGAGAAACCTACTACCCTTTTGCGCTCTTACCGGATGTTTCCGTGAGTTTAGTTGATAACGTAAATATCTTTAAACCCAAACAAACCAAAGAGATCAAAGTAAAAGTAAAAGCCAATAAAGCGGATTTCAAAGGTACGTTAGAACTTGATTTAAACTCAGACTGGTCGGTTTATCCGAGCCATCAAGAAGTCAATATAGCGCAAAAAGGCGATGAAAAGATCTATACATTCAAAGTAAAATCACCTTCAGACGAACAAAACACCTCGCTCTTAGCTAAGGTTATTACAGATAATCAGACTTTCAGTAAGCAAATCATTGAAATCAATTATCCGCACATTCCGAAGCAAACCATACTAGAAGATGCCGAAGCCAAAATGGTTACTCTGGATATCAAAACCAAAAAAGAGAGCATCGGCTATTTAACCGGCGCCGGTGACGAAGTAGGACGCTATCTGGAAAATCTTAATTATACCATTACCTATTTAACTCCAAAAGACCTAACTTTAGAAAACCTAAAACAATTTGATGCTATTATTTTAGGAATCAGAGCTTTTAATGTAGTACCGGAATTGCAATACAAAAACAAAGTTTTATTTGAATATGTAGAAAACGGCGGAAATTTAATTGTACAATACAATACCAATCACCATCTGGTAACCCCGGAAATTGCTCCTTACAGCCTGAATTTATCACGCGACAGGGTAACCAATGAAAATGCAAGAATGAACTTTCTGGATTTTAAATGCACAGCATTGAATTCGCCGAATACCATTACCCAAAAAGATTTTGACGGTTGGGTACAGGAAAGAGGTCTGTATTTCCCGAACGAATGGGGCTCTGAATTTCAACCTATTTTGGCAACAGCCGACACCGGAGAAACGGAAAAGAAAGGTTGTTTACTGGTAGCCAAATACGGAAAAGGAAATTATTGCTACACCGGACTGAGTTTCTTCAGACAACTTCCGGAAGGCGTTAGCGGCGCTTATAAATTATTGGCTAACCTTATAGCACTTTAAAAACTATGGAGAAAGACAAACAGCACTGGAAAATGAGCTATACAGTGGTTTTACTGCTCAATGCTATATATATTTTAGTTTTCTATTTACTAATGGAAATCTTCTCTTAATATGGAAAGTTTAGATTGGATCGTATTGAGTTGTACCTTACTTTTTATCGTGATCTACGGTGCGATGAAGACCAAAGGCAGTGCCAACGTTAAAGATTATTTGCTGGACAATAACGAAACCCCTTGGTTTACCGTCGGGATTTCCGTGATGGCTACACAAGCCAGTGCTATTACGTTTCTTTCCACTCCGGGACAGGCGTATCATGACGGAATGGGATTTGTTCAATTTTATTTTGGACTTCCTTTAGCCATGATCGTTATTGCGTATACTTTTATCCCTATTTACCATAAGCTTCAGGTATACACGGCTTATGAATACCTGGAACAACGTTTTGATGTTAAGACCCGTTCTTTAGCCGCTATTTTATTCTTGATCCAGCGCGGATTAGGAACCGGATTAACCATTTACGCACCGTCTATCATCTTATCAGCGCTACTAGGTTGGAATTTAACCATGCTAAATATCATTATCGGGATTTTAGTAATTGTTTATACAGTTTCAGGCGGAACCAAAGCGGTCAATGTAACACAGAAACAGCAAATGTTCATCATTATGTTAGGAATGTTCCTGACGTTCTTTACCATATTGTCTTATTTGCCCGAAGATCTGAATTTTACCAATGCGCTGCACGTAGCCGGAGCCAACGGCAAGATGAACATTTTGGATTTTTCTTACAATCCGGAAACACGTTATACCTTCTGGAGCGGAATCACCGGAGGTTTCTTTCTGATGCTTTCTTATTTTGGTACCGACCAATCCCAAGTGGGACGCTATTTATCAGGAAAATCGATTAAAGAAAGCCAAATGGGACTGATCATGAACGGAATCTTAAAAGTTCCGATGCAATTCTTTATTCTCTTAACTGGAGTTTTGGTTTTCGTCTTTTTCCAGTTCAACGATACGCCGCTGCATTTTAATCCGACCAATGTGGAAAAAGTAAAAAATTCGACCTATAAAGCCGAATATGAAAGCTTAGAACAGGAATTGGAACAGATCAATATTGATAAAAAAGTAGTAAACAAAATATATGTCGAACAGTTGGAACACAACGATTATGACAACCCGACGCTACGCAAACAAATGGTTTCCTTGGCCAACAAAGAAAAAGACCTGCGGGAAGAAGCCAAAGCCGTTATTGCCACAGTGGATAGTTCCTCTGAAACCAATGATAAAGATTATGTGTTCCTCTATTTTATTTTGCATTACCTGCCTAAAGGACTTTTAGGGCTGCTTTTAGCCGTTATTTTCAGTGCGGCCATGTCGTCCAGTGCATCAGGCTTAAATTCGTTGGCAGCCACTACGGCAATAGATATTTACAAAAGAAACGTTCCTGAAAAAGACGACAAACATTATGTGTATGCCACGCAATTTTTCACTCTGTTCTGGGGAATCATTGCGATATTATTTGCCTGTATCGGAACGTTATTTGAAAACCTTATTCAGTTGGTCAACATTATCGGCTCCATCTTTTACGGAACGGTTTTAGGAATTTTTCTGGTTGGTTTTTATATCAAATACGTTAAAGCCAAAGCCATCTTTCTGGGAGCGAGTATATCCCAATTGATCATATTTTATATTTATTATATTGATCTTGTAAGCTTCCTTTGGCTGAATTTTATCGGAGCACTATTGACGATTCTTTTTTCATTGAGTTTGCAGGCTCTGTATAATAAAAAGTAAAATTTTATTTTGTAAATCTCTAATTATCAAAAAAATATAAGGAAATCCATTTTTTAATAAAAAAATTCATATATTTGTAAAATATTTTACAGGCTTCTGCCTTTGCTTTTTCTGACATAGTTTAGGTCAAAATTTTCTTTCTCAGTTTTCGCTTTTTCAGCTGCCATATTTATAACTCACATTTTTCATTTATGAATATTTCCATTGGCAACCTGATCATAAAGCTTGTAAAAGCAACTCTTCATTTTTAGCCGTAAATTAAAATTAACAAAGCTGAAAGTTGTTATTACCTTTTTTCATGCGTTTTGACTTCTCCAAAAAGTCTAATCTCATCTTTCACAATACAAACAAAAAGAAACCAATACCTTATGATTGGTTTATTCAATTACGCCGTTTTTTACGGTAATAAATTATGAATTTCAAAAATTTAAACCTTATAGACCCTATTCTTCAGGCAGTAACTGAAGTAGGGTATACACAAGCTACTAAAATACAGTATCGTACAATACCTTATATTTTAGAAGGCAAAGATCTTATAGGCTGTGCCCAAACGGGTACGGGAAAAACAGCAGCATTTGCTATACCCATTTTACAGCAATTAAGCCAAAGAGCTTATTCAACACCAAACATCAAAACGTTAGTTTTAACTCCAACGCGGGAACTAGCCATACAAATTGAAGAAAATTTCAAAATGTATGGTAAACATTTGCCCTTAACTCACCTTGTTATTTTTGGCGGTGTTTCACAAGAAAAACAGGTATTAGCACTAAAAAGAAAAGTAGATATACTTATTGCTACACCGGGAAGATTATTAGATCTTATGCATCAAGGACACATCGATTTATCCAGACTGGAAATTTTAGTATTGGACGAAGCCGACCGTATGCTCGACTTGGGATTTGTTAACGATGTTAAAAAGATCTTATCAAAAATTCCTAAAAAGAGACAAACACTCTTCTTTTCGGCTACTATGCCTGAAAACATAAGGAAATTTGCAAACTCTATCCTATATCAGCCCGTTGAAATAAATGTAACACCTGTTTCTTCTACTGCTCAGACTATAAAACAATCTGTTTATTTTGTAGAAAAAAACGAAAAAACAAAACTTCTCATCGATCTGTTAAACAATCCGTCTATTCCTCGTTCACTAGTCTTTACACGTACCAAACACGGAGCTAATAGGCTGGCAAGACAATTAGAACAAAAAGGGATTCATTCAGCGGCAATACACGGGAACAAATCTCAAAATGCTAGACAAAAAGCCCTTGACGATTTTAAGACCAGTAAGATACGAGTACTTATCGCTACAGATATTGCTGCCCGAGGAATCGATATTGAAGAACTGCCTCATGTAGTGAACTATGATCTTCCGAATGTTCCTGAAACCTATGTCCACAGAATAGGCAGAACCGGACGCGCCGGAATTGAAGGCACTGCTATTTCATTTTGTAATGATGAGGAAAAAGTGAACCTGAGAAACATTCAAAAATTAATAGGTTTTAATATGCCTGTAAATTCAAATGCAAAATAAATTGTCTAACCCAAAAAGAAAAAATATATGAGTGATTCTTTTTCTAAAAAGGAAAATGCAAAGAAAAAGGCTAAGAAACAACAGGAAAAGGCTCTTAGAAGAGAAGATCGAAAAATAAATAACAATAAAGGTAAAGGATTTGATAACATGATTGCTTATCTTAATGAAGACGGTAATCTAACCTCAACTCCACCCGATTTGAGTAAACGAAAGGAAATCAATCCTGACGATATTTTACTAGGCGCTACACCAATTGAAGAAGAAAAAAAGGAGAGAACCGGTGTCGTTTCATTTTTTAGTCAAAATGGTTATGGATTTATCATAGATGATGAATCCCATGAAAATATTTTTGTGCATAGTAACCAATTATCAGAACCTCTCAAAGAAAAAGATAAAGTGATCTTTGAAAAAGAAAGGACAGCCAAAGGTTATAATGCCATAAACGTAAAAAAAATAAAATAATCAGTAATTTATAACAATAGAAATAATGCAAGAAGGTACAGTAAAATTTTTTAACGCTACAAAAGGCTTTGGATTCATTACTCCTGCAAATGGTAGTAACGATATTTTTGTGCATTCCTCAGCTCTTACAGAGGAAATACGTGAAAATGACAAAGTTGTTTTTGATGTAGAAAACGGAAAAAAAGGACTTAACGCCATTAATGTGAAAAAAGCTTAATCCTTTTTTAGCGAAATAAAATTTCGGAAAAACCTCCGAAACTATTTTAACCACTCTATCAAGAGTGGTTTTTTATTACAAAATAAATAACTTACAAAAAGTTGTATATATTTGTTGGTATATACTAATTACAAGAAATTTTATTACAAATAAACCGTAAAAATAAAATGAGTACGAAAAACCGTAAAATCTCTTTTTTCAAACAGTTTAAATTTGAGCTTAATATTAATTTAGTTCACAATTTATAGTGCATGAAACAAAAACTTAAAAAAATTCTATTTCTAACCCTATTCAGTATATTATTTTTTTCATTTACCAATTGTGAGTATGATGAAAAAGTAAACTTAACTGATAATAGCAATCTACATGAAAAACATTTTAATGTAAGACCTATAGGTTTCGAAGAATTATCTCTAAACAAAAAATTAATTAATAATCTATCTGAAATAAGCGAAAGCATTTCTCAAAGTATCGATGGAAAAATAGTTTATTCTGCAGAAAATGATTTTTATATTGATACCGATTTTGCTACTTATATAGAAGACGATAACGGTTATCATTCCTATACGTTTAGAATTATTAGTGACAGTGCAGAATATCCTTTAGAAAATTTAATTTTATCTTTAAATGACTCTTTGGGTTATGACATGTATGTTGCCCTCTATGATGTTACATCCGATGAAATTCTACAGTTACAAGAGGGTAACGCAATCAATCTTTCGCAAAAATGTACATTATTAAGAGTAAATAACAACACCATAAATACCTCTTCTATTTTTGGGAAAGCCTATTATGATGCTCTTGAAGCTCCTTGCCTTTTGGACGTTAATTTTGTACCTGGTTCTGTTTGTGGTTGTGACGGGCACTCCTATGGTGAATTTTGTACTTGCTTTTCTTCTCCTGCAACTCCCGATCAATGGGTAGAAACTTGGGGAGCTTGTCCTGACGGAAGTTCAGGAGATAATAGTTCATCAGGAGGCGGAGGCTCTGTAAATACTTCCCCTACTACTACATTAGCAAGTCCTTGTAAAAAAGTCAAAAATCTTAACAATAAGGTATCACAATTAAAGCAAGCCCTCATCAATTTAAAAGCAACAACAAGTCAAAATCATGAAAATGGTATATTTTGTGATGTTGATGCTTCTTCATCAAATTCAAATTCAATCCAAAATATTCCCTCAGAAAATTCTTCCGGAGGACAAATAAACCCTGATATGTCTCCTTCAAAAAAATATATAATGATTGCTCACACCCATGACTCTCAAGGTTCTACCGGAAACGGAACATATTCTATTTTTTCATGGGATGATTTAGCTGCTATCAGTAAATTAGCAAAAGACGGACATATTAAAACAAGTGAATTTGTATTTTATGCAATAACGGCAGATAATACACAATACGCAATAACTATAGACGACAGCACTAAATTAAATGCTTTTTTTAATAGTATTTCAGGTTCTGTCGGAACATACGTTAATGGTCAAGATTTAATAGAAAAAGATAAAATTTTTAAAAAATATTATAATTCACCAAATGGTATAAAAGTTGATAGTAATCCTGTAGACGATAAAACAAAATTTTTAAAATTTTTAAAAGAAGCTGATTGTGGTTTAACTCTTTTTGAAATTGATAATAATTTTGAGAATTATACCAAACTTTCTTTAGATAGTAACGGACAGACAAAATCAGAAAACTGTAATTAAATTTGAAAATATCATGAAAACAATATACACTTTATTATCACTATTGATTATAAATTTGATTTATAGTCAAACCATAAAACCTATAAGCAGCTTCTATACTGAAAGTTTGCCTACAACTCCAATTGACCAAGTGTACTACAAAGATGTTTTTAATATGTATGACCCTTTTGTCGGAACTTGGTACTCTCAAAATGGAAATCAGACATTCATTGTAACAATATGGAAACAAACCAAATACCCAAGCGATAACTCCAGTAAGCCATTATATTATATGGATAATCTTTTCGGTCATTATAAATTGGTTGAAAATTATGGTTCTCTTAATGAAGAAATAATTTATACTTCTGAAACAACTTATTTAAATAGCTCACAACTTATCAATACAATTATTAATGGCGACTCTATAGAATTTAATAAAATGACAGCCATAATATATGATATTAATACAAGAAGTGATAATTTTATGTATTATTTTGGCAAAAAAGGATATTTAATTTTTACAATAGATGCTAACAGTTCAAATAGTGCACATTGGGAGATTGAAAATGCTAATGAAGAAAATATGACAGGTATTCCGACACCTGCTTTTATTATTCCTACTGACATTATTTTAACAAAACAATAGAGTTCTTAACACTGTATATTTCAATAGTAGCTTTCCGGTTAACTGAAAGTCACTTTTATAATTAAAATATATAGCCTAAACCGAATATTTAAAGTATATCTAATACAACCTCCGAAACTATTTTAACCGCTCTATCAAGAGTGGTTTTTTTATTACAAAATAAATAACTTACAAAAAGTTGTATATATTTGTTGATATATATTAGTTACCGCCAATGCTAAAAAAACAACGACACCGAATAAAATGAACGACAAAAAAAAATGCCAACCGCACATTCAGGCACATTTGCTTGCCCATACACACGGGCGACCGCTTCGCAAGCAAAAGAGCCTAAATATTTGCCAACGCTTAAATAATAACTATGGAAACAATTAATTTAATAGGAAGCATTTGTTCAATTCTAGGACTGTTAATAGCAATTTTTCTAACGACACAAGTAGTTTCAATAAAGAACAAATTGACAGACAACTCTACGAACAAAGTCAATCAAGAAAAAAACAAAGTTAAAAATGGCGACATTGCAGGACGTGATGTAAATAAATAGGTTTAATGGCAGACGAAGAGAACAAAAACGAAGTAACCCAATCAAACAACACCGTTGAAAATGGTGACATCGCAGGGCGTGATGTAATTAAACCAACCACAATCAACATTGGACGGGTTTCATTTGGTGGTAAATCACAATTGGAAGTGCTTTATGAAAAACTAGAACAAGAAAAGCAAAACTCACCTGTTTTTTCTGAAATGGTTGAAGAATTGATGCATTTTAAATCGTATGCTACAAATACTGAAATTATAGGTCTTGAAAAGAAATTAGAAAATGGAAATAGACTTCGATATTTAAATTTTGCTGAACGAGCAAAAGAGAAATTCACTAAAAAGCTTTTGAAAAATGAACATTCAGAAACAGCTCAACATATTTATGCGTTTCTTTTGGCAAAGGTCTATTCCCGATTTGAGACTCATATTTATTCAAGACTAAACGAAGGACATCCCGAAGAATATATCAATCAACTCGTTGACGAGTTTATTGTTAAACCTCTTGAAGATTTGTTAGGTAACAATTTACTGCACATCTATGAAGATGAAATCAATGGAATGATTTATTTCCTAATGGGCAATTGTCATATAAAATGGAATTAATATGTTAATATATAGCCAAGCTTACGACTTATATCACACTATGTTTAGGATTCTTCAAATAATGGAAAAATCTAAACAAGATTTAGAAGTTGATAAACTTAGAATATTGGATTTTTATTTAGCTTTTCCCGCTGAACTCCTTGAAATAAGAAGTTTTGTTGGATTCAAGAAATATGAAAGATTTCTGAAAGCGGAATCCAACAATTATGAAAGAGTAATTGACAGAAAAAGGCTTTTTTTTAAAATGGAGCATATTCAGATTTCCGCAATGAAAGCTTTAATTTCTTATGATTTATTTGATGCAAACGAATTTAAAAATGGGAAATTAAAAAGAACAGATATACAACTCTCTGAAAGTTTATCAACAAGGATTCAAATAGCAAATGACGAAAGTCAAAATTTAATTACCCTAATTACAGGCCCTCTTGCATCTATGAACCTCTATGGTCATTTAGGACTTAAAGAGAGAACCAATCTAATAGAATTTAAGTATGACGCAGTATAATCCATTTTTAAAGTTAAATCGACTTACCATTTTTACAAAGAATGGCAAAACTGCTTATGACCAAAAGTTTCACGAAGGTGTTAATATTATTCGGGGACATAATAGTGCAGGAAAATCAACAATTGGAAATTTCATATTTTATGTTTTAGGTGGTGACTTTAAGAAGTGGACAACAGCCGCTGTTTATTGCAGTGATGTTTATGCAGAAGTATATATAAATTCGGAACCGATAACAATAAAAAGAACCGTAAGTGACTCAGGAAATCAGCCAATGTCAATTTTTTGGGGAACTTATGAAGAAGCTCTAAAATCAGCAAGTGAAGGATGGCAACTTTTTCCTTATCGTAGAAATGAATCGACCAGTAAAAAAAGTTTTTCTAATGCTTTATTTCTTGCATTAGGATTTCCTGAATTAAGGGGTGATGTTGATAGCAATATAACAATGCATCAGATTTTAAGGATGCTTTACGTTGACCAAAAAAGTTTAACACTTGATTTATTAATGACCGAAAATTTCGATTCATCAATCACAAGAAAAACTATTGCTGATTTACTTTTTGGTGTTTATGATGATTCTTTATATAGTGATAAACTTTCACTTAGGGAATCAGAAAAAGACTTTGATATTAAGAAAAAGCAATTTGAAGGAATCGAACAGATTTTTAAGGCAAGTGATAATGAAACAAATGTAGGTACTATAAATGCTTTAATTGAAGAAAACAACTCGCAGATTAAAAGTATAGATGAATATCTTGATAAATTAACTAAAGAACAAGATGAAACAAATAAAAAATCTGATGAAGAAGAATTAAAGGTTGTTACTATAAAAACCAACCTATTAGCATCAAGGAACAGTTTATCCCTTTTACAGTCTGAAATAAACAAATTTGAATTTGAGCTTCTAGATTCACAAGATTTTATTAGAAGCTTAGAAAAAAGAGCATTGGCATTATCTGACTCATTGCTTACAAGGGAAACTTTCGTAGACTTGAAAATGCATCATTGTCCGAATTGCCTATCTCCATTAGTTCCGGCTGAAGATGAAAATCATTGTGAACTTTGCAAACAGCAACTGCCAGAAGATAAAGGCTCTTCTCAAATAAAAAGAATGCAACAAGAAATTGATAATCAAATTAGGGAATCAAAAAAATTATACCTTGAAAACGAGCATAAACTTTTAGGACTAAAGTCAAGTTATCCAACGCTTGAACAAAAAGTAAGAGCATTTCAAAGAGAACTTGACGAAGCTTTATCAAATGTTAAAACAGTCAGAAATCAAGAATTTGACGAATTGCTTATTAAGAAAGGTGAACTTAGGTCAAAAAATGATTATTTAATTAAACAACTTCGTGCACTAGAACAGATTGACGTATTAAGAAAAGAACTTGCAGGACTTAAAATCAAAATAGATTCATTAAAAGCGAACATTTATTCAAAAGAAGCAGAGCAACGAAATCGCTTACAAAATGCTTTTCAAGTAATTCAGTCTTTAACATTACGTTTGTTGCACAGTGATTTAGGAAGACAAGCTGAATTTAGTACAGGAAAAAAAGTTGAATTAGACTTTGAGAAAAACACTTTTTCATTAGATGGTGAAAATAACTTTTCGGAAAGTTCAAATGTGTATTTAAAAAATAGCGTTCGCTTTGCAATATTTTTCGCTTCATTACAAAAGGACTTTTTTAGACTTCCTAGGTTCATACTTTGCGACAATATTGAAGATAAAGGAATGCAACCAGATAGAAGTCAAAGTTTTCAAAATGAAATCGTGAAATTATCATTTGAATCAGAAGTGAGACACCAAATTATTATAACTACTTCAATGATTTCTCCAGACCTTGATAATACTGAATTATGTGTAGGGGACTTTTATTCGGAAACAAACAAAACATTGAAAATAGAATAAATGAAATCAGCCCCTCACAGCCACACACATTGCCAAGTTGCTACAGCCGACCCTCAAGCCATAACTTGGCAAAGAGTGTGTCTTTCCAAACCCACGACCGACAGACAAACGGACGAAGAAAAAGAAGCACTAGGCGGTAACAGCCGTTTTGCAAAAGCGGGGGTTTCGTGCTTCTATGACAGTGAAGTGCAAAATTTAAGCTTTGTGCATCTAATGAAGTTTAGTGCTGAAAAGCCCCGCCTTCGCAAAGCGGCAAAACGTTATGAGGCATGAAAATAAAGAGCAAACCTACGAACTACAATAAATTTTTATTTTTATGAAAACAGGAATAATAAAGTCTTTTAATAAAAGAAAAAACATAGGATTCATTCTATCAGATTTAGATGGAAAGGAAATTTTCTTTCATAAATCAGCAGTTGATAAACCTGTAGAAATAAATTCAAAAGTTAGCTACGAAGAATCTGAAAATCATAAAGGTAAAATAGCTATTAATATTACTATAGATTCTAATGGAGAAAGTTCCTTAAAAGCAACTACTAAATCTAAAATCGCAAGTTCGGTTGAAATTATACAAAGCATTGCTAGTAATTGGAAATTAGAAGCGAAACTTGAATCACAGAATAATTACTTTTATCATTTACAAGAAGTAACACAAATTCTTGATAATAATAAATACTATATCATTGGACGAAAAGGTTCTGGAAAATCTTCAATAAGTGAACACATTTTCGGTCTAAAAAATCATGATACTTTTACCGAAAAATTAAGTTTTAAAAACTTTCCATTTAATGAACTCTATGGTTTGGATAATCAGAAATACACAGCTCCAAATCAATATATAACGTTATGGAAATACTTAATTTATTCAACGGTTGCACGTTTGATGGTAATGAATGAGAAAATAGATTCCAATGTGAGAAGTAAATTGAAGGAAATCTATCAACCAGACCCAATTAGGTCATTAGCTAGAACAATTAACAATTGGACATCAGCTGAATTTGGAGCAACAGTATTAGGCACAGGTGGTACTTTTAAATTTTCAAAAGATGTTAAAACTCAAACCAATAATTGGATTGATAGAGTAAACGCACTTGAAGATATTATTTTGGAATATTGTGATGATTCAAAATACTTTATAATATTTGATGAACTTGATGAAGACTATAGGTCAATTAAATCGGATGAATATTCTCAATACAATTATTTATTAACTAGTTTATTTAAAGCTGTTCAGGATATTAAATACACATTTAATACAACTTCAATCAATATTTGCCCTTTAGTTTTTCTTCGTGATGATATTTATTCTCTCATTAGGGATTCTGATAAAAATAAATGGAGAGATTTTAAAATTGAAATTGAATGGAATTCAGAAAAAATTAGAAAATTAATAGCTTATCGAATATCAAAAGATGCAAATTATAATTGTGTATTAGATTTCGATAAAGCATGGAACTTGATTTTTGTAAATAATCAAATTAAAGCAGGGAACAGGCAAACAGTTTCTGTAAATACATTTGATTATATCACACGAAGCACTCATTTAAGACCAAGAGATTTTATTCGTTATTTTCAAGCATGTTGTGAAGAAACACTAAATCGACAGAAAGAAAAGATATCTAATGATACAGTGAAATTTGTTGACAGAGCATTTTCTAATTACTTGCGAGATGAGATAATTGATGAGCTAACTCCATTACTGCCTGATATCGAGGAGATTTTACAAGTAATTTCAAATTTAAGAAAACAGGCTTTTAGTATAGATGAGTTTAAATCGGAATACAATAAATACCTCCAAAATAGGACTATAACCGAGGAAAATATTGATTATGTTTTAGACATATTATTTAAATTTAGTGTTCTAGGAAATCAAAATAAAAAGAGGCTAGATATACTATATTTTAAATACATGCAAACTAATATGAATTTAAATCGTGATGAACATTTAATTGTACATCGTGGACTATTTAAAGCACTACAGATAATATAAAAATCACGCCCCATAACACGCGGTCATAAGTAATGCGGGGTGATGTGGTTAATTGAACATGAGTACATTTAATGAAAATTGCAAAGGTTTGATAGGTAAGTGCTTCGAAAACCCGTACTACTCATATCGCCACCGTTACCTGCAAGCTAAAAAATCGCAACTTGAAATAAAAAATATTATTAAATATGTTTACAATAGAGCAAATACACAAAGCATTCCAAAAAGTTAAAAGTGGAGCAGACTTTCCTCAATTTGTCCAAGATTTAAAAGAAATCGGAGTTACACACTATGACAACTTTGTTTCTGATGGACGAACAAAATATTATGGAAAGGACTTTTCCCTTGACGGAGAATCAAAATATCCGAAAATTGAAGTACATAATAGTAGTTCTGCGGAGAAATTGAAATATGCAATTTCAATCCATCAACAAGGACAAACGGATTACCTAACGTTTTGTCAACAAGCAGCAGATGCAGGAGTTGAAAAATGGACAACTCATATGATTGAAATGACCGTAACTTATCTGGACAAAGCAGAACATAAATTGTCTGTTGAACCAATTCCTAAACCTTAACGAATGGATAAAAACCTGCAGGTAACGGAGATACTATAATACTACAAATAAAACAGAGATAAACCTGGAAAAAGTTAAACCACCTACTGGCGGTTAAAATTGTTAGTACTTATAAATTAAAAAGCATTGCTATTTATAAAATACAAAAAGAAAAAGCCCCACAAAATGCGGGGCTTTTCGGGTGAATGATGGGTCTCGAACCCACGACCTTCGGAACCACAATCCGACGCTCTAACCAACTGAGCTACAATCACCATTTTTAATGCTTTTAAGCCATAATACAAACAAAAAGTATGCCTATTGCTTAATTGCGAGTGCAAATATATAACATTTACATTATTTCGCAAACAAAAAAATACTTTTTTTAACGCAAATCCGCTAAGCTATTGACAGCCAAATACCTCTCCGCTGTAAATCCCTCGGCATAATCAACTCCTACGATTCGTCCCATGTCTTGTGCACGATACGTAATACTGTCTAAAAAGTTTTTTGAGGTGATCGGTGTAACCGGTTCTTTAGAATCTTTATCATAAAACTGAGAACCATAAGCCAAAACCGATTCCATTTTCTTATCAATAAATCCTGTAATATCCACTACAAAATCAGGTTCAATGTTATGCCACTGAATATAATGATATACTACTTTCGGACGCCAGGCTTGTTGAGATTGACCGTCCAGTATTGTTTCTATTTTTCGCAATCCCGATAAAAAACAAGCGTCACTTACCAGTTTACTACCTTTTCCGTGATCGATATGACGGTCAAAAACAGCATTACACAACACGATCTCCGGTTGGTACTTACGAATCATTTTAATGATCTCTAACTGGTGTTTTTCATCATTGACAAAGAAACCATCTCTGAACTCTAAATTTTCGCGTACTGAAACGCCCAGAATTTCAGCCGCACTCGTTGCTTCCTGATCTCTGATCTTAGCCGAACCTCTTGTTCCCAATTCTCCCCGGGTCAAATCAATTATCCCGACTTTTTTACCTAATGAGATCTCTTTGGCTATTGTTCCGGCACAGCCTAATTCCACATCATCCGGATGTGCTCCGAATGCTAAAATATCTAACTTCATCTTTCTTCTTTATTTTTAACCTGGCTCTCAAGCCAAGAACTTCATTTTACAAAATTTTCTTCATCGTCACGGCTTTGTTAACCGTTTCCTTAAATTCAGCTTCCGGATCACTTTCAGCAGTAATTCCGCAACCGATATAAAGTGCCACTTCTTTCTCTGACAGCACTTCCATACAGCGCAAATTAACAAATAGATCCGTTTGCTTCGTCTGAGTCTTATTTAACTCTCCGATAAATCCGGCATAAAATCTACGATCATAACCTTCATGCTCTTTCAAAAAATCTAAAGCTACAGCCTTAGGCATTCCGCAAACTGCCGGTGTCGGATGCAACGCTTTAATGATACCGGCCGGATTTTCGTCCATTAATTCCGCTTCAATATCCGTTTTTATATGCTGTATCGTTCCTGCAGTCGCTGTGTAAGGTTCCGATATCGATAACTCTTTTACAAAAGGTGCTAATGTTCGCTGAATAAATTCAGTTACCAACTGCTGTTCCACTACCTCTTTTTGCCCCCAAGACACATCAACTGTTGCTTTAAGACGTGTTCCTGCCAGCGCTACTGTTTTGATTCTTTGATCAGCTACTTTCAATAATTGTTCCGGTGAAGCGCCCATCCACATTCCTATTTTAGGATGAAAAAAACAATACCTGAAAGCCTTTGGATAGAACACTAACATCTTTTGGAAAGTTTCCGTCCAATCCCAACCTGAAACAGCCTGAACTTCTTTTCGGGAAGTTACAATTTTCTCACATTTTCCCGATTGTATTGTAGCAATAGCTGAAGCTACTAATTGTTCAAACTGTATTTTGTCTTCTTCTTTAAAAGAACCTGATGCTTTTGGCTCGGTCAAAAAATTCAGATCTTTCGAAATTTCAAACTCTAAGTAATCCGACTTTTCTTCAGGAATGTAATACACTTCTTCTTGGTTAAAACTCGCTAAGACAAAACCGCTTTCCGTAAATTGTTCAACGGTATACAACACATCATCCTGTTGTAAATGAGCTAGAACCTTATTCTCATCAGGTTTTGCAAATACTACAAAAGGTAGGTTTTGAGCTTTATGATGATTAATGGCTGAAAAAATATCCATCTCAACTTTTTCTTGGCAAAACCATATTGGTCAATTTACACAATGAGATCAAACGATCCTCTTCATCCACAATTCTGATCTCCCAGAGATGTAAGCTTCTTCCTTTGTGAATTATACGCGCCGTAGCATAAACTGTCCCTTCTCTTTTACTTCGTAAGTGATTGGCACTGATCTCAATTCCTCGTACCTCCTGCTTTTCGGGGTTCACAAACATAATGGAAGCGGCACTCCCTACACTTTCTGCTAAAGCTACACTCGCGCCTCCGTGTAATAAGCCCATCGGTTGGTGTACTCTAGGATTAACCGGCATTTTAGCTGTTAAAAAATCTTCTCCGGCATCTATATATTCTATTTCCAACGTAGTCATCAAGGTATTTTTTGATAGATCGTTGCATAATTTTATCACTGCTTCTTTGTCAAACATGTATTCCGTATTTTTTTCAAAAGTACAAATTTCATTCACTCCTGCGAAACACAACAAATCATTTGGTAAAACGTTAACATTTGTAAAAAAAACTTATTTTTACCAAAAATTGCGACAAATATGCGTCATTACATTTATATCCTGGCAATTACTCTGATTGCCTTAGTTTCGTGCCGAAATGATTTTGATTTTGAACCCAGCACCGGAAATTTAAGTTTTTCAAGAGATACAGTATACCTCGATACGGTTTTTACCAATATCGGTTCCAGTACCTATACTTTAAAGGTTTATAATAGAAGTGATAAAAATATTGCTATTCCTAAAATCGAACTGGGAAAAGGCGAAAACTCAAACTACCGCTTAATGGTAGACGGAATACCCGGAAAAACTTTTCAAAACGTCGAACTGTTGGCAAAAGATAGCATGTTCGTTTTCATAGAAGTGACTTCGGATATCTCAGAAGCTAATCCGACCGATTTTTTATATACCGATCAAATTCTTTTCGGCGATTCAGGCAATTTTCAAAAAGTAGAATTAGTTACATTAATTCAAGATGCCTATTTCCTTTATCCGCAACGTTTCGGAAACGGAACTACGGAAACACTTCCTATCGGAGAGGACGAAATTTACGGTTTCTTTTTAGACGAAACTGACCCTGTTAACGGAAACGAACTGCACTGGAACAACTCAAAACCCTATGTCATTTATGGTTACGCAGCCGTTCCGTCTACTAAAACATTAATTGTTGACGCAGGAGCTCGTGTACACTTTCATGCCGAATCCGGTTTAATTGTGGCCAATAATGCCTCATTACAGATCAACGGTACCTATTCAAATACTGAAGAGCTTGAAAATGAAGTGATCTTTGAAGGTGACCGCCTGGAACCCGGCTTTGCAGATGTTCCGGGACAATGGGGGACGATTTGGTTCTCACAAGGAAGTACCAACAATACGATCTCTAACTTAACCGTAAAAAATGCTACTGTAGGACTATTTGTTACCGGAAATGACGGTACAGCCACTCCGACAATTGACATACAAAACACTCAGATCTACAATTGTTCTAACGTTGGAATATTAGCCCGAACCGGAAATATGACCGGACGAAATGTAGTAATTAACAATTGTGGTGAAACTGCTTTATCCTGTAGTTTCGGCGGAAGCTACGACTTTACCCATTGTACTTTTGCTAATTATTGGGCGACACCCAGTCAATATTGTATCATGATTGATGATTATGACGGAAGTCCGGAATATGCCTTAACTCAGGCTAATTTTAAAAATTGTATTGTGTACGGTTCGACCAATCAATCGCTATATTTCAGCAGATACGGAACTAACGATGCAAATTACAATTTCTTATTTGACAGTTGTCTGATTAAATTCATAGACTCTAGTAATCAATTCGGGAACATTGCCGAATATCAATTCGATGGTTCCCATTATAGCAATTGCATTATTGCCGAAATTTACAACAGTAACCTTCCGGATTTTAAAGATCCGGATAACAATGAGATGATTATCGGTGATAATTCAGCGGCAAAAGGAGCAGCAAATACGACCTATTCAACATTCAATGACATTTTAAACAATCCGAGAATAAGTCCCACTGACATAGGTGCTTATAATTTTATTATCTTTGAATAAACTAAAAACGTAAAGATTATGAAAAAAGCATTTGTACCTGTACTCTTAGCGGCACTAACATTGGTAGCCTGTAAAAAAGAAGAACCTAAAGCAGATAAAAAAACTGCTACAGAAACTGAAACTGTCGTAGAAGAAGCCGTTACGGAACAACCAGACTCTGCTACAGTTGCCAAAGCATGGGAAGTCTATATGACACCATCAAATGCACACCACATGATGGCAAAAGATGCCGGAACCTGGGATGCTGACCTTACTTTTTGGATGCCGGACAATCCGGAGCCTCAAAAATCTACTTCTCAAGCAGAATATAAAATGATCTTGGATGGTCGTTATCAGGAATGTATTCATACAGGGAATATGTGGGGAATGCCTTTTGAAGGAAGAAGCATAACTGCCTTTGACAATGCCACAGAAGAATTTATTTCCACCTGGATCGATAATATGGGAACCGGACTAATGGTAACCCGAGGAAAATATGATGAAACTACTAAACAATTAACGATGTTCGGAACTATGGTCGATCCGATAAGTAAAAAAGAGAAAAAAGTAAAAGAAGTAGTTACTTATATAGACGATAACAACCAGAAAATGGAAATGTTCGAAGTCAGTGATGACGGTAAAGAATTCAAAACAATGGAAATTCTTTCTAAAAGAAAAATGTAACGTTTTATTTATCTCATAATTAAAAGCTGTTCTTGTACGAACAGCTTTTTTATTTCCTTAGCAAATAATGCTTTGAACTTCTAAATTTTTAAAATAAATTTGCACTTTCAACAACACAACACCCGATGCAAAGCAACTATATGAAGCGCAGCGGAATAAAACATCACATACAATGATTCATTTCTTTGGAAATTCATCCAATTTGGTTTATGCCGTACAATCGCATAACGAATTATCAACTGAAGACATTAATAAATTAAACTGGTTATTTAACAGCCAAGCGGAAAACACACATACCGTTGTTAATACACAAGGAGCATCACTGGATGCTTTTTTTGTTGGTCCAAGAGCAGCTATGGTTACGCCTTGGAGTACTAACGCTGTTGAAATAACACAGAATATGGGAATCGAAGGAATTATCCGCATTGAAGAATTCCAGGTTGTGGATGCTGATTTTTCTGATTTTGACCCAATGCTGTCACAGAAATATTCTAAGCTGCATCAGGACATCTACACGATCAACATTCAGCCGGAGCCTATTTTAGAAATTGAAGATATTGCTGCTTATAATCAGCAGGAAGGTTTAGCCTTAAGTGATGAAGAAGTAGCATATCTGGATAATTTAGCGACTAAGCTCAACAGGAAATTAACAGACTCAGAAGTTTTCGGTTTCTCACAGGTAAATTCTGAACACTGCCGTCATAAAATTTTTAACGGCACTTTTGTAATTGACGGAGAAGAAAAACCGACATCCTTATTCAAATTAATCAAGAAAACATCCGAAACAAATCCGAACGATATTGTTTCAGCCTATAAAGACAATGTAGCCTTTTTAAAAGGCCCTAAAGTAACACAATTTGCACCGAAAAGTGCAGACAAGCCTGATTTCTATCAGGAAAAAGAATTTGATGCCGTCATTTCCTTAAAAGCAGAAACACACAACTTCCCTACTACCGTTGAGCCTTTTAATGGTGCTGCAACCGGTTCAGGTGGTGAAATTCGTGACCGTTTAGCCGGAGGGCAAGGTTCTTTACCATTAGCCGGAACAGCTGTTTATATGACCTCTTATTCTCGTTTACTAGAAAACCGTCCTTGGGAAAACGGAATGGCAGAACGTCCTTGGTTATACCAAACACCAATGGATATCTTGATCAAAGCTTCAAACGGTGCTTCCGATTTCGGGAACAAATTCGGGCAACCGTTAATTACAGGTTCTGTTTTAACTTTTGAACACGAAGAAGAAGCCCGTAAACTAGGATTTGACAAAGTAATTATGTTAGCCGGAGGAATTGGCTACGGAAAAGAAAGCCAGGCAATAAAACAAAAACCTTCTGTTGGCGATAAAGTTGTCGTTTTAGGAGGTGAAAATTACCGCATCGGTATGGGTGGAGCTGCAGTTTCATCAGCAGATACAGGAGCCTTTGGTAGTGGAATTGAATTAAATGCTATCCAACGTTCTAATCCTGAAATGCAAAAACGTGCGGCTAATGCCATTCGCGGTTTAGTAGAAGCTGATGAAAACCCAATCGTTTCTATTCACGATCATGGTGCGGGCGGACACTTAAACTGTTTATCTGAATTAGTGGAAGAAACCGGAGGATTAATTGACTTAGACAAATTACCGGTAGGCGACCCTACACTATCTGCAAAAGAAATTATCGGTAATGAATCACAAGAAAGAATGGGATTGGTTATCGGTGAAAAAGATATCGAAACCTTACACAAAATTGCAGATCGAGAACGATCCCCAATGTATACTGTAGGTGATATTACCGGAAACCATCGTTTTACGTTTGAAAGCAAAACTACCGGTGCTAAACCGATGGACTTTGCCATCGATGAAATGTTCGGAAGTTCACCGAAAACCATCATGGATGATAAAAAGATCATTCGCAACTATGCGGATGTTACGTATAGTTCAAATGAAATACCTACTTATCTGAACCATCTTTTACAGCTCGAAGCTGTAGCGTGTAAAGACTGGTTAACCAACAAAGTAGACCGTTGTGTAGGCGGACGAGTTGCCAAACAGCAATGCGCCGGACCTCTACAATTACCATTGAACAATGTTGGGGTTATGGCTTTAGATTTCAAAGGAAAAGAAGGTATCGCCACAACAATTGGCCACTCCCCTGTCTCTGCATTAGTTGATCCGGCGGCAGGTTCCAGAAATTCTATAGGAGAAGCGTTATCCAACATCGTTTGGGCTCCCTTAAAAGACGGTTTACATTCCGTTTCACTTTCTGCTAACTGGATGTGGGCTTGTAAAAACGAAGGGGAAGACGCTCGTTTATACGAAGCTGTTCAGGGATGTTCAGACTTCGCGATTGAATTAGGAATCAATATCCCTACAGGAAAAGATTCCCTTTCCATGAAACAAAAATATCCGAATGATGAAGTAATAGCACCGGGAACGGTAATTATTTCAGCGGCCGGAAACTGTTCAAATATCACCAAAGTAGTTGAACCTGTTTTACAAAGAAACGGCGGAAATATCTATTATTTAAACCTATCACAAGATTCGTTTAAATTAGGAGGAAGTTCTTTTGCTCAGGTTTTAAATAAAATTGGTTCAGAAGTTCCTACTATCACAAATGCTGCATATTTCAAAAAAGCTTTCAATACATTACAAGATTTAATTAAAGAGCGTAAAATTAAAGCCGGACACGATATCGGTTCTGGAGGTTTAGTAACTACTCTATTAGAACTGTGCTTTGCGGATGTGAACTTAGCAGCTCATTACGATTTGTCTGTTTTAGACGAAAAAGATACCGTTAAAGCATTATTCAACGAAAATATTGCCGTAGTTTTCCAAGCCGATGCTTCAGTAGAGGAAACATTCAAAGCGAATGGAATTGAAATTTTCAATATCGGTTCAGTTGCAGAAAGTGATACTGTCACTTTTAAAAACTTTGAAGATACTTTCAGCTTCTCTGTTACAGAATTAAGAGATACGTGGTATAAGACTTCATTCCTATTGGATCAGAAACAATCCAAAAACGGAATGGCAGAAGCTCGCTACAACAATTACAAAAATCAACCTTTACAATATACATTCCCTAAAAACTTTACAGGTGCTAAACCTGTCATTGCAAACGGAACTGTAAGACCTAAAGCAGCCATTATACGTGAAAAAGGAAGTAATTCAGAGCGTGAAATGGCAAATGCTATGTATTTAGCCGGATTTGATGTTAAAGATGTTCACATGACCGATTTAATTTCCGGTAGAGAAACTTTAGAAGACATTCAGTTTATAGGCGCTGTCGGTGGTTTTTCCAATTCAGACGTTTTAGGCTCTGCAAAAGGTTGGGCCGGTGCCTTTTTATATAATGAAAAAGCAAATACTGCATTAAAAAACTTCTTTAAAAGAGAAGACACTTTATCTGTAGGTATTTGTAACGGTTGCCAATTGTTCATGGAATTGGAATTAATCAATCCGGAACATGAGATACACGGAAAAATGCAGCACAACACGTCGCACAAGCACGAAAGCGGATTCACCAGTGTAACCGTTCAAGAAAACAATTCCGTCATGCTGTCTACTTTAGCAGGAACTACTTTAGGAGTTTGGATCTCTCACGGTGAAGGTAAATTCAGACTGCCTTACGGTGAAGAGCAATACAATATTGTAGCAAAATATGCTTACGAAGGTTATCCCGCAAATCCTAACGGTTCAGATTTCAATACCGCTATGATGTGTGACAGTACCGGAAGACATCTGGTAATGATGCCACACATTGAGCGTTCTGCTTTCCCTTGGAACTGGGCTTACTATCCAGACAGAGGGCAAAAAGATTTAGTTTCTCCATGGATTGAAGCTTTTGTAAATGCCAGAAAATGGATTGACGAAAAGAATAAATAATAGAAAAGCTTTCTGAAATAAATAAAATCCCCGCTCATTTTTGCGGGGATTCTTTTTTATATGCACGCATAATATTCAGTAAATCAACACAATACATTGAAAATCAATTCTTTTACTCTAAGAAAATAATAAAAAAGCTCCCAAATAAATATATTTTTCTTACTTTGCAGCCACTAATTTTCTGAAAAAATGAATAAAATTACCAGAATATTTGATTTTCCATATTACCAATTGGAAAAGTACAATCTTAATGATGCTTTTGTAACTAAAGTAGCCGGAAACTGGATTAAAACTTCCACTGCTGAATATATAGAAAAGGCTAATGCTATTTCCAGAGCCTTACTGGATTTAGGAATAAAAAAAGGAAGTAAAATTGCTTTAATTTCATCTAATAACAGAACCGAATGGAACATTATGGACATCGGGATCTCACAGATCGGTGCTGTTTCCGTACCTATCTACCCGACTATTTCTTTAGAAGAATTTGACTATATTTTTAACCACTCAGAAGCCGAATTGTGTTTCGTTTCCGATGAAGTTTTATTCCAGAAACTAAATTCTATTAAGGATAAGCTTCCATTTGTAAAAGATATCTATTCTTTTGATTCAGTTCAGGGTTGTAAAAACTGGGAAGAGTTAGTCAACCTTGGTAAAAATTCATCCAATCAGGATAAAGTTGAAGAAGCAAAAAATAATGTTAGCACTAAAGATTTAGTCACCATTATTTATACATCCGGAACTACCGGAAAACCTAAAGGCGTAATGCTTTCCCACGAAAATTTAGTAAGTGATGCCTTAGGATCATTCAAAAGAGTTCCACTAAAACTAGGAGAAAGCAGAGCCATGAGCTTTTTACCCATTTGCCATGTCTTTGAACGGGTACTAACCTACATTTATCAATACTCCGGAATTGCAATTTATTATGCCGAATCCATTGATAAAATAGCCGACAACATTAAGGAAGTAAAACCTAATGTAATGACTGTTGTTCCTAGATTGTTAGAAAAAGTATACGATAAGATCACCGAAAAAGGAGCAGAACTTGGCGGTATCAAAAAAGCATTGTTCTTCTGGGCAGTAAAAATCGGTGAACAATACGAACCTTACAGAAAAAACGGTTGGTTATATGAATTAAAATTAGCCATTGCTAATAAATTAGTCCTAAGCAAATGGAAAGAAGGATTAGGAGGCAATTTAGAAATTATCGTATCCGGAAGTGCTCCGTTGCAACACCGCTTGATCCGTGTTTTTACAGCTAGTAAAATGATCGTTATGGAAGGTTACGGATTAACTGAAACTTCTCCGGTTATTGCTGTAAATGATATGAGAAATGGTGGTTTCAAAATCGGAACGGTCGGAAAGCCACTGGATAACATTGAGGTAAAAATTGCTGCTGACGGTGAGATTCTTTGTAAAGGTCCAATTGTAATGATGGGATATTACAAAGATGAGGCTAAAACAGCTGAAATGATCAAAGACGGCTATTTTCATACCGAAGACATCGGGGAAATTGACTCTGAAGGCTTCTTAAAAATTACAGATCGTAAAAAAGAAATGTTCAAAACTTCCGGTGGAAAATATGTTGCTCCACAAGTTCTGGAAAATGATTTCAAACAATCTCGATTCATAGAGCAGATCATGGTAATTGGCGAAGGACAAAAAATGCCGGCAGCCTTTATACAACTCGATTTTGAATTTGTAAAAAACTGGGCAGAACGCAAACAAATTCAAATTGGTAATACCAATGCTGAAATTGCTCAAAATCCACAAGTAATAGCAAGAGTACAAAAAGTTTTAGATTCGATTAATCCTAAATTCGGAAAATGGGAACAGATCAAAAAATTTGAATTAACCCCTGACATCTGGACAATTGAAGGTGGTCAGCTTACCCCTACTCTGAAACTCAAACGAAAACAAATATTAGCACAATACAAAGAGTTATACGACAAAATCTACAGTAATTAAACTGTAGATTTTTTTTATTTCATAAAATTTATAAACAAGCTGTAAATGTTATTTCAAAAAAATGTTAATTAAATTATGTATTGACAAAAAAATTTGGGTTTAAAATACAAATTCATTAATTTGCAATATAGAAATAATTAAAAAATGAACGAAATAACACGCTTATTTGATTTTCCATATTACCAACTTCAAAAGTACAATTTACAAGATGCTTTGGTAACCAAATATGATGGACAATGGATAAAAACCTCTACTCAAAAATACATTGACGAAGCCAATAAACTTTCCCGGGCATTAGTACGGTTAGGAATCCAAAAAAATGAAAAAATAGCCATCATTTCATCGACTAACAGAACAGAATGGAATATTACCGACATAGGTGTGTTACAAACCGGGGCACAAACTGTTCCTATTTACCCTACTATTTCCGCGGAAGATTATGAATATATTTTAAACCACTCAGAATCGGTTTACTGTTTTATTTCCGACGAAGAAGTATTTGAAAAGATCAATTCCATTAAAAAGAATGTTTCTTCCTTAAAAGAAATCTATTCGTATAATGAAATTCCCGGTTGTAAGAATTGGAATGAACTTTTGACTTTAGGAGAAGACGTTAGCAATCAGGAAGAAGTTGAAAAACGGAAAGATTCGATCGTAACGACAGATTTAGCAACTATTATCTATACTTCAGGAACAACCGGGCGCCCTAAAGGTGTAATGCTTACCCATCAGAATATCGTTTCCGACGTTCTTATGAGTGCAGAACGCGTGCCTTTTGCTCCCGGTAATTTTAAAGCATTGAGCTTTCTTCCTATCTGCCACATCTTTGAACGAATGATCCTCTATTTGTACCAATACTTCGGAGTTTCTGTTTACTTTGCTGAAAGCATCGATAAGATCTCCGATAACCTAAAAGAGATTCATCCGAATGTAATGACCGTTGTTCCGAGATTGTTAGAAAAAGTATACGATAAAATATATGCCAAAGGTGCTGAATTGACAGGCATTAAAAAGAAACTATTCTTCTGGGCTACCGGCTTAGGGATCCAATACAAACCTTACGAAGAAAACGGTTGGTGGTATGAATTCCAGTTAAAAATTGCCCGAAAACTAATTTTCTCTAAATGGCAAGAAGCCTTAGGTGGTGAATTAAAACTCTTAGTTTCCGGTAGCGCTGCTTTACAACCTCGTTTAACAAAGGTTTTCACCGCAGCCGGAATTCCGGTTATGGAAGGCTACGGATTAACCGAAACTTCACCCGTTATTTCAGTAAACGATATGCGAAACAAAGGTTTCAAAGTAGGAACTGTCGGCAAAGTATTAAATGGTGTTGAAGTAAAAATAGCAGAAGACGGTGAAATTCTTTGTAAAGGACCTAACGTTATGACAGGTTATTACAAAGACGAAGAAAAAACAAATGAGGCTTTACAAAACGGCTATTTTCATACCGGGGATATCGGAGAAATTGATACAGAAGGCTTTCTGAAGATAACAGATCGTAAAAAAGAAATGTTTAAAACTTCAGGCGGCAAATATGTTGCGCCTCAAATTCTGGAAAACACATTTAAACAGTCTCGTTTTATAGAACAAATCATGGTTATTGGAGAAGGCGAAAAAATGCCGGCGGCATTCATACAACCTAACTTTGACTTTGTCAAAGAATGGGCTTCCAGACATCAGGACTTAAACATCGGTACGACCAACAGTGATATCTGTAAAAATGACGATGTCATAAAAAGATTTCAGGAAGAAGTAGATCATTATAATGAAAGATTCGGTAATTGGGAAAAAGTCAAGAAATTTGAATTAACCCCTGATATCTGGTCAGTCGAAGACGGTCACCTGACACCTACTATGAAATTGAAACGTAAAATTATATTGGAAAAATATAAAGATTTATACCAAAAGATCTATAATCCCCAATAATATTTAGCAAATAACTTTTTCTGGGAATTGTATAACAAAACCAAAAAATATTATAATGCAATATAAAGTACTTCACACGACCTTTGTATTGTTAACATAAAAAACAATTTCTATGAAAAAGTTATTTTTATTTGTAAGCGTAGCAACAACACTATTATTCATTTCTTGTAATGATGATGACTCACAAGCACAATCGTATAGTTATAATGTAAAAATGACCGATGCTCCTGCTCCTTATGATGCAGTATATATTGATGTTCAGGGAGTAGAAGTTAAAACTTCAGACGGAGCAACTTATGACTTAGAAACTGAAGCACAGGTTTACAATTTGTTAGAACTTTCAAATGGTATTACTGTTGAAATTGCATCTGACGAAATACAAAGTGCCTATGTCACACAAATTCGATTAATTTTAGGAGAAAACAACAGCATTGTTGTCAACGGACAAACCTATCCGCTAAGTACTCCCAGTGCTCAACAATCAGGTTTAAAATTGTTGGTCAATCAAGAATTGGACGCTAATGTTCAGAATACTATTCTAATTGATTTTGATGCACACAGTTCAATTGTCGTTGAAGGAAACGGTTCTTACTCTCTAAAACCGGTTTTACGCGAGGTCAATGTACAGATTACCGGTTCCGTAAGCGGATCCATTTCTACAACCGGAATCAATGCTACTGTTACTGCAATTTCCGCAACAGGAGAAGAATTCACAACAATTGTTGACGAAAACAGTGAATTTCAACTATTAGGATTAGCACCCGGAACTTATACAATTAGTATCACTCCAGAAGCGCCTTTGACATCTTTAACAATTCAAAATATTGAGGTCATGGCTAACACAGAAACCAATTTAGGGGCACTAATTTTACCATAACATTAAAAAAAGTAAAAAAATATTAAATTTTTCTAAAAATACTATGCATGCATAGTATTTTTTTTTATATTTGAAAACGTTTTAGTAAAAAACAATAGATGAAAGATAAAACAATAGATTATATACTAAGAGCCACTTGGCAAGCTGTAGCCCGAATGTATAATGAAGAAGCTAACAAATACGGAGCTTCTATGGCTACCGGTTTTGCTTTGTTGACTATAGATAAAGATAACGGTTCCCCTTCCACCGCATTAGGTCCGCGAATGGGAATGGAAGCAACCAGCTTAACCCGTACCTTAAAATCTATGGAAGAAAAAGGGCTGATTTACAGAAAAAAAAATCCCAGTGACGGAAGAGGTGTTTTAGTACACTTAACAGAAGAAGGCAAGGAAAAAAGAGAACTGTCAAAATCAACCGTTCTACAATTTAATGAAGTTATTAAAGCTCATGTCAATGAAGAACAATTACAACATTTTATTGAAGTAGCCGAAGTAATCAATGAATTAATTTCGGAAAAGAAAATTTTTGAGAACAAAGAAGATAACAAATAATAAAAACAACCAAAAAATATGAAACGTAACATCAAAAAAGTTGCTGTTATAGGTTCGGGAATTATGGGGAGCGGTATTGCTTGCCATTTTGCCAACATAGGTGTCGAAGTATTACTTTTAGACATTGTTCCGAGAGAGCTAACAGAAGCTGAACAAAAAAAAGGTCTTACCCTAGAAAGTAAAGCCGTAAGAAACAGAATTGTCAACGAGCATTTAACAAATGCTCTGAAATCAAAACCTTCTCCTATTTATCACCAAAGTTTTGCCGATAGAATTACCACCGGAAACACTACGGATGATATGGCAAAAATAGCTGATGTTGATTGGATCATTGAGGTTGTTGTAGAGCGACTTGATATCAAGAAATTAGTTTTTGAACAAGTAGAAAAATATAGAAAACCAGGCACATTGATTACCTCAAATACTTCCGGTATTCCGATTCACTTTATGAGCGAAGGAAGAAGCGAAGATTTCCAACAGCACTTCTGCGGAACACACTTCTTTAATCCGGCTCGTTACTTAAAATTATTTGAAATTATTCCGGGACCGAAAACGTCACAGGAAGTATTGGATTTCTTAAACGGATACGGTGAAAAATTCTTAGGCAAAACTTCTGTTGTAGCCAAAGATACCCCGGCATTCATCGGAAACCGTATCGGTATCTATGGAATTATGAGCCTTTTCCACCAAGTTAAAGAAATGGGCTTAACCATTGAAGAAGTAGATAAACTAACAGGTCCGGTTATCGGTCGTCCCAAATCAGCTACTTTCCGTACAGTCGATGTTGTTGGTTTAGACACATTAGTTCATGTAGCTAACGGAATTTATGACAACTGTCCTAACGACGAAGCTCACGAATTATTTAAACTTCCTGATTTCATCAATACCATGATGGAAAACAAATGGTTAGGAAGCAAAACAAAACAAGGTTTTTACAAAAAAGAAGGAAAAGACATCCTTTCATTAGATTTAGATACTTTAGAATACCGCCCAAGCAAAAAAGCTTCTTTCGCTACATTAGATCTAACTAAAGCAATTGACAAGCCTATTAAACGTTTTAAAGTTTTAGTAGGTGGAAAAGATAAAGCAGGAGAATTCTATCGCAAAAACTTCTCAGGTTTATTCGCTTACTGTTCTAATAGAGTTCCTGAGATCACAGAAGATTTCTACAAAATTGATGATGCTATGAAAGCCGGATTCGGATGGGAAAACGGACCATTTGAAATTTGGGATGCTATCGGTGTAGAGAAAGGAATTGAAATGATGAAAGCTGAAGGATACGAACCGGCTGCTTGGGTAACAGAAATGTTAGCTTCCGGAACTACTTCTTTCTATTCAGTTAAAGACGGAGCTACTTACTACTACTCTATCTCTTCTAAAAAGGCAGAAAAAGTTCCCGGACAAGATGCTTTCATTATCTTAAATAACATCCGTGAAAGTAAAAAAGTCTGGAATAACAGCGAAAGTATCATTACGGACTTAGGAGACGGAATCTTAAACTTAGAATTTACATCCAAAATGAATTCCATTGGTGCCGGTGTACTTCAAGGCATCAACAAAGCTATCGATATGGCTGAAAAAGGCTATAACGGATTAGTCATCGGTAACCAGGATGCTAATTTCTCTGTAGGTGCTAATTTAGCCATGATCTTCATGATGGCAGTGGAACAAGAATATGATGAGTTGAATATGGCGATCAAAATGTTCCAGGATACTATGATGCGATGCCGTTATTCTGCCATCCCGGTTATTGCCGCGCCACATGGTATGACATTAGGTGGCGGTTGCGAGCTGACTATGCATTCTGACAGAGCTGTTGCTGCTGCAGAAACCTATATCGGTTTAGTTGAATTTGGTGTAGGTGTGATCCCTGGCGGAGGTGGTTCAAAAGAAATGGCTTTAAGAGCTTCTGATACTTTCCGTAAAAATGATGTTGAATTGAATGTTTTACAAGAATATTTCTTAACCGTAGGTATGGCCAAAGTAGCAACTTCTGCTTACGAAGGTTTTGATACCGGAGTTTTATTGAAAGGACGAGACATAGTTGTGGTTAATAAAGACCGTCAGATTGCTACAGCTAAACAGATTGCTTTACAAATGGCAGAGCAAGGTTATACACAACCTGTTCATCGCAAAGATATCAAAGTATTAGGTAAACAAGCTTTAGGTATGTTCTTAGTAGGAACTGACAGTATGGAAGCCGGAAAATACATTTCTGAGCATGACAGGAAAATCGCTAACAAATTAGCTTATGTAATGGCCGGAGGCGATCTGTCAGAACCAACATTAGTAACAGAACAATATTTATTAGACCTAGAACGTGAAGCTTTCTTAAGTTTAACAGGAGAACGCAAAACGCTTGAGAGAATCCAATACATGTTAACTAAAGGTAAACCATTAAGAAATTAAATTTAGAAACAAGACGTAAGAAGTAAGATACAAGCTTTGTCTTTTCTCTTTCTTCTTTCTTTATTTCTCTTAAAAACAAACAATATGAAAACAGCATATATAGTAAAAGCATATAGAACAGCAGTGGGAAAAGCCCCAAAAGGAGTCTTCCGCTTTAAAAGACCGGATGAATTGGCTGCTGAAACTATTGAGCACATGATGAGCGAGTTACCGAATTTTGATAAAACTCGTATTGATGACGTGATTGTAGGTAATGCAATGCCGGAAGCAGAACAAGGCTTGAATGTAGGTCGTTTAATTTCATTAATGGGATTAAAAATTGAAGACGTTCCGGGGGTAACAGTTAACAGATACTGTGCTTCAGGTTCTGAAACTATCGCTATGGCTACTGCTAAGATCCAATCTGGAATGGCAGATTGTATCATTGCCGGAGGAGCTGAAAGTATGAGTTACATTCCGATGGGAGGTTACAAACCTACCCCGGATTATAAAGTAGCGGCTCAGGGACACGAAGATTATTACTGGGGAATGGGGTTAACGGCTGAAGCAGTTGCTAATCAATTCAACGTTTCTCGTGAAGACCAAGATGAATTTGCTTATAATTCACATATGAAAGCCTTAAAAGCACAGGCTGATGGTAAATTTGACAAACAAATTGTTCCGATTACCGTTGAGCATACTTTTGTAAATGAAAAAGGAAAAAAAGAAACTAATTCTTATACCGTTTCAAAAGATGAAGGACCAAGAGCAGGAACTTCTATTGAAGCATTGGCTAAACTTCGTCCTGTTTTTGCTGCTGACGGTAGCGTAACAGCGGGGAACTCCTCTCAAATGAGTGACGGTGCCGCTTTTGTACTGATCATGAGTGAGGAAATGGTAAAAGAATTGAACCTTGAACCAATTGCCCGTTTAGTAAACTATGCCGCTGCCGGAGTTGAACCAAGAATTATGGGTATCGGACCGGTAAAAGCTATTCCGAAAGCATTAAAACAAGCCGGATTAAAACAATCTGACATTGAATTAATCGAATTGAACGAGGCATTCGCTTCTCAATCCTTAGCCGTAATTCGCGAATTAGATCTGAATCCTGAAATTATCAATGTAAACGGAGGAGCTATTGCTTTAGGTCATCCGCTAGGTTGTACAGGAGCAAAACTTGCAGTTCAATTATTTGATGAAATGCGCTTACGCAATAACAAATACGGAATGGTTACAATGTGCGTAGGTACCGGACAAGGTGCTGCTGCAATCTATGAATTTTTAAAATAAAAATAATAAAAAAACAAATAAAGATGGCTGATATTCTAAGAGGAGGTCAATTCCTAGTAAAAGAAACAAAGTGTGATGCTATTTTCACACCAGAAGATTTCTCGGAAGAGCAAATCATGATGCGCGATTCTGTAAAAGAATTCGTGGACAAAGAACTATGGGCAAACAAAGAGCGTTTTGAGAAAAAAGATTACGCTTTTACTGAAGAGTGTATGCGTAAAGCGGGCGAACTTGGATTCTTAAGCGTTGCTGTTCCTGAAGCTTACGGCGGAATGGGAATGGGATTTGTAAATACCGTATTAGTATGTGATTACATCTCAGGAGCAACAGGTTCATTCTCTACCGCTTTCGGAGCCCATACTGGTATCGGTACAATGCCGATTACTTTATACGGTACAGAAGAACAAAAACAAAAATACGTTCCGAAATTAGCTTCCGGTGAGTGGTTTGGCGCTTACTGTTTAACAGAGCCGGGTGCCGGTTCTGATGCTAATTCCGGAAAAACTAAAGCTGTTCTATCTGAAGACGGAACACATTACAAAATTACCGGAGGTAAAATGTGGATATCTAATGCCGGGTTCTGTAATTTATTTATCGTTTTTGCACGTATTGAAGACGATAAGAACATTACCGGTTTTATTGTTGAGAACGATCCTTCAAACGGAATTTCTTTGGGTGATGAAGAACACAAATTAGGTATTCGCTCTTCTTCTACCCGTCAGGTTTTCTTCAACGAAACTAAAGTTCCGGTTGAAAACATGTTAGCAGGTCGCGGTGAAGGTTTCAAAATTGCTATGAATGCCTTAAACGTTGGTCGTATTAAACTTGGAGCGGCTTGTTTAGATGCTCAAAGAAGAAACATTACAGAATCTGTAAAATATGCCAATGAAAGAATTCAGTTTAAAACACCTATTTCTAGTTTTGGTGCTATTCAGGCGAAATTAGCTGAAATGGCAACTTCTGCTTATGCCGGAGAAAGTGCAACCTATCGTGCTGCTGCCGACATTCAGAAACGTATCGAGATCAGACAAAGTGAGGGAAATTCACATCAGGAAGCTGAACTAAAAGGTGTTGAAGAATTTGCTATAGAATGTTCAATCTTAAAAGTAGCAGTTTCTGAAGATATCCAAAACTGTTCTGACGAAGGTATTCAGATCTTCGGTGGTATGGGATTCTCTGAAGACACTCCAATGGAAAGTGCTTGGAGAGATGCTCGTATTGCTCGTATCTATGAAGGTACAAACGAGATCAACCGTATGCTTTCTGTAGGTATGTTGATCAAAAAAGCAATGAAAGGCCACGTTGATTTATTAGGTCCGGCTATGGCTGTTGCCGAAGAATTAATGGGTATTCCTTCATTTGATACTCCGGATTACACCGAACTTTTTGCAGAAGAAAAAGAAATGATCGCAAAATTGAAAAAATCATTCTTAATGGTTGCCGGTGCGGCAGTTCAAAAATTCGGACAAGAATTAGACAAACACCAACAGTTATTAATGGCTGCTGCTGATATGCTAATTGAAATTTACATGGCAGAAAGCACAATTTTAAGAACTGAAAAATTAGTTAAAAAAGTAGGCGAAGAGAAAGCTCAGGAACAAATTGCAATGGCTCAATTGTATTTATACAATGCTGTAGATATCATTACTAAAAGAGGAAAAGAAGGAATCGTTTCTTTTGCAGAAGGTGATGAACAACGCATGATGTTAATGGGATTACGCCGTTTTACAAAATATGTAAACATGCCAAATGTGGTAGCGTTACGAGACAAAATTGCTGCTAAATTAATTTCAGAAAACCAATACTGTTATTAATTACAGCAACATTTTGGTTTAGTTTGTTAAAAGTAAAGGCTGCTTTAGAGCAGCCTTTCTTATGTTAAGGAAGTACCTCACTTTTTTCTTCATCTACGGGTTCTTCTTCTACCTGTACCTTATCTTTTTTGTCAAAGATCAACCCTATCATCATAACCAGAGCCGACAAAACAATAACCTGAATAATCAATGCTTTATTGACTAAAGGAATCTTACTCTCCAAAGGGATTTTCAAGAACAATAAGATCGTGATCAACCCTCGAGGAGCAATAAATAATAACGGCATTAATTTTACTTTAAACACTTTTAGCTGAATCGCTCTGACCAAGTAGATCAATGCTACAATTCCCAGAGCCAACTCTAGCGTATTAGGATTTAATATATCTTCCGTTTTCATTAAAAAGCCAAACAATAAAAAGAACAGTGAACGAACTAAAAAAGCGGCCTCTCCTATCAGTTCTTTAAACTTAACTACTTCCCGGTTCAATGTTCTAGGTTTTAGCTTCTGAATGAATTTAAAACGATCTAACTCGTCAAAATTTCCAAGAAATAAACCGAATAACATAATAAAAATCAATGCCGGCAAATGGTATATCTCAGAAATTGCAAAGATCAATATGATCAATAAAATAATCGGAGCAAATTTCACATGGTGGTCTATCCTGCTCAACAAGAATGCTAAAAATGCTGTTGCTATAAATGAGATCAGTAACATTAAGAAAACCTCTAAGGTAAAATTCCCGAGAGTTTCAAGGTTGATCACAGTATTAAGCGCTAAAAAATTAAAAAACAGAACACCGAGAATATCTGACAAACTACTTTCATAAATAGCAAACTCTTTGTTAAATACACCTAAATTCCCCACACTGGAAATAGCAATTGCACTACTGATGATACACAAAGGAATTGCATTAATTAAGCCCTCTTTATAAGTTGCATCTAAAAAATAATAAAAAAAGTGTCCGATAACAAAGGCTGTAATGATCAAAGGTAATATTGCCGTCACAACCGTTTTCGCTACAAAAGGTAATTTCCGCTTGTTCAGATCCAGCTCTAAAGATCCCTCAAGAACGATCAGCACCAAACCGATTGTTCCGAAAAATTCTAAAAGCGGCTCCAGATCCGGAGTGACTAAATGGATCACTTCTGTAGCTTGTTTTACTACCCAACCTAAAAGCAATAATAAGATAACCGAAGGTATCTTTGTCTTTGAAGAAGTAATAGTAAATAAATAAGCTAATAAAAGTAAAACACATATAGTGATGATAATAGCGAAATTCATGGGCGTTATTTTATAGCAAGATAAAAATAGTTTTCAACATTTAATTTGTTCCCCGCAAGATTTTTTTATTTTTGTTTCAACATTTTCATAATATGATAAACCCCTCTATATCAGGTTGGATTGATAAATATTTCCATGAAAACGAGAATAATTTCATCGATTTCAAGGGAAGTTTCACCTCTTTCTACAAAACCGTCAGAGAGTCGGGCTTCATTTATGGCTATACCATATCGTTCAACTTAAAAGAAAGCTATCCTATCGAAAAGTTTTCTCAGGACGAAATCACTAAGGTAGGACTGTTAACTTCTTTGTATTATGTTTACACTTTAGTAACCGGTGATACCGATAGCAAAAACTTTATCAAAACGGCCAAAAACTTCTATAAAGAAGTTCAGCACGAAAATTATATTTTTTTAAAGAACATTCTCCCCTCTGCTAATAATAGTTCCAAACTGGAAGTGATTATTAATGACAGGATACAGACCAATGCAAACTTTATCAGTAAGAACTTTTCTCATATTATTACTAATGCTTTGCTTTTTATTGATGTTTTAGCTTTCTTTAACTATCTGAAAGCTAAAAATCATTTTTCAGCGAAATATATCAAAGATTTTGAGCTTTGCTGTATCAAAATAGTATCATTAGCTCTGAATGTAAAGCAAAACAAAACCAAATATGATGAACTGATCATTAAACTATTTGAAAACTCGCTTCGCTATACTAAATCTCCGGAATTTGAAGAAAGCAGTTTAGAAAAACTGAACTTTCAGGATTATCCGCACATCCTTGAACGTTTATATCTTTTAGACCTAACCGAAATGGCGCTGTGGAATGATGAAAAATTAGAATCAAAAGAACTTCAGTTCTTAAATGAGATCATTATCCGTTTACAATTAGAACATATCAATTTAGATAACAGTTGTCAAAACATTGATCAATTTATCTCAAAATACAAAGAAGAAATTCCTTATTTCAATTATTCTAATCCGGTTAAACACTTTTACGACCAAACGAATAAAACGGTTACTAAGCTTATCATTCGCAATAAAAACAGACTGATCAAAGAAATAAGTGAAAGCAAAGAACTTATGATTTTACTCCTGCAATCCACCTCTCGCGAACTAGATGAAACAGAAAAAAAGAAAGTAAAAAAACAGCTACTTGACATTTGTAAAACAATACCGTCTTTGACCATTTTTTTACTTCCGGGAGGAGGAATCTTATTACCAATTCTAATTAAATATATACCTCAGCTTCTACCCTCCTCTTTTAATGAAAATCTGGAAGATTAAAATTGTAATTTATACACTTCATCCAAATCATCATTAGAGCTGAAGTTCAATCCCAGGTCGGTAACATATCCGGAATTTAATCCGTAGACCCACCCGTGAATACTTAAATCTTGTCCTTTTTTCCATGCAGATTGAACGATAGAGGTTTTGGCCAGATCAAATACCTGCTCCTTAACATTCAACTCTACAAAACGATTAAAACGTTCTCTGTCATCAGCAATAGCATCAAGTTCCGCTCTATTAAAACGATAAACATCCTTAATATGTCTGATCCAGTTATCAATAATCCCGATGGAATTATTGGTCATAGCTGCTTTCACGCCACCACAACCATAGTGTCCACATACAATAATATGTTGGATCTTCAGTGCATTAACTGCATAATCCAGTACACTCAGCATACTCATGTCGGTATGCAGAACCATATTTGCTATGTTGCGATGTACAAAAACCTCTCCCGGTTCTGCCCCTATAATCTCATTGGCCGGAACACGGCTATCTGAACAGCCGATCCACAATAACGGTGGCTTTTGTCCATCTGCTAAATTGTTAAAATAATCCGGGCTGATCTGCAATTTTCTTTCAACCCATTCTTTATTATTCTCCAGTATTTTTTTATAAAACTCTGTCATGTTTTGCTCTGATTAGAACTCATTTATTTTCTTTTTCAATATCAATTCTTCCGGACTGTGAATTCTTAATATTGTAATGCTCTTTAAAACCTATTAAAGTCAACTCTATTTCTTTATTTTCGGCAGCTTCTACAAAATCCTTAATAACCTCCTGAACATCAAAATCGATATACGTTGTCAAAGAAGCATCAATAATTAACTTTGATTCTTCCGGAATTTGGCTCAATGTTTTTTTAATAGCAGCCTTATTCAAAAAAGAAACTTCCTGTGCCAGTTTAATCGTGATGATATCTCCTTCTTTGTAATTTTCTTTGTTAAATGAATAGGCTACTTTCAGGTTCTCATACAATAAGAATAATATACTGACAAATAAACCTATTGCCACTCCTTTTAAAAGGTCGATCCCTACTACGGCTACTACAGTAACGAAAAAAGGAATAAATCTTGTTTTACCGCTTTTCCATAAATGCATAAAAACCGAAGGTTTTGCCAGCTTATACCCCACCATTAGTAATACAGCAGCCAAAGCAGCCAGAGGAATACGATTTAAAACAGAAGGAATAACCAGAACACACAACAACAATAAAATTCCGTGAAAGATCGTTGCCATTTTAGTTTTACCACCGGAATTGATATTTGCTGAAGATCGAACCACTACTGAGGTCATAGGCAAACCGCCTAAAAAACCACTGATAACATTACCGATACCCTGAGCTTTTAGTTCTTTATTGGTATTTGTGAATCGTTTCCATGGATCCAGTTTATCTGTTGCCTCAATACACAACAAGGTCTCTATTGAAGCTACAATAGCAATTGTAACCGCTACCATCCAAACTTTAGGATTCAGAAATGCAGACAACTTAGGCAAAGAAAGTCCCTCTTGAATTTCCGTGAATGACGGTAAATTTACCAAATGGCTTTCATTCACTACTGCCAAAGGAGAACCGGCACCTTTGAACATCTCATTCAGAACAATACTTACAACCACCACTACCAATGCCCCGGGTAATAATTTGATTCTTTTTAAGAAAGAAACTTTATCCCATGCTATTAAGATGATTACAGAGATCACTGAAATCAATAAAGCGCCTAAATGGATATAGTTAATGGACTCTATTAAAGTATCGAATGTATTATGCCCTGATTTTTCTATAAAGAAAAAATCACCTTCATTGTCTATATCATGACCAAAGGCATGCGGAATTTGCTTCAGAATAATAATTATTCCGATGGCAGCCAGCATTCCTTCGATCACACTGGTCGGAAAATAATTGGATAGCGCTCCCGCTTTGATATAACCTAACAGGATTTGTATACAACCGGCTAAAATAACAGCTACAAGAAATACCTGAAATGAACCTAAATCCATAATGGCATTCATTACTATTGCTGTTAAACCGGCTGCCGGACCGGATACGCTTAAATTAGAGTTGCTAAATATTCCGACTACAATGCCTCCTATGATTCCGGATATGATTCCCGAAAACAGAGGTGCTCCCGAAGCTAACGCAATCCCTAAACACAAAGGCAATGCTACTAAAAAAACTACTAATCCGGAGGATAAATCTCCTCTGATATTAGAAAATAAATCTTTGTTCATAAATATATTTTACAAATTAAACTCTACTTCAAATACTATAAGTTGAAGTTTACACAATTTGAAAAGATATTATGATAATTCGGGAGGCGGTAAAAATATAAGAGCTGATAACGATTCAAGGATCACTTCGTTCCTGTTCAGAAAAAGGTTGTTCTTAGAACAGCTAACTGAAACAGATTCGCAATTAATAAACAATTGAGAAGATACATTAATCGCTTCAAAAGAAACGTGGTTTTCTTCTTCTTCTGCCATATTGTAAAAATAAGAAGTGTCTGCTTTTCTATCTAAAATACTAACTACAGTTGGAGTCATCAGAAAGATAAAAAACAAAAGAAGAACTATTTTGGTCAAACACTTCATAGCACAAATATAGAATTTATCAGCAGAAATACTAATAAAAATACATAAAAAAACCACGCTGATTGCGTGGTTCCTTCTTTTAAATTTCTTCTTCCATCCAGGCTTTAAGCATCCAGATGGTTTTTTCCTGCTCTTTTATAAAATCACTCATCATAGAGTTGGTTCCTTCATCATCAATTGCATCGGATGCGTTTAAAATTTCACGTTCTACCTTTAACAGATCCGTTAACGATTCTATTACTAATTGTACGGCCTCAACATCCTTAGAAATGTTTTTCCCTATTTTTAAACGATTATGTTCCAAGTAATCTGAAAAAGTATGTAAAGGAGTTCCCCCGAGTGTCAGAACTCTCTCTGCGATCATATCGATCTTTACTTGAGAGTCATTATACAATTCCTCAAACTTTAAGTGTAAATCAAAAAAGCGCTTTCCTCTGATATTCCAATGTAAACCTCTTAAATTTTGATAATATACCTGAAAATTAGAAAGTAAAGTATTTAGATCTTCAATTAATTTTTCCGTTTCTTTAATAGGTAAGCCTAATGTGTTTGTTTTCATAATTTTTTGTCCTTTTTTAATTACATTCAAATTTACGATTTTTTACACTTTTTTCCCATAATCTGAATTGATAGTTATTATATTTGCATCAAAATAATTTATTAAAGATGACCATAACTCAACTTCACTATGTTTTAGCTGTTGCCGAACATAAAAATTTTACCCTCGCTGCCGAAAAATGTTTTGTTACCCAACCTACTTTGAGCATGCAAATCCAAAAATTAGAAGAAGAACTGGATGTTATCATCTTTGATCGAAGTAAAAAACCGATCTCCTTAACCGAAGTCGGTGAAAAGATTGTCACTCAGGCTAAAAACATTGTCAATGAAGCCGGAAGAATAAAAGACATTGTCGATCAGCAAAAAGGTTACATAGGAGGAGAATTTAAAGTAGGGATCATTCCGACGATCATGCCGACCTTGTTGCCAATGTTTCTGAATAACTTCATCCACAAGTATCCTAAAGTCAATTTGATTATTGAAGAAAATACTACTGAGGAAATCATTACCAAGTTAAAAAACGGGCACCTGGACTG
This sequence comes from Flavobacterium sp. NRK F10, assembly GCF_024054235.1. NCBI lineage: Bacteria > Pseudomonadati > Bacteroidota > Flavobacteriia > Flavobacteriales > Flavobacteriaceae > Flavobacterium > Flavobacterium sp. NRK F10. The sequence goes on from NZ_JAMXLC010000001.1 coordinate 110,256, forward strand.
TGCCATAGCCGCCACTCCTCTGGAAGAAGAGAGTATTAAGGAAATCGTTTTATACTACGAACCGTTTGTTGCCTACATTCCTGAAAGCAATAAGAATTACAACAAAAAAGAAATTGAGATCAACGATCTCAATGACGATAATATCTTATTATTGCAAGATGGACATTGTTTTAGAAACGGAATTTTAAATCTATGTAAAAACAATAAGTTTTTAGAAGAAGGCGGATTTCATTTAGAAAGCGGAAGCTTTGAAACCTTGATCAAATTAGCTGATGAAGGCCTTGGGGTTACACTTTTGCCATACCTACATACGATTGACCTTAATGAGAAGAATAAAGCTAAACTTCGCGATTTTACAGATCCTAAACCTGCCAGAGAAGTGAGTTTGATTTATCCTAAAAACGAACTTAAAATACATATTATAGAAGCACTCCGCAATACCATATCGGGTGTGATCAAAGGAGCTATTGCCTTTCATGATGTAGAAATCATAAGTCCTAAACTAAAATAAAAAAGAGTGGTTATACCACTCTTTTCTTATATTTTTATATTATTAGTTTACATATATTAAACACTGCCTCAACTCTGGCTTTTCTTTTGTAAATTGTAGTAACCAATCTCTTAATTGCTCAATTTCATACGGTAATAAAACTTTAACGGCCTTTTCTAGTTCTTTACAAAAAAGTCTAGGGTCAAAACTAACTCTTTCAAGTATAGATTTAGTGTACGAATACATTGATCTTGACATACTTTTTTAGGATATATTGGTTAAACATGGGGTAAGAACGCATTTCAAAAATAATAATTTTTAGAATACATTTACTATTATATTCATTAAAAAAATCTTAAAAAAAACATAATTTTTTATTTTAAGGCTCTTAACATTTCTCGTTTACCTGGTGCTCCGGGCAGTTTTTCTACTTTAAACCCTGATGCCAGCATGGCTTTTTTAATACTCGTCCGACATGCATACGTTACCAAAATACCATTAGGTTTTAAAGCTTTGAACATTTTTTCAAAAATAGCTTCATCCCACAGCTCCGGTTGAACCCTGAATCCGAAAGCATCAAAGTAAATCAAATCAAACGTATTTTCATCCTTTATATCTTGAAAAAATTGTTGTCTTTTCGTTAAAGAAAAAGTTTCATCAATAGTCGTCGGCTTATCCCATGCTGATTCGTGCATGCGATCAAAAATAGTTTTGTATTGGTCAGCATCCAATTGGGATACATAATTAAGCTGTGATATTTCTTCAACTGAAACCGGGTAAGCCTCTACGCCTACATAATTGATCTTTAGCTTCCTTTTGTTATGCTCTAAATAGGTTATAAAAGCATTTAATCCTGTACCAAAGCCTATTTCTAAAATAGCAGCTTCTTCTGAAAACAGATCCAAACCGTTCTTGATAAAAACATGATAAGCTTCCTGTATTGCCCCATGTTTAGAATGGTAGCTTTCATTCCAGTCTTCAATATGAATGGTCACTGAGCCATCATTAGTCGTGATAATCTTTCGATTCATAATCAGAATGTTCTGTAAAAACAAAAAAGTTTAAGAATTACTCTTAAACTTTTTACTCTTATTTAATGTATAATTTTTTGATCTTCGGAATAGGTCCTCCGCATTTCACTTCGTGACATTTGATACATGCGTCAATTCCATTATTAAAATGCTCTTTAGCATTCTCAGGATCATTATAAATAAGTTCTTGTGCTTCTATGAACTTTTTTGCCTGTTCATTGAAAAACTGATCCTTATCGGTTTCATCCGTTAAAACGGCTTCGTGTATACGCATAAAATGCTGCGGAAACCTTCCTATGGTATCCCCTTTCAGGATTCTTTCTTTTAAACGTTGGTTATCAACATACATCTGTTCCATTAAAGCAGCCATTTCACTCATCTCATACATATCAAATCCATCATCATTTTTAGAAGAATCTGATGTACACTCTGCTGTCTTGGCATCTGCCGTTTCTTTTTTTTCTTCTTCTTTACAAGACTGAAAAAAAGTTAATCCCACGATTAAAAGAGAACTAAAAACTACTTTCTTCATCCTATTTATGGATTAAAACACCATCAGCCATAAAAGAATAGGTAACTTCCGGCTCTGTGATGCTGTCAATGGCAGCTTGTGATTTTCCTTCATCTTTTGCATAATGTTTCAACTCATCCACACTGATTACACTTACAAAAGCTTTTCCGTTAACCACGACATCTTTATCCTGAGCATTTTTGGGCACAAAAAAACCATAATCTTTAAATTTCACAAAAGCTTCTTTGTCATTTTCTAGTCCTAATGTCATCCAGCAACCTTTCTTTTGACATACTTCATGAATAGAAGACTGAAATTTAACATCTACAGTGTCTCCTTCTTTTAAATTACTGAATTTTTCCATCATTTCATGAGCGGAAATTGCTCCTTCAGACGTTATTGAATCGCCGAAAACAGCATATTCTACTTCTACCTTAGGCTCTTCAACCACTGTTACTTGTTCTTCTTTTTTGTCCTTACCGCAACTTAACAAGGTCAAAAGAATGCCAAAAGCTAATACATTTTTCTTCATAATTACTTATCTTTGCAAAAAATTTATTGATTCTCTGATTTTCTGTAAAATTATTTATATACGACAATATACAAAAGGAATTCGTAAAAAAATATCAACAAATCACTCAAAACCAATAAATTTAAACCTATTTTTTACTATTCATAAAAAAACATTGTTTATTTTATTAAATTCTTAATTTTACACGTAAAATTAAAGGATATTTTGTTTATTTTTGAAACACACAATTTTTAATATAAGAACTAATGGAAATTAAAACTCTCGAGGACATCAAACTCAACTTAACTGAGCGTTCAAAAATTAATGATATTGATTTTGAAAATTTAAGTTTTGGTAATGTTTTCACAGACCACATGTTGGTTTGTGACTTTGTCAACGGCCAATGGAAGCAACCTGAAATTATGCCATACGCGCCATTCACTATTGAACCGTCTGCACGAGTTTTCCATTACGGGCAAGCTATCTTTGAAGGAATGAAAGCGTATAAGGATGAAGCCGGAGATGTATGGCTTTTCAGACCGGAGCAAAATTTTGCCCGTTTCAACAAAAGCGCTGTTCGCTTGGCTATGCCGGAAGTTCCGGAAGAGGTTTTTCTAGGCGGATTAAAAAAATTGATCCAAATTGATAAAGAATGGGTAAAACGTGGTGACGGAAAATCTTTATATATTCGCCCGTTTATGATCGCAACAAGCTCAGGAGTTATTGCTTCTCCTTCTAACAACTACCGATTTATGATCATTCTGTCGCCGGCAAAATCATATTATTCCGGTGAAGTAAAAGTAGTTATTGCCGATCATTTCAGTAGAGCCGCTAACGGTGGTATCGGTGCTGCAAAAGCTGCCGGTAATTATTCCGCACAGTTCTATCCTACAAAATTAGCTAACGAAAAAGGATTCCAGCAAATTATCTGGACTGATGATGCTACTCATACTAAATTAGAAGAAGCCGGAACAATGAATGTTTTCTTCCGTATTAATGATACTTTATATACTGCGCCTACGAGTGAAAGAATTCTGGATGGCGTTACAAGAAAAAGTCTGATCGAACTGGCTAAAAAAGAAAATATCAATGTTGAAGTAAGATCAGTATTGGTTGATGAATTAGTTGCAGCAGCCAAAGACGGTTCGTTAAAAGAAATTTTCGGAGCCGGAACTGCAGCAGTAGTAAATCCTATTGCCGGTTTTGCTTATAAAGACGAATATTTTGAATTGCCTAAAGTTGAAAAATCGTACGCTTTATATTTAAAAGAAAAGCTTACCAATATTCAAAATAAAGTAGCAGATGACACTTTCAACTGGACTGTAAAAATTTAGTTTCCGATGAAAACAGTCTCGACACAAGACAATGCGTTTTTACATCGAGACTGTTTTCTTTATAAGTCCAATACTTCTTTAATATTCGGCTTAAAATAATTAGGACCTTTCATTACTTTACCGTCTTCTCTATAGATCGGTTTTCCATTCTCTCCTAATTTACTCATATTGCTACGCTGAATCTCTTCAAAAACGTCCTCGATCTTATGTTGTAAACCATGTTCTAAAATGGTTCCGCACAAAATATAAAGCATATCGCCAAGAGCATCTGCTATCTCAATCAAGTCTCCGTTTTGAACGGCTTCAAAATATTCTTCATTTTCTTCTTTCATCAAATTATACCGCAATAGATTAATAGATTCTCCTAAATCTGCTTTTGGTAAAGAGCTTATTCCTAATCCGAACGATTCGTGAAAGATCTGTACTGAGCTTAACTGTTTTTTCATGTTCTTAACTTTTTTATTCCGATAAAAATATAGATTTGATTAATGCTTTTGCGTACTTTTGTGAAAAATTTTTCCCAATGTTTTCAACCGGCCAAATTTATTTCGCTATATTTTTTGTAATTGCCTTCATAGCAACAATGATCTACGTTTACAGAAAAGACTTAAAAGAAATGAAAAACCAATATAGAGGAATTTACTGGATTCTGATCGGGTTTCTTTTATTTATAGCTTTTTTATTCTTTATTAAGTTTTATATTAAAGAATAATTTCTTTATATTTGGATGCCCTCCTAATTTACTATTTTGTTAGTCTAAATGAAAATTGCTAAATATATCATTTTATTATTAGCACTTCTTGGTGTTGCCTTTGTGGTTTTCATTACCACACAACCTAAGCATTTTTCAGTCACCACTTCCTTTACAGTCAATCACCCTAAAGATTCGGTTTCTCAATTTGTTTCTGACGGCTCCAAATGGAAGTCTTGGTTTAACCGTTTTGAATCCAATACAGAAAATACTTTTACTACAGAGAACGATTCGTTCAAATGGATCAACGAAAATACAAAAGGTTCTTTTTCTCTTGCTAAAAGATACCAAAATGACTCCCTTGTCCAAAAAATGAATTACAATGGCATCCAGGGTACAAGTAAATGGGACTTCACTCCGAATTCTGATTCTCAAAAAACAGATATTTCCTGGCACATATCGGGAGATTTAAGTTTCCGATGGAAAGTAGTTGCTTTACTTAACGGAGGTATTGAAAATTTCTTCAGGAACAAGCAACAAAATGCGCTTCAGGAAATTAATAAGCAAATTGTTGATGCAATTTTATTTCATCAGGTTTCAGTTACCGGGATCATTACTAAACATGAAACGAATTATGTGTTTAAAAAAGATTCCGTAGCACTATCAGATTTTCAAAAAGCCTTTTCAAAGAGCAAAGTTGAAGTTTCTCTTTTTGTAAAACAAAATAATATTGAAACAAATGGTCAACCTTTTGTTTTAGTGTACCAAAATTCAAAATATAACCGATTTGCCACTTGTTATCCGGTAACCGAAGAGATTATTACAACCACAAACAGTAAAATAGATGCTGCCAAACTAAATGAATTTCAAGCACTCAAAGTAACCTTTAAAGGAAACCCTTCTTTTAAAAACGAAGTTTTTACTAAAGCAAAAGAATATTTAGAGAAAAACCAGTATACTTTTGATGAAAAGGAATTTAAATGGCTGGAAATTCATAAAGAAGAAATAAACTCAAAAGGAACGGTCTCTGAAACAATTGAATACTACTTTCCTGTTAAACGTAAGCATATTCCGGTGGTATCACTGCAGGACTCCGTACAAAACAATACTTCTGACCAGACTGAAATAGTAACAACTAGTGATAGTCTTTAGAAATCAAACGAAATACCGTCATCCGCTAATAACACATTCGGAAAAATAGCCTCAGCCTCTTCCTTAAAGGCATCAATAGAAGCATAACGTGTAGAATAATGCCCCAAAACCAAATGTTTAACCTCAGCTTCTTTTGCTATTGTTGCCGCTTGTATAGCCGTAGAATGCATAGTTCTTTCTGCTAAATGAGCTTCTGATTCTAAAAAAGTAGATTCATGATACAATACATCTACATTTTTGATTAAAGGAACCATTCCGGGATTAAAAACCGTATCACTACAAAAAGCGTAACTTTTCTCCGGTTCCGGGTTAAAAGTCAACAACTTATTATCTACAACAGTTCCATCCTCTAAAACTACATCTCCTCCGTTCTTGATCTTTTGATAATAACATACATCAATATCGTATTTTTTAACCTCATCTATATTGATCTTTCGCTGGCTATTCTTTTCCCGGAAAAGATAACCATTTGTATATATACGATGTGCCAGAGGAATCGTTCTCACCGTTACATGATCGTCTTCATAGATCAACTCACTTTCTTTAGATTCTAATTCATGAAAATAAAGATTATAACTTGTATAGGAAGCTGAAGCTTTCAGTTGTAAAAGTATAATTTCCTTAATCCCTTTTGGACCGTAAACGTGCAGATCGTTAACTCTGTTAAGTAGTGTAAAAGTAGAGATCAATCCGATCAGTCCATAAAGGTGGTCACCATGTAAATGCGAAATAAAAATATGGTTAATCCGGGAAAACTTGATCTTATGTTTACGAAGTTGCACCTGAGTTCCCTCTCCGCAATCAATCAAAAACATCTGGTTTTTGATTTCAAAAAGCTGGGAAGTAGGATTCGTTAAAGTTCTCGGAGTTGCTGCATAACAGCCTAAAACGGTTAATTTCATTATTTTTATATTCCGTGTTTACTACTAAACAGTTTTAATTATCATTTTAACACTACACTATATCTTCCTATTTCTAATTCCATTTATCTATTTTTCCATCATACCATTTTAGAAATTTGGGAACAGTACTAATTCCGTAAAAAAATATGAAATATCCCCCTAATCCCCATATTCTACTATAATCACCACTTATAAAAGCACTTCCTGAAATCAAACTTACATAAATGATTAGTATTAAATATGCTGAAATCGTTAAAAATCTGATTCCTTCTTTTGATCTTATCAGAAATCTAAACAAGAATAATATTAACAATGCTATTAGTAAGAAATAATGTAAAAATCCCTCAAACAATTCTTGATTTTTTAATAACACCAATAAATCATCAAACATACAACCTATGATTTAATTTTCTTTTTGAAGAAGAATCGAAAATTACTTGATTACTTTTGGTACAAACAAAAGCCAGTGTATTAATTCAAAAAAGATTAAAAGCCCAGATCTCTTTCTATTTCCTCCATTTCAATAATATCATGAGCCTCTAAAACTGAGGGTACTACAGTCAGAAAATCCGGAACAGTATGAAAATCAATATCCTTAGCTACTACTACTAATGACTTTTTTTGTTTCTGTTGTACTTTGCTTAATTGTTTAAATTTGTTCAAATCCTCTACACTTAAGTCATCAGAAACAGTAATATCAACGATCAGGTTTAAGTCTTCATACTCATGAAAACTCTTCTCTAAATTATCCAAAAACGTATCAATTTCGTTCTTAGTTTGTCTTACAATCGTTGTATTTTCTCTTTTATCGATCTTCATCTTTTTAAAATATAAGCTAAGATATAAAATTTATTATTGAATTTTACTCGCCAAAAGATAAATTACAGCCATTCGTATTGCCACTCCGTTCTCAACCTGATTCAGAATAACAGATTGTTTAGAATCGGCTACATCCGATGTAATTTCAACACCTCTGTTAATCGGTCCCGGATGCATGATCGTAATCTCTTTATCTAAGGAATCCAGTAACTCTTTTGTTACCCCGAATTGCTGTGAATATTCGCGGGTTGTCGGGAAATAACTAAAGTCCAGACGTTCATTCTGTACGCGAAGCATATTAGCCACATCAGCCCATTCTAAAGCTTTTCTTAAATCGGGTTCCACTTTTACACCTAATTGCTCAATATATTTAGGTAGTAATGTTTTAGGTCCGCAAACTTTAACTTCGGCTCCTTGCATTTGCAGTGCAAAAATATTGGAAAGCGCTACCCTTGAGTGTAAAATATCACCCACAATGACTACTTTCTTTCCTCCTACTTCTCCTAATTTTTCACGAATAGTAAAACTATCCAATAATGCCTGTGTAGGATGCTCATGTGCTCCGTCTCCGGCATTTACTATACTGGCTTTAACGTTCTGAGATAAAAAATGTGCTGCTCCCGGCGAACTATGGCGCATAACAACCATATCAACCTTCATCGATAAAATATTATTTACCGTATCGATCAATGTCTCTCCTTTTTTTACCGATGATTGCGCTGCCGAAAAGCTAATCACGTCAGCAGAAAGACGTTTTTGAGCCAATTCAAAAGAAAGTTTAGTACGGGTACTGTTCTCAAAAAAAATATTCGCAATAGTTATATCCCGTAAAGAAGGTACTTTTTTAATGGGACGGTTGATCACTTCTTTAAAATGGTCTGCCGTTTCAAAAATTAACTCAATATCTTCTTTGGTGATGTATTTAATTCCTATTAAATGATTTACCGAAAGTGTTTTCATTCAAATTGTATCGTTGTGTTGTTGTTGTTTATTTTTTCAATTCCAATAAAACTTCATCTTCTCCGTCATATTCTTTCCACTTAACCACTACTTTTTCATTGTTAATGGCATCTACCTGCCTTCCTCTGTAATCCGGTTGAATAGGTAGATGGCGACTAAACCTTCTGTCAATTAACGTTAATAATTCTATTTCTGAAGGTCTTCCGAACGACTGTATTGCGGTTAATGCTGCCCGAATACTCCTGCCGGTATATAAAACATCGTCTATAAAAACGATTTTTTTATCGTCGACAACAAAATCGATCTCCGTTTTATTCGCTTCCAGAGGTTTTTCATTTCTCCTGAAATCATCCCTGAAAAATGTAATATCTAAAAAACCTAATGAAATATTTTGAATGTGATATTCTTCTGTTAAAATCTTTACCAAACGCTCGGCAAGAAATTTACCGCGCGGTTGAATTCCGATAAGAACAGTATCTTTAAAATCCTGATGATTTTCAATTAACTGGCAAGCCAAACGATGCAAAATAATAGAAATTTCCTTTGCTGAAAGCAGAACTTTTTGACTCATAGAGTGTGGAGTTGTGTTTGGTGTGTAAATTTACAACAAAAATCATTAACTTTAGAGGAAATGTTCTCAAATGAGAAATTGAAAAACAAATTATAAAAAACTTCGATATCTCTGATTTCTTATCCTACATTAACTTCATTCTTTTTTAGCTGTTGTAACTTTGTATCAAACAAAAAAAGATAGTATGAAAACAAAAAATATAGAATTAGTATTAGCGCCCCCCACTCCTCATTTTGTCGGCGATGGTTTCCGAGTTCACAACTTTATCCCGAGTGCCTATCACCTGGACATGGAACGAATGGATCCTTTCATCATGCTCGATTATAACTCTAAACACTTCTTCTCCGCTACTGATACACCCCGTGGCGTTGGTGTACATCCGCACAGGGGATTTGAAACAGTAACTATTGCTTATGAGGGAAAAGTGGAACATCATGACAGTGCCGGAGGTGGCGGAATTATCGGTCTGGGCGATGTACAATGGATGACTGCTGCCAGCGGTGTTTTGCACAAAGAATTTCACGAAACAGAATGGGCTAAAGACGGAGGAATTTTTCAAATGGTTCAACTTTGGGTAAATCTGCCGGCAAAAGACAAAATGAGTCAACCTAAATATCAGGCGATTCAAAATAGTGAAATGACACGAGTAGATCTAGGTACAAACGGATTGGTTGAGATCATTGCCGGGAACTATAAAGACCAAAAAGGACCGGCTACCACTTTTAGTCCTGTTAATATGATGAATGCTAAACTCCAAAAAGGTGGAAAAGCCGAATTTGAATTTCCGGCACATTACAATACCGCAGCTATTGTTATTGAAGGAAGTATCATCGTTAACGGAACGGAAAAAGTAGCTACCGATCATTTTATATTATTTGAAAATGAAGGTGAACAATTCACTTTTGAAGCCTTAGAAAATAGTATTGTATTAGTCATTAGCGGTGAACCGCTTAAAGAGCCTATTGCCGCTTACGGACCGTTTGTGATGAATACGCAACAACAACTTGTAGAGGCTTTTAACGATTATAACGAAGGAAAATTCGGTTATTTAGAATAAGAAACATTTTGCCACTTTTTTGTCGGAAATTAGGAATAACGTTTACTTTTTTTTAGCTTGTGGGTTTAAATTTCAAACATAGTGAAGTTAAATAAAGAAAATATAAATTATTATGGAGTTCTGTTTGGAGTACTCGTTTTGATCCTCTTATTGACAATAGGAAGTCATAGTATACTTGAAAAGTATGAACCACAAGAAGATTGGTACGGCTCATTATTTTTAGGAATTGGGTTAGCCGCTGTTATTGGCTTCATTTTATCATTTATATCGAGAGTATTTTTTCTCATTTTTTCTATTAAAACTACGGCTACAATAACAGCTGTTAAAGAAAGTATAGCTTCATTTAAAAAACTCTCGGAAGTTTACAGAGGAACGGAAAATCCCATACACGATATGTTTATTGAAGAAAAAGATATTGTTTACAGCTATAAATTTGTCTTTGAGGCTAATGACGGTAAACGCTATTTCATTAATTCCGATAGGGTTCAGACAACTGAAAAAATTTCAGAAAATGAACAAAGAGATATTTTATACCTGAAATGGAATCCGAATAAAGCTATTTTAGACACCTTTTTTACCAAATGGAGCTGGTCGTTATTTTTTTTAATCTTTAGTCTTACTTTTTGTACTATTGGCGGATTAATGGTTACCGGTAATTTGAAATAAATATAGAACTGTGGTTAATTGTTGAAACAAATGCAAAAACAGCTATAAAAAGAATACTACTTGATTATCCGTTGGTATCTATTGGCATAAAAACGGTAACTAAGTAATCAAAATAAACATTCCAGGCTCATGCCTACTTAAAATTGGAATAAAAATGTCAAATATCGGATTAATTTTAGAAGAAAAAGCCGCTGATATCGGCAATTTTTTAGTGGGAAGATTATTGCCTTTCCGTGAAAAAAGACAAGTAGGTCCATTCGTTTTCATTGACCACATGGGACCGGCAGATTTAAAAGACTTTCAAAATTTGGATGTAGCGCCGCACCCGCACATCGGGCTTTCTACTCTGACCTATTTGTTAGAAGGATCTATTTTTCATCGCGATAGTCTGGGAAGCGCCATTGAGATCACCCCCGGAGCTGTAAACTGGATGACCGCAGGAAAAGGCGTAGTTCATTCGGAACGAACTCCTGAATATTTACGCCATACGGATAAAAAGCTTCATGGCTTGCAAATCTGGGTGGCTTTACCCAAACATTTAGAACAATGTGAACCTACATTTCAACATATTGAAGCTAGTGAAATTCCTGCTTGGCAAGAAGGCACTACTCATTTTAAATTAATCGCCGGAAAGGCTTTTGGCAAACAATCGCCTGTCAATGTTCACTCTGAATTGTATTTTATAGAAATTAAAAGTTCTGAGGCTGTCACTTTAAATATTGGCGAACATTTGTATGGTGAAGTGGCCATGTACGTTATGGAAGGAAATGTTAACATTGAAGGCAATGATTATGGCACAAAACAGTTATTAATTGCTAAAAATTCAAAACTTTGTCAATTTAGCATGAGTGAAAACACAACCGTTTATCTTTTTGGCGGAACGCCTTTTGCTGAAGAGCATTTTATTTACTGGAATTTTGTCAATTCTGATAAGGAAGTAATTGAACGGGCTAAAGAAAACTGGCGCGACCAAAATCACGAAGCCTTTCCTAAAGTTCCCGGAGACGATCAGGAATATGTCCCGTTACCGGTTAATCCATTCCATAAAAAATAAAATTGAAAAATATGAAAATAGTAGCTTTTGCAGGAAGTACCTCTTCCACATCCATTAACCGTGAATTAGTCAAATTTGTACTGCGATCTTTTCCTGACGATACTGTTAATTTACTGGATCTTAATGATTTTGAAATGCCCGTTTTTTCAGTCGATAGAGAAGAAAAGGGATTCCCTGAGCAAGCTCATCAGTTTTTAGCAGCTATTGCCGAAAGTGATGTTATTATCTGTTCTATGAGCGAACACAACAAAAATTTCACAGCTGCTTTTAAAAATATCTTTGACTGGTGTTCACGAATCAATGTAAAAGTCTTTCAGGATAAAAAAATGTTCCTGATGAGTACTTCACCGGGCGGCTATGGCGGAGGAAATTCGATGGCTTTGGCACAAAAGAACTTTCCGGCTTTTGGCGCTGATATTATTGAAAGTTTTTCGTTGCCGAAATTCTATGAAAATTTTGACGAAGAAAATGGTGTGATCAATCCTGAACTTCTTAAGGAACTAAATGCTAAAATAGCAGACTTTAAGCAAAACGTACAATAATGACAACAAACCGATTAGAAGCATTCAGTGACGGTGTTCTGGCTATAATCATTACCATTATGGTTTTAGAAATGAAAGTACCTGAAGGGGCTGATTTTACAGCTTTGAAGCCTATAATTCCTAAATTCATCTCTTATATCCTGAGTTTTATCTATATCGGAATTTATTGGAACAATCACCATCATTTATTTCATGTTATTCAAAAAGTAAACGGAAAACTGCTCTGGGCTAATCTTTTTTTATTGTTTTGTTTATCATTAATTCCGTTTTCAACCGGTTGGATGGGAGAAAATCATTTTGACAAAAATCCGGTTGCGCTGTATGGCGTCAATTTATTTCTGTGTGCTTTAGCCTTTATTCTTTTAGAAAAGTCTTCCATTCATTATGAAGGAGAGAACTCTAAATTAAAAATAGCTCTTAAAAATTACAATAAAGAAAGCCTGTCATTACTGCTTTACTTTGCCGGAGTCATACTCTCCTATTTTATTCCCATAGTGAGTATGCTGTTATATGCCGGTGTAGCATTGCTTTGGCTTATTCCCGACACAAGGATCGAAAAAACACTTAACACTTAAAAATCATGGAAGCAAACGTAAAAGCCCTTATAGAACAAGAAAATTATTATACTGAAATTACAACAGGAGCCCACACTATCATTGCTGACGAACCTTTAGATCTGGGCGGAAAAGACAAAGGTTTTGACCCTATGGAGTTATTAACCGCTGCACTTTCAGCTTGTACTTTAGCTACACTAAAAATGTATATGGATAGAAAAAACTGGACTGCTCAAAAAATAGATGTGGAAATTCACTTAGATAATAACCGTGAAACCAGAACGACTACTTTTACCAGAACTCTTCATTTTGAAGGTACCGATCTAACCGAAGAACAGATTAAAAGATTGCATCAAATTGCAGAAGCCTGTCCGGTTCACAAAGCCTTAACCGGGGAGATTACTATTAATACCCGTATCAAATAGAATAAAAAAGGTTGTCTCAAACCTTATAAACTTGTCATTAGAATTCATTCAACGTTATTGAATCTGCTATTTTAAAACAAAATAATTTTTGAGACACCCTTTAAAAATAAATATTATATTATTTATCCTCTACATTCTCTATTATCAGAGTGTTTTTAACATAAGAAATTGATTTCATTCTAGGATATAAGTAGAATAAAGAAAATAATAGTAAAACTGCTGTAATTACAACTGTTATTTTCATCTTTCTATTTTTTCATAATTATTTTCTATTTTAGTAAATAAAAACAATAAACACCCAAAAGGATTTTTTAAAGCCTTTTTATAGATCCTTTTCCTATTGTCAGAGATATTTAAATTTCGCATCTTTCTTTTTGCTAAATATTTTATAACAGTCACAAAAATTCCTGTGCAAAGAATCGTTATTAATAAAGGATTATTCATTTTTTTAATAATTTTGAATTAATTTCTCCAAGCAGTAACCAAACAAGCAGTTGAAATTGCATATTGACATAAAGGTCCCATATTTGTTACTACCCACCCAACTGCATCTCCAACAAAATAACACATAGTATAGCACTCTGGATCAGTCTGACAAGCTGAATTTGCATTTGCATAACATTCACTAAATGTTACATTTCCATCTCCATCTGTATCCATTGGATGTGTCTTTCCTATTTCGTTAACAACAAAATTAATATTTGGTATTATTTCTATAATTTCATTATTAACGATATTTGCACTTAAATAATCTATATCTTCATTTAAGTCAATCAAAGATATATTTCCTGTATAATTGTTAAAGTCAAATAAAATATAATTTCTTAATAAAATATTAAAATCTGTATTTCCATTATTATTAATATAACTAATTGCCTCTAACATTCCTATAATTTTACCTGCATTATCTTCTAAAACTATATTTATAACAGGAATATCAATACCAGAATCATTTTTAACATAAACAATTCTGGAAGTTGTTAATTCAAAATCACTTATTCCAAACCATTTAGAAAAGTCTGTTGAATTAAAAGTTTCAGAATTATAAAAATCTAAAAAATAATTTTCTTCAAAATAATTTGATTTTAGGGCATCTGAAATACTTATCTTCTCATTATTTACATTAAGATTACTTTCAACATTTTCCTCCTCACAAGAATTGAGAAATATCATAAGTAATGATAGGAAAGCAAATAAACTAATTTTTTTCATGTTTTATTCTAATTACATTTTTACCTACTATCATAATAATGGGTATCTGTTTAGCTTGTTTTCCCCGTTATTAGTAAAAATCAAATCATCAAGTATTAGCGAGCTTTTAGCTAATAAATGTTTAAGGTTTATCTTATAACTATTGGTGTAAATATAAATGGTTCCTAATCAAACTCGGATACAGTTTTTCTGTATATTTTGTTAAAGTCTCAACTATTCTAACTTACATGAGTTCAAAAAATATAACTTTAACTGAATACTAAATAAAAAACTATGGAGATCATTCAACATAACACTGAAAAAGCGGGGAATTTCAAAGCACTTTCTGATGGTAAAACAGCAGGATTAATGACTTACACTTGGGCAGGACCTGAAAAATTTATAATTGATCACACCGAGGTTTCTCCCGACTTTAAAGGGCAAGGTGTAGGAAAAAAAATGGTTTTGGCTGCTGTCGATTATGCGCGTAAAAACAATTTAAAAATTTTACCTCTTTGTCCGTTTGCTAAAGCCGTTTTTGAGAAAGACAATAATCTTAGTGATGTTTTGTTTTAACCTTAAAATTTAAGTAACTTTATTCATTAATCCATTAATTGTAAATCTATGGAAACCAAAGAATATACAAACGGAGAGGTAACCATAATATGGCAACCGAAAAAATGTATCCATTCGGGAATTTGTGTTAAAACATTACCCGAAGTATATAACCCAAAAGAAAAACCATGGGTAAAACCAGAACATGCAAGTTCACAAGAATTGATCGATCAAGTCGCAAAATGTCCGAGTGGTGCTTTGAGTATAAAGAAATAAAAAAATCCCGCGATTGCGGGATTTTTTTATTTTATGCTTCATACATTGTTTTTCGTAATTCTTTGATCTTCGGGTCATCTAAATAATCGTCAAATGTCATGTAACGATCAATAGTTCCGTTCGGAGTGATCTCCAGTACCCTGTTAGCAACCGTTTGTGCAAACTCGTGGTCATGAGTAGTAAATAAGACAGTTCCTTTAAAATTCTTAAGCGAATTATTGAAGGCTGTAATAGATTCCAAATCCAAGTGATTGGTCGGTTCATCCAGCATTAATACATTGGCTCTGATCATCATCATTCTGGATAACATACAACGTACTTTTTCTCCTCCTGACAACACATTACACTTTTTCAAGGCCTCTTCTCCGGAAAAGATCATTTTCCCAAGGAAACCGCGAACATAAACCTCGTCTCGCTCTTCTTCCGTTTTTGCCCATTGACGCAACCAGTCAACCAAATTCAGATCCGATTTAAAGAAGTCGTGATTTTCAACCGGTAAATACGATTGAGTCGTTGTAATTCCCCATTCAAATTTTCCGGAATCCGCTTGCTGGTTTCCGTTGATAATTTCATAGAAAGCCGTTGTTGCTCTTGAATCTTTAGAGAATACTACGATCTTATCACCTTTGGCTACATTAAGATCGACATTCTTAAACAAAACTTCGCCTTCAGTAGAAGCACTCAGGTTTTCAATATTTAAGATCTGATCTCCTGCCTCACGTTCTTGTTCAAAAATAATTGCCGGATATCTTCTGCTTGATGGCTTAATATCGTCAACTTTTAATTTTTCCAACATTTTTTTACGAGAGGTCGCTTGTTTTGATTTTGCCACGTTAGCACTGAAACGACGGATAAACTCTTCCAATTCTGCCTTTTTCTCTTCCGCTTTTTTGTTTTGTTGCGCTCTTTGACGAGCTGCTAACTGGCTACTTTCGTACCAAAAGGTATAATTACCGGAATAATGAGTGATCTTTCCGAAATCAATATCGGAAATATGAGTACAAACCGCATCTAAAAAGTGACGGTCATGTGATACAACCAATACGGTATTCTCGTAGTTTGCTAAAAAGTTCTCTAACCATCCGATCGTTTCAAAATCCAGGTCATTAGTAGGCTCATCCATAATCAACACATCAGGATTTCCAAATAAAGCCTGTGCTAATAACACACGGACTTTTAATTTGGCATCCATCTCACCCATTAAAGTATAATGAAACTCGTCACCTATCCCTAAATTCGACAATAATGTTGCGGCATCACTTTCTGCATTCCATCCGTTCATTTCATCAAATTGCATTTGCAACTCCCCTATTCTGTCGGCATTCTCATCGGAGTAATCCAAATACAATGCATCCATTTCAGTTTTTACCTTATACAACACTTTATTCCCCATCATTACAGTTTCTAAAACTGTATGCTCATCAAACAAGTTATGGTTCTGGTTTAAAACAGACATTCTTTTTCCTGGCTCTAAGATAACGTGACCGGATGTGGGCTCTATTTCTCCTGATAAAATCTTTAAAAATGTAGATTTTCCTGCACCATTAGCTCCGATAATTCCATAACAATTGCCCTGAGTGAAAGTCACATTAACCTCATCAAACAAAATACGCTTTCCAAACTGAACCGATAAATTAGAAACTGTTAACATTTTTTCTTTTTTTATTAAAATTGTTGCAAAAGTAGAAAAAATAGTGCAGTTTTGGAGTGATTATTTAGAATAAATATAGGTTTATTTTAACTGTCTATTAACAAGGGCATTAATGAATAACTTATACATTTGTCTACAACCATTATGAATGTAATTTAATGATTAAGAAATACCTACTATATCTATTAACCCCATCTGTTCTACTTTCAACTTTTTTTACTTCCTGTGAAAAAGTATTTGAGCCGGATAATTATGTAGCATATTTTGGTGGGGAAATCATTAATCCGCAAAGTACTTTTGTACTTTTTATGAAAGACGGAAAAGTACTGGACACTCTTTTTCTTGACAAAAAAAATCGTTTCTATAAAAAATTTGACTCTTTAACTCCTGGCTTGTATACTTTTAAGTGCGAACCGGAGTATCAATACATTTATTTTGAAAAGAATGATAGTTTAATGATCCGTTTAAACGCTTTTGATTTTGACAATTCATTGGCTTTTTGCGGAAGAGGTGAGGAAAAAAACAATTTTTTAATTGACCTATACCTCAGGAACGATAGAGATAAGGACAAGTTATTTGAAGCAATTGATTACAACCTAAACGATTTTGAGCACCTGATCGATTCCAGTTACAGCAGTAAAAAAGCTTTTTACTTAAAAAGAAGAGCTCAAATTGGCTGGGGTTCAGGATTTGATTCAATAGCTAAGGCTAGTTTAGATTTCAATCATTACATGAAAAAAGAGATCTATCCTTTTGCTCACCAGTTCAAAACAGGAGAGCAAGTGTATGAAAAATTACCTGAAAACTATTACAACTATCGTAAATCACTTTATTACAACAATAAGAACTTAACTAATTTTTCGCCATTCATAAAATACATCTCAGCTTTATTAAGCAATATTACTTATTCCAAAAACGGTGGAAAATTCAACGAAAACTCATTAGAGAACAATATCTTAAAACTAAATATTGCTGACACTTTAGTTAAAGATCACCAGATTAAAAATGTTATCTTAAACAATATTGCTTACATGTATTTACTGGAAGACCAAAACATGTACAATAATAAAAAATTCATTGATCGTTATCTTGAACTTTCTACCGATAAAGAACAGCAAAAAGAAGTTCGCGAAATCTCCGAAGCCGTTCAAAAACTAATTATCGGAAAGCGACTGCCGGATGTTCATTTGGTCGATCAGCAAAACCGAACTGTTCCGGTAGAAGAATTAACACAAAATAAGGAAACGGTTATTTTCTTTTGGACTACAAATGCTGAATCGCATCTGAAGTCTTCTCACGGGAAAATCGCTGAACTTAAAAAACGATTCCCTGCCGTTAATTTTATTGCTATCAACATTAATGACTCGGAAGAGAACTGGAAAAAAGCGCTTAAAAATTTCCAATTGGATCAAATTAACGAATATAAATCAACCGACTTTTCAGATATTAAGAAAAAATGGGTGATCACTAAGGTACACCGGGTAATTGTATTGAATTCGGATGGTACGATAAAAAATGGCTTTGCCAATCTGTTTGACATCAACTTTCATAAAAACTTACAATAAATAAAAAAAGCGACATCTCAGGATGCCGCTTTTTTTATCTTAAATTTTTGTTTTATTTATTCCCTTTTGCATAATCAGCTAAGAACTGAGCCAAACCGATATCTGTTAACGGATGTTTTAACAATCCTAAAATTGAAGACAAAGGTCCTGTCATTACATCAGCTCCTATTTTAGCACAGTTAACAATATGCATCGTATGACGAACTGACGCTGCTAAGATTTCTGTTCCGAATCCATAATTATCATAGATCTCACGGATCTCTTCGATCAGATTTAACCCGTCAGTTGAAATATCATCTAACCTACCTAAGAACGGAGAAACATAAGTAGCTCCCGCTTTAGCAGCTAACAAAGCCTGACCGGCAGAAAATACCAACGTAACATTGGTTCTGATTCCTTTATCAGAAAAATATTTACACGCTTTAATTCCGTCTTTAGTCATAGGGATTTTAACTACAATTTGCTCATGTAATTCTGCTAACTCCTCACCTTCTTTGATCATTCCTTCAAAATCAGTAGCGATCACTTCCGCACTTACGTCACCCTCTACAATAGTACAGATATCCACATAATGTTTCAAGATATTGTTTTTTCCTGTAATACCTTCTTTAGCCATTAATGATGGGTTTGTAGTTACCCCATCTAAAACTCCTAATTCCTGAGCTTCTTTAATTTGCTCTAAATTAGCCGTGTCAATAAAAAATTTCATAGTTCGTTTTGTATTAATTTAAGTTGTGTTATTACGAGCGCAAAATTACAATTTATAATGATTCATCAATAATTTTTCATATACTTTATCCGGAAGAATACGTTTTAATACAATAGAGAATTTTTGCATAAACGCGCCTACTTTATAATGAATCTTCGGGTTAGGATTTTGTATGATCGTATAAATAGCCTCTGCCATTTCCATCGGATTACTTCCGGCATCTACATGTTCGTTCATCATTTCCAAAGTACTTCCGTAAGTTACTTCGTAGGCCGATCCTTTTACTAAAGGCGCATGATAGCGTCCGGCAGCAATATTGGTTGAAAAATCACCGGGCGCCACATTGGTTATCTGAACACCAAAAGGCTTTACCTCCATACGCATTGCTTCTGTTACCAATTCTAAAGCTCCTTTTGAAGCCGAATACACTCCTCTGAAAGGCAAGCCCATATAACCGGCTATCGAAGTTACATTAATAATCAAACCTGATTTTTTGTCACGCATATATGGCAAAACAGCTTTCATAACTTCTATGGGACCGAATAAATTGGTTTCAAAATTATTTTTGATCTCTTCAGCAGGAATCTCCTCTAATGGCCCTGTAATACCTACTCCGGCATTATTAATCAACACATCTATCTTTCCTTCCTGATTCACTACTTCCTCAATGGCTTTTGCAATACTTCCTTTATCTCTCACATCTAAAGCGATCAGGTTAATTTCCGCATCAGGAAAACGTTCCGGATTTCTACTGGTTCCGTATACTGTAAATCCTTTATTTTTAAGAAAAATACCAACAGCTTTACCAATTCCGGATGAACCTCCTGTTATGAAAACAACTTTACTCATAATTAAAAATTTGTTTTGCGAAAGTACACAAGTTCAAACAATAAAAAAAATAACACAATTTTTAAGAACGTAGTTCCTTTATTCCCCAATTTTTACCATCCAATTTTATAAATTTGGAAAAAAGTTAGAAAATGGACAGAACTGAAACTTTTAGAGAACATATAGGAAACGGATATACCTGCAAAGGTGATTTTATAACCTTGGGGGGAGCCATTTTAGATGGAGAAGCTATCGGACATGCTCCTATCAACATTCCTTTAAAAACTTTAAACCGACACGGTCTGATAGCCGGAGCTACAGGAACCGGTAAAACCAAAACCATTCAGGTTCTATCAGAACAATTGTCAGCAAAAGGTATTCCGGTATTAATGATGGATATCAAAGGAGATTTTTCAGGAATTGCAATGCCGGGCGAAGAAAAGCCATTTATTACGGAACGTCATGCTAAAATTACCTTGCCTTATGAAACCAAAGGTTTTCCGGTTGAACTAATGACCATTTCTAAACAAGACGGCGTTCGTTTAAGAGCAACCGTTTCTGAATTCGGACCGGTTCTATTCTCCCGAATCTTAGATCTAAACGATACCCAATCGGGTGTGGTTTCTGTCATTTTTAAATATTGTGATGATAATAATATTCCGCTTTTAGATTTAAAAGATTTTAAAAAAGTGTTACAATACGCTACTGACGAAGGTAAAGATGAGTTTACGGCTGACTATGGCAGAATTTCTGCAGCTTCGACTGGGGCTATTTTAAGAAAAACAATTGAACTGGAGCAACAAGGTGCCGATCTCTTTTTTGGTGAAAAATCATTTGAAATTGACGATTTAATGCGAATTGATGAAAACGGAAATGGTTATGTAAACATCATTCGTCTAACCGATATTCAGGACAGACCAAAGCTTTTCTCCACATTCATGCTGAGTTTATTAGCTGAAATTTACAATACAATGCCGGAGCAAGGTGATAGCGGTCAACCTGAATTGGTTATCTTCATTGATGAGGCTCACTTGATCTTCGATCAGGCTAGTAAAGCACTTTTAGACCAAATTGAAACCATCGTCAAATTAATCCGTTCTAAAGGCATTGGCGTATACTTTATTACGCAAAATCCTATGGATGTTCCTAGTGATGTTTTAGCACAGTTAGGTTTAAAAATTCAGCACGCTTTACGAGCTTTTACAGC
Source organism: Flavobacterium sp. NRK F10 (assembly GCF_024054235.1). Lineage (NCBI taxonomy): Bacteria > Pseudomonadati > Bacteroidota > Flavobacteriia > Flavobacteriales > Flavobacteriaceae > Flavobacterium > Flavobacterium sp. NRK F10. Next base: position 131,508 of record NZ_JAMXLC010000001.1, read on the forward strand.
TAATGACAGAAAAGCTATTAAAATGACTGCCGAAAATTACCCTATTTCAGAATATTATAAAACGGATGAAGTATTGACTTCTCTGGGAATCGGAGAAGCTTTCATTACTGCATTGAACGAAAAAGGGATTCCGACTCCTTTAGCCGCTACAATGATGCGGGCTCCAATGAGCAGAATGGATATTCTGACAGATGCTGAAATTGCAAATTGTATTGCTAAGTCTAAATTGGTAAAAAAATATAACGACGAAATTGACCGTGAAAGTGCTTATGAAATTTTAACCAAAAAGATCGAGCAAGCGCAAGAAATTGCAGCTAAAGAAGAAGAGAAGAAGCAAGAAGCCAAAGAATCGAAGCGCTCAAGTTCTTCTGCAAGAAAAAGTACGGCTCAAAATCCGATCGTAAAAGTATTGACCAGTGCAACCTTTATACGAGGTGCTATGGGTATTTTAATGAAAATGATGAAAAAGTAAGTTATGAAAAAGTATTTCATTCAAAAATCACCTTTTGTAGTTCCCACCACTGACGGAAAGCTCATTGAAGAGCATCATGGACTAACCACTGATAATAAGAACATCTCAATTGCTCACATGATTGCACCACCGGGTTGGAGCGAGCCTTTTCAAACACCTGAATTTGATGAATACACTTATATTATCAAAGGGAAAAAACAATTTATAATTGAAGAAGAAATTGTAGTTCTGGAAACGGGTCAGTCCATTAAAATAGAAAAGAACACCCGAATCCAATATTCCAATCCGTTTGACGAACCTTGCGAATATTTAGCCATTTGCCTACCGGCCTTCAATATGGAAAGTGTTCACAGAGGAGAATAAAAAAGCGGTTTAAAAACCGCTTTTTTATTTTGCTAATAAGTCTAATATTCGATGTTCAATGGGTTCAGTTTCCCAAATCTCTTCAATTTTATCAATAGACAGGATTTCCTGCATTATTGCATTTTGTTTTTCTCCTTCGGCCAATGCCTCAGCATAAGGCTGGTGACTAAACGTGACTCTGCTGTACAACGGAACCCACTTATCCGGATGTTTTTCAGAGAACCATTTTTCAATTTTTTTCTGCAAATGAAATTTATCATCCGCCGTTTTGGAACTCATTTCCATGAAATTTCTATACGAAAGTTCCGCAATGGCATCGGCATTTGGTTTTCTTGACAACTGGTATTGTTCAAAAACGGTTTCCCAATCGTTACCATATTTTTCCATCATTTCTGCCAAAATGGTTATATCCTCAAATCCGGCATTCATTCCATGTCCGTAAAAAGGAACAATAGCATGGCAAGCATCGCCTATCAAAGCTACTTTATCTTTATAAGTCCAAGGATAACATTTCATTGTTACCAGATAACTGGTAGGGTTTTTAAAGAAATCTTCAACCAAGTTCGGGATCACTTCTTTAGTATCCGGGAAATACTTGGCAAAAAATGCTTCTAAAGTGGCTTTATCTTTTAATTGTTCGAATGAGTTTTCTCCTTCATGAGGCATAAATAACGTACAGGTAAAGCTTCCGTTTGTATTGGCTAATGCCATCAACATAAACTCACCTCTGGGCCAAATATGCAGAGAGTTCGGATCTATTTTATGACTACCGTCCGGATTTGCCGGAATATGAAGCTCTTTATAGCCCAATTTCAGAAACTCCTGTGAATAGTTGAACATGCTTTGTCGTTGCATACGGTGACGGATTCTTGAAAAAGCGCCATCAGCTCCGAATACAATATCATAATCCAAATCGTGCCATTCTCCTCTTTCTGTAAGTCCTTCATGAAGTGTTGCTGTAGAGAGAGTAATATCCCAGATTTTGCTTTCAAAGAAAAACTGAACACCTTCAGCTTCTGCCAAATCAACCATCTTTCTATTTAAAATACCTCTGGAAAGCGAAAAAATTGCCTGATCTTCTTTACCGTAATTTTGAAAATTAAGAGACGAATCTTCCAAATGGATGGCTCTTTTATAAACCGGAATCCCTATTTTTTTAATTTCAGCATCCAGTCCTAACTTTTCTAAGGCTTTCCAACCTCTATCTGACATGACTAAGTTAATAGAACGACCTGAAAATTCAACAGTTCTTATATCTTTACTTCTGTCGAAAACGTGAACGGTATGCCCGGCTCTTTTTAAATATATAGCTAATAAAGTACCTACTAATCCGGCACCGACTACCGCTATCTTTTTTTGTTCTTTCATTTAAGAAAAAGACTTAAAAATGTATAATGAACAAAGTTACAGATATTATTGAGAAACAAGCTTTATAAGTCTCTTTTTTTACCGTATAAAAAAAGGAGCTTAATTCTCAGCTCCTTTTATATCTACTTGTATATGTCCCCAATTCTCTCCTGACTTGATCCGGTAGACCTGCATCTCTGTAATGCCGAATTGTTTCGCTAAGATCTTGTGTCTGGTTTTTCTGTTGGGATCCAATAATTTCTTTTTCAGGCGTATAACATCATTGACTGTCAGCTTTTGTCCGTCTCTTTTTTTATTGAACTCAATGAGCTTTCTTTTAGCTTCCTTTACATAAGGGCTTCTCTGTCCATGTTCTAACATTTCTTCATACGTAACCCACTTCAAATTATTGACATGATTATTCTGTCTGTCATAATCTAAATGAATAACATGAGTATGATCTTCCTTCTTTTTTTCAATAAACAATGAAGCGACCAAAAAATGATAGGAATAATGAATGTATTTTTTCTTACCATCTATACTTCTTGAAAAATTCAAAAAATTATAACCATCGGTTAAAGAGCCTTTTAATAGCAAGCAATTTCCAAGATCTTTATCGCAACTTTTGATTCTACCTAAATTTGATACTAAGTAACGTTTTTTAAGTTCAAAATCGGGTACAAATTCTTTCCACTCTTCTACAATAAAGTGATTCATACATTTATATGTTTGGTTAATAGCAAATTGTATAAGCTAATGTACGAATTTTTTACTTTTATTATCTCTTTTAAAATTATTTTTCTAAATATTTTTCCGACTTTATTTTATTTCAGAATCCCTTTTCTTAAAATCTGCCCGAAATCGTACATATCCTCGAAAGAAGAATAAAAAGGTACCGGAGCCAATCGGATAACATTCGGTTCTCGCCAATCGGTTATTACTCCATTCTCCATTAAATAATTAAACAATTCTCTTCCTTGTCCGTGTAAGTAGACTGAAAGTTGGCAACCTCTTTCAGCCTGATTTTCAGGTGTAAGAATCTCGAATGTTGTTCCTTCCACTTCCGCATCTATCTCGCTAAGAATAAATTCCAGATAAGCTGTCAGAAGGTTTCTCTTTTTGATCAATTTTTCCATCCCTACTTTTGCAAACATCTCTACAGATGCTAAATACGGTGCCATTGACAAAATAGGCAAATTACTAATCTGCCAACCATTTGCTCCGTGAACCGGGTCAAACTTCGGTTCCATTAAAAAGCGGCGTTCTTTATTGTGTCCATACCAGCCGGCGAATCTTGGAAGATCATTATCATTATGATGCTTTTCATGAACAAAGTAACCTGACACATTTCCCGGACCTGAATTCATGTACTTATAACTACACCAGGCAGCAAAATCGACATTCCATTCGTGTAATTTAAGGGCTATATTTCCTGCAGCATGAGCTAAATCCCAACCTACATACGCACCTTGTTTTTGTCCGGCTTCAGTAATTGCTTTCATATCTAATACTTGCCCGGTATAATAATTGACCCCTCCGAAAAGTACTAAAGCTAATTCGTCTCCGACCTCTTCTATTTTCTGAAGAATATCGTCCAAACGCAGCGTGTTCTCCCCTTCTCTTTTCTTAACTTCTACAATAGCTTCTTCAGGGTTAAAACCGACTGATTTCGCATGAAAATGCACTTGGCTCTGAAACATATACTGATCGCTCGGAAATGCTTTTTCCTCACAAATGATCTTATATTTCTTAGCTGTAGGCTGATAAAATGAAACCATTAACAAATGCAGGTTTACCGTTAAGGTATTCATTACCCCTACTTCTGTTGGTTTAGCCCCTACAATTTCACTTAACGGCTGGCAAAAACGTTCATGATAATCCCACCAAGGCTTTTCTGAATAAAAATGTCCTTCTACGGCTAAATTTGCCCAATCGTCCATTACTTCATCTACATAAATCTTAGCACTTTTAGGCTGCAAGCCTAATGAGTTTCCCGTAAAGTAAATAACTTCTTTTCCATTTACTTTAGGAAAAATAAATTCGTCACGGTATTGATTCAATTCGTCCTGAGAATCTAATTGCTTTGCAAATTCTCTTGAGTTTATAAAGTCCATCTTAATCTATAGGTTAGTTTTGTTGTTTGCCCACAAAGGTAAACATATTGGAATAAGTAGAAAAGAGAGGGATATAAAAAAGAAAAACTCCCTTAAGGAGCTCTAAAAAACGGCAAGCGACCTACATCGCACCGCTACAACCGCATACCCTTGCTGCGTTCCCACCCTGGGGGATTCTGCAGGAGCTGGTCGTGTAGGACTTGCCAGTGCAAATATACAATCTTTTTGTATTTTTACAAGGCGATTGTTTCTTTAAAATTTCGTTGTATATTGTCATGACAAAAAATTACAATCATGATACACTTTAAGCTATTCGCTTTCACTGCATTAAGTGTTGCAGTTCTGAGTTGCGAAAAAGACAAAAATGAGCTAAAAAATAATTTTTCTATAGATACTTCCCACTTAAAACAGGTTTACAGCCTTAATGAAAGCATCAATTTACAGGTTAAAAACGCTAAAAATCTACCTGTAGACTCGATTCAATATTTCCTGGGAGATACAAAAATAGGATCCGCTACCGGAAATTCCCTTTTCCCTTTTGCTTTAAGAGAAACCAAATTAGGGAGTCATACAATTAAAGCCACAGTTTATACTGAAGGTACGACTGTTGATGAAGAGACTAAAATTACATTGGCATCGAGCATTCAGCCTAAATTATTAAACTATAAAATTGTAAATACTTATCCTCACGATATTAAAGCTTATACACAAGGTTTTGAATTTTACCGCGATACTTTATTTGAAGGAACCGGTAACGGAAGAGGATCCGGAACAGGAACAAGGGATGTTTCCAGTTTGCGTAAAACCGACTACAGAACCGGTGAAGTATTTAAAAAAATAACATTAGAAGATCAATATTTCGGTGAAGGAATTACCGTTTTGAACAATAAAGTATACCAACTTACCTGGCTTAATAAAGAAGGATATGTATACGATGCCGACACTTTTAAAAAAATAAAGACTTTCAAATACTTTAAGGATATTGAAGGCTGGGGATTGACTAATGACGGGAAAAAATTGTACATGAGTGACGGTTCTGAGAAAATTTATGTTTTAGATCCGGAAACCATGCAAGAAGTAGATTATATTAATGTTTATACCCAACATGCAAAAATTGAATCTTTGAATGAACTGGAATGGATTGACGGCAAAATTTGGGCTAATATTTACGGAAAAGATGCTATTGGCGTTATCAATACTAATGGTGAAGTAGAAGCTATTTTAAATTTAGGAGACCTTCGTAGTAAAGTTACCCAGCATCCCGACATTGATGTTTTAAATGGTATTGCTTATAACCCGAAAACAAAAACTATTTTTGTCACCGGAAAAAATTGGGATAAAACCTTTGAACTATTGATTGAAGAATAAAAAAAGCGGTTTAAAAACCGCTTTTTTTATTTAGAACTAACCTTTGCTCTTTTCTGTCTGTAATGCTCTTTTGAACTGATATATAATGTTTTTTCTAACTCCGTAAAAACAGTCTCTTTACCGTCAGTTATGTTCAGTTTTTTTACAAAATCTATCTCTTTATTTTCCTGAACCTGTCTCTTTATCTCATTAATTTCGTCAATGGAAAATTCAAAATCCACAAAAGCATTTGAATAAGCAGGTTTTCTGAAGCGTATTTGAGTGGCTTTATCCCAAACCACATAATCTTTCCCTAAAATCTGCATGAGTTGGATCATATAAATTGGATCTGTTGCCGAAAACAAGCTGCCACCAAACATAGATCCAACATAATTCTTATTGCGATAGGTTAACGGAATTCTGATTTTTACCAAATGCAGATCTTCCGATACAAAATATAACTTTCCGCAACTTCTTCTGTACATAGGAGATACGTTAAACATTACCCGAAACAACGTAGCCGGTTTAACGTATTTCTTTAATACGCCAAAAATTGAATCGTACATTTTACTGAATGAGCTTTTGAACAATTTGCTGTACCGGAAGTATCGCTCTTGTTTCTTCAATACTTGGTCCCGCTACCCAAACGGTTTTATAGGTTACTTCTTTAGCTGCTTTTTCGGTTGCTTTCATTCCGATATAAAAACGGAACATCTTCACCCATTTTTTTAGCTTTTTATTCTTGTTCAATATACGCTCGATCCAAGGCTGTTTTGTTCCTACTTTTTGAACATAAGGTGTATTGATCACGGTACAAGGTGTTCCTGATATCCTTTCAGTCATCACAATATCTCCGGCTCCGTAATCCACACAAGCTTGTTTATATTCCTGAGATACTCCTGATTCTTCAGAAGCAATAAACGGACTTCCAACAGAAACGCCTACTGCTCCGTAACTTAGCATTTTATCAAGATCCGCTTTCGTAGACACTCCTCCTGCTGAAATAACCGGGATCGCTGTATTATCATTCAGTAACTTAATCAATGCCTCCGGATCAATATTTCCACGATGTCCTCCGGCTTGATTATTTACCGCAATAATAGCGTCTGCTCCTAAGCTTTCTACTTTTTTGGCATAAGCCAAGTCCGTTACATCGCAAAACACTTTCACCCCAGCTTTATGTGCTTCTCTGATCGTTTCTTCGGGACTTCCTAATGACGTAACAATGAAATCAACTTTTTCATCACATAGCATTCGGAGTTGTTCTTTATACTTTACATTTGATTTATTGACAATTAGGTTAAAGCCAAAACTTCCTCCTTCTGTTTTTGCGGCTTTCAACTCTTGAATTGCTGTTTTAAGCTCCTCCAAAGTCCTGTAATTTAATGCCGGTATACAACCTGCAATGCCACATTTCATCCCTTCAATGACCATTTTAGTATTGGATACCAAAAACATAGGTGCCATTAAGACCGGATGTTTAATGTTTAAAATATCGGTTAGTGATTGTTTGTTCATTTTTTATTTATTTTATCCAAATATATGAAAAATTAGTATGCACGCATACTATTTAACGTTTTTTGGTTTTGCTTTAGAAACAGGAGAAGCACTTACTTTTTTACTTTCATATTGATCGGTCTCTGAATTATAAACAAAGTGGCTTTGCTGTGTTTTAGAATACAATGTAACATCTCCGTTTGTTAATAACGTAAATAAAGAGCCTTCAGAAGTTTTACGCTCTACATCGTGTGAAGCTGTTTTATTGGCATCTAAAAAAACTTTTTCTTTTGTATGAATTGTTTTCTCTGTATTTGCAAACAATTGTTTTTTCGTAATCGGATTCCAAACTTGATTTTCTGTAATTGCAGTTGCTTCTGTTTTATCCTTAATAGTTACTGTATTATTCTCTTTCCAGCTAATTAAATACATTTTTTGAGTTCCGATTGTAAAATTCTTTACATTAAATTCCGCTGGCTTAAAATTTTTATCAATTGTTTCTTTCAGTACTAAAGTATCGGTACTTTGTTCATTTTTAGCAAATAAAACAAACTTCTTTACTTTGTTTATGGTTGTAATTTCTGCAGACAAATTTTCAAAAGTAGCTATCACAACATTCTTTTCAACTTTTTTCACAGTTGTTTTTTTCTTTTGAGCTACAGCAAATTGAAGTGTGACAAGACATGTTAAAAAGAAAAGTTTTCTCATAAGATTGGAGATTAAGGTTTGCCCAATTTAGTAAAAAAACTCACAAGAAAAACATTCGTTATAAAAAGTATTTGTTACATTTTTATAAAAAAAGAGCTGTCAAAAATGACAGCTCTTTTTAATCTATTATAATTACTTTTTGAAATCAATATCTCAGAAAAAATGAAAAAATATAATTTAAGGTGAATAAGTTAATACTCTATTTTTAATTTCTAAAATTTTCCCATAATCTCTTGCAAATTTCTGTTTAATCTTTTTAATATCAGTACCCGCACTAGGAACTCTTGAACTTATTATAAAACCAAGTCTTTTATTTTTTGGAATTACAAAAAATTCTGAATTAATAAGTTTAATTGTTGCTACAATTTGATTAAATGCCTTTTCTATATCACTTCCTTTAAGTTCAATGAAATAAAACTCATCAGTTGTATGTCTAAGGAACCCAAAATCACATCGCTCTTGTCCATTTAGATTAATTACACAACCATCTATATTTAATCTTGTAAAATTTTCAGATGAATTAATTTCAAAACGTTTTCCATTTTCGCTTGCAACTTTACTATTTGATGAACAATCTGAAAATTGCTTTATAAAATCTTCAAAACTATTATTATTCATATCGCAATTGTGTAAGTTTATCAAACTCTTCTGAAATCACATCGGAGACATTATCTATTATATTAACATCTATGCTTTTAAACTCTTTATCTTTTATCATATATACTAAACCATCTTCTTTAATTTCATAAACTGAAATTTCTTCAAAATCAACCCAATTACTTTCAGGAATAATTTTAATTATTTCATCTTTAAGCTCTGGTTTTTCATTATAAATATTTTTTGCTAAAATTAATGTATCAAAAGATGAAACTATATAAGGGCTATGAGTTGTAAGAATACATTGCACAGATTTATCATAGAAAGATGAAACTAAAAAATTAACTATTTTCTTCTGTTTAATTGGAAATAAATTTAGTTCAGGTTCTTCAATTACTATAACCTTTCCTGACATTAATTGGTCTTGCTCTTTTAATTCATTTTCTAAAACTAGTAACAAAGGAACTAATGATTGCACACCACTAGAGGCCTCATTGAGAAGAATTTTTTGATTATTAATTTTTACTTCATCTAAATCATTCTTAAAGTTGTACTCTAAACCAAAACTATTATACTTTGCCGTTTTTACATTTGCTCTAGCTACCTCATATTTTGCTGCAAATTCCTTATAACATTCTGGCAAAGCAATATTGTTCGCCAACAAACCTGATATTGCATTACCTGTAAGAGAGTATAAGACTCTTTCAGCTGGGAAATAAATTGAATTAGTTTTATTTAAAAAGATATTATAAAAATTTCTATTAAAAATTTCTATTAGCTCTTCTTTGTTAATACTTCTTAATCTATCAACATCTAAACTATTAATTTTTGATTCATTAAAATCTGAAATAATTTTTAAAAAACCTTTCTTTAACTCGGAGTTTAAATTTACTATATAACCATCTTTTAATTCTAACACTTTAATCATTCTATCATTAGAAATCGATTTTTGAAAAAGAGAAATTTCAGTTTTATTAGTCTTAAAATCAATATTATATTTTTTTAACTCACTTTGAAAATTTATCTTTTCGACATCTTTAAACAATGTAAGTTTAAAGAACGAATCTTTAAAAATTGCAATTAATTTTGCTAAAACACTTTTTCCAGTTGATGTATCACCAATAAAAATCACATATTTAGTTAAGTCAACTTCAGCCTCTTTAATCGGACCAAAATTCTTGACTATTAGTTTTTCCATCTTTTTTTGTAAATTAATATGTAAAGATAATAAAAAACCGAATCGTATAGATTCGGTTTTTTATTATGAGAGATATTTTGAAAAATTATTTCACTTCTTCGAAATCAACATCTTGCGTTTGATCTCCTGAATCAGTATCACCTCCTTGTGGTTGTGCTTCCTGAGCTCCGCCTTGTTCAGCCTGAGCTTTGTACATTTCTTCAGAAGCATTTTTCCAAGCCTCGTTGATCTTATCTAAAGCAGGTTGAATAGTATCTACATCTTTAGTCTCGTAAGCTTTTTTCAAATCTTCTAAAGCGGCATTAATAGCTGTTTTATTTCCTTCTGATAATTTATCACCAAAGTCACTCAATTGTTTCTCTGTTTGGAAAATCATGCTATCAGCTTCATTTAATTTTGCTACTTTTTCCATAGCTGCTTTATCTGCTTCGGCATTCATCTCTGCTTCTTTTTTCATTTTTTCGATCTCTTCCTGAGTCAATCCGGAAGAAGCTTCGATACGAATATCGTGAGATTTACCTGTTCCTTTATCTGTTGCAGAAACTTTAATGATACCATTAGCATCAATATCAAAAGTTACTTCAATTTGAGGTACTCCTCTTGGTGCAGGCGGAATTCCGTCTAAATGGAAACGTCCGATTGTTTTATTATCTGTTGCCATAGGTCTTTCCCCTTGCAACACGTGGATTTCTACCGATGGCTGATTATCTGCCGCTGTAGAGAACACTTGCGATTTTTTTGTCGGGATAGTTGTATTGGCTTCGATCAATTTAGTCATTACTCCTCCCATAGTTTCAATACCTAATGAAAGCGGAGTAACATCTAACAATAATACATCTTTTACATCTCCTGTTAATACACCACCTTGAATAGCTGCACCAATGGCTACAACTTCATCCGGATTAACTCCTTTTGATGGTTTTTTACCGAAGAATTTCTCTACTTCTTCCTGAATCACAGGGATACGTGTAGAACCACCAACTAAGATTACCTCATCAATATCAGATTTTGACAATCCTGCATCTTTTAATGCTTTTTCACATGGCAACATAGAACGTTTTACCAAATCGTGAGCCAATTGCTCAAATTTAGAACGTGTTAAAGTTTGCACCAAGTGTTTAGGTCCTGAAGCTGTTGCAGTAACATAAGGCAAATTGATCTCTGTTTGAGCAGAAGACGACAATTCGATTTTAGCTTTTTCAGCAGCTTCTTTTAAACGTTGTAAAGCCATTGGATCTTTACGTAAATCAACTCCTTCGGCAGCGTTGAATTCATTTGCCAGCCAATCGATGATTACTTGGTCAAAGTCATCCCCTCCTAAGTGAGTATCCCCGTTAGTTGACAATACTTCAAAAACTCCGTCTCCTAATTCAAGGATAGAAATATCAAATGTACCCCCACCTAAGTCATATACTGCAATTTTTTGATCTTTTCCTGCTTTATCCAAACCATACGCTAAGGCAGCAGCTGTCGGTTCATTAATGATACGCATCACTTCTAAACCTGCAATCTGACCTGCTTCTTTAGTAGCCTGACGTTGTGCATCATTAAAATAAGCCGGAACGGTAATAACTGCTTTATCTACAGTTGTACCTAAATAATCTTCGGCTGTTTTTTTCATTTTTTGAAGAATCATAGCCGATAATTCTTGTGGTGTATACAAACGACCGTCAATATCAACTCTTGGCGTATCGTTATCTCCTTTTACCACTTTATACGCTACATTCCCTGCTTCTTTTTGGCTTTCGGTAAATTTGTTCCCCATAAAACGCTTAATAGAAGCAATGGTCTTAGTCGGGTTTGTTACCGCCTGACGTTTAGCCGGATCCCCTACTTTAATTTCTCCTCCTTCAACAAAAGCGATTACTGAAGGCGTTGTTCTTTTCCCCTCTGCATTAGCAATTACTACTGGTTCTCCACCTTCCATAACTGCCACACAAGAGTTGGTTGTACCTAAATCGATACCAATAATTTTACTCATAATATATTCTCCTTTTTAGTTCAATTTGATTGTTCCTCTACGAGTGAACAGTGATAAACACGCTTTCTATTAGTCAAGTTTTGTGCCAATACAAAAATGTTATGTTTTGGTTCTCATTTTGTCAGAAATACCATTTTTTATATGACAACATGACATTTTTGCTGACAATTCTTTTCTATTGAATGTCATTCTGAATATATCATTATCTTTGCCTTAAGAAAACACTTAAGATGCAATTTTCAGATTTAAACCTACACAGAAGTTTACTTGAAGCTATTAAAGACAAAGGGTATACTGCTCCGACACTGATCCAGCAACAGGCCATTCCGGAAATATTAAACGGAAACGACATTGTAGGATGCGCACAAACCGGTACCGGTAAAACGGCTGCTTTTGCTATTCCTATTTTAGAGATACTACATCCTATTGTAGGTTCTGCTAAAAAAAGAAAATTCATCCGTACTGTGGTCGTTACACCTACCCGGGAATTGGCTATGCAAATTCAGGCTAATTTCGATGAATATGGAAAGTACATGAATACCCGTACTTTAGTATTATATGGCGGTGTTAATCAAAACCCGCAGGTTCAAGCTTTAAAAGAAGGAGTAGATATTGTTATTACAACTCCGGGACGCTTTTTAGACCTGTACAAACAAGAATTCATCAGTCTGGATCAAATGCACCATCTGGTGATTGATGAAGCCGACCTGATGCTGGATATGGGTTTTATTAATGATGTGAAGAAAATCGTTAAGCTATCACCCGAAAACAGGCAAACACTTTTGTTTTCAGCTACCATGCCATTTGAAATTCGTGTGCTAGCCGATTCTCTTTTAAAGAATCCCAAATATATTATTGTAGACCCGGTTTCTAGTACTTCAAAAAACATCAAGCAATCTATTTATTTTGTTGAAAAAGAAGACAAGAAAAAGTTACTGGCACATATTATAAAGGAAGATGCTATTGAACAAGCTATTGTTTTTGTTCGAACGAAACACGGAGCTGACAATGTTGTTAAATCCTTAGAAAAACAAAACATTTCTGCAGTAGCCATACACGGTGACAAATCGCAATCGGCTCGTATCAAAGCTTTAGAACGATTTAAAAACAAAGAAGTTAACTTTTTAATAGCGACAGACATTGCCGCTCGAGGTCTGGATATTGAACAATTGCCTATTGTAATCAATTATGATCTGCCAAATATTCCGGAAACCTATATCCATAGAATCGGAAGAACAGGAAGGGCAGAAAATGAAGGTAGATCCATTTCTTTTTGTGGTAAAGATGAGAAAACCTACTGGCAGGATATTGTAAAACTGACGCAAGCCAAAATAAAAGAAATAACTGATCATCCTTTCCCATGGAAAGAAAGTTCAGACACAAACACTTCTGCTCCTCCCAAAAAGGATTTCAGAAACAACAATAAATCTCAAGCCAATAAAAACAAATCCAAGAAATCAAATTCCAGAAAATCAGATAATTCAAAGAAAAACAAAAAACGCTGGTATTAATTATTTATTTGTTAAAAAATAATACTCTATTTTATATGATTCGCATTTGATTATCTTTGCTACAGAAACTATTTTTTGAATAAGATATGGAGTGTATTTCTGTTTTTGATATGCTTAAGATCGGTATTGGTCCGTCTAGTTCTCATACTCTCGGTCCCTGGAGAGCTGCCGAACGTTTTCTACAAGAATTACGTCAAAAAAAGAACATTGATTTTATCAACAGAGTTCAGGTTGATCTATACGGCTCACTTTCTTTAACCGGAAAAGGGCATGCTACTGACCTGTCAATAATGCTCGGTTTAAGTGGCGCTGATCCGGAATATATTCCTGTTGAGAGTATAGATGTCATTATTTCAGCGATCAAAAATAAGCATGAAATTTTCTTAGCTAACGAAATTATCATCCCATTTAATCCGGAAACAGATATTGTATTTAACCGTAACTTTTTACCTTTTCATGCTAACGGATTAACCTTTACTGCCTATTTTGAAAATGAAGAATATAGTGAAACCTACTATTCCATAGGCGGTGGATTTGTGGTAACCGAAGATGAAAATAACAGAAATGAAGAAATAAAATGTGCTTTTCCATTTCCTATAGATAAAGCCAGTGAACTTTTGGCTTACTGCCAGCAAGAAAACATGAAAATATCTGAAGTGGTTTATGCTAATGAAAAGTCTATGAGAAATGAAGCATTTATTCATAGTGAACTGCTTCGAATTTGGGATACAATGCTGGAATGTATGTACATTGGTTGTCATACTGAAGGTGTTTTACCCGGAGGGTTAAACGTAAGGCGAAGAGCTTATGATATGCACAAAAATTTAATCGGAGTTTTACCTTATGATAACCCGTATTCTTGGTTACAGATTATTCGTCAAACGGAAGTAAAGTTCAGACAAATCCTGAAATGGGTAAGTTGCTTTGCCTTAGCCGTTAACGAGGTTAATGCTTCTTTAGGACGTGTTGTTACCGCTCCTACCAACGGAAGTGCAGGTGTTATTCCCGCTGTTTTAATGTACTATATGGTCATTGAAAATCACGAAGCAAATGAAGAGCAGATCAAACAATTCTTGCTTGTAGCCGGAGAGATCGGTTCTATCTTTAAAAAAGGAGCTACCATTTCTGCTGCTATGGGAGGTTGTCAAGCTGAAATCGGAGTTTCAAGCGCTATGGCTGCCGGAGCACTTTGTGAAGTAATGGGCGGAACTCCTGAACAGGTTTTAGTGGCCGCTGAAATTGCCATGGAACATCACTTAGGATTAACTTGCGATCCGATCGGAGGATTAGTTCAGGTACCGTGTATTGAGCGAAACACTATGGGAGCCATTAAAGCGATCAATGCAGCCGAACTCGCTTTGGAAACCGATGCTAAAAATGCTAAAGTTCCGTTAGACAAAGTCGTGAACACCATGTGGGAAACCGCCAAAGACATGAACTCTAAATACAAAGAAACCAGTGAAGGCGGATTAGCTGTTGGTGTTAACCTAACCGATTGTTAGTGGAAACCATAAAGAAAAACCGGCTTTTTTATTCCGCACTAACCTTACTGGTCATTTTTTTAGGTATTCTATCCCGTAAGATCAGTTTTGTTTCGTTTTATACAGGCGATATCTTATATGCCGTAATGATTTATTTTGGTTTTAGAGCAATATTCTTTTTGAAACCAAAAATAACGTTCATACTGAGTCTGTTATTCTGTTTCTCCATTGAAACATTTCAATTAATTCAATGGGAATGGCTAATCGTTATCCGAAAAACAACCTTAGGCCATTACATACTGGGACAAGGTTTTCTTTGGACAGATTTGATATGTTATTTATTCGGAACCTTTTTTGCTCTCTTTTCGGATCACTACCTTAGGAATAAAAATTAATTCTTTCTTCTGGTATCAATGATGTGAACGATTTTCCACGTGCCATCCGGTTCCTTTATCATGGTAAAAGAATTAACTCCGACATGGCTTAACTGATTATTGACATAGAATTCGTAAGGCGTCCAAACGTGAGCCATATTACCGTCAGTTTGAACTTTATAATCGATAATCTTTTCTAAAAATGAAACCGTATCCGGTATGTTTGCTATCGACTTGTAGAACTCTTCAGCTGTTTCTACTTTTAGGCGAGTTCCTTCTACTGCATTTGTTACAGTCTGCATACTAATATTGTCATGACACACTTGTTGTAAGCCTGTCGTATCCTGAGCATGAAAGGCTTTAAAAAAATCCTCAACAACCTCTTTAGGCTCATTTTGGGCTATTGCCACCAGATTAAAAAACAAGAAACCTATTAAACATCTGACTTTATTCATATTATCCTTTTTACTCATTAGTTGGAGAAAAGAAAAATTGTTACAATTCAAAGTAAAAAAAATGATTTTACTACTTTTACACAATTAAAAAACCAAAAAATGTCAGTTGCAAAAAAAGATTATAAAAGAATTACAACAAAATCATTAGTGGAAATGAAACAACACGGAGAAAAAATCTCCATGTTAACTGCTTATGATTATACTATGGCTAAAATTGTTGATGCTGCAGGTATTGATGTTATTTTAGTCGGTGACTCAGCCAGTAATGTAATGGCCGGACACGAAACAACTCTTCCGATCACTCTGGATCAAATGATATATCACGCTTCCTCTGTAGTAAGAGCAGCAGAACGTGCGCTGGTGGTGGTTGATCTGCCTTTTGGTACTTACCAATCAGACCCTAAAGAAGCTTTACGCTCAGCAATACGTGTAATGAAAGAAAGTGGCGGACATGCCGTAAAATTAGAAGGAGGTAAAGAGATCAAAGAATCCATTAAAAGAATCCTTCAAGCAGGTATTCCGGTTATGGGACACTTAGGACTAACTCCTCAGTCTATTTATAAATTCGGAACTTATACCGTTAGAGCCAAAGAGGAAGAAGAAGCAGAAAAACTAATTGAAGATGCTAAAACTCTTGAGAAATTAGGTTGTTTTGCCGTTGTCTTGGAAAAAATCCCTGCCAAATTAGCAAAAAAAGTTGCTGAAAGCATCAGCATTCCGGTTATTGGCATTGGTGCCGGAAACGGTGTTGACGGTCAGGTTTTAGTTGTTCATGATATGTTAGGAATGACACATGAGTTCAACCCAAGGTTTTTACGTCGCTATATGAACTTATACGAAGAGATGAGCACGGCCATCAGTCAATATGTAGATGATGTAAAGAGTGTAGATTTTCCTAATGAAAATGAGCAATACTAATTCGTATTCATTGTTTTATTAATTCGATCATTTGACCGATTCAGAAATGAAAATTCTCTCTACCAAGGATAATCTGCAAGTACTACACGAAGACAATCATATTATTGTAGTCAACAAACGTGTAGGCGATATTGTTCAGGGCGATAAAACAGGAGACAAACCGTTATCGGATGTCGTAAAAGAATATATAAAAGAGAAATACAACAAACCCGGCGAAGTCTTTTTAGGTGTAGTTCATCGTTTAGACCGACCTACTTCCGGGATTGTTGTATTTGCCAGAACATCTAAAGCTTTATCCCGATTAAACGAAACCTTTAAAAATAGGGAAACTCAAAAGACCTATTGGGCAATAGTAAAAAAACAACCTCCGAAAGAAAAAGATACTTTAATTCATTTTCTAACCCGAAACCCGAAAAACAATACTTCTAAAGCACATCTGAAAGAAGTCAAAGACAGTAAAAAAGCGAGTCTCTCCTACTCTGTTTTTCAAAAACTAAACAATTATTATGCTTTAGAAATTGATTTACATACCGGTCGACATCATCAGATCCGTTGCCAGTTAGCAGCTATAGGATGTCCGATCAAAGGAGACTTGAAATACGGATTTGACCGTAGCAATCCTGACGGAGGAATTCATTTACATGCCCGAAAATTAAACCTGCAACATCCTGTTACAAAAGAAATTCTTACATTTACAGCACCCACTCCCAATGATGTAATCTGGAATACTATTTCTTAATAATTCTGACCAAAATGAAAAAAAAAATTGAAGACAAATTAATGTATGGGTACTCTCTTGATTTAGGAGTCGTAATCGAAGAAGGTTTTGCTGTTTATAAAAAAACTTTTTTAATCAGCGGGCTTGCATTAATACTTTTAAGCATCGTTTTCATTATACTCTATTTAGGACTAATCGCTGCTTTCTACGGATTAGGCAACTTTTCAGAACTAATAAGTCAAATTAGCATTATCTCCAGAAAACCTACTTATCTCATTAGTACAGGTGTTTTTTCTACTATTGCAAGCGCTATTATGGCTCCGGTAACAGCCGGATTCATTCATGTCAATTATTTAGCCAAAAGAAACCGTGAATTCAGTTTAAGCACCTATTTTGAATTTTACAAAGGAAAATATGTAATACCTCTTATGACTGCTTATGCAATCATCGGTTTTACCATGTCCATAACAAATGTGATGCTGGCTTTTGTAGGATTAAATTTTTTAAGCTTCATCACACAAGGACTGATCTCTATGGTTACCATTTTTACCATACCTTTAATTATTTATGATGACATCAGTTACTCTGAAGCGCTTTCTAAAAGTATTACACTATTCGGCAAGCAACCTCTTTATATTTTTGTAGCATTATTGGTTGCCTTTTTCTTTTCAATGCTAGGCTTTATCGCTTTTTGTATAGGGATCATTTTTACAATTCCTTTTTTATACAGTACATATTACAGTATTTACGAGCAGGCAATAGGTTTTGAAGAGAAATCAGAGATTGAAGAAATCGGAACAGAATAAACTATAAAATAAAACAATATGCTAAAAAAAATTCTCTCTTTAACTTTTTTAGGCTTTTGTTTGATAAGCGGAATCGCTCAAGAGCACTTTACAGGAATCTCAACTTCAAAACGTGTGGGAATCGTCAATACAGTATACAATCCGTCTGAGATTGTCAACCTTTCAACCAAGTATGAAGTAAATGTATTTAATGCGTCATTAGGACTCTCCAATAACAAATTAACTTTTAATGATCTAATCAAAGGTACTGACCTTGAAGACAAGATCTTTGAAGGAAATGAGAATGTCAACCTCCGTTTAGACGGATTGATTCTCGGACCTGCCTTTGCTTTCAAAATAAAACAATGGGGGTTCGGATTAACTTCAATGGCACACATTAAAGCTAATGTCATAAATGTAGATGCCAAATTAGGTGATGCTATTCAAAACGGACGATTTAGTGATCTTATTTCACAAACCACCTTATCTTCCAGTGACAACCAGAGGATTAATGGAGTAACTTGGGGTGAGATCGACCTGATTGTCGGACGCAATATCATTGACCTGCCTAAGCATGCTTTAAATGCAGGAGCTTCAATCCGTTTTCTCTTTCCCGGAGCTTATGGAAACTTCTCTGCGACCAACTTAAACGGAACTATTGTAAACACCTTCGGAGATGTAGAATTAGTCAATGCCTCTGCAGAAATCAATCTGGCATACGCCGGAAGTCTGGCTGGTGCCTACAATGACCAAGGCAATTACAACGATTTTTTTTCTCAGGGAATTAACGGTTTGGCTGTTGATCTTGGTTTTAATTATATTTGGAAAGATGAAACAGACAATGAAAACTACAAATTAAAGGCCGGAATCTCTGTCCGCAATTTAGGAAGCATGACCTTTAAATCAGATCAAAACTTAAGTCAGAATTACGTTTTAAATGTTGACAACCTTGAAAGTCTGAACCTAAATCAGTTTGAAAATGTTGAAAGCTTAGAAGAATTGAATCAAATTATAGCAGATCCGGCAAACGCTAATTACTTTCAGGCAACAACCTCTACAGACAATTATACTATTAAACTGCCTACAACATTAAATGCTTACGTAGATTATCAATTAGCAAAAAAATGGTATGTTACAGCCAGTATGAATCAAAAAATAAATGATGACTCTGATAATGACATTGTAACGACTCAAAATTCTTACACTCTGATTCCGCGTTATTCCTATAAATGGTTTGAAGCTTATGTTCCGATCGGTTCAAATGAAATTTCCGGTTTTACAACTGGTATGGGCTTTAGACTATCTGCTTTTTTTATAGGTTCCAACAGTGTTATAACAGCTTTAACAAATAGTGGTAAACAAGCGGATCTATATTTAGGAGTTCGATTCGGATTTTAATATTTTCAAAACTATAAAATTATAAAACATGAAATGGCAAGGTAGAAGACAAAGTGGCAACGTTGAAGATCGCAGAGGAATGTCCGGCGGTGGTAAAGCAATTGTGGGTGGTGGTGTAATCGGAATAATCGTACTATTACTCCAATTGTTCGGCGGTGAAACAGGACAAGCTATAGCTCCTGTTCTGGAACAATTAAACCAAGGAGCCTCAACAGAGCAAGTTCAGAGCAAAGAACTTACTGCTGAAGAAAAAGAAATGGGCGAATTTGCAGCCACTGTTTTAGCTGATACAGAAGATATTTGGTCTCAAATCTTTGCTGAAAATAATTTAGGAGAATATGAAAAACCAAAAATGGTTCTTTTCTCCGGAAGTGTTGAAACCGCATGCGGAGGAGCCAGCTCAGCTTCCGGTCCGTTTTATTGTCCTGGCGACCATAAAGTATATATGGATCTGACTTTTTTTGAAGAACTCCGTACGCGTTTCGGCGCTAAAGGAGGAGATTTTGCTACTGCTTATGTAATTGCTCATGAGGTCGGTCACCATATACAAACCCTTTTAGGAACATCAGGCAAAGTTCGCCAGCTACAGCAAGGCAAAAGCCAGGCAGAAGCAAATAAATTAAGCGTTTGTTTAGAGCTTCAGGCCGATTTCTACGCAGGTCTTTGGGCACACTACAATCAAAAGTATTTAGAAGAAGGTGATATTGAAGAAGCCTTAAGTGCTGCTCATGCCGTTGGTGATGATGAAATTCAAAAGAAAATGCAAGGTAGTGTTGTACCCGACTCATTCACACACGGAACCTCTGAACAACGTATGAAATGGTTCATGAAAGGGTATAAAACCGGTGAAATCAGAAATGGAGATACATTTGCTGAGGAATTGTAGTTGTTATTTCCTCAGAATTTGATTCAAAAAATTTACATACCAAAAAAATAAGGGTTTTTATTTACCATATTCGTAAATCGTTTTTCTAAGCCTAATATTTTAAAGCATATTCACGTAAAAATTGAGTATGCTTTTTATTTTTGTGTAAAACAAACCAAAATGAAAGTAGGTATTGACGCTATACAGTTTGATATTCCTAAAATATTTTTACCAATTGAAATACTAGCCGAAAAGAGAAATATTGAACCGGCAAAATTAATAAAAGGTCTCGGGTTACAACAAATGAGTTTTCTGGATGTACATCAGGATACTGTAACCTTAGCTGCAAACGCTCTTTACAAACTGATCCGACAGGAAAATATTGCTCTAAACAGTATTTCCCGAATATATGTAGGTACTGAAAGTGCTGTAGACAATTCAAAGCCCATTGGCTCTTACTTAGTTCAGCTCATTGAAAAAGAATTAGGTGAAAGAGCTTTAAAAAACTGCGATGTAGTTGATTTAACTTTTGCTTGTATAGGCGGAGTGGATGCTTTACAAAATTGTCTGGATTTTGTAAGACTGAATCCGAACAAGAAAGCAATTGTGATTACTACCGATAATGCCAAATATGATCTGGATTCTACCGGTGAATATACACAAGGTGCCGGTGCTATCGCAATGTTAATAACAGCTAATCCTAGAATTCTTTCATTTGAAAGTGCTGTGGGAGTAGCTACAGAGGGAGTCTTTGACTTCTTTAAACCCAAAAGAACAGTTAGTAAAGCGGCTATTTTCGGAGATGATTCCAATGAAAATTGGTTCGGAGTTTCAGAAACAGAAGTAAGTATCGCGAAAGAACAACCTGTTTTTGACGGACAATATTCTAATGAATGTTACATCAACCGAGTTTCTGATGCCTATGAAAATTTCAAATCGGAAACCGGAAAAAAAGGTAAGATTTATGAAAGCTGGGATTTGATCCTAATGCATCTTCCCTATTGTTTTCAAGGCAGAAGAACGTTCATCGATATATTTGCGGCTGAAAATCCTGAATTATTGGCAAAACAAGAAGGAGAAACCGTAAAAGAAAAAACAAAAGCGTTAACCAAATCACCTGAATATTTAGCTTTGGTAAACGAAAAATTATATCCGGCTGAAATTGCCTCCGGGAAAGTAGGAAACATTTATACAGGTTCTATTTTCTTAGGTTTACTATCAGCCTTATATTTCAGTGCTAAGGAAAACAAAGCACTTGAAGGAAAAAAAGTAGGTTTTATCGCTTATGGAAGCGGTTCTAAATCAAAAGTTATGGAAGCAGAGATCGCTCCGCAATGGCAAGCAGAAGTAGCCAAAACAAATCTGTTTGAGGTTTTGGAACAACGTATAGCCATTGATTTTGATACCTATGAAAAGTTACACAAAAAAGAATTAAAAAGTTCAGTGGTCGAAGCTTCAAATGAATTTTCGATCGATTATATAGAAAAAGAAAATCCTAATTTATTAGGAGCACGATATTACTTAAGGAAGTAATGTTCACAGTTTTATTTAGTTTTTGGTTTAGTTAAAGCTGGTTATACAACCAGCTTTTTCTTTTTTAACGCAACCAACCTTCTCTGTCCAGACTTCTGTATTGTATCGCCTCTGCAATAATTCTGGACACTTTCAGAACATTATTTTAAATTTCAGTTATTTTTTATTACTGAAAATCTCATTTCGAAAAAAAATAAAAAAACTATTCTTCTTTCATTAGTTAACAACTAATTAACAAAAAATATTAAAATTAGGTATATAAAATCCCTAAAAATGGGTATATGAAAATAAATCTTCTACACTTACATTTGCGCCTCAAAATTTCAATAAATGATTTAGAAAGTTTTTGAGAGATTATAAACAGAACTTTGATTTAATGTTTGAATTAATAAAAACTGATATTAATTTATCAAATCTTACTTGAATTTAAAAAGGGTAAATAAGCCGAAGATTGCCCAAAAAAGAGTAGGCATAAATTTTTATAATAAAATATTAACAAATGAAAAAATTATTATTATTTTTGGTTACAGCGTTGATTAGTAATCTTTCAATTTCTCAAAATTATGAAGACTTATTAAAATCGGATAATCCATTTAATAACAAAGGTGAAAATTATTATAATTTTTTAAACACCTTAACTTCTAAAATGAAAAACAAAGAAATTAATCAAGATAATTTAAGTGATTTTATTGCTGAAAATGAATTCAACTTTGTTATGGAGTTGAATGAAGATGAATTAAACATTTATAAAAATTATTTTGGTAATAAAGATTTCAATCTTAAAAATTTAATTTTACTTGAAAATTTTGTTGTTGCAGAAAAATTAAGTTTTGACAAATCAAAACTTTTAGAATCAATTGCTTATATTAAGTGGTTCACTCTATTTTCAAACGATGTTTCTGCTAAAGCTGCTAGTGGAATTTCTGGATTTGAAACTTGTTTAGACAATTGTATGAAAAAGAAATTAGGTGCGGTTTTTAATACCGGTAATTGGGTTGACCAAACTGCTTTTATTTTAGGAACTCCAGAATCTACAGCCTGGATGGTTGGTTCTTGTACTTGGGATTGCTTATAAAAAAAATGAAAAAAATGAAAAAAATTGAAGTCCTATATTTAATAGTTATTATACTTTCTTATTTCTTATTAATCAAGGAACTTTATTCTTCATTGATTTATTTAATTACAGTTTTAATTGGTGCTATTTATTTTTTTCCATTTAGGTTGATTTTCTTTAAAAAAGAAGATAAAATAATTTTCAACATCTTATCAAATTTTTTAATTTCTTCAACTATTATTTTTTCTTATGTATCATATATACTTGGTAATCTAAGTACGTCTTTAAAGATAATACTTTTAATATATACTATCACGAATATATATTTAATATATAGGTATGTAAATTCTAAAATGAAATGTAATATGTATTTGCACTTATTACTTGCTATCATTTTAAGTTTAACGTTTTTTAAATAAAAATTAATGACAAAATATATTACAATAGTTGTAATTTTTATTTCATCATTATCTTACTCTCAAACAAATTTAGAAACCATCTTAAAAAGCAGTGAAATTTTAGTAAACGGCTTATCTTTTTTGAAAAAAGACAAAGCTGATAGTACTTCACAAACAGATTCTAAAAAGGTTGAAAGTGTGTGTGTAAAAAATAGATTGTCGCAAAAGATTACATTTATTTTGACGGGGAAAGATGAAGAAGATAATATTGTAAAAAAAGAAATGGTAATCCAACAAGATGGAAAAGAATGTTGTTTTGAAATTCCCAAAGGAATTTACACTTATGAAATTGTATTAGCTAATAAAGAAATTTATAAAAAAGGTGAATACAAATTTTATGATGAAATAACTATAACAGTAAAATCAGAATAAGCTATTTCTATTAAAAAATGTAAGGGTTCTTCTCCCTTACATTTTTATTTTTAACGCAACCAACCTTCCCGATCCAGACTTCTGTATTGTATCGCCTCTGCAATATGATGTGATTCAATAGAATCAGACGCTTCTAAATCTGCAATAGTTCTGGAAACTTTCAAAATACGGTCATACGCTCTGGCTGATAAATTCAAACGTTCCATAGCTGTTTTAATTAATCCCAAAGAAACCTCGTCCAAAACACAATATTCCCGAATTAACTTGCTACTCATTTGTGCATTATAATGTACATTTCTCATACATTCAAAACGCTTCGACTGAATAAGTCTTGCTCTGGTTACTCTTTCCCGAATTACGGTACTGCCTTCTGCTTTTCGGGTGTCTGACAATTTTTCAAAAGGAACAGGTGTCACTTCAATATGAATGTCTATCCGATCTAATAAAGGTCCTGATATCTTATTCATATAGCGTTGCATTTCCTGTGACGAAGTATTTCCCGGTGAATCCGGATCATTAAAATATCCACCCGGGCTAGGATTCATACTGGCAACTAACATAAAACTCGATGGATAAGTAATCGTAAATTTAGCTCTCGAAATGGTAACTTCTCTATCTTCCAAAGGCTGCCGCATCACTTCTAATACTTCCCGTTTAAATTCGGGTAATTCATCCAAAAACAAAACACCGTTATGAGCCAAAGAAATTTCTCCGGGCTGCGGGTAACTTCCGCCACCGACTAAGGAAACCGAACTTGATGTGTGATGCGGATTCCGGAAGGGACGCTGAGTAAGTAGTCCGGCTTCTTTGATCTTCCCGGCTACCGAATGTATCTTTGTTGTTTCTAACGCTTCCTGTACGGTCATCGGAGGTAATATACTCGGCAATCTTTTCGCTAACATTGTTTTTCCGGCTCCGGGCGGACCTATTAAAATGATATTATGCCCTCCGGCAGCGGCAATCTCCATACATCTTTTAATGGATTCTTGTCCTTTCACATCTGCAAAATCAAACTCCGGAAAATCCAAGGTTTTAGAAAATTCTTCCTGAGAATCAATCACAGTGGGTTGTAATTCCCCGTTACCTTCAAAAAAATCAATAACATCCGTTACATTTTCTATACCATAAACCTCTATTTCTTCTACAATAGCAGCTTCTTTAACATTCTGAATAGGCAACAAGACCCCTTTAAAACCTTCTTCTTTAGCTTTTATCGCAATAGACAAAGCTCCCTTTATAGGTTGCAAGCTACCGTCAAGCGATAATTCGCCCATAATGATATAATTTCCTATTTCATCAGAATTAATTTGGGAAGAAGCCGCTAAAATACCCACAGCAATAGTCAAATCATAGGCAGAACCTTCTTTGCGCAGATCGGCAGGAGCCATATTGATGATGATCTTTTTTCCGGGAAAATGATAGTTGTTGTTTTTTAAAGCAGCAGCAATGCGGTAACTGCTTTCTTTTATAGCGGAATCGGGTAAACCTACCAAGTGGTAGCCAATTCCTTTATCAATGTTTACCTCAACGGTAATAGTTGTAGCATCAACGCCGAAAACGGCGCTTCCAAATACTTTTACTAACATGGCGAATACTTTTTTAAATGGCTTATAATGATACAAATATAGAAAAAATCACGAAAAATACTATTTTATAAAAATCTATTTTCAAACAACTATTTATATTATTGAAGTGATGTGAACTTTTAAATTAAATAAAAAAAGGTATCGATATTTGCATACAAAGTGTAAATATTTTAAAACGACCTATTATGTATACAGGAACGCAACAATACATTGATGAGATGAATAGCTTTCGATCATTGTTAAACGGTTTAACAACGACTATAGAAAGCAGGAAAGGGGTTAATTATCTGACTCTCTATGTAATTGCTCTTAAAAAAATTAAAAAAACAACAACAATAAAAGATTAAATCGCTTCACTTCAACTATAAATTAATTACCTTTAAACTTATTACCTTTAAAATATTTTTAATTATGAGTTTACTTTATGCATTATTAATAGGAGCTATTGCTGGTTGGCTAGCTGGAAAACTTATGAAAGGGGGCGGATTTGGAGCTCTGTTCAATATCATTCTTGGTATTATTGGAGGTTTTGTAGGAAACTGGGCCTTTGGAATCTTAGGAATTTCTTTATCCGGTGGTATCATTGGAGATGTTTTAACAGGATTTATTGGAGCTGTCATTATTTTATTGATTGCAGGCTTCTTTAAAAAATAAACATTGCTTCCCACTTACCGGCGGTTCCTTATAGAACCGCTTTTTTTTATTCCTAAATATTCCCACGTATAAGAACCATTTATAGGCAGCTATATTCCAACCATCAATATAGACAATAATCCCAAAAACGATTCTTTCTTTTTTATCGCTAATTTTAATTTGCACACACTTACACAAATTAAAGATGCTGAAACACCTATTCTATAACAGCTACTTAATCAGCATTTAGACTCGATATTGAAAAATAAGATATTTTCACGTTTCAAAAACTAAGTTTGCTATTCTAATAAATGAAATTCAATTTAATTTTTTTACTGATTTAGTTAAGTCAACTATAATAAATGGAAAGTCGGGTTTTGAATTTACTTAACTGATTTAAGAGATAATCAAATTGAAAAAATTAAATAAGTAAAACAAAAATTACTTTATGTAAAATTTATTTGTCTATATGTAAAATAAACTTTACATTTGATATATTAATTTTAATCTTTCGTTATTATGAAAACATATTTCCTTTTTCCGAATCGGTTCAAAACCTTAGGCTGGATTTTATTTGTACCCGGTTTTATTTTTGCTATTCTAAGTTCTGTTTTTGAATGGAAAATAGATGAATACCTTAATGTCAGTGTTTTTGCTATTTACAATGATGAAATTTTTGATCAGGATTCCCATCACTTTTTCCAGATCATTAAAAACAGTATAACTGATGAAATTTTAACTTTTTGCCTGATCATCGGCGGATTACTGGTTGGCTTTTCCAAACTGAAAAATGAAGATGAATACATTGCCAAGATCAGATATGAAAGTTTAGTTTGGGCAACTTATGTTAACTACGGACTAATCCTTTTGTTTACAGCTTTCATGTATGGTATCTCCTTTCTGAATGTACTTTTTTACAACACTTTTACCTTGTTATTCTTCTTTATCATTCGCTTTCATTATATGATCTATAAACTTAATAAAACTAATCATGAGGAATAATCTAAAAGTTTTACGAGCTATAAAAAACATTTCGCAGGAAGAGTTAGCCAATCAGATCGGAGTGAGTCGCCAAACCATCAATGCTATGGAAAAAGGAAAATATGTACCTTCTACCCTACTAGCCTTAAAATTAGCCCGCTACTTTGCCAAGCCGGTAGAAGAAATTTTTGAATTGGAAGAGAACGACTAACTTAATAAAGTTAGCATTTTTAATCAAAAAACCGTTTTAATTTTAATTTTTCATTAAATATTCCTTCAAAAAAGGGGGCTTTTTGATATTTTTCATATATTTTGTACATTTGCCGCTCGTAGTTTTGTTTTTGTCACAGACAAAAGTCTTTTAAGCAACATTTTTAATGTCTGCTTTCTTTCTAAATCATTCGATTTGCAGTCAACTGCGTCCGGACCTTGAGAAAATCTCAGTTCAGGTCGACAAAATTTGAAATTATATTGAAATGCACGCAATAGATTATTTAATCTTTGTTATTTACATGCTGGCTATGCTCGGCGTTGGCTTTTACTTTTACAGAAAAAATACATCCTCAGAAGACTTTTATGTAAGCGGTCGCAGTATGAGTAGCTGGCACATAGGTCTATCCGTTGTCGCTACAGACGTAGGTGGCGGTTTTTCAATAGGGTTAGGCGGATTGGGTTTCACAATGGGCCTTTCCGGGTCCTGGATGCTTTTCACCGGACTTATAGGCGCTTGGTTAAGTGCCGTTTTACTCATTCCTAAAGTCAGCCGACTAGGACATTTGCATAAATTTTTTACATTCCCTCAAATCTTCAGCCATTTTTACAATGCCAGAGTAGGCTTATTAGCCGGCATTATTTCCGCTATCGGCTATGTTGGTTTTACCAGTTCACAGGTTTTAGCCGGAGCCAAATTAGCTTCTGCTACAATTGAAGGCTTGGATCTGCAATGGGCATTGATCATTATGGGAGCTATTGCTGTTATCTATACCTCCATTGGCGGCTTAAAAGCCGTTATTTATACCGATACCATTCAATGGATCATTTTGATCGCCGGCTTGGTTTTTATCGGAATCCCGATTGCTTATCATGCTGTAGGAGGAATGGAAGCTATAAAAACTACATTGGCACCGGAATATCTATCACTAAAAAATGTGAGTTGGCTACAGCTCTTAAATTGGTCTGTTACCATTATACCTATATGGTTCATCGGGATGACATTATACCAGAGAATTTATGCTTGTAAAAGCGAAAAAGAAGCGAAAAAAGCCTGGTTCATAGCGGGTTTATTTGAGTGGCCGATTATGGCCTTTATGGGGGTTATCCTGGGAATGCTAGCCAAAGTAGCTGCATCACAAGGAATGTTTGACAGCATCACAGATGTCGCTTCCATGGATAGTGAAATGGGACTGCCTGTTTTATTAAGTACTATTTTACCTGTCGGGTTAATGGGATTGATGCTTTCTTCTTATTTTTCAGCCATTCTCTCTACTGCTGATAGCTGTTTAATGGCTGCATCCGGAAATATTGTAACAGATATTATTGAAACCTTTTACAAAAAGAACATATCCGAAAAAAAACTACTTCAAATTTCCCAAATTGTAACACTTGCTGTTGGTGTTTTTGCTATTCTTCTGGCTTCACAAATGCAAAACGTATTAGAGTTAATGCTGTATTCTTATGCTTTTATGGTTTCCGGACTTTTTGTACCGGTTTTAGGAGCACTCTTCTGGAAAAAGAGCAATGCAAAGGCAGCCTTCTGGAGTATGCTCTTAGGCGGAGCTACAACAATCAGTCTCATATTGTCCGGTAACAAACTTGCTTTCGGATATTCACTGCCAAAAGATCTGGATGCCAACATTTTCGGGATCAGTATCTCCCTACTTACTTTTATTGTATTATCAAACTATCACTATAAAAAGAATAAAAATGGAATTTAATATTATTAATTCTAAAACAGGTGAAAATCCTGTTTTTACATCAGAAATTATTGCCGATTTTTTATTTACCCATCTGGAGCAATACGGCGATGCAAAAGAAGATATTTTAAAATGTATCGATTACGTTATGACTCCTGAAAAAGGAGGTACTATCATTGTCGGAACCGACGAAAACAAAATCGTAGGCATCGTTATTTTGAACAACACAGGAATGAAAGATTATATTCCTGAAAACATTTTGGTATATATAGCAGTTGACAACAGTCAGCGCGGCAAAGGCTATGGCAAAAAACTGATGCAGAAAGCTATTGCAAGTGTTGAAGGAAGCATTGCTCTTCATGTGGAACCTGACAATCCGGCAAAGAAGTTATATGAAAAACTAGGTTTTACCAATAAGTATCTGGAAATGCGTCTAACACAATAAGTATTGAGTCATGGCATTTTTAAAACTAAACAGGCAAAAGCTAAAAGAAAATTACACATTCTTAGATCAATTATTTAAAGAGCGTAACATTACTTGGGGAGTTGTTTCCAAATTACTATGTGGTAATACGATTTATTTAAAAGAGGTCTTAGATCTGGGAGTTGAAGAAATTCACGATTCCAGAATTGGCAATTTAAAAAAGATCAAAAAACTAAATCCTGACGTTCAAACCGTTTACATAAAACCTCCTTCTAAACTAAATATTCCTAAGATTATAGAATTTGCTGACGTTAGTTTCAATACCGAAATTTACACTATTAAAATGCTTTCAGAGGAAGCCAAACGTCAAAATAAAATTCATAAGATCGTTATTATGATCGAAATGGGTGATCTGCGAGAAGGTGTTCTGGGCGAAGATCTATTACAATTTTATCAGGAAGTTTTTAGTTTACCTAATATCAAGATCAGTGGTATAGGTACCAATCTGAATTGTCTTAGTGGTGTTATGCCAACGCAAGATAAACTGATCCAGTTGAGTTTATACAAACAACTCATTGAAGCAAAATTCAATATTGAAATTCCTTGGGTTTCCGGTGGTACTTCTGTAGCAATACCACTTATGCTGAAAAATGCAAGACCAATGGCTGTGAATCACTTTAGAGTCGGAGAAGCTCTTTTCTTCGGTAAAGATCTATTCACAAGCGAAACCATTGAAGGTATGCATAACGATGTGTTTACCCTTTATTCAGAAATCATTGAAATTACAGAAAAACCAAACAACCCCATAGGAGAATTGGGTGAAAATGTAGCCGGAAATACTTATGAGATCAATGAGGATACCGATTTAAGTGAAACTTCACTACGAGCTATCTTAGATGTTGGTCTTTTAGATATGCAGCCACAATACTTAATTCCCGTTAATCCGGATATTACAATTGTAGATGCCAGTTCAGATATGATGGTCATTGACATTTCCGATTCTAAAAAAGAGTACAAAGTAGGCGATATTGTTACGTTTAAACTCCAATATATGGGCGCTTTATACCTGCTCAATTCCGATTATATTGAAAAGATCGTAGAATAAAAAACGAAGCCAAAAGGCTTCGTTTTTCTTTTAGGCAGCATTATATTTATTTCTCTTTAAATGTTTTAATTCCTCCTTCTAACCAAGTCTTATATTCATCAGCATCAGGAGTATAACCTACAGGAGTATTAATATCTTTTCCTTCAGCATCTAAGATAACATAAAAAGGCTGAGCATTATTTTGATAACGTGTAATTTGGAAATCGCTCCATTTGTTACCAATAGTTTTTATTTCTTTTCCGGTTTCCGGCGAAGTATATTTATCTTTTTCTTCCAATTCACGCTTATCATCAACATAAAGTGAAATCAATACTACATCATTTTTCAACAATGGTAAAATTTCAGGTTTAGACCAAACGTGTTCTTCCATTTTTCTACAATTTACACAAGCATGACCGGTAAAATCTAATAAAATTGGTTTTCCGGCTTGTTTAGCATAAGCTACTCCTTTATCATAATCGTGAAAAGCTATAATTTTATGTGGTCCATAGTGAGCATGTTCCGGTAAAACTTCAGTAGTAGTTGTTTCTCCTCCATTGGTATACCCTACTCCATAAGGACTTTCACTATATGTCATCGGCGGTGGAAATCCAGAAATCACTTTTAGCGGTGCTCCCCATAATCCCGGAATTAAGTAGATTGTAAAAATGGATATTATCAACGCCATAAACAAGCGCCCGACAGAAATATGAGAAAGCGGACTATCGTGCGGTAATGTGATTTTCCCGAATAAATAAAATGCCCAAGTTGCAAAAATAGCAATCCAAATAGCTATAAATATTTCTCTCTCTAACCAATGTAATTGTAATACTAAATCAGCATTTGATAAAAATTTGAACGCCATTGCTAATTCTAAGAATCCTAATGATGCTTTTACAGTATTCATCCACCCTCCTGATTTAGGCAAAGAATTTAACCATCCCGGAAATAATGCAAATAACATAAATGGCAAGGCAATAGCACTGGAAAAACCTAACATCCCTACAATGGGAGCAATTCCACCTTTTGAAGAAGCCTCTACTAATAATGTCCCTACAATAGGACCTGTACAAGAGAAAGATACAATAGCTAAAGCTAATGCCATAAAGAAAATAGCTAAAATACCAGATTTTCCGGCTTGCATATCTACTTTATTTGCCCAAGATTGAGGTAATACAATTTCAAAAGCGCCAAGGAATGAAGCCGCAAAAAATACCAAAATAATAAAGAATATGATATTAAAAATAACACTCGTTGACAAAGCATTCAAAGAATCAGCACCGAAAATGCCGACAATCAACGAACCTAATGCTACATAAATAACAATAATAGATAAACCATAAAAAACGGCATTCATAATTCCTTTTTCACGAGAACCACTTTGTTTAGTAAAGAAACTTACTGTTAGTGGAATCATTGGAAAAACACAAGGCGTCAATAATGCTGCAAAACCACCTAAAAAAGCAAAAATGAAAATCGTCCAAAGGCTTCTCTTTTCTTCACGTTTTTCTGCTTTTACTAAATCTTTATGCTCTTCTGTTGCAACAGCAGTTTTTGCTTCTTCTTTTCCTACAGGCTCTTCTATAACAGCCACTTCTGTAGTATCGATCTCTAGTTCTAAAGGTTTTGCTTCCGTTTCTGGAGCTATAGTTTTAACCTCTTCAACTACTGCCGGTTTTTCTTCCTTGATCTCGGGTAATTTGAATGTAAATGTTTTGTCTTGTTGAATACATTGTTCTTTACAAACCTGGTATTCCACATAAACCTTTATTTCTTTTAACTGAGTATTAGTTACCTTAATTTTTTGCTTAAACTGAGCCGTATTACTAAAGAAATATTCATCTACTTCAAAAATATCATTGTACTCTTTAATGTATTTACTTTCTGAAGTTTTTCCAACAACGGTATAATTTCCTTTGACTTCTTTATATTCAAAAACAGTTGGCAAAGCACCTCCGTCTGGGGTATATTGTGAATACATGTGCCATTCCGGCTCAATAGTCGCATTCATGACCAACTCAAACTCATTATTGGAAATTTTTGTCAGGCTGGTTTTCCATTTTACCGGATCTAAAAGCTGAGCTTGGCTGATCCAGGAAATAAGTAGTAAAATAAAAAATAAGTTCTTTTTCATTGGTTTTATTTGGTTCTTTAATACTATTTCTTAAACAATTTAATCTTCTAATGCTATTTTTAAAATTCTTGTTGTATCGGAATGAGCCATAAATCGTTCGTCTGCTCTTTTTCCGATCACCCAAATAATTTCATTTTTTACAGAAACTAATAACCACTGGTTTTCTTTATCAAAAAGTGAGTATTTTTCATCTTTAAAATATTTACTCAGCTTTTTCTTTCCTTTCATTCCACTAGGAAAAAACACATCGGCTTCTTCTCTTTTTCGGACAATCAATGGAAAATGTAGTTTTTCTGCATCTACAAAGATAGTATTGTTATTAAAATAGTCGATAACCTCAACCTGCTCAACTGTAAGTTTTAAGGGAACTTTAAGAGTATTTTGTTTTTCAGAAATAGAATAAACACCTTCTTTCGCTTCTTTAAACTTAGAAAGTATCAGTCGCTCTCTGTTTTTAAGTAGAATATGTGTTGGCGAAAGTACTTTTTTTCCGGTTTGAGCATCTAATAGATTATAAATATCCTGCCAGGCCGTGAAGCCGAAATCGTTCAGCCATTGGTACAGATAGAATTGGTAGTTCGGTAATCTTCTCAGGTACTCCACAGGAATCGAAACACCTCCATTCTCTTCAACAGAAAGCAATTCTGAAATGGTACTTGCAGTAGTTTCATGAATTACATCCTGAGTTTGTTTTAAATACTCTTGTGTTTTAATGAAATTATCGAGAAAAGTAGGATGTAATTCTTTTAATAACGGAACGATATGGTGTCTGATCTTGTTTCGTAAATATTTATCAGAAGCATTGCTACTATCTTCCCGCCACAAGATATTGTTCTCTTTAGCATACTCTAAAATATCCTGACGTGAAAAAGGCAGCATCGGTCTCAGGATACTTTTGTTTGCTTCCGGAATAGCCACTAATCCGTCTAAGCCACAACCCCGACTCAGGTTAATAATAAACGTTTCCAAATCGTCGTCGGCATGATGAGCTGTAAGCAAATATGGAATATTTTGCGTCTGCATTTCCTCTTCAAACCAGCGGTAACGCAATTCGCGAGCGGCAATCTGAATGGTTTGCTTGTGCTTTGTAGCATATTCTTCCGTTGCAAAATGTTGTACTTTAACGGAAATGCCTTTGGTTTGAAAATATTGGATCACAAATTGTTCGTCCCCATCACTTTCTTCGCCCCGCAACTGAAAATTACAATGCAAAACAGAAAACGAATACCCCAATTGTTGAAACAAATGAGCCAAAACCATACTGTCAACTCCTCCGCTTACGGCAATGTAGAATGGGCTTTCTTTTAAAAAAGTAAATTTATTTTCTATATGGTTTTGAAATCGAGTTAACATCTTTCAAAAATAAGCATTATTTATTTCCCAAAACCTCAAACATGGCTTTAGCTTTTAACAAACATTCCTCATACTCTTGCTCAGGAACAGATTGTGATGTTATAGCACTTCCTACGGAAAAAGAGAGGTATTGCTTTTCGGAATTATACAAGATGGAGCGAATTACTACATTAAAATCAAAATCACCTTCAGGTGTAAAATAACCCATAGCGCCACTGTACAAACTGCGCTTGGTTTCTTCTAAGTCTTCAATAATTTTCATTGCTGAGATCTTAGGCGCCCCGGTCATACTTCCCATAGGAAAGGTAGATCGTATAATTTCAACCGGACTAGTCATTGATTCTACTTGAGAAACGACCGTAGAGATCATCTGGTGTACTTGCTTAAAAGTATAGATACCGCACAATTCTTCTACTTCAACACTTCCTTTTGTTGCAGTATGAGACAGATCGTTTCGCACCAGATCAACAATCATAATATTCTCAGAACGCTCTTTTTCACTAGATCGTAGTGCTGCTATGCTCTCTTTATCTTCTGCTTCAGTTTGTCCTCTTCTGGCTGTTCCTTTTATCGGTTGCGAAATGACCTTGTTTCCTTCTTTGCGAATATAGCGTTCAGGCGATGCCGAGAGTACATAATGTTTATTATTCTTTAAATAAGTAGCAAAAGGAGGTCTGGAAATAAGATTCAATTTTTCATAAATAACTAAAGGATCGATCGGGGCTTTCGCCGCATAAAATTCCATGCAAAAATTAGCCTCATAAATATCACCTCTGTGGATATGATCCAACATTTTATCTATTTTCGAAAGATATTTTTGTCTGGAAATCCGTTGGTTGATCTGTATTGCTAAACTTGTATCTTTTGCGTCCGATTTTGTCTGAACTGATATGATAGCTTCAAGATCAAATTCAATTTCATCATCAATATAGTTCAGGTATTGAATTTCAAGTTCATTTCCTTTCAAAAGGAATATTTTTTTAGGTTGAAAAAAGAATACATCCGGAAACTCCAAGCCGTCTGAATTATTAGATTCCAGCTTTTCTGTATCATTTTTCAGGTCATACGATAAATAACCAAATAGCCAATCTTTAGTTTGTGATTGGTATTGATGCAAATCATCAAAAGCATTATAAAAATCAGTTTGAACAGAAGTAAAAGCTTCAACTGCCAAAATACAATCGTAATGGGAATATTTTTGCTGATAATCATTCGAATCTAAAAAAACTATTTCTCTGAATTGGTTCGCCCAATACAGTAATTTTCTCTTAAATTCTTCGGGATCAGAAATATGTTGAATTACTTTAGTTCTCAATTCGGAAATTTAAACCCCAAAAGTACTGAAAATATAAAAAACAAATATGTTACCGTGTATTTTCTATCAGGTAAGGTCTTTATTTTTATTTCATCAATTCCAGATTTAAAATTGTGGCATTGGCTAAAACCTGTACAGTTGCATCACTTATACCTGAATCTATTCTGATATCGTCATAACTATTCAGATTTACAAATTTTGTAAGTGTTACGACTCTTGTTTCATCTTTTGCTATCGTACAATACGTTCTGGTATTAGGAACTTCGGTTCCCCAAATTGACAGATAAAAATAAGGTGTAGTTACAATAGTACCTGTTTTTGTTATGGTAACGGAATACGTAATTCTATAAGTCCCTGTTTTTAATACCTGAATAGAATTAGCATTTACGATTACATTAGTATTGATAGAAGCTCCGCTAAAGTCTATTGTTCCGGCTATTAAAGTACTATTGATTGCTTTTGTTATTTCTCCGAATGCTTTATTCAGGTCAGGGTCGGCCCAGGAAGCAACACCATTTGCATCAGAGATCAGTACGTTTCCGGCAGATTGAGTTCCGTCTACTAACTTTAATTTCCCTACAACATGTAAGCGCTCGTCCGGTGTATTTGTTCCGATACCTATTTTATTAGCATAATTAGTTGATGAACCTAAAATTATAGAATTGTCCTGAGGTGCTGTTGCTCCATATCCTATTGCTGTAGATTGGTAACCGGAAGCTACGGCTGCAAATCCAAGTGCTGTAGTACTAGTTGCTGATGCTTTTGAATTACAACCCACAGCTGTTGCCTGATAACCATCTGCCATAGTGGCAAAACCGATTGCTGTTGTACTGTTTGCATTAGTCTTCGAATTATAACCTATGGCTGCCGATTGGTAACCGGAAGCATTTGCACCGTAACCCAATGCTATTGCATCATTTTGCTGCGTTTGAGAATTGTATCCTATAGCTACTGAATTTTGAAGGTTAGCCAAAGCATTATATCCTAAAGCTATTGAATTATTTCCGTTCGCATTAGCTCCCAACCCAAAATAAATACTTCCGTTAGGATGTAACCGACCTATACTCGTGTTATTTACTTTTATAGTTAAAGGGTGATTTGTTGTTGTCCCT
This sequence comes from Flavobacterium sp. NRK F10, assembly GCF_024054235.1. Lineage (NCBI taxonomy): Bacteria > Pseudomonadati > Bacteroidota > Flavobacteriia > Flavobacteriales > Flavobacteriaceae > Flavobacterium > Flavobacterium sp. NRK F10. Next base: position 167,589 of record NZ_JAMXLC010000001.1, read on the forward strand.
AAAAATTCTGAACCTGTTCCGGCATTAAAATTATTTCCATGTATATCCCATTTTTCAGAACTATCTCCACCACTAAGCCCTACCCATTTTGCTCCGTCCCAGTAATAATATCCCGGAACCACATCATTCATAGTTGATGTATTGTAGATGAGTAAACTTGTAGCCGGATTAAAAATTGAGGATGTATCAAGTGTTGAGGTTAAAGCTATACGTGGTAACAATACACCTTTGTCTGTACTAACCACATCTAAAATTGAGGAATGATCCGGAGTAACTGTGTTAATTCCGACCTGAGCATTTATTCTTATCAAGGAAAAGAAAACCAAACCAATTAAAAATGTTTTTCTCATTTTATTTAGATTTCAAAATTTTCGGCAAAGGTTTACTTTTTACATATTATCCTCAAATACTATTTTATCATTTTCTTCTCAAAATCACATATAAAAAAACCCTTATTAAGTTTTTTAATAAGGGTTTATATATAGTTATTGTACTAAATTATACGTGCAATGCTCTGTTATCAGTAGCTGCTAAAGCCGCTTCTTTCACAGCCTCCGCAAATGTAGGGTGTGCATGTGACATTCTTGAAATATCTTCTGCACTTGCTCTGAATTCCATCGCTGTAACTGCTTCTGCAATCAGATCTGCACAACGAGCACCGATCATGTGAACACCTAACACCTCATCTGTTTTAGCATCAGCTAAAATTTTAACGAAACCATCAGTGTCTCCACCTGCTCTGGCTCTACCTAATGCTTTAAACGGGAAGCTTCCGGATTTATACGCTACACCTTCTGCTTTTAATTGTTCTTCTGTTTTACCGACTGCCGCAACTTCAGGCCAAGTGTAAACTACTCCCGGAATCAAGTTATAATCGATATGTGGTTTTTGACCTGCTAAATATTCAGCAACCAATACTCCTTCTTCCTCTGCTTTGTGCGCCAGCATAGCTCCGCGGATCACATCACCGATAGCATAAATATTAGGCACTGAAGTTTGTAAATGGTCGTTCACTTCAACCTGACCTCTTTCTGTCATTTTTACTCCGGCTTTGTCAGCATTTAATCCGTCAGTATACGGACGACGACCAACAGCTACCAAACAATAATCTCCTTCTAATACTACTTCATTTCCTTTAGTATCATCAGCTTTAACGGTAACCGTTTCTCCATTACGGGTTACTTCTTTTACTTTATGTGAAGTATAGAATTTCATTCCTTTCTTTTTCAACACTTTAGTCAATTCTTTTGACAAAGCACCGTCCATTCCCGGAATAATTCTGTCCATATATTCAACTACCGAAACCTGAGCTCCTAAACGCATATATACTTGTCCTAACTCAATTCCGATAACTCCCCCTCCGATGATTACTAAATGTTTAGGCACTTCCGGTAATTTCAAAGCTTCAGTAGAAGTAATTACTCTTTCTTTATCAATTGAAATAAACGGTAAAGTCGATGGTTTAGAACCGGTAGCAATGATAACATATTTTGATTCAATTACCTCAGAACTACCGTCGTTTTTAGTGATTTTAACTGAAGTAGCACTTTCAAATGAACCCACACCTTCAAAAACAGTAACCTTATTTTTATCCATCAGGTATTTAACACCGCCTGAAGTCTGATCTACAACCGCTTGTTTACGCTCGATCATTTTAGTTAGATTCACTTTTACATCTCCGGAAACGTCAATACCGTGATCTGCAAAATGCTGTAACTCTTCGTAATGGTGAGATGATGCTAATAAAGCTTTAGACGGGATACAGCCTACATTTAAACATGTACCTCCTAAACTTGAATATTTTTCAATGATTGCAGTTTTAAAACCTAATTGAGCGCAACGTATTGCCGATACGTATCCGCCGGGACCAGAACCAATAATGGTTACATCAAATTGACTCATTTTTTTGGAAATATTTTATTAATATTAGTAGTTATATTGATTTATTCATTACAAAAGTAACGCTTTTTGTATTAATAGGTGTGAATTTATTGGTAATTTATTATATCTAAAATTTAAAGGCTGTGCTGTTTTTTACCTCACCGATCATAAAGGTACTATGGGTACTTCCGATATGTTGAATTGTCGTTAATTTTGTTACCATAAACTCACGATAAGCCTCCATGTCCTTTACAAATATCTTTAAAATATAATCGTAATCACCGCTTACATGATAACATTCAAGTACCTCATTGATCTTTACTACTTCTTTCTCAAACTGTGAAATAATATCAATATTGTGCTGTGTCAGTTTGATATGACAAAAAACAACAAAATTTTTCTCTATCTTTGCTTTATCCAATAAGGCTACATATTTACTGATTATACCTTCTCGTTCTAACTTTTTAATGCGTTCGTAAACTGCCGTTACTGATAAGTTCAGTTTAAGAGAAAGCTCCTTAGTTGTTTTTTTGGTATCAGCTTGTAACAACTCTAACAGACGCTTATCGATAGTATCTAACTTCATATTTCTTTAGTTTTAAAGTTATTTTATTTTTTAAATAGTATAAAAATCTATATTTATACAAATTTACAGTTTTTTATTCTAAATATTTTATTTTATATTGAAAAATAAATTATGTAATTAGAAATTTGAACAATAAAAACTAAACAAAATAACACTATGAGTACATTTAATCCGGCTGACAAGATTCAGGATCTACAATATTTCGGTGAATTCGGAGGAGTAAATCCTTCTATTTCTGACAGTTCTACTTATACTTTCCTTTCTGCTAAAACTATGTTTGATACTTTTGAAGGCAATGCAGAAGGATGTTATTTATACTCTCGTCACTCTTCTCCTTCTAATTTATATCTAGGTGAAGCTTTAGCTGCCATGGAAGGAACAGAGGCTGCTAATGTTGCAGCGTCCGGAATGGGTGCTATTACTCCGGTTCTGATGCAATTATGCAATGCCGGAGATCACATTGTTTCGAGTCGAACTATTTACGGCGGAACCTATGCTTTCCTGAAAAACTTTGCTCCTAAGTTTGCTATTAAAACCTCATTTGTCGATATTACTAAATTAGACAAAGTGGAAGCAGCAATTACTGCTGATACCAAAGTTTTATACTGCGAAACAGTAAGTAATCCGCTTTTAGAAGTTGCTGATATAGCAGGTTTGGCTCAAATTGCTAAAAAGCACAATCTAAAATTAGTTGTAGACAATACTTTTTCTCCGCTTTCGGTAGCACCCGGAAAATTAGGCGCTGATGTTGTGATCCATAGTTTAACCAAATTCATCAACGGAAGCAGTGATACCGTTGGCGGTGTCGTTTGCGGAACACAGCAATTCATAGACGATCTGCGCAATGTTAATGACGGTGCCAGTATGCTTTTAGGTCCGACAATGGATAGTTTACGAGCTGCAAGTATCTTAAAAAATTTAAGAACACTACATATCCGTATGAAACAACACAGTCACAATGCTATGTATTTGGCACAAAAATTTGAAAAAGACGGCTTAAAAGTTGTTTATCCCGGTTTAGAAAGTCACCCTAGTCATAAACTATATGCCGGAATGATTAATCAGGAATATGGTTTTGGAGGTATGATGACCATTGATGTAGGTAATTTAGACAAAGCCAATGAGCTTATGGAGCTAATGCAACAAAAAAATCTCGGATATTTAGCGGTAAGTTTAGGTTTTTACAAAACTTTATTCAGTGCTCCCGGAACTTCTACTTCTTCCGAAATTCCTATGGAAGAACAACAAGAAATGGGCTTAACAGACGGTTTAATCCGTTTTTCAATAGGTTTAGACAACGATATTGAACGTACTTACCAAATCATGAAACAGTGTATGACGGAATTAAACGTTTTGTAAACTAATATCAAATAATTAAATAAAAAGTCCCGATAAAATTTATCGGGACTTTTTTATGAATTCTTATTTTAATTCTTCTCTATCTTCGAGTTTTATAGCCGGTTTAATTTCTTTATCGTCATCCGACAATAAATTTTCTGCTGTTGGCTTAACTTCAATACGTCTGAATCTTTCAGGAGCATTAAAAGCCTCCATACCGTCTTTACCTGAGAATGCTCTCGTAGCTCTTGACGCTACTATAGAATAAGAAAAAGCAACATCAGATGTTCCATGACCTAATTCTACCACCTCAAATCCTTCAGCTGATTTATTCGTAACATAAACCCCATTACAGTCTCCTTCTAACTGGATAAAAACTTTCAAAGGATGCTCTTTATCTACTAAGATATTTTCACTTAAAATAGGATCTATAGTCACCGTTGCTCTTCCGTTCACTAACTTTTCTGTTCCGTAATCTTGCAATAAGCTTTCAGGAGCAGAAACAGCAGGCATTACATACGTTTTATCATCCTTCTTAACAGTTGTTGCATTAATTCCGGGGCCTACAACATTGAACATCATTTTTGTTTCTTCTTCTTTACCGGGTGCTGATTTATAAACATCGTACAAAGTTCCTCCGGTAACTAAAGTATAACCAAACCAAGCTCCTGAATAGTTCGTAGCATACCCTATAAAAGCTGCTCCACTGGTTCCCGGAAAACTTGAATATGTTCCTACAGGATTTCCCTGAACAACTGCACCGTAACGGTTGTTCCCCGCAAAAACATTGATCGGAGAAAGAGAGGCTGTTCCAGCTCCGTTAAATTGCGCTGCCGTTCCTTGCGTAGCATTCAGATAACCTGCAAATGCCGACCCGGAAGCCGTTTGACTCATAGAACGAATTCCTATCGCTCCAATGGCATCAATAGCAGCACCACCACCTGTTCTGAAATTATACACTGTCATAGCATTAGCTGCTCCGGAGGCTGCGTCTGCCTCAACAGCAATTGAAGGTCCTGCCGCATTTGTAGTTGATAAAATACCTGAACCGTTTGCCGAATAATTCGTTATTTGCAAACCCGCATAAGGGTTATTGGTATCATTATGGTCAATGAGCACCCCTACACCATTTGCATCAACATTAGCGACAACACCTATCGTATTATCATTGATCACAAAATTAGATTGTCCGGAATAGCCCGCAGAAGTTGTATTATTTACAACCAAAAGTCCTGTTGAAGCCGAGTTATTGTTTGTAATAGATACTGCTCCGGCATCAGCATTAATAACTCTTCCGGCACCTGCACCACCTTCATCATAGGCCATGTCAAGTGTATTATGAGAACCGCCTCCTGTTCCGGCTGCCATTCTCACCCAAATTGTCCCGTTCCAATAATAATAACCGGGTGTTACATCATTTACAGTTGCTGTATTGTACACAATAGTTCCTGCTGTCAAAGCTCCGCCGGCAGGATTTACTACGGGGGTGTCAATCGTTGTATCAGTCAAAGCAATTTGCGGAGCTAAAAAACCATTAGTTGTAGAATTAACTTCTAAAGCAGCTCTTGGGGTCGTAGTCCCCACCCCTACCTGGGCAGTAACAGTAATACTTATTCCCGAAAGAATAAAAAGTAGCGTTTTTTTCATAATAAAAATCAAATAAAGGGGTTAAAAACGCATAAATTAACTAAAATAAAAACAGAATGACAAATTTTTAATCTTAAAGACAATAAAACTTTATTTTTTTTACTAAAAAAAAGATCTTTCTGTACTACCTAAAAAAATCTTTTAGCTTTTAAGAAAAAAGCAAATTCTATTAAAATCTTTTAACACTTGTCCCGTTTTGTTATTTAATATGGAAAACTTCAAGGATAAATTTTCCTTTTCAATAATTTAAAGTTATTTTTGGATTTCGTAATCAAAAATTAAATATGAGAAAAATTATAATCAGTGCTTTTGCATTATTCTTTCATTTAGTATCATTTTCCCAAAATTTCACTATTGAAGAAACCGTAACCGGTTCTCGAAAATATGCTCCTGAAAACCTATTGTTTTCGCAATGGAAAAAAAATGAAAATGCTATTGTTTATGTAAGTAAAGATTTCCAATCACTACTGGAAAGAAATGATTCCGACAATTGGAAAGAACATACTTTAGCGTCAACTTCCGAACTTTCAAAAAACCTACAAGCTGCAATTCCTAATGAAACCTTCGAATTGCGTTTTTTCCCTTACAACTTTAATTGGGAGACAAAAGAGGTCATTTCTTTTGATGTTGACGGAAAGAGCAACAAATATTTTGTTCACTACAACTTAAAAAATAAAAAAGTAATACATAGTGTTGCTACTCCGCTAACAGCAAATGAACCGGCAGTCTCTAAAAACTCCGATGTTGCTTGGTTAGAAGATAACAACATCAAAATTACGCGTCAGGACGGCTCTTCTATTTCCGTAACTAATGATAGTAATAAAGGAATTGTAAACGGGAGCAGTTACGTTCACCGTCAAGAATTTGGTATTCACAAAGGAATGTGGTGGAATGAGAACGGTACAAAACTAGCCTATTATCGCAAAGACGAAACAATGGTAGGAGATTATCCTATCATTAACTGGAATGAACGCGAAGCAGTAAATAACAACATTAAGTACCCTATGGCGGGTATGAAAAGTGAAGAAGTGACACTTCAAGTTTTTGATCTGAAAACACAAAATACTGTTCAAATCCAAACCGGTGAACCAAAAGAACAATATTTAACGATGGTTTCCTGGCATCCGAACGGGAAAAGTATATTTATAGGTGTTCTGAATCGGGAACAAAATCATTTACGATTCAATCAATACAACGCCCAAACCGGAGCTTTGATAAAAACATTGTTTGAAGAAAAGTCCCTCACTTGGGTTGAGCCTCAACATACTATTATTTTTGTACCGAATGATCCGGAACAATTTATTTATCAAACTGATAACAACGGTTACAACCAGATGTATTTATACAGTACTTCTGGCAAATTAATTAAAGACCTAGGTTTTAAAGACGTTATTGTTCAGGAGTTCCTTGGTTTTAGTTCAGATAATAAATCGGTTTACTACACCGGAATTACCAATCAAGGATTAGACCGTCAATTGTTCAATGTTGTCCTTAAATCAGGAAAAACAACACAATTAACCTCTGATAGCGGAACTCATCTTGCCGCTGTTTCTTCTGACGGAAAATATATTTTAGATACGTTCAGTAATACAGAAACACCTAACAAAATTGAGATTCTAAATACTAAAACAAAAAAAGAAACGGTTTTAGTCAATGCTCAAAATCCGTTTACCGGAAAAATTGATTTACCTAAAACGGAACTGGTTACTTTAACTTCTGCTGATGGCAAAACACCTTTAAACGGAAGAATTCTATATCCGGCAAACTTTGATCCTACCCGGAAATATCCGGTAATGATCTATGTATACGGAGGATCTCATGCACAATTGATCAAGAACAAATGGTTAGCCGGTGCCGCCTTCTTTGATTACTATATGGCGCAACAAGGCTATGTGGTATTTTCATTGGACAACAGAGGAAGTGAAGCCAGAGGCAAACACTTTTGTGATGTAAACCACAGACAACTGGGAATCAATGAAATGGCAGACCAGCTAAAAGGTGTAGAATTCTTAAAATCAAAAACATTTGTAGACAGTGACAGAATCGGTGTTTTCGGTTGGAGTTTCGGAGGGTTTATGACTACTTCTTTGTTAACCACTTATCCGGAACTGTTTAAAACAGGTGTAGCCGGCGGACCGGTTATCGACTGGAAATATTATGAAGTAATGTACGGAGAACGCTATATGGACACTCCTCAAGAAAACCCTGAAGGTTATGAAAAAGCATCCTTATTAAATAAAGCGGCCAATTTAAAGGCTCGTTTATTAGTGATACACGGTGCACAAGATCCTGTAGTCGTACAACAAAATAGCATGAACTTTATTGAAGCCTGTATCAAAGCCGGAAAACAAGTGGATTATTTCTTATACCCTAATCATGAACACAATGTAAGAGGAACTGATCGTATTCACATGTATGCTAAAATTGCTGACTACTTCAACACGTTTCTTAAATAATTAATTATAAGCCAATAACACTATTTTATGAGTACAAAAATCATCAAAAATAAAGAACTAAGCATCTTTGAAGCCCTGATCCCTGTCATAGCCTTAATCGGTATGTTAGCCTTTAACGTATATGTTTTCGGTGATGAAGCCCTAAGCGGAACAAACCAGTTTGTCCTTCTTTTAGGAGCTTCGGTTGCAGCAATTGTAGGTTTCCTAAACAAAGTTACCTATAAAAAAATGCTGGATGAAGTTGCTGAAAATATCAAATCAACTGCAGGAGCCATATTGATCTTGTTAATGGTAGGATCCCTTGCCGGAACCTGGCTCGTTAGCGGTGTAATTCCTTCTATGATCTATTACGGACTAAAAATTCTAAGTCCGGCTATCTTTTTACCGGCCACATTAATTATTTGTTCGGTAATCTCTATAGCCACAGGAAGTTCTTGGACTACTTCAGCTACTGTAGGTATAGCTCTAATAGGAATAGGAGGAGCTTTAGGCTTTGATTTAGGTATGGTTGCCGGTGCCGTAATTTCCGGTGCTTATTTCGGAGATAAGTTATCACCAATGTCTGATACAACCAATTTAGCTCCTGCCATGGCCGGAACAGATCTGTTTACGCATATCAAGTATATGACCTTAACTACTGTTCCTACCTACATCATCACATTGATTATTTTTATCATTTTCGGGCTAACCGTAGAGACGCACGGAATTGCTAATACTGACGGACTTTTAGCAGATATCGAAAAATCGTTTACCATCACACCGTGGCTATTCTTAGTTCCGGTTATTGTGATCGGATTGATCGTCAAAAAAACAGAACCGCTTATTGCCCTTTTAATAGGAACCTTACTGGGAGCTATCTTTGCTATTATCTTTCAGCCCAATATTGTACTGATGCTTTCCGGAGGAACTGAACTGAACTTCGTAAATGCTTATAAAGGCGTAATGAATGCGATCACTGTTGAATCTGTGATCCCAACTGATAATGAAACGTTAAAAGACCTTTTCAAAGCCGGAGGAATGCAAAAGATGTTAGGTACTATTTGGCTGATCCTTTGTGCTATGGTTTTCGGAGGAATCATGGATGCAATCGGAGCATTAGCGCGCATTAGCCAATCCTTATTAAAACTGGCTCATTCAACAGCCGGATTGTTTGCTTCTACAGTAGGAAGCTGCCTTGCTTTAAACGTCACTGCATCTGACCAATACCTGGCCATAGTAGTTCCCGGAAAAATGTTTGCCAAAGCTTATAAAGATCGAGGCTTAGCGCCTGAAAACTTAAGTAGAACTCTTGAAGATTCAGGAACTGTAACTTCAGTCCTTATTCCTTGGAACACATGCGGGGCTTATCAATCAGGAGCTTTAGGTGTGGCCACTTTTGATTATTTGCCTTATGCTATTTTCAATTATTTGAGTCCGTTAATGACATTACTTTTTGCAGCTTTGAACATAAAAATAAGACAATTAGTCTCAAAAAAAGAGACAGAATAAGCAGTATAAATAAAACTTATTCTCTAATAAAAATTAACCATGACTTAACTATAGTTATGGTTTTTTTATTTGTAAATTTGCTATCAGAAAATTAGTAATAACTTTAAAATAAAAACTTTATGGCACTAGTAGGTAAAAAATTTCCTAACATTACTGTTGACGCGATCTCTGAAATGGGTGACAACTTAAAAATCAACGTTTTTGAAGAAGCTGTTAACAACAAGAAAAAAGTTCTTTTATTTTGGTATCCAAAAGACTTTACTTTTGTGTGCCCTACAGAAATTCATGCTTTCCAAGAAGCTTTAGCTGAATTTGAAAAAAGAAACACTATGGTAATCGGTGCTTCATGTGATACAAATGAAGTTCACTTTGCATGGTTAAACACTCCGAAAGATAACGGTGGTATCGAAGGAGTTACTTACCCGATCCTTGCTGATACAACACGTAACTTGTCAAGTGCATTAGGAATTCTAGAAGCTGAAGATATTTTCAACGAAGAAACCGGTGAATATCAAATCGAAGGTTCTAACGTAACGTACCGTGCGACTTATTTAGTTGACGAAGACGGTAAAATTTTCCACGAAAGTGTAAACGATATGCCTTTAGGAAGAAATGTACACGAGTACTTAAGATTAATTGATGCTTATTCACACGTTCAAACACACGGAGAAGTTTGTCCTGCAAACTGGGAAGAAGGAAAAGACGCTATGAAAGCTGACAGAAAAAGTACTGCTGAATACTTAGCTTCTCACTAATAAAAAAATCAATAATAAATCTCAATAGCAATGTCAAGATCAGTAATTGAAATCTGATATTGTTATTGAGATTGAAATTACAACAACTATGTTCCAAGAATTAGATCAAGATAACTTACAGGAAATTGTAAACACTAATGATATTGTATTGGTACAATTTTCAGCTTCATGGTGCGGTAACTGTAGAATTATGAAGCCTAAATTTAAAAAATTAGCTTCTGAACATGAAAATGTACCGTTTTTAGTAGTAGATGCAGAAAAATTCCCTGAATCCAGAAAGTTAGCAAAAGTGGATAATTTACCTACTTTCGCAGCATTCAAAAACGGACAACTGGTCGATCAGACTCAGACAAACAAAGCAGAAGTTTTGGCAGAATTAGCAAGCAAAGTATTGTAATCTGGCAAACAGGAACTATTAAATCTATCCAAATGAAACTCCCTGTAATTAAACAATTAACTCAGTTTATTGAGGAAAATGATCAGGATTATCTGGTTGAAACTATAGAAGTTTTAGAAAACCTTACTGAAGTTCCTTCTCTTAAAGACGAAGAACTTGATGTGATCGGTGAATTGATTTCCAACATGTACGGTGCCCTTGAAGTTCATAAAATGATCAAAGAAGGAAAAGACAAGAAAACAGCTCTTAACGATTTTATGAAGCGGGTACTGGGTTCAATCGATAAAGAATAAATACTCTCATTAAAAAGAGAGTATTTATTTATGTTATTTTTTACCACATTATTATTATTTTGTTAAAAAATTATATATTGCATAAAAATTCAATATATAATTTATGAAACAACTATATTTTCTCTCTACTCTGTTTTTATTTGCTTCATCGGTTTATGCACAAGTTGTTTTTAAACCCAGAGCTACTCAGCTTGAATATTTGGAATTTCACAATGATGAAATAATTGTATTAAAAACGCCTCAAGCTAACCTTCAAACATTTACCAGCAAACTTCCCTATCCTATTATCTTTGTACACGGATTAAATTCCAGCTCAGATACTTGGAATACTTCTACCAATTATTTTGACAACCAGTACAATTTTACTTTTGGTGGCCGACTGGATTATTGTCTCAATGCAGATTCAAATAATGTACTTGCCAATACCGATTTCTACCCTGTTGCAAATGCTGATATTGCCGCATTTTCTACAAACTTTCAAAACGGAGATTATTATTACGTCAACTTTAATCTAAATCCTGACGGCACAATTGATACTAATGTATTGAGTAACCAGGCCGCCGTTACCAAACAAGGAGCAGCCATGAAAGATGCCGTACAGCGTGTTTTACAAATAACCGGAAAAGACAAAGTTATTCTGGTAGGTCACAGCATGGGAGGTTTGGCTTCCAGAGAATATCTTCAGAATACAAACAACTGGCAGGCTGACAACCTGCACCACGTAGCCAAATTGCTGACTTTAGGAACACCACACGGCGGAAGTAATGCCAGCGATAATCCTCTAGCCTTCTTTACCAGTGTTAATGTTCGTTCAGAAGCTATCCGGGATCTTAAAGAAACCTACTATTACAGCGGTGAGCCTAGCGTTTATTTATTCGGAGGAACAGAAATACAGAACAGCAGTAGCATGAATGATAATTCTTATTCTCCTGATTTTTATAATGTTGATATTAATTGCAATGGTGTCACAGGAGAAAGTATTATAGGGTTGAATCAAAAAGTCCTGGATAATTATATTGACTTTTCTTGTGTTATCGGTAGAATTACAGGAGGAACAACTGATGGTGTCGTAGCAGAGCCTTCTTCACTTTTAAATACATACATAACAGGTCTGCTTTATCCTGCTAAGTATTTTTACTTTAACTCTTCTTTTGATTTTATTGAAAATCACACCGAACTTCCCGGTAAATATTACCAGATCCTTCAAGGTTTAGACGAACCCAATTATAAAGAGTTAGCTTACGGTATTTCAACAAATCAAAATTACATTGGTTTTACCACCGTTCAGGCTAATTCCGGTACTTCAGACATCGATTATTTTAAGTTTACCGTTTCTGATAATGTCAATGCTACAGTAGATATGAGTTCTATTGTTACGAGTAATATGAATGCTTCATTTTTAGATGCCAACGGAAATTTAATCGGTTCTGCCCATAATAACAGCGGAAATACGTTAAACTTTACTGAAACATTAAGTCCCGGCAATTACTTTTTAAGAATAACCAGTGTAAGTCCTAGTACCTCTAACTACCAAACTCCTTATCAGTTTGCTATTACAACGGTATTGGATAACAAAACATTTAACACTACAGTAAACAGCATTCAAGTATATCCTAATCCCACAACAGATCTTTTAACTATTTACGGAACAAGTATTGATGCGATTATGATATATGACATTTCAGGAAAAAATGTATACCATATTGAATTTACAGACAAAACACCTAAACAAACTATTGATGTTTCTTCATTAAAAAAAGGAATATACTTTCTGACCCTTGAACAAAAAGGTCAAAAATCAGTTTTTAAAATTTTAAAAGAATAGGGCTAAATAAGATTATGCTATTACTTTTAACATAACTAAATATACCGGATTCTTTAAGCCCTAAAGAATCCGGTTTTTTAATATATTTTATTCTAAAAGTATTTCTTCTTAAACCAGAAAGCCAGATTAACCAGAGCTATCAAAGCCGGAACCTCTACTAAAGGACCTATTACACCGGCAAAAGCCTGACCGCTATTAATCCCGAAAACGCCAATAGAAACTGCAATTGCTAATTCAAAATTATTTCCGGTTGCCGTAAATGCAATGGCTGTAGCCTTAGAATAATTGGCACCGAAATATTTCCCGATAAAAAAGCTCATCACAAACATCAAGGCAAAATAAATTACCAAAGGAATGGCAATTCGAACTACATCCATCGGAATCTGAACGATCAATTCGCCTTTCAAACTAAACATCAAAACAATCGTAAACAATAATGCGATGAGCGTTATTGGCGATATAAACGGAACGTATTTTTCCTGAAACCACTTTTCGCCTTTTAAACGAATCAAACCAAATCGGCTGATGATTCCCAAAGCAAACGGGATTCCTAAATAAATCCCGACACTTTCTGCAATCTGACCAATACTAATATTGACTTCAAACCCTTTATAACCAAAAACCGGAGGCAGCACTGTTATAAAAAAATAAGCATATACACTATACAAAAGCACTTGAAAAATACTGTTCAAAGCGATTAATCCGGCACCGTATTCCCGATTTCCTTCTGCCAGATCATTCCACACAACTACCATTGCAATACAACGCGCTAAACCAATGAGAATAACTCCGATCATATATTCCGGATAACCTTTTAGAAATAAAATAGCGAGAAGAAACATCAAAACCGGACCAATAATCCAGTTCAGGATAAGGGAAGCACCCAATACTTTAGTATTTTTAAATACTTCACCCATTTTAGCGTAATTAACTTTTGCCAAAGGCGGATACATCATCAGGATCAATCCGATTGCTAAAGGAATATTCGTCGTTCCGCTTGAAAAAGAATTGATAAAACCACTACTTGAAGGAATAAAATACCCTATCCCGACTCCGACCAACATGGCTATAAAAATCCATAACGTTAAATACCGGTCTAAAAAGCCTAATTTTTTTCTTTCTACAACAGGAGCACAATTTGTAACCGACATATTATTTTTTTATTTGTGAGAAAACATAATACATTTCAGAGGCAATTTCTAAACTTCGCTCTTCATATTTAGCGTTCATTAATTCCGTTCCGTCAAAAGCTTTCGGATCCTCGTAAGTAATAGGAATTCGCTTTTCTGCTCCTGCTATAAAAGGACAGCCACCATCAGCCTGAGAACAAGTCATAATAGCCGCAAAACCTTTTTCCGGATTAAACGTATCATCGTATTTTTTTGAAAACCCGATAACAGCCGCTTCACTACTATCGAATTTTACAGCATAAACCGGATTAGTACTCTCACTTAATTTTTCAATATTAAATCCTTGATGCGTTAAAGTTTCCACTATTTTAGAAAACATTGCTGTGGCTTCTGTTCCGCCTGAATAAGAATAAACATTTGGAATTCCGAAATGAAAAGCCATAGTTTGTGCCCAGATTTGCCCTAAATGACTTCTACGTGAATTATGTGTACAGATAAAATTTAATCGGATCTCGTCTTTTGAATTGACTTTGTTCTGAATAAAATCAATTAAAGATTGTAAGACCTCTTTTCGTTCGTTTGAAACAGAAATATCTGTTATTTTTTCAAGTGTTTGCAATAATTTTGAATACATATTATTTCTTTTGGAAGGAACAAAAAATAAAATTTTGAATTGTATCAAACGGTGTTTGATGGTTCGTCATAAAACAATTTAATTTCTGAAAATTGTTTTGAAAAAGAAGTCCTATTTTAGGTTCATCATATTGCGTAACGGTCAATCCACTGCATTTCAACGGACCATTGGCAGAAAAGGTTGCCAAAAATAAAAATCCGTCTTGTGTCAAGGCTTTGGAAGCCAAATCAACATATTTCTGAATATCATTGGTTTTCGTTAGAAAATGAAAACTTGCGCGATCATGCCAAACATCATAACGTTCTGTCGGTTGAAAATCTAACACATCTGAAACTATAAAATTTACATTTTTAGCTTTATCCCCTAATCTTGTCTTTAATCTTTCAATGGCTTTTTCAGAAATATCTAAAACCGTCAGATCTTCGTAACCTAAAAGCAACAAATGATCTATCAAATAACTGTCACCGCCACCAATCTCGATTATTTTAGCTTTTTTATCAATACCATACCTTTCAAAAAGCTGTAAAGAAGTTTCAGGATTGGGTTGGTACCAACTCACTTCATTTACAGCCTTTGTAGCAAAAACATTTTCCCAATGTTCTTTCTTCGAAAGTTCCATTTAGCAACAGCCCGAATTTGGTGTACAACAACTTGTTTTGGCTTCCAGGTCTTTTAAAGAAATTTTCATTTTTTCCGGTGGTATGCCGCAATGATCAGATGCTAAACAAGTAGTCTCTTTTTTAGTCAGTTTAAAGATTCCGTTTTCAAAAGCCAAACCAAATTTCCCGATGGTTTGTTCCATTTGATATTCCACTTCCAATTCCAGATCCTGTCCTTGAAACAAATTCTCGGAGGCTTTAATGATCTTAAACACCTTATCAGCCGTTAAACGATGTTCCAGATCGCCGGCAAACCAAACTTGAAACGTGATCAACTTTTCTTCACGAATGGTATTTCCGCAATCGATAAAATTCTTAGTCAACAATCCCATTTCTGTAATATGAAAATGGTTCGGAACGAAAGTTCCGTCAGGTAACTGAATAGTAAATTCAGTTATCGTTTCTAAAGCTATTCTAAATTCTGATAATTTCATTTTTTATGTTTTTTAAAATTAACAACATTTCTTTTGTAGCTTACTTGATATTTCACCAAAGTAATGCTGGATCTTCTGCATAGTTTCCAGATTCAAGCAATAGCAAATCGCTGTTCCCTCTATATTTCCCTGAATAACACCTGCATTCTTCAACTCTTTTAAATGCTGCGAAACCGTTGGCTGCGCCAATGGTAATTCGTTCACAATATCACCGCAAATACAGCTATCTACACTCAATAAATACTGAATAATAGCAATACGCGCCGGATGCGACATGGCTTTGAATAAACCTGCTAAATCATTTTGTTCTTTGGTAAAAAAATCGGCTTTTGAAGCTCCCATAGTTAAATTATTATATTGTAATATTACGATATAATAATTAAACAGCAAAATAAAAAAGCCCTAACTTTCATCAGAGCTTTTATTTTTACTTATTCTTTTATAAATTTTGTATTCCCACTACCCTTTTCAGAATTTACTTTTACAAAGTAAGTTCCGCTTTCCAAGCTAGAAACATCTATATTCTGTACAGCATTTGGTACAACTATTACCAATTGCCCAATAATATTATAAATTTCAACCGATTTAATCTCCGTTTGATTTTTACTTGAAATATTTAAAATATCCTTCACCGGATTTGGATATAAAGTAAACTCATCTCCAAATTCAAAACTCGGATTACTCAAAGCTTGAATCGTTGTTACATAATTATTGGTTGTAATCGGAAAATTATAATCAAAGTAGATATTAGCTTCATTGCTAAACGTATCACCAATATTTAAAGTAGGCAACGTTTTTATTTTGAAAGCAACATAACCATCATTGGTAGAATCATTGAAATCTAGATTGATATTTTCAAAAATAAATTCCACTTTATTATTCTTAATTCTTGTATAGAAATCATGACTACTATGCAAAGGAACTAAACTTGAAAGATCAAATTTTGAAGCATCAATCATATCTTTTACTACGATATTTTGTGCAGCATAAGTTCCTGTATTTTCAAAACGAATTACATAGTGTATATATTTTCCAATCATACTCGGTCCAACAACTTCTCCTTCTAAACAGGTTTTATCATTAGGATCATAAGAACCAACCACGGTTTGATTTAATGTAAATGAATTATCTTCAATAGTTTCATCTGTATTTGCTGTTGTAATTGTAGCTGTATAATTTAACACATCTCCATTATTGACAGCAGGTGTTTCTATTGGAGAATTTACATTGAAGGCAATTTCAATTTCTCTAATTTCAAACGGTTGTAAATTAGTATAATTCCAAGTAAAGCTATTAGTTACTGAGCTATCATAAACCAGATTTGAAGAAACATAATCTAAAACTGTATTATCAAAAGTTAAGCTTACAGTTCCATTTTCAACTTGGTTTCCTTTATTTTTAAATACTAATTTATAATTTGCATCAAAACCTGGTCTCGCAGGATTTATTGGTACAATCATAACTTCCACATCGGAATACACGCCATTTGCCGTAACACAAAAATCTTGCGTAAACGGACTTGGTTGAGTTGGAAAATCTACTGTAAAACTTGGCGGAGTGATATTGAAATATGTAGGATTTTCTAAATTTGGTGTAATTATAAGACTACTATTTCCAACAGGAATGTAATATTCACCTGTTTGGTTAGCGATAAATATACTTGGAGTTACTCCATCAGTTATATCAAAACTCAAATTAGAATAAGAAAAATCTAAATTATCACAACCATTATCGTCATAATCAAATTTTACATTTCCAGAAATTTCATAGAATGTTCCACCTGGTGTGAAAGAACAATAAGTATTAACATGACAGTTAGGTAAATTATTTATTTTACTTTGAACTAAAGCAATATCTTCCTCATCTGCACATACATATTTTAAATTTTGTAAACCGTAAATGTCCAAAGTTATCCAATCTTGTGTATTTCCATTTTTCAAATTGAGATATTCAAGAGAACTAGAATTATTAGCACATCTTAAATAATTTAAATTTGGACAATTTGAAACATCTAGAGTTGTTAATTGATTACCCATACAATCAAGAGCTGTTAAACTAACATTACTTGACACTATTAACTCACTAATACCACTACCAAAACAATGTAACTTTGTCAAGTTTACTAGATTATTTAAATTGACTTGAGTTAAATTACTATTACTATTATAATATAAATGAAAAAGAAGTAAATTAGACAAAGTATTAACCTCATCTAAATTGGAGATTTGATTATATTTACATATCAGCGTTTTAAGATTACTAAAATACGATAACCCTGTTAAATCAGTAATATTTGCACTTGAAATATCTAGGTATGTTATTAATTCTGCTTCACTTACCTCTATTTCACCATTATCATTTGTATCAATTTTATGGAAAAATGTTGGCCATAGTCCAGGATCAGCTACTGTAGATGCAACGTGATTAGAAGAAGTTGTTCCAGCCGTTGCACTTAACAACTTTGCCTTTAAATTTGCATCAGGAAAATTAATAATCTGAGCATTAGCTAGAAAATTAAGCAATAAAAAAGATAAAAAATAAAGTTTTTTCATATCAAGAAATTTACTAACAAAAGAAAGAAAAAAACTATATTTCAACAAGTTATTTCTAAGTTAATTTTAATAAAAAATTAATCCTATCCAAAATGTCTTAAACAAAAAAATCCCGCATGAAACACGCGGGATTTAATTTATTCAGAAAAGAGAAAGATTAGTTTCCTCCTTTTTCCATTTTAGCTTTTAATTCTGCTAAAGCATCGATATCACCTAAAGTTGATTTTTCAACTGTGTTAGATGAAGTTGACGCTGCAGCTTCTTTAACTACTTTTTCTTCTTCTTCACGGAAGATAGCAGTGTGAGACGCTACTACTCTTTTGAATTCTTTATTGAACTCAATTACTTTGAAGTCAGCAGTTTCACCTTTTTTCAATTTTTTACCATCTTCTTTTTCTAAGTGACGAGACGGAATGAAAGCAACTACATCATCACCGAAATCTACAGTAGCACCTTTGTCTACGATCTCAGCAATAGTTCCATTGTGAATAGTACCTACAGCGAAAGCTTCTTCGTGTTTATCCCAAGGGTTTTCAGTAGTTTGTTTGTGACCTAAAGATAATTTACGTCCTTCAACATCCAACTCTAATACAACAACGTCTAATTTATCACCAACGTTAACAAATTCAGACGGGTGTTTGATTTTCTTAGTCCAAGATAGGTCAGAAATATACACTAAACCGTCAACACCTTCTTCTAATTCAACGAAGATACCGAAGTTAGTAAAGTTTCTAACAGTTCCTGTGTGACGAGAACCTACCGGGTATTTAGTAGTGATATCAGTCCAAGGATCCGGAGTTAATTGTTTGATACCTAATGACATTTTACGCTCATCTCTGTCTAAAGTTAAGATAACCGCTTCTACTTCATCACCGATCTTCATGAAATCCTGAGCTGATCTTAAGTGAGTAGACCAAGACATTTCTGAAACGTGGATCAATCCTTCAACACCGTCAGCAACTTCAATGAAAGCACCGTAATCCGCTAAAACTACTACTTTACCTTTTACTTTATCTCCAACTTGTAAGTTAGTATCTAAAGCATCCCACGGATGAGGGTGTAATTGTTTTAAACCTAATTGGATACGTGTTTTCTCATCATCAAAGTCTAAGATTACAACATTTAATTTTTGATCTAATTCTAATACTTCGCTTGGGTGGTTGATACGAGACCAAGATAAGTCAGTGATGTGGATTAATCCGTCAACACCACCTAAGTCAATGAACACACCATAAGAAGTGATGTTTTTCACAACTCCTTCTAATACTTGTCCTTTTTCTAATTGACCAATGATTTCTTTCTTTTGTTCTTCGATATCTGCCTCGATAAGCGCTTTGTGAGAAACCACAACGTTTTTGAATTCGTGGTTGATTTTAACCACTTTGAATTCCATAGTTTTGTTTACGTATTGATCGTAATCACGGATCGGTTTAACATCAATTTGAGAACCTGGTAAGAATGCTTCGATTCCGAATACGTCAACGATCATACCACCTTTAGTTCTACATTTAACGAAACCGTTAACGATTTCACCAGTTTCATGAGCAGCGATAACTCTATCCCATGCTTTGATAGTTCTGGCTTTTCTGTGAGACAATACTAATTGCCCTGTTTTATCTTCACGAACGTCGATTAAAACTTCTACTTTATCACCAACTTGTAAGTTAGGATTGTAACGAAATTCGTTTAAAGAAATAACACCTTCTGATTTAGCATTGATATCAACGATTGCGTCTCTATCTGTAATTCTTACCACAACTCCTTCTACAACTTCTTGATCGTCAGTAGATACGAAAGTTTTTGCTACTAAATCTTCAAATTCCTGCAAGTTTTTCTCATCTACCGCATCAATACCTTCTGCGTAATTGTGCCAGTTAAAGTTTGCTAAAAACTCTTCTTGTGTTTTGTTAATTTCAGCCATGCTGATTAAAAAAATTTGTATGCCGGGTTTTTTGAGTTTCAATTTGCAGATTAAACCACAACAGTGTTTTTTACATAATTACTTGATACCCAATCGGAAACTCTACTCTGCCAAAAAGGTGTGCAAAGATAGTCATTTTTTCTGAAATCCAAATACTTATTTTTAAAAAAAAGTTTTATTACCGCTCTTATTCTAAACTTGTTAGCTTATTTTTTGTTTGACCAATTCCATAACTTTTGCAAACTGCTCTTCACGGGTCAGATCTGAATTATCGATCACAACAGCATCTTCAGCCTGTACTAAAGGTGAATCTTCACGATGCGTATCAATATAATCCCGTTGTTCCACATTTTCCAATACTTCTTCATACGTTACCGTTTGACCTTTATCTAACAACTCTTTATACCTTCTCTCAGCTCTTGTCTCTGCCGATGCCGTCATGAAAATTTTTAACTCTGCTTCCGGAAATACAACCGTTCCTATATCTCTGCCATCCATTACGATTCCTTTATCCTGCCCCATTTCCTGTTGTTGTTGTACTAATTTAGCACGTACTTCCGAAATTTCAGCTATACGGCTTACTTTTTGAGACACCTCCAGAGTTCTGATCTCTTTTTCAACATTTTCACCGTTCAAATACATTTCAGCAAATCCCAAAGTGTCATTGAACTGGAAACGCAACTGAACTTTATTCAGGTTTTGAGCGACCTGCTCTTTGTCTAAATGCTCTTCAGAAACCCAATGGTTTTGCATGGCAAAATAGGTCACGGCTCTGTACATCGCTCCGGTATCTACATAAACATATCCTAATTCTTTAGCTAACTGTTTGGCTAAGGTACTTTTTCCGGTCGACGAGAAGCCGTCGATTGCAATAATGATCTTTTTCATATCTGAATATAAAAGCTATTCGCTTTCTTTAACGTCTTTCTTTTTTAAAATATGCAGAATAACCGTTTGTGCAGCATGCAGTCCGAACAATCCCGGCATCCAGCTATTCGTTCCGTAAAACGACTTTTTAAAGTTGGTCCCGTCGGTCATTTTTACGCTATCGTAATCCGGTCGTTCATCTGAATACACTACTTTCACGCCACCGGAAATCCCTTCTTTCTTTAAGCGTTTGCGCACTTGTTTGGCTAACGGACAATAATCGGTTTTACTGATGTCGCGAACCTTTACCTTTTCTGCCAGGAACTTTCCGCCGGCTCCCATATTACTGATGATCTTTACTTTTTTTCTTTTGGCAGCCAGGATCAAATTCAACTTAGGTGTTAAGCTGTCAATACAATCCAGTACATAATCAAAATCCTGAGTAACCAATTCAAACGCTCTTTCCGGAGAAAGAAATTCCTGAACACGGGTTAAATTGAGTTCCGGATTGATATCCAGTAAACGATCACCCACTACTTGTACCTTTGGTTTATCTACGGTAGAGTGCAATGCCGGTAATTGGCGGTTTATATTGGTAATATCAACCGTATCGCCATCTACAATAGTCATATTCCCTACTCCGGCGCGAGCTAAAAATTCTGCTGCAAAACTTCCTACTCCACCTAAACCTACTACCATTACATTTGCATTTGTCAATTTTGCCATCCCTTCCGGCTTAAACAATAATTCTGCGCGTTCTTGCCACTTTGCCATACCTTATTCTATTGATTTATTTTTTATTTATTTCTTTTGAAAACCGCTTCAAAATTTTGTGCCACTTGTTGCTGTAGTTGCTCTACTGTCAAATTTTTTACAGTTGCCGCTTTTTGGTAAACCTGAGCAATCCCCTCTTCAATAGTATCCGTCTCTAAAAAAAAACAATTTTCGGGCACAAATTTAAAAACCTTTTCTAAATCAGGATTACGCAACAGGTATTTTCCGAAAGAAAGATACAGTCCACTATCTAGTAAACTTTTGGCGACCTGCTCATTTTTTGAGAAACCGTGAACGATCATCGGGTTCTGAATATCCATTTCTTTTTTAATAGCAATGAGTTCCTGATAAGCCGCTACACAATGTAAAATAATAGGCTTTGTTGTTTGCTGTACCAATTCTATCTGCTGTTGAAAGACTTCCATTTGTAGCGATAACGGAATTTCAATTCGCTTATCTAAACCACATTCTCCTAATGCCAGACATTTTTCGTCTTTTAATTTCTCTTCTATTAGCTGCAGATCACTTGATAAGCGATCTTCCTTTATATACCACGGATGAATTCCTATGGAATACTGAGGGATCTTCGCAGAAAACTCCCACGGGTATTGGTTAACCACTTCCAGAATTTCCGGATCAGCTGTGTACTGATGTGTATGTAGGTTAATGAACAGCATTAGTCATGAAACTTTTTTACTCCTGCTTCAATAGCAATATCCAGATCGTTTTCCCGGGGTACTATCGGACAAGAATAGTTGTGATTGTAGGCGCAATACGGATTGTATGCTTTGTTGAAGTTTATAACCACTGTATCGGTTTCCGGAATCTTCATGTCCAGATACCGTCCGCCTGCATACGTTGCTTCTCCGTTGGTCAAATCTAAAAAGGGCAGAAAAAGATAATCTTTGAATCCCGGTTTCTTACTTAATTCTATATTTTGGTATACATTTAAAACGAATTGCTTTCCGTTTAACTCAAAATGCAGTTCTCCGTATTTTTTATACAACGGAGTTCGGGAAGTCGACGTTCTCATCTTAAACTTCTTTGTATTCTTTACTTGCACAAAAGTTGCCTGAACTATGAATTCCTGTGAAACCGGATAAAAATCCAATTGTTCAAAATGCACTAAATCTTCCTTTTCTAACGGACTTGAAACAGAATCTCTGAATTCTTCATTCAAATGCTCCTGAAATTCCTGAGCCGACCTCATTTCGCTTTCCTGAGCAAATGTATAGCACGAAACCAATAAGGCTATGATGATCTTATACATGAATATTTTTTTCAGCAAAAATACTGAATTTTACGCTTTCTGTCCAATTTATGGTATACTGTATACCCCGAGAGTGACTTCCATTGTATTACACCTTATTCCTCCTGACCAACTTCTCAATTCTATTCGTATCTTTGCGGTAAGATTAAAAAGCTATGATTCCACAAGAAACTATCGTTGCCTTGGCTACACCTTCCGGTGCCGGTGCTATTGCTGTTATCCGCCTGTCGGGTAAAGAGGCTATTGCTATTGCGACACAAGTATTTCAATCGGTTTCCGGTAAAGAACTGAGCCGACAAAAGACACATACAATCCACTTAGGACATATTACAGACGAAGGAAAGGTTTACGATCAGGTTTTGGTATCTATCTTTAAAGGACCCCATTCGTATACCGGCGAAAATGTGGTTGAAATTTCCTGTCACGGTTCTACTTTCATCCAGCAGCAGATCATTCAATTATTGCTCCGTAAAGGAGCCAAAATGGCTCAGGCAGGTGAATTTACCTTGCGTGCTTTTTTGAATGGAAAACTGGATCTATCACAAGCAGAAGCTGTAGCTGACCTTATTGCCAGCGATAATGAAGCGAGTCACCAGATTGCCATGCAGCAAATGCGTGGTGGTTTTAGTAATGAGATTGCCAAATTGCGTGAAGAATTATTGAATTTTGCTTCCTTAATTGAATTGGAATTAGATTTTAGTGAAGAAGATGTGGAATTTGCAGACAGAACGGCTTTTCATGAACTCTTAAACCGCATTGAATTTGTTTTAAAGCGTTTAATCGATTCGTTTGCTGTGGGGAATGTGATTAAAAATGGTATTCCGGTAGCAATTGTGGGCGAACCCAATGTAGGGAAATCGACTTTATTGAATGCCTTGCTGAACGAGGAACGCGCTATTGTTTCGGACATTGCCGGAACGACCCGTGATACCATTGAAGACGAATTGGTCATCAACGGTATTGGTTTCCGATTCATCGATACGGCCGGAATCCGAGAAACAAAAGATCATGTGGAAAGCATCGGGATTCAGAAGACTTTTGAAAAGATCGAACAGGCTCAGGTTGTCCTTTTTTTGGTTGACAGTTCTCAGCTAACAGTTGATAGCTTAGAACCTCTTAAAAATGAAGCCGAGCGTATCAAAAATAAATACCCGCAAAAAGCACTGTTGGTTTTATTTAACAAAAAAGATTTATTGTCGGAAGATCTGATTTCGAATCTGAGATCTCAAATTCCGAACAGTTTGTTTATTTCCGCAAAAAACAAAGAAGGTATTGACGAACTGAAGAATGCTTTGCTTTCATTTGTAAATACAGGTGCCTTGCGCAACAATGAAACCATTGTTACCAATACGCGTCATTATGACTCGTTGTTAAAAGCTCTGGAAGAGATCCAAAAAGTAAAATGGGGTTTAAATGCCGGTATTTCATCGGACTTAATGGCGATCGACATCCGCTCTGCTTTGCATTATTTCGGCGAGATTACAGGTGAAGTGACCAATGATGAATTGCTAGGTAATATTTTTGCTAATTTTTGTATCGGGAAGTAATTAAAACAATTTGTTCATTCTAAAATTATCCAACATCAAGAATTGTATTTTTGATTTAATAATTGTACTATTTGCTCTAATTCCTGAATAGGTAAAATGGCTGCGCATTGGATAGATTGATCATTTTAAGCAGTGAAAATCAATACGCCTTTTTGTTCTTTTTTAAAACCTAAGCTGATTTAGTAAAAATTGTGTGCCATAATTAGTGATCTTTACCTTAATTCCCGTTTACATTTTTCACACAAGGCTAAGTCAGCATTATCTATCGTTTTTATTGATTCCACAGCATCAGTCATCACACATTTTTTATCATTACAATGGGGTAATCCTAAATTATGCCCGAACTCATGAACTATAATCTTTTTAAAACGGTTAAAATATATTCTTTCATTAGGAGACTGGATTCTAAATGTTGAAATTATGCAACTATTACCCGGACAATACGCTAATCCCATAATTCCCCAATCTTCGTATTTGTAAACTGGTTTTTTGATATTTCCATCTTTATCCCTTTTTGTAGTAGAGATATCTTTATTCGTTAATCCTAAAACGTATTGTATACTATCTTTTAAATCCTTTTTTTGAAATCTAATGATTGAATCAGCTCTGTATCTCGGTGATTTAATTAGAACAAAAGCTTCTTTATACAATTCTTGATTTTCGTTAATATGAACGTTTACACCATAGAACTTTTCAAGACACAATTTAGCTGTATCTAATTCAGCTTTTGGAAGTCCTTTATACTGCTTTAATAAGACAACTGTATTGGAATCGATTTTATTTGTACAACCCAAAAAAAGCAGCAACATTACGCTGCAAATCAAACCTAAAAAATATATTTCTTTCAAACTGTTCACTTATAGCATGTATTAAAAAAGTTTAATACATTCTTTTCTCATTTATAAAGTAAGCAAAAATAAGCTTGTATTTCATAATCTTATTTATTTTTTATATCAAAGGCAACATAATCCCTGAGTTATAAACTTTAAATATTAATTTAAACTCTTTCGAACTCTAATCCCTCTTTCTTGTAATTGTAATAATTCTTTAATTTTTGACATATCTCTTCCTTTAGAAGAACAAAAGTCTATCATATCATACTCAATTAAGTGTTGAATGCTTTCCGCTTTATCAGAAATAGATTTAATTTTTTGAAACAATGCTTCTTTTATATTTCCCGCATTAAAATCTTCCTCATTTCCAATCAAAACACTGTGAACTAACCAATTCCTTTGCTTTAAAAAAGAATCTAATTCCTCTTGTAAAGCTGAATTACAAAGTTTTTTTTCTTTTGCAATATTTACAGCTTGACCTAAAGTATATTTTTGGGATTTTTTTAAAAATTCATCCGCAATTTCTTTCGTTTCGTCAGGATTCATTTTAAGAGTTATCGAATGACTTAAGGCTTGTTCTACCGCTTGAGTTTTTATCAATGCCTCTCCTAGGTGACAATACAAAGTAATTTCAGTAGTATTGGCTGGTATTTTTTTTACATTTTCTTTCATATGCTTTTTTTGATCTCTTTTTCTCTAAGAATTGATATTGTATCTTTAGGTGTAAAAATCAATTGTCTTCCTCTTTTTACTTTTTATTTTTTTTTACTCTTCGCTCTACTAATATATTTTCCCCAACCATTAGGAATTATATTTTCTGATCTCATCCAATTCAAACCACTTTCTAAATCCTTGGCATATTGAGCTTTTTGTTTATCCCATTCTAAAAAATCTTTCTTTAAAAGTGCATCAGTAATCATTTCATTTTTTATCAAACGGTTGTTCCAAACAGCATAAAGTGTTGAAACAACTTCAGCTTTCTTGTAATTTTTTAACTTAAAAAGCGAAATAAACCTTGAAATTGATTCTTTCAAATCATCTGAAAAATATCCATAATCAACTAACGATTTAACGTGATTTTCTCCAGCAACTATTCTTTTTAAA
Organism: Flavobacterium sp. NRK F10; assembly: GCF_024054235.1. Lineage (NCBI taxonomy): Bacteria > Pseudomonadati > Bacteroidota > Flavobacteriia > Flavobacteriales > Flavobacteriaceae > Flavobacterium > Flavobacterium sp. NRK F10. The sequence continues at coordinate 193,980 of NZ_JAMXLC010000001.1, forward strand.
TTTCCTAATTCTTCAAATCGAAACCATTTTGACCTAATAACTTCATCCCAAAAAACATTTGTAAAACCTCCATCGTATGGACCGGCTGTCTGTACCGAATATCTTTGATTATAATCGTTTTTAACTATATGATATTCTATTAAGTGTAATAGTTTTTCAAATTTAGTTTTACCAAAACTAGGATCAGATAAAGATTGATTCACAATAAATGTAGCTAACATTTTTCGTCTTAATTTTTTATCTTGTAATGACAAAACTTTAGCTTCAGGATTCTCTACAATCATTTTTAATTCTTCTCTATCTTCAATATCAACTGTCTCACCCACCGTAACCTGCCCATTCATCAACATAGGCAACAACCAATCACGTAGTGAAGCGAGTTCCTGGTTTTCTTGGTATAATTTTACTTTTTTTTCTAAAATTGGACTAATAATTTTATCTGATTTTTGTATCAATTCCATAGGAGGAATAGCTATTCTGCTTTCTTTTAAATGATCTTGGGTAATATGTCCCATTGTTGTTTTACGCAATTCTGCTATCATTTTAAAATGTTGCAAATAATTTAATAATTCAAAATAATAGTAGCTTTTAGGGTATTTTTTTGAAGTAACCTTAAATATGTGTTGGTTCAAGCCACCTATTCCTCCAGTCCATATTTTCACATCTAAAGTTGCTGACCAAGAAAAAAGTATATCCCCATTATAAACAATAACTTTCTCAGGAATATTAGTACTTACGAATTCCGAGTTTTCAGTAAACCCAGAGCCCATTTCTCGAATTTTTATAACTTTATAATAATCTTCGTTTTCTTTAGGTCTAAATTTTTGACATGCTAACCCATTAGTAAAAGTAGAAATATCTAGAAGTGTTCCAACTTCCCATCCTTCAGGAACCTCTCTCTTCAATTCTTTATTATAAACCATTTTACCTCCTGATGATTTGTAAGGCTTCTCGCATCTCGACTCCGCTCGATGTGACAGGCTCGAAATGATGGGTTTACCCTGAGCGAAGTCGAAGGGAAAATCAAACTGCACAAACCAATAATCATACAACGTCTTAGCCATAACTTCTAACTCACTATTGATTTTGTTGTTCAAGTCAATTTTGGCATCTAAATCAGAAAGAACTTTGGCGATTTTTTGTTGTTCACTTAAACTATGAACATACGTTTCAATGTTTAGTAAATTTTCTTTATTTAACTTTGGTTGTGCACTACCTGTCACATATGGTTCAAACTTAATTCTATTAAAATTATAATAAAGATACTTTGTATTATTTTCAAAATTTGCTTTAACTATATGAGCATGGTTATTAACCCAAAATTTTTTATTAACGATATTGCAAATATTTTGATTATTTGATCTTAAATTTTCTCCATCTTCAGCAATCAAAATATATTCTCCATCAAAAAGATAATTATCAACATAATCAACAATACCTTGTGCTCCATAATATGGGTATATTTTATCAATATTTTCACGCTGTTTGGAAGATAATGGTATTCTTATATTATTAAATACATCTACAAGTTCAATAACTCGTTTTTTCCAAAGCTTACTCATACTTCAACCCTTTCAAATTATTCTGTATTTCTTTTTCTAGCGCTTTACTTTCTGCAAACAAACTTTCCAAATTGTTTTCAAAAGTTTTCATTTTAGTGGCAAACTCATCAGCCGTAATGTCCACATATTCAATTTTTACTTCAAAATATTGTCCGGCACTTAAACTGTAGTTTTTAGCTTTAATGTCGTCATAACTCACTACTACAGAGAAATCGTCAACAACTACTTTATCGTTAAATGTTTTGATAATGTGTTCTTCTTCTTCGGGTTGTAATACCGTTTTTTGGTTTTTACCTTCTTTTACGGTAACGCCTAATTTAGAGGCATCAATCAATACCACATCACCTTTGTTTTGTTTGTCTAAAAAGATAACGGAAACGTTGGTACCTGTAGTGGCAAAAATATTACTTGGCATGCTTACCACACCTGCCAACATTTTACGCGCTACCATTTGTTCGCGTATTTTTTTATCAATACCAGTCTGTGCCGTAATAAAACCTGTAGGCACTACAATAGCGGCCTTTCCGTTATCAGTCAATGAGTGCATAATGTGTTGCAAGAATAGCAAATAAATGGCCATGCTTTCTTTTTTAGCTTTCGGTACATTTGGTATCCCTGCAAAAAAGCGATCGTGGTTTTCTTTGGTATCTAACTCATCACGGTAATCTGAAAAATCCAATTTAAACGGAGGATTACTCACGATGTAATCAAACTGTTGCAATTGGCCATTTTTATCTTTGTGATACGGATCTAAAATGGTATTTCCTTTTACAATATTCGGTATCGAGTGCACCAAATTGTTCAAAATCAAGTTCAAACGTAATAAGTTAGACGACTTTTGCGAAATATCTTGCGAATACACCGTACATTTATCCTCTCCAATTTGATGGGCTAAATTCATTAATAAAGTCCCTGAACCCGCACTTGGATCATAACAGGTAACGCTTTGTACTTCTTTGGTTACTAAACAACGTGCCATGATTTTGGCTACAGCATGTGGGGTGAAGTATTCGGCATATTTTCCGCCACTATTGGTATTGTAATCTTTAATTAAGTATTCGAAAATAGTGGCGTAAAAATCAAACTTCTCATGAAAAATATGCTCAAAACTAAAGTTAACCAATTTGTTAATGATGGCTTTGCAAAACTCATCACGTTTATCGATTACGTATTTACTAATGTTTTCAAACAATACAATTTTCTCGCCACCTTCTGTCATTACCGAGAAGATTTCACTATTTGCAGCTGCAATTTCCAACAAAGTAGTATCGAAAAGTTCCGCGAACTTAGGTTCGTTTTGACGTTCAAATAAACTCGAGATTAATTGCTCGGGTTTTATGTTTGCCGTGCTTTCACTCATTTGAAGCGTAAGCATTTCTAAATCATCATCGGATAAATTACGAAGTGCTACTTCCCATTTTTCGGCATTGGCAATGGTAGGTTCTAATTCTTTAATTTCGTGAACAAACTTGTCGTTCAGGAATTTATATAGAAAAACTTGGGTTATAATTTTAAATTCGTTTCCGTCATTTCCCAAACCATAATTGGCACAAACGCTTTTTAGTTCGTCTATGAGGTTTTTAGTTTGGGTTTCAAATTGTAGACTAGTGGTCATTGTTTTATTTTTTATTCTTTTATTCTTTTATTCTTTCGTTTTCCATAATCTTGTCATGCTGACATTAGGAAGCATCTGGATTCCTCCTTCGTCGGAATGACAAACAGGGAGGAATGACATACACAACGGAATGACCAACAAGACGCATTGATAATGTTTTTTTAATACTCAATAAACGCCATGTCTGGATTCACTTTCCGTATTAGTGCTTCCTTTTTTTCCCTTCGCCAACCTTTTAATTCTTTTTCTCTGGCAATTGCCTCTTGTATCCAAGTAAACTTTTCATAGTACACTAAATGCTTTACATTGTATCTAGCTGTAAAAGACTTAGTCTTTTCAATAACACCTGTTTTGTGTTGTTCAATTCTTGCTTTCAAATTATTAGTTACACCAATGTATAACACCGTTTTGTTCACATTAGTGAGTATATAGACAAAATAAGTATGAAAGCCTTCTCCTTGTAACATAATTACGCCACCCTTCCGTAAAATTCGTTCATATATTCTTTTACAATCATGTGATTTACGCGTTTAGAAGTAGCGGCATCTAACGCAATATGATTTTTATTTTTGAATTGATCTATTAAAATGCGAATCATCATTTTTTCTGCAAAACTTTCATTTTCTAATACTTTTGCATTTTGCATGATTTGATTATCAATTTCTTTTTTCAATCCTTGTAAAGCTTCAAATAGCTTACTTTCACTATCCGTTAACGGATCTTTTTCCATTAATCGTTTGTGCAAACGAGCATATTTTTCGTCATTATCGTATTTGGCGCGAAGTAACGCATTTTTGCGCTCTAATTCTTTGGCTTTATCATAAATTTCTTGAAGTGCTTTAATATTGGCTTCCATTTCTTCTTTGGTCACTTCGCTTAAATTTTTCTTTTTAAACAAGCGTTCTAATTCTTCTTTCAAGGAAACAAAATGCGGGTCTTTTTGGTCAAAATTACCCCCGAGCATTTCTCTCGTTTTTTGAAGCGTGTTTTTCAATTCATCAGCCAAAACCATTTCTTCTTCTTTGATTTTCACAAAGGCGAATAAAACGTCTTCTAAAGCTACATTCAATAAATTAGTAGTATCAACGTTTTGTTCTAAAGCTTCTTTGGTATTGATTAATGCCAAATGATTATTGGCTTCACGCGATAAAATCGTTAATTTATGAAAATCGAGTTGTTCTAATAATTCGTAATTTCCAGAAAGTCGGATTAAATTATACAAACTCTTCGCGTTATTCAAAACACGTGTTATTTTCAACATTTCTTTTCTATCGCTGATTTGCGAAATTTGTTGTTGAAAGATTTCAGCATTTGAAGTATCATAATGAAACAAGACTTCTTTTATTTCCTTTATTTCTTCTTTAATTTCTTCAGCCGATTTAAAGAGATTAGAATAATGCACCATTTCATCACCTAATTCTTCTTGCAACTCATTAAAATAATCGCGATTGGTTTTTTCGAACTCTTTTTGAATGTCGGCAAAATCTACTACATATCCATAACGAAAATCTTTGTACGTTCGATTAACGCGTGTTAACGTTTGCAATAAATTATGCGCTTTGATAACTCTACCCACATACAGTTTTTTCAATCGTGGGGCATCAAAACCGGTGAGCAACATATTGTACACAAACAACAAATCAATCTTTCCATCTTTAAATTCTTCCACTTGGTCTTTGCGTTCTTCTTTTGTACCAATGTCGTGTAAAATAACCGCTGCCGATTTTACTTTGCTCTCTTCTATTTTTTGGTTTCCATACGATTCCTCTGGTTCCGCTGCTACGTTGAAACTATCGTTGGCAATTGCATATTTTGTTTGAAAGATTTCATACATCTTTTTAGCTTGATCGGAAGAATCACAAACCACCATTCCACCAATAGAATTATCATTAAATGAAATTCTAGCTCTTTCAAAATCTTGCACAATGTAATCTAACATCGGTTCAACAAAACGATGATGCGCATAAACTTGCGTTTTGTCGGCATTTCCTTTTAAAATGTCAATAGACTCTAAAGCTTCTTTTAATTTTAATTGGTAATTGGTTTCAATTTCCTCACGAATCAAACGCAAAGTATAACCATCAGCAATAGAAGAATTGTAGTAATATTTGTGAATATAACTACCAAATAAACTTCTTGTGTTGTAGTCTGTTCCTAATAAAGGAGTTCCTGTTAAGCCTATTTTAATCGCATTCTTATCCGATTCTTTTAAATTCGCTAAGAAACTACCTTTAGGATTATAACTGCGGTGTACCTCATCTAAAAAATACACACGTTGAATATTTAAATTGTAATCCGTATTTTGAACTACATCAGGATCGTCTTGAAACTTTTGGATATTTACTACTGTAATTTCAGGTTTTCCAGAACTGTTATGTATAACGGAAGTCGTTTTAATGTCTTTTGCAAACTCTTCACGCGAATTGATATTGTGTACAACCAATCCCCTACTTCTAAACTCTTTTCCTGCCTGAATTAGTAAATCAATTCTATCTACAATGAAATAAAATTTAGGAACTACTTTCTTTGATTGAAAATAGCTTGTTAAATATTTGACATTATAATACGTTAAAGCTGTTTTACCACTTCCTTGTGTGTGCCAAATAATACCATTTTTTACACCTTCTTCTAATTTCTGCTCAATTGCTTTTGTAGCAAATAATTGCGGATAACGCATGATATGTTTTTGCAATCCTTTGTTATCTTTTACGTAAGCAAAACCAAATTGCAAAATAAAAGCTAAACGATCTTTTTGAAATAACGAAGTACAAATGCTGTTTGTTGGCGATTTTGGATTTTTATTCGTTAAAAACTCAGGTGAGTTTTTTATACTCAATAAATTATTATCCTTTAAAACAAAGTTTTCTAAATCGTCTTCAACAGTATTTAAAAGTGATTCTAAATCAAACGTTTCCTCTTCTCTGAAATAATTGAATATTGGTTTATAGTAAGAGGTAGTCGAATAAAAAGCTCCTTGTAAGGGTTGCAACGCATTATCATCGTATTCCATATTATTAGAGAACACCATAAACTGCGTTAAGTTGATAAAATGTCGGAACTTTTTATTTTGGAAACGCATTTGCAATCTTTTATGTTCCGCTTGAATACCATCTAAATTATTTGGTTTTTTAACCTCAATAAAAACCAATGGCAATCCGTTAATGAATAAAACTATATCTGGACGAAACTCGTCTTCATCTTTTTTATAGGTTAATTCAGTTACAACATGAAAAGTATTATTTTCAAAATTCTCAAAATCGATTAATCGAATCCCTGATTGATCGATTAACTTTTCATAAAAAGCTTTTCCTAAATCTTCATTTTCTAAAGTAAGTGCTAATTCAGCATAAAATTTATCGGCTTCCGCTTCATTAAGCTCATGATTCAAACGAAGTAGATTTTCTTTAAAAATATCCGTAAAAATATTGGTTGATTCGTCCCATACTTGATCTTTTAAAGAAAGATATTGATACCCTAAACGTATCAAATGTAGTATGGTAGGAATTTTAACTCTTGAATCTTCGTTGAATTTCATTCGAATGAATTTGAATCTTTTTTATAGTATTCCAAACGTAAATAATTTTTATGGTTTGTGCAACAATTGTAATTTACTTTAACAAGTAAGTTTTGACTATTTTTAGCGAATAAAAAGAATATCGTTTGTATATGAAACCTTAATTTGAAATAAGCACATGCTTCTTACAATATTACCAATATGAATTAGAAATAATTATTCTGAAATAATATTAACAATCCTTTCCCAATCTTTATATCCAAAATAAATTTTAATTGGAAGAATACTAGCTATTTCTCTATTCTCTTCAATAAATTTAGGAAAACAATACGAATCTAACTTAGTATCCTTTCCAAAGTTTTTAGGCACAGTTATAAACTCTTCTTTTTTCCTATTTTCAAAAGAATAATAACTTCCTGAAAAATTAAAATTCCAATCTAAAATTTGTCCTTTAGCAAACTTTTTTCTCATTATTGGATCAATATGTTTAAGATCTCCATTATTGAATAATAATTTATTTAGTTCTAAAAAAAGGCTTGAAGCCAATTCTCTATATTCTGCCTCATATTTTTAAAAAAAACTCAAATTTTTCAGAACTTCTTCTTTAGTAATTTTCTTAAAAATAGAGATACTTTCATCAACAGTATCTATTTCAATCGAATAGTCTGAAAACCTTTCTTTCCACTCTTCTGCTTTTGTCTTCTTTTCTGGCGAACTAAACTTATCATAATAAATTATTAATTTATCTCCCCTATTTAATTTAAACAATACACTTTCAGATGGGAAATCCTCAATTGACTTTATAACAGTGATATTTTTATTTTCCATACTAAATTATAATTCAACAATATACTTCAAATTTGAATATCTTTTAAAATTAATATTCACTATTCGGCTCAAAATAAGTTTTATTATTTAAATTTTTAAATAAAATCAACCTGATTGAAGAAATTAAAAGGGAGTTCACTAGTGTTGTAATTTTTGCTTTTTTTACATAAAAAATCAAAAGTACAATTCATTTTATCTTAGAAGTTCTTCATACTATTTACCTTCACAGATTAGCAGATTTTTTAATGCAAAAACAAAAAGTTTTTTGGATAACAAATAATCTCAAATCTTACCCAACAAATAATCATTCAAAAACGATTTGGGGTAATGGTACTTGCCTCTAATCTTTACAAACGGAATTTTCCCTTCTTTGCGCATTCTGTACAACGTACTATCGCTGATATGAAAACGCATTTTTATATCGGCATTGTCTAACCAATCTTCTTCTTTTTGCAACCGTACAAAATAATCCAACGCCCTTTTTATAGCATCTATTTCGTCTTGCATTTGTTTTAACTGCTTATTCATAACCGTAGGAAAAAACACATATAATAACGAAAAAATCTTACGTTTATTTTATAAGTTCTAAAGGGAATGCTTTTTTTCTGATAAAACCAATTTTCAAAGAAAAGAGGTTGTCGGGTGTGCTAAAAACCCACACTTTACGACTCCAACAACCTCTTTTTTGCAGCTCTACCCTCTGTCATATTATACGACAAGCACATTACCTAAATACGAACTGGTCGCGTATTTCTTTTCGTCGGCTGAGGCAAAACCCGCCCATACCTCAACCGTTAAGCCCACTAGTCCTGCAGGAACTATCATGGCTCCGGTTCCGGCACTTCTGTTGGCAACTGCTAAAGCATACAGGGTTGTTTTAGTCGTTGGCTCATAGATAGCCGCAATAAGTTGGTCAGTAGCCACCGCTTGCCCCTGCCCTGAATTGTCTGTCCAAGTAAAGGTTACGGTGTTTGCCACAGTGGAGGCTACCGAACCCGCTTGTACCCCCAATAAATCTCCTTTAGAAATTTGCACTTTGGCATATATCATGTCAAAAACAGGATCGTTGTACACCGTGGCTTCTTTCATGTGATAGGACATGGCCTGGTTTAAACGGGTTTTTTCTCCTGTATTGTTGCCATAATAGCGGCTTAGCAATGGGTATAACGGATTTAAGAAGGCCGCAACCGTACTAAACTTTAAGCGTTGCAATGCTTGTGTCGGTGTCGCTTCTCGGTTCGCTTTTCTGGGCAAACTGCGCAACACTTCTTTTCCTCTCCAGCTAGCTCCTACTACTGGTCCTACTTTTCCTGAGAATGCACCTAAAATGCCTTTGTTATAAGTTCCCATACTTACAAAAATTAAAAATTAATACTCCTTTTAACAATAGGTTATGATACTACTGAACGCAAGCCATTTTGTACCGGTTCGGTATCATCAATTGTAATAACTGCAGCACTTCAAAAAATAGTATGCTTTAGCCTTGCGGTGACGGGTTTTGACCGGATTTGACTGAATTTGACCGCTTTTGACGGGTTTTGACCGATAAAAAGGGATTTTTCAGGGGGTTTGTTCGGTCTTTGTTCGGCATTTTTCCCAACCAGCCCGCATAAAACCTAAGATATAAGCACTGGACTCCGAACAAAACCCGAACAAAACCCGAACGAACCTCAGAAGATCTTTTTACAAAAAGTGTATCGGGTTATGGTTTTACGTAAGGAATGTGTAAAAACAAAATCTATTTTTGTAAGAAATACCAGAAACAGGAATTTAAATACCTATTGTTAAAATGGTATTTTTTTGGTAGGTTTGGGATAACTAATAAATGTTATGAAAAACGAAGCTCATGCAAGAATTAAAATTAACCAATTGCTTACTGAAGCAGGTTGGCGATTCTTTGATACTGAGCATGGTAAAGCAAATATTTTATTAGAGAATTACGTAAAGATCAGTCAAGTAGCAATTGATGCCTGGGGCAATGATTATGAAAAGATAAAAGGTGGTTCTCTTGATTTTTTACTGGTAGATGATAATAACAAACCCATTTGTGTTCTTGAAGCTAAAAAAGAAAGTTTACACCCACTTGTTGCAAAGGAACAAGCTAGAAAATATGCCAATACGGTAGGAGCGCAATACATTATTCTTTCAAATGGAGTTGTCCATTATTTATGGGATTTAAAAAAAGGAAATCCTAAACCGATTTATAAATTTCCTTCTCCGTTAGAGATCGGAGCTATAAAAGAATGGCAACCTGATAGAAAAGCATTAGCCAATGAAAAAGTAAGTATCGATTATATTGCTTCTGTACAAATGCCAGATTATGCAGAAAGACCTGGTTGGAACGGAACGGTTGAAAACAGTACCGATTTTATTTGGAACAATAAACTTCGTTTTCTTCGGTATTATCAATTAAATGCTGTTCAAAAGCTACAAGAGGCTGTCGATAAAGGGAACGATCGTTTTCTCTTTGAAATGGCAACCGGAACAGGAAAAACATTAACAGCTGCGGCTGTCATCAAGTTGTTTTTACGAACAAAAAATGCAAAGAAAGTTTTATTTTTAGTAGATCGATTAGAACTGGAAGACCAAGCGTATAAGGATTTTACAAATTATTTAAAACCCGATTATACTACGTATATCTACAAAGAACATCGAAGCGATTGGCATAAAGCCGATATTATTGTAACGACCATTCAATCGTTGCTTTTTAATAATAAGTATCGGGAACTTTTCTCTCCTACCGATTTTGATTTATTAATTTCTGACGAATCACATCGTTCTGTTTCTGGAAATTCGAGAGCGGTTTTTGAGTATTTTAACGGTTATAAATTGGGCTTAACCGCAACTCCAAAAGATTATTTGAAAGGAGTCGATTTAGATAAAATACGAGAAAATGACCCTAGGGAAATTGAACGTAGAATGCTACGCGATACCTACACTACTTTTGGTTGCGAAAATGGGCAACCTACTTTTAGATATACATTATTGCAAGGTGTAAAAGATGATTTCCTAAGAAATCCTATTACCATTGATGCCCGTACTGAAATAACCACACAATTATTATCTGACGAAGGTTATGCCGTAGTAACCCAAACAGAAGAAGGTCAAGAAGCGGAAACATTTGTATCTAGAGATTTTGAAAAAAGATTCTTTTCAGATAAAACCAATGCTGTTTTTTGTTCGACTTTTTTAGAAAAAGCGTTACGTGACCCTATAACGAATGAAATTGGGAAAACCATCATTTTTGCAGTGAGTCAGAATCATGCAAGACGAATCACAGAAATTTTAAATGAGTTTGCCGAACAATTATTTCCTAATAAATATAATTCTGATTTTGCTGTTCAGGTAACTTCTCAAGTTACCAATGCCCAACAAATGACTATTAATTTTTCTAATAACAACCTTAATGGGAAAACCAATTGGTTAGAGGGTTATAAATCGAGCAAAACACGTGTTTGTGTTACCGTAGGTATGATGACTACCGGTTATGACTGTTCTGATTTATTGAATATTGGCTTGATGCGTCCTGTTTTTAGTCCGTCAGATTTTGTTCAGATAAAAGGTCGTGGTACTCGCAAGCATACTTTTACCTATAAATTCAAGAATGAGTTGCAGGAAGAAGAAAGTATTCAAAAAGATAAAGCCCATTTTAAATTGTTTGATTTCTTTGCCAATTGTGAATATTTTGAAGAAAAGTTTGACTATGATGAAGTGTTGATTTTACCAAAGGTAAGAGAAGGCATTCCAGATAATACCGGTGAAACTAAAAGGATAAAGAAATACACCAGTGAGTTACTCGATCCTTTAGTAGTAGCTGAAGAAAAAGTAATAGGCTATGAAGGCATGAAGATTGACCGCATGCTCTATCGTGATTTTGAGAATCGTATTAAAATGGACGATATCATTAGAAAAAATGTAGAACTGGGCAACTGGGAGCAAGTGGTGAGCCATATTAAAAATGAAATCATGGACAAGCCTAATGAATATTTTAATCTTGAAAAATTACGAAAATCGGCAAAAATAGACCGAAAGGTTTCTATTAGAGAATTAGTTGAAAAAATATTTGGCATAATACCTAAATTCAAATCAAAAGATGAATTACTAGATGAAGAATTTGATAAGTTCATTAGTATTTATCCTCCGGAAGAAGATGTGAATATACGATCCTTACAGTATTTTTTTAAAGCCTATATTATCGACCAAGATATTCGTAAAATAATTGAAACCAAAGATTTTCAAGCCTTACAAACACATCCCGTTTTAACAATTGCGCAGTTTAAAGAAGTAACCGCTAAATACAGAGAAGTAGTTCCTGTTTATATTAAAGATTATGTAAATCTTGATACTTTTGCAGCCTAATGACCAAATTCAACAATACATATAGAATAGAATCTGCACGTTTGAAACATTGGGATTATGCCCAAAAAGGGGTGTATTTTATCACTATATGTACTGCCAATAGAACCCCTTTTTTTGGAACCGTAGAAAATCAGGTATTTATACCTTCAGAAATGGGAACCATTGTGGAACAAGAATGGATAAAAACGCCCAACATTAGACCGGATATGAATTTAGAATTGGGCGAATTTGCGGTTATGCCCAATCATTTTCATGGCATTATTTTTATTGGAAACAATGCGTTTAACCGTAGAGACGCCATGCATGGCGTCTCCAAAACAAATGATAATTCCAAAATAATTTCAAATACCATACATGATGATACAATCGACACGTTTGATAGAGACGCCATGCATGGCGTCTCTACGGATACGGGGGAAATAAATAATGAATACAAAAATGAATTTGGACCACAATCCAAAAATGTATCATCCCTAATTCGCGGATTTAAATCTGCCGTAACGGTTCAGGCAAAAAAAATTAACCCCGGTTTTGGTTGGCAACCAAGATTTTATGACCATATCATTAGAAATCAACAATCGTATGATGTGATTTCACAATACATCATTGACAATCCCAAAAAATGGGTTGATGCTGAATTTAATAAATAATAATTGATTACCCGAAAAAACAAATAATGTTAGACAACATAACCAAAAGAAGAATAGACGATTGCCGTGATATATTGGTTGGGAAATTACCCGATCCCAAATCGCAAATAGAACAAATTACCATTGCGCTGATTTACAAATTCATGGACGACATGGATAAAGAAGCCATTGCATTAGGTGGCAAGGCAAAATTCTTTTCTGATTATACCCTTCCAGACCCAAACGCCCCCAACAAAACATTACTTGTACCTTTTGAAAAATACAGTTGGGGCAATTTGTTTGATGCCAAAGTAAGCGCTACCCAAATGCTAAAATTATATTCGGAAGCCATTGAAGGGATGGTCAAAAACCCGAATATTCCGGAATTGTTTGCTACTATTTTTAAAAACGCCTATTTACCTTATCGGGATCCCGAAACCTTAAAAATGTTTTTAAAAACCATAGGTGAATTTGAATACACCCATAGTGAAAAACTAGGCGATGCCTTTGAATATTTATTATCGGTTATGGGTTCGCAAGGCGATGCAGGACAATTTAGAACCCCTAGGCATATTATCGACTTCTTGGTAGCGGCTGTTGACCCCAATAAAAATGATACCATTCTTGACCCAGCTTGTGGTACAGCAGGATTTTTAATATCGGCTTTTAAATATATTTCAAATAACGGTACAAACGCCATGCATGGCGTCTCAAATAACGAATTACAACCCGACGAGCGAAAAAAAATAATCAAAAACCTAATAGGCTATGACATTTCGCCCGATATGGTGCGCATGAGTTTGGTGAATTTATATTTACATGGTTTTTCAGACCCTCATATTTTTGAATACGATACCCTAAGCAGTGAAGACCGATGGGACGAAACCTTTGATGTAGTATTGGCTAACCCACCCTTTATGAGTCCAAAAGGAGGCATAAGACCTCACAAGAAATTTTCAATAACCAGCAACCGTAGCGAAGTATTGTTTGTAGATTATATAGCCGAACATTTAAACCCCAATGGAAAAGCGGGTATTATTGTGCCCGAAGGCATTATTTTTCAAAGTGGAAAAGCCTACAAAGAATTACGCAAGATGCTTGTTGATAACTATTTGTATGCGGTGGTGAGTTTGCCCGCAGGTGTTTTTAACCCGTATAGTGGTGTAAAGACCTCTATTTTATTAATGGACAAAGCACTGGCAAAAAAAACCAATGATATTCTATTCGTAAAAATAGAAAACGACGGCTACAGTTTGGGTGCACAACGCACTCCTATAAAAGGAGGGCAACTTGAAGAAGTGATACAAACCCTAACCGATTATAAAAATCATATAATAAATAGCCAACCTTTTGAAAACACCACACTAGCCCATGCTGTAAGCAAAGAAGCCATAGGAAAAAGTGGGGATTATAATTTGAGTGGTGACAAGTATAAAATAATATCACTTACTTCAAGCAAATATGACCTAGTAAAGTTAGAAGACATTTGTGATAGACTTTTTGCTGGAGGTGATGCTCCAAATGAATTTTCAAAAACTCAGACAATAAATTTTAATATTCCCATTTATTCAAATGGAATAGGAAAAAAAAGTATTTATGGTTATTCAAATATATCAAAAGTAGATGAAGATGCTGTAACAATTTCTGCAAGAGGAACAATAGGTCATGCAAGAGTTAGAAAGGCTCCTTTTTTACCAATAGTAAGATTAATTGTAGCAATACCGAATAAGACAAAAGTCAATATTAATTATTTACAGCTCCTTTTAGATTCGCTTGATATATATAGAAATGGGAATTCAATACCTCAATTGACAATCCCAATGATTAAAAATGAAAAAATCCCCCTTCCTCCTCTATCCGTTCAAGAAGAAATTGTAGCAGAGATAGAGAGTTATCAAAAAATTATTGATGGTGCAAAAATGGTAGTCGATCATTACAAACCGAGGATTGAAATTGATCCTAAGTGGGAGATGGAACAACTTGATAAGATTATAAAACTATCTAGTGGAAAAGGTTTGACATCTATAAATATGGTTGAAGGACCATATCCTGTTTATGGAGGAAATGGAATAAATGGTTATCATAATGAATATTTTCTTGAAGAACCCACAATTGTAATAGGAAGAGTTGGAGCATATTGTGGAGTTGTTCATATCACAGAAAATAAATCATGGATTAGTGATAACGGCTTATATGTAACTAACTTTCTTCAAGAGATAGAATTAAAATATTTAAGTCAAGTATTAACTCAATTAAATCTTAATCAATTTGCAAAAGTTGGTGGTCAACCATCTATTTCACAAAAAACAGTTACTGATTTAAAAATTCCTGTCCCATCGCTAGAAACCCAACAACAAATTGTTTCCCAAATAGAAAAAGAACAAGCATTGGTCAATGCCAATAAAGAGTTGATTGCTATTTATGAGCAAAAAATAAAGGATAGGATTGCTAAAGTGTGGGGAGAGTAATGGAAGAAGCCTATTACATATTTGAATATTTACCTGTTCGTTTTAAAGATACAAACGAACAAGAGTATATTCAACATCTATGGTCTTCCTATGAGAGTAACTACAATAATGAAAAATATCAATTTGCTTTTATGGCATATCATATGTTGTTTATGAGCTTTGTTTATTTTAATATTTGGCAAGTAAAATCTGTTCGTGAAGATGATTTTAATAAAATAAAGTTGGGATTTAGTGATAGATTAGATAAAGTTACAAATCCTTTCATGTTTAGTACTGAAGGTGAAAGTAGAATCTTTGATTTAATGAAATACTTATGTGCATCTCATTCTGATGTAAATGCTTTAGTTGGTAAATATAAAAAACTTGTAAAAGATAGAAATGATATCGCTCATGCAAATGGGTTAATTCCATTTAGAGCTGATACTTATCTTCATACTAAAATAAACAGTATTTTACAGTATGCTGAAGAAATTCAGTCTTTTTCTAAACCAATTATCCAAGAGTCTTTTGAAAGATTTTTAATTGAAAGTCAAGATGAAGAAACAAGACAATATTTTGATATAAATGAACAAATTAATGAAGCTTTAATTCATCAACATTATTTATCACAAAAAGATATTCAGTATTGTTTGGAGTATGATGTTACAGTTTTAAGTGGTGAAAGTAAATATGATGAAATTGAAAGGATTTTTGAAACATTAAAAAATGAATACGCAATTAATAATGAACAAAATTAAATAATTTAATATAGGGTCAGAGGGTTGAGACATTACGTTTTACTCAGTAATACCTTCTAAGACATACGTTAGTTGGGAAAGAGAATACCAATTTCCAAATTTCCCTCTAGAAATAGAGTAAGAAGTGAAGAAATAGTTGCCAACAGCTTAATAACTGTTGATTTCTTGAAGTTGCATCTGGGTTTAATTCTTCTAAGCATTTGTAAAGTGTTTAAGTTGTTAATTACAAAGATAACAATTTCTATACCTGAAAAGAGTAGCGTTGAAATAACCATTTCTTGGTGAAAGCTTCGAATGGCATGTAAGTCTTGAACCTGCTACTATTAGTATCTGACCCTTATTTTTTTTATATTATGGAAACACCCGAATGGTACAAATTGAAACGATACCCTCATATTGGCGAACCATTAACCATTAAGGATTACAATTGGGTAAAAGAATATATTGAGGATGAAACATGTATTAAAAAACATAGTTTCCTCCCACTTGTACATAAATGTATTGTTCAAAGAAAATATCGAGCAGATAAAAATTCAATCATTAGAAACCCAACTGGTAAAAGAAAAAGGATAATCGGTAAGCCAAAAATCAGAAACATATATTATGCTTCACATTTCGATTCATTAATTTTTTCATATTATAATAGCTTATTAAGTGAAGCTTATAATAAACTAATAAAAAACAAAAAATTTGAAAGTTCTATAGTGGCATATAGAAAAATACCAATAATAGAAGGTTCTGAAAAAAATAAATGCAATGTTGATTTCGCAAAAACAACTTTTGAATTTATAGAATCAAATAAACATGAAAAATTAAGCGTTATAGTAGCAGATGTAACATCTTTTTTTGATAATTTAGATCATAAAACATTGAAAAGACACTGGTGTAATGTTATAAATGAAAACACATTACCTCCAGATCACTATAATGTTTTTAAGGCACTTACAAAATTAAGATATGTAGAGTCTGATCAATTATTTAATAGCTATAAAGGAACAATGATTGTGGAAAAGGGTGTCCCAAATTCATCAACTCTAAAAGAATACAAACGGATTAAGATTAATTCAAATAAATATTTTAAAGAAAAAAACGCAGTTGCTTATTGTACTAAAGATGAATTCTTAAAAAACAATTTAAATCTAGTAATTTCAGCTCAAAACAAAAAAGGAATTCCGCAAGGTAGTCCAATAAGTGCAACTTTGGCAAATATTTATATGTTAGATTTTGATCAAGAAGTTTTTGAAAAAGTTGATTCAATAAATGGATTTTACCAAAGATACAGCGATGACTTAATTATAGTTTGTAAACAAGAATACGAAGATGTAATAATTCAATTCATAAGAGATAGAATTGAAAATCTTGCAAAACTTGAAATTAGTGAAAGTAAAACTAGAATTTATAGATTTGAAGATGTTGATGGAGCATTTCAAGGGTTTGAAATTGATGAAAAAACAAAAAATCCAAATTATAATAAATCATTAGAATATCTTGGTTTTACTTACAATGGTCAAAGAGTATTGATAAAAACATCTGGCTTTTCAAAATTCTACAGAGCAATGAAGCGTTCATTTAAAAAATCCTCTTCATTAGCCAAAAATAGTAAAAATCCTGATAAGAGAATTTTTAAATCTAGATTGTATAAAAGATTTACTTACAAAGGAGCTAATAGAAAACTTATTTATCGACCTTCAAAAGATGATGCAAAAAAATATATTAAAACAAAAGAATATTACTGGGGTAATTACATGAGTTACATTTATAAATCTAATGATGCAATGTTTTCAATTAATAGTACCGATGTAATAAAAAAACAGAGTAGAAAATTTTGGAAAAACTTTCATAGATTAATGAAATTTCACGAACACAAATTAACAAAATAAAAGCATAATAAGTTATTGGAAACTTGGTTTTAGATGGGGAAGCAAAAAAAATGAACTTTCGTTATTCTAGATATGCAGACGATTTAACCTTTTCTATTCAAAAAGAAGGCAAACTACCTTCATTAAAATTGATTTCTAAAATAATTACTGAGGAAGGTTTCTTTATCAATGATAAAAAAACAAAATATATGAAAAAAAGCTGCAAACAATATGTAACCGGTTTAACCACAACAAATGGGGTAAATGTTTCTAAAAAATATAGAAAAGAAATTGCTGAACATATCTTTTATTGTAGAAAATATGGCGTAAATAGTCATTTAAAAAGAAGAGAAAAAGAATTTCCAAAATACAATGCAATCAGTTTCCACGATTGGTTATACGGGCATTTATGTTTTATCAAATCGGTCAATCCAAAAGCGAATAAAAAGATGTTGGAAGATTTTAATAAGATTACATGGTTTATAGATAAATAAAAATTAAAACAACAAATCAATGAAAAAAATATTTATTCTAAAAGGAGGGGCTGATACTGGGAAAACAACCAAAATTAATCAAGTTGCAGAATGGATCATTACTACTTATACCGTACCAAATACCATTGGATTGGATATAACTAATTATAGAAAGGATACTTTTGGTATTTTAACTATTGGAAAACTAAAAATAGGGATTAATAGTGCTGGTGATAATGAAAAAGAAGTAAAGAAAATTGATGATTTATTTAGAACATCAGATATTGAATCTGTTGACATCATAATTTGTGCCTGTAGAACAAAAGGAAAAGGAAGAAAACATATACTTAATAATTATAACTATGGAAAAGGCTGGTTGCAAAAATTTATCAATATTGAAAAATTTCCTAAAGTAGATATTGCAAATCAAACTGCAAGAGATATAAGGAAAATAAATGAGTTAAAAACATGGCTAATTGGTTTGCCTAAATAAATTATGATTCAAAACTTAATTACAATTATAATTAGTGTAATAACACTTTTTTTGTCTGCTTATTTAGCTTATTATTTTGGTATTCAATCAACGCGTGCAAAAGAAAAAGATGAAAAGAAAAAGAAACTAAATAAGCTTTTATACCATTTGCTTATAGTGAGAAAGGCTGCTAGTGAAAAACTAAATTTCAAAAAACGATTAGAATCTATAAATGAATTACAGATTCAATATATGAGAGAAAATCTTGGAATTAGTGAGTCAGAAATTTCAAATAGAGAACAAACTGAAATTCTTGAAAAACAATTTGAATTAATTAGTTCTATTCTATTTTGAAGATTTAAAACTAGATTCTGAAAAATCTAAAAACAGTATAGAAATAATATTGCAAGAGTATATTGAAATTGACCCTCTGTTTTCACTTACTCTAAAAAATTACGACAAAAAACTGAAAGCTACATTTATTGAAAAAATGATAACTGAATATAGTCATGAAAATGAAGCTAAAATAGTTAAGCAATACATTGTACCACAATTAGAAAGTAAAATGATTACTGAGATAGATGAAGTTTTACATTCCATTACCTCTAAATTAGATCCCAAAATACAACGTGAAGTTCAAGAACTTTTAATTTACAATGATACTTTTGAAGTCGAAAGTAGTGATTTTAAAGAATATCTTGAAAATGTATTGTTACCATTTAAAAATGCTGTAGAAAATCAGTAATTTTATGAAAGCAACTGAAACTTTTTGGGATAGGATAAGTCTTTAAAAAATAGAAATTATCCTAATCTTCCTCAAAGTCATCCCAATTTATCGGATCTTGATCATCGTTTGGATCAGGTGGTATTGCTCCGGGCGGATTGAATAGCTCCCATTCGTCCCAAATGTAATTGCTCTTATCAAAATTAGAAACCCAATCTATAAAGAGTTCTCTGAATTCCTCTATTTCTTTTCTGATTAAGGTTACATATTCTTTTTCTTTAAAATTATCGTCAAACCTTAAACTACCCACGTGAGTATATAAATGCATGACATAGTCTCTGATTATTGCCGCATTTTGCATTCGGATGCTGTATAGATCACCTGCTTCTGCTCCTGCAATTTTAGCGCAAATTATAGCCATATCATCGCGCATCATATATTTTGTTGCATTTAAATACTCATCTTCCTCCGGAATAGCTTCCAGCAGACTGTTGATCAATTTTAAAATGAATTCTGCTTTTTGATATATCGGTAAACTATTTATTTTGTCTTTCATTTTTTACTGTTAAAATGGTAAAATTAATCCAATGATTGGAAGTCCCCTATCATCAAAAAGATCTAATTCTTCAGACTCTTATTCTTTTTGACCAAGCCGATGATGATTTGATGCCTATTTGTTCCAAAGGTAATTACTAGGGATTTATTAAAGAGGATTTTAAAGAGGTTATAAATGCCGATTTTTAGTCTTTTTTAGTCATGTTTACAATACCTTTTGTACACCTCTACTCTCTTTACCTCCTATGAATAAAGAAAAGTAAAATATTGCATCCAAAAGCCATTCACTCCTCTAAACTATTTTTCCCGTTCATTCCTTGTATAATTTCTTGAGCCAATGTATAAGGAAAGATGTTCATTGTAGCATAGAATTCCAGTTTATTGCGATCTAGTACTTGAGCTCTGGCTGTTTTATAATCTGAATCAGATAGATCGATAATCTCTTTTTTGGAATAAACCCTTTTTATTTCCTTGTTGTTCTTATCGAACAAATTTTGAAAATGCTTTCTGTTGTGCTCAAAATTAAATGATGTTACATCAGAAGAAACAAAACACCTTATGTATAAATCTAAATATTCTGAAAATCGGATCTCTTTATCTTTGTATTTATCAAAACCATATATTTGAGTAATCCATAGATTCAGGGTTTTGTTTTCAATTCCGAATTCTGTTGCAATTTCGTCTCTTGAAACTTTGATAACAGTATCCATTTTCCTGAGCAATAAGTCTTTGGTTAAACGTTGCGATCTTTTAATCTTAAATAGTTTATTGAAAACATAACGTCCTATTTTTGCTTTTATGACATCTAATCTCTCTAAGGCATATCCTAACTCTTCCTTTTTGAGATCTGTCTGCATAACCCAATTTGAAATTTTATCCGTCTGACTATTTCTTTTAAACAATTCGGACAATGTTTCAGTGACAACACAACTAAATAAAAACTTAAAATCGATCACTACATAATTTGAAGCGTTCCCGATCTCTTCTAATGAACCTATCGGCTCCGTATTTTCACCTGCAATTTGTCGGAGTTCCAATTGGAAATCCGGATCATTACAAAGCGACGTTACTTCGGACTGTATAAAATGATATAGTTTTAAAAACATACGAATGCAAAAAAGGAGTTTTTAATAAAATTAATCAAAAACTCCTTTTTTCTTTTTATTTTTTACCCTTATATTCCGGATTGTTAGGGTTTAATTGATTAGAACGATTGTCTAATTGTGCCTGATACGTTTCATTTGTCCCTGATGTACCTTTGTTAGCATTGTGACTGTCTGCATTGTGATTTTTTGTTGTACTCATAACATTACGATTTTAAAAATTATACTACAAAGATAAATGTATGCTAAAATTAAATGCTAAACAATCCCTTTTAGATAAATAAAACACTATTTAACAAACAATTACAAATCAAATACTGTTTTAATCAGGTACAACTAAATAGAAGCATTCCGGTTTACCGAATCACAACGTCAAACCTTTTTCTATTCAATGGTTTTCAAGTGTTTAATGTAATTATTTAAAAGTCCTCTGATCTGTTCTGATGCTACCGGATTTGCTGAATGTACTTTAAACTCTAAATTGCGTAAGTCAAGTTTGGATTGATAAACCAACCATTTTGCACATGCTACTCCGTCAGGTGCTACATTTCTCTCATCATCAAGTCCCAGATCATTATCAAAACTTATAAAGTTCGGAAGTCCGTTTTTGGTTATATAAGCCACAAATTCATTATAACTTCTGACTATGTCAAATTCCGATTCTAAGGATCGGTCATAAATCATATCAATCGTTCGAATATCGTCTAAAAAGAGTTTTTTCATCTTTCTTTTGTTTCCGCAAGCTGCACAAAATGTCGCCTGATGAGTTCTATATGGTTTTCCGCAAACCTCACAAACCGGACCGTACATATCTGCAAAATGGTGAAGAATTGCATTAGGGTTTCGTTCTTCGAATCCTGTCAACTCGTTATAGTAATCCAATAACTTTTTAAATCGGTTCTGATTATCTTTTTTTAAGGCTCTAAACCCTTCAGCATAGAGTTGAGATGCTATTTTACTTTCTTCTCCTTCTAACATTGGAACCTCCATTCCACATCTCCAGCAGTATCTTATTTTCATATATACAGCTATTTTTAGCCTCTTAAGCTGTCAATAGTATACAGATCCTTTTTTTCGTTTGCTGAGAGATTTTTTATCTCATATTTCATTTCCATCATTTGACTCGGATGAGAGAAACAAAAGAAAACCAACTTTTTCTTAAAAAGGCCTTTTTCTATTTTTTTAAAAAAGACTTTAAATTCTATATCCGTTTCCTTTACTTGTTTAAGGGATTCATCTAACATTGCTTTCAGTTTATTGGATACACTCTCAACCACTTGATCGTTCAATTTGTTGTCGAAAATGTGAATTTTTTCAACTAATTCAGGATAAGAATGGACTTCCCGGTATATATAACCGTTTTTCTTAAATTCATTCAGGGTTTCTGCTTTCCGCTCATCTTGCTCATCTGAAACTTTTACTTCAAACATTAATCGGTTCTCCATATCGTGATAGAGCAGTCCGGAAAAAATAGTGATCTCTTTGCGACAGTTAGTACACTTTTTACTATTCAGTGTCCCGCTTAAAACCTCTTCTTTTAAGTTAGGTTCCAGTGTAACATTGACTGTCTGATAATATTTGATCTCTTGAATAGCATTACAATGCGGGCAGTTTTCCTGTATAACTTTAAATAAACTCATCTTGTTTTTACCATTTAAAAATAGTGTGTCCCTTTTTCTTATTGCCAAATATATACCTCTTTTCTGTAAGAACAGAAAATTTGTTATTGTAAAAATAGGATTTGTACACAATCATTCTTTATCCGATGTAAAAATGTACAAATTCAACTTTATCTGATCTGATTTTTGTATTGAGCGTTCTTCTCCTCTTTTATCCAACACCTTTTAAGCCCTAAAAAGCAACCCCAAAAGAATCAGCCTGTGCACGATCCTTTTGGGGTAATTACTTTCTTTATTCTTTTTTTCTATCGAAAAGAGAAAAACATATTTTTAAAATTCAAAACATATTCCCAGTTCGTGGGTTCCGTTCTCATACTTGTTTATGTTTGTAATATTCGATTCAAAAGCATAGCTCAACTGCAAGCGGTTTTTTATCTTAATATTGAATAAGCCTCCTACAGCGCGGTCTATTCTGTAATTTGCCCCGAGATCGAGAACATCAAAAAAGTTAAATGTTCCCGTTACGTCGGTAATGGTTTCTTCGCTCGAATAGCGAACCAATGTTGAGGGGATGAACTTTATCTGATCGCTGATCGTAAAATTATAACCACCGCTTATGTAAAGCTGTGCTTTATTATTAGCAGTCGTGGCAATTCCGTTCTTATCGGCTACCCGATCCGTTTCAAATATTCTGGGAACAGACAGTGACGCAAAATAGTTGTCGTTCTTCAGATAAAAACCGGCTCCTATGTTCGGATTAAAATAATTGGTGTTCTGAGATAAGAACGGATCTGCCGGTAAATTCAACCGTTCAAAGTCAATATTCACAAATGTTCCTCCTGCCTGAACTCCGAACAATACATCCGTAGACTCGCTGATTTTTAACGCATAAGAAAAACTACCGAACAAAGAAGTTGTTCGCTCAATGAACACTTTGTCTGCTATAACAATTCCGCCAATGTTGATCTTGTCATTAACCGGGACCGACAAATTCAGGCTTTGTGTTTCAGGTGCTTCTGCAATACCGATGAACTGACTTCTGAAATTGGCTCTGACCGTAGCGCGTTCATCAAGTCCGAATGCTGACGGGTTAAAAAAACTGGTATTGTATCGATACAGAGAATAACTCGGTTCTGCTTGTGCTAAAACTTTTAATGATGATGTTAAAAGCAATAGTATTAAAAATAATAATTTATAGAATTTCATTTTATTGATTTATTAGTAATTTATATACAACCACCCTTTAAGGTATAAGGAAGCATCTCCGAAAACATCAATACTGTAAAAGTAAGAGCCCACCGGTACTAAGTCTCCCGTTCCGTTTCTACGGCCGTCCCAATCGTTTTGATAATTTACCGTATGGAACACCGCTACCCCATTCCTGTCAAAAACTTCAATCTTTGCTTGAGGATAATCGGTGATATTTTCAATTACCCAAGTATCGTTCTGACCGTCATTATTAGGCGATAAACCTAAAATAGGGGTAATATCAGGGTTTTGCTCAGCATCACAAGGATCAGCTATATGGTCCATATCCCTATCCGGTCCCGTAAAGCTAACGGTTGCATGTGCCTGGCTACTGTTACCGCTTGCATCTGTTAGGGTTAGTGTTACCATTTCAGCTTCGTCAAGTCCCGGACAGTTAAAAGAAGTTGTATTCAAAGACATACTCACGATACCACAATTATCATAACTTCCGTTATCGATCATTTCAGGCGTAATAAAAGCACTTCCCGAATTGTCTAATTGTACGGTAATATCTTGTGTTATCACTACCGGATCAATAGTGTCTTCAACCGTTACCAAAGCAGTAGTACTATCGCTATTGCCCACACCGTCAGTAACGGTCAGAACTACAGTAACCGGTGTCCCTATATCCGAGCAATCAAAAGAAGTTCTATCCAGTTGCCAAGAAGCAATAGTACAGTTATCGCTACTTCCGTTGTCGATCATTGCCGGTGTAAGGGTTGCATTGCCGGAAGCATCTAAAGAAACCGTAATATCCTGAGCAATGGCAACAGGACTTTCAACATCAGTCACGGTTACTACTTGCGTACAAGTTGCCGTGTTCCCTGCTCCGTCCGTAGCCGTCCAGGTTACAGTAGTGGTTCCTATCGGAAAAGCGGTCGGTGCATCATTGGTTACTGTTGGGCTACCGCAATTATCCGTAGCTGTAGCGGTTCCTATGGATGCTGTAGCTGTACATTGACCTGCAGTTGTATTGAGCGTAATCGCTCCCGGACATGTAATGACCGGATCTTCGACATCGGTCACGGTTACCAGTTGCGTACAAGTTGCCGTGTTCCCTGCTCCGTCCGTAGCGGAAAAGCCGTCGGTGCATCATTGGTTACTGTTGGGCTACCGCAATTATCCGTGGCTGTAGCCGTTCCTATGGATGCTGTGGCCGTACATTGACCAGCAGCTGCATTGAGCGTAATAGTCGCCGGACATGTAATGACCGGATCTTCGGCATCGGTCACGGTTACTATCTGTGTACAGTTACTTATATTCCCCTGTCCGTCATCTATGGTCCAGTTCACTGTTGTGTTCCCTATAGGATAAGTACCCGAAGCATTGTTCGTTCCTGTATAATCATTTACCGCTGAGGCTCCGCATGTAGTAATGCCGTTCACCCAAACTGTCGAACTGTCCATATTATTCAAGGTACTATCATAACCGTTTCCGGTTGCATCAGCTGCGGTAAGGCTTCCGCTTGTTTCATCAAAACGATAATAGGCAATTAGTCCGGTACTTGCTTCAGGCACACAGGTAGTCATTGAACCTACGATCTCCGAATTGCTTCTTAAGGTGTTCCATATCCGGAATTCATCTATTTTTCCGCTAAAAACCTGCATCCCGTCACTTCGGCTACCTATCGTCATCCGATTGTTAGTTCCTAATGAACTTGAACCTCCTGAAATAGAAGGTGCAAGTGTTCCGTTTATCAGTACTTGAATAGCCTTTGTGGAAGCCACCCAGCGAAATGCGATATGTGTCCACTGATTTAGGGGAGCTACTGTTTGCGTGTTTGTACTATAAACAGTAGCATTGTTTTGTACAAAAACATATACTACACCGGAGGAATTGATCAAGATCGTCATAAAATTGGATTGATCGTATTGTGCAAAGAACACACGTCTTGAAGTTCCGTGAGACGACGGATTAACCCAGGTCTCTACTGTAAAATCAGTCGTTCCTATAGCAGCAAATGCTGTAGGCAGGGTAGCTGACAGATAATCGTTTGTTCCGTCAAAGGCAATTGCATTACCCGAAACATCATAATCCGGAAGTACAACATTTGCCTGACATTGCCCCGCATCGTTATTCACCGTTACATTCCCGGGACAGGCTAAGTTTATCAAATTATAATTTTCCGCTCGGTCATGGATTTGCGAAGCGGTTGCATGAGTACTCATAGCGGGATGGGATTTGGTTTGAGCAACTACCATTACCTCCATAAGTGACACAAGGGTATACAACAATATTTTAATTTTCATGATTGGTTTTAAGTTTATCAATTCGTCTCATAATAAAATTTAAGTACGACTATTCCTTATCAGGTAATCTGTGGAATGGTCTTACTTTTCAAAAAACGTCAGACGTCAAAAGGAGCTGTTCTCTCGTAAAAGAGTTGCTATTCGGGTCGTCCTACGGATCAAAAAACACCCCGAGCCGGTCGACGGGCTGCTCTTAACTCAACTTCGTGTTGCCGCCTTATCAGTACAGGCAGGTCATACAGGATACTACGCAAACTATTTCTCATCATAAATAGGGTTTAATTTCAACTACAAGATTAAGATAATCGGGAATGGTAAAACATACGTGGAACGTGCAAATATTACGTAGGGTACTTAGTTAATTGTAATTTGAAAAGTCCGGAAAAAAATACATTATCCATTTTTGCTATAACTTTTGTGGCAAAATTTTTGTTTGGTAAAAATATGAAAATATTTTGTTCAAAAAATTTGTCAAATTATGAAAGATAGATCAAGCTTAAGCGGAATAGTAGGGTTATCCCAACATGAGATAGCTTTGCTTTTAGGGATCAGCAGAAGTCAATGGTCAATGTTTGTGAGCGGGAAACGCAACTTGCCTTTAACTGCTAAGAACAAGCTTGCGGCTATTCTTATTTATCTGCAACGGCAAAAAGAGAAGGATGTCTTCAATACCAAAAAATTATTGCAGACAGATCAAAGGAAGAATGGAAAATTAGTATTACAGCGAAAGTTGGAGAGACTAAGATACGAACAACTGCTTCTGGAAAAGAAAATAGCGGTATCGGAACAAAAACGGGCTAAAAATCTGGCTGCTTTGCACGTTATCCGATTTTTAGAAATGCAGAAAAAGGATCCTGCCTCTTTATTAAAGAATATTCGGGACAAAGTGGAACGCAATCTGGCAACAGAAAATATCCGACGACTTGATCGCTTGCGGCTTAGATTGGAAGCAGTGATAACGTTACAGAATATTATTCAGGGGAAAAAGGATAGCACATAAGTGCTCTTGTTCTTACCTTCATTCCGATTTATCGTACTATATACAGTCCATTTAGATCAGAGGTTGTATATAAATCAAAATACCCTTTTTCAGGCTCAATACATATTTTTGTTTCTTTATCAAAACCATAGCAGTTTACATCCAGATAATTGATCGTAGCTACTTTAATCCCATTGATCACAGGAGCATTCTCTCTTTGGGAATTCAAAGAAAGACTATAGTTTTTCCCTTTTACTATCTTTTTTGTGGCTTTGGGTATGATCACTGCTTTTTTAGAAATGATCTTATATAAACTGTCTTTTCTTGCAGCGTATATTATATACCAATTATTAATTGAATCTAATCGGGTAATTAAATATTTTGTCTCAATCTTATGTCTATTTTTATTTGACTTACAAGAATTGAACATTAAGACTAATGGCACGCTTAAAGCTATTTTTAAAATCAATTTCATTTTATAAAAATAGCTTTTATTTTTCTCTCTTTTTTAAGTTTTTCCAAGTTGGTTCTTTTGATTTTTAAAACTAGTATTAATCAATAATTAGGTGGAGAGTCTAACGGAACTTTAGTTTCATAAATTAGACTTACCATTATAAGTAAATCATTATTTTCAATTATTTCAACTTTTTGTTCTTCGGTTAAATTTTCAAATATTTTTTTGTATTTATCAAAACTATTTTTATTAATATATTTAGCATATCCATTAAAAATATATTCAACAACTTTCTCTATTTTATTAATTTCTTTTTTTAAATAAAAAAGATTAAACTTTATTACTTTTTTTTCATTAGTATCAAAAATTAAATCAATTTCCTTGTAGATCTTTTTTTCATCATTTAATTCAATATTATTAGGATTGAATTCATTCAATAATGATAAATCTCTTTTAGCTTCATCAGATGAATCAAAATCCAAATAACACACTTCTGAATTTTGAATCTTTATTTTTTTTGAAAAAAAATTATCACAATTTTCTTGCTTTAAATAAGTATAGATTGAATCATTATTTGATTTCTTATTACAATTTGTAAAGCATAGACTAATTATTAAAATTAAAATATTTAAGCCCGAACCATCAAATTCTTTTATTGGATTGTAAGTAAAATATTTTAGATTAATCACATTTTTTAAATTCAATTTCTTTATTCTCAAAAGCTAAAACAACCTTAAAGTTTTCATTTTTAACAAAAAAGTCTTTAAATTTTTCTTGAGAAAAATTATTATCTTTCATAAAGAGTAATGTTCTTAATCTTACATCAATTCTATTTTTATCAATACTATCAACAGTAAAAAAACCAGTATTCACAATAGAATCTTTTTCATTGATAAAAATTTTAATTTTTTTTATTTCATCAAGTTCTTTCTGTACTAGATTAATATCAGTGTTCAACGTAACGGTTATCAAATCCATTGCCGTTGAATCGTCATTAGGTCTTTCAAAGTCAACATTACTGATACAGTTTTGACTATTACACCCTATAAAAACCATTGCAAACAAAATATTCACAATATACATTGACATTCTATTCATAAATTTATTTTCTTAATTTTTTAATAACATCTATAAAATATTTGTTTTGATCTGATATTGAAATATAATTATTATAACCAGCATTATATAATGTTTCTTTAAATTCATAACTTGTTTTGTTCCAACTACTCGTTCTTACTTGATAATTAACTGCATTTTGTTCAAATCTAACACCATCTTTAGACCTTTCATATTTTCGGTGTTCATTTTTCCACAATTTTACATGGTCATTACCGTGTGAAAAAGTTTCATGCTCATGCATGTTTATCATATCATATCTATTTTCAATAGTACCTCCAATAATTTCTTTCGGAAAATTCAATACAATTTTGTCTGCTTTTTCATCGTATTTGGCTGATAAATCTAAATTGTTGTTAATCTTTACTTCAACATTTTTCTCTATCTTTTTATCTGTAAACTGAATGTAGTGTGATACTATATTTTTTGCAGCGACATCACTTAAATACTTTCCTTTAGTGCTATAATTATTTAAATTTCCCTTATCCCAGTCTGATTTTGATATTAATCTAATTTCATCTGTTCCACCTTTACCTAAATATTTACCTGTTTCTTTATCAAAATAATCTAAAGGAGCTCTTCCGTCCGGGTCAACAAATTTAATCGGATCATCAAATGACATTGTATAAGGAGACCATTCCGGAAACTCCTCGCTCAAAGGGTCTGGTGACATCCATCTCCCGGTTACATCTCCTATAGGTTGCGCATCAGGGTTAAGAGTATCTTGAACAATATGACCAACTATTTGATTCTTGTACACATTAAATCGTACGGAACCAATGGTTACAATGCTGTCTAAGTCGTGAAACTCTAAATATTTTCCTTTACTCAATGAAATACTAAACTTATTTTTTCAAAAACTTACTTTTATTAGAAAATCCATAAATAAAACAATATAATAGAAGCAATTAATGTTATCAAAGCTATTACATCTAATTTTTTTTGTTTGTTAAATTTCAACAACAGACTCACTATAGATGTTGAAATTGAAATTAAAATTGAAATTATTAAAATATTAAAGATAGCTTTATTGTTTCCAGAAATATTTAATATTATTTTTTTAATATAATTATTATTTTTCACATAAATAAATACAAGTATAGAAATTAAAGAAATTATATTTAGTTTGTTTATTTTCAATAAGTTTCTCATGTATTTTTACTTTTTTGTTTTGTAATTGTATCCTGATAGAATTGCTCTTGTATCTGCATTTGTATCTGCCCCCCCTTCATTCTTATTAGCGGCATCAAGCATAATATCTTTAGGCAAGTTATTTAAAAAAGCTCTGTGTCCCCACATAAAATTTCCTGCATCTGGTAAATTAAAAAGGGTATTACTTGATTCGAATTTAACAAATGGTACTTCATCTACATAGCCTGTCCCATAATATAATTCACCCATTTGCTCTGTTGAAACTCCAAGCTTTCCCTTTAAATAGCTGTGTCCAAAATCATATTCATAATAAGAAGCTTTGGCATATTTAAGATTAAACCAACCTTTTTCTAAAAAATTAGCATCCTTATCATAAGGAATACTTCCAGCATCAGCCATCGCTTTATTTAAGTCATCATTTGATATTTTTTCAAAAACTTTGTCCCCAATTTCAAATTTTTTACTAAGTAATGGTGAATCTAAATCTTCGGCGTCATGAATATCTAATGTATTCCCTTTTTCATCTAAGAAAATGTTTGGTCTATCATCTCGTTCCACTTTAGTGACTATTCCTTTTGAGTTTAAGGTAATCACATCATCAGCAGCCATACCTGTTGGGTCATTAAATCTTAAAGGGTTGTCCATTACCATTGTGTAAGGAGACCATTCTGGGAACTCTTCACTTAAAGGGTCTGGCGACATCCATCTCCCGATTACATCTCCTATAGGTTGCGCATCAGGGTTAAGAGTATCTTGAACAATATGACCAACTATTTGATTCTTGTACACATTAAATCGTACGGAACCAATGGTTACAATGCTGTCTAGGTCGTGAAACTCTAAATACTTCCCCTTACTCAATGTAGCTACTTTGTCTTTGTACCCAAATCGGGCAAACGGATTGCCTGCTTCAATATTTTTTTCCCTTCTTTCTTGTTCGTCTTTCGAGAGTTCGTCTTGTGAAAATCCTGTTCCACAAACTAAGAGAAAAGCAAATAGTAGATAACCTTTCAAAATAAATCTAATTATTTTTATCTTCTTTTAATCTATCAGATTCTTTAAACGCTTCTAAAAGTTCTGGATACTTTTTAAAGTCAATTTTTTCTCTTTTAGTAAAGTCTATTCCGTTTCCCTTAAAAAAATCAAAACTATAATTAGTTTTAGTAGAGTCTTTTACAAGCTCTGAAAAGTCAATATTAATACAATTCCAATCTGAACCATAAGAAGATATTGAATTATAAAAATAACCACTAAAAACTGCACTGTCGTTGACTTTAATAACAAACTGTTCGCCATTTCTTCCAGATGGTCTTAATTTAAAGAGTTTTCTTGCCCCAGAATTATTTAAAACCAACTTTCCATTATTAATATCTAATGAATTTATTTCATTATTATCAATAAAAGGCTCAATGTTTAAATCCTCATTTTTAAATTCAAACTTTGAAGAGTAAATAAAATCATTCTTAATGGTGTCAAATGTTGTATAAGGAATATATGATTTTAACTTAACGGTATCCATTTCATTATAATCTTTAATCGTGTTGATTTGTACCCCTTCACTATTCAATTTTCTATTTTTTAAAAGATAGATTTCGATTGAATTTTGTTTGTTATCATTACATGAAATGAATAATGAAAAAGATAAAAAGATAAAATAAACTAGTCTCATTTTTTATTTTTTTGGTTCTTAGTTTCTTAAGGTATAATCAATCCCAGGATTTGCAGCTTGCATTGCTTCTAAGGTAGTTATTTCAGGTTTATCTGCTCCATTCTTTGAATAAAAATAATGAGTTCCACTCTTATCAGTTCCATAATAAACAGCTGAATACTTCATCAAATCATCAGTGTCCCTGATTATTATAGTGAAATTTTTATAAGTTTCTTTCTGATATTAATTTATAAAATTCGTTGCTGTTCTTTAAGTTAGGAGTTTTTAAATCTTTACCGAAATATATTTTATATTCAACCTCAGAATTAATTAATTTGTAATCATCTATAAAAATCTGATAAGTATTTGAAAGAAAAGAGGAGGACGAATTGTAAAAATAACCACAGATAACAGGTTTTTTATCAATACATAATACAAATTGTCTACCAAAACTATTTCCCATTTTCCAATTTAAGTTTGTTATTTTATTAATAGCAGATTTTTTCATAACAATTTTAGAAGTATCAAAATTAAATTTTAAAATTTCATCATCACTTATTAAAGGATGATCTTCTAAATCCATATTTTTTATATCAAAAGCTCCGGCAAAAATTATATCATTATGAACTGTATCGATCTTTATTGAGAATTGACTAAATCGGTCTAATAATTCTTTATATTTTAAAGTATCATTTAAGTTTTTTGTCTTAACGCCTTCATATGATTCAATTCTCTTATTTGTTAAATAGATTTCTACTTTGCTTTTTTTGTTTTCATTCTTTTCACAAGAAATGAACAAAAAAAAGGATATAAAAATTATAAAATTATTTAGTTTCATTTTTTGTATACTATTTAATTGTACTTGTATTCATACCTCTATCATTCATTTGTTGAATTACTGTATTTAAAGGTTTGACCTCAGGCTTATATAAAAGCCCATCCTTTGACATAACATAAATAGTACCTTCATTATTCGTCCCGTAGTATGAAACAGTGTGAACTTCTCCAATTGTTGCAATCCCTTTATTAAATTTAACCCTGTGTAAAAAGGGTAAATCTTCACTGGGTTATTACCAATTGTGTCATCTTTTAAAAACCTAATAAGTAGTCGAATTTACCTAAATTTATTTTTTTCCATTTTTTAGTGTCTTCAAACCATATATCTCCTGTTTTATCCTCAATAAAAAATATAGAGTTTTCTGATGATTTACAATTATTTGCATTTAATAATAATATGTTTTCATCTTTAATATCTTTAATGGTTTCTCCTTTATGCAAAATTTTTGTTTTCCCATCTTTTATGGAAATGACAAAGCTATTTCCTTTATCAAATTCTATTTCTTTTGAAATGTTATTGTTCTTTAAATCAATATTAAATACTTGCCCATTAATTAAATAGAAAATGTTTCCGATTTCATCATTTATAAATCTTCCATTTTTAGTTGACAATCTTGTAATAATAGGTTTTCCTATTTTTTTAGTTAATTTAGATTTAATATTAAATTTCATAAAAGAGCAAGTATTCAAATTGTCTTTTAATGAATTCGATGTGTAAATAAATTCAAAATCATTTATCCAAATTACTGACGGTGTAGATTCAGTACTTGATAAACCTGACATAACTGTACCCTTTATATTGGGTATTTTATTTAAAATGGAATCTTTTTCATAATCATATATTTGTAAAACATATTCCTTATTGAGGTTTTGCCTTATAGTGTCATTAGTTTCTATTAAGACAACTTTTTTAAGATTCTTGGAAATAAAGTTTTTTGATGGTAATCGGTTAATTGCTGGTAAAAAAAACTCTCCTTTGAAGTTTAAATATTCATGTTTAAAATCTTTTAAACTAAACCAAAATATTTTTTTCTTTTTAATATTGTAATAATAGATAGAGTCTTCTTTTTTTGATATGAAAACTCCGGTATCATTCAAAAGAATTTTTTCATTTTCAAAATTATATATTGGATTGAATGAGCCAACTAGATAGCCTTCAAAAATATTATTATTATAATCGGATAAGTTATTTAAAGTAAATTTATTACTAATATTTAGAGTATCTCTCTTTTCTACTCCATCAGAATTAATTTTTAATTCTAATATTTCATTATCAAAACTTGAAAAAAAGATTTTTTTAGAAATATTTGAGCTATTCTTCTTATCAGAACAACCTAATAAAAAACTACTTATCAGTATGATTAAAGTACCTAATAGAAGCCCCTTCTCCATATTGCTGTTGTAATTCTGATTCTGTTGAAATTGTTGGTGATCCATTTTGTCCATTTTTTGAATAATAATATCTTGTTCCTTCTTGATCTTGACCATAGAATACTGCTGAATGAGCTCCTCCTCCGAAGACAGCTACTGTCTTTCCAAAAACAGCTTCATCAGGTGCTTCAATTTGTGTAAATTCACTCATAAATTCTTTCTGAGTTAAACCAACTAATTGAGGAGGGTCTGTTAAAGGGCCTGAAACCATGTGCCCATTGTTGTCATCTCCAATTTCTAATCCTTTAATTGCGGGGTAAATTGAATTATGACAACTTTCGCCTTCTACTACTCCAGAATCATTAAATTGCTTAACATCTGTTGACATAGTATTATTTAAAACAACTTTACTCCCTTCTGTAAACTCATGATCTTCAGATAAGCTTTTACCCGTAGATGTTAAGGTAAACCTATTAGAAATATTTTTAGTTGTTGTCCCCAAATATTTAGCTAATGTTTTTGTATTATCTCCTTTTTCAGCAATTAAATTACCATTTTTATCAGGTGTCCATTCTGCTGCCATGCCTGTCGGGTCATTAAATCTAATGGGGCTGTCCATTACCATTGTATAAGGAGACCATTCCGGAAACTCCTCGCTCAATGGGTCAGGTGACATCCATCTCCCGGTTACGTCTCCTATAGGTTGCGCATCAGGGTTAAGAGTATCTTGAACAATATGACCAACTATTTGACTTTTGTACACATTAAATCGTACGGAACCAATGGTTACAATACTGTCTAAGTCGTGAAACTCTAAATACTTCCCCTTACTCAATGTGGCTACTTTGGCTTTGTACCCAAATCGGGCAAACGGATTGCCTGCTTCAATATTTTTTTCTCTTCGTTCTTGTTCTTCTTTCGAGAGTTTGTCTTGTGAAAACCCTGTTCCACAAACTAAGAGAAAAGCAAATAGTAAATAACCTTTCAAAATAAATCTAATTCTAATTATTTTTATCTTCTTTTAATCTATCAGATTCTTTAAACGCTTCTAAAAGTTCAGGATACTTTTTAAAGTCAATTTTTTCTCTTTTCTTTGGGTCACTTGTACCTAATCCTTTATAAAATAAAAACTTGTAATTATTAAGAGTTGTATCTTTAGCTGTTTGCGTGTCTTCATATTGAATACAAAACCAATTAGCACCATTCGAAGAGTAAGGACTCCAAACATATCCACTAAAAACAGGATTCTTGTTTACAGTAATAATAAATTGCGTACCATTTCTTAAATTAGGCTTTAATCCTAACAATTTTCTACCTCCTGAATTTGAAAATTCAATTTTACCTTTTATGGTATCAAGTTTTAAAATTTCATCATTTGTAATAAATGGCTTTGCTTCAATGTCATCATCTTTAAATTCAAATTTGCCTGCAAAAATAAATTTCATCTTCGATGTATCAACTGTAGTTTCAGGCATTAGTTTTTTTAAATAGATACTGTCTCCTTGTTTATACTGTGGAGTTTTATCTAAACTTACACCATTAACATTTTTCATTCTGCTTTTTAATAAATAAATCTCAACCTTATCTTCTTTTAAATTACAGGAAACCAAAGAAATTAAACATAATATCTTAATTAGTTGCTTCATTCTATCACTTTTTAATGTTATATAGTCTCTAAACCATTTGCCCAATGCAGGATCGTAGTTCTTTGCCATATGATAACCAGTTCAACATCAACTCATTTTAAAATTCAAAACCATTAATTAAATTTGAACTTATTTAAGTTGATCAACAACATTATGCTTGACTATACATTTTAAGCTATCTTTTAATCCTATTGAAATTATTTCCTTTCCGTTTTTACTTTTACCAAAAGGAAAAATCTTTAATTTATCATTTTGGGTAATGTAATGAAAAGAATTTACAATTTCTCCTGAAATTTTACATCTTGTGGCTGTATAGGTACAAGAATTACCAACATACTTTAAGGAATCTATTTCAGAATTTAAAACCAATTCTCTTTCTTTATCGTTGTTAATAATTAAAAGTAAATTATCTAATCTATCTACATAAATAGTATAATTATTAATAACTATAGCCTTTTCTTTAGAAAAGAATTCAAATTGTCCACTATCTTGTCCATTACAACTTACAAGCAGTATTAAAAATAAAAACGAAATAAAACGAACTTTACTTACCATATTTATAATATTTTATTGTTTTAACTTCAGACATGTTTATAGCTCTCTGTATTATAGTTTAAGTAAGCTACATTTTGTATATGTAATTTTGATTATTGATTATTACAATTACTAATTTTCATGTCTGCAAGTAAATCGTAAAAATCTGATTTTGATTTTGATTTAATATCTATGAAAAACTTCCCATTATCATTAAACACTGAAATGCTTCCTTTAGGTGTTGTAGGAGATTGATGTGGTTTATCTTTATTTGAGCTATGAAGAATATTAAACAGAGATATAACTATTTCTTTATTCTTATATTTAATTGAAAAATTTTTAATTTTTTGGTTGGAAATTTTATCTTTAAAATCATTATTTATATAAATTTCAACCCCTTCAGAAGTTTCACATATAGTAAACGTATCTGAAAATTTTTCTAAATCAGGTGTTTCAAAAAATAAAACTGGTTTTTCTTTATTCGTGCATGAAAAGAAAATTAGAGAGAAAAATAAAATTAAATAGGTCTGTTTAATTTTCATAAAATTATTGTTTAGGGTTGTAGTTATAAATTCCAGTATGATTTCCATATAAACTTTCAACAGACTTTAAAGTTGTAATTTGTGGCTTAACGTATTCACCATTTTTACTAAAAACATAAACAGTTCCATCTTTACTTGTGCCATAATAAACGGCTGCATGGTCATATCCAAATTGGTATATGGTTTTGCCAAAGACAGCATCATTTTGTGATACTTTATCAAATTGATTTCTATTATTTAAAAAGCTATCAAAAGATAGAATGTCTCCTTTACCATATAAGTCAGCATTTTGTGGAGTTATTTCAACTCCAAGAACACCACAAGTTGCCCCATCTGTACAGTTATAAGAATCTGTTTTTTTATTGCTTCTTGAATAAGAATCGCCAAGCCCCAACCCTTCATTAGTAATTTCTTCAGTAGTCAATCCTTTTTCTCCATTAGATTTGACAAGAGCTCTCGAATAGTTGTTGTTTAAAGTAACCTTACTCCCTTCTGTAAACTCATGATCTTCAGATAAGCTTTTACCTGTAGATGTTAAAGTAAATCTATTTGAAACATCTTTAGTTGTTGTTCCTAAATACTTTGCTAATGTTTTTGTATTATCTCCTTTTTCAGCAATTAAATTACCGTTTTTATCTGGAGTCCATTCTGCTGCCATGCCTGTCGGGTCATTAAATCTAATGGGGCTGTCCATTACCATTGTATAAGGAGACCATTCCGGAAACTCCTCGCTCAAAGGGTCTGGTGACATCCATCTTCCGGTTACATCTCCTATAGGTTGCGCATCAGGGTTAAGAGTATCTTGAACAATATGACCAACTATTTGATTCTTGTACACATTAAATCGTACGGAACCAATGGTTACAATGCTGTCTAAGTCGTGAAACTCTAAATATTTTCCTTTACTCAATGAAATACTAAACTTATTTTTTCAAAAACTTACTTTTATTAGAAAATCCATAAATAAAACAATATAATAGAAGCAATTAATGTTATCAAAGCTATTACATCTAATTTTTTTTGTTTGTTAAATTTCAACAACAGACTCACTATAGATGTTGAAATTGAAATTAAAATTGAAATTATTAAAATATTATACAGAGCTTTATTATCTCCAAATAGATTTAAAATTATTTTTTTTAAATAATTACTATTTTTCAAAGTATAATAAGATAGTATTATAATAAATGGTACTAAATTATATTTATCAACTTTAAATCTGACTTTCATTATTGTTTTTCTTTGCTTTCTCTATCTGCTCGTGCCATAATTTTTCTTTGAACGTTATAGTATAAATACTTCTTCAAATTTAGGAGTACTAGTTGGCTGATTACTTCTACCCTTTTCGAAGCCCGAACCATCAAATTCTTTTATTGGATTGTAAGTAAAATATTTTAGATTAATCACATTTTTTAAATTCAATAATATCATTTTCATTTAAAATTAATCTAATTATTAATCTATCACTTTCATTGTAAATTTTATAAATTTCATCATCATCATTATAACCTGACAAAGTAAAAAAAGGAGAGCTTAATTTCAGTTCATAATTTCCTTTTTCAATTTTTAATAAACTAAAAGCAGAACTTTTGAACATCCTTTTTTCGTCAAAATTTATTTCTACAACTTCTATTTCATCAGAAATATTATCTAAATCTTCATTTTCACTCATTAGTTGAAACGTTAACAAATCTGGTCCGGGACCATCTAACTCTCTTTCAAATTGCATATTTAAAATGCAGTTATTTAATGACTTACAACTTACAAATGAAAGAAAGACACTGAATAAAATAATCGTTATTACTTTCATAACTATTTCTTTAAAATATCTTTAAAATATCTATTGTAAACGCTCGGTGGTAGTAAACCCCCATATTGAAAGCTCAAGTATTTTTTAAATTCTATACTTGTTTTAGACCAACTTGAGGATTGAATTTGATGTGAGACAGCATTTACTTCAAAATTATTACCATCTTGTGCATAGGAATATTTTCTCTTCTCTGTGTTCCATAATTTTATATGATCATTACCGTGCTGAAAACCTTCATGTTCCCACATATTAATCATGTCATATCTATTTTTTATAAAATCTCCAAAAGCAGGTTTATGAAAATGATAAGTTATTTCTCCTGTTTCAGAGTTGAACGAAGTTACTTGCTTAAAATTACTATTAATAGATACTTTAAATGGTTCTGAAACTTTTTTATCAGTAAATTGGGCATAATGCATTACAACCTTTTCAGCTGCTTTATTACTTATATCTTTTCCGCTTGTAGTATAATTTTTAAGGTTTCCTTTGTCCCAATCTTTTTTATCTATAAACCTAATTTCATCTGTTCCACCTTTACCTAAATATTTACCTGTTTCTTTATCAAAATAATCTAAAGGAGCTCTTCCGTCCGGGTCG
>NZ_JAMXLC010000001.1:232757-307525 GCF_024054235.1 Flavobacterium sp. NRK F10
TCTTGTACACATTAAATCGTACGGAACCAATGGTTACAATGCTGTCTAAGTCGTGAAACTCTAAATATTTTCCTTTACTCAATGTAGCTACTTTGGCTTTGTACCCAAATCGGGCAAACGGATTGCCTGCTTCAATATTTTTTTCTCTTCTTTCTTGTTCTTCTTTCGAGAGTTCGTCTTGTGAAAACCCTGTTCCACAAACTAAGAGAAAAGCAAATAGTAAATAAACCTTTTTCATTATTCTTGTTTACTTATAGTGTTTAGTTTTTTATTTTCGTATGCGTCTCGTTCTGTTTTTAATGAAACCAACCAATTCAAATACATGCTTTCGGGCATATTTCTATAGCCTATTTCGTGAATGTGGGCGTATTGTTGCTCTAATTGTTTTAGTTTCGTATTAAATGTTGCTTCGTCCGCTACAAACGCTAAAAGTCTTTTATCTGTCTCCGCTTTTAATAGTAAAGCATTGGCAAAATTAGAATAACATTTAATAGCTAATGTACAACATTTTAATACAAATTGTCCGTCATTATTTGGGTATTTTGTATTGTAGTTTTCAGCTAAGTCAATTAACAGCAGAGCAATACTTTCTTTGTTGTTAAGTGCTTTCATGTACACTCCGTTTGTAATAGCATCTAAGTGAATATAGCCCGAAGCCATGATCCAAGCATCAATGGGGAATATGCCACTTGTAAGCTCTGTGTTGTACCAACCATCTTTAATGCTTCTGTGTTTGATATACACATGATTGGGAGCTAAAGCCAAATGGGCATCAGTTCCTAGTTCTTCACAAAGTATTTTGTACAAGTATGGAAGTGAACGACAATTTCCTTTTCGAGTGACTAATAACTTTGATACAAATAAGTTTTCTCTATTCTGATGTCCGAACACATCGTTAAAGTCATAGCCAAAAGGTTGATACCGGTACAGTTTGTCATTAATGTAAATAGGGATCGTATCGTTCATCACCTGATACACCGAAGCCCATTTATTGACTGTCGGTTTATCTTTTTCTAAATAGGCTAAAAATCTATCTTGGATCAATGATCTGCTCAATCTTGTTAGCAGGTCAATTTCATCATTGATAAAAACAGTATCTAGTCGTCCATCGAAATAAGCATTTTCAACTGAAAAGACCGCTTTTTTGAAAGTGTACTTACTTTCATCCTGCAACATTTCATTTAAAAGCGAATAACTGTCCTCAAACAAGTTTTTTTGCTCTTGAGCCATACTTTTACCTATCAATGCTAAAAATAGGGTTATAGAAAGAATATAGTGTTTCATTTAGTTTTTTAGTTTTTGAACGGTTTTACCTTTAAATTGCTTTTTTAATTGTTCGCTTTGTTGCTTGTTCTTCGATTCATTTAATGAAGACAGCCAAGCTTCGTAAGCTGCTGCCGGCATTTCTGCATAACCCAGATCGTCAATTAACCTATTGTAATCTTTAACTGCTTTTAGCATTTCTATTGCTATCGGATAATACCGAATGTTTTGAAGTTGTTTATGATCTCTTGGATTAATTCTTAGCTGAAAGCAAACATATTCAAATCGAGTGGCTAAATAATTAGCCTTGATCATGTGAGCATTTATGTTATTTGGATATAGTTGTAAGGCTTTTTCAATAACCTCTCCTACAAATTCATCGTATCCGAATTTATGAATATAACCATTTGCCAAGTCAACATAAAAGTTAGATAATAATTCCTTTTTGGTCAGGTTTTGTAAGTAAATTTTATTTTGAAGTGCCTCGGCTTTTATATACCCTGAATTTAGAATAAAAGATGGAGCTGTAAACATTCCGTTCGTTAGCTCGATAGTATACCATTTATTGTTCTCATCTCTAAATTTGATAAAGGAGTGATTAGGAGACATTGACAAAAAAGCTTCTGCATCTATTTGCTCTGCTAAAATCAAATACAATAGTGGTAAAGAATGGCATTGACCTGTATTTGTGCTTATCAATTTTGAAACAAACATTTTTGAAAAATCATTTGTTCCCATGTAGTCTTCAAAGTCATATTTGAAAGGTAAATGTTTTTTACCATCAGTCAACTGTAAAGACTCTGAAAAGAATCGGAAGAGCATATAGTTTTTGGCTACATTATTGTTAGTATCATAACCAAGCTCTTTCATTTTTGCCAGTAGAAAGTCTCCGCCTTCTTTTATGATTTTATCAAACTCTGCTTTATCCTGTTGATTTTGAAAGTAAGCGTTCTCAATATCAAAATTGACATCTTTGACCGAATAATTCTCTACATTCAAATCAAGCATCTTGATGTAAGTGTCTCTGTAAAGTTTGGCATCATCTAATATCTCATAGCTTGGCAGCTCGTATTTTATATATAAACTCGGATCTGAGAGCTCCTTTTGCTGCTTTTGGTGAACTGCTACTTCGTTAATGATCTGTTGGTTTTGTCTGTGGACTCTATTTTGTTCATTCGTTCCTGAATATAAAGAGCCGGTCGTTGAAGGATTATAATTGCTCGATGGATTAAAATTTTGACTCCCGTAATTTTGAAATTGGGAAGGTTGGGGAGTCTGAGGACTTGGGAAATTTTGAGCAAAAGCCGGCATCAAATAGCTTCCTCCTGCTAAAAATATCAAAATGCTGTATTTAAAAAAGACCATTTTGTTCAAACTCTTACTATTACTTTGTTCTCGATCAGCTTCTTCCTTATCAAAAAAATATCGGATGATCTTATATGTGTTTGGGTTTATCCTGACAATAGGAGATCATAGTTATAAAAACCCTGACAAACATAGTACTTTAGTTCGGATCTTAATTACAGAAAAAATGTATATTTTGTTAAATTTTATATTTTATCCATTTAAAAAACAGAAAAAATCTTTTAAAATAAAATAATAGCCAACGTTTTTCGTCAGACTCTATTAAAATAACACGTAAAAAAATTACTATTATTTCAAAAATAATATTTTAAAAAAAATAAAAAATTACGTATGTTTGATTTACCCTACCAAAAAACTAAATTGTTCATCACTTTAGTTTCCTCCTTAATATCCATAATTTCTGCCAAAGTGATTAAAAAGTAATTTTAATGACTGATCTATCTCAAATATTAAACATACTGAACACTTCTCCAAGTGTTGAATTGCTACATCTAAGAAGCAGGGAAATAATTATTGAATTTTTGATGAATACATTTTCAAGCGAACAAGGTTCAATTTCTACTGAGAATATTCACAATCAATTAGCTGATTTCTTGGAATACAAGCAGGTTGAAAATGATGAAGAAAGCGAAATCAATGCTTTTGATACCTACGAAGAAAAAGCAAAAAAATACATTCTAAATTGGACAAACAAAGGCTTCCTGGCCAATTATCCTGATGAGCAAGGCGAAGTTTTCTATGAATTATCTGCTAATTCAAGTAAAACCATAGATTGGTTGACAAGTTTGAAAAAAGATGAGTTTATTGGTACTGAATCCAAGTTTAACAATATTTTTAATCAACTGAAAGAATTGGTTGAATTTACCAATGAAGATGCTGAAAAACGAATTGAGTTATTAGAAGAAAAGAAATTGGAGATTGAACAACAAATTCAACGAATAAAAATTGGAGAAGATGTAAAAGTATTTGAAGAATTTGAAATTGTTCCGCGATTTAACCAACTTAATCAATCGGCCAAAGAATTGTTGTCAGACTTTAAGGAAGTCGAAGATAATTTCAAAGAAATAACCAAAGGTATTTATCAAAAACACGCAGACGGGAGTTTAACAAAAAGCGACATATTGGAATTTACTTTCGATGCACTTGAAGCTATAAAAGAAAGTCAACAAGGAAAAAGTTT
Source organism: Flavobacterium sp. NRK F10 (assembly GCF_024054235.1). Lineage (NCBI taxonomy): Bacteria > Pseudomonadati > Bacteroidota > Flavobacteriia > Flavobacteriales > Flavobacteriaceae > Flavobacterium > Flavobacterium sp. NRK F10. The sequence goes on from NZ_JAMXLC010000001.1 coordinate 236,566, forward strand.
TTATGCTTTTTGGTCGTTCATTTTAAATCCTGAATTGCAAAACAGATGGGAAACTCTGACTAGAGAATTATACAAAACATTGGAGGAAAAATCAATTCCTGTTAATGACTCATTCCTTAAAGGTATGAAAAAACATCTTCATAGTTCAGGGCAAAAAGTATATAAAGCTAACGATAAAATGGCAGAAAAGTTGAGCCGTATTATTCGTGAAAGCGAGAGTTCAAAATCAGAAGCAACTAAAAACATTATTCAAGAAATTAAAAAACAACTTGTAGAAATCAGTAAGACAAAAACAAAGAAAAAGCCAGATATCTCATTTGAGTTAGAAACTGACATTGAAATTAATATTCTATTCGAGAGAAAACTAACTTTAGAACAAAAAGAAGAAATGAGCTATACAGACAAACCACAAGTTGCAAACGAAGACATCACTTCTTCCAATAATTTAAACAAATTATTTTCTCAATCAAATATTGACAAAGAATTGCTGAGAAAAAGGGTAAAAAACATACTTAAAGAAAAATCTCAAACAACACTTTTAGATGTGGTTGAGATTTATGGTGGACTTGAAAAAGGTTTGCCTGAACTGTTTGGATACATTGGCATTGTAAAAGAATTTAAACATTCAATCAATCTAGAAAAAACCCAGAATGTAGTATTTGATGTTGAAAACAAAAAACAGATTAAAATTCCAGAAATTATATTGACCAAATGAATAGTTTAGAACAAAATAGAAAACCATACAGCAAAGCAATAGTAAAATTGCTCAAAGGAGGTGTTGTCGAACGCAATTCAAATGAATGGGAAGACATTTCAAATAAATATCAGGGAGAGATTAAGGAATACATTGCACAGATTGGTCTGGAACTCATCGTAAAGAAAGATGATGGTTTTGCTTTTGTAAAACAACTTGAAGACAACGAAGGTAAAACTCTCGGTTTGGTAACACGACGACAAATCGGATTTGAAACCTCAATCGTACTTGTGGTTTTACGACAAAGTTTAGAGGAATTTGATAGTAATCCAACACAATTGGCAACGGAAAAATTCATAACAGATACAGAAATCAAGGATGAATTGGAACTGTTTCTACAGGAAGGCTATAATAAGTTGAAATTTCAGAAAGATTTGGAAAGTTACATTAAAAAGGCTGTAGAATTAGGCTATTTGAAGGAAATAAGCAAGAAAGACAACGAAACGAAATACCAAATTCATCGAATTATCAAAGAAAAGATAACACTGGATATATTACAGGATTTTAAAATAAAACTACAGGAATATGTTGAGTCTGTTTAGCACAAGTTCTGACACAGCGGGTTTCAGACTTCAATATATGGAAGTGTTTAACTGGGGAACATTTGACAAGAAAGTTTTCAGGATAAACCCACAAGGGAATAATTCATTATTAACCGGTGCCAACGCATCAGGGAAAAGTACATATATAGATGCTTTGCTTACGTTGATAGTTCCTGCAAAAAGGGACCGTTTCTATAATCAATCATCAGGTGTTGAGAAAAAAGGTGACCGAACAGAAGAAACATATGTGCTGGGACATTACGGAAATATTCAAGAAGAAGGGAAAAGCTCTACTTCTACACAAAAACTGCGTGATACGAATACCTACTCCGTAATTCTTGCTCATTTCAAAAACACAGACCAAAAACAAATTACAATATTTCAGGCTCGATGGTTTTCGAATAACGAGTTGAGAAGACAATTTGGGATTGCCCACATTCCACTTGAAATTGAAAAAGATTTCAGTCAGTTTGATGCAAAAGGACTGTGGAAAAGACGATTAGATAAAACCTACAATGCAAACAGTGCAAAAAAGAGAATTGAATTTATAGAAGGTCCAACGGCTTATGCCGAAAGAATGTCAAAACTATTCGGGATGCGCACCGTGAAAGCTCTGAGTTTATTCAATCAGGTAGTGGGTGTAAAAGTTTTGGAAGACTTAGACGAGTTTATCAGAACAAATATGTTAGAGGAACAAGATGCTGAAACAGAATTCATCCAACTCAAAGAAAGTTTTTTGACTTTAATGGATGCAAAAACCAATATTGAAAAAGCCAAAGAGCAAATCGCACAACTCACTCCTATTAATGAAATTGTAAACCAACTGAATAAAATTAAAGAGAATTTGATACAATTAGAGCAATCAAAAGAAACAGCTGTCTATTGGTTTGCAAAAAGAGGTGTTGAATTGGGAGAAAAGGAACTTGAAAAATGCAAAGCGGAATTGGAACAACTAAATGAGGAATTAACGAAGCTAAAAGATAAAGAAGATAGACTGAAACAAGACGAAAGAGCGATTTCAATAGCCATCGAAAAAGATGAAGTCGGGAGCAAAATCAAGGATTTAGAAAAGGAAATTAGAAGCCTTACAACATTAAAAGAGAATAGAATTAAGAAACTTGATGATTACAACAAAATCGCTCAAAACATTGAATTGAACACCGATCCAAGCGAAGAAACCTTTAATACGAACAGAGAGAATGCAAAACAATTAAAACAAACCACCCAACAAAAAATTGAAGAAGAAAATAAAAATCTTCGTGGCTTGGAAAACAATGGAGATGAATTAGAAAAATCAACTAACGAGTTGGTAAAAACCATTCAAACGCTTCAAAAGAATAAAAACAATATTGCAGGTCGTGTAGCTGAAATACGGGAAGAACTTATTGAATACATTGGAACGACCAAAGAGGAAATCCCATTCATTGGTGAATTGATTAAGGTAAAAGACGATGAACAAAATTGGGAATCTTCTATTGAAAAAGTATTGCACAGTTTTGCGTTGCGATTGATAGTTCCACCAAAATATTATTTACAGGTAAACCAATATGTAAACAGTAATAATCTAAGGGGAATAATTCGTTATGATAAATATGAAGAGCAGGATTATCTCAAAAATTTTCAACGTAAAAACGTAAAAGAAAAATCCTTAGTTCATAAGATTGATATAAAACCGAAAACAATTTATGCCGATTGGATTGAGAATTATTTGGAAGCTCAATTCAATTTTACTTGCGTAGATAATCTTTCTGAATTTGAGCGTCATTCTGAAATGACAATTACGCAAAATGGTTTGATAAGATCCAAAAGAGGGAAGCACGAAAAAGATGACCGTCCGCACGTTTTAAGAAAAGAAAACTATGTTTTAGGTTGGGATAATAAAGAGAAAATTGCTGTTTTAAAGAAAGAACTAATCAGTTTACAAAGTCAGCAAACCGAGAACAAAAAAGCGATTACACACAAAAATACCGAGATAAAAAATTTAGGTAGTTTCAGAGATGATTGCCATAATCTTTTTTCAAAATTTGATAAATATGATGATATAAATTGGCAGACTTATGCCCAAGAAATTCTTGAAAAAGAAAAACAGAAATCTGATTTAGAAAAAACCAACGACCGAGTAAAGAAGTTGCAGGAGCAATTAGAAAAAGTTCAGACAGATTTAAAACAACTTTCAGAGGTTGAGATTAAAAACAAAGACAGGTTGATTTTCCAAGCAGAAGCGAAAAAAGAAAAAGTTGATAATACTATAACTAGTAGCAAAGCCATTTTTGAACCTTTAGGGAATATTGAAGTTTCTGATTTTGAAACACAATATTCAGACCTATTAGGTATTGATTACAACAACTTTGAAACAACTCGTAAAAATTTTCAAGATGAAAATTCAAAAGAAACAAAAGAACTTGAAAGACAAAAACAGAAGAACGAAGACGAAGTAAAAATTAAAATCAATGCTTTTAAACGTCCTGCTGAAGAAATCACCTCTAAATTCATAGATTGGCGTTCTGATGTCAGTTCATTACCTGATTCAACAAATCTAGAATTCATTAATGAATATCAAAAGTTTTTGGAGAGGTTGGAAAAAGATAATCTTCCGAAATTTGAAAAAAAATTCAACGATTATCTACAAGAAACCATTACCAACAAAGTGGGTGATTTTAGAATGTTTTTCGAAAACTGGTCAGATTCCATCAAAGAAAACATCAAGCATTTAAACGACTCATTGGAAAAAATTGATTTTAAAAGTAGCCCTAAAACCTATATTCAGCTGGTTGCTCCGAATAGACTCAATGATGAAGTAAAAGAATTTAGGAATCTCCTGAATGCCGCCATTCCTAACATTAGAGAAATTGATGCCTCTATTGATGGGCGAAAAAACCATTTTTACAATCATATTGAACCATTGATTTCAAAATTGGGAAAAGAAGAATGGCGTAAAAAAGTTATGGATGTTCGTTCATGGTTCAACTACAAAGCCGAAGAATTTTACAAAGAAACCAATGCTAAATTCAAGACCTACGAAAATATGGGGCAGCTTTCCGGTGGTGAAAAAGCACAACTTACTTATACGATTTTAGGTTCTGCCATTGCTTATCAATTTGGTTTAACAAAAGAAGGGTTACAAAGTAACTCTTTCAGGTTTATCGCCATTGACGAAGCCTTTAAAGCGCAAGACGAAGATAAAGCTAGATATCTTATTACACTATGCAAACAGCTTCATTTACAGTTGTTAGTTGTTACGCCAAGTGACAATATTCACATTGTAGAAAATGATATTTCATTTGTACATTATGTAGAGCGTAAAGAAGAAAGACATTCCTGGTTATATGATATGCCAATTGAACAATTCAATGAAGAAAAAGCAAATTACATTTATCAATGATTACACCACAAGAAATAAAGAAAAAAGCCGAAAGAAAATATGTCTCCTTTCTTCAATCGTTGGTTGAGAACAAGCCTTTTGAGAAACTTGTAATCCGTGGTGATAAAACATATACAAAATCATCATTACCTGAATTTGGAAAAGAAATACAGCTAATTATTAGCCAATCCAAAGAGAAAAAGGGATTTGGGTACACCTTAGAATTTCAACAAGTAAGAACAAAGCATTTAGGAACACAAGACTTACCTACCTCTATCTACTTTGATTGTGAAAAAGATTTTTTAAAGTTCTTGGGAAAAGAAAGAGAAGTTGAATTGTTTAAAATAGACTTTGCTAGGATAATTGAAACTTTTCCTGAGTTTGAAGAATGGATATTCAATAACCCGACAAAAGTTATTTATAATCATATGGAATGGTACAGCATTTTAAAAGTGTGTGCATATTTCAAACAAAATCCGAAACCTAATTTATATATAAGAGAATTACCTGTAAATGTTCACACTAAGTTTATCGAGAGAAATCAAAGCGTAATAAAAGAACTACTTGATGTTCTTATTTCAGATCATATCAACTCGGAAGAAAAACAGTTTGAAAAAAGATTTAATCTAAAATACAGCGAACCCCAAATTCGCTTTAAAATTCTTGACAAAGAGTTAAGCCAAAATTTTTTTTCAGGTCTTGATGATATTGCAATTCCTGTTAGCCAGTTTGAATCATTGAACTTGCCTATTCAGAAAGTATTGATCGTAGAAAACAAGACAACACTTTACACAGCGCTAACACTTCCAAAAATGAGTGGTGCTATTGCGGTATTTGGAAGCGGTTTTAGTGTTTATAATCTAAAAAAAATATATTGGTTTACTAACCTTGAATTGCTTTATTGGGGTGATATTGATGTCCAAGGCTTTGAAATTTTATCTCAATTTAGAAGTTACTTTCCCCAAACACAAAGCATTTTTATGGACTCCTTTACATTTCAAAAGTTTTTTGAGAATGATAATGGTACGCCTACAAAAGTTTCAACGAAGCTTAATTTGACGGATAAAGAGCAAAAACTTTATGATATTTTAAAAACAAATAACTGGAGACTTGAGCAAGAAAAAATCCCATTATATTGGATTAAAGAAAATATCTAAAATTAACTACTACCTCACTAAACGAATGTAACAATCTCAAAATACTTGTTTATTGATATCCTTAAATTAGTTTCAGATTCTATAACAAATTAAATAGTATTACTTCTATATTTTGAAATAGATTAAAAATAATAACTATTTTACTTTTGAGATAGCCTCTTTTTAATTCAATCTTGGGTTAATAATTAGATAAAAAGTTTCCTATAGATCTACCTCGCATTAGCACAATCATTATTAATTGTTCATAGGCATTTGTTCAATATATTGAGATCAAACAGATATTTACATAGGGTACTTAGTTAATTGTAACTTGAAAAGTCCGGAAAAAATACATTCTCCATTTTTGCTATAACTTTTGTGGCAAAATTTTTGTTTGGAAAAAATGTGAGAATATTTCGTTCAAAAAATTTGTCAAATTATGAAAGATAGATCAAGCTTAAGCGTAACATTAGGGTTATCCCAACATGAGATAGCTTTGCTTTTAGGGATCAGCAGAAGCCAGTGGTCAATGTTTGTGAGCGGAAAACGCAATTTACCTTTAACTGCTAAAAAAAAGCTTATGGCTATTCTTATTTATCTGCAACAGCTAAAAGAGAAGGATATCTTCAATACCAAAAAATTATTGCAGACAGATCAAAGGAAGAATGGAAAATTAGTATTACAACGGAAGTTGAAAGATCTGAGATACGAACAACTGCTTCTGGAAAAGAAAATAGCGGTATCGGAACAAAAACGGGCTAAAAATCTGGCTGCTTTGCACGTTATCCGATTTTTAGAAATGCAGAAAAAGGATCCTGCCTCTTTATTAAAGAATATTCGGGACAAAGTGGAACGCAATCTGGCAACAGAAAATATCCGACGACTTGATCGCTTGCGGCTTAGATTGGAAGCAGTGATAACGTTACAGAATATTATTCAGGAGAAGATGTAATAAAACCGTTTGCTGAATTAAAGAGTATACTATATCAAAAAGTCCCGGAAGTTTCCGGGACTTTTTTAACTTAACCAAATACATGACTTTTCAATAAAAAAATCTGATCGTTTTATACTATATACAGTTCGTTACATTGCATTAGCGCAATCCATCAATTGTCCGTAAGGCATTTGTCCGTGTATGATTCCGCCAAATTGAGAACTTCCGTAACCGCTTCCGTTGTATTCCTGTTTGATCAAAAATCCTTGTAACATACAATCTTTGTTTTTGTTCTTTTCGGTAAAGGATCCTTTTATCCAACGGTATAAAATATGCCCTGTATATTTATTCTTAACAATAGACCAGTCGCTAGATTCTATGTTCAGTTTTAACAATTGAGCACCGTCTCTAGCTATTGTTTCTTTTACTTTGGCTATGGCAAAGTTTTTCAACTCGCTATTTCCATTCATGGTTCCGGCTTTAGGCATTTTTATACTCGCCATACTTGCTTTTGCGGCTTTGTCGTAATTGGCTTTTAAAGTAGCTTCAAACTCTTTTACAATCGGTTTGGCTTTTTCTAACCATTCCAAATGAAATTGTTGGTCACCTTTTCCCACGATATTCATAATGGTAATGTCATCTTGATCCATATACGAAGGAACATTAAAAGCATGTCCTCCTTGATGCGAACCTGCATAGATGACAAATACATCTTCTGCTATCAGCATTCCTCTGGTCAAAACCGGCATTCCGGTTCCTAATTCCATAGTTTGAGATCTGTCAGCTCCTATTTTAGTAACATAAGAACCTGAAACCAATTCGTACCCGATATAACCATCCGGCGACATCATTTCTAATTCGGGAGTGGTTAAAAATCGCAGCCAGGCATACTCTGTATCTTGCTTAGGCAAAATATCGACATTATCTCCCCTATCGGTCATTTGTCGTCGTAATTTAACCTGGTCTACCGCATAGCTGTTAACTCCTGAAGACATCCCGAATGTATAGGAAAGATACAAGAAGCCTTCATCAGAATCAGCAGTATTAACGATAGCGTTTGACTTAGATTCTTTTGCTTTTTTCTCCAGGTATTTCTGATAGTACAAATCTTGCTTTGCTTGATCATTCGGATACTTTTTCTCTAATTCTTTTTTAAATTCTTCATCTGAATATTCTGCAGTAGAACGCTCTGCCATTCCTGCATTTGTAGACGAATCAGAACCGGACGAAGATGTTGTAGTATCTGCTGAATTTATTTTTTTCTCAACGGCTTTTTTTGCCTTGTCTTTTAACATCTTTCCAAATTGTGCCTGACCGGTCAATGAAGCAAGAGAAAAAAATAAAATGCTATAAAAAACTTTCATTTTTAAGGTTTTAAATTAGTCTATCGGACTAAATGTAAGATTTCCGCTGTAATACATTTCAAAAGGAAGCGCCGGAGTATCTGTTGATTCTCCTGAAACGTTAATTGTAGCAGTATTACCGTTTTTAGCAATAGATAGACTAAATGTATCTAACACATAGTTTTCCGGAGCCGGAGCTCTACCATTACCTAAATTGTCAAAATCATATAATGGAAAAAAAATAATATCTACATCATCTGTTTGTGTGTAATTTCCGGAAAAATCTTGCGTCGGATGACTATCCATTTCTATTACAGCTAAACTACCTTGACCTGTAAACTCGTCATTTACCTCATCATAAGTAATTCCTTCCGAATAAATAAATAGTATAGATTCATAAGTACCATCATTATTTGTGTCAGTATAGTATAGACTAGTTTTTAAACTATAGCTTTCATCGTCAAGCTTAGCGTAGTTTTCTTTAGTGTTATCATCATCCTTATTACAAGAAGTAAACGATAGACTTGATAAAATTAAGAATGCGAATAGAATTACTTTTTTCATGTTATGATATTTAAAATTTATTTTTTAATGATTTTTTGAACACCTACCCCGTTTTCTGAGTAAATTTTAACCAAATAAAGCCCTGCACTTAAAGAAGATATATTTACTTGAGTTTGATTCGTTTCCATAACTTTTGCTCCTGTTAAGTTATAAACCTCAACTTTTTCGATTGCCTCATTAGCATCTATTGTAAAGAAATCTGTTACCGGATTAGGATACAGTTTGAAATCGTTTGTAGAAAAACTTGAACTACTTAATGTTGCATTGTATTCATAAGCACCTAAATCAATTGTGGTATTGACAAATCTTGGGTTACCTGAAGCATCTAACGTTCCGAATAAACCTGAGTTATAAAATGAATTAGTTCCTTGATCTATAACTGCTGTAGAAGTTGACGTAGGTTTATATTCAGCATCTAAATTAGGATTTGCTGTACTGATATTAAAAGCATCTGCATCAATATTAGATGTATAAGGATAAATTGTAGGTGCAATACAATTATCAATATCTAAATCTCCGTAAATACCTTCTGAAATTTTAGAATTATCAAAAACATTATCACTAACTATAGATGAATTGTAGTAATTATTATAAAAAATAGAGTTATAAACATCTACATTATTCTCTAACGAACCTAAAGAGCTTATATTAACTAAATGTTTAATTGTTGATGTTGAATAGTCATTTGTATTGTTTACAAATGTTGAATTTACAATTGTTGTGTTCATATTTGAAGTTCCTGTTTCTCTGAACCAAATAGCTCCAAAGTCAGAATTAAACTGATTATCACTAAACTCAAAATTCACAAAATTAAAATCGATAGGCGTATTACTACTTGAACTTTGGAACAAACAAATTCCGTTATTAACTAAATTGCCTTTGATGGCAACATTAATAAACTCAATAGTATCCGTAAAATATCTGTAATCCATTAATAAACCACTTGCAGCATAATTGTTTCTAATGATACTGTTTTTTAGCGTAAAATATGATGTGTTGCCTGTTACTGAAAAATAAATAATAGGATTACTACCACTAGGTTTATGAGCGTTTTCAAAAATAAAACCATCAATGGTTACTGAATTTGTATTAACCATCATTAATTGTGCTAAATTATCAGCTTTGTTTGATGAAAAATCTCCTACAATATCATCGCCATTAACATCCCCTGAAATAATGGTAGCATTTGTTGTGTAAATCAACGACATATCTCTGTCATTTTCATCAGTCTCCGTACCGTCAAAACCTCCGAAAATTTGAACAGAATCATCAGTTACCGTGAACCCTCCGGCTGTTGGGTAATACGTTCCTGCTTTTACAAATACTTTTCCTCCAGGTGTTAGACTCATAGAGTTTAAAGCATCATATAAAGAGTTATAAGCATCTGCCCAGCTTGTTCCATCATTATTACCTGTTGCACTCGCATCTACAAAAATATCTCCTGCCGGGGCTGGTGTTGATGAATTTGCAATATCTCCGGGTCCGTGAAACATTGCTGTATTTGCATGCTGTATAGCTCCTAAACCAATGATCGTTCCGCTAGAATACGTTCTTCCGTTTTGAAAACAATCAGTCGCCGGATAATTAGTTAAATCATAACCAGCTCCCATAGTTCCGTTTTGACGATAGGCTGCTAAGGGTTCAAAATTTCCTGCAGTAATATCTACAAAAGGACTTGTAGATAAATAAACAGAGTTTGGCACATCATAAACGGGTAATGAAAAATCTCTGGCATTTGTATTACCTGCAACAATCCCAGCAGTTGAATAAGATGTACTACCCACATACTCATTTGTTCCGATGTTATTGTAATACATGTTATTATACCAAAAACCTTGAACATTCCCGTTTACTCGCTCTAAGCGAATACAACTTGCAACAGAGCCGCCTGTTACGCCATTGCCTTCTTGATTTAACGCCAATGTATTATTAGAAAATCTAACTTTTAAAGTATGATAATTAACAGAAATTAAACGCGCCACACTACCTGAATAACCTGCATTTTCTACTTTATTAGCAATAAACAAGTTATTAGCAATGAAAATTTCATCGTCATCTTGAAGCGTTCTATATTCAAAAGCATACCCAACTTGCGACACATTTTCATCTACAATACTATTGAGCAAAGAAAAAGTTTTAATTGGACTTGAACTACTTCCTCCAAATATATTAGCCCAAATATCAAAAGCTGGTCTTGTAGACGCATAATTTCTAGAAAAACGACAATTTATAAGTGTTATTTCATTTTGCGTATAGTTAGCTGAACTTGGGTGACTGTACAAAGCGCTTCCGCCGTAAGCCTTCACAAAGTTGATACGATCAATAACAATGCTCTCATTTACATGATTTAAAGTTGCACCACCAAGAGTTGTTGGTTCAATTTGTAAAATACGTGTTGCATTATCACTTTTATTAGCCGAACTAGCACTTGGCACTTCATTTAAATCATCACCATTAATATCACCGGATAAATACACCGGATGTAACCATGGGTCAACATTACGATCAGCTTTTGTGTTTTCTGTTCCCACAAAACCACCGAAAATATTAACACCATATTGGTTTAAAAAAGGTGTAGAAGCATTAATTGGTTTATAAGTTCCTTCGGCTACCCAAATTTCAGCACCGGCAATATTTGTATTGGTTAACGCATCGTGCAAAGAGTTGTAGGCATTAGCCCAACTGGTTCCGTCATTGTTTCCGGTAGCATCGGTATCAACATACACTACGGTTTGCGCCTTTAGACTAAAAACGAATAAACTAAGCGCTAAAAGTAAAATTTTCTTCATTTGTGTTTCTTTTTATTACAACAACAAAGAAAATTCATTACGTAAAGTCAGTATTTTGTTATCTTATAAAGACTGCTGATTTACTTCTGAAACTGCTCGTTTTATTGCTAAAGGATTTTACCAAAAAGTATCTTTGATCACTGCCATAAATTCGTCTTTTTTAGATTTAGCGATCGGTATTGTTTTTTTGTTCTCGAGGATCAGGTAATCACCGTCGCTCTTAACAAGTTCTTTAACGTACATCAGGTTGACCAGAAAGCTTCGGTGGCATTTAAAAAAGATAGGTTTATTCTCTAATTGGTCACTAAAGAACTTCAAAGGTTTGCTGACCAGTTTGGTCTCATCGGTTTTTAAATGCACTTTGGTATACATGCCGTCTGCTTCAAAATATACAATATCGTCTAAGTTCATGAACAGGATTCCTTTGGGTACATCGAGTGCTATTTTAGTAACCGCAATTTGTTCTAAAGCTTCTTTTAAACTTTCAAGCTTCGTGCCTAACTCATTTTTTTCAATTTCGGCAATGGCTTTTTGGGTAGCTTTAATAAGCTCCTGCTCATCAATAGGCTTCAACAAATAATCCAAAGCATTCAGCTTGAACGCATCAACTGCATATTGATGATACGCTGTGGTAAAGATGATCTTAAAGTTCATTGCTTCAGTATCAAAATAATTAATGATCTCTAAACCGCTTTCGCCGGGCATCTGAATATCGAGATACACTATATCTATCTTTTCTTTTTTCAAAAGAGCAACTCCTTCTTCTAAATTGGACGCTTCAAAAAAAGAATCAAACTGCGCAAAGTTCTCTTTTAAAAAGGTTTTTATTAAGCTTCTTGCGCTCTTTTCGTCATCTATTATAATGCAATTCATTTTAGTAATTGGATATTTGTATAATTACGGTTGTTCCTGTCGGACGACTGAATTCATCGTGTTTATCGACTATGGTAACCGAAATGTTTTTATTGTAATTCTTATTCAGTAATTCCACTCGCTTAGCAGTGGCTTTGGTGGCAAAGGACTTGTATTTGTTCTCTTTATTTTGGGTAGCCTGTCGCCCTACTCCGTTATCATCGATCATGATTTCGAAAAAAGAATCTTTTTCCTGAAAACTGACCTTTATCTTTTTTAGCCCTTTTTTATTGCTCAATCCGTGTTTTATGGCATTCTCTATAAATGGCTGTAACAATAAAGATGGTATTTTGAGATCAGAGCCTAACAAATTTTTATCGTACTGTATTTCGTATTCAAAATCGGTCTCAAATCGTATCTTTTCAAGGAACAAGTATAGCTCTAAAGTTTCTATTTCTTCTTTTAAAAAGATTTCGCTTACCTGACTGTGTTCCAGATACAAACGCATTAAACGGGAGAACTTAACCAGATAGGAACTGGCTAATTTTCGTTCGTTGTGAACAATATAATCCTGTATAGAATTCATTGCGTTAAAGATAAAATGAGGATTCATTTGGGAACGCAAATTTTCTAATTGCAATGCGGTTATCTTTTTATCCACGAGTAATTGTGAGATCTCTCGGTTCTTTTTTTCGATTTTTATTTTGTTGGAAATCGTTACGATCCCATATAAAATTAAGACCAGCAGTACACTTATCATAAAAACAAAACCTTTGGTTTTCCAGAAAGGTTCATTGACAACTACTTCAATGGAAACTATTTTATTATTGGTCCGGGCCACTTCATCAATATAGAATGGAAAAACTTCAAAGACATAATTTCCGGGCGGAATGGATAAGTATTTTACGGAGCGCTCTGCCTCTTCAATTTCCCGCCACGTATTGTCGTAATTTTTCAGTCGGTATTTGTACGATATATTTTCTGCATTATTAAAAGCATTGGTATTAAATGAAAATTTAATATTGTTCTTTTCGTGTGTTAATTCAATTTTTTTACTAATATCAATTTCCTTATCTAAAACGGTCACTGCTGTAAAATATGCATCAGGAATTTTTGTTTTTTTTTACTTAAAAGTTCCTTTTTTATAGAAAATATTTCTTTATTACTGGTGTAAATGATCTTATCCTTAAAAACTTCCAGAGAAACTATAGAACCGCTGATACCACTGTTCCGTGTATTGTAAAGGGTTTCCTTGAATTTGTCACTCCGATCGATCATTAGCAACCCTTTTTCAGAAACTATCCAAAGTTCATTCTTATAGGCTTTTAGGAATTTAATTTCTTTGGGTTCAAAATCTTTAAAGCGATAATTAAAAACTTCATTGTTTTTTAAGTAGTATAGCTTGTTCTGAACTCCGGAAAACCAAATGGTACCGTCATCCGTTTCTGCGATCGAAGTAGCGTTAAATATCTCATTCTTAAATTGCAATAGCTTTTTTTTGCCACTGCTAAACTTATATACACCACTGGCTGTTGCTATAAAAAAGTCTTGAGTTGTTTTACTGACATGGGCTGTATACGCCCGGGAATCATCTACTGTATCTTCCTGAATACGGTTGTACTTTTCGGTATATAAAACCGATTTGTTATACGTTAAATACAATACTTTATCGCCGACAACCTGAATATCTTTGGCTACATTGAACAGCGACGTTTTTTGAAATGTATGTTTTTTAAGATCATATATAAAGCTCTCGTTATTATTTACACCGATGTAAACAATATCTTTCTTCGGATCCACTTCTATGGCTGAAAGAATATTCTTTGTGGGTACTTTTAAAACTTTGGTAATGCCTTTTATTACATCAAAAAACAGCAAATAACCTGAATCCGTGTAAAAAATAAGTTCTCGGTCATTTTTAGCTTTAGAGCCAACAATATATCCATAGCTTTCATAATTAAAATTATTAGAAAGCAGGTTGATATTGGGCACTACTTTTATTCCGTCTTTTAGCGTTGCAAACCAATAGTTGTCTTCTGAATCTTTAAAAAGATGGCTTACTTTATTCTCTTTAAAAAAAGTATTTCTGTAAACAAAAGAATCTTCTTTATACTCGTATACCTGTGTTCCGTTGTACGTAAATACAAAAACCTTATGATCCACTACCTTTACATTGATCAACCGCTCAAAAGCTATATCTTCGGGACTATTGATCTTTAAATGACCGGAATCGGTAATCTTAAAGAATTGTCCTTTTGATCTGTTTTCAGCGAATAAAAAACAGGTTGTATCTAAAACAAAGAAAACAGGTTTTGAAGAGGAGTTCTCTATTTCTAATTGCGATAGTTGTGTGATCTTATCCGTAGAAAAATCAATTGTAAAGATTCGGCTTTCATTGCCAATAAAATATCCTTTTTCTCCCGTGTAACAAGACGTTAATACTTTTGTGTCACTTATTTTCCGGATGGTCTCTGCATCTGATCTGTAAATTCCTTTAGACGAAAACAAATAAACGATATCTTCGCCTTTAACAATAAACTGACTCAACCCTCCTTTCAGAACGGAATTGAAATCCTTATAGAACTGAATACTATCGTTCTTTACATAAAAAAACTGTCCGTACAGGTTGTTGAACCATAACTTTCCTTTTTTATCGATTTGAAGATTGAAAACAGTATTTCCTTTTTGTTCCTCGTTTCTTACTTTTTCAAACTTTCTGCCATCATATTTTAAAAGACCATTCTCAGAAGATATCCATTTTGTTCCGTTCGGAGTCTCAATGATGTCATAAAACTCATTACTATATTTATTTAACTCATCGCCAAAGTCAAAAACAACCGGATTTTGAGCCGAACCATAAACGCAGAAAAATATAAATAGTATTCTGATGTAAACATTCATATTCGGTAAAAATACAAATAATAGAAGAATGGCAGATTTTAACTTCTGAAATGAAGTCAAAAACTTCTAAATGAATTAACTTTACCGTTCTATTCCTGATTTGAAATGAAAGATCTGTTCAGACAACTGGGGGAATCTCCCAAAACCAAACAAAAAGAACAATTCAATACTTTTTCCAATTATGCCAACGGAAAGTTTCAGAATATCACAACAACTCCGGCACTCCGGGAAGGTGAAAGCATGCTAAAGGTATTATGGGAATTCTTTAAAAAACATCCGGAAACCGAACCGAAATTTCCGATCCCTTCCGTTCGTACCGATCTGAAAGCAATTTCTAAAAACGACGAGGTTTTGGTGTGGTTCGGTCACAGTTCGTATTTCTTTCAGACACATGGAAAAACCTTTTTGGTCGATCCGGTTTTCAGTGGTAATGCTTCGCCCATCCCCGGCTCAGTAAAAGCTTTTAAAGGTGCTGATGATTACAATGCGGAAGATATGCCGGATATTGATTTTCTACTTATTTCACATGATCATTGGGATCATTTGGATTATCATACGATTCAAAAATTGCAAACCAAAGTAAGCACTGTGATCTGCGGAATGGGTGTTAAACAGCATTTTGAATACTGGGGCTGGGATCGTAATACGATACATGAAAAAAATTGGTACGAATCCGTTAATCTCGAAAACGGATTTTCCATAACCTTAACTCCGGCACGTCATTTTTCAGGGAGGTTATTCACACGGAATATCTCTTTATGGACCTCTTTTGTATTGGAAACACCTTCTCAAAAACTATTCTTAGGTGGCGACAGTGGCTACGGTCCGCATTTTGATGAGATCGGAGCACAATTCGGTCCTTTTGATCTGGCAATTCTCGAATGCAGGCAGTATAACGAAAAATGGCCATACATTCATTCCCTTCCGGAAGAGATCATAACGGAAACCAAAGCCTTAAAAGCTCAGTTCATTTTACCGGTTCATCATTCCAAATTCAAGTTGGCGCAACATCCTTGGTACGAACCGCTGCAACGGATTACTGAATTAGCCGAAAAAGAAAACTATCCGGTTATTACACCAAAGATAGGCGAAAAGGTAATTTTGGATCAATTGAGTACCGTTTGGGAAAAATGGTGGGAACAACTACTATAATCCACAAAATAACAACGACTTAACACTATAATTACATCCTATAAATTCTACTCAAAAATAAAAACAGGTATTTTTGCCTGTACTCATCTTGTAGCGATTTTCTACTTTTACTATTGAGTATTAGTACCGATACGTACTGCTTACTTTAGTCACTGTTATTACCTAAACCGATTTGTGTAACCTTTTACGTCATGTAAAACTTTACCTGAGATACAACTCTTAAAACTCAATATTATGACAATGACTAAATTTGACACTCCGGCGTATCAGGGAGAAAAAGATTTCCAAAACCAACCTGATAAACTAAAAGAACAATTTTTAGCTTCCTGGAGCAATTATGTTAACTATTGCACCATTAATTCTCAAATGGGAAATCCCTGGACCAGCCTTTACGACCATCCCAGAAGTTGGTATTACGACCCGCTGGTAACTCCTGTTATTCCGGCTTCCAGTAATACCGTTCCGATCCAATGGACTGCCTTTCCGAATCGGATCAATCATTATTTCCAAGGGCTTTTCAGTCATACTTTCGGAGAAGATGCTACTGATAAACTTCATGAATTGGCCGATATAGGTCCGGATGCTTTTAGTCAAAAATACAATATCACTCTTGATGTTCCCGCTAATCCATGCGATCCGAACAATACTCAAACAAAATCCTTTGGTCCCAAAGGACCGAGAGGCTGGCAGGACGAATACTGCGAATGGTCGGTAACACGTGATGAGAACGGCAACATCACAGCGGTTGACTTTACGCATGAAAATCCTGAATATTGGTTCCATTTATGGCGTGTATCTCCCGATCTGGTATTGTCTCTGTACCAAGAGATCTTAAGCCAACCAAATATTAAACTGGAAGATCTTTACCTGTATGATGCCAACAATAATCCGGTGATCGTACGCGAAACCGGAAAACCGGCCTATAATCCTATCAACAAATGGAACAGCGGTTCGGCTACCACAGGTTTAAGCGGTGGTGCTATTCACCTTACCAGTCCGCCGAATTCTTTAGGTGCGGAAATTTATCTGGGGGCTGCTGCCACTATTTTGAGACAAGTGAACGGAACCATTCTCAAAGATGCCAACCAACTTATCTGTGCTTCTCAATACGGACAAATTTACCGCAATAGTGATCCACGTATCGGGCAATCGGTAAATTTATTGGTACAAGATCATGATCTATTGATCACGCTTACTAACCCTATTGCTTTATACGGGCAAAAACCCGACCTAAGTATGTTTGAAATGCCTGCCAATGCCAATAAAACAATTCAAGATTGTTATACGATCGTCAGAGGATTAGAAAATAATTCCGGTAAGGCTTATTACCCGAACAATATGATCTTACATTCCCGCTTTTTTGTACCGGAAGGTGCTAACTTTACACTAAGCGATATTAAAATAAACGGAGTGCCTATGAAATGGGGTTCTCAAATTGCAGATACATTTCAGGTACAATTAGCCGGAACCGGCATACCGGCAAGCAGTGGCCAGAAACCGGAAATATTTCCTCCGGTAGCCGATGCTCCTGTTCTTTTACCTAATATCCAGTACGTTTTAGATTATGACGTTTTATCGGCTAGCTTATACAATAAGCTCAATTCGCTCTCTAACCTGACTTCCTGCATTACTCAGGTAGAAGTCGGTAAAACAACAGATAATATTGCCATTCTTACTTATAATGCCACAAAAAACACGCAATTTGATTTTGGTCCCGGTATTACAACAACGATCAATTCGTATCAGGATTTGGGAAACAACGGGCAGTTATTTGTTGTAAGCCTGGAAGTGGACAGTTCTGCTTCAACCGGACAAAAACCACTGGCTTTGTACAATACCTCAACTGATCCGAAATATCCTATTGCCGGAGTATTAGAAGTGGTTCCTGCCGGAACTTTACCTACACTAAGTACTAAAAAGAATGCTACGGCTCTTTCAGAAGCGCAAGTTGAACACTTAAAAGCTATTCTGTAATATGAGAAAAACGCTATTATGGGGATTGAGTTTGCTTCTCTTACTGACCTCATGTAAAAAAGAGAAAAATACGGAAGAAATGACCGAAGTGGCTGCAACACAAGAAACAGAACAGGAAACTATAGATTGCGGTGCTTTCTGTAATCCTCCGGAAGTTTCCTATGTGCTGCCGGACGATGCCTGTAACCTGAGTTCGCAAAAAACGATGAACTGTTTTGCCTGGAGTAGCTTTTTAGCCCTTAACTGGAAAGCGGGCGGACAAGGAGTTCCGGATAGTACAGCAACGGCTTCGACCTATGGAACGCCCGGCGATTTCAGTCCGACAGTATGGGAAAGCTGTCCAAGTGTTGATGCTATTTTTTCGGCACAAGGAAAAAGTTTAAAAGCATTGAACCCGCTAACGTCAATTAAACGTATCCATAAGCTAAGTAAGATCGGCTTGTTACTGAATAAAGTAAATAAAAAATCGCTCAAAGCATCTAAAGACAGTAAACTTGAAGAGATCTTTCAGGCAAAAGGGACCTGGCTTACCGATCAGGGAGGAAATCTGGTATGGTATGAGGTACTTGTTGATATGACTGAAGCCGATTTTATCAATGCAAACCAATTGTATACAATGGCTAACTTGAAAAATTATGCTTCCCAACACAATGGTGTTTGGCTGCCGACAGGTTCAATTGAGTTTAAAGCCGCCTGGAAAGTGGTTCCGGAAAAAGAGGTAGATTCTGTACAGAAGTATTATAAAATGTCTCAGGCTCTAGTTCCTACTGTAACCGGTTTTGACACTAACAATCAACCTATTTACGGAAAATATACACAGCAATACCTTGCGTTAGTAGGTTTGCATATTATTCGTAAAACGTCTTTAGCTTCACAATTTGTCTGGATGACATTTGAACATGTACATAATGCACCAACAGCCGGTCAGGTTGACAATTCTGTGAATTATAGCTTTTTTAACCCAAATAGTACGGCTATTCCTAACCAATCGCCTGTGCCGAATAGAGATAGCCTTTCTACTCCTGTACAAGTAGTACGGATCGCTAATAATGCCTTAACTACCGATATTAAAACATTAAATGCTCAGGTACAAGATCTGATTCGCCAAAGCAATCCGCAATCGGTATGGCAATATTATCAACTGGTTAATGTGCAATGGCCTCAGAACCCGGTACAGGACGGAAACAACAATAAACAGATCCCGCTGCAAATGGGAGGTATAACTCCTTCCAATATTGCTAATACAACTATGGAAACCTACGCTCAAAGTACGCAATGTATGTCGTGCCATCAATACGGCAGCATTAACGGTACACAATACCCTACCGACTATAGTTTTGTGTTCTTACAGGTAAAACAGTAGAATACAGGCTATAATTAAAGTAGGCCATAATAGAGGTTTATATTAACTCCTATTAAAAAAGGTTGTCTTCTATTGAGACAACCTTTTTATTGGGGTACTGAACCTTCGTCATATTTTAGTGTATTACAACTTTATCTCCTAAAAACTTGGGTTTTACATTACATAGAAAATCAATAAAAACTTTATCTCTTGCTAAAAACTCCCTTAACTGTGTCTTAAATCCTGCATAAGCATTCACGTCTTTTGCATTAAAAGCAATAGCTTTTATTCCGTAATGTTCCGCAATATAAACGGCTCTTTCGTTGTGAAACTGCTGAGACACAATAATGATCTGATCCTGACCGAATATCTCTTTGCACCTCACGACGGAATCCAATGTTCTAAAGCCTGCAAAATCCAAATAGATCCGTTCTTCCGGAACACCTCTTTTCATCAGTTCCTGCTTCATATCTTCCGGTTCGTTATAATCTGCACGACTGTTGTCGCCACTTATGATCACATTTTTGATCTTTCCTGCTTGATACAAGGCTACAACAGCTTCAATTCTATTAAAGAAATAAGCATTGGGTTGACCACTTTTTAGTGTTTTACCGGTTCCCAATAACAGGGCTGTTTGTGTCTCCGGAACTTCCGAAACAGAACCATACACTTTAGGAGCTGCCTCCCTCTGAATCGTTTTATAGGCTACTACAGTACAAATTACAAATAGTAAGACTAAAAAGGCTAAATATCGTTTTTTTGCTTTGATCTTTTTTCCGAACATCGATCGTTTATTTAATGAGTCTACAAATTAACCTAATTTTTGTCTATTTGTAAACCAATGAGTACCTTTATTCGCTCAATTGATAAAATATTTTGTATGTCAAAAGCGATCCAAGACTTATATCCTGATAATTTAGCCCATTGTTACGGCTGCGGTAAAAATAACCCTGATGGCTATCAGCTTAAAACCTATTTAGTAGGTGATGAAACTATAGCTCATTTTACACCGGAAGAAAAATATACTTCTATTCCGGGAAATGTTTACGGCGGTTTGATCGCTTCGCTCTTAGATTGTCACGGCACCGGATCGGCAGCTGCTTTTGCCTGTCAGGCAGAAGGCATTTCTTTAGAAGAAGCTCCTATACCGGTTCGTTGTGTAACGGCTTCCTTAAAAGTTGATTTCAAAGCATTGACTCCTATGGGTGTTGAATTAGAACTGAAAGGTAAACTCCGAAGTATAGAAGGAAGAAAGATCTGGGTCGATATGACGCTGAGTGCCAACGGTACGGTTTGTGCCACAGGAGAAATTCTGGCAATCCGGTTAAAGGATTAGTAATACAACCGGAAGCCCAGACTTTTGCACAAGGCATAACGCTGTCGGAACAATTCTTCCACTAATTCCGTAACCTCGTCGTATTCCTGATACAGTGCGAAGAACAAATTGTCCAACACCGTACTCAATACAGGAACGGCATTACCATAGCCGGAAATGGCTTTGGCTCCGGTCACGTCTAAGAAATATTGGAAGGATTCTTCTTCTAAATTCAATTGCATGGTGTTGGCAAAATGGACGATCTTTCCGGTGAGCTTTCCCTCGAAAAATTCGGCGATCTCTTCCAGTGTATAATAGTAATTATCCAATGTAATTTGGTTGCCTCTTCCTTCAAACACGAGATACAAAATAGAATAGTCTTTAAAATGGCGGTCTTCGTATAACAGAGTGCTTAAACTTTCTTCTAATCCTTCTAAACTGTCGCACGTCTTATAGACATTGGTTACTCCGTAATGTGATGCTAGATTTTCTAACGAAGGTAAAATTAAACTTTTATTAGGTACTGAAATATCGGCAACGCCTTCGAGGCAATAGAGGTAGTGGTTGTCGTTCATTTACAAAAATCAATTTTTAGATAGATAGTATAAATTTAATTATTACTTTTCAAATAATACAATACTACTCTATCAACATCATCATATAATTTAAAAACCACATAATACCATTTTAAATGTGGAACATCTACCGTAAAAACATCTCCTTTTTTGTGATTTTTAACTGCTTCACGAAATGTTTTTTCTATGTTAATTTCATCTACCCAGCCCAAATTCCCTCCTGACTTTATATTATGATCCATTGTATACTCTGCCACTAAAACATCTGATGTCATTCTTTGTGAATATTTCTCTAAAACTTCTTTACGTTTTGCATTAATTTCTTCTCCACTCAATTTTTTACCATCAAAATAAATATAATTGACTTTAAAAGCTACAATAGTCTTACTTTCTAAATATTTAACTGTACCTTCTTTCTCTTTTTTTAGTAATTCGTTACGATAAAAGACCAAACTATCCGGTGTAGTTGAAATATGTTCAATCTGAAAGTCTAAGGTTGGTTTATTTTCTAAATATTGTTCTGCTTCTTTTAGTGTGGTAATCTTATCAAAAGACTGGGCATAAAACTGTAAACTGAAAAGTAAAAGTATAAGGTATCTCATTATAAATATTTGTTCTTTAAATAAATTAATGTGGGACTAAAGTAATTATCACTTTAATATTAAATATTCGGTAAAAGTATACTTTAATTATTATTTTGAGCTATCTATGTCTCGTTTTATATTTCTAAACTAGAGTTGTTTTTCTAATCTTCTTTAGATAAATCTAACCATTCATTAATTTTCCCTTCCTTAGTCAGTTTATAGGTTATTACCCTTATTTGTCTATAAGCTTTGTAATTATTTCTGTTTTTAATATTAGGATGATGTGCTAAAACAATTAATCTATAAATCTTTGACATTGTTTTATGAACCCCTTTTACTTCTTCGTAATGACATTCCTTAATCATTTGATCAGGAACTAACAATTCATCACGATAATCGACATATAAACCATTGTTTTTATAATTGTTAAAAAGTTTAATTGTTTCATCATTATAAATATTATCCAACAATTCACATAAAATACCAATTCCTGTCATTATTTTTTCATAATCGTTTTTTGGTATTAATCTGACAATGTTATTTTTATTTTTATTAAATGTTGCTTGTAATAGTGCTCCTAGTATGTTTGTAGCATTTAATGTTTCTAAGAGACTGGCAAATTCATGCCTCGTTTTATGATCATTAAATACCTTGTGTACAACTTTACTTTTATAAATAGGATACTCAAGAGCATGAAGCTCAACTATTATAGCTTTTATAATTTCTTCCAGACTTAATATAAGTAAAGATGTTGCTGTACTGAAAGATTTTTTTTCTTCTGCTAAAAATTTGGCATCTTTTTTTAATCTGTCAGCGTTCTTAAAAATAATTTTACTTAAGCCTTTAGTTGCATGAGCGTCTAAATCTTTAAACTTTTTTTCAGAAATATTCTTTTTGGAGTTTTTATTCATTTATTTTTATTGAAATATGGTTTTATTCAATAGAATTTTTAATTTTGAAAATACTGATGATTTTTACAAATTTTATATTTATGACCTTTTTCAAGGTATCTTTAAACTTGATTAGTTTTCATCTATTATTTTAAGATATATTCATATTTTCGATTTAATATTTTGTTACACCTATTAAACATGTTTTGCAAATATTCTTTGTTCATAAGGATGTAAAGATTTAATTAATTCCGGATTATTGAAAAACTTCTCTCTTATTTCATTAATATCATTGCATCCTTTGAATTTCTCACTTATTCCTTTTATAATAATTTGTGGTAATCCAATTTCTTTTAAAGCAATTTCTTGAGGTTCAGTACCTCCATATTCCAATTTCAATATTAATAACTCTAAGTTTATTTTTTTTGTAGGCTGATTAATTTCATCGCATACAAAGTTGAATAAGTTTTGAAAAACCGTTAAATATTTGGGTAAGGCAAACTCAAAATAGTTTGAAATTAAAGTTAATGCAACTCTTATTTTAGCATCAATTGTTTTTCTACTTTGTTGTTCAATAAGTTGCTTTAGACTCAAATCAAAGTATATGTGACCACTCGAATGATATTTTAAATCCCAAATTGGTATATTTCTGTCATTCTTGTATTTTTCAACAAAAAGATACTCATGAATTAGATCCAAAACATAATTATATTGTTCTTTTTTAGGAAGCATTTGAAATTGAAAATGTTCAAAAAAGAAAAGATTACTCCTAAAATAATTTATTAATCTTATTTGATTTTCAACGGGTATAAATTTATTCTTTTTTATTAGTTCGAGTGGAATTCTTTGAAAAATCAATATTTCTTCAACTTTATTTCTTCGTTCTAAATTTTTGTTTTTTAAATCTTCTTTATCAACTTGTATTACTTCATCATCATTTAATTCTTTATCATATAAAGAAAACTCTATTATTTTTTCGCCTTGACTACTGGGAAGATTTGTTAAAGCTATTGATCTACCGATGAAATGATATAAAAACCTTCCTGCACGACCATTAATATTTTTAACGTCAAAATCTGTTAAAGGAGTTTCTGAACCACCTTTATCATTATCATAAATAATAACTTGTTTTGCAGAAGTATTAACTCCCTCAATTAGAGTTGGACTACACACAATAGCCTGAATATCACCTTCATTAAAAGAATCAACAATTTCAATTTGAACAAATTTTGGAATACCAGCATGATGATAAGCAACTCCTTTTTTTAGACATTCTACTAAAGACCAATCTTTAGAAAAAGTAGTTTCTAAATAATCTACTAAACCTGTTCTGTCTTCTAATAAAGGTAATGACTTTGCAATAAATTTAGCTTTTGACTCAACACCTCTTTTGTCTCCAACATAAACTAAAGTTTGTTCGTTACTTGATTTAACAATATTCTTTAAATTAGTATCAATAGTTCCTTTAGTTATTGAATAATTTCCTATTTTAATAATATCTTTTGATTGAAAAGAAGTTATATCAATATTATCTTTTTGTACAATTTCTGCAGTGAATTTGTAAAAAAATGAATTTGTTTTTTTTAAAAACTCCTCACTAAATTTATCGAAATAGGGACCAATTAAATAAAAATCAGCATTTGTTTTAGATAACCTGTATAGACTATTTGAAAAAATTTTGCTTCTATCACCATCATCTTGAATCTTATATATTTCATCCATAACAAAAAAATCAAGCTTAAACTTTGGATATTCATCTATAAATAAGTCTATTTTTTCTGGTGTAAAAATTAAAATATTATTTTTTTCTTTAAGAGGTTGTTTTATACTGTTAACTAAATTATACTTTCGTGATATATTAACATCTTTTCTAAACCTTATAAAAGTCTCTGTCAACAGAGCTATAGTAGGTAAAACAATAGCTATATTTGAATAATTATTTTGGTTAATGATTTCAGTAATTATTCTTGATTTCCCAAAAGAAGTAGGAGCGCTTACAACTATTCTTCTATGCTTTTGAAATTCATTAAACAATTTCCTCTGTTCTTTAGTTAGTGTAGTTCCCGATTCAAGCGTATAAAACTCTCTTGCAAATTCTTCAGATAAAGAAGGTTCAATTTTTTTTATTAACTCCGATTTGTTTTCTAACATATCCCTATATAAAAATACTCTGGAGGACGAAATGCATTCTAGTAAAATTTCTTTAAGTAATAAATCTTCGGGAAGATATTCAGAAGCATGACAGATAACTGAAAGTGAAAAATTATATAATTCATCATCACCATCAATGTTAGTCTGTAAAATTTCATATGTACCCTCTAAAAGTTCTTTAAATTCATTAAATGGAAGATTTTTCTCTTCTTTTAATTTATTGAGAAGTGAGAATAAATTATAGTAATATGTAATATATAAATTAGACATTATCGGTTTCCTTTCTCTAATAAATCAATTTGATCTTTAATTTCTGATACAGTTTCAAAAGGAAGAAGAATGAATATTAATTCAAAGTTTGATTTTAAATTTAGCGCTTTTTTTTCTATGGCATCTTTTTTTTCTTCAAATTCTTTTTTAAACTCATTTATAAATTCTTGTGATTTAGTTTGTTTGTGATTTTTGATTATGTCACAATCGTAGGTAATAAAAACAGGAACTTTTACTTTAATTTCATCAAACGACTGAATTAGTTTTAATTTATTTTTTATTTCTTGATAGTATGGAAAATCTTTATTTAATTCAATATGAGGCTCTAAAAATGAAAACTCATTTTTTGTATAAGACATTTTACAATGTTCTTCAAGAGATTCAAAAGCTTTGTTTAAAGCATTTGAAAAATTATTATAAAATTTTGATTCTCCTAACCACAATATTGGTTGGTCGTTTTCAATTGTAAAATGTGCACAATCATAACCATATACTTCCTGATTTCCTGTTTTAAGTTTTACTTTGGTCACTAATTTCTCTGATTTAAAAAATACTTTGAGTATTAAAAAGAGTAATAATTCTCCATAATCTCCTTTTGAGTATTTGTTTCTTTTAGAAATTCGAGACCATGCCAATCTTAATTTTTCTCCATCATCACCAGATGAAGTGTATTCTTCATATTCTAATGGTGTTAATGCGAAATGGGGTAAAGCATCTCTTATTATGTTTTTTATTTCGGACTGTCTATATTTACCATCTTCATAATTCAAATGTAAAGGAACATGTTCCCATTTTCCCTTTTCAATTTGTAAGGAAAATTTAAAAATTAGATTTTCAATTCTTCTGGTTAATATTTTCATTTTAAACAATTAAAACTTTATTTAACTTCTAAATTTGTTATCAGACAAACTAATATCTCCATTACAAAACTTATCAATATTTAGAACTACTTGTATGTATATTGATTCATTTATTTAAAGAAAATTAATTATCCTTAATCACAATCTCCAAACCTAACAAAACCCTACAAATCTTACAATACCTAATTTTAGGTATTTTTAATACATTTTTGACAAAAATTAAAAAATACTAACATTTATTTTTACGGTTTCCCATAATTCCCAATAAAAAAGGCTGCCTTTCGGCAACCTTTTAATTATTACAATGAAAATCACTTGACTTTTCACAAAACGCATTTTTCACCATACGGGCAACAACCAAACGATGAAAAGGTTGGATCACCTTCATATACCATTTCCCCTTTGCATTGTTAAAATGAACCAAAGTGGTAACTTTGATATTATACTGATCAGTAGGTTCATTTGCCACAACAGCCCTGAAATTCAGATGCGAATCATCGGCACCCAGTACAACCTCATTTGCTGTAATGGAAAATATCTTAAAGAATTTGATGTAACCTCCCACCTCAAACCGGGTATGGTAACCGGAAGGCAGATCGGATCGCAAACCGATCAGTTGTACCAGCTTGTTCCTGATCTTAAAAAGTGCGTCCACCCATCGGGAAGAAGAATTGAAAATGAGCCGGGTGATCTCTTCCATTGAATGAAAATGGTTGGTGGTAGAAAACGTATCGTAAAAATCAATGGTTGCCAAAAGTTCCTGCATAGCGAGTGTTGGTCTGATTTTTTCTTCTTTTACTTTTCTCATGGTATTCATCTTAGTTTAAAATCAAGCGCATAAAGCCTTTTACTTTGTCGGTCAGCAACAGTTTGCGGCAATCGTTTCATTAGAAAATTTCTTAGACTGCAAGCCCAACTTTTCTCTAATTGTGCCATTTTACCTAATGACCAACTGGTTCTTACAACATAATGTGCTTTGGCTATTCTCTGTTGGCGGTATTTTTCAAAAGCCAAACTAATATCTTGCTCTGAGGCTAAACACTCTGCCAAAACATAAGCGCTTTCTACTGCCTGACAGGCACCTTGTCCCAGATTAGGTGTTGTGGCATGAGCTGCATCGCCTAACAGCACTATGTTTCCTTTGTACCAGATATCTATAGGTTTTAAATCCCAGATCTCATTACAGATTATGGCTTCTTCCGGTGTTTCCCCAAGGATCTGCTGTACTACCTGTGGATAATTTTTAAATAAAGATAACCCATTTTCAGATAAATTGTTTCGTTTATCTTTACGAATCAAAGCAAACCAATAGACCTCATCTGAACTAATGGGTACAAAACCAAAACGACTGCCTACTCCCCAAATCTCGTTCAATTCCTTTTGAAAAGTTTCTGCAAGTGTCGCTTTAGAAATACCTCTCCAACAAATTTGTCCGGCATCGCGGCTTTTGACTTCGGGAACAACTGCTTCACGTACTACCGATCTTATTCCGTCGGCACCGATCACGATCGCGGCAGTATGTGTTGTGCCGTCTTCGAACACTAATTCTACCTGTTCTCCTTTTTGGCAAAGCGAACGCAGTTTTTTATTCAGATGAACCGGTGTGTCTCCCAATTCGTCCAACAAAATACTATGCAGTCTGGCTCGATGTATGGCCACTGCCCTGACTGAATAAAGGGCTGCTAATTCTTTAATCGGAGAAGATGCCAACAGATCCAACTTCAAATCTCTGACATTCATTGCCTCTAAGGGATGTCCGCTTTGTTCTATCTTTTCCGAAATTCCCAGGTGTTTAAAGATCTGCATAGCATTTAAAGCCAGATTAATTCCGGAGCCGGCTTCAGTGAATTGTGGGGTATGCTCGAAGATCTCAACTTCAAATCCTTTCCGGCGCAAAGCAATTGCGGTAGTCAGACCTCCGATACCCGCTCCTATGATCGTTATTTTATTCATGATTTATTTTTTAGGTCAAATGTACTAAAAAAATATTTTTTTAGGTCATATTTACTATTTTTTATATTTTTGACTCATGGATAAGATAAAAACCAAAGACAAGATTGTAATAACAGCTTTGAACCTTTTTAATCAAAAAGGCTTATCACAGGTTACTTTAAGAACGATCGCTCAGGAAATGGGAATAAGTCAGGGCAATCTGAACTATCATTTTAAAAAAAGAGAAGAAATTATAGAGACTTTATACTTCCAACTGGTTGAATCTATTGATAAAGGAATTACCGAACATGAGGAAGAAAACAATTTGCAGTCTTTCTTCCATGTTTTTCAGGTCATTATGGATAGTTTTTATACGTATCGTTTCTTTTTACTGGATTTTGTTCAGATCATGAGAGAGCATAAAAAGATCAAAGTACATTATGCCCAACTAAATGCTATTCGTACCGAACAATTCCAGACCTTATTTGCAACTTTGATAGCTAATGACATCATTAGAAAAGAAGAATTGCCACACGAATACGAATATTTATACAAGCGATTGCAGATCTTAATTGATTTCTGGATCTCCGGTAGCGCCATAGCTAAAGAAAGACTTTCTAAAAAAACTATTTCCTATTATTATGAGGTGATCGGTCAATCGCTCTATCCTTACTTAACACCCAAAGGAAAAACAGAATATCTCTTAGCGATGAAAATAAAAAAGGCCTAACAACATATATATTGTTAAGCCCTTTTCGTCCTATGAAAAATTAAAATCTTATAATGCAGCTTTTAGTACTGTTGCTAAAGGCGTTGTAGGTCTGCCAATTAATTTTGACAATTCTTTGCTATCGTCAAATAAATCTCCTTTTTCGGTTCCAACGTGTGTTCCTGCTAAAAATTGGGCTATTCCTTCCGGTAAACCAACGCTTACTAAAACTTTAGCATAGTCGTCAACCGGTAAATTTTGATATTTTACTTCTTTTCCGGCCACTTCTGATAGTGTTTTAGCAAAATCAGCTAAAGTATAGGTTTCATCACCTGCTAATTCGTATGTTTTACCTTCATGACCTTCTGTTACCAAAACTGCTACATCAGCATCCGCAAAATCAGCTCTTGAAGCCGAAGAAATTTTTCCTTCACCAGCACTACCATATAATGTTCCGTGAGCAACCACATCACTTAAACCGCCCACATAGTTTTCAGTATACCAACCGTGACGTAAAATAACATACGGAATCCCGGATGTTTTTAATAGCTTTTCAGTTTCTAAATGCTCTCCGGCTAATACTAATGATGAAGTATCGGTGTGCAATAAGCTAGTATACGCTATTAATTGTACACCCGCTTCTTTAGCGGCTTCAATAACATTAGCATGTTGCTCTACTCGTTTTCCGATTTCACTTCCTGAAATCAATAATAGTTTATCAATTCCTTTTAAAGATTCTGCTAAAGTTTCCGGTTGGTTGTAATCAAAAACTCTGGCTTCTACTCCTAAATCAGCAGCTTTTTTAGGATCTCTAACCAATGCTACGATAGTTGCACCTGTGTTTCTCTCTTTTAATTTTTGAACTACTAAATGTCCTAATTGACCTGTAGCTCCTGTGATTCCTATTGTCATAACTTAAATTTTTAAAATGATTAATTGCTAACTAAAAGTTTTTTACTTACTTTTGGTAACCAAAGGTACTTATAAAAAACAATTCAAACAAGAAGTTACCTCAAAATCAACTACTTACCCACAAGTTAGTAATGCTAATTTTCAAGCAGTTATGGAAGAAAAAAATAAAAATAAATTTTCAAATGTAGAAGATTGCCCTATCCGAAACATCATTGATCGTATAGGAGACAAATGGTCTGTACTCGTTTTATTGGTTTTAGAAGAAAAAGGCACTTTACGCTTTAATGAAATCCATAAAACCATAGAGTCTATCTCTCAAAAAATGTTGGCAGTTACCTTAAAAACATTAGAAGCAGATGGCCTAGTAAAACGTACGGTTTATCCGCAAATACCGCCTAAAGTAGAATACGAACTTACCGAAAGGGGAAACTCTTTGTTGCCACATTTACACGGTTTAGTAACCTGGGCCAAAGGAAATATGGAAGCTATTCAAGTCTCAAGGCATGAATTTGTGGTCAACCAGTAGTCATTTGTAACTTTTTATACATCTTTGCTACTTATCAGTACATCAAAAAACGAATTATTATGCGCTATGTTATTGCCTTTTTCTTTCCGTGGTTAAGCCTCATGCTACAAGGTAAGATCTTATCGGGAATTATTTGTTTGCTATTACAGCTCACCATCATCGGTTGGATCCCCGCTTTTTTATGGGCGGTAACTTCATTAAACCGAATGTATGCCGACAGGAGAACGAATAAGATCATTAAAGAAATGAAGTCGAAACACGTCTAATTGTATGGCGAGATATTCTGTTGTTATCCAACCCGGCGATTTGTGCATTGAACAAATCAGACAGATGAAAGAACAACTGGCCGTTGAGATCGGTTGGTATAACAGTAAGAATTCATTAGCACATATCACCGTAAATGAATTTGAAAAAGACGAAAAAGAACTTGAACAAATTAAAAACAAGCTTTCCGACATTGCAAAATTTTTAAAAGCACAACCCGTCAAATTTGATCATTTCAATACGTTTTCTAACGGTGCATTCTTTTTGGCTCCCGATGACGATTCGAAACGGTATTTAAAAGAAATTATGCTTGCTGTTCATCAGCAGTTTCCCTACCCTATAAAAATAAAAAGTAACGAGCCTCATATTTCCATCGGGCGTCGAATTACTCCTGAAAATCTTGCAAAAGCCGAAGCATTATTTCAGGAAAAACCAAACCTTAGTTTTCTTTGTGATAAGATCGCTTTGCGCATTTTTAATGAAGAAAGAAAACAGTTCGATATTTTGGAAACCTTTCCCTTTTTAGACGAAAAAAAATCCCGATTGATTCAAGGCAGCTTATTTTAAGCAGTGATTAAAAATATGTAGTTTTGCAACTTCTTAAACGAATTTAAAATGAGTACTACCCAACCCGAAATGGAATTTCAACCGAATAATACCAACTTATTAACTTGTATAAAAGCTTTTCGAGAGAACCAAAACCAAGACACTTTTATGGCTGTTTTGAACGAATTGCAAGGCAATAATGCTTTTTTACTCATTCCAACCACAGAACCTATTGTCGGTAAAGATAGAAATGAAGAAGGTTGGTCCACTATCGAAAAGGGAACTCAAATGTCATTTACCTCTGTTTTTGAAGTCGACGGACAAAAAGTATTAGGTGCTTTTACTTCTCAGGAAAAATTAATGCATTGGGCAAACGAAACCAAACCCTTTGCTTCGCTTCCTGCAAAAGATATATTGGAAATTGCCATGCAAAATGACATCGAACGTATTGTGATCGACAGCAACCAAGAGACGATGTTTGTTTTGGGCAGAAGCATCGCAAAATAAACTATCCTTTGAGCAAATTAATACTAACCGTTGCGTAGTCTGCTTCCGGATATTTTTTGAAATACAAAGAATCGGGTTGTAAACCGGCTTCGGCTGCAATTTTGTGTAAAACATCAATTTCAACAATAAATTGATCCGAGAAACCATGTGTAGCATCATAAGCCGTTGCGGCTGTTTTTCCTCTGTTTTGCGCGGTTAATTGTGGTGCAATCGTATGCAATTCTATGATTAAAAGTCCGAACTTTTTCACATAAGGCGACCATTTTTTAAAATGTTCAAACAGGTTTTCTTCTACCAAATTATTGGAAATTCGGGCGCCGCGATGTGCAAAAGCTCCGGTTGAGGTTGAAACTCGACTTGGATTGCTATTCTTTGGATTTTCCCAAATGCGATTATGGTCTAAAAAGGTACGAACATTCAGCAAATCGGCTAAATCAATAGCGTAATTTTCTTTTAAATCTTTGGCTAACAAATCGGGTTGACCAATATCACCCCAAACCACTTTTGCCCATATATCGGCTTTTATCAAATTGGCACGAGTTACTTTCAAAGCCGCCTGATTGTAATCGGCTCCTACTAAAAACAACGGGTAATCGTCTAACAGTTTGCCGCGTAAGGTTTGGCGTTCAATCACTTCAAAAATATGTTCCAAAAAAGCACCGTTTCCACATCCCATATCCAAAATACCTTTGGGCTGCTCCTGTATCGGTTTGTTGAATAACTCGATAATAATATCATCAATCACTTTAAAATAGGTAGAATGCGCTCCACCACTACCCCAAACATTCATTTCCCGATTCACGTGCTTTTCTTCTTCATGAACCGCTATTTCCCGTAAAACCGATGCATTGCCAAACAACATTTGGTTCAGGTTCTTAAACATGGGCAAATACGAAACTGTCACTCCGTAAGCAGTTGCTCTTTTAGCAAAAAACAAACCGGTTTCCGTAAATTGATAATTTCCGTTTTTTCGGCTAAACCAATCCAACGAAACAAAGAAATCCAAGATCACTTTGAACGCTTCCGGTTCTTTGTGAAATTCTTCTGCACTGAAAGACGTTTCCATAAAATATTTATGAAACATTCCCGTCATTCCTAAACTCACCGCAATGGGCGCTACCAAATAACCTTCTAAATGTTTAACAATTTGTTTTTGAACCTCCGTTTGTGCCAAAGCTTTCTTTTGATGATAATCGTCAAACAAATTTTGCAATCGGGATAAATGCTCACTCGTGATCTTTACTGAAGTAAAAAAATCGGTTTCTTCTAACATTTTAACCGTAGCTTCGTACCAATGAAAATGAGCAAACGCTTCTTTGGAATTGGCATTCAAACTAATCGTGATGACTTCTTTTGCTGTATCTAAATGATAGTCCAAAAAACCTTGCGAAGCCAAAACCCGTAAAGCCACATTCAGATAGCCTTCATTGGCGTTAAACTGTTCGGTAAGCTTTTGTAAATCGACAGACGTTTGACCGAGCAATTCTTGTAAAACACCACTTTGTAATAAATAATACGCCGTAGGCGCAGTAACCAATCCGTCTAAATGCAGGAAAAGATGTTGGCGTAAATCATTTTTATGGACAATCATAGCATGCTTTTTCTCAAAGTTAGTGATTTTTTTAATTGCCTTTTCAGATTTTATCTCTAACAAAAAGCTGTCTGTTTCCACAGACAGCTCTTTATATTTTATAGTTCAGAATTTTACAAACTGCTGGTATCCAGCAATTGTAGATCTTCTGCATCCAATTGTAATTCAGGTGCATCAAACAAAGTTTGTAGTTGATTTTGACTCGTTGCACTAACAATCGGTGCAGTAATTGAAGGGTGAGCCAATAACCAAGCTAAAGCTACTGTTGCCGGTTGGCTGTTGTGTTTAGCTGAAACCTCATCCAATGCTTTTAAAACCGCTAAGCCTTTGTCGTCCATATATTTTCGAACGCCTTCTCCTCTGACACTTTTACTGAAATCAGCCTCTGTTCTGTATTTTCCGGTTAAGAATCCTGCTGCTAATGCCCAATACGGAAAAACACTCAAATTGAATTCTTTGACCAAAGGCTCATATTCGCTTTCAAATTTTTGACGTTCCACTAAATTATAATGTGGTTGTAAAGCCACATATTTCGGAAAGCCATTTTTTTCGGCTACGTCAAATGATTCGCGTAAACGTTCCGGTGAAACATTAGACGCCGCTATGTAACGAACTTTTCCGGCTTTTACAATTTCGGCATAGGCTTCCATCGTTTCTTCAACCGGTGTTGTGTCATCATCAAAATGCGTATAATACAAATCAATGTGATCGGTTTGTAAACGTTGTAACGATTCGTCCACGGATTTTAAGATATGCTTTTTACTGATGTCAAATCCATGTTCTTTGGTTTGCGAACCTACTTTGGTTGCAATCACCATTTCGTTGCGGTTTCCGCGTTGTTTCATCCAATTTCCGATGATGGTTTCCGATTGCCCTCCTTTTCCGTTTACCCACCATGAATAGGTATCGGCTGTATCAATAAAATTGAAACCCTTGTTGTGAAAGGCATCTAAAATAGAGAAAGATTGTTTTTCGTCGAGTGTCCAACCGAATACATTTCCACCGAAATTAATCGGTGCAATTTCTAAATCGGTATTTTTAATTATTATTTTTTTCATGTGCTATATAAAACTCTGATTATTTTATTTTTAAGGATTTTAAGCGCAGCGAATTGGTAATTACCGAAACGGAACTAAAACTCATCGCTACAGCGGCCAACATTGGTGACAATAAAATACCGAATACAGGAAACAACACGCCAGCCGCTACCGGAACGCCTAATAAATTGTAGAAAAAGGCAAAAAACAGATTTTGTTTGATGTTTTTCATCACGGCATTACTCAATTGGTGTGCTTTTACAATATTTTTCAAATCACCGTTAACCAAAGTCACATCTGCACTGTTGATAGCTACATCGGTTCCGGTTCCCATGGCAATCCCTATTTGGGCTTGTGCCAATGCCGGCGAATCGTTAATACCATCACCTGCCATCGCTACAATTTTCCCTTCTTTTTGGTAGTCTTGAATCACCTGAAGTTTATCTTGCGGTAAACATTCGGCTTTGTATTCGTCCAATCCTAATTCGTTAGCCACAGCTTTTGCCGTAATCGGATTGTCGCCAGTCAACATTACCACTTTTATACCTTGCTCTTTAAAGTACTGCAAGGCTTCTTTACTGGTTGTTTTAATCGCATCGGCAATGACTACAAAACCCCACAAGGTTCCGGCAACTGCTAAAAAAGAAACGGTTTTGCCTTGTGCTTGTTTTTCCTTTACTTTTTGCAACACCACATCGGTAATCGAAATTTTGAATTCTTGAAGTAAACCTATATTTCCGATCAAAACTTGCTGATCGTTCCAAACGGCTTTCACTCCTTTTCCGGTAACCGATTCAAATTGGTGTACCGAATCTAATGCTATATTCTTCTGGTGCGCAAAAGTAACCGTAGCATTTGCCAAAGGATGCTCACTATTTTGATTAACAGATGCTAAGACTTTTGTAAATTCTTTTTCGTTAGTTCCGTTTACTACTTCAATACTTTCTACAGAAGGTTTTCCTTCGGTTAGTGTTCCGGTTTTATCCACTAAGACTACATCAATTTTGTGTAAGGTTTCCAGCGCTTCCGCATTCTTGATTAGCACTCCCAACTGAGCCCCTTTACCAATTCCCACCACAACCGACATAGGCGTAGCCAGACCTAAAGCACAAGGACAAGCAATGATTAACACCGCAATAGCATTTACAAAAGCATACACCATAGCCGGTTGCGGTCCGAAAATTGCCCAAATGATAAACGTAAGGATGGAAACGCCAACAATAATGGGTACAAAATATTTAGAAATGGTATCGGCTAATTTTTGAATAGGCGCTTTAGATCGTCCCGCTTGGTTCACCAGTTCAATAATTTGAGACAACAACGTTTCCGAACCCACTTTTTCGGCTTTCATTAAAAAAGATTGGTTGGTATTGAGTGTTCCGCCGATTAGCTTATCGCCTTCTTTTTTATCAATCGGTAAAGGTTCTCCGGAAATCATGGATTCGTCAATAGTTGCATTGCCTTCAGTTAATATTCCGTCTACCGGAATTTTTTCGCCCGGCTTAACTCTCAAGATATTTCCCACTACAATTTTATCGATAGCGACTCTTTTCTCGGTTCCGTTTTCCCAAAGCGTTGCTTCGGATGGTGCTAATTTCAACAATTCTTTTAAAGCCGTATGGGTTTGCGTATGCGCTCTGGCTTCTAACAATTGTCCGAGCAGAACTAAAGTCAGGATAACAGCCGTAGCTTCAAAATACAAATGTACACTGCCATCGTGTGCTTTTAATTCGTCCGGAAAAATGGTCGGAAAGAACAAACCGATGAGACTGAATACAAATGCGGCTCCTGCCCCGATCCCAATTAAGGTAAACATATTCAAATTCCATGTGATAATGGATTTCCAAGCTCGTGTAAAGAACATCCAACAAGTGTAAAACACAACGGGTAACGTAAGCAAGAACTGAATGTAATTCCAATAGCTTACATCCATAATATCATACAACGGATTGTGCGGCAACATACCACTCATGGAAATAATAAAAACGGGAATGGTGAAACAAAGCGACAGAATAAATTTGCGCCTTAAGGAATTGTAAACTGTATTCTCTTCTTCGTCTTTGGGTTGTTGTAACACTAAATCCATTCCGCAGATGCTACAACTTCCCGGTTCGTCGGAAACAATCTCGGGATGCATCGGACAAGCATACAAAGCCTTTGGTTTAGCAGCAGGTTGTTCTACTAAATCCATTCCGCAAACCGGACAACTTCCGGGTTTGTCGTATACTTTATCGCCTTCGCAAAACATGGGGCAATAATACACTCCATTGCCTTTCTTTTTGGGTTGTTGCAGTTGGTGGTGTGGCATAGCATGCTCATGGTATTCTGAAATCGAATAATGCAATCCATCTCTCAAAAAAGCATCTTGTAATTGCTTAATGGTAATATGAGAAGACATTTCAATTTCGGTTTTACCTGTGGCAAGGTCAATAGTGATATTTTGTATTTCCGGAAAAGACTGCAAGGTTTTTTCCACGCTTGCCTGACATCCTTTGCAGGACATTCCGGTAACTTGATATTGATGTTTCATGGTTAGCTTTTTAGAATTTCGTTGTAACGAAATGTTTTAGGTTGAAAAACTATTCCCTCAAAGTTACCAAAAATGAAACAGCCTGACAAAAATTTAGCGTTCTGTTAAGATTATAAAAAAACACCGCTTCTTTAATTTTTTGAAGCGGTGCATTTATTAGAATTTAGTTTCCCATTGTAAACCACTGATATCTACTAACTGTATCTTAGCTACCTGATTTTTTATTTTCTGAAAATCATCGGAAACAAAATTCAAAGTAGCTTTGGCTCCTAACGGCAATACCAAACTATGCTTTCCGGCTTTTACCTGAGCTATATAATAATTCTGAATAGCGTTAGCTTTTAGTTCGGCAAGTTCTTCCTGAGTCTTGGTCCAAAGCACTTCATTTTTTTCATCTAATAAGTTAATCGCAATTACAAATGAACCGTATACATCGGCTCCTTCTACCCGATAAACATCCAGTTGCAGAGCATTTGATGTCAGAACTACATTGGAAATTTCGACTTTAGGTTTTACAGATTTGTTGTGCAACGTTCCCCAGAGTCCTCCGTGAAAAACCTGATTTGTAAATAAGGTAAGACCAAAGATAAACAAGGCTATAAGCGGCACAACTTTATTCAATGTTGCTGTTGACCAAGGTAATTTTCCTGAGAAAAAATAAGGATACCAACGTTTCTTTGTAAAAGTACTTCCCTTTTGTTCAAGCAAAGCATCTACAGAAAATAAACCTCCGCCAGCGAAAAACAATACGGCTCCGGATGCCACACCCAGCACTCCTATCTGCCATTCGTCCAAACAGGTAGTGCCCAACCAACCGGAACCCAATAAAATTCCCATGGCTAAACTCAGTACGCCTATACTCATTACACGTGTTGCTATCCCTAAGATGATCCCTAAACCGACTAAGGCTTCTATGATCGTAAAAGTGACCATCGCCCGGTGAAGTGCCTCCGGATGGGTTACCAGATATTCAATGATAGGTTGAATGCCAATGGCATTAGGTAAAAAATGATTGAACTTTTGTCCGATGTAACCCGGTAATTCCGGATCTAATTTATTTTCTAAAACAACTCTGCGCCAAAAGGCAGAAAAATAGGTCCAGCCCACTACTAATCGCAGACTTAATGCGAAAAGTGCAGCTAGATTATATGAAGATTCCTGTGTTTTCATATACTCTTGATTTTATTATTACTCTTTTTATCTCCCTAAGAATAGGGATAATCCAGGGTTCTAACTACACAAGATGAATTTTCAACTGTTGAAATAACACATAATAAGGAACTGTTATACCGGATTTCTGCTGAGGTAGAAAAGTAACTTTTTTTCCCGGTTCTTTAATTGAGATAAAACCCGTATAAAAGATATCGGCAGGTTGGTCTCCGCTAATTACAGGCAATACCTTTTTAACCTGCCATTGTTGTTTTTGATATACCTGTATTTGACATTCCTTTTTACAGGTTGTCTTGATTTGAAGGTTTGGTTTGGAAATTTCTAGATCAAAACTTTTTTCAATGAAATTGCGAACTTTACACGGAACCAGTAGTAATAGCATTGCTAAAGCTACTACCTTGAAAAAAGAGAGTTGTCGTGTTTTTGTCTGTTTCATTCAATTACAAGTATTTGCTTTTTAATTTTACCAAGGGGGTTTCGGTATTTACCAATTCTTCTAAAAGTTGTGTTCTGGCTTTCTCAACATTTACGATGTCTAAATATTTAGCCCAATCGTCCTGATAGAGGATGTTCTTTATTTCTTTGATCCGTTTTGCAGTTTCAGAAGCGGTTCGCAGCAATCGCTCTTGATCGTTTGAAGCGTCTTTATGTTGGTAACTCACTTTTTGCTGAGTGAGATCCAATGTTATAAAAAACAACGCTGCCGTTTCATTATTGGTATAAAAATCCGTCCAATTGGCATAGCCGCAAACTACATTCTGATTTTTATATGCTGTTGTTTCAGATAATATCCAACGACAGTTAGCTGCTCTGCCCCAATGGCTGGATCGTCTGTATACACCTTGCTCCGTAAAACAATATTCACTGCCCGATTTGCTTTTATATGTAAAATTCAGACTGGTCTCTTCTGTTGCTGTGATCTGCCTGAAAATACAAAATGTATGCTTATGGAAATTACTTCTATTGTACTGCTTCATACAAAAGTTTAACTGGTTTTGATCTTTAACAGCTCTTCTAGTCCCAGTTCTTTGATGGATATTTCTCTCATTTCTACTTTTCTGATCTTTCCGGTAATGGTCATCGGGAAACTGTCTACAAATTTCCAGAACTTCGGCACTTTATAATGGGCTATCTGATCTTTACAGAACAACATTAGTTCGTGCTGCGACAAATCGGCTTCAGCTTTTAACTTTACCCAAGCCATGATCTCTTCACCGTATTTCTCATGCGGGATTCCGATTACCTGTACGTCTTCGATCAAATCGTGAGTATATAAAAATTCCTCAATTTCTCTCGGTGAAATATTTTCACCACCCCTGATGATCACATCTTTTATCCTTCCGGCTATATTGATATAACCTTCATCATCCATTACGGCTAAATCACCGGTGTGCATCCATCCTGCGTCATCCAGTACCTGATCTGTAGCTTCCGGGTTCTCCCAATATTTTAACATCACAGAATAACCGCGGGTACATAATTCGCCGGCTTCTCCTCGCTGTACAATTTCACCGTTCTCCGGGTTAACAATTTTAATTTCTAAATGATCCTGTACCGTTCCTACCGTACTTACCTGTTTTTCTAACGGTGCTCCTATAACCGTTTGTGTGGAAACGGGAGAGGTTTCGGTCATTCCGTAACAGATAGAGACTTCTTTCATATACATTTTAGACTGCACCTGTTTCATCACTTCTACCGGACAAGGCGAACCTGCCATTACCCCTGTACGTAAACTTTTCAGGTTGAAGGAATTAAAATCCGGCAACTGCAATTCGGCAATAAACATAGTCGGCACACCGTAAAGCGATGTACATTGTTCTTTTTCTACTGCTTCCAAGGTTAATCGAGGTTCAAAACTTTCG
This sequence comes from Flavobacterium sp. NRK F10, assembly GCF_024054235.1. NCBI lineage: Bacteria > Pseudomonadati > Bacteroidota > Flavobacteriia > Flavobacteriales > Flavobacteriaceae > Flavobacterium > Flavobacterium sp. NRK F10. Next base: position 276,441 of record NZ_JAMXLC010000001.1, read on the forward strand.
GCCGGAATAACCATAGTTGCCCCCGATGTGGTACAGGCTAAATTCCCGATCACCATCCCGAAACAATGATAAAAAGGCACGGGAATACATACTTTGTCACTATTCGTATACTGTAACCGTTTCGCAATGAAATAGCCGTTATTCAAAATATTATGATGAGAAAGCGTCACTCCTTTAGGGAAACCAGTTGTACCGGAAGTATATTGAATATTAACCGGATCATCGAACTGAACTCCTGACTCGGCTTGTGCTAACGTTTCATCGGAAACTGTTGTCGCCAAATCCAGAATCTTTTGCCAATCCTGATCCAGATATAAAGCCTGTTTTAACCTTTTACAGTATTTCTCAGACTTTTTAACTATTTTTTTATAATCGCTTGTTTTGAACTGTAATGCAGATATCAACAATTTAATACCGGATTGATTGACAACATAGATCAACTCGTTCGAGCGGTAAGCCGGATTTATGTTTACCAGTATTACTCCGATCCTTGCTGTAGCATATTGTAATAAAACCCATTCGTAACGATTAGGAGACCAGATCCCAACCCTGTCTCCGGATTGGATACCCAATGCTAAAAGTCCTTTGGCTAATTCTGTTGTTTGATCCCAAAATTCCTGATACGTAGCACGGTAATTTTGCTGAAGTGATACCAATGCCGTATTTTGGGGGTAATTCTCTACTGTTCGTTTTAAATTCTGACCGATGTTTTCTCCCAATAACGGAGTATCCGAAGGTCCGTTCACATATGCTATTGATGTCATCCTGTGTATTTTTATAAGGATAACAAATTTATAGTTATTTAACTAAAAATTACAATTATTAACAGTTTTTATTGGTTTATAACAGTCGAAACTATCATTATAGTTCATAACTATTAAAAATATTTTGACCTACTCCACTGTTTTTCAACAAATAAAAGTGTGATTTTACGGCTTCAATAGCCGGATAACAAGTATAAGGTAAATTGTACTCTGCGGCATATTTCTTTATAATAGGAGTAATATAAGGATAATAAGTATGACCTACTGTGGGAAACAAATGGTGTGCTACGTGGTGCGTAAAGCCTCCGTACAGAAAATCAGCTATCGGATTTCCGGCACTGAAATCTTTTGTTACCAGCATTTGGTGTTCAGCCCAAGTCAAATCAAATCTCCCATCTTCCGGTGGCAACGGAAAAACAGCATGTTCATCAACATGAGTTGATATCAAAGCTACCACACCTAAAGCACTCGACAACAAATGCATTACGAACCAAGCTAAAAATACGGTTGAAAACTGTTGGTCCAATACCCAATAAGGGATCAATAACATATAGAAAATATTGAACACTTTGGCTGCAAAAAGTTTTACATACTCAAGAACGGGAATGGTATAAATTCTCTTCAGGTAATTGTCTTTTGTTCCGAAAAAATCTTTAAAATCCCTGCTAAACAACCATATTATGGTATAAAAAGGATATAAGAACCACATATAAATATGCTGGAATTTGTGAAACTTATACCACTTACTGTTCGGAAAAAGTCTCACCAGATCGCTTTGCTTGATATCACAATCCCAATTTTGTACATTCGGATAAGGATGATGCAATTCTATATGACGTCTGATCCATATTTCACTGTTAGAACCGAAAAGCTCCAATACATAACAGAACCATCTGTTTTGCTTAGGTGTAAAAAATACCGCTCCGTGGGCTGCATCATGAAATGAATTCACAAATAGCACGATCATTGTCCATCCCATCAGAATATAGAAAGTATATAAAAGCGGAGTACTGTTCCCAAACAACAGGATACATCCGTAGAATACAAAAAACAAAGCTAAGAGCCCCAGGGCTTTATAAATACTTTTATATTGTATCTTTTTATTTTTTAAAACGGTTTCCTGAACTTCTTTAACCAGTTTCTTAAAAAAATCATCTTTAGAAGCTCTAGCAAACATTGGCCTTTTTAAAGCGTCCATACAATAATATATAATTGATATCAGAGAAGTATTATTTCTAAGAGACAAATTTATTGTAATTGCCTGTCAAAAAAAAATAATATTTCGTTAATTTTATGTTTTGCGAACACCAAACAAAAGTTAATGTAACCCTTGTTACATACAATTAACCCCAGAAAAAACTATCTTTACATACCAATAACTCAAAACAGACTTGTAACTATAAAAAAATGGAAGAACTTCTAAAACAGGCATACGGCTATATTTTTGAAGAAGAATTATTAGACGAAATAAGCAAAGTTGCCATCTACAAAGAATTCAAAGCCGATGATTACTTAATTGAGATCGGCGATTACATAAAAACCATGCCCTTACTTTTAAACGGAGCCATCAAGATCCTGAGAGAAGACGACAATGGCGATGAATTGTTGCTTTATTTTCTGGAGCGCGGCGACACTTGTGCCATGACCCTGACTTGTTGCATGGGACAAGCTAAAAGTAAAATAAGAGCAGTTGCTGAAACTGATGGAACATTGCTTATGATCCCGGTTGAAAAAATGGAAGAATGGCTCACCAAATACAAAACCTGGCGCAACTTTGTTTTTGACAGTTACAACATTCGCCTTAAGGAAATGCTGGAAGCCATAGATACCTTAGCTTTCATGAACTTGGATGAACGCCTGTACAAATACCTGACAGACAAAGCAAAAGTATTAGGCAATACTGAGATCAATACTACTCATCAGGAGATCGCTTATGAGATGCACACTTCCAGAGTGGTTGTTTCCCGACTTTTGAAAAGTTTAGAACTTAAAGGAAAAATTAAACTGAACCGCAATAAAATCGAAATCCTAGAACTTTAATGGAACTACTAGGTTATTTAGGAGCATTACTGATCGGTTTGGTTTTAGGATTAACCGGCGGAGGCGGTTCTATGCTGACGGTTCCGGTTTTAACCTATCTGTTGCATATCAATCCGGTTACTGCTACTGCCTATTCTTTGTTCATTGTGGGGACGACTTCCGTAGTGGGTGCCATACATAATTACCAAAAAAAATTAGTAGACGTTAAAAACGGGATCATTTTTGCCATTCCGTCATTTATCGGTGTATATCTCACCCGAAAATTTTTAGTGCCTTTGTTGCCGGATGTGATCTTTCAAAACGAATGGATGACTCTGAGCAAAGGTTCTTTCTTAATGTTGCTCTTTGCGGTTATCATGCTCTTTGCCTCCTATTCCATGCTTAAAGCAAAAGAAACGAGCGAACAGCCCAAAGAGGTTTCCCTGTTTACCTTACTGATACAAACCTTCTTTATCGGGGTTCTTATCGGTTTTGTAGGAGCCGGAGGCGGATTTTTGATCATTCCGACACTGGTTTTATTCGCACATCTTTCAATGAAAAAAGCCATCGGAACCTCTTTATTTGTCATTTCCATGAACTCCCTGATCGGCTTTTTAGGAGATGTCCAGAACTTAGAGATCAACTGGAAATTCTTACTCAGTTTTACATTGGTTTCCATTGCCGGAATTTTTATAGGAACGTACCTTAATAAATTCATCAATGAAAAACAACTGAAAAAAGGATTTGCCTATTTTGTTTTAGCAATGGCGGTCTTTATTTTATTTAAAGAAATGTTATAATGTAACAGGAGTTACTGCTTTTTTATTAAAAGTTGACTAATTTTACACTTGAAAACTAAAAAATTGAATTATGAAAGTAGAACAAATTTATACCGGATGTATAGCACATGCTGCTTACTATATTGAAAGCAACGGCGAAGCTGCCGTGTTTGATCCGCTGAGAGAAGTACAACCCTATATAGACAGAGCTGAAAAAGATAATGCTAAAATTAAATATATTTTTGAAACGCATTTTCATGCTGATTTCGTTTCAGGACATTTAGATCTGGCTAAAAAAACAGGAGCACAAATAGTTTACGGTCCTACTGCTAAGCCGAATTTTGAAGCGATCATTGCTGAAGACGGACAAGAGTTCAAAATCGGTAACTATACCATTAAAGCCATTCATACGCCGGGACATACACTGGAAAGTACTTGTTACCTGCTAACGGATGAAAACGGCAAACAACACGGAATTATTACCGGTGATACTTTATTCATCGGTGATGTAGGTCGACCGGATCTGGCGCAAAAGTTAGTGGAAGACCTTACTCAGGAAGTTTTAGCCGAAAAATTATTCCATTCGTTACGCGATAAGATCATGCCACTGGCAGACGACCTGATCGTATACCCGAACCACGGTGCCGGAAGTGCCTGCGGTAAAAACATGAGTAAAGAGACCACAGATACTTTAGGCAATCAAAAGAAAACCAATTATGCTCTGAGGGCCGATATGACCGTTGAGGAATTCAAAAAAGAATTACTGGAAGGTTTAACTCCTCCTCCGGCCTATTTCCCTCAGAATGTACTAATGAACATACAAGGCTATGAAAGTCTGGATAATGTAATGCAAAAAGCGAACAAACCGCTTTCTCCTGCTGAATTTGAAGCCGTAGCCAATCAAACAGATGCTATCGTTCTGGATGTCAGAAACGAAAGCGAATTTGTCAAAGAACACGTTCCGGGGGCTATATTCATCGGTTTACACGGTCAATTTGCACCGTGGGTAGGAGCTTTAATTAAAGATGTAAAACAACCGATCCTCCTCATTGCGCCGGAAGGAAAAGAAGAAGAAACCGTAACCCGTTTATCAAGAGTAGGTTTTGACCATACTTTAGGCTACCTGAACGGAGGCGTTGAAGCCTGGAAAAAAGCCGGTTTTGAAACTGATTCTCTACAATCCGTAAGCCCTGAAGAGTTTGCTAAGCATTACAAAGACGCTATTGTTATCGATGCCCGAAGACCGGGCGAATTTACGGCAGAGCATATTATAAATGCTAAAAGTATTCCGTTGGATTACTTAAACGAACACTTAGCAGAAGTTCCTAAAGACGAACCATTCTATGTACACTGTGCGGGCGGTTATCGCTCAGTAATCTGGGCTTCGATCATGAAAGCCAGAGGCTATCACAACATGATCAATGTTGAAAAAGGAATGGGCGGTATTCGCGATACAAATGTTGAACTGACTCAATATGTTTGTCCGACCACTTTAAAGTAAAAAGATTCATTTTAAATAGAAAATCAGGCGATTTGCCTGATTTTTTTATGAAAAAATTAATACCGATCATACTTCCAAAACCATCTAAAATGGATAATTTTGCCAAAACCTTAACACAAAGACTATTTATGAAAAAACTGGCTTTACTAGCAACCGTAGCTTTTGCTTTTGTTTCTTGTCAAAAAGATGCAGAAAGTGGCTATACCATTACCGGAGACACAAAAGGTGTTGACAACGGCACAAAAGTTTATCTGCAAATTCAGGGTGAGAACGAATTGGTTCCGAAAGATACTGTTACGGTTGAGAACGGAAAATTTCAATTTAAAGGAACTTCTGAATTACCGGAACTTGGCTTCTTAACGGTTGAAGGCAGTAATGGAATTCCTTTTATCCTGGAAAACGGAGCTATTTCAATTGCATTCGATAAAGATTCACTTCAAAATAATAAAATAGCGGGAACTGTTGAAAATGATATCTTTCAGGAATTCACCACTAAGAACAATGCAGTGTATGACAAAATTATGTCGTACCAGAAAGAAAATCAGGAAAAATACATGACGGCACAATCATCCGGTGACACTGCTACAGTGAACGGACTGATCAAGGATTTGGAGGAGATCAAATCAGAATTGGCTGATGTTCCGGTTCAGATCATTACCAACAATCCGAAAAGTTTTGTCGGTATCCTGTTGACCGAGAACCAATTGTTGCGTCAGGAAATTTCAGTTGACGAAGCACAAAAACGTTTGGACAACTTTGAACAAAAATTATTAGATACAAGAGCCGCTAAAAATATTAAAAGTATAATAGAGGCTGCCAACTCTGTAGAAATCGGTAAAAAAGCACCTGATTTTTCAGCACCGTCACCAGAAGGAAAAGAAATTTCATTAAAAGAATCATTGGGAAAAGTAACCATCATTGATTTCTGGGCTTCATGGTGTGGCCCTTGCCGTATGGAGAATCCTCATGTAGTGGAATTGTACAACCACTACCACGACAAAGGACTGAACATTATCGGGGTTTCTCTTGACAAAGACGAAGCAAAATGGAAAGAAGCTATTGCTAAAGACGGTTTAACCTGGAACCATATCTCTAATTTGAAATTCTGGGCCGACCCGATCGCTGAGAAATACAACGTAAAAGCCATTCCGGCAACATTTATCGTTGATGCAAACGGTGTTATTATTGCCAAAGACCTTAGAGGTGCTGAACTAGACGCTAAGATCAAAGAACTTTTAGGTGAATAAGACCTCTTAAAATAACGTATATAAAAAAATCTCCTATGGGAGATTTTTTTATTTTTCTAATTTACAAATGGTTATAAATTATTTTAAAATTAATCGCATTTTGTATTTGTAAGTTTTAAAAACAATCCTATATTTGCAACCGCTTACAAGATAAGCACAGGCTGGGGAGATACTCAAGCGGCCAACGAGGGCAGACTGTAAATCTGCTGGTTACACCTTCGCAGGTTCGAATCCTGCTCTCCCCACGAATAAATAGAATCAATAAAAAAACGCCAAGCCTTGCTTAGGCGTTTTTTTGTTGGTTTTATTTTCAAAGCCTAGCTTGGCAGGAAAAGCGAAGCTAATCCTGTTTCGTGATATTTTATATCTGATAACCAAGTTTACTTTTATAAATGTTTTGGGATTTTTTTGTTTGAGTAAGGTTTCCTTACTCAGGATCACGAGCGAAGTGAGTAATTCTGTTCCCTAAATGCTTTACTGCTCTGTATTTGTTTCAAAGTTTACTTTCAATTTCCTCTTACTTATTACGGTAATGCTCTAATTTCTAACAACAAAATTTACTTTTGTAGAGAAAAGTTGTATATATTTGATTATATTTAGTAGTGGGTAATAATTAAAAAACAACAACAAATGAGTATTACACCTAGAGGAATGAGTTTGCAAGAGGCCTATCGAAATTATTCGGAAGGAAAATTTTTAGTAAATAGGAAATATCAAAGAAAACTTGTTTGGACAGTTGATGAGAAAGAATATTTAATTGATAGTATTGTTAGCGACTTACCGATTCCTTTAATTTTATTGGCTCAAACTGATGATGGAAAATTGGAAATTATTGATGGATTACAAAGACTAAATGCAATAATTTCATTCATCGAAAACAGGTTCTCTATAAATGGAAAATATTTTGACATAAAGCAATCATCAAGAGCACAGCAATCCTCTGAAGAAGGTTTGTTTACTGCAATAACAAACGTAGATGAATTATTAGACCCTAAAACTTGTGCTAATTTTTTAGATTATCAATTAGCAATCACTATTTACCCTACTGACAATGAAGCTGAAATTACAGACATTTTTGGCAGAATCAACTCAGGAGGTAAACAATTAAGCCCTCAAGAAAAAAGGCAAGCAGGTATGCTTGATGTTTTAGCTGACACAATAAGAAAAGTATCATCCGAAATAAGAGGAGATTCATCAAAAGACATTTTAAATCTTGCCGAAATGCCTGAAATAAGCATAGATTCAACACGTGAGAAAATTGGTTATGGTCTTATAGCGGAAGAAATATTTTGGTGCAAAAATGGTGTTATTTGGAAAAAGCAATTGAGAGATAGTGAAGATGAAGAAATGATATTAGACTTAATTGCAAGTATTGTTAAAGATGAACCTCTTGCCAAAAGTAGAGATTTATTCAATAGAATATACACTAGTAAATCAGATGAAAATATTGAATTCAACACATTATTATCGAAATATGGTATTGATAGAATCATGCACGAAATTAAAGTTACTTTTTCTATCATTGAAGAAGTTTTCGGAGAGCAAAATACAACAATAATTAATATTGTTAATCCAAAATCCAGAAACCCTGTAAAAGAATCATTCTTTTCTATTTTTATGGCATTTTTCCATTTGATCGTTAAAGAGGAAAAATCACCAGCAGATAACGAACAAATTGTTACAGCATTAAAGAATTTACAAAAAAAAATGACTTCAACGGCTAACTATTCTGTAACCGCAGATAGAGAGAAAAATATAAATCTTACTATAGGCTTGATACAAAAATATTTCGTAAAAAAAGATCCACCTGTTTTACGACATGGCTCTGGTCTTGCTTTAGATTTTGAAAACTCAATAAGACGAGCAAAAATCGAATCAAACCGATATGAGTGTAAACAAGGTTTCTTTGATCTGTCAGATCAAAGAAAATTGAATGAAAAACTGTATGATGAAATAATTCAAACAATATGTGGAATAGCGAATATTGGTCCTGAAGAGGATGGTTATTTATTTATTGGAGTGGCAGACAAACAGGCAGACGCGATAAGAGTTCAAGCTTTGGATGAAGTTGATTATAAAACAATTAATCAAAGGTATGTTGTTGGAATTGACAGAGAATTAAAATTGCTGAATGGTAATCTTGATGATTATATTAATAAATTAATGAGTAAAATATCAAAATCAAACTTAACAGATCCATTAAAAAGTCAAGTTTTAAGTCAGCTTGATGTAATTGATTATAAAGGAGTTACTATTCTTAGAATAAGGATTCCTAAACAAAAAGAGTTGTCCTTTGTTGGTAAATCAAGTTATATCCGTGAAAATTCTAAAACAATTGAGTTAGAAGGTCCAAAATTAATTTCAATAAGTAAGCTTTTTGATTAAAAAACTATTGACAATATGATGGTGGCATAAGTAATTACTTATTATCACATACTTCTGAAAATCCACGAGGATTTTTCAGTTATGTGAGTACTTTCAGGTTAACCGCTAAACCACCACGCAACTATTCTTAGCCAAGACCATCAAAAAACAAAAAAATCCCGAAGCCTAAACTTCGGGATTTTCTATTTTAAAAAAACTTTTTTTACTTCAACTCAAAACTCACGGAAACATTTGCCGTTACTTCGATCTCTCCTATCGCTAAGGTTTCTCTCGGTGCTGCATCAGCCATTTCTGCTACTGCATAGGTTTTATACATCGGTCTCGGGTAATTAACCTGTGAGTTATCGCTAATTTGTAACGCCTTGCCCACTTTTTGTCCTAAAACCGAAACATAGTCTTCCGCTTTCTTTTTCGCATCCAGCATGGCTTTAACACGCGCTTCTGACTCGTATTGCTCTAACCTAGACGATTTGAATTCCACTCCCTGAATGTTGTTCACTCCGGCATCGACCAAACTCATTAGTAAAGCATCGTATTTTTTCAGATCTTTTAAGTGAATGCTTATGGTTTGATTGGCATAATAACTGTATTTCTTCTGGTTGTAATCGTAATTCTTGCGCAAGGACACATTCTGCGTCTGGTAATCACTTGTCGGGATTCCGTTTTTCTTAATGGCTTTGATGATGGCATCAACCGTCTCATCATTTTTCTTTTTTACCTCTGTGGCATCTTTTCCTGTATTTTCAACGCCTAAAGTAATAACCGCCTGATCCGGTACTACTTTAATTTTACCTTCTCCGCTCACTGAGATCTGAGGAACGGGTTCCTGAATTTGATTTTGGGCCATCATAGCTGTTGTTGCAAATGTTAAAATCAGAACTAATTTTTTCATACTATATTTTGTTTTTCAGATAATTTATCCAATTGTCGTGCCAAAATCTTACAATTTATTGTTTTTGTACAAATAAAAAAGCAGCAGAATAGGTATTGTTAACAAGATCACCATTTTAGTATTGGTCACTAACATCGACGGATCTTTGAGTAAAGTCATCAGATACCCGGCGATCGCTCCGCCGAAATGCGCCGTATGACCGATATTATCATTTTTAGCACGCATTCCGTAGATCGAGTACAGCAAATAACCTATTCCGAAAAGATACCCCGGAATAGGAATGAAAAAATACAACGCTAAGGTCATTTCCGGATACAAGAGTATGGAACTGTAAATAATTCCGGTTACTGCTCCGGAAGCCCCTACGGCTCTATAATAATAGTCATCTTTGTGCAAATACAACGTCAGCAAGTTCCCGGCAACTAAACTTCCGAAATAAATATACAGGAAATACATGTTGCCCAAAGTATGAGAAACAACCGGCGCAAAAAAGTACAAGGTCAGCATATTAAATGCGAGGTGCATAATATCGACGTGCAAAAAGCCGCTGGTCAATATCCTGATCTGTTCGCCTGCTTTAACAGAGCCAACATGGAACTCGTATTTCCTGAAAAAAGCCATGTCGTTAAAGCCTTTAAAGCTTACCAAAACATTAATTCCGATTATAGTCAGTAAGAAAATATCCATTGATTTGTTTTTCGGTAAAATTACTAATAGTTAATTTATTTTAAAACTACTTTAAAAAAAGTATTTTTGTAAAAAGTTTTTAATAAATGCAGCGTATTGCCTATTACTTTGCTTACCCGATATTATGGATAGTATCTATACTTCCATTCCCTATATTCTATTTTGTTTCCGATTGTATAAAGGTCATCATTTACAACATTATCGGTTATCGTAAAAAAACGGTCAGATCTAATATTGAACTGGCTTTTCCGAACTTAAGTAAAAAAGAACGATTAACCATCGAAAAAAAATCGTACCGCCATTTATGCGATATGTTTATGGAAATGGTCAAAACCATGACTATTTCTAAAAAAGAGATTCAAAAGCGTTTTAGGTTTACCAATCTGGATCTGTTCGAAGAATACGAAGATAAAGGCAAAAGTATCATTCTGTTCTATGCCCATTACGCCAGTTGGGAATGGTCCGTTACCTTAGGAACTTACATACGGTTTAAAGGATTCGGCATCTACAAAAGAATCAAGAACCCGTACTTTGACCATTTAATGAGAAGTATCCGTTCGCGGTTCGACGCTACTTTACTGGATACCAAACACACGGTAAAAGAAGTGACTGAAAACCAAAACAAAGGAATTCTGGGCGTTTACGGATTTATCAGTGACCAAACGCCGGGCGGTAGTAGCAGAGCCAAATATTGGGATACCTTTCTGGGGCATGAAGTACCGATCCATACCGGAGGTGAAATGCTGGCAAGACATCTGGATATGAATGTTCTTTATATGAAAGTAAAGAAAATAAAACGCGGTTACTACGAGGCCACTTTTATCCCGATAACGGATAACAATATTGAAACCTTACCGGAATTTGAAGTAAGCAGACGTTTCATCCGAGAAGTAGAAAAACAGATCTATGAAGCTCCGGAATATTATTTCTGGACTCACAAACGTTGGAAATTCAAACGAAATAAGAAGAAAAAATAAGAGCTAGCTTATTCTTTTTTAATCTCATTAATGTTTACCGTATTTACTGATCTGTTTTTTATAAAGTAAACCAATCTTCTATCGTTTTATGGATCGTATCCTGAGCGTTTTTATGGGTAAATTCATTTGTTTTACTAGAATATGAATACTCTTTAGCCCATTCTTTATGATTTTCGGCTAAGGCAATAATACTATCACACACATACTCGATCTCTGCATTTGTCGTTGTAGGATGGATCGACATACGGATCCAACCCGGTTTATGTTCCAAATCTCCGGCTGAGATCTGACATACGATAGTATGAGAGGTTTCCTGATCCACATGCAACAAATAATGCCCGTAAGTTCCGGCGCAACTGCAACCTCCGCGAGTTTGTATACCAAATCGGTCATTGAGTAATTTTACGCCTAAATTATAGTGCAGCTCATCAATATAGAACGATAATACCCCTAATCGGTCCTGATGTTGCGGTGCCAGGATATTGATATTCGGAATATCTTGTAAACGATCGAAAATATAAGCAACCAATTCGTGTTCGCGTTCCAAAATATGATCCACTCCCATTTTATCTTTTAACTCTATCGCTAAAGCCGTTTTGATCACTTGTAAAAAGCCCGGAGTACCTCCATCTTCCCTATCTTCAATGCTGTCAATATACTGGTGTTCGCCCCACGGATTCGTCCATTTTACCGTTCCTCCGCCCGGACAATCCGGTACGTTATTTTTATACAGATTTTTATTAAAGACCATTACTCCGCAAGTTCCCGGGCCTCCCAAAAATTTATGCGGGGAAAAGAAAATAGCGTCCAGATACGATTCCTGATCTTCCGGATGCATGTTGATCTCCACATAAGGTCCGGAACAGGCAAAATCAACAAAACACACACCGTTGTATTGGTGCATTAACTTAGCAACTTCGTAATAAGGTGTCTTAATTCCTGTAACATTGGAACACGAAGTAATGGAAGCGATCTTAAAACTTCTGTCTTTATATTTTTCTAATAATTGTTTAAAATTCTCTAAGCAAAAAAGCCCTTCATCATTTGCCGGTACCACCACCACATCGGCAATCGTTTCTATCCAGGAAGTTTGATTGGAATGGTGTTCCATGTGAGAAATGAACACAATAGGCTTTACTGCCTGAGGAATATGTGCAAACTCTTTCAGGTTTTCAGGAACACGCAAGCCTAGTATCCGCTGCAACTTATTTACCACTCCGGTCATTCCCGTTCCGTGCGCGATTAAAACATCATCTTCTGAAGCATTAACATGTTCTTTAATGATATGACGTGCTTTATGATAGGCTAAGGTCATTGCAGTTCCTGTAATAGAAGTCTCGGTATGCGTATTGGCAACAAACGGACCGAAATCGTGCAACATTTTCTCTTCTATAGGTCTATACAAGCGTCCGCTAGCTGTCCAATCCGTATAAATGATCTTCTTTGTACCGAAAGGAGAGGTAAAAGTTTGATCTATTCCGACAATTTCTTTTCGAAATGTATCAAAATACGTTTCCAGTTGCGATTGCGTTGTTGTTGCCATTTGTATAAAAATTTGTCTTCAAAGATACATTTTTTTAAAGATTCCAAAGGGATCCTGAAGCCAATTTTGTAACTTTGACAAAAAGCTATGCAACTTCCTGTTACCACTATTTTCACAGATAAGCTTCCTGCCGATCCTGAAACGAGCAATGAAATCCGTCAGGTTTATGAAGCTATGTTCTCTTATGTGACTCCTAAAGTTCCTTTGCATTCTAAATTAGTTCATGCATCAGCAGAAGTGGCTGAATTGATCGGGCTATCGGAGCAATCAATCAGTTCGGATGATTTTATAGCTGTCTTTTCAGGAAAAAAAGTTTTAGAAGGCACTAAACCTTTTGCCATGTGTTATGGCGGACACCAGTTCGGAAACTGGGCAGGACAATTAGGTGATGGCAGAGCGATTAATCTGTTTGAAGTCCGAAATCAAGGACAAAACCTGATGGTACAACTTAAAGGTGCCGGAAAAACACCTTATTCCCGCAGAGGAGACGGTTTGGCTGTATTGCGTTCTTCTATCCGTGAACATTTATGCAGTGAAGCCATGTATCATTTAGGTGTTCCTACCACCCGATCGCTCAGTGTTATGGAAACCGGTGAAAAGGTATTGCGTGATATTTTATACAACGGTAATGCGGCTTACGAAAAAGGAGCTGTCGTTTGTCGTGTAGCACCCAGTTTTATACGTTTCGGAAATTTTGAAATTTTCGCTGCCCGACAGGATGTTAAAAACCTTAAACTACTAGCTGATTTTTGTATCGAGACCTATTTCCCGTCAATTACAACAACCGGAAAAGAGAGATACATTGCTTTTTTTCAGGAAATCGCAACACAAACAAAAGAATTGCTGATCCATTGGCAACGTATAGGTTTTGTTCATGGCGTTATGAACACTGATAATATGTCGATCCATGGCATTACGATAGATTATGGTCCTTATGGATGGCTGGAAGGTTACGATCCGCATTGGACACCTAATACGACAGATGCTCAGGGCAAACGTTATCGTTTTGGTAACCAACCCCACATTGCTTTATGGAATTTACTGCAATTGGCAAATGCTTTGTATCCGCTGATTGAAGAAACACAAGCTTTGGAACGAATTTTGGAACAATTCAATACTGATTTTCAATCGGATTTTAACGCCATGATGTTAAATAAATTAGGCATTACGAAGCGCCATAAAGAGAATGAGAACTTAGTTCATCAATTGCTGATCACCCTTCAGGAAACGGAAACAGATATGACTATTTTTTATCGTTTACTGGCTCGTATTTCTAAAAATGATTCGGAAAGTGAAGCTTTACAAAAAATAAAACCTGCCTTTTACCAGGAAGCAGAAATAAAAGATTCCGTGCAAGAGACGTGGTATTTCTGGTTGTCTTTATACCTCAACAGTTTAAAGCAGGAAACTGTTGCTGATGCTGAACGCAAGCGCAGTATGGATCTGGTAAATCCTAAATATGTTTTACGCAATTATATGGCACAACTGGCCATTGAAGCGGCTGAAAAAGAAGATTATTCATTAGTCGATGAATTAGCCGAACTTTTAAAACGTCCGTATGACGAACAACCGGAATATGAAAAATGGTTTGCTAAACGACCGGATTGGGCACGAACTAAAATAGGTTGCTCTATGTTGAGTTGTAGTTCGTAATTTCAGAATGAATCTGTTAAATTTGGCATAACTCTTGTAAATAATTCTATATAAACTTAAAAAAACAAACACGATGAAACCCCTAAAATCGAATACCGTATTAGTGCTACTAACTTTAGTTTTTGCTGTGTTCTTCACACAAGATATCTTTTCTCAGGGTCCGCCACCTTGGGCTCCGGCACATGGTTATCGTGCTAAAACGAGACATATTTATTTTCCTGAGCAAAACATGTATTATGATCTGCAAAAAGGGGTTTATATCTATTATGACAATGGAAACTGGCAGGTTAATGTAAATTTACCTACTATTTTCGGTTCTGTTAATTTGGGGACTACCCAACAGGTACAATTAGATTATTACGGAAATGATCCGCAACAATACAATGCTGATCATGTTTCTAAATATAAACCCGGAAAAAAAGCTAAAAAGAAACCAAAAAAGAAAAAGAAAAAATAAGCGAAAAGGTGGATAGTATCCACCTTTTCTGTTTACCAAATTTAAAATATATAGTGCTACAAAGTAGCAAACACTACTTCCTTACTATTTTTTCTATTCCGGTTTTACCGGATATCGTTTCTACTTTTACTAAATACATTCCTGCTTGTAACGCTGAAATATTAACCGTTTGACTTGTAGCCGTTAATACTGTTTTTCCCGTCAAATCAATTACAGTTATGTTCTTTACTGTGTCATTCGGAACTTTCACAGTAAATATTGAATTGGCAGGATTTGGATACAAACTGATTTCTTTTAATTCAAAGTTGGAATTTGATAAAACTGCCGGCAATGTTGTTCGATACATTGTTGCTAAAATCTCCGATTGGTTTAGGACCCGATTATATATATACGCTTCATCTAAATTAACATATTTAATATTTTTGGAAACAAGAAAATTCCCCGCTGCATCTAATCCTCCTCCAAATACAAACCTATCAACAAACGTGTATATTGAAGTTGTTGCAGAATTATTTCCGGTTTTTGACATTAACTCTCCATTTCTATAATAAATAGCATTAAATGATCCTCCATAATTTTTTACTGTTACAGTATGATGAACCCATGTGGCTTGAGGATTCAGAATAGTTGTACCTTCATTAACAAAAGTAGTGGCATTACTTGCATATGCCGTTCTAAATAAACTTTGTCTTCTTCTTGCATAAAGAGAACTACCTAATTCAAAAACTGTAGCATAATCGGTTCCACTTTGCAATAAATTAATTTTTTCCCAAACCATTATAGTAAATTCTCCATTATCAATTGCACTACCTAATACATCATTATAAACAGGGTTATTAGTAAATTCTCTTGATTGTCCGATGACACCCGGATTATAATAACTATTTGCCGGATCTTGAGCTGTTAGGTTATAATTTGAATTGTTTGTACAATCCAGATTATTTTCAAAACCATAATAGGCTACTAGATCTGTTGCATCAAAAGCCATAGCATCGGCATACATTTGTCTGATTTGAGTTTCAGTAAGCACTTGATCATAAATCTTAAAATCATCAAGCAAAAAATACAACGAACTATTAGCGTTATTATTGTCAAGGTTAGATAGGCCAAATTTTATAGTAGTACCGCTTGTCGTTAAATTTATACTATGGTTAGCCATAAGTACTCCGTTTTTATACACATTGGTATTTGTTGCTTCTGAAGTAATGGTATAATGAACCCAAGCATCATCATCGGCGGTATTTAAGGAAATGTAGTGAGGAAATTGAGTATTAACAAATTGAGTAGTATAATTTTGAGCCGTTTTAATGTAACATATAGAATTTGAAGTTCCTATACTCATACCGTACATATTACCGGTACTGGCAGTATCACCATACAAAAAAAAGTTTTGGTCTCCTGCATTTTTATATCTTACCCAAAATGAAAATGATCTCGGATTACTTCCCTGTGGTAAATTTGCTAAATTAGCATAATAAGTAAAATCATTGTTGGTGTCCGATTTTACGATCAAGCTACTTTGAGCATTACCAAACCTATCCACTCCAAAATTAGATGCTGAAGTAGTTCCTCCGGAAACTTTTGTTAAAGATCCTCCATAACCTCCTGAAGGATTTACAGGTGATGAATTCCCATCAAATGTATAATGCCAAATAGGCGTTTGTGCAACCAAACTATAGCTAGCTAAGACTAAAAAAAGTAAAATTTTCTTCATAATAAATGGATTTATTTTTCAGCAAAAATCATGTTTTACCTGATGATTTGTTTTTAGAATATGGTGAAACCCTTGTTTGAGTTTGTAAAAAGGAGACACACTATAGCATCTCCTGACTTACTTATGAAACTTGGGACAAAATTATTTTACTGCCATTTTCTTGAACTCTGCAAATTCTGCATCGGTTAAATCCTGATCTGCAAATGAATAACCATTATAAAAAGGTTTGCCATAACCTGAACCGTTATAATCTCTTCTGAGATTAGCACCAATTAAATAGTATTTACCTCTTTTGTCTCTAGCCATTGCTTCCGGTGAACGCTCTACAACAAACCAATACGTAGCCGATTGATACAACGGAACTCCTGTTAACCAATGAACTGTAGTAAACCAACCTGCATTCGGAGCGTAACCGTATTTGATCGTTTTTCCTGCGGATAAATCTTTGGTCATTCCTGCTTTTGCTGTTGCAAACCAATCTTTTGACGTGTAAAATTCACCCGAAGTTGTTCCCTTGGGCTTCGCTTGTTTACCTGCTCTTGCAGCCGCAGCCATTGAGAAATATTCTTTTGGAATGTATTTTTTCTCAATGGTTTCTATCAACTTTTTCCCGGTTAAACCTTCTAATTGTTTTAAATCTTTAACTAAAATCAATAACGTTTTTTTAGGTTCTTTTAAAAAACCATTCACTTCGTTTGCCATATCATATGACAATCTAGCATCTGGATAAGGTTCTTGTGTGTTTAAGTCATAATTATTTTTAATCCAACCTTTATCATCGCGCATATTTCTTGGATAATTTAACACAAACATATCTTGCTCCGGGCTTAAAATTTTGCCAGGTGTAATTTGATACAATAAACCGTGAGCGCTTAACAAATTACTTTCATAAGGATACAAATCATAACGCATATACGATTTATCAGCGCTTTCTTTTGTCCAAATTGAAGTTACAACATTCATTCCCGGAAAAGTCTTCGATTCACTTTTATAGGTATAATCGTTCCAACGAACAAACACTTTTTCAACAGTATTAAAAACTGGTGAATACATATAATAATAACCTGAAATCTTTTTGGCATCTTTGACTTCTTCATTTTTAGTCCAATCTGCATTTTTTACCGTCAAAGTTCCGTCGTAATTAAAATTCTCTAAAGCTTCTTGAACTTGAACCGTTAAAGGAGTTTTACTTTTTTTAGTTTTTGAATCCGATTTAGAATCGGAAGATTTCTCTGTCTTTTCTTTCTTCTTCGCTAATTTATTTTTTATCAGATCTCCGAACTGTGCGTGGGATACCCCATTCGTTAGCAAAACAACTGCTAAAAATACTTTTAACTTCATCTTATTTTTTTTATAATTATCACTTAATGAAGCAAAAGTGCCTGTTTTCACACAAAAGCAACAGAAAGAATCAGGTGAAAGCCTTATTTGAGTTTGTGAAATACTATTTTAAAACTAACTTTATCAATTACATTTGCAGAAACCTTATTTGTGAAAAACTATATTCTCAAAGTTATTGCCTTTTTCATTTGTGCTTCCTTACATGCGCAAGGTGTTTTCTTTGAAAATATTAACAACCAATCAGGTTTACCTTCTGAAAATATCTATGATATTTATAAAGATTCAAAAGGCTATATTTGGTGTACCTCAGAAATAGGCTTGCTTCGTTTCAATGGAAAAACGTTTAAATTGTTTGACAACGATTGTAGTTCATCAAAATCAGGTTCCTATCTCAAAGAAGATGCCTTCGGAAGAATTTGGTACCAAAGCTTTGACGGCTATTTCTTTTACACCGAAAACAATAGTTTAAAACAATTACCATCACATGAAAGTTCGGGGTTTAAGTCTTATGCCATTAACTCAAACTCTTTATTCAGAGTCGTCGATCATGGCATTGAACAAATCGATCTGAACACACTGGAACAGCGTATTCTGATTAAGGGCAATAACTTTGTTTTTTGCCAAATTTTAGGTGATTGGCTGTATTATGGAGATAAAACGGTTTACCGTTACCATCTTAAAAAAAAGAGCTCGGAAAAAATTATCAGTCTTGAGGACGAATTCAAATCGCTGATTACATTTTCAAACGAACAATTCATTGCAATTGCCGACAGAAGTAACTCTAAAACTCCTTTTATTCTTTTAAACACTTCGGGAATTGTTACCCAAAATGCTTTGGCTTTGCCGGAAACGCTTCAAAATGTGTATTTACAAAAGGATGAAATTTGGTGTTTAACCAAAAATGGTATTTACAGACTAGACTACAACTTACAACCCAAAGCCGATTTTCATTTTTTATCCGGAAAGAATGTTTCCGGTTATACTAAGGATTCCAATAACTTTATTTGGATCAGTTCTCCTACTAACGGGATCTATGTCATTAAAGATTTACTGAGCAA
This sequence comes from Flavobacterium sp. NRK F10, assembly GCF_024054235.1. Taxonomy (NCBI): domain Bacteria; kingdom Pseudomonadati; phylum Bacteroidota; class Flavobacteriia; order Flavobacteriales; family Flavobacteriaceae; genus Flavobacterium; species Flavobacterium sp. NRK F10. The sequence continues at coordinate 295,458 of NZ_JAMXLC010000001.1, forward strand.
GGAATTTTCTTTGACCGATGATGAATTTTCAAGTATTTCTCAAAAGAACGGTGTGCTTTATACCGGAACCAATAGCGGAAAGATCTATCAACATTTGCCTAATCTTGAAACAACGTTATACTTTGACACACATGAGAACAATCACATCTTATTTCTCGATTTCAATTCTTTTCCGGATTGGAACTTCTTTACAGGTAACGGGTTTTATGCTCAGGATATTACAAATAATAAAGTCTACCGCAACTACACTTCGGTAAAAGATATTATTAAAATCAACGATACTTTAGTAGGAATTGCTTCAACCGGCTATGCCGGAAAAGTAGACTTGACAACTATTATTAACGAAGAAGTTAACCGAAGCAACACTATTGAAAATCTACGGGCTAAATCCTGTGCATATTCGCCTAAAGAACAAACACTATTTGTAGCTACAAACAAAGGCTTATTCAGTATTGATAAGCAAAATACGGTCAAAGAAGTTCGGTATAACGATCAAGATCTTTTTGCTAAAAAAATAGCATTTGCAAATGATACTTTATGGGGAATTACCAATAACGGAAAGGCTTTTTACCACACGCAAAACAATCTTTCTTTTTTAAACGATAAAATTGTATTTAAAAATATCAAGACCTATAAGAATCATTTTTACCTGAGTTCAGGAACTGCCATTTTTAGACTAAAGAGAGATAAACTTCAGAAATTGAACAGTATTGGTTCTTTTTATAATATTATTGATTTTGAGATTGTCGGCAATACTCTTTTTTTGGTTACCAATAAAAAACTGATACAGATTCCTTTGGAAAATCACATTCAGTTCAAAGAACTTCCCCAAATTAATATCAATATCATTACCTTTAATGAGCAAATTTTTCCGAAATCAGAATTCAATGCCATTCCCTATGACCATAATTCGGTTAGTCTTTACTTTGATATCGTAAACTTTGACTATTTAAACGAATATGATTTTTATTACTACCTCAACGGAAAGGCTTTCCAGTTTGACAGTAATACTGAATCTGTTATTTTACCCGAACTGCAATCAGATCATTATGTAATAGGCTTTAAGATCTTTGACCGAAAAACGAACACTTCTGTTTTTTCAACCGAAGCGGAACCGTTTACTATTTTACTTCCTTTCTGGAAAAGGTGGTGGTTTGTGAGCCTTATCGTTATTTTTATCTTCGTGATCATTTACTGTATTTACAGAATCAAATTGCATCAGATCACGAAAAAGAACAAAGCTAAAGTAGCTCAATTAACTTTGGAAAACAACCTTAAAGAATCGCGTTTGCAATTGATCAAATCACAAATGAATCCGCATTTCTTTTTCAATGCCATCAACAATATTCAATCGTATATTTTCACAAACGAAACAAAAGAGGCTTCGCAATATCTTTCAAAATTTTCTAAACTTACCCGAAAGATTCTAGAGTTCTCAGAAGCAAATACCATCAGTTTAAAAGAAGAAATAGAATCGCTTCAATTGTATTTGGAACTGCAACAAATGCGGTTTAAGGATCTACATTTTGCCATTGATACACATAATATTTACCATTCCGAACATATTAAAATACCGACTATGATGTACCAACCTTATGTTGAAAATGCTATTTTACACGGTTTGAGCCATAGTTTAAAAACAAAAGAACTCCATATTGATTTTTCGTTAGAAAATCAGAATACTCTAATAGGAATTATTACCGATAACGGAATCGGGAGAGTAAAATCAGCCGAATTAAACAGCCTGAATACCAATAAACCAAAATCTTTTGCTACGAAAGCTAATCTGGAACGCATACAGTTACTGAATAAGAACCAATATAAGATTACCGTTGATTATGTTGATTTATATAATGATGCTGGGGAAAGCAACGGAACCCGAGTAACCATTAAAATTGAACTCTAATGGAAACCATTAAAGCGATTATAATAGAAGACGAAAACAGAGCTCAGATCTATTTAAAAGGTGTTTTAGAAATGATAGCACCGGAAGTTGAAATTGTATCAGTTTGCGATGATCTGCCTTCGGGCGTCATAGCCATTCGCAAGTACAAACCCGATCTGGTTTTTCTCGACATTGAAATGCCTAAATACAATGGTTTAGAAATCGTAAATTTCTTTGATGAGAACGAAATGAATTTTGCCATTATTTTCACTACAGCTTACAATCAATATGCCATACAAGCCTTTAAGACCTCAGCCATTGATTATTTATTAAAACCTATTGATCCCAACGAATTAAAAGCTGCTATCGATAGATTTTCTAAAAAGCATACCAATCCGTTCCGCGAAATAATTCAGGTAACGGAACAACTCAAAAAAGAAACTAAGATTGCTATTCCCGACGGGAACAGTTTAATTATGGTTGCTCCGTCTGAAATTTTATATTTAAAAGCAGATAATAGTTATACACAGATCGTATTGCTTTCGGGTAAAAAGATGGTTACCAGCCGATTTTTAAAGAATTTTGAAGAAAGTTTAAAAGAACATTCACCCTTTTTCAGATGTCATAAATCGTATATAATTAATACGGAATACATTGTAAGTTACAGTAAATCTGACGGCGGAACGGTTACTTTACAAAACCAGATTGAAATTCCGGTCTCCGGAGATAAAGTGGAAGAATTATTAGCCTTGTTTATCCGGGTGATCAGATAACAAAGATGAGGTAGCCTAACAATGAGCCAAGAACCCCATATAAAACGATCAACAGAATTTCTAAGCGATATTCCTGTAGTTTTCTTTTCATAACTTTTTTATCAAATATAATAATTATTATAAGACAATATGAGCTATAAGTTTATGAAAAGCACGTATGAGTTTATGAAAGAGCCAAATGGGTAGCTTAAATAAAAAAACCACCTGCAAGCAGGTGGTTTTTTATATCACTAATTTTAAGAATTATTCTACATTTTCAACATTAGCTTCTGCTATTTGTTTATATGTGCCGTTCGTTAATTTTTCGCGAATAGCTTCAAATGCTGCTAAAGTTTCTTCAATATCTTGTAAAGAATGTGAAGCTGTAGGGATCATACGCAACAAGATGATTCCTTTAGGGATTACCGGATAGACAACAATTGACAAGAAAATACCATAATTTTCACGTAAATCGTTTACCATTACCATGGCTTCCGGAATAGATCCTTCTAAATATACAGGAGTAACACAAGTATTGGTATCTCCGATATTAAAACCTCTTTCTTTTAAGCCGTTTTGTAAAGCATCTACATTTTCCCATAATTTTGCTTTCAATTCCGGCATCGTACGCAACATTTCTAAACGCTTCAATGCTCCGATCGTCTGGATCATAGGCAATGACTTAGCAAACATTTGCGAACGTAAATTGTATTTCAGGTAATCAATGATGTCTTTGTCTCCGGCAATAAACGCACCGATACTGGCCATTGATTTAGCAAAAGTTGAGAAGTACACGTCAATTCCGTCCTGACAACCTTGCTCCTCACCTGCTCCGGCACCAGTTTTTCCTAATGTACCGAAACCGTGTGCATCATCTACCAATAAACGGAAATTATACTTTTCTTTTAAAGCTACAATCTCTTTTAATTTACCTTGCTGACCACGCATTCCGAAAACACCTTCCGTGATGAATAAAATTCCTCCTCCGGTCTCTTCAGCCATTTTAGTTGCACGTTGTAAATTTTTCTCGATGCTTTCCATATCATTGTGTTTGTACGTAAAACGTTTACCCATGTGCAAACGCACCCCGTCAATGATACAAGCATGTGAATCTACATCGTATACGATCACATCGTTCTTAGTTACCAAAGCATCAATGGTAGATACCATTCCCTGATAACCGAAGTTTAATAAGTAAGCCGCTTCTTTTCCTACGAATTCGGCTAATTCGTTTTGTAATTGTTCGTGAATAGTTGTATGACCACTCATCATTCGGGCTCCCATAGGGTAAGCCGCCCCCCAGTCTGCAGCTGCCTGAGCATCTGCTTTACGAACTTCAGGATGGTTAGCCAATCCTAAATAGTCATTCAAACTCCAATTTAAAATCTCTTTTCCGTGAAACTTCATGTGGGGTCCTAACTCACCTTCTAACTTAGGGAACACATAATATCCTTCTGCTTGTGAAGCCCACTTTCCTAAAGGACCTTTATTTTGTTGAATTCTTTCAAATAAATCTTTCACCATGATCTGAATCGGTATTAAAAAATCGGGACAAAAGTAACTATTTCTACCTAACTTTTATACAATTATGGGTATTTTTTAATCCCCGTGTATTTTCTTTTTCCTGACATTCTGAAATTTTGTGCTGCTTTTTATTAGGATTTTCTTAAAAACATCCCAACCTAACTCTCCGTAATTTGCTTTATTCATTTCCTGACTCATTTTATTTGCAACAACCTCTTTGACAGTTCTATATCTTCTTCTTTTCCGGTATGCTTCTGAGGCTCATCTGATAGTTTTATTACCCCGGTCCATCTTTTCTCTTCAGGCAATGCTTTAATCATCTTGATCACGATATTCATAGGCTGTAACCCGACATCATTGGTTAAACTGGTTCCTATTCCGAAAGAAAGTCCGATCTTTCCTTTAAAATGACTAGCGATCCGTTCTACCTTTTCATAATTAAGTCCGTCTGAAAAAATAATGGTTTTGGTCAACGGATCAATTCCTAATTTTTTATAATGTGCTATTGTTTTTTCTCCGAATTCTATAGCATCACCGGAATCATGCCGAACGCCGTCAAATAGTTTGGCAAACTTTTTATCGAACCGGTCAAAGAAAACTTCAGTGGTGAATGTATCGGTCAATGCAATTCCCAGATCGCCGCGATAAACATCCACCCAATGCTCAAGCCCCATGACATTTGCCATCTTGTATCCGTATTTAGCGGCATGAAACATAAACCATTCGTGGGCATGTGTCCCGATTGGTTTTGTATCGTATTTCATGGCCAAATACACATTGCTTGTCCCGATGAAAGTTCCTTTTCCTTTTTCCTGTAATGTTCTCACCACTAAGTCCTGCACTGCCAAAGAATGGCGCCGTCGGGTTCCGAAATCAGCAAACTGAATACCTAATTCTTTGTATTTTTTCACTTTCGTTTGTACCTTTTCGATGACTTTAACATCATTCTCCCGCTCCTGACCCGTCAATTGATAGTACAATTCACTGATGAGAGCCATAACGGGGACTTCCCACAAGATCGTTCTGTACCAATAGCCTTCAATAATGACCGACACATCGGTTCCGTTTTGTTCAACAACCACTTCCGCAGGATCGTATCGGTAGCCCTGAAGAAAGTCAAGGTATGTAGGATCTAAATAAGGACAGGTCTCCTGTAAAAAATCTTTTTCCTTCTGACTCAATTGCAGATCAGCCATCTGGTCAATAGCCTGCCGTAAATGAGTAGCAAATTTTTCAGGAAAGGGATGTTCTCCTCGATTGATAAAACGGTATTGGGCTTTAGCATACGGAAATAGTTTGATAACCGCATTCTGCATGGTAAATTTATAGAAATCATTATCGAGTATTGAAGGTGAAACCGCAGTCTTGAAACTCATGTTTTTGTTTTAAAAATACAAATAAATCGCCAAACACCTATTTGTTTTTTAATAATGACCCGGGAACTGCTTTAAAATAAAAAAAAGCGAGTTGCCCCGCTTTGAATGTTTTCACAACGGAATAATCCTTATTGTGAATTGCTTTAAAGTTCTATGGCAAATATAGCAAAAAGTTTTTAACGATGTTTTACGGAAAAACGTAAGAATTATAAAAAACTTATTTATAATATGCGATGATTCTTAAAGCACTATATATTTAATAAAGAATTTTATTATTTTTAACATATTAAAAAGAGAGACATACTATGAAAAAAATATTAGGATTGGATTTGGGGACTAACTCTATTGGTTGGGCTTTAGTAAAACAAGATTTTGAAAATAAACAAGGGGAAATTCTTGGGATGGGAAGCAGAATTATTCCTATGACACAAGATGTTTTAGATAATTTTGGAGCAGGAAAACCATCAAAAACACAAACTTCTGAAAGAACAGGATATAGAGGAACTCGTAGATTACGAGAAAGACATTTACTTCGTAGAGAAAGACTACATAGAGTGTTGAATATTATGAATTTTTTACCTGAACATTATGCAAATCAAATTGATTTTGAGAAAAGATTTGGACAATTCAAGTCGGAATTAGAACCAAAATTAGTTTATAATAACAGAGAGTTTATTTTTAAAAAATCTTTTGAAGAGATGTTGGACGATTTCAAGAAGCATCAACCACAATTATTGACAGGAAAAAAAGGAAAAGAAAAACTAGTTCCTTATGATTGGACAATTTATTATTTACGCAAAAAAGCATTAACTCAAAAAATAGACAAACAAGAACTTGCTTGGATACTGTTAAACTTCAATCAAAAAAGAGGTTATTATCAACTAAGAGGAGAAGAAGATGAAGATGCAACAAGAACTGCTCAAACAAGAATTTATTTTGACACTCAAACAATTTCAAAAATTGTGGATACAGGAATAGTCTATAAAAATTTAAAAGTTATCCAAATTACGTTATCAAATGGAGATACAGGAAAATACTTTGCTAAAGAAGTCCCAAATTGGATTGGAGTAAAGAAAAATATAATTGCCACCATTGATTTAGATAAAGAAGGAAATGATAAATATGAAGGTGACGGAACATTGAAAAGACGTTTTTCTATTCCTACCGAAGAGGATTGGGATAAAAAATGGAAACTTGTGAAAATTAAAACCGAAAAAGAAATTAAAGATTCTGTAAAAACAGTTGGGACATATATTTACGATTCATTACTTCAAAATCCAAAACAAAAAATTAAAGGGAAATTAGTTCGTACTATTGAACGTAAGTTTTATAAAGAGGAACTAAAAGCAATTTTACAAAAACAAATAGAATTACAACCTGAATTATTCAATGAAGATTTATATAATGATTGTATCAGAGAATTATACAGAAATAACGAAGCTCACCAACTAACTTTAAGTAAAAAGGATTTTCTTCATTTGTTTTTGGAGGATATTATTTTCTATCATAGACCTTTACGAAGTCAAAAATCATCCATTGGAAACTGTAGTTTAGAATATAGAAAATACAAAATTGACGGAATTGAAAAAAAAGAATATTTAAAAGCCATTCCGAAATCAAATCCATATTATCAAGAATTTAGAGTTTGGCAATGGTTGTATAATCTAAAAATCTACAAAAAAGAAGATGACACTGATATAACATACGAATTTATAAAAACCCAAGAAGATTTAGAAAATCTCTTTGATTTTTTAATGAGTCAAAAGAATGTTGACCATAAGGATATTTTGAAATATTTTTTCAAAAATTTGAAAGGAAAGGCACAAAATGAAGAAATCTCTAAATATCGTTGGAACTATGTTTATGATTCTGATAAAGATGAATCAAAGAAATTCCCGATGAATGAGACGGGATATGAAATCAATAGGAGGTTAAATAAAATAAGTAATATCCCATCTAATTTTTTGACTAGAGAAATTGAACAACAGTTATGGCATCTTATTTATTCTGTAACAGATAAAAAAGAATATGAAAAAGCAATAGAATCATTCGCAGAAAAACATCATTTAGACATCTCGTCTTTTGTGGAAAATTTCAAAAAATTTCCTCCTTTTAAAAGTGAATATGGTACATTTTCAGAGAAAGCAATTAAAAAACTACTTCCGTTATTAAGAATTGGAAAATATTGGAATTGGAACATTATTGATGAAAAAACAAAATCACGAATTGAAAAACTTTTAACAGGAGAATTTGATGAACAAATCAAGATAATTGTTCGCGAAAAAGCAGAAAAGAACAAGTTAGAAAAAGAAACAGATTTTCAAGGATTACCTCTTTGGTTAGCTCAGTATGTCGTTTATGATAGACATTCAGAAGCAGATATTGCAGGAAAGTGGAATTCGGTAAATGATTTGGAAAAATATTTGAATGATTTTAAACAACATTCTTTAAGAAATCCGATTGTAGAACAAATTGTAACGGAGACACTTCGTGTTGTTAAGGATATTTGGCAACAATATGGCAATGGTGAAAAAGATTTCTTTGACGAAATCCATATTGAATTGGCTAGAGAAATGAAAAATACAGCCGATGAACGCAAACGACTAACAAATATTGTTACCGAAAACGAAAACACAAACCTCAGAATCAAAGCACTGCTAATAGAAATGATAAACGATTCAGAAGTTGAAAATGTTCGCCCATACTCTCCAATACAACAGGAAATCTTGAAAATCTACGAAGATGGAGTTTTAAATTCAAATGTGGAAGTTGAAGAAGAAATATTAAAAATCAGTAAAAAGGCAGAGCCAACAAAATCGGAATTACAACGCTACAAATTATGGTTGGAACAGAAATACCGTTCGCCTTATACAGGACAAATAATTCCTTTAAATAAACTGTTTACGCACGAATACGAAATAGAACACATTATTCCTCAAAGTCGATTTTTTGACGATAGTTTCGGTAATAAAGTCATTTGTGAATCGGCTGTTAATAAACTAAAAGACAATCAGCTCGGTTTGGAATTCATTAAAAATCATTACGGACAAAAAGTTTCTGTAGAACTTGGAAAAGAAGTTCAAATTTTCACAGAAGACCAATATAGAGATTTCATCAAAGAGAATTATTCAAAAAACAGAAATAAACGAAACAAACTTTTATTGGAAGAAATTCCTGAAAAAATGATTGAACGGCAACTGAACGACACGAGATACATCAGTAAGTTTATTTCTAATGTTTTGTCAAACATTGTTAGAAATGAAAAAGACGATGACGGAGTAAATTCCAAAAATGTAATTCCGTTGAATGGAAAAATAACTTCTGAATTAAAACAAGATTGGGGATTAAACGATGTTTGGAATGACTTAATATTACCTCGATTTGAACGAATGAATCAAATTACGAATAGTAATTTATATACTACATATAACGAAAAACATCAAAAATATTTACCAACTGTCCCTTTTGAACAAAGTAAAGGCTTCCAAAAGAAGAGAATTGACCATCGTCATCACGCTTTAGATGCTTTAATAATTGCTTGTGCAACGAGAGACCATGTTAATTTATTAAATAATCAATCAGCTAAATCAGAAATAAAGCGATATGATTTACAAAATAAATTACGTCATACTAGAAAATGGAATGATAAAAACGGTAAAGAACGAGATAAATTTACGGAGTTCAAAAAACCTTGGAATACATTCACAGAAGACACAAGAAACTCATTAGAAACAATTGTAGTAAGCTTTAAACAAAATCTTCGTGTTATTAATAAAGCTACTAATAAATATGAAAAATGGGTAGAGAAAAACGGAGAAAAGAAAAAGGAATTGGTAGAACAAAAAGGACTGAATTGGGCTATACGTCAATCTTTACACGAAGAAACAGTGTCAGGAATTGTTAATTTACCTTGGGTAGAACTAAGTGAAGGAGAAATAACAACAGCTACTCGAGAGAGAAATGATTTAGTAACATTATTCAAGGATATAAAAACAATAGATAAAGCTGAAAATAAAATCAATAAAATAACAGATACAGGCATTCAAAAAATCCTGATTAACTATCTTGAAAGTAAAGATAATAATCCTGAATTGGCTTTTTCTCCTGAAGGAATTGAAAATCTGAACAAAAATATTACTCAATTTAATAGCGGAAAGTTTCATCATCCTATTTTTAAAGTTCGTACATATGAAAAAGGAAGTGGAAGATTTCCGTTAGGAATTACAGGAAATAAAAAAAACAAATATGTACAAGGTTCACCTAATTTGTTTTTTGGTATTTATCTAGACGAAGATGGTAATAGAAGTTTTGAAACTATCCGATTAGATAAAATAATTGAACGACAAAAGAAAAAAATAAACCCAGTTCCTGAAAAGAAAACAATTGAAAGAAAAAATGAAATCTATGAATTAAATCTTTTATTTCATTTATCTCCTGATGATTTGATTTATTTTCCAACCGAAGATGAACAAATGAATACTAGTTTAATAGATTTTAGTAATTTAACAAAAGAACAAATAGAAAGGGTATTTTTTGTTAATGATTTTTCTAATTCTACATGTTATTTTAGACCTAATCACATTGCGAAAGCAATTATTCCAAAAGAAGTTGATATGAACTATAATGAAAAGAAAAAGAAAATAACAGGTTCATTTGATACAAAAACGGCAAGTTTTGATGGTAATCAGATAAAAGAAAAATGTATCAAACTCAAAGTTGATAGGTTAGGAAATATTTCAAAAGCATAGTTCTATGATCAAACGAACCCTCTTTTTCGGTAATCCGGCCTATCTCAGCACCAAAAATGAACAATTAGTGGTCAACTATCCCGATGAGGAACAAGCTACTAAAACCGTTCCTATTGAAGACATCGGGGTTATCGTTATGGAAAACCAACAGATAACCGTGACCAACGGACTGCTGGAAAAACTGACCTATAATAATGTGGCACTTATTAATTGTAATCAACAGCATTTGCCCATCGGCTTACTGATGCCTTTAAACGGTCATAGCGAACAATCGGAACGCTTTCGCACGCAAATCGGAGCTTCCCTGCCTTTAAAAAAGAATTTGTGGCAGCAAACGGTTTCCGCCAAGATACTGAATCAGGCAGGCGTTTTACAGGAAAAAGGAATCCCTGTTAAAAACATGCAACATTGGGCAAAAAATGTAACTTCGGGAGATACACAGAACCACGAAGCCAGGGCAGCCGCTTATTACTGGCAAAATTTGTTTCCTATAGAAGGCTTTAACCGCCAGCAAAACGGCATGCCTCCTAACAATCTGTTGAATTACGGTTATGCTATTTTAAGAGGAATTACAGCCCGTGCCTTGGTAAGCTCCGGAATGCACCCTACTTTCGGGATCTTCCACCGCAACAAATACAACGCTTATTGCCTGGCAGATGATATTATGGAACCCTACCGTCCGTATGTTGATTGGATCGTAACGGATATCGTGAACCAACAAGGCATACCGGAGCAACTGACCACTGAGTTCAAAAAACAATTATTGGGGATCATTACTATAGATGTAAAACTGGACGGTAAACGAAGTCCGCTGATGGTAGCTATGAGCCGAACGACGAATTCACTTTACGAATGTTTCAGTGGTTCGGCGCGAAAAATTTTATATCCGGAATATGTATGAAGACCGTTTTTCAAGACTTAATCAATACCGTAGTTTGTGGATCTTAGTTTTTTTTGATTTGCCTACGGAGACCAAAAAAGACCGGCAAATTGCAACTCGTTTCCGAAAACATCTTTTAGATGACGGATTTGCCATGTTCCAATTTTCAATTTATATGCGTTTTTGTGCCAGCAAAGAGAATGCCGATGTACATATTAAACGTTTAAAGAACCATTTGCCGCCACACGGAAAAATAGGTTTTATGCAGGTCACTGACAAACAATTCGGGATGATGGAAATCTTTTACGGCAAAAAATCGGTAGAGCCGGATCAACCCAACCAACAATTAGAGCTATTTTAGAATTAAAAAAGATAAAATCCAAACTACTGACTCCCAGAAAATCAGGCTTCTTTTTTATTTCCAAAAAACACTATAACTCACAACATACCAACACTTTAACAAGGGGTATGCTGTAAATCATAGTAAAATTAGAACTTTTGAAAGCAATTCACAACATGTGTTCAACCGCTTTAATTGATCTCTATGCTGTAAATCATAGTAAAATTAGAACTTTTGAAAGCAATTCACAACTTTAATTTACACTATATATAAGGCTAAAAGCTGTAAATCATAGTAAAATTAGAACTTTTGAAAGCAATTCACAACATAGTAAAGCGAATAAATTAAATAATTCATGCTGTAAATCATAGTAAAATTAGAACTTTTGAAAGCAATTCACAACCTAGTTTCTCCGGATCAAAACTTAATTCTGCTGTAAATCATAGTAAAATTAGAACTTTTGAAAGCAATTCACAACTTTTTGGCTCGCATAATTCCGGTAAATGCGGCTGTAAATCATAGTAAAATTAGAACTTTTGAAAGCAATTCACAACGTTTTCTTC
>NZ_JAMXLC010000001.1:307625-307883 GCF_024054235.1 Flavobacterium sp. NRK F10
TTCACAACTATTTACTTTGATAGTATTTCCTTATAAAGCTGTAAATCATAGTAAAATTAGAACTTTTGAAAGCAATTCACAACTGATTTGAGTATGCTTAATCTTTGCGCTCTGCTGTAAATCATAGTAAAATTAGAACTTTTGAAAGCAATTCACAACTTCGAAATCTGTTTGGAAAATCCAAATAAAGCTGTAAATCATAGTAAAATTAGAACTTTTGAAAGCAATTCACAACAACCTAAAGCGCGGCCTTTAATA
>NZ_JAMXLC010000001.1:307983-321191 GCF_024054235.1 Flavobacterium sp. NRK F10
GAATCGAAAAATAATCTGCTGTTGACGGTGTTCCGTCTTCTTTATAACCACAGGCAACTGTTTCGAACCTGAACTGTACTTTAAATTTTTGTACCCCTCCTTCAACGACTACACGCATTGCCCACATACCTTCCAAGCAATCATCATCATTAGCCGGCTCTGTAAAGGACATACCCAAACGCTTTTCATCTGATCCGCACTCATCGCATACCGGATAACTGGTTTTCCGCATTTGGCTTAATGACCACATATTATAATTATAAGGGCTTGTATAGTTAATATTCAAAATTCACAACAGTAGCGTATTGGTCGCGCTCAGCTTCCGGCTGTAAATCATAGTAAAATTAGAACTTTTGAAAGCAATTCACAACGATTAACACCTTCTATATTGATTTGATTTAGCTGTAAATCATAGTAAAATTAGAACTTTTGAAAGCAATTCACAACGATCATCCTGTACTACTTCCATTTTAGCCTGTTGTAAATCATAGTAAAATTAGAACTTTTGAAAGCAATTCACAACATAATCAACCTACATGCATTATAAGTTTTGGTTGTAAATCATAGTAAAATTAGAACTTTTGAAAGCAATTCACAACCAAAGACAGGAACGCTGCGCTGCTTAGTGCGTTGTAAATCATAGTAAAATTAGAACTTTTGAAAGCAATTCACAACAAAAAATGTAAAATTTCTTAATAATAAAAAGTTGTAAATCATAGTAAAATTAGAACTTTTGAAAGCAATTCACAACAAAAAATGTAAAATTTCTTAATAATAAAAAGTTGTAAATCATAGTAAAATTAGAACTTTTGAAAGCAATTCACAACTTGGCTTAGCTCCGCTAATATCCGCAGGATGTTGTAAATCATAGTAAAATTAGAACTTTTGAAAGCAATTCACAACACACTCCCGTTCACTCTGAGTTTTCCTTTTGTTGTAAATCATAGTAAAATTAGAACTTTTGAAAGCAATTCACAACTGAAATCAAAATCAATAAAGAAAGGCGCGGTTGTAAATCATAGTAAAATTAGAACTTTTGAAAGCAATTCACAACATTGTTCTATTGTATTCATAGAACAAAGTGTTGTAAATCATAGTAAAATTAGAACTTTTGAAAGCAATTCACAACTAAGATTAGCAATATATTCCAAAATAGCAGGTTGTAAATCATAGTAAAATTAGAACTTTTGAAAGCAATTCACAACTATCTTGTACTTCTGACAACGGAACTATTAGTTGTAAATCATAGTAAAATTAGAACTTTACGCCAAAATCTGCTTGTTAAAAAGATAAAATGTTCAATTCAATACCAAAAAAACAAAAAATTCCTTTCCCGATCCTACTTTTGGGAGCAAAACTAATCAGCAGCTCTTTTTAAACAATGAGAAAAAAACACCTGAACTATTTTATCAATCTACTCCTCCTTACTATTATAGCAAAAACCTACGGACAGGAAAAAAGGGTCCTCCCGTTAGAAAATACTCCGATTGAAATGTATGTGTTCTCTAACACACCTCAACCGATGTCTAATATCAGTGCTCATTTTATCATTTTACCGGAAGATGTTTCTTTAGAAAACGGATCGCAAACGGATCTAATCAAAAATGAAAAAATAGAATTCGCTACCGACTATAGTTTTTATTACTATCTGAAAATTCCGCAAAACATTCGCCATTCCCATGAAGTTATCCGTTTTTTAGAAACTATTGTAAAAGAAACTTTTGACCGGGACTTTTTCAACAGGAATAAAGTTCATCTATACCTGAAGAATACGGATATTCTTTTTAATTGCAGTGATTTGAACAGCTTAAACACTTACTTTGCCAGTATTTGGGTTTCTAAAACCGATCCTGTTTATAACTGTCATAAAGACTTTATAGCAGATATTGCCAGTACTAATCTGAGAGCTAAAAAAAGAAACAGCACTACTTCCGTTTCCTACGAAACCGTAACAACTAACAAAGCTCAGGAAGTTCAGGAAAATAACGAATTCCTAAATTCTTTGAGTAAATTAAGTCGAAAAGTACAATTCTCTTTTGCAATTGGCTATAATACGATCAATAAAAACTATCAAACAGAATTTGATCAGGAAACATTGATCGATTTCAGCGAACTCAATACCATTTGGACTATTAACGCCGGTTATATGTTCTCAAAAAAATGGGGCGGTTTATTCAATCTGAGTTTTCTGAATAAAAAAGAAAGTTCCGATCAGGAATACAAAACCACTTACAACAACATTATTATTTCGGGTAACGGAAGTGGTGCCGGTATGGTCAAATTCGGATTAGGCTTGCGTTTCATTCCTTATAGTCACAAAAGATGGAGTATAACGACTGACCTGACGTATGGTTTACTAACCGCTAAGGCCGGAGGTGGTTCCGGTAACATAACCATTTATAGCGGCGGAACGTATAGTGATATTGAACGAGTAGAAAAGGAAGAAAAAACAAACTACACCGATCTAACTGTCAGCACAAACTACAAATTAGGGAAAGTTGTCTTTCTGTATAGCAGTTTCAACTATTCTTTTTCTAAATTTGATAATACTATAGGATCTGTAAAAGGTTTTACCGGTTATACTATTTCTTTAGGACTAGGATTCAATTTTTAAAAAATACATCTTATAAAATTAAACTTATACTAATATAAAATTTACAAAGTATAATTTTATACTAAATTTCTTTATTTTAAAATCACTTTCTTATAACTTTCAGTTGTTTTTCGTTCAATAGTTTAGCACAATTTAATTACTAAACTATACTACATGAAAACAAAAATTACACAACTATTATTATTTTTATTTACAACAGCCTTTTACGGACAGGTTACCCAAGCCGGAGATATTGCTTTTGTCGGCTTTAATGCTGATGCCAATGATGACTTAGCAATTGTCACTTTTCAGGACATACTACCCAATACCTCTATTATTTTCTGCGATTCGGAATGGAACGGTTCTTCTTTCGGAACAGATGAAGGCGATTTTACCTGGGATTCCGGTGCTACTACTATTCCTGCCGGAACGATCATTACTTTTAATGCTATCAGTTCCGCTTTAACACCCTCTGTAGGAAGCATTACGGTAAATAATGCCGGAGGGATCAGCAGTTCCAGTGAGGCTATATTCGCTTTTTTAGGTACTCCCCCACGTACAGTAAGTACTATGCTGGCTGCTATAGCAAATGACAGTGGTGCTTTCGGAACTTTAGACAATAGCGGACTTATATTGGGTACTACTGCTATTGTTTTACCGAACGGAGCTGATGTGGCACAATACAACGGTCCGAGAACAGGCTTAACTCAGGCTTCTTTTTTAGCCGCTCTTAACAATATGAACTATTGGGATTCAGAAGATGGTAGCGGTGACCAATCTGCTAACGGTTCGGCTCCGGATCTTCCTTTCGATACTACTGTTTTTACATTAGGAACAACTTCTTATCCGGTGGTTAATTTTGATAACTCTATTTCGGTGGTTCAGGAAGATGCCGGAACCGTAGTTGTTTCGATCTCTTTATCAGAAGCCGCTATTCAGGATAGTTCTATAGATATTGAGCTTAGTGCAGGTGGAAATGCCACAAATGGTAACGAATTCAGTTTTTCCGATCAAACGGTAACTTTCCTGACCGGAGAATCTCAAAAAAACATAACCATTACCTTAAATGATAACCTGACATCTGATATTGATGTTTTCTTTGCTGTTTCACTTCACAATCCGAATAACATCACACTGGGTAGTACAACACAACAGTTGGTTTATATTTTAGATAATGAAATGAGCGCTCCGGCAGGTTCTAACACCTTAGGGGTCTCTTATTTAGGCAGCTACACGGTAGATGCTTCCGGTTCAGCTGAAATCGTAGCACACGACCCGGGTACCCAACGCTTGTTCGTTCTAAATGCTACGGCTGCTAAAGTTGAAATATTAGATTTTTCTAACCCTTCCTCTGTTTCACCCATTAATTCAGTAGACATGACCGCCTACGGAATCGGTGCTACTAGCATAGCTGTAAAAAACGGAATGGTTGCTGCAACCGTAGAAGCAGCTTCTCAAGGTAACGGAAAAGTCGTTTTTATGGATACAAACGGTACGATTACAGATGTGGTTACTGTAGGTATTTTACCGGACATGCTTACCTTTACCCATAACGGAACCAAAGTTGTAACGGCTAACGAAGGAGAACCAAACGATGACTATACCCTGGATCCGGAAGGTACAATTTCTATTATCGACGTTTCAGGAGGTTTAAACAATATTGCTCAGGCTAATGTGGCTACATTGAATTTCAATGCCTTTGACAGTCAGATTGCTGCTTTAAAAGCTAACGGCATTCGTATCTTTGGACCGGGATCAACGGTTTCCCAAGATCTTGAACCGGAATATATTACCATTTCTGATGACGATACAACAGCATGGGTTACTTTACAGGAAAACAATGCCTTAGCAGTTGTCAATTTAACAACAAATCAAATTACAGATATTATCCCATTAGGAACCAAAGACCATTCGCTGGCTTCGAATGCTTTTGATGCATCTGATAATTTAAGTGCTATCTTTATGAGCACCTGGCCGGTAAAAGGTTTATATATGCCGGATGCTATCGCACACTATACCGTTGGCGGAACTACTTATCTCGTAACAGCAAACGAAGGTGATTCAAGAGATTACAACGGTTACTCAGAAGAAGTTCGTATAAAAAGTAATAGTTATGTTCTGGACCCAAGCGTTTTCCCGAATGCCGATCTACTCAAAAAAGACAGTAATTTAGGCCGACTTACAGTAACGTTAGCTTCCGGTGATACGGATAATGACGGTGACTTTGATGAAATTCATGTTTACGGAGGGCGCTCTTTTAGTATATGGAATGCCTCCACAGGAACCTTAGTATATGACAGTGGTAATGATTTTGAATATATCACAAAAGAAGATCCTACATTCGGAAACTTATTCAATGTCAGCAACGACAACAATAACTTTAAGAACCGTAGCGACAATAAAGGTCCGGAACCTGAAGGAGTAACTGTAGCTGAGATCAACGGAAACCATTATGCTTTTATCACGTTAGAAAGAACCGGAGGTCTAATGGTTTACAATATTACCGATCCGAACAACCCGTTCTTTGAAACCTATCAAAACAGCAGAAATACAACTACTTTAGGAGGTGATCTGGGACCGGAAGGGATTATCTACATTGCTCCGGCTGATAATTCAAGTAACAAAGGCTTAATTGTTATGGCTAATGAAGTAAGTGCTACTTTAAGCATTTATGAAATGAACAACGTTACGCTTAGCACTGCTGATTTTTCTACAACAAAAGAACAATGGATCGCTTATCCGAACCCTGTAAAGAACGGAACGGTACACTTCAATAAAATCGTTCAGAAATTAATGGTTTTTGATACTCACGGAAGAAAAGTATTAGAAAAAGAAAATACTGATTTTATCAACTTAGACAGCTTATCTCAAGGTTTTTATATTATAACGAATGAGAACACTGAAGCCTTAAAAATCTATAAAGAGTAGAATTTGTTAATAACTGCCCCCGAACTCCTTTCTTGTTTTATACCGGAAAGGAGTTTTCTTTTTAGGATAATCTAAAACTAATATTCGTATTTTTACTTCCGAAAAAACAACTGATATGAAACTTGTATTTGCCTCAAACAACAAAAATAAAATTGCCGAAATCAAACAAATGTTGCCTGCCGACATCGAATTACTAAGCTTACAAGATATCGGTTGCATGGAAGATATTCCTGAAACCGCAAATACCATAGAAGGAAATGCGATTTTAAAAGCCGATTATGTAACTGAAAAATACGGCTACAATTGTTTTGCCGACGATACCGGATTAGAAGTTGATGCTTTAGACGGAGCACCGGGAGTTTATTCTGCCCGTTATGCAGGCGAACAAAAGAACGATAAAGATAATATTCGTAAATTATTGAGTGAATTAGGTCAAAATACAAATCGGAATGCCCGGTTCAAAACAGTTATTGCACTCAACTTAAACGGTACGCAATATCTTTTTCCCGGAATTGCAAAAGGTTCAATTATTTTTGAAGAACAAGGCGAAAAAGGATTTGGCTACGACCCGGTCTTTCAACCCGAAGGCTTAAAGGTAACTTTTGCCCAGCTTTCTATGGACGAAAAAGCCAAACTAAGCCACAGAGGAATAGCTACCCGAAAACTGATCGCTTTCTTAAATGATCTTAGCTTTTAATTGTTATCACAGGTAAACTCCAACTAAAATGAACCGCCATTAAACGGAAAATAATAATAAACAGGGAAGTGATCAATTCATTAACGGAATCTTCCAATCCTAAAAAGCGTAATACAAAAAATAAAATGCCACCTATAATACAGATCGTTGCATAAATAGTCCCTTTTCGCAACAAAAGAGGTATTTCATTACATAAAATATCCCGGATCAAACCTCCGAAACTTGCCGTAATGGTTCCCAGAGTGATACAAACTGTCGGATGCAAACCGTATTCTAAGCCTTTTTCAATCCCTATTAAGGTATAAACTCCTAAACCGATCGTATCAAACAAAAACAATGATACCCGAAGCTTATTCAAATAATTCCTGAATACTATAGCAACTATACATCCCAAAATAATGATGTAAACATAATTCAGATTTTCCATCCAGCCTACCGGCATCCTTCCTATCAGAACATCGCGCAATGTTCCGCCTCCCAAAGCCGTAACAAAAGCAATGATAAATACACCGAACAGATCCAGTTTTTTATTGATCGCCGCCAAAACCCCGGAAATTGCAAACACAAAAACTCCGATTATATCTAAGATTTGAATCATTATTTATTTTTTGCAAAAGTACCACCATTTATTTTTTTCTTAAAACTTATTTTTACCGCAAAAGATCACTTTACTTTCTTTCGGCAACTCATACAAACCTAACAAACTAAAAATCAATTACTAACAAATTAGCATATCTCATTTATTAGCCCTACCTTTGCACCTATTTTTAAACATATACATGAACAAATTTGAACAATTGGGTCTTAATGAATCGCTACTGCTGGCGATAAAAGACCTTGGATTTGAAAATCCATCGGAAGTACAGGAAAAGGCGATTCCCATTTTATTGGAAAAAGACACTGATATTGTTGCACTGGCACAAACAGGTACTGGTAAAACGGCAGCATTTGGTTTTCCGCTTATTCAGAAAATCAATGTCGATGACAGAAGAACTCAGGCTTTGGTGCTCTCACCTACACGCGAACTTTGTTTGCAGATTACCAATGAAATAAAGCAATATTCCAAATACGTAAAAGAACTACATACTGTAGCTATTTACGGTGGTGCTAACATTAATGAACAGGCTAAAGAGATCAAACGCGGAGCACAGATTATTGTTGCAACTCCCGGTAGAATGCAGGATATGATCAACCGTGGTATGGTAAACATCAAAAACATCAACTATTGTGTTTTAGATGAAGCTGACGAAATGTTGAACATGGGATTCTATGACGACATCACAGCCATTTTATCAGACACACCGGATGAAAAATCAACTTGGTTATTCTCGGCTACTATGCCTCAGGAAGTAGCACGTATTGCACGCGAATTCATGCGTAAACCACTTGAAATTACGGTTGGACACAAAAACTCAGGCTCTCAGAATGTATCCCACGAATTCTATTTAGTGAATGCTCGTGACCGTTATGCGGCTTTAAAACGTTTAGCAGATGCTAACCCGGATATCTTCTCCGTTGTTTTCTGTAGAACCAAAAGAGACACGCAGGCCATTGCTGAAAAATTAATTGAAGACGGATACAATGCTGCTGCACTACACGGTGACCTTTCTCAGGCGCAACGTGATGCTGTAATGAAATCGTTTAGAGGACGACAAATACAGATGTTAGTTGCTACCGACGTAGCTGCTCGTGGTATTGATGTTGACGATATAACACACGTAATCAACTATCAGTTACCGGATGAAGTAGAAACCTATACCCACCGTTCCGGTCGTACCGGTCGTGCCGGAAAATCAGGTACTTCTATGGTTATTGTAACAAAGAGTGAGTTGCGTAAGATCAACCAGATTGAAAAGATCATTAAAACGAAATTCGAAGAAAAACCGATTCCTTCAGGTATTGAAATCTGCGAAATTCAGTTGTTCCACTTAGCAAATAAGATCAAAGATGTAGAGATCGATCACGAAATTGACTCGTATTTACCGGCTATTGAAGAAGTTTTAATTGACTTGTCAAAAGAAGAACTGATCAAACGTATCGTTTCCGTTGAATTCAACCGTTTCTTAGCTTACTATAAAAAATCAAGAGACATCAGTGCGGAAACTTCTTCAAACAGAAGAGGTGAAATCCCTACTGACGGAGCTGTACGCTATTTCATTAACATTGGCTCAAGAGATAATTTTGACTGGATGTCACTTAAAGATTTCTTACGCGATACGTTAGAATTAGGTCGTGATGATATCTTTAAAGTAGATGTAAAAGAAGGTTTTTCATTCTTTAATACTGATGCTGAACATGTTGACCGTGTAATGAACACGATGAACAATATTCGTTTAGAAGGGCGCAAGATCAATGTGGAAATTTCTAAAAATGACGGAAGCCGAAATCAAGGGCGTAGAGATCATGGCGGAAGAGACCGAAGAAATTCAGGCAACCGTGAACGAAGAGGAAATTCTGATCGCAAGTTTGAAGGACGAAAAGACGGAAAACCATCCGGTGAACGCAAAGGAAGAAGAAGTAACGATACTGAGAAAGGCTTTTTTGACAGGGCAAAACGCTCCAGAAGAAGCTAGTTTCGTTAATTTTAAGATAAAATAATAAGAAACTATAAAATATCTCAGTTTGATTCGTATTTTTGAATCAAGATTTACCCAACAATGAGATATTTTATAGTTTTTTTATTAGCTATATTTTCCAATTTTGCTCTTGCGCAAAATGACACCTTGGTAGCCAACCTGCAAGGAACTGTTATTAATAGCCAAACCCGTTTACCCATGAATAACGTTCACGTTATCAATACATCATTAGTAAAAGGGACTATAACCGACGGAAATGGTTTTTTTGAATTACCGGCTCGTGCAAACGATACTTTATTATTTTCCTATTTAGGTTTTGAGACCATTAAAGTAAGGGTTACCCACGACTGGATCAAAAACAAGTCATCTAAAGTGGTCTTAACCGAAAAAGCTTATGCCCTAGAGGAAGTCGTTTTGGCGCGTTATAACTTAACCGGCTATGTGGAAGTCGACACGGATCTCATTCCGGTACATGAAGACAATTACCGTTACAGTATTTCCGGTTTAAATGCCGGTTATGAAGCCGGAGACAAATCTCCCGGAGCCGTGACTAAAGTTTTACAATCGATCTTTAATCCTGCTGACTTTTTATACAATACCTTTGGCAAGCGTCCGAAACAGATGGAAAAGCTCAAAAAAATGAAACAGGACGATACGGTCAGGGAACTTTTGGCAACTAAATATGACCGCCAGACTTTAGCGGCTTTATTAGAAGTAGACAAAGACGATATCCCTCTGATCCTGCAAAACTGCAACTATTCGGAATATTTTATCAAAACGGCAAATGACCTTCAAATTCTGGATGCCATCAGTGCTTGTTATGAAGAATATAAGATTTTGAAAAAGAATAAATAAGTAATACTCAACAGTAAAACAGGTAAAAGTAATATATATTTAAAATTAATCTTCTTACTTCTACCTTAGTGTTTTTTCTTTACTTTTAGAAGTAACTACTATTGTTTCACTAATTTTATCCATTGCGTTACCGGTAAGATAACTGGAGGAGCAGGTGATGAAAAATCATCCTGAGTTGAATGAACCGGAAGTATGTAGATACGAATCGCTTCAACTACCACTGTTGAAAACCGAAATATTTAAAATAAAGGGATTTGTAAATCCCTTTATTTTTTGTTTAATCTTAAATATTACACTGCCCTATAAAAAAAACACTTTATTATCACTAAATGAAAACAGTAGTACTACTGTTTTATTAAAGTATAATCACCAAAAGGAATCGAAAAATAATCTGCTGTTGACGGTGTTCCGTCTTCTTTATAACCACAGGCAACTGTTTCGAACCTGAACTGTACTTTTAATTTTTGTACCCCTCCTTCAACGACTACACGCATTGCCCACATACCTTCCAAGCAATCATCATCATTAGCCGGCTCTGTAAAGGACATACCCAAACGCTTTTCATCTGATCCGCACTCATCGCATACCGGATAACTGGTTTTCCGCATTTGGCTTAATGACCACATATTATAATTATAAGGGCTTGTATAGTTAATATTCAAATTACTTAAAGTATTTGCCTTTTCAACTCCATTTTCTATATACTGAAATTCACCTACTAAATAATCTGCATAATAAGAATTCCTTTTAAACATCATCTCTTTCTTAAAAAAAGTTACCTTTAATATCGTATCTCCTTCCGTATACATCCAGGTTCCGACAAACTGGTCAAAATAATTATCGACATCTTTATAATAAGCTCCTTGAAGTTCACCAAATTCAATAGTGTCATCAAATAAACCTAATACCGGATTCTGTGCTTTACAATGTGTAAAAGCAAGGCTCAATAGTAATACATACAATATTTTTTTCATAATCGTTAGTTTTTATTCGTTACAAGGAGTGCTGTTACCGAGTTATAAAAAGTAGTAGAATCTTTGTTCAACTACTACTGTTGAAAACCGAAATATTTAAAATAAAGGGGTTTGTAAATCCCTTTATTTTTTGTTTAATCTTAAATATTACACTGCCCTATAAAAAACACTCTATTATCACTAAATGAAAACAGTAGTACTACTGTTTTATTAAAGTATAATCACCAAAAGGAATCGAAAAATAATCTGCTGTTGACGGTGTTCCGTCTTCTTTATAACCACAGGCAACTGTTTCGAACCTGAACTGTACTTTAAATTTTTGTACCCCTCCTTCAACGACTACACGCATTGCCCACATACCTTCCAAGCAATCATCATCATTAGCCGGCTCTGTAAAGGACATACCCAAACGCTTTTCATCTGATCCGCACTCATCGCATACCGGATAACTGGTTTTCCGCATTTGGCTTAATGACCACATATTATAATTATAAGGGCTTGTATAGTTAATATTCAAACTACTTAAAGTATTTGCCTTTTCAACTCCATTTTCTATATACTGGAATTCACCTACTAAATAATCTGCATAATAAGAATTCCTCTTAAACATCATCTCTTTCTTAAAAAAAGTTACCTTTAATATCGTATCTCCTTCCGTATACATCCAGGTTCCAACAAACTGGTCAAAATAATTATCGACATCTTTATAATAAGCTCCATCTACATCACCTAAATAAAAATTAGGATCAAATCTGGGGATTATGGGGTTCTGTGCTTTACAATGTGTAAAAGCAAGGCTCAATAGTAGTATGCATGCTGTTTTTTTCATCTTCTTTTAATTTTAGTTGCATGGCACGGTTGTCACATTATTAGTTGCCTGATTGAGTTCTAATCGGTGTCAATTGTCTAAACTGCTATTTGCTTGTAAAGCGAAACACACTATGGGAACTGCCTTTGTCTCCTAAAAATGCTGTATTACACTACTAAAACAAAGACAATAGCCACAGCAACCTGTAACTATTGTCTTAAAGTAACTGAAACCATTTCTTGTTTAAGCATTGTAAACTCACCCTGTGGTAAAGAAAAGTCAGGAGGAAGAGATTCCCCTATATGATAATTTACTCTATTTTCATCACTCCATTTTTGTAAGGATCATGGTATACGGAAAAGAATAACCCGATAGTACAGGCTGAGCATTGGGCGACGAAAACCTATTTTCCATAGGGTGTACTTCTAATTTAGCCGTAAAAACCTGACCTACAGCAGTTAAATTGGGGTCATATTGAAGGTAAAAATACCCAGATAACTTTTTGTTTTTTTCTTTATCAGTCATATTTATATTTAAAATTGTTGGACTATCGTAAGATGTAATAATAGTAGCATAATTTTCAGTTAAAAAATCAGCATCTTCTGTTGAAAAATTCAAATGGTCGTAAGTAACAACTCCGTTTTGAATATTTTTATAGCTCCCTAAAATAACGTCCTTGGTATAGGGGTTAAAATTTTGCGGATTCCATTGCGTTTTTTTGACAAATTTTATAGTAAAAGTATTGGTGCCGTCTGTCCATTGCCAGGTGCCTACAAACGGATCAAGCATGCCATTTATATCTTTTATATAAGTATTTCCACTAAAATAATCATCCGGAGTGGCTGATGAAAGGGGAACTATAGTTTGTGCCGAAAGCAAACTCATGCTTAACAAGGCTAAAAATGTAAGTATATTTTTCATTTTATTTTTGTTGTTTTTTAATTTTGTTTTACGGGCAAGGTGTGGCTATTTTTTGCCCCGAACTATTTATTTCTATTTTGCTCCAGTTGTTAAAATTACTGTCGTAACAACGGTACAGTCCTATACCATTATTGCCTGATGTCTTTAAAAATTTAGCCAGTCCTTTTTCACTAGTTTGAACATAAGTACTGGTATTAAAGTTTGGCACATTCTTGGGGACTATAACACCTGCTTCTCTAAACTGATCATTACGCATATCTTTTATTGTATTCCCTATTGCTCCCGATGTATCCCAAGCCGTTCCCCCAAAAAAAGCATCTCCCCAGCTTACGAAAGCATTCTTATCTTCAATGCGTAGCGCATAAACCGTGCCATAAGCAGAAAGTATGTAAAACGTAAAATTATTGGTATCGTTAATGTTACCACTGTTTAGCATGGCATAAATACTATGTATATCGTCTAATGACGGTACCGAATAATGTGGCGTGCCGTGGGTGTGCATAAAAGTACTAATATTGAGCGCTACATTATTTGCATCTGTTAGATTAAAAGGCGATAGCCCTACACTAAGTGAATCAGTATGAAACGGTAGTACCATATTTGTGTTATTTTCTCTAATAACCACATTACCGTTTTCATCACCGGAGCTATAGCAAGAGCCTGTAGGTTGTACATCATTTTTTATTTCTGTAAGCAGTTGCTTTTCTGTTGTAGTACTTTGGTCTACTTTATAGACGGTTTTGTTTGCGGTATTTTTCAATTGTTCACAAGGCGTTTCTATCACTTCAGCCGGCTCTGTTGCCGGAATAGAAATTATTGTGCCATCACTACAACCTTTACAAGTATCTCCGGTATC
>NZ_JAMXLC010000001.1:321229-352697 GCF_024054235.1 Flavobacterium sp. NRK F10
GGTGCTTCCGCTGCTGCCATCTGTTCCGTCATCGTAGTAATTCCAAGTGCATTCGTTGGAGACCAATACCCATTCTTCCGTGTACAGTTCGCCACCTGTGTTGTCGCCCTGGTGGGCCGGTACGACTTCCAATGACCATATTTCTACACAACTGTATTCCAGCACCATTTTGTTTAACTCGCCGCTGTTGAAGACAGAAGTGTCAAAATCTATCGGATAATAACGGGTCGTTGTGTTGTTCAGCGTTGTTTGAGACACAGCATTGTATTCGTCCTTTGAAAAACCGTATTCCACAATATACGCATCGTAACTCCCGTCGGAACGTGACGATAGCAAGAGATTTTCCAAATGGGAAGTGACCAAACTATCACGCGTGAGCGGAAAGTTATAGGAATGTTTCCCGGTTGTGGTATCTTCCACGTATTTCACATAAGCGGTGTTTACGGAAAAATCGTAGGTTGAATTGTAAAGGATTCGGGAAGTACCTATCGGTGTTCCCGTTCCGGTGGCTTGTGCTTTGGTTTGCCCTGCAATCTTTTGTAATTTGTCCATAACCTTAGCATTGGACCGGATCTGTTCACTGTTCAGAACCCGAATGTCAAAGCGGGAGGTTGTTAACTTGTTGTTTAGCGTTGCTTCCGAGTAGTCTTTTTCGCAGTTGGTCAACAGCAGCACTAAGAGCCCCGATAAACTTAAGAGCAGCTTTTTCTTTCGTTTTAATTTCATTTAATAAACATTATAACCTTTTCTTTTTTCAATACGACGGCTGAAAAGGGTTTATGATCCGTTTCGGGACAATTAATACCTCTACACTGTACTTTTTTACTGTACAGGAAGAAGAACAAAATGTTGATAGGGGAATCGGGATCAAATGTATAGCATTGTGCTTATAACTCGGATACAGGAAAAATGTATATTTTGTTAAAATTTCATATTTTATCCTCATGAGATACAAAAAATCCACAAAAACAAAAAGTCCCGAAAGGATTTCGGGACTAAATGTTCTTGATAAGAAATAAAATTACTGCTATTAACCGTAACAAATATAGCGCCTATATTTGTTAACTTGGATACAGAAAAAATGTATATTTTGTTAAAGTTTTAAAAAAGTAATTTTTTTAAATAGATTTATGCTTTAAGTTTTTTTGCTATAAATGATAAACTATTACCCTTGTTCATCCTCATAAAACTTTTTCTCTATAAAATCGATATCGCGAATAGATTTACGTGTCCAATCGAGTTGTTTCTCAAAAAGTTCTTCTTCTGTTAATCTCCAGTCGATTGCGGAACGTCGTAAGCGAGCTGTTATATCCTGAATAATGATCGCTGCCGAAACTGAGATGTTTAAACTCTCCGTAAAACCAACCATAGGGATTTTCAAATAACCGTCTGCTTGTTCTAAAACCTCTTCTGACAAACCTAATTTTTCGGTTCCGAAGAAAATAGCGGAAGGTTTACTGATATCGAAATCCTGTAGCAAACAAGAATCGTTATGAGGAGTAGTTGCAATAATTTGATAGCCCTTGCTTCGCAAATCGTCCATGCAGTTCTGAATGGAAGCAAAGCGATTGACATCAACCCATTTTTGGGCTCCCATTGCAATTTCTTTATCGATCCGCTTACCGAAACGTTGCTCTACGACATTCAGTTCCTGTATTCCGAAAACCTCACAACTACGCATTACTGCACTGGTATTGTGCAATTGATACACATCTTCAATGGCTATTGTAAAGTGTTTGGTCCGGTTCTCTAAAACTTTTTTAAACCCTTCTTTTCTGTTTTCGGTAATGAATCCTTCTAAATAAGCTAATAGGTCTTTCTGATCTTTCATAGACCAAAAATAAAAAACCTATTTAAGAATTAAAAACTATAGGTCAATTTCAACTTAGCAAAAAACGGAGTTCCTGGTGTAAAATGTATCTCTTCTACACTTTCTGTTTCATTTTGCAATCTCGATTCCGTTAGAAATTGGGTTTCGTTCCAATCGGTATCAAACAAATTCTGGATATTTAACCCTAACTGTAAATTTTTACTGAAATCATAGCTTACATTAAAATCAGTCACAAAATAGCCTTCCGCAACTATTGAATTGTCTTCGTTAGCCGGACGGTTACCCATATAACGGAATTGCAATCCCGAAGTAAAACCTTTATAAGCTCTCAAACCGATTCTGCCAACAGAAGTAAACTCCGGTGCCAAGGGAATATAATTTTGTCCGCCAGGCTCTTCCGTACTTCTGGCATAAGCATAATTAGCATCCCAATCTAAAAAGAGATAATTCCCGATCTGATAACGAACACTCAGATCAACTCCGGATCGTTTTGATTTTCCGGAAGGCTCTACAATTCCGGCATCCCCTACATAAACAAATTCCTGATTGGAAAACAAAGTCCATAAAGCGGTATTGACAATTAAATTTTTGACCGGTTTTAAAATAACCCCGATATCCGTCCCGTAAACCGTTGGTAAAATATCTTTATTTTGTTGCAATACTACCCGGGTATCATTAGAATGAAAACCTAACCCGGATTTAATAAAGTATACTACTTTTTCATTTTGCATGTAACTGATGTTCAGTTTAGGCAATACTTTAAAGGCATCATTTGATAAATTACTATAACTCGACGCTAATTTATCTTCGTAATTAAACTTAAAATACTCCAACCGAACTGCAGGGTTGATCGTAAATTTGGCAAATTGAAAATCAGCGGTATAGTATCCGAAAAAATCAGATTCCTCTATATCGCCTAATTGAATAGCATTCAAAAGGGTATAACGGTTTACCGTATGAGAAAGTTCGCTATTAGTCACAGAATTAACCTTTACTCCTATTCCGGCTCTGGTTTTTAATTTAAAGGTATTGAACGATTTCAAATGATTGTATTCCGAATGAAAGCCATACAACATCCTATCCTCTTTTTGCTTGATCTGATCTCCGTTAACAGGATCCTCCAGAAAGAATGTAAAATTAGAAAAGAGCGTAAAATCGTAATGCGTCACATAAGCTTTTGTATGTACAAAACTATTTTCATCAATGATCTTGTCAACTCCTAAAGCCAGATTAAATCGGGACGTAAAACCTCCTTCCGTATCATCTACCGAACCGAAACGGGAAATAGCTCCACTTTCGACCAGTCGCATCGGAATTTGTCCGGAAGCATCCCATTTGCTTTTAAAATAAGATGCCAGTACATCGATCTTGGTCTGCGAATTCAATACGGTATTGTATTTTCCGAAAATATTAAAGCGATTGAAATTTTGCGGAGAATCAAACGGACCGTCTGTCATAATATATTCCGTAGCCAGATAAGCATTGGTCTGTTTTTGTTTATCGTCTAAAAGGTCAAACATCCCCAAAGTCCGTAATGTATTGAATTGTCCGACTTCCATTGAAATTCTGCTCTTATCCAGTCTCTCTTTCGTTTCAAAATTGACATAGCCTGCTGTAGCAAAATTCCCCTGAGCTGCTTCATACGGTCCCTTTCCGAAATCTATATCCTCAATAGTTTCGGGGATTACAAAATGTAAATCAGAGTATCCCTGTCCATGTGCATGAGAAACCATGTTAACCGGAATGCCGTCTACACTGATCACTACGTCAGTTCCGTGATCCACGTCATAACCTCGTAAAAACAACTGTTCTGCTTTTCCGCCTCCGGCATGCTGTCCAATGAATAAGCCGGGGACTTTGCGCAATACTTCCTGAGAAGAATTTACCGGATTTGTTGTCAGATCGATCTTAGTGAGATTAGAATTGATATCAATATCTGGCATTAATATAATTTCCGATAAGTTAAATACATCTTCTTCAATTGTAACAGTAATATTTTCTTCTAATGATCTTATGCTAAAAGAAACACTCTTAAAGCCTAATTTGCTAAATTTTAAAGTATCCCCGACATTTGCTTTCATTAAGCTGAATTTTCCCAATTCATTCGTATGTGAATGCTCTTCTGAACTCAAATTATAAACATATACATCTGCTACCGGTAAACTAAAAACATCCACCACAATTCCTTTGAAATTTTGTCCGAAACTGAAGACCGAAAGCAACGAGATCAGAAATAAAAATGCTCTTTTCATTGAAGTATTTACTAAAGGGTTTTAAGTTTTTTTTCAATATTCGGACCTAATTCAAATATACTTGTTACCAAGTCACTAATATTAGAATTCTCACTGGTTAATTTATTATTTGCTTTCAGAATCAACTCGTTATGATACAAGACTAACGGCTCATGTGTTTTGTTAATTGTATATTCAGTAGCTATTTCATAAGCCTTTTTAAATTCTCCCATGTTATAGTAAGTCCAAGCCAATAAATCATAGGATTCCGGTGTAGGTCGGTTATCAATTTCACGTTTTGCGATCTTTAACGCTTTAAGCTCTTTACCCGGAGTTTCTGCATATAACAAGACATTATATTTGTTGTACATATCTCCATAATAATTTTTATCTAAAGTATAAAAATATTCATTCAAGGCTAACTTTTTTTTAGTAAAATTATCCGAAAATTCACTCATATCTGCTTTTAAAAGATATAAATCCGGAACTGTATGCTGTGTTTCAATATAATTGATAATCTCTGATGCTTTTTCGATATCGTGTTCATGCGAATATGCGATCCAAGCTATACCTTTTAAAGCATAAATATTATTATTGTCTGCTTTCAAGGTTTTTAAATAGTATTGGTAAGCATCTCGGATTCTTCCGTTATGTCCATAAAAATCGGCAATATTAGAATAAATCCAGACTTTTAGTCCTTGATTTCCTGATTTCTCTGCAATTTTCATAGCCTTTTCCATCAGTCGTATTGCATTATCAAGATCTCCGACATAGTCGTTCCATTTGGCCAAACGTATTAAATAATCAAAATCATTAAAGTTCTTATTTTCATCCAATATTTTTTCAGCCGCTTCATAATTGCCAAGTTCCATATTAACATCAAAAAGCATTTTCTGAGTTGCTTTTTTATTTTCTCCTACTGCATAAGCTTTCTCCAGATGTGTTAACGCTTCCCTGAAACGATGTTGTGAAATGTAATTTTTTGCAATGGAGCGGTGAATCCCTGAATGATCTCCGTTCACTCTTGCATTGCAATCTAAAAGCAACTCTTCAGCCTGATAAAGATTCCGGATATTTCCTGTCATCTCAAATAACTGCGAGTATAAACCTGACAATTCTATCAGATAAGGATACTGGTTAGGTGCTAGATTATACTTTTCTTGCCAAAAATGAAGCTCCTTATTTATATTCTCTATTTCCTCATTTTCTTTAATCTGAATATACTTTTGATAGTCAGACTTATAGACAACGATTTCTTTTTCATTACCTGATTTTGAATTACAGCTCAAAAAGAGAGTATAAACTAATAGCATCATAATTAGTTGTAGTTTATTTTTTCTCATAACATCATTCTTGTTTTTGATTGGTTCCTTAATAATTTGGAAACAAAGAGCATCTTTAAGATGCTCCTTATTTCACAGGTTAAGCAGTAAATCTATGTTCTACCAAGGAGAAGCCAGATAGGGAAATGAAGTCAAAAACGGTTTATCGTTAGCATTTACATTATCTGAAGTTAATCCTCCGTTGGCTGTTCCGTCAGGTCCCCCGAATATCAACAACAACTCTACATCAATAACATCATCCGTTAAGGCTCTTCCTGTAAGAACATTCGTTCCGTCAAAAAAGGTAGTTGTCCCTGTCGTAGATACATTTAAAACATCGGTTGCCAAGACTGTTGTAAAAGTCGCAGCATCCAGTCCTAATGCATTTGTTGTATATCCGGGATTCAAAGCCATTAATTTCGTTTGAAAAGCAGATTGAAAACTAGCTTCCATCATAGATGGTACTGTTGTATTAAAATTATCTTTATTCTCTGAACTCACAAAAACCGTATTTATAGCCGGACGCCCCATTTGGTCCTGTTGAACATAAGTCCCGGAAAAATCCGGGGCATTATTATTCATCATATTATTCGAATCATCATCACTACAACTTGTACTTAATAAGGCTATCATTAAAGTTACTAACAACGTTTTATATTGGATTGCTTTCATAATTTTTACTTTAAAATTTTTAATTATTTTCTTTTGGTTTCTACCCATGTATTCAGTGTTCCTGAACCTCCTAACATTGCCTTAGGGACTTCAATTACAATTGACATTACATTTGTTCCGGCAAACGTATCACTACCCGGATTATTAAAACTTGAAGCATTACCTGCTATGATCTCTGAATATTGTCCGAAATCAAAAAAGAACGGATCATCTCTGGGACCAGCAAAAAAACTGGCTCCTGCGGCTGTTCCTATTTTTGCTACTTCACCATATTCTGTAATTTCCACATTCCCTAAGGCTGCTGCTGTTTTTACATTACTTGATGTTCCCGAAGTTCCTGATGCCACCGGTCCGAAAAAATACATTTTCCCGTTTCTGGGTAATGCCTGAATAACTAAATCTTCAATATTGTCACCATTGTTATCAATATTGAACTCTACCATAACATTTTCATCAAATGAGGCACTTGAAGTAGCAGTAGGTGATAATAATCCCTGAACATTAGCTACAAACACTAAATTATTTGTATTTGCCCCCTGAAAAGAATAAAAATCCGTGATATCAGACGTCCCTCCCTGTACTGCAGGTGCGTCAATATGATCGGCTGCTACTAAAATTAAACCTATCATTCCCAAGAATAATAGCCCTAAAGGTAATTTTGTTTTTTTCATCTTAAATAGTTTTTAATATTGTTATATTACCATTTACGGGAAATATTGAATCTTGGTTTTAAAAAAATGAAAAAAAAAAAATTCTTACTTTAGCATTAATATAAAAACTATGGAAGAAAAACTTTTAGTTGCAGCTTTGTCTAAAAAAGACAACCATTCTTTTACTTTGTTATATGATAATTATTCTAAGAATCTTTACGGCGTAATCTTCAACTTGATCAGGAACCGGGAAGAAGCTGAGGATATTCTTCAAGAAGTCTTTGTAAAGATCTGGAACAACATTGATACGTATAATAACTCGAAAGGACGATTGTATACTTGGATGTTAAATATTACCCGAAATACTACCATTGACAAATTGCGATCCAAAAACTTTAACAACAACTTAAGAAACTCCTCTGTCGATAACTTCGTATATATGCTTGAAGACAACTCTAAGACAATTAACAAAATAGATGCTATAGGAGTAAAAAAGTTTATTCAAAAATTAAAACCTAAATGTATACAGTTAATAGAATTGTTATTTTTCAGAGCATATACTCAACAAGAAGCTTCTGAAGAATTAGAGATCCCCTTAGGAACGGTAAAGACTCAAAATAGAAATTGCATGAATGAATTAAGAATGATGATCAATGAATAGTAGAGAATTAATAGATTCGGGTACATTAGAATTATATGTATTCGGAAAACTTTCTGAGAAAGAAAATGAAACAATTGCAGAAATGGCAAAACAATACCCTGAAGTTCAGGATGAAATTTTAGCCATTGAAAATGCAGTTATTAACCTTTCTCAAAGTGTTGCCCCGCACCTATCAGCCACAAATTATGAAAAAATAAGAACTCGATTATTAGACAAGCATAAAGTTGTGCCCATTAGTCAGAAAAAATCATGGATTAGCTATACCGGATGGGCAGCCGCTGCCATATTCGTTTTAGGTTTCGGATTTCAATTTTACAAATTGAATCAAACAAAATCAACTATCGATCAATTGTCTGTGGAAAAAAGTAAAATGCAGGAGTCTATTGTTGATTTAGAATTAAAAAAACAAGAAGCTCAAAATATATTAACTGTTTTAAGAGATCAAAACAATATACAAATTACCTTAAATGGTCAGGAAGTAGCTCCCTATGCCTTTGCAAAAGCGTACTATAATAAAGAAACCAAAGATGTTTTTATAGATGCTGCCGGTTTGCCAGATCCTCCGAAAGGCAAGGTATATCAGGTTTGGGGATTAAAATTAGATCCCTTAACACCAAAAAGTATAGGGTTATTAAAAGGCTTTGCAATTAGTAATTCTAAAATTTTCAAAGTAGAAAAAGTAGATGATGCCGAAGCCTTCGGTATTACTTTAGAACCAGAAGGCGGAAGTATAAGCCCTACTTTAGAACAACTATATACATTAGGAAAAGTATAACTATATAACAACCGACATATACAATCTGTCTAAATATTAGCAAGTGAAAAAAATTGTCGTTTTAACCGGTGCCGGAATGAGTGCCGAAAGCGGTATCAGTACCTTTAGAGATTCAAATGGCTTATGGGAGAATCATGACATTATGGAAGTCGCTTCTCCTGAAGGCTGGTATAAAAATCCGGAATTGGTTCTAAACTTTTACAATAAAAGAAGAGCACAGTTAAAAGAAGTTGTCCCAAACAGAGGGCATCATATTCTGGCTGAATTAGAACAGAATTTTGAAGTTCATATTATAACCCAAAATGTAGACGATCTTCACGAAAGAGCCGGAAGTTCTAAAATTATCCATCTACACGGCGAATTAACCAAAGTTCGGGGAGAACATTCAGAAAATGAAAAAATCCACTGGACAGAAGACATACGGTTAGGGGATCTGAATGCAAAAGATGAGCAACTACGTCCCGCCATTGTATGGTTCGGTGAAGCCGTACCCGAAATAGACCGAGCACTTCCTCTTGTAGAACAAGCTGATATTTTAGTGGTTATCGGCACATCTATGCAAGTGTATCCCGCAGCCGGATTAGTTCACTATACTCAGCCCCATATTCCTGTCTTTTATATTGACCCCAAACCGGCAACTATTTTCGACTTAGCCAATCCACTTGAAACGTTTGCACTTTCAGCAACCGAAGGTATGGAAAAGCTTCGGAACCTGTTACTTGGTTAATTTATGAATTGTAATAAAAAGAGTTTCGACTCCGTCTCAACAACAAAAAAACTAATAACTAATTATGAATTAGTTACCACTAATTATTAAATTTGCATTTCTTTTAAAAAATTAAACAACACAACCATGCAACAACTAACAGAACTGAATGCTATTTCACCGGTAGATGGCCGTTACAGGAGTAAAACACAAGGTTTAGCACCTTATTTTTCCGAAGAGGCTTTAATAAAATACCGCGTTTTAGTTGAAGTTGAATATTTTATTTCACTTTGTGAAATTCCTTTACCGCAACTAGCCGATTTTGACAAAAAACTTTTTGTTGAGTTGCGTAAAATGTACCAAGATTTCAGTACTGAAGATGCCTTGTGGATCAAAAACACAGAAAAAACTACCAACCATGATGTTAAAGCGGTTGAGTATTTTATCAAAAATAAATTTGACCAATTAGGATTAGAAGCTTATAAAGAGTTTATCCATTTCGGATTGACTTCCCAGGATATCAACAATACAGCTATTCCACTTTCTACAAAAGAAGCTTTTGAAAATGTATATATGCCAACGCTTATTTCGGTTCTTCAAAAGTTAAAAGAACTATGTGTGGAATGGCAAGGCGTTCCCATGCTAGCCCGTACTCACGGACAACCGGCTTCCCCTACCCGATTAGGGAAGGAGATATTAGTTTTTGTAGAGCGAATTGAAGAGCAAATGCGTTTGTTGTTCAACGTTCCGTTTGCTGCCAAATTCGGAGGTGCTACCGGAAACTACAATGCCCATAAAATTGCATATCCGGCTATCGACTGGAAAGAATTCGGAACTAAGTTTGTGGAAGAAAGTTTAGGTTTACACCATTCATTCCCAACAACGCAAATTGAGCACTACGATCATTTTGCTGCTTTCTTTGATGCTCTTAAACGCATCAATACAATCATCATTGATCTGGATCGTGATATCTGGACTTATGTTTCTATGGATTATTTCAAGCAAAAAATAAAAGCCGGAGAAGTAGGTTCAAGTGCGATGCCGCATAAAGTAAACCCAATTGACTTTGAAAACAGTGAAGGAAATTTAGGAATTGCAAATGCTATTTTTGAACACTTATCAGCTAAGCTACCGGTTTCCCGTTTACAACGCGATTTAACGGATAGTACTGTTTTACGAAATGTAGGCGTTCCGTTCGGACACACGATCATTGCTTTCGAAGCGACCTTAAAAGGCTTGAGTAAATTATTGTTGAACGAAAACAAATTAGCCGAAGATCTAGAAAGAAACTGGGCTGTTGTAGCTGAAGCCATTCAAACCATTTTAAGACGCGAAGGCTATCCGAACCCTTACGAAGCTTTGAAAGATTTAACGAGAACCAATAGTGCGATCAATAAGGAATCCATTCAGGCTTTTATAGAAACTTTAAATGTTTCTGATGCTATCAAAAAGGAACTAAAACAAATTACACCAAGTAATTATTTGGGGATTTAATATTTCCCAAACTATCATATACCTAAAATCCCGTCGAAAAGGCGGGATTTTTTTTAATCTTCAGCTTTTGCCCGAACCAACGCTTTTAATTATCTTTAAAACATAAATTCACATACAATGAAAAAAATAAGTGTTCTATTCTTTTTTATACTTTTTCTTTCCTGTAAAAGTTCTAAAGACACAAATCCTTCTGCTCAGGAAAACCTTAGTAAAGCCCAGACAACGCCGGAAAATATGGAATTTATGACTGATTATTTTTCAGGAAATGGAACAGAGCCTTTCTGGAGCATACGCTTTTCTACAAAGAACATCTTATTTCTGTCGCTCAGCGATACTATTGCAATTCCGTACACAGCACCTAAAGTATCTAAAAATGCTTCTATTTATTCCTTTAAAGATAAAATGCTCTCTTTTAAAGTGACACTAACAGATGAAAACTGTGTCAACCAAATGTCCGGAAAAGAGTATCCGAACTCAGTAACAATTGAATATCAGAAAAACGGAGAACTGAAACAATCTTTAAACGGTTGTGGTCGTTATATCATGGATTACAAACTTTTAGGTACCTGGAAACTTCAAAAGATGAACGATCAAATACTTACGGAAGCTGACTTTGATAACTTCCCGCAACTGGAAATTAAAAACGATGAGAATTACTTTTACGGCAGTACCGGTTGCAACAGAATGAACGGAGCTATGCTGTATGAAAATGAAAAATTATCTTTTAAAAATATCATTACTACTCGCAAAATGTGTCTGAAAAGTGCAGAAAATGAAACTACTTTCTTAACTTTATTACAGCAAGTAGACGAATATTCTATTTCAGATGCTACTTTGAATTTAAAATCAAACGGAAAAACAATTCTAAGTTTTACTAAGTCTTAAAAATATACATTATGAAAAAAGTCCTTTTTTTAGCAGCTATCGGATTGTTTGGGGTAAGTTGTAAAAAAACAGAAGAAAAACCGGCAACGGAACATGAAACTCCGACAGCTCCTGAACAAGTTGTTCAAACGGAAGAAGAAAAACCGCTTTTAGCAGCCGGATGTTATATCTATGAAGTAAATGACGAGAATATCACACTAAAAATTGACGCTGTAGGCAAAAGCGTTTCCGGAGAATTAAGCTACTTGTTAGCTGAAAAAGACTATAATTCAGGTACATTCGAAGGAACACTTCATGGTGATACTTTAATCGGGATCTACGATTACCATTCCGAAGGCGGCATGGGCGCACGCGAAATTGCATTTATTATAAGAGACAATCAATTAATTGAAGGCTATGGCGAATTAAATGATGAAGGAACAGCTTTTAAAGACAAATCCCAAATCCATTTTACCTCAACCATGCCTCTGAAAAAAGCAAATTGCTCTGAATAAAATATGCATCCGAAACTACGACAAGATATAGAACGCAAAATCAATTCATCCTTAACGGATGAAGATTTTGCACTTTTTCTTGATTTTCTGAAACCGGTCTATTTTTCCAAAAAAGAGACTGTTTTAGAAGTAGATCACTTCTGTTCTACTATTTATTATATTGAAAAAGGTCTTCTTATCTCCTATTTAACTGATGAAAAAGGTGAAAAACACGCCGTTCAGTTTGCCTTTGAAAATCACTGGATTTCAGATCTGTACAGTTTTTTCAGCTACCAGCCTTCTATTATTAGTATTGAAGCATTAGAAGACACTACAGCTTTAGCTATTTCTCAGGAAAACTTTGAATTGGCTATGCAAAAATTACCGCAATTTGAGCGTTTCTTCCGCATTCTTATTCAAAATGCCTATATCCATTCCCAACAGCGAATTGCGAAAACTTTTACCGATGATGCTGAACAGCGTTATAAAGATTTAATCGGTACCAATCCTGATTTTCTACAACGGGTTCCGCAATACCTTATCGCTTCCTTTTTGGGGATTAAACCGCAATCATTGAGTCGCATTCGCCAGAACATGCACAAAAAATAATTTCCTTTCTTAACCTATGTGAACGAAATACAATCCTGAAAATCTGAAATTTGCTTTGTAAATTGAGAGAATCATGGATCGAAAGGAATTTTTAAAACTCATGGCAATAAGTCCTGTAATGGCAACAGGCTTTAACCTGACCGAATTTGAAAAGATAAGTGCTACTTTTCCAAAATCAAAGAAAATGCCAATGTTGTTTTTAGGACATGGACACCCTATGAATGCTGTATTTGATAATACATTTACACGAACACTACAACAATTGGGAACCCAAATAGAACGTCCTAATGCCATTATGATGATCTCTGCCCACTGGGAAACCCGCGGAACTTATGTTTCTGTTAACCCAACGCCTCGAACTATCTATGATTTCGGTGGTTTTGACGAACGCCTGAGCCAAATAAAATACGAGCCTAAAGGACATCCGACACTAGCCAGAGAAGTCAGCGAAATGGCGTCTCAATTTCAGATTATTGAAGATCATTCTATGGGATTGGATCACGGTGCCTGGACAGTTCTGAAATATATTTTTCCTAAAGCCGATATTCCGGTATTCCAATTGAGCTTAGATTATACCCAACCTTCAGCTTATCACTTTCAACTGGCACAAGCCCTGAAACGAATCCGAGAAAGAGGTGTTATGGTTATAGGTAGCGGTAATATTGTCCATAACTTAAATAAAGTAAATTGGTTTAATATTGATGCCAAACCAGCCGATTGGGCGGTAGAATTTGACGAATTGGTAAAACAAAAGATCAACCAATACGATTTTAATACGTTGGTCGATTACAAAAAATTAGGGAGCATTGCTGCACTTTCCATACCTACAAACGATCATTATTTGCCTATGCTTTATGTTCTGGCTATGACAGAAAAGAATGAGGCTGTTAAATATATCTATGAAGGATACCAATATGCCAGTCTGAGCATGAGGTGTTTTCAGGTTTATTAAATCATAAACTGTTAATTTTAAAACTATTATCATGAGTTCAACATCACAATATAATTATGCTAAAGGCGATACAATGCTTTTGCATTATTTGGTCAGAGAACCTAAAATTCAAGCTGAAAATCCGCCATTATTACTTCTCTTACATGGTGTGGGAAGCAATGAAAAAGATTTATTTTCCCGAGCTGATCAATTTCCTGATGAGTTTTTAGTCATTTCGGCTCGCGCTCCGTTTACTATTTCTGAAAATCATTATCGCTGGTTTGCTGTTGATTTCAGCTCAGGAAGGCCTATAATTAATGCCGAAGAAGCCGAAAAAAGCCGAACAGTACTTATCCAATTCATTAACCAATTGAAAGAAAAACACTCGTTTAACAGCAACGCTATTTACTTGGGCGGTTTTAGTCAAGGTGCTATTATGTCTTTTAGTGTTGGATTGACACAACCTCAAAAATTAAAAGGAATTATTGCTTTAAGCGGTCGAATCTTAACTGAGATCAAACCGATCATTGCTTCTAAAGAAAAACTTAAAAAATTAAATGCTTTGATCATTCATGGCACAAAGGATACTATTTTACCAATCGAATACGGCAGACAAAGTAAATCCATCGTAGACGAATTAGGTATACCCAACACTTATGTGGAGTTTAATTATGCTCATACTGTAACTCCCGAAACCATACAGACCATCAATGAATGGTTAGCAAAACATTAAAATGCGCAATAGTCAAAACTATAAAGTTTTGGCTATTGCTCTTAATTCAAATTTTTGAACTTTTCCGGTAGATGTTTTTGGCAAATCCATAAAATAGAAATATTTAGGAACTTTAAAACCGGCTAATTCTTTACGGCAATGTTCCACGATCTGTTCGTTCGTTATGTTTTCTCCTTCTTTTAATTTGATAAAAGCACAAACTACTTCTCCCCATTTTTCATCCGGTTTTGCAACACAAGCCACCTCTTCTACTTCCGGTATTCTGTAAATTACACCTTCTACTTCTATCGTAGAAATATTTTCACCTCCCGAGATCACAATATCTTTAGAGCGATCTTTAATCTGTACATAACCATCAGGATACTTAACAGCCAGATCTCCGGTATGGAACCATCCTTTCTTAAATGCTTCTTCCGTAGCCGATGGATTCTTTAAATAACCTTTCATTACATTGTTTCCTTTCATCATAATCTCACCTATGGTAACACCGTCTGCCGGTACCGGTTCCATCGTTTGCGGATTTAGTACATCCAGTTCGTCTAAAAGTAAATACCGAACTCCTTGTCTTGATTTCAATTCAGCACGTTCTTCTAACGGCAGATCGTCCCATTCTTCTTTCCACTCACATATTACAGAAGGTCCATAGGTTTCTGTTAGTCCGTAAACATGTGTGATTTCGAAACCTTCTTTTTCAATATTTTCGATCACTGAAGCCGGTGGTGCTGCACCGGCAACCATTGCTTTTACTTTGTGTTCCAAAACTTTTTTATCATCAGGATGCGCATTAATCATCGTTTGTAATACAATAGGAGCCCCGCAGAAATGATCCACTTTTTCATCAGCAATTGCTTTATAAATGTCTTTTGCAATCACTTTACGCAAACAAACACTGGTAGCTGAAGCAGCAGCTAAAGCCCAGGGAAAACACCAGCCATTACAATGAAACATCGGTAGTGTCCATAAATAAACTGCTGCATTAGACATTTTCCATACCAATAGATCATTGATCGCATTTAAAGCAGCTCCCCGGTGATGGTAAACAACTCCTTTAGGGTTCCCAGTTGTCCCTGACGTATAATTAAGAGCTATGGCATCCCATTCATTTTCCGGCTTGATCCAATTAAAATCATTATCTCCGGTTTCCAAAAAAGCTTCATATTCTATTTTTCCGACAGGAAATCCTGTATTCACATGAACATCATCAATGTCTATGACATAAATAGAATGTTCAATTTGATTTAAAGCTTTAGCTATCACTTCTGAAAATTCTTTATCAACTAACAAAACTTTAGCGTCTGAATGTTGTAACATAAAAGCTAAGGTATCTGCTGATAAGCGTACATTAAGTGTATTTAAAACCGCTCCCGACATCGGTACACCAAAATGAGCTTCGTACATTGCCGGTGTGTTAGCAGCAATGATTGAAACCGTATCATTCTTATTGATTCCTATTTTAGTCAAGGCAGAAGCCAATTTCCGACATCTATCATAGGTTTCTTTCCAACTGTATTTTTTGGTACCGTAAATAAC
Organism: Flavobacterium sp. NRK F10; assembly: GCF_024054235.1. Lineage (NCBI taxonomy): Bacteria > Pseudomonadati > Bacteroidota > Flavobacteriia > Flavobacteriales > Flavobacteriaceae > Flavobacterium > Flavobacterium sp. NRK F10. The sequence goes on from NZ_JAMXLC010000001.1 coordinate 336,733, forward strand.
GGAAGTCTTTTCAGGGAAAATAGTAGCAGATCTCTCAATAAAAGTTAGCGGAGTGAGTTGGGTAAAGTTGGCCGGATTTTTATCCAGACCAATATCATATATATTCATTTTTGATGTTTTTTATTTATCTAAAAATAAAGAAAATTCACATCCTTTCTATGTTTAAAATGAAACTTCTCTTCCTAACTATAGTTGCTTATCGAGTAATTTTCAAGCAAAATCACTTTTTAAGCTATTTTGTTTTAGATTTCTAATAGTTTTTCGCTTATAAGTAAGAAATCTTAATCTTTTTAGAATAAAAAACCTATAATAATTTAGCAAAAAATAATACCGTAAAAAAGCCTCTACTTTCATAGAGGCTTGTTAGAATACAAAAAACAATCTAATTTATTTTTCTTCTTTTGTTTTACGGCGGGTATTAATCCCTAACAAAGGATAAGCCGGACAAAAACGAACCAACGCCGTAAGAAGCATTAAAACCCCAACTACAATGGCTATCCATTTTACTGTTCCTTCAACAATACCGGAAAGCCCTAAAAGTAAACCTACTACTCCAACAACCAGTCTTACTAACCGATCAGTGTTCCCAATATTTTTTTTCATACTATTTAGTTTTTGTGGTTACTTCACAATGGTTTTTTCAGCCGATTCCCAACTCATAATCCCTCCTTCTAAATCGGTGATATGTTTAAACCCTAATTCTTTTAATTTAGCGGCAGCCTTAGAACTTCTCCCTCCCATTTTACAATATACCATTACCGGTTTTTCTTTATCTAAAGCAGCTACTTTAGATTCAAAATCATCAGCTAAAACATTATAGTTCTTAGCATTTGGTAAATGTCCGGAGGCATACTCTTCAGGTGTTCTGACATCTAATAACTGTACATCTGCTTCAGCCATCTTAGTTTCAAAACCATCAGGCTTGACAACTTCTACACCGCTTTGTTTTTGGTTAACACAAGATGCTGCTACAAAAAGCGACATCAAAAGACCTAACATTTTTAGTTTCATGGTTGATTTTTTTATAAAGTTAATAAATTAATTCAAATGTTGTCGTATAATCCCCACTAAATCATGAGTTGCCAGTACACCGGATTGTCTCCATAACATTTTCCCGTCCCGGAACAACATGAGTGTAGGAACACCACGTACCATAAACTCTGATGCCAGATCCTGATGCTGATCTACATTTACTTTAATGATTTTTACCTCGTCTTTTATTACCGATTTTACTTCTTGCAAAATCGGAGACATCATCTTACACGGTCCGCACCAATCTGCATAAAAATCTACCAGAACTAATTGCTTTTGACCTATTATTTCGTTAAATTTTGAATTCATATACTTAAAATGTGTTTAATCTCGTTTATTTTTGCATAACAAATTTACTTCAATAAACGCACCAAATATGTAATCTTTGTTACATAGCTGCCAATATGACAATTATCATTTTTTTTTTTGATAATCTAGAGTAATTTTGTCTTTAATTAGCAATAAACTTAGCCATGCAACCTTCATTAGTGCAAAAATATAATGTACCAGGACCGAGATACACCAGCTATCCGACTGTCCCTTATTGGGAAGAAAATTCATTTTCTTATGACAAATGGATTCATGCCTGTGTAGATACTTTTAAACAAACTAATGATAAAGATGGGATCAGTTTATACATTCACCTACCTTTTTGTGAAAGTTTGTGTACTTTTTGTGGCTGTCACAAACGCATTACCAAACGTCATGAAGTGGAACATCCTTACATAGAAGCGGTCTTAAAAGAATGGGAATTGTATTGTGACCTTTTTTCCGCTAAACCTAAGATCAAAGAGATCCATCTGGGTGGCGGAACACCTACTTTCTTTTCACCTGAAAATCTGAAACAACTCATTGAAGGTATTTTAAAAGAAAGTGTAGTAGCTGATGAACATGAGTTCAGTTTTGAAGGACATCCCAACAATACCAGTAAAGAGCACTTGCAAACCTTATTTGATCTGGGATTCAGACGTGTAAGTTTTGGTGTTCAGGATTATTCTGAAAAAGTGCAGCAAGCTATCCATCGCATTCAACCTTTTCACAATGTTGCCAAAGTAACCTTTTGGGCTAAAGAAATCGGCTATACTTCTATCAGTCATGATTTGGTCTTTGGACTACCTTTTCAAACTCTGGATGATGTTCTGGACACTATAGACAAAACCAATTCACTACATCCTGATCGCTTGGCTTTTTACAGCTATGCCCATGTACCGTGGATCAAAGGAAATGGTCAAAGAGGCTTTAATGATGAAGATTTACCAAAAGATGATGAGAAAAGAGCCTTATATGAAGAAGGTAAACTTCAATTGAGTAAACACGGCTTTGCAGAGATTGGTATGGATCACTTCGCTTTAAAAAGTGACTCCATGTTTAAAGCTTTTGCCGATAGAAAACTGCATCGAAACTTTATGGGGTACACCACAACCAATACCAAACTGATGATCGGTCTGGGAGTTTCTTCTATCAGTGATAGCTGGACAGCCTTTGCTCAAAATGAAAAAGTTTTAGAAGATTATTATGCTCGTTTAGATAAAAATGAGATTCCGGTTTACAGAGGTCACATTTTAAATACGGAAGATTTAATTATTCGCCAGCACATTTTAAATATTATGTGTCATTTTGAAACTTCCTGGGCTGACCCATCTATGCAGTTTAACGAATTAGAGGATGTTTTAGCCTCTTTGGAAGAAATGCAACACGACGGACTTCTGCAACTTAAAGGGCAATCTCTGGAAGTTACTGAAAAAGGAAAGCCTTTTGTTCGTAATATTTGTATGGCCTTTGATCTGCGCTTAAAACGCAAGGCACCGCAGCGTCAATTGTTTTCTATGACTATATAATTTTCTCTGTCAAGAAGTTTCGTTATTTCTTACTTTAGGGTCATAGTCACTAAAAAACACTACTTTTGCAGAAACTATGCCGTAGATGAAGACGTTTCAAGATTTCGATTTACCTAAATCCTTACAAAAAGCCATAGACACTCTTGGCTTAACTACTCCTACTCCTATTCAGGAAAAGGCTCTCCCTGTTATCTTATCAGGACGAGATATGATGGGAATTGCTCAAACCGGAACCGGGAAGACCTTTGCCTATCTGATTCCTATTTTAAAACAGTGGAAATTTCAAACGACTGATAGTCCGCGTGTGGTGATTCTAGTACCCACTCGCGAACTAGTGGTTCAGGTTCAGGAAGAGTTAGAAAAACTGGTTGAATTTATGTCGGTTCGAGTTGCAGGGGTCTTTGGTGGGGTTAACATCAATACACAAAGAAAAGCAGTTGCTGAAGGAGTCGACATTTTAGTAGGTACTCCCGGACGTACAATGGATTTAGCCTTAGACGGCGTGCTTCGTTTTGATGCTTTACAAAAATTGGTGATTGATGAGTTTGACGAGATTTTGAATTTAGGATTTCGCTTCCAGATCACTTCAATCCTGACGATGATGAAAGATAAAAAGCAAAATATCTTATTCTCGGCCACTATGACTGAAGAAGTCGATGAAATACTGGATGAATATTTTGATTTTCCGGAAGAAGTTTCTTTAGCACCTAGCGGAACTCCTTTAGAAAAGATAGAGCAATTTGTTTACCATGTTCCCAACTTTCTGACAAAAGTAAATTTATTGAAAGATTTACTGGTCCGCAATGACAATATGGAACGTATCCTTGTTTTTGTGAACAATAAAAAATTGGTCGACACTACTTTTGATCTATTGGACGAAGACTTTGCCGGACAATTTGGTGTGATCCATTCTAATAAATCACAAAACTATCGGTTAAATACTATGGCTTCTTTTCAGCGGGGCGAATTACGAGGCTTAATCACTACAGACATTATGGCTCGTGGATTAGATATTTCTGATATTACTCACGTTATCAATTTACAATTCTCAGAAGTTCCGGAACAATACATTCACCGAATCGGTAGAACCGGTCGTGCTGATAAAGAAGGAACGGCTATCAGTATGGTAAGTCCGCAAGAAGAAGAAATTCTGATTGAAGCGGAACTTTTAATGGAAAAAGAGCTTAAGGCAATGGATCTACCGGATTACATTGAAATCTCTGAAAAGAAATTAGATTTTGAAAAAGATCGTCGCAAATTCAAAACCATTGGAAAACCAATTAAAAGAGAAGAAAAAGGCGATGCTTTTCACGAAAAGAAAGATAAAAATAAAAAAGTGAATCTGGGAGGTCCCGGAAAAAGAACACCGAGAAAAACAGCTCCGAGAAACCGTGCCGTTGAAGCTAAAAGAGCTGCCAAACGCAAAAAAGGAAAATAATATAAAAAAAAACGTCGCATTAAGCGACGTTTTTTTTTATTCTACTTTGTCAAATACCAAACAAACCGGTTGGCACAAATCTATTCTCTTTCCGGTATCGGTCAATGTTCCGTTTTTAGTATTCCGACTGTAAATCACTATATTATTTGTATTTTGATTGGCTACCAAAACGTACGCATCATCAGGACTCAAAGTAAAATTGCGCGGTGCGCTTCCTTGTGTGCTGATCTGCTGGATCATGTTCAATGTTCCATTACCAGAAACTTTAAATACCGAAATGGTATTAGCATCGCCACGATTGGTTACATACAGAAATTTTCCATCCTGACTCATGTGAATATCGGCTGCGCCATTTATTCCGTTAAACAAATTAGGAGCAACAGTAGTTTCCTGAATCAGATGTAACTGGTTTTTTTTCCATTCTAAAACTGACAAAGTTCCGTCTAATTCCTGTAATACATATACAAAATTACCTTTAGGGCTAAAAACCAAATGTCTTGGACCACTTCCTTTTTTTAAATTTATTTCATCCTTTAAAAGCAACGTCTGAGTGCCACCATTTGCATGGTAATGATAAATATAAATCTTATCGCTCCCCAAATCATTGGCAAATACATATTGATGATCGGGACTAAAATAGACCATGTGCAAATGGGAAGCTTCCTGACGTTTTTCATTGGGTCCGGAACCTTTGTGCTCTATTACCTGAACGGCATCCGCTAAACTTCCGTCAGGCTTTTTAGGAAACACACTAATCGTTCCGCCTGTATAATTAGCTGAGATCACATTTTTATCATCATTAATGATATAGCAAGGATCAGCTCCTTTACTATCTACTTTGTTCATCAAATTAAGTAGCCCTGTCTGAGGATCATAACGAAAAGCACTAAGTGTACTTTCATTTCCGTTTTCGTTAACAGAATACAAATGCTCCTTCTCCGAATCAAGAGTAAAATAACTTGGATTCATGACCTTATCAGTATGTGATTTCAATTGGTATTCCAAAGTCTGTAAATTAAAATCATAGACATAAATTCCTTCACTAAAGCAAGCATTGGTATACGTTCCGACGATCAGATTATAATGTTCCTGTGCCGTTGAAGCCATGAAAAGGAATAAGCTGATAATTGTAAATTGTTTCATTGTATTGGGTTTGGAACGCAAAAATACTTTTTAAAGTGCTGCAAAAAAACATATTTTCAAAGGTTCTGCTGCAAAATGATTATTTTTGGTTCTTATACTAACCGAAATACAACATGAACTCCGATTTTATTCACGATCAGAAATACCAAAACAAAAATTTTAATGAAAACGACATTAAATTCAAAGAATTTGAAAATTGTACTTTTGATCATTGCGATTTTACACAATGTATTTTTTTAAGTGTTGTCTTTGTGGATTGTACTTTTCTGCATTGTAACTTCAATGATACTAAGATCAACTATGTTTCATTGCGTGGTGTAGAATTTGATGATTGTAATTTTACGAATGTCAATTTTGCGATGACCGACCAAGTAATCTACTATTTCAATTTTACCAATTGCCGATTGGATTTTACTAAATTTTATGGTCTAAAACTTAAGAAAATGCACTTTACAGGATGCAGTTTGGTTTCTGCTGATTTTATGGAAAGCGATCTATCAGAAACGGTTTTTGATAACTGTGATTTAAGACGTACTGTTTTTTACCAAACTAATCTTTCGAAAACTGATTTCACGACCAGCTATAATTTTTCTATTGATCCGGAGCAAAATAAAATGAAAAGAGCTAAATTTTCTGTAGAAGGGCTAAAAGGTTTATTGGAAAAGTATGATTTAGTAATTTCTTAATCAAAGTAAAATGAAAGAGATTGATATTGAAAAATGGAACCGTAAAGAGCATTTTGAATTTTTCTCAAAAATGGTCAGTCCTTATTTTGGTGTAACTACAGAAGTAAATTGTACAAAGGCTTTTCAAAAAGCAAAAGACAATAGTATTTCTTTTTTTGCTTATTATATGCATCAGTCAATAAAAGCGGTTAATGAAATTCCGGAATTCAAATTACGAATTATTGATGATAAAGTTTTTGAATTAGACACTATTCATGTCGGAACTACAATTGGGAGAAAAGACGGAACATTCGCTTTTACGTTTGTAAATTACAGTGATAATTTTGAATCTTTTAATACAAATTTACAAGAAGAAATCGATGCAGTACAAAATTCAAGCGGATTGCGCTTAAATGGTGAAGACAGGAAAATCAATTTAGTTCGTTACTCTACTTTGCCTTGGGTTTCATTTAGCGCTATATTACATCCTACTAATCTTAACTCTAAAGAATCTGTACCCAAAATTACTTTCGGAAAGCTTTCGGAACGAAACCATGAAAAGTTTTTACCTATTTCTATTGAAGCACATCACGGACTGATGGATGGATTCCATATTGCACAATATCTGGAGAAATTCCAACATTTCCTGAATTCATAAAACCATAAAAAAATCCCAATTCTATGAATTGGGATTTTAAATCAAATATTCTGAAATACAATTATTATTTCAAACTGGCTAAACTTTGCTCAATAGTTGCAATTTTAGCTAAAGCATCTGCCTCTTTTTTACGCTCCGTTTCAATTACTTTTTCCGGAGCTCCGTTAACAAATTTTTCATTTGACAACTTTCCTTGAACCGAACGTAAAAAGCCTTGTGTATATTTTAGTTCTTCTTGCAGCTTAGCTATTTCAGCTTCAACATCAATGCTTCCTGAAATAGGAATAAAATATTCATTTGATTTTACGCGATAAGTCAATGCTCCTTCTACTTGTTCCGTTACATATTCTAAACTTTCTACATTACCAAGTTTTAAAATAATTGTATCAAAAGTAATTGGCATTTTTTCGTTGTTGATTACTTTCAGATCAATAACTTCCTTGAATGAAATATTTTTTTCCTTTCGGATTGTTCGGATTCCTGCAATTACTTCAGCAGCAAAATCAAATTGATCCACTAAATCTGCATTAGCTTCTTTTACTTCCGGCCATTTTGCAACAATCAAAGCATCTTCCGGTCTTCTCTCTGTAATATGTTGCCAGATTTCCTCTGTTAAGAACGGCATAAACGGATGCAATAACTTCAGATTAGCCTCTAACATCTCAATAGCTTTGTCAAATGTTGCACGGTCAATCGGTTGTTGGTATCCCGGTTTAATCATTTCCAGAAACCAAGAACAGAAATCATCCCAAACCAGTTTATAAATTGCCATCAACGCATCTGACAACCGATATTTTTCAAAATTATCTTCAATTTCGATCAATGTCTTTTGCAACTTCGCTTCGTACCAGTTAATGGCAACTTTTGAAGCTTCCGGTTGAGGAATATCTGCAACCTCCCATCCTTTGATCAGACGAAAAGCATTCCAGATCTTATTTGCAAAGGCTTTACCGTTATTACATAGTTCTTCGTCAAACATGATATCGTTTCCGGCAGAAGCACTTAACAATAAGCCTACACGAACACCATCAGCACCGAATTTATCGATCAAATCTAACGGATCCGGTGAGTTTCCTAATGATTTTGACATTTTTCTGCGTTGCTTGTCGCGAACCAATCCGGTTAAATATACATTCGAAAATGGCTTTTTACCTGTATATTCGTATCCGGCAATAATCATACGAGCTACCCAGAAGAATAAAATATCCGGTCCGGTAACCAAGTCATTTGTCGGATAATAGTATTTGAAATCTTCATTTTCAGGATCTAATACACCTCCGAAAACAGCCATAGGCCATAACCATGATGAGAACCAAGTATCCAATGCATCAACATCTTGTTTTAAATCCGCAACTGTTAAAGCGGTATTTCCGGTTTTGCTTTTAGCTAACTCTAAAGCTTGTTCTTTGGTCTCTGCTACTACAAAATCTTCTTTTCCTTCACCATAATAGTACGCCGGAATTTGTTGTCCCCACCACAATTGACGGGAAATATTCCAATCCCGGATGTTTTCCATCCAGTGGCGATAGGTATTATTAAAACGAGAAGGATATAATTTTACTTCTTCAGTTTCTAGAACTGCTTTGATAGCCGGTTTTACCAATTCTTCCATTTTCAGGAACCACTGGTCTGATAATCTCGGTTCAATAACTGCTTTTGTGCGTTCTGAAGTTCCAACTTTATTTAGATGGTTTTCAACTTTTACCAAGGCACCTATATTTTCCAGTTCTTTGGCTATTTCTTCGCGAACTACAAAGCGGTCTTTTCCTTGGTAATGCAATCCGAAACTATTTAAAGTAGCATCCTCATTAAAAATATCGATGATCTCTAAATTATGGCGTTCTCCTAATTCTTTATCATTTACATCATGAGCGGGAGTTACTTTTAAACAACCGGTTCCGAATTCCATATCAACATACTCGTCAAAAATGATCGGAATTACACGATTGCAAATAGGAACAATTGCCTTTTTACCTTTTAAATGCGTATAACGTTCATCATCCGGATGGATACAAATAGCAGTATCTCCTAAAATAGTTTCAGGACGAGTGGTTGCAATTGTAACATATTCTTCTGTCCCTTCAATTTTATAACGCAAATGATACAATTTTCCCTGACGCTCTTCATAGATCACTTCTTCATCAGATAATGTTGTTTTTGCTTCCGGATCCCAATTTACCATACGGTAACCGCGATAAATATATCCTTTGTTATATAAGTCTACAAACGATTTGATAACTGAAGCTGTCATATCGTCATCCATAGTAAACTTAGTTCGTTCCCAATCGCATGAACAACCTAGTTTTTTAAGTTGTTCTAAAATGATTCCGCCATGTTTGTCAGTCCATTCCCAAGCATGTTTCAAAAATTCCTCTCGTGTTAAGTCGGCTTTATTAATGCCTTCATTTTTCAATTTAGCAACAACTTTTGCTTCGGTCGCAATTGAAGCGTGATCGGTTCCCGGAACCCAACAAGCGTTAAGTCCTTTTAAACGAGCACGGCGGATCAACACGTCTTGAATAGTATTATTCAGCATATGACCCATGTGTAACACTCCGGTTACATTAGGTGGCGGAATTACAATAGTATAAGGAGTTCTGTGGTCAGGCGTTGAATGGAAATAATTATTCTTCATCCAATAGTCGTACCATTTTTGTTCTACATCTTTAGAATTAAATTGTGCAGGAATCATACGTTTATGATATATTTTAAGTATTGATTTTTAATAATTTACAAATTCATTATGATAATTTCTCTTTCCGAGAACTAAGTTTCTTTCAAGTTTAAGATCCATTAAAAATACTATCGGAAAGGTCAACTGACACCAAAATCAGACTCGTTCCTTAACAAGGATCGGTTTAAAAGGATTATATAAAATTGAATTTTGGTACACTTTTTGTAATTTTTATGCAAAAGTAAGGATATATGGTAAAATAAAAAAGAGGATTTATTGGTTCTTTAAGTTTATTCGCTTATTTTTACCATAACCTATTAATTTTATTATGATGAAAAAACTACTTGGACTTATTGTTCTATTTCTACTAAGTATCAATGTATTTGCACAAGAAGGTGCTAAGATTGAATTTAAGACGGAAACCATTAACTACGGAGAGGTAGTTAAAGGGGAAGACAGCGGTGTACGAGAATTTGTTTTTACAAATACAGGTGATGCTCCCTTAGTTATTAAAAAAGTAAATTCAAGTTGCGGATGTACTGTCGCAGAAAAACCGGACGCTCCTATTATGCCGGGTAAATCAGATAAGATTGTAGTGAAATACAATATGAATCCGGGACCGATCAGTAAAACGGTTACAGTGGAGACCAATGCGGTAAACAAGCCTAACGGCGTAATTCCGCTAAGAATTAAAGGAACTGTCATCGTTAAAAAAGATAAATAAATTAGTAAAAAGCCCCGAATGGGGCTTTTTTTATAATACTTTTTCAAGTCGGAACTCAAATTTTAAATTTTCTCCGTCACGCTCTACTTCAATTTTTATGTTCTTCCCCTCTTGAGACTGAAAAATCTCTGTTATTTTTTGAATAGACAAATGTTGTGAGCTCCTTCCGTTAAGGCTTACTATTAAATCCCCGACTTGTAAACCAACTTTTTCTGCCGGTGAATTTTCCCTAATGGAATAAATCTCAAAAATAGGCTTGAGTTTATATGTGTAGTTGTATTTACGATTAGAGTCTTCAAAAATAAATTCGTTCATATTAACCTTATTCCCGACCGAATTATCATAAACTGTTTCTTTAATCCACTGCGAACCGTTATGTTGAACTTCTATCCCTGACATATTGTAATTAAAAGCTTCGTCAAACAAACTATTTTTCTTAAAATAAAAACTTCCGGTCTCATAATTCAGAATCCAGTTAAAACGCTTTAAAATCTCGCCTCCTAAAGAACCATTCCTACCTTGAAGCCTCTCAAGGTCAGTTAATGAAACCGAATCGGGATATGAAACCAATGCCTCAGAAAACTTAAATCCTTTAATAAATAATTCATTAACTCGTGACTTCTTTCCTGTAATTTCCCCTGTCAGCCCTCTCCCTAAAATATCCTTGAAAAAACGATGGGTACATTTCAACGTATCATTCTCAAAAAGCCAAAGACCGTCTCCTAATCCGGTATCCAAAAGTAATTTGTAGTCTTTTTCATCTTCATGTTCACTTTCTTTTATTTTGATCTTAATGTAAGGTTTTCCACGTTGAACGACTACTTGTTCACGTTCGTATCTCTTAAGTCTGTTAGTTTTAAACTTCTCTTTAGGAATAACAACTATCTTTTCTCTTTGATAATCAATTTCTACCCAATATGCCGTAAAAAATTCGGAACCGATTATACCGTTTATAGGAATTCCTAATTTATCAATAAGTCCAATATTCACATCAGGAACCAAAAGTGTTTCAAAACCAGAGTTTACATAATCTCCGATTGCACATTTATTATTCCTCGATAAATAGGCTTCTATATCTTCACCTATACCTATTCCCTTAACTTTCAATTTTTGTAAATTGTAAAAAGTAATTGTATCGTTTTCAGGGAAGGTAAACAGTAAATTTTTCTCAGAACCGGTATCTAAAATCATATTCAAGGGACTTCCGTTTAAAGTACATTTTAAAATGATTAAATTATGTGTATGCTCAAAAGGAATTTTATATTTCTTGTATCTTTTGTCCAACTGAAATTGCCCGAATAAACTACTATTCAGGAATACCAAGAAGAAAAAACAATAGCTTATTTTAAAATTCCCCTTCATTACTATTTAATTTTCAAAAAGATAAAAAAAACTATTTTTTTTATCAATTATTAAATTTAATCATAAAATCGTTTATAATTTAACAAAACAACACTATTTTTTTTATAAAGACTCGATTTTTATTTCATAGAATATTTTTCTTTTATATTGATAAACAAAATTTTAGAATTTGTTTTTATTGCAACTAAAAAAAATGCAATTTTGTCGAGTAAAACAAACAAGTCATGCCAAAAATATCGAACAAAGGAAAACAAATGCCGGAATCCCCTATCAGAAAGTTGGTTCCGTATGCTGAAGCTGCTAAAAAGAGAGGTCATAAAGTATATCATCTAAATATCGGGCAACCGGATATCAAGACCCCTGAAGTAGCTTTAAATGCTGTGAAAGATGCAGATATCTCTGTTTTGGAGTATTCCCATTCTGCCGGATTTGAAAGTTATAGAAACAAATTATCACAATATTATAAAAACCAAGGATTACCTGTTGAATCTCAAGACATCATCATTACAACAGGTGGTTCTGAAGCTTTACTCTTTGCTTTAGGAAGTGTTTTGGATCAAGATGATGAAATTATAATTCCGGAACCTTTTTATGCTAATTATAATGGTTTCGCAACTGCTTCCGGGGTAAAAGTCGTTCCTGTAATTTCCGGGATTGAAGAAAATTTTGCTTTGCCTCCGATTGAAGCTTTTGAAAAACTAATTACTCCCAGAACTAAGGCTATTTTAATTTGCAATCCGGGAAACCCTACCGGTTACTTGTATTCGGAAGAAGAAATTCAAAAATTAGCCGACATCGTAAAAAAACACGATCTATTTTTAATAGCTGATGAAGTTTACCGTGAATTTACTTATGACGGATACAAACATTATTCTGTTATGAATGTTCCAGGCTTAGAAGAATATGCTATAATGATCGACTCTGTTTCTAAAAGATTCAGTATGTGCGGAGCTCGTATCGGTTGTATTGTTTCTAAAAACAAAGAAGTCATGGCTACAGCTATGAAATTTGCTCAAGCCCGTTTGAGTCCCCCTACTTATGCTCAAATTGCCAGTGAAGCTGCTCTTGATACACCACAAAGTTATTTTGATGAAGTTATCACAGAATATAAGGGTCGTAGAGATACTTTAGTTAGTGAATTAAATAAAATACCGGGGGTAAAAGTAGCTGTTCCTAAAGGAGCATTTTACTGCATTGCTAAATTACCTGTTAAAAACGCAGATAACTTTGCTCAATGGTTACTGGAGAATTATGACTTAAATGGTGAAACTGTCATGGTAGCACCAGCAGCAGGATTTTATTCAACTCCGGGAGTTGGTCTGGATGAAGTTCGCATTGCTTATGTATTAAACAAAGAAGATCTAGTAAAATCAGTTCATATCTTAAAAGAAGCTTTGGCTGTATATCCAAACTAATTTTTTCCAAAAAACATACTATTATAATATTTATTAGTTTAAAATAAAAAAACCGCTTAATAGCGGTTTTTTTATTCTTCTAATTTTATTAGTTTATCGTTTCAACGAGAAGTGAGCTTTAAACTCTTTTGCCACACCATTCTCTTGATACTGTAGACTAAACCAGTAGTCTGTTGATGGTAAAGGATGTCCATTGTAAGTCCCATCCCATCCTTGACTCTCATCTAATGTACTTATTTGTTTTATCAATTTACCATAACGGTCAAAGATATACAATTTAGCTTCTGCCTGATTTAATCCAACAATATTCCAAGTATCATGTATTCCGTCTCCATTTGGTGTAAAATACTTAGGATAGTCTATCACCGTTACCGTATCCTGTAAGAAGGTACAGCCTTGTGTGTCTACTACCGTGATCTGATGTTCTCCCGAACTTACTCCGGTAAACACATTGCTCGATTGTAACGATTCCTCATCCAACTGATACAGGTAATCTCCATTACTTCCTCCGGATACCGTTACCACTACCGTTGCACTATCCGTAAAAGCATCCGTTACCGTAGTCACTATATTTGTCGCAGGATTACTTCCTCCGGATACCGTTACCACTACCGTTGCACTATCCGTAAAAGCATCCGTTACCGTAGTCACTATATTTGTCGCAGGATTGGTCTCCTCTACTACTACAGTATTGGAGATCCCTTCACAATTCGTGTCCAGATTCGTTACCACTACATAATAACTCGCTGCCTCTGATACCTCTAACGTTGAATCATTAGATAACGTTGCTACTGATACAGGACCACTTCCAGCATCCATAAACCATTCAAACTGATAGTTACCGCCACTGAAGTCTCCTGCATTCAATATCGTGGTCTGATAAACCACACCGCTTACCTGTTCCACACAGATAGCACTGTCTTCTAATACCGGTTCAGGCAATGGGTTAACATAAACCGTAATGTATTTGATCTCGCCCATACAACTACCTAACTGTGTCCAGACTTTGTAGATCACATATCCCTGACTATCGCTTGTTGTAAACAACTGATCAGGTATTTCTGCAGGCAATACACTGGTATTTCCAGGTAAGGCTCCTGTTACGCCTACGGCATCCTGTACTTCCCAGTAAACCTCTACACCCGTTATGTTAGGGTAACCTACATAAATATCCAGATCGTCATAAACAATCTCTCCGCTACAGATCTCAGGTGCTACTGTTGGCTCTAAAATACTACCCGGTATCGGATTTACTGTTATGGTATCGCTCACGATCACAGGACCTACACAAGTCCCTAAAACAGGGGTGATCTCAAAGTATACTGTTCCGGACTGCATAGGATCATTCACCGTAAACGGTAATGAGATCGTACTGTCTGTTGTTCCGCTGGTGGAACCTGTTGTACTCAATCCGCTGGTTTGTGCTACCCAGTTGAAGTCCATACCTGTAGGAAGACCTGAAATATTAACCTCTACCACATCTCCGCTACATACGGATACTGAGGTTATGTTAATGTCGATATTTGCCGGATCAGGCATCGGATTTACCTGTATGGTAAATTCTTCTTCTATTCCTGAACAACTACCTCCACTTAATACCGGTGTAATCTGAACCGTAATGTAACCTATCTCCAATAAATCTTGTAGGTTCACTACCTGGTTGATCGCTACGGTTTCATCTCCGCCTTGTACATAAGTGGTATTGTCGATATTCACAATCGTTGCACTCCAATAGTACGACGTTGTATTGTTTAATGTAAAGGAGATATCTGTTGATGTTCCGTTACAGATCTGATCGGAATATACCAAATCACTAATAGATGGTGTAGGATTGATCGTTATCGTTACATTATCTCCTAACGGTTGTACACAAGCAGGTGTCGTTAAAGATGTTACACTTACTAAGGTGTAAGTCGTATCTACTGTTAAGTCAGGCGTTGCCCAATTCGTATAATTTCCTGACGCATCTAATTGCACCTGATAGGTTGATGCTCCGTCTGTAAATTCTATTGTTGCATTTGGTGTTCCGCTAAAATCCAAGAACGTTGCTCCGTTTAAACAAACTGCACTGCTTTGCGCACTGATGCTTGCTGTCGGTAAAGGCAATACTGATAATGTACTGCTGTTTCCTACCGTACTTGAACACGTAGTTGAAAGGTTGGTTATCATACTCAACTCCAAGTTTTGATCTACCGTTACATTAGCTACCGGTACACTTCCTGTCCCTGATGATGATAATGTTACACTACCCGGGGTTCCGTTTAAGGTATACTCTACCTCTGATCCCGGAGTTCCTGTAATGGTAAAACTACCCGAGGTTCCCTCACATACCGGACCGTCATTAGTCACAGAGGTAATACTTGGCAGAGGATTAACGGTTACCGTACTGTTCTGACCGATTACTACCGTACAACCATTATCTATAGATATTATATTTACTACTACATCTGATGTAGCATTGTTAACCGAAATACCACCCTGACCTGATGCATCTAACTGTACTTGTGTGCTGCTTCCTCCGTCAATTGTATACGCTACATAAGCATTTGCTGTTCCTTCTACATAAAACGTTGCCGTTTCTCCTGAACATATCGGGCTGTTATTGCTGATACTTACAAAAGTAGGGTTAGGGTTTACTATTGCTGTTATCGTTTCGGATAAACTCATGTTACAACTTCCTAATACTATATCGCTCAAATCGATAGTTTGATCTATTGTTGCTCCGCTTACCAAGACCTGAGCTACGCCACTTGCATCTAAAGTTACTGTCTGGGTTGTTCCGCCGTTAATCGTATACGTTACCACAGCTCCTGCCGTTCCGCTTAGGTCAAACATTACATCATTTCCAGCACATATAGGACCGTTATCTGACAATGTACCAAATACCGGTACCGGATTTACTACTACTGTCTCTGTTTCAGATAAAGTAACTATACAGCTACCTATGGCTATCTCTTCTAAAACTATTACCTGATCTGATGTTGCTCCACTGATCAATACCTGTGCGGCACCTGTT
>NZ_JAMXLC010000001.1:352797-537393 GCF_024054235.1 Flavobacterium sp. NRK F10
AATTGTTTGGTTAGAACCACCGTTAATTGTATATGTTACCACAGCGCCTGCAGTTCCGGTTATGTCAAACAATGCATCTTCGCCTTCACAAATACTTCCGTTACTCGATAATGTCGTAAACTCAGGCAAAGGATTTACTGTTACTGTAGCTGAATCTGACAACATTGAAGAACAAGTTGCAAAAGTAATATCACTTAATACAACATTTTGATCTGTTGTCGGACCTACTATTACTATCTGACCGTTTCCGCTACTATCTAAAGTTACTGTCTGATCAGAACCCCCATTAACCGTATAAGTCACCGTAGCTCCTGCCGTTCCGCTTAGATCAAATACAGCATCTTCGCCCTCACAAATAGAACCATTCACCGCGGATAAAGAGGTAACAACCGGAGATCCGGATAATATTAACTCAAAAGTCGTCGTACCGTAATCTCCTGTAGCATTTTCCTCTAATCGAACGTAAATCGTCTGGGGATTACTCGTATTGAGATAGGCATTGAAAGGTGTCGCTAAATCTATAGTTCCGTCATCCTCTAATCGAACGTAAATCGTCTGGGGATTACTCGTATTGAGATAGGCATTGAAAGGTGTCGCTAAATCTATAGTTCCGTCATCGGCTCCGGCCTGCGTCGTATGGTACGTTATCGTATAATCAGATGCAGGCGTATATGAGCCCAAAACAACCGCGTCTTGCTGCGTTAAATCAAATGACTCTACTCCGTCTCCGTCTAAATCACATAAATATAAATTATCAGGCTGTGTTGCGGTAACACAAGTACTTAAATTAATTGTAAAATATTCGTCTGCATTAGCACAACTTGGATTTCCTGCATTTTCAACTCTGACATAAATCTCAGTTGAAGCAGCCGTTGGCATAAAAGCACCCGGATTTTGAATATAGTTAGAGGTACCCCCCCAACATTCAAAGACATCCAGATAAAAATAAACGACATAATTCGATGGATCATTCGGAGCCACGATTGCAGAAATCTGAGAATTCAAATCAAAAGGACCACACCCCGACATATCGCTTGGTGTATTTAAAACCGGAGGTGACGAGAAAACAACATCTACACTATCTGTAGCTACATCGGAACATCCCGGACGAACTACTTCAACACTCCAAGTTCCTGATTGACAAACCTGTAACGTATTTGTACTTGTTGATTGGTAAAATACCGTATCTAAATACCAAGAATACGTTGGTGTACCTGCTTGTGTAGGAGCTTGGTTAAACTCTGCCGTTAAGGTATAACAACTAACATTAGTTGTACAAAAATATTGATCAGCTCCTAAATCAACACCACATACGATATCACAATCAGTAGATCCTGCTCCGGATTGTCCTTGATTTGTTTGATTTAATTCTATATACCCTGAATTATTAGAATAATTAGTTACTAATAAAACATAATATTCTCCCGCTATTCCGTTAGGAATTGAAATTGTTTCAGTTGCAGAAGCAGAATAACTACAGTCAACAATATTATCTTCTGTTGCTCCCGGACTATAATCGTACAAATCGACACAATTAGGTCCTGTAAAAGGCCCCCAAAGAATAAAATCAACATCTTGATTATTGTAATTAGGCGCATTATTCCCTTGATTTAAAGTAAACTCCAAATTTCCGGATTCCGATATTTGGAAATAAAACCAAGCCGGATTAGGTGTAGTACCTAAACATCCTGGCCCTCCGAAAGAAGGAACTCCTGTTGTATTAGGAAAAGGGGCCACATTACCTGAACATATAGGATCCGCAGCATCACAAGTCGGAGACTGAGAATACCCTACAAAAGACAGTAATAAAACGAATTGAAAAAGTAATTTCTTTATCATTATCTAGCAATAATTAATTAAAAAAAGAAAAATACTTCCACTCAGAAGTTTCTGAGCAATTATTATTTCTCACAATCAATCTATATTTAAAACATTTTGACATTAACTCTAAATGTCTAATTTTTCTCTCTTCAGTACTTTTAAAGTCTTTATCTGTACTTTTAATAGTTACAACATCTCTCAAATCAGTTGCATCTAAACCATTAAAGCAATCTAAGATCGGAACGATCTCAATTTCAACTAAATCTTTTTTTAAATTCAATTTTGAAAAATCCCAGTTTAAAGAAACATATTCATCTTTTGGTGACATATTTTCTTTACTATTTAAAACCTCAAAAGAAAAATTAAATTTACATTTATTGGTTTTGGATTGAGAAAAGCCCGAATAAAGGCCAATTAAAAACAGAAGAATAAAAAATATTTTTTTCATTTTTTCATGGATATAGTTAGGTTCACAAATTTACAAATATTTAATATTAAAACACCTTTTTCTTAATAATTAACATTTTTTATCTATTATTTAGTTTTCAAAGTAAATGAAATATCCAAAAAAACTCATAAAAAACCATTTTTATTTTAGCTCCTATTATTTTTAAAGTTTTAGTTATCTTTGCGAATTAAAAAAAGCTTTATAAAACCATAAAAATGATTCAAAACGAGGATTTACAAGACGAAATTGGCAATAACCACATTGCTACAAGTGCTCAGACTCCTTTACGCGAAGATGCATTTGACCTTTCAGATGATCAAAAAATAGAATTAATCAAAAAAGACGTTGAGAATATTTTACATACCTTAGGAATGGATTTAACTGACGACAGTTTAAAAGGAACTCCTAACCGTGTTGCTAAAATGTTTGTCCGTGAAATATTCAGCGGATTAAACCCTAATAAAAAGCCTAGTTCATCGACTTTTGAAAACAAATACAAATACGGTGAAATGCTAGTTGAAAAAAACATCGTAGTTTACTCAACTTGTGAACACCATCTTTTACCCATTGTAGGCAGGGCTCATGTTGCTTATATTTCTAACGGAACAGTAGTGGGGCTATCAAAAATGAACCGTATTGTTGATTATTTTGCAAAGCGCCCCCAAGTACAAGAGCGACTAACCATACAAATTGTACAGGAATTGCAAAAAGTATTAAATACTGAAGATGTTGCTTGTGTTATTGATGCAAAGCACTTATGCGTTAACTCAAGAGGCATTCGCGATATAGAAAGTAGCACTGTCACAGCTGAATTCGGAGGGCAATTTAAGGACAAGAATGTAAGAAAAGAATTCTTAGACTACATCAAACTTGAAACTAAATTTCATTAATAGACAAAAACTCACATACACTTTTTAGATGAAACTTTATACATCCCAAACACTGAAAATTTATAATTCCCTTAGTGGAGAAAAAGAAATATTCAAACCTATCCATGAAGGAAGAGTTGGTATGTATGTATGTGGACCTACAGTCTACAGCAACGTTCATTTAGGAAATGTCAGAACTTTTATGAGTTTTGATGTCATTTTTCGTTATTTATTGCATTTAGGCTATAAAGTTCGATATGTAAGAAATATTACAGATGTCGGTCACATGGTTGATGATGTTGATGACGGAGAAGACAAGATTGCCAAGATGGCTCGCCTAGAAAAGGTTGAACCTATGGAAATCGTTCAACGCTACACCGTTGATTTTCATGAAATTCTTAGAGAATTCAACCTTTTACCTCCTAGTATAGAGCCAACTGCAACCGGACATCTTATTGAACAAATAGAAATCATCAAAGCCATTATTGATAATGGCTATGCTTATCTTTCTAACGGCTCTGTGTATTTTGACGTTGTTAAATTCAATAAAGATTACAAATACGGTATTTTAAGTGGTCGTAACTTAGAAGATATGATTGCCAACACCCGTGATTTGGACGGTCAAAGTGATAAAAAAAATCCTCAGGATTTTGCTCTTTGGAAAAAAGCCGAACCTGAGCACATCATGCGTTGGCCTTCTCCATGGAGTGATGGATTTCCCGGTTGGCACTTAGAATGTACAGCCATGAGTACTAAATATCTGGGAGAAACCTTCGACATTCACGGCGGAGGAATGGATTTAAAATTCCCACATCATGAGTGTGAAATCGCTCAGTCAGAGGCTTGCACCGGACACAACCCTGTAAATTACTGGATGCACGCTAACATGCTGACCCTTAACGGTAAAAAAATGTCTAAATCAACCGGAAATAATATCTTACCACAAGAAATATTTTCGGGAGATAATCCGAATCTAAGTAAAGGCTTCAGTTCTGGTGTTGCTCGTTTTTTTATGATGCAGGCACACTACAGAAGTATTTTAGATTTTTCTGACGAAGCCATTTTAGCCGCCGAAAAAGGATACAACCGATTAATGGAAAGTATCGAACTTATTGATAAACTTAAAGCTTCAGATAGTTCCAGTTTAAATATTGCAGAATGGACACAAAGTTGTTATGATGCCATGAATGATGATTTCAATACTCCTATTTTAATAGCCCAGTTATTTGAAGGAATCAGATTTGTTAATTTAGTTCATGACGAAAAGGAAACTTTAAACGCTACTGACATCGAAACTCTAAAAACAACTTTAGCTACCTTTGTTTTTGACGTTTTAGGGATTAAAGATGAAAAAAATACCAGCGCTAACTCTGACAAATTAGACGGAGTACTTAATATGCTTGTTGGTATGCGAAATCAAGCCAGAGCTGATAAAAACTGGCCTTTATCAGACCAGATAAGGGACAATCTGGCTCAATTAGGCATCCTATTAAAAGACGGAAAAGAAGGAACTACTTTTAATTATTAATTGCATTTAATTTCAATAAAAAAAGGATTGGTTTTTTACCAATCCTTTTTTCTTTTTAACAATTCTATAAAACTATAAATTAAAACAAAAAATCGTTTGTTATTTCTAACCAACGCCCAAAAAAATGAAATTTTAAAACTACAATACAAAAATAAGTACTCTTTTAATTATAAAAGCTGACATTAATCATGTTCTCTTTTATCTTTCAAATATTATTTAATAATTTTACTTCAGAAGACTGATTATGTGCTCAAAAAACAACAAAATAACCCTACGTTCAATACTCATTGCTCCATTCCTTTTTATAATCCGCTTCTATCAGGTGGCCATTTCTCCGTACACTCCTGCTACTTGCAGATACGAACCCACATGTTCACATTATACAGTAGAAGCATTAAAAAAACACGGACTATTTAAAGGGGGTTGGCTGGCTATCAAAAGAATCCTGAGTTGTCATCCTTGGGGAGGTAGTGGGTACGACCCGGTTCCTTGACAATATTACTCTTTAAATTTCAGATTTAAGTATTTTTTATTTCAATTTCTTTAACATTTTTACCAATTTTAATCCTTATTTTAGCCTAAAATAAATACTTATGCTTGCCTTAAATATGGTTTGGAATCCTTCTGAAGGAATAGATATCGGTTTTTTCACCCTGCGTTTTTATAGTTTAATGTTTGTTGTAGCCTTCGGATTAGGCTGGTACGTCATGAAAGCTATTTACCAAAGAGAAGGTGAATCTTTAGATAAACTGGATAATTTATTTGTATATACTGTTTTAGCCACTCTTATCGGTGCCAGATTAGGACATGTTTTTTTCTATGATTGGGATTATTTTAAAGACCATAAATTAGAGATCTTACTACCGATCAGAGAAACAGCTCAAGGTTGGGAATTTACAGGTTTTGCAGGCTTAGCAAGTCACGGTGCTGCTATTGCAATCATATTAGTAATGATTTATTACAGTAAGAAAGTAGTTAAAAAGCCGGTTCTATGGATTTTAGATCGTATTGTAATCCCTGTTTCCTTAGGTGGGATCTTTGTTCGTCTGGGAAATTTCTTTAATTCAGAGATCGTCGGTACTCCTACTACTTCTTCTTTCGGAATTAAATTCATCAGAGACTATTACAGTCCTAGATCAGCAGTAGAAAAGACAGGAATTACCAATGTTAATCAAGCCTATGATGCCATTGCAAACAATCCTCAATATGCCGAATTATTAAATGCTGTAACGCCTAAGCATCCGGCTCAACTATACGAAGCATTCGGATACATTTTTGTATTTGCCATTCTGTTCTATTTATATTGGAAAACAGATGCCAGAAACAAATTAGGTTATATTTTCGGTATCTTTTTGATCTTACTTTGGACCGTTCGCTTTTTAGTAGAATTCGTGAAAGAAAGCCAAGGAGGTTTCGAAAGTGCCTTAGGTGTTTTTTCAACCGGACAATGGCTAAGCATTCCTTTCATCATAGTAGGTTTCTACTTAGTATACAGAGCTAAAAAAACAGCTTAAAAGCAATAATAATCGTAAAAAAAGCCGAGTGAACTCGGCTTTTTTTACGGGGTCTTTTTAAGCCGTATACCTACTCCTAACATATTAGGTAAATAAGTTCCTTTAAATCCGTTTTGAACCACTATTCTATACTCTCCCTCAGATAACTTTATTTTCGAACTCACAGGGGTATATAAATCACAAATATCTCCTACACACTCGCCTAACTCTTTTCCATCATCATCTTTAAAACTAACCACTAATTCTTCTCCTAAAAGAATCTGTTCCTCTTTCGATAAATACACTTCAACAGGCACCTGTTCAAATTGAAAATCATAAATATGCGCCAGATGCAGTTCCAACTGATATTCGCCTTCTTGTTCTATCGCAAATTCAAATACTTTATCATCTGCCTGCTGCCAACGATTATTAGTCAAACTCTTATCCAATTCATCCACAACTATATTTTGATTACAGGCTATTAGCAACAACAATACTAAAACAGAAATTTTCCTCATAACAAATACATTTTAAAATGTTAATTTACAAAAAAAGTCCTGACAATGTCAGGACTTTTTTCTAAAGAAATATTTTTTATCTTTCTATTATTCTTCTTTTTTATTCAAAGCCATTCTTTCCGCCTCTTTAGCACTCATCGTATCGTTCATTACCGGTGTTGCCACAAATAAAGACGAATAGGTACCTACCAAAATACCTACTAAGATCGCAAATACGAAACCTTGAATTGTTTCTCCTCCGAAAACAAAGATTGCGATCAATACAACTAATGTTGTAGCAGATGTATTCACCGTTCTACTCAATGTAGAGTTCAACGCTTTGTTTACCAACCCTTTAAAGTCAGGTGATGAATTGTAATCTAAATACTCTCTTACACGGTCAAATACAATTACCGTATCGTTCAATGAATACCCGATAACCGTTAAGATAGCAGCGATGAACGCTTGATCAATTTCCATATTAAACGGTAAGATAGTATAGAAGAACGAGAATATACCTAATACAATGATAACATCATGCGCTACCGCTACAATTGCTCCTAAACCAAACTGCCATTTTCTGAACGAGATCATCAAATAAACAAATACAACTAATAGCGATCCTAATACTGCCCAGATAGAGTTTGTCTTAATATCTTTAGATATAGTACCGGAAACCTTAGAAGCCTGCATGATTCCAAATTCTTTACCTTCATAAGAATTAACAAAATTATCATACGTTAAATCAGCCGGTAAATATTTTTGAAGTCCACTGTATAATTTTTCATTTACATCTTTATCTACTCCTTCACCTTCTTCATTTACTTTATATTTTGTAGTAATCTTTAACTGATTTTTATTACCGAACACTTTCGCTTCAGCACTTCCGAAAATCTTAGTTAAGTCAGCTGCTACTTCAGGTGCAGAAACTTCTTTATCAAAACGAACCTGATAAGTTCTACCTCCTACAAAGTCAACACCTTGATTTAAACCTTTTGTGAACAATGAGATCAAACTCAAAACGATCAAAACACCTGAAATCATATAAGCGATCTTACGTTTTGATAAGAAGTCAAAGTTTAAGTTTTTAAACCAGTTTTTAGTAACTGAAGTTGCAAAAGTGATATTTTCGTTTCTTGACAAACTCCAATCCAATAATATTCTTGTAATAAAAATTGCTGTAAATACAGAAGTAATAATACCTATCAATAAAGTGGTAGCAAAACCTTTGATCGGACCTGTACCGAAAACTAATAAGATAATAGCGGTCAATGCTGTTGTAATATTAGCATCAACAATTGAAGACATTGCTCCTTTCCATGTAAATGAATAATTGATGGCTTCTTCAACCGTTTTACCGGAATCCAACTCTTCTTTTGCCCTTTCGTAGATAATTACGTTGGCATCTACTGCCATACCGATTGTTAATACGATACCCGCAATACCCGGCAATGTCAATACAGCACCAAAACTTGCTAAAGCACCAAAGATGAATAAGATATTCACTAATAAAGCTAAATTAGCATAGAAACCCGCTTTACCATAGTACACGATCATCCATAATAGCACTAAAGAGAAACCGATAATGAATGAAATCATACCGCTATTCACAGCTTCTTCTCCTAATGATGGTCCAACAACATCTGACTGTACAATTTCAGCAGCAGCCGGTAATTTACCTGCTCTTAAAATGTTAGCTAAATCCTTTGTTTCATTGATAGTAAAACTTCCTGAAATTTCAGACTGACCTCCGCTGATTGCACCTCTGCTTACACCGGGTGCCGAATAAACAATATTATCTAAAACAATAGCAATTGCATTTCCTTGTTGTGATACTTTACCGGTTAACTTTTCCCACTCACGTGCTCCAACACCATTCATTTGCATTGACACAGCAGGCTTCCCTAATTGATCAAAAGTATCTCTGGCATCTACAATTACACCACCACTAATAGGTGCTTTATTTTCTCTGTTTCCTTTTAAAGCGTATAATTCAACCGTTTCCGGTGATTTTTCATTGATTTTACCCCAAGCAAATCTTACATTCGATAATTCTGAAGGCAATAATGAACGAACATCACTTCGGTTTAAATAAGAACTAATTTTAGCCGTATCTTTAACATTGAACACTCCTACATACGGAGTTCCTTGTTGCCCCGGCATTAACATGCTGTCAAACAAAGGATTCACTTGTACTTTTGTTGAATCTACATTATCTGTAAGCAAAGAATCAAGTCCTTTAGCTGCTTCTTTAATTTCAGAAGTTTCTTCTTTAACTTCTGTTTTCTTAAGAAGTTCATTAGCTGCCATTAAGAAGTTCCCTACTTCTTCTACTTTATAAGTTTCCCAGAACTCTAATTGTGCCGTACTTTGTAAAAGTCTTTTAATACGATCTACATCTTTAGCTCCCGGTAATTCAACCAAAATTCTTCCTGAATTTCCTAATAACTGAATATTAGGCTGAGTTACACCGAATTTATCGATACGCTCTCTTAATACTTTGAAAGCTGATTCTACAGATTCCTGAACTTTTTGTTTAATAATTGGCTCAATCTGAGCATTAGTCATATCAAACTTGATTACGTCATCTAAATTTCTGTTTCCAAAAATTTCTGCATCTGCCAATTTGATATTTGCAGCATTTGCTTCTTTAAAGAAAGCATCTATATAATCCTGGTTTCCTTCCTGGTTCTTTTTTGCATCTGCTAAAGCTTTGTTGAAAGCAGGGTCTTTTGAACCGTTTGCCAAACCATTTAAAATATCTTTAACTGAGATTTGAAGGATCACGTTGATACCTCCTTCTAAGTCAAGACCTTTATTAATTTGGTTATTTCTTACTTCGTCAAAAGTATACCCTAAGAATACTTTTTCTTTAGCTACTGAGTCTAAGTAAGCTACCTCTTTCTGGAAATCTCCATTTGCATGTGCTTTCGCATCTTTTTCAATTCCGTTTGCCACAAAAGTGAATGACAATTGATAAAGACAAACCAAGGCAAATAATACTGCGAAAAATTTAATTAGTCCTTTATTCTGCATTACTACTAAATATTAATTACTCTATTTTTTTATAAAAAACGGACAAATATATAATTTACAACAGGATTAACCAATTTTATTACAAAATAAAATTCGTTTTTTTTCTAAATATGATTATTCTACTGTTTAAACCTATATAAGCCGAAAGTTGTTTATTTTTTTAACATTTGAAGTTCAAAAGTTTACAAGACTGAACGAAGGTCTTTATTCATATTCCGTACTGCTTCCACACTTTTTGCAAACTTATTTTTTTCTTCCTCATCTAACCTTACATCAACGATTTGCTCCACTCCGTTTTTTCCGATGATACAAGGCACTCCAATACAGACATCTTCAACACCATATTCTCCATCTAAATATACTGAACAAGGAATCATCCGTTTTTGATTGTTCAAAATACTATCCACTAAAAATGCTACTGCCGAACCCGGTCCATACCAAGCCGACGTACCTAATAATTTAGTCAAAGTAGCTCCG
This sequence comes from Flavobacterium sp. NRK F10, assembly GCF_024054235.1. NCBI lineage: Bacteria > Pseudomonadati > Bacteroidota > Flavobacteriia > Flavobacteriales > Flavobacteriaceae > Flavobacterium > Flavobacterium sp. NRK F10. The sequence goes on from NZ_JAMXLC010000001.1 coordinate 362,967, forward strand.
CCAACCATTGTTTTAGCAGCTACCTCCTGTAGTTCTTCATCAGATAGAAAAGTTGTAACAGGTAAACCATTATAAGTTGCTAAACGAGTTAAAGGAATCATTGTCGTATCTCCATGCCCTCCAATAACCATTGCCTGAATATCATTCATAGGTTCATTCATAGCCTGAGACAAATAATACCTAAAACGAGAACTATCTAAAGCCCCTCCCATACCTATTACTTTATTCTTAGGCAATCCGGTTGCTTTTAATGTCAGATAGGTCATAGTATCCATAGGGTTGGAAACCACAACGAATATTGCATTCGGTGAAAATTTAAGAACATTTGTTGCTACCAATTTTACGATTCCCGCATTGATCCCGATCAACTCTTCTCGGGTCATTCCCGGTTTTCTCGGTATACCGGATGTGATCACTACAACGTCACTATCAACTGTTCTTTCATAATCATTGGTACAACCACAAACCACAGAGGTAAACCCCGTAGTCGGAGCACTTTGCATGATATCTAACGCTTTACCTTCTGCTAAACCTTCTTCAATATCTAGCAATACGATTTCGCTTGCAATTTTTCTGTATGCCAAAACATTAGCACAAGTAGCACCTAAATGTCCTGCACCTACTACTGTTACTTTCATCCTGTTTAATTTATCAGTTGATTATATAGTTTAAACCTAAATTTGCATTCGCAAATTTGCCGAAAGAAAATGTTCCTTTAGCATAGAACTTATTAAAGAAATAATTCACAGAGAATTCCCCCACGTAGTTGAATTTAGTTTCTTCTAATTCCGGCAACAGATCATTAATTGCATTTGCAAAAATTGTAGGTTCTTCGGTTGTTCCGTTTACCTTGTAACTAAAATCACTTACATTTGCAATAAAACTTAACATTAATTCAAAATCTTTAATTTCTTTTGAAGCGGCAAGTTGCAGATGATAAGTATTTACAATTCCGGTGAACCGATTGATCCCCATATTACCATAACTCGTATTCACATCTAAGAAATCGAAACTAATATCTTCATTAGAATACATCATCATGGCTGCTAGGTTAATTTTTTTAGTTTCAAGTGATGGAAAATATTGACTGAAGTTGTGCTTTAATCCAAATCCGAAGACCTGATAATCGCCTTTTTTCAACTTAGTTCGTGTCGAATATTTCCCCATTACTTCAAAGCCATAAGGCAATACTACCCCCACCTGTAAGTAAGGATAAACGACTGTCTCCTGATTAATACCTTGCGGCGTTTTAAAACGGATCTGTTCACCGTCTAAATCTCCAACCAAATACACCTGATGATTATCCCCTAATGCGGTAGGTACAGTTGCACTTTCCGCTCCTTCAATCTGAAAAAACTGAAAATCACTGTTCGAAACTGTAAATGACCTATCTCTATTGGGAACAAAAAACACATTTCCATAAATCCCGGCTTCAACAGTCCATTTTTCACGTTTTTTAGCAGTACTCATCCATGCTGATGAAGCCTGATAAACCGCGCCGTCAGTTGCCGGTATTATATACTTTTCGGAATAGAAAAGGGCATCTGATAACAGATACCCTATTTCTTGTTCTAATGTTGTTTGCGCTTTTGCCATTGAAAAACAAAGCATAAACAAAACCGCTATACTACAATTCGTCTTACGCATCAATTTTTGCATAAGCTGCATTTTTCTCTATAAATTCTCTACGAGGCGGTACTTCATCTCCCATTAGCATAGAAAATATTCTATCTGCTTCAGAAAGGCTATCAATACTAACCTGTCTTAATGTTCTGAATTCCGGATTCATAGTTGTATCCCACAACTGCTCCGCATTCATCTCTCCAAGACCTTTGTAACGCTGGATAGAAGATCCGCTTCCCATTTGATTTGAAATCTGGTCACGTTGCTCATCATTCCAAGCATATTCCTTTTTATTTCCTTTTTTAACCATATATAAAGGCGGAGTAGCAATATAAACATGACCTTGTTCAATAAGGTCTTTCATGTAACGGAAGAAAAAGGTCAAAATCAACGTTGCGATGTGGCTACCATCCACATCGGCATCACACATGATGACTACTTTATGGTATCTTAATTTAGATAAATTCAATGCTTTACTATCCTCTTCTGTTCCGATAGTAACCCCCAATGCTGTAAAAATATTTCGAATCTCTTCATTCTCAAATACTTTATGCTGCATTGCTTTCTCTACATTCAGTATCTTACCTCTCAAAGGTAAAATAGCTTGAAAATTTCGATCACGACCTTGCTTAGCCGTTCCACCTGCCGAATCTCCCTCTACAAGGAAAATTTCGCATTTTTCAGGGTCTTGATTAGAGCAATCAGAAAGTTTACCGGGTAATCCACCGCCTCCCATTACGGTTTTACGCTGTACCATTTCACGTGCTTTTTTAGCAGCGTGACGCGCCTGAGCGGCTAAAATCACTTTTTGCACAATGATCTTAGCATCGTTCGGATTTTCTTCTAAATAATTCTCTAACATTTCCGCAACTGCCTGAGAAACCGGAGAAACTACCTCTCTGTTACCCAATTTAGTCTTGGTTTGCCCTTCAAACTGAGGCTCGGCTACTTTAACTGAAATGATCGCTGTTAATCCTTCACGGAAATCGTCTCCTGAAATCTCGAATTTTAATTTATCTAACAATCCGGAAGCATCGGCATATTTTTTCAAGGTACGTGTTAATCCCATACGGAACCCTTGAAGGTGCGTTCCTCCTTCATGAGTATTGATATTATTTACGTACGAAAATATATTTTCTGTATAACTATCATTATAGATCAATGCTACTTCAACAGGTATTTCGCCTCTATCATTCTCCATACTGATAACATGACCTATAATAGGCACTCTGTTTCCGTCCAGGAATTTTACAAATTCTTTCAGACCTTCTTTTGAATGAAAAGTTTCCGACTTAAAGTCTCCTTTTTCGTCTTTTTCTCTTTTATCTGTAAGTGTAATGGTAATTCCTTTATTCAAGAAAGAAAGTTCTCTTAAACGAGCGGCTAAGGTATCATACGAATACTCTAAAGTTTGTTGAAAAATCGTTCCATCCGGTTTGAAAGTTACAATAGTCCCTCTTTTTTCTGTGGTCCCGATTTGTTTTACAGGGTAGAGAGATTTTCCTCTTTCATATTCTTGTTCCCAAATTTTTCCTTCGCGGTAAACTGTAGCTTTTAAATGATCTGAAAGCGCATTCACACAAGAAACACCTACTCCGTGAAGACCACCTGATACTTTATACGAATCTTTATCAAATTTACCTCCGGCTCCGATTTTGGTCATTACTACTTCCAACGCTGATACGCCTTCTTTTTTATGGATATCCACCGGGATACCACGACCATTATCTTCAACTGTTATAGAATTGTCTTCATTAATGGCAACCAAAATAGTGTCACAATGTCCGGCTAAAGCCTCATCAATCGAGTTATCTACTACTTCATAAACTAAGTGATGTAAACCTCTAACGCCAGTATCCCCGATGTACATGGAAGGACGCATTCTTACGTGCTCCATCCCTTCTAATGCCTGAATACTATCAGCCGAATAATTGTTCTTCTTTACTTCTTCACTCATATCTAAATGCTTATATTCTCATTTCTATTAAACAGACAAATATAAGTAATAAGATAAAAAAAATATCTTAAAGAATTGCATTTTATCGGCAAGTTATTAACAAAATAGCTGATTTATTGCCCTAAAACAATAAACGCCGACTCATTTTACACGAGTCGACGATTATCAAAACAAACTATAACCATAAAAAAATTAAACGGTCAGTTTAGAGGTATCCTTAGTAGCAATAGTTACATCTGCTTTTACATGGGCTTCATTTGCTCTTCCGCTTGGGTCTTGATTAGATTGCCACTTCGGAATCCATTTTCTCACGGTTTGCGCTGCGCTTTGTTGCGGAAAATGTTTATGAAAGATACTTCTATAATAAAAGGCTTCTTTTGTTAACGGTGTGTTGTACGGAAACAATTCTGCGGCCTTAGCAAATTCTTCATCTGTTACCTGTGATTCACAATATTCGATCAAGGTATCGATCCAGTTATATCCTACTCCGTCTGAAAATTGTTCTTTCTGACGCCATAATACCTCATCCGGCAAATAGGGTTTTTCAGGGGTATCAAACGCTTTTCTCAAAATATATTTTTCTACTCCGTTATACGTTTTCGGTTGTTTTTCTTCCGGTTTTACTTTCATGGCTAATTCCAGGAAACTTTTGTCTAAAAACGGAACGCGAGCTTCTAAACCATGAGCCATAGTTGACTTATCTGCTCTTAATAAATCAGCTGTAAATAGCTTCTGAACTCTTTCGATAGTTTCTTTTTGGAATTCTTCTGCTGAAGGTGCATTGCGGAAATACAAATATCCTCCGAAAATCTCGTCTGCTCCTTCACCGGACAATACCATCTTAATTCCTGTTTCTTTAATAGCCTTAGACATAAAATACATTGGCGTACTGGCTCTAATGGACGTTACGTCATACGTTTCTAAATGCCATATTAATTTTTCAAGGTTCCGGATACCTTCCTCAACCGTAAAGTAGAACTCATGATGTTGGGTACCGATAAACTCCGCTACTTTTCTTGCAGCAATTAAATCAGGTGCTGATTCATCTAAGCCAATAGAGAATGAGTGCAACACTTGTCCGGAACTTTCCAGTAATCTTTTCGCTATCGAAGAAGTCAAAGAAGAATCCAATCCGCCAGAAAGCAATACTCCAAAAGGGACATCAGCCATTAAACGTTTTTTAACCGCTTCGGTCAATGTTTCACGAATGGCTTTATAATCGATCTCTTCGACTGCTTTTGCGGCATCTTCCCACTCTGGTTTGTAATATTTAACAAATCCTGTTTTTTCAGTATAAAAATGCCCCGGAGGAAAAGTTGAAAAAGTCGTACACTGGTCTGCAATTGCTTTCATTTCACTTGCGAAATAGTACCTTCCTCTATCATCAATACCGTAGTACAACGGTTTAATCCCCAGCGGATCACGTCCGGCTATAAAATCATCTCCATTGACCACAACAAAAGCAAACATTCCGTCCAAATAATCACAAAAATCATATCCGAATTCTTCGTATAAGTGTACAATAACTTCAGAATCAGAAGTTGTTCTGAATGTATGGTCTTTCAAAACTGTTTCTCTTAATTTCTTATGATTATAGATCTCTCCGTTGTGAACCATCCAAGCGGTTGAAGTTCCCTGAATAGGTTGCTTTCCGGTTTGTAAATCTACAATTGATAATCGTTCGTGAGCCAGAATATGTCCTGCCTCCGTCACATGAACATCACTTTCATCCGGACCTCTGTGACTCATTCTTTTAGAAAGTTGCTTAACTAAAGCCTCATCTTTTCCTTTTCCTATAACTGCTAAAATACCACACATATCGTTGCTATCTTTTTACTTTATTTTTTTAATGTTTTTATCCTGTAACATTATTTTGATGAAGCAAAGTTGGGCTTTTAGCTTATTTTTATAAACCACAATGAGATTATTAGTTATATTTTAAAACAAAAAATACACTTTTTACAACTATTACAAACTAAACGAATCGGTTTTAGTTAACTTTAGTTACATATTTCAATTTTTTTATTTAATTTTTTAATCTTCGGAAAAGAAGATCTTCTTTAAGAACCGAGAGAAACGGTTGTAAAAAGTTAAACAGTTGCTATTTTGACCGTGTCCTACGTTGTTAAATCTTCGATTTCAAATGATAATCAATTTACTATTATAGAATCTGAAACCGGCTCAGATTGACAAAGAAGTTGTTTTGTAACAATCTATCTATTCTATTTTTAAGATTTTATATTTTGACGTATTAAAACTAAATTCGTCTCCGGCGTGCTTTCCTTTCATCTCTTTTCCGATAGGAGATTCAAGTGATAATGAGATTATGTTTGCACCATCAATAATTATTTTTGGCAGTGCCGTACTTACAAAAAACAAGAACTTATCCGTATATACCAGACTTCCTATTCCTACTAATTTATTTACTTTTAAAATATCAATACTTTCTAATACGCTTTTTTGTGCTAAGGTTTCTTTTAGTTTCTGATTTAGCTTTTCCTGCTCTAAATGCATCATTGATAATGCTGTTTCATGCTTATCTCCCGCAGAACCTTTAGCATCGTTTTGAGCATCCTCCGCCAGATCCGAAATTTGTTTTCGCAGGGTTTGAACCTTATCTTCTAAAAGTTCTTGATAATGTGTATATATTTTCGATTTAAGTGATGTCATAGCTAAAAAAAGAAAAACCTGTAAGCTTTTAAAAAATCTTACAGGTTATATTGTTTTAATTCTGTTGTTTAGAAGTCAAATTTATAATTTGCACCTAACAAAATCTGAATTCCCTGAACCGGATAGTTAGCCCAACGATTGTATTGTTGGCTTGCTAAATTATTTCCTTTCAAGAAAGCGGTTAAACGGTCATTATACTTATACCCCACATGCATATTCAGGTCAAAATAGCTATCAAGTGTTACTTCCTCTGTCATGAACTCCGGTGGAAAAACGGCCGCTAAGCTCTGAACTGTAATTCTGTCTTTTCTTTCGCCTACAAAAAACACTTTGGCTCCGGCATACCATTTTTCATCAAAATCAACATCAACAGTCGCTCCGATGTTCAATTGCGGTAAATTCCATGCTTCTGTTTCATAATCTGTTGAAAAGTTATTATAGGTTCCGTTAATTCCCAAGCTTAGACTTTTAGAGAAATCAGCTTTTAGTTCTCCGAAAATGCTTACCGTTTTTACATTATCGTATACCACGCCGAAAGAGTTTCCGTTAGTATAGCCTTCTGTATTTGCATTTGCATAAATATAGGGATTACTTGTAAAAAGTGCTTTTCCGTCTTCATTGTTATAAGAACCTTTTACATTAAATGCTACCGAATTAGCTAATTTCCCTTTTAAACCGACATAAATATCATATTTATTGTCAGTTGGTGCAACGTAAAGCGTTGGCGATACAAAAGGGTTCTGATCTACAAAATCAGCATACGAGTTTTGATTTAATCCTCCTTCAGCACCGGCATAACCGATCAATAAATCGCCTACGATCTTATACGATGCTTTTACATTAGGATATACAAATATTTTACTATCACTTGTTCCGTTGAATTTACCTGTGCTGTAGAATACTCCTGCACCTAACTGAACTGATAAATCGTCTTGCTGGTATAAAATACTCGGTTTAGTTCCGAAAATGATAGTACTGTAACTGATATCAGAAAGACCTTCGTAATCTTTATCAAAACTTCCGCCAACATAATCAATAATGAAATTAGCCTTGATCTTTTGGTCGAAAGCTTCAATATCAAAATTCGGTTTTACAAAAAAGCGATTTTCGCCTGAACTTAAAGCATCGGAAAAGCGCTTGAACTGCAAACTTACTTCGCTGAAATAACTATCCGTTAAACTCAATTTTCCTCCCAGTGCAATAGTGTTATACGATTGTTTTTCGTCTATTGCATTAATCATATCTTCTGTAAAGATGATATTCTCAACAGGTAATCCGTACCAGTTATAGATTTGATTTTTTATACCTAAATCGACATTCCAACTCATATCACGATCCCGGGTACCGTAAGTAACATCCAAACTGGTGTTGTAATATTTGTCATCTAAAACCACATCTTTAATTCCGCCTTGCGATGACAGGTGACGCAACATTCCGCCTATGTAACTGTTACGCCCGAAATTTTCGGTAACAAAGAGTTCGGCATTGATTGTCGGATAATTTCCGAAACCCAGAGTTGCATAATTCCTATAGAGCTTTTCTTTTTCTGCTTTATCAACTCCTGCTGCTTTTCCTTTTGCCGGCGTAAAGGTTGAGGCTACCGGAAAAGAAAAAATATTGTATTCTATTGCTTCTTTCTGTGTGTTTTCATCATCGTCTATTACCGGTGTTTCTTTCACTTTAAAAGCATCAGAAATAGCCGGAGTATAAGGTTTTACAACATTTACAACTTCTGAACCTATATTATCTTCTTCTTGTGCTAACGAAACTTGGCTTACGAACAAAGCTATAGCTAAAGGAAGGTATATCTTGATATTTTTCATACGTACGTTTTCTTTTTTTCGATTATCAGTTAACATCTGAAGTAATTTATTCTGTGATTGATGAATTCGTTTTGGCTTCTTCTGCTTTTATGGCTGCCAACTCAGTTTGAGCTTCTTCCACAACATCAGGATAATCTCCGAAATTTTTAATTACACTCTCTAGAATATAAGTTGCCTGGAAACTATCTTTCAATCCGTAAAAGTTTTTTGCCATTACTACTAAGCCTTTTGCTCCGTAGTATTTATATCCTGAATAATCTTTTGCTAATTTTTGAACCGCTTTGTTTGACTCTTCAAATTTTCCCTCTTTATTTTTGAAATAGGCATCATAATACAATGCTTCGGCAGCTAATTCTCCTTTTGCAATTTTCAACAAATCTGCATAAGCTGCTTTTGCTTTTGTTTCGTCATTGGTTTTAATAGCAGAACGTGCAATAATGATCTGTGCATCACTTTTTATCCGGTCATCTACTTTATCGTTTGACAAAACTTTTTCGGCATATACAACAGCACTTGCATAATTCTCTTTTTCATAATACGCTTTCATTAAATTAGACTGCGCATAGGTTTTATTTTGCGGATAATCGGCTTCATTTTCTAATCGGGACAGAACCGGTATGGCTTTGTCATATTCTTTCGCTTTTAAATATACCTGACTCAAACGAGCTAAAGCTTGTTCTGTAAATTCATTTCTCGGCTGACTGATCACATATTCATAATGTTTAGCCGAATTACTTTCTAAACCATCAGCAAAATACAATTGCGCCAAATAGAAATTAGCATGTAAAGCATGCAATCCATTCGGAAACTTAGCTACATAATTGCTGAATCCTGAAATAGCCTGTTTACTATTATTCATCAAATATTGCTTCTCAGCCGATTCATAAGTAGTATTGTCCAAATCGGCATCCGACACTTCAACGAAACTCAATGTTTTTACCCAGTCTGAATACTCATCCACTCTTCCGTTATCGACATAGATCAAACGTGCTGTTGAAACCGCTTGTAAAGATTCCGGCGAATTCGGGAACTCCGCTACTACTTTTTTAAACTTCACTAAAGCCGGTTCTGATTTATTGTTGTTGTAGTAGATCAATCCTTGTTTCAAAATCGATTTGGCTACATAAGAACTACTCGGGTAATTAGCGATTAACTTATCATAAGATGCAATAGCTTTTGATTCGTTATTTTCATTCACATACGTATTCCCTAACTCATACAAAGCATCATCGGCATATTGTGAGTTCGGATACGTTTTAATAAATTTTTCCAGATCTTCAATCTTTCGGTCATTCTTTCCGACAAATCCGTAACTGATCCCTTTTTGGAATGCAGCATAATCTTTACTTACGCTATTCATTTCAATAGCTTTGTTATATGCTTCCATTGCCGGCCAATACTTAGCTGAAATAAAGTTACAATCTCCCAAGCGTAAATAAGCATCAACCTTTCTTACATTATCATTCTTAACCACCGCTAAGAAATCCGTAAAATGCTTGATGGCATTATCATAATCCTTTAATTTAAAATACGCATACGCTAAATTGTACTGAACATTTTTATATTCCGGTACAGAAGCCGCTTCACTATAACCTAAAAATTGTTTATAGCTTAACATAGCTTCATTATACTGTTCTAAATTATATTCTGCTTCAGCTTTCCAAAAAGTTGCACGTGCCGTAAACTTCAGATCTTTATTTTCTGAGATCGACTTTTTAAACAAGTCAAAAGCCGCCTGATAATTCCCGTCTGTAAAAAGTTCCAGTCCTCTGTAAAAAGCTACTTTTTGGTAAGCGAGACGATTTTCAGGGGATTTGTTTTTCTCTAACAACTCTAAAGCCTCTGTATAGTTTTTAGATGTGATGTATGAACTGATCAATAGATTATTAATTTCCTGCTTGTAAGATGTATTCGGATATTTATCCAAATAAGCTTTCAATACTTCCGGAACGGATTGATAAGGATTTCCTATTTCATAACTCAACTTAGCATAGTTAAGATAGGCATCCTCCTGAATTTTCAGATCAAAATCCATTTCAGAAGCTGTTTTAAAAGCATTTAAAGCCTGTTGTTTTTTATCTGTTTCCAAATAACATTCTGCCAGATGATAATAAGCATTCTGTGCCACATGATCATTTCCGTTAATGATCTTATTGAACTGATTTATAGCATTTTCATAATCGTTCTGCTTGTAATAGGTATACCCTAACTGGTAAAAGTCAGTATTATTCCATTTGCCTTTTTTTCCTCTGTAATCTAACAGGTAAGGGAGTGCTTTATCGTATTGTTTCAGGTTAAAATAACTTTCTCCGATAATTTTAGACAGTTCGCTTTTCTCCTGAGCATTTGACTTAGGCAACTGAGCCAGCCCCAGATCAATAGCCTTTTGAAAATTTCCCAGTTTAAAATTCATATCGGCCTGAAAGTAGCCCATCTTTTCTTTGTATTTGTCCTGATCTGAAACCTGATCAAAGTATTCATTAGCAGCATTATAATCATCTGTTTCATAAGACATATAACCCAAATAATATTTAGCTTGACTACCGTAAACAGGCGAATTAACCACCTGATTTAAGTGTTTCTGAGCTTCTTTATTTCGTTTCAAAGTAAAATAGGCATATCCCTTTTGAAAATTGTATTTTTCCCTGTCGGCATTTGACATATTACTCGTATCGGCTTTGTCAAACCATTCTAAGGACTTAGCATAGCCTCCTTGGTTAAAATAGTAATGAGCCACTTCAATATACGCCTGATTTTGTTTTGTACTTGTCGGATAATCTTCTACAAAATCTTCAATTAATTGATCGGCTCCGTATTGATTTAAACGAATGGCACAATTTGCAATGTAGTAAGCACAATCAGCCTGAACTTCCTGATTCTTTATTGTATTTTTAACTTCCCCAAACATAATCTGAGCGGATTGGTACTGTTTGTCTTTGTACAATTCAACCGCTCTGTCAAACTCTTTCAATTCATTTGTATAAATGGCCGTTTGCTGCGAAAAAAGCAAAGCCGGACTTCCCATAAACAAAAGGGAGGCTAGTCTGATTTTCTTAATCATTTGAATTTGTTTTTTGTAATAGTCCTCAAAGATAATATTTCCTTATGGTATTAACGAAAAGTGTTAACAGATTATTGTAACATTTTATTAACCGTAACGAAATAAAAACGATCAAACAATTATTTTAAACCAAGCAATAAAAAAAGGAACTTCCCGTTAAGTGAAATAAAATTTTGTAACCGAAAATTTAGTTCTTACTTTTACACCAAAATCTGTCGTCAAATTATGTCCACAAGCATTCTCTCTTTAAAAAATGTGACCATTTACCAAGAAAAAAACCCCGTATTGACCAATATTAATTTAGAAGTTAAACGAGGGGAGTTCATTTATCTGATAGGTAAAACCGGAGCAGGAAAGAGTAGTTTTTTAAAGACTTTATATGCTGATTTACCTTTAAAAGAAGGAGAAGGAAGACTTGTAGGTTATGATTTAAACGGTTTAAAAGAAAAGAACATTCCCTACCTGAGAAGGAAATTGGGCGTTGTTTTTCAAGATTTTAAACTTTTACCGGACAGAAATATAAAAGAGAACCTTCTTTTTGTACTGAAAGCAACCGGTTGGACAGACAAAGCAGAAATAAACCTTAAGATTGATGAAGTACTGGAAAAAGTAGGCTTAAAGCATTATCTCAATAAAATGCCCCACCAACTTTCGGGTGGAGAGCAACAACGCATTGCTATTGCCAGAGCTTTACTTAACGACCCAGATTTAATACTAGCCGATGAACCTACCGGAAATCTTGATCCGCAAACCAGTGTTGAAGTAATGGAATTGTTACGAAAAATTAATGCTAACGGCAAAACTATCGTTATGGCTACTCACGATTATGCTTTATTATTGAAATTCCCTTCTAAAACCCTAAAGTTTGATGAAGGAAAAGTATTTGAAGTAGTTCAAAGAACGGTGTAAATATGCTTTCTATTCTGATCCCTACATACGAATATAATGTCTTGCCATTAGTAAGGGAATTAAAGAATCAAGCCGACACCTTAGGTTTTGATTATGAGATAATTGTAGGAGATGATAGTCGTAATACTTCAGCTGATAACGAAGAAATAACACATTTATCACACTGTAGGTATATAAAAAACAAAAAAAATTTAGGTCGGGGACAAAACATTAATTTTCTGGTAGAGCAATCGCAATATAACTGGATATTAATTCAGGAAGCCGATGCCATGCCGCAACAAAAAAACTACATTAAAAATTGGGTAACTATTTTAAAAGAAACTAATAAAGATGCCATCTTCGGTGGCGTTTTGTATCCGGAAGAACCTTTTGCCGAAAACAAACTTCGCTGGTTATATGGTACGAAAACAGAAGTGAAAAAATTAGAATTTCGAAAAAAAAATCCATATCAATTTGTCTTTACCTGGAATCTGGCACTTAAAAAAGAAATCTTTCAAACTATCAGATTTCCGGAATACATAACAGAATACGGTTATGAAGATGTTGTTTTTTTAAAGCTTTTAAAGCAAGAAAACGTTCTTGTGGAACATTTTAAAAACCCTTTGATCCATCTTAATGTAGAGACGAACTCCGTATTTATAAAAAAAACAGAAAAGGCTATTGAAAACTTATACTTTCTGATCTGTAACCAACGCTTAGAATATACAGACACAAAATTAGGAACAAGTTATCAATTCTTAAAGAAATTCGGATTCTTAAATTTCTTCAAGTTCTTATTCAAACAATTTGAAAAAAGCATACGAAACAATTTAATTTCAAAAAAACCAAATCTAAATCTGTTTTTCCTTTATAAATTAGGCTATTTTTGTACCATTAGCCCAAAACAAAATGTATAATTCTCTCAAGAAAGTTATCCGCAACCTTATTCCTGATAAGGTGCTTTATATGATTGAGCCCGGTTTGCGGAGTTTTTTTGCCTTATCTAAAAAAGGAAACCAACACAAATGTACTATCTGCCATTTTAAAAATAAAGAATGGATCATTCTGGAAAATGAGGACAAACTTTGCCCGAAATGCGGTAGCTTATCACGCGACAGAAGACTATGGGAGATCATTGCTTCTGAATATTTACCTCAGGTACATTCCGTTTTAGATTTCTCCCCTTCCAGATGTTTGTACCGAAAGTGGAAAAATATACAAAATAAGGACTATCATGCCTCTGATCTGTCAGGTGATTTTATTTCTGACCATCACTACAATATCACTGAGATAGCTACTTCTGATGCTTCTTTTGACCTTATTCTTTGTTATCATATTCTGGAACATATTCCTGATGATGTGCAAGCTATGAAAGAATTGTTTCGGGTTTTAAAGACAAACGGAAAGATTCTGATACAGACTCCTTTTAAAGACGGAGATATCTACGAAGACAAAAATATCACTTCAGAACAAGACCGCTTGATCCATTTCGGACAAGAAGATCATGTTCGTATCTATTCCGTTGAAGGCTTAAAAAAACGATTAGAATCCGTTGGTTTTTCGATTGAAGTCAAAAGTTTTGATAAAAATGATTATTTTGGCTTCCGTAAAAACGAAATCATTTTAGTCGCTACAAAATAAATGCCCAAAATTTCGATCATCATACCACTTTACAACAAAGGGTTTATTTTTCAGAAAACCCTAGAATCTGTATTACAACAATCTTTTACAGATTTCGAACTTATCGTTGTTAATGACGGTTCCGATGATAATTCTGTTGAGATTCTTAAATCATACCATGACTCAAGGATTAAATTATACCATCAGGACAATCAAGGTGTAGGAACGGCACGTAATTTCGGAATTGAAAAGGCTACATCAGAGTTGATTGCTTTTTTAGACGCTGACGATTATTGGCTACCCGATCACTTAGAGGAAATTTATCTTTTGTATCAGGATTTTCCTGATTGTGGTATCTATGCAAGTCGTTATTTTATGAAAATAGCTACTCACAAGAACGTCAGAACATTTTATAAAAATATTGCTCAAGACTTCAGAGGTGTCGTGAACAATTTTTTTGACGCCAGTTTACCTTATCGGATCGGATTAACATCTTCTCTTGCTATTCCGAAAAGTATCTTTACGGAGAAAAGATTCAATCCTACTGTTACTAGCGGACAGGATCTGGAACTATATACTAAGATTGCTCTTGAATATCCTGTTGCCCTGACTTCGGCATTCACTGTAGAATACAATTTTTCTTTAGACAACCAACTTTCTAAAACTCCGATCACTCGGAAAAGATTAATGAATTTTGAACAATTCTCTGAAAAAGAAAAAAGTAACGGAAGTTTACAACGGTTTTTGGATCTCTACCGTTTAGAATATGCAATGCAGTTTAAAATTGCTGGTGATCTAGAGCGATCAGAACATTATTTTAAAACAATAAAGACTTCAATTCCGTTCAAAACAAAACTATTGTATAAAATGCCCGGCAGTGTTCTTAAAAAGCTTTTGCGGTTCAAGCAATTCTTAAGAAGTAAAGGTTTTGATTTTAGTATTTACAACTAACGTTTTGTTTGTAAAAAGTCATTAAATCCTCTGATATAATCACTTTCTTCAAACACATCTGAAGCGATAACCAAGCATACAGATCCTGAAGAAAAATTGCGCAATTCGCGCCAAATATTATTAGCTATTAATAAGCCTTCATAGGGTTTATTCAGAACAACTGTTTTCTCCCTTTCACCGTCATTTAATATTACCTCAAAACTTCCGGATAAAGCCACTAGAAATTCTTGCTGTTCTTTGTGCGAATGTCCGCCGCGTTCTGCTCCGGCCGGAACATCATACAAATAATACACACGCTTTATTTCAAAAGGAATAACTTGTTCTTCTATAACCGATAAATTCCCTCTCGGATCATGGATTTTCGGAATGGCAATTATTTTACAATCTTGAATTTTTGACATACTGCTTTTTACCTTTTATAGCCTGTGAAATTAACTTGGGAATCTGAAGTATCCCTATTTTACCTTGTTTGAGATCAAAAAATAGTTTTAAGAAAATCCAAAGTACATATTTATTCCTGAAAATTCTAAAAAAAACGGCACTTTGATTAAAATAAAGCATCTCAGAATTTATCCTTTTACTTGTTGTTTCTCCCGGGTGATCTAAAATGACTTCCGGCTCACCACTTATCCTGAAGTTTTTATTTTTCAGATCTGACACAAAAATTGCCTCCTCTCCTATCGGAAAACAAGCTCCGATACCGAAATTTTCATCAAACCTGACATTAGTTTCCAGAATAACTTTTCTCTTAAAAGCTAATTCTACAGAAGAGATATCTAAAACCTGAAACCAGTTTAAATCCTGACAGAAGGCTTGCGGATATTTCTTGATCTGTTTTCCGTTTTGAGTATACCGGAACCTAACAACATCTGTAAAAGGATTTTTATTAAACGCATGTAATAACTTAGCCGCAAAATCATGTTCAAAAATAACATCGTCATCAGCTAGCAGAACCAAATCTTTTTCAGCCTGTTGTAAGGCTATATTTCTGCTCTTTGAAAGTCCGAATTCATAACAGTTCACAACTTTCACATTTTCAAAACCAGACTGCAGCTCTTCTCCGTCGGTTTGATTCACCACCAAAACGGAAATTGATTGCCATAGATCATCGGGAAACATTCGATATAAAAAACCGAGATCCTTTTGATTCATGGTCGAAACTAAAATTTCTAAATCATTTTGTTGGTAGAGCACACTCAAATTGTAGTATATTTACACAAATGTAATCAGAAATTAGAATATTTTAGAATTAATTATATGCGAATCCTTTTAGTTGGTGAATACAGCCGATTGCACAATTCTTTAAAGGAAGGGCTACAAACTTTAGGTCATGAGGTTACCATTGTAGGTTGCGGCGATAAATTCAAACAATTTCCGGTAGATCATTCTGTCTACGCTTCTTTTACGCATACTAAACCGATCATTTATGTTCATAAACTACTGCGAAAACTACAGCTCATCAATTTAGAAAAACTTGAAAAGGCAATTCGTTTTTATTTCTTACTTCCTCAATTTTCAGATTACAACCATGTTCAGCTAATTAATTCAGATGCTTTAGAAACCTATCCGGTACTCAGTCGATGGCTTTATAAAAAGCTGTTTCAAAGGATAAAGAACAGAAGTTTATTAATTTGCGGCGATGAAACTCCTGTTATAGACTATCTTTTCAAACAAGAACTTAACTATTCTATTTTAACCCCTTACTTTGAAAATCTGGGTCTCAAAAAACTATTTCAGTTTCCGTTAAAATACAGAAAAACATCTTACCGAAAAACATTTCAATGGCTAAAAAACAATTGTCAATCGCTCATTACATCTGATCTGGATTATGAGATTCCAATGCAAAAAACGGGCTTTAAAACCCATTTTATTCCGAATCCTGTTAATGTTGACAAAATCAAATTTGAACCTTTACATTTTGAAGATAAAATTATCATCTTTTTAGGCATTAACCACTTGAGTTATCAAAAAAAAGGCATTCCGTTCTTTGAACAGGCATTGGAAAGAATTCAAAAAAAATACCCGAATTGTGTTGAGGCAATTGTAACGGAGAACATTCCCTATGCCGAATATATTCAGTTATACAACAAAGCACATATCCTTTTAGATCAGGTTTATGCTTACGATCAGGGCTATAATGCTTTAGAGGCTATGGCTAAAGGAAAAGTTGTTTTTACCGGTGCTGAAACCGAATTTTCCGAATACTACCATTTACAGGATGACCGTGTTTGTATCAATGCTGTTCCTGATGTAGAAGAACTATGTCAAAAACTCTCTTTTTTAATTGAAAATCCTGCCGAGATCATTGATATTTCAACTAATGCCCGAAAGTTTATTGAGGCAGAACATCATTATCGGATCATTGCAAAAAAGTACTTATCCGTCTGGGCAATTTGACTTCTTTTTTAAAAAACAACAGCACTACAATAATCATTAAAAATTCATACGGATAAGCGTATTTTACATTCGTTCCGTAAGTAACAATACCTTGTAGAAGCGATCCGGCAAATATAATGGTCACTGCTACTATTTCAAAAGCGATCTTACGTTTCTTAAAAAATCGGAAGACAAAAAAAGGAACTAAAGCCAGAAAACTCCATTTGAAAAAGTACAATGTAATCTTTTGCAAACGCCAAATGGTTCTTACAAGTGGTTTTAATTTTACTTTTTCAAAATCCCAATAAATCTTTACCCTCCAAAAATCCAACCAGGAACGGGTTACAACCTGTTTCCAATAATCATACTGATTGTTCTTGATGGTTTCTTTTGCATATTCTCCCAAATAATAGGAACACTCCGGAAAATAAGGATATTTATATTGTAAATCATGATAATGAGCATGCCAGATAGCCATTGCCACATCTTTTTTCTCTCTGATGGTTTCTTCTCTGTATTTTACATAAGGATCTATGATCCACTGGTATTTTTCCGGACCTTTTTCAGCAAAATAAACGCAATTTTGGGAAATGTTGAGACCAAAATAAGTTGTAGAAACAAAATATCCTGTGTTTACTTTATTGACATAAGACCAACCGAAATAGACTAATAAGGGGAAAATTAAAATAATGATCTTCTGGTTGATGATCTTTTTCCAATGAAATCGATACAAAACAGTAAAACCATAGATAACAAACGGAATATAAGCAAAGAAAGGTTTGGTTAAAACCAGATAACCTAAAAGAAGGCTAAACAATAACTCTGATTTAAGGTCTCGCTTATTGAAATAATTATCTGCTAAAATATAGAAAACGGCCGATAGTAAAAAAACGGTAAGACTTTCTATTAAAATAGCTGTTTCATAAAAAAACACATATAGTAAAGTTTCCAGATAAACCGCGATCCAAAGCGCATTTTTATTTTGAAAACCTAATTTTAATAATAATTTATACTGGATCACAGAAGTTACAACACCGATAACAAATTGATATACGATCGTTAGCCGCATAGTTCCTCCCCCTAATGCTATCAATAACGGATATCCGGGACTCCTTTCTCCGGTATAACCGGATAAATTAAATTTCATCAGATAAGGCACTAACTCCATAAAGCTCCAACTATCCGGCCATTTAGTAATTGTAAAATACAACGCAAAGAATAGGGCTCTGAAGAAAAACCCAAAGAGAATGAGAAATTTTACCTCCGCTGTTTTTACAAAAGGGATATAAATCTTATCGATCCATTTAAACATAGTTGAAATATATTTTTAAAAGTTGCAAAGGAAACTGAAAAAATTCTCTTTTTCTTATTTTTGAACCTCCTTTTTCTTCCCATATTTCCAACGGGATCTCTTTAATTTTTAACTCAAACTCACGATCTGACCTTTTAAACCGCAAAAGCAATTCAACATCAAAAAGCCATTTGGTTATAAAAGGATCTTTAAATAATCGGTATGCCAAATCAGAACGCATGACTTTAGCCCCGCATTGCGTATCGTAGATGGGAAATTTTAGAATAACCTGACTCATGATAGTTGCAAATACACGTCCGAAATAATGGCGTAGCAACGATCTTCTTACCTGATTTCCGGTCAGTTTTATTCTTGCTCCCATTACCAGAGCCAAATTACCGTTTTGCAGTAAAAACTGAGAGATACGAATCAATTCAGAAACCGGAGTTGCCAGATCAGCATCTAAATACGCTACATAATCATATTGAATAATGTTAAACTGAAAAATTCCCTGCCGGATAGCCTCAGCCTTTCCCGAATTCTTTAACAGGCTCAGGCAAAAAACATTTTCAAACTCCTTGCTAAAAGTATCCAATACATTCTGAGTCTGATCTGAGCTTCCGTCATTTATAAACAGAAAATCGACATCCCGATAGGTTTCAAATTGCTTGCTCCAGTTGAGCATTTTAAAACGCTCAACTTCATTAAAACAAGGGATCAATATGCCTATTCTGTTTGTTTTCTCCATAAACCGTTAAAGTACATCCATAACATTACAAAATACACAAAATAGGTCCCGCAATAAGCCATAACGGCTCCTTCTACTTTAGCATACGAAATCAAAAACCAACTCAAAGAGATCATCGTTGCAAAAGAAATAATTTCAAATATAAAATAAGGTTTCACTAACTTTCTGGCGTAAAACTGTATTCCCAGTATTAAAGAAGCTGCCTTGAAAATATCGCCCAGCATTTGCCAGAAGAACAATTGGGAAACCGGTAAAAATTCCTTGCTTAAAAACAACGGAATAAAATACATTCGCAACAAAAATAAAACACTCAGTGCTAAAGCAAAAAGCGGAATGATCTTAGTCAGGTAATTTTTAGTTAAAGGCTTTATCTGATTTGTATCTTTTGAAAATTCCGGCAAATAATATAAGGTTATCATGGAAGAAATGAACATCATATACAGAGCCGAAATCTTGTTCATTGCCTCGTAATATCCCGCCGCATCCAGACTGTCCCAATTGATAACCAGACTTCTGATAAACAAATAAATAAGAGGCGAAATTATTGCTGAGAACAAACTCATTAGTCCATACGACAAGGTTCCTTTCAGCTCTTTAAAGCTACTTCTTAAACTCCCGATCTGAAAAGCTGTGATTTCTTCCTTTACAAAATAAAAAGAAACCAAAAACAAAACGAGCCCTATGACTGAAACGGCCAATAATGCCCCCATTGTTCTGAAAAAATACATCAAAACAACAGAAAGTACCAATCCGGACAAGTAACTGACACTATTTACCCAGACTACTTTTTTATAGCGACTCAACCCATTCAGAAAAGCAATGCAATACACATTCAGTACCTGAAAAGGGAATAAAATTCCAATAGCTTTCAGAACCGTTGAATAATCGGCATGATCGAAAATTTTGTTCGCAATGAACTCAGAAAACACAACAATTCCGATTCCT
Organism: Flavobacterium sp. NRK F10; assembly: GCF_024054235.1. Taxonomy (NCBI): domain Bacteria; kingdom Pseudomonadati; phylum Bacteroidota; class Flavobacteriia; order Flavobacteriales; family Flavobacteriaceae; genus Flavobacterium; species Flavobacterium sp. NRK F10. The sequence continues at coordinate 382,920 of NZ_JAMXLC010000001.1, forward strand.
AAAAAAACGGAAAGAATGAGAATTCCTAAAAAATGTATTGAGAACAAATGTGATAATCTCTTTTTGTCGGAATAATTCTCTGCTACTCTTTTAATAATTCCATTTTGGATTCCCAAAGTTCCTAAAGCCTCTAAAGAAGATAGAAAGTTTCTTAGATTGCCTACTAATGCCATTCCGGAAGCTCCGATGAACATAGCAATTGCCTTTGAGGTCAAAAAACTGGTCACGACTCTTAAAACCAAACTCAGACTATTGAATGAGAAGATTTTAAAAAGCACATTTTCCTTTATTTTTTGAAATTCATTCAAACTTAATACGCATTTACTACCTTAATAATGGTTGCTATTTCTTCTTCGGTCAAACTGCTGTTGATCGGCAAGCTGATTATTTCCTGATGGATTTTCTCAGTGACAGGAAACGAAAGCTGATTCCAGTCTTTTAATGCTTTTTGCTGGTGGGGCGGAATCGGATAATGGATCATCGTTTCAATTTCGTTCGCTTGCAAAAAGTTCTGAAATGCATTTCTGTTTTCCGTACGGACAACAAACTGATGAAAAACATGAGCAGCTTCCCTATTCCAATCCGGTAAAATGATTTTAGGGTTTGTCATTTCCGTTAAATAGCGTCGGGCAATATGCCTTCTGGCTTCATTTTCCTTGTCTAAAAAAGGTAATTTTAAGTTCAGAAATGCCGCTTGTAACTCATCTAAACGAGAATTTACGCCGATGCGTTCGTTCTCATATTTTTTCTTCGAACCGTAATTCCGTAGTTCATACAAAACTTCTGCTAATTCGGGATCATCTGTTGTAATGGCTCCGGCATCACCCAAAGCACCTAAGTTTTTTCCGGGATAAAAGCTATAGGCTTTCGGATGGTTTTCATAATGAGCTTTAGCTCCGTGAGATTGTGCTGCATCCTCTATAACTAATAGATCATATCGTTTAGCTATAGCTGAAATTTCATCCATCTCGGCTAATTGTCCGTACAAATGTACCGGAAGGATTGCCTTTGTCTTTGAGGATATTTTTTCTTCGATCCGATCAGGGTTTATTGTATAGGTTTCTAACTTTGGTTCTACTAAAACCGGAATTAAATCGGCTTCCAGAATTGCTAAAATAGTTGCAATATAGGTATTGGCAGGAACGATAACCTCATCTCCTTTTTCTATTTTTTCCAGTTGAATATATGCCTTTAAAATTAAAGTCAAAGCATCTAATCCATTGGCTACTCCTACACAAAATCGGCTACCGCTATAAGCCGCAAAATCAGTTTCAAATGTCTGAACCTCATTTCCTAAAATGTACCAGCCCTTATCTAAGAATTGCTGAAATCTTTGTTTAAACCGATTTTCAAATGGTTTATTGATCTTATGTAAATCAAGAAATTTTATCATTTTACCTGTAAATCTAATTGGTAATAATCCTGACAAAACACAACACCTCCGAGCTCTTCTTTCTGCTGCAATAAGCCTTTATTAAAACCTTCTTTAAAACTTGTGTCTGTAACAACTCCCATATCAAAATAAAGCTTATTTTCCGCTCTGAAATGTTCAAATAAGGTAAAATACAAATAATCCAGCGCTCTGTTCTTTTCTCCCAAGTCTGACGTAGCTCCGTATTGGGATTTTACAACAAACGTATCCTGAAAAAGTGTGATTCCTGCTACGATCTGATTATCTATGTAAGCATTAACCTGTTTTATATTCTCCGGAAAATCGGATGCCAGTGATTCTATTTCTTGTAAGGTATGTACCGGGCTTGCATTGTATTTTTGTAAAAGTCTGGGAATTAATATTTCTTCCCAAAAATCGTTGAACTTATTATCAAATCTAACTTCAATATTTTTAGTCTTTTTATAATGTTTCCATTTACTTTTAGACCATAATTCCGGATCCTTTAAAGGAAATGCTAAATTCAGATCTTTTCTGAAACAATTGGCACCGGATTTAAAAAAGTAAAAATCCAATTCGTTAGACATCGTTGAATTGTATATGATAGGCAAGGATTTCATTTGTAAAGTGATAATCCCTTGTGCTCTTAAAAAACGAACAATGGAATCCATTATTGTAAAAATTTCTTCCGATTTTGTTTTTTTCTCCACAACTAAGCCTCCGTAAGTCAGCCCTTGATGTGAGAACACTGTATCTCCTGCCTTATTTGCCGGAAAAACAGCTTTTACATTTTCTTTCGCATCAAAGACCAATAAAGAATAATCTTCAAATCGATCCTGATGGTATTCCATAAAATCCCGATCAAATAAAAAAGTAGCATTTTTAGCTTTTTTAACAAATTCGTTCCAAAGCATTTTACTTTCTTTCTCGTATTTCCTTACCTGATAAATTTTCAAGATTACATCTTTTAACGGGGAAAATTACTAATTTTTACCATAGGAATAAAAAGCTATTGGCTTTTTTATTACTTTTATGGTAATTTGCTTTATAAAAGATCCGGTGACCCAATGACTAAAAAGACCCGAAATTTATTTTTCTTCATATTAAGTCTGCTTTCTTATTATAGTTACAGCCAAGATGTTTCACTTTATACACAGGTTAACGGGCGTTATGATTTTACTTTTGTCGGTAATACCATGAATACTGCCGAAAATAATACCTCAGCCGGTTCTGTAACGATCACATCTTCTTCAGCTACTTTAAATCTCGGTCCTAATGATACTGTGGTTAAAGCTTATCTTTACTGGGCAGGAAGCGGCGATGGGGATTTTGATGTTCAGTTAAACGGCAATGCAATCACTCCTGATCGTACCTTTAGTCATAGCCGTTTTTTTTCGCCTAATACGTATACTTATTTCAGTGCTTTCAAAGATATTACCTCTTACGTACAAAGTTATGGAAACGGTACATACGAACTTTCCGGGTTAGACATTTCTGCCTATGAAAGTTTACATCTTATTCGAAAAACTAACTTTGCAGGCTGGGCCATTTTAATCGTTTATGAAAATCCGGTCTTTCAACTCAATCAGATCAATATTTATGATGGTTTACAAGGTGTCCCGGATAACCTTAGTATTAATCTGACCAATCTTAACGTTTTAGATAACAACGGTGCTACTGCCGGATTCATCGCTTGGGAAGGTGATGCCGTTTTACCTACGGAATCCTTTTATATCAATAGTCAGGTTCTGAGTAACGCTCTTAATCCGGCCAATAATGTTTTTAACGGAACTAATAGTGTTACGGGATCTAATACTCTATATAATATGGATCTGGACATCTATAATATTCAAAATTATATCCAAGTCAGTGATACAGATGCTTTGATTGAACTAACATCTTTTCAGGATTTTATCATGATTAATGCTGTTGCTGTAAAACTGAATAGTCAACTGCCCGACGCTACTATTGTTTTGAATGATTACAGCACAAGTTGTAATTCCGACTCAATAACTGTTGATTATACCGTTTACAATGTTAATAGTACTGAGATCCTTCCGGAAGATACTACCATTGGTTTTTATGTCAACAACACCTTGATCGGAACTACGTTTACACAAAATCCTATTGCCATCGGAGCCAATGAACAAGGTTCGGTGACATTAACAATTCCGCTGGACGCAACGGAAATTTTCATCCTTACTGCTACTGTTGATTATGATAATACTATTTTAGAATTAGTAGAAACTAACAATTCTTTTGAAATAGAAATAACACAGTGGTTATCTCCTCCGTTTGCTACTTTAGAAAACCTTACCTCTTGCAATTTAGGACTTACCAAAGGTAATTTTGATTTTTCGGCTTATGAAGAGTCGGTTACAACCAATGCTGATCATTCGGTTACTTTTTATAATTCCTATGAAGATGCCGAAAATGAACAAAATGAGATCCTCAATACAATGAATTATGAGGCTTTAACGACTCCGGAAACTATTTATGTAAGAATTGAAAATGAATTTGGCTGCTATAGTATTACCTCATTTGACCTGATCGTCCGAAATTGTCCTCCGACAATTTACAATGCAGTCTCTGCCAATAATGATGGTTATAACGATGATTTCTTCATTGACGGATTGCGGGATATTTTTACCGACTTTAAACTGGAAATTTACAATCGATGGGGTAAATTATTATGGACTGGTAACAATAATGTTCCGAATTGGGACGGTTATGTTAAAGATGGATTTGCCGGTAATAAAGCTCCTGAAGGTACTTATTTCTACATTTTATATCTTAACGACGAAGACTATCCCGAAGCCTTAACCGGATACCTGTACCTTACCTATTAATTACATATTTTGCGTATAATAGTTGTAATCTTTCAATAGTGTTTTGATGAAATCCTGATCGTTTCCGGACTGGTTCTTTATTCCGGTTACTTCAATGACCTTCTCCCGTAGTTTTATAATGGTATTAAAGTCTCTCATAGCTATTGCTTTTTCAAAGTTCTCTTTGATGATCCGCATATCATTATCTGATAATTTGATAACTAACGGATACGTAGGTACATAATCATCATTGATCTCCTGTAAAATTGTATGATTGATATTAATTTTATTCTTTAAAGAGATCACTGCCGTACCGGCTGCAATATCTCCTAGCCTCTGATTGCGCTTGTTTATAATCATAACGATTAAAGCAAACAAACCATTCCCAACGGTTAATTCCACAATACGGAACAACCAGCGTATCAGATAGTCGCCGAAACTAGCCTGATAACCGTCCAGTTTGATCACTTTAATTTTTGCGATCTTTTTACCTATGGTTTGTCCCTCCCACAGGCTTTCCTGAACTAAAGAATAGAACATGACCGGTAAACCGATTAACGAAATGACAGCCATAATTGACCAAGGATCTAAACCTGTAAAAAAACGGTCAAAATCAGTCAGTTCAAATAAAAAAATAACTAAAACAATGTATGCCGCCTTAACTAAAATATCTAAAATCTGAGCCAATAACCTATCTCCTACAGTTGCAGCTGTAAAATTTATAGTAACATTTTGTGTCGTGTTTATGGTTAATTGCATCTTAATTTATATTTTAGCACTCCCATGAGAGAGGTCGCATTTATTAAACAAAATAAAGAAAAATGGCTTAACTTTGAACAAGCTATTTTTGGCAAAGCTAAAAAAAATCCTGATGATTTGGCTAGTTTATACGTTCATTTAGTCAATGATTTGTCTTATGCTCAGACTTATTACCCGAAAAGCAAGACAACCGTTTATCTAAATTATTTAGCGGCACAAACCTATCAAAAAATTTACAAAACAAAAAGAACTGAGACCAATAGAATTCAGTATTTTTTTACAACGGAGGTTCCTTTACTGGTTTACCAGTACCGCAGGTACATTCTATACGCTTTTATTACATTCTTCCTGCTAACAGGGATCGGTGTCCTTTCTGCTCACAACGACGACAGCTTTGTACGACTTATTTTAGGGGATTACTATGTAAACATGACCTTAGAGAATATCAAAGACGGAAACCCTGTAGCTGTTTACAAAAGCGGCAGTAATTGGGGAAGTTTTATCGGTATCACGCTTAATAATTTAAAAGTAGGTGCCATGTCTTATTTCTGGGGAATCTTTCTAGGGATCGGTACTTTTTATGTATTGTTGCAGAACTGTATCATGCTGGGATCTTTCCAATATTTCTTTTATCAGGAAAATGTATTCTGGGAAAGTGTTCGCGGTATCTGGATCCACGGTTCAATGGAAATTTTTGCCATGGTCATTGAAGCCGGAGCCGGATTTATCTTAGGAGCCAGCATTTTATTTCCTAAAACCTATTCGCGCTTAGATTCCTTCAAAATAGGATTCAAAAACAGTTTTAAAATCTTCATCAGCACCATGCCTTTTACCTTTGCAGCCGGTTTTTTAGAAGGTTTCATTACCCGATACGCTTTAGAAATGCCTACATTTCTAAGCATTTCAATTATTTTACTTACGCTTTCAGCGATTAGTTTTTATTATCTGATCTATCCGTTCAAAGTACATCAAAAAGTAAAAAAATCAGTTACCATTGCTTAATATGAAAACAAAGAGCATCTACATAACCTTTCTATTAAGCCTTGTTATAGCCTTTCAGTCTTTAGCACAAACAGCTAGAGATTCTATTGCTAATGCTCATAGAACATTCGGAAGTGCATTAGCTGAAAAATACAACGGAAACGATTTTAATTACGAAATAGAACAAGACAGTTACGAACCCTCTTTAGGTGATAAAATCTTACGATTTCTACAAAATTTGATCTCTAATATCTTCGGTAACACTTCTGCCTCGGAAGCTTTGAGCGGTTTTCAGATCCTCATCCGTATTCTAGCTGTTATCGTTATTCTGTTTGTGGTCTATCTGATCGTCAGAATGATCATCAACAAAGAAGGAGGCTGGATTTTTAGTCGTTCAAGTAAAAAGATCAACGTAACAGAAAATGTTGAAGAAAATATCCATACCATTGATTTCAATAAAATTGTAAAAGATGCCGTAGGCGGAAAAGATTTCCGCGTTGCGATTCGTTACTATTATTTATGGTTGCTAAAATCGCTTTCCGACAGAAACATTATTGAATGGGATATCGAAAAGACGAATTCAGACTACCTATACGAAATTAACGATATGGCTTTACAAAAAGATTTCCGATTTCTTTCGTATGTGTACGAATACAGTTGGTATGGCGAATTTGAACTAACCGAAGAGGATTTCCAGAAAGCTCAAAAAGCCTTTTTAAAATCAATAGGAAAACAATAAGATGTCAAAAAAGTTAAAAATATTCATAGGAATTCTGTTCTTTCTCTGGATTGCCATCATCGCTATTGATGCCAGCCGACCGAAACCTGTTGATTGGACCGAAACCTATAAGATCAAAGACAAGAAGCCTTTCGGACTCTATATCTTTGATAACGAGTGTGACACCTATTTTAATCCGCAATCCGTTACACGATTCGGGAAAAGTCCATACGAATTTTTAGATGCTAAATACCGTTACAAAGATTCCTCTTATAGTGTCTCAGGAACGGTCTTGTACATTGACAACAAATTTGATATTGATGATGAATCCTTAAAAGAACTAATGTATTTTGCCAGTCACGGAAACTCTATCTTTCTAAGTTCTTTTGATTTTCCGAAGATCTTACACGATTCACTTCATTTTAAAATAAGTTATGGAAATATATTTAGTGATACCTTACAACTGGAGGTTCAAAATGCAAAAAAAGAAAAGAACTATTTTGACAAAGGCACTAACAACAGTTATTTTATAGAAATTGACTCTGCTCGTACAACTGTTTTAGGGAAACAGAAATACGGCAAGAATTTTAAAAACGAACAAACCAATTTCATTAAAGTCCCCTTTGGTGAAGGTGCTTTTTACCTACACACCCAGCCGGAAGCTTTCACAAATTATTACATGCTGAAGAACCAGTCCTATGCTGAAAGTATACTGAATAATATCCCTCAAAAAGATCCTATCTTCTGGAAAGTAGATCGCTATGAAAGTGAAAATTTAGATCAGTCACCATTGCGTTTTATTTTTAGTGAACCTTCATTAAAGTGGGCTTGGCTCTTTGCACTGCTTTCTATGATCTTTTTTATGATCTTTAATGCTAAGCGCCGCCAACGAGTAGTTCCCGTTATTGAACCGTTAAAAAATACAACCGTAGAATTCACCAAAACCATAGGGAATCTGTATTATCAGGAAAAGAATCATTTGGATATCATTGAAAAAAAGATCAAATATTTACTTGAAAAAATTAGAAACGAATACTATATTGATACCTTTAATCTGGATGACTCTTTTATTAAAAGATTACATCAAAAAACCAGTAAAAATATAGACGATATTGCAAAATTGGTCCATCACATCAACCAATTACGCAGACAAACACAAGCTACAGAAGCTGATATTATTAAATTGAACGAACTGATTGAAAAATTAAATCTATAATGGAAAACTTTTTTGAAAACAATCCGCAAAACGAGACAAATGAAAATGCCGAAAATGTAAATTTTGAATCTCGTATCGATCTACAGCCCTTACAGGATGGTCTGGCTCAAATTCGTCAGGAAATCGCTAAAGTGATTGTAGGGCAAAATAAAATGATCGACCAATTGCTCGTAGCTGTTTTAGCAAACGGACATGTTTTACTCGAAGGGGTTCCGGGAGTAGCCAAAACTATTAGTGCTAAACTGTTAGCCAGGACTTTATCTCTTGATTTCAGCAGAATCCAGTTCACACCCGATTTGATGCCTTCGGATATCATCGGAACTTCCGTTTTTGATTTGTCAAAATCAACTTTTGAATTCAAAAAAGGACCGATATTTTCCAACTTTGTTTTAATTGATGAGATCAACAGGGCTCCGGCAAAAACACAAGCCGCTTTGTTTGAAGTAATGGAAGAACGCCAAATTACTGCCGACGGAACTACATACGTATTAGACAAACCGTTTCTTGTAATTGCCACGCAAAACCCGATTGAGCAAGAGGGTACTTATCGACTGCCCGAAGCACAATTAGACCGTTTCTTGTTTAAGATCAATATCGATTACCCGAACTTAGAAGAGGAGATCCATATCTTAAATAAAGAAAATGAATTGAAAAATGAAGATAAATTAGCCGCTATCGCTACAATTTTATCTAAAACTAATATTGCTGATTTTCAACATTTGGTAAAACAAATCATCATTGAACCGCATTTGATTGAATACATTGCAAAAATAGTTTCCAATACCCGCGAAAATGCCTTTTTGTATCTGGGAGCTTCTCCAAGAGCTTCTATAGCTATTTTAAATGCTGCTAAAGGTTTCGCATCGATCAAAGGACGCGATTTTGTAACACCCGACGATATTAAAGAGGCAGCTATTCCGGTATTGCAACACCGCGTTGTTGTTACTCCGGAACGTGAAATGGAAGGAGTTAACAGTACCGAGATCATCAAACAGATCATTGATACCGTCGAAATTCCGCGATAACTAAAAACTCAATTTGAAAAAGGACAATGCCGGCATTCTATAAACAGCTATACATCAATAATTTTTTCTTCTATTGTATCATGGGGATCATTGCACTATTCATAGTGTCGTTCTTTCTTCCTATGTTTTACAATGCCGCCTGGTATCTTTTGGTGTTATTAGTGGCTTTTACCACTATCGATATCCTTTTACTCTTTGCTTCCGGAAAAAAAGTAACCGCTTCTCGCCTTACTCCGGAAAAACTTTCTAATGGTGATGACAATAGCATTACTATTCATTTACAAAACTATTACACTTTTCCGGTTCTGATTAAAGCCATCGACGAAGTTCCGTATCAGTTCCAGCAACGGCATTTTGAAGTTTCCAGAAAAATTAAAACTCAGACAAAAGATAGTTATCAATATTTCCTGAGACCTACTGAACGTGGTGAATATACATTTGGAAAACTTAATATTTATGTGTCTTCTCCGCTGCGTTTAATCAGCAGAAGATTCATTTATGAGGAAAACCAAATGGTACCCACTTACCCATCGTATATTCAATTAAAAAAATACGATTTAATGGCTTTTTCCAATAACCTGTTCCAATACGGATTAAAAAAGATAAGACGTATCGGTCATACTATGGAGTTTGAACAGATCAAAGAATACGTTCAGGGAGATGACATCCGAACGATCAATTGGAAAGCAACTGCAAAAAGAAACCAATTGATGGTTAACCAGTTTCAGGACGAAAAATCGCAAAATGTATACATGCTCATCGATAAAGGGCGTGTTATGAAAATGCCTTTTAATGGTTTAAGCTTACTCGATTATGCGATCAATGCAACTTTAGTTTTATCGAATGTAATCCTTAAAAAGCACGATAAAGCAGGGATGCTGACTTTTTCAAAGAAGGTTGAGAACATTATAGCTGCCGAAAAACGCCAGAGCCAGATGCAGCAGATCATGGAAAATCTTTACAACATAAAAACCGATTTTTTTGAAAGCGATTTCAGTCGTCTGTATGTAGATGTAAAGAAAAACATCAACCAGCGAAGTCTTCTTATGTTGTATACCAACTTTGAAACATTAGACGGTTTACACAGACAATTGCCTTATTTAAAAGGAATGGCTAAAAATCATTTATTGGTTGTAGTGTTCTTTAACAATACGGAACTTAATGAACTGATTCATAAAAAAGCGACCACTGTTCAAGAAATTTACGACAAAACCATTGCCGAAAAATTTGCTTTTGAAAAACGCTTAATTGTCAATGAATTAAAAAAATATGGCATTTACTCGGTTTTAACCGAACCCGAACAGTTAACATTAGACACGATCAATAAATATTTAGAAATCAAAGCTCGAGGAATACTTTAAAAATTAACCCTATATGAAAAAAGCTCTACTAACCTTTCTATTAACTATTAGCTGTACTTATTTTTCCACTGCTCAAGAAGAGGTTGACTCTCTGGCTGTTTTTTTTCAGCAGATCGAAAATTCAATGCAGTATCAAACCGGAAAAATTGAATTTAAAAATGAAAATGCTGATATTGATATCCCAAAAGGATATAAATTCTTAGACGGAGAGCAAACCCAATATGTTTTAACCGATCTATGGGGAAATATAAGAGACACAACTGTTTTGGGATCTATTTTACCTGAAAAACTAGGCGTTACCAGTGAAAATTCTTGGATGTTTGTGATAAGCTATCACAATATCGGCTATGTAAAAGACGACGATGCCAATGACATTGATTATGATGAGTTACTGGAAGAATTACAGAAAGATTTTGAAAGTGAAAATGTTGAAAGAGAAAAATTAGGCTATGAAAAAGCGCACCTGGTAGGTTGGGCTTCAAAACCATATTATGACAATACTGCAAAAGTGCTTCACTGGGCAAAAGAAATAAAATTTGACGATAGTGAGACCAATACTTTAAATTATGATCTTAGGGTACTGGGAAGAAAAGGGATGTTTAACCTTTCGGCAGTTTCCGGTATCAACCAACTGGATGAAGTTAAAAAATCTATTCCGCTCATAACAAAAAGTGTGACATACAAAGAGGGATCACGTTATAGTGATTTTGATTCCGGAACCGATAATGTAGCAGCATGGACCATTGGCGGACTTGTAGCCGGAAAGCTACTCGCAAAAACAGGTTTTTTTGCTATTTTAGCTAAATTCGGAAAAGTTATCATTGTAGGTCTTCTCGGATTATTAGGCGCTCTGAGAAAATTCATTTTCGGAAGTAAAGAACAAGAAGTTACGAAAGAAGAAAGTATTGTTTCTACTGATAATTCCGATCCAAAAGAAACTGAGAACTAAACAGCATGATGAAAAAAATAGAATCTGTTCAGAATCCGTATGTAAAATCACTGATCCAGCTTCAGGAAAAAGCCAAGACCAGAAAACAAACCGGAACCTTTTTAATTGAAGGAAAAAGAGAGATAGAACTTGCTATAAAGGGCGGGTACACCCTGAAAACCGTCCTGTTTTTACCTCATATCTTTTCGGAAGAACAATTAACCTCATTAGAAATTTCAAAAGAAACAGAGAAAATAGAAATTTCAAAAGAAGTATACCAAAAGTTAGCCTACAGAGATACTACCGAAGGTATTTTGGCGGTGGCCGAATCCAAATCGTTAGCTCTTGAAGATTTAAAATTATCAAACAATCCGCTTATTCTGGTTGCCGAAGGTTTAGAAAAACCCGGAAATTTAGGGGCCATTCTACGTACCGCAGATGCGGCAAATATAGATGCGGTAATTATTGCTAATCCCCGGGCTGATATTTACAATCCTAACATCGTACGGTCAAGTGTAGGCTGTTTGTTTACAAGACAACTTGCTGTGGGAACGTCTGAAGAAGTAGTACAGTATTTAAAAGAACACGAGGTCAACATTTTTTCGGCGACATTACAGGATTCGACCGAATACCATACTCAAAATTACAGCTTGCCTACCGCTTTAGTTGTCGGAACTGAAGCGACAGGCTTAACCGCGATTTGGCGAACAGAAAGTACTAAAAACATCATCATCCCGATGCAGGGTGAAATAGACTCCATGAATGTTTCTGTTGCTGCTGCCATTTTACTTTTTGAAGCGAAACGTCAAAGAGACTTTAAGTAACCTTGTATAGCTATTTGCCATAAAGTCTTTTTCCTATTAAAATAAAATTGTTAATTTCATTCCTTTGTAGTAACTTTAAAGAAGTTATAGTATTAGTATGGTAGAAATAGATTTAGAAGCAGAAAACAAAGCCATTGCGCAAGAATATAAAGAACTTTTACGCATCAGTTACCAAACGCTTTCCGACGAGGATAAGAAACTGATCCGTAAAGCTTTTGATGTAGCAGTAGATGCTCATAAAGAGCAAAGAAGAAAATCCGGAGAAGCTTATATTTTCCATCCTATTGCAGTAGCTAAAATTGTTGCAGCCGAAATTGGTCTGGGAGCGACTTCCATTGCCGCTGCTTTAATGCACGATGTCGTTGAAGATACTAACATTACCGTTGAAGATATTGAGCGAATGTTCAATCCTAAAATTGCGAAGATCGTTGAAGGCTTAACCAAAATTGCTAAAGTAAAAACCGATCAGGATATTTCGCTTCAAGCTGAAAACTTCCGAAAAATGTTGCTTACACTCAATGAAGATGTTCGGGTAATTCTAATCAAAATAGCCGACCGTTTGCATAATATGCAGACGATGGAAAGCATGGTTGACTATAAACAGGCTAAAATTGCTTCGGAAACCCTATATATTTACGCTCCGTTAGCACATCGTTTAGGTTTGTACAACATTAAAACCCAACTGGAAGATCTGGGATTAAAATACACAGAACCTGATATCTACAACGAAATTGTCAGCAAAATAAAAGAGACCAAACAGGAACAGGATGCTTATATCAAATCCATTTCAGATGTTTTGACCAGATCTTTAGACGATGAAGGTATTGAGTTCATCATCAAAGGAAGACCGAAATCCATTTATTCTATTCGTAGAAAAATGCGTGCTCAGAAAGTAACATTTGATGAAGTGTATGACAAGTTTGCCTTACGTATTATCTATAAAGCCACCCAACACGACGAGAAGTTCTTAGCCTGGAAAATTTATTCCATAGTTACCGATCATTACCGCCCGAGTCCAAGCCGTTTGCGTGACTGGATCTCTTCTCCGAAATCAACCGGATACGAAGCCCTGCATACGACCGTTATGGGTCCCAAAGGGCGCTGGGTAGAAATTCAGATCCGTAGCGAACGTATGGATGAAATCGCTGAAAAAGGATATGCAGCACATTACAAATACAAAAATTCAGATGATACCGAAGAACATACATTAGAAATCTGGCTCAATCAATTAAAAGAAGCTCTGGAAAATCAGACTTCAAATGCTGTAGATTTTGTCGAAGATTTTAAATTAAACCTGTATTCCAAAGAGATCTATATTTTTACTCCTAAAGGAGATATTAAATCCTTACCTAAAGGAGCTACTTCTCTTGATTTTGCCTTCTCTATACACTCTGAGATCGGAGTACATACAAGAGGTACCCGTGTCAACGGAAAACTGGTTCCGCTAAATCATATTTTAAACAGTGGCGATCAGGTAGAAATAATCACTTCTCCTAATCAAAAGCCTACAGCTCAATGGTTGGATTACGTTACGACATCTCGTGCTAAAAATAAGATTAAGAATGTACTGAACGAAGACATCAAAAAAATAGGAGAAGACGGAAAAGAAATACTGGCTCGTAAACTTCGCCATTTAAAAATCAATCTTTCCGAAAATGTTGTCAATGAATTAGTTGTATATTTTAAATTACAAACCAGTCTGGATCTGTTTTACAGAGTGGGTATAGGTACCATCGACAACCAGCAGTTAAAAGATTTTGCAGCCCAGAAGAACAATACTTTGGTAAATTTTTTCAAGAAAACCATCAAGCGTTCTCCGAATCCGCAACCGGAAATCATTCAGCGTAATGAGATCAGCAAAAAATATGACATGCTGGTTTTCGGAAAAGAACAGGAAAAACTGGACTACAAACTGGCTAGTTGCTGTAACCCTATTCCCGGAGATGATGTATTCGGTTTTATTACAATCAATGAAGGCATAAAAGTACACAGAAAAGATTGTCCGAATGCTATTAGTTTACAGTCTAACTATGCTTATCGTATCATTCAGGCCAAGTGGATCGACTCCTCTCAGGAAGATTTCAAAGCCATTATAGAAATCACAGGAATGGACACCTTAGGCTTAACGAATGAACTAACCAAAGTGATCTCTAACGAGATGCACGTAAACATTCAAAACATATCACTAAGCGGAGAAGCGGGTATCTTTAAAGGGCGAATTACCGTTATTGTTCCTAACAATACTGTTTTGAAAAAATTAATTGATAATATTAAAAAAGTAGACGGCGTAGACAAGGTGAATCGGGTGTATCAGAACTAAGATCTCAACTTCATTTTCAGAGATCTTTTTCACATTCAAAAAAATAAGAGTATCTTTGTAGCTGTTTCATTTTATAACTAATGGAAAACAACAACAATCAGGAAATTGTAAAAAACGTATTTACCAAATACTTAGAAGAAAAAGCACATCGTAAGACCCCTGAACGGTATGCTATTCTTCAGGAAATATACAATTCAAACGAACATTTTGATATTGAATCCCTGTATATCAAAATGAAAAACAAAAACTATCGCGTTAGTAGAGCAACACTATACAACACCATAGAATTACTTTTAGATTGCGGTTTAGTTCGTCGACATCAGTTTGGCCAAAACCAAGCGCATTATGAAAAATCCTATTTCGACAAACAACATGACCACATTATTTTAACCGATACAGGTGAAGTTATTGAATTTTGCGATCCACGCATCCAGCAGATCAAAAAAACAATGGAAGATATGTTCGGAATCGAAATTCAGAACCACTCGCTTTACTTCTACGGAAGAAAAAAAGAAAATAACACAACAAACTAATACTAACTTATAATTTCTAACTGCTAAAAAATGACTGTAGATTTACTACTGGGATTACAATGGGGCGACGAGGGTAAAGGAAAAATCGTTGACGTTCTTACTTCAAAATACGATATTATTGCCCGTTTTCAAGGAGGACCGAATGCCGGACACACCTTAGAATTTGATGGTATCAAACACGTTTTAAGAACAATTCCTTCCGGGATCTTTCACAAAAATGCCATTAATATTATCGGAAACGGCGTGGTTATGGACCCTGTTGTTTTCCAAAAAGAAATTGAAGGTTTAGCTAAATTTGATATGGATGTAACCTCTAAGTTATTCATATCTCGCAAAGCACATCTTATTCTACCCACTCACCGCTTACTCGATGCAGCTTCTGAAGCTTCTAAAGGAAAAGCAAAGATCGGTTCCACATTAAAAGGAATCGGTCCAACTTACATGGATAAAACCGGAAGAAACGGTTTACGTGTAGGAGACATTGAATTAAACGATTTTAAACAACGTTATAGAGCCTTAGCAGACAAACACGAAGCCATGATCGCTTTTTATGATGTTGACCTGCAATACGACTTAAAAGAAATGGAAGAAGAATTTTTTGAAGCTATTGCAGCCTTAAAAAAACTAACTTTTATTGATAGTGAAGACTATTTAAACAAAGCTTTAAAAGAAGGAAAATCTATTTTAGCTGAAGGAGCTCAGGGCTCTTTATTAGATGTTGATTTCGGAACATATCCTTTCGTTACTTCATCAAATACTACTGCTGCCGGAGCTTGTACCGGTTTAGGTATTGCGCCTAACCGCGTTAAAGAAGTTTTCGGAATTTTCAAAGCATACACAACCCGTGTGGGTTCTGGCCCATTTCCTACTGAACTTTTTGACGAAACCGGCTCAACTATGGCAAAAGTAGGAAACGAATTCGGTTCAGTGACCGGTCGTGCCCGTCGTTGCGGATGGTTAGACCTCGTAGCTTTAAAATATGCTGCTCAGATTAACGGAGTAACTCAGTTATATATGATGAAAGGAGATGTCCTTTCCGGATTTGATACTTTAAAAGTTTGCACTGCTTATAAGTATAAAGGTCAAACAATTGATCATTTGCCTTACAACATAGAACCTGAAAATGTTCAACCGGTTTACACAGAATTAAAAGGTTGGAATGCAGATTTAACAGGAATGTCTTCCTATGAAGAACTTCCACAGGAACTAAAAGAATATATTGCTTTTATTGAAAAAGAAGTAGAAGTTCCTATAAAAGTTATATCAGTTGGTCCGGATAGAACACAAACTATAGTGAAATAATACACAAAGCGTCCCACAAAAAAGTAGGACGCTTTTTTTATAAAAAATTCTTAATACTCAAAGGCTTTTAGAGTTTTTACTTATTTTTGAACCAAAATATCAAAGTTTGAAAAAATTAGCCTTATATATTATTTCCCTGTTCAGCTGCTTCGCACTATTAAATGCTCAGGAAACCAAAAAAATAATTGTAGAAAATTCGGATTTTGTTGATCGGAATCAAGATGAGATTCCCGGAGCTACCGTTTTTACCGGAAATGTGAAAGTCCTGCATAATGGCGTAAAGATCAATTGCAACAAAGCCTATTACTTTGATCAGGAAAATTACATCAAAGCATTCGGAAATGTTCGTATAAATCAGGGAGACAGCATTACCCTGAACAGTCGCTATGCTGAATATGACGGACAAAAAGAATTGGCTTTTGCGACCGGAGATGTATATTTGCGCTCTCCTGAATCTACTCTGACAACAGATACAATCTATTTTGACAAAAAAAATCAAGTTGCTTTTTACAACAGTTACGGTACAATTGTAAACAAAGAAAATACCTTAAAGAGTAAATCCGGAAAATACTTTGTTCAGTCTAAAAAATACCAATTCAACACCAAAGTTGTTGTTACCAACCCAAAAGCAAAAATAGAGACCAATCACTTGGATTTCTACGAAGAATCCGGACATGCTTATGTTTTCGGACCATCAACTATTACAAACGAAGGAAATGTCATTTATACTGAAAACGGCTTTTATGACACCAAGAACAATACAGGAAAACTATTAAAGAACTCCACAATAACGTATGATAATAAAATTATTGAAGGAGATGATCTTTACTACGACCAATCCCGAAACTTTTCTAGAGCCGTCAATAATGTCAAAATCACGGATACGATAAACAACATGGTTGCCAAAGGGCATTATGCGGAAATGTGGCGCGATCCTGTAACCCGAAAAGATTCCATCATATTAACGAAACGAGCTGTTGTTATTACAAAAGTAGAAGACGACTCGCTGTATATGCACGGCAAAAAAATTCTGGTAACCGGTCCTCCCGAAGACCGAACGATCAGAGCTTTTAACAACGTGCGCTTTTACAAGACCGATATGAGCGGAAAATGCGATTCTATCCATTCCAATAATAAAACAGCTCTGACACAATTAATCGGAAACCCTGTTCTATGGAATAATGAAAATCAAATGACCGGTGATGTTATGCATCTTATCGGTAACAACCAAACAGAGCAACTGGATTCACTGAAAGTTTTGAATAATGCTTTTCTGGTCCAAAAAGATACCTTAAGCCAAAACGGCTACAATCAGATGAAAGGACAAAACCTATTCGGAAAATTCAGGGACAACAAACTAAGTGAAGTTGATCTCGTTAAAAACACAGAATCCATTTATTACATCTATAACGATGATAATGAACTTATTGGTATAGACAAGAAAAAGTGCAGTAAGATTAACATGCAGATCAGCAACAACCAGATAGAAACGGTAACTGCATTTGACAAAATAGAAAGCAATCTTTACCCTGAAAGTGAATTCCCTGAAAATGCCAGAAGGTTAAGAGGATTTATATGGAGAGGAGACGAACGCATTACATCTAAAGAAGGGATCTTTCCGGAAGAAGAGAACCTTATTCACGAACAAATCCTAATCGAAAGCAGGAAAAAAGCATTAGAAGAAGATGTTCCTATGGAAGTTTTACCGGAAACTTTAGAATACGACAAAAATAATCCGGATAACAAAGACAAGAAGACTGTAGAAAAACAGCCCTGATCTAACTTTTATTCACTCAATTTACCATGCTTAACGATTTTTTCAAATATCAGGCACAAACCTCTGAACATCCTTTAGCAATAGAGATATCACATGCTAAAGGAAGCTATATTTACGATACTAACGGTAACGCTTATCTCGACTTCGTAGCAGGAGTTTCAGCAAATACATTAGGACATCAACCTAAAAGAGTCAACGATGCCATTAAAGCGCAATTAGACAAATATTCTCATGTAATGGTATACGGAGAGTTTGCCCAACATCCTGCAACAGAATTCTGTAAACTACTCGCTACTCACCTACCTGAACCGTTGAATAAAACCTATTTGGTCAATTCCGGAACCGAAGCTATTGAAGGTGCTTTAAAATTAGCCCGGAGAGTCACCGGAAGAAGTCAATGGATCTCTTGTTATAATGCTTACCACGGAAATACAATGGGAAGTATGAGTGTTATGGGGTACGAAGAACGCAAACAAATTTTTCGTCCTCTAATTCCCGATGTTGACTTTATTACCTTCAACAACGAAGACGATCTAGAAAAAATAACCACTAAAACTGCCGGCGTTCTGTTAGAAACCATTCAAGGCGGTGCCGGTTTCATCCAACCGGAAAACGGTTTTTTGAAAAAAGTACGCCAGCGATGTGACGAAGTAGGTGCCCTATTGATATTAGACGAAATTCAACCGGGTTTTGGCCGTACCGGAAAATTATTCGGTTTTATGAATTACGATATAGTTCCTGACGTTTTGGTTATGGGTAAAGGAATGGCCAGCGGTATGCCGGTTGGTGCTTTTACAGCCTCTGATGCTATGATGAATCTATTAAGCCATGATCCTAAATTAGGACACATCACGACTTTTGGCGGACATCCTGTAATAGCTGCCGCTTCACTGGCCACTTTACAGGAAATAACGGAAAGCCATTTAATGGAAGAAGCTTTAGAAAAAGAACAATTGTTCCGGGAACTTTTAGTTCATCCGCTTATTACAGAAGTCCGTGGTAAGGGTTTAATGCTTGCAGCCATGACAGAAAGTCCTGAAATCACTAATCGTGTCATCTTAGAATCCCTTAAAAGAGGCGTTATCATGTTCTGGTTACTCTTCGAAGGTAAGGCAATTCGCATAACCCCTCCGCTTACTATATCAAAAGAAGAAATCAAAGAAGGTTGTGGCATCATTATTGACATACTAAATGAAATAGCAAACGAAAATTAAGAGCGATCTGAATTGTTAATTAAATTGTTTAAAACAATTTGCTATTCAAAAAATCGACCCAAATATATTCCTTACTTTTAGTAAGGACAAAACCATAAATTGCAAAGCGTATGAGATTGAGTCACGATGAAGATGAAAACAACCTTTCACTATCCAAGTTTGAGTCCATGTTGAAAACGAATAAAGTTTTCTTTTTCGATTCGGAAGAATTCGAAGACATAGTACTCCATTACATGGATACCGGAAGGCTAAATTTAGCCAAAAAAGCTTTAAAACTTGGTTTAGAGCAACACCCTAAGTCAACAGGTTTAAAGCTGGTACAGGTTGAAATGCTGGTTTACGAAGACAAATTAGACCTTGCAGAAAAACTCTTGGGTGAATTGTATGCCATTGAACCTACAAATGAAGAGATCTACATTCAGCAGGCTAATATATTTTCGAAGAGAGATGAACATGCTAAAGCAATCGATTCCCTGAAAGTCGCCTTAAAGTACACTGAGGATTATGCTGATGTATATTCAATGATCGGTATGGAATATCTTTTCATGGATGATCTGGAAAAAGCCAAAGAATTCTTTATCAAATGTCTGGAAGAAGACGAACAGGATTATTCCTCCTTATACAATGTTGTCTATTGTTTTGACTTTTTAGACCAAAATGAAGACGCCATCCGTTACTTAGAAAAATTCATTGACAGAAGTCCATATAGCGAGGTAGCCTGGCATCAGTTAGGCCGCCAGTACTATGCTTTAAAAAATTACGAAAAGGCTGTATGGGCATTTGATTATGCTACTTTGATCGATGAATCTTTTTTAGGTGCTTATTTAGAAAAAGCAAAGGCACTTGAAAAACTAAAACGTTATCAGGAAGCCATTGACTGCTATACGATTACAACAGAAATTGACGATGCTACCTCTTTCGCGCTGTTGCGCATGGGAAAATGCTATGAAAAGCTAGGAAACAAAGAACAAGCATTAAAATTCTATCATAAAACTGTTCATGAAGACCCCTTACTTGACAAAGGTTGGATCGCTATTACCGATTTTTACCTTCATGAAAAAAACTTCCAGAAAGCTCTATATTATGTTAATAAAGCTTTAGGAATTGACGGGGACAATAGTTTTTACTGGAAACGCTATGCTGCAATAAATGATGCCCTTCAGTTTTATGAAGAAGCCGAATTAGGCTATAAAAAAGCATTTGAAAACGGCGATATTAATCTGGACACTTTTGTTTTATGGGCCAATTCATTACAACAATTGGGCGAATACGATTCCGCTATTGAAGTATTGTTGCAATCCATAGAAGTTTTTCCGGATGAATATGAGATTGAATACCGTTTAGCAGGATTATATTATTTAGTAGGTGATGGCAAAAGCGGAAAATTTCACCTGACAAATGCCTTGCGCTTAAATTTCAACAATCATACAATTCTATCGGAAATTTTTCCAAGCGTATGGACAAAGAAAGCTGTGCAAAACCTTATTGAAAAATTTAGAAACTAATTGATAATTACAAAGTCATTTTACAACACTACCTTTTAGCGGAGTAAAATGGCTTTTTTATGAACTATGAGAAAACTTTTCCCCGACTACCTTTTCATTACGCTAAAAGGAATTGCTATGGGAGCAGCCGATGTTGTACCGGGAGTTTCCGGAGGAACCATTGCTTTCATTTCCGGAATTTATCAGGAATTGATCGATAGTATCAATAAAATTAACCTGAGTACTTTAAAAACCTTAAAAACAAACGGGTTAAAAGCAACATGGGGAGCTATAAACGGTAATTTTCTAGTTGCTTTGCTTCTTGGTATCGGGATCAGTATCTTTACTTTCTCTAAAGTCATAACACATTTACTGGAAACACACCCTATTTTAGTGTGGTCTTTCTTCTTCGGATTAGTACTGGCCAGTATTGCTTTTATATGGAAAGAAATTACACACTGGAAAGCACGAAGCATTATTGCGTTGCTTTTAGGAACGGTACTTTCCTATTACATCACCATTGCAGAACCGACTCATTCTCCTGACAGTTATCCATACCTCTTTTTGTCGGGTTTTTTAGCTATCATTGCTATGATTTTACCAGGTGTATCAGGAGCTTTTATCCTACTTTTAATGGGGTCTTACGCAACGGTTATTGGCACGATCAACCAACTAAGAGAAGGCATTACACAAATGAACTCTGAACTTTTAGGACAAGCTATACTTAAGCTTGTTGTTTTTGCCTTAGGTGCTATCTTAGGCTTAAAATTGTTCTCCCGCATACTTACCTGGATGTTTGCCCATCATAAGAATACCACTTTGGCTTTATTGATCGGTTTTATGATCGGTTCACTGAATAAAATATGGCCTTGGAAAGAAGTTTTGGAAACAAGGATCAACAGCCATGGCGAAACGGTTCCCTTTATAGAAAAAAGCATTTTACCGCAATATTTTAACGGCGACCCTAAAATTATTTGGGCAATCGTTATGGCATTGGCAGGATTTTTAGTAATTTTTGGACTTGAAAAATTAGCCCTTCAATTAGGAAAAAAAGAATAAAATGGGAAAAAAGAAAAAATTCAAAAAACAGGTAAAATTTGGTTTAATAGGCAGAAATATTTCCTACTCCTTTTCCAGAAAATACTTTGCTGAAAAATTCGCTTTGCTTCATTTTGACAATTGCGAATATGTGAATTTTGATCTGCCTAAAATTGAAGATTTCCCCCAATTACTAAAAGACACAAAGGGATTGCGCGGACTCAACGTGACAATTCCTTATAAAGAAGAGATCATCCCTTATCTTGATGCTCTTTCTAAAAATGCCCGAAAGATCGGCGCAGTCAATACAATAACTATTTCAAAGAATAAAAAAATAAAAGGCTACAATACAGATTATTACGGTTTTAAAAAAGCATTACTCCCCCTATTAGAAGAGCACCATACTAAAGCACTGATCTTAGGAACCGGCGGAGCCAGCAAAGCTATTGCTTTTGCGTTGCGCAAATTAAAGATCGAATTTGATTATGTAAGTCGCACACCATCTGAATACGAGCTTTCGTATGACGAACTTACAGCCGATGTTTTTAAAGAATATACAATCGTTATCAATACTACCCCACTCGGCACACACCCTAAGGTAGATGAATGTCCACCACTTGACTATTCTTTGTTCACCGCCAAACACATTGCTTTTGACTTAGTGTACAATCCGGAAGAAACCACTTTTATGAAAAAAGCGAAAGAACAAGGTGCTAAAATCCAAAACGGTTACGAAATGTTAGTTTTTCAGGCTGAAAAAGCTTGGCGCATCTGGAATAAATAGTATATCACATTTAAACCTGATAGAAAAACAGACCGCAAACAACAAACCCGGAACTATCATTCAACAGGACAATTCATTAGCTTAAAAAAACGATACATTTATCGGATTTTCTTTGAATTCTCATTCCGCTTTACTATCTTGGTGCAGAATTAGTAACCTTAAGCATTTATAAAATGTTAGAAGATAAGCATGATAACCTGCAAGAAGCAGATGGACAACCACAATTAGAGTCGCAAGAAAATGTTGTTGTAAAGAACCAATCTGCTCAGGATGAAATTGACAATTCCAACGCAGAAGAAAATGAAGACGACTCAATTAAGGATCGCCATAGCATCCCGATGTTAGATTACGATTCCATGTCCATGGACGAACTTACCGATGAACTTCAGAAATTGGTAAAAAATCATCCGGTAATGTCTTTTAAAGATCATGCTGAAGAAATTCGCAAAGCTTTCATGAACCATTATCAGCATCTGATGGATGAAAAAAGAGATGAGTTCAATGCTTCTAATACGGATGAAAATGTCGAATTCGAATACCACTTACCAATAAAGAACCGTTTTGACGAAGTATACGACGATTACAAGAACAAACGCAATCAGCATTACAATCAGCTTCAGAAAAACTTGAAGAGCAATCTATCAAGACGAAATGAGTTGATCGAAGAACTAAAAGCTTTGGTAGACAATACAGATGAAACGCTTTCTATTGCAGATATGTTCAAACGCTTGAACGACATTCGAGAGCAATGGAAAACGGCAGGAGCTATTCCGAGAGACAAATACAATATTGTCTGGAATAACTACCATTTTCACATTGAACGTTTTTATGACCTGATCCATTTGGACAAAGAAGCCCGTGATCTGGACTTTAAACACAATTTAGAACAAAAACAAGAGATTATAGATAAAGCTAAAGAGCTGCTTCAGGAAGAAGATGTTTTAAAAGCTTTCAGAGAATTACAACTGTTACACCGTGTCTGGAAAGAAGAGATCGGACCTGTAGATCGCGAACACCGCGAAGCCATCTGGAACGAGTTCAGCGAGGTAACTAAAGAGATGCACGACAAACGAGAAGCGTATTTGTCGACTATCAAAGAACGTGAAGTAGAGAACTTAGCAAAGAAAAAAGGAATCATTGATCAGATCATTGCTCTAAGCGAAGAAGAGATCAACAGTCACAATGCATGGCAGGCTCAGATCAAGAAAATGGAAGAAATGAGAGAACGTTTCTTTAAAGCCGGAAGAGTTCCTGCAGAAGTTACAGAGCAAACCTGGGACGAGTTCAAAACTGCCGTTCGCAATTTCAACGCTAAGAAAAATGCTTTTTACAAAGAAATTAAAAACGAACAACAGGATAACCTGAATAAAAAGCTGGCTTTAGTAGAACAAGCCAAGTCCTTAAAAGATAGTGAGGATTTCAACACAGTTACTCCGATCATGAAAAAAATTCAGGATGACTGGAAAAAGATCGGTCATGTACCACGAAAATATTCCGACAAGATCTGGACTGAGTTCAAAAATGCCTGCAACCATTATTTTGACCGTTTACACAAAGTAAAAAACGCCGAAAACAAAGAAGAAGTAGAAGCTTTTGAAAATAAGAAAGCTTATTTAGAAGATTTAAAATCTTTTGTTTTAAGCGGCGATCACAAAACAGATCTGGATGCAATCAAAGGACATATAGAAGCTTGGAAATCTATTGGAAGAGTACCTTTTAACCGTCGCCATATTGAAGGAAAGTTCAACAAAATATTAGATGCTTTATTTGAAAAGCTAAGCTTGTCTAAAAAAGATACTGAATTAATGAAGTTTGATGCCAAACTGGAACAATGGGTGGAAAATGAAGACAATCATGCTATTGAAAAAGAGCAGTTCTTCATCAGAAAGAAAATTGATGAAGTGCAAAACGAAATTTTCCAATTGGAAAATAACATACAGTTCATCACTAACGCTAAAAAAGACAATCCGTTCTTAAAAGAAGTACAAAAGAACATTGAACGCCACAAGGATGATCTGAAACTTTGGAAAGAAAAGTTAACAAAACTCAGAGAGATCTAATACAGAAAACCCAAGCTTAAAGCTTGGGTTTTATTTTTATGAAAATGTTGGTTGATCTAGTTGTTCACCAATTTCATAGCACCTTCGTTGTAGCGATTCCCTACATTAGGGTATTTCGCCAGAATAGCATCTATTGTTCTTAAATCTTCTCCTGTAAGTACCACATCAACAGCCTTACTGTTTTCTTCTAATCGTGTTATTTTACGCGTTCCCGGAATAGGAATGATGTTTTCTCCCTGATGCAATACCCAAGCCAGTGCTAATTGTGCTGATGTAATGCCTTTTTCGATTGCAAACGCTTTAAAAGCATCCGTAAGGTTCATATTATTTTCTAAATTCTCTCCCTGATAGCGCGGCAATGTTTTTCTGAAATCTCCGGCATCTAAAGCCGATACATTGAAATCATTTGTAACCAAACCCCTCGCCAAAGGTGAATACGGAACTAAAGCCATATTAAATTCATTTACCGTATTTAATATCTCTCCTTCCACGTCCCGTGTCAACAAAGAATATTCACTCTGTAAAGCCGCAATAGGGTGAATCGCATTCGCTTTGCGGATGGATTCCGGTGAAGCCTCACTCAATCCCAGATAACGTACTTTTCCCGCTTGTACCAAGTCAGCCATGGCACCAACCGTTTCCTCTATCGGCACCTGTGGATCTACCCGATGTGCATAATACAAGTCAATTACATCTACACCCAAACGTTGCAAACTGGCATCAACAGCCTGCTTTACATATTCGGGAGAACCGTCAAAATAGGTGTCTACAGCATTGCTGTCACCAACCTTTCCGTTGCGAAAACGAAAACCGAACTTTGTTGCTAAAAATACTTTATCCCGATTGTCTTTGAGTATTTTAGACAACAGAACTTCATTGGCTCCGTTACCATACATATCCGCAGTATCCAGAAAGTTAACTCCTAAGTCTAATGCTCGTTGCAGTGTTTTTAAATTCTCACTTTCGTCAAACGGACCATAAGCAAAGCTCATCCCCATACAACCTAAGCCTAAAGCGGAAACTTTTTCGTTGCTGTTTCCTAAAATTCTATACTTCATCATAATTATTTTTTTGATACAACAAAGTTATCCCGAAAGGGTTCTTTTAGCTTATAGATTTCAAAGCATCACTTATAAATTTCAAATATTTGTACTTCCTCTGGCCTGCAACGGATTTTTTCCTGTTTTACGTTTAAAGAAGTTCGTAAAATAAGCCGGTGTGTCAAATCCGAGGCTGTAAGCAATCTCCGAAATACTCCAATCGCTGTGTTGCAATAATGCCCATGCTTCCTGAACAATGCGTTGTGCAATATGCTGCGTTGTGGTTTGTTCGGTATGTTGTTTCACCACTCTGTTCAAATGGTTGACATGAACCGAAAGTTGTTCTGCATATTGATTAGCAGTCGTCATAGCCAACGGATCGTCGGGTGAATCTACCGGAAACTGCCGCTCCAGCAATTCCAGAAACAAAGCTACGATCCGTTCAGAGGCATTGTGATGCTTTTGGAACGTATCGGCCGGTTGCATTTTCATAGCTTCGTGTATAATTAAATGCAAACAATTGCGAACGACATCGTATTTAAAAGGGTAATCGGACTGTATCTCTGCATACATCTTTTCGAAGATCCTTGAGATCTCCTTTAATTGTGCTTCGTTCAGAAAATAAACCGGATTCCCTCCTACCCGATATAAAGGCGATTCTTTCAGGCTGCCGGCACGCTCATTGTTCAGTAAAAAAGATTCGGAGAACAAAGCAAACCAACCTTTCTGATCCTGAGAGGTAATTTCCCATGAATATGGTATTTGCGGATTACTGAAAAGCAAAGCCGGTCGGTCAATAAGTAAGTATTGATTAGCATATTGCAGTTTTCCGGTTCCGATAACCAGAGATACTTTGTAAAAATCACGGCGCATATACGGCGCTTTAATGCTGCATTGCTCTCGGGAAAACACATTGATATGCCCCGCTCCGGTATTGTCTAACGGTAAATTTAAAGCATTGGCTCTGGGAACACGTTGGTAAAACTGCTCTATATTTTCGGTTGTTTTCATCTTGTAAAATTATAAAATTCAAACGAAACTTATTTTTTACTTGGATAATTTTAACAGAATAAAACACTTCTCTCAAATACTAAATCTCTTAAAAGAATCTTTAGACTAAATATAGATCTGTTTTCAGTTGTTTTCCTTTTTCTATAAAAAACCTACCTTTGACCTTTATCCAAGTCTTTGTATATGTTTGATTACCGTTTAAAAGTATTTTATACCGTTGCTACCCGGCTGAGTTTTACCAAAGCTGCACAGGAATTGCATATCAGTCAGCCTGCAGTAACCAAACATATCAAAGAGATCGAACAACAGTTCAACACCAAACTGTTTGACCGCAAAGGCACGAGCATTCAACTTACACAAAGTGGTAAAATCTTATACGACTATGCCGTAAAAATCAGAAGTATTTACCGTGACTTGGAATTTGAAATCCATCAGGTGAACCAAAAACAAAAAGGTAAACTCAGAATCGGTGCCAGTACCACTGTTGCACACTATATCTTACCGGAAATCCTGGCTACTTTTCATGCGTACTACAAAGACATTCAGATTGAATTGCTTACGCATAATACCGAAACCATTTCTTCCTTACTGGAAAACCACACTATCGATCTGGGCATCATAGAAGGTGCTTCACAATCCTCTCTTCTGGAATACCACCCTTTTAAAAAAGATGAAATTGTATTGGTCGCTCAGGCGCAACATCCTTTAGCCAATACGACTCTAAAAGTAAACGACCTGTATGCTATGGAACTCGTTTTTCGTGAACCGGGTTCGGGTACCCAGGAGTTTATCGAAAATCATTTACAGGACAAAGGTATTGCTCTTAACAAACTACAGGTCATTATGCACTTAGGAAGTAGCGAAAGCATCAAAAATTACCTGTTACATTCTCAGGCAATGGCATTTTTATCCATCAGCAGTATTTTTCAAGAATTGCAAAATCATACACTCGCTATAATTGATATTAAGAACTTTAATATTAACCGTACGTTCCAACTCATTTTACCCAAAGGCGAACGTTCGGAACTTATTACGCTCTTTATGCGATTTCTTACTTATAACTTTTAGTTATCCATTAGAACAAAATACGATTGGTTTTGTACTATAAAAATAAAGACTTTTGAACTCTGAAATTCAAAAAGTCAACTGATGAAAAGCATTGCACAACCGCATCTCTACCCGAAACTGTTATTTATAATCTTAGGACTATTGTGTCTGACTCCGCTCATTTCTTCGCCCTTAGCATTGGCGTTGGGTTTTATTACTGCAATTGCCATAGGCAATCCGTTTGAAAAACAATTACACGGCGTCATACACTTACTATTACAAATCTCAATTGTCGGGTTAGGCTTTGGCTTACAGATAGACGAAGCGTTAGCCGCCGGAAAAACCGGTTTTAGTATAACTGCTGTGAGTATTTCTGTTCTTTTAATTCTGGGGTACGTTTTCGGTAAAATTTTTAAGCTGGAAAATTCCTTGTCCTATCTGATCTCCGTTGGAACTGCCATTTGCGGCGGAAGCGCTATTGCTGCCGTTTCCCCTATTATCAAATCAGATACCCGACAAATCTCATTGTCCTTAGCTATTATCTTTACGCTTAATTCTATTGCCTTGTTTATTTATCCGGTGATCGGACACTTTTTAGGACTAACACAGGAACAATTCGGTTTGTGGTGTGCCATTGGTATACACGATACCAGTTCGGTTGTAGGAGCCGCTTCTAAGTACGGGAACGAAGCGTTAAAAATTGCCACTACCGTTAAACTAGCACGGGCTTTATGGATCATTCCGGTTTCTTTATTTTCTATGTTCTGGTTTAAGAACCAAACGTCAAAAATCAAAATTCCCTGGTTCATCGGTTTGTTTGTATTAGCCATTCTGCTGAACAGTTATTTTCCTGTTCTCAATCCTTTTACCCCTGTTGTCACTCAAATAGCTAAAGCCGGATTAACCTTGACCTTATTCCTTATCGGTTCTACTTTAACACCCCGCACCCTGAAAACCATCGGAAGTAAACCTTTAGTCTTTGCTGTTATTCTCTGGAGTATAATCAGTATCGGAAGTTTATATTTTATTACTCATTTTTAAAATGAGTACTCCCGCTCTACTTTAGCTATCCTTACTTTATACTGTTCGTACCACAAAACTTTTCCTCTTTCCTGAGCTAAAAGGTGTTCGCTGTTTTGTTTCCAGGCTCGTATAGCTTCGAGGTTTTCCCAATAGGAAACTGTGATCCCGATCTCATTACGAGCACTTTCCAACCCTAAAAAACCGGGTTGGCTCTCTGCCAGTTCGATCATTCGGGATGCTGTTTCTGCATATCCTTCATCGATAGCGGTTCTGACTGACGTAAAAATTACTGCATAATACGGAAGTTTTTTATTTTCTGTGTTCATCTGACTTATTGAAATTAAACAATTTAAACTTTAACAAAACCTTAAGCTAAGTTAATTATTTAAGCGCTGATTTCTTCGTAAATTTGGGTAACAAAATAGCTCAATAAATTCATCCACCTATTTTAGTTTTTACTAAAGTTTAATTAAAATTTACAGCTATGAATACTTTAGATTTCCCCAATCTAACGTTACAACAACAAAAATCCTTTCTTTTAAACAGCCAAAATACATCTTTAGCTGTATCGAAATCTCTTGCTTCAAAAGAAGGGCTTCACTGGATTCATTTCAGGCGAGGACATTTTATGCTATAAATATCTGTTATAACATTTTATTATAGACAGCCTTTTATTTTTTATTTGAACTATACTTTCAAATGAATTTCGATAATCTTAAATTAAAATCATATATGAAAACGAACATTGGAATTACCACCGAAAACCGTCAGGCAATTGCTGAAAAACTATTTGCCATTTTAGCAGATGAATTTGTGTTATTTTCTAAATTACTGAATGCGCACTGGAATGTTGAAGGTTCTGACTTTCATAGTGTTCATACTTATTTAGATGAACTGTACCACGAACAGTTGGAAACCGTTGACGAAGTAGCCGAATACATTCGTATTATAGGACATTATGTTCCGGCTAATTTATCTAAATATCAGGAATTAACGCATTTAAGTGAAGTCTATGAAGGTAAAAATGATAGTCAGAGCTATTTTGCTGAACTTTTGAACACGCACGAAAGCATTATCATCAATCTGAGAGAAAAAATTGCTCCTTTTGCCGAAGATTACAAAGCTGAAGGAATGAGTGATTTTATTACCGGTCTAATGAATAAACACCAAAAAACAGCCTGGATGCTGAGAGCACATCTCAAATAAAAAATAAATTAAGAGCACTTGAGTTTTACAAACTCCAAAACCTGTTTGAAGTATTTACACTAATATTTCGTTTTCGTTAATAAAAATTCAACGATTTTTTGATTTCATAAATAATAATTAATTAATTTTATTCCGTAAAACGTTCAAGTGCTCTTTTCTGTTTATAGAATACTTGAAATCAAAACAATACCATAAAACGCTCTACTCTTTTATTACAAAACAAGACAATCATTAACCCAAAATCAATAATCTAATGTATCATCATCTACATTTCAGGAGCTATTGTTCCTTTTATTCTATTATTCACAATCTGAACAATCACCCTCAAAAATTACTATTTAACTGACGTTTCATCATTTTTAAAACTATAAAATGAAAAAACAAATAATCATCGTAGGCGGTGGATTCGCCGGACTAAAGCTGGCACGAGAATTATCCGATTCTGATTACAAAGTAATGGTCATTGACCGAAATAATTTCCACCAATTCCAGCCTCTATTTTACCAAGTTGCAACTTCACGCCTAGCGGCCAGTAATATTTCCTTTCCTTTACGAAAAGTTTTTAACGGTTCCCGCAATGTAACATTACGTATAACAAACGTATTGAAAGTGGTACCTGAAACGAATACTATTATTACAGAGATCGGCGATTTTCAATATGACTATTTAGTATTTGCCACCGGAGCCGATACCAATTATTTTGGTAATGAAAACATACGAAAACATGCTTATCCTATGAAAAGTACTGTAGAAGCCATGTATATTCGTATGCGTATTCTCCAGAATTTTGAGGATATGTACAAAACCAAAGACGAAGATACCAAAGAGAGTTTGTCTAACTACGTAATAGTTGGTGGTGGTCCTACAGGGGTTGAATTAGCCGG
The DNA here is from genome assembly GCF_024054235.1 of Flavobacterium sp. NRK F10. Classification (NCBI taxonomy): domain Bacteria; kingdom Pseudomonadati; phylum Bacteroidota; class Flavobacteriia; order Flavobacteriales; family Flavobacteriaceae; genus Flavobacterium; species Flavobacterium sp. NRK F10. Next base: position 413,673 of record NZ_JAMXLC010000001.1, read on the forward strand.
TGCCCTAATGGAAATGAAAAAATATGTTTTACCAAAAGATTATCAGGATCTGGATATCAGCAGAATGAAAATTTATCTGGTTGAAGCCGGACCAAGATTACTAGGTGCTATGTCTGAGTTCTCGTCTAAAAAAGCTGAAAAATACTTAACGGAAATGGGCGTTAATGTTATGCTAAAGACTCAGGTAAAAGATTATGACGGAAAATGGGTAGAATTAGCTGACGGTACTAAAATACGTTCCCGCTTGTTGATCTGGGCAGCCGGTGTCGCCGGAAACTATCCTGAAGGTATTGACAAAGCAATTAAGGTAAGAGGTAATCGAATTAAAGTCGATGAATATCATCAGATTGAAGGTTATGAAAACATCTATGCTATAGGTGACATTTCTTATATGGAAACCAAAAAATTTCCTCATGGTCATCCTCAGTTAGCCAATGTTGCTATCCATCAGGCAGGTAATCTGGCACATAATTTTGAAAAACTACTACACGACAAAAAGTTAAAACCTTTTCAATACAAAGACAAAGGAAGTATGGCAACCGTAGGACGTAGTAAAGCAGTTGTGGATTTACCGAAAATAAAATTCGGAGGCTTTATTGCATGGCTAACCTGGATGTTACTTCACTTATTGTTCATCATGGGAATGCGTAACCGAATTCATGTTTTTGTGAACTGGACGGCGGCCTATTTTAATAAAAATTCGTCACTCCGCCTGATCTTTAAACCTTATATCAGAGATGATAAATAAATTATAAAGAACTAAAAAAACCGAAGTATATCTTCGGTTTTTTCATATAGTTTAGGGTGTGTTATTTTTTCTTAAAAACAGTAAGTAGTTTACCGAAAGTCTTCACTACAAAAACTACTAAAACTCCGGCTATTAAACCAGAAACTATTTCTTTGATTATAGAAGGTACTTGCGGAAACAAATGGTGTAAATAATCTATATTGTGTACCAAGATTCCTCCGGAAACCAAAATAAGAGCTACTGTCCCGATAACTCCCAGTAACCGGATCACAACCGGTAAGGCTTTTATTAAAAATTGTCCTAGACTTGACAAAAAACCTTTTCTATTGTTGGAACGTTTCAACAGTTTAAAACCGGCATCATCCATTCTTACGATCAATGCTACTATTCCGTATACTCCCACAGTTGCTAAAAAAGAAACAATAGTAACCGTTATAATCTGTGTTCCTATGCTTTTGTCTAAAACTGTTCCTAAGGCTATTATAACGATCTCAATTGACAAAATAAAATCGGTTGTAATGGCTGATTTTACTTTTACTTTTTCCGCCTCTAATCCATTATCGATATTTTCATCCGATTGGGCTTCGACCACTGTTTCTGAGCTATGAAAAAGATATTCAATGATCTTTTCTACTCCTTCAAAAGCCAGATATAACCCTCCGAAAACTAAAATGACTTTAATTGCTATCGGAAAAAAGTAATTCAATACTAAAGCGATCGGTATAATGATCATTTTATTCAGTAATGAACCTTTAGTGATCGCCCAAAGTACCGGCAATTCTCTTGACGAAACAAAACCTGTTGCCTTCTCTGCATTTACTGCTAAATCATCACCTAAAATACCTGCTGTTTTTTCGGTTGCAATTTTACTGCTCATTGCTACATCGTCCATCAAAGACGCAATATCATCTAAAATCGCAAAAATACCTGATGCCATAAAATAGTATTATTTTTTAATTGGGTTGTAAAATTAATCTTTATTCTTATGTAAATAGTAAAATGAAGTTTTAAAATTTTTATCATGAATCGGTTCTTTATCCTTTATCATTAGGATCAAAGTTCACTATCCATTCAATACCGTATTGATCTCTAAACATACCAAAACAAGCTCCTAAAGAGCTTTCCTCCATAGGCACTTCAATTTGTCCGCCAGCCGAAAGTCCTTTAAATAATCTGAGTGCTTCTTCTTTATTTTCAGTAGTTATTGAAATTTTACTTCTATTTTCATTTTCGTTTGTTCGCCCCATACTTTCCGGGACATCATTTGCTATTAAAAATTTTTCCCAATGGGTAATGCTATGTGCATTATTTTATTTGCCTCTTTTTCTGAAACCGGGAATTCCGGACTTGAAATATCTTTGAAACGGATAATTTTTGCAAACTCTCCACCAAAAACCGATTGGTAAAATATAAAGGCTTCTTCTGCATTTCCATTGAAATTAATATGAGGGTTAATCTGTGCCATGGTTTAACTGTTTTGTTTATATGAATTTAGTTAAATCGGTAATCATAATCGCTTCACTTCTTCCTTTTGGAGTATTTGAAAATCATAGATTTTCCAATTCCTTATTTTGGTAAGCGCTTCGCTTCTTCCCAAAATACATCCATTTCAGCTAAGGTCATATCCGCTAAAGGTTTCCCTAATTCGGCAGCTTTGCTTTCCAAATATTGGAATCGCTTAATGAATTTTTTATTGGTTCGTTCCAGTGCATCTTCAGGATTCACTTTTAAAAATCGGGCATAATTGATCATAGAGAACAACACATCTCCAAATTCAGCTTCTATTTTATCCTGATTTCCTTCTTTTACCTCATCCTGCAATTCTTGTAATTCTTCCTGAACTTTATCCCAAACCTGATGCGGTTCTTCCCAGTCAAAGCCTACGCCTTTTACTTTATCCTGAACGCGACTGGCTTTTACCAAAGCCGGCAAGCTTTTAGGAACGCCTTCTAAAACTGATTTTTTGCCTTCTTTCAGTTTCAATTTTTCCCAGTTTTGTTTTACTTGTTCCTCATTTTCTACCACCACATCTCCGTAAATATGAGGATGTCGGTCAATTAATTTATCGCAAATTGAGTTGGCAACATCAGCAATATCAAAAGCATTAGTTTCACTTCCTATTTTTGAATAAAAAACGATATGCAGCAAAACATCACCCAACTCTTTTTTAACTTCTTCAAGATCATTATCCAAAATAGCATCACCCAGTTCATACGTTTCTTCAATCGTTAAATGACGTAAACTTTGCAGGGTTTGCTTTTTGTCCCAAGGACATTTTTCGCGCAAATCGTCCATGATATCCAATAACCTGTTAAAGGCTTCCAATTGTTGTTGGCGTGTGTTCATTTCTGTTACTGTTTAATTTGATGTATAAAAATAAAAAATCCCACGTGGAAAAACGTAGGATTTTTTATTTTATGCTCTGAAATTTATTCTGCTGCTTTTTCTTCTTCCTGATTCTCTTCCTCAGTCAAGGCTTCTACAGTCACCAATCCTTTAGGCTGTAAAATATTATACCAGTTCAGTATCTTCTTTATATCAGAAGTATATACACGGTCTTCATCAAATTCAGGAAGTACCTCTCTGAAATAGTCTCTCAAATCAGCTTCACTTTCTTTGTGCGACATCGCCGGACCGTCATTTTCTTTTGTAGCAACTGCTTTAAACACTTCGCTCAAACGGATTTCTTCACTATAGGTATAAACAGCAATCTCTGATAATAAACTTACGTTGCTTCTCATACCAACAGTAATTTTTTTGCCGTCTAATAAAGACTCCGCTACAAAACCTGTACGAGTTTGTAACTTCAGTTCATATAATCCCGGTTTCCCTGATATAGCCAATATCTTTTGAATACTCATAATCTTGTTTTTAATTAAGGTTGGCAAATATATAGTTCAAAGTCGAAAGTTCAAAGTCAAAAAGCTGAAAAAAACTAATCCTTATTCGCTATAAACTAACGACACACTTATTATTTCCCTTTTTTGTTCGCAAATTTCATTTTATAATCCGGACGTGCTTTACCTTCCATTATATTTTGAAGTCTTTTACCTATCAATTTCTTTTTAAGGCTCGACAAATGGTCTGTAAATAATATCCCGTCAATATGATCGTATTCGTGCTGAATGACACGAGCAATCAACCCGTCGTACTCCTCTGTTTTTTTATTGAAATCTTCATCATAATATTCTATAGTGATTTTATCATGACGAAAAACATCTTCTCTGACATCCGGAATACTCAGACAGCCTTCATTGAATCCCCAAACTTCACCTTCCTCTTTTACTATCCTTGCATTAATAAAAGTTTTTTTAAAATCATTCAACAGAGCAGCTTCTTCTTTAGAAACATCATCTCCTTCAGCAAACGGTCTTGCATCAATAACAAACAAACGAATCGACAAGCCTACTTGCGGAGCCGCCAATCCTACTCCATGCGCATTATACATTGTTTCATACATATTAGCAATTGTCTGTTTTAAATTAGGATAATCTTTCGAAATATCTTCTCCTACTTTACGTAAAACAGGCTCTCCATATCCATAAATTGGTAAAATCATGTGCTTTTTTATTTTTCACCGCAAAATTACACAATTAAATTATATGTTTTGATAGAATTTTCACCCACTAAAAAGATAAATTATCTAAAATGTTATTACAAAAAATATTTTTTATCCAAATTGATGTTTTTACAGGTTAATTTATCCTTAAACTAATATTTCATACAAATTTTGTATCTATATTTGTCCACATATTTGGATTAGAACTCTATGGTATTTAAAATTGAACAAGCCTCTGAAAAGCATATACAATATGCAGAAGCTATTTGTAACGAAATGGAAGCCTCCGCAAAAGTGAGGGGCACCGGCATTGCAAAACGTTCACCCGAATATTTAGAAAAAAAAATGTTGCAGGGAAACGCCATTATTGCACTTACAGAAAACGGTGATTGGGCAGGATTTTGTTATATAGAAACGTGGAGCCATGAAAAATTTGTGGCCAATTCCGGTTTAATTGTATCTCCTGAATACCGCCAGTTTGGCTTAGCCAAAAAGATTAAGCAAGCCATTTTTAATCTTTCCAGAACCCAATACCCGAATTCAAAAATCTTTGGTTTAACCACCGGATTAGCGGTAATGAAAATCAACAGTGATTTAGGTTACGAACCTGTACCGTATTCAGAACTTACCCAAGATGAAGATTTTTGGAAAGGCTGCACTTCCTGTGTGAATTTCGAAATACTAAAGAGTAAAGAACGAAAGAACTGTATGTGTACTGCTATGCTCTGGGATCCGATAGAAAAGGAAAAAGAAAAACGTTTAAAAATAGAACAAAAGTCAAAAGCAAAAGAGCGTTTAAAGAACATGAAAAAGAAACACTCTTTGCTCAAGATTTTAACTGTAAAGTTTAGAAACAAAGGCGTAGGATTATTTTTTTAACAATTGAAAATCAAAATTTAAAATGAAAAAAAAGGTAGTATTAGCATTTAGCGGAGGATTAGACACTTCATTTTGTGCTATTTATTTAACCAAAACTTTAGGATATGAAGTTCACGCAGTAACCGTAAATACAGGTGGTTTTTCAGATGAAGAAATCCAACAAATCAAAACCCGAGCATTAGCTTTAGGCGTTGACTCTTACCATTGTGTCGATGCTGTAAAAAGCTACTACGACAGTTGCATTAAATATTTGGTTTTCGGTAATGTTTTAAAAAATAACACCTATCCGTTATCGGTTAGTGCCGAAAGAACCATTCAGGCGACAAGTATTGCTAATTATGCGTTACAAATTAATGCCGATGCTGTAGCACATGGAAGTACCGGAGCAGGAAATGACCAAGTCCGTTTTGATGTGATTTTCTCGGTAATTTGTCCGCAAATTGAAATCATTACACCAATTCGTGATTTAAAATTATCGCGTGAAGCCGAAATCGAATTCTTAAAAGAACATGGCGTGGAAATGAATTTCGAAAAAGCTTTGTACTCAATCAACAAAGGGCTTTGGGGAACTTCTGTGGGTGGAAAAGAAACGCTGACTTCTCACGAATATTTACCGGAAGATGCTTTCCCTTCTCCATTAGAAAAAACAGAAGCTGAAAAAATCAGTTTGACTTTTAACCAAGGCGAATTAGTTAGTGTTAACGAAATTTCATTTGCACATCCATCGGAAGCTATTCAACATTTAGAAAAAATAGCCGCTCCGTTTGCTATTGGTCGTGATATTCATGTGGGCGATACGATTATCGGAATTAAAGGTCGTGTAGGCTTTGAAGCAGCTTCGGCTTTAATTACGTTAAAAGCACATCATTTATTAGAAAAACATACGATTTCTAAATTCCAATTGAGTATGAAAGCACAATTATCAGAATGGTATGGCAGTTGGTTGCACGAAGGTTTATTCCTTGATCCTGCCATGCGTGATATCGAAGCTTTTTTACAAAGCTCTCAAAAAATGGTAAGCGGAACAGTTTACGTAACACTTTTACCCTACCGATTTATCTTAAACGGAATTGAGTCGGAACACGATTTGATGGCTTCTAAATTTGGTAGCTATGGCGAAATGAACAATGCTTGGACCGGAGAAGACGTAAAAGGATTTTCCAAAATCGTAAGCAACTCACTTTCTATTTATTACCAAGTAAACAAAGAAGCAAAACCTTTAGAAATCTAATATGGTTACAGTTGGAATTATAGGCGCAGCCGGCTATACGGGCGGAGAATTGATTCGATTATTACAAATTCATCCCAAAGCGAAATTGCAATTTGCTTTGAGTCGTACCTATAGTGGAAAACCAGTTTCGGAAATTCACACGGATTTATGGGGTGAAACCAATTTAAAATTCACGGATGCTGTTGAAAAAACCGATGTTCTTTTTTTGTGTTTACCACATAAAGAAAGTAAAAATTGGTTGCAAAAAAACACATTAGATGCGAACACTAAAATCATCGATTTAGGAAATGATTTCCGTTTGGAAGGCGCTTTCGAATCGGGCGAATTTGTGTATGGTTTGCCGGAATTTCAAAAAGAAGCCATTCAAAAAGCGCAATATATTGCTAATCCGGGTTGTTTTGCCACTGCCATTCAGTTGGCGCTATTACCCTTGGCACAAAAAAATGTGTTGAAAGAAGTCTATACCACAGGAATTACAGGTTCAACCGGAGCGGGACAATCGCTATCACCTACTTCGCACTTTAGTTGGAGAGCCAATAATATTTCGGCTTATAAAACCTTAACGCATCAACATTTGGACGAAATAAAAAAAACACTGAACAGTTACAACAACGAAGTGAGCATTCAGTTTGTGCCTTGGCGTGGCGATTTTACTCGTGGAATTTACACGAGTTCAACGGTTAAAACAACGTTGAGTTTGGACGAATTATATGCTTTATACGAATCGTTTTATGCGGATGCCGTTTTTGTTACGGTTTCTAAAAATAGGATTGATTTAAAACAAGTAGTGAATACGAATAAAGCTTTAGTAAACATCGAAAAACAAGACGATTTTATAGTAGTGCACTCGGCTATAGATAATTTATTAAAAGGTGCTTCTGGACAAGCGATTCAAAATATGAATTTGATGATGGGTTGGGAAGAAAACACCGGATTACAACTTAAAGCAAACGCTTTTTAAATTTTTGAACAATGAAATTATTTGATGTTTATCCGTTATTTGATGTAACACCTGTAAAAGCTTCAGGAAGCTATCTTTGGGACGAAAACGGAACAAAATATTTAGATTTATATGGGGGTCACGCTGTTATTTCAGTGGGTCATTCGCATCCGCATTATGTAAAAAGAATCACCGAACAATTGCAAAACATCGGTTTTTATTCGAATTCGGTTCAAATCCCGATTCAAAACCAATTGGCTGAAAAATTAGGACAATTGAGCGGTTACGAGGAGTACAATTTCTTCATGTGCAATTCCGGTGCGGAAGCCAATGAAAATGCATTAAAACTAGCTTCTTTCCACACCGGAAGAAAAAAAGTAATTTACTTTTCAAAAGCTTTTCACGGAAGAACTTCGGCTGTTGTTGCCGCAACGGATAACCCTAGTATTGTGGCTCCGGTAAACGAATCGGATAATTTTATTTTACTGCCATTCAACGATGAAAACGCTTTAGCAGAAGCTTTCCAACAACATGAAATTGCCGCAGTAATTATCGAAGGAATTCAAGGTGTGGGTGGCGTTCAAATTCCGACTACAGCTTTTATGCAAAAAATAAGAACGCTTTGTACCGAATTTGGTGCTGTTTTTATTTGCGACGAAATCCAATCGGGTTACGGAAGAACCGGAAAATTCTTTGCACACCAATTTGCTAATGTTACACCCGATGTGATTACCGTAGCTAAAGGAATGGGTAATGGCTTCCCTGTTGGTGGCGTATTAATTGCTCCTTCAATCCAAGCAAAATATGGTATGCTGGGTACAACTTTCGGCGGAAATTATTTGGCTTGTGCTGCTTCTTTGGCAGTTTTAGAAATCATGGAAGACGAAAACGTAATTGAAAACGCTGCTGAAATGGGTGATTATTTGGTTGCCCAATTAAAAGACAACAGTGCTATTCAGGAAATTCGTTACCAAGGTTTAATGATTGGCATCGAATTGAAATCGCCTTGTGCGCCAATTCGTAAAAAACTATTAGACGAATACAAAATGTTAACCGGAAATGCTTCGAACCCCAATACGCTTCGTATTCTTCCGGCTTTGAATATCAGTAAAACAGAAATTGATGAGTTTGTTACCGCTTTTGAAGCACTAACAGCAGTTAACGCATAATTTTAAAAATAATTTATAACCATAAAAAATGAAACAATTTATTTCAGTTAAGGATATAACCAATTTAAACGAATTGGTAAACGAAGCCTTAGCTTTAAAAAAAGATCCATTCGCATTTGAAACTTTAGGCAAAGGAAAAACTATAGGTTTAGTCTTTTTAAATTCAAGTTTGCGTACGAGGATGAGTTCGCAGAAAGCGGCTCAAAACTTAGGAATGGAAGTTATGGTTTTAAATGCCGGACAAGATGCTTGGAATTGGGAATTTGAAGAAGGAGCTATCATGAACGGCACAACGGTAGAACACATTAAAGATGCCGCACGTGTTTTAAGCGAATATTGCGATATCATTGGCATTCGTTGTTTTGCCGGATTAAAAAATAAAGAAGAAGACATCCAAGAAAAAACCTTGAGTTTATTCATGAAATACGCTACTGTTCCGGTAGTTTCGTTAGAATCTGCAACTTTACATCCGTTACAAAGTTTAGCCGATTGTATTACCATTGCCGAACATCCGGTAACAAAACCGAAACCAAAAGTAGTGTTGACTTGGGCTCCGCACATTAAATCGATTCCGCATGCTGTTGCCAATTCTTTTAGCGAATGGATGCAGGCAAACGATGTAGATTTCGTTATAACACATCCTAAAGGGTATGAACTAGATGAAAAATACACTCAAAATGCTGTGGTAACAACTAATCAGGAAGAAGCCTTGAAAGATGCCGACTTCGTTTACGTGAAAAACTGGTCTTCTTTTACCGATTATGGACAAGTGCTTCCTACGAAAGAAGATTGGATGCTAACGCCTGAAAAATTAGCGGTTACCAATAGTGCAAAAATTATGCATTGCCTTCCGGTAAGACGAAATGTTGAAGTAAGTGATGCTGTTTTGGATAGCGAAAATTCATTAATTTATGAACAAGCCAAAAACAGAATCTATTCGGCACAAGTTGTTTTCAAGAAAATTTTGGAACAATTATGAGTACAAAACAAATTAACATCATAAAAATAGGTGGAAATGTCATTGACAATCCGGATACTTTAGCCCAATTCCTGACCGATTTTGCTCAGGTAAAAGGGCTAAAAATCTTGGTACACGGCGGTGGAAAATTGGCTACTAAAATGGCTGAAGGTTTACACATTCCGCAACAAATGATTGATGGAAAACGCATTACGGATGCTGAAACCTTAAAAATTGCAACGATGGTGTATGCCGGTTACATCAATAAAAATATGGTTGCCCAATTGCAAAAATCAGGTTGTAATGCAATCGGGTTATCGGGTGCTGATGGAAATGCAATTCAAACCGTTAAACGTCCCACTGAACCGATAGATTTCGGTTTCGTAGGCGACATGACCGAAAAAAGTATCAATACGGAATTCATCGAAATCCTTTTAAATAATGCACTTGTCCCCGTTTTCTGTGCAATAACTCACGATGCAAACGGTCAGTTATTAAACACTAATGCCGATACTATTGCGCAATCATTAGCGGTTTCACTTTCTGAAAAATATGATGTAAATTTGATTTACTCCTTCGAAAAAAAAGGGGTTTTGATTAATCTTGAAGATGACAATTCTTTTATTCCGGAAATCAATTATGACTATTTTTTGGAACTCAAAGAAAAAGGAATCATCAACAAAGGCATGTTACCCAAATTACAAAATGCTTTTACCGCTATTGAAAAAGGAGTCAGGAATGTATTTATAATTAAAGAAGATGCGATACTTTCGCTCTTAAATAAAAACTCGTATGAAGGTACTCGAATTACAAACGGAACAACATAATATTTTATACCAAAACGCTTTAGATTTACTAAAAAAATTAATTGCTACGCAATCGTTCAGTAAAGAAGAAGATCAAACCGCTTTGTTGATTGAAGATTTTTTTAAACAACACCAAATTCTATATCACAGAGAACAAAATAACATTTGGGCTTACAACAAATTTTACGATAAAAGCAAGCCAACCATTTTGTTGAATTCGCATCACGATACCGTAAAACCAAATAAAAGCTATACTTTAAATCCGTTTGAACCTATTGAAAAAGACGGAAAATTATTTGGATTAGGTAGTAATGATGCCGGAGGCGCACTAGTTTCGCTCTTAGCTACTTTTGTCTATTTCTACGACAAAGAAAACCTCAACTATAATTTAGTGATGACCGCTACTGCTGAAGAAGAGATTTCGGGAGTTAATGGTGTCGAATCTATTTATTCCAAATTGGGTGCTATTGAATTTGCGATTGTAGGCGAACCAACGGAAATGCATTTGGCCATTGCCGAAAAAGGATTATTGGTTTTAGATTGTTTAGCCAAAGGAACACCATCGCACGCGGCACATCCTAATAACGACAATGCTTTACTAAATGCAGTAGACGATATTTTGTGGTTCAGATCGTATTCGTTTCCTAAAAAATCGGAATTATTAGGCGAAGTAAAAATGACGGTTACTGTGATTCATGCCGGAGAACAACACAATGTAGTTCCCGACAAATGCCAGTTTACCGTTGACGTGCGCACTACAGAAAACTATTCGAATACAGAAGTTTACGAAATCATACAACAACACGTAAAAAGTGAAGTTACACCAAGGTCGTTGCGATTAAATTCGTCTTCTATTCCTTTGGAACATCCGTTTGTTCAAGCCGGAATTGCTTACGGACGAAAAACATACGGTTCTCCAACTTCATCCGACCAAGCAGTAATTCCTTGTGCTTCTTTAAAAATGGGACCAGGATTATCGACACGTTCGCATAGCGCTGACGAATACATTTTTTTGGACGAAATTAAAGACGGAATATCCATTTACATCAACGTACTTTCTAAAATTTTATAACAATGGGAAATAAAATTTGGCAAAAAAAATCAACGGAAAACTTAGATCATGCTACCATTATCGAAAAATTTACCGTAGGTAATGATACCGATTTTGATATGTTATTGGCTGAATTTGACGTTTTAGGTTCATTGGCACATACTAAAATGCTCAACAGCATCGGTTTGATTTCTGATGAAGAATGGATTATTTTAGAAAAGGAACTCAACACGATTTTAGGTGAAATTGAATTGGGCAAATTCCAAATTGAAGAAGGAATTGAAGATATTCATTCGCAAATTGAATTTATGCTGACGCAACGCATTGGCGAAATCGGGAAGAAAATTCACAGCGGCCGTTCGAGAAACGATCAGGTTTTAACTGATTTAAAATTGTTTTTAAAACACGAATTAGGCGAAGTTGCCCAACTTACAACCAACTTATTCGAACAATTGATTGCGTTGAGTGACCAATATAAAAAAGTACTTTTACCCGGTTATACACATTTGCAAATTGCCATGCCATCGTCATTTGGTTTATGGTTTAGTGCTTACGCCGAAGCTTTAACCGACGATATGGAATTTTTAGTTGCCGCTTATAATGTAACCAATAAAAATCCGTTGGGCTCCGGTGCGGGTTACGGTTCGTCTTTTCCGCTAAATCGAAAAATGACGACTGAATTACTCAATTTTGCCGATTTGAATTACAATGTGGTTTATGCGCAAATGACACGCGGAAAATCGGAAAAAGCTGTTGCCGTGGCATTATCTAGTATTGCGGCTACGCTGAGTAAATTTTCGTATGACGTTTGTTTGTATATGAACCAAAACTTTGGCTTTCTATCCTTCCCTGATTCGTTAACCACCGGAAGCAGTATTATGCCTCACAAAAAAAATCCGGATGTATTTGAATTGATTCGTGCAAAATGCAACCGAATTCAAGCGATTCCAAACGAATTAGCGCTTTTGACCAATAATTTACCATCAGGTTACCATAGAGACTGGCAATTGACAAAAGAATGTTTATTTCCCGGAATTGAAGCCTTGAAAGATTGTTTATCAATTTGTCAATTCATGCTGAATCATATCATCATTAAAGACAATATTTTAGATGACGAAAAATACAAATACTTGTTTAGTGTTGAAAACGTAAACCAAGAAGTTTTAAACGGCATGTCGTTTAGAGAAGCCTATAAAAAAATTGGTTTGGAAATTGAAAATAACACCTACGAACCAATAACTAATTTAAATCACACACACGAAGGCAGCATAGGAAATCTATGCTTGGATGAAATTAAATCGGCCTTCTATGCTGTGAGGAGTAAAGTTGTTTAATACTATTTATTGGCTTTAGGAAGTTTGAACATCGTTTCTTTTTTGATCTCATTCAGGACAATGCTACTATGGTATTGTCCTATGTTAGGGATATTCGATACTACATTAACAACGAAATTATTGTATGTTGTAATATCGGTAGACACTATTTTGAGCATATAATCGTATGTTCCTGACAAACTGATCAATTCCTGAATTTCGGGAATAGAAGCAGCCGTGTTTTCAAAATCCATTAAAGCTTGTTTGGATTGTTCTTTTAAAGTAACATTACAATACACTACGATTTCCAGACCTATTTTCATACGGTCAATTAGTGCTACATATTTTTTGATGATTCCTTTGCGTTCCAAGTTTTTAATGCGTTCATAAGTAGGCGTAAAAGAAAGTCCTATTTGTTCACCGATCTCTTTTATGGGCAGCGTTGAGTCATTTTGCAGTATTTCTAAGATTTGTAAATCTTTAGAATCTAAAACTTCTTTCATTAACATTTTGTTTTAAAATTCTAATATAAAAAGATTATTTCTTTAAAAAAAATATATTTTATTAACTTTTATACTTTAGATAATCTTGTAATAAAATAACTGCGGAAATCTCATCAATCAAGCCTTTGTTCTGTCTCTGCTTCTTTTTCAGCCCGCTATCAATCATAGTCTGGAAAGCCATTTTTGATGTGAAGCGTTCATCTATTTTTACCAACGGAATCAGGGGAAACTCTTTTTGAAACTTTGTACTGAATTTTAGAATTGCTTCAGCACTTTGTGAAGGTGTTCCGTCCATTTGCTTGGGTTCTCCAATAATAACCGTTTCGACTTTTTCTTTTTCAAAATAGTCCTTTAAAAAAGTAAAAATTGTTTCTGTTGTCACGGTCGTCAAACCGAATGCTATGATCTGTAATTCATCAGTAACTGCAACTCCTATTCTTTTCGTTCCGTAATCTAAAGCTAAAACTCTGGCCATTATTTCTGTTTTAAGTAACAAATTTAAAAAAGTAAAAGTGGGATTTTCCCACTTTTACGCTTCTAATTTTAATATTTCTGAGGTCATACTCCTTACTTTTTCAAAAAGCTCCGTACTATTGTTGAGCGATTGTCCATAGGAAGGAATCATCTCTTTAATTTTAGTTTGCCATTCCTCTGTTTTCATTTTTTCGGCGAAACAGCGATCCAGTAATTCCAGCATAATCGAAACTGTTGTGGAAGCTCCCGGCGAAGCTCCTAACAAAGCTGCGATAGAACAATCGGCCGCACTTACAATCTCTGTTCCGAATTGAAGAATACCTTTTCCGTTTGTATCTTTCTTAATAATCTGAACCCGAACTCCTGCTTCCTGTAACATCCAGTCTTTCCCGTCAGCTTTAGGAAAATATTCTCTCAAGGCTTCTACCCTGTCTTCCTGCGATTGAGTTACCTGTCCGATAAGATATTTAGTCAAAGGAATATTTTTCATTCCGGCTCCCAGCATCGGAGAAATATTACTTGTTCGGATCGATTTGAATAAATCGCTATAAGAACCGTTTTTCAGGAATTTAGTCGTAAATCCGGCATACGGTCCGAACAACAGCTCTTGTTTCCCGTCTATCATGCGCGTATCTAAATGCGGAACTGACATTGGCGGAGCGCCAACAGCTGCTTTTCCGTATACTTTTGCATGGTGTTTTTCGATCACTTCCGGATTTGTACAACGCAACCATTGACCGCTTACCGGAAAACCTCCGAAACCTTTTCCTTCTTCAATATTAGATTTCTCTAATAAAGGTAAGGCTCCTCCTCCGGCTCCTAAAAACACAAATTTTGCGGTTACTTTTCGTTTCTTACCGGAATTCAGATCTTTTACTTCAACAGTCCAGGTTCCTTCTTTGGTTTTATCCAGATTCAATACTTCATGTTTCAGATGCATTTTAACGCCTGACTGCGCTTTAAGGTATTCAAACAAGGCACGAGTAAGATTTCCGAAATTCACATCTGTTCCCCTGTCCATATAAGTTGCTGCAATTTTCTCATCTTCTTTTCTACCCTCCATCACCAGTGGTATCCAAGATTTAATTTCATCAGCAGCTGTAGAGAATTTCATTCCTTTGAAAAGGTTATTCTCTGTTAATTTTTCATGTCTTTTCTTTAGAAAATTCACATTATCTTCTCCCCATACGAAACTAACATGAGGGGTTGTTCTAATAAAATTTTCAGGAGAAGCAACTAAGTTTTTTTTGACTAAATAAGCCCAGAACTGTCTGGAAACTTCAAATTGTTCGGCTATTTTAACAGCCTTGGAAATGTCAACACTTCCATCGCTTTTTTCTGGTGTGTAATTTAATTCACAAAAAGCGGAATGTCCGGTACCGGCGTTGTTCCAAGCATCGGAACTTTCAATTGATGCGGTGTCTAATTTTTCAAAAATTTCAATTGTAGTATTTGGATCTAGCTCTTTTAAAAATGTCCCCAATGTAGCACTCATGATACCAGAACCCACTAGTACTACATCTGCATCTATATTCATGTTAATTTTGATTTAAAGGATTTCTACTGCAAATATATTAGTTAGTTATTGAAAAATTATAACCTTTTCGCAAAAATCGATTAAAATAATGCAACAAATTTTAAATTTATCCAAAACAGCCATACTATTTTAAGAGGTTGTGACAGAAGAATATTCATTTTTTTCACAAAATAGCCTTTGAAACCAAAATTTTATCTGTAAAAAAGATTATATCTTTGCACAAAAATTAAAAAAATGCAAGCGATACAAACTATTATAGAGCAGGCTTGGGAAGACCGTTCCCTATTACAAAACGAGAATACACAGAAGACTATCAGAGAAGTGATTGAATTGCTAGACAACGGGACACTTCGTGTTGCTGAACCTACAGAAAAAGGTTGGCAAGTAAACGAATGGGTAAAGAAAGCCGTTGTTTTATATTTTCCTATTCAAAAGATGGAGACTCTCGAAACCGGAATTTTTGAGTATCACGATAAAATGCCTTTAAAAAGAGGATATGCTGAGAAAGGGATTCGTGTAGTTCCTAATGCAGTGGCTCGTCACGGGGCTTATATTTCTTCCGGAGTAATCATGATGCCTAGTTATGTTAATATCGGGGCTTATGTTGATGCGGGAACTATGGTTGACACTTGGGCTACCGTGGGAAGTTGTGCTCAGATCGGGAAAGACGTTCACTTAAGTGGTGGTGTTGGAATCGGTGGTGTATTGGAACCGTTACAAGCAGCTCCTGTAATTATTGAAGATGGTGCTTTTTTAGGATCAAGAAGTATTGTTGTTGAAGGTGTAAGAGTGGAAAAAGAAGCTGTTTTAGGTGCTAATGTTGTACTGACCGCTTCCACTAAAATTATTGACGTTACCGGTAATGAACCGGTTGAATATAAAGGAATTGTTCCAGCACGTTCTGTCGTTATTCCGGGAAGTTATACCAAAAAATTTCCTGCCGGTGACTATCAGGTTCCTTGTGCTTTAATCATTGGTAAAAGAAAAGCTTCAACGGATCTGAAAACATCTCTGAACGATGCTTTAAGAGAATACAATGTAGCCGTTTAAAATAAATAAAAAAAAGGATTCAATTGAATCCTTTTTTTTATTTAGAATATTCCTTTCAACTTTCTTTTTAAGTACTTTTTTCTGTAAATTTTCTTTTTAAAACTATTGGTTTTCTTTAACAGCTCAGCTGATAGTTCTGTTGCTGACAAACCACTTAGTTGTTCATACTTTTTTGAGATCAGACGAATCATATCCTTAGAGAACCAAAGTTTTTTCAGGTTATTCATTCTGTCTTCAAGAGACATTTTCTGAAATTTCATTCTATTAAGGTCTATCAGGTAGAATTTATAATGATCTCCGTCTTTAACAATTAAAGTATTTCCCGGCGAATGGTCTAAAAAATTCACATCTGCTTCATGCAGTTTAAATGAAAACTCCGTAAAACCTTCTAAAACTTTCTCTCTGTCCGGAAATAACGGGTCGTGAATAATTTCCCTGATAGTAAAATCATACCGGATCAATTCGCAAACATAGTAGCATTCAGATAATAGTCCCAAAGCGTTCCTCACCTCAACATAAGCATAAGGCTTAGGCGTCAGAATTCCGTGTTCTAATAGGTATGCTGCATATTCAAAAGAACGTTTTGCTTTATTTTCCCGGAAGTACGTATAAATAATTGCTTTAAGAAAATTTAATCTTTTAAATTGCTTGATTGTAACTGCCGCACCATTATACGAAGCTTTTTTAATTACATTTCGTTTTCCCTCAACTAAAACATCTTTATTTGCCGGAAGATCTGTAATCAATTGTTTTATAATACTTTGATCAATAGTATGATTCGTATAAATGCGTATGTTCACAAATGTTGAATTAAATTTTGGCTTAAAAGTATAAAAAATAGTACTTTGCACCAAGAAATTATTTTATCATGAAAGTTTTAATCATCCAAAATAAAAGGATTGGCGATGTTTTGATCAGCTCAATAATTGCAAATAATTATAAAAGGATACACCCAGATGCTGAAATTCATTTCATGGCTTATGATTTTACTACCGGTGTCCTTGAACACAATCCCAATATAGATAAAATAATTCCTATTGAAGAAAAAAAATTAAAGAATTTAAAGAACCTCTTTCTTTTTATCGGTCAGATACGAAAAGAAAAATACGATATCATTTTTGACCCTTATTCAAAAACGCAAAGCCGATTGATCTGTAAATTTGGCGGTGCCAGAATAACCATCGGGAATAAGAGTCGGAAAAAAATGGGAAATCTCGGATTCTATACTCATCCTGTAGAGCATCTTAAAGAGAAAAGTCATAATAGCGGAAAAGCTATTGAAGACAGAATTGAGTTAATTAAGCAAATTGAACCTAATGCTGAATTTGACTATTATCCTAAACTTTTCTTATCAGAAGCTGAGAAAAACAAAAAATGGTTTGATGCTAACGGAAAGAAAACAGTTATTTTAGGCGTCTTAGGCAGCACACCGCAAAAATCAATGCCTTATGATTATGTTGCCGCAATCTGTGATTTTCTGGTTAAGCAATATGATATCAATATTATTTTTAATTACGCTCCCAAACAAAAAGAAGAAGCTTTAAAAATATACAATTTATGCGAACATAAGGAAAACATACTGATTGATCTTTATGCGCAATCCATTCGTGATTTTATCACTCTAATGTACCAATGCGATGTTTTTATCGGTAACGAAGGTGGTGCCGTTCATATCGCTAAGGCTCTAAACAAACCTACTTTTACTATTTTCTCTCCTTATGTCAATAAAGATCACTGGGCTAGTTTTGAAGATGGCAAGTTACATGCTTCCGTCCATCTGTTAGAAGAAAAACCGGAATTGTATTCTGCTTTTACGTTTGCAGAGCGCAAAAAAATAGAGGCTAATCCTAGTATCATGTATAGAGAACTAACCCCTGAAATCATTATCCCGAAGATGGAAAGCTTTTTAGCAAACAAATTATGATTTTACAATCCCGTAAGGTGTCCACTTTTTCTTTTCGGTACGCGTTTCTTTTCTGATATTTTTATTTTTATCAATAGATTCTTTGGTAGCGTAACCTCTCGGGTGGTCTAAATGCAAACAAACAGTGCTGTAGCGGATTTGTTTGGGTTTAATTCCGTAATTCACCAAACGTTCGCCTAACTCTCTGTCTTGTCCTCCGTACTGCATTCGTTCGTCAAAACCGTTAATTGCTACAATATCTCTTTTCCAACCTGATGAATTGTGACCGTTCCAACTTGGCGTTGTAGGTGTCAAAAAATTTAAAATATCACTGAACCAACCTTTAGCATACACTTTTAAATTTTTAAAAGAGGTTTTCATACCATTTTTCTTCAACCAGAACAAATCAAAACATCTATTGGAGTAAATATCATCTTTGGTAATCATTTTGGAAAGGTTCATCGGTAATTTATGATATCCTCCGGATAAAAAATGATTTTCTTCTCTGTATTTAATGTGCTGCTCTACAAAATCAGGTCTTGGAATGCAGTCTCCGTCCGACATTAAAATGTAGTCTGTGGTACAAGCTTCGATCGCTTTATTTAATATCTGTGATTTTTGAAAACCGTTGTCCTCGTGCCAAACATGGATTATAGGGTAAAAAACCTCTTTTTTCATCTGTTCAATCAAATCAAAAGTAGGCTGTTTAGAACCATCGTCCGCAAGAATCAATTCAAAGTTCCTATAGTTTTGAGTATTATAGCCCCACAACACTTTTTGTAACCATTCCGGTGAATTATATGTACTGATAATTACAGAAATTTCTTTTTTCATAGGGCAAATTTACTTCATTTTTTTAAATTTGCTTACTTATTTGAAAAACTAATTATGCCAACGTTAAGCGTTATCATCCCTACCTATAATGAAATTGACTATCTGGAAGATGCTATCCGGTCAGTTGATTTTGCGGATGAAATTATTGTGATAGATTCTTATAGCACAGACGGTACGGCTGAATTAGCAGAAGAATTAGGCTGTAAAGTTCTAAAACGAAAATTTGACAACTTTTCTAACCAGAAGAACTTCGCTTTAATTCAGGTTAAAAGTGACTGGATCTTATTTATTGATGCAGATGAAAGGGTAACTCAAAGGTTAAAAGCAGAGATCCTTAAAGCCATTGAATCACGCAGGTATGATGGATACAAAATCAATTTTCCTCATTTCTATATGAACCGTTTTTTATACCACAAAGTAGACAGGGTTTTACGATTGGTTAAAAATAACGGTGTTTCGTTTTCCGGTGATGTTCATGAAAAACTTCATGTTGAAGGAGAAATAGGTATCTTAAAAAACTTTATGCTCCATTATACCTATAAAGGGTTGAACCATTTTTTACAAAAAAAGGATTCGTATGCCTGGTTTCAGGCTAATATGGAAACTAAAAAAGGGAAGAAAGCCTCTACTTTTAAATTGATCTTCAAGCCATTTTACCGCTTTTTTTCATCTTTTATTTTGAAAAGAGGTTTTTTAGATGGCGTTCCCGGCTTAGCTATTGCCAGTATTAACGCCTACGGAGTTTTTTCCAGATATGCTAAAATGTATCTGATCAAAAAAGGTTTAAAATAATTTTATTCTTCCGAAAAGCATTTTTATACTGAATCTCAGAAGATTATCTTCTCCTTTTACATCAACTCTTTTAATCAGATAAGGTTCTTTAAAAGGAAACCTATTGATCTTGTTTCCGATTCTTAATCCGAACAATATCCCGCTTTCTTTTAAAACTGTTTTAAACTCCTTGAACTTTTGTACCTCTTTAGGATAACTTCCATAGGGATATGCAATGGCCGGCACTACTTCGAGTTGATTGTCTTTTATAAATTGGTTTGATCGTTCTAAATCTGTTTTAGCTTCAAGGATTGATAACGCTTTAAACCTTTTATGCTCGAAAGAATGATGCCCTAATTCAATAAGGTCAGCCGGTAAAGATTTAAGTTGCTCAACAGTCATGATCTTTTCGGTACCGGAATTCCACAGATCTGACTTTCCAACATAAGCAAACGGTATAAAGAATGTTGCTTTAAAATTATACTTTTGAAGTAAAGGAAGTGCTATTTCCAATTGGTTTACCGTTACATCATCAAAAGTTAAAATAATACTTTTTTCCGGCAAATCCTTATTTGCTATTATATCCTTAAAATGCAGTCCTTTGTAGTTCTTTTTTACCAAATATTGTAATTGGGATTCAAAAAGATCTGCATGAATTGTCAGCCCACTCCCCTTCTCTTTAATGGTCGTGAAATTGTGATACATTAAGACCGATAGCTTCTTCATATTTTTGCAATAATTGCAAAAGTACTCATTATTTTACTAAATTTGTTTTCATTTTAATAAAAAAACAGTTGAAAAACAAGGTAGCCTTAATTACATTCCAATACCATCAAAATATTAATTTTGAGCCGCTTATCAACTCATTAAATGATTTTATCTCTGAAATTTTTATACTTTCATTTGATAATAACGATATAAAATCTACCTCTCGGGAGGTTACATTTTTAGACTGTACTGATTTTGATTTAGAAATTAGCTATAAAAAAATCTATAATTCGTCTGATGCAGATTTTTTCCTGATTCTATCACCATTTGACAGAATTCATGATGGCACTGTAACAGAATTTAAAACCTTTATAGACAAACGGCATCCTGATAAATGTTTAGCTTTTAAAAAGCAAATTGATTTCATTGATGGCTCCATAAACTACAGCAGTTTATCTAAAAAAACTATTCCTGTACTTTTCAGCAAGGAATATTTTAAAGCTTTCTTCATTTCAGAGCAAAAGATTAAACCTGTCCTTTATACTTCTAAACAACTGATTAACTATCATCCTTATAATAATTTTGATCAATTCAACTCTCTACTTACCATTGAAGCTCAAATAAATGCGATGCGCTCCTATAGATTAAGAAAAAAAAGTTATTTGATCAGGATATTAAATGAACCTTTTAAAGTATTTTTGTATGAACTTTTTTTTATGAAATGTATTTTTAATGGATTTAACGGCTTAATTTTGGCAAATCTATTAGCTTTTAAAAAGTTCAAAGAAGAATTATTTTTATGGATGAAGTATAGACATATAGATTAACTTTATTACATATTAAAATGAACCTTTTCCCGAAATGCACATTAATTGCTTCTACTTATAACTGGCCAAGTGCCTTAGAATTACTCCTGCTGAGTGTTTTAAGACAGAGCCATCTGCCGGATGAAGTAATAATTGCTGATGATGGTTCAAACGAAGATACTGCGCTTCTAATTCAAAAATTTCAAAAAAAATTCCCTGTCCCTTTACTACATGTCTGGCAAGAAGACAATGGCTTTCAAAAAGCTACTATTTTAAATAAAGCCATTGCTCAATCAAAATATGAATATATTATTCAGATTGACGGTGATATTATTATGCATCAGCATTTTATCAAAGACCACTTAACATACGCTCTTGATAATCATTATTTGTTCGGCTCCAGATCTAATATCCAGGAAAAGGCACTCAATCGTGTACTTACTCACAAGATAATCGATTTTTCACCTTTTTCAAAAGGAATTAAAAAAAGAACAAGAACCATACGGTTTCCTTTCCTAATGAACTTTATAAAAACAACTTCCAAAAGGTCAAAAAAATTACGGGGCTGTAATGTGTCTTTCTGGAAAAAAGATTTTATTGCTATAAACGGCTATAATGAAAAGTTCAACGGTTGGGGAATGGAAGACTCTGAACTCATAGAAAGATTTCACAATGCAGGGATAAAAGGCAGAAGGCTTAAAAATGTTGCTATAGCCTATCATATCTATCACAAAGAATTAAAAAAGGACAGAGTAACAATTAATCAGTCCATTGAGGATGAAACGGCTTTAAAAAAGATCAAATTCACAGAAAAAGGGATTGATCAATATTTACAAGTAAAATTGTAGAAAAAATCAATTCAGTTTTTCTCCATTTAAAACTTTCTCGTATTGTTTTAAATAATTTTCTGCCATTATCCTGGCACTAAAATTTTCTACAACATATTCGTGGCAGACTTTAGCCGAAAAAGAGGAGTTCTTAATCACATCTGCGATCTTATCGTAGTCATCACTTAAAAAACCGACTTCTGATTTTACCAATTCCGGCAAGGATCCCATTTCTGTTCCAAAAACCGGAGCTCCGGCATACATACTCTCAATTATTGCCAATCCGAAAGGTTCGTGCCATTTTACAGGGAAAACCAAACCTTTTGACTCCTCAATAATGCTTATCTTTTTAGAATTATCTACAAAGTTCAAATACTGAATCTTCGGATTTAAAGTATAAAAGGGTTTATTCTTAAAATTATACCATTCAAATCTTTTGCCTCCCATGACTAACAACTTTTCATTAGCCTTCAAAGCAATCTCACAAGCCCCTGCAAAGTTTTTAACTTTCCATCTCGCTTTACCTAAAAAGTGCAGGTATTTACGTTGTTTAGTAAGAGAAACTTCAGGATAATCTTCCCAGAGTAATCCGTTGTACACAAAAGTTTTCCCTCCATTTCTTTCTGCCTGATTCTTTGAAATATAAATTGTATACGGATTTATCTCATGCTCTTCCGGATTGTTTCCGTGTAATGTAAAAACAAAAGGGAAATTACAACTCTCATCGAGAAAAGAATTAAAATGAACAATATCAGTTTCTGCCGGAATTAATTCATTAATAGATTTGTTCTCATCTAAAGGGATTACTCTTGCAAAATCACACTTAGACCCCGGAGGAGTTATAAATGTAACGTCGTGTCCCATTTTAGTTAGCTCATAACCTAACCCCCAGATCACCCTTTCTGTTCCCCCATAATGAACGGCAGGAATAGGCAATCCTTTATTTACTATAACTATATTCATTTGTTAGGTTTCCTAATGCTTTTTAAATTCTATTTTTAAGGAGAATTCAGTTTTTATCTTTTGAAGAAATCGGTTTCAGAATCCGGAATTTAAACCATTGCCCAAAGTTTTTAAAGAACAAAAAGCTCTTGGTCAATTTTAATTTTTTGTCTTTATTGGTGTAAAAATTAATTTCTGAAAGCTCTTTTACCGGGAAAAAACCTAAAGTTTTCCAACGTTCCGGCTCTATATAATAAAAGTCTTTAAGTTCTTTGTAATTCGTCTCATCAACTTTCTTCCATTTCGCCAAAAAAGTCTCATTTACTTGTGTATTATGCCCCCAGTTCTTTAATTTAAACTCAAGTTCTTCTTCAGTTCTAGCAACGGATTCATGTAAAACTAAGTTATCGAGATAAATAGTTCTCTCATGTGTTCTTCTAAAAGACTTATAATTAGGATAGTTTGTTGCAAAAATTGCTTTCATGGGCTTATCTACATAGAGGAAGCCTTTCTCTGTATATTTATATATAATGACCCAAAAAGCTGCTATCTGAATTTTATCTTTGATTGGAAAATCTAAGTAGTGGTCGTACTTTCTCAATTGTTTGACAAAACCTGCAAAATCTACAAAATATTCGTCGCAATCAACTTGTATAAGCCAATTCCCTATCCCCATCTTTTCAGATAACATTGTCCGTTCTCTGGTATCCATTTCTTCAGTTGACAGTGAAGGAACGTAAAAAGATTCGTAATACAGTTCGATTTTATTATCGACATCAAAGGTTTTGAGCCATTCGAAAAAGCTTTCATTGACCTCAAACTTATTTCCTGACCAAGTAAGATTATCCCTATCAATTGCAATAAAAATCCTATCAGAATCTCTATAAACCAAAGGAATAGATATCTTTAACTTTTCATAGTCATACGAAAGCAAAAAACCAACACAAATCTTTTTCAAACCCAATTTATTGTTACTTTTGCAAAAATATAAAAATTCTATGAGAATCTGTATAATAAGCTTTGATATTTGGGGATATGATGAAAAAATTGTAGCTAAACTGAACGAATTAGGTCATGAAGCTAAACATATCAGAATTAGCCAATTCAAATACAAGTACAAACACATTTTCGAAAGAATCCATAATTCCATTCAAAAAACTTTTTTTAAGAAAAATATTAAGCGGATTAAAGCAGAAGAATATATTATTGAACAGCTTCGTTCGCATTCAGATTTCGACAAAATTATAGTAATAAATCCTGAATGGGTTTCAAAAGAGACGCATCTTAAAATCAAACAATTTTCTTCTTCTTACATTGCTTATTTGTATGATAGCCTTGAAAGATATGATGCCCGACCTATTTTAAAAATTTTTGACAAGGTTTATTCTTTTGACAAAGATGATGTCAAAAAATACAATTTAACTTTTTTACCGAACTATATTCCTTTAGATAAGGAGCCGCACAATGAGGAAAAGCAAATAAAATATAAAGTTTTCTCTATCGCTTCAATCGATGAGCGCTTCTCAACTTTTCGAAAAATCGTTGATTTTCTGGATCGCCAAAATATCTCTCACCAAACTATTTTCTTCAACAAAAAGAAACCTGAAGACTTCATTGAAAATGCTATTTTTACAAATAAACGCATCTCACAAAAAGAAGTCAAAGAATATTTAGAACAATGCGATATCATTTTAGACATTCTGCGAAAAGACCAAAACGGGCTTAGTTTTAGAATCTTTGAAGCTTTGGCTTTGGAAAAAAAGATCATTACGACAAATCAATCCATTAAAGAATACGATTTCTATAACCCTAAAAACATCTTTGTGATTGAAGATGACGAAATAAATATTCCCAACGATTTTTTCAGTGATGAATACGAACAAATTCCGGAAAATATCTACAATAAATATACTTTAAAAAGCTGGATTTCTACTATTCTTAAGAATTAACTTTTTAAACGAAATAAAATAAGTTTTCTGATTTTATTTCTCTACTTAAAATATCTTTTCAAAAAAGGTTCTTTTATCTTCAAATGAATAATTCAGGAACGCTATATCTTCTTTGTATTTTCGCTCTAAAATATTCTTTCTTGCGAAATTATAAAAATGAGAATAATGCTCTTTCTTTTTATCGTCGTTAACATTATGCTTTGCTGAGAAAAAAGTTTTCTCTACTCCCAGATCTTTAATAAGTTCTGAAAGATCCTCTTTTAAACTTTCAAACCTTAACACTTTGTCATACTCTATTAAACCATCATTCAATATAAAATATGATTTTTGAGTGTATAAATGATTCCTCTGTAATCAAGGTTTTTAACGTTCAGGCAGTTATAAAACTTACCTTTAGCATATATAAAACTTGAAAAACCGGCTCTCTTGATCCCTAAATTTTTTTTCACCCAATTATAATCCGAAAATGCTCTGTCATAAGGGTTTCTTACGACAATAAACTTATAATACGTTTCCCATTGCTCTTTAGAAATATAATTTTTATCCAGTAACTGCTGAGGAGTTGCATGTTGCAGAAAGAGTTTTTCTTTCGGACACCAACCGTACAGATTTTCATAAGACGGCTGATCCCATTTATCTGAGTCTACACCAAAAGCTTCTTCTATTGATGTTCCTGCACATTTTGATATATGAATGAATATACACTTATATTTATGAGAGATCATTTTTTATAATTTAGATTAAAGCCCATACTTTCAACAAATTTCAACTGTTCAGAATCAAATATTGAGAGATCATAATTTTTATACCTATCGTTAGAACCTTTATCACCGGGTATCTCATAAAGCTTATTTAACTTTTCCTGAGATAACGGAATACCACAAAAATCTATGATCCTGTCAATTTCTTCTTTAGGGTTGTCACATAATGCTGTATGGTTTAGTATTAAAATCCTGTTTTTATATTTTTCTTCTTGAGCTATTTTGATAACTTTTTTAGTAGAACGGATCCATAAATTCAGTTGATTAAAACTTTCTTTATTTTTAAAATCTTTGTCAATATTAAACTTCCAATGCCAATTATGCAATTGCTGTTTATTAGTTGAAAAAGCCATATCTAAACCATTTCTTATTACATGAATGTATTTCAGATCAGGAAAATAATCTAAAACTTCTTTAATATAAAACTGTGTATTAGGCTCTTTCCATCCCCAAACATCTCTGGGGTTTTCTAATATTGTCCGCCTCTTTAGAACATTAAAATAAAAATTATACCGAGAAGGAGATAACTTATTTGATTTTGCCACTTTCAGTAGTTCATAAAAACTTCCGAAATCAAGTTTCTCTCCTTTCATATATTTTTCAAAAACACTTAATCGAAAATTAATGTCACTTATAGCCGCTTTTTTATTCCATTTCGGATTTTTAAAAAGCCTTGTAAAAATGAGATTATCCAAAGGACCATTTAATTCGTCTCCTATAAAAACACCTGATTCTTTTACTATTTTTGCAACCGCTCTGGTTCCACTACCTCCCAACGCTCCTATAGCTATTACTTTTTTATCCATTCTCTTTTTTTAGCCAATCTGAACAATCCCAACCTAACATTCTTTCTACTTCTTTTATATCATAATAAAAAGTATCTAAAAGAAGCTGACGCTCTTTCTCTGTTATTTTTGATTCGTATTCTCTTTTATGAATTATTTTATGAGCATAATCATAACGGGACGGATCTACATTTAAAAATTCAAATATAGAATTTAATTTTTCTTTTTGATCCGCTTTAAAATCTTCATACTTTATAAAAAGTATATGATCATCATCAAAAAATCTTCTGTATCTCCTGATCTGCTCTGAATAAAATCCTCTATCAACATACGAAAACACTCTGTTTTGATATGGTAAACTTTCTTTTTGTCTTTGTTGCTCTAAAAGAATCGCTTCATAAAAAGTATGTTTCTCTATTCCTCTTTCCCTTGACATATTCCAATGAGAAAAGGCTCTTTCAATGGGGTTTCTTAAAATAGCTATCAACTTTATATTTTTATTATATCGCCAAATTCTCTCACAGGAGTTCTGCCAATATAAATAGATCGGTGTTATCTCTCCATATATTCTTTCTTTTCCCGTTTTTACCTGAATCGAAGATTCATAAGCCTTATAGTCAATTTCTTTATCTGCGCTAAATAAGGTCTCATCATCAAAAAAGTGCATTTCTTTTTTAAAAGACATCCCTATTTCTTCATGTTCCTTCAAATAAGAATACAAAGCCGTGGTTCCACATTTTTGTGCTCCTATTACTAAAAAATCTAATGGTCTACTCTCTCTTTTTTTAAAAAACATTTGTCTGAATGAAAATAAAAAGCCAAAAATAAACATTCTATATATGGTTCTCTATTATTTTTAACAAATATAAAATGTCAGATAATAAAATAACATTAAAGAAATGGAAGTTGCTTAGAACGTTTAAAAATCTTTTCATACTTAAAAACAAACTATGATTTTTAGAATCCATACAATATCTTTGTTGCTTATTTTTACATCAAATTAAACTTCAGGAAACATAATCTAAACATAGTTCTTAATGAGTACCTCAAAAAAAAGGCTTCTGTATATTGCTCCGGATCATTATAGTTTTTACAAAACGATTCTGGAAGGTTTTGAAAAATTCAGCGATTATGAAGTTCAATTTGCTTTTTCAAACAGAGCCGAAGGCTTTAAATATAAGAATTTCGGACAAAGGGTCTATAACTTTTTTTTAAAACTACTCACAGGAAAAAACATAAAAAAAATATATGAAAAAGAGTATTTTGAAAGAAAAATAAATGAATATGAAAAATATGACATTGCTTATATTAACAGACCCGACATTTTAACTGAAAAACAACTTGAAGAAATTACTAATAAATGCAATAAATCTATTGTATATTACTGGGATAGTTTCGAAAAAATAGAAGGTCAGTTTGAAACTATGAAATATTTTGACAAAGTATATAGTTTTGACAAATACGATTGTAAAAAATACGGAATGATTAAAGGGTATAATTTTTTCTACAACAGTGATAATTCAAAAGAACCGGAATATGATGTTTTCTTTCTGGGAACCTATGATGATCGCTATAACAATTTAATAAATATACTGGAAAGAATCAGTTCTCAAAATTTACACGCACATGCTACACTATTCTCATACGACAAAGGGCTTTCTAAAACTGTAAACCATAAGAACATTTCTTTTATACATAAAATTGTTCCCTTTAACGAAGCCTTTATCTATAACCAAAATACTACAATAATATTAGACATTCAACACGCTACACAAGTAGGCTTATCATTCAGACCTTATGAAGCCTTAGGCTTAAAAAAGAAATTAATAACAACTAATCCATATATAAAAGAATACGATTTCTACAACCCCAACAATATCTTTATATGGGATGAAAATACCGAGAGTATTCCTGAGTCTTTTCTACAAACACCTTACGAGGATATTCCTGAAGATATCTACAATAAATATAAATTAGAAAACTGGGTAAAAACAATATTGTCGTAAATAACATGAATAGTACAAAAATATATTTTATCTGTACAGATAGTAAAGCACCGGCCGGGGGGGTAAAACAAATATACCGTCAAGTAGATATTCTGAATAAAAACGGATTTGATGCGCAAGTTGTACACAGAAAAAAAGGGTTCAGACATCAATGGTTTAAAAATAACACTAAGATCATCTATAATGTCTCATTATTTAATGAAATAAAAACATTGATCTTAAAAGAAAAGACAGGTACCTACAAATCTATTAAGAACTTTCTAAGATCAAAAAGTGAAGACCCTATTGACGAAAACGGCATTCTGGTATTTCCGGAAATTTTTGGTCCGGATATAAACTGTATAAGACCTGACATGAAAAAAGTCATCTTCAATCAAAACTGTTTTTACACTTTTGACAATAGCTCTTCTGACTCTTTTGAAAAAGGCAATATCTATACCGACAAATCCTTTCTGGGGTCAATCGTTGTCTCTGAAAATTCTGAAAAATATTTAAACTTTGTATATCCTGACACCAAAGTTTACAGAATTAAACTAGGTATAGATAAGAATCTTTTTTCTTGTGAATCAAATAGCAAGGAAAAAACAATTGCCTATATGCCGAGAAAAAGAAAAGAAGATATTACTCAAATTATTCAAATACTCAAAGCACGCCAAAAAATAAAAGATTGGCAATTCACAGAAATTGACAATAAATCAGAAAAAGAGGTTTCTGATATTCTCAAAAAAAGTACTTTTTTCCTAAGTCTGAACCATAAAGAAGGGTTCGGACTACCATCGGCAGAAGCAATGGCCGCAGGAAACATTGTTATCGGTTTTTCCGGACAAGGCGGGGAAGAATATTTTAAACCGGAATTTTCATTTGAAATTAAAGAAGGGAAAATCATTGAATTTGTTAAAACCATTGAATCCATAATAAGCGAATACAATAATACCCCCTCCCTATTTAAAGAAAAAGCAGAAAAAGCTTCAACCTTCATCACATCAAATTACAGTATGGAAAAAGAGGAAGAGAGCATCCTGGCTGCTTGGCAAAAAATATTGCAAAATACCAATTCTATAGAATAACACTATGCAAACCGAAATCCAAAACGCCTTAGAAGTCATTCAAAAAGGAGGCATTATTCTCTACCCGACCGATACCGTATGGGGAATCGGTTGCGATGCAACCAATGAAGAAGCCATAAAAAAAATTTACGCCCTTAAACAACGGGAAGAAAGCAAAAGCATGCTTGTTTTAGTAAACGGTGAACGGATGTTGTATCAGGTTTTTAACGAAATACCACAAGTAGCCTGGGATATTTGGGACAATACCAAAAAGCCGACAACACTTATTTTAGACAAACCAAAGAATATCGCAAAAAACCTTATTGCTGACGACAATACTTTGGGTATTCGTTTAGTATCCGAACCCTTCTGTTACAAACTCATGGAACGAATGAAAAAACCTTTGGTTTCCACCTCCGCAAATATTTCCGGACAACCTACTCCAAAATCCTTTCAAGAAATTTCTCCTGAAATTATAAAAGGTGTTGACTATGTTGTAAATTTGCACCGCGATAAAATTTGCGATAAACCTTCAACAATTATCAAATTGACCCTTGATAGCCAAGTGAAGATTATCCGAAAGTAATGACGCTTTGTTACCCCGAACAAAATGAAAATTCTCATCATATTTGAGGCTTCTCAACTATGTTCGAAATGACAAAAAGAACAAAGAATAATGAATTACAAACAACATCTCGACAATAACGTTTTTAAAATCGTAGCTCAAGCCGCTAAAGAACTTAACCTTGAAAGTTATGTCATCGGCGGATTTGTACGCGATATTTTATTACAACGTGATCACAAAAAAGATATTGATATCGTAGCGGTAGGAAGCGGCATTGATCTGGCTTTAAAAGTTTCGGAATTATTGCCGAACCAACCCAAAGTTCAGGTTTTCAAAAATTACGGAACCGCCATGTTGCGCTATAATGATATTGATGTAGAATTTGTGGGAGCCCGTAAAGAAAGCTACAATTTTGAAAGCAGAAAACCGGTAGTAGAAAACGGCACACTTAAAGACGATCAGGAGCGCCGCGACTTTACGATCAATGCTTTGGCTTTCTCCCTGAACGAAAATAACTTCGGTGAATTGATCGATCCGTTCAACGGCGTTGAAGATCTGAAAAACAAAACTATCCGTACGCCATTAAATCCGGACATCACATATTCTGATGATCCGCTTCGTATGATGCGTGCTATTCGTTTTGCTACACAATTGCATTTTGAAATTGAAAAAGAATCTCTTGAAGCCATCAGCAGAAATGCTGAGCGTATTGAAATAATTTCCGGAGAACGCATTATCGACGAACTGAATAAAATATTAGTCACAGCTAAACCTTCCATCGGTTTTCTGCTGTTGCACCAAACAGGATTACTAGATCTCATTTTACCGGAACTTACAGCTTTGAACAATGTCGAAGAAGTAGAAGGGCATACACATAAAAACAATTTCTATCACACGTTAGAAGTAGTCGATAACATTTGCCCTAATACAGACGATCTATGGTTAAGATGGGCTGCCTTGCTTCATGATATCGGTAAAGCACCCACTAAAAAATTCAACAAAAAACAAGGTTGGACATTCCACGGACACGAGTTCTTAGGCGGAAAAATGGTAAAGAAGATCTTTGTACGTTTACACATGCCGCTAAACCAGAAAATGAAGTTCGTACAAAAAATGGTCATGATGAGTTCGCGACCTATCGTTCTCGCACAGGATATTGTAACTGATTCGGCTGTTCGCCGATTAGTTTTTGATGCCGGAGACGATGTGGAAAATCTTATGACCCTTTGCGAAGCTGATATTACGACCAAAAACCCTAAGAAGTTTCAGAAATACCACAACAATTTCAAGATCGTTCGCGAAAAAATTGTAGAAGTTGAAGAAAAAGACCGAGTGCGTAATTTTCAACCGCCGATCGATGGCGAAGAGATCATGCAATTGTTTGACCTGAAACCCGGAAGAGAGATCGGTGTTCTAAAAGAAGCTGTAAAAGAAGCTATCTTAGAAGGAGAAATTCCTAATGAATATGATGCTGCTTACCGGTTTATTTTGGCAAGAGCCGAAAAAATGGGATTAAAGAAAATAAGTTAAGTTGAAAACATACCGTTGGATTATTTTTTAGAGCATTGAATGACAACATATACCTTTAGAAAAGCTGAAATTGAAGATAAAGAGACTATCTGGAAAATAATCCGACAAGCCATTTTGAGAAGAAAAGCAGACGGTAGTGATCAATGGCAAGATGGATATCCGAATGAACAATCAATTGAAAATGATATTGCGAATCATGCAGGATTTGTTTTAACTAAAAGTGAAACTGTTATAGGCTATTGTGCAGCAATTGAAAATTTTGAACCTGCTTATGATACCATTATCGGAAAATGGTTAACCGATTCTGATTTTGTGGTGATCCACAGAATTGCAATCGATGAAAATTTTCTCGGTCAAGGCTTATCCAAAGTAATTATTGAGCATGTTGAAAACTATGCTAAAGAACAAAATATTTTCAGCGTTAAAGTCGATACAAACTTTGATAATCATGCCATGATGAAGATCTTTGACAGGATGGGCTATCAGTATTGTGGTGAAGTTTATTTAAGAGGAAACGCAAGGAGAGCATATGAAAAAGTATTACAGTAAACTTTATGATTTGTTATACAATCAAAGAAATAAAATCAAGTAATTTTGCAAAAATTAAATCGGACAATGAAATCGAATAAACCAGTCATCATTTGGCTACTTTTAGGTTGTGTATTACTTTTTATTATGGTAATGGTCGGCGGAATTACCCGCTTAACCAATTCCGGTTTGTCGATGACCGATTGGCATTTAATTACCGATACTTTTCCTCCTACTTCAGAAGAAAAATGGAACGAGGCTTTTGAAGCCTATAAAACTTTTCCGGAATACCAAAAGATCAACCAGTTCAAATCAGGCGGATTTAATCTTGAAGATTACAAATTCATCTATTTTTGGGAATGGTTTCACCGTTTCATCGGTAGGATCATAGGCGTTGTTTTTATCATTCCGTTTCTTTATTTCTTAATCAGAAAGAAACTCGATCGCGAAACGATCAAAAAATGTATCATTCTTTTAGGAATGGGAGCATTTCAGGGGTTTTTAGGTTGGTTTATGGTTAAAAGCGGCTTAATTGACAATCCGGATGTAAGTCATTTCAGACTGGCGTTACATTTAACATTTGCCTTTATTACATTTGCCTACACTCTCTGGGTTGCATTAGATCTGATGTATCCGGAAAAAAAAGCGGCTGTTGTATCTTTACAAAAAATTGCCCGAATTGCTCTGATAGCCTTAATTATACAAATTATCTACGGGGGCTTTGTTGCCGGTTTAGATGCCGGTTTAGTGCATAATCATTGGCCTTTAATGAGTGACGGACAGTTTTTTCATGAAAGTATTACCTTAGAACAGCCTAATCTTTTATTATCATTTACCGAAGGAAAAAGCGGCGTTCAGTTCATTCACCGAACTTTTGCTTATATTGTTGTTTTTATGATGTTTCTTTTATATTTTAAAAGTAGAAAGTTCAGCACGGATAAACAACAGCGAAACGGATTGAATGTACTGATAGCGATTGTCTTGCTTCAGTTCACTTTAGGGGTTATGACTTTATTATTCCATGTTCCGTTATGGTTAGGATTAGCACATCAATTAGTAGCTTTTGTTTTATTAACAACTATGGTTTATACGTTACATCGTTTGAGTAAATAATTTGTTTTTGTAACATTTAAGCACTTCAATCGTTTTACTTATAGCGATAAAAAATATTATGAAGTGTTTAAAAGTTCTATTCAGTATTTTATTCCTTTTTTCAATTAGTATTGGAAATTCGTGTAGCATGTACAAAATAACCAAAAATGGTAAAACTATTGTAGGATGTAATGAAGACGCATGGCGCACAACACCTCGTATTTGGTTTGAAATCGGAACTATTAATTCTCCTTATGGTGCTGCTTTTACAGGTTCAAGACATGACGGTCAAAACGGCTATGCACCACAATCCGGAATGAATGAATATGGATTAGTTTTTTCCCGACTAGCTTCTTATCATCCAAAAATTGAAAACTCAGCTCTTAAATCAAAATCAAAAATCAAAAATCCTACATTTTATTTAAAAGATATTCTTCATACTTGTAAAACAATAGCAGAAGTTAAAGAATACATTGAAAAATATGATCAAAGTTTCTTTATTGATGATGTTTTCATTTATATCGATAAATCCGGAGATTATATAGTTGTGGAACCTTATAAAATTATCGAAGGTAATAATCCAACTTACGTATTATCCAATTTTTGTCCATCTATTACTTCGGAAGAAAATGCCACTAGACTAACACGCTATAAAAACGGAGTACTTTTTTTAAAAGATAAGTACGAAACAGATTTAGAATTTTGTAAAAACGTTTCGGACACTATGCACGTTTGCCGAGATAAAATTGGAGATGGAACTCTTTTAACGTCTATTTGGGATAATGCAAATGGAACTGTAAATCTATATTTTTATCATAATTATAACACTACTATCCAGTTTAACATTAAAGAGGAACTAGCAAAAGGAAACCATATTTTAAAAATAGATACTCTATTTCCGAGAAACAAAGAATTTGAACAATTGGCACATTATAAAACGCCGCAAAACACTAATGCTGTCCGATTTTTCCTTGTTCTTTCTGGATTATTTTTTATCGTAAATTCTATTTATTTTCTCATCAATTATTTTAAAACTCGTAAATTAAAAAAATACAATGCAGTAAAACTATTTTTAGTAGCAACGGGACCAATATTGTTTTACTACATGTTTGTTTTGAGTACTAATAGTAATATCTTTTATTTTTCAGCACCTTTCAAAGATTTTTATAGCGTATTTGTTACTCTAACTTCGTATTTACCTTATATAATGACTATCGCTATAATTCCATTATTAAAAATTAACTACAAATTGATAAAAAAGAAATTGTGGAATACATTCGCCTTACTAACTTTTAGTTTCAACAATATTTTGTATTTAGTTTTAATTGGATTTTTTATCTATTGGCGCTTATTTTTTTAATTACCCGATCCAATCTTTAAAATCATTTACACGTTCGCGTGCAACAATTACTTCATCCGCCTTATACGTTGGCAATATCAGTTTTAAGCGGGAATTAGAGTGCATCTGAATCTCACGGATCGGTTTTAACGGAATGATAAATTTTCTATTGATCCTGAAAAAATCTTTCGGGTTCAATTCACTCTCTAAAACTTCCAGTGTTCCTTCTAATAAATAATCACGGTTATCCAGTGTGTGCAGATAGGTTCCTTTGTTTTCACTATAAAAACATTCCACTTCTTCAATAGCAATCACTTTGATCTGGTTGCCTATTTTCACTGAAAAACGAGACTTATACTCTTTTTCTACAGGGTTGACCAACATTCTCTTAATAGCATCAAAGTCTAAATTAATCTGTTGATTTCCTGCGCGTTCCTTAAATTTACGGACTGCCACTTCTAAATCTTCTTCGTCAATAGGCTTTAACAAGTAATCAATACTATTCAACTTAAAAGCCCGCAACGCATATTCATCATAAGCGGTCGTAAAGATCACGGCGCTTTTAATAGGATCGGTTGTATCAAAATGCTCAAAAATTTCAAACGATAAACCATCAGACAACTGAATGTCTAAAAAAATCAGATCCGGTTGGGCATTTGCCTGAAACCAAACTATAGCTTCTTCCACTGAATGTAACATTTGATTCACGGTAAAACCTAATTTCTCTACTTTTCGTTGCAATAGTCTTGCTGCCGGTTTTTCGTCTTCGATGATTAATATATTCATTTTTAAAAATATGATTTAATTAAATACTTTACTTTCTAAAGTTGGCCAAAACTCTTTAAAATTGATACTGGGTTTCGAACAAATGTAAACCGGAATTCCGTTTTCTTCATCAATTGCATAAGGATGATGAATTATTTTAATCCGTTTTCGTTCTTTAAACACAAAGTCAACTACTTCCGGTTCTAATCCAATAGTGATATATGCTACTTTGGGTTCGCCAGGTCCAAATGTCCAAAAACTTCCGTGAGCACAAACGGGTTGAGGCAGATCACAGGCTTTACCTAAAATGGTTATTGCTCCGGCTTCTCCGTAATTTTCAGCCATAATACCTACACTTTTCCTTTTTTCTTCCGGAAAAGTCTTATAAATACTATCGACTAATTGTACTTGCTCTTCCCATCCAAACATATCGGCATAGTCGCCTGTCAGCCTATATCTTCCATTTGCATCGGGTTTAAGATTTTCGTATTTAATAAAATCCGGAATAGGTAAAACCGGGATGGCTTCCGGAATAAAATAAATACTTGGCAACAAAACAATTGCAGTAATTATATAGTAAATATATTTTCGCTTTTGTGTTATAGTTTCAACTGCAAAACCGGCAAATGAAAACAACATCGGATAAGCCGAAAAGAAATAATATCCTTTCGATTTCAATAACCACATGCTCACAAAAACCAATAGAACAGCAATACTAATTGCTTTGTATCTCTTAATAGAATCAATAAAAAACACGCTTATTAATCCAAGTAATGCGATTATAAAAGTAAACGGTGATGCTACTTGCTCTTTCAGAAAATCTAAGCCGGTTGTTGCATCGAGCTGACTTTCTTTTAATTTTTGAAAATGTAAGAATACAGGAAAATGGTGTTCGTACTGCCAGAATAAATTAGGCAAAACCATCATCAAGGCAATTATTCCCGACAGATAAAACCATTTATTCTTTATGATCTTTTCTCGTTGCGTTATAACCAAAGCTATAAAAAGAGAAACTATCAACAAAAATATAATATACTTATTCAAAAAACCTAAACCTAGAGAAATTCCTAGTAGAACCAGGTACAAATTCTTTTTATCTTTTAAATACAGAACTGTAAAAAAGAAACTTAACGTCCAAAATAACTGATCGAAAGCAACCGGTTGAAAAAGTAAATGATTTCTATAAAAAGGAACGAAAGCTAAAATTAAAACACCTGATACTATAACCGCTTTTAGCTTTCCTCCTATTTTGTATGTCATTAAACACGTTAAGATCAGTATTAACACACCTGCTAAAGTAGAAAACATCCTTATCCAAAATAAATCGTATCCGAACAGCTCATGTGCAAATTTCCCGAGAAATGCTATAAATGGAGGAAATTCAAAATATCCTGTTGCTAAATGTTCGCTTACACTAAGATGTAACAATTCGTCTCTGTGAAAACCATAATTCCCATTTCCCGGTAAATGAATAGCTAACTTTATTGCGACTAAGCTTATAATGACTAAAAGGTATTTTCTCATCCTGTAATTAACCGGTTACTGCCACTTATTTTGAGTTCCCTTTTCTTTTTCCATAAACTCCTTTACCTTGCGTTCCTCCCAATCTTTCCCCATAATAATATCCGGCAGGAATACTGATAAACCATGTGCCATCAACCCTATTCCCCAGAAAAAAACGGTAGAAAAATTCTTTAAATCCCAAAAAGACTCATCAGGTCCTAACTCCTGAATGCTCTCTATTATGAGTATACTATTTACAACTACATATACTAAAGCATGTATATAAAATCTTTTCATCCTTTT
Organism: Flavobacterium sp. NRK F10; assembly: GCF_024054235.1. NCBI lineage: Bacteria > Pseudomonadati > Bacteroidota > Flavobacteriia > Flavobacteriales > Flavobacteriaceae > Flavobacterium > Flavobacterium sp. NRK F10. Next base: position 450,854 of record NZ_JAMXLC010000001.1, read on the forward strand.
TACTTTATGCAAAGCTCTATCGTAACGATCTTGTTCCATATAATTTGTTTCCATGATATTCTGCTATTGATTTCTTAAATTATTATTGCCAATTATTCTTTGATTCTTGCTCTTTTCGTAATATTTCCTGAACCTTGCGCTCTTCCCATGACCTTCCGTAGCCAAAAGCTCTTATTGCATGAAAGATCAATCCCATTCCCCATCCCAACATTGGGAACCAAAACCACTGGAATGCCCAGAACGTTTTATAATTAATAAGCATCAAAACGGGAATGACAATTAAATAAGAAGACAGGTTGCCATAGAATTCTTTAATTTCCTTGACTCTTTTTTTCGCTCTGGCATAAGCGGTTTGTTCGTTATAATTTGTTATTGTTTCCATAATACTGATTTGTTTGGTTAAAATCGGAAGTTTTACTTTAAAAGACTCGTCGGTTTCTTCTACTTTTACATTTCTCTCGGTTAAAATTGCGTATCGATCCACAATATTTTGCAAGCCTACCCCCTTTCTGTCTCGTAAAACTTCTTTCTTTTGTTTATTATTTTCGACTATTAATTCGTTATTATCAATATAAATCCTGATGTGCAGTGGTTTTTTTTCACTTACCACATTGTGCTTTATACAATTTTCTAAAAGCAACTGTAGCGACAACGGTACTACTTTAGATTCTTCAAGAGGAATATCTTCCGGAATCTCAAATGAAATACTGTTCTCAAAACGCATTTTCAACAGATTCATATAGGTTTTAGCAAAGGTTACTTCTTCCTGAACTGAAACGAGCTCCTTATCACGTTGCTCTAAAACGTAGCGATAAATCTTGGATAGCGAAGTAGTAAAACGTTGAGCCTGATCCTGATTTTCCTCAATTAACGAACTCAAAACATTTAAACTGTTGAATAAGAAATGAGGATCTAACTGATTCTTTAAACTTTCAAACTGAGCTGAAGCCGTTCCCGCTATGATCCTTTCCTGTTTAACCCTGTTCTCCTGAAAACTTTTATAAAAATAAACCAGATGAAGAACCAGAGTAACGATCAAGGTTATAACAATGGTAAACATGTAGTTATTAGGCGTTTCTTCTTTTATAAATTGTGAAAACGGCACTTTCTCAATCAAAACCTCCTCCACGATTCTCAATACAAAAACGGCTAAACCGGAGATAAAGAACGATGCTAAAAACCCAACTATCAGTCGTTTGGCATGAAACCTGTTCTTTATAAATATCTTATCCAGTACCACAAAGACCATTGCATTTATAAAGTACAGTACTATTCCGTACAACAAGGTAAAAAGCAAATGCCATTTTAATGTTGTAAGATCCGGAAAATGCCTGTTGTATAAATAATTAACACTTTCCAAAACGAAAAAAATAATAATACTGATGCTTAAAGCCTTTATAAATTCACGTTGAATGTTCATAGTTTTATTCATTACATTTTGCCAATGCTTCGGCTAACTTTTCCCTCCCCCAATCAGGGTGCAAAGCCGTTTCAGGTTTAAAGGTAGCAAAAAGTTCTTTGGTCCGTTGTAATTCACCACAAAAGCCTTGAACATCCTGTCCGAAATACTTCGCTTTTCCTATATCAAAAAGTACTTTTTCCAAAGCAACTCTCGGATTTTCCGGTTCTAATTCAGCTGCTTTATTCAAAATATACATTGCATCTGCCGAGTTTTGACGCCCGTACAACATTGGATCTACCAAAATCCAACCGGTTAAAATACGTGCCTGAATAATCAGTACTTCTGCATTTTCAGGCTGTAAATTATTAGCCTTATCCTGAAATCCCTGAGCAGTTTCTAACAATCTTTTCATTGTTTCTTGATTTTCTCTTTGCTCAAACGCGTCGGCTGTATACAATAGTGACAAATAATAATACGGTAACCAATTGCCGGCATCGGATTCTGTTACTTCTTCAAACAATACTTTGGCTTCTTCATTTTTAGATTGTTGCCAAAATGATAAAGCTTTTTCCATCTTACTCTCACTCATGCTCTGAGCCGAAAGCAACTTAACTATTAAAAGAGCAATAATTGTAATTAATCGTGTCATAGTATTTTGTTTTTAAATTTTCACATGACAAAGTTGCGTTAGCTTTTCTTCCTATCGAAATGTTCCTGACCGAACTGTTGAATTAATAGGACGAATTGTAGTTCTTGCCTATCTTTGCTTTTCACAAGCTCTTATTTATGTTAAAAATCAATAAAATACACCATATTGCCATCATTTGTTCAAACTATGAGGTTTCCAAAAAATTCTATACTGAAATTCTGGGGTTCACCATTCAGCAAGAAGTGTACAGAAAAGAACGGGATTCTTATAAACTGGACTTGGCATTAGGAAACAATTACTGCATTGAACTTTTTTCGTTTCCGGATCCACCGGCCAGAATATCAAGACCCGAAGCTGCCGGTTTGCGTCATTTAGCTTTTGAAGTAGATTCCATAGAAGAAACATTCAAATATTTTCAGTCTCAAAACATTAAGACAGAACCTGTGCGAACCGACGAATTTACAGGCAAAAAATTCTTCTTCTTTGAAGACCCTGACAATCTTCCTCTTGAGTTCTACGAAAAATAATGTTGACAACTTTAAAATCCCAAATCTAAAATTATGCTTACTTTTGTGGTTTATCTAATACCCATGTTATGATTTATAAATTCAGAGTTATACTCGATGCCGAAGAGGATATTTTTAGAGACATTGCTATTGAAAGTGAAGCAACTTTAGAGGATTTACATAATGCTGTAGTAAACGCTTTCGGATTTGACGGAACGGAAATGGCTGCTTTTTACACTTGTGACGACCAATGGACACAAGACGAAGAAATTCCGCTATTTGATACAGGAGATGTTCCGGGAGAAATGAGTGTAATGCACGATTTCGTATTGGAAAACATTTTAGATGAGAACCAGACTAAAATTATCTATGTTTACGATTTCTTCACCATGTGGACCTTTTTTGTTGAACTAGGTGCGATTGAGGAAAAAGAGAAGGGAGAAAACTATCCGCAGCTTTTATTCTCTCACGGAAACTTACCGAATGAAGCACCTGAAACCGGTTTCAAAGGTTCAGCTATGTCTAGTGAAGATATTTACGGCGAATTTAATGATGATCTTGATGATGAAGACTTTGATATGTTTGACGGAGATGATAGCTTTGAAGACTTCGGATTTGATGAAAACTGGAACTAGTTGCCCGTGTAGTTTGTCTGTTTGACAATAAACCGGTATGTACTATTTCTAAAAAATTAAAATTGACTAATTGACACCGTATTTATGATTAACTTATTCAACACCCATATAGAGAACCTTTCCATTCACCGCGTAGGGAATAAAAGCAGAAACGAAGCTATCTTTTTATCTGATGTGCCTTATGCCTTGAACGATGAGATCATGCCTTTATTAAAGGAATTCTTCTTTAAACCTTTCAGAGAAAAAGAAGAAAACTATTATCAATTTGCTCATGAAGTAGATTTAGAATACAACGAAATGTACAATTTGGTTACAGAGGCGTTTAACAATCCTTCTGAAGTACATACAATCTCTAAAAAAATAGCGAACCATCTGTTTGAGCAGTCTAATCATCCGCATATTAAAAGCGGAGAAGTTTACGTTACTTATTTAACCCATGTTTCTATTGACAACAATGTAGTTGACGCTATCGGGGTTTTCAAAAGTGAGATCAAAACTGATTTCCTTCAGTTTGAAGAAAACGAAAGCAGTCTGAACATGATCCTGCAGCAAGGGGTTAACCTAAACAAATTAGACAAAGGTTGTATCATTTTCAATTATCAAAAAGAAGAAGGGTATAAAATTTTAACGGTTGACAGTAATCGTTACGATGCACGCTACTGGTTAGAACATTTCCTTTCTGTTGATGTTTTCCAAGACGAAAACTTTATGACTAAAAAATACCTTCAGTTCTGTAAAGATTTTGCTAAAGATGTGGTATTGCCGGCTGAAGATAAGCAACAAGAAGTTTTGTTCATGAATCGTGCCATTAACCACTTTGCTAAAAATGATGAATTTGAAGAAACCAATTTCTTGAATGAAGTAATGGAAAACCCTGAGTTCATTCCTGAATTCAAAAATTACAAAGTAGACAAAGGGGCTAAATACAGTATTGAAGATGTTTCTAACTTTCCGATCGCCAATGCTGCCGTAACCGATGTAAGAAAGAAAACCAAAAATACTATAGAACTGGATACGAACATTCAGATCAAAATGGATTTCATTAATCCTGAAAGTGCTGAAAAATTTGTAGAAAAAGGTTGGGACGAAGAAAAACAAATGTATTATTACTTAGTATATTTCAACAAAGAATTAAAATCATAAACATTTTACTTTTGTTCTTTAAACTGTCTAAAAGGATGTATCTTTAAAACAAACTAAGTTACCACATCTTTTTAGACAGTTTCTTTTTTTAGTACTTTTATAATTCAATTGCTCATTTTTTAGTAATACATGAAAAAAATAAAATTCCCTACAGCACAAACCATCCTTATCATCATTGCAGCCTTAACGATGCTTTTAACTTGGATCATTCCGACAGGAAAATATGATACTTTAACTTATAATAAAGAAAATGATAGTTTCATCATTACAACTCCGGAAGGCACTGAAACTATTGCTGCTACTCAGGAAAATTTGGAGCAACGCAACATTAAAATTTCTATTGCTAAATTTAAAAATGAAGACATCCGAAAACCGATAAATATTCCCGATACTTATAAAAAGATCGATGCTAAACCCCAAACAATAGTAGATTTTATAGAATCACCAATAAAAGGAATTATTGAAGCGGCAGACATTATTTTTCTTGTTCTGATCATCGGCGGACTGGTCGGCATCATGAACACGACCGGAGCATTCAATGCAGGCATCAATTGGTTAGCCTTAAAACTGAAAGGAAAAGAATATTTACTGATCATTTTTGTTACACTGTTAATTGCTTTGGGCGGAACGACCTTTGGTTTGGCAGAAGAAACGATTGCATTCTATCCTATTCTGATTCCGGTTTTTCTTGCGGCTCGTTATGACGCTATGGTCGCTCTGGCCTCTATTTACTTAGGCTCATCAATCGGAACTATGTTTTCTACCGTAAATCCGTTTAGCACCATTATTGCTTCAAACGCTGCAGGAATCAACTGGACCACCGGAATCGAAGGACGGATCATTGCTTTAATTCTGGGGACATTGATCTGTATAATTTATATCATCTGGTATGCCAATAAAGTAAAGAAAGATCCCTCAAAATCGGTCATTTTTGAAGAAAACCAAGTCATTCTGGAACACTATCAGAGCTTAGAACAAACCGTTTTACAACTCAACGCAAAACTAAAATTGATTGTATTCATTTTTATTATGGCATTTGTCGTTATGATCTATGGTGTTTCCCTACTGGGATGGTGGTTTGTTGAAATGTCCAGTGTATTTCTGGTAGCTGCTGTACTGATCGGCTTTATTGCCCGAATCAAGGAAAGTGAATTTGTCAACTCCTTTATCAATGGCGCTGCAGAATTATTAGGAGTTGCTCTTATCATAGGAATTGCCCGTGGTGTTTCAGTCATTATGGAAGAAGGTTTTATCAGCGATACCCTTTTATACCATGCCAGTCAATTTACTTCAGGCATGAATGAAATCGTATTTGTAAACAGTATGCTGATCACTTACGGAGGCTTGTCCTTCTTTATTCCTTCTTCATCCGGAATGGCGGTCTTAACTATGCCTATCATGGCTCCTTTAGCCGATTCCTTCGGATTGGGCAGAGAAGTTATCGTTAATGCTTACCAATACGGTATGGGGTTATTTGCTTTTATCAACCCAACCGGACTTATTTTAGCCTCTTTAGCCATGATCAATGTGGGATATAACAAATGGCTGAAATTTGTAATGCCTCTGGTTTTCTTATTACTGCTTTATACTATTTTAATTTTAACACTTTCTGTTTACTTATAGTTATTAATTGACTTTTGTTTAACATTTGTTACAATTCTATTCAACATTTTTTTAGTAAATTTGAAAGAAAAAGTCATGGCTAAAAAAGTAGTTAAAGATAAAAACGGAATTTTAGAAGCTTATACTCAGGAACTTCTAAAAACAAACGAAAAACCGAAATCAGTTTATGCTTTTTGTGAAAGCATTAAGATCAGTGAAAAAGAATTTTATGAGCATTTTACCAATTTTGATCAATTAGAAGAAAGTGTTTTTACCTATTTCTTTGAAGCTACAGTAAAAGCTTTGAGTAATAGCAAAGATTATGATTCGTATGATGCCAAAACTAAACTTTTGAGCTTTTATTTTACTTTTTTCGAACAGCTGACGGCAAACCGAACCTTAGTTTTACTTCTTTTAGAAAATGGGAAACCTGCCTTGGAAAACCTGAAAAAATTAAGTTCACTTCGTGTTGAATTCAAAAAATATGTAGACGGTTTAGGTATAAAACCTGTTGATCTCCCAAAAGAAAACTTAGAAAAGATACAACAAAAAGGTATTTCTGAATTGGCATGGCTTCAATTAATGTCCACTTTGAAATTCTGGATCGATGATACCTCAGCCGGGTTTGAAAAAACAGATGTTTTTATTGAAAAGTCGATACAAGCAGGTTTTGATTTCTTAAGTCTTGAACCACTTAAAAATATCATTGATTTCGGAAAATTCATTTGGCAGGAAAAAGTAAAAGCGTAAGTCATGAAAACAATTGACAACATTCCGACCTCTAAAATTGAAAGAGCTTCTAAATTATTGCAAACCGGAGCAAAAGTTGGTGCCAATTATTTAAAATACTACGGCAACAAACTCATTAAAACAGAAGAAGAAGCCAAAGAGCAACTAAATCTTGACAATGCTTCGGATATTTATGACAGTTTAAAACAACTCAAAGGAAGCGCTCTTAAAGTGGCTCAGATGCTGAGTATGGAAAAAAGCATTCTGCCGCAAGCCTATGTAGAAAAGTTTTCATTGTCACAATTCTCGGTTCCTCCGCTTTCTGCTCCTTTAGTTACGAAGACTTTTAAAAAATATTTCGGCAAAAGTCCGAATGAAATTTATGACACCTTTAATCCTGTTTCAATTAATGCAGCCAGTATCGGTCAGGTACATGAAGCTGAAAAAGACGGCAAAAAATTAGCCGTAAAGATCCAGTATCCCGGTGTTGCACAAAGCATTTCCTCTGATCTGGCTTTGGTAAAGCCCATTGCTATTAAGATGTTCAATATCAAAGGAAAAGATTCCGACCAATACTTCAAAGAAGTAGAAAACAAGCTCATCGAAGAAACAGATTATGTCAATGAAGTTAAACAAAGTATTGAAGTAGCTGAAGCATGTCAGCATTTGCCTAATATTCTATTTCCGAAATATTACAGCAAACTTTCTTCTGAACGAATCATTACAATGGACTGGATGGAAGGGCAGCATCTTTCTGAATTTACTGCTGTAAATACCGATCAGGAAAAAGCAAACCAAATCGGGCAGGCACTTTGGGATTTTTACATGTACCAGATGCATATATTAAAAAAAGTACATGCCGATCCGCATCCTGGAAATTTTTTAGTGAATACAAACGGTGAACTTATTGTATTGGATTTTGGCTGTATGAAAACTGTCCCGGAAGAGTTCTATGCTCCCTATTTTGAATTGGCACAAAAAGAAAACATTAATAATCCCGACTTATTTGAACGGAAACTATACGATCTGGAAATTTTGAAACCTAATGACTCTAAAGAAGAAATTGTTTTCTTTAAAAAACTCTTTCATGAAATGTTGAGTTTATTCACGCAACCGTTTCACAATACTACTTTCGATTTTTCGAATGAGGTCTTCTTTGGTAAAATAGCTGAATTGGGCGAAAAATACTCTAAAGATACTGAGATCCGAAATATGAATGGCAATAGAGGATCCAAGCATTTTATTTACATCAACCGAACATTTTTCGGTTTATACAACTTAATGCACGACATTAAGGCCCAAAACATCAGCATCAATAATTATCAAAATTATATAGCATAAAAAAAACGCCTGTACAGGCGTTTTTTTACTATATACACTTCTTAAAATTTTGTCTTATGATAAAGCCGCTTTCACTTGGTCAGCTGCTTCTTGGAACTGCACTGCTGATAAGATCGGCATCCCAGAATTATCGATCAATTCTTTAGCAATCTCTGCATTTGTTCCTTGTAAACGTACAATGATAGGCACTTTAATTTCGTCTCCCATATTTGTATAAGCATCTACAACACCTTGCGCTACACGGTCACAACGAACGATACCACCGAAAATGTTGATCAAAATTGCTTTTACATTAGGATCTTTTAAGATAATACGGAAAGCGGTTTCTACACGTTTAGCATCTGCTGTACCTCCTACATCTAAGAAGTTAGCTGGCTCAAAACCTGCATATTTAATCAAATCCATTGTTGCCATTGCTAAACCGGCACCGTTAACCATACAACCTACTGTTCCGTCAAGGTCAACATAATTTAAACCAACTTCTTTAGCTTCTACTTCAATTGGATTTTCTTCTCTTACGTCGCGCATCTCTGCTAAATCTTTGTGACGGTATAAAGCATTGTCGTCTAAAACCACTTTAGCATCAACTGCTAAAATTTTATTATCTGATGTTTTTAAAACCGGATTGATCTCAAATAACGAAGCATCAGCTCCGACATAAGCTTTGTATAAAGCATCAACAAATTTTACCATGTCTTTGAAAGCATCTCCTTCACATCCTAAATTGAAAGCGATTCTTCTTGCCTGAAAAGCTTGTAAGCCAACAGCAGGATCGATCTCTTCAGTAAAGATCAAATGAGGTGTTTTTTCTGCAACTTCTTCAATATCCATCCCTCCTTCTGTAGAATACATGATCATATTACGACCTTCTCCACGATTTAAAAGAACAGACATGTAAAACTCTTTTGTTTCACTTTCACCCGGATAGTAAACATCCTCAGCTACTAAAACTTTATGAACTCTTTTACCAGTTGGAGGTGTTTGAGGAGTGATCAAATCCATTCCGATGATTTGTCCGGCGATTTCTTTAACCTGATCTAAATTTTTAGCCAGTTTAACACCACCACCTTTACCGCGACCACCTGCGTGGATTTGCGCTTTAATTACGTGCCATCCAGTACCTGTTTCAGCAGTAAGTTGTTTTGCCTTTTCAACCGCTTCTTCAGCATTGTTAGCTACATACCCTCGCTGAACACGCACACCATAGCGTGATAATATTTCTTTCCCTTGATATTCGTGTAAGTTCATAATTTTTGATTGTTATTCTTTATTTATGTGGAACAAAAATAGCAAACTAATTTTTAAATGGCTAACTTTTTTGTATATTATTTGGGAATTTGATATACACATCTTTTTGTTATTTTTAATCAAAATTTGATTTTATTTTTACATATAAATAACATTTTGTTATAATTTGTTAATTATTGTTACAATATTGATTTCTTCAGAATTTATTCCTTTACTTTGCACAAAATTTTAAAAATGAAAACGCAAGATTTAGTACAGTTAGTAGAGGAATTTGGGAGTCCGCTGTATGTGTATGATGCCGAACGAATTGAACAACAGTATCAACGATTAACAAAAGCTTTCTCTAAGGTTGAAAATTTTAAAGTCCATTATGCTGTAAAAGCACTTTCCAATATTTCCATTTTAAAGGTTTTAAAAAAATTAGGTTCCGGTTTAGACACTGTTTCCATTGAAGAAGTTCAGTTAGGGCTACATGCAGGATTTGACCCGAAAACCATCATGTACACACCGAATGGTGTTTCACTGGAAGAAATTGAACAGGTAGCTAAATTAGGTGTTCAGATCAACATTGATAATTTATCCATTTTAGAACAATTCGGAACACTCCACCCGAAAATTCCGGTTTGTGTTCGAATCAATCCACATGTTATGGCCGGAGGAAATGCCAATATCTCAGTAGGGCATATTGATAGTAAATTCGGTATCTCCATACACCAATTACCCCATTTACTTCGCATTGTAGAAAATACTAAAATGCACATTAACGGTATCCACATGCATACAGGTTCTGATATTCTAGATATTGATGTATTCCTATATGCTGCTGAAATTTTGTTTGAAACCGCTAAACACTTTAAAGATCTGGATTTTATCGATTTCGGTAGCGGATTCAAAGTTCCGTATAAAAAAGACGATATTGAAACGAATGTTGAAGAATTCGGAAAAAAACTAACCAAACGTTTCTTAACTTTTGAAAAAGAATACGGTCGTTCGTTAACTTTGGCTTTTGAGCCCGGAAAATTCTTAGTCAGTCAGGCCGGTTTCTTCTTAACAAAAGTAAACGTGGTAAAACAAACAACATCAACAGTTTTTGCAGGAGTTGACAGTGGTTTCAATCATTTGATCCGTCCGATGTTATACGGTTCACAACACTATATTGAGAACATCAGCAATCCCAAAGGAAAAGAACGATTCTATTCGGTTGTAGGTTATATTTGCGAAACTGATACTTTTGCCTCCAACAGAAGAATTGCTGAAATTAAAGAAGGTGATATTTTGTGCTTCCACAATGCCGGAGCCTATTGTTTCTCTATGTCTTCTAACTACAATTCCAGAGTAAAACCTGCCGAAGTTTTATGGTTAAACGGAAAAGGACATTTGATACGCCAACGGGAAACATTTGAAGATATCCTGAAAAATCAGGTAGAAGTTGAAGGTTTATAATTTAGATTAAAATTGGTTATAAAAAACGGCTGCGCATTTAATTGAGCAACCGTTTTTCTTTATTCTTTCAGTACTTCCTCTAAAACTTCAGCTTCTGTTCCGTTAGGAAAAGTTATCTTTAACTTTTGAGCTAAGGTAGGAGCGATTTGAGTTATGTATTTCTTTTGATGACTTTCGCCTTTTGGTACCTTCCAACCATAAAAAATAAGCGGCACGTGGGTATCGTATGTATAAGGCGAACCGTGTGATGTTCCTGTTGCTGAATATTCTATATAAGCCGGTTTGAAAATAAATACCAGTTCGCCGTTTTGAACAGGATCATAACCTCTTGCTATACAATTCAGATAATAATCTGCTCCGGCAGCAGCATGCATCACGTCCTCTTCGGTATAAACACGCTTAATGAATTTTTGACGGTATAAAAAGGTTCTGAAAGCTTCTTTTACTTCGGATAAATCTAAACCTTTCTGCTGAATTAATTCTTTATTCAGGAACAGGTTAAAATTGGAATAATTCAATAACAGATCCGCACCGAAATGTTCTTCTGAGAAGGCATGAATCGAGTTTTCAAAATTTTTGGTAAGGATATTATCGACATCGTATTTGTTGTCTTTTAAATAGGTAACATTTTCAGCTCCGGCATGGTCAGCCGTTAAGAAAACTAAATACTGGTCTTTACCAACTGTTTTATCTAGGTAATTTAACAAGTCGGCAATAGCCAGATCCAGCCTTAAATAAGTATCCTGCAACTCTATAGAACGGGGTCCTAAAGCGTGACCGATATAATCTGTTGAAGAAAAACTTACCGTTAAGAAATCGGTTACAGCATCTTGCCCCAGTTGTTCGCTTTGAATGGCTCTTTTAGTAAAATCAACGATTAAATTATTTCCGAAAGGACTGCTTCTTAAAACACCGGCATCATTGCTTTCATACATTTCTTTCATGTTGTAAGGAAAGAAGGCTTGTTTTTTAAATAATTTCCCTTCGTAAGGATTATTATCATTCAAACTTTCGTTATAGGCAGATTTAGGCTTCAGCAAATCCCAAGTCTTATTGGTGTATTCTAAATAATGTTTTTCATCGTTAAACTGTTGCGCCCATTTCGGCATCTCAGCTCCGTAATACGTACTACTTACAAAATTACCTGTTTTACTGTACCAGAAAGCCCAATTGGCAAAATGACCCGCCGGAAGAATAGCTCCTCTGTCTTTAATACTGATCCCGATCACTTTCCCTTCAAATTTAGTAGCCAATTTTAATTCGTCAGTAATCGTTGTTGCCTGAAGATTTTTAGGTGACATTTTGCCTTCACTTTCTGTTCCTCCGCCCAAAGTGGTAACCGAATCATCATCTGTACAATACATTTCTTTACCGATCGCTTTATTGAACCAATAATTCCCTACAATTCCGTGTACTGAAGGTGTCGTTCCTGTAAAAACAGAAGCATGTCCGGGAGCCGTAAAAGTCGGTAAATAATTGTAATGTGTATTATGGAACGTATAGCCTTTGTCCATTAATCGTTTGAAACCGTCATTTGAAAAATCATCTGCAAAACGGTACAGGTATTCCATTTTCATCTGATCTACAACAATTCCGACAACTAACTTTGGTTTTTGCTGTGCAAAGGATAGTACTGCTGTTAAGGCAAAAAACAGTACACTGATTTTAGTTTTCATTTTTATTTTTTTAGTCTGTAATTTCTTCTATATCATAACAAAACGAAAAGTCCTTATGATAAACGTAAAGTTGTGTTTTGTTGTGCTGGTCTTTTCTGACGAAGAATGAGATCTTAACAGCTATTCCTTCTACATTAGTGCATAAATAGGAATTAACCTCATCTGTCTCTGAAATTTCTTTCCCTAAATACTCTACAATTCTGTAATATTGAATATCAGAAGAATAAATAACAATTTTATTTTTATCGTAATCCAATGTCACAATAACTTCTGTTGGTTTCGGTTTGGTCCATTTTTTCCATTTTCCGTAATGGTCTTTTTCTAAAATAGACAAAGAGGTTGTCTTAAAACGGAAAGATTGCGCCGAAACAAACACTCCGCTAAATAATAATAACAATGTCAGGTATTTAAAAAACTTCATAGTCTTAGAATTCAATTTTACTAACTTCTTGTTGCGCCTGGCGGAACTCATTGATTACATTTTCAACAATTGTATCAACCGGCAATATCTCATGGATAACTCCTGCAATTTGTCCGATCTCTAATTCGCCTTCTACCAAATCGCCTTCAAACATTCCTTTTTTAGCTCTTGCTCTTCCTAAAAGTGCTTTTAAGTCTTCCGGCGTAGGACATTTTGCATACAATTCCTGTAAGTCATTGTAGAATTTATTCCTGATCAAACGAACGGGTGCTAACTCTTTTAATGTCAACATCGTGTCGCCTTCATTGGTTTCCACAATCGTTTTCTTATAATTTTCGTGTGAACTTGATTCAACAGATGCGGCAAAACGGCTTCCCATCTGCACACCATCAGCTCCTAAAACCATAGCGGCAAGCATTCCTCTTCCTGTGGCAATACCTCCGGCAGCAATTAACGGAATCGTCACTCTTTCTTTTACCATCGGAATCAATGTCAGTGTGGTTGTTTCGTCTCTTCCGTTATGTCCACCGGCTTCAAAACCCTCTGCTACTATGGCATCGACTCCGGCTTCCTGCGCTTTTAAGGCAAATTTGGTACTACTCACAACATGTACCACTGTAATTCCGTTCTCCTTTAAAAAAGGCGTCCAGGTCTTAGGGTTCCCGGCTGAAGTAAAAACGATCTTCACACCTTCTTCTTTAATGATCTGCATAATCTCCTCTATATTAGGATACAGCATAGGAACATTAACTCCGAAAGGTTTATCAGTTGCTTTTTTACATTTTTGGATATGTTCACGCAAAACATCCGGATACATCGATCCGGCTCCTATTAGTCCAAGTCCTCCGGCATTACTCACTGCACTGGCTAATTTGTAACCGCTGTTCCAAATCATTCCTCCCTGAACTATAGGATATTGTATATTAAAAAGTTGTGTAATTCGATTCATTATTGTTTGATTAATTTCCCTCGCAATTTACTATTATTAGTGGAAAAATCATAGAAGTAAATCCCGGAAGCCCAATCATCGGTTGGTACTTTTACCATTTGCCCCTCAACCTTAACCGTTAAGACTTTCTGTCCTAGTTGATTAAAAACCTCTAAATTACCTGTATTGCTCTCTTTTGGATCGATCCATAAATAATCTGCAACCGGATTAGGATACAAATGAACCTCTTGTAGTTGAAAAGATTGCGCCGACAAAGCATTCGTTAAAGCCAATTGAAAATCCGGCACTCCGTATCCTTTATAAATATCAGGAGTGGCATACTGATCTGCTGATTCTTTGACAAACTGAATGACCTCAGCTGCTGTTAAATTCGGTAGAGCCGACCAAAAAGTAGCTACCATTCCCGCTAAAATGGGACTGGAAAAAGAAGTTCCGCTTGCTGTAGTTATAGTTCCGGTGGTTGAACTGATCGTGGCACTCAAACCTTTTGCACATACATCAGGCTTAACTCTGTTGTCGGCTGTATTTCCGATGGAACTGAAAGAAACATAATTTTCAGAACTATCTACGGCTCCTACCGTCAAGATATTTTCGGCATCGGCCGGAATGCCTATGTGCGGTTCAGAAGTACTTCCTTCGTTTCCGGCACTAACTACACAAACTATTCCTTTTTGAAAAGCCATGGAAGCACCTCTTGAAGCAAAGCCAACCTGACCGTCTCTCATCGCATAAGTGTATGTATAGTTCGGATTATCATAACTTCCATAGCCTAAAGATGAATTGATCACGTCAACTCCCAGACTATCGGCTTTTTCTGCTGCTTCTACCCAATACGATTCTTCTACCGGATTTTCTGAATTTACATCTTCAGTAATGAATAAATAATATTCTGCATCCGGTGCTGTTCCTACTAATTGTCCGTCTACATAACCTCCCATAGTAGACAGTACATTTGTACCGTGATTGTGACGTGTGTAGAAATTCGTATTTCCGTCGGGATAATTATAGCCTCCTAAGATCAGATTATTATCATGTAATCTCTGAAAAGGTGATGCTGTATCTACTCCTATAAATCCGGCATCTAAAACCGCAATGATCTTTCCGGCACCGGTATAATCCTGTTGGTGTAACAGATCTCCGTTTAACATTTCAATCTGGTTGGCAGAGTTTCCATAACTGAAATTAACCTCTACTTCAAATTTGTCTTTTACTTCTCCTACTCTGCTAGTTGCAACCGGTGTGGTACTTCCCGGACCGGTAAGTGTATTTAAGGAATGGTTTGCAAAATAAATATGATCTACAAATGATAAAGCAGTTAATGCCTGTATATCAGTCTGAGTTCCTCTTACATGAACGGCATTCAGCCACTTGGATTTTGCCATAACAGTAATTCCGGTTGATGTTTCTATTTGCCCTAAATAAGCCGTTGAAACGGGAACATCTGTATCGTCTAAGGCTATTCCCTGATTTGTTCTCCTGTCTAATGCTTTTTGAGAAAGCATTTGTAACGGATTCGCTAAATAATAAGAAGCATCAGGCTTGTCTGTAAAATAAACCCATGCATCTTCTTGTGAAAAGATTAATATCGGCAGTAAAAAAATGAAGAAAGTTAGTAATGTTCTTTTCATGATTCTTTCTGATTTATAGTATGGTAAAGATAACTAAAAATCTGAAAGATCAGCTTAAGCCGGTTCTAATGTAAAATTACTTAACGGTTAAATATATGAATATACAGTAGGCTGTTAATAATAAGGTTCCTTCTTTTAAACTTAAACTGTTCCGTTTGGGTAAAAATACTAAAGGTAACAATGCTAAAGCAAACCCTAACATCCAGTAAATGTCATTCCCAATGATCTTAGGGTCTATATGGTTGATCGGCTTGATAATAGCTGTGATCCCTAAAACACTTAGAATATTAAAAATATTTGAACCGATAATGTTTCCGATGGAAATATCATTCTCTTTTTTCAATGCTGCAATAACGGAGGAAGCCAGTTCCGGAACACTGGTTCCTATTGAAACGACTGTAACGGCAATGATACGGTTGCTCACCCCTAAACTTTGTGCTAAGTTCACGGCTCCTTTGATCAATAATTCTGAACCTGCCCAAAGTCCGACACTTCCGGCAATTAACAAACCGAAGATCGTCAGATAACTCATATTCTCATCTGATGAAAGCTCGTCAGAATCAGACACAATGGTTTTATTCTTCCTGATCAGGTAAATGATGAAAGCTATTAAAATGGCAATAAAGATAAAGCCCTCTACTCTGCTCAAAACACCATCTCCCAGTAAAAAGATATACAATAAGAACGAAGCCAGCATTTTCATTGGCCAATCGGTCGCATAAAAGCTGGTTTCCACCTGAATGGCATTGATCAATAGCACGACTCCTAATACTAACCCTATGTTACCGATATTAGATCCTACTACATTACCTACTGCAATATCCGGAAAACCATCTAATGCTGCTTCTATACTTACAATCATTTCCGGAGCAGATGTAGCAAAGGAAACAACGGTTAAACCGATAATGATCTTGGAAATATTAAATTTAAGAGACAAACCTACTGCAGACTTTAGCAGCCAGTTTCCACCCAATACTAATAAAACCAATCCAATAATGACGTAGAATAAATTCATAACTATTGATTAAAATGCGAATATAACTATTTGTTTAGATTTTAAACTTCTTTACAATGAGCAAAAGGTATTAAAAAGAAAAAAGACTAAGACGTTTTTACTTCTTAATCTCTTCTATACTTATCCTTTCTTTCAGACTTCATTATGAAATTACACCGCTTCCTAACACTTCGTCATCATGGTGCCAAGCCACAAATTGCCCTTCCGTAATTGCAGATTGCGGTTGGTCAAAAACAACATACATTCCGTTTTCAAATTGGTGCAAGGTAGCTTTTTGCAAAGGCTGTCTGTAACGGATCCGAGCCATTACTTCCATTGTTTCTCCAGATTTTAATGCCAAATCTTCACGAATCCAGTGTACTTCACTTTGCTGTATGAACAATGCTTTTTTAAACAATCCTGGATGTTGGTTTCCCTGACCGGTATAGATCACATTGTTCTCCACATCAGTTTCAATTACATAAAGTCCTTCTTTTGTTCCTCCGACATTTAAGCCTTTTCGTTGTCCTTTCGTAAAATAATGTGCTCCCTGGTGTTTTCCTACTATTTTTCCCAGATCTTTAGCATACTCACGATTTTGTGATTCAAATTGCAACTCTTCTTCCAGTGAAGCAAATTCCGGTTTTTCTGTTTCATAGATAGCGGCTTCTGCCGGAATCTCAACAATTATCCCTTCTTTTTGTTTTAATTTTTGCTGTAAAAACTCAGGTAAACGCACTTTCCCGATGAAACACAAACCTTGTGAATCTTTCTTCTCTGCAGTAACCAAATCTAATTTTGCGGCTATTTCGCGTACTTGCGGTTTTATTAATTCCCCAATAGGAAACAGCGCTTTTGACAATTGTTCTTGCGACAACTGACACAAAAAATAAGATTGATCTTTATTTCCGTCTTTTCCGGCTAGTAACTGATAGATCTCTTTCCCGTCTTTTTCAATAGTTCCTTTACGACAATAATGTCCCGTTGCTACATAATCAGCTCCTAAGGACAAAGCAATTTTCATAAAAACATCGAATTTGATCTCCCGGTTGCACAAAACATCCGGATTAGGCGTACGCCCTTGTTCGTATTCATTGAACATATAATCTACTATGCGCTCTTTGTATTGTTCGGATAAATCGACCGTTTGAAAAGGTATTCCTAATTTTTCAGCTACTAAAAGGGCATCATTACTATCTTCCAACCACGGACATTCATTAGAAATGGTTACAGAATCATCATGCCAGTTTTTCATGAACAAGCCGATCACTTCATAGCCTTGCTCTTTTAACAAATAAGCCGCAACGCTAGAATCTACACCACCTGAAAGTCCTACAACAACTCGTTTCATTTATTTTTTATCGTTTTTAGTTTCCAATTCCCCCGGATTATCCATTTTAAAGGTTTTACGGGTATAATGTGTCACTTTTTCTTTTTTAACTAATTTTCCTTCTTCGTATGTTTCCCAATAACCGACTTTTCGTCCGTTATTATAGGTTCCTTTAAACTCCAAATGTCCGTTTCCGTCATAATAGGCAACATTGCCGTGAAGTTGTCCATTTTTATAATTGATATCTTCAAGCAGCTTTTCGTTTTCACCATATTTCTTGTAATTCCCGTCTAACAGTCCTTTTTTATAATGAGATATCTCCGCTACCGAACCGTCTCTGTAGAACACTTTTCTTTCGCCTTCCAGTTTTCCATTCTTATAGAACTCTGTTGTCATTAACTGAGGGCTGTCTAAATGGTAATATTTCCATTCACCTTCCGGTAGCTTATTCTTCAAAAGTCCTTCGCTTACTTTATTACTTTTTTGATTGTAAAAAATAACATAACAGCTTCCGTTTCCTTTAGAAAAATCACGTGTAGCAATAACTGTCCCTGCCTTTGTGTCATCAAAATACTTAAATACACCTATTTCTTTTCCATGTTCAAAAGTTCCTTCATAACGAGGGCGTCTTGATTGCTCGTGAACTCCTTTCCACAATCCGTGACGCTTACCGTTAGTGTCATATTGATTGATCTTTTCCTGAGCAGCCATTAAAAATGAACTTAGAACAAATAAAAGTATATATCGCATGGTTTTATTTTTTTTCATAATTATCAAATAGTTTGCCAAGTTCAATTGCACGTTCATTAGCAGCCTCAACTCCTTTTCCTATTCCTTCAAACTGATTGAATGCATTAAACATTTTTAAAGCAGCTTCTGTTGTTCCTCCTTTAGAAGCTACTTTATTAATCCATTCCTGATGAGGGATCTTGCTTCGGTTTTGCAACTGAACAGCTCCTAAAAAGGTTTGATTGACTAAGAATTCTGCTTCTGATTTTGAAAAGCCTAATTTTATAGCCGATTCAATCATGGCATTCATAAAATAAAAAACATAAGCCGGTCCGCTACCGGAAACGGCTGTTGCGGCATTCAGCATTTCTTCTTTTTCAATATAAATTGATTTTCCGGTTGTATTAATCAGGTTCTGAATAATAAACAATTCTTTTCTGTCCAAATCATTGGAAGCACAAAAAACGGTCATCCCCAAACCGATCTGTGTCGGGATATTAGGCATTGAACGCACAACTTTTGTATTGGAAAACGCTTCGCTAAGACTGTTTATTGTAATTCCTGCCATCACAGACAAAATCAGATGTTCAACATGAATAAAAGGCTTTATGGTTTCTGCCAGAGCATTAAAATCCTGAGGTTTAACGGCTATAATGATGATGTCCACATCAAAGACTTTTGCTGTAGGCTTTGTGTAAAAATTAGCAGCATCGATCGGGAATCTTTCCTTTTGTTGAATTTCACTGCGATTTAACACAAAAATATCTGATGAAGCCACAAAACCTGAACCTACAAAACTGTTGGCATAGGTTTGTCCCATATTTCCGAAACCAATAATTAAAACTTTCATACTGCAAGATATAAAAAAGCCCCGTTGTTGAAACAGGGCTTAGTATTTATATTATTTTTTACTATTTTTTTGCTGCGCCTCAGCCTGTTCCATCATTTCACGCATCTTACGTTGGAATTTCCCTTCTTTTTTGGGTTTCGTTTTATTCTTCTGAATCTTAGCATGTATCTTATCATTATCTATAATGTAATTTTTAATAACAAACATGATACCGATGGTAATAGAGTTCGAAATAAAATAATACAACGATAAACCTGAAGCATAGTTGTTAAAGAAGACCAACATCATCAAAGGAGAAATGTACAACATCATTTTCATGATCTTACTCATATCGGGCATTCCTTCTTGTTGCGGCTGTGCCATTTGCTGATCTCCGGTTGTCATTCTCATATAGAAGAAAATTGCTACTGATGCCAAAATAGGGAACAAACTCACGTGGTCTCCGTAAAAAGGGATCTTAAATGGCAACTGATAAATACTGTCATAAGAAGACAAATCTTTAGCCCATAAGAAACTTTTCTGACGCAAGTCGAACATTGACGGGAAAAATTGGAACAACGCATAGAATACCGGCATCTGTAATAAAGCCGGAATACAACCAGCCATCGGGTTTACCCCGGCCGTTGAGTACAGCTTCATTGTCTCTTGCTGTTTTTTCATCGCATTGTCTTTGTACTTCTCGTTAAGTTCCGCAATTTCCGGACGCAATACTTTCATTTTTGCCTGCGACAAATAGGATTTATACGTTACCGGAGACATTACTAAACGTACTAAAATTGTGAAAATGATGATCGCAATACCATAAGGCATAAAACCACTGATCAATGTAAACACAGGAATGAACGCATAGCGGTTGATCCATCCGAAAATTCCCCAACCTAGCGGCATGATCTCGTCTAAGTTTCTATTGTAATCGTTTAATGTCTGATATCGAGCCGGACCGTAATACCAATTCATAGTATAATTCAATGTACCATTCTTCACCTCCAAAGGCATTTTAGCTAAGAATTTCTTGGTATAAATGGTATCTATATCCTCGTTATCTACAAGATTGTTTGATTTAAGCTCTGCTTTTTTAAATGGCGTATCAGTTAATAAAACAGAAACGAAATGATGCTGTTTAAAAGCGATCCATGTTACTTCATCTGCTGTGTCATCGGATTCTTTTCGTTGAGCGTTCAGGTAGTCGTCTTTACCACCTTCATATTCAAATCTAAGATCTGTATAGCGATTTTCGTACGAAATGCTTTTTTCATTTCTGTACGTTTTCATTTGCCATTCCAGATCAACCGGCTTAGAAGCATCGATCACATTCTCCAAACCTTGCGAACGAATAGCAAAATCAAGCATGTATTCATTAGGTTTCAACACATAGCGGTATTCTAAAAACTGGTTCGGACCTGCTTTTAGTTGCATGGTCAAAATCTGATTTTCTCCTTCTTTAGTAAATTTAGGCTCAAAATATAAGTCTTGTGTATGCAAAACGCGATTGTCCTTTGTATTTAAAGTTAAATCGAATTGTGCATTGTTATCTTTTATTAATTGAACTAATTGTTTTGAATCTTTTTCAAACCTTTCGAAACCTAAAATAGTTGCCTCAGCTATATAACCACCTTTATTAGCGATCTTTAAAGCCAAAACCTCATTTTTGATTTCAGTAAAATCGTTTGTAGCAGAAAGTAAGGTTGCAGAATAAGCAAACGAACCTAATTCTTTTTGGGCCTTAGCCACAGTAACCGAATCCGTTGGGTTTACAACCACAGTAGCCTCCTGTTCAGTAACAGCTTCTTTGGCTTTTTCTGCCTGTTCTTGTTTTTCTTTTTCCTGAAGTTCCTCCGGTGTCGGGGTGTTGGAATATATCATCCACATCAGGATCCCTGAGATTAAAACAAACCCGATAATCGATTTTACGTCTAACTTTTTTTCTTCCATTTAGTATCAGTATTCTGTTACATTAAAAGTAACTTTTTATTTCAACTTGTGTTGCACTGCCGCCGCTACAAAACTTACAAATAGCGGATGCGGATTAGCAACTGTACTTTTATATTCCGGATGGTATTGCACTCCTATGAAAAACGGATGCGTTGGTACTTCTACCACTTCTACTAATCCAGTATCCGGATTTATACCGGAAGCGACCAATCCTTTCTGTTCCATTTCAGTAAGGTAATCACCGTTGAATTCATAACGATGGCGGTGGCGTTCCATAATTTCACTTTTTCCGTAAATTTTATTTGCCAAAGTATCGTTCTTTAAACTACATTTCCATGCTCCTAAACGCATGGTTCCTCCCATATTTTCAATATCCTTTTGTTCTTCCATTAAATTAATGACCGGATGTGCTGTACTTTCATTCATTTCCGTTGAATTAGCATCAGCATAACCTAAAACATTTCGGGCAAACTCAATAACTGCCATCTGCATTCCCAAACAAATTCCTAAAAACGGAATATTGTTTTCTCTCGCATAGCGAACAGTTTCTATCTTTCCTTCAATTCCTCGGTTTCCGAATCCCGGTGCAACTAAAATTCCATCTAAATCTTTTAATTTTTCTGCTATATTTTTTGCATCTAAATATTCCGAATGAACCGAAACAACATTTACTTTTGTTTCATTAGAGGCTCCGGCATGTATAAATGCCTCTAGGATAGACTTGTACGAATCCTGCAATTCAACATATTTACCCACCAAACCGATATTAATGGTATGCTTAGGATTTTTCAATCGATGTAAGAACTCATTCCATTGTTTCAGATCCGGATTTTGTTTTTCCGGCAATCCTAATTTTTTCAACGCTACTTTGTCTAAGCCTTCTTCCAGCATTAAATTAGGTACGTCATATATTGTTGAAGCATCAATTGACTGAATAACAGCTTCTTTCTTAACATTACAAAATAATGCTAATTTCTGGCGTAGATCATCTGATAATTCATGTTCCGTTCTACAAACTAAAATATCGGCTTTGATCCCGCTTTCCATTAACGTTTTAACCGAGTGTTGTGTCGGTTTTGTTTTCAACTCTCCGGCAGCAGCCAAATATGGCACCAAAGTTAAGTGGATTACAATACCATTTTCATCTCCTAATTCCCACAACAATTGACGAACCGATTCTATATAAGGTAGAGACTCAATATCTCCAACAGTTCCTCCTATCTCTGTAATCACAATATCATAATCTCCGGATTGCCCCAGTAATTGCATGCGTTGCTTAATTTCATTGGTAATATGCGGAACCACCTGAACCGTTTTTCCCAGAAATTCGCCTCGACGCTCTTTTTCTATAACTGATAAGTATACTCTTCCGGTCGTTACATTATTAGCCTGAGAGGTTGGTACATTTAAAAAACGTTCGTAATGCCCCAGGTCTAAATCTGTTTCTGCTCCGTCGTCCGTTACATAACATTCTCCGTGTTCATAAGGATTCAAAGTTCCCGGATCTACATTAATATACGGGTCAAACTTTTGAATGGTAGTTCTATACCCTCTGGCTTGTAATAATTTAGCCAAAGAAGCTGCAATAATACCTTTCCCCAATGAAGACGTAACGCCTCCTGTAACAAAAATATACTTTGTTTGATTCATTGTGTTGTTTTGTTGTGTTGTTGTTTAAAAAACTGGGCAAAGATAATATTAATTAGTCAATGTGGCAATTTGAGAATTTGTTAATTTGTAGATTTCTGAAATTAATTTCCTATTTCCTTATTTTTAATTAAAAAGCCGATTAAAATTAACCGGCTTTTTAATTTTTATTCTTGTATCTGACCTATTTCGTCTATTTCATTGTTTTGAGTAGGTCTTTTCGGGTCGTATCCGTATTGATTCGGACCTACTGTTCCTTCACTTACATAAAAGATCAGCATAATGATTCCTCCTGCATAAGGAATAAAGCTCAAAAGATAGTACCAACCACTTCTGTTTGTATCATGAAGCCTCCTGATAGTTACCGCTAAAGCAGGTAAAAAAATCAACAATAAATATAATACTAATAATCCTAAAGGTATTAAAGCAAATTCAGAAGATGAATTCTTTACAGAACCCGAAATTACTGCGAACAAAAACATCCCTATAAATATTACAAGAACATTTATCAATTGGAACATCCAGAATTCTTTTCTTCTGGCTCTTCCTTCAAAGTTGGCATAGTTTTCTAAAACTACTTTTTTCCACCAATCAATAATTCCGAAATCTTCTTCTAATCTTTCCATTTAAACTAAATTTATTATCAAAAATAAAAAATAAGATCTTAAATCCAATTTATATTTTTCAGTTTAAGGCTTCGGAAACTTTTTTTGAATATTTCGAACCAACTCTTCCAACCCATTTAGTTTTAATTCATAAACCAATTCCAGTTGTTGTCCTAATTGTCCTTTAGGAAATCCTTTCTGTTTGTACCAAACTATATAATGTTCCGGTAAATCAATTAAGAAACGACCTTCATATTTTCCGAAAGGCATTTTGGCATGAGCCAATTTTATCAATTTTTCCTGATGTGATATCTCCATTAGTAGCTGTTATTCTTTTTGTAAACAGCGAAAATATTAAATAAAAACAGAGTCTTTCTATTATCTTTTATATTATCTTTTATATTTTTAATGTTGTTCCTCTTTATTCAATAGGTATTGAATCAATTGATCCAATTGTTTTTTCAGAGCCATCAGATCTTCCGTACGCATAGGACTACCATTGATATCACCAGCAATGCTCTGAGGAATACATTCGGCTTCTTTTTGCATTCTTTTGCCTTTTTCTGTCAGTCGAATAAGTACTTTTCTTTCATCAGAACTGTCTTTTTCTCTTTTCAGCAAACCTAACACTTCCATTCTTTTTAATAAAGGAGTAACTGTATTGGTATTTAAAATCAATTTTTGAGTGATCTCGTTTACAGAAAGTTGTTTGTGTTCCCATAATACCAGCATTACTAAATATTGCGGATAGGTAATTCCTAATTTTTCCAAATAAGGCTGGTATTCCCTTATAATCAAACGCGAAGCGGCATATACCGGAAAACAGATTTGATTCTCCAATTTTAATTGTTCGACTACCATTTCATTCTTTTTTGCAGGTATTCGTCTATTTTCTCCGGTTTGGTGATCGGCGAAAAACGTTTAACCGGTTTACCGTCAGCATCAATTAAGAACTTGGTAAAATTCCATTTAATACGACTTCCGAATATTCCGCCTAATTTGCTTTTCAGATATTTAAAGATCGGATGGGCATTATTACCATTGACCTCTATTTTAGCGAACATCGGAAAAGTAACGCCGTAATTGATCAAACACCCTTCTGAAATGGAATGAGCATCGCCGGGTTCTTGATTTCCGAATTGGTTACAGGGAAATCCTAATATCACCAGACCTTTATCTTTATACTTTTCGTAAAGTTTTTCTAAGCCTTCATACTGTGGTGTTAACCCACATTGACTGGCTGTATTTACTACTAAAACCGTTTTGCCTTTATACGCTTCCATAGCAATTATTTTCCCTTGTAAGCTTTCTGCTGTAAAATCATAAAATGCTGCCATTGTCTTTAATTTATATCGTTTACGATACAAATATATCACTTTATATCGCACACGATATTTTTTTAAAAAATTTTAACTAAAAAAAGACTGTCCTTTCGGACAGTCTCAATTGGGTCAATGCTTTTTACATTGAAAAGTTAACAGCTAAATTATTTGAGATCAAAACGATCTAAGTTCATTACTTTATTCCAGGCAGCAACAAAATCGTGTACAAATTTTTGTTTTGCATCAGCACTTCCGTACACCTCTGCTATGGCTCTTAGTTCAGAATTGGAACCGAAAATAAGATCTGCCCGGGTAGCTGTCCATTTCAACTCATTAGTGTAACGGTCTCTACCCTCAAAAACTTCTTCATGTTCGTCGATAGCTTTCCAAGTTGTTCCCATATCCAACAGATTCACAAAGAAATCATTGGTCAAGGTTCCTTGTCGTTTGGTGAAAACGCCATGCTGCGTACCTTCATGATTGGTTCCCAACATACGCATTCCTCCAATTAAAACCGCCATTTCAGGAGCTGTGAGGGTGAGTAGTTGTGCTCTGTCGACTAACAATTCTTCGGTAGATACTATAAATTTTGTTTTCAGGTAATTTCTGAAACCATCAGCAATAGGTTCTAAAACGGCAAAGGATTCAACATCAGTTTGTTCCTGAGTAGCATCTGTTCTGCCCGGAGTAAAAGGAACTTTTAACACATGACCGGCTTCTTTTGCGGCTTTTTCAATTGCAGCACAGCCTCCTAATACGATCAGATCTGCTAAAGAAATTTTCCTACCATTCGTTTGAGTGTTATTAAAGTCTTTTTGAATGTTTTCCAAGCTATCTAAAACTTTAGATAATTGGGTTGGGTTATTGACAGCCCAATATTTTTGCGGTGCCAATCTAATACGCGCTCCGTTGGCTCCACCTCTTTTATCTGAACCTCTGAACGTTGAAGCCGAAGCCCAAGCTGTACTTACTAATTCTGCAATTGAGAGGCCTGAATTTAAAATAGTATTTTTTAAGGATTCAATATCTTTTTCGTCTACTAACGGATGATCTACTGTCGGAACCGGGTCTTGCCATATTAAGTCTTCTTTAGGCACTTCCGGTCCTAAATAACGAGCAATCGGTCCCATATCACGGTGCGTTAATTTGAACCAGGCTCGCGCAAAAGCATCTGCAAACTCATCCGGATTTTCATAAAAACGTCTGGATATTTTTTCATAAGCCGGATCCAATCGCAGTGACAAATCTGTTGTCAACATCGTAGGTCTGTGTCTTCTTGTCAGGTCAAACGCATCCGGAATGCTTTCTATAGCTGCTTTTGCTACCCATTGATAAGCCCCTGCCGGGCTTTTAGTCAATTCCCATTCGTTTTCAAATAAATTTTCGAAGAAAAAATTGCTCCATTTTGTCGGTGTTTGTGTCCAAGTTACTTCCGGTCCTCCCGTGATGGCATCACTCGCTTTTCCGGAACCGAAACTACTCTTCCAACCTAAGCCTTGTTCTTCTATACCAGCAGCCTCTGGCTCTGCCCCTACAAGTGCAGGATCACCTGCTCCATGGGTTTTACCAAAGGTATGTCCTCCCGCAATCAACGCCACAGTTTCTTCATCATTCATTGCCATTCGGGCAAAAGTTTCCCGTATGTCTTTAGCCGCTGCAATCGGATCCGGGTTCCCGTCCGGACCTTCCGGATTCACATAGATCAACCCCATTTGTACTGCTGCTAGCGGGTTTTCTAAATCTCGCTCTCCTGAATAACGACTTTTAGGTGCTTCGCTGGGTGCTAACCAAGTTTGTTCGCTTCCCCAATAGATATCTTCTTCCGGTTCCCAAACGTCTTCTCTACCTCCGGCAAAACCAAAGGTTTTGAATCCCATGGACTCCAATGCTACATTCCCTGCCAGGATCATTAAATCTGCCCATGATATTTTTTTACCATATTTCTGTTTGATCGGCCAAAGTAGTCTACGTGCTTTATCCAAATTAGCATTATCAGGCCAACTATTAAGAGGTGCAAAACGCTGTTGTCCGGCTCCGGCTCCTCCCCTTCCGTCACCTATACGATAGGTTCCGGCACTATGCCATGCCATACGAATAAACAAAGGTCCGTAATGACCGAAATCTGCCGGCCACCATTCCTGTGAATCTGTCATTAAATCGTTGAGATCTTTTTTTACAGCATCAAGATCCAAACTTTTAAAAGCTTCAGCATATTCGAATTCTTCACCCATAGGATTTGATAATGCTGAATTTTGACGAAGAATCCCTAATCTTAGCTGATTAGGCCACCAATCTCTATTTCTTGTTCCGCCACCTCCTGCACTGTGACTGTTAGCCGCTCCTGTGAATGGGCATTTGCCGTTACCGTTTTTACTGTGTTCCATTTTTATTTAGTTTTTGATATAGTTAATGCTTATTTTTAGACCAATAATCAATTAATTATCAACTATATGTCTTATTTCTCAAAGGTATTGAAACTAAAGTTACGAAAAATATAAGTGAAATTGATTGTTTTTATTTTATAATAACAAATAATTATGATTTGTCGAATACCGATTAAAAAACTTACTTTTGAACAAATTTAAAATCCATGAAAAAACTAGTTTTATTTTTTTTAGTATTTAGTCTTTCTGCTTGCTCTGAGATGCAACAAGTACTGGATCAACTACCGCAAGCCGGAACATTGAGTCAAACAGATATTGGTAACGGTTTGAAAGAAGCTTTAGACAACGGTATTTCTAAACAGGTTTCCAAACTAACGGCAACCGACGGCTTTTATAAAAATGCCGCAGTTAAGATCTTACTTCCGGAAGAACTACAGAAAGTAGACAAAACCCTTAGAGATATAGGATTATCAAGCTTAGCAGATGAAGGTATTAAAATGCTAAACAGAGCTGCTGAAGATGCTGTTAAAGAAGCAACTCCTATTTTTGTTGACGCTGTAAAACAGATGACTTTTACAGATGCTAAAAATATTTTGATGGGATCTGATGATTCGGCTACTCTATATCTGGAAAACACTACTTCTACTGCTTTGTATTCTAAATTCAGTCCGGTTATCCAAAATTCTTTTGCAAAAGTAGGTGCTGATAAAATATGGACCAATATCATTACTAAATACAACAGCATTCCATTGGTCAAAAAAGTAAATCCGGATTTAACAGATTACACGACTAATAAAGCTATGGAAGGCGTGTTTAAAATGATCGCTGTGGAAGAGAAAAATATACGAACTGACTTGTCTTCAAGGACTAGTGATTTATTAAAAAAAGTTTTTGCTTTACAAGATTCAAAATAGCATTTTAATTTTTTAATAATCAATAACATATAAATAACATATTGTTAACACATATAACCAAAAATTAGCCTGATCTTTGCATCAAGAAAAAGATAAATTTCTCATTTTGGTTAGGGTTAGTTAAAAAAGTACTCCGATAGCAATATCGGAGTTTCTTTTTTTTAATGGGTATTTATTGTAATCTTTGGTGTATCTTTTTAAAGTAGTCAAAGGCTCTGAACAAATGAGTACCATACCAGGAAAACATTTCACCGTCTACAAAAGCAGTCTTAGCGTGATGGGTAAATCTTCCTACTTCAAAAGCATGTTCATCTTTGAACGGGAAAGGTTCTGAAGACAAAAATACAAAATCAGGATCGCCTTCCAGTCTCATTTTTTTCAATTCAACTTCCGGATAACGTCCTTCTTTAGCTTCATAAATATTGTTCCACTTATTAAGTTTTAAGAGCGTATTGATAAATGTATCATTGCCGGCTACCATATATGGATTAGCCCAGATAAAATAAGCTACTTTCTTTTCCGGCTGATCTTGTACAAACTGCAAAAAATCCTGATGTGCAAATTTGATCTTATCGAGCCATTTTTGAGCTTCCACTCTTTTGTTAAACAGAAGTCCCAAATCCTCGATCATTTTTAAATTATCTTCAACAGAGATAATATCTGTTACCCAAACCGGACAAATGCCTTTCAATGATTCGACAATCTCTAATGTATTTTCTTCCTTGTTGGCAATAATCACATCAGGCTGTAAGGCCATAATCTTGTCAATTTTAACATTCTTTGTTCCTCCTACTATCGTTTTGGTCGATTTCAGATGAAAAGGATGGATGCAGAATTTAGTAATTCCTACTATTGAATCTTCTAAGCCTAAATCATATAGCAATTCGGTTTGTGAAGGTACTAAAGAAACTATTCTTTTAGGTGTTGTTTCAAAAATATGTTCTGTCCCTAGTTGGTCTTTTAGTGTTTTTGCCACAAATTGATAATTATTTTTCTAAAATCTGTTTCATTTGTTGTTGCAGTTTTAAAGCTTCTTCTCTTGCTTTTTCTGCGAAATTATTTCCATTGGACGCATAAATAATTCCTCTTGAAGAATTGATGAGCAAACCTATGGTATCATTCATCCCGTACTGGCATACATCCTGTAAATTTCCTCCTTGCGCTCCAACTCCGGGAACCAACAAAAAGCTATCGGGAATTATTTTTCGGATCTCTGCAAAATATTCAGCTTTGGTTGCTCCGACAACGTACATTAAGTTTTGCGAATTCTTCCAACTTTTAGACGTTTCCAATACTTGCTTGTATAATTCTTTATGATTGGTTTCTAATGTTTGAAAATCAAAAGCGCCTTCATTTGAGGTTAATGCTAATAAGATGGTGTGCTTATTTTCAAATGCTAAAAAAGGTTCTACAGAATCTTTTCCCATATAAGGTGCTACTGTAACCGAATCAAACTGTAAGTCTTCAAAGAATGCTTTAGCATACATCGTGGATGTATTACCTATATCTCCGCGTTTGGCGTCCGCTATAGTAAATATTTCCGGATACTTTTCATTGATATAGTCAATCGTTTTTTGCAGTGATTGCCAACCTTTGATTCCATAAGCTTCATAAAAAGCGGTATTAGGCTTATATGAAACGCACAAATCATGCGTTGCGTCAATAATTGCCTTGTTGAATTCAAAGATCGGATCTTCAGTATTTAACAGGTGGCTGGGAATTTTATTCAGGTCTACATCCAGTCCTACACACAAAAATGTTTTTTTGCTTCTGATCTGTTCAATAAGTTGCCGTGTTGTCATGTTGTTGTTTTGATTAGTGCAAATTTACAAAGCGGTAATCAAAAAAGTAACTATTCTATAAAATTATCTGAAAATCTTATAAGGTTCACTTGCGTTTTTTATTCTACTTTTGGTCCTATCCCATTTCTAATACTGCTAAAAAATTAAAAATAGTGTTTGTACATAAGATTTAACCTGAGCTTGCGTTTAAACGAATACTTAAAGTAAAACGACAAATTAACATTTCGTTTGTTTTTGTTTAAGCAAAGTAATACTTAACTTTACGAAACTAATCATTATTATGAAACTATTTTTTAAAGTAGACCATACTATTCTTGCTCAAAAGGTGCTAAATGAAAAGCTATCTTCTTTTGGGATCAAATACAATTTAATAAACACTAATGAAGTATTATTTCTGGAAACCGTGTCTACCGAACAATACGAAGCTATCCGAAAGATCGTTAGCGAATATGGCTTTGAAGTCATCGAAGATTCAAAAAATGTTTTAGTCCAGAAGATCAAGGATGTTATTATTGAAATGGTTTTACAAGAAGAAGGCATCAATGTGAAAGTTTCAACCTATTTATCCGATAAACTTGGTCATAGCTATGGTTATTTGTCGAATCTGTTTTCTGAAACTACTTATACATCCATTGAGAATTTTGTTATCCTTCAAAAAATAGAACACGCAAAACAATTAATGGTCAATACAGATCTAAGTTTAACAGAAATTGCTTTTAAACTCAATTATTCGAGTGTGGCTCATTTAAGTACCCAATTTAAAAATACAACCGGAATAACACCCTCTGCTTTTCAACGGATCATTGAAAAACGCAGGGAATTAGTATCGAAAAACATTCACTAACTTATATTTTTTATGCAAAAAGATTTTTTACTAATTACTTTGGCTGATGACGATGAAGATGACAGAATGTTTTTTACTGACGCCTTTGAGGAACTCAAAATTAATACTGTAGTAAATACTTTTGAAAACGGACAAGAATTAATGGATTTCCTAAACCATCCGGAAAGTGTTTTACCGAACATTATTTTTCTCGACTTAAACATGCCGATCAAGAACGGTATGGATTGCTTAAAAGAGATCAAACAGAACGATCGCTTAAAAGATATTGCGATTGCTATATATTCTACTTCTTCATCGGATGCCGATGTGGAAAAAACGTTTGTTTTAGGAGCTAACATCTATATTAAAAAACCTAGTGATTTTAATATGCTGAAAAAGGTTCTTAATGATGTAGTAACCCTGAACTGGCAATATTATACATCAGGATTGAAGAAAGAAAACTTTTTACTGAAACTATAGACCAATATGCTGAACTCTAAATTTTTCAACTCTTTTTCTTTTATAAAAGGAATTTTTTATACAGCGCTGTTTGTATTGATCTTTCTGGCCTCTATCACTTACAGGCATATCAAAGAGTTGGAAAACATTAGAGAATCCATGCTAAAAACCTATGAAGTTTCCTTGGAACTGGAAAAACTGATATCCTACATAAAAGATGCAGAGACCAGCGACAGAGGTTTTGTGTTGTCAAATGACTCTACTTTTCTGGAGCCCTATTCTAATGCCAGAGATAAGGTCAACAATTCTTTTTTTATTTTAAGAAAAGCGACTGAAAAAGATACCTTGCAACAAGTGCATTTAAACACAATCTATAATTTAGTTGACAGACGATTCGTCTATTTCAAAAAAGAATTTTCTACCCGATATGAGTTTCAGGATAACCTGAGAACCGGAAAACAGATCATGGATTCACTTCGTCTGGAAGTCAATCAGATGATCACCAATGAAAAAAAACAGATTCATAACAACGACAGGATTTACAGAATAAGTAAATCCAACACTCCGTTAATTCTGTTCTCTACATTTTTAATCTCTATCTTAACGATTGTTCTCGGTTATCTTAAAATTTCTAAAAATTACAGACGCATCCTAAAATCAAACCGTCAATTAAAGATCTATGATGAGCTAAGTAATCAATCTCAGAAATTGGGTAATTACGGAACTTGGATCTATCATATCTCAAAAAACGAGTTCTTATTTTCAGAGAATTATTTTAATCTTTTCGGTCTGAATCCTAAAACCACTCCACATAAAATGGATTCTTTTCGGACACTTATCGTTACCGAAGATAAAGAAAAATATCAAAAAAGCTTTGAAGATAGTCTAACCCGTACTGATGCTCCTTCAATAACATTTAAGATCAAGAGAAAAGATACCGGCGAGTTACGTTATTTAAGAACTAAAGCAAAGCTTATCACGGATAAAAACGGAATAAAAAGTCTTATTTGTACTACACGGGATATTACTGATGATTACAAAAAAGCATTATTGATTGAAGAAAGAAACCAAGAGTTAGAAAAAACGAATATGGAATTGCTGGAATTCAATCATGTTGCCAGCCACGACCTTCAAGAACCCTTACGAAAAATACAAACTTTTATTTCCAGAATTGAAGACAAAGAAACCGAGAATCTTTCAGAAAACGGCAAGTTGTACTTTGACAGAATTAAAAGTGCCGCCAGTCGCATGCGCATATTGATCGATGATCTATTACAATATTCACGAAGTAACCGCTCTCAGGAAACCTTTACATCTGTTGACTTAAACCTCATGCTCAGCAACTCCATTGCCGAGCTTTCCGAAACCATTTCAGAGCAAAATGCAGATATCCGGTATCCTGAATTACCTATCGTTAAAGGAGTGGAGTTTCAACTGGAGCAATTATTCACGAACCTGATCAGTAACGCCATCAAATACCGCAAACCGGAAGTTGATCCGGTCATAAAAATAACTTGGGAAGAAATTACGGCTTCAAAAGAAACGGATATTGCAGACAATACGAACCGTAAGTATATCAAAATAAAGTTCGCTGATAACGGAATAGGATTTGAACAAGAGTTCGCCGAGAAAATATTCAATCTTTTTCAACGATTGCACTCCAAAACAGATTATCCCGGAACGGGAGTAGGTCTTGCTATTTGTAAAAAAATAGTAGAAAACCACAGAGGCTACATATTGGCTAAAAGTATTCCGAATGAAGGAACCGAATTTATCATCTACCTCCCTTCTTAATATCATTTTCCTTTTAAAATCTAAAAAACACTTACTGAATTCAGTAGGTGTTTTTTCTTTTGCAACAACTGAATGGAAATATTATAACAATGGTGAAAAATATTGTAACGTAAAAAAATACGTACTCACGAACTTTGTAATGCAATTAAAAACAAAACTTTACATAACCACTAAGTTTAACATGAAAATTAAAAGAATTATCCCAAAGCTACTCTTTTTACTTGCTGTAACTACAGGAGTATTGGTTTCGTGTAAAAGAGAAGAAAAAAATATGGATAATCCGATTATTCACATGATCAATGAAGATATTCATAACAAAGTAGATTCTCAATTCTTAAATGATATTACCGTTTCAGGGCTAAAGATCTTAAACGTAACTCAATATGCCAAAGAACAAGAACTAAGCCTAGCTACTCAAAACATTGTTTCAGGTATAGAGGCGAAACACCTTAACCTTAATAAACGTATTAAAAAAATTGCGAAAAAGAACCTTATTATTTTACCCGACACTATTCAGGAAACGGAAGGCATAACTGAACAAAATGAAACAGAAACCAGAGATTATGTGTATTTAGTGGCTCTTGAAAAACTGATAAAAGAGGAAGTTGAAGAGTTTACTATGGTAAAGAAAAATACACAGAACGAAGAGTTAAAGCAATTGGCCGAAAATGCTATCGGCGAATTGAATTCTAAACTCAATCTGATCAATTCGGAATTAAATTAAAGTTAACCATAAATACAAATTGCTATGAAAAAGAAAATTTTAAACGGTATGGTTCTATTAGGCTTAATAGGCTATACAACGGTGGTTCACTCTCAATCAACTACAACTGCATCCTTTGGTATTAAAGGTGGAGCTAATTTCTCGAACCTTTATGTCGATGATGTTGACGACAACAACGTATTGACTGGTTTTAACTTAGGTTTATTTGTCAATATGCCTCTAAATGAAGTAGTCTCAATTCAACCTGAATTTTTGTATTCACAAAAAGGTGCTAAACTATCCTACAACAATGCATTAGCTACCGGAGAGGCTAAGTTCCGGTTGAACTATTTAGAAGTACCTGTATTATTGAAATTAAACGTTACGCCAAACTTTAACCTTCATGCCGGTCCATATGTTGCTTACCTAGTCGATTCTAAAGTGACCAATGAAACAAACGGAGGAACATTTGACTTCGAACAAAATATCAATAACGACGATCTTAATACATTCGATTACGGACTTTCCGGCGGATTTGGATTTGACTTTTCAACTATATCCATCGGAGCGCGCTACAACTACGGACTCAATACCGTAGGAAAAAAACAAAACATCGGCGGAACCACTTATACTTTTCCGGATGGAAAAAACAGTTCCGTGAGTGTTTATATGGGAATTAAATTTTAACAATTAAAAAAAATGCTATGGGAAATTTATTATATCTGATCGCAGTAATACTGGTAATACTATGGGCATTAGGATTATATGTAGGTTCATTCGGAAACTTAATTCATATCCTGTTGATTATAGCTATCATCGCCATTCTATTGCGAATTATTAACAACAGTCGAAAAATTTAAAGCCTCTATTTAGAATAATTCATACACTGAATTTATGTACCACTAAAAACAAAATCACATGAAAAAAATATTTTATACCGTTGTTATGAGTACGTTACTCTTAACAACGGTAAGATCACTTGCACAGGAAAAATACAATCTTGACACACCTTATGACCCTAAGTTCAAATTAGGAATAGGCTTGTCAATAGGAGCGCCATTACAAGATCCTTACGAAAGTAGTCTGGGAGGAGACGTTCGTTTACAATACGACTTTTCAAAACCTTATTCGCTTACGTTAACCACCGGGTATAACAATTTATTTGTAAACGGTAGTAACAATGACTTGGGATATATACCTCTGAAAGGAGGTTTCAAAGCCTTTGTTCTAAAAGACAAGTTCTATTTGATGGGAGAAGCCGGAGCAGCCTTTGCCGTTACCAACGGATACGACAAAACATCTTTACTCTTAAGCCCCACGATAGGTTATGCTACTAAATATATCGACTTAAGCTTACGATACGAACACTTAAGTGATTTCCCTACTGTTGAAAATGATCAGTTCAATAAAGGTCTTGGCCAAATCATGATTCGTTTAGCGTATGGCTTTAATCTATAGAATATATTAACAAAAAAAAAATGTGCTATGAAAAATTTATTAAGATTAACAGTACCAACGGTATTTGCAATAATTATGATTGCATGTACCGATAAAGAAAACAAAATATCTGCTCAAAAAATTGATAATTTCACTAAATTTGTAGACTCAATAAGTTCAGTTTCTATCGATGAATCTTCTGAAAAATGGAAAGACATTGAAGCAACATATCAAATGAAAAAGAATGAAGCTGAACAAGCTATTACCAAAATAGATAATAAAGTTACTGCCCAAGAAAATATTGATGCCTCAACCACAAAATTTGATTTGTATAAATCTGAAGTTACTGAATCAAAGATGCAAATGGAAAAAAAGAAGTTGAGAAAAGCGCTACTAGGCGAAGAGCACACTGGAGAAGACCTAACCTTTAGTTGGGTTAACAAAGACAATATTTTACAAGTTTATGAAAACTTTGTCAACACTGTTGAGCAAAACAAAGCTCTTTATTCCAGAGAAGATTGGGACGAAATAAAGTTACTTTATGAAGCTTTGGATTCTCGTAAAAATACCATTGAAAAAGAAGGCTTATCTTCTGATGACAATTTAAAAATTGCTGCTTTAAAAGTAAAATTTGCGCCTATGTATACTTTAAACAGAATGAATGCTAAGGCTGAAGAAAATGCAGAAGCAAAAGAATAATCATGATGTCCGGCAAAAGCCGGACTCCTTTTAAATACCAAATTATGAAAAAAATAACTCTTATTCTTGTCACACTTTTTGTCTTTGGGTGTAAACCAACAGAAAAAGCTGTGGAAACCAAACTCAATTACCAATCACAAGTCGCTGTAAAAGGAGACTGGCAGGTCACTGATGTTTCTTATGCTAATTCTGACTACATAAAAGTCAGTTTATTTGATCTGGGAAACACCAAATGTTTTGTAAACAGTACCTGGCATTTCATTTCCAACAACAACAAAGGAAATATGAAAATCAATGACTATTCCTGTGCGTATGAAAGTGATATTACCTGGTACATCAATCAGAATAATGAAATGGTAATCAAATTTTTAAACGGAACAAAAAGTAAAAAAGTGACTACCGGATACGTAGTTCAGTATGTACCGATTAATGAAAATAAATTCCAATTGATCGAACAAGCTGACGTATTAAACAAAACACAAGATATTGTATTAACTTTTGAACGCATATAGTTATGAAAAAAACAATTTTAATAGCATTATCGGCTGTATTATTGGTACAGTGTAATGCGGTGAAGAATTCAAACAATACACAACGAGGGGCTGTGATCGGTGCGGCAGGAGGTGCCGTGATCGGAGGTATTTTAGGAAACAACTTAGGAAAAGGCGGAAAAGGTGCTACCGGAGCTATTTTAGGAGGTGTTATCGGTGGAGTCGCCGGAGGATTAATCGGGCGAAAAATGGACAAGCAAGCACGTGAAATTCAGGAACAATTACCGGGAGCACAAGTAGAACGTGTCGGAGAAGGTATTAAACTGACTTTAAATGAGAATGCAATTCGATTCAATTTAAACGAATCGTCTTTGACCAGTACAGCTAAAGCCAATTTAGATAAATTAGTTCCGGTCTTTAAAGATTACAATGACACTAACATTATCATCTACGGACATACAGATAGTTCCGGAAACGATGATTACAATATGACCTTATCGGTTAAAAGAGCCGAATCCGTAAAAAACTACCTGATTGCCAAAGGACTTTCCGGTTCGCGATTTGAAATTGTAGGTATGGGAGAAACCGAACCTATCGATACCAATGAAACGAAAGAAGGCATGGCCAATAACAGAAGGGTTGAATTTGCTATTATTGCCAATGAAAATATGGTACAGCAAGCACAACAGGAAGCACAAAACTAAGACATAAAAAATCCCCGCGATGCGGGGATTTTTTATTAATATACTTCAGACTCTTTTAATTTTTCTGTATTAGCTACTAATTGCAACTCATCAATTATCTTTTGGAGATTTCCGTTCATTACACCATCCAAATCATAAATCGTCAACCCGATTCTATGATCCGTCACACGACCTTGAGGATAATTGTACGTTCTGATCTTAGCCGAACGGTCACCCGAACTTACTTGCGAATTACGTTTCTTAGCATCTTCTTCCTGCTTCTTAGCCAATTCCATTTCGTACAAACGAGAACGTAATACCTGTAAAGCTTTATCTTTATTCTTATGCTGTGATTTTTCATCCTGACATTGCGCCACTAATCCCGTAGGAATATGTGTCATACGCACTGCAGATTTAGTTGTATTTACCGACTGACCACCGGGACCTGACGAACAAAACAAATCAATACGCACATCATTCATATCAATTTGCACGTCAAACTCTTCTGCTTCAGGCAATACCATCACTGTAGCCGCCGAGGTATGTACCCTTCCCTGAGTTTCAGTTTGCGGAACACGTTGCACACGATGCACACCGGCTTCAAATTTCAAAGTTCCGTAAACGTCTTCACCGTTCACTTCAAAAACGATCTCTTTATAACCACCGGCAGTTCCTTCATTCAAGTCTACTACTGAAGTTCTCCAACCTCTGCCTTCACAATATTTGGTATACATTCTATATAGATCTCCTGCAAAAATTGATGCCTCATCACCACCCGTTCCCGCACGGATCTCAACCATTACATTTTTAGCATCTTCAGGGTCTTTAGGAATCAACATAAATTTGATCTCTTCCTCTAACTGAGGTAAACGCTCCTGAGCTTCATCCAGTTGCATTTTGGCCATTTCCACCATTTCTGCATCCGATCCGTCTGCAATAATTTCTTTAGCCTCTTTTATATTTCCGGTAACATTAATGTACTCCTCGCGCTTTTCAACAAGTGCTTTCAGATCTTTGTATTCCTTATTCAACTGTACATATCGCTTCTGATCTGCGATTACATCAGGTTGAATGATCAGATCTGAAATCTCATCAAAACGTTGTTTTACATATTGCAACTTTTCTAACATAGCTGTCTTTCTTTTTTAGGAGTGCAAATTTATGCTTTTTTACGCAATGTTTAAAGTTAAAAAATCTTAAGTTTTATTTTTTGAGAATCAAACGATTAAAACATTTATTTAAAACAAGTCTAAATAAATTTTGATTCTTATTGTATACTTACTATTTTTGCATTGTTTTTATTAAATCTAAATAAATGAAAAATAAAATACTCATCTTAGCTATTAGTTCAATTGCCATTTCAGGTTGGACACAGGAAAAACAAAAAGACAGCATAAAAAGTTTAAAAGAAGTTGTCGTGAGTGGCACACCGAATAAATATGTCGTTAAAGAACCTTCAAACAGTCTCCGCTTACAAACCGAGATAGAAAAGATCCCACAAAACATTCAGGTTATTACTAAAGATGCCATTGATAACCAAAACATCATTAACATGATGGAATCGGTTACCCGCAATGTCAGTGGTGCTCAAATGATTGAACACTGGGGACACTTTGCCCGTATAAATATGAGAGGCTTTAAACTACCGGCTTTCCGAAACGGAATGAACGTAGAACTGCCTTGGGGACCACTTTCTGAAGACATGTCGATGGTAGAACGCATTGAGTTTGTAAAAGGACCTTCAGGATTTATGATGTCGGCAGGTGAACCAGGAGGTTTTTACAATGTTGTTACTAAAAAACCAACTAAAAATAAGATCCGAGAATTGAGTTTTACTACCGGAAGTTACAAC
This sequence comes from Flavobacterium sp. NRK F10, assembly GCF_024054235.1. Lineage (NCBI taxonomy): Bacteria > Pseudomonadati > Bacteroidota > Flavobacteriia > Flavobacteriales > Flavobacteriaceae > Flavobacterium > Flavobacterium sp. NRK F10. The sequence continues at coordinate 489,676 of NZ_JAMXLC010000001.1, forward strand.
ACCTATAGAGGAACTATCGACTTAGGTGGTGCTTTAAGTAAAGATGGTAAATTTCAATACCGCTTAAACGGTATGTATCAAAACCTGGAAAGTCAAAGAGAATTTGAAAAAAGCAACCGTTACAGTATTGTACCGTCTTTCCGTTATGAATTCTCAGATAACACTACGGTTACTACTGAAGTTACTTACCAAAAGGCCAAACAAATGATCGGGGCAGCCTATGTTTTTGCGCCTGCTTCAGCAGGTTACGGAAGTTTGGACAGAGATTTTTCAATCCTTGATAAGGATTTTCCAATGTCTACCATCGAAGAAGTCAGCTTTCTGACCAACATTACACATAAATTCAATGAAAACTGGTCTGTTGCCGGCCAATACATGATTATGCAATATAGCGGAACGGGAAGCAGTTTATGGGCTTACAGCATGGCTGAAAACGGAGACTTATTGCGCTATTTGAGTATCTGGGATGCTTTATCTACGAACCAATTGGCTCAAATTTATACAAACGGCACATTCAATACCGGTTTTATCAAACATAAAGTAATGGGTGGCATTGATTCCAGAAACTTAAGTTATTATGCGGACTGGGGACAATACGGATTAATTGATGATCCGGCAAATCCTTTCAACATTTATAATCCGGTCTACGGGAATGCCGTTTATCCTGAATTTGACCGTTCGCAATCTGTAAAAGAAAGAGGAGCGGCTAATCATCAGGGAGCGGATCTGTATTCGGCTTATGCTCAGGATGAATTGAATTTTTTAGACGAAAAGTTACGCTTAACAATCGCAACTCGTTATACAGAAGGTAAAACATTTGCTTACGGAGCCGAAAGTAAAGAAGCTCGTTTCACTCCCCGATTCGGTCTAAGCTACGATATTTTAAAAGGATTTACTGCCTATGCTTTATATGACCAATCCTTTGCACCGCAATACGGAGCAAGTGCCACCGGAGAAAAATTTGACCCGGTTCTGGGAACAGATATAGAAGGAGGTCTAAAAAAATCATGGTTCAAAGGCAAATTAAATACCGGATTGACCGTTTATCAAATTACCAAAGAAAATGTATTAGTAAACGATCCTGAAAACCCAAACTTCAGTATTCAGTTAGGTGAAATTCAATCTAAAGGAATTGAATTTGATATGCAAGGACAAATAACTCCGGAATTAAATATAATATTGAACTATGCTAATACTGATGTGGAGATCACTAAAGACTCTGATCCGGCTAATGTCGGTACCAAAGTCGCCGGATTTGCCAAACATATCACAAACGGCTGGGTTAATTATAATTTCAAAAAAGACTCGTTCTTAAAAGGTTTCGGAATCTCCGCCGGATATCAATATCAGGTTGACAGATCTTCATGGAACTGGGGGGCGGACAATGAATCTGAATTACCGGATTATTTCAGACTGGACGGAGCTATCTCCTGGAAAAACCAACATTTTAGTGCTACTTTAACTATCAACAATATTTTAGATGAATACCTGTATAGCGGTTCTAATTACGGAACTTATCTATACTGGCAAAGTGAACCGGGAATCAATGGGAGGATCACAGTTGCCTACCGCTTTTAATTTTAATTTCATGTTAGTTTAAATTTTGAGCTCCTCTAATGTGTTTGCATTAGAGGAGTTTCAAGTCTTAAAACACAACCGGAAAAGCTCATTATAAAAAGACACATTTTTGATGAAAAAGACAAAAAAAAACAGATTCAAATACTGGATCGGAAAACTTCATTTATGGTTAGGTTTAACAACAGGATTACTTGTTTTCATTATATCGATAACCGGAGCGATCTATGCTTTTCAGGAAGAAATCACCAATCATCTTAGAAAAGATGTTATTTTTCACAAAGAACAAAATATTGAAGCTAAAGCTATTCTGCCAATCAAAGAACTGGAAAAAAAAGTTAATGAATATACATCTGAAAAATTCCCTTTACATTGGGTCACAATTCCGGTTGATAAAAAAAGAAGCTACATTTTTTACTATTACGAACACGATCCCAACGGATGGAACCTCTTTGAAGAATACATCGTTTACAAATCTGTTTATGTTAACCCTTTTACCGGAGAGATACTCGGAAGTTATGATGAAATAAGCTCCTTTTTCAACATTATTAAATCAATCCATTTCAGTCTGATGCTCAATACGAGTTGGGGAGTTTATGTTTGTGGAATTCCTACACTTATTTTTGTTTTCATGCTGATCTCCGGAATCATTCTTTGGTGGCCGAAAAATAAAAATGCACGCAAACAACGTTTCCGGTTCAACTGGAAAAAAGTAAAAAAATGGAAGCGAAAAAATTATGATCTACATAATATTCTGGGGTTCTATGCCTCCTCAATTGCATTAATCATAGCAACAACCGGACTGTTCTATTCCTTTCTTTTTATCAAAGCTCTCATTTACATTGTATTCTCGGGTGGCGATACTACTTATCCTGACTTTTCACATATCAAAACGAAAGCTCCTATTGAAATGCGCAACGCGCAAACTCTTGATAAGATTAGTGCTAAAGTAGAAGAATTATATCCGGATGCTTTTGCTTACGCATTAGATTTCGGTTACGAACATCTAGACGAACATGAGCACCCTAACTATTCTGTCTATGTGAAACAACTTTCGTATTCCTATCACATCAACCACAACCTTATTTTTGATGAGAACTCCGGAGAGTTACTACATGTTCATGACCATAAAGATAAAAACATGGGAGAAAAAGCAGTTTCAGCCAATTATGACGTACACATTGGTGCCATATTAGGTATTTGGGGTAAAATTTTAGCCTTCATAATCAGTCTGATCTGTGCTTCCCTTCCCGTAACCGGTTTTTTAATATGGTGGGGGAGAAAAAAGAGACACTAGTTTGCCACTATCTCTTTTGTTGTAATTACAAAATTTACATTATTTAAAATAATTCTAAATAATTTGTTCTTTAACAAGAGAGTTAGTATTTTAGCCTAGCTATTTAAAATCATTCTTAATAATGTGTCGCAATTATATATTACTTAATCAAACCGAAAATGGCCTTCTGCTTTTTCTTAAAGGATGTGCTAATTATCAGTTAAGCTATAAAAATCTGAATTTCAGCCTTACTAAAGAAGAACTTAAAGCATTTAAAAATTACCTCAAAAAAATAAATATTGAATATTGGGAAACTGAATATCAAAATTCTATTTACCCCAAAAAAATACCGATTCCTACATTACAAAAGAATTTTATCATTTTACTGGATCGCATTGAAATTGAAGAACTACTACGTTTACTTCAAAAAGAGTATTGCTCCTTTTTAAGGTTTTCTGACATTAAGAATACTATTATCTGGAACTAAAAGCACGCATTTTTATGTTATAAAAGCAGATCAAAATCACTAAAAAACAAATAGTTATCACTTTTAATTAAAATTAATCTAAATAAATTTTGGAGATTTCCTGTATTTCTATACTTTTGCGCCGTTATTTTAATTTGTTCTAAATAAAATGAAAAAAATCTTACTACTAACCCTGAGTTTAAGTGCTGCTCCCTTTATTTTAGCACAAGAAAAACAGTATGATTCTGCTGATGAATTTGCGATTGTTAATGATACAGTAAAAAAGTACAGTCTAAATGAAGTGGTTGTAAACGGCAATCCTCAGGACGTCCCTGCCACCGTAGGTAAAGCCAATATTAATCCTATGGATTTACCGCAGGCTACTACAATTATCACAAACGAAACGCTGAAGAACCAACAAGTAAGTTCGCTAAGTGACATCTTAAAAAATGCCAATGGTGTTTATATCATGGGAACGGTAGGTGGTTATCAGGAAGAGATTGCATCAAGAGGTTTTTCAATGAGAAGTGACAATACCTTTAAAAATGGTGTACGTTATTTTAACGGAATGATGATAGAGACTTCCGGTTTAGAAAAAGTTGAATTTTTAAAAGGTAGTGCTGCCATGCTATATGGAAATGTGGCACCGGGCGGAATTCTGAATCTGGTAACCAAAAAACCTAAATTTAATTTTGGAGGAGAAGTGGGCTTTGCTTTCGGTAGTTTCAATACTTACAAACCTACTTTTGATGTTTACAATGCTATCGGTAAAAATAAAAAAGTAGCTTTTCGGGTAAACGGAAGTTATGAAAAGGCCGAAAGTTTCAGAGATTATGTAGAATCAGAACGCTACTACCTAAACCCTTCGTTCCTATTCAAACTTTCAGATAAAACAGAATTATTAGTTGAAACGGATTATACGAATGACAGTCGCACTCCCGATTTCGGTTCCGGTGTGATTGATTATGAACTAGTAGATATTCCGAGAAGCCGTTTCTTAGGTGTAACTTGGGGTTATTTTGACAGTGAGCAATTATCCAATACCATTACCTTAACTCATCACCTCAACGATAACTGGAGTGTTAACTTTATTAACGGTATTCGCTACTACGAAACCGAACTGTTCTCAAATGCAAGACCCAATACCGGTGGTAGTATTTCTGAAGATGGTGAATGGACTCGTAACTTACAAAGATCGAAAGAGAAGAATAACTATTTTACCCAGCAAGCTAATTTAAACGGTAAATTTACCATAGGAAAAACACAACATCAGTTCTTATTTGGTGCCGATGTGGAAAATTATAAGACCAATGCTACCCGTTATAATAATTATACCGGCTATGATACGATCAATATCTTTAATAACTACGATCCATCATCTGAAGGAGCTATTCCTGACCTAACTTTAAATACCTATACACAAACACCTATTAGCCGTTTTGGCATCTATGTTCAGGATTTGATCTCTTTTGCTGAAAAATGGAAATTATTAGCAGGTGTTCGTTACAGCTATCAGGATACTGAGAGTAATGTTTACAAATATTCAAATAGCTCAACAACTATAACCAATAATTATGACGGTGCCTTTTCTCCCAGAGTCGGTTTAATATACCAGCCATCTAAAAAACATTCCCTTTTTGCCACCTATTCAAATTCATTCCAGACCAATACAGGAACGGATATTGACGGTAATGCTCTTGACCCGTCAATTATTGACCAATATGAAGTGGGAATAAAAAATAAATTATTCAATGATAAAATCCAAGCAAACGTTACCTTCTACCAAATTAACAATGATAATTTGGCGCAAACTTCACTGGCAAACGGAAACACTAATTCAAGCATTAAAGAATTAGCCGGAGCAATCAGAAGTAACGGTGTAGAGATAGACATTACTGCAAATCCGGTAAAAGGCTTACAAATTGTTGCCGGTTACAGCTTTAACGAAACCAAATACAGAAAAAGTAATACCTACATAGAAGGTAGTTTGCTTCGATACAACCCTAAAAATACAGCAAACCTAAGCATTAACTACAAAGTGGAGAGCGGCAAACTGAAAGGTTTAAATGTCGGTTTAATCAACTCCTATTTCGGAACGCGTTATGCAGGACGTTCTACTCGCATTACAGAAGAGAACGACAATCGAAAATTGATCTACTTAAGCGATTATTTTCAGGTTGATGCTACTTTAGGATACGATTATAAAAATTTCAGCATTCGTACAAAATTGGCCAATATTTTTAATGAATTGAACTATAATGCGCATGATGATAACAGCTTAAATCCTATTGCGCCTCGAAATTATTCTGTAGCTTTGTCGTACAAATTTTAATCCTCAAAACACACTATTAACAACTTAACGTTTTTAAAAAATGAGTGCACAAAAAATCAGAAACATTCACCGCGATTTAGGTTACTTTTACTTAGGCTTAATCATTTCATTTGCTCTTTCAGGAATAATGATGAATCACCGTGACCATTGGCATCCTGAAAAATTTACAATTGAAGCTAAAGCTATCGAAGTAGCTCTACCTGCTGAGAATGAGATCACGGAAGATTATGCAAAACAACTAGCAAAAGACCTTCATATTGAAGAAAAACTAAAACGTCAAATGGTTCGTAAAGGAAAGTTCAAAATGCAATTTGACAATACCGAAGTGGAATTGGATGTTAAAACCGGAAAAGGTGAGATCGTTCAATTTGTCAATACACCTTTAATCAGCCAAACGATGCGATTACACAAAAACACTTCTAACTGGTGGATTTACTATTCAGATATTTTCGGACTATCCTTGATTATAATCGCTGTAACAGGCGCTATGATGATTAAATACGGGAAACACACGTTTAAACAACGCGGTTGGAAATTAACCGCCGTAGGTTTACTCTTCCCTATTTTATTTCTACTATTTTTAAGCTAATGAAAAATACCGACTGACAGTCGGTATTTTTTTTGGTCTTTTAATTAATTTTTTCTAAATTTATAAAACGTTATACTATGTAACCGTAACAATAACACATTGTTAGCTAATGTTTTTTTATATTAGAAGAATGTACTGTTTGTTATTCTCCCCTTCATTATTATCTATTATAATTAATAATACCTACCACAATGGGAAGATTAAAAATAACTGCGTTTGCACTCATTTTACTAACGTCATTACTTCTTAGCCATTTATACATCGGATACCAGGTTTCCAGTAAAGAAGGCGTTTCTTCTCTTATTAATATAGCCGGACGACAACGAATGTTAAGCCAAAAAATGCTCTCCTTGTCTTATCGTCTTAAGCAGAACAACTGGGAAAATCCGCTGGAAATTGAGTTAACTAAAAAAGAGTTAACCGATATTATATCGCAATTTCAAAAAGCAGATTCAATAATTCTAAAGTATACGACCACAATACACCATAATGCTTCACTTGATTCTATCAAGATTTCAAATGCCAGTATAAACCATCTGACCTTTGCTGTTAATCAAGTTCTTCAATCACAAAATAAGCAAGAACTATCCTCCGCTGTAGCATCACTCGAAAAAGCCCAATCTCAATTTCTGGTAGCAATGGAAAGTGAAGTAGACTTATATGAAAACTACGGGAAAGAAACACTAAAGCAAATATCCCGAATAGAAATTATTATTTATGCTGTTTTATTATTACTTACCATTATTTTACTGACATCTTTAATTTTTCCTTTCATACAAAAGATACAAACCAAAAACAAATCGCTGGAAAAAAGTTGGGAACGCTATACCATTTTTGTCGAACAAATGCCTGGAGCTATAGCCATGTTCGATAACAACATGAACTATCTGGTTGCTTCTTCCCAATGGTATGAGGATTACAATTTAGTAGGACAAGACATCATCGGAAAATCACATTATGATGTCTTTCCGGAAATAGGTCAGGAATGGAAGAATATCCACCGGGAATGTCTAAACGGCAAAATAAACCATAATGACGAAGCCCCTTTTGAACGTGCAGACGGATCGGTGCAATGGTTGGCTTGGGATGTTCGTCCCTGGAGAGACGAAAAAGGGAATATTGGCGGGATCATCATGTACACGAATGATATTACCGACTATAAATTATTGCGACTGGAACAAAACCGTTTGCATGAAATAATAGATAAAATCAGTGATGTGGCTCGAATAGGTGCTTGGGAACTGAATATCGACAAAAGTAACCTGTACTGGAGTAAACTTACGAAAGAGATACATGAAGTTCCGGATGATTTTGAACCGACCTTAGATACTGCCATTCAATATTACAATAAAGGAGAAAGCAGAGAAAAAATTGAAAAAGCCATAGAAGAAGCTGTAAAAAACGGAGAACCTTTTGATCTGGAACTTGAAATAGTAACTGCCAAAAACAATATTATCTGGGTCAGAGCTATCGGCGAACCCGAATTCAAAGACGGAAAATGCGTCCGACTGTTCGGAGTATTCCAGGATATTCATAAATACAAAACACTCGAACTGAGAAATTCCTCCCTCTTAGCCCGTTTAAATGCGATCATGCAATCCGCAACGGAAATATCCATTATAGGGACTAATCTGAATGGCATTATAACTTATTTCAACTCCGGAGCCGAAAAATTACTAGGCTATAAGGCCAAAGAAATAATCGGCAAAAAAACACCTGAGATTTTTCACAATAAAGAAGAATTAATACGAAGAGGAAAAGAGCTTTCAAAACAATACCGAAAACACATTTCAGGCATAGAAGCTATTTTTGCACCTACACGTGAAGGAAGACCCAATACCCGAGAGTGGATATACATTCGGAAAGACGGCACAAATTTAAAAATGCAACTTTCGGTTACAGCATTAAAAAATACGGAAGGAGTGACTACCGGTTTTTTAAAAATTGCTACCGACCTTACGGAAACGATCTATCTTCAGGAAGCTTTGATCAGCAGCAATCAAAAACTGGAAGAATTAACTCAAAAGCTTACCCGAAAGAATTCTCAACTAGCTAACTTTGCTCATATCATATCACATAATTTAAGATCTCCTGTTGCTAATCTTACCTCTCTTAATTATTTATATACAAACACAAGTGACCCTGAGGAAAAAGACCTGTTAATGTCAAAATTCCAAACGGTAATCACCCGCTTATCCGAAACATTAGACACCTTAGTTGAAACGCTTAAAATAAAAGAAAGCAGCAATGATGATCTGGAATTAATCTATTTTGATGAAATTCTGGAAAGAACAAAAGAAATGCTGACCGGACAAATTTTAGAATCTGATGCTAAGATCATATCAGACTTCAGTAAGGCTGAAAACATAAAATACAAGAGAGCTTATTTAGAAAGCATTTTTCTGAACATGATTACCAATGCTATTAAATACAGATCTGCTGAACACGCCCCGGTTATCCGTATCACAACTTCTTACACTGAAAAAGGAAAAACAATTGTAACGTTCAGTGACAATGGCTTAGGAATCGATCTGGAAAAATACGGTACAAAGTTATTCGGACTTAGCAAAACCTTTCATCAGCATAAAGATGCTAAAGGAGTTGGCTTATTCATGACCAAGAACCAAATAGAATCCTTAGGCGGTACGATCACTGTTGAAAGTCAGGTTAATTCAGGAACAACCTTTACCCTCACATTATAGCTTTCCGCTCACCTACTCTTATCCTCTCCATCTGAGATCAGAAATATAGAAAATAGATGTAACACATTTAAGTCTGATTCGTCTCATGATAAAACCCGTCGAAACAATGAAATACTACAGCCTCTTCTTTTTTCTGTTATCCCTGTTTTCTTTTAGCCAAACTGAGAATCAGGTTTTCTCTCAAGATACTATTCTGATCGTTAATGCTAAACCGGAAAAAGGATTTCAACATTCTTATATTCTTTTTATACCCAAAGAAACCCCAAAAGGGAAATTGACCTATTTATTGGTGGAGCCTAACAACACCGGAAGAACGTCAGACTCTATAAGTGTTCATCAAGAAAGCGCCTTACACTTAGCTTCGGTCAGCTCCGTGGGAAATAATATTGCCGCAATGTTGAAAATTCCGCTTTTGGTTCCGGTGTTCCCGAGACCGGATTCTGAGCCCTTAGTATACACACACGCACTCGACAGAGATGTTATATTAGAAAAATCAAAAGCACTCAAACGACTCGACCTGCAATTAATTGCGATGCTAAACGATGCTCATGAAACCTTAAAAAAACTTAATATTCCCACTCATGATAAAGTTTTTATGAATGGATTTTCAGCTTCGGGATCCTTTACCAACCGCTTTTTATTCCTGCATCCCGAAATCATAAAAGCAGCTGCAATGGGCGGCTTTAACGGAGAATTAATGCTTCCGTTGAAACAATACCATAACCGGATGTTTAACTATCCTTTAGGAATCGGCGACTTTAAAAAGCTGTTTCATAAACCGTTTGACAGTGCTTCTTATAAAAAGATACCGCAATACATCTACATGGGACAACTGGACACTAACGATGCGGTTCAGTTTGACGATGCCTATAACGATAGTGAGCGGAAGCTCATTAACCATGAGCTTGGAGACAACGTACAGGAACGCTGGAAAGTATGCCAGTCCATTTATACGCAAGAAGATGTCAATGCCAGATTCACTACCTATGAAGAGGTAGGACACTGGACCACTTCCGCCGTAAATATGGATGTTATTAAGTTCTTTTTTCGTCAATTACAGGAGTAAAACATTTATTTTTTAAAGGTCGTACTTAATTTATACTGCTTTTTTATTGGTTTTATAAAAGTTATATCTTTGATACTATTATTCCAGTAGTTTCTAAAAGAGACGTTGGATCAATCATAATATCACCTTAAAACATCAACATGAAAGGACCTGATAAAAACACCATTTTCCCGCTTGAACATTACGACAGGCTTTGCTTTCTGAAAAATAGCATTAAGAATCCGAATATTATCGTTGGTGATTACACCTATTACGATGATTTTGAAAATGTTGAGAATTTTGAAAAAAATGTGAAATACCATTTTGATTTCATTGGTGACCGCTTAGTAATCGGAAAATTTTGTATGATCGCTTCTGATGTAAAATTCATCATGAACGGAGCCAATCATTTAACACAGGCATTGACCACCTATCCGTTTGCTATTTTCGGGAACGGTTGGGAAAAAGCAATGGACGGAAAAACCTATCCGCAAAAAGGGGATATTGTTATCGGAAATGACGTCTGGATCGGATACAATGCTACGATCATGGCAGGAGTTACAATCGGAGACGGAGCGATCATTGCCACAAATGCAACGGTCGTTAAGGATGTTGAACCCTATGCGATCGTAGGCGGAAATCCGGCGCAGGAAATCAAAAAACGATTTTCCGAAGAAAAAATAGCCCGACTATTGGAACTCAAATGGTGGGATTGGGATATCGAAAAGATCACAAAAAATGTACAGCACTTAACAGGCGATGACATCAATACACTATTACCATGAAAATAATTACCATTCCTGATGAACTCAATTCGGACACATCACAAAGCGTTCAGGTTTACGATTATTCCAGTTCGCAGGAAGCAGCAAGAAAACAAATTGTCTTAAACCAAAATATACTTAGCTTTCTGACCGAAGGAACTAAAGATGTGGTATTTGACAACTCTGCTTTATCCATTGATAATTCCAAATTTCTCTTAATGAAATCCGGACATTGTTTAATGACCGAAAAACTTTCCGAAGTCAAAAACTACAGAAGCGTTCTCTTATTTTTCTCAAATGAAACCGTATTACAATTTCTTCGAAAAAATAAAGTAACCCCAGGTGAACCAACGGAATTCCGTTCCGTTCATGCCTTTGCATACGATGACTTTATCCGACGTTTTGTCAACAGCCTGCTGGATATTGCCAAACTTCCAAAAACAGTCCGGGAAAAGTTACTTGCCGTTAAATTTGAAGAGATCATGCTCTATCTTACCGAAATATACGGCAGTGAATTCCTGTATTCATTAACTGCAAACAGCAGCGATACCAGTCAAAGATTCATTCGCACGATCGAAAGCAACCAATTGAGCAAATTATCTTTAAAAGAATTAGCCTTCCTGTGCGGAATGAGCGTTTCTACATTTAAAAGAGAATTTGAAAAACATTATTCCGAATCGCCTAGTAAATGGTTTCAGAACAAAAGGTTGGAACATGCCCATTTCTTACTCAATCAAAGGCAAAAAAATTCCTCCGAGATCTATTTTGAAGTAGGCTATGAAAATTTGTCGAGCTTCATTCAGGCCTATAAATCAAAATACGGAATAACACCCAAACAGCAAGTCAAAAATTGAGCTTTTAGCAACAGTTTTTGAACCATTTTCTAAATTCATCCGACAGCATTTGCCCTAATTTTGCTTAAAACATTAAATCCTGACAAAATGAAAAAAGCAAATTTAATCTGGGTATTGTCCTTGTTGTTCTCGACAACCCTTTTCGGACAAAATACATTTACCTTATCCAGTAACGATCTGGGCGGAGAAGCTACTAAAACACAAGAATTTAACGGATTCGGCTGTTCGGGTAACAATCAATCACCTCAATTATCCTGGAAAAATGCACCGCAAGGAACCAAAAGTTTTGCCGTAACAATGTACGACCCCGATGCACCTACAGGAAGCGGATTTTGGCATTGGGTAGTATTTGATATTCCTGCCAATGCAAACGAATTGGTTCCGAATGCAGGAAATGCGACCTTGAATCTAACCCCGAAAGGCGCTATCCAAAGTGTAACCGATTACGGAATTAAAGGATTCGGAGGACCATGTCCACCGGAAGGACACGGATTGCATCAGTACATTATAACGGTTTATGCCTTAAAAACCGATAAATTAGGTCTTGATGAAAATGCTAATCCGGCGATCGTTGGCTTTTACCTTTGGAACAATACATTGGCTAAAGCCAGTATTGTAACTTATTACCAACGATAATATCTTAAAAAAAACTTAAAGAGGCTGTTTCAAAAATGCTTTTGTTGTCAATCTGAACGCGTTTCAGGTTTTACAACAAATTACATATCATGTTTAAATTTTGGCATAAATTGAAAATGACAACTATTTTACTTTTGAAACAGTCTCTTTTTTTATGCTCTGATCGATTTTCTATCTACTGAAGAAGCATCTTCTGAAACGCCATATTTCCAATATGCATAAACCTGCCAGTCTTTGCGTTCAAGAATCTCTTGTTCTCTTAAATGCGATTGCATTTGGTTCGCAAAACCGTGTTCGCAAGCCGCAAAAACAAAATCTTTAGCCGCTAAATTCAATTGGCTCAACTTGGTAAACAATGAAGACTGTTGTCCGGGTTTGCTGTTCAGTAACCAATTCACTTTTATCCCTTTGGGAGCTTCCAAATCCAAAATATCACTTTCGTCAAAAACCTCTAAAAACGCTTCTCCTTTAGCTTCAACAGGTAATTTTTCCAGCATGACACTCACTACAGGAACGGCTGTGTGATCTCCAAATAAAAAATAACGATTGGCTTCCTCCGGAAACAACGCTTTGTTTTTCACTTTCATCATCACGCCTAGCTTATCGCCTACTTCGGCTTGAATCGCCCACGATGACGCCGGGCCTTCATCGCCATGCGCCACAAAATCCACCACCATTTCGCCTTGTTCCCAATCTAATGCACGCAACGTATAGGTACGAATGTAGAAATTTTCTTTTACGGATTCTCTTTGTTGTAAACTAGCCGAATTCAATACCACATCTTTCGATTTAGGAATTGCAATTTTATTGTTATCACCCACTTTTGCATCTTTAAAATTAGCAATTTCGTCTCCGGTTAACACAATTCGGATATAATGAGGTGTTACATATTTTTTCTCTTTTAACGTTAAAACTCCCGACATAATTGCAGGCATTTCTCTTCTAATCATAGCTTTATCATTTATATTACTACCACAAAAGTAGCGCAAATCAATAATTCATTTTCGGTATTTTTTTATCATTTATCGGTATTTTTAATTACTTTTAAAACATGAAAGAAAAAGATTTTGAGGCTATTCGTATTGTACTACAAAATTGTCCTTTAGGACAGTTGAAAACCTTTTCCAACAAGAAGTTCAACCTTATTTTTGTACGCAGCGGAAGTGGTATTTTTACCAAATATCAAACGCCCAATTCGTTTTCAAATGGCGATTTGTTTTTTGTACCGCCTTTTGAAGATTTTTCGATGGAAACACTCGAAGATACTACGTATTATCATTTAATGATTACCGATTTATTTCGGTTGGAATTGCGCGAATTGGTTTTGAGTTCCAAAGGAAAAGGCGTAGGTTTAGCCAAAGCACGTTCGCCTTTGAACCGGAAAATTACCTTTGATGCCAAAGACGAAATCTTAATCACCCGATTGTTTGAATATTTGACGCTTTTGTATGACGAACCCAATAAAAATGAGAACTTGTTTTATTATCCGGTACTCAATTTGGTTTCCATTATTGAGCGCAACACGCCTAACCCACACACGCAAAAAAACACCCGATTAAAGAAAAACATTAATAGTATTGTGACGCATATTCACAAGAACATCAGGCATCCCGAAATGCTCAAAGTGGACTACATGGCGCATAAATTTAACCTCAGTACCAACCAATTGACGCGTTTTTTTAAAAAGGAAATGAATACCGCGTTAAAAAAATATACGAATCAATGCCGTATGCAGTTGATCCTGGAAAAAGTACAACGAGAAGACATTACGTTCTCGGAAATTGCGCACGAGTTTGGCTTTACCGACGAAAGCTATTTTACCAAAGTGTTTAAAAAGCATTACAACCAAAGCCCTACGGAGTATAGAAAAGCATTTTTGGAGAGGAATGGGAAATAGACTTAAAAATATACCGCAAAAAGACCACAACCATACAATATGATCATAAAAATATTGTGAAACGTAAAGGTGTTTTGATGAAGATGTGAATTTATTTTTATATTTAATTTTTGTTGCTAAAACGAAAAAAACTAGCAAAGCCTTCTCCAATCTTTCCAATATGGCATAATAATAGTCCGAAATCTTTGCATATAAACAAGTTAGCGGAAATTTTAAACCAGTTATATGTAAAATTTTTGGTTTCTATTTTCAAGTTTCAATTCTTCTGGATACACAAGTTCATAACCAGTTCTTTCCATTCCATCTTTTGTAAAAAGACAAACTTGAACTGGCGGCATAGGATCAAAAAATGCTTTAAATTTTTGTTTATTCGGATTCTCACTTTCTTCAGGAAATTCAAAACTCATTCTAACGAATCCCATATTTTTAATTGCCGACTGGGAAAGTGAATCAATTCCAAGAATTCTTATGCCTTCATAAGGAAAGTCTGGATATTCATTCTTAACAAATTCAATAACTTGAGCAACGGATGTTTGCTCTTTCAAGAGCTTTTTATTTTCCATTTTCTCTAACCAATATAAAAATAAGTCTTGACCCACTCCTGTGTGCAAATCCCAACATTTAGTTAAATCATTACAAATACTTTTAAATATAACATATCCTTTTCTTTGGTAACGATTTCCCCACCAATGAGCTAATTTGATATGATGATACCAATAATAGTAACCTTCACCTAACCAAGTGTTATCCCAAGAACAATCATAAGGTCCGTCCTTTTCATTTTGTTCGTAGTTTCCTCGATTTTCTAAGGTTTGATATAACAAATATGAAGTTTCAAACATTAGAAAATTTTTATTCTATTATAGTTATGTTTTCCTTTAGTGGTGTACTTAATGAAATTAGATTCATTGTAGGTAGAATCATTGGCTTTAAGTTAGCTTGAATTGTCAAACTTGAAATAAATGCACGTAAATATGGAAAGACAATAGCAATACTATTTGCGTAAAAATATGTAGGTATATTTTCAAGGTCAATTACATCTTCTGAGAACTGAAAATTTGCAGTCATTTTACAATTAACGAAATTTTTTTCAGGAGAATCAGCCTTATTGAATGCAAAAAAATTAAAAGTTAAGCTAAACATTCTTTCACCTTTATTGAACACACCTTCTGGGTCTATTTTCAATGCAATATCATCTCCAATAATATTACTAGAATTAAAACCAAATTCAATAATCTTATATTCTTTAAATTTAAAGCTAGCTTGTTCCATTTATTTATTTAATTTATATGGCTAAGGTACAAAAAAAAAGTCCGAAACTAATTTCGGACTCTTCTTTTAATATATTATTTGTATCTAATAAATCTGGTTTCGAATAGACAAATGTGTTTTCGTAACACACATCCCAAACATCTAATAATTCAGAAATTGTAACTGAATTTTCTTGTTTAGAATATTTGTCATATTTATTCCATTTCTCTTTTAAGACATCTTCTGATAAAGAATCAAAAAATTGGTCTATGGTTTTCTTATCCATTGTCTTAATTTATTACTTCATTAAAACTAACAATAAATTTGCCAAACTGCAAAATTATTTCATTAGTTTTTTGTTAAAAATAACACTCTTGTATTTTTCAGTTTGCAAAATAACGACTAAATATTGTAATATCAAAGAAAAACTTCCGCTAACATCGGTTTTGCAAAAGAGTGGGTTAAGTGCAAACTTTAAAGACAGTAATTCTATCATCGCATAAGCTATATTTATTTACTTTTTTATATTGGCATATAGAAAATGGCTTATGCTACGGTAGTGCTAAATTGAACTTTTGTTCTTACTTTTCCGCTTCTTCACAAAGCCTTTTTCGTTAAAATAGATATTTATGGCTTCTCGCCATTTTTAGAGTTCAAAAAAAAATCCCAAGCTTCGCTTGGGATTTTTACTATCTACTAATTCCTAATTACTTAGCTGGTATATTCGCTAAAATTTCCAACACAAATTTCCAATATTTTTGTGCTGAGGAAATGCTTGCTCTTTCTTCAGGGCTGTGTGCGCCTTTAATCGTCGGTCCGAAAGAGATCATATCCATTCCCGGGTAGTTTTGTCCTAAAATACCACATTCTAATCCGGCATGGCACGCCACAACACTAGGTTGCGTTCCGTTTTGTTTCTCGTAAAGAGAAGTCAGTATGTCTAAAATTTCCGATTTTGGGTTAGGAGTCCAACCCGGATAACTTCCCGAAAACGTTACTTCGCAACCCATCAATTCAAACGCCGAACGCAAGGCATTGGCTAGATCAAACTTCGAACTTTCCACAGAAGAACGTGTTAAACATTCGATTTTTAAATTTCCACCACCTACCGTTACTTTCGCAATGTTGTTTGACGTTTCTACCAAACCTTCGAAATCAGCACTCATGCGATACACGCCGTTATGCGCTGTATATAACGAACGAACCAGATAGAACTGCGCCATAGAAGGCAACACTTTTTTCGGTGTTTCTTCTAATTTTTCAATGATCACCTGTAAATTCGGCTCTGTAGTTTTGAACTCCGCTTTGATCTCGTTTACGATTTCCTGCATGTCAAATTCAAACGCTTCGTCATACATTTCAGCGATCACCACTTCCGCCACACTTTCACGCGGAATGGCATTGCGCAAACTTCCGCCATAAATAGTTGCTATTTGTAATCCGAAATCTTCGTAACCGTTATACAACAAACGGTTCATGATTTTATTGGCATTGCCTAAACCTTCATGGATTTGCATCCCCGAATGTCCGCCGTTTAACCCTTTTACCGTAATTCTGTAACCTACTGAATCTTCCGGTGCATCTTCTTCATCATATTCGGCAACAGCCGTAACGTCTACCCCACCGGCACATCCGATGTCAATTTCATCATCTTCTTCGGTATCTAAATTCAACAGGATCTGTCCTTCTAACAAACCGCCTTTTAAACCCATCGCTCCGGTCATTCCGGTTTCTTCATCAATAGTGAACAAGGCTTCAATAGCAGGATGCGGAATATCTGTACTTTCCAGGATTGCCATAATGGTAGCAACACCCAGACCGTTATCAGCACCTAAAGTTGTTCCTTTGGCACGTACCCAGTCCCCGTCCACATACATTTCGATCCCTTGGTTGTCAAAATCAAAAACCGTATCGTTATTTTTTTGATGCACCATATCTAAATGTGACTGCATCACTATCGTTTTACGGTTTTCCATTCCGGCCGTTGCCGGCTTTTTGATGATTACATTGCCCACCTCATCTTTTAAGGTCTCTAAACCTAATTTCTGACCGAAATCCATCATAAAAGCGATTACTCGCTCTTCTTTTTTCGACGGACGCGGTACGGCATTCAGATCGGCAAATTTATTCCAAAGCGCTTTAGGCTCTAAATTTCTAACTTCTTGACTCATTCTATTTAGTTTGTTGTTTTAACGCTGCAAAGTTACAAAGTATATTTCCTTAGATACTAAAATTCTGTTTATATTTACTGAAAAAAAGCCTTGAACCGAAAACTTATTCTTCCTGTTTTCCTCATTTTCCAAATCGTTCTGGTTAAAACACTGGGACTCTTTCCTCATTTTATTGAAAATGGATACAGTAAAGGCTTATATCCTAAAATTGCTTGGTTCAGCAGAAAATTGTTAGGGAGCATTCCGTTCTCGGTCGGAGATATTATTTACATTCTTTTGATTGTTGGTTTACTTCGTTGGATATGGTGTAATCGAAAAGGATTTTTTAAGAATTGGAAAAACAACGGATTGACCCTTTTGAGTTGGATTTCTATTTTCTATTTTTGTTTTCATCTGTTTTGGGGCATGAATTATTACCGGATCCCGATCGCCCAAAAACTTGCGCTTGAAAAAGAATATAGTGGTGAAGATTTAGCCGCCTTTACGGAAAAAATGGTAGCTCAGACCAATGCCTTACAGCTCCGGCTTGCCGGAAATGAGACTATCGCTGTTGTGGTTCCTTATTCAGAAGACGAACTGTTTAATTTGGCCCAACAAGGCTACGACCAATTACCTCCTGATCTTAGTGATTTTCACTATGAGAATAAAAGTATAAAAGCTTCGCTTTTACGTTTGCCCTTAAGCTACATGGGATTTGGCGGTTATCTGAATCCGTTTACCAATGAAGCTCAGGTCAATACCCTGAAACCTAAATTCTCCACGCCGCTTACCGTTTGTCACGAAATGGCTCACCAGACCGGTATTGGCAGTGAAAGTGAATGCAACTTCATTGGCTTTATTGCTGCCAGTCGAAATAAAGATCTATATTTTCAATATTCAGCTTACAGTTTTATTACTCGCTATTGCCTACATCATTTAGAACGAATGAAAAAAGGGGAAGGGAAAAAGTATTTTGACCGACTCAACAAAGGGGTTATTAAAAATTTTCAGGAACATGAAATGTTCTGGAAACATTACCATACTCCTATTGATTCCTTTTTTGAATTCTTCTATGATAACTTTTTAAAAGCTAACCAACAACAAGATGGTATAGCCAGTTACAGCAAGTTTGTAGGATTAATGATCCATTATGATCGCATAGCAAAGTAATTTTATGAAAAAAAATTTAACTGTCATTGTTTTTTTAACGGCTTTTTTCTCGTATGCTCAGGAGTATAGTTACAGAGAATTTGGATTAAATGAAGGATTACCGAGTTTACAGGTATACGATATTCATCAGGATAGAAACGGTATTCTCTGGTTTGCCACTGACAGAGGAATTGCCAATTATAACGGCTACGAAATTAAATCATTCGGTATTCAGGACGGCGTGCTGAATAATGTTGTTCTGGATTTTCATCCGCAAGCTGACGGTACGGTTTATTGTTCTACTCTGGATTGTAACTTATTTTACTTCCATGAAGATTTTCAGGGTTTCTTCCCCTATCCTTTTAACAGTCTCTTAGCCAAAAACTTAAACACACTTCAATACGTTAAAAGTATATACACTTCCGAAGACGGTTCGTTGCATTTGGGATGTGAAGGAATCCTCGGAGCGTTAGTTATTTCCAAAAACGGGAAAATACTTCAGAGACCTGATAAAATAACAGACTCATCTGAAACGGAGAACACCTATACAGTCTTGGAAAAAAAAGACAACGGTGCTTTCTTTTTCTATAAGACCCAAACTATTTCCCCTAAGAAGAACAGTGTTCATTTTAAAAACAAAGCTACACTTACCAAAGTGGATGTCATCCAGCTACCCGGTTCAAAATATTATGTGTACAAAAGCCCGTTTATGGTATCTGTATTTGATGAAAACATCAAACTGATCCGGGAGATTAAAACTGAATTTGAGCCTATCTCCATTAAAGCTATAGACGAAAACCGTTTCTTTATCGGCTATCATTTCGGAGGTGCTAAAATAGTTGATCTGAAAAATAACACTACGGAATCTTTTCTGGAAAACAAATCGGTTACTAATTTCTTAATCGATCATGAGGGCGGTTATTGGTTTACAACATTACACTCAGGTATATGGTATACCAAAGAACCTAAAATTAAAATACTTAAAGGAGAGTTAAGCAATTTCCCGGTTAATTCGCTGACAAAAGATGATAACGGAAAAATATTTGCCGGCACTTTAAGCGGAAAAATATTTGGGATTGGCCCGAATACTCAATGCCAAATGATCTATAACACAACACATACCCGAAAGGCTTTTGTTGAGTTTGATAAAAAAACAAAGAATAGTTATTTCTTTTCAAACCAAGATCTGTTTATCAATAAAGACTTTTCAGCACCGATTGAATTTCCGATTTATACAACTAAAATATCAGAGCCTCAGGAACAGAGAATCATCTTTTCGCTGATTAATGGTTTCTCAGTTTACGAAAAGAATTCTTTTAAGACCATCCGGGAATTTCCTTTCAGGATTCACGATGCCTGTTTCTTTAAAAACGATATCTTTTTAGGAACCCCTGAAGGTGTTTATGTTGTGGATGAGAAGAATACTGTTTCCGATCTAAAAGAATCCAATACGTTATTTTCTTTCCGAGTAGACGACATTGATTACAACGAAGCCAGAAACGAATTGTATTTTGCTACCTTGGGGCAAGGCATTGTTGTTTACAATAAGAACAATGAAAAGGTATTTTCTATCGCTAAAAAAGACGGTCTTTTAAGTGATGTCATCAACGAAATATACATCGAAAATAAAGATACGATATGGGTCTGTACGAATTCAGGGCTAAACCGTGTTATTCTGGATGAAGAAGGTCATTTTTCTATTACCGGACTTAAAAGTTCCAACGGACTGCTGAATGACGGTATAAATGATGTCGAAATTACAAATGATACCCTTTGGATTGCTTCTAAAAAAGGACTTGTTTATACTCAAAAGCAAATTTTTGACCAACAAAATCAAGCAATCCCTCATTTTCTAAAGATTGATTATATAAAAGTTAATGATGCAAAGGCAAGTCCGGAACAACTGACACAGCTCTCGTATAAAGAAAGTCGATTAGAGATCGCTTTTTCTGACGTTTCTTTCAAAAAAGGAAATGAAATAATCTATCACTATTTTCTGGAAGGCTTAGATAAAAAATGGTATCGTACTACTAACCGAAAGGTTATTTTTCCTTTACTACCTCCCGGCCATTATACCTTTAAAGTCGCCGTGACCGACCCTAACGGCTCAGACTCAAAAAAATATCTTGAAATCCCGATTTATATCAGTCCGCCTTTTTGGAAAAACAGTTGGTTCATCATAAGCCTTATTTTTGCGATAGGCATCATTATCTATTTATTCTTTAAAACTAATGTGCTGTCTTACAATAAAGATATCATAAGAGAATTGATCCGACTCATCATTAAGAAAATAAAGAACAAAGAAAGTTACTATGTCTTCAAAGAATCCGGAAAAGAGATACGAATAAAGACAAATACGATTCTGTATGTTCAATCGGCAGGAAACTATATTGACCTTGTAACAGAAAAGAAGATCTATACGATACGATGTAAAATTGGCGATTTTATTGCTACTACACCTGATCCGTTAGAATATATCAGAATACATCGGTCTTATATTGTCCGCATTGATAAAATTGAAACCAAATCTAAAACGGAGATCACTATCAGAGGTGAAAAATTACCTGTCAGTAACAGCTTCTCTTCTGAACTTGAAAAAGTATTTTTTTAGATTCGTCACTATATATTATGATTTCGTCACAGAACCTATCCACTTTATCACAACTTTAAGCTACAATCGTCACAAATAGAAAAAAGAAAGAAAATAATACATTTTAAAATATAAATTTGAGAGATAAATTTTAAAACTCAACTTTATGAAAACAAACCTGAGAATCACCGGATTTATTTTAATTTTTCTATCGTTTTTAGTTTTTTATTCCTGTTTTCCTGATGATAATGTAACAGAAAAGCAGACTAATAGCCAAACAGCAAAAACTACACAAAGCTTTAACGGAGTCATCTGTGACGGAAAAAAAATACTAAAGTTTGGCTCCTTAGCTGATCTCCAACAAGAACATCTGGCTTTGTACCAACAATATGAAGCTAATAATCAGGATGAACAAGTGTTAGTTGATTATGAAAATCTCAATAATTTTTATTCCTTAAGAAAAAAAGACCAGGATATGGATGACGGTATTATCCCGAATGATCCGAATTTTGATGAAACTAACTTTACTCTTGATCCTATTTTAGAGACGTTGTTAAATGAAGATGGCATGATTATAATTGACGACAGACTTTATATTTGGGATTCCGGTTGTATCATTCAATCCATACCATTTTCCTGCTCTAATTATTTAGTTCTTTTAGATTTTTACCATGCTTCACTGTCTAATTCTCCTGACCAGATGCACGATCTTTTTGTTCATTATGGCATCCAAAACATCAATATTTGTGATGATCCTAACTTTGACTTTGAAGAAATCTCTGAAAATGGCGGAAAAGTGAATGGTGAAGAGCCTCGCTATAAAAACAAAAACGGATGTGGATATGATGTAGTGGTAAACAGCAAACTAACATCCTGTGATAACGGTTTCAATACTTATGAAATTTCATTTGAAAGCATTGTTCCCTTAGGTTCTACCGCTCCGTTAAACGTTTTCTACGTTAGTAGTCCGTTTGGCGATTTAAGTCAAGTAGAAGCAGCTACTGCTTTAGCCGGACCTTATGGTGCAATTCCGCTTACAAATCAAGATCAGACTTACGGTTATATTATGCCATTTACGGATACATTCTATTTGCGAATTCCAAATAACCTTTCCGATACATTTGTGGTTACATTTAGTTCAGCAGTCAATCTATTCACAGGAAACTCCTGTTTAGCCTTGGACCAAACGACTATTGACAATGCATGTCCTTTCTCAATTTCTGCAATTAAAAATGCCGTAAACTCGTCTCAATCTATATGGACTTTTTCAATCACGTCCGGAAGCGGATGTACCTTTTCAGCAGACAAAGTAACATGGAATTTCGGAGACGGAACAAGCATCACGGGAGGCCTAACAGAAACTCACACATATTCATCGCCTTGTAGTATGGAATATTTTACAGTAACAGCAACTATCCAAGGAACAGCATGCGGTGTTTCTAACCCGGTCTTTATTAAAAGTAATATTCCGGTGGGGAACCCTTGCATGAGAGAAAACTACAAATTCCCTACTTATAAAGATAATGTGAATGGCAAAAAGGTCAAGCTTACCGCAAAATTAAAAAGGAATGTTTTTGGAAAATCTGTATTTAAAAATGTGTTTAAATGGCGGGTTACAGGTTCAAAAACGATTCAAAGTGCAGGTAACATCTATAATCCGAGTGCAACTAACGGAGGTTGTATGCAAGTAAATATCTCGTCTGTAGTTCCTTCAAAAACAACGACAGGCAAGAAAAGGAATGTTCAAAAAGAAAAATTCCCGGCACTTTACCATATAGATGCTACAGATCCTTACGAAATTCATTTCTCTCATTCAAACGGATTTAACCACGTACTTACAGCAAGTGGTCTTTATTGTAGTCAATAAATACTATATTTATCATGAATTAAAAACCTCGATACTTTATCGGGGTTTTTTATTTATATCCGATTTAAAAAGATTGGTTCCTAAACTCGATCACCTAAAAAAGACAAGTAAAAAGTGTATTTACTACCTAATTACAGAAAAGATATCCATAAAGAAACCTATCTTCATCACAATTTACCGGAAACTAGGATTAACCTTATAGTAGAAAAGAAAACCTATAGGATTCGGTTAAAACAGATGGTTCTACTACACAATCAATTAATAAAAAATACAAGGATTTATTGACTTATATATAATCCGAATTGATAAAGTTGAAATCACTACTAAAAACAGGGATGATCATTTGTAATAAAAATCACCTATTAACAATAACTTCTCTTCAAAAACTGAAAAAGCACACTGTTAAATTCGTCACTATTTCTGATAATTTCATCACAAGACAACTACAATTCATCACAACTTTAAGTCGCAATCGTCACAAAAGTTTAAATAAAAGATTTTTCTTATAATACTATTTTTAATTTAGTCATTAAACCTTAAAATTTAAAAAATCATGAGAAAAATTTATTTTTCGTTGTATGTAATGTTCCTATTATCTACAATCAGTTTAAAGGCACAATGGATTGTTACCCCTTCAAGTCCTATTTCGAGTTATTCACAACCTGTTTGGTATACAGGTGTTGACTTAAATGATAAATATACGGTTATGGTTTATGGTAATCAAAATCCAAGTACTTCTCCGGGAGGGACAGGTGTTTTCATGAAAATATTTGACAGTTCAAACACTCCTATCACATCAGACATTAGCGTTTTTAACATGGGGATTACACCTGCCAAAGTAAGAATCTCTAACAATAATGACATCTATGTATTAGGAGAGCAGACTGTCAGTTCGACAACTCAATTATGGCTTAAAAAATTCAATGCCAGTGGCGCACTATTAACATATAAAGTTATTTCAACAACTTACATAGAATTCTTTGATCTTGAAACAACCGACAACGGAGATGTTATTGTCTCTATTTTTACACCTGCCAGCCAAAATACTCCTACAGATCTCAAGCTATTAGGATTTGACAGCAACCTTAATTCAAAAGGTACACTAAATGTCGCTTCAGGTATAACTAATTATAATTTACCAACCGCAAACTTGAGATCTCACTTTATAGATTACAACAACGGTAGTTTTATTGTAGGATATTCAAGTGGATATGATTCTTCTCTAACTGCTACTATAAAAAAATATACTTATAATACCTCTTCAATTACTTCCTCTGCTTTAACCAATACATATAATTTCAACGGAGGCTTTAGAAGAACAGTTTATAGACATAATTCACATCAGGTTTCATTAAGAAGCAACGGAGATGTTTTTTATGTAAATGCTATGTCTGGTGTATACAGAATTTCAGGAGGAACAACTACACAGATTTACAATCAGGCAACTTCTAAAATAGCTGTGGACAAATCTGATAATATTTTAATCACTTGGGTAGACAGCACAAGTGCAAAAGCCAGATTATATTCGAGTTCCAATACCTTTATCCATTATTACCAAGAAGACGGATACATCAACGGACAATGGGATGCTGCTATTTACAATTGTAAGTTTGTAATTATAGGTGATAAAAGTAATTTAGGAACTGATTATCATACCAACAGAAATCCTCATTATCAGTTCTTCAATTGTTCTAGTTGTACTGCCGGCGGTCCGGCTGTTGCCAATGCAAGTTTCAGATACCCTAATCAGGTAGTACAAGTTTCTTCTCTATACGGTCCTTTAGATGTAACGGAATTATGTTTAGTTGACGACTTACTTGTCGATGGTTCTGCAAGTTGCAATGAGGATGGGTATTTTGTAGAATTATCTGAATTTAATCCTATGGCATGGTCTGAAATAGTTTTATACTCTGATTGGGTTTATCCTTTAACACAGGCTCCTAATAATATAAACATTGTAAGCTTTTTACCTAATGGATATCATTTAAGACCCGGAAAAATCTATAAGTTCAAATTAGCTGTCGGTTCTCCATGGGATTCCGTAGATATCTTTTTCAAAGTAAACTGTTGTGAAAGAGATATCATTCTTGATCCGCTGCCCGAAGATCCTATAAAATTTAAAATGACTGAAGACACCTCTTCTCCTCTCGATAGCGGTGAAAAAGTTACTATTTTCCCTAATCCGACTCAAGAAAAAATAACAATAGATTTGGAACAACTTCTAAAAGAGGAAAATCAGATAACTGTAAAGATCTATACGAACTTAGGAAAAGAGATTTACAATACATCTACAAAAGATAAAAAAATTACTATAAATAGTAATAAATGGAGCAAAGGATATTACATCTGTAAAATATTCACGAGTAAAGAAATTATAACCAAAAAAATCATCAAGGAATAATTTATACACTATTAAAAACAAAAAGAATCCTGAAATTCAGGATTCTTTTTTTATATCTCATCACTCACAAAGCTTATCGGCTCTTTTTCTTTATACGGGCGAATGATCAAACGAGCTTCCCGATCAAAACGAATGTAATTATATACCCAATTTAAAAAGACAACTGCCTTGTTCTTAAACCCGATTAAAGAAAATAAATGCACAAACATCCATACAAACCAGGCAAAAACGCCACTGAATTTAAACTTAGGCAAATCTACAACTGCTTTATTACGCCCTATCGTAGCCATCGAACCCTTATCACGATAGGTAAAAGGTTGCATTTCTTTTTGATTGATTAAGCGAATAATATTAGCTGCCAGATGCTGTCCCTGTTGAATTGCCGGCTGTGCCATCATAGGATGTCCGTGAGGATACGCTTCTGTTTCCATTGTTGCAATATCGCCTATTGCAAAAATGGTATCATATCCTTCTACCTGATTAAACTGGTTCACCTTTAAACGTTCGGAACGTGCTTCTGTTGAAGATTGCTTAAATCCTCTTAGCAAAGCTCCTTTTACTCCGGCTGTCCAGATCACAGTCGCCGTTTGAAAGCTCAGATCAGAATTGGTGGTCACCACTTTTCCGTCATAATCCGTTACCCGAATATTTTTCCATACCTCAACGCCTAAATCGATCAGGAATTTTTCTGCTTTTTCAGAAGCATTCTCACTCATGGTATTCAAGATACGGTTACCGCTTTGTATAAGATTAATTTGCATTTTTCGAATATCCAGATCCGGATAGTCTTTAGGTAAAATAGCTTTTTTCATCTCTGCCAAAGCTCCGGCAAGCTCTACACCTGTAGGTCCGCCACCGACTAAAACAAAATTCATCAGACTTTGGCGCTCCTCTATGTCATTGGTCAGTAAAGCCTGTTCAAAATTCTCAAGGATCAAACTACGGATATTCAATGACTGAGGAATAGTTTTCATAGCCATGCAATTGCGTTCCATTTCCTTATTTCCGAAAAAATTAGTTTTTGAACCGGTGGCGATTACCAGATAATCATATTTCAGTTCACCTATATCTGCTATCACTTTTTGATTAGTAGTATCGATCTCTTTTACATCGGCTAAACGAAAATAAAAATCTTCAAATTCCTGAACCACTTTACGAATCGGGTACGCTATGGAATCAGGCTCCAGCCCTCCTGTTGCTACTTGGTACATTAAAGGCTGAAAATTATGGTAATTGTGCTTGTCTAACAGAACGACTTGAAGTTTTTTGTTTTTCAGTTTTTTGGCTAACGAAATTCCGGCAAACCCTCCGCCAATAATTACAACACGCGGAAAACTACATTGAGGTATGTTCATTTTACTAAGAAAATTTTGAAGCTCAAAGATACTGCTTTTCAATAGCAATTTCAACGGCAATGACAAATACAATAAAACTTTTGAATTATAACTCATTCTTCTTTTGACTTTTGAAATTGAGCTTGTCATTGATTTTTTATAAACTTGTAACAAAAAACAAGAAGCTGCTACTTATTATTTGATATGAAATCATCCGAAGAAAAAGAGTTTGTTTCACAACTGGAAGAAAATCAGAATATAATCCACAAGATCTGTCGGTTATATACCACTGATGAGGATGCTCATAAAGATCTATTTCAGGAAATTACCATCCAGCTTTGGAAAGCATACCCAAACTTCAGAGGAGATTCAAAATTCACTACCTGGGCCTACAGGGTAGGATTGAATACAGCCATAACACTCTATCGGAAAAAGAAAAAAACAATAGATACCATTGAGTTTGACGGAAGCTATCACAAAGTAAAACAAGAAGACTATAACTTTGAAGAAGAAGAACAATTGAAATTATTATATGGTGCCATAAGCGAATTAAACGATATAGAAAAGGCTTTGGTATTTTTATATTTAGAAGATAAGGATTATACGGAAATATCGGAAACTTTGGGTATCAGCGAAGTGAATGCAAGAGTAAAGATGAATCGTGTAAAAGGAAAATTAAAAAAAATTTTAAATCCGTAGCCTCATGGATGAACTAGAGATTTTAAAGAGAGACTGGAAAAATAAAGAGCATTCTTTTAAACGTATTAGTGAAAAAGAAATATATGCTATGCTACACAAAAGATCCTCTTCTATTGTGAAATGGATTCTTGTAATTAGTATTGCAGAGGTATTATTTTGGACTACGATCAGCATTTTAACTGCAGACGATGATTATTTTAAAACACTGAAAACTTACCACTTAAACACTATTTTACCCATTATTTCGGCTGTAAATTATGCTGTTTTAATTGGTTTCATTTACTTGTTCTATAAGAACTACAAAACTATTAATGCTATTGATACGGTAAAACAATTGATGATCTCTATTTTAAAAACCCGAAAAACCGTTCAGTATTACGTTTGGTACAATCTGGCAATGGTATTCTTTTCATTTATATTAGTGTTCTCATTTCAATTCATGTATGATCCTAAGATAAATGAGTTATTGGATAGCTTTTCGCAAAATGGTGGCAACAGCAACACTTTTTACTTTTTCATCTTTGCCATTTATTTTGTTGTCGCTATTGTTTTCGTCGGATTAATATGGCTATTCTACCGCTTACTTTACGGTATTCTGCTAAAACGTCTGTACAATAACTATAAAGAATTAAAAAAAATAGATCTTTAAGCTTTAATAGCTCCACTGACGTTGCTTGTCCAGTTTTGCTTGCTCTTCCAGTACTTCAGCCGGAATAACTTTTAAGAAAGAAGGATGCTGCTCAATTGCATATTCTATTTTTTCAACCACGTCCTCAACAGAATCGTGTTCGTAATCTATTTGAAGTGGTTCTTTGATCACGAAAGATTGTAATATTCCTTTTTTCTTGATGCGAAGTCCTTTTCTGTCAAATGAACGTCTGAAACCATCGATCACAATCGGAACAACAATAGGTTTGTGTTGCAGGATGATATGCGCTGTTCCTTTTCGAACCGGTTTAAAAGAACGTGTTGTTCCCTGAGGGAAAGTTATAACCCAACCGTCTTCTAAAGCTAATTTGATATTTTCCGTATCATTCGGATTTACATCTCGTTTCACATCCTGACCTTTAGCTCGCCAGGTTCGTTCCACAGTAATTGCTCCCGCATAGGCCATAATACGAGGTAAAAGTCCCTGCTTCATGGTTTCCTTAGCAGCTACATAATACAAGTTCAGTTTAGGATTCCACAAATACCCTACATTTTTAATAGAATCTTCACGCCCTTTTAAAGCTGCGTTAAAAACATGGAACATAGCCACCACATCAGCAAAGTACGTCTGATGATTCGATATAAACAATACATTCTTATCCGGTAAGCTCCTTAAAATATCAGAACCTTCGATCTTTAATTCGTTAAACCCTCTATAGCGTTTGTGTGTTATAATTCCGGCAAAACGAATCAACCATTTTTTCAAAAATAATATGTGTCCAAAAGGATTTCTTTTAAACAACCCCATACTCTCATTTTTTTACAAGGCTACAAATGTAATAAAATTGAAATACAATTTACCTTTGATACTTGTTTTACACTTTTAAGTTGCCAAATTTACCTTTAAAATTAAACCAAATTATTGACTTTTATCATAAAAATTAATTAAATTACCCTTAAATTTGTTAGACAAATTGAGTATATGCACGAATTGTCTATTGTTACTTCAGTGGTACAATCTACTGAAGAAGAGGTCAAAAAAATAAACGGGACTTCAGTCAGGGAAATTCATCTGGAAATAGGAAAATTATCCGGTGTTGAAATGAGTTCGTTCCTATACGTTTGGCCACAATGTATTAAAAATACAAGTCTGGAACACGCTGAATTGATCATTAATGAACCCGAAGGAAAAGCAACTTGTGCCGAATGCGGAACTCCTTTTGACATCAAAGCTTTTTTCGATAGTTGTCCCAATTGCAATAGCCCGTTCAAAAACATTACTCAGGGAAAAGAAATGAAAATAAAAAAACTAATCATTCAATAATTCAAGATATTATGTGTACTACTTGCGGATGTAGCTCAGATGAAAACGGTGTAAAATATACCAAATTAGAAGTGCATGAACATACTCATGACGGACATCATCATCACGATCACGGACATCACCACCATCACGACCATGAGCATTCACATGATCGCGGCCATTCACATGATCATGGACACCACCATCATGCGCATACACACGAAATCAGCATTGTTGATTTAGAGAAAGATATTCTACAGAAAAACCAATTAACAGCTGAGCGTAACAGAGGTTATTTTGAAGCCTTGAATATTTTTGCTATTAACCTAGTAAGTTCTCCCGGTTCCGGAAAAACGTCTCTTTTAGAAAAAACAATTTCCGATTTAAAAGACGAAGTTGAGTTTTCTGTAATTGAAGGCGATCAACAAACCAATAACGATGCTGAGCGCATTCACGTACTGAACGTTCCGGTGGTGCAAATTAATACCGGAAAAGGATGTCACTTAGACAGCGATATGATCGCGAAAGCGACTAAAACTTTGGCTCCGAAATCGAATTCCGTTTTAATGATCGAGAATGTAGGAAACCTGGTTTGTCCGGCTATGTTTGATTTAGGAGAAGCCAAACGCGTAGTCATCATTTCAACTACTGAAGGCGAAGATAAACCCTTGAAATATCCGGACATGTTCTACGGATCTCATATTTGCATCATCAACAAAATTGACTTGTTGCCGTATCTAAAATTTGATTTGGAAAAACTAAAAGAGAATGCTAAAAAAGTAAATCCGCATTTAGAATTCTTTGAAGTTTCAGCAACAAGTGGTGAAGGTTTAGACCAATGGTATGATTTTTTAAAACAATCGTTAAAACAATAAGCGTATGTGTTTAGCAGTTCCCGGAAAATTAGAACGTATTGTTACCGAACTAGACCCTACATTTCGCATTGGCGAAGTGTCTTTTGAAGGTGTTAAAAAGGAAGTCAATTTAGCTTTGGTTCCCGAAGCCAAATTGGGCGATTATGTTTTGGTTCACGTAGGTGCGGCCATAGGAATTATTGATGAAGACGAAGCCCACAAAACCATGCAGGTTTTAAAAGACATGGGCGAAGACATTGAAGAACTGAAGTAAAAAATGAAGCAATCAGCTAACGAAATCATACACTTACACCACGGAAGCGGTGGCGAACACATGACCAAGCTTTTAAATGAAGTCATTATCAAAACGCTTCACAACGATATTTTAGACGTAAAACACGACGGTGCTTTTCTTAATTTACAAGGAAAATTAGCCTTTTCTACCGATAGTTATGTGATTTCTCCCATTTTTTTCAAAGGTGGAAATATTGGCGAATTAGCCGTGAACGGAACCGTGAACGATTTGTCTATGTGTGGTGCAAAACCCAAATATTTATCCTTATCTTTTATTATTGAAGAAGGGTTCTCCTTAGCTGAATTTACCACTATTGTTGAGTCCATCAGAAAAGCAGCCGATAAAGCTGAAGTTCAAATTGTGACCGGCGATACTAAAGTGGTAGAACGTGGAAAAGGCGATAAAATCTATATCAATACTTCCGGGATTGGTGTGGTTTATGACAAGGCAGAAATCAGTAGTTTGCAAATAAAACCCGGAAATGCCGTTTTGATCAACAGTGCTATCGCTTCTCACGGTATGGCGATCATGTCAGAACGGGAAGGTTTGCAATTTGAAAGCGATATTGTAAGCGACACAACCAACCTCAACTTTACCGTTCAGCAATTGATTGAAAGATTTGGTAATAAAGTTCATTTTTTACGCGATGCTACTCGCGGTGGATTGGCTTCTGTACTCAATGAAATTGCCACTGATTGTCATTTGGGCATCTCAATTTTTGACGAAAAAATCAACGTGGAGACTCAGGTTAAAAACGCTTGTGAACTTCTCGGTTTAGACCCTTTATACGTGGCTAATGAAGGTGCTTTCGTTTGTATCGTAGATCAAAGTATTGCTCAGGAAGCTTTGGCGTTGCTACAAACTGAAAATCCGTTGGCTTCCAATATCGGTACAATTACCGAAGAACATCCGAATAAAGTGATCTTACATAGTGCCTTTGGCGGAAAAAGAGTTGTAAATCCGTTAATTGGCGAACAATTACCGCGTATTTGTTAAGGATTAAGATTTTCAAAAATTACTTTAGTGCCATAAAAAACACAAAGTAGCGATGATAAAATGGTTAAAGCCACTTGTAATCTTTCTGATTTCATAACTGTTTTGGAATAAGGAACGCTAAACAATCCGGCGGCGGCTAACATTCCTATAATAGAACCTAATCCGAAAATAACAATATAAAGCAGACCTTCTAAGGTACTTTTCATTTGTGACATCACAACCACTACTAAAGCACCACTTCCGGCTAATCCGTGAATTAAGCCGACTCCAAATGCCGCTTTGTGTTTATGATCGTTCGAATCGTCTTCTTGCTTAAGAAACATTTTCATTAAACGAAATATTCCTAAAACAATCAACATACCTCCCACTCCGGCTTCAAAATAACTGAAGATTTTTTCGTCAATGCTGTATTTTAGCCCAATCATCAGTAAACCCACACAAAAGATAGTCGCAGTATGCCCTATTCCCCAATAAATTCCGTCTTTAACGGCAGTAGTTACTTTATTTCTATTGGTCACCAAGCTATTTACCGCAATTAAATGATCGGCTTCAAAAGCATGTTCCAGACCAGAATATATGATTAAGAATACTTTTAGCATGATTTCTTTTTATTTAGCGTAATTATAATAAGCTGCACAAGCTCCTTCCGATGAAACCATTGGCGCACCTAACGGATTAGAAGGATTACAAGTAGCAGCAAACTGCGGACATTCGTGTGGTTTTTTTAAGCCACGTAAAATTTCACCTGCTATACAACCATTGGTTTCACAACTGGAAAACGTTTTAATTTCAAACTTTTTATTGGCATCAAAAGCCTCATATTTGGACTGCAAAACATAACCACTGTCAGCAATAGCACCAATTCCTCTCCATTCTTGTGTACCAATTTCAAAAACATCAAACATCACTTCTTTAGCCCGAAGATTTCCTTCTTCTTTCACCATTCTCATGTATTGATTTTCTACTTCATATTTACCGTTTTCTAATTGCAAAACGGCATGATAAATAGCCTGAAGTAAATCGGCGGGTTCAAAACCAGAAACTACAATGGGGATTTGGTACTTTTCAGCAATCGGATAATATTCGTCTAATCCCATAATTGTACAAACATGACCGGCTCCCAAAAAAGCATCAATGGTACAAAATTCGTCCGACAAAATAGCTTCCATTGCCGGTGGAACCAAAACATGTGAAACCAACAATGAAAAATTCTTCAAACCTAATTTAGCCGCATGATGAACTGCCAAAGCGTTACTCGGCGCTGTGGTTTCAAAACCAACTGCAAAGAAAACCACTTCTTTATCCGGATTTTGGGCTGCAATATTAACCGCTTCCAAAGGCGAATACAAGATACGCAAATCACCTCCTTTAGCTTTCGCCTGCAACAAACTGATTGTTGAACCCGGAACCCGAATCATATCACCAAAAGAACACATGACCACGCCTTTTTCCATGAGCTCGACTGCTTTATCGATCAAATTCATGGGCGTTACACACACAGGGCAACCGGGACCGTGAATCATTCTAATATTTTCAGGCAACAAATCCAACAAACCGTTCTTCACCAACGAATGCGTTTGGCCACCACAAATTTCCATGATGTTCCACGGTTTTGTAGTTACCTTGTGAATTTCGTCTATATAATGTTTAACGAGTTCGGGATTTCTATATTCGGTTAAATATTTCATTCTAAAATTTGAAGCAATTCAATGATAAACACTAAAGTAGAATTGGGCTGAATCATTGGCGCAGCACCTTCTTCACCATAAGCATATTGATGTGGAATATACACTTTCCAGCGCGCTCCTTCATTCATTAAAGGTAAAACTTGTTGCCATCCGCTGATGGTTTCACCAATATTGATATCAAACGAACCGATATCCTTTGTAGAATCAAAAACGGTTTTATCCAACAAATAGCCTTCATACAAAACACGTACATCATCTGTTACCACAGGTATTTTTCCGTTTCCTTCTACTAAAATTTCATATTGTACTCCTGAAGGCAAGGTTACCACTTCCGGACGTTTTCCGTTTTCTTCTAAAAACTTCAATCCTTCTGCTGCATTTTGCTCTTTCATTTCTTCGCGCAAAAGCGTAATGTAATTATTAAAGATCTCAATAGCCCTTTTTTGAGAAATTTTGGGATACGAATTGCTGTAAACCGATTTTAATCCGTCTACAAAATCGTCATACGAAATTTCATCAAAGCCATTGTCTTTAAGGCTTAAACCCATTACAACACCTGCCGAATATGAAATTTTATCTTGCTCTTCTGTTTTTCCTATGGTTCCTAATAATTCTGAAATATTCATGTGTTACGAATTAATGTTTACACTATAATTTAATTGCCCAAAAGCGATATTTTCATCATTTGGCGATAGATTTTCGTGGAAATAACAGTTAAATTTTACTGCTAATTCTTCTTCAATTAAATCTACCAAAAGCGCATTTTGGAATACGCCGCCGCTGTATGCAATTTCTTTAAAACTGTGGAAGTTTGCAACTTTTTCGATCACTTTAACTAAGGTAAAATGAAAATTAAGCGCAATTTCTTCTTTGCTTTTATTTTGTTTGGTTTCCAAAGCTATTTTTTCAATTATTTTGAATGAAAGAATCGTTTCTGTCAAGTCTTCTCCTTCCAAATAATCGATTTTTGCTGTTTGAATATCATAGGCTTTTTGCGCCAGACTTTCCAAATATATCGCAGCTTCGCCTTCAAATGTCATTTCGTATGTAAAGCCTAACAAGCACGCCACGGCATCAATCAATCTTCCTACCGAAGAAGTTTGCAACGTATTTTGTTCTTTCTGTTTTTCGAATAAAATCCATTCATTCGCACTAAACAAATGACGAATTTCATTGGGATTTCCGTTCCAAAGTGACAACAAACTTATTTTCGGATTCTTCGACATTTTATCGCCTAAAATCCAATTGAAGTTTTCGAAGTGCCGGATTCGTTTGAACTCTTTCTTTTGATATTCGAAAAATTCACCACCCCAAATTTCGTGTTTAGTGCCAAAACCAATGCCATCCCAAATAACACCCAACACTTTATTTTGGCTGTGCCACAAATTGTGTTCCGTTAAAATAGCCGAAAAATGCGCTATGTGATGTTGAACTTCTTCTACTTTTATGTTGTTTTTATCGACTTGTAATTCTTCAAGCATTCGTCCCGATTCATACAACGGATGTTTATCTTTCACAACAACTTCTGGTTGAAAATGGAAAATGGAAAAATAATCTTGAATCGTTTTTTGGAATCGCAAAGCCGTATCGAAATTGGATAAATTCCCTAAATATTCGCTTGCATACAAATACGTATTAGGAAAAATGGCAATGGAACTTTTTAAATCGGCTCCCAATGCTACAATCTTTTTGCTTTGGACCTGTTCTTTATACGCTGAAGGCAAGCTAAAATTGGGCGCCAAACCTCTAGCTCTTCTTACTATAATTTTTCGCTTGTGTTTGGTAAATCGCACAACCGAATCATCTTGCGGATGAAGAATTTCTAAGCTGTGATGTAAAAAGAAATCGGCGATGTTTTTTAGTTTTTCTTCGGCTTCTTTTTCGCTGCTGCAAATGGGCGAACTATGAACATTTCCACTGGTTGCCACCAACGGAATTTGCGTTTCATGACACAATAAATGCAACAAACCTGAATAAGGTAACATGGTACCAATAGTTCCGTTGATAGGCGAAACTTCGTTTATTGCCACATCACTTTTTACTTTTGAAGGCAAAATAACGATTGGTGAAACCGTAGATTGCAATTCGTTTAACGCAAAATCATCAACCGAAACATTTTTATGTAAACTTTCTTCGTTAGGAAACAAAACAGCTAAAGGTTTAACCGGTCTTCGCTTTCTGCTTCGCAATTTTTGAACAACCTCAGCTTTCGTTGCATCGCAAAGCAATAAATAACCGGATGTATTTTTTAGTGCGATGATACTTCCGGCTTTTAATTGGTTCGCCAAAAAAGGAAAAATCTCTGGATTGGTTTCGTATAATTTTTCTCCGTTGGCATTGGTTACCCAAACTTGTATTCCGCAAACAGAACACGTATTGGTTTGCGAATAAAAACGTTTATCTTTTGGATTGCTATATTCTTTTTGACATTCCGGACACATTTCAAAGTTATGTATACTTGTATTTTCTCTTTCAAAAGGAAAATTTTCAGTAATAGCATAACGCGATCCGCAGGTAGTACAACTAGTAAACGGATAATAAAACCTTCTGTTGTTTTTGTCCAGAATTTCCGTTTTACAATCCGAACAAGCGGCAAAATCAGGCGTCAAAGGAGCATTTATTGGGTTTCCTGAATTTGTGGCTACAATTTGAAAATCCTTAAAATGTATCTGTTCTGAAACTTCCGTAAACGTGATAGCTTCAATTTTAGAACTTGGTGGCGCTTGAAGTGAAATGTTATCATAAAAATTTCTAAATACCTCAGCTGAAGTTTGCGCTGTTATTTCTACGCCGAAAGTAGTATTGGTCACAGTGCCTTTAATTTTATATTGGATTGCCAAATTGTAAATAAAGGGTCTGAAACCAACTCCCTGAACTCTTCCGGAAATCCTTATTTTGAATGTATTATTCAACAGTGATTACTTTCTGTTCTCTGATGTTGTGAACCAAATTTAAGATTTCTTCGGTTACCTTTTCAATAGCTGCTTCTACTTTTGGCGAAAGCCCTACTACCATTGGATCCATTTTTGAAATAGTAATAGTATAGAGATAAATCTGAGGCATTCTATCAAACATAGTCAAAATTTCGACCATATCTTTTAATCCAAAATTGTGTCCGCTTAGTGCCAAAGGAAAATCATTGGAAAATTTTGGTTTCAACAACGAAATTGTTCCTTCTTCTTTGCCATCCATTGTTGCATCGACTAAAATGGCGATAGGATGACTTTCCAGATAAGGAACCAAAAGAAAACCTCCGGTTCCTCCATCTATAAAAGTTATATTTTCAGGAAACTTTGATTGATCCAATTTATTGATAAAATGCACACCAACTCCTTCATCTCCCATAAGGTAATTCCCTATTCCAAGAATAAGAATATCGTTCCCCTTAGAGTGAAAATCGTCTTTTTTATACGCTAAAACATCCTCTGTCATAATTGTTTCAATCAAACTATTCTATTACGTTTAATTATTGTTTTGTCTCTTCCTGAACCCGCTCAGAAGACACAAATTTTTGTCCGCTGATCATTGCAGAAGTTTCTCCTCTGCCTTCTAACCAATCGTGGAATAACACTAAATAAATGTGAACTGCCATAAACAGGATAAACATCCACATGATTATATGGTGCACTTTACGAATCAGAATTTCATTATCATTAAACAATGGAGTCACCCAAGCAAACATTTTCGGAAAGAACCAAGAAGCTGTAGGTGCGTACATTGCAAAACCTGTTGCCATCATTAGTAACGCTAAAACGAACATTACAAGATAAGAAAAAGTGGCTACACTGTTATGCCCGATACTGAAACTTTCAATTTTGTGAGCTTGCTCATTTTGTAGAAAGATATCATATTTTAAAACGTGCCATATATTCTTCATCCCTTTTTTATTAAAAGGGAAAAAAGTTCTCCAATTCGCAAATTTATTTCCTACAAAAGCCCAGTATATTCTTAAAATCATTACTGCAACCATAATGTAAGCTGCAATGAAATGTATTTTTCGAACATAGCCAAACCAAAATTGCTGCGAAGCTTCCAGTTTTGACATAATTGCCGGCGGATTACTAATGATAAAACCAGTAACAATTAATACAGTTATGGCTAAGGCATTTAACCAGTGGAAAATCCGAACCGGTAATTCCCAAACGTATACGCGTTTAAAATTTTTTGTGGCCATAATTCATTCTTTTAAATTCTAAATTGTACACACCGAAATATCATTTACTTGCTTGATAATTTCTCCTTTTTCATCATATAAATGAACGGCACAAGCGATACACGGGTCAAATGAGTGAATGGTTCTGATTAATTCTAACGGCAATTCCGGATCTGCAACCGGAGTATTAATCAACGTACTCTCATAAGGTGAACGTTGCCCTTTCGGGTCACGTGGCGAAGCATTCCAGGTGGATGGAACTACTTGTTGGTAATTTTCAACCTTTCCGTCTTTAATAACGATCCAGTGGCTTAAGCCTCCGCGTGGTGCTTCAACCAATCCGACACCTTTACATTCTTTCGGCCAGGCTTTGGTTTCCCAATTATCCATATTTGCCATGCGAGTATCGCCATTTTTAATATTCTTGATTAGTTCATCATGGAATTCTAAGTTCCAATTCGCTACTAACTGTGATTCTAAAGCTCTGGCAGCCGTTCTTCCTAAAGTTGAATATAAAGCATCTAAAGGCAATTCTAATTTTGCTAAAGCTGAATCTACTAATTCTTTGTAATCTTCTCTTCCTTCTGCATATCCTACTAAAACCCTTGCCAGCGGACCGACTTCCATAGCGTGTCCTTTCCAACGCGGTGTTTTAATAAAACTATATTTTTGAGAAACATCTAAGTGAGAATAAGGAGGTTGCGGACCTGTATAGTGAATATTAGTTTCTCCGCTCCACGGCTGTCTACCGGTATTACCATCACCTTCATAATCATACCAAGAGTTGTTTACATATTCTTCAACAGTCTTCAAGTCTCGGATATCCACTTCATGAATTTTAGACAAGTCTCTGTCCATGATTACTCCAGAAGGGAATTTAAAGGTTTTATGATCTGTATTGTTGTACCCTTGCATTGGTAGATCTCCAAAAGCCATAAAATTATGGAATCCGCCTATTTTTCCCCAATCTTTATAGAAACTGGCTATTGCCAATACATCCGGAATATAGACCTGCTCTACAAATTCTTTTCCTTGTTCTAATAATTGGCGAACAAATGCTAAACGCTCTGCATTTAAGCCACTGGCATCGTCTAAGTTGATAGCACAAGCCATTCCGCCAACTAAGAAATTCGGGTGCGGATTTTTACCTCCGAAGATCGCATGTACTTTTACGATCTCTTTTTGCCATTCTAAAGCTTCTAAATAATGTGCTGTGGCCATTAGGTTAACTTCCGGCGGTAGTTTCATAGCCGGATGTCCCCAATAACCATTCGCAAAAATTCCTAATTGTCCACTGTTTACAAACTTTTTCAAACGCGTTTGCAGATCTGAGAAATATCCCGGTGAGCTCTTTGGCCAATTTGAAATAGATTGTGCCAATTGAGAGGTTTTAACCGGATCAGCGTTCAAACCGCTTACAACATCTACCCAATCAAAAGCATGTAAATGATAAAAGTGTACTACGTGGTCGTGCAAATGCAAAGCACCTAACATCATGTTACGAACCATCTCTGCATTTGGCGGAACTACAATTCCCAGTGCATCTTCAACCGCTCTTACCGAAGTAATAGCATGCGATGCTGTACATACCCCACAGGTACGTTGAACAAATGCCCAAACATCTTTAGGGTTTCTTCCTTTTACTATATTTTCTAATCCTCTCACCATTGTAGAAGATACGAATGCATCTTTTATTGTTCCGTCGCTGATCTCAACCTCAGCACGTAAGTGGCCTTCAATTCTGGTAATAGGATCCACTACTATTCTTTCTGCCATATTCTAACTGTTTATGGTTATTTTTACTCTTCAACTCTCTTTTCGTTCTCAATTGCATTGTGAATACGTCTGTTCAGATCTTTTCTTTTCGAAATGTTAGACGCTACAGCATGTACTGCTGCTCCTGCTGCAACTGCTCCGATCGCTACTTTACCGATAGTATCGGCATCCGCTTCAATTCCTCCGCCTATAGCAGCATCACGGGTATAAAAACTTCCGGCATCCCAGAAATTGTTTGAACTACAACCGATACATCCGTGACCGGATTGGATCGGATAACTTACCCCGCCATTCCATCTGATGTTACCACAGGCATTATAGGTACTAGGACCTTTACATCCTACTTTGTACAAACAATATCCTTTTTTAGCATTTTCATCGTCAAAAGTTTCGGCAAACAATCCGGCATCGAAATAAGGACGTCGGTAACAACTGTCATGAACGCGTTTAGAGTAAAAAGCTTTTGGTCTACCGGCACTGTCTAATTCCGGCAATCTGCCAAAAGTCACTACATGAACAATGATCCCGGCCATAACTTCTCCGATCGGAGGACATCCAGGAACGTTTATAATAGGTTTATCTGTAATAATTTTTTCAATCGGAACAGCACCTGTCGGATTAGGCTTTGCTGCTTGTACACAACCTGTTGTTGCACAACTTCCCCAAGCAATGATTGCTTTAGCTCCTGCTGCTGATTCTTTTAGT
Source organism: Flavobacterium sp. NRK F10 (assembly GCF_024054235.1). Classification (NCBI taxonomy): domain Bacteria; kingdom Pseudomonadati; phylum Bacteroidota; class Flavobacteriia; order Flavobacteriales; family Flavobacteriaceae; genus Flavobacterium; species Flavobacterium sp. NRK F10. Next base: position 529,671 of record NZ_JAMXLC010000001.1, read on the forward strand.
GTTTCCAATGCACTTTTTCCGGCAATACAACAATAATTCCCGTCAGCGCCTAAAGGAACAGAACCTTCTACACACAAAATATATTCACCTTTGTACTTATCCATTGTTGCTTTTTTAGCTGCTTCAGCTTGATGACCTGATGCCGCCATTAACGTCAATGTATAATCTAAAGAAATTTTGTCTAAGATAATATCCGCAACAATAGGATGGTCTGAACGGATAAAAGATTCACTACAACAGGTACACTCTTGAAAGTGTTCCCAAATTACCGGTAGTCTCGGTGTAGTTTCCAAAGCCTTGGCAATTTGCCCAATAGCCGTGTTTTCAACCCCCATATAGGCTCCTATAAAAGCCACAAACTTCATAAAATCCCTTCTGGTATACCCGTTTGCCTCAATACTTTGCAAATAGGTCTGGTTTTGATTACTTTCTTGTTTCATATGCTTTCAGATATTGGTTGGTGTATGGGTAATGCAATAACTTTATCACAAACTATACGAAAATAGCGTAATAGCATTTTTAAAAACATGATAAATATCATGTTTTTACGTTTTTACATTATTTATAACTAGTCCAAACTACCAATTATCAAATACTTTTAACCAATATTGAATTCTGGATAACCATCTTCAGTTCGCTCATCATCATAGCCGTTGCTCCCCAAACAATATACTTATCGACTTTAAAAGCCGGCACCTGAATATCTTTAGCATAAGAAGTGGTCATCTGAACCTGAACGATGGATTTTTCATCTAAAAAGGAAGACAACGGAAACTCAAGGATTCGTTTTACTTCATCAGGATTAGCCGTAAATTGCACTTCTTCATCTGCTATCCCCATAAAAGGAGAAACTAAAAAATTACTGGGAGGAATATATACCTGACTGAAAGGTTTTATGATCTCAACACTTTTGGGGTTTACCCCGACTTCTTCATAAGCTTCGCGCAATGCCGTTTGTTCCAGATTGACATCTACCTCTTCTACCTTCCCTCCGGGAAAGGCTATTTGTGAAGAATGTACTCCGGGGTAAGAATTCCTGACAATTAAAACCAGATGGGTTTGGTTATTCTTCGGGTACAATAACATCAGAACTGCTGCTTCTCTGGGAGAATATTTTAAAAAATCATTATCCTTAAGAAAACTTATTCGCTCTAATGGTGCCATTTTTGTATGAGCATCAGAGGCTAACAATTTTTCTTTTTCTATTTTTGGAACATATTTTTTAAAATCTTTAAACAGCATAACGTTAACTTTGCTTATTGTATCCTATAAAGTTAGCTTTATTTTTAACAAAAATCAATTTTTTTAGCCATAATTATGTTTAGTAAAGAAGAAGCCCGTCAAATAAAAAAAGAATTTTGGACCCATTTTGCTGAAGAATATCCTCGCAAATGGTTACTCTATGATACCAAGATCAAAGATGTTTCTTTTAAATTTTACATTGATAATAAAAAAGCTCAGGTTTCTCTTGATATTGAGCCGAAAGAAGACGAAAAACGTAAAATTTACTTTGAAAAAGTGGAATCTTTAAAAACTATTTTGCAAGAAGACTATTTACCGGATGCTATTTTTGAGCGGCATTACTTTTTAGAAAGCGGAAAAGAGATCAGCCGAATTTGGGTAGAACTTCCCGGAATCAGCATCAACAATAAAAATACATGGTCGCAAGTTTTTGATTTCTTTTACGAAAAAATGACTGCTTTTGAAATGTTTTTTTATGAGCATGAAGAATACATCAAAGATCTGGAGATTAATACTTAACTTTACTATATGTATGAAGAGTTAAAATACTGGTATCTGCGTGACCACAAGCTTTTTAGAATTCTGAGCTATAACCAGATCAAACAATTATGTATTATCTCTAATTTTAAGAAAGCTAAAAAAGGAGATATTCTTTATTTTTCAGATACAAAAGTTCCTCAGATCTTTTTATTGAAGAAAGGAAATATCAAAATTGTTGCAATGGATGATGATGGGAATGAGCAAATAAAAGAGATCATTCAGAAAGGTGACTTGTTCGGTGAACTTACTTTAGAACAAGGTGTTTCGAATGAGGTTGCCAAAGCACTTTCTGATGAAGTTATTATATGTAGTTTTCTATTATCAGATTTTGAGAACCTGATGCGAAAATACCCTGATTTAGCTTTATCTTACACCAAATTTATCGGGTTTAAAATCAAAAAATGGAAAAACAACTATAACAATCTTATTTTTTTAAATGCGGAAACGCGTCTTTTACTCTTTTTAACAGAGTGGGCTGAACGTGATGGCATAAAAGAAAACGGAGGCATTCGCATTGAAAATTACCTCACGCAAAATGATATTGCCCAAATCATTTGTACTTCCCGACAAACCACTATTTCGCTACTCAATGAGTTAGAAAATGAGCATCAGATTTATTACTCCAGAAAAGAAATCATAATCCCGAATCTTACCCAACTCAAAAATTTGATCCGTAAAGTAAAGTAGTTTACATTTCTATTGTTGAAAGCGTCATAACTTTGTTAAAAATAATAGTTATGAAAACGAAAATAGTTTTATTACTCATCCTTTCCTTTTTTCAGATTAGTTTGGGCCAAAATCCAAAAGAAAATCGAAATTTGGAATCAGGTGTTGCTTTACAAGGCTACGATCCGGTCAGTTATTTCACCATTGGAAAAGCAGTAAAAGGGAAAAAGGAATTTGCTGTTTTTGTCCACAATGCCATTTATTATTGTAGCTCTTTAAACCATAAAAAACTTGTAGAAGCCAATCCTGAGCGATACGAACCTCAATATGGCGGGTGGTGTGCTTATGCTATGGGAAACAACGGTTCAAAAGTTGAGATTAATCCTCAGACTTTTAAAATTATAGATGGTAAACTCTATTTATTTTATAATGCGTATTTTAGTAACACACTAAAAAGTTGGAATAAAAATGAAACAGTGTTAAAAAAGAAAGCTGATACAAATTGGCTAAAAATAACAAAATAAAAATGTGCTATGAAAAAGATATTATTTTTAATTTTAATTTTAGTGATTCAATCTTGTCAATCACAAACTAAAAAAAGTGAGGATATGAACTTTGATATCAAAAAAACGGATGCTGAATGGAAAGCCGAACTTTCCGATGAAGAATACAGAGTATTACGCGAAAAAGGTACTGAACGGGCATTTACCGGAAAATATTGGGACTCTTTTGAAAAAGGAAAATATGTTTGCGCCGCTTGCGGTAATGAACTTTTTACTTCTGATACCAAATTTGATTCGCATTGTGGCTGGCCTTCTTTTGATCAGGCAATCAAAGGTTCGGTTATTTACAAAGAAGATCTGAGTTTCGGAATGGTCAGAACTGAAGTTATGTGTGCTAAATGCGGTAGCCACTTAGGACATGTTTTTGATGATGGTCCAAGAGAAACTACCGGAAAACGATTTTGCACCAATTCTGTTTCGATCAAGTTCATTCCGGAAAAATAAGACTCATGAAACGATTGATTTATTGGTTATCCAGAATAATTCCGGCTGTTATAATGTTGCAAACTTTATTTTATAAATTTACAGCGGCACCGGAAAGTGTTGCTCTTTTCAGCAAACTGAATTTAGAGCCTTATGGAAGAATCGGAACCGGAATAATAGAATTAATTGCTTCTATTTTACTCTTGATTCCTAAAAAATCATTCTATGGTGCTATTTTAGGAGTCGGGACAATGCTAGGTGCTATTCTATCACATATTTTTATTCTCAATATAGAAATAAATCAAGACCACGGAAGTTTATTTCTCATGGCTTGTGTTACATTTACTTGTTGCTGTTATGTTCTGATCACTGATGCTAAAAATTTTTTATTTTAAACAAACTATAAAAATGCTAATATCTTCTGTAAAAAAAAATTTCTGCGAAATTCTTGATTTCTTAAGGCAATTAAAGCCTGAGGATTACACAATACAACATCTTGAATTAAGCAATGCCAGCATCGGTGAGCATATACGACATATTGTTGAACTTTATCAATGCTTGGTAAACAATTACGCTTCTGGTATTGTAAACTATGATTTCAGGGAACGAAATGTTTTAATACAAACTCAGATAACAACAGCTATTGATCGTATAGAAAGTTTATGCTGTGAAATTGACAAACCGAATAAAAAAATGCAACTTGAACAAGGAATTGATTTGGTTAGTTTTTCTGTTGAAACCAATTATTTCAGAGAATTACTCTACAATTTAGAGCACAGCATTCATCACCAAGCTTTAATTAAAGTAGCTGCGCTAAAGCTTTCTCACGTATCTTTACCCGATCATTTCGGCGTAGCTAAATCTACTATTGAATACCGTTTAAAATGTGCACAGTAACTTTTTTAGCCACTCAAAACGGTTTTTGCCTTACCTCTAACCGGGATGAAAAAACAAGTCGAGCTACTGCTGTTCCTCCGCAACTTTATAAACTGAACGGAAAAACGATCTACTTTCCGAAAGACCCGAAAGCAGGCGGAACATGGATAGCGCATGATTCCGAAAACATTATTATTCTATTGAATGGTGCTCAGGAAAAACACATTCCTAAGCCAAAATATCGCAAAAGTAGAGGTTTAATCGCTTTAGATTTGATTGCTTCAGAAAGTATTTTAGAAACCTGGAAAACAACTGATTTAACAGACATAGAACCTTTTACTATTGTCCTTTTTGACGGAAATGGTTTGTATCAGCTGCAGTGGAATGAGATTGAAAAATCTATACTTCATTTAGATATTAATATAGCTCATATCTGGTCTTCTTCTACGTTGTATAGTGCTTCCATAAGAACTCAACGAAAAATATGGTTTGAAGAATTCTTAGAACAAAATGATACTATTTCTCCTGAATCTATTTTAAACTTTCATCAGTTTACCCAAAAAGAGAATCAGGAATTCGGCTTACAAATCAACAGAAATAACGAATTAAAAACCGTGAGTATCACCCAATGCTTCTATAGCTCTGATGGCTCTATAACTATGGAATATTTACCGCTGTAACGTATGAAAAAATTTCGTTTATTTTTCCATAAATTGACTCATTGGGAATATTGGCCCTATCAAATTATTTATTTCCCCGTTTACTTTCAATATCTCTTTTATGTATTGAGAACCAGATCTTTATTTTACTTTAATGCTTCCAATCCAACCATTAAAAATGGTGGATTTTTTATGGAATCCAAAAAAGAAATATATGATTTAATTCCACAGCAATATTATCCAAAAACTGAATTAATTAAAACGGGAACTGATTTCTCAGCTATTGAAACTCAAATCCAAAATGGAAATTTACAATTTCCGTTAATTGCCAAGCCGGATATCGGTTTAAGAGGAACAGCTGTAAAGAAGCTGTACAATCCGGAAGAAGTTAAATCCTACTGGCAAAAGGCTGATTTTGACTTTTTACTGCAGGATTGTATTCCTTTTTCAAATGAAATAGGACTATTCTATGTTAAACTCCCCAAAGAAGAAAAAGGAAGGATCACCGGAATTGTTTGGAAAGAATTCCTGATAGTTACCGGAAACGGAAAAGAAAACATTCGGGAAATTTTATTAAAAGACCCTCGATATGAATTCCAAATTGAAGTTTTAGAAAAAGAATACAACAATTATTTAGACACTATTTTACCGGAAGGAGAAACCTTTAATTTGGTTCCTTACGGAAATCATTGCAGAGGAACTAAATTTATAGACAGAAGTCATAAGATCACAACAAAATTAGAAGCCACATTTACAGAGATCTGCAATCAGATCGAAGGATTTCATTACGGAAGAATGGATATTATGTTTACCGATTTTGAAGACCTGGAAAACGGAAAAAACTTTCAGATTGTAGAAATTAACGGAGCAATTAGTGAACCTACTCATATTTATGACCCGAAACACTCTATCTTTTTTGGTTGGAAAGAATTGATCCGTCATTATCACTACCTTTACTTAATCAGCAAAGACAATCATAAAAAGGGATCTCCTTATTTAAGTACGACACAAGGTATTAACGAATTTAAAAAACACATTGAGTTTTATAATACTATTTTAAAATTCTAAATAAAAAAGGGCAATGAATCCATTGCCCTTCTCTTTTCGTCGCTTTTTTTAATTAATAACTCATCGCTACGATTTTTTTGATTGAAACTCCTGTTTTAGAAATAACTTTAACATAGTAGACAGCATCTCTACCTACTGCATTAAAATCTGTGTTAATTCTAATCTCTTTACCATAATAAGCATCATTATCGTATGTTGTCATTAACAACAAACCTCTGGCATCAAAAATCTGAATTTCAACATCAGATTTATAATGGAACAAATACTGAATCGTAATATAATCTCTGAACGGAACTGGGTAAACTTTAAAATCAGCTGTAAAGATACTTTCGGAAGAAGAATCTGTATAAGTCTCTTCAGCAGGAACAGCTACTTTCATTCTACATCCGTCATACCCTCTATTAATGGCATCCACAGCCTGATTAATATCCGAATGAGATAAGCCTCCGATATCTTCTGCTCCGAGCGCTTGATTTGCCAGTATAAACAAATTAGCAACTGTAGCCCCTCCATTCATATTCAGATAAGCAATAACACTTTGAGGAATAGTAAAAATCTGAGTAGTATCCGGAATCGGAGTATCAGTTCCACATTCCACATCTACTGTTGCAAATGTATTCTCTAACATCACTGAATTCAAGGCTGTATCCATTTGTAAATTAAAGAATAAGGTTATTGTTTGGCTTAACAAATTATTATTAATTCTTCCTTTTTTCTTAAAGCTCGCATTAAGAGGATCATTATCTGCCCATGTCGCATATATATCATAGGTTGCAAAATCAACCAATTTTCTTGGCGTTCCGCCACCGGGAAGCATTTTAAAGATATTATTTTGAGCCGTAATCGGATTTGCATTAATGTCTGATAATTTCAATAAGAAATAATTACCTGTACTCAAACTACCGAAATTAAATTCTCCTCCGACATTAGTCAATGCTGCCACCATAATATCCTGAGCCATAATTCCTCCTCCGCCAGGAGTACAAGCAACTCCATTTACATTACCATAAAAACCTTGTGTATACGTACAATGTGGACTATCACATGAATTAACCAGTACTGTAAAACTACAACTCGACTGATTACCACAATCATCTTCTGCAGTAAACGTAACAGTTACTGTTTCTCCTACCGGGAATGGATCGTTCAATGCTAAACCATCAGAACGGGTCGGAATCACACTCACATCCTCATCACAATTGTCGTAAGCTGTAGGAATATCAATAACCGGATCTCCTTCACAATCAAACACTTCTATATCTGAAGGACAAGTCAGTGTTGGTGGAGTTTCATCAAATAGTCTGGTTACGCGGATCACTACCGGTGCTGCCTGATTGCCACAATCGTCTGTAATAGTGAACGTATAATCAATATATTGTGTACAACCGTTGGTTACCACATCACCTGCTACTCCGACTAAAGTACCACTCTCCGTTTACACCACAGTTATCACTCCAGCTTGTGGTGACTTCCACCGGCCAAGGCGTGTTACAACCTTGCAAGTCGATATCACCGGAATCTACGATAACAGGTAATTCCATATCGTAGTGACGGCTTACGCGGATCACTACCGGTACTGCCTGATTGCCACAGTCGTCTGTGATAGTGAACGTATAATCAATGTATTGTGTACAACCGTTGGTTACCACATCACCTGCTACTCCGACTAAAGTACCACTGGTCTCT
>NZ_JAMXLC010000001.1:537493-545895 GCF_024054235.1 Flavobacterium sp. NRK F10
TCCGTTTACACCACAGTTGTCGCTCCAGCTTGTGGTGACTTCCACCGGCCAAGGCGTGTTACAACCTTGCAAGTCGATATCGCCAGAATCTACGATAACAGGTAATTCCATATCGTAGTGACGGCTTACACGGATCACTACAGGTACTGCCTGATTGCCACAGTCGTCTGTAATAGTGAACGTATAATCAATTTATTGTGTACAACCGTTGGTTACCACATCTCCTGCTACTCCGTATAAAGTACCACTGGTCTCTCCGTTTACGCCACAGTTGTCGCTCCAGCTTGTGGTGACTTCCACCGGCCAAGGCGTGTTACAACCTTGCAAGTCGATATCGCCGGAATCTACGATAACAGGTAATTCCATATCGTAGTGACGGCTTACACGGATCACTACAGGTACTGCCTGATTGCCACAGTCGTCTGTAATAGTGAACGTATAATCAATTTATTGTGTACAACCGTTGGTTACCACATCTCCTGCTACTCCGTATAAAGTACCACTGGTCTCTCCGTTTACACCACAGTTATCTCTCCAGCTTGTGGTGACTTCCACCGGCCAAGGCGTGTTACAACCTTGCAAGTCGATATCGCCAGAATCTACGATAACAGGTAATTCATCATCCGGTAGTACCGTAAAGGTTCCACTACATTGATCTGACTGATTACAATCGTCAGACACCTGAACCGACACATTATAAATTCCACCACATTTTGACGGACCTACAATCGGATCTCCTAAAATAACTGTGTTTCCCTGGGCATCCGTTACAATTATCTGAGTTTGCAGATTGGTTCCCCCTGTTGCCGTAAAACTGTTGTACCAAGCTTCAAACTGAGAATTAATATCAGCTTGACTTGAACAACTCGGCATTTGAACATTACTCGGACAATTCAATTGAATTGGCACCGGTGGAACAACCGTAATATCTACACTATTAGATGCTGTACACCCTTGAATACTTCCCAAAACAATAGTTGCTTCTACAGTATAATTTCCAGCTTCAGAAACAACCAAGGTATTAGTAGTTGCACCTTGTATTGCATTTCCGTTAAAATACCATTGATACACAAAATTATTAGTTGCCGGTAAAGCAGTAGCCGTTAAAGTAGTCGTTGTTTCTGTACAATCAATCAATGTATCTCCATCAATGGCTACATCAACTTCTAAATCGGCTCCTAATTCAATCGGACCAGCAATATCTTTAAGTTCTGCTGTAAATGAATCAGATGAACGCGTTTTAACAATTACACTACCAAAAGGGCTTATACATCCCACTTGTGTGGCTGAACTATCGAAACCTAAGGCCGTTAAATTGAACCCAAATTCATAAAAAATAATCGGGGCATAAGTCGAAGCAATATCTCCACTACTATTGATCGTTCCCCAACTAGGCGCGTCTACATTTGCTCCGGCATTAATTGCAGAAAAAATAGCTGTCGGATCACCTATATTTTTCAATTCAATTCTGGCATAGCCAAAACCACCGGCACCATCACCCCCGGAATAATTAACATAACTATTTCCGGCCTTTACAAATCTAAATGGTCTGTCCGGCAAAGTATTGAAATTATCAAAATAAGCTGTATTTTTATCATCAAGGCGCATCCAAATGTATATCTTACCTGTGACTCCTACACCTCCATTAGAAAAATCAAGTGATATAATGATATCTCCTAATTGAGTGGGCATACCTGTATTTGTAAACTGCCAAGCTGTTCTACCTCCGTCGGTTGCAGTTGAAACAATACCGCTCCCACCTACTTCTATTTTTTTTCTGAAATATTCAATATCAATATAACTATCACCATTATCATTTCTGGTTGATAGTCCGACAAATCCCCATTCCGGATTCAATAATATATCCGTTCCGTCACGTCTAAGATGTCCGAAAACATCAATGATATCATTCTTTTGAGGGACATCACCCAAACCGATAACCCAAGTATTAGGATTATCAAAATTTTTATTACTTTGTCCGGAAAATACATTTCCATCCTTATAATTTCCTGATGTTTGCTGGTCTCTCAAATAAACTGCATCTATCCAATATCTTCCGTCAACAACAGAAAAATACGGATATGCCATTCTTAGTTCAGCTGATGCATTAGGATCTGTTTGTAAATTCTGTATCTGACTCAATGCCGAAGCTGAAGTAACATCTATTACCCCTTTACCAGTACCTCCATTCAACTTAAACCAATCATCTGTGTTTTGTGGATTAGGCCAAACGGGATTTGTAAATGTTGTAACATCTGAATAAATATCAGCATCTACTCCAAAATTAGCTTTAACAGTTCCTTGTTCAATAATGATCTGTGAATAACCATTCGGTATATTCAACAAAAGCATTAAAATAAAAAAAAGATACACTAATTTAGTTTGCATTAAATTAGCATATCCTTCATTTATTTTCCATCTAAAAAGAATAAGGTCGAAACAACATATTCCTTTAATTCCATTAAAAATAGTTTTTACTTCCATAATAATTAGGTTTTATTCAACCAAATCAACTAGAAGTCAAATCCTTAGGAATGATTAAAAGGGGATGTTAAAAAAATCCTTTTTAAAAAGTTAAAAAATAATGATGAGTTAAAAAAGCAACTAGACAATTCTCAAAAAAGAGAATTCTTAAAAGTTCAATTGAGGGATAAAAACAAAGTAAAGATACTATTCAATTATTTGACAAAAAAAGAAGTCCAAAGCTAAATACACTTTTTTAACCTTTTTAACTTTACTTTCACAATTATAACGTTAAAAAGATGTTATTCAAAAAAGTCATCCCCCCATTCTCAAAAATAGGGTAAAAAAAAGAGGATCATATTTTATATGATCCTCTTAAAGAAAGGCGGCGACATACTCTCCCACAGGATAAAAAAAAGAGGATCATATTTTATATGATCCTCTTAAAGAAAGGCGGCGACATACTCTCCCACAGGATTGCAGTACCATCTGCGCTGTCGGGCTTAACTTCTCTGTTCGGAATGGGAAGAGGTGAGCCCCGACGCTATAACCACCTTAAGTTTTTAGTCTAAAGTAAAAATACTTTACTTAAGACTGCAACATCGGTTGCAATATTGTAACATACTGAGATAATAAAAAACCTTAAGAAAGTTCTCCCCCCGCCTTGCAGCGGGGAAGAGCGTGTACATAAGCTTACGGGTTATTAGTACTACTCGGCTATGACATTACTGCCTTTACACCTATAGCCTATCAACGTGGTCATCTTCCACGACCCTTAAAAGAAATCTCATCTTGTGGTGGGTTTCGCACTTATATGCTTTCAGCGCTTATCCCTTCCGAACGTAGCTACTCTGCGGTGCCCCTGGCGAGACAACAGATACACTAGAGGTTCGTCCAACTCGGTCCTCTCGTACTAGAATCAGATCCACTCAAATTTCTAACGCCCGCAGTAGATAGAGACCGAACTGTCTCACGACGTTCTGAACCCAGCTCGCGTGCCACTTTAATGGGCGAACAGCCCAACCCTTGGGACCTTCTCCAGCCCCAGGATGTGACGAGCCGACATCGAGGTGCCAAACCCCCCCGTCGATGTGAGCTCTTGGGGGAGATCAGCCTGTTATCCCCGGCGTACCTTTTATCCTTTGAGCGATGGCCCTTCCATACGGAACCACCGGATCACTATGCTCTACTTTCGTACCTGATCGACCTGTATGTCTCTCAGTCAAGCTCCCTTATACCATTGCACTCTACGCACGGTTACCAAGCGTGCTGAGGGAACCTTTAGAAGCCTCCGTTACTCTTTTGGAGGCGACCACCCCAGTCAAACTACCCACCAAGCAATGTCCCCTACATCCGCAGGGTTAGGCCTCAGACAAGCAAAGGGTGGTATTTCAACAATGACTCCACAACGCCTGGCGACGCCGCTTCAAAGTCTCCCACCTATCCTACACATCACGTGTCCAAGGTCAATACTAAGCTATAGTAAAGGTGCACAGGGTCTTTTCGTCCCACTGCGGGTAATCGGCATCTTCACCGATACTACAATTTCACCGAGCTCATGGCTGAGACAGTGTCCAGATCGTTACACCATTCGTGCAGGTCGGAACTTACCCGACAAGGAATTTCGCTACCTTAGGACCGTTATAGTTACGGCCGCCGTTTACTGGGGCTTCAATTCAATGCTTCTCCGAAGATAACATCTCCTCTTAACCTTCCAGCACCGGGCAGGTGTCAGGCCCTATACCTCATCTTACGATTTTGCAGAGCCCTGTGTTTTTGATAAACAGTCGCCTGGACCTTTTCACTGCGGCCAGCATTGCTGCTGGCGACCTTTCTCCCGAAGTTACAGGTCTATTTTGCCTAATTCCTTAGCCATGAATCTCTCGAGCACCTTAGGATTCTCTCCTCAACTACCTGTGTCGGTTTACGGTACGGGTACTTATAATCTAAGTTTAGAAACTTTTCTTGGAAGCCCTTAGGCACACTATCCCTTTGTCCGAAGACTCCGAGTACTATCGTATTTCACCAAAACCTACGGATTTGCCTATAGGTCTTATAGCTACATACTTCAACGAACACTTCCGTCAGTTCGCGGTGCTTTCATCACTCCGTCATTCCATCACAATTATAAGTAGTACGGGAATATTAACCCGTTGGCCATCGACTACCCCCTTCGGGTTTGCCTTAGGACCCGACTAACCCTCAGCTGATTAGCATAGCTGAGGAAACCTTAGTTTTTCGGTGTGCGGGTTTCTCGCCCGCATTATCGTTACTTATGCCTACATTTGCTTTTCTAAACAGTCCAGCAATCCTCACAGATCACCTTCAACCCAGTTTAGAATGCTCCCCTACCCATCTTTCGATGCCATAGCTTCGGTAGTATACTTATGCCCGATTATTATCCATGCTCGTCCGCTCGACTAGTGAGCTGTTACGCACTCTTTAAATGAATGGCTGCTTCCAAGCCAACATCCTAGCTGTCTAAGCAGACAAACCGCGTTTTTTCAACTTAGTATACATTTGGGGACCTTAGCTGATGGTCTGGGTTCTTTCCCTCTCGGACATGGACCTTAGCACCCATGCCCTCACTGCTGGTAAACATTTATTAGCATTCGGAGTTTGTCAGGAATTGGTAGGTGGTGAAACCCCCGCATCCAATCAGTAGCTCTACCTCTAATAAACTAAGCCAGCGCTGCCCCTAAAGGCATTTCGGGGAGTACGAGCTATTTCCGAGTTTGATTGGCCTTTCACCCCTACCCACAGGTCATCCGAAGACTTTTCAACGTCAACCGGTTCGGTCCTCCACTATGTGTTACCACAGCTTCAACCTGCCCATGGGTAGATCACACGGTTTCGCGTCTACCATTACCGACTATGGCGCCCTATTCAGACTCGCTTTCGCTACGGATCCACACCTGAAGTGCTTATCCTTGCCGGCAACGGTAACTCGTAGGCTCATTATGCAAAAGGCACGCCGTCACCCCAAAAGGGCTCCGACCGCTTGTAAGCGTATGGTTTCAGGATCTATTTCACTCCGTTATTCACGGTTCTTTTCACCTTTCCCTCACGGTACTGGTTCACTATCGGTCTCTCAGGAGTATTTAGCCTTAGCGGATGGTCCCGCCAGTTTCACACAGGGTTTCACGTGCCCCGCGCTACTCAGGATACCACTATCCTTATCTTCTCTTACTTATACGGGACTATCACCCTCTATGGTTAACCTTTCCAGGTTATTCTAATTCAATCCGTAAGAAATATCGTGGTCCTACAACCCCAATATTGCCGTAACAACATTGGTTTGGGCTAATCCGCGTTCGCTCGCCACTACTTACGGAATCACTTTTGTTTTCTTCTCCTCCGCCTACTTAGATGTTTCAGTTCAGCGGGTTCGCCTCCTATCGGATACTATGTCTTCAACATAGTGGGTTGCCCCATTCGGATATCTACGGATCTATTCGTATGTGCCAATCCCCGTAGCTTTTCGCAGCTTATCACGTCCTTCTTCGCCTCTGAGAGCCTAGGCATCCCCCATACGCCCTTATTTTGCTTATTGTACTTTAATACTTTCGTATTCTTTGTGTTTTCTTTCTACTTTGTTTTTTAGTATCTCAATATGTCAATGAACTTTTGATCTCTCGATCTCGTGGAGAATATCGGAGTCGAACCGATGACCTCCTGCGTGCAAGGCAGGCGCTCTAGCCAGCTGAGCTAATCCCCCGTCTCAGTGATCAGTTAACAGTCTACAGTTAACAGTAACTTTAAACGGTTAGCCAACACCTAGAATTTCCTATTCTTTAAAACTAAAATTAGTAGTCCCGGGCAGACTCGAACTGCCGACCCCTACATTATCAGTGTAGTACTCTAACCAGCTGAGCTACGAGACTCTGTATTTTTAGCTTTAATTTTTGAACTAACAGCGAGAGTAAAACTCATCTCGAATAAATCGTATCGATTTCTCTAGAAAGGAGGTGTTCCAGCCGCACCTTCCGGTACGGCTACCTTGTTACGACTTAGCCCCAGTTACTAGTTTTACCCTAGGCAGCTCCTTACGGTCACCGACTTCAGGTACCCCCAGCTTCCATGGCTTGACGGGCGGTGTGTACAAGGCCCGGGAACGTATTCACCGGATCATGGCTGATATCCGATTACTAGCGATTCCAGCTTCATAGAGTCGAGTTGCAGACTCCAATCCGAACTGAGACCGGTTTTATAGATTCGCTCCTTATCGCTAAGTGGCTGCTCTCTGTACCGGCCATTGTAGCACGTGTGTGGCCCAGGACGTAAGGGCCGTGATGATTTGACGTCATCCCCACCTTCCTCTCGGTTTGCACCGGCAGTCTCGCTAGAGTTCCCGACATTACTCGCTGGCAACTAACGATAGGGGTTGCGCTCGTTATAGGACTTAACCTGACACCTCACGGCACGAGCTGACGACAACCATGCAGCACCTTGAAAGACGTCCGAAGAAAGTCTAGTTTCCTAAACTGTCGTCTCCCATTTAAGCCCTGGTAAGGTTCCTCGCGTATCATCGAATTAAACCACATGCTCCACCGCTTGTGCGGGCCCCCGTCAATTCCTTTGAGTTTCACACTTGCGTGCGTACTCCCCAGGTGGGATACTTATCACTTTCGCTTAGCCACTCAGATTTGCATCCGAACAGCTAGTATCCATCGTTTACGGCGTGGACTACCAGGGTATCTAATCCTGTTCGCTCCCCACGCTTTCGTCCATCAGCGTCAATCATTTGTTAGTAACCTGCCTTCGCAATTGGTATTCCATGTAATATCTAAGCATTTCACCGCTACACTACATATTCTAGTTACTTCACAAATATTCAAGCCTTACAGTATCAATGGCAGTTTTCTGGTTGAGCCAGAAGATTTCACCACTGACTTATAAGGCCGCCTACGGACCCTTTAAACCCAATGATTCCGGATAACGCTCGCATCCTCCGTATTACCGCGGCTGCTGGCACGGAGTTAGCCGATGCTTATTCTTACGGTACCGTCAAGCCGGTATACATACCAGTGTTTCTTCCCGTACAAAAGCAGTTTACAACCCATAGGGCCGTCTTCCTGCACGCGGCATGGCTGGGTCAGAGTTGCCTCCATTGCCCAATATTCCTCACTGCTGCCTCCCGTAGGAGTCTGGTCCGTGTCTCAGTACCAGTGTGGGGGACCTCCCTCTCAGGACCCCTACCCATCATCGTCTTGGTGTGCCGTTACCACACCAACTAACTAATGGGACGCATGCTCATCTTGTACCGATAAATCTTTAATAATAAAGTGATGCCACTCTAAAATACCATGAGGTATTAATCCAAATTTCTCTGGGCTATCCCCCTGTACAAGGTAGATTGCATACGCGTTACGCACCCGTGCGCCGGTCTCAAGTTAGCAAGCTAACTCTACCCCTCGACTTGCATGTGTTAGGCCTGCCGCTAGCGTTCATCCTGAGCCAGGATCAAACTCTTCATCGTAGTATTTTTAATTTCGTACGATACTTGGTCATTCGTCTAATTAATTCGCCTTACTCTCTTTTTTGTATGCTGTCAATTCAATATGTCTATGAACGTGTCTTCTTTTTTATTCTCGCTATTCTTTCGTTTAGCGGGTGCAAAAGTACAACTTCTTTTTTAACCGGCAAGCTTTTTTTAATTTTTTTTCAAAAATTTTAAAACTCGTTTTTCTCAGTATTTCTCGTTAAATTTAAAACCTTAACGCTTCCAAAGAACTCTCATCTTGCGGAGGGCAAAGATACTGTGTTTATCCTTTACAATCCAAATATTTTTTCAAGTTTTTTTCAAAATATTTTTCCCGTTTTAACACCCTTTCTATGAACCTCTCAAACCTCCCTAAATCGCTTTATTTAAAAACATATCTCGGCTGATTTGCGGGTGCAAAAGTAGTAGCTTTTTCCATTCTCGCAAACTTTTTTAT
>NZ_JAMXLC010000001.1:545995-568607 GCF_024054235.1 Flavobacterium sp. NRK F10
TAAATCGCTTTATTTAAAAACATATCTCGGCTGATTTGCGGGTGCAAAAGTAGTAGCTTTTTCCATTCTCGCAAACTTTTTTATACCTTTTTTTGAAAGTTTTTTTTACCAACCCTGAAACACAATAACTTACAAAAAAAACTTTTTTTAACCCTTCTAAATATATAACCGAAAGGAAGAGTTAAATCAAATTCCACCCTTGCACTCTTTATATATAACAATTACATTATCTATTCTTACTTTCCTGTTATTTTGCTATAAAATCTCTTTTCCATACCATATATAGTTATTAAAAAAGAAAGAAAGAACATTTCTGTACATAGAAAATTACACTTATTATATGTATCTGACTATCTAATGTTATATATTTGCAACTTTAAATTTTATATGATGATTAAGATTACTTTACCTGACGGTTCGGTTAAAGAGTTTGCACAAGGTGCAACACCGATGGATGTAGCTTTGAGTATAAGCGAAGGTTTAGCCAGAAATGTTATTTCTGCCTCGTTTGATGGAAAAACGATTGAAACCACTACTCCATTGACCACCGATGGTTCTCTTATATTATATACATGGAATGATTCTGAAGGCAAAAAAGCTTTTTGGCATTCTACTTCTCACGTAATGGCCCAAGCATTAGAAGAATTATATCCGGGTATTAAATTAACTATCGGACCGGCAATCGACAATGGTTTTTACTATGATGTAGATTTTGGCGAACATAAAATCACTGATGCTGATTTTAAAAAGATCGAAGACCGGGTTTTAGAAATTTCTCGTGAAAAGCACAATTTCAAAATGCGCTCCGCAACAAAAGCTGAAGCATTAGCTTTTTATAAAGGCAACGAATACAAAACAGAGTTAATTGAAAATCTGGAAGACGGCACTATAACATTTTGTGATCACTCCACATTTACAGATCTATGTCGTGGTGGTCATATTCCTAATACAGGAATTATTAAAGCCATGAAAATTTTGTCTGTGGCAGGTGCTTACTGGAGAGGAGATGAAAAAAACAAGCAATTAACACGCGTTTACGGTATTTCATTCCCTAAACAAAAAGATCTTACAGAGTATCTTCAAATGCTTGAAGAGGCTAAAAAGAGAGATCACAGAAAGTTAGGAAAAGAATTGGAACTGTTTCATTTTTCTCAAAAAGTGGGTCAAGGTTTACCTTTATGGTTACCTAAAGGTGCCGCTTTACGTGATCGTTTGGAACATTTTTTAAAAAAAGCACAGAAAAAAGCCGGGTACGAGCAAGTTGTAACTCCTCATATCGGTCAAAAAGAACTGTATGTAACTTCCGGTCACTATGCTAAATATGGTGCTGATAGTTTTCAACCAATTCATACGCCAGCCGAAGGAGAAGAATTTTTATTAAAACCAATGAACTGCCCTCACCACTGTGAGATTTACAATGCAAAACCTTGGTCTTATAAAGATTTACCAAAACGTTATGCTGAATTCGGTACTGTATATAGATATGAGCAATCCGGAGAATTACATGGTTTGACTCGCGTAAGAGGTTTTACTCAAGATGATGCACACATTTTCTGTACTCCGGATCAGTTAGACGCTGAGTTTAAAAATGTAATTGATCTTGTATTATATGTATTCGGTTCATTAGGTTTTGAAAACTTCACAGCTCAGGTTTCAGTTAGAGACTTAAGCAATCCTGATAAATATATAGGTAGCGTTGAAAATTGGGAAAAAGCAGAAAATGCTATTATCAGTGCAGCAAAAGACAAAGGATTAAATTATGTGATCGAATCGGGTGAAGCTGCTTTTTACGGTCCGAAACTTGATTTCATGGTCAAAGATGCACTGGGAAGAAGTTGGCAGTTAGGAACCATTCAGGTTGATTATAATTTACCGGAACGTTTTGACCTGACTTATAAAGGAAGCGACAATGAATTACACAGACCTGTAATGATCCATCGTGCTCCTTTCGGCAGTATGGAGCGCTTTGTAGCTATTTTATTGGAACATACTGCGGGTAATTTCCCTATTTGGCTAATGCCGGAGCAAGCTATAATACTGTCTTTGAGCGAGAAATATGAAAAATATGCTCAAAAAGTTTTAAATTTGCTAGAAAATCACGAAATTCGCGCCCAAATTGACAATAGAAACGAAACTATTGGTAAGAAAATCAGAGAAGCTGAAGTTCAAAAGTTCCCGTTCATGTTGATCGTAGGTGAGGAAGAAGAAAAGAATGGAACTATTTCGGTACGACGCCACGGTGACTCCGGCAAATCAAATCAGTCTATGACAATTGAGGAATTTGCTAAACTGGTCCAAGAAGAAATCGACAAGACATTAAAACAATTTTAAGTTTAATTTAAAATTTTAGAGCCATAGCAATTAGAAACAACAGAAGAGGTTTTAACCCCAGAGAAGAAAAAAAAGATGCACACCGAATTAATGAAAATATTCGTGTGCCTGAAATTCGTTTAGTAGGTGATAATATAGAAAACGGTATCTATAAAACAGCCGAAGCTTTACGAATGGCTAACGAACAGGAATTAGACTTGGTTGAAATTTCACCCAATGCTGCACCTCCTGTATGTAAGATAATGGATTACGGTAAATTTTTGTACCAACAAAAGAAGCGTGAAAAAGAGCTTAAGGCAAAATCTACCCAGATCGTTGTTAAAGAAATACGTTTCGGTCCTCAGACTGATGAGCACGATTATGAATTTAAAAAGAAGAATGCTATTAAATTTTTAAGTGACGGTGCAAAACTAAAAGCGTTTGTTTTCTTTAAAGGACGATCCATTATATATAAAGAGCAAGGACAGATCTTATTGTTGCGTTTAGCTCAAGACCTTGAGGAATATGGCAAAGTTGAAAACATGCCTGTTTTAGAAGGAAAACGTATGATCATGTATATTGCTCCTAAGAAAAAGAAATAATCTCATTTGAGATATTGCAGGTAACTGCTAAAGATAATGTAAGTAAGATAATTTAATATTAAGGAAGAAAATGCCTAAAATGAAAACTAAATCCGGAGCTAAAAAACGTTTCGTTATCACAGGTTCTGGAAAGATTAAAAGAAAGCATGCTTTTAAAAGTCACATTTTGACTAAAAAAACTAAAAAGCGTAAATTAGCTTTAACTCACTCGACTTTAGTTCACAAAGCTGACGAAAGAAGTGTGAAAGAACAATTAAGATTAGTATAATCTAATCTCGGTTTAAAAAATTTATTTAGTAACCCTGGAGTGGGCCGTCCTGATAAATCAGGATTCAGAAGTGTCAAAACAATGACCGCCTTACTACAAAAAAATTAAAAATTATGCCTAGATCAGTAAATCATGTAGCTTCAAGAGCTAGAAGAAAAAAAGTATTGAAGCAAGCCAAAGGATACTTTGGAAGACGTAAAAACGTTTGGACAGTAGCTAAAAACGCGGTAGAAAAAGCAATGCAATATGCTTACCGCGACAGAAAGCAAAAAAAGAGAAACTTCCGTGCATTGTGGATTATGCGTATTAACGCTGCTGCAAGATTACACGGTATGAGCTATTCTCAATTTATGGGTAAAGTAAAAGCTAATAACATTGAGCTAAACCGTAAAGTTTTAGCTGACTTAGCAATGAATCACCCTGAAGCTTTTGCTGCTATTGTAAATCAAGTTAAATAATAAAACGTTTGTCAAACCTTATCTTACTTATATAGAAAATCCCGCTTTTTTAGCGGGATTTTTATTTTCCCAATAGAAACTCCTATGGAATTATCTAAGATCAAATTAATCGTCTCTGACATGGACGGAACATTACTCAATTCTAAACACGAACTTGATCCGTCTTTTTTTGAAATATATGAAAAACTAAGAACTAAAAACATTCAGTTCATCGCTGCAAGCGGAAGACAATATTTCAGTATTGCTGATAAATTCAAACCTATTTTAAATGAACTGACTATCATTGCTGAAAACGGCTCTTTTGTTAAAAAGAACGGAACTGAGATCTTAGTTAAAGCAATCAATATCTCTTTATTACAAAATGTTATTGAACATGCCCGAAAGATCCCTGATACTTATATTGTTCTTTGCGGAAAAAACGGAGCTTATATAGAACAGGATAGCGAGCAATTTGTAAATTATTTTAAAGAGTTCTACAACAAATACTCATTAGTTCATGATCTGTTGAGCGATCCGAATGACCATTATTTTAAAATCGCTTTATACAATCCGAATGGGGCTGAAAAACATATTTACCCTTACTTTGAAGATTTTAAAGAGGCACTACAAGTAAAGATCTCAGGAGAGTACTGGGTTGATATTATGCAGTTGCAAGTGAATAAGGGTAATGCCATTGAATTTATTCAAAAGCAGAACCATATTACTAAGGATGAAACTTTAGTTTTCGGGGATTACTTAAACGATCTTGAAATGTTCGAACAAGCAGGCACTGCTGTTGCTATGCAGAACGCGCATCCGGAATTAAAGAAAATAGCCTCTTACATTACTGATAGCAATGATCATAATGGGGTTTTTACTGTACTCAAAAAATTAGTTGATTTAGAATAATACAAAAACCCGCAGCATGCGGGTTTTTCTTTTTTAAATTATTTTAATAATGAGGCTTTTTGCAGAAAATACATTTTATTCATCATTGATAACCAAATAAACCTCTTTCTACAATTAAAGCACTTAAAATAATTTAATGTAGGAATAAAATCTTTAATAGAATTCTTGTTCCTTTTTCTTCTACCACATTTTGGACAAGACATTTTTTATAGTTTTATGTTTCAAATATATACTTTTTCACAAAAAACCAACACTTATTTCTTAAAAAATTTAATTATATACCGAAAAAATGTTATAAAAAAATAAAAACTAAGATTATTTAGTTAATCTATAACACATTGCTAAACAAAACCCCACGTATAAATTTGTGGGGCCTTGTTGTCTAAAAAGGGTTATGGTTAATAGCAATGGCTTCCCTTTTTATATGAGTACATATCTGAAAACCAAATAAAAATAAAGTAGTATGAGTGCTAAAAGCAGTACCAGACCTACTGCCTTTAATAGCAACACGAAATTCTCACCGATGTGTTTTTTAAAAAGGTCAATCATCACGTAATTTTTTTCTACTACTCAATAAGTATACCATAAAGTGACGATATTTTTATTGCTTTTCAAAAAAAATGTTCTGAAGTCCTGTCTATTTGTTATCAAACAACTATATGCTGTGATTTTGTTTTTAAATGATATTCAGTTTTTTTACCAAATCATCATAATAGTTCTTCGAAAGAGGGATTTTAGTGTCTCCGATAAGAACAAAGCTAGTCTCTATATTTGTGATATTCTTTAAATTTACAATATAAGACTTGTGAGTTCTGAAGAACTGATCGCTGTTTAATTTTTCTATGAAACCTGACAACGATGCTCTGATTAGCTCTTCTTTTTTCTTTGTTTTTATTTCCAAGTAATTACCATCTGATTTGATCCATAAAATATCCTCCAGTTCTACTTTAGTATATCTTGATTTATCTTTTAAAAAGATCGCATCTTTAACTACTACATCTGTATTACTTTCTGAACTTCCCTCAGGCTTAGGCTTTTCATTATTAATCTTATGCCATGAAATCTCAATGGTTGATAACAATTGTTCTTTTTTAAAAGGCTTTACCAGATAATTAACGGGATTTGCCTTTTTAGCTCTTTCTAAAGTTTGACTATCTGAATAAGACGTTGCGAAAATGAATGGTATCTTATAGTTTTCGTTAATATAATGAGCCAGATCGACTCCGTCTTTGGTGTCATTTAAATTGACATCCAGTAGCACCAGATCCGGTTTTTCATTTTCGTTTAAAATTTTAATCGCTTCTTTATAATCCATAGCTATCCCCACTACATTATAGTGTTGCTCCTGTAATATTGTTTTAATATCTTCAGCTATGATCAATTCGTCTTCAACAATTAAAACTTTAATCATTCCTCTTCTTATATAATTTTAAATTCTTAAACATCACTATAAAGGTAGTGAATTTTCCTTCTTTTTTTATCTCAAAGCTTCCTCTTAACTGGCGACTTAAAATAGAAACTATTTTTAATCCCAGTGACTTTTGATCTTCCATCGAAAAGTCTTCCGGTAATGGGGTACCGTTGTTACTGACTTTGAGTTCATAATCTAAATCCCCTAATGACTCAATCTCAATTTTTATAATTCCTTGCGACTGGTCAATAAACGCATGCTTGTAAGCATTAGAGACCAGCTCATTTATGACCAACCCAAGCGGAACGGCAGTTTCAAAATCAAATTTACATTTATGGGCATAAATATTTACCGTTATTCTTTTTGAATCTCCGATATACATTTGCGATAAGAATGTCGTAAGATCTTTCACATAGTTTTCAATATCAACCTTATCTATATCTTCTGACTGGTAAAGCTTTTGATGAATAAGACTCATCGCCTGTATCCTGTTTTGTCCTTCCTTTAAAAGATATAAAATATCATCATTCTTTACATCTTTTGACTGCATATTGAGCAAACTGGAAATGATCTGAAGGTTATTCTTCACCCGATGGTGTATTTCCCGTAAGAGAGTTTCTTTTTCATATAAGGAACGTTGGATCATTTCTTTCTGATCTTCTACAATTTTGCGTTGTTTTTTATTCTCTTTTAAATTATAATATATAGCAGCAGTTAAGACACTCAACACAATAAGGCTTATAACAATAATATAGATCAACATTTGTTGTTTCTCTGCTCTGACCTTGCTTGCTTTTTCTTTTTGAAGTTGCTCCTGTGCTAATAGTTCTTTTTCCTTTTCAAACTCATATTGCTTTTGCAATTCATAAACCCTGTTATTGATCTCTATATTGAACATAGAGTCACTATACTTTTTATATAATAATTCATTCTCATAAGCCCGTTTGTATTTTGCTGACTCATTATAAATTTTAGCCAAATTCTCATGACAGAATTTGATAGATTCTAACTCTCCTATTTGTGTCGAATATTTTAAGCCTTCTAAAGTATATTGTTCGGCCTGCTTATAATTCTTCTCCAGAAAGTATACATATCCTATTTCTCTGTTTATATCTCCTAAGCCAGACTTGTTATCTGTCTTTTTATAGATTTCTAATGCTATAGTAAAATATTCCAGTGCCTTTTCAAGTTGGTTCAATTTCAAATAGGAAGCTCCTACCCCACGGGCACTCCCGGCTGAATGATTTGACTGTTCCTCTTTTAATTTTAGATATGAATCCAGGAAAATTGATAAAGCCTTTTTGTACTCTTTGTTGTCTAAATGATTATAGGCTAAATTGGTAGAGATAATATGCTTGAGCCATTCTGCATCCTTTGATTCCAGTCCGTCTAAAGAATGTAATGCTTTATTATAATATTCAAGCTCTTGATCCTGACGGTTTTGCTTTCCATATAAAATAGCTTTGCTATTGAACACTCTGGCTATTTTAACTTTATCATTGATCTTTTCGTATGCCTGTAAGGCCCAATTCAAATGTTTTATGGACTCCGGAAAATTATTCCGGATTAAGTTTGCTCTGGCCATATAGAAATGACAATCTCCTATATAGATATAATCTTTTTGATCGTTTGCCATAGCCAATGCTTTTTTCAGATAGGTTTCTGAAAGGTCAAAATCACTGGTATTGTTATAAATTTTACCTAAGAGAAAGCTTGCTTCCAGTATCTTTTTCGGGAATTTTAATTTGATGGCTTTTTCTAAAGCTCTTTTAGCATAAAGAATAGCATCATCAGTTTTTGTTTCGTCTAACTCTTCTGAAAGAGAAAGTAAAATTTGAACTTGTAATGTATCAACAGACGTTTCTGATGATGATTTTGAATCTGTGATGTGTTTTAACTCCCTTTCCAAACTATCAACGGCGTTAACTTGTCCCCACAAAAAGCTATTCGGAAAACCTATCAATAAAAAAAGAAAAGAAAAAAAAGGGCTTCTCATTGAGCTAAAATAAAGATTTTCACTTATATTTTGTACATTATTTAGAATTAATCCTCATTCTTTGATTGATTAATTATTATTATTGAAACTTACTGAAGCAGCTATTACTAAAAAAGCTCTCAAAAATGAGAGCTTTTTCTACTATAAAATTTAAATTGTTATTCTTTAATTAATTTGAAGATTTCAAAATTATTTTCTGAATCAATAGTTTTAACAATATAAATTCCTGAATTCAGAGCTGTGATGTCAACATTTGCTTCTCCAGATACTATCTTTTGCTTTTTAACAACTTTTCCAACAATATCATAAACTTCAATCGTCACATTTTCTTCCGTTCTAACCGTAAAAATTCCTTTTGTCGGATTAGGATACATCAAAAACTTGTTCGCATTAAAAGCAGTACTGCTTAATACAAGAGGACAAACATTACCCGTTGTTACTTGAGAACCTATTTTCCAGTTTGAAGTAGATCCTGTTAAAGCAAAATTATTAAGAGTTCCGTTATAATTATTTCCGGAACTGTCGGTTAAACTTGTAACACCGGAATTATCAGCATTTTCAAACCCTTGATTGAATTTATAATATGCTATAATATTATTTTGCCCATTTTCTAACTCACAATCTTTAGTAGCTAAAATATCAGAATCTGCCAAAGCAATATCCCAAATACGAACCTCATCTATATCTCCTTTAAACATTTCAGGAACAGTTTGTGCATTTCCACCGATAACAAAAGTCGATGTTATTGAAGGCATTGCTCCGGTTTTTGCGGCTGAATTAATTAAAACACCATCTACATAAATTTTCATCGTTGCACCATCCCAAACACCTGCAACATGTTGCCAGGTATTTAACACCACTGCATTGGAAGCTACTACTGATGAATATCCTGTACCTCCGTTTATCCAGAAAGAATAACCGTTATTATCTCTTCTCAATAACATTTGTAAACCAAGTCCTGATGTTGGGTAATCATAATTACCAGCAATCACTCCTAAACCTGAATTTGTTTCCGGTCTAACCCAAGCTTCTACTGTTGTTGCCGTTTTACCTGTAAAATAAGTAGTTAACGATGTTCCTAAATTAACAATATCATTAGCTCCGTCAAAATTTAAATGTGTCGCAGCCGCATTGACAGTAACTACAATTTCGGCTCTTTCACTTTCACAACCATTTGCATTGGTTGAAGAAACCCAATATGATGTAGAACCTGCAACTGAAGTATCAGGAGTCGGTGCAGTAGTACTGCTTGTTCCGCCTGTAGCAGTTGTATACCATAGTAAGCCTGTTCCGCCAGAGGTTGCTGTTAAAGCGGTAGCGGTAGCTCCTTGATTGTAAACCACTGGTGTTGAAACGGTAGGAGCAACAGGAACCGTAGATCCGGTTGTTACCGCAGAACCTGCTAACCAATTTGACATTGAACCTGTTAAAGTAAAATTAGTCAATGTTCCGTCGTATCCATTTGAAGTGACATCTGTCAAAGTAGTAACACCTGAGTTGTCTGCCTGATCTATACCCTGATTGAATTGATAATAAGCCACTAACCCTGTCTCATTGCCTTGTAATTCACAGTTCATAGAACCATTAATTTGTTCAACTGTTCTTGCAGTAGTCCAAACACGAACTTCATCAATATTTCCTGTGAAAAGCTCTGAACCACTAATTCTATTACCAATGTTAAATTGATTTGAAGTGGTTGGTAAACTTACAGAAGCAGCTTGAGAAGCGATTAAAGTTCCATTTGCATAAACATACATATTTGCTCCATCATAAACTGCAGCAATATGAGTCCATGTATTTAAGGGAACACTAAAAGGAGAATTTAAAAAAGTACCATTTAAAACAAATTGAATGTTGTTGTTATTTCTTACACGTAATAATACTTTATGATAAGCTCCATCATAATCTGTAATAATATTATTCCACCCATTTAAAACTGATGGATTAATCCATGCTTCAAATGTTAAAGCAGTTGCTCCATTTAAAGCAGTAGAAATTGAAGTTCCTAAGTTTACATAATCATTAACTCCGTCAAAATTTAAATGTGTTGCCGGTGTAGGAACCGTAAGAAATGTTTTAAACCATAAATCATACGAATCGTACAAGATTGCGTTTCCGTCACTAAAATACAACCCTCCGTTAGCATAATTTGCTCCTGTACCATGAGTAGAAACAGAACCTGTTATCCCTCTAAAATCTATGGTATAACTATTACCGCTAACAATAGCTACACTAGAAGAAAGAACAACACTTAACTCTTCATAACCATTGGTAACTGGCGGATTTGTAATAGTAAAACTCGTAGTGTTCAATACTGTACCTCCATATCCGTTTCCATCAAAGATTCTCAATTGAAAATCTCCGGCACTAAAAACTGATCCCCAATTTCCAACTCTAAGATTCACTTGCGTCATATCTCCGGTCATACCGGCTACAAATGACTGTCCTACATTCTGTGTTGAAGAAACGGTAAAACTTCCTCCTCCGTTATCTGAAGGGGCATTAGATTGATCTAATGTTTGGCTAAAAGCAATAACCGATAAACAGAATAATAAAAAAGAATAAAAATACTTTTGTTTCATAAAATTAAATTTAAAATTCTATGGCAAAAGTAATTTGCTATTAACTATTTAAAAGTTTATTGGGACGAACTGCAAAAGTTTGTGGACGAATTAAAAGATCAGATCACAGTTCCTGGAAAGCGGTAATTCATATTTGTCAATAATTACTGCATTTGATTTTTTTTGTGCTATTTTTGATACATTAGCAATATAGGAACGATGAATTTTGCAAAAAACAGCAGGGTCTAAATCTTTATAAAAATTATCTAATGTATTTCTTACAGTATACTTTTTTCCCGGGGTTTGAATGTCAATATAATTTTTATCACTCTTTACAAATAGTATTTGATTGGTATTCAATTTAATTTCATTGTGTCCGTCTCTTATAACAACATAATTCGATTTATTATTGATCACAACTAATTGAAGTGCTGCTAACAGATCAATTGTCCTTACGGGTTTTGTTAAATAAGACACAGGATTAACTTCTAATGCCTTTTGCAAAGTAGAAAGTTCCGATTGCCCTGTAATGAAAATAATTTTTGCTTCTTTTACATGTTGTTTGGCCCAGTCAATTCCCGTATCTCTACCCTCGACATTGATATCTAACAGAACAACATCCGGTTTAAAAGAATTTAGTTTTTCAATTGCCTGATTAATTTTATACGCAATATCGATTTGGGTGTAATTATTTTCATTTAAGATATTCTTTATGTGATTTGCAATCAACACTTGATCTTCAACTATCAGTATCTTTACCATTTATGCAATCTTTTTTGAAAATGTTATTTTGAATCCTTTTGTTACATCAATTTTGTATTCTACGTCTAATTGCAAACACAACTGTGCCACTAATTTAGGATCTATTTCCTTTGTTTTAGGTTTTTCGCCATTGTCATGGTACAAAAAATGAATGAAATCTTTCTCTCTTAAAACAGAAATCAAAATTGCCTTCTCCTGTTCACGAGTATAAGCATGCTTTATGGAATTTATTATCAGTTCTGTAACCAACAAGCCTATGAACATGGTAGTATCTGAACTCAATAAAACAGAATCAATTTTTAAATCTATAGTTATATTCCTTTCTTCGAAAACTTCACCATAAACGGATTTAATTTCATTCAGATATTCATGTATGTCTACCTGCCTTTTATCTGCTGATTGGTATAAATGCCTGTGAAGAATAGCTATAGTCTCTACTTTTGCTAATATTTTTTTTATCGGAATATTTTCAGATTCAGCGTTGGCTTTTCTGAGCTCATCAGAAATTAAGATTGTAATCAACTGTAGGTTATTATTAATTCTATGATTAGTTTCGCTTAAAAGGAATTCATTTTCTTTTGATAGTTTTTCAAGCACTTTATTGTTCTTTTGAGTTTTCCTGAAAAAAAACAAAACTATTAATGTCAAAATAATTAAAGAAAAAAGTATTCCTACCGCAATAAAAAAATTAACTCGGGAACTTTTTAGTTCATTAGCCTGATTTTTTAAATTCAACTCTTTAATCTCAAGCTCCGAATTTTTCTTTTCTAATTCATATTTCCGCTCTGCCTCAATGATCTGCTTATTCCATTTACTGATAAACTCTGCTTTTTCTAATTCACGGAAAACCTCATAAGAATCGAGCGCCTTTTTATAATTCCCGGTTACTTTAAAATATCCGGCTTCTAAAAATTTAAAATCCTGAAGGTAAATATTGTATTGTTTTTTACGGGAAATCTCTAAACCTCTGTCAATAAAAGACTTTGCCTTTTGTATACGTCCTTTCTTTTCATACAATCTAATAATATTAATTAACACATTAGCTTCGTATAATTCGTCGTTAATTTTTCTAAATTGCTGTAAAGCTTCTTTATAGTACTCTTCGGCAAGGACATCTTTATTCAGATTTTTATAGGCATACCCTATTTCATTAAAAGCTGAAGCCACTAAAGCATTAGCGCCTTCTCCTTTAAATAATTCTAAGACTTTTTGTGAACATTTTATAGAGTTATGACAATCGTATTCTTTCTCTATATAAAGAGCAGCTCTTCGGCTCCAGTAATACGCTTCTGTTTCGCGTGAAACGTGATGTTTGTCTATAATTTCTTTAGCTTCATTAAGGTATTCTAAAGATAAGTCAAAATCATATTTAGCCCTGTAAAACTCGCCTATATTGAGATATGTTTCCGCTAAGCGATCGTATAATTTTATCGTATTAAAAATGGATTCGGCTTCCTCATAAAGTTTTAATGCCTCCGGGTAATCTTGCTTTAATTTCAGAACTTTACCTAAATTCAGTTTGTAAATACCTTTAATGGAATCATCAGAAGATGTTACCTGTTTCTCAATCTTCTTAAAAAAGTATAGAGCACTGTCAATTTTAGACGTTTTTAAATAATCTATGCCTTTCTGAAAATCCTGATGAAACTGCGCTTTAACGGGATATATCAGAAAAAAATATAAAAAAAAGCTAAGTATTTTGAATTTCATATTAGGTTTTCTGCTTTTTCTTCCTTGCTGCCGGAAATAATACATTATTCAGGATCAAACGATATCCCGGCGAATTGGGATGCAAATCTAAAACTGTTGGCTGATCTCCTACTCTATGCTGGTAATCTTCCGGATCGTGTCCGCCGTAAAAAGTAAACATACCTTTACCTCTGGTTCCGTGAATGTAGCGGGCTTCTCCGTTTATTTTACATTCTCCTAAACGAAGAACGTTACTCTTAATCAAACTTCCTCTGAAAGCTGTCGTCTGTCCCATAAATCCTTTTATGAGTTGCGTATGGTTTTGGCATAACATCGTTGGGATCGGATCCCATTTTGCTGAAAAATCCATTAAGGAAAAATAATCCTGCTCAAAAGGAATAGTTTTATTTATCCTGTCATTAGTTGTATCGATATCCGAAAATTCATAGACCATCGGGCTACGCTCTAAAATAAAATCCTTGAATGCAAAACTATTGTTGTAGTTGATGGAAGCCTGATAATTCGGTGCACTATTATCACCATCAAACATAGGCTCACAAATATCAACCCCGTCAGCAGCTAAAGCAATATCAAAACTATCGGTTGCGGAACACATGGCAAACATAAAACCTCCCCCAATGACATAATCTCTTATTTTTCTGGCTACTGCCAGTTTTTCTTCTGATACCTTTTGATATCCCAGACTTGCGGCTAATTCTTCTGCTTGTTTTTTTTGTTCTATATACCAAGGTGCATTTCGATACGCTCCGAAAAATTTTCCGTATTGTCCGGTAAAATCTTCATGATGTAAATGCAACCAATCGTAAAGCAATAACTGATCGCTCAGTACTTCCGCATCGTAAACTTCAGTATATGGAATTTCGGCATAAGTTAAAACCATGGTCACAGCATCATCCCAAGGCTGTTTCCCTTTAGGAGTATACACTGCAATCTTAGGTGCTTTTTCTAAAATCACCGTTTCCATGTTTTGAGAAGGGCTGCTAATTTGTTCCAGAATATTATTAGCAGAAGCATCTGATAAAATTTCAAATGTAACTCCTCTGATCTGGCATTCTCTTCGGATCTCAGCTGCATCGGGTAACAAGAACGAACCTCCTCTGTAATTTAACAGCCAACTCACTTTATAGTCCTTTGTCAGTGCCCAATAGGTAATTCCGTAAGCTTTCAGATGATTTTGCTGCCCCTCAGCGTCCATAGGTAACAATACGGAAGAGGCCTTAATAGTTATGGAAAAAAAGATAAGGTATAGAATTATAGAAAATGATAAACCCTTCATTTCATTTTTATTCAAATATAATAAGATTAATTGGTTCGGCAAACAGGTAGAAATACCTGACAGACCAGGTAATTCAACCTTTTTTTTTTATCTATAACTTTCGCCTGTAACAAATAGCTGTCAAATGAGGAATTTTGTTTAAAAGCAATTTAAAACATTTAACCATGGAAAATAAAATTCCTTCTAAAGTAAAATTTAATTTAACTCTGGGTCAAACGATTAAAGGAACACCGGTTCTGACAAATCCGGACTGTTCATTTAGCTATGATTGGGACTTCAGTAAAAACATGGGGCTTGCCCTTTTAGAAAGTATTGAGAACACCGAATTAAACTTAACGCTTCATCCTCTTGGAATAGCAGGTGTCTTAGCTTTTATGTCCGACATCAGTCCGTTGTCTGTTACTATCGATGGAAAAGATGTTGTCATTTTCAGAGTGATCCTTGACATTGATCTGGTTTCAGGAACTAAAAAAGCGGCCATTATGTTTAACCAAGATGGTTCAACAATTCAAACTACGGATAATTGGGAAAACGAACATGCTAACCTGATCAGCTAAAATAAAATAAGGAGCTAATTTATAGCTCCTTATTTGTTTCTATTTAAAATCTCTGACTGATTTGTTCTACATCTACTATTTTGTTTTGAATAGCATAGACGACTAAACCGGCTATATTTCGTGCTTCTGTCTTTAACAGCAGATTGTTCCTGTGTCCGTCAACAGTTCTGGGGCTAATAAACAATTTTTCAGCTATTTCATTGGTGTTATGCTGCATACAGATCAACTTTAGCACTTCTTTTTCTCTTGAGGTAAGATAGTCTTCTTCAATACTGCATTTTACCTTTTTATTTCCTGACGAAATCCCTTCATAGATTATTTCCATGACCATGTCATTATAATAAAAACCTTTGGCTATTACTTCATTGATCGTCTTTACCACTTCTTTAGGAGACGTATTCTTAACAAGGTAAGACGAGGCTCCTTCCTGAATCATATTTAAAACAAAAGGTTTTGTTTCATAACTGGTCAGGGCTATTATTTTTATTTCCGGAAATTTACTGTGAATTCTTTTTGTAGCTTCAACTCCGTTTAATAAGGGCATTTTTAAATCTATAAGAATTAAATCGGGCAATTCAATCGGATCGTTTTCGAGATAATTAACGAGGTCACTTCCGTCAGAAGCTTCATAAATTACCTTAAAATTAGGCTCTCTTTCTAGTAAAAAAGCAATACCTTTTCTAAAAAGTAGCTCATCATCAGCCAATATTATTTTTATTATATTGTCCATCTTTATTAGAAATTTAAAATTACTCGTACTCCTTGGCTAATAGCACTTTCAATTTTTAAATCTCCTTTCAAAAAACTTGTTCTGCTTTCGATATTCTTTATTCCAAGTCCTCTACGATACTTTGTATTTTTTATGTCGAATCCTTTACCGTCATCTACATACTCACAAATTTTTTTTCCATCTTCAATAGCAAAACGAATGTCTATCTGTCTCGCATTTCCATGTCTTATGGAATTATTGATCAATTCCTGCAATATTCTGTAAAGGTGCAGATGATTATGGAGGGGTATATCTTCAAAGATACTTTGTTTTAACGTATTTTTATAATTTATTTGTACTTTATTTGCAACTGAAAAATTATTACACAATTCTTCTATCGCCACATTTAAACCGAAATTTTCCAAAACCGGAGGCAAAAGATCATAGGATATTCTTCTGGTACTCTGCAAAACTTTCCCGCATACATTGACTATATTAGCCGTTATTTCTTTTTGCTCTTCATCTGATAAATTCTCTGAATTTAACATATAACTGCTTAATGAAATGATATTTAATTTAGAACTTATATCATCATGTAAATCTCTGGCTATCCTGCTCCTCTCTTCTTCCTGAGCTAAAATAGTGGCATTGATGATCTCCTTCTGATATTTGATCTCCATATCTTTATTCTCAATCTCTTTTTGAATGATCTTCTTTCGGGAATAATAAACGAATACCACTACAGCAATCGTCATTAAGACAAAGGCTATAAATGTATAAATGATCGCAAGGATCAATTCCTTATCCGTAAGAGCTGCATTGTTCATTTACATTTTTTTTATTCTTATATTAAACCATTCAACCATTATTAAAATCTGATAGATCACGTATAGTACTGAATTAAGCTCCCAAATGATCTTACTGGTCGAAAAATTCAAAACAGAAATGATATTACCCGATAAAAAAACAACCGTACTCCCGAATAAATAGATCAAGATTCCCATATTTATATAATAATACGTTCGCTTTTCGTTCAGAATATTATAAAAATGAAACATTGAAAAAATGATCAACAAGAATGAGGTAAGGAAAATTTCTAAAAGGTTGAATCTCAAAAAAAGTTCCGGATTAAAAATATACTGAATAACCAGAATTAGAGGACAAAGTAACAGGCTATATTTTACGATTTTTTTCTGTTTCTTATTTTTCAGGATCGATAAATAAAAAAAACTCAAAATAATAAATTGAAAAACAAAATACAGATGCGATAGAAACAAATTATTAATCCCATTTCTTTTAAAAAAAGCTGTAAAAAACTGAATTATAATGATGATGGAAAGATAAAATGTAAAAATAAAAT
The DNA here is from genome assembly GCF_024054235.1 of Flavobacterium sp. NRK F10. Classification (NCBI taxonomy): domain Bacteria; kingdom Pseudomonadati; phylum Bacteroidota; class Flavobacteriia; order Flavobacteriales; family Flavobacteriaceae; genus Flavobacterium; species Flavobacterium sp. NRK F10. Next base: position 562,864 of record NZ_JAMXLC010000001.1, read on the forward strand.
AAGATCTGGATACAAATTTTTTAAGTCCCAAGAGAAACAAAATAAAATTTGTACCCAGCAAAAAATATCCTATATACGTAAGGCTACCTAACAAGTCAAGTATTAACTAATAAAAGGAGCTTTTTGATTACATGTATTCGGGCAAGGCTCCGAAAAATCATAAATGTAGTTACCGTTCTCCTCAGATATCATATCGTTCCCCTCTGCATCAACTCCTACGACCATTAATCGTTCTACCTGATTTTCATCAACTCCTAAATATGCTCTGACATTCACAACACCGTCTTCCTGCATTACTTGTTGAATATCAATTCCGGGAATAAGAAAGGCTTTTAGCTTATTATGTTGGTTATAAGTTCCTTCCTCTTGTTTCCATCTGCTAGCCCAAGCCTGAGCAGTTTCCAAACTAATTGTGTTTTTTGCCATAATAGTAAATTTTATTAAGATTAGTAGTAAACAAATATATCATAAAAACTGATATATTTCTTATATAGCTCATAAAAACAGGTATTTCTACCTATATTCAAAACTGATGTTAATGGTACATTTGTTTATATTAACTATAAAAACTAAATTTTTTATGTCTACAGAACCATTTATCGGAGAAATTAAACTATTCGGATTTAACTTTGCCCCAAAAGGCCATATGCTTTGTGCCGGACAAATAATGTCTATCGCTCAAAATACAGCCTTATTTTCACTTATAGGAACTACTTACGGAGGTAACGGACAAACCACTTTTGCTCTTCCTGATCTACAAGGACGTATGCCAATAGGACAAGGTCAAGGTCCGGGATTACCTGATTATTCAATGGGAGAAATCGGAGGTCACACTACAGTTACGCTATTAACAAGTAACATTCCGCCACACACACACTCTTTGAATTCAACTCGTGTACTATTACAAGCATCAACGGATAATGCAGATGAACTATCGCCGGCAGGAAATTTCCCGGCAACAGCAACAAGCGCGATCTATAGCGGTAACGGAGCAACTCCTAATGTATATACAGGAGGAGCACGTCTTACAGGTACTACTGATATTACCGGATCAGGTATTCCTGTAAATGTCTTGAACCCGTATTTAACTATAAATTATTCCATTGCTATATACGGAATTTTTCCAAGTCGTAATTAATTTACTAACTATAAAAAGAAAAACACATGTCAACGGAACCATTTATAGGAGAGATTAAACTATTCGGATTCAATTTTGCCCCTTTGGGATATTCACTTTGTGCCGGTCAAATTATTTCAATTTCTCAATACACAGCCTTATTTTCACTTATAGGAACTACTTACGGAGGTAACGGACAGACCACTTTTGCTCTTCCTGATTTACAAGGGCGTATGCCAATTGGACAAGGACAAGGTCCGGGATTACCCCTTTACACAATGGGACAAAAAGCGGGTAGTACAACTAAAACACTAACAACTTCAAACTTGCCTCCGCACATCCATTCATTATTGAATGCTCATGTTAATTTACAAGCATCAACGGATAATGCAGACGAATTATCGCCGGCAGGAAATTTCCCGGCTACGGCTACAGATGCCATTTATAGCGGTAACGGAGCAACTCCTAATACATATACAGGAGGAGCAGTACTATCAGGTACTACTGACGTTACCGGATCAGGTATTCCTGTAGATGTCATGAATCCTTACCTAACCATAAATTTTTCTATTGCTATGCAAGGAATATTCCCAAGCAGGAACTAATTTTTCAAACATAAATAAAGGGAATATTTTCAAAAATATTTCCTTTATTAACAATAAAAAAATATGCAAAAAATAGGAGTTCTTTTACCAAGGTCCACATATTATAAAACTATCGGCTTTGACATCTATGAAGGATTAAAATCAGGATTAAAACAAGCCGGAAGAGAAGATATTAAAATCATTACCGAAAATATCGGTTTCGGCGCAGATAAACAACAATGCTACCGCTCAGCCGAAAAACTATTATTGGAAGAAGAGGTAAGCTTAGTCCTTGCTTTTATAGGACATCGTACTGCTGAACTACTCAGACCTCTTTTCCTTGCTGCTAATAAAATGCTAATTGTTTTAGATGCAGGAGCCAATTTACCAAATGAATGGCCAACATGTCCTAACATTTTCTATCACTCGCTTCACAATTCCTTAGGTGCATGGCTTACAGCCAGAAAAGCTTCTCAGGACGGATATCAGGAAGGCGCTATGATAACCGGATATTATGACGGAGGATATTTACATACGTATAGCATTTCAAAAAGTTTTGAAAATGCAGGTAGTAAAATTTGTTTTAACCATGCTACCGGCTATCAAGAAACAGATTTTACAATGGAACCGATACAAAACCAGTTAGCTACTAACGCAAATACAGCCTTTCTAAGTCTATTCAGCGGCGATTTTGTACAATGGTACTTCAAAGAAATAAATAATAGATATAGAAATCAAAACTTACCAATATACCTAACTCCTTTCGGACTGGAAGAAACCGTATTGGAAGCTGCTGTTTTACCGAGTGATGCCGTGAGCGGAGTTATCTCCTGGTCAAAAAAGATAGAAAATAACGAAAATAAAATCTTTATTGAAACTATAGAATCATCAGGAAAAAAACCAAACCTGTTTTCTTTAATTAGTTGGGAAGCGTCTTCAATTGCCATAAAAACCCTAGACCTCCTGGCAGAACAAAAGCATGTGATTTCTAAAGTTGCAAGCGAATTACATGAATTTGAATTTGAAAGCCCGAGAGGGAAAATATATTTTGATAAAAAAACAAACACTTCTATTACAAATCTTTACGAAGCAACATTGATTGAAAACAAAGGTACTTGCGAAATAAAGTTAGGCAAAGAAATAAAAGACACTAAAGAAGAATTTGAAAAGTTATGCAATCTACCACTACATGAGGTAACTTCTGCATGGTACAACAGTTATACTTGTATTTAGATGGAAGAGAAAAAGAAAATAGTATTATTATGCGGTGGAAAATTTGCTTTCAAAGCCTTACAATTAATGGCTTATGAAAAATTCCTATACGGTGTAGCAATTGGAAAAGGAACCGAAATGATGACAGAAGCTTTAGAAAACGAGTGCGACAAAAACAAAATATTGTTTAAAGCATTTCCCGATAAAAAAAGCATGTCTGAAATGAAAAATTGGATCAATGAGATACAACCGGATTATATTTTCTCTATTTCCTTCCCTTTTCTAATTCCTGAAGATGTACTTTCTTTCGGAACGGAAAGATTTATTAATTTCCATCCGGGGCCTTTACCCCGATACAGAGGGGTAATGCCTATTTTTGAAGTGTTAAAAAATCAGGAAACAGAAACCGCCATCAGCGTTCACTTCATGAACTCAAATTTTGATGAAGGGAATATTATCTTCAATGACCCAATTCCCATTGAAAGAGGAGAAACTTACGGCAAATTAACCCAAAAATTAAGTAACAGAGTTGCTCAAGTTGCCCTGAATATGGCGGAAATGCTTCAATTTGGCAGTAAAATCCCTAATATACCTCAAGATGAAGATGAAGCTTATTATTATGAAAAGCCCCTGTTTTCTGATACATTCATCAATTGGAGAAGAATGGATTCAGAAGAAATAATTGCATTAATCAATGCCTGTAACCCTTGGAATAACGGCGCTGACACCACATTTATGGGTGAACAGGCAAAAATCATAACAGCAACACCCCTTAACACCCCCCATAAAAATATTCATCCCGGTACTGTTACAGAAATTACAGAAGAAAACTTAATAGCTGTAGCATGCTCTGATAATAAACAAATTGCCATTGAGATACTTAGCACTGAAGAAGGAATTATAACAGCCAAACAATTCAGTGATCATAGTAACATTATTGGCAAAACATTTAGTTAAGGTCTAACAATATAAATTTACATCACATGAAACAAAAAATTACTTTCATTTTGATTGCAATGAGCTTATTTTCAACAAGTTCATACACACAAACTCAGTTTTGGAGTGATACTTTTGAAGATACCGGTGCTCCAAGTTCCGGTAGCAGAACACCGTCTATTGCCGAATTCTCATGCGGAGGACCTCCGGCAACAGCCTATTTTAGAAGAGCAGGTTTAGCTGACATTGATTTGCAATCCGGTACATATTCAAATATTGAAGGTTCAAAATTTTGGGCCGCTGAAGATATTGATAAAGGTCCAACCTGTACAAATAGCAGTATATCTGCAAACCAACAGGTAACCTGGAGCGGAATTGATATAAGCGGAAAAACAAATTTGTCTTTCAAAGGACTATTTGCCGATAATGATTTTAACGGCGGTTATCAAGGAAGTTCATTCGGTGCCAGTCAGGATTTTATGGCTGTTGAATATCGGATAGACGGAGGCTCATGGAACAGAATCATTGCCATTTATGCTAATTCCACAACATCTTCAAGTACTTTTAGTGTCGATACAGATGGTGATTTAATCGGAGACGGAACAGCTTTAAGCTATGCTTTTACCGAATTAACAGCAAACATATCAGGAACAGGAACAACATTAGATTTACGTTTCAATTGTTTTGTAAATGCCAGTACAGCACAAGAAATCGCAATTGATAATTTCAGATTATTAGCTACTCCGGCTTGTACAGATCCTACAGTTCCTACTGTAACAGCTACTACCCCTGTTTGTGCAGGAAATTCAAGCACTTTAACTATCAGTGGTACTTTGAATGATGCCACTCAATGGGCTGTTTATACAGGATCATGTGGAGGAACATTAATTGGAACAACTTCAGGATCAACTTTTGTAGTTACTCCAAGTTCAAACACTACTTACTACGTTAGAGGTGAAGGTGGTTGTGTAACTCCAGGTAGTTGTGGTACAGCTACTGTTAATGTAGTTAATCTTTCTTTAAGTGCATCATCTCAAACAAACGTATCATGTTTCGGAGGGACTAATGGTTCTGCAACAGTAAGTGCTTCAGGTAGTACCGGATATACTTATTCTTGGTCACCTTCCGGCGGAACTGGTACAACAGCTACAGGTCTTGCCGCAGGTACTTACACTTGTACAGTAACCGATGCCAATGGATGTACTGATTCTGTTAACTTTACTATTACTGAACCGACTGTCTTAGCCTTAACCCAATCTTCGCAAACCAACATCGCTTGTAATGGTGGTTCAACCGGAGCAGCTACTGTTAATGCAGCTACTGGCGGTGCAGGAGGATATACCTATAACTGGACTCCGGGGAACCCCACTGGGGACGGAACAACTTCAGTAACTGGACTAACTGCAGGAACATGGACTTGTACCGTAACAGATGCCAACGGATGTACTACTTCCACTAACTTTACTATTACCGAACCAACTGCCTTGGCCTTGACTCAGGCTTCACAGACCGATGTTGCTTGTAACGGAGGTTCGACCGGAGCAGCTACTGTTAATACAGCTACTGGCGGTGCAGGAGGATATACCTATAACTGGACTCCGGGGAACCCCACTGGGGACGGAACAACTTCAGTAACTGGACTAACTGCAGGAACATGGACTTGTACCGTAACAGATGCCAACGGATGTACTACTTCCACTAACTTTACTATTACCGAACCAACTGCCTTGGCCTTGACTCAGGCTTCACAAACCAACATCGCTTGTAATGGTGGTTCAACCGGAGCAGCTACTGTTAATACAGCTACTGGTGGTGCAGGAGGATATACCTATAACTGGACTCCGGGGAACCCCACTGGGGACGGAACAACTTCAGTAACTGGACTAACTGCAGGA
>NZ_JAMXLC010000001.1:568617-568847 GCF_024054235.1 Flavobacterium sp. NRK F10
CTAACTGCAGGAACATGGACTTGTACCGTAACAGATGCCAACGGATGTACATCTTCTGTTAACTTTACTATCACCGAACCGACTGCCTTGGCCCTGACACAGGCTTCACAGACCGATGTTACTTGTAATGGTGGTTCAACCGGAGCAGCTACTGTTAATGCAGCTACCGGCGGTGCAGGAGGATATACCTATAACTGGACTCCGGGGAACCCAACTGGGGACGGAACAAC
>NZ_JAMXLC010000001.1:568857-622078 GCF_024054235.1 Flavobacterium sp. NRK F10
AGCCTTAACCCAATCTTCACAGACCAACATCGCTTGTAACGGAGGTTCAACAGGGGAAGCTACTGTTAATGCAGCTACCGGCGGTGCAGGAGGATATACCTATAACTGGACTCCGGGGAACCCAACTGGGGACGGAACAACTTCAGTAACTGGATTAACTGCAGGAACATGGACTTGTACCGTAACGGATGCCAACGGATGTACTACTTCCACTAACTTTACCATCATCGAACCAACTGCCTTAGCCTTGACACAGGCTTCACAAACCAACATCGCTTGTAACGGAGGTTCAACAGGGGAAGCTACTGTTAATACAGCTACTGGCGGCGCAGGGGGATATACCTATTCTTGGTCACCTTCCGGCGGAACTGGCACAACAGCTACAGGTCTTGTTGCAGGTACTTACACTTGTACCGTAACGGATGCCAATGGATGTACTGATTCTGTTAACTTTACCATCACCGAACCAACTGCCTTAGCCTTAACCCAATCTTCACAAACCAACATCGCTTGTAATGGAGGTTCAACAGGAGCAGCTACTGTTAATGCAGCTACCGGCGGTGCAGGAGGATATACCTATTCTTGGTCACCTTCTGGCGGAACTGGTACAACAGCTACAGGTCTTGTTGCCGGTACTTACACTTGTACAGTAACCGATACCAACGGATGTACTACTTCCACTAACTTTACTATTACTGAACCGACTGCCTTGGCCTTAACCCAATCTTCACAGACCGATGTTGCTTGTAACGGTGGTTCAACCGGAGCTGCTACTGTTAATGCAGCTACTGGTGGTGCAGGAGGATATACCTATAATTGGACTCCGGGGAACCCCACTGGGGACGGAACAACTTCCGTAACTGGATTAACTGCAGGAACATGGACTTGTACCGTAACAGATGCCAATGGATGTACTACTTCCACTAACTTTACTATTACTGAACCGACTGCTATTGATGATACAGTAACTGAAAATTTAGGTGTTTTAACTGCTAATCAATCAGGTGCTACCTATCAATGGTACAGTTGTCCGAATACGATCTTGACCGGAGAAACCAATCAAAGTTATACACCAACAGTTGACGGAGATTACAAAGTTGAAATTACTGTCGGATCGTGTACTGTTGAGTCTATTTGTACCACAGTTCTTAGCGCTGAAGATTTTGAAAGAAACGACAATTTTGTAATGTATCCTAACCCAGCCCAACACACACTCTATATAAAAACGAAAACAGATAAAGAGTTGGTTATTATCAATCAACTGGGGCAGACCGTTAAAAAATTCAAAGCATTATCTTCTATTGAGAACACTATCAATATAAGTAATTTATCAGAAGGTATTTATCTGATCATCGATATACATAATTCATCGAAAGGCCAAAAGCTAATTATAAACAACTAATTCATTCAAAAAAAGAGCGATTCAAAATTGAATCGCTCTTTTTATTTTATCTCTTTTCTTTCTTAATTTTTAAAACGGTACATCTGAATCATCATCTGAACTATTCATATTACTACCAAAAGCTTCATTAGGCGATGGTAAATTTGGCGTAATAAACGGATTACTGTCATCCAAGTTCATTTTAGAAGGCAATTCATCAAAAGGAGAACTAAAATCATCCAGATTGTCAAACTTACCTAAACTTCCGACAAATTTTAAACGAATATTATCTAAACCACCGTTACGGTGTTTTGCTACAATAAATTCAGCCTGTCCTTGAGTTGGTGAACGTTCTTCATCGTCCCATTCGTCTATTTTATAATATTCCGGACGGTAAATAAATGATACAATATCTGCATCCTGTTCAATAGCTCCTGATTCCCTCAAATCCGAAAGTAAGGGCCTTTTACTTGAACCACGAGTTTCTACAGCACGCGACAACTGTGATAAGGCTATAACCGGAACATTTAATTCTTTTGCCAAAGCTTTTAGATTACGCGAAATGGTCGAAATCTCCTGCTCCCTGTTTCCTCCACCTTTACCATTACCTCCGGCCGTCATTAATTGAAGGTAATCAATAACAATCATTTTGATTCCGTATTGAGACGCTAAACGACGTGCTTTTGCTCTTAAATCAAAAATTGACAATGACGGAGTATCATCGATATATAAAGGCGCTTTTTCTAAATCCTTTACTTTGATTGATAATTGTTCCCACTCGTGTTTTTCTAATTTTCCGGTTCTTAGTTTTTCAGATGACAATCCGGTTTCAGACGAAATTAATCGAGTAATCAACTGTACCGATGACATCTCTAAAGAGAAAAAAGCAACCGGCGCCTGATAATCGATCGCCATATTACGAGCCATTGACAATGTAAAAGCGGTTTTACCCATACCCGGACGTGCTGCCACAATAATCAAATCGGATGGCTGCCAACCTGAAGTTAATTTATCCAGATCATGAAAACCTGTCGGGATTCCACTTAGACCTTCTTTATTTGATATCTCTTCAATTCGTTTTTTAGCCTGAATAACCAAACTTTGAGCAGTTTCAGAACTCCGTTTAATATTTCCCTGAGTTACTTCATACAGTTTTGATTCGGCTTTGTCTAATAAATCAAAAACATCGGTAGTTTCATCATAAGACTCCTCGATAATTTCATTTGAAATTTTAATCAAACTTCGCTGAATATATTTTTGCAAAATAATTCTTGAGTGAAATTCAATATGCGCTGAGGATGAAATTTTTTGCGTTAGCTGGATCAGATAAAAATCACCTCCTGACAACTCTAATTTTCCGTTTTTCTTCAATTGAGCTGAAACGGTTAATAAGTCAATAGGCTGGGTATCGTTAAATAGCTCAACTATAGCTTCGAAAATATATTTATGGGCATCTTTGTAAAAGGCATCTGGTTGTAAAATATCAATAACTTCGTCTACTCCTTTTTTATCAATCATCATAGCACCCAACACAGCTTCCTCTAAATCAACAGCTTGGGGGGGCAATTTTCCTTTTTCTAAATTAATGACGGTAGTTTTATCTACCTTAATAGGGTTTATATTCTTGATATTTTCCATTATGCTAAGGTAACCAAAAATTAATAGCTTTATTTTCAAGTTATTAAACAACACACGTTAATAACCTGTTTATAAGTCACTTTATTTTGTTAATAAGATAAAAAAAATCCGAAACGTTAAGGCTTCGGATAATTTTCAAGCTTTTTATGGGATTATTCTTTAAATTCTCCCATATTACAGTATTTATCCATTCTTTTAGCCGTAAGTTCAGCTGTTGATAAATCTTTTAATTCTTTATATGATTTTGTAATGAACTTTTCAACGGTTTTAAAGGTAGTCTCTCTGTCATAGTGAGCTCCTCCAAGAGGTTCCGGAATAATATCGTCAATTAGTTTTTGTTTTTTCATATCCGGAGCAGTCAATTTCAACGCTTCTGCTGCTTGCTCTTTGAACTCCCAGCTTCTCCATAAAATAGACGAACATGATTCCGGTGAAATTACAGAATACCAAGTATTTTCCAACATAAATACCTTATCTCCGACTCCAATTCCTAATGCTCCTCCTGATGCTCCTTCACCTACAATTACACAGATGATCGGCACTTTAAGTCGGCACATTTCAAAGATATTTCTGGCAATTGCTTCTCCTTGTCCTCTTTCCTCTGCCTCTAATCCCGGATAGGCTCCCGGTGTATCGATAAATGTTACAACAGGTAATCCGAATTTTTCAGCCATTTTCATTAATCGTAAAGCCTTGCGGTATCCTTCCGGATTAGCCATACCAAAATTTCTGTATTGGCGTGTTTTAGTATTGAATCCTTTTTGCTGTCCGATTACCATAAAAGATTGATCTCCGATCTTTCCTAACCCGCCAACCATTGCTTTATCATCTTTTACACCTCTGTCTCCGAAAAGTTCTAAAAAACTATCTCCACAAAGTGCTTTGATGTAATCCATCGTATATGGACGACTCGGATGTCTTGATAATTGGACTCTTTGCCAAGCCGTTAAGTTTTTGTATATATTTTTTTTAGTTTCTTCCAGTTTTTTTTCAATCTGTTTACACGTATTTGAAACATCAACATCCGACTCTTGCCCTATCACCACACATTTATCCAACTGATCTTCAAGTTCTTTAATCGGTAGTTCAAAATCTAAATATTCCATAGGTTTCTAATTTGGTTAGTGTTTACCAATACAAAGATAAAATTTTCAATAATATTAATTCAAGTTATTTTTCAGTTTTTGCTTTTTCTGATAATTTTTAACGACTGCATTCAGGATCACTGTCGACAAAATAATCAATGCTCCAACATAAAAAGACGGATTCATTTTTTCTTTTTCCTGAAACACTATAACTGCTAAAATAATTCCGTAAATAGGCTCCAGATTGATTGTAAGCATCACTGTATATGGACTTAAATGTTTCATCACGGCTACAGAAGCTATAAAAGCATAGGCTGTACAAACAGATGCTAAAACAAATAGCCATCCCAAATCGGGAAGCGATAACCGGAAGAATGCTGTGGTAAAACCCGAAGTAAATAAAAGATAGATCGACAAAAAGAGAACACCTCCTGATAATTCATAAAATGAAATCGTTGCCGGATGGTATTCCTTCGCAAATTTCCCGTTTATCACAGAAAACAATGCTGATAAGAAAGCGGAAGTCAAAGCTAAAATTATCCCCAACACATAATCGCCTTCCACATTAAAAATGATATACAATCCCAGAATAACAATTAATCCGAACAGCACTTCGTACCAAACTATTTTTTTTCCGTATAATAACGGTTCTAAAAATGAGGTAAAAAAAGCTCCTGTAGACAAACAGGCCAGAGTAACCGAAACATTAGAAACTTTAATCGCTTTAAAAAAGGTCAGCCAATGAAGGGCAATGACCAAACCTGCCAACACCATAAAAAAAACGGCTCGCTTGGTTAGTGCCAAAGGGATCTTCTTCCAAAAGATAAAAAGTAATATAATAGCTGTAGCTATCGCCATGCGCCACCAAACTAACGGTAAGGCTTCCAGTGAGATCAAGGCTCCCAAAACCGCTGTAAATCCCCAGATAAAAACTATTAAATGAAGATGTAAATAACTTTTGAAATTATCGTTTTGCATTGCGCAACAAGTAAAAAGCTAAAATACCAAAAACCGTATTCGGAAACCAAACCGCTATTAACGGAGAAATACTCGACTTCTCAGCCATTGTTCCGAAAACTTTGTCAAAGAAAATAAACGTAAAAGCAATACATATTCCTATGGCTAAGTTCACTCCCATACCTCCTCTTCTTTTCATGGAAGAAACAGCAACTGCAATGATCGTCAGGATAAATGCCGATACCGGCAAACTGAATTTTTTATAAAACACGACCAGATAAGTATTGATATTGGCATTTCCTTTCTTTCTTTCCTTATTAATAAAATCATTCAATTGCCCTATGGTCATCGTTTCGGCAACATAAATAACCGGCGTCAGATCATCCGGTTCAAAATTGTATTCTTTAATTTCTTTCGACGACGATTCTAACACATCGTTAAACTCACCGATAGTTCTCTTGTTGTAATTATAGAGTGTGTATGATTTTGTTTCTTCATTATACCTGATACGATTTGCATCTACTCGCTCAACCAATTGTGTCCCGTTGAATTTTTCATGTACAAAATTGAATCCGGTTTTAGACAGGTAATTATAGTTACTTACATAAATATATTCGTCTTTGTTTATCTGTCTGAAAATATCTGATGTTTCTCTCGTTTTATTACTCCCTTTTAGGTTCTCATACCTGAAATCATTGAAACCCTTACTTGCCTTAGGAACCAGAAAAAAACCCATAATCAAAGCGAAAATAGAAACTATTGTTGCCCCGATAAAATATGGTTTTAAAAATCGTTGAAAAGAGATCCCTGAACTTAATATTGCTATGATCTCTGTATTATTAGCTAACTTAGATGTAAACCAGATCACCGATAAGAAAAGGAAAATAGGAAATAGTAAATTGGCAAAATAAATGGTGAAGTCAACATAATATACTAAGATATCCCCGATCGCAATATTCTTCTCGATCATTTTATTGACCTTCTCCGAAACATCAATAACGATCCCGATAGGAATAAACATTAATAACATGACAGTAAAAGTCATGAGATAACGGCGTAGTATATAAATGTCGATTATTTTCAGCATACTTATAATCTTTGTGCCAGTTGTATTACCATTTTATCTTTCCACTCACGGAACGTACCGGCTAAGATCTGACGTCTTGCTTCACGGACTAACCACAAGTAGAATCCTAAATTATGGATTGTTGCTATCTGTTTTCCTAAATATTCATTAGCCGCAAATAAATGACGAAGATATGCTTTAGAATATTCTAAATCTACAAAGGTATGCCCCATGCTATCGATCGGACTAAAGTCAGCTTCCCATTTTTTATTTTTAATATTGATGATTCCGTTTGCCGTGAATAACATTCCGTTTCTGGCATTACGCGTCGGCATAACACAATCAAACATATCAATACCCAATGCTATATTTTCTAAGATATTCACCGGAGTTCCTACTCCCATTAGATATCTTGGTTTATCTTCCGGTAAAATTGCAGTTACTACTTCAGTCATTGCATACATTTCCTCAGCAGGTTCTCCTACAGAAAGGCCTCCTATAGCATTACCTTCTGCCCCGACATTTGCTATGTATTCTGCCGATTGCTGACGTAGATCTTTATATGTACTTCCCTGAACAATAGGAAACAGGGTTTGTTCGTAATCGTATTTCGCAGGAACTTTTCCCAAATGATCTACACAACGGTCTAACCAACGGTGCGTCATGTGCATAGAACGTTTCGCATAACGGTAATCACAAGGGTATGGTGTACATTCGTCAAATGCCATAATAATATCAGCCCCAATCGTACGCTGAATTTCCATTACATTTTCTGGCGAAAAGAAATGATACGATCCATCTATATGCGATTTAAACTTGACTCCTTCTTCTTTGATCTTTCTGTTAGACGACAAAGAATAGACCTGATATCCACCGGAATCCGTCAAAATATTCCGATCCCAATTCATAAATTTATGTAAGCCTCCGGCTTTCTCTAAAATATCAGTCTGTGGCCGTAGGTATAAATGATAGGTATTTCCTAAAATAATATCAGGATTAATATCGTCTTTTAATTCTCTTTGGTGAACTCCTTTTACAGAAGCAACAGTTCCCACAGGCATAAAAATAGGAGTTTCAATCACTCCGTGATCTGTAGTAACAATACCTGCTCTTGCTTTACTTTTCTCGTCTTTCTTAATTAAATCAAACTTCATAAACAAAATTTACACGGCAAATATAAAGGAAATGAACCACTTGAAAGTACTTGTCTAAAAAATTTAAAATAGATTTAGGATTTATTTTGTGGATAATTAACGGATAACTTTAATAAGTTCCTGATAAAAGGTTTGTTGGAAGCAAAATTAAAAATTATTTTTGCAGAAATTTTAATCAAAATAAATGAAACCTAACACACAACAATTGCAAGATTTAACCATTCAGGTAAGACGTGATATATTACGAATGGTTCATGCCGTTAACTCAGGGCATCCGGGAGGATCACTAGGCTGTACTGAATTCTTAGTCGTATTATATCAATATTTAATGGAACGCAAAGAAGGTTTTGATATGGACGGGATCGGAGAAGATCTTTTCTTCTTGTCAAACGGACATATTTCTCCTGTATTCTACAGCGTTTTGGCCAGAAGTGGTTATTTCTCTGTTTCTGAACTGGCAACTTTTAGAAAAATAAATTCCCGCTTACAAGGGCACCCTACAACTCACGAAGGTTTACCTGGTATCAGAATGGCTTCCGGTTCGTTAGGACAAGGAATGAGTGTGTCAATCGGAGCTGCTTTAGCTAAAAAACTAAATGGTGACAATCATTTAATTTATAGCTTACACGGTGATGGCGAATTACAGGAAGGGCAAATTTGGGAAGCTGCCATGTATGCCTCTGCAAAAAAAGTAGATAATTATATTGCAACTGTTGATTACAACGGGAAACAAATAGACGGTACTACAGAAGATGTACTTTCTTTAGGAAACTTAAAAGCTAAATTCGAGGCTTTCGGGTGGGATGTTTTAGAAGTTAAAGAAGGAAATAACATTGAAGCTATCATTGCAGGCATGACCGAAGCGAAATCAAGAACCGGAAAAGGAAAACCTGTTTGTGTGTTATTATATACAGAAATGGGTAATGGTGTAGATTTCATGATGCACACCCATGCTTGGCACGGAAAAGCTCCGAACGATGAACAATTAGAAAAAGCTTTAGCTCAAAACCCTGAAACTTTAGGAGATTATTAATTCAACACAACGCAACAATGAAAAAATACGAAAATACAGGAAATAAAGATACTCGTTCAGGTTTTGGTGCCGGTTTAACCGAATTAGGACAAAAGAACGAAAATGTAGTAGCACTTTGTGCTGATTTAATCGGTTCTCTTAAAATGGATGATTTCAAGAAAAATCATCCGGAACGTTTCTTTCAGGTAGGAATTGCTGAAGCTAATATGATCGGTATTGCTGCAGGTTTAACAATTGGCGGAAAAATTCCTTTTACCGGAACATTTGCAAACTTTTCAACAGGACGTGTTTACGATCAAATCCGTCAATCAGTAGCTTATTCTGATAAAAATGTAAAGATCTGTGCTTCACACGCCGGATTAACATTAGGAGAAGACGGCGCTACACACCAAATTTTAGAAGACATCGGTTTGATGAAAATGTTACCGGGAATGGTTGTTCTCAACCCATGTGATTACAATCAAACTAAAGCAGCTACTATTGCTATTGCCGAACACCACGGTCCGGTTTATTTACGATTCGGACGTCCAAGTGTACCGAACTTCACTCCTGAAAACGGAGAGTTTGTAATTGGTAAAGCAGTAATGCTAAACGAAGGCACTGATGTAACCATTCTTGCGACAGGTCACTTAGTTTGGGAAGCTTTAGTTGCAGCAGAAAAATTAGAAGAAAAAGGCATTTCTGCCGAAGTAATTAACATCCATACTATTAAACCATTAGACGAAGAAGCAATTTTAAAATCCGTTGCTAAAACAGGTTGTGTAGTAACTGCTGAGGAGCACAATATTTTAGGAGGTTTAGGTGAAAGCGTATCTCGTACATTGATTCAAAACAATCCGGTTCCTCAGGAATTTGTAGCTGTAAACGACAGTTTCGGAGAAAGCGGAACTCCGGCTCAGCTAATGGAAAAATATGGATTAAATGCCGATTCAATTATTAAAGCAACCGAAAAAGCTATTGCCAGAAAAAAATAATTGTGATATATATACAATAAAAAAACCACGCTAAGCGTGGTTTTTTTATTTCAATTAACTTTCTTATTAATGACAACTGGAATCCAAATACTTAGGCGTTCCACTTGTACAAGTCGGAAACGGCAACAACAAATCACCACTTGCGTCTACATTGATCTCATCTTTTGTTAAAAAATCATCTCCATCATCATCATAATCCAAGAAATCAGGTAATAAATCCCCATCTGTATCATCATCAAAATAATCATTGTTTCCATTCAGATCTTCCATATATGAGGGAACTTTGTCTCCTTCATGATCACGCTCTTCTCTTGAATATAATTTTATCTGAAAAGCAATAGGTGCATATTGTGATATATTAGTAGCTACATTACTAAAATAAGCCAAACCGGAAGGAATGAATACAAGAACATTCCCATAATCATTATGAGTAATCGTTCCATCTCCGTTCTCAACTGCAGATGCTTCTGTTTTTATTACAGATAATATCTGTCTGAATCCGGATATAGAAACAGCATCTGAAGAATATATGGCCGGAAAAGTGAACCACATTCCGAAATCATTCTGATCAAATACTACATTTTTCAGATTCCAACCTTTATAGCCCACAAAAGTGGAATCTACACTGGTAGGAGTTACTCCTCCCCCTTCATTTAAAACCACATAATACAATTTATAATCAACATCATCATCAATTCTTCCATCTGTATACAAAGTTTCCCGTGTATCGTTCTTTACCGTAATGTATTGTAAAGGATAATTTGTTTGGTCCCAAATTGATGTTTCACCGTTCTCGATAGAGTCCACTGTTACATTCATATCAGAATCCACAGTCATGAAACAAGCCTGCAAATATTCTTCTATCTCTACGATATTTTCGTCATACACTTTTTGTCTGTTTCGGACCGTAGTTGAACTATCATCACTCTTATTACAAGATTGTAACAGCACTATTGCCAAAACTCCTAACCAATAAATTTTTGATTTCATGCAATTAAATTTTGTGCGCAAGATACAATTTTCCTTTATTTTTGTATGTTTATTAACATTGTTTTTTGATTTTTCATGAGGATAGATAAATATTTATGGGCTATACGCTATTACAAAACAAGAAACATGGCTAGTGAAGCCATTAAAAAGGGACATGTTACGGTAAACGGACAGGTAGCCAAACCTTCCCGGGAAATTTACCCAATGGACAAAGTCTCAGTCAGAAGAGACCAGATCAACTATTTGTTGACAATATTAGATATTCCGCAAAGCCGTGTTGGGGCTAAATTGGTTGATATTTACAGAAAAGACGAAACGCCGCAGGAAGCCTTTGCACACCTAGAAATGTTAAAACTCAGTAAAGAACATTACCGCGCCAAAGGTACGGGCAGACCTACCAAAAAGGACAGAAGAGATATAGAGAATTATTCAGACGAAACCGATTTTTCAGACCATGAACTTGAATAGCGACTATTGGGAAAACCGATATTTGAATAATGATATCGGTTGGGACACCGGAGGCATAACAACTCCTTTAAAAGAATATATTGACCAGATCGACAATAAGGAACTTAAGATTTTAATCCCCGGTGCAGGAAACGGACACGAATTCAATTACCTGATTCAAAATGGTTTCCGCAATACTTTTGTTGTTGACTTAGCACCTACACCTTTAAAACGAATCAGCGACTTGCATCCGGATTATTCTCATCAAATAATACAAGGGAATTTTTTTGATCACCAAGGACAATATGATTTAATACTGGAGCAAACATTTTTTTGCGCTTTAAATCCTGACTTGCGGAAAGATTATGTTTCAAAGATGCACAGTCTATTAAACCAGAACGGAAAAATAGCCGGATTGCTTTTTCAATTCCCACTAACGGAAGATGGTCCTCCTTTCGGTGGCTCTAAGGAAGAATATCTGGATTTATTCTGCAATCATTTCATGATCAAAACATTAGAGAACGCTAATAATTCCATAAAACCAAGAGCAGGAAGAGAACTGTTTATTATCTTTGAAAAAAATAACCGCACAACATGAAAAACATCATTTTAAATCATCAGGAGATTAAAAATAAGATAACCCGTATCAGCTATCAGATTTTGGAAACTTTTATTGATGAAGAAGAAATCATCATAGCCGGAATCAGTAAAAACGGTTTTATTCTGGCTCAAAAAATTGTTGCTGAAGTTCAAAAGATCTCCGATTTAAAAGTTGTACTTTGTGAAGTTTTCATTGACAAACCAGAACCACAAAAACCTATTGAAACGTCACTGAAAAAAGAAGAATACGCTAACAAAGGAATTGTTCTGGTAGATGATGTATTAAATTCAGGAACTACTTTAATATATGGTGTGAAACACTTTTTAGATGTACCGCTTAAAAAATTCAAAACGGCTGTTTTAGTAGACCGAAATCACAAAAAATTCCCTGTTAAAGCCGATTTTAAAGGGCTTTCTTTATCTACCTCCCTTCAAGAACACGTACAAGTAGTTTTTGAAGATGAAAACGATTATGCTTATTTAAGCTAATTTTTTTAAAATCTCCGCGACAACCTCATCTGTCGGTTGACTGGCATTAATAGTATGTTTTGCCTTATGGTAATAGAAATTGCGATCAAATAAATGCTTGCGTATGTAATCTTCCAGTTCTTCAACATTCAACTGAGCTACCAACGGGCGGTTTTCTTTTTCTTCCGTTAAACGTTTTACCAAATCCGCTATAGGCACTTTTAAATAAAAAGATGTTATTTCCGGAAGTTGCAATTTTTCATGATTATTAGCATAACAAGGTGTTCCGCCTCCCAGCGAAAGTATATAATGATCATTATTAGCCATGAAGTCATTGAAATACAGGCTCTCTACCTTTCTGAAATAAATTTCACCCTTTCTCTGGAAGATTTCTTTCACAGTCATTTTTTCTTTTTCTTCAATAATCTGATCCAAATCAAAAAAAGGTATTTCAGTTTTTTCTGATAAAATTTTACCGATCGTAGATTTCCCTGATCCCATGTAACCAATCAAGATAATTTCCATGTAAAAATAAAGTTCTAATAATTAATAACTTAAAAAATAATTTGTAAAAAAAAGCAAATTTATAACAAAAAAGCATTGAAAAATAAATTTAAGGTCTTATATTTGCACCCGCAATAAGGAAATGAATTGACTCCGTAGCTCAGCTGGTAGAGCATTACACTTTTAATGTAGGGGTCCTGGGTTCGAGCCCCAGCGGGGTCACAATTTTTTTTCACTTATTAGCGCATTGACTCCGTAGCTCAGCTGGTAGAGCATTACACTTTTAATGTAGGGGTCCTGGGTTCGAGCCCCAGCGGGGTCACTTAAAAGGGACAAGTCTAAAAAAAAAGACTTGTCCCTTTTTTTTGTTTTATACATTCTCTCTATCAGGAGAAGATCTCTTTATTACTTTGTTTTCTCTTTCTTTTCTTCTTTTTCTTTCTTTTTAAAATAGCCTCTGAACAGGAAATTATGCTTTAGCGCTTCCATATTTTCATTAAATCTCCCGGTACCTTCGTCTACATTTTTTACTATGTTTTCCAATTGTTTTACCAATGCAGTATCTTGTACTAAATAGTTAACCGTTCCTTTACGTTCATTTAAGAGAGCCACAAAATCATTCAGATCCTTTGTCATTTGACTTATTTCTTTACCGGATGCTTCAAGATCTGTAATAAGATGTCTCATTTTATTTCCGGAAACTGTATCTGTCAATAATACTCCGGCAACACTTTCTTCAAAAGAGATGCGTTCTACCATATTTTCTAATGCTAACACAGTCTTATCTGCGCGGCTGCTTGTGTGTTTTAAATTTCTGATCGCTACCTGAAGATCGTCTGCCATTAGGGTATCATTGAGCAGCCTACCGAATGTTCCTTTTCCTTGCGTTAGTGACCGAACTACTTTTAACAAGTCTGCCGTGAGCAGGGCGGCATTTTCATTAGTAACATTCAATGTATTCAACATCTCCTCTGTTCCTATTCTGGTGTAGGATATGATCTGATCACCGTTTTGTACATATTCTTGGGAATTTCTGCCTGGAATGATATTTACGATCATATTTCCGACCAATCCGTCGGAGCCAATTGTAGCAATGGCATCTTTTTTAATATGTTTCATCATTTTTTCATCTATAACCATGTGCACCCGGACTGTTGTATCGCTTTCCATTTCTATGTCTCCCACGGTTCCTATGTCTACACCTGAAAAACGGACATTATTTCCTTTTTGCAAGCCGTTCACATTGGTAAACACAGCATTAATAGTAAACGTTTTTCCTATTATCCCTTTGTAATTCCCTATAAAATAAATCGCTAACAGCAGAAACAAACTGCCTATGATAACAAAAATGCCTAATCGGATATTTTCTGAAGATGTCTTTGTCATAATCTGTTATTTAAAAAAAGCTTTGATCTTAGGATCTGAAGCTTCCGATAATTCTTTATACGTTCCTTCTGCATAGTTAATTCCGTCTACCAATAAGATCATTCGATCAGAAATAACTCTGGCGCAATCCACATCGTGTGTAATGATGATCGACGAAGTATCGTATTTTTTCTGAATAGTTCTCATCAGTTCAACTATTTCTTTGGAGGTTATAGGATCCAGTCCACTGGTCGGTTCATCATACAGAATAATTTTAGGCTTCATGATTAGGGTTCTTGCCAAAGCAACCCGTCGTTTCATTCCCCCCGAAAGCTCTACCGGCATTAAGTTCACTGTATGGGCAAGTCCGACATTTTCCAAAGCTTCCCTAACCAGATCATCTGTGTTTCCTCTGTTCTTCTGTTTTCTCTTGTGTCTTCTTAAAGGAAATTCAAGATTTTCCTGTACGGTCATAGAGTCATAAAGCGCACTTCCCTGAAAAAGGAATCCGATATCTGCCCGGAGATCATCCAGATCTTTATGCCCTAATTGTGTGATTTCTCTCCCCATAACTTCAATACTTCCGCTATCGGGTTGCATCAATCCCGCCAAGCACTTGATCATTACTGTTTTTCCGGAGCCGGATTTTCCCATAATCACTAGGTTTTCTCCTTTGTAAAGTAGCATATTAAAACCATTGAGTACCTTGTTCTCATCAAAACTTTTGTACAAGTCTTTAATCTGAATAACGATCTCATTAGTACTTTGAGTTCTCGTATAATTACCTCTTATACCTCTTTCTTCCTTCATAGCCCATAAAATATATCTGTTACCAAAACGGCTACAAAATCTAGCACAAAAATAAAAATTGAAGCCATTACTACAGCTGTATTAGCAGCTACGCCTACACCGGCAGTTCCTCCTTTACAGTTATAGCCTTTAAAGCACCCTATCAGTCCAATAGCAAACCCGAAGAAAAAGGTTTTTAACGTTGCCGGAATAAGGTCACTAAACTCCAACGATCTGAATACCTGACTAAAATACAGATAGAAAGAAACATTCCCCTTTATATTTTCTATCAGGAAAGAACCGTAGAGTGCCAGTACATCTCCTAAAATCACCAATAAAGGAATCATGAGCGTTGTAGCCATTATTCTGGTTACTACTAAAAATTTAAAAGGATTTGTTCCCGAAACTTCCATTGCATCGATTTGTTCGGTTACTTTCATAGACCCCAGTTCGGCTCCAATACCTGATGCTATCCGACCTGCACAGATAAGCGCTATAATTACAGGTCCTATCTCTCTGATAATAGATATTCCTACCATGGAAGGCATCCATGATACGGCACCAAACTCTTGTAAAGTGGGTCTTGTTTGTAACGTAAGTACAAGTCCGATAATGAAACCGGTAAGTCCGACTAAAGGAAAAGATCTGTTTCCCACCCGGTAACATTGGCGAAATAGTTCTTCAAACTCATAGGGCGACTTCCATGTTTCAATAAAGAACCTCCCGGCAAAACCGGTTAACTCGCCTGTAAGCTGAAGAAAATCCCCTGCTTTTCTGAATATGGTACTTGTTTTCGGCATATAATGTATAGCTGGGTTTCGTTCTTTAAAGATACGTTTTTTTCTTTACAATAAGAATGAAAAGTCTTTCAGGAACTCAATCTACTATCCCTGTTTTTCTTTTCAAAACTTGTCAATTCAAAAAAAGGCTATACATTTGCTGCTCGCAAAAGCAGGAATAAGCTTTCTTGTTTTATACAAAAGTTATCTATCTTATGATAGCTTTTTTTTGCTAAATACTTTTAGGCCACGTGGAGAAATTGGTAGACTCGCCATCTTGAGGGGGTGGTGTCGCAAGACGTGTCAGTTCGAATCTGATCGTGGTCACTGTTAAGATCCCCAAGACTTTATACAAAAAAGATTTGGGGATTTTTTTATAAGCAGTATAAAAAATTGCCAGCTTTAGGCGGAAAATAAGAGCCAGAGAATTTTGAATTAACAGATATCGAAGTTCATTTCGAATTAAGTCAACAAATTCATAAACAAATCCAAGATTTGCAGGACGGAACAAAAGTCAATATTATAACGGTTTAATAAAAAATGTTCTACAACATTGGTCAGCCAGCATTATGGCTTTTCACCCACTTCCAAATTTTATCCGAAAATTCAAAAGTTTGAATTATCTATTTTACTCAATCTTGACATAACACCAACCAAACTTTTACAGAACAGCTTACAACATACTTTTTTAGTCGTTCAAAAATAAAAAGTAAAAAATATTTGTATTTTTATTGTCGTATATATTATATTTGTGACAACAAAATTAAAATAATGAGAAAATTAGAATTTATATCTCTTCAAGTAAGAGATTTAGAAGTATCAAAAGACTTCTACACGGAAAAATTAGGTTTTGAACTTGCAGGAATACCTAATCCTGACGCATACGTTTTTAAATACAATAAAGGTGAAGCAAGTTTTGCCATTAGAAAACCTATCGGAAATATTGACGGTAAAGAATTAGGAATCGGTGTTTCACCTTGGTTCGCCATTGACGGCACAATTGAAGAGTTTCAAAAAGGTCTGACAGAAAAA
The DNA here is from genome assembly GCF_024054235.1 of Flavobacterium sp. NRK F10. Taxonomy (NCBI): domain Bacteria; kingdom Pseudomonadati; phylum Bacteroidota; class Flavobacteriia; order Flavobacteriales; family Flavobacteriaceae; genus Flavobacterium; species Flavobacterium sp. NRK F10. Next base: position 585,120 of record NZ_JAMXLC010000001.1, read on the forward strand.
GAAGTTCTAATTTTAGGAACAATAAACAATACTCCATTCGGAAAGACTTTAATGGTGAAAGATCCTGATGGTTACGTGCTTACTTTTCTACAACTGAACAACTAAAATGAAAGAAAGAGAAACAAAATATTGGATTTTCGTAGCATCCAAAGACCATGTAAGAACAGGTGTTTCGGAAGGAATTGCACAAGCCTGCCACGGAAAAGCCGCTCCGTTAAAAAGAATGCTAAAAGGCGATTTTGTAATCTATTATTCGAGCAAACAGACAATGGACAAAACAGACAAATGCCAAAAATTTACAGCTATCGGAAAAGTCAAAGATGAAGAGGTATATCCGTTTCAAATGACAGACGATTTTTGTCCATTCAGACGAAATATTGAGTTTTTCGAGCACCATGACATTTCCATTTTACCCCTGATAAATGATTTACAATTTATCCAGAACAAACAAAGTTGGGGTTATCCGTTTCGTTTTGGAGTTTTGGAGATCAACAAACATGATTTTGATTTAATTTCGTCTATAATGCTAAAAAAAGAATATGTCTGATAAAATTAATTTTCTATTTAAAAGTCCGGAAGAGAGTCCCGGATATTTGTTGGCCCAACTGATGTTACTTTGGCAGCGTAAACATAAAAAGGTTTTAGATCCATTAGATCTGACACAAACACAATTTGTCTTACTTTCTTCAATCGCCTGGTTAACAAACAAAAGTGATAATGTAACACAAGTGGAAATTGCCAATCTGAATAATTTTGACCGAATGATGGTATCTAAGGTTCTTCGAACTCTACAAACCAAAAAATTAATAATAAGACAAGAGCACGAAACCGACACCAGAGCAAAAATTGTCAGATTAACATCTCATGGCGAAAAAGTATTACAATTGGCACTGACAAAAATCGAAAATGCAGACATTGAATTTTTCTCAAGTATTGGAGACAAACTTTCTGACTTTAATTCGAATATGTATAAACTCATAGAAGCCAATAAAAACGAATAGAAACACTCTCTGTTGTCTATATTTCTAATTTTGTACTAGCAATTCGCTTTGTTTGTGCCTCCGAAAGCCCAGAGGTACTTGTATATTTGATCTCTAAAGCTTATAACATTAAGTATTCAATTATCTTATAGAAAATTTTAACTATGACTGACAAAACCATTTACAAGGATGCTCCAGACTATTGTCATTACTTTTTTGATTTAGTTAAAACGGACAACCTACTGGACGAGCTCTATAAGAGTTATCAAATAACAAACGAATTATTTCAGCGGATCACACCTGAAAAAGAGAATTTTTCTTACCAGCCTGACAAATGGACCACAAAAGAAGTTATACGACATATCATTGATTGTGAAAGAGTTTATACATACAGAGCATTTCGCTTTTCAAGATTTGACAATACTGAGCTTCCGGGATTTGACGAAAATAAATATATCGAAGCTGTGAAAGGAAAAACACTCCATTTATCTGACTTAAAAGAGGAGTATGAAAATATTAGAAAATCAACAATTGTATTGTTTAAGACAATGACAAACGAAATGTTAGATTTTAAAGGATCGGCAAACAAGGTTGATTTCACAGCGAGGACACTTGGTTTTATGACAGTAGGTCATAACTTACATCACTGTAATTTTATAAAGACAAAATATTTGAATAAAAATTAAAAGCGACTAACATGTACTCAGGTTCTGAGAACTTCCCTTTTGTTTAACCAGTTACTCTACTCATACCTTCTAAAATTAAAAGTTTACATTATATTTGTTTTAACTGACTACTCTTTATAAAACAGTTATAACATTAAGAAGAACCATTAAAAAATGACCACAAAAAAGATAATCTGCGTTTGGATCGGAACCTATAATTCAGAAAAAGAATTTTATCAGGAGTATTTAAAATTTGATTATGAAAACGAGGATGAGCCTACATCACAATTCGGAAAAGATGTTGAGCTGGAATATTATGACGAAGATTATATTGAAAGTTGGTGGTTTAAAAAATTAGAGATCAATAATATCATTCAGAATCAAGATGTTTTACCGGACTCTCAATACTTCTTTGAAGAACTGATTTCGGAATTAAAAAAGAAAGACCTGAATACCTTTACTTTTATTACATTTCTTTTCGGTGAAATCGGTACTTACGAAACAAATGAAATGCTGTTTGAATATTCCGGAATGAGATCCACTGAAAAGCCTGTTGAATTTATTTTCAAAAAAGAATATGAATTACTATAGAAACGCATACAAAAACAGAATATGAAACCAAAAGAACTAGTTGAAGAATGGGTAAAAGCATTTAATGAAGGTAATGCTGAAAAGATATCATCCTTCTATCATTCAGACGCTATTAACCATCAAGTGGCAAATGAACCTGTTATAGGAAAAGCAGCCATTCAGGAAATGTTTGAAAATGAATTTAGTCAGGCTGAAATGACTTGCATCGTTGAAAACATTTTTGAAGATAACGATTGGGGCATTTTAGAATGGAAAGATCCTTTGGGCTTAAGAGGTTGCGGCTTTTTTCATATCACAGAGGGAAAAATTAAATTTCAAAGAGGCTATTGGGACAAATTGTCTTTTTTAAGACAACACCAACTTCCTATACCTACAGAATAGGAATCATACAATAAAATTAATTTAATCCAATTGAAAATATGAATGAAATCAGAAACTCCTTTTTAGCAGGAATTGCTTTCGGACTTTTATTCGGATTCTTTCTTGCCATTCGTTTTGAGATGAAATATGCCTTGATCGCAGGACCGATATCCGGACTTGCTTTCGGATTAATCCTATATTTGTTCGCGAGTTCCAAGACCGTAAAAAAACAAACTCAAATTGAGAATATTGACGGAGAAACGGTTATTCGTTCCGGAGGCGCTAATCATTTTAAAAATGGTGAGGCAGTAGGCGGAAAACTTTATTTACTGAAAGATAAGCTCCAGTTTCAATCGCATAATTTCAATGTTCAGAATCACAGACTGAGTATAAATCTCAATCAGATCAAAGAAGTAAGTTTTTATAACGCTCTCGGACTTATTCCCAATGGACTAGAAATAAAAACAACGGACGGTCAAACCGAAAAATTTGTGGTTAATGGCAGACGAATCTGGAAAGAAGAAATTGAAAAATTGAAATCAGAAAATTAGAAAGAAAAAAACGAAAATACTTAGATAAAAACATGCTTATCAATAAATTAAAAAAATGAAATTTACCACTAAACTATTCATAATACTATCTCTTTTTACGGGATCAGTTTTTGTGTCCTGCAAAGAATCATCATCTAAAGAAAATCAGAAAGAGCCAACAACTGAAAACGACAATTTTGAAACACATTCTACAGATGGTATATTAGTATATGAAACAAAAAACCTCATCATCAAAAAATTATCCGATCACATCTATCAGCATATCTCATATCTGAATACAGAAAATTTCGGAAAAGTAGCCTGCAATGGTATGTTAGTCATAAATGAAAACAGAGGAATTGTTTTTGACACCCCAACAGATAATGAAAGTTCAAATGAGTTAATAAATTATGTTACTGATGAGCTTAAAACTAACATAATTGCACTTATTCCCACCCACTTTCACGAAGATTGTGTTGGGGGAATCACTGAATTTGAAAAACATGATATTCCGACTTATGCTACTAACCAAACAATTGCTTTATTAAAAGAAAATAAAATTAATTTTTCTAATCCGATAACTAATTTTGAAGATAGTTTCACATTAAACATCGGGAACAAAAAAGTTTATGTGGAATACTTTGGAGAAGGCCATACAAAAGATAACATCATCGGATATTTTCCGGATGACAATGCGATCTTTGGCGGATGCCTGATAAAGGAAGTCGGAGCTAGTAAAGGATATTTAGGGGATGCTAATACTAAAGAATGGTCAACTACTGTAAAAAAAATTAAACAGAAATATCCCAATGCTGAAATTGTGATTCCGGGTCATGGACAATGGGGTAAAACGGAACTATTTGATTATACCATAAAGCTATTTGAATAAAATGCAGCTTATAAAGCTGCTCAAATTATGAATTCAAAGTCCGGTTTAGAATCACAACAAAAAGAGCCTTGGATTTTACAACCCCAAGGCTCTTTTTTTCATAATAACTAACCTTATTTCTTATTTCAGAGCTTCTTTCAATGGCTTTAGTTGATCCAGATCCAGATCTGCTTTTCGAATGACCTCAACTAAGTTAACCACATCGGTCGGCTTCATGTTATCTCCTAACAATCTGGCTACTACAAAACCTTCTTCTTTTCCGGAAGCAAATAAAACAAACTCGTCAATTTTCTCATCGTTTCCTACCAAATACACAGAAAGTCCTTTGTCAGTATTCCCGAATTTCATTAACGGTTCATACGCTTCTTCTTTCAGAATACCCTTTACTTTATTTTTTTCTGCTTCAAATCGGGTTTTATGTAACGAATCGTTTTTATAAGCTAAAACGTTTAGTTTTTTAAAAGACGACAAAGCTTCTTTTTCCTCTGAAGTCAAGGTTAACTTCTCTGTATTAATAAAACTCGGCGCCAGATCTAATGCTATGAAATCCTGAGATTCAGAATTCTCAACAAAATATTTTTGAAGTGATTCTTTGTTTTCGCAAGAAACCAAGCTTAAAACAAATACTGCTACTATAACTACAATTCTCATCTTTTATTTTTTTGAAGCTTTTTTTAATTCATCTCCTCCGGGAAGGCTCATTTTTTCGGTTAAAGCTGATATCTCATTCAGATCAAAATTTCCGATAAGTGACAAAACTACTGTCTGATGTTCCTGTCCTGTTGTCTCATCAATGAACATCAACAGTTCTTTTACGATCTCTCCGTTTCCGGAAGATTTTATATAAATATTTACTTTTTTACCGCTGTCGTTAACACGCATCAATTCTTCTAACGGATTAGATTTCAGATAACTCATAACCGTTGCTTTCATATCAGCGGCTACTTTAACGTCATTAGTAGTGAATACTTTCAGATTTTCAAGCTTTTTAAGCAGGTTCAAATATTGTTGGGCATCTTTCTCTTTTGCATCGATAGACATTTTGCCCATCAATTCAAACATTTTCTTATTCACTATTACAGATGTCACTCCGTCCTTATCTTCAAACTTATCAAAAACGGATTGTGAAAAAATCACATTTGACACTAAAAACAGAACGAAACTAAATGCTAAATTTTTCATTTCTTTACTCTTTAAAAATTGTTTTTTTTGTTTTTTCATACTCTTTTAAAACAGCTACACTTTCTACCCCCTGATTTACGCTGTTTGAAACCATGTCCAACGCTTTTTGAGTTGCAACAAAGGCTTCTTCAGGACTGTTGAACGTTCCCAGATCTTCTTTAGGACTCTCAGAAAAATAGAATTGTAACACTCCGAAAAGAACAACAAAACTGGCAGCAATGCCTATCCATTTTACAATATGATTATGTTTTCTAGGTTGTAATGGTAGTGCTTTAGTAAATTGTTCTTCTCTTTGCATTCGGAAGTTCACAAACATCGGCTGATAAGACACCAGATCGGGTGCCACATCTTCAGAGGAGAAGTAGGCCTTTAATTGCTTCTCTTCTGCTATTGATGTTTGTCCTTCAAAATATTTTTCCAGCAATTGTTTAACTTGTTTTGATTCCATAATTATGTTTTGCTGTTATTTTTTCTCTTATTGTTTTTCTTGCTCTTGATAATGCCACCCGAACTGCTGTTTCGTTCATATCTAAAACGGAAGCGATCTCATTAAATTCTAACTCCTCTATATCCCGCATTTGAACAATGAGTCTTTGCTGTTCCGGCAATTCATTAATAATTCTCTCTACCCAGTTTAAAGCATCTCTATCTTCTAATTGCTGCTCTACATCCGGTTTACCGTCTTTATAATTACTGTGTACCAGTTGCAGATTTCCGCTTCTTTTCGATTTTAACTGATCCAGACAGTAATTTTTTGTCATTGTCATGGCCAGTGCTTCAACACTGTTATAACCTCTTAAATGATCGTTTCTATTCCATAATTTTAATAAAACCTCTTGTGTAGCATCCTCAGCTTCTTCTCTACTGACTAACATTCGCTTGGCTAAGCGAAAAAGTTTGTCTTTAAAAGGAGAAATGATCTGTATAAACTCCTGTTGCTTCATTTTAAAAGGTTTATATGATACAGACGAATGTACTTTATTTTTGTTACACGAAAAAATTAAGTATTTTTAAAAATAAAAAAAAGCATGAAATATTTCCCCTTAAAAATGTTGCTCGTTTTGGTTTTAAGCGGGCTGACAGTCAGCTGTTCTGACGACTGGGATGACAATCCTCAAAGCGCCTCTGTTAATGATTTTATCTGGAAAGGTCTGAACCAATATTATTATTGGCTCACGGATAGTCCGGATCTATCTGATGATCGATTTGATTCACAAACCGAATACACTCAATTTCTGGAAACTTTTGCGACACCTGAAAACATATTCGATCATTTAAAACTGGAAGCCCCTACAGACCGCTTTAGTGTTCTTTATTCGGATTATACATTATTAGAGCAGGCTCTAACCGGAACTTCTGAGAGTAACGGAGTTGATTACGAACTGCGCTATGCTCCTAATAGTTCAACCGAAATCTTCGGTTGGGTGCGTTATATTCTTCCTAATTCTGACGCTTCGACAAAAACTATTTACAGAGGAGATGTCTTTTATGCCATAGATGGCGTCTCTTTAAACGTTAATAACTATAAAACATTGCTAGGACAGAGTACTTATACTTTATATCTAGCAGATCTAGTTAACGGACAAATCGTTCCCAACGGAAATGCCGTAACACTGAACAAAACTCCTTATTCGGAAAATCCGGTTTATATAAAAACCACATTTACTGTCGGTAATAAAAATGTAGGTTATTTGATGTACAACGGCTTTTATGAAAGTTATGAAAACGAATTAAACAATGCTTTTGCCTACTTTCAGGCTGAAGGGATTACCCATTTAATTTTAGACTTGCGTTACAATTCGGGAGGTGCTGTAGCTACGGCTACCCGACTGGCGAGTATGATAACCGGACAGTTCAACAATGAGATCTTTGCCCGTCAGGAATGGAACTATAAATTAGAAGACTATTTCGGTAGCGATTCGGAACAACTGTTAAACCGCTTTACGAATACTATAAAAAACGGAGCTGCAATTAATCATTTGAATCTGGATAAAATTTACATCATTACGACTCAAAAAACAGCTTCGGCCAGTGAGCTGGTCATTAACGGTCTTACGCCCTATATTAATGTCACACAGATCGGAGATCACACTATCGGAAAAAATGTTGGCTCCATCACTTTGTATGACTCTCCTACTTTTTCTAAAAGCAATGTTAACCCAAACCACAGGTATGCTATGCAACCTATTGTTTTAAAAATATCAAATGTTAACGGATTTTCTGATTATTCTACAAATGGACTACCTCCTGATGTTTCTCAATCAGAAGATCTGGAAAATCTCGGAATACTCGGAGATCAAAATGAACCACTTTTACAGACAGCTCTGAACTTTATTGACTTGAATGGTCGACCAACAATTCCTCAAAGGGCTGAAATCTATAAACCATTTAATAGTACACTTGATCAGGATATTTTAAAAACTGAAATGTACCTTGAATTACCGCAATAAAAAAAGTCCTGCACATGAAGGACTTTTTTTGGGGCAAAAAGAATGAATTAATTATTAAAATAAAAACCGTTAGGACTTACTCTAACTGTGTTCTCGTATAATAATGTTCCGCTTGTATTAAAAATATAGATAGAACCGTTTGAACTGTAGTCTGCAGCATCTCCTATGTAAACTTTACCGCCTTCAACCTGAAAACCGTAAATTCCGTATACTCCCTGATCTGCAACTGATAAAATAGGCGTAGAAGGCAATGTAGTAGCAGATGTACTCATTGAATATACAGCAGCATTGATTGTATAATAAATTGTTCCGTTTTCAATATCTAAATTTGCAGGATGACCTGTCGGAAAATCAAGTGTCGTAAAAGTATTGTCCGAAAGGTCTATTGTAACCAAAACTCCGTTAGTATCTCCTCCGCCACCTGTCCAGTCTGTAATTCCTCCGCATAGCACATATAAATAACCGTTTTCCGTTGCCAATGAGTTGGGGACATCTCCCACAGTAATTGTTGTTGTAACAGTATCAGTTGCTGAATCGATCACTACAACAGCATTTCCGTTATTCCAACCACCTTTTAAAGCGACATATAATTTACCGTTCTCTTCCTCTATTCTTTCCGGACCTTCTCCTACCGGAATTGTAGCTTCAACAGCATAGGTTGTTGTATTCAGCACCGCTACATAATCATCTGTTGCACTTGAAGCATCTCCCCAATTGGTTACATAAGCTTTATCATTTGCAAAAGCAATGTATCGCGGATTGGATAGACCTGAAGAAACTGTTCCTATAGGTTCTAAAGTATAACGGTTTACGATCTCGATCTTGTTAGAGCCGTTAACCACAATAAAAGCCATAGTATTGTAAAAACCGATACTTTGACCTGTATTCCCTACACCTTCATTGTTCACCGCTCCATAAGCATCTGCCTGAAAAAAAGAAAAATCATCTGCTAAGAAAGAAACAGTGCTGTTATCAACACCATAATTCCCTTCATTCAAAATAAAGATTCCATTTTCATAAGTAACAGCCGGTTCCGGTTGTTCCTGATTGTTATCGTCATCATTGCTACACGAAGCAAAAAATAAAGCTATTGTTGCCGCTAATAATGAAATTTTTCTAATATACATTCTATTAAAGTTTAAAATTGATACTCAAATTATAATTTCGTCCCGGCATAGGACGTGATAAAACATTTTGATATGCTTTATTTTCAAGATTAAAAACCTGAAACAAAACATTTATATTTTTCTTTTTACCCAAATCATATTGCAATCCGGCGTTAGATAGCCAATAGCTCTCCAGATCGTAAAAATTATCATTTGAGGTATACACCTTGCCGTTAAACAAAAACTGGTAATATAATGATGCTCTACGATAGCCTACATTAACTTGTCCGTTGATCTTATGGAAAGGCACATAGATCAGTTGCTTCCTTGTTTGTTCATTCTCAGAAACGGTATAAGCATAGTTCAGATTAAAGCTTAATTTTGTTTGTCCTAATTTCTTTTGCCATTCAGTGCCTAATTCAGCACCGTACGTGCTTACTTTATCCGTATTTTCCGGAGTCCAGATCCCACTTGCATTTGGAACCCAACGCAACATATCTGTAATATCGTAATAATAGCCTGTTGCGGTAAATTTAAACTTTGAAAAGCTCAGTATTTGTGATAGTTCAGCCTGATAAGAATGTTCCGGCTTCAGATTCGGGTTGCCACTTCCTTGCCAGTACAAGTCATTAAAAGTAGGAATTCTATAATTTTTAGAGCCGTTGATCTTAATAGCATAAAAAGTAGTCACATCCCATTTCCCACCCAGTGAGAACAATAAAGGACTTTTGTAAACAGAGGTAGCTTCGTAACGAAAACTTCCCTCATACTGAAATGTTTTTGCTATTTTATGTTGAAACAACAAACTCCCGCCTGCAATTTCTCTTTTTGCTTTTGCTATTCCTGATCCTCTTCCGTTGTTTTGAGTGTAGTCTAATATAACATTCCATCGAACTTTTCTACTGGGCTCAAAAATAACATCATACTTAAAAATTGTACTCTCCACCGTTCCGTGAGTAAAATTTTCACTCATTCTGTTTTCATAATACTTGTAATTCTCTTGCAAAAAAGCACCTTTCAATTGAGAGGTGAATCTTCCCGACTTCATTTGCCATTCTACCATATTCCGCATATTGAGATCGAGATACTTACTTTTAGATGGCGAAGAAATAGTCCCCGAAAAATAACGCTCACCGTCAAAATAGTGTGTATAGAGCTTCAACGTATTATGGCCATTTAGCTTATATCCGAAAACCGTATTAAAACTGTTATTCTGATAAAAGCCGTTTTCATTCTTTTTATCATAGCCAATGTATTTGTAATCGTTTTGAGATTCGTTTCGGCTGAAATGGATCGTAGAAGAAAATTTTTGAGTGGAAAAAACTCCGCCATAGCGAATTCCGTATGTACTGAAACTTCCGTAGTTAACTCTTACAGCGTGAACAGAAGCAGTTTTAAATTTCATTTCATTATTGAGATGCACCGTTCCGCCTATGGCTCCGCTTCCGTACGTAACACTCCCGCCTCCGGGGCGTATCGTTACATTGTCAAAATCAGTAGCATTGATCGTATTAAAGTCGGTTTGTCCATTGAATTGTGAGTTAATATTGATCCCATTCCATACTACAGCAGTCTGCGATGCTGTGGTTCCCCTAAAAGAAGGAGATGAAACCATACCAAAACCATTCTCTTTGAAATAGATAGAGGAATTATTACGAAGTAGATCAGTAAGCGATCCTTTGCTTTTAGCAATGATACTATCAGACAGTACGATAAGTTTTTGACTCCCCGAGAATTTTTTCAATTGCCGGTCGGCAACTGTTACTTCTTGCAGTTGTACCAATGTATCTTGTTGCGCATAAACGCCAAGACCAATAAAAAATACTAAAAATACCTGTAATTGCTTTACCATTTTGAAAACCTTTATTCCCGAAAGTTTTTTACTTTATTGAATCAGGCAGGTCTCCTGGCTTGCGTCTTGTTATTAGCCTTCCCAAAAAATCAATTAATTTTCAGTGGCAATGCAGTAAATAACAAGCTTTTTAGCTTACAGTTGCGGGTACAGCTCAGGATTTTGACACAAAATAATCAGCACCTGATTCCCTTTTCATGAAGTACAAAAAATATGTACCTCAACCTTAATTCGATTGCAAAAGTAAACTTATTTTTTTTATATTCGTTGAAAAACAAATGAAAAAAATTCTACTCTTCTTTTTCACTGTAACATTAACTTTCGGGCAAGATTTTATTCAGATTTCTACCAACGATCCGAACGCCCACGTTTTAACAAATTCGAACGATCCTTTTAACCCTTACAATAATGAAACTTCAGACTCCGGATTGAATCAAATTCTTCAGAATCATAATATCAGTTCCATTACCAGTAATTATCATCCTATAGATAACACTACTTCATTTTTTGCTATATATTCAGGAAATGATTTGACCTCTTTTATTGTTGATTTAGAAAATTACAGTTCTTTTGTTACTAAAGTTTCTATTTGTCCTGAATTTGAAACATTCGGAGACATTTTAATTTTTGACCTAGTTGATTCTACTATCGGTGTTCAAACCGGAACGGATAATAATGGCGTTGTTATTACTAATGACAGTGGATTAAACACTATTTTTCAAAACCATAATGTTACATATTTAGAATATTATATACAGTTTCTAAATTCTTATACTTTACAATGTACAAATTGTAATATTACTGATTTAAAAACTGATTTATTAAATTACAGCAGCGTTATCAACACTGCTGAATACTTTCCTTTAGTATTTTTAAACGAAACTTCTTTTGACAAAAAAGTACCGGAGATATATCCTAATCCGTTTAGTGATGCTATCTATTTATCCGGCAATGTGGATATAAAAATGATTAATTTATACTCTATAAAAGGTAAATTAGTCAAAAATTACAATGACTTTGAAAATCTAAATGCTGATATAAATAGTTTAGAAAGTGGTATCTACATCCTTCAAATTATAGATTCTTCAAATGATGAATTCAGAAAGAAAATCATTAAACTATAATTTATTTCTTTCCGCTCATTTTTTTTATCAGCCAAATAAAACCTACTACAAAGTGTAGTACAATTACTGCAATGACGATATACATAAAGGTGTTGCTGTCTCTCATCTTTTTTAAGCTAAGTTAATTTGAAATCACCAATGAAAATGTAGCATTTGTTACTCAAAATAGCTTTTATGAAAACAAAATTCTATTTTTGCTAAAAATTTTCAGGTATGTCTTTCATTACTAAGATTAGCTTTTTTTTAGGATTACTCTTCTTATTTTCTCAATGCAAAAAACAAGAAAACCAAGCTCAGGAAAACCCGAAAGCTACGGAATTGATTACGGATTCAGAAGGCCTATCCATTAAAGATTTCGGTTCGTTTTACTGGGTTACGATAACAAATACATTCCCGGAAGCAACTGAAAATTACAATTATGTTTTACATAAAAAGGGAACTACTGTTCCTGATAGTTTAAGCCAATATACTGCTATAGAAATTCCGGTTCAGAAGATCATAGTCACCTCTACCACGCACATTCCTTCACTCGAAATGTTAGGCGAAGAAAACAAACTGGTTGCTTTTCCTACCACTGATTATATTTCGTCTGAAAAAACAAGAGCTCTTATTGATGAAGGTAAAATACGTGATCTGGGCAACAATCAAAATTTGAATACGGAAGTTATTTTAGAGCTTCAGCCGGATGTAATTGTAGGTTTCAGTGTTAACGGAAGCATGAAAGCCTATAAAAATTTGGAGCGCAACGGACAAAAAATTATTTTAAACAGTGACTGGACCGAACAAACACCTTTAGGCAAAGCCGAATGGATTAAATTTTTCGGGGTTCTGTTTGACAAATCCGAAGAAGCCGAAAAATTGTTCAACCAGATCAAATCGGATTATCAGAATGCCGTTACTCTGGCACAAAATACTCAAAACGAACCCAGTATCATGGCAGGAAGTATTTATGAAGACCAGTGGTTTTTGCCTCAAGGGGGTAGCTGGGCTGCTTATTTCTTAAAAGAAGCCCATGGCAATTATCTTTGGAAAGATACTCAGGGAACCGGAAGTCTCTCCTTATCTTTTGAAAGCGTTTTAGACAAAGCAAAAGATGCCGAATACTGGATAGGTCCGGGACAATTCACTTCAATAGATGCCATTTTAGAAAGCAATCCGAACTATAACTATTTCAGATCTGTTCGGGACAAAAAAGTGTATTCTTTCAGTAACAAAAAAGGAAAAACAGGCGGCGTAATTTATTATGAGTTAGCACCTAACCGCCCTGATCTGGTGGTAAAAGACCTTATTAAAATCTTACACCCGGAAGTATTACCGGATTATGAATTATTCTTCTTTGAACATTTAGAATAATGAGCATGTCAAGCCAACATAAGCTACTTTTCGGGATCCTTGTTTTAGGGAGCATCGCTTTATTTTTAATCAATATAAGTTTAGGTTCGGTATTTATTCCCGTTTCGGAGATTTGCAAAGGCATATTAGGATTCAAAATGGAAAAAGAGACTTGGGAAATCATCCTGTTCCATTTCCGTTTGCCTAAAGCTGTTACCGCCATCTTAGTCGGGATCGGATTGTCAGTCAGCGGTCTGCTGATGCAAACGCTGTTCCGAAATCCTTTAGCTGGTCCTTATGTTCTGGGTTTAAGTTCAGGAGCCAGTTTAGGTGTTGCCTTTGTTATTTTAGGTTCTGCCTTACTACCGGTTTCCGTCGCTTCCTTTTTTCTGTCAACTTATGGGTTAACTTTAGCTTCCGGAATCGGGAGTTTCTTAGTACTTGCCGCCGTTTTACTGGTTGCCAAAAGATTAAAAGATACTATGGCAATCCTTATTGTCGGTTTAATGTTCAGCAGTTTTACAAGTGCTATCGTTTCAGTCTTAACATACTTCTCAACTGCCGAACAATTGCAAAAATATACTTTCTGGTCACTGGGAAGCATTAGTAATTTATCATGGGAAGAAGTTACACTGCTATTTATACTCATAGCTATAGGGCTTATCTTCAGCATCACAATCATAAAACCCTTGAATGCCCTTCTTTTAGGAGAACGCTATGCTAAAAGTATCGGTATCCATTTTAAAAGAACACGCTTAATAATTATTATTGCTACGAGTATTTTAGCAGGAAGCACAACAGCATTGGTCGGACCGATCGCTTTTATAGGTTTAGCGGTTCCTCACATGGCAAAACTACTTTTCAAAACCAGCAATCACCTTGTTCTATTGATGAGCACTTTGCTTTTAGGCAGTATTATGATGCTGATCTGTGACAGTATTGCTCAGGTTCCGAATAGTGAACTCACTCTACCGATCAATGCTATAACATCTATTTTCGGAGCTCCGATCATTGTTTGGCTCCTAATCAGAAAACGAAAAATTCAATAACAGATGGTTCCGTTTATTCTACATACTGAAAATTTATCCATTGGTTACACTAAAGGAAAATCATCTGTTGTTATTCAAAGTGATATTTCACTGGGTCTGAAAAAAGGAAAGCTCATTGCTCTTATCGGGAAAAACGGTATTGGAAAATCAACATTTTTAAAAACAATCACCGGGATTTTAGAACCCCTTTCCGGAACAATTGTAATCAATCATAAAGATCTTTCCGATTACGACAATAGCGAATTAGCTCAGGAAATGAGTTTAGTACTAACCGAAAGTCTTCCTCCTAGTAATTTAACCGTCTATGAGATTGTTGCTTTAGGTCGCCAACCTTATACTAATTGGTTGGGAACACTCACTACTGAAGACCGTCAAAAAATTGACGAAGCCATCTCACTGACCGGAATTTCGGATTTTGCCCATAAAAAGCATTATGAAATCAGCGACGGACAATTACAAAAAACCATGATCGCAAGAGCATTGGCTCAGGATACATCTATCATCATTTTAGACGAACCTACAACTCATTTAGATCTGGTTCATAAAGTAACTTTACTCAAATTACTTTCTAAATTAACCCACGAAACCGGAAAAACCATTTTGTACTCCACTCACGATCTCGATCTGGCTATTCAACTTACTGACGAAATGATCGTTTTTACGGAAAATGCTATTTATAAAGATGAACCTTGCAATCTGATAGCTCAAAATGTATTCAATCAGATATTTGATGATAAAAATATTTCTTTTGATACCGAAAAAGGAAAGTTCATTATAAAATAACAAAAACCAATTTAATTATTTGATATATTTGCTAAAGCATTAATTTTCAGTCTATGAAAAAAGAACTACTTCTTTTCTTTCTTTTTTGCTTTTCATTTATAACTGCACAACAAAGCGTTCAAAACAACAATACTGTTTCGCTTTATATCCGCATCAATGAAAAGGAATTGAACTTTTCGGAATTGCAAGAATTTCTGAATGTATATAATGCTACCATTGAAAATGGCATCCGATTGTCAGAAGATCAATTCTCTTCTCTGAAAGAGCAAGCTCTATCTGTTACCGGAACAGATGAATCAGTTCTGCGCTTAAAGAATATTTTCAGGATACTGATCCCTGATACTAATCCAACAACAGTGGATGAGCTTAAAGATAAATTAACGAATCAAAAAGGAATTATATATTGTGTAAAAATGGAAACGGAACCGATTGCTCCGCCAACTGATATTCCGCCAACTACACCTGACTATTTTTCCCAACAGACTTATATTCAAAGTAACCCCGGTGTTAACATGCAATATGCCTGGGATCAAAATTTTACCGGAGTAGGAATTTCTCTTTTTGATGTAGAATACGGCATGAATGTTTACCACGAAGAGTTCAATGCTGTAAATATCTCTATTGCAAGCGGAATGACCGTTGAACCTACATTAGACGAAAGCTATACTGAACACGGAACCGGTGCCTTAGGAGTAGTTTACGCAGACAACGGCAATTATGGTGTTACCGGAATGGCTTATGGACTTGATACTGTTATTTTATATCCTGAATATACTGTAGAAAACGGATACAACCGGGCTTATGCTGTTACACAGGCTATTGCCAATGCAGCTATTGGCGATATCATAATGTATGAAATGCAAACCGGAGGAATCGGAGCCGGACCATACAACTATGTCCCTGCAGAATACAATGATGTGATCTGGGATTTGACCAAAGCCGCTACTGATGCCGGAATAATTGTGGTAGCAGCAGCCGGAAACGGAAACCAGAATTTAGATGCTTCCGGATATGCTGCATACATGAACAAAGGAGACAGCGGCGCTATATTAGTCGGAGCCGGGACGTCTAATTTAAACCACGAACGAATATATTACAGTACTTACGGAAGCAGAGTTGATGTACAGGCTTGGGCTCAAAATGTAATTTCTTCCGGATACGGAGACTATAGCACGATAGGAGGTGATTTTAACCAACGTTACACTCTTTTTTCCGGAACCAGTTCAGCTACGCCTATTGTAGCTTCATGTGCTGCGGTGTTACAATCCTATTACCATTTTTACACCGGAAACTATATGACCGGTCAGGAAATCCGAAACATTTTAATTACAACCGGAATTGCTCAGGGCGGTACAACCGCAGGTCACATTGGTCCCATACCGGATATGCAAGCCGCAATTGCCTATTTGGACAGTACATTACACAACGAAGCTTTTACTACTGATTCATTAAATATTTATCCTAACCCGACATCTGACTTTATAACGATAACAGATTCTAAAGGTTATTTTAACCAAGGTCAAATCACTATTTTCAATTTATTAGGTCAAACGGTTTATCAAAACAATTTGGAGTCAAACACTCTTAAAATAGACCTTTCTGATCTGGATAGCGGAGCTTACTTTGTAAAAGTAACTACTTCCCGAAAAGAATATTTAACTAAGATCATTAAAAAATAGTTCTGAAAAGGAACCTCCTAAAAAACCGATTATCAGTATCTTTACAAGAACAACCAATATCCTGAAAAATGAAAATACTGATCTCATGTTTTGTTATCCTATTGGGGTTAACAACACAAGCCCAATTAAGCCGCGTTATATATAATGATGGCAATCAAAAGTTAGAAGGTTTTTTTTATAAAGCTCAGAAAAGCAATCCTAAAAATATCGGAATTGTTATTCTTCCCGCCTGGATGGGAATTGATGATCACTCTAAAGAAGTCGCCGAAGATTTATCAAAACTAGGTTACCACGCTTTTGTTGCTGATATTTACGGAGTAGGTAATAAACCGAAAGATCCTTCAGAAGCCGGACAAAAAGCCGGTTATTATAAAACCCATTACAAAGAATATCAAAAACGTATTCAATTGGCTATTGAGCAATTGATCCTACAAGGAGCAGATAAAAACGAAATTGCAGTGATTGGCTATTGTTTTGGCGGAACCGGAGCTTTAGAAGCAGCTCGTGCTCATTTTAACGTAAAAGGAGTGGTTTCCTTTCATGGCGGTTTAGGAAAAGATCCTTCAAGACCAGTTGAAAAAATAACTACCAAAGTATTAGTTCTACACGGAGCAGATGACCCTTATGTACCAGAAAGTGAAGTACTGGCTTTTCAAAAAGAAATGAAAACCTCTGAAGCTGACTGGCAAATGGTATTTTATGCGAATGCCGTACATGCCTTTACGCATAAAGATCTGGATACGGATAATAGTAAAGGAGCTGCTTATAACGAATTGGCCGATAAAAGAAGTTGGAAAGCAATGAAAACTTTTTTCAAAGAAATATTTTAATAAAAAAATCCCTTTTGAAAAGGGATTTTATATTCTTAGTTAATCAATTTAACACCAGTCTCTCCGTTCAGTATAAATTCAAATGTTCGTTCGTGGCTTTCCCAGTTGAGTGCAAATTTAGCATCCGTTTTTATTTTGATATTCAATACCAATTGAGGTATCGGGTTTTCTTTTGTACCGATGTTTGATACATAAGTACTATCTATAACGGCACTTCCGTTAATTACCCAAGGAATATTAGCATCACATCTGGAAAAAGTGACATGAATGTTAGGAATCCATTTTCCACCGAAATCAGGGTTTACTGCTTTATAAGTTCCCGCTACCTTAAATTTAACGGTATAACAATTTACTCCGACAAAGTTATCCAATTTATAGGTGATCTCATCTGAAGCAAAATTTTTAGCTAATTCATAATTTTCCCAATTCGTATCTTTAACAGATAAAACTCTTGAAGTGGTTTCTTCCGTTGCAGCAGAGGCTTTTGAATCTTTTATAATATCCCAGACAAATTTTGCAACTTCAATAACAGTCTCAGCAGTTCCTCCTTTAGCAGTCAACCCTTTTAATTTACTACTTGTTGCCTGCTTTCTTGCTTTTTCTCCTAACTCTTCAATAGTTCCTTCATTTGAAATCACTTGTTCTCCGTTCACTAATACTTGTTCTCTGAATCTTTGTTCTTGTTCTTGTGGCATAATAATATGTTTTTAGTTATCTACCGCAAAGTAAGCTAAAGAGCAAATGCTATTTAAGGTGAATAAAACCCCATTTAAAAACCACGTATTTCTACTTATTCCCCGGAGATATTACAAAAACACATTTCAAATTTAATTTCTTTGATAAAATTAAATTACGTAATGAACTATAATAGCTAGTAGTAATTATTCTGAACCGGTTTCAGATTTTACAAGAAATTGAATATTATATTTTTTAGACAATTCTATCTATTTACAGATCAAAAGAAGTTACTTCTTTCACTTCTCCTGCAGAAATTCCTGCTAAAAAAGTATTTCCAATTCGAACGCGAACTAAACGTAACGTAGGAAAACCAGCTGCTGCAGTCATTTTTCGTACTTGTCGAAATTTACCTTCGGTTACCGTTATGGAAACCCAACTCGTGGGTCCGTGACGTTCATCGCGAATTTTTCTGCCTGCACCAATAAAATCTGGCAATTCGATTATTCGTTTAGCTTGACAAGGTTTGGTTACATACCGAATTCCTTTAAAACCAATTTCTACTCCTTTTTGCAATTGTTCAATGGCTTCGTCCGTTATTAAACCGTCTACTTGCGCATAATATTCTTTTTCAACTGATTTTGCACGTACTATTTCACTCATCATCCCATCAGTGGTCAGCAATAACAACCCTTCCGAATCTTCATCTAAACGACCAATTGCCATCGTTCCTTCCGGAAAAGAATATAATTCGCCTAACAAACGTTTCGTTCGTTTCTTTTCGTAAATAAACTGACTTAAAAAACCATGTGGTTTGTGCAATAAAAAATGATGATGATCCATGTAGAAATTTTCACAAAAATACGTTTTTCAGATTATGTTGTTCATTAACGATTAAAAGGATTAAAATCAATGAAAAATTCAATTGGTAAAAATTGCTCACTAAATTTATGTTGAAAGGGATTAAACCATTTCACTTTAATAAAATCTGTTGAAACTAATCTTTTAGGGGTACCATTTTCATAAAATAAATCATTATAGCTTTCTTTTTTAAATCCACTTAAAACAAACTCTGGAGTTATATAATTAACTACATATTGCCTAGTAATTTCTTTTTCTTCTAATCCTGTATCTTTATGTACCTTAATTTTTGTTGATTCTCTTTTCTTAAATGCTTCAAGTTTTTTGGATTTAAAATAAACTATCTTTCCAAATTCATATTCAAAAGTGTTTGGATAACCATCAACTTCCTCTATTAAAGTTTTTCTTTGGGAACCTTCTTTTTCTTCATCAAACCTTGCAATATTAATTAAAGAAATAGATTCTAATTGGGATTCATACAAATGCGATTCTATAAATTCACTCTTATTATCATCAAAATACACGCAGATATATTTTATTTTATCAGCTACTTTTTTTCCTGTAGCTTCGTCAAATATTTTTTTATTCTTATTCTCAAAAAAAACTTCTTTAACTAGCATAATTGGCGGTACATATTTACCATCTCCTTTAATATACATTTCTTTTAACAAAGGATGTGATTTAAAACTAACCAATTTGCCGACTTCAAATTTATTTTCCATACTTTTTTAAACTTATTACTTACGAAAATATTGAAAATTATTAATATTTTTACACAAAGCAAAGAAGTTCTTTAGTTATTGAAATAAAATATTTGTTGAGTTATTGTATTTCTTATAGAGATCAATTAATCAAGACCAATTTGGGATAATAAATATGTTGATTAAGAAAAGTGTAATTTATTTGGATTTTCCAAACAGATTTCGAAATAAGTTTGGAAAACCAAATTATTGTCAGTAAGATTTCTATATATTTAGAAACTTCTGGGAATAAATCCAATTGATTTAGGATCATTACAATCGCCTCTAAAGCGGCAGTTGTCGTTTCAGTCATATTTGATAAATTTAAACACAAATTTACGTACAAAGCCAACGGGAGTCGAGAACTCGGCTAATGACTCAATCTGAAAAGATGTACATTTTATTTCTTAGAATTCCGTGCGAGAACTTCTATTGCTTTTACTTTTTTAAAATGATAAAACAAAAAGATTGGTTTAAAGATAGGGGCTATCCTCATTTCACAAATAAAACTCCTATTTCTAAAAAAAAAGAAATTGAGGGTTATCTTAGTGATACCATAAAAATTGCAAAACATTCCTTTTCACCTTTAGTTTTTAAAGAAATTAAACAAAGGAGATATAAACTATCGGATTTTAACGGAGAACTAAAAAGATCTCATAAGAAAATAGACAGAAAAGGAACTATTTCATCAAATACCAAGATTAGAGAAATAATGTATGCTACGCATATTGATGCTCATATCTATTCGTATTACACACAAAAAATAATTGGTCCTAAATATGAAAACTATATAAATAAAAATAAAGATTTTTCAAATTGTATTTCTGCATATCGCCAAATTTTAACGGAAGATGGAATTAAATACAAAAACAATGTTCATTTTGCTAAGGATGTGTTTGATGAAATTAAAAGAAGAAAAAATTGTGTTGTTTTGGCTTTTGATATTGAAAATTTCTTTCCGTCGTTAAATCATAAATTATTAAAATTAATTTGGTCTGAAATTATTGGGACGAAATCATTACCCAAAGACCATTATAATATTTTTAAATCTGCTACACTTTTTTCTTATGTAAAACTCAAAGATTTAAAAGTAAATCAAAAACATTTTGATGAAAAGAAATTAAGTCAGTTAAAAAAACGTGGAAAACATACATTTTATAATGATATAAAAGAACTTTTAGAGTCTAACATCATCATTCATAAAAATCAAAAAAAGAAAGATGGAAAAATTGTTGGTATTCCTCAAGGATTGCCTATCAGCGCACTTTTAGCCAACATGTATATGCTACCTTTTGATAAAGAAGTTTATAACGAATTGTGCATAAAATCTAATGTCTACTATAGAAGATACTCAGATGATATAATTGTAATTTGTGAAGAAAATCAAACTGAATTCGTTGAATCTTTTATCTTAGATCAAATTAAGGATATTAAACTTGTTATATCAAAAGAAAAGACCGAAAAAACAATATTTAAAGAAAATAACAATAAAATGGAATGTTATAATCTTAAAAAAGATTCTATTAAAAAAAATATTCCTTTAATTTATCTTGGTTTTGAATTTTATGGCGATAAAACTTTAGTTAAATCTAAAAACCTTGCAAATTTTTATAGAGAAATGAAGCAAGCAATTAGAAGAAAATCAAAAAGAGTTGAAAAAATAAAGGAAAAATATCTTTTAGATGACGCACCAATTTTTAAAAGAAAAATTTATAGACTATATTCCTATAAAGGAGTAAAAAAAAGATTTCTGAAAACTAAAAGAGTGGAATATATAAATGGTATCCAAAAAGTTCAAGATATAGATAAAAAATTTAGAGGTAATTATATAAAATATATATATAAAGCATCCGAAGAACTTGAAGCTCCGGAAATTAAAAAACAAATCAAAAATCATTGGAAGATTCTACAAAAAACTCTAGAAAAATATAATTTTTCAAATGTTAAAAATGAATCTTAACTTTACAATAAATTTAAAAAAATGAACACAGCCATTATAGTTATTATAGCGTTTATTATTGCTCTTGGAATTGGATTCTATCTTGGAAAAATATTATCACAAGCAAACTCAAAATCCACAACTTCCGGTTTGGAAGAACGCATTAATGGTTTATTGAGCCAAATAGATCAATTAAAGCAGCAGTTTCTGCAAGAAAAAAATCAGTTGGAAAGAAATTTAGAAAACTTAACTACTGAAAAAGAGACTCTTCAAAAAGAGAAGGAAAGTTTAGCAATTCACTTGGCTAAAAAAGAGAATGATTTCGATAATTTACTGGAACGTAACAAAGAACAAAAGCAGGAACTAACTGAAGTTCAGGAAAAATTCACCAAAGAATTTGAACTTCTGGCGAATAAAATTCTGGAAGAAAAAACCAATAAATTCACGGAACAAAACAAAGAGAATATGAAAACTATCCTGAATCCGCTTCAGGAAAAAATTCAGTTGTTTGAGAAAAAAGTAGAAGATACCCATAAAGAAAGTATTGATTACCATGCTGCACTTCGCCAACAAATTTTAGGCTTAAAGGAAATGAACGAGCAAATGAGCAAGGAAACCATAAACCTGACCAAAGCGTTAAAAGGCGACAGTAAAATGCAAGGAAATTGGGGCGAATTGGTTTTAGAGCGCGTTTTAGAAAAATCGGGCTTAGAAAAAGGACGTGAATATGAAGTACAACAAAGTTTTACTACGGAAGAAGGCAACAGAATCCAGCCCGATGTGATTGTGAATCTTCCGGATGGTAAAAAGATGGTGGTTGATTCAAAAGTTTCGCTTACTGCTTATGAGCGTTTTGTGAATGAAGACGACGACAGTTTAAAAACCAACTTTTTAAAAGAACACGTTACTTCTATTAAACGTCACGTAGAACAATTGGGGGATAAAAACTATCAGGATATTTACCACATGGGAAGCCCTGATTTTGTTTTGTTATTTATTCCGATAGAACCGGCTTTTGCTATTGCCTTGCAAGAAGACAATACTTTATACAATAAAGCTTTTGAAAAAAACATTGTTATAGTAACGCCTTCTACCCTTTTAGCAACACTCCGTACGATCGACAGCATGTGGACCAATCAAAAGCAACAAGAAAACGCTATTGAAATTGCACGTCAGGCCGGAGCTTTGTATGACAAATTTGAAGGTTTTGTTCAGGATCTGATTAAAATCGGTAAAAAAATGGACGAAGCAAAAGGAGAATATAGCAATGCCATGAATAAACTGGTAGATGGAAGAGGAAATCTGGTATCCAGCGTAGAACGTTTGAAAAAAATGGGGGCCAAAGCTAAAAAATCCTTACCGGAAAATATTTTAAAAAGAGCAGATAACGACGATTCATTAATTGAAAATTAATTTTTATGAGTATTCTAAAAAAAATTGTGATCTATGCCCTATTATTACTATCACTAGGATCAATAGGCTATATCAGTTTCATTTACTATGTCCCTTACAGTAACGGAGTACGCTCCGGAGAATTAATAAAGATCAGCCACAAAGGCTATTTAGTTAAAACCTGGGAAGGAGAGATCAGTCAGGGGATCTCCGGTGCTCAGATCTTTAGTTTCTCTGTAGAAGACAAACACAAGGACATTATTCAACAATTGAAAGATTACCAAGGTAAATACGTAAAAGTAGAATATATTGAGCGTTACCGTACCTTTTTCTGGTGGGGAGACACCCGCTATTATATCACTAAAGTAGAAAAAGAAAATTCACCGCATTTTAACCCGAATAATGATGAGAACTAATACTGTTGAAGCTTCCAAAATTACTTTAACGGAACTCATGCTGCCCTCCCACTCTAATTTTAGCGGAAAGATACATGGCGGCTATCTGTTAAACCTAATGGATCAGATTGCTTTTGCCTGTGCTTCTAAATATTCCGGGAGTTACTGCGTTACCGCATCTGTTGATACTGTTGATTTTTTAAATCCTATCGAAGTGGGTGAATTAGTAACCCTGAAAGCTTCCGTAAACTATGTCGGTAATAGCTCTATGGTCGTTGGGATAAGAGTAACCTCCGAAAACATACAGACCGGAATAGAAAAACATTGCAATTCCAGTTATTTTACCATGGTTGCCAAAGACAATGAAGGCAAAAATGTCAAAGTACCAACGCTAGCTCTAAGCAGTTGGATAGAAGTCCGTCGCTTTTTTGATTCTTTAAGGCGTATCAACCACAAGAAAAATTATAAAATGCAGGAAGTCACTTTTGATTATAAAAGCGAAGAAGCCTTAGAACAATTAAAATTCCAGAACATAATAATGGATTTTTAACCATAATATTACATTAAGTTAAAAAAAGTGTTATTTTTGTTAGAAACAAATCAATCAATATGACAAAAAAATACACTTTTTTTAATTTAATTTTACTGTTTTTTTTAGGATTTTATGCCTGTTCAGACGATCAGGGAAGTAGTAGCGAGTACACTCCTATTTCTCCGGTAACTGTAGACCTGACTCAGGTTCCTTATGAAAAACTTTCTGACTATCATTTTTTTGAAGGTTCTTTAAAAAACCAAAATCCTTCATTAAATGTTCTGCCTTACACCCCGGCCAGTACCCTATTTACAGATTATGCTCTTAAAAAGAGATTTGTATGGCTACCGAAAAACACAAAAGCTACTTTTAACGGCGATGGAAAAGTTTTAGAACTACCTGTAGGAGCTGTACTTATCAAAACGTTCTATTATGACAATGTACAGCCTTCAAACACAACCCGCATTTTAGAAACAAGACTAATGATTCGCAAAGAAAGCGGGTGGATCTTTGCTAATTATGTATGGAACGATGAACAAACCGAAGCTTATTTCGATTTAGACGGTAGTGATATCCCGATCAGTTGGATTGACGAAAACAACAATCTGAAAAATGCTACCTACAGGATCCCGAATGAGGTACAATGTATAACCTGCCACAAATCAGAACAAGAAGTCAACAATGTTTTAATAACTACTCACACACCTATAGGAATCAAACCTCAGAACCTGAATTTTAATTACAATTATACTGACGGAACTAAAAATCAACTATTAAAATGGATAGAAGAAGACTATCTCGAAAACAACTTTAATCTGCCCTCTGTACAAAACACTGTAGTAGATTATCACGATACTTCTCTACCTATTGATCTGAGAGCCCGTTCCTATGTAGACATCAATTGCGCTCACTGCCATAGTGTTGGTGGTCATTGTAGTTACAGACCTATGCGTTTTGCCTATAGTGATACCTATAACAACAACACTAATATGGGTGTATGTGTCGATACTGAGGACATGCAGGATTTTCCGCCGGCATTATCAAAAATTGTAACTCCGGGCAATATCGGCAGATCTATGATGTATTACCGTTTAAATACGGAAGATGAAAGTTATAGAATGCCTTTACACGGCAGGACTATTATACATACTGAAGGTGTTGAATTAATTGAGCAATGGATTAATTCCCTTACGCCTTGTCCATAAAACTAACCTAAAACCACAACAACATGAAAAAAACTACTTTACAACTGCTTTCAATATTTTTTATTGTAAGTAGCATAAAGGCTCAAGACACGTGCCAGACTGCTCTGCCTATTACAACAGCAGGTTTCTACACTGTAGCTGCTGTTGACGGTACCGCACCCACTATTTTCTGTGCACCAAACGGAACGATCACCAACGGAGACCCTCGTGGGGAATGGTATGCTTATACTCCGTCAGATGATTATACCGTAACAGTAACATCTTACCTGTCAGCAAACAGTCCTTTAGTGGATACGCGCTTTCACGTTTATACCGGAGATTGCAACAATTTAGTTTGCTATTCCGGTGATGACGATAGCGGTTCAGGCTACTCTTCTATGGCTACATTTAATGTTTCAGCCGGCGAAACTTATTATATTGCCTGGGATAACCGATGGAGCAATAATGGCTTTGTGTTTGAAGTAATTGAAAATCCTATAGTCGTTCCTCCTGCTTCCCCTATTTCATATTCAGATGTAACTGTCGGTACACTAAACAGCACCTATAATATCTGTATTGTGGATATGAACGGAGATTTTAAAGACGATATAGTAGGAGTCAGTGCTAATAATCTTAGAATTCATTATCAAACCGCTCCCGGGGTATTCTCCATTACAGATATTCCGATCAGTGGCACCAGTAAAATGCCTTCCTGGAGTATGGCTGCCGGAGATTATAACAGAGACGGGTATAATGATATTGTATTAGGAAGCGGAAACGGATTAAGCGTATGGACTTCAAACAATACCGGCACTGCTTATTCCAATTTTACTCCCGGTCAGTATATTTTTTGCCAAAGAACAAACTTTTCTGACCTCAACAATGACGGAAATCTAGATGTTTTCTCGTGCCATGATATCGCACCGAATGTTTACTATCTGAATGACTCCAGCAATAATCTGACATATTATCAAAGTAGTGTAACTCCCGGAGCTATGAACATCGGAAGCGGCGGTGGAAACTATTCTACTTTATTTACAGATTTTGACAATGACGGAGATACAGATGTCTTTATCTCTAAATGTTCAGGACCTCCTTGTGAATTACACAGAAATGACGGTAACGGGATTTACACGGACATTTCCGCTATAGCGCAAATCAATATAACCCCTATCCAAACTTGGTCGTCTGCCGTAGCTGATTTTGACAATGATGGTGATATGGATATCATTATTACAGCAAGTTCAGGAGTTCACCATTATTTTCAGAACAATTTAGACACTGGTAATTCAGTCGAAGAAGCCTATACAGAAATAACATCCGGATCAGGCTGGGACACCAATTCCAGTACTAACATAGACAATGTAGCTTACGATTTTGACAATGACGGTTTTGTCGATGTATTAGGAGGTGGAAACAAGATCATGTTTAACAATCAGGGAGACGGAACTTTTTATCCTATTCCATACACAGGCTTAAGTGTAGGAGCTATTGGTGACCTAAACAATGACGGCTTTCTAGACATTCAAAACAACAACAATATCCATTACGCAATACCTAATGGAAACAATTGGATAAAAATAACATTAGACGGTATCGTAAGTAATAAAAACGGTATCGGTGCCCGCGTTGAAATCTATGGAAGTTGGGGAAAACAAATCAGAGACATAAGAAGTGGCGAAGGCTTTAGATATATGAGCTCATTGAATGCTCATTTCGGGATAGGAACGGCAACCTCAATTGACGAAGTTCATATCATTTGGCCTTCCGGAACAATTGATGTCATTGAAAACCCTGCCATCAACCAATCTTTAATGGTTGTCGAAGGATCAAGTCCTTTGAGTTTAGCAGATTTCAATGAAGATCAGATCAACATCTACCCTAATCCGGTTAACAATGTACTAAATATTTCAAATATCGATCTTTTAACGATCAAAAGTATTAAAATATACAACCAATTGGGACAAGAAGTAATGAACCATACTTCATTAACGAATTCTATCAATGTTAGCCCATTGCAAAAAGGAGTTTATATTTTAACTATTGAAACCAACGAAAACCAGAAGTATACCAAAAACTTCATTAAAAAATAAGAATAAGGAACATAAAAAAAGGAGCTTAATTAAGCTCCTTTTTTTATGTATTATCTAGTCAGATACATTTTTCTTCTTGCATATAGTTCATAAAACTGATCGTCTTTCAGATCATCAATAAACAAGATACTTTCTCCGGTTGATTTCATTTCAGGCCCCAAAGCTTTGTTAACATTAGGAAACTTATTGAAAGAGAAAACCGGTTGCTTGATCGCATATCCTTTCAATTGCGGATTAAAGTTAAAATCCGTTACTTTTTTCTCTCCTAACATTACTTTAGTTGCATAGTTCACATATGGTTCGTTATAGGCTTTCGCAATAAACGGAACGGTACGCGATGCTCTCGGATTAGCCTCAATGATGTAAACAGTATCGTCTTTTACTGCAAACTGTATATTGATAAGTCCAACCGTTTTTAGAGCTACGGCTATTTTCTTTGTATGATCTTTAATTTGCTGCATCACAAACTCACCTAAATTAAATGGCGGTAAAGTAGCATTACTATCTCCCGAGTGAACACCACAAGGTTCAATATGCTCCATAATTCCGATAATATACACATTACCATCTGCATCACAAATAGCATCGGCTTCTGCTTCGATAGCTCCGTCTAAATAGTGATCCAGCAACAATTTATTATTCGGAATGTGCTTCAGGATTTCGATCACATGCTCTTCCAGTTCTTTTTTGTTGATCACGATCTTCATTCCCTGACCTCCTAATACATACGAAGGACGAACTAAAAGCGGGAAATCTAAAGTATCTGCTAATTCAGAAGCTTCTTCCGCATTTTCTGCTACTCCGAATTTAGGGAACGGAATATTCAATTCTGTCAATAATTCTGAGAATCTTCCCCTATCTTCTGCTAAATCCAATGCTTCAAAGCTAGTTCCGATGATCTTAATTCCGTATTTAGATAACTTCTCTGCCAATTTTAAAGCCGTTTGACCTCCTAACTGTACAATTACGCCTTCCGGTTTTTCATGTTGAATAATATCGTAGATATGTTCCCAAAAAACAGGTTCGAAATACAATTTATCAGCCGTATCAAAATCGGTAGAAACCGTTTCCGGATTACAGTTAATCATGATCGTTTCATAACCGCATTCTTTTGCTGCTAAAACTCCGTGAACACATGAGTAATCAAATTCAATACCTTGTCCGATTCGGTTAGGTCCTGACCCCAGAACCACTACTTTTTTCTTATCAGTTACAGCGCTTTCATTAGCCACATAACGAGTTCCGTCTGCTGTTTCAATTTCAGCTTCAAATGTTGAATAATAATATGGTGTCTGTGCCTTGAATTCTGCCGCACAAGTATCTACTAATTTGAATACTCTATTGATCTTTTTCTCTTCCCGTAATTTATGAACATCGCTCTCCAAACATCCCATCATGTGAGCAATCTGTCTATCCGCAAAACCTTTTTGCTTAGCTTCTAAAAGCAACTCTTTTGGTAAAGTTTCTACAGTATAAGTCGAAATTTCTTTTTCCAGATGATAAAGTTCTTCATATTGTCTTAAGAACCACATATCAATTTTAGTGATCTCATGAATGCGGCTTAACGGAATACCGATTGAAATAGCATCATAGATCACAAATACTCTGTCCCAACTGGCATACGTTAATTTTTCAATGATCTGCTCGTAATTTTTATATCCTTTTCCATCTGCACCCAAACCATTTCTCTTGATCTCTAATGACTGAGTTGCTTTATGCAGAGCCTCCTGAAACGAACGCCCGATTCCCATTACTTCCCCTACTGATTTCATCTGTAAACCTAAAGTTCTGTCTGAACCTTCAAATTTATCAAAATTCCAGCGTGGTATTTTAACAATTACGTAGTCAAGCGTTGGCTCAAATAATGCTGAAGTTGACTTTGTAATCTGATTTTGCAATTCATCCAAGTTGTAACCCAATGCCAATTTTGATGCGACTTTAGCAATAGGATAACCGGTTGCTTTAGAGGCTAAGGCTGACGAACGTGATACACGAGGATTGATCTCAATAGCTACAATATCTTCTTTTTCGTCCGGTGAAACTGCAAACTGAACGTTACAACCACCTGCAAAGTTTCCGATACTACGCATCATTTTGATAGCCATATCACGCATTCTCTGGAAAGTAGTATCTGATAATGTCATAGCTGGAGCTACTGTAATACTATCTCCTGTGTGGATTCCCATCGGATCCATATTTTCAATCGTACAAATGATGACTACGTTATCATTTTTATCACGTAACAATTCCAACTCGTATTCTTTCCAACCTAACAAAGCTTTGTCAATCAAAACTTCATGAATAGGCGAAGCTTCTAAACCACGAGTTAATAATTTATCAAAATCTTCCTCTTTATGAACAAAAGCAGCTCCTGTACCTCCTAAGGTAAATGACGGACGAATTACTAAAGGAAAACCAAATTCCTGCGCTATTTCTTTTCCTTTCAAAAAAGAATTGGCTGTTTTTGCAGGTGCAACCGGAATATCGATCTGAGCTAAAAGTTGTTTGAACTTATCGCGGTCTTCCGTGATCTGGATCGCATTGATATCTACTCCGATAATCTTTACATTAAAATCATCCCAAATTCCTTTTTCATCCGCTTCGATACATAAATTCAAAGCTGTTTGCCCTCCCATAGTTGGCAAAACTGCATCAATTTGAGGATGTGCTTTTAAGATTTCAATAATTGATTTAGTTGTAAGTGGCTTTAAGTATACATGATCTGCCATTTTTGGGTCAGTCATGATGGTTGCCGGATTAGAATTAATTAAAATTACTTCCAAACCTTCTTCTCTTAAGGAACGAGCAGCTTGCGAACCGGAGTAATCAAACTCACATGCTTGTCCGATGATGATAGGCCCTGAGCCTATAATTAAAACCGATTTGATTGAATTGTCTTTTGGCATTATAAAGTTGTTGTGTTATTAGTAGTCAAATAATTAGACAAAAAAGTCTTCATAAAAATATAAAAAAAAGGTGTTACCCAAAAGAAGTAACACCTTTATATTATTGCTAGGTAAAAGAACATTATTTTTTGTGTCTAGGTTCGCTAGAAACAGTTAATTTGTGTCTTCCTTTAGCTCTTCTACGAGCAAGCACTTTTCTTCCGTTAGCAGAAGCCATTCTTTCCATGAAACCGTGCTTGTTTCTTCTTTTTCTTTTTGATGGTTGAAATGTTCTCTTACTCATTGCTTGTATTTTTAAAATCTATAATTAAAATCGAAACTCAAAAAAATAAGCGGTTACCGTTTTTGGAAAACCGAGTGCAAATATACAAAGACTTTTTTCAATAGCAAGTACTTTTTTAAAAATATTTTTAATTGATTTTATTACCTTTGCAACTCACTAAAAAATACGAATATGTTTAACAAAAATATCAAATTAATCATTGCCGGACTAATTATTGCTTTTGGAATTTACCAATTCTTTGAAAGCAATATCGGAAACGGAATATTTTTATTATTATTTTCTTCCATTTTTATCTTTTTATATTTCAAAAACGAATTAATCTTATTAGCCTTTTTAAAGTTACGTAAACAAGACTTAGAAGGCGCTAAAGTTTGGTTAGATAAAATTAAAAATCCGGAAACTGCATTAGTGAAAAAACAACAAGGATATTACAATTATCTTAATGGTATCATGGTTTCGCAGACCAATTTAACTCAGGCTGAAAAATTCTTTAAAAAAGCCATTGAATTAGGTTTGTCTATGGATCAGGACTTAGCCTTAGCTAAATTACAATTGGCCGGAATTGCGATGACCAAGAGACGTAAAATGGAAGCAACCAATTTACTGAATGAAGCAAAGAAGTTAGATAAGCACAATATGCTGAAAGATCAGATTAAAATGATGCAACAGCAAATGAAAAAGATTTAATAAAAAAATCCCCTGAGTACTCAGGGGATTTTTTTATTTTGTGAATATCATCTTTCCGGCGATCAGTAAAAGTATCACTCCGAATATTTTGCGTAGTACTTTTTCATTTAAACCAACGGCAATTTTACTACCTAAAAATCCGCCTACAATAAAAAAGAGAGAAATCATCACGGCGTAACGCCAATCAACAAAACCTTCTTTATGATAATTCAGAACCGCTAAAAGTGTTACCGGTGGTAATAGCGCTGCCAGACTGGTTCCCTGTGCTTCCTGCTGAGTAAATCCCAACAGCAGCAGCAGAGGTACTATTATAATCCCTCCTCCTATACCTATTAATCCGCTCAGTATCCCTGCTAAAAGTCCTATACATATTAAAAAGAGTATTATTTGCAGTGTCATTCTACTCATTTTAGTAACCGGCTGTCGGAATAACTAACTCATACATTTTCCCTGATTTATTCGGTAAACTTTTATCACGAAGCCAAGGGTTATGTAATTTTAGGATTTTATAATTGATTCCCTGAGACTTAGCAAAATCTGCCAGATCATTAATTGTACTATCAACCTGAATGGTCTTAAACGGTACTTCTTTATACAATGCTTCCTGAGGGATCGCAAATCCGTATTTAGCTGAATTCTGCATGATCTCTTTTAATGCCAGAATACGAAAAACATAACGAGAGGTTTCTTCAGGCAGCAGTAAATCATAAAAATCGCCAACTTGTTGTTCCTCCAATCTTCTGGAAACCCCATTCATTCCACCGTTATAAGAAGCTGCTGCCAATGTCCAGCTTCCGAATTTAGCATAAGCCTCTTTTAAATAAGCACAGGCAGCTTCGGTAGATTTTACCAGATCATAACGTTCGTCTACATAACTATTCACTTCCATCCCGTTCTCTTTGGCCGTTGCCGGCATAAATTGCCATACTCCTCTTGCTCCGGCAGGAGAAACCGCATTGACCAAGCTACTTTCGATTACGGCTAAATATTTAAAATCATCCGGCACTCCGTTTTTTTTCAAAATAGGTTCGATCACCGGAAAAACTTTATTGGCTCTTTTGATAACCAAAGTGGTATTGGAATGATAATTCATATTGGTTACCATTTCACGATCCAAGCGCTCCTGAACATCCATTATTTTATAAGGAACTACTTCATCAGCAAAATTCATTTGCTTAGGATAGTCTACATAAACAGATTCTTTCACAACGGTGGCTGTAGCATAAACAAATA
Organism: Flavobacterium sp. NRK F10; assembly: GCF_024054235.1. Classification (NCBI taxonomy): domain Bacteria; kingdom Pseudomonadati; phylum Bacteroidota; class Flavobacteriia; order Flavobacteriales; family Flavobacteriaceae; genus Flavobacterium; species Flavobacterium sp. NRK F10. Next base: position 617,442 of record NZ_JAMXLC010000001.1, read on the forward strand.
AACTTGCCACTAAAACAACTCCTAAAATTACACCGATCTTTTTCATACTACTTGTTTTCTTGTTTTTTCTTCTAATATTACTGAGGGTAAATTTTGATTTAACCACATGAATTTATTTATAATCATAATATGTGTTCCTCCCTTTACAACTATACAATCTGAAATATATTGTATAGGAAACACTTCGTCTTTATCTCCGTGAATATGAACAACTTCATCATCCGGCTCTGTTCGTGACCAATTGACAACATTTTGTATTGACCAGTCGAGATAGTATTTATCTCTGACGCTTAAATACTTTTCATAAAGCTTAATCCGTTTAGCAACAATACTGTTCCCGAACGAATATTTCACCAGACTATCCGTATTAGCCAACAAACCGGTAGGTATCAATTTGTAGGCCAAAGTTTTTTTTGCAAACTGCATTTTTTTCGGGAGTTCTTTATTGGTTTTAACGCTTGAGATGATTATTACTTTAGAAACATTCAAAAACCGTTTCATTTCCTGAACTAAAATCCCTCCGAAAGATACTCCTATCAAAACTGCTTTATCATGCTTTACATTTTCACTCATTCGCTTGGCATATTGTTCCAAAGTTTCTTCCGGCAACGGTACCATCCATTCCAAAAAAAACATTTCGAATTGCTCTTCCGGTAACTTTATATTCTCAAAAATAGCCGGGCTTGCAGCCAGACCGGGCATAAAATAAACAGGAATCTTAGCCATACAATCTATATCTGTTTTGTAAAGTCACTATAAAAATACCATTTTATTTTTCTTTTCTGTATTTTTCAAAATAGAATTTATAAATTTTAACTTTCTGTTAGAAACTTTAAAAGTTTAACGCCATATTGATTTGAATTTGACAATCAAATCACTAACTTTGCAGAAGTAATTGAAAATTATTTTTTTGATTCGCAACGAAATCAACACACGTTCTACCATAAAATATTTTTCAGATGGAAATAAAAGATAACGAACTGTTAAGACAATTCGAAGTTAAAACTGACGAAGGCCTACTGACCATTGAATACTCACTTCAGGAAAGAAAGATTTTTTTAACCAAATTCTGCCCAAATGATTGTGAAGATGAAAAAGTACATCAAGAATTTATAAAAACTGTTTTAGACCTGGTAGAGGAGCGAAATTTACGAGTTGTTCCTACCCATGCTAAACTGATCAGTTTTTTCAGAAAGAACAGAAGATACCAGAATATGCTACCTCCGGGAATTAAAATATAAAAAAACACGCTTAAAGCGTGTTTTGTCTTTTTTATACTAAAGTATCCGTAAATTCAATTCTGACAGCACCTTCTTCGTCAATTTTTGACAAATTGACCGGGCGAAGTGTATTCACTAATTCCGGATTCCAAGGAGTTTTTACTTTTACATAATTCTCTGTGAATCCATGAATATAGCCTTCTTTATTTTCGCCTTCAAACAATACTGTTCTCGCTGTCCCGATCTGACTTTCATAAAAAGCTCTACGCTTTTTAACCGAAAGCCCCCTAAGCATTTTGCTTCTTTTAGAACGCACGTTCATTGGCACCACTCCTTCCATTGCAACAGCTTCCGTATTATCGCGCTCAGAATAAGTAAACACGTGTAAATAAGAAATATCCAAATCGTTTAAAAAATGATAGGTTTCCAAGAAATGTTCATCTGTTTCACCCGGAAAGCCCACAATAACATCTACTCCGATACACGCATGTGGCATTACTTCACGAATTTTCGCCACTCGCTCTGCATACAATTCCCGTAAATAACGACGTTTCATTTTCTTTAAAATGTCGTTACTTCCGCTTTGCAACGGAATATGAAAATGCGGCACAAAAGTTCGACTGTTTGCTACAAAATCAATCGTTTCATTTTTCAATAAATTAGGTTCAATAGACGAAATACGCAAACGTTCAATCCCTTTTACTTTATCCAAATTCTGAACCAATTCCAGAAAAGTATGTTCGTGCTTTTTATTACCAAACTCTCCTTTTCCGTAATCCCCGATATTTACTCCGGTCAATACAATTTCTTTAATTCCTTTTGCAGAAATTTCAGCAGCATTTTTCAATACATTTTCCATGGTATCGCTACGAGAAATACCTCTCGCCAAAGGAATAGTACAATAGGTGCATTTATAATCGCAACCGTCCTGCACTTTTAAAAACGCACGTGTTCTATCACCAATAGAATAGCTCCCTACATAAAAATCAGCTTCTTCAATTTCGCACGAATGTACTTCACCCATATCGTTTTTAGACAGGTCGTTGATATAATCTGTAATCTTGAATTTCTCGGTTGCTCCCAGAACTAAATCCACACCATCAACTGCGGCTAGTTCCTCCGGTTTTAACTGGGCATAACATCCCACAGCCGCTATAAAGGCTTTTTCATTCTTTTTTAGCGCTTTACGTACTATTTGTTTGAATTGTTTATCGGCATTATCCGTAACCGAACAAGTGTTTATCACATAAATATCAGCTACTTCATCAAAGTCAACGCGGTCAAAGCCTTCGTCTTGAAAATTTCTGGCAATTGTAGAGGTTTCTGAGAAATTTAATTTACACCCTAAAGTGTAGAATGCTACTTTATTTTTATTTTCCATATATAACTCTCAATTAATGAAATCGTTGTCAAAAAATTGAGGAGTGCAAAGATAAGATTAAATTAGATATCTAGACTATTGTAAAGCTTAGATATTTTTAAATCTGATGTTGTTTCTAAAACAATTCTGTAACTTTTAAAAAATTTCTTGCGTATAATTACCAAAAAAGATTATGGCAGGAGAAGGTTTTATGATGAATGCAATTCAGAGCTTAAAATTTAACAAAGCACAACGCAGATCAAAAAAGTCAGACTGGAAAGATTATGCGGGACAAGAAAAAGTACCTGGACGTGACTCTATAAAGGCCACACCGGAATTATTAGAATCCATAAGATCACAAAAACAGAAAGAAAATAAAAAGAGAAATAAAATCAGAATTTTATTTATTGTAATATATTTATCAGCTATTCTACTTATTTCGACACTAATCAGCATTTACAACTGATTAGTGTTGATCTTCTATCTCTTTACCTATATCTTGGATCGAGTCGACTTTTACTTCTTCATTTTTCCATTTTTTCTCTAAAAGAATATAAAAAAAGTACGCAGACAAAGCTCCGGCCGGTACGCCGATAAGCGCCATCATTATCTTATTATCCCAATCTATTGAAATATCGAAAAAAACGGTTACCAGTCCTATTGTAAAACCTATAATTGCCTGTCCTGCGTAGTAGACTACTATTCCTAAAATAGCATACAACCATTTGTTTTGGCTATATTTTTCTGCTAATTGGTAAAAATATTTTCCTACCCAATAAATTAAAATAAGCCCAAACATTATTCTTTTCTGTATTTCTTAGTTTCTTCAAATACGTGTTCTAAAATTGCCGCATCTTGTTCTGTAAATTCTATATGGCGACGTGCCATAACTATTTTAGCCGTTTCAAAAGCTTTTTTAGTCAAATAAGTAGTAAAACCTGAAGCTCCACCCCAAGAAAAACTTGGCACAAAATTTCGAGGAAATCCACTCCCGAAAATATTGGTAGAAACACCTACAACTGTTCCGGTATTAAACATTGTATTGATACCACATTTACTATGATCTCCCATCATTAAACCACAAAACTGTAAGCCGGTCTTTGCAAAATTTTCTGTCTCATAACTCCACAAACGCACCGGTTCATAATTATTTTTCAGGTTTGAATTATTACTATCTGCTCCAATGTTACACCATTCTCCTAAAACAGAATTTCCTAAAAACCCATCATGACCTTTGTTTGAATATGCGAATAAGACCGAATTATTTACTTCTCCTCCCACTCTACAATGCGGACCAACAGTCGTTGCCCCATAAATTTTAGCCCCGAGTTTTACCTGTGCTTCTTCACCCAAGGCAAATGGTCCACGAATTAATGATCCTTCCATGATCTCTGAATTAGCACCTATATAAATTGGCCCGGACGAAGCGTTCAAAGTCACAAATTCTAATTGTGCTCCTTCTTCAATAAATATATTCTCCGGAGCAATGACGTTAACACTTTTAGGAATAGGTTGAGAAACCCTGCCTTCTGTTAAAAGTTCAAAGTCTTCACGAATTGCTAAATCATTTTTAGCAAAAATATCCCATGTATTTTCAATACGAATAAAATCTTCCTCATAATCCAATAGTTCGTACTCATCAAAATCAATCTCCTCCTGAGTATCATCTGTAAAAAATGCTATGATCTCTTCTCCGGCAATTATGGCTTGATTGCGTTCTAAATTCAGAATCATTTCAACTAAAACATCATTCGGAAAAAAAGAAGCGTTAATCATGATATTCTCCTCCATTTCTACCATCGGGTATTTATCCATTAAATACTCCTCTGTTAAAGTTGTCGTTGTATAGCCTAAAAACCTTTCCCACTTTTCTCTGATGGTCAGGATACCTACACGAATATCAGCGACCGGACGGGTAAACGTAAACGGTAATAACGCATTGCGTACAGTTCCGTCAAAAAGTATATAGTTCATTTATTTTTTCAATTACATTAAAGTGCTTAAAGTTAAGACAAATCTGCAAAAGCAAAAATTATTTTTAATAGTATCAAAAAAAA
>NZ_JAMXLC010000001.1:622111-731202 GCF_024054235.1 Flavobacterium sp. NRK F10
TGAATTTATCGATACGACCAGCTGTATCAATAAGTTTAGATTTACCAGTATAAAACGGGTGAGAAGTTCTCGAAATCTCCATTTTAAATACAGGATACTCAACACCATCAACTTCGATAGTTTCTTTAGTCTCTACTGTAGATTTAGTAATAAAAACATCATCATTTGACATATCTTTGAATGCCACTAATCTGTAATTTTCAGGGTGAATACCTTTTTTCATAATGTAAATCTTTTTATTTGTGATTATCTGTTACTCCGCGGCTTTCTCTTCAAAAGGTGTAAGCAACACAATAACCTTTTATTGTTAATCTTTTTATTTTGAGAGTGCAAATTTACACTAAATTTTTAATTTACAAGCATTCGTGTAACTTTTTTTATTTAATACCAACTAATAACTAGTAATATTTATTCTGTTTATATTTGTAATTTATTTTTAACATGGAACAAACTATATCACCAAGTAAATCGGCTGTAAATTATGCAATTGTTTTCGGGATCGTTATGATTCTTGAATTTGTAATTATGTATGCATTCAATTTAAGTGCCCAGACCAATCCTACTATAGGCGTAATTATTAATGTACTTAATTATTTAATTTTACCTTTTACATTTATTTATTTAGCCGCTAATGATTTTAAGAACAAGATCAACAACGGATACATCTCATTCGGTCAAACGTTAAAAGTAGGATTATCCCTTTGTGCTTTAGCAGCAGTTATCTACGGTATATTTTATTTTATCTTTGACTTTATCTTTCCGGAATTTAAAACAGAAGTTATTTCTCAAATTCAGGAAATCACAGTTAAACAAAATCCGAATATGACTGCAGATCAATTAAAAATGTCTATGAAATTTGTAGAAATGTTCATGAAACCTTATGTTGCTATACCTTTCTCTATTGTTATGTATAGTGTAATTGGTTTAATTCACTCTTTGATTGTAGGCGCCATTGTAAAAAAAGACAAACCGGCTTTTTAATTTTATGAATTTATCTATAGTAATCCCTTTATTAAACGAACAGGAATCGTTGCCTGAATTACACAATTGGATCAAGAAAGTTATGGATTCTCATAACTTTTCTTATGAAATATGGTTCATAGACGACGGTAGTACAGACCACTCTTGGCAAATCATTCAATCCCTATCTAAAGAAAACCCGAATGTAAAAGGAATTCGTTTTTTCCGGAACTATGGTAAAAGTCAGGCTTTGCATGCTGGTTTTGCCAGAACAAACGGGGATGTGGTCATTACTATGGATGCCGACCTACAAGATAGCCCCGATGAGATTCCGGAACTTTACAATATGATAACCCAAGGCGATTATGATTTGGTTTCGGGTTGGAAAAAGAAACGGTATGATTCCGTTATCGGTAAAAACCTGCCCTCTAAGTTATTCAACTGGGCTGCCCGTAAAACATCGGGGGTTAAACTACACGATTTTAACTGCGGATTAAAGGCATACAATAAAAATGTCGTTAAGAATATTGAAGTATCAGGAGAAATGCACCGTTATATTCCGGTTTTAGCCAAAAATGCCGGTTTTTCTAAAATCGGTGAAAAAGTGGTTCAACATCAAGCTCGTAAATACGGCCATTCTAAATTCGGTATGAATCGATTCATCAACGGTTTTTTAGATCTGATCACGATCTGGTTCTTATCTACATTCGGGAAACGTCCGATGCATTTATTCGGAGCCTTAGGGGTTTTGATGTTCTTAATCGGTTTTATTTCTGCAGGATTCATAGGTTTCTTCAAACTTTGGAAACTATACCATCAGGAACCTACTATTTTAGTTACAGACAATCCTTGGTTCTATATTTCTCTGGCAACTATGGTCATCGGTACTCAACTTTTTCTGGCCGGTTTTTTAGGCGAGATCATTTTGAGAACCAAAAGCGATGAAGAACGCTATAAGATTGAACAAGAATTTTAGTAAATTTGCATTATTTTTTATTTATATACGCCATGAACACAATTGAAATTATTAACGACAAAATTTATGAAATCAGGAATCAAAAAGTAATGTTTGATTATGATTTAGCTGAACTTTACGAAATTCAAACTAAAGCTTTAAAACAGGCAGTCAGAAGAAATTTAAAACGATTCCCTACTGATTTTATGTTTGAATTAACATTAGAAGAATTTGAAATTTTGAGGTCACAATTTGTGCCCCCAAAAAGAGGAGGAACCAGATATTTGCCCTTTGCTTTTACCGAACAAGGCGTAGCAATGCTCTCCTCTGTACTAAATAACGAAAAAGCAATAGCTGTAAACATTGCCATAATGAGAAGTTTTGTTTCATTAAGAAAGTTTGCTTTAACTTACGAAGAACTAACAAAACGCTTAACAGAGATTGAAAATCAATATACAAGGCTTTGAACTTTTTAATGAATTCCAATCAAAAAAATATTGAAAAGGAAAACCGAGAAAAAATTGGTTACAAAAAAAATTAGATATGCACATCGATAAACATATTTTAGACAAAGTAAATGAATGGCTGACTCCTGTTTTTGATGAAAAAACACAAGAAGCTATTAAAGAAATGATAACCTCCGCTCCTAAAGAATTGGAAGACAGTTTCTATAAAAACCTGGAATTCGGAACCGGAGGAATGCGCGGGATCATGGGAGTAGGAACCAATCGGATCAATAAATACACATTAGGTAAAAATACACAAGGTCTATCAGATTATCTGAAAAAAGTTTTTGCCGGAGAAGAAATCAAAGTAGCTATTGCTTATGATTGCAGAAACAATAGTAACACTTTAGCTAAAATCGTTGCCGACGTATTTTCAGCGAACGGAATTAAAGTATACCTGTTTTCAGATATGCGTCCCACTCCGGAATTATCATTTGCTGTTCGTCATTTGAATTGCCATGCCGGAATAGTCTTGACAGCCTCACACAATCCACCGGAATACAATGGTTATAAAGTATATTGGCAAGACGGCGGTCAATTAGTTCCGCCACAAGACGGAGAGATCATTCAGGTTATTGAAAACTTACAGTACAGTGACATTAACTTTGAAGCGAATGAAAGCCTGATCGAATACATTGACACTGTTATTGACCAAGCTTTTTGGAAATCTACTGTAGAAAACGCTAGTTTTAGTACTCATCAGGAGGCAAAAGACAACTTAAAAATTGTGTACACGCCTTTACACGGTACATCTGTTAAGGCCATTCCGAATGTTTTGGATTTAGCAGGATACAAAAATGTTAATATCGTAGAAGAACAAAAAGTTCCTAACGGTAATTTCCCTACAGTAAAATCGCCGAATCCTGAAGAACCTGAAGCTTTAACCATGGCTTTAGAACTAGCCGATAAAATTAAGGCTGACATTGTTGTAGGCACAGATCCTGATTCGGACCGTTTAGGAGTTGCCGTACGTGATTTGGAAGGAAATATGAAATTACTTAACGGTAACCAGACCATGGTTATCATGACAGCATTTCTTTTAGAACAATGGAAACGCTCCGGAAAGTTAAAAGGTAATGAATTCATTGGTTCCACTATTGTATCTACGCCGTTAATGCTTGAATTAGCAGAAGCTTACGGTGTAGAATGTAAAGTAGGCTTAACCGGTTTTAAATGGATCGCTAAATTCATTAAAGATTTCCCTAACCAAAAATTTATTGGTGGTGGTGAAGAAAGTTTCGGCTATATGGTGGGTGATAATGTTCGCGATAAAGATGCTGTAGCAGCCATTTTATTAGTTTGTGAAATTGCGGCTCAGGCCAAAGCAGCCGGAAGCAGTTTATTTCAGGAATTGATAAATCTTTCCGTTGACTATGGCTTTTATAAAGAACATTTAATTTCGATCACTAAAAAAGGAATTGAAGGAGCTAATGAAATCAAACAGATGATGATTAACCTGCGCGAACACCCTTTAACTGAAATTGCCGGTGAACGTGTAGTTTGCATAGAGGATTATCAAAGTTCTAAAGGAAAAGATTTAATGAACGATGATCAATTTGAGATTACCATTCCTAAATCAAACGTTCTTATCTATTATTTAGAAGACGGAAGCAAAATCTGTGCTCGCCCGAGCGGAACAGAACCTAAGATCAAGTTTTACTTTAGTGTTCACCAAGTATTGCCTACTGCCGAGCAATACAAAGCAGTCGAAAAAGAATTGGACGCCAAAATTGCCCGAATCATTGCTGAAATGAAATTGAACTAATGAAAAAAATTATTAAAAAATTAATGCCACATATCCGTCCGTTAAAAAGACATGTGGTCTGGAATATTATCTATAACGTTTTATACGCTCTTTTTGGTACGCTATCTTTCGTTACCCTTATACCATTACTCAATGTAATGTTCGATCAGAACCAGCAAGTATCAAAAGAGCCGGTTTTTATCAAACAAGAAAATTGGTACGATTATGTAATCCACATCAGCGAAGTTTTTAATTACGTAAAAAGTTTTTTTAATTATAAAATAACGAGTCTTACCGAAAATGGCGAGCCTCAATTTGCATTACTAATCGTAATTTCATTAGTAATTGTTACATTTTTACTTAAAAATTTAGCCGGTTATTTTGCTTCTTTCCACATGATGCACCTGCGCAACGGCATTATGGCCAGTTTGCGTCAGCAGATGTATGACAAAATTATCAGTCTTCCGGTTTCTTTTTATTCAGAAAAAAGAAAGGGTGATGTTATGGCAAGGATGCTCGGCGATATCGGTGAAGTTCAAAATTCATTTTTCACCTTATTGGAACTAATTGTAAAAGAACCGCTTACTATTGTATTTTCCATCATAATGATGTTTACTTTTAGTTGGCAACTAAGTCTTTTCATTTTTATTTTCATTCCTATTTCCGGGTTAATTATCTCCAGAATCGGTAAAAGCTTAAAATCACAATCGCTTCGCGCTCAAAATGAAAGCGGATACATGATTTCATTAGCTGAAGAAACCCTGAGTGGACTTAAAGTAGTAAAAAGTTATAATGCAGAACCTATATTCAAAAAGAATTTTAAGGGCTCTATCCAACGCTTACTACAGTTATCTAATAAAATAGGTAAAAAACACAATCTGGCTTCTCCTATGAGTGAATTCTTAGGTATTGTCACTATTGCGGTTTTACTATGGTATGGCGGAAATCTTGTATTAGTTGAAAAAACATTAGCAGGTACGGTTTTTCTTCCTTTCATGGGATTAGCATACAATATCTTAACTCCGGCAAAAGCTATTTCCAAAGCTTCATATCAAGTTAAAAACGGTATTGCAGCTGCTCAAAGAGTTTTTGAAATATTAGAACAGGAAAATACAATTGACAGCAAAGAAAACGCCTTGGTTAAGGACACTTTTGATAAATCTATTACTATTGAAAATATCAATTTCAGATACGGAGATGAAAATGTATTGAAAAACTTTTCTCTTGAAGTTCCTAAAGGAAAAACCGTTGCTTTGGTAGGACAATCCGGAAGTGGAAAAAGTACAATTGCTAATTTATTAACTCGTTTTTACGATGTAAATGAAGGACATATTAAAATTGACGGAACTGATATCCGCGATTGGAATATTCATTCTTTACGTTCATTAATGGGATTGGTCACACAAGACTCTATCTTGTTTAACGATACGATCAAAAACAATTTGCTAATCGGTAAACCTGACGCTACTGAAGAGGAAATTTTAGAGGCTTTAAAGATTGCTAATGCTTATGAATTTATAAAAGACCTTCCGAATGGAATCGAGACCAACATCGGTGATGCCGGCGGTAAACTATCAGGTGGACAAAAGCAACGCTTATCTATTGCCCGTGCAGTCCTCAAAAACCCACCGATCATGATTTTAGACGAAGCAACTTCTGCTTTGGACACTGAAAGTGAGAAATTGGTTCAGGTTGCTCTGGAAAACATGATGCAGAACAGAACTTCTGTGGTTATTGCGCACCGATTGTCTACTATTCAAAAAGCTGATAAAATTGTAGTCATGCAAAAAGGAGAAATCGTTGAGCAAGGAACACATGCTGAACTCATGGCAAAAAACGGCACTTATGCCAAATTAGTTTCTCTTCAGTCTTTTGATTAAATATAGTTTTTAAATAATTGAAGAATCTCCATAAAATGTTTAAATTTATGGAGATTTTTTTATGTATGTATATTGAAAATCCTAATATAAAATTAAGTGATACTGATTCCACTATTGTGTGGAAATATCTGGATCTGTCAAAATTCTTAGACATGTTGCTTTCAGAAAAGCTCTTTATGTCTCGTTCCGATAAATTTGAAGATCAATACGAAGGAACTTTTTCTGAACCTACCTTTGAAGAGATCAAAAAAATAGCTGAGAACAATCCGAAGTTTTTAGATTACTATAAATCCCATCGTGAAAAAGTAGTCATCAGCAGTTGGCACGCCAATGAATATGAATCTTTTGCCATGTGGCAGATATTTACCAAAAACAACGAAGGTTTAGCTATTCAATCGACAATAGGACGGGTAAAAGAAGCTTTACAACCCGAAAATCATTTTGAACAATTCATAGGTGAAGTAAACTATATCGATTATAAAAAAGATTTTATTCCGTTTGACGATACGTTTTTCCCGTTTTTATTCAAGCGAAAAAGCTTTCAGTACGAAAAAGAAATCCGAATTATTTCCGACGTTAGTCAAAATAATGTCATTATAGATAACGGATTAAAGATCAATGTGGATATTAATTCGCTTATTGAAAAAATTTACATTCATCCTAAAAGTGAAAACTGGTACAAAAAACTGGTTATAGAACTGGTTGAGAAACTAGGATTCGATTTTACTATTGAAAAATCGGATCTGGAAAGTGAAATCCTTATTTAATTTTTTCTTTCATCAACTAAAGGAAGAAATATCTTTCTGAACTGATAGATCAATGGAAAACTTCTGGCTACGATCCAGAATGTCATTGCTATAAAGATTGCTTTTAGTTTGTAATCGAATTGGTTTAACATCCATAAAGCAGGTACATAAACGGTAAAAGTAGCGACTAATAATAAGTTTCTAAGCTGTTTCATTTTTCCTAATCCTTTAAAAATACCATCAAAAATAAAGGCCAGTCCGCAAAACGGTTGCATTAGTAAAACAATCCAAAAAACCGAATAAAACTTTTCCAACACTTCCTTATCACTTGTAAAAATAGTACCTATCGGTTTATAAAAGGTAAAACCTATAATCGCCATTATTATCCCGAAAACAAAACCATACTTCATTAAAGTATTGCCTAACTTCAATAATAATTTATAATCTTTAGCACCGTATAACCTGCCGGACAGTATATTTCCGGCACTTGCATAACCATCTATTAAAAAAGCTCCCAAAAACCAGATATTGATTGCTATTGTATAAGCTGCAATAAAAGATTCTCCGTAAGCTGTAGCAAAACTGGTTCCTAAATATAAAGTTACATTTAAGGCTAATGTACGAATAAAAAGATTGAGCACCATTTGCATGAACCTTTTCAGTTCTTTATTTACAGGCAATCGTAACCGCATGGAGATCCTTGTCTTTTGTAACAATAAAACAACCGACATAACCGCCATTATCATTTGAGCCAGAACACTTGCTAATGCTGCTCCTTTAACTCCCATTGCCGGCATCAAAGGTTCTAAACCAAAAACAAAAAGGAAATCAAAAATAATATTGACAACCATTCCTGTAATGGCTATCAACATCGGATAAAAAGTATTCTGAAGCCCTCTGAAAGTTCCGAAAACCGAAATAGTAAACAGTGTAAACGGAAAACCGAATATCCTGATCTTATAATACTCCACGCAATACGCTAAGATTGTGTCTGAAGCATTATATAACTTAAAGATTTCTTCTGTAAAAGGTAAGGTCAGAAAAATGATAAATATTCCTAATGAGGTAATTAAATAAGCCGTTTGTGCCGGCAAATTTTCAATCTCATCTAATTTTTCCGCTCCTAAATATTGTGAAACTATAGCTGATAGTGCGCTTCTCGTTTGTCCTAAAACCCAGATAAGCATGGACAAAAAAGTGGTTACAATACCCACCGCTGCCAAAGACTCAGTTGCATGCTCTTTAATATTTCCGACAATAGCAACATCCGTCAGAGATAGTAAAGGTTCTGATACTCCGGATATCAAGGCAGGAATTGCAAGTTTGTTTATATTCTTAAATGAAAGAGAATCTTTCATAGAAAAGTAACTTTCAGTCTTTTATATCGGCATGTATTCTTCTGCTTTCCATTCGTCCGCTAAAAGATCTACAAAATGGTAATGTACTTTATCTTTCTTATCAAAAGCTCCGTTCTTATTGATATCTTCAATACTGCGCAAATAAAGTCTCTTTTGAGGCTCAATGATATTCCAGTCGATCAATTCATTATAATCTTCTGAAACCTTAGTGAATTGAGTTCCGTCAATATTACTCAAATACAAAGATTTAATATCGTTCTGATCAATTTTTCCATCCTTATTGGTATCATGATCCACTAAAGTGTACACCAAAACGTGCTTCTTAAATTTTTCTGCAATAGTATTCAGATAAGTAACTGTCTGAATTTGCATTTTAGTATCCGTCAACGAATGAATAGCTGTGGAATCAATATGTTGAAACTTCAGGTTCTCAAAATATCCGGTTAATTCAAAACGATTGTAATTAGAGATAGCATAACTTACCTGATTGGTTTTACTGGAACCGTAAACTCTGCTGTAATCATCGTATACGCGTACATCTCCAACCGGATGGATCAAGTATTTCGTTCCGTCCATAAGAATCGGTAAATCTGCAATTTTTATAGAAGATGTGTCTACTTTTTTCTCTTCTTTAACCGCTGTTGATTTCACTTCTTCGTAAATCACTTTTTTAGGTGTTTCTTTCTCTTCTCTTTTACAGCTTGCCAAAAACATTACCGAAACAACCGATATATAAGCAATAAGTACTCGCATAAGTTAAAAATTTCTTTATCAAATATACTAATTTTTAAGCATCTCCAACTTTACAAACGTGCAATTAACTTAATATTAAACACTCGCGTTGTCATATAGTTCGGTATACCGTACTGTGATTTGGTATATACATCGCGAACCCAAGTATTCGTAATCGCATTTTGATTGTTGAACAGATTATATATTTCCACCCCTAATGCAAATTCACTGAATGGCTTTAACCATCTGTGTTCTGATTTCAGGGTCTGATCTTTAAACACATAAGAGAATCCGGCGTCAGCTCTGCGGTAATCTTTTAAACGCAACTGATAATCATACGGATCAGCATAAGAAGGCGAACCTCCCGGCAATCCCGTATTGTAGACTAAATTCAGATATAACTTCACATTAGGTATATTCGGCATGTAATCCTGGAATAGAAGTCCGAACTTCAGCCTTTGGTCGGTCGGTCGGGCAATATAACCTCTGTCATTATAATTCTCTTCGGTTTTTAAAAAGCCGAAACTGAACCAAGATTCGGTTCCGGGAACGAATTCCCCATTAAGTCTTGCATCAAATCCATAAGCATACGCTTCTGCATTATTATCCGCTTTATAGCGAATCCTGACATTATTGATGGTATAAACATTTACATCCGTCATTTTTTTGTAATACGCCTCACTAACCAATTTAAACGGGCGATTCCATATTTTAAAGCTATAATCATTGCTCACCACTACATGAAATGATCGCTGCGCTTTTACATTAGGGTTTACCACTCCGGACGAGTCTCTTAACTCACGATAAAAAGGCGGCTGGTAATACAATCCTCCTGATAAACGGAACAGCATATCTTTATCCCAATTCGGTTTTATAGCAAACTGAGCTCTCGGCGAGAATACAAATTGAGCATTTCCTTTTTCATCCTGAGTTTCTACTTGCCAAAAATGTCCTCTTACACCCGCATTTAACCAATATTGATGCTCTCCTATTTTCCCTCTGTAATTCCATTGAGAGTACCCCGAAAAACGATTGATAGTAGTATAATTTGTTGCTCTTGAGCTAAAATAAGGTGCTAATGGTCCTGTGTAAGGATTATACGGCTGATCATTCTGATACTCAAGATCCGGTCTTGGTAATGAAAATCCGGCGGAATCGATCACTTCCCACTCTACCAATCGGTCGCGGATATCCTCATAAGTATATTTTATCCCCCATTCTACTTCCGATCTTTCATTTAACTGATGAAAACCTTTAACTTCTCCGTTAAAGATCAAAGCATCTAAATCATTACGGGCATGAGTTAATTGGCCTCCTACTCCACGAGAATATACCACATCTCCGAAAGTATCCGAACCAATATTTGAATCTACTTCTCCCAGACGATATTGAGCCAGAATATCATAATATTCCTGTTCCTGAGTATGATAGGTCGAGGCTATAAACTTCAGTTTATTTTTCTCGTTATACTGATATACTGATTTTATAGCTCCGAATGCAGTAGTATACTCATCCTTTTCCTGTCCGTCATATACCACTAACAAAGCAATCGGGTCACTAACCGTACCGAAATTTGTTTGACGGCTTAAAGGTTGGTAATGGTATTTATTCTGGGATACATTTCCTAAAAAACTCCATTGCCATTTTGAAGAGGCATTATACGTAAATAAAGTTTGAATATCTGCAAATGAAGGTCTGTAATTGGTTTCCGTTTCTTTACTATTTACTAAAAGGCTATTATCGCGGTAACGAACACCGGTAATATTACTCCATTTCTGATTTTTTGACACTCCTTCGACCGTCAAGCTCCCCCCCAATAAACTGGCATCCAAAGAAGCCTTAAAACGCGTCGGATTTCTATAGGTGATATCTAAAACAGAAGACATTTTATCTCCATACTTAGCCTGAAAGCCTCCGGCTGAAAAATCTACACTCTCAACCATTTCCGTATTCGTAAAGCTTAAACCTTCCTGTTGTCCTGAGCGAATTAAAAAAGGACGGTACACTTCGATCTCATTAACATAAACCAGATTTTCATCATAATTCCCTCCTCTTACGGCATACGATGTACTCAATTCATTATTTGAATATACTCCCGGCAACGTCTTAATGATGTTTTCAATACCCGGATTAGCTCCCGGAATTTTCCGGATTACTACGGGATCAATTGTGGTGATTCCTTCTACTCTTTTTTTACTGCTTCCCATAACGACCACAGCACCTATTTGCTCTACATTGGTATTTAATACCGGATTAAACTCATAATCTTCATTAGGTCTTAACTCAACATTTACAGTTACTCGTTTATAGGTAACGTGGGAAAACGTAACCGTTACTTTTTGATTAGCAGGAACATCCAAACTGTAAAAACCGTTCTTATTCGTAACTGTTCCTTTATTACCAACACTCACTGTAACATTTTCAACCGGCTGATTGAATTCATCCAAAATAACTCCTTTTATACGTGCTGTTTGTGCAAACGCAAAAGTTGTGAATAAGCCGAAAACGAAAAGAAAAAGATATTTATTCAAGTAGTTTAAATTTTTAATTCATAAAAAAATAGCTCTCAAAGGTAGTTGAATTTTGCATATTATCTGTAACAATAATTTTCAAATCATTCCTACCGGAAACAAATTTACCATCTGATAGCTGATGGATCAGCTTTTTAGTTTTATAGTCATATTCCATTAAAATCCATTCCCCGTTCAAATAGGCGTTATACGTATCAATTCCTGAAAGTTTATCAGAAATTGAAACACTTAATGTGTTTTGTTTGTTCAAATTGCGCCCTTCCACAAAATTAACATTATAAATCCTTGGCGGAACAGAATCCTGTGCGAGTTTAAACATACCTAACTCTCTTACTTTTGCCGAAAAAACATTCCCTTTTCTAAGTGTTCCGTTATATTCTAATTGATGCCCGTCTAAAGTAGCAATAAAAGTTTTAGACAACTCTTCTTCAGACAATCCTTCTACGTTTGAAAAAGTAATTGTAATGTTTTTATGCACCGGAATTTCAGGTTTTCCAAAAGTCAAAACACCTTCTTTTACTTCAAAATCCAAATTAAAGTCATCATAGAACGCATTCTCCGGAACGTAAACCGATATATTGTCCTTTTCATAATTATTTTCAATCTTAGATTTCAAGACGTAAGGTGCAGAAGATTCCTCTTTAGTGATTTTAGCATCTTCAACTCCATATTCAATCGGAATAAAAATATTCGTTTGGTTACCATGAAAGTCAAACATTTCAATTCTGAAAGTATATGTCGAATTAGGTTGTGTATTGATTACTCCGTTATTTTTATTTTGTTTCAAAATAGAAAGCGGATAAGGGGTCTCATAAAATAACTTTTGAAAACGTTGCTTCTTGTCCTTATAAATCCCATAATCGATAAAATTATTCAGATACCGTGTTTCATTGAAAGCAAATTTATCGAGCTCAAAACTATAATACAGTACTCCGTTTAAATATGCATTTACTTTAAAAAGTCCGTTTTTATTATACGGATTAGTACAATGGTCATACGCATTAATCGCAAATGCTATTTTTCCGTTAGCCACTACTTTTTCTGCTTTATAATTCCCGTCAACTTGCTTCAAAAAAGAAATCCGGGATGGCTTTTGAGAAGAATTTGCGATTACGCTATCTCCCATCGGATATACCATTATTCCCTGTAAATCCGGTTTGTATTTATCCGGAGCTAATTTATTAAAACCAAAATAAAGAGGGTTTACCGTTCTTTCGCTCTTGGTTTCACGAAATTCAAAATGCAAATGCGGACCACCACTTCCTCCAGTATTTCCCGAAAAAGCAATTACATCTCCCTGTTTAACCGGTAATTCCGCCGGACCGGGAAACATTTCAACTCCGAACGATTTTTGACGATATTGTTCCTTTTTAATATATTCTTCAATCGCTCCGTTAGCTTTTTGTAAATGTCCGTATACAGTAGTATATCCGTTCGGATGCGTTATATAAATAGCTTTACCATAGCCAAAAGGTGAAATTTTAATTCTGGAGATATACCCGTCGGCTACTGCAAACACTTTCAATCCTTCTACTGCATTCGTTTTCATATCTAATCCTGAATGAAAATGATTACTTCTCAATTCTCCGAATGAGCCCGAAAAATCTAAAGGAATGTCTAACGGTGATATAAATCCACTTGGGTATTCACTCTGTGAATAAGCGCATAAACCAATTAAAAGAAAAATATAACGTAGCATATTTTAAGATTTTTCAGCTAAAGTAATAAAATAAAAAGAGGAATTAAAACCTCTGTTACAACTCCTTAACAGCCAAAATATTATAAACCCTAAACCTTATTTCATAAAAAAAAAGAAAAAATATTGTAATTATTAAATTCTAATACTAATTTTGTAGGAAGGGAAATGAATTGTACCATTGATGAATAAATTAACTGAATTAATTGATTCTCTAGAAGTTAAATTCTTTAAATTGAACCAAAAACTGATTCAATTAGAGAAAAAAAATTCAGAATTAGAAGCTTTGTTTCTGAAAACGACACAGGAAAACAATGTAAAACAAAGTGAAATTGCTGAACTAAAGAAACAATTGGAAAATTTAAAGATGGTCAATTCTTTATTAGGCAGTGACGAAAACAAACGAGAAACGAAACTCAAAATAAATTCTCTTATTCGAGAAATTGACAATTGCATAGCACAGCTATCGGACTAAAAGATGAATGAAAAATTAAAAATTAAGTTATCAATTGCCGATCGTGTTTATCCGCTTACTATTGAAGAGCAGCAAGAACAAGCTTTGCGCAGCGCTTCAAAAAAGATAGACGAGATGATTCAACAGTTTGAACAAAGCTATGCTGTTAGAGACAAGCAGGATGTATTGGCCATGTGTGCCTTACAGTTTGCCGCCCAATTAGAACAAAAACAGATTGATTCATCTGAAGATTATGAAAACGGGATCAGGCGCCTGCAAAACTTGGATAAGAAATTGAGTGAGTTACTCTCAAAATAAAAAATACGTTCTTACAGTAACAATAAAGGTACTGCCTACATTAGTTCACATTTTGATAAACTCAACACTAACAAATTAAACGAGTGAATCGTCGCATCTATTGTAAGCCCTTAAGTGGGAAACATGAACTGCGAGTTAGCTCAAAACTTGTCTTTACGAGTTTATACAAACACCTAATGTAGGCTTTTTTTATATATAATTTTTTTAATTAACTATGGATATAATAAGTATAATAGGAATTGTTTTAGGAATTGCATTAGGTTTCGGTATTGCTAAGTTTCTGGAAAAAAGCAACGTATCAAACCTGATCAAAAATGCAAAAAAAGAAGCTGCCTCTATTTTGAAAGATGCCAAGGCAGAAGCTGAATCAATCAAAAAAGATAAAATCTTACAGGCTAAAGAAAAGTTTTTAGAATTAAAAGCTGAGCACGAACAAGTAATCTTGTCAAGAGACAAAAAGATCACGGATGCAGAAAAAAGAACACGCGATAAAGAATCGCAAGTATCTAATGAGTTAGCTAAAAACAAAAAACTGAACGAAGAGTTAGAACACAAAGTATCTGACTACAACAATCGCGTTGAGTTTTTAGAGAAAAAACAACAAGAGATCGAAAAAGTTCACCGCAGTCAGGTAGAACAATTAGAAGTGATTTCCGGACTTTCTGCTGAAGAAGCTAAAAACCAATTGGTAGAAAGCTTAAAAGCTGAAGCTAAAACTAATGCTATGTCATTCATCCAGGATACGATGGAAGAAGCAAAAATGACAGCGCAACAAGAAGCAAAGAAAATCATTATCAACACTATTCAAAGAGTCGGTACAGAAGAAGCTGTAGAAAACTGTGTTTCTGTATTCAACATCGAATCTGACGACGTTAAAGGTAGAATCATCGGACGTGAAGGACGTAACATCAGAGCCTTGGAAGCTGCTACCGGTGTTGAAATCATTGTCGACGATACACCTGAAGCTATTATCTTATCTTGCTTTGATCCGGTAAGAAGAGAGATCGCACGCTTAGCTCTTCACAAATTAGTTACTGACGGACGTATCCACCCGGCTCGTATCGAAGAAGTAGTTGCAAAGACTCAGAAACAAATTGAAGAAGAAATCATTGAAGTAGGTAAACGTACAGTTATTGATTTAGGTATTCACGGATTACATCCTGAATTGATTAAAATCGTAGGTAGAATGAAATACCGTTCATCTTACGGACAAAACTTATTACAGCACTCCCGTGAAGTAGCTAACCTTTGTGGTATCATGGCTGCCGAGTTAGGCTTAAATGTAAAATTAGCTAAACGTGCCGGACTTTTACACGATATCGGTAAAGTGCCGGAAACAGAAAGCGAAATGCCACACGCAATCTTAGGTATGCAATGGGCTGAAAAATATGGTGAGAAAGACGAAGTATGTAATGCTATTGGAGCGCACCACGATGAAATTGAAATGAAATACTTGATCTCACCTATCATTCAGGTGTGTGATGCTATTTCAGGAGCTCGACCGGGAGCAAGACGTCAGGTATTAGACTCTTACATTCAACGTTTGAAAGACTTGGAAGACATTGCTTTCGGATTCAACGGTGTTAAAAACGCCTATGCAATCCAAGCCGGTAGGGAACTACGTGTAATCGTTGAAAGTGAAAAAGTTTCAGACGAAATGGCCGCAACACTTTCTTTTGAGATTTCTCAAAAAATCCAGACTGAAATGACCTATCCGGGACAGGTAAAAATTACCGTGATCCGCGAAACCAGATCTGTTAATATTGCAAAATAATTATTCCTATATTTAAAAAAAGGGTTTATCATTTGATAAACCCTTTTTTGTTATTTTTAAAATTAATAGAAATCTACTTTCTAGGATGGTAGTTATTCAACACTTCCGACAAGAATTTTCGATCCAGATGCATATATACTTCTGTTGTTGTGATAGACTCATGTCCTAACATCAATTGAATGGAACGTAAGTCTGCCCCGTTTTCCAACAAGTGTGTCGCAAAAGAATGCCTAAAAGTATGTGGTGAAATTACCTTATTCAGGTTTATTTTTTTAGCCAGATCTTTAATTACGGTAAAAACCATCGCACGGGTTAATTGCTTTCCCCTCCTGTTTAAAAAAAGCGTATCCTCAAAACCTTTTTGGATTTCCTGATGTACTCTAACCTCATTTATATACAGATTTATATACTTTTGAGTCGATTTTCCAACCGGAACAAAGCGTTGTTTATTTCCTTTACCGGTGATCTTAACAAAACCTTCTTCAAAAAAAAGATCTGAAAGTTTCAAACTTACTAATTCCGAAACACGCAAACCACAACTGTATAATGTTTCAAGCATAGCTCTGTTTCGTTCCCCCTGCTCCTTTGACAGATCAATCGCTCCGATTAATTGATCAATTTCAACCGTAGAAAGCGTATCCGGTAACTTCCTACCCACTTTAGGCACTTCTATCAGCTCCATTGGAGAATCTTCCCGATAGTCCTCAAATACTAAATAAGAAAAAAAGCTTTTTAAGCCCGAAATAACACGAGCCTGACTAGTTGCATTGACCTGACCAGATAGCTCATAGATAAACTGCTGGATTGTTTCCTCGCTGATTTTTAGCGGTGACTCCTCTATTTGATACTGATCTAAAAATAATATTAATTTCTCTATATCAAAACTATAGTTCACGATCGTATTTTCAGAAAGTCCTCTTTCTAAACGCAAATAATTCTGATATTCTTTTAAATACGATTGCCAATTTGCCATACTTCAAAAATAGCAATTTTTAAACATAAAAAATCCCGCCATAGGCGGGATTTCGTTAACTAAACATGATATGTATTAAAATCTATATCCTACACCAATTTGGAAACCAACATTTTTCAGGTCATAATTATCACCGTCATAAATATTAGCCAATCCGAAATTATAACGAGCATCAAACATTAAACCACTCTCCATTTCATACCCTGCTCCTAAACCTAAACCGAAATCAAGTGATTTTGTAGCATTATCTACTCCGTCATCAGCAGCAACTTTAAATGCCACTTCCGGACCAGCCTGAATGTTAAAACCATCAGCTACATAATATTTTGCCATTACCGGTATTCTTAAATAAGAAATAGCCGCATCATTATCAGCACCTTCAGCAGAATACAACAATTCCGGTTGTACGTGAAACTTTTCTGTCACAGTGAAATCTGCTAACCCACCTACGTAGAAACCTACTTTTGAGTCCGTGTTGAAATCACCTGTAAAATTAGTAAAGTTCAAACCACCTTTTACTCCAAACTTAATATCTTGGGCTTGAGCAAATCCAAAAGTTGCTATAGCCGCAACTGTAAGTAAAATTTTTTTCATTTTGTTAATTAATTTTGAATTAAAGTTGCGCTAATATAACTAACAAATTTAAATTAACAAATTTTTTCCGCTATTAATACTATAAACAATAAAAAGCTATTTTAAATTAACCTTTTCAAAACATCTGCTTACCACAAACAAAAAGGCCCGGGCATCGCCCGGGCCTTTTCAGGATATTATTGTACAAATTAGAATTTGTAGTTAACACCAAAAGTAACAGCTGTCCAGTTTCCACCGAAAGAAAAACTATTAGTTTTGTCAGCACCATTACCACCGTTATCATCAGTAGAGAATCCTAAAACTCCTACACCAGCTTCAATAGAGAAGTTAGATGATACGAAATAGTTCATACCAGCACCTAATTGAGCTCCGAAAACTTTTGATTTGTAATCAACTGCAGAATAACCACTTGTAGTTTCTACATACTCGTTGTTATACCCCATGTAGTTAACACCTAGTTCTCCGAATAAAGAGAATTTGCTAGCAGGTGTAAAATAATATCTACCAAAAGCACCAACACCGAAACCATCATTTGTTGCATCAGCAGAACCGAAATCAACTTTATTAGATTGGTAAGCTACCATTAATCCAACAGCGATGTTATCAGTTACAAAATAACCAGCTTTAGGAGCAATTTGGAAAGCATTTTCTTTGAAATCTCCTGTTTTTGAACTATTGAAAGTTAAAGCACCAGAAATAAATACGTCTCCTTGTGCAAAACCAGCGTTTTCTGTTGTCTCTGCTTCCTGAGCATTAGCAAATCCGAAAGCGAATAAAGCTACTACAGATAATAAAACTTTTTTCATGTTTAGTTTAAATTTTAAAGTTAACGGGGCAAAGTTATAAGTTTTTTTCACATGAAAAACACCTATTCACGCACTAAATTGTAACTTTTGTAACACATTCCAACTTAAATATTGATTAACAATATTTTACACTTTAAACAATTGTTTGAATTTTAAAAAATTTAATAATTCTTTCACATTCTTGAAAACCAAAAAATAAAACAAACAACTGATTATCAGCAATTTCCCTTAATCGTATTTTTTTGCATTTTATCGAAAAAACGTCATAAAAACGCATATATTGCGTTTTAAGGTTAGAAAATATCAAATTTTAACCTCAAATTTATAGTGTGTTTTGAGTATTCTTTAACCTTAAAAAGAAAATGCTATGAAAAAAGCAGTTATCATCTTTACAGTCATTTCTTCAATCTTTTCACTTAGCTCAAATGCTCAGCTTCTGCAATTCGGAATCAAAGGCGGCGCCAATTTTGCAAACTACACCGGAGGATCGGTAGAAGGAATTGATTTTAATAACATTGCCAGCTACCATGCAGGAGTCGTAGCGGAACTAAATATATTTGACAATTTTGCCGTACAGCCCGAATTATTATATTCAACTCAGGGATCAGAATTGAAAGGATTAGGCGAACAAATAAAAAACGAGTTGGGTTATTTATCTCTTCCGGTTTTGGCTAAGTTTTATTTGACCGATAACGGACTTAGCTTAGAAGCCGGTCCTCAATTCTCTGTATTGGTCAGTGAACGAAATGAAATAGACACAAGTAACACCAATACTTTTGATTTCGGAATAGCCGGAGGCTTAAGCTACAAATTAACCAAACGTCTCTTTGTTTCGGGACGTTATGTTGCCGGTTTAACGGATGTAAAAAAAGATGCTGATGTTAAAAATTCGGTTATACAGCTCTCTGTAGGAATAATGTTTTAAAATAAAATCTTAAAGATATGCAAAAACCATTCTGAAACAGAATGGTTTTTTTATTTTTACCTAAAAGAGATTTGTATGAAACTTATCATTATAAACGGACCGAACCTTAACCTGTTAGGAAAAAGAGAACCTGAAATTTACGGAAACGCTACTTTTGAAGACTATTATAAAAAACTGCAAGAAAAATTTCCGAACATCGTTTTAGAATATTACCAAAGTAATATAGAAGGTGAAATTATTAATAAACTGCACGAAAAGGGGTTTACTTTTGATGGTATTATTTTAAATGCAGGAGCTTACACGCATACTTCTATCGGAATCGGAGATGCCATTAAAGGAATTACCACTCCGGTTATTGAAGTTCACATTTCAAATACTTTCTCCAGAGAATCGTTCCGACACCAATCTTATATTTCTCCTAATGCTAAAGGAGTTATAATAGGTTTTGGCCTACAAAGTTACGATCTGGCTATTCAGTCGTTTCTATAACTATTAATCACGAAACACCTAATCATTATGAAGCAAACACTACTATTCTTTTCTCTTCTGATATCTGTTTTTACTTTTTCTCAAATAAAAGGTACTGTTGTTGACAAAAACGGAAACCCGATTCCCTATGTCAGTATCTATTTAGAGAACACTTACAACGGTACCACGACAAACGAACAAGGAAAATACGAACTATATGTCAATTCAAATGCTTCAACCTATGTAGTCTTATATCAATATTTAGGTTTCAAAACCCGTAAAGAAATACTACAAAACATTAACTTCCCTTACACTTTAGATGTCACTTTAGAAGAAGAAGACATGATGCTCAACGAAGTGGTTGTGCAAGACGGAGAAAATCCGGCTAACGACATCATTCGAAAAGCTATAGCTAATAAAGAAAAAAATACCTTTAAAACTGATAAATTTGAAGCCGATTTTTATTCAAGAGGAATTTTCAGAGCCAAAGACATTCCTGAAAAATTTATGGGAGTGGAAATAGGCGATCTCAACGGTAGCTTAGATTCTACCCGAAGCGGTGTAATTTATTTATCTGAAACCGTTTCTAAGATCAAATTTGAGAAGCCAGATCATCTCAAAGAAGAGATAATTGCTTCAAAAGTAGCCGGAAACGATAATGGTTTCAGCTACAATACAGCAATGAGTACAGACTATGATTTTTACGAAAATTATGTTGATCTTTCCATCAAAATGGTCTCTCCTATCGCAAACAATGCTTTTAATTACTATAAATATCATTTAGAAGGTACTTTTTACGACAACAACAAGCATTTGATCAACAAAATAAAGCTTACCCCAAAACGAGACAAAGAACCTGTCTTTGAAGGTTACATTTATATTGTAGAAGATTCCTGGGCAATATATGGTGTGGATGTTGACGTTAAAGGATACCGCATGCAGGAACCCATTCTAGAGACACTAAATCTTAAACAAAATTTCAGTTTTAATACGGATAATAGCCTTTGGGTTAAAAACATACAGACTATTAGTTTTGAAGCCGGAATTTTCGGTATGAATTTTAACGGTAAGTTTACACATGTATTTACCAATTATACTTTTAAAGATAGTTTTGACAAAAAAACATTCGGGAAAGAAATTGTCTCATTTGCCGAAAACGCAAATAAAAAAGATGATGCTTATTGGAACTCCAGCCGTCAGGTTCCATTGACTGAGGAAGAGGTTTCTAATTATATAAAAAAGGACAGTATTCAAACGGTCAGAAAATCTAAAGAATACTTAGACTCTATCGATGCTAAAGGAAACCGTTTTAAAGTTTTTGACATTTTTACCGGCTATACCTATAAAAACTCATTTAAAAAATGGAATTTCAATTATAAAGGACTGGCCGATATTACTTCTCTGAGTTTTAATACGGTTCAGGGCTGGAATTTAGACAGTGGCTTCTCATTCAGAAAATGGAACGAAGAAACCGGAAAATATACCACAATAAGCTCTACATTTAATTATGGATTTGCCGAAGATCGCTTACGTGTAAACGGATACATTTACCATCGTTTTAACAATATCAATGATGCTTACATAAGTATTTCCGGAGGAAGTGCCATCAGTCAGATCAACAAAGCTAATCCCATCAGCAACATCGTCAATTCTGTCAGTTCCTTATTTTTTAAGGATAATTATATGAAATTGTACAACAAGGAATTTGCTACAATTCATGCTGGTGAAGAAGTGACCAATGGAATTTTTGTAACCGCCGGATTGGAATATGAGAATCGACGACCGTTGTTTAACAATACAGATTATACGCTATTTAAAAACAGTGATCTTTACTTTTCTAATGATCCTCTACAGCCATACAACAATTACTCTGTTCCTTTTGAACAACATGAAATCCTAAAAGCAAGTATCAGTACCCGAATCCGATTCGGACAAAAATACATTAGCAGACCGAATGCGAAACTTAATGTTCAAAATGATGATTTTCCTGTTTTGCAATTCTACTACAGTAAAGCATTTTCTGCCAGTAAAGAGCAATACAAATACGACTTTCTTGCTGCTCGAATGGATTACAATCAAACATTCGGAAATAAAGGAGATTTCGGGTTGAGAATTAAAGCCGGTAAGTTTTTTAATGCCGATGATATTTCATTCCTTGATTACAAACATTTTAACGGTAATCAAACGCATGTTAACCTAAACGGGGATTATCTGAATAGTTTTAATCTATTACCTTATTATACACAATCCACAAACGATTCATATGTAGAAACACATCTTCAACATGATTTTAAAGGTTTTCTCATGAACAAAATACCATTACTGAATAAATTGCAATGGAACCTGATCGGAACCTTTCATCAAATCAATGTTCCCGATAGAAAACCTTATCAGGAATTCGGTATCGGTTTCGGAAATATCGGTTTCGGAAAATTCCGTTTTTTACGAGTAGATTATGTCAGAACGTATCAGGGAGGTTTTATGGGTGATGGTGTAATGTTTGGTTTACAGTTCTAATTTTATTACTTTTAAGTAAACCAAACTGAAAACAAAATGAAAAAACCACCAGCATCTTTTTGGATTATCAATGGTATTTTACTACTATGGAATCTCATGGGAGTAAACCAATATTTCCAACAGGCTTTTAGAACAGAAGCTTTTAAAGCCATGTATACTGAAGAACAATTTAATATGATCTGCCATGCTCCGGCTTGGTCAACAGGAGCTTTTGCTCTTGCTGTTTTTGGTGCTACACTAGGTAGTATTGCTATGCTATTGCGTAAAAAATGGGCTAAAACATTATTTACAATCTCATTCATCGCCATAATCATTCAAATGTATTACAACTTTGTTATCATTGATTCTATTGCTGTTTATGGTCCGGGAGCAATGGCAATGCCTGTAATGATCGTTATACTGGCTCTTTTTTCTATTGGCTATGCCAAATATGCAGAAAAGAAAAAGTGGTTATCTTAGAGAAGACAAATAAAAAAGGCTGTTTAAAAAACAGCCTTTTTTATTATTATTTATGGAAAGATATTTTAAACCCTTACAATATTAGCACCTATAGCTCTCAAACGTTCATCGATTCGTTCATAACCTCTATCGATCTGTTCAATATTTTGAATCGTACTGAATCCTTTAGCCGATAGAGCCGCTATCAATAATGAAATCCCTGCCCGTATATCCGGTGAGGTCATGGTCGTTGCTTTTAATTGGGATTGGAAATTATGTCCGATAACTACAGCACGATGCGGATCGCAAAGAATAATTTTGGCTCCCATATCGATCAATTTGTCCACAAAGAACAAACGGCTTTCAAACATTTTTTGATGGATTAAAACTTCTCCTTTTGCCTGAGTAGCAACCACCAGAACAATACTTAACAAGTCCGGAGTAAATCCTGGCCATGGAGCATCTGCAATAGTCAGAATAGATCCGTCGATATCCGTTTTAATCCGGTAACCGTCTTTATGTGCCGGAATGTAAATATCATCCCCTTTTTGTTCAATTGTAATTCCGAGTTTCCCGAATACATTAGGAATCTGACCTAAATTTTCCCAACTAACATTTTTTATCGTGATCTCACTTCTGGTCATTGCTGCCAGTCCGATCCACGACCCTATCTCTATCATATCCGGTAAAATACGATGTTCACAACCCGAAAGCTGCTCTACTCCTTCTATCACTAACAAATTAGAGCCTATTCCGGATATTTTAGCGCCCATGCAAACCAGCATTTTACACAATTGCTGTAAATAAGGCTCACAAGCTGCATTATAAATAGTAGTTGTACCTTCTGCCAAAACGGCTGCCATAACAACATTAGCCGTTCCGGTAACTGAAGCCTCATCCAGTAACATATATGTTCCTTTCAAACGCCCCTCTGATTCAACTCCGTAAAAATGATCTTCTCTGTTATAACGAAACTTAGCTCCCAGATTGATAAACCCTTCAAAATGAGTATCCAAACGTCTTCTTCCGATCTTGTCCCCACCCGGTTTCGGAATATATCCTTTACCGAAACGAGCTAACAACGGTCCTACAATCATAATGGAACCTCTGAGTGCTCCTCCCTCCTTCTTAAAAGCCTCTGTCTCCAGATAATTTACATTTACTTCATCAGCCTGAAAAGTATAACTTCCGTGTCCGATCTTTTGGATTTTTACCCCCAGATTTCCTAACAAGGTTATCAACTTATTGACATCGATGATATCAGGGATGTTAGATATCTTTACTTTTTCAGGAGTCAGCAATACAGCACTTAAAATCTGTAATGCTTCGTTTTTAGCTCCTTGTGGGATAATTTCACCTTTTAGAGGTTTTCCTCCTTCTATTTTAAATGTACCCATAGAGTGCTTTTAGTTTCTTTTATTCTTTTGATTGGTCTTTTTCTTAAACTGATTCTTTTGGTTGGAATTTTTATTCTGGTTGTTGAATTGTGCCTTATTTGAGACTTTTTTATTGACTTTGATCAAACTTTGAGAATTTGACAATTCTTCATTTGAAGTCATCAGATTAATTTTTCCATCTGACAATTCATATAAATGCTGGAAAATCACTTCGTCTTCAACAGTTTCTTTATTCCAACTCAAATACGACTTTTTCATGTGATTAGCGATAACCAAGATCAGAGCGCTTTTCATTTCGCCTTCTTCCCATTTCGTAGCTACGTCGATCATATATTTGATATTGTTTCCGTAAAAACGATATTTCGGGAAGTTTTGCGGATATTTTAAACGGTCCGGTCTTAGGTTCAGTGCTTCCGGAGACGGTATAGGATAAGGCGAGTCTACATCTAATTTAAAATCAGACATAATAAACAACTGATCCCATAACTTATGCTGAAAATCCGGCACGTCACGCAAATGCGGATTCAATGTCCCCATTACCGAGATCACATACTTGGCCGCCTTATTTCGCTCGTCCCTGTCTTTAATTTGCGTAAGTTGGTCAATTAATTTTTGCAAATGTCTGCCATACTCCGGTATAATCAACGGAGAGCGCTGCGAATTGTATTCTAAATAAGAAGATTCTGCTTTTTGTTCCATATTTTAAAGAGAGATAATACCTTCAATATTTGAAACCTCTTTGTATTTTTCAATAACTGCATCAGGGTTTTTCATATGAACACTTACCGAAACACTCGTATATTTCCCTGTTTTTGACTGAGTAGTTGAAATGACTGCTCCCATTCCGTTGAAAGCGCCTTCTATTTCTGCAATTTTATGAGGTTCTGAAGGTACAATAAATTTATATAAATATTCTGTAGGCCAAAGTGATGTATTCGTCAATTCATCTTTTAGTCTTATGTAAAATTCTTCTGTTTTCTTATCCATTCTATCTGGTAATTTACAGCAAATATACTTCTTTCCGACAAGAATTAATAGCGTGAAAACTATAAATTTAACAAAGTTGATTAGATTTTCAAAAAAACTTACTTTTGTATTTTAGAATTGAAGCATGAACAAAGAAATAATTGTTTTAGCAGGAGGACCAAGTTCCGGAAAAACAACTTTAATTAACGCCTTAACCGAAAAAGGATTTATTTGTTATCCGGAAGTTTCACGTGAAGTCATCCGCGAAGCTCAAAAGCAAGGTATCGAACAGCTTTTTCTTGAAAAGCCCTTGCTTTTTAGCGAGCTGTTACTGGAAGGCCGTATCAAACAACATAGAAACGCACAGGAAGAAGAAGAAAATATTGTTTTTCTGGATCGTGGCATCCCTGATGTTTTAGCTTATATGCACTACATCGGTGACTCCTATCCCAGTTTTTTTACTGATGCATGTAAAAATCATATATATACCAAAGTATTTATTTTACCACCCTGGAAAGAAATTTACGAAAGTGATTCGGAACGTTACGAGACCTATGAGCAAGCTGTACTTATACACGAACACTTAGAAGAAACGTATAAAAACTTTGGATACCAACTAATCACTATTCCTAAAGGTGCCATTGACAAACGGGTAAACTTTGTATTAGACCACCTCAATCACAATTTTTAATTTTTTAATGAGTCAAGCGTTACAAATTCTCCGAAAAGTATGGAAACACGATTCCTTCAGAGAACCTCAAGAAGCCATTATACAATCGGTTATTGACGGTAATGATACGTTTGCTCTTTTACCAACCGGAGGCGGAAAATCAGTTTGTTATCAAATTCCGGGCTTACTTTCTGACGGAATTACACTGGTAATTTCACCTTTGATTGCCTTAATGAAGGATCAGGTCGAAAATTTACAGAAAAAAGACATAAAAGCTATCGCACTTTCGGGAGGACTTTCTCAAGACGAAATCATTACACTACTTGACAACTGCCAATTCGGCAACTACAAGTTTCTATACCTTTCACCTGAACGTTTACAGCATGAATGGATCGTTGAGCGATTAAAACAGCTCCCCGTTAATCTGATCGCTATTGACGAGGCTCACTGTATAAGTCAATGGGGACATGACTTCAGACCGGCTTATCTTAAAATCAAGAATTTAAAACAACATTTTCCCAAAGTACCGTTTTTAGTACTAACGGCTTCAGCCACAGAAAGAGTCCAACAAGACATTGTGGAAAATCTGGAATTAGAGCATCCTAAATTTTTCAAAAAATCTTTTTACAGAGAAAATTTAGCATACCATACTATCAAAACAGATGATAAGCTGAGTAAAATAAAGCAAATTTTAACGAAAAATCCTCAGTCCTCTATCATTTACGTTCGCAACCGAAAAAGCTGTCATGAATTAGCCCGTCAAATCCAATATCTAGGTTTTACCGCTACTTTTTTTCACGGCGGCCTACCCGCTAAAGAAAAAGAAAAGAATATGGAATTGTGGATGCAGAACAAAGTGCAGGTCATTGTGGCAACAAATGCTTTCGGTATGGGAATAGACAAACCCGATGTAAAGACAGTGATCCACTACCAATTGCCTGAAAACTTAGAAAATTATTATCAGGAAGCCGGAAGAGCCGGAAGGAATGGCTCAAAATCATTCAGCGTTTTACTGGTAGGCAGTAGTGATACAGAAACGGCTAAAAAACTTTTTGAAGCAGCCCAAATAGACAAATCATTCTTAAAAGACGTTTACAAAAAACTGAACAGTTTTTTCCAGATCGCTTACGGAGAGGGCTTCGGGCAAGAATTCAGTTTCAACCTCAACCAATTTTGTACTCATTATACTTTTCCGATTCTGAAAACATTCAATGCTTTACAATTTTTAGATCGGCAAGGTATCATTACTTTTTTGAATAAAAGCAGTGAAAAAGTAAAGATGTTTTTTTTATTACCCAGTAAAGAGATCATCCGTTATATCAGTCTTCATCGCGATCAGGAAGAGATCATCACCACTATTTTAAGAACATACAGCGGCATCTTTGAAGTAGAGACCGGTATCAACACTACTTTGATAGCAAAAAAAACGAAAACCTCTGAAGCGATTGTTTTAAAGGTGATACACGAACTGGAAAAAGCAGGCTGTGTTTCGCTTCAAGTTCATAATAGTGACGCTATAATAACTTTCAATGAAACAAGAGAAGACGATTTGACCATTAATCCGGTTCTAAAATTTTTAGAACAATACAACGAGGTTAAAAAACAGCAATTTGACAGTGTTTTATACTATGTTTCAGATCAGAAAATCTGCAACAGCAAAAAATTGCTAAATTATTTTGACGAAAAAGAAGTAAACGATTGCGGTATCTGTTCGGTTTGCCTCCAAAAAAAGAAGTCTGAAACTAACATTCCGGTTCTCATTACAGAAATCCATTCTGCATTACTAAAGAAAGCAGCTACTTCAGAAGAATTGGAACAACAACTAAACATAGACAGTTCTTCCTTAATACAGGCTTTGCAATTACTTTTAGACCAAAATTATATCACATTAAATTCTCAAAACCAATATACAATTTTCAAATGGAAAAATTAAGAATTGTCTTTATGGGAACCCCTGACTTTGCTGTCGGGATCCTTGACACTATCTATAATAACAATTACGAAATCGTCGGAGTCATAACCGCCGCTGACAAACCAGCTGGCAGAGGACAAAAATTAAGCGAAAGTGCCGTTAAAAAATATGCTGTTGAAAAAGGCTTACATCTGTTACAACCCACCAACTTAAAATCGGAAGATTTTTTAGCCGAACTTAAAAGTCTTAAGGCTAATCTACAAGTGGTTGTAGCGTTCAGAATGCTACCGGAAGTTGTTTGGCGCATGCCAAAATTGGGTACATTCAACCTTCATGCTTCGCTATTGCCACAATACAGAGGAGCTGCTCCTATTAACTGGGCTATCATAAATGGGGAAACCAAAACCGGTGTAACAACTTTCTTTATTGACGACAAGATTGATACCGGCGCTATGATCCTTCATAAAGAAACCTTTATCGAAAAAAATGAAACGGCAGGAATATTACACGATAGATTAATGGATCTCGGCAGTGAAGCTGTTTTAGAAACACTTAAGCTCATTGAAAACGGTGAGGTACAAACCACCGTTCAGTTAGAAAGCGGAGAGATCAAGACAGCTTACAAGCTAAATAAAGACAACTGTAAGGTAGATTGGAGTAAAAGCGGACAGGAAATATACAATCTGATCAGAGGCTTATGCCCTTATCCGGCAGCTTGGACTTATTTTAACGATGAAAACAACCAATGGAACGTAAAATTATACGATACAACATTCGTTGCAGAATCTCATTCGTTCCCAGTAGGCAAAATTTTAACCACTAAAAAAGAAATGAAAATTGCGGTAAAAGATGGTTTTCTTGAAATTTTTTCATTGCAGTTTCCCGGAAAGAAAAAAATGCAGATCCGGGAACTTTTAAACGGCATTCATTTTTCAGATGAAGCTAACGTTTCTTAAGCCTTATTATCACTGGAATTAGAAGAAATTAGAATTTTACAAATAATGTTATTAACAATTTCCTTGTTTTATCAACATTTTCATATAAAAAACGCATAAACCCTTGTGTAATTCCGTTATACAACTAAATTTGTAACACTTAAATTAAGTTTAACCAATCATAAATAGTATTATTATGAACAAATCAGAATTAATCGATGCAATGGCTGCTTCTGCCGGTATCACTAAAGCAGCTGCTAAATTAGCTTTAGAATCATTTTTAAGCAATGTTGAAGGTACTCTAAAAAAAGGTGGTAGAGTTTCTTTAGTAGGTTTCGGATCTTGGTCGGTTTCTAAAAGAGCTGCCAGAGAAGGTAGAAATCCTCAAACTGGTAAAACAATTAAAATCGCTGCTAAAAACGTTGTGAAATTCAAAGCTGGTGCTGAGCTTGACAACGCAGTAAACTAATAAAATTTTTACTCAAAAAATATTAAATCCTGCAATTCGCAGGATTTTTTTTACCCGTTCTCCTTTTTTTCTTGATTTTTTAATAAAATTTTAATAGCTTTAAGAAAAAAATCAAAGCTATGATATCAGTTTTACCCAAAAAAGGTCATTTGCTGATAGCAGAACCTTCAACATTAGGAGACATTTCTTTTAATCGCTCCATCATCTTATTAGCTGAACACAACGAGGAAGGTTCAGTAGGGTTTATCATTAATAAACCTTTGGACTATACTATCCACGATTTGGTACCTGAAATCAAGGCTAATTTTTCCGTTTACAATGGCGGTCCCGTTGAACAGGATAATTTGTATTTCATTCACAACATTCCTGATATCATTCCAAACAGTGTGGAAATAGCTAATGGCATTTATTGGGGTGGCGACTTTAACGTTACACTTGACCTTATTAACGAAGGGAAAATAACCAAAAAGAATATTCGTTTCTTTTTAGGGTATAGTGGCTGGGAGGCTCATCAATTGGAAAATGAACTGAAAGAGAACGCCTGGATTGTTACAGAGAATAATTTAAAGGCAAAACTTTTAGCCAAACCTGTACAACAGTTCTGGAAAGAGAAAATGAAAGAGCAGGGTGGCGAATATATTTTGTTTTCCAACGCTCCTTCTGACCCTATGCTAAATTAAGTACTGTATTTAATTGCGCTACCATTTCTTTTGCCAAGTGCAGTTGAAATGACTTCTTTTTGTATTTTGTAACAGGCTGTATTCCCTTGATAACATTGGTCAAAAAGATCTCGTCTGCTTTTTGCAGATCGAATGGTGAAATCGATTTTTCTTCAACAGAGATATTTGGCATTGCCGAAGCTATTTCTAAGATCTTTTTACGCATAATTCCGTTCAGACAACCATCTGAAACCGGTGGTGTTACTAAAGTATTCCCCATTAACATAAAAATATTCGATTGTAAAGCTTCAATAACATTTTTCTCACTATTCAACAGGAAGCAATTATCATAGCCATTCTCTTGAGCAAAAACACTTCCTGCTATATGAAGCATTTTATTATTGGTCTTTAACGTTGAGAACAATTGCTTAGTCACATAAGCATCCTTATAGATTTCCATTTCATAGGCAGCCTGTTCATTGATTTGGTATGCCACCTGATCGTTTTCGCTGGCAGTAACAATGAACTGTACTTCATTTGAAACTGGCAAATACAATCCGTCACCTACTCTAAAAACAGTGAAACGCGCTCTGTAAGCTTTACTTTGCGGCAAGGACTCTGTTAATTTTATAATTTCATCTTCAAAAAACTCTAGCGTAAAACGCATAGGAATTTCCATTCTGCAAATTCGCATGGATGCCATTAATCTAAAGTAGTGATCTTCCGCAAACAACACTTTTCCTTCTACTACTTTTACTGTTTCAAATATGCTGTCTCCAAATAAGAATCCTCTGTTATTCTCTATTGTGATACCGCTTGTTTCCTGAATATTTCCATTAAAATTAACCATAAAAAATCCCGACTTAAAAATCGGGACAAATATAATCTTTATAATTGTAAATGGAAACCTAGTTGGATCCCAAAACGTGTTTTAAATCTGATATTTGATTTTCCCACAACAATCGAGCTTCATCTAACTCCTCTTCCTCTGCAAAATCTATAATCAGTATCGAAACATCTTTGGTTATCTCATCTTCTAAAATTTTCATTTCAAAGAAGTATTCGGTTTCTACTCCGTCTTCATCGAGCCAACGGAAACGAACGCGTTCTCCGGAACGTTTCGAAATAAGTTTAGCTTTCTCTTCGGAGTCATCCCAAATAAAGGTAAACAATTCTCCTCTTGAGTTAACATTATCGGCAAACCACTCAGATAAACCGGAAGGTGTTGAAATATATTGATATAGTAATGATGGGGATACGTGTATGGGGAATTCTAATTCATATTTTACTTTTACTTCCATCTTTTATTTATTTTTAGATTGGAAATATATAGAGAAATATTTGAAAAAGCAAAAAGAAAAAAAGCTCTAATTTTTTATCATAATAAATTTGGACTGTTTAGAATTTGTTTTATATTTGCACCCGCATTGAGAGATGCAAGACCAACAAAAATGGCGAGGTAGCTCAGTTGGTTAGAGCGCAGGATTCATAACCCTGAGGTCACGGGTTCAACTCCCGTCTTCGCTACTAAAAGCAAACCCTAACTAATCAAACAGTTAGGGTTTTTTTATTGCTTTTAATTTTACTAATTTCTTTATACCTCAAAGTTAAGGAGTGAGGGATCGAAGTGAGGAAATTTCATTTAAGTACCGAAAATTTTTATCTCTAATGCTCCTTTTTCTACCACAAATCTCATAGAAAGGAAAAATCAGTATAACAAATAACCCGTTTTGTAACAAAAAATATTATATAAATGTATTTTATTTGATATATCAATTATATTTGTATCAAACATTTGATATGAAAATTCCATCTAAGACAGTATTTTATACTATTGAAAAGACTATAAAAAGTTATAGAAGGTTCTCAAAACAAAATTTTTCTAAAGTAATTAATGACATCACCATTGACCAAAAACTAATCTTACAATATCTTAATGATTTTCCTGAATTAACCCAAAAAGAGATAGCGGAATTGGTTTTTAAAGACAATGCATCATTAACCCGCATGATTGATTTAATGGTCAATAAAAGATTCATAAAAAGATCAATGAATACTAAAGACCGTAGAAGGTATAAAATAGAGATCACCGCTAAAGGAAAAGAAGTTTTAAGC
The DNA here is from genome assembly GCF_024054235.1 of Flavobacterium sp. NRK F10. Lineage (NCBI taxonomy): Bacteria > Pseudomonadati > Bacteroidota > Flavobacteriia > Flavobacteriales > Flavobacteriaceae > Flavobacterium > Flavobacterium sp. NRK F10. The sequence continues at coordinate 653,610 of NZ_JAMXLC010000001.1, forward strand.
AAATTGGAACCTGTTATTGTAGACAATAGAAAAAAAGCATTTGCAGGAATTACAGAGGAAGAATTAATTCAGCTTGACATAACACTAAATAAAATCTTATCAAACTTAAATAAAACATGAAACACTATAAAATACTATTAATCCTATTATTATTCACTTCACTTTTATATTGCTATACCTGTGAAGCACAGACATATCCTGACCAAACTTGGTCAAGAGACGAAGATCCGTCGTTAAACGGGTGGGATAATACAGAACGCTCTATTTTTACTCGTTATATCATTGACAGCACAAATATTACGGGATTGGTCATTGTTCACAAAGGTCAAATTGTTTTAGAATATGGTGATATACAAGAAAACAGCTATATAGCCTCCTGTAGAAAAAGTATTCTTGCTATATTGTTTGGAAAATATATTGAAAGTGGCATTATAAACCTTGACAAAACGTTAGGAGAATTAAACATCAACGATGTGTCCGAACTTCTTCCGATAGAAAATACAGCCAAAATAAGGGATTTAATTGCTGCTCGATCCGGAATATACTTAAACGGATCAAACGGCGGAGATTTTCGCAGGTATGCACCGGAAAGAGGTTCTGTAAAACCTGGTACGCATTGGCTATACAGTAATTGGGACTTTAATGTTGCAGGATATATTTTTGAACAAGAAACCAATCGTAGCATTTATGACGAAATAGAATCTCAACTTGCCATACCTCTGCAAATGCAGGATTGGGACAAATCGCTTCAACAAAAAAGCGGCAACTACAAGGTATCTAAGTTCCCAGCTTACCATATGTGGTTTTCAACCAGAGATATGGCGCGTATTGGTTTACTCATGCTGAGAAAGGGCAAATGGAACGAGGAACAAATCATCCCGGAATATTGGGTAAATGAAATAATTAAAGAGCGTACTTCTTACATTGAAGCTCAAAAAAGCGTGCCTTTACTAAAAGAAGACGGACTAGATTTAGGCTATGGTTATATGTGGTGGTTAATTGAAAACACAGACGATTACAGACTTAATCATGCCTATTCTGCTCAAGGAGCATTAGGACAAAATATTACAGTTTACCCGGAAATAGATGTTGTTTTAGCTTTTAAAACTAAAAGTGATTACAGAAGAAGAAATTCCATTCAAACTCAAATGAAAATCATAAAAAAAGCAGTTGAGATTTATAATCCCGACTAAGCTGTAATAAATAAAGAAAATGAACAAAACAAAAATTTAAAAAATGAATACGCACTTACGATATACCCTGATCTTAATATGCTTTATTTTAGGTAAATTAAATGTTAATGCACAGATCCATGAAAATCAGCAATTCTTGAAGGAAATCGGAATTATTGATAGCCTGTATTCCCACACTCTTAAAGAGTTTAGAGAGATCTACATAGAACTACCTGAAAATTATGACCCGAAAAATAATAAGAAATATCCCGTAGCATATATTTTAGACGGAGAAAAACTACTCCCTACTGTTAGTGTTGTACAAAGTTTTTATAGTGGAGGCTATACGCCCGAAATGGTCCTTATTGGAATTTCAAACAGTAAGAATAGAACCCGAGATTTAACCCCTACTAAGATTGACACAAAATATGGAATGCCTTTTACTGAAAAAAACGGAGAGGCCGATAAGTTCTATAAATTTATCGAAGATGAGTTGGTTCCTTTTGTTGAAAAGAAATATTCTGTCACTAATTACAGAACATTAATAGGCCATTCATATGGCGGTCTTTTTACCATTTACACACTTATTAATCATCCTCAACTATTTGCAAATTATTTAGCTATTGATCCAAGTTTAGATTGGGACAATCAAAAATTATTGAATCATGCCAAAGACATTTTTCCAAACAATAGTTTAAAAGGAAAGTCGCTATATATGACTTTAAACGGACAATTACACATGATGAACTCAAAAGTGACCATAGATAATGTAATGCAGGACACAACAGACTTTACCTTGTTTAGTCGTTCCAATATAGAATTTTCGAATTTAGTTAATCAAAATAATAAAAACGAATTAGCTTATGAATGGAAATTTTACCCCGGAGATATACATGGTACAATCTCTTTCCCTTCTATCATGGACGGTTTAATATCACTTTTTAAATGGTATCAAATGGAAGACACTGATAAAATAAACTCATTTGATACCCCAAAAGAAGAATTATTCAAAATTATAAAAAACAGAGAAAATAAGCTCAAATACCATTTCGGATATTCAGAACCACCATACCCGGAAGAACTTTTAAATATGTCAGGCTATATGAACATGGATATGGGACAACCCGAAAAAGCAAAAATGTACTTTGAACTTGCCATTAAATATTATCCTGAAAGTGCTAACACCTATGATTCTATGTCTGAATTTTACGAAAGAATGAATGACTTTGACAATGCTTTAACATTTACGATTAAAGCTTATGAGAAAAAACCTAATGACTACTATAAACAAAGAATACTGACATTAAAGAAAAAACAACAAGAACAGACAACAACTAAATAAATGTTTGAACCGGTAATAAGAGCACCCTTATTCTCATATAGCATAAAAGACCATGAACAAACATCTTCCTTTCAGGAGTTTTGAAGAGAGCTTAAAATAAAGAACTTTATAAAATTGACCAGACGCTCATCCGGAATACTCAAATGACCCTCGAAAAAAACCATATTAAAAGAAATAGACATGGCTGGCAATCATCACGAAAATTGGATTACAAAACTAATTTAAAATTAAAGATGAGATTGATATTTATACTCTTTTTAGTAACAACTATTTCTTGTACTGACAAGAATAAACCAAAAAAAGGCACAACAAGCGACCATAAATCGGAAAACTTAGCTGCTGTTTTAGATACTATATGGAGAACAGAACAAGATCCTATTCGATTGAGAGATTCAATTGGGAGAATTTATGGATTTGATTCAAAGGAATTTGTAAAACAAAATACTATATATCATAAAAATCATGACTTCAATGAAAGAAAGATTCGAGAAATCCTGGATACCCAAGGATGGCCGGATCGGTCTCTTATAGGAAAACAAGGAAATTTAACCCTCTGTAATGTACTTCAACATAGCAGTACGGAAACCAGAATAAAGTATCTCCCCTTGATGCGTCAAGCTGTAAAAAATAACCAATTAAGCCCATGGCTGTTAGCAAGAACAGAAGATCGAATTGCTACTGACAAAGGCGAGTTTCAAATCTATGGCGGACAAATGAAATATTACCCTGAAACGAAAAGCTTTAATGTATGGCCAATATTTGACCCTGTAAATGTAGATAAAAGAAGAGCTGAAATCGGATTAGAACCAATCTCGGAATATCTGAAAAACAGATTTGATTTTGAGTGGAATTTAGAAGAACAAATACTTAGGTCTGAAAAATTTGAAAAAGAAAGACAGTCAAAAAAACAATAACGAAATACAAACGAAAGAGCCTATTGATTGTAGGATTGAAAACTGAAGAAAACAAAACTCATAAAATTTGAGATGGAATAGATGCTCATTGGTCTAAAGATACTAAAGTTGAATGTGTTCCGACATTAAATAAACTTACTACAGCAGCTCTTTTTATACAAAACCTAAAAAAGCAATGAATAACCTTTTAAAATACATTCAAAACTTAATGCCTTTCTCCAATGAAACAGAATGAGACACGGGACTCCGCTGCCGAAAGATCGGAAATTAAATAAACAATGTAGCAGACTTACTTCCCAACTCGCAAGAATGTAACTATATTCAAGTATAGGCTTTCATTATATATAAAGCTGACGTATTCTAAAAGAATACTTTTCTATGAACTAAATTCCTTGTAAATTTGTTTACTCAACAAGCGAAATAAAATTATAATAACCGAAATCTGCTTTAGTTAAAAACACCTGATCCTTTTTAGTTTGATCGTAAAATTAAAAGAGGGAATTTCAATAATAAAAAAAAACAGTTCAAATGAACTGTTTCTTTCTAAAGCTAATTTAGCAAATGCCAATTATTGGTTAAGTTAATATAGTAATTTTACGCTTTATTTTTATTTTTTTAATCCTTTACCCCTACACTATGCAAATGTGCCCCCTTCACAAAACAACACTTCCATTTTTTACGGCTGTGTCTCTATCCTTATCCATTAACACGACATTTCTTATCACCAAAGCACAACTATTTAATCTCTTTTCTGAAGAAATTATCAATTATTAATTATTTTTTTGTATTTTGATTGTACAAGTTTACAGATTTTTTCTTAAACAAACAAGAAATTTTACAAAAAAAGAAGATTTTTTCTTAGTGTAAATTTTCAATTATTAGTAATTATTTGATAATCAATATATTGTATTTTTGATGACTAATCATATTCCAGAAAATATTTCTTATTTAGTCAACCGAATGAATTGTTCTCAAAATGAATTTGGTGCAATGTTTGGCTTAAACAACGGTGCGATCAACTCCTACGTTGTCAAAAAAGCATTACCTAAAATTGAAACTATTCAAAAGATTTGTACCTATTTTGAAATCAGTATTGACGATTTCATTAATAAACCCATGGGAGAAATGTTTCCTAAAAACGTGGTTCAGGAACCGAAAGACGATTACAAAAGAGAAAGTGAGATCATTGAATTACTGAAACAATCTTTACAGGATAAAGATAAGATCATAGCAAGTTTAGAAAGAGAACTTGCCGCCTACAGAAGTAATTCTAAATAACTACAGAATTTAAGTATACACCACTAAAAGAAAGGAAATTCATTTTTTCATGTTCTTTTTTTGTATTAATCATTTTTTAAATTAGATTTGTTACAACTAAATACAAAAAATTATGAAAAAAATACTATTACTTTTTGTTTTGTTTCTTGGGTTTTCAATAAATGCCTCTGCTCAGGAAATCAACATAGAAAAAGGACTTAACCGAACTGAAATGCTTAAAGGTGTAGAAGAAGTTGCTACCTTTTTAAAAATTGATGCTAACCTTAAAAACGCATTTACTCAATTGGTCGACATGCGATTAGAAGCATTATCTAATGCAGCTACTGCCGAAGAAAAAAAGAAAATAAACGAAAAATTCAACCACAAAGTTTTATCAGGACTTACTGAAGCACAAAGAGTTCAGCTAAAAAATAATAAAGCAATGTATAAAAAAGTAATTGTTGAATAATCACAATATCATTTTTCTATCTTAATAAAAAAGGCTCTAGAGATTTTCTAAAGCCTTTTTTTATTACATTAATCTTCCCGCCAGATATTTCCCTATACGGTACGCAAAATATATTCCGAAGACGACTAGTACCACATTTATAAAAACATACAGCACATACAACAAAGCATCCTGTTCTGAGTTGATACAAAAATCTGATACAATACAGACATCCACTGCTGTTTTCTGAAATTGTGCCATTACAAAACTAATGGCAAGCAATCCCGTTAATACCACCAGTACATACTTCAAGGTATTGCTTTTAGGCTTTTTCCCGGTCGGTTTAAAAACATTGCGCTCTTCCTCAGAACGAACGTTATTTTGTAGTGACCAAATCACTTTCTTAGCTTCACTATCGACATCCATACCTATACATTTAGAATTTTACCTGCTTTGAAACAACAAAGTAAGCCATTTTTTTACTGCAATACAGTAACTAAAGTATCAAAATTTACGGTTTGTTGTTCTCCGGTAACCAGATTTTTAACAGCATACACTCCGTTTTGTATCTCCTCTGTTCCGGCAATCACTGCAAAAGGAATTCCACGCTTATCTGCATGTTGGAACTGTTTCCCTATTTTAGCATTATCCGGATACATTTCTACTTTAAGCCCTTTCTGACGCAATTGCATCACTGCTTTCATAGCATATTTAGCTTCTTCTAAACCAAAATTCAAAAACAAAGCTTTTGAAGTAGCCGTAACCGTTTCCGGAAACAATCCCAATTCTTCGATCACCAATGCAATACGGTCCAAGCCAAACGAAATTCCGACACCACTCATATTCTTTAAACCGAAGATCCCCGTTAAATCGTCATAACGACCACCACCACCAATTGAGCCCATAGCTAATCCTTCCGGAGCTGCTACTTCAAAAATAGCTCCGGTGTAATAATTTAACCCTCGGGCTAAGGTTACATCTAAATTCAAATAAGCCGTTTGCAGGCCTAGTTCCATTACATTTTCGCAAATGAATTTCAACTCCTCAATACCCTTCATTCCTTCTGCAGAAGTAGAAAGCAATTGCGCTAACTTTTCGATCTTCTCGGAAATAGTTCCGGTAAAATGGAACAACGGCTGTACTTTTTCAAGCGCCTCTTCCGAAATGCCTTTGGCGACCATTTCCTTCTTAACGCCTTCTTCCCCTATTTTATCCAATTTATCCAAAGCAACCGTAAAATCGATCAACTTATCAGAAGCACCGATCACTTCAGCAATTCCTGATAATATCTTTCGGTTGTTGATCTTTATCGTAACCCCTTTTAAACCTAAGGCCGTGAAAACCGAATCATACAATTGTACCAATTCCACTTCCTGCCAAAGCGAATTAGAACCTACCACATCGGCATCGCACTGGTAAAACTCTCTGAAACGTCCTTTTTGAGGATTATCGGCACGCCAAACCGGTTGGATCTGATATCTTTTAAACGGGAACTCAATTTCATTTTGGTGTTGCACCACATAACGTGCAAACGGAACCGTCAGATCATAACGCAATGCTTTTTCAGAAATTTTATGGGTAAACTTATTTAACTCAATGCGTTGCTCCACAGTAATATTTTCAGCAGAATTCACCAACAATTCGTTTAATGATTCCGGCAACTCAATTCCTTTTTTACTGTAGAAAAAATTTCCTGAATTCAAGATCTTAAAGATCAATCGGTCGCCTTCTTCCCCGTATTTCCCCATCAGGGTTTCAGAGTTTTCAAAGGAAGGAGTTTCGATCGGTTGGAATCCGAATTTTTCAAAATTCGTTTTTATCGTACTGAAGATATAATTGCGTTTCGCCACTTCAACGGGTGAAAAATCACGTGTTCCTTTTGGTATACTAGGTTTTTGAGCCATTTTCTTTAATTTGCCAATTTAAAAAGTTTGTCCGTTTATCGATCTGAAAAATAAATTTCGAAACTAAAATTTTTCTCCTGCAAATATCGAATTTATTACTGATTCTTAAAAATTATAACGGTAATTCCTGTCCCCTTTTTACTATTTCCCTTTTTTGTGTAACAAAACATAAAAAGTTGAGTCTAATGCTGTATGCGTATAGGATTATTTAAAGAAAACTCAAAGATCGCCGTTGATTCTATTAAGAGCCAGGCATTGCGTACATCATTAACGGTATTGATCATCATGATCGGTATTACTTTTCTGGTAGGGATTCTGACTTTAACCAAGGCGTTGGAAAAAAACCTATTCGGAAATTTTGCTTCAATGGGTGCCAATACTTTTTCGATCAGTCAATACGATTTTTCTGCCGAGATCAACCAAAATGACAGCAAGCAAAAACCCAATCCTATCATCAGTTACCCACAGGCTAAAGAATTCAAAGAACGTTATAATTTTCCTTTTACCTCTACCTCTCTGTCTTTCACTGCCGCTTCGAGCATTGAAGTTAAATATCAGGATCAAAAAACCGATCCGGAAATTACAATTGTAGGGGTCGACGAGAACTTTTGTCCTAACAAAGGGTTGGAAGTCGTAAAAGGGCGAAACCTCACTCCTTTTGACGTTAAGAACAATAATTACGTTTGTATCTTAGGTTCTGACTTTGAAAAAGGACTTTTTAAAGATATGAACCCTTTAGACAAAAGTATTTCCATCAGAGGGGCTAAGTTTAAAGTTATCGGAGTTTTAAAAGAAAAAGGATCCACTTTCGGCAACAGCCAGGACTTACGTGTTCTGATCCCAAATCAGATCGCCCGTTCCTTGTTTTCGGCTCCTAATATAAATTACGACCTTTCAGTAATGGTCAATAATGACAACTTACTTAATGAAGCCGTTGACGATGCTACTTTAATGATGCGAAAAGTACGCCGATTGAATCCGATTGAAAAAAGCAATTTCGGAATTAACCGAAGTGACGATCTGATCCAGCGTTTGGGTGAAAATATTGCTTTCATTAACCTGATCGCAGTAGTGATAGGTGCAATTACCATTTTCGGTTCTACTATTGCCTTGATGAATATCATGCTGGTTTCCGTTACGGAACGCACCCGGGAGATCGGGATCCGTAAATCATTAGGAGCAAAAAAATCGACCATTGCCTGGCAGTTTTTTACTGAAACATTCGTTATCAGTCAGATAGGCGGTGTACTGGGAATACTTTTCGGTATCTTATTAGGATCAATTATAGCCTTAAGTTTCGGTTTTTCATTTGTGATTCCGTGGATGGCTATTATCGCTGCTTTCATCACGACTTTTATCGTTACGATCGTTTCCGGTCTGTATCCGGCATTAAAAGCTGCAAAATTAGATCCGGTTGAAGCTTTGCGTTATGAATAATTATCGAAGTACAAGGGCAGAAGTACGAATTTCAGTGCTTATTTTTTAGGATTCAGATGCTCTTGATGTTTTAATTGATGGTACAACAATAGCTAAAATTTCATTTCATCTTTTATCTTTGCTTTAATCATTCTGTCATTTCCCATCAAGTCTTTACGGAGTTCTATATTTTGATAGCCTAACTGTTTTAACATCTCTATGGTTTCTTTACCTAAATACTGATTGATCTCGAAGAACAATAACCCATTCGGTTTCAAACTTTCTATAGCCAGTTCAGCTATTTTTCGATAAAAAACCAGAGGATCATTATCTTCCACAAACAAAGCCAGATGCGGCTCATAATCCAAAACATTTTTTCGGATCTCTGTTTTCTCTAAATTCCGGACATAAGGCGGATTTGAAACGATGACATCTAATTTAGTTGGTAACAGATCGTTAACCGCTGACAGTTTTTTAAGGTCTTCGACCAATAAAATATCCGCTTGGGTAAAATGCACTTGTGCATTATTTTGCCGGGCGTTTTCATTGGCTACTTTTAAAGCTTCTTCCGAAACGTCAATAGCAAAAACTTCTGCTTCCGGTAAATTGACTTTCAACGAGATCGGAATACATCCGGTTCCGGTTCCGATGTCTAAAATTGAAAACGCAGATCGCAACTCTCCTTGATATAACATCATTTCGCTTTCCGGCTTTCTACTTCCCAAAATCCACTCCACCAGTTCTTCCGTTTCCGGTCTCGGAATCAGTGTATATTCATTAACCTTGAACGGTAACCCGTAAAACCACGCCTCTCCTAAAATATACTGTATGGGTTTTTCTTGCTGTAAGTCGGAAATAATTCTGTTCCAGTCCTCAATACTAGCCACTGAAAAGTCAGGGTTCAACGTAAAGTCAATACGTTTCATTTGATGCAAATGTTCCAGAACCATATAAAAAAACGACTCCGTTTCTCCCTGATCGTAAAGGGTTCCCAATTTACTTTCGAAATGCTTTTTAAGCTCTCTTAATGTCAAAATCTATTTCTTTTTGTTCGGTTTTACAATTCTTTTATCATCCAAACATCACAACTATTATGACCGGTGCAACCAAGCGGCTGATCTAAATATTGAAAACCTACCCTATGGTATAATTTCTGTGCAGCCTTCATAAATGGTAACGTTTCCAGATAGCATTTTTCAAAGCCTTGTTCTTTAGCAAAAACCAAACCTTTCTCAATAATTTCCTGTGCTAAGCCTAAACCTCTTATCTCAGATGCAAAATACATCTTCTGCAATTCACAATATTCCTCCGAAGCATTTTCTAAAGGAGCTATTCCGCCGCCGCCTAGAACTTGCCCATCTTTTTCCACAACATAATAAACCGATCTGGGCTTTTGATATACTTCGTATAAGGTATCCAAAATAGGATCCGCATAGGCCGTACCTGTTTTCGGAGCATCTAATTCATCAAAAATATCTCGAATCACTTTTGCAATTTGAGCATTATCTTTCCATTCTATTTTTCTGATTATCATATCTCACAATTCACTTTGTAAAAATACATAAATTGAGTTCCTTTTTGACTTAAAAATTTCTAAAATCCCTACTTTTGTATCATGACGACCCATGAAAAATACATGCATCGCGCCTTACAATTGGCAAAAAACGGATTAGGAACAACTTATCCCAATCCTATGGTGGGAAGTGTAATTGTTCACCACGGAAAGATCATCGGAGAAGGCTGGCATAAGAGATCCGGAGAACCCCATGCAGAAGTAAATGCTGTAAATTCAGTTAAAGACAAAAGTCTTTTGAAAGAAGCTACTATTTACGTTACACTGGAGCCTTGCAGTCATTTCGGAAAAACACCGCCTTGCTGCGATTTAATCATTGCTAAAGAAATTCCGAATGTAGTCGTCGGCACAATTGATCCTTTTGCCAAAGTAGCCGGAACCGGCATTCAAAAATTAAAAGAAGCCGGAAAAAATGTAACTGTGGGAGTTTTAGAAAAGGAATGCAAAGAACTAAATAAACGCTTTTTTACATTTCACGAGAAAAAGCGTCCGTACATTATCCTAAAGTGGGCCGAAAGCAACGATGGGTTCATTGCTCCTTTAACTAAGGACAGTAACCGTCCCGTTTGGATCACCAATCAATATTCCAGACAATTAGTTCACAAATGGCGTACGGAAGAGCAAAGTATTTTAGTAGGTACTCAAACCGTTTTAGACGATAATCCGGTCTTAAATGCACGGGATTTTTTCGGTAACAATCCTACTCGGATTATCCTTGACCGACAAGGAAAAATACCGGAAAGTTATGCTGTCAAAAACGGAATACAAAAATCAATTATTTACAGTGACACTATTTTTTTAACAAAAAATAATACTATTTCGCATAAAAAAGCTATATTTGATACTCATTTTTTAGACTTTTTAGTATCCGATTTACATCAGGAAGGACTTCAGTCAATTATTATCGAAGGCGGAGCTAAAACTTTACAAAGCTTCATAGATAAAGACCTGTGGGATGAAGCGCGTGTTTTTATCGGAAATATTAGTTTAAAAAATGGAATTACTGCACCCAAAATCCATCGCTTTCCAATTAGTATCGAAAACGTTCAAGGGAACCAATTAAAACAATACAAAAATTATGATTAACACTATACTTTTTGATTTTGGGGATGTCTTCATTAACTTAGACAAAAACGCAACGCCAAATGCTTTAAAGAAACTGGGGTTACTTCAGTGGAATCCGGCTTTAAATGAGCTGAACCAACTCTATGAAACCGGAAAAATAGACGAAGGAACTTTTTTAGAGGGTATTAAACAGTTTGTTCCGAAAGCCCAGATTCATGAGATAAAAGAGGCCTGGAATGCTATCCTGCAAGACTTTCCTTTAGATCGATTGGAATTCCTTCAAATGCTGTCTGACTATCGCTTGCTTTTATTAAGCAATACAGATGCTACACATATTGAACACTTTGAACACAAAGTAGGCGAATCTTTTGCACGAGATTTTTACAGTTGCTTCGAAAAGACTTATTTCTCTTTCGACATAGGGATGCGCAAGCCAGATAAAGAAACTTTCAGACTGGTTATCAATAATCATAATTTAACGCCGAAACGAACTTTATTTATTGACGATAAAAAAGAAAACATTGAGTCGGCTAAAAAATTAGGTTTTAAAACCTGGCATCTGAACCCTACCTCAGAAGATGTGACTCAACTTTTTGAACACCTAAAAAAAACACATGCTTGATCTGGTATTAGCCATTATCTTTTCAGGGCTGCTATTTATCGTTTTTACACTATTCAAAAAGATTAATATCGATGTTTTTCAAGCCATTGTTTTTAACTATATTATTGCCTTCACTACCGGAATGATCCTAAGCCCGGTTGAGATCAATACCGACGAAATATTGCAACAAACCTGGTTTCCCGGAACTCTTTTTTTAGGTTTCTTATTTATTGTTGTTTTTAACATTATGGGGAAAACCGCTCAAGTTAATGGCTTAACAGTAGCTTCCGTTGCCAGCAAAATGTCACTGATAGTTCCCGTACTTTTCGGCATATTATTTTTTAACGAGTCCATCCATTTTAAAAAATTACTGGGAATATTTTTAGCCTTAACAGCAGTTTACTTTGTTTCCAAAAAAGATTCCGGCCAGCTTCGCTTTGATTCATTATTATTACCCTGTCTGTTATTTATAGGTGCCGGAACAATAGATACCGGCATGAATTTTATTCAACGCTTTTACGTTCCCCAAAACGACACGGCTATTTTTTCTGCCTTTACCTTTTTAACGGCTTTCAGTATCGGTATTCTCATTTTGTCTTACCGAATATTCCGAAAACAAACCAGCTTTCATTTTAAAAATATTTTAGGAGGAATCATTTTGGGTATTCCCAACTTCTTTTCTATGTTTTATATGATCAAAGCTTTGCAGACGAAAAATATGGAAAGTGCCACCATTTTTACTTTATTAAATATTGGTGTAATTTTGTTCACCACAATTTTGGGGCTTCTTTTTTTTCAGGAAAAATTAAGCAAACAAAATTTTGCAGGCATCATCATCGCCATCATAGCTTTATTTTTAGTACGATAAATGGATTCAGAGAACACAAAAGACACATACAGAACGCTCGCTCAGGCTTCGCCTGAAATATTATACAAAGAAAAGAACAGTAAATTTTTCGGCTATGCTTTTCCCATTCAAAATGAAGATGAAGTAAAAGACATTTTGACCGAAATAAAGAAGCAACATTTTTCTGCACGCCACTGGTGTTATGCTTTTCAAACCGGAACTGAAAAAATCTACTACAGAGCAAATGACGACGGCGAACCTAACAATACTGCCGGAATGCCTATCTACGGACAGATCCAATCTTTTGACCTTACCAATGTTTTAATTGTAGTTGTCCGGTATTTCGGAGGAGTAAAACTAGGTGTCGGCGGTTTAATCTCAGCCTACCGAACTGCGGCTCAAATGGCTTTAGAAGCCTCAGACATTATCGAAAAAACCATAAACAAACATTTCATCGTTTCCTTCGATTATAAAAACATGAATAAAGTCATGCGAATTATAAAAGAAAAAAACTTAGATATTGTACACCAAAAAATGGAATTGAGTTGTGAAATTGAAATCGCAACCCGAAAAAAAAATGCCGAAACCATATTCGACATTTTCAATACACTTTACGAAGTAACAATTAAAGAAAAAGAATCAGACTAATACTTCTAACTTTTCAGCAAGGTAGCTTGGCGGATAAACCGGACGCCCTGTTTTCATATCTATAAAGACCAGCATTGAATATCCGGTTGTTAATAACTCTCCTTTTTCATTGTAAATTTCGTAGTCAAATTCGATCTTTACGCCGGATTGTTTTTTAAAAATCGTTTTTACCGTTAACAGATCATCATAACGAGCTGATTTTTTATAATTCATTGTAAGAGAAACGACCGGAAGCATAATACCGTTCTCTTCCATCCATTTGTATGAAACCCCTAGGTTTCTCAACCATTCAACCCTTCCCATCTCAAAGTACTGGGCGTAATTTCCATGATAAACTACTCCCATTTGATCGGTTTCCGCATATCGAACTCTTACTTGTAACTGATGTTCTTTCATTGTTAATTTTATCTTAATTTATTCTTAATTTCCCATAAAAGGGTTTACAATATTTTTTTTTAAAAACCAATAGCAGTTTCATTTTTTTTTACAGAAAATTGTTCACATATTTGTTCTCCCAAATCACTTGAAGGTCTCGTGCCTTTTCCTGTAAGATAACCTTTGTTAATCTTTAAAAAGCAACTGTAAAAAAAGAACTTTTATGAATAAAACTGCGCAATCGGTATGGGATAACTGTCTCTCTTTTATAAAGGACAATGTTCAGGAACAAGCCTATAAAACATGGTTTGAACCGATACAGTCAGTTGACCTTAATGAAAACGCATTATCTATTCAAGTTCCCAGTAAATTCTTTTATGAATGGCTGGAAGAACATTATGTTAAGCTCTTAAAAGTTGCTCTTACCAAAGAACTCGGACCAAACGCAAAGTTATTATATAAAATTAAAATGGAAAACCCTTACGGGAACAAACTTCCATTTACCGAACAAATACCAAGTAACAACCGACAAGTCATCAAAACTCAAGAAGTTGATGTTCCTATTGTTCAGAAAAATCCGGAATTAAAAAATCCGTTCATCATTCCCGGCATCAGAAATATCAACATCGATTCGCAATTAAATTCAAATTACAGCTTTGATAATTTCCTTGAAGGTGATTCGAATCGTTTGGCAAGAAGTGCCGGTTTGGCTGTTGCCAACAAACCGGGAGGAACTTCTTTCAACCCGTTATTGATATTCGGGGGCGTAGGTTTAGGAAAAACACACTTAGCACATGCGATCGGTGTGGAAATAAAAGATAAATTCCCAGAAAAAACGGTTTTATATATTTCTGCTGAAATTTTCACACAACAATATATTGATTCCGTTAAGAAAAATACGCGTAATGATTTCATCCATTTCTATCAATTAATTGATGTTCTGATTATTGATGACGTACAATTTTTGTCGGGTAAATCAGGAACTCAGGATGTATTTTTCCATATTTTTAATCACTTGCACCAAAACGGAAAACAGGTTATTTTAACATCTGATAAAGCTCCTGTTGATATGCAGGATATTGAACAACGTTTATTGTCCCGCTTCAAATGGGGATTATCGGCAGAGTTACACCAGCCTGACTTTGAAACCCGTATTTCTATTCTGAAAAATATTTTGTTCAGAGACGGTGTTGAAATACCGGAAGAGATCATCGAATATGTGGCTAAAAACATCAAAAGTAATGTCAGAGAACTAGAAGGAGCCATCATTTCATTAATCGCTCAGTCTTCTTTCAACAAACGAGAAGTAACTATTGATCTGGCAAAACAAGTCGTTGAAAAATTTGTCAAAAATGTTAAACGAGAAATTTCTATCGACTATATTCAAAAAGTAGTTTCTGAATATTTCCAGTTAGACATAGAGACCTTACAGTCTAAAACCAGAAAACGTCACGTGGTTCAGGCCAGACAACTGGCGATGTTCTTTGCTAAAAAATTCACTAAAAATTCTTTAGCCAATATCGGAAGCCAAATCGGTGACCGAGATCACGCCACAGTATTACACGCTTGTAAAACTGTTGATAATCTGGTTACAACTGACAAACAATTCCGTAAATTTGTTGACGATATCAACAAAAAATTATCAATGTAATGCAAACCAAAATTTTAATGGTATGTTTAGGCAATATTTGTCGTTCTCCATTGGCAGAAGGTATATTACAGTCTAAACTTCCCAAACAAAATTTTATAGTTGATTCAGCCGGCACCGGTGGATGGCATGCAGGAGAATTGCCTGACGAACGCTCTATAGCTACAGCACAAGAACATGGTGTAGATATTACTTACCAAAGAGCCAGAAAATTCAGAACAGACGACTTTGAAACATTTGACTATATTTATACAATGGATATGTCAAACTATAAAGACGTTTTATCATTAGCACCGGATGAGGATGCCAAACAAAAAGTAAAATTGATTCTAAACGAACTCTTCCCTGAAGAGAATGTAGAAGTTCCGGATCCTTATTACGGCGGATTAAACGGTTTTGAAAATGTATACCGAATGCTGGATGAAGCCTGTTCAATAATTGCAAAGAATTTACAAAAATGAAACCTGTCACTTTTTTAGGCAAACTTTATCTGATTCCGACTACTTTAGGCGAAATGAACTCTGAAGACGTATTACCGCAAACCATCAAAAGAAGTATCGATTTTATTGATCACTATATTGTAGAAAACGAAAAGACTGCCCGACGTTTTATTAAAAGTGTCCATCCTGATAAAAAACAATCTGAACTAAAAATTTCCCTACTCAATAAGCACACGGAACCCAATGAGTATCAGAACATGATCGCTCCGCTATTACATGGTGAAAATGTTGGTTTAATGAGCGAGGCAGGATGTCCCGGTGTTGCTGATCCGGGTGCTGTAATCGTAAAGATAGCACATGAAAAAGGCATTCAGGTAGTTCCTTTAGTCGGACCAAGCTCTATTTTATTAGCCGTTATGGCAAGTGGTATGAATGGACAAAGCTTTGCTTTTAATGGTTATTTGCCCATTGACGGACATGAAAAGAAGAACACTATCAAGCAATTGGAACGTTTGTCATTTGAAAAAAATCAGTCGCAATTGTTTATAGAAACTCCGTACCGAAATAATAAATTATTTGAAGACCTTATACAGATATTACAACCCGATACTTTATTGTGTATTGCTTGTGATATAACCCTTCCTACTGAATTTATTAAGACCAAAAAGGTTAGTGAGTGGAAAAAAAACAAGGTCGACTTACATAAGCGACCTTGCATTTTCATTATTCACAAAATGTGAAGTTTTTAATCTAATTTTACTTTGGCGTTAGCATCGGCTTCGATTAAAGAAACGTCAAAACCTCCGAACTTTTTCATGTAACTTCTTAAAGAAGTTCCGAAACCATCTTTAAAGCCGTTTGCTCCGTTGCTTCTCAGGTATTTTTTTACAGAACCTGCTCCGGCTAAGTGTGCTGCCGCTAAAATCCCTGATTCTGTAATTACTACTCCGTTCATTTTTCTTCCGGAATATTTTTTAATCTCTTTGCGCAATTCCCATTTATTACGTGCCACTAAAGCTTTGAATGCTTTTTCCTGCCACTCCGGATTGTGCAAAAATTCCTGAAAATCGTAAATACCAACTGTTCTCAATGTACTTCTCCCAAACTGGTATTTCCCCATATATCCGTAAGGGTTTACCAAATTTAAGATTCCTCTTGATTCTCTGAAAGCTATTGCTTCTCTGAATCCTACGAATGTTTTTCCTACATAAGGAAAAATCACATCAAATTCTTCTTCGAATTCATCTTCTGTAGGGACTGTATACACATAGTTTTCATTCTCTTCTAAGTGAAACCCTTCTACTTTTTCAATTTCAAAAGAATTAAATCCCGTTGAAACTAACATTACTAGGATGGTCAATCCAAAAAAATAAGAACCTTTTTTTATCATAAATTTTCATTTCTCAGCGTCTGTCACCCATCTGAAATTTGCGAGGGCAAAGATACGAAAAAAATTATAATATTGATATACAAGGTGTTAAACTTTTCTAAAAGTAGACCAAGTGTCCCTTAACCCCGTTGAAATCACCCAGTTCAAGTGTCGGTGCCGGGATTTTAACTGTATTAAAAAGTGAAAAAACAGTCTTTAAAAAATGTGATTTAGTTTCAATTTTTGTCAGGTCAACATCAAGACTCAGATACAACTGTCGGTTAGGATTTTGAGAAAAACCATCCGCTATTGCTTCTTTGTTATTTCCGTATAGCATCCCTTCAGCGCCGTATCCGACTGCCAGATTTAACCATTTTGGTACGTGTTTATTTTTTATAAAAGAATAAAGATTAAACGAAAGCCAATACGTCTGTCCATTATAATCTTTTAAAAGCTGCTCATTTAATGAACTTCCTAAAGTTTCAGGACGGATTGCAGCATAGGAAGTCTTATGAAAAGAAAATTTCGGAATTATCCTTTGCTCTTTCCACAATAACTCCTGCGTTATATACAAGCCAGTTCCCGAAGCATTGGCAAGCATATCGCCCCATGAAAATCCCCACTCTTGAGAAAATCCGTCGAATACTTCTACAGCCGTCAGAAATCCAAATCCCAAAGTAGCACCGTAACATAATTGCTCTTTTTTAGAAGCTCCACTCCAGGCTAAGAGCTCCGCTCCGAATCGTCCGACATGATATGTTGAATAGAAATGCCCTATTTTATCTAACTGCATCCACTCATTATTATCATTAAAAAAATGGAACTTAGACTGCGGATAATCGGCATACCATAATTGGTTTAGTCCTACTAAAGCTAAACCTGCTGCTGAAGCTTCAATTACATAAACGGTTTTTTTACGAACCTTATTTAAAGAGTCTGAAGGCGTTAGAAATATATTTAATTTGGATTGCGAATAACTAAAAGTCCCCACAAAAAACAGAAAGGAAAACACCAAAAGCTTTACAGGAATAATGCCTTTTCTCGCTTTAATCGTGTCGGTTGCCGATAAATGATATAAATCTATGCCTTGCTTCAAATGATTATCGGTTTATTCCTAATTTATTTACCCATTGCGCATATTTTCTTGCATTGACCTGATGTTGTTCAAAATTGGTTGCAAAGGCATGATATCCCGGTTTATCCGGACTTGCACAAAAATAAATGTAATTATGATCTTCTGCATTCAGTACAGCATCAATTGCAGAAATATCCGGCATGGCTATTGGTCCGGGCGGTAACCCGGCATATTTATAGGTATTATAAGGAGATTCAATAGTTAAATCGGCATGCAGCACTCTTTTTATAACCTGATCAAAATCACCTGATTTTTTTTTCATGGCATAAATAATTGTAGGATCGGCCTGTAAAGGCATTCCAGTATGCAAACGATTCAGGTAAACCCCTGCTACACGAGGTCTTTCATCTACTTTTGCTGTTTCTTTATGTACAATAGATGCTAAAACAGATACTTCAACCGGAGACAGATTTTTATCCATTGCCTTCTGAATACGTCTCGGATTCCAAAAACGTTTGTATTCTTTTGCAAATTTATCGGCTAATTTATTAGCCGGTGTGTTCCAATAAAACTCATACGAATTTGGAATGAACATGGCTAAAATATCCTCTTCTGTAAAGCCGTTTTCCCGCAAAAATTCGGGTGCAGTAAAAGCTTGTACTAAAGCCAGACTATCAGGTTCTAACTGCGTTGCCAGTCGCTGTGCCAGTTTCTCCAAAGTTTCCTGATTGTTAAAAGCTACTTTTACCGGAATATTTTGTCGCAAAGCCCGGATCATATCAAAGCTGTTCATATTTTGCTTTATCAGAAACTTTCCTGCCTTTACATTTCTGTCATACTTCCTTTGTTTGGCTACAAAATCAAATTTGTCCATATTTTTCAAAAACGGAGCTAATTCTTCTTTTGCCTGCTCATAAGTTGAACCTGAAGGAATGTAAACAAAAACTTCCTTTTGATTAAAAGTAGTATTGGGTGTAAAGGCTTTAAAATAAACATAACCGGCTACTGCAAAAGCTACAAACAATCCGGCTACCGCAATTATCAGAACTAATTTCTTTAAATTCAAGGGCTTTATCATTTATCATTAATAATTTGGAACAAAACTTCATCCTTAAACTGACTTCCTATCTTATTCCACTGCTTTTTAACTCCGATTTTTCGGAAACCAAATTTAGTAAAAAGTTGTAAACTAGGTTGATTATCTTCTGCTATATTTGCGTACAACTGGTGCAATTGCAAATGAGTGAATGCATAATCCATCAAAAGCTGTAATGCTTCAGCTCCCACTCCTTTGTGTCTGTCCTGAACCTGATGAATTAAAATTCCGATCCCGGCTCTTGAGTTTTGCGGATCAAAATCAAATAAGTCTATTAAACCTATTGTTTCAGCAGTCTTGCTTTTACAAATGGCTAAGCGCAACTGTTTCGCTTCATATATATCCTGATGGGCATTTTCTAAATACTGTCGGATTAAAAAACGGCTATAGGGTGTTTGTGTATGACTTACTTCCCAGACAGATTCGTCATTCTCTATGGTGTAAATAAACTCCAAATCTTCAGGCTCTAAAGCTCGTAAATAAATATTTTGTCCTCTTAAAGTCATAGATCAGATCTCAATTTCTCCTTTAAAAACAAACTTAGCCGGACCTATTAAAAAGACATCATGGAATTTGCCGTTCTCTTCTTTAAAACTTACTGACAGATCCCCTCCTTCAACTTGTAACTTCACTACGTTTGCAGTTGTTTTTTTATTAGAATACAGCGCAATGGCAACTGCTGTTACCCCGGTACCACAAGACAAGGTTTCATCTTCTACTCCTCTTTCATAAGTCCGTACAGCAAATTTTCCATTCGCTAAAGGTGAAACAAAATTGATATTACTCCCGGCCTTCCCGTATCTATCTGAATAGCGAATCTCAGCCCCTTCTTTTTTTACATCGACATCTCTAACATTACTGACAAACTCTACATGGTGAGGAGAACCCGTATTCAAAAAAGTATATTCATCCGTTATTTTCACTGTATCTACATCAATCATTTGGAGAGACACAATATCATCTGCACTTACAGAAGCAAAATGATAACCGTCAATTGCCTCAAATTCCGCTTTATCCGATACAATTCCTAATTGTTTTGCAAATGCCACCAAACAACGACCGCCATTACCGCACATGGTACTCTCATTTCCGTCAGAATTATAATAAACCATCTTGAAGTTGTATTCCGAATGGTTCTCTAACAAGATCAATCCGTCTGCACCTATTCCAAACCTCCTGTCACATAACTGCGCTACCAGTTTGGTATCATTTTTGGGGAATATATCTTGTCGGTTATCTACCATTACAAAATCATTTCCCGTTCCTTGGTATTTATAAAATGTAAGTTTCATCAATTGCAAAATAGAATAGCAAAAGTAAGGAATATTAATAAGATGTTAAACATTGTTAACCGAGCGTTAAACTGATTTTATGTTAAATTTTTGTCTTTAACTTTACTATGAAATTAAAACAATGAAAGTTATGAAAAAAATAGGAAGTCTTTTTATTGTTTCCCTTTTAAGTGGAATTATTACTCTTGGTGCTTATAAATTATTTTTAGAGCCGAAATCAAATTCTTCATTAACTACTGTTAGCCCGAATTATTCCAAAAATGTTAGTCTCGGAGCTGAAAATGTAGATTTTACGACAGCTGCCGATATGGCCGTACACAGTGTTGTACACGTTAAGAACGTAAGTGTTCGAAAAGTTTACAATCCCATTATGGAATTTTTCTACGGTTCCAAAGGAGGTGTCCAACAACAAGAGCAAATAGGAACCGGTTCCGGAGTAGTTATTTCTGAAGACGGGTATATAGCGACTAATAATCACGTGGTTCAGGATGCAACGGATCTGGAGGTTACTCTTAACAATAATAAGACATACAAAGCTAAACTGGTAGGCACTGATTCTAAAATGGATATTGCCCTTTTGAAAATTGATGCCGATGAAAAATTACCTTATATGGTGTTTGGTGATTCTGATGCTATTAAAGTAGGTGAATGGGTTTTAGCTGTCGGTAATCCCTACAACCTAACCTCTACCGTTACAGCAGGAATCGTTTCTGCTAAAGCAAGAGATCTGAGCAACGAGGGTTTACAGTCATTTATTCAGACCGATGCTGCCGTTAATCCCGGAAACAGCGGAGGTGCTTTAGTTAATACTAACGGAGAACTAATCGGGATCAACACTATGATATCTTCTCCTACCGGAAGTTATGCCGGATACTCGTTTGCAGTCCCTTCAAATATTACCCGTAAAATCATTGAAGATTTAATGCAGTTCGGTAATGTACAAAGAGGTGTTTTAGGAGTTCAGGGATCTGAATTAAACAGTGCCGTTGCCGAACATTTTGGCATTAATGAAACGCAAGGTTTCTATATCAACGAAATAACTAAAAAATCCGGTGCTGAGAAAGCAGGTTTAAAAGAAGGTGATGTAATTGTAAAACTGGATACTAAAAAAATCAACGGTTTTTCTGATCTTTCTTCCTACATTAATACCAAACGACCTAATGATGTTGTTAATGTTACCATCATCAGAGACGAAAAAGAGAAAACAATTCCTGTGACACTGACTAAAAAAGAATTAATCACTTACGAAGCTAAAGGAATTGAGTTTGAAGATATCAGTTCAAACGACAAAAAAGAATACGGTATCAATTATGGTGTTAAGATTAAAAAGATCACTAATGAAGATCTCATTGATTATGCAAATGAATTAGAAGGAAGCATTATTCTGAGTGTGGATAACGTAAAAGCTAAAGATGTTGAAACCGTCACCAAACTTTTAAATGGGAAAGACAAACAACGTTCCCGATATGAAATACTCACAAAAAACGGAAAGATTGTTCGAATTATCTTTTAATTGATTTTAATTTGATTTTCAACCACGCCTTAGCGTGGTTTTTTTATGCAAAAATATTTTACGAAAACGTTTGAAATAAGTATTTTTGCCCCGAATTAAAAAAACAACACATATTCTTAACTTACATGAACAATAACGCTTTATACGAAAAAGAGCTGGCTTTTCAAGCAGACAGAAGAAAAGCTTGTGTAGAATTTATCAGAATAATAAGCGATTTATGGTATGACAAATCAATTGAATTGGTACTCTTCAGAAACCAATTAATTGACCGTAACGTAAGCGATATTATTAACTTGCATGAATATGCAGGTGAATTTGTTCAAAAACCGATCAATGTTTTTGACTCTGTGGAAATTGCCCGTGCAATTGAAAGCCTTGACTTACCGCCTTCAAAAATTGACATTGGTAAATTGACTTATGAATATCATTTAGAAGATGATAAATACAACGATGCCAAAGCTTTTGTCATTGATAAATTAAAAGACGCTAAAGATTACTCTGAGATCAAACCAAAAGATGTGGTTCTTTATGGTTTCGGGCGTATCGGACGTTTACTGGCTCGTGAAATGATGAGTAAAATAGGTAAAGGTCAACAATTGCGTTTAAGAGCTATTGTTACCCGAGATAAAACCGATGCTGTTTTATTAGAGAAAAGGGCTTCTTTATTACGTCATGATTCCGTTCACGGTGATTTTGAAGGCTCTGTTCATGCCGATGTTGAAAACAATGCTTTAACAATCAATGGCACAACCGTTCATATTATTACGGCTAATACTCCGGAAGACATTGATTATACACAATATGGTATAGACGATGCTTTAGTAATTGATAACACCGGTGCTTTTACAACAGAAGAAGCTTTGAAACGCCATTTAACATCAAAAGGTGTGGACAAAGTTTTACTAACTGCTCCCGGCAAAGGAGTTCCTAACATTGTTTATGGTGTAAACCATTTGGAATACAATCCGGACGAGGTTAAAATTTATTCCGCAGCTTCTTGTACCACTAACGCTATTACTCCGGTTTTAGCTGCTTTAGAAGATACTTTAGGTGTTGTGAGAGGTCACTTAGAAACTATCCATGCTTATACGAACGACCAGAACTTGGTTGACAATATGCACAAAAAATACCGTCGCGGTAGAGCTGCTGCTTTAAATATGGTAATTACCGAGACCGGTGCCGGAAGTGCTGTTGCAAAGGCATTGCCTAGCTTAACCGGTAAATTGACTTCTAATGCTATCAGAGTACCTGTTCCGAACGGTTCGCTGGTTGTGTTAAATTTAGAAGTAGAAAAGGCTACTACTAAAGAAGATCTGAATAATATTATGAGAAAATATGCTCTGGAAGGAAGTCTGGTTGAGCAAATTAAATTTTCACTCAATAACGAATTGGTATCGTCAGATATCGTAGGGACTTCGGCTCCTTCAATTTTTGACAGTAATGCTACAATTGTTGCCCCTGACGGTAAGAATGTAGTGATGTATGTTTGGTACGATAACGAATACGGATACAGCCATCAGGTAATTCGTTTGGCCAAATATGTCTCTAAAGTTAGAAGATATACTTACTATTAATATCTTTATAGAACATTGGTTATGATTAAAAATCCGGCTTAAAGGCCGGATTTTTTTAGTGAAAAACAAAAAAAATAATAATACTGAAGGTTAATAGTGCCAATAATACTCCGTTGAAAAAGTATCGTTGCTCCCGGAAGGAGGCGATACAAAACCTTTTGTATAAACTGTATAGATACGGTTTCCGTATAAATTCATTGATGTATCGGAAAACAGTGTGATCCCTGTTGCAGTATCTGAAAATGTAAAATCGTATTCTCCGTCTTCAAACTCTATAAAACCCGAAACTTCTTTAAAACCCAGTTCAGTTACTACATTACCCGAACTTACAGAAACTGTGATTGGCTGGCTATCCGGAGATAAATTAATAAAACGAACTGCAGCATGCGACGAGTTGGGATTAACATTCTCTTCTACATCGACAAATAACTCGATCTGATTAAATGTATTAACTGCAAAGAGACCAAAGACCTGATGATCCTCTACTACAAATTCTGTTGAAGCTAAGGTATCGCCGGACGTATTTAACAGTGAAAATAATCGTTCTCCTAAAGAAAAATTAAAATACCCCACTGCCGTTCCGTAATTTATCGCCCCTGAATTGATCTGATTCTCATCAGCATGAAAATAGAGATCACCGCTATTCGGACTTGCATTTACCAAAATACCGTGAGCCACATCAGGGTTTTCAATATAATAATAGTATACATCATCATTGTTGTCACAAGAGACTAACGTTAACCCCAGAAAAAATAAAGTCATACTTTTCAAAATAATTCTTTTCATAGCAATTTTATTTAAATTTCAAACACATTTATTTTATAATCCAAATGTAATTTTTCCTTATTCTTCTTTTTATCTGAAAAGTATGAATTGCCCAAATCAAAACTTAAAAAGTACAATTGCTAACAATGAAAATCCGGAATAAAAAAACTCCTTCAATAAGAAGGAGTTTTTAAATATTCGACGGTAATAAAAATTATTTACCTGCGGCAATTAAATTTAAGGCAGAACCTGCTTTAAACCATTCGATCTGACCTTCATTATAAGAATGATTAGCCGAAATCACATCTTTAGAACCATCTGCATGCACAAATTCTAAAGTTAATGGTTTACCTGGTGCAAAATCTGTTAAGTCTAAGAAGTTGATTGTATCATCTTCCTGTACTTTATCATAATCGGCTTCATTTGCAAATGTTAAAGCTAACATTCCTTGTTTTTTCAGGTTCGTTTCATGGATACGAGCAAAAGATTTTACTAATACCGCTTTAACACCTAAATGACGAGGTTCCATCGCAGCGTGCTCACGTGAAGATCCTTCCCCATAATTATGATCTCCCACAACGATTGTAGGAACTCCGGCCGCTTTGTAAGCTCTCGCTACCGCCGGAACTGCATCATAAGCTCCGGTTAGCTCGTTTTTAACTTTATTCGTTTCCTGATTAAATGCATTTACTGCACCAATCAACATATTGTTTGAAATATTATCTAAGTGTCCTCTGTAACGTAACCATGGACCTGCCATAGAGATGTGGTCGGTTGTACATTTACCGAAAGCTTTGATCAACAATTTAGCTCCTGTGATGTTTTTACCATCCCAAGCCGGGAAAGGCTCTAATAACTGCAAACGATCAGATGTAGGAGAAACAACAACTTGTACTGAAGATCCATCGGCTGCCGGAGCTTGGAATCCCGGATCATCCACCTCAAAACCTTTTGTTGGCAACTCAATTCCTTTCGGAGGATTTAATTTGATTTCTTCTCCATTATCATTCAACAAAGTATCTGTGATCGGGTTAAAGTCCAAACGTCCAGAAATTGCTAAAGCAGCAACCATTTCCGGAGAGGTCACAAAGGCATGAGTATTCGGGTTACCGTCAGCTCTTTTCGAGAAGTTACGGTTGAATGAGTGAACAATGGTATTTTTCTCTTCTTTATCAGCTCCTTCTCTATCCCATTGCCCGATACAAGGTCCGCAAGCATTGGTAAATACTTTGGTTCCTAATTTTTCAAAAGTTTCAATAATACCATCTCTTTCAATAGTAAAACGAATTTGTTCTGATCCCGGGTTGATACCAAATTCCGCTTTCGGTGTAATATGGTGCTCAACCGCTTGTTCTACGATTGACACTGCTCTTGTCATATCCTCATAAGAAGAGTTTGTACAAGAACCGATCAATCCCCATTCTACTTTCAATGGCCATCCGTTTTTCTCAGCTTCTTCTTTCATTTTAGAAACCGGTGTACCTCTGTCCGGAGTAAAAGGTCCGTTGATATGCGGTTCCAATTCTGACAAATTAATTTCGATCAACTGGTCAAAATATTGTTCCGGATTAGCATATACTTCCGCATCAGCCGTTAAATAAGAAGCTACCTTATCAGCAGCATCTACTACATCCTGACGACCTGTAGCCGCTAAATATCTTCTCATTGAATCATCGTAACCGAAAGTTGAAGTAGTCGCTCCGATCTCGGCTCCCATGTTACAGATAGTACCTTTACCGGTACATGACATCGATTGTGCACCTTCTCCGAAATATTCTACGATCGCTCCCGTTCCTCCTTTTACTGTTAAGATATCGGCGACTTTTAAGATTACGTCTTTAGGTGCTGTCCAACCGTTTAATTTACCTGTTAACTTTACACCGATCAATTTAGGAAATTTCAATTCCCAAGACATTCCTGACATTACGTCAACCGCATCAGCTCCACCTACACCAATAGCCAGCATACCTAAACCTCCGGCATTAACTGTATGTGAATCGGTACCGATCATCATACCTCCCGGAAATGCATAGTTCTCCAATACAATCTGGTGGATGATACCTGAACCCGGTTTCCAGAAACCGATTCCGTATTTATTAGAAACTGAAGATAAGAAATCAAAAACTTCACTGGATTGTGTTCTAGCTACTTTTAAATCCGTTGCTGCTCCAACTTTTGCCTGAATTAAGTGGTCACAGTGAACTGTAGTAGGAACGGCAACTTTATTTTTTCCGGCATGCATGAATTGCAATAAAGCCATTTGTGCAGTTGCATCTTGACAAGCTACTCTATCCGGAGCAAAGTCAACATAATCTTTTCCTCTTGTATAAGCCTGATTAGGCATACCTTCCCACAAGTGAGAATATAAAATCTTTTCAGATAATGTTAGCGGACGCCCGACCAATTCGCGTGCTTTATCAACACGCTCAGCCATACCAGCGTACACTTTTTCAATCATTTCAATATCAAAAGCCATAATTTTAATATATTTTGTTAGTTTTTTTTAGGATATACAATTTACAAAAAAAATGAATATTTATAATAAAAAAGCCTGAGTTTTAACTCAGGCTTAACTTATCAATAATTACATAACTAATTGTCTGTGCGAAGGTGCGAATTTAGTTAAATTAATACCGCTCACAGCCGTTGTGTATTCCTCAATTGTAGGTGTTCTACCAAGTATTGTCGATAATACCACAACCGGCGTGGAAGACAGTAATGATTCTCCTTTTTTCTCAGTAGAATCTTCTACAACTCTCCCTTGGAATAAACGTGTAGACGTCGCCATTACCGTATCTCCTTTAGCTGCTTTTTCCTGGTTACCCATACAAAGGTTACAACCCGGGCGTTCTAAATACAACATATTTTCGTATTCAGTACGTGCTGTCGATTTTGGTGCGTTGTCATCAAATTCAAAGCCTGAATATTTTTGCAATACTTCCCAATCTCCTTCAGCTTTTAATTCATCAACGATGTTATAGGTTGGCGGTGCAACAACAAGAGGTGCCTTGAATTCAACTTTCCCTTGTTGCACTTCAATATTTTTAAGCATTTGAGCTAAAATCTTCATGTCTCCTTTGTGAACCATACAAGAACCGACAAATCCTAAATCTACTTTTTTCTCTCCTCCGTAATACGATAAAGGTCTGATAGTATCGTGAGTATATCGTTTTGAAACATCTGCATTGTTTACATCCGGATCTGCAATCATTGGTTCAGCAATTTGATCTAAATCAACTACTACTTCAGCATAATATTTAGCATTTGCATCCGGAGTTAAAGCAGGTTTAGTTGCTGTTTTAATTTCAGCAATTCTTTTATCTGCTTTTTCAATTAACCCTTTTAATACTTGCTTAGCATTATCCATGCCTTTATCGATCATGATCTGGATTCTACCTTTAGCAATTTCTAATGATTCGATCAAAGTAGCATCTTCAGAAATACAGATAGAGGCTTTCGCTTTCATTTCAGCAGTCCAATCAGTAAATGTAAACGCTTGGTCAGCAGTCAGTGTTCCGATGTGAACTTCAATTACTCTTCCCTGGAATACATTTTCACCTCCGAATTGGTGTAGCATTTGCGCTTGAGTAGCGTGAACTACATCACGGAAATCCATATACGATTTCATATCCCCTTTGAAAGTCACTTTTACAGATTCCGGAATCGGCATTGAAGCTTCACCCGTCGCTAAAGCAAGTGCAACAGTTCCTGAATCGGCACCGAAAGCAACACCTTTTGACATACGGGTATGAGAGTCACCACCGATGATAATCGCCCATTCGTCAATAGTAATATCATTCAACACTTTGTGAATAACGTCAGTCATTGAATGGTATACCCCTTTAGGGTCACGAGCTGTAATTAAACCGAAATCGTTCATGAATTTCATCAACTTCGGAATATTGGTTTGTGCTTTTCTATCCCAAACGGAAGCTGTGTGACAACCAGATTGGTAAGCTCCGTCTACAATAGGAGAAATAGTTGTAGCTGCCATAGATTCTAACTCTTGAGCAGTCATTAAACCTGTAGTATCTTGAGACCCTACAATATTCACTTCTACACGAACATCTGATCCGGCGTGTAACACTTTTCCCGGAGTCGTTCCGACAGCATTTCTGTTGAAGATTTTTTCAACCGCTGTAAGACCTTGTCCTTCATTAGAGATTTCTTTTGAAGGGGCATACACAACCGGAGCTTCAACGCCTAAAGTTTTTGCAGCAAATGTTTGTAATTTTTTACCGAATACAATAGCATAAGATCCTCCCGCTTTGATGAATTCCATTTTTTGCGGAGTAAGTGCCTTAGCGATATCAATCAACTCTTGATCGCCGTTGTATAATTTTTTCTTTTTAGTATTGATCGTAAGAACTGTTCCTGTAGCAACAGAGTACATTTCTTCTAAAATCGGCTCGTCGTTTTCATTACGAACCACATTTCCGTTTTCATCTACTTTTTTCACCCAGTTTTTAAGGTCAAGACCAATACCACCGGTTACATCTACTGTAGTTAAGAAAATCGGAGAGATCCCGTTTGTACCTCCCACAATCGGAGCGATATTTACGAACGGAACATAAGGGCTTGCTTGTTTTCCTGTCCAAAGTGCTACATTGTTAACACCCGACATACGAGAAGAACCAACTCCCATTGTTCCCTTTTCAGCAATTAACATCACCGATTTATCCGGATGTTGCGCCTGTAAAGCTTTGATCTCCTCTTGAGCTTCAGGTGTAATCATACATTTCCCGTGTAGTTCACGGTCAGAACGCGAATGCGCCTGATTACCCGGAGAAAGTAAATCTGTTGAGATATCTCCTTCACCGGCAACATAGGTTACCACTTTAATTTCTTCCGGTACTTCAGGTAGTTTTGTGAAAAATTCTGCTTTAGCGTAACTTTCTAAAATTTCTTTAGCGATTTCATTACCCGCTTCGTAAGCTTCTTTTAAACGATTAGTGTCGGCCTCATAAAGGAACACTTGTGTTTTAAGTACATTTGCCGCTTCTTTTGCTATAGCTGCATCATTGCCTAAAGCTAAATCCAGTAATACTTCGATAGAAGGACCACCTTTCATGTGTGACAATAACTCAAAAGCAAAAGCAGGTGTAATTTCACTTACAACTGATTCGTTAAGGATGATCTCTTTTAAGAATTTAGCTTTAACACCAGCTGCCGGAGTAGTTCCCGGTAATGTATTATAGATAAAAAATTTAAGCGAATCTTCGCGATTTGGGCTGTTTGAATCCTTTATTTGTGCAATAATTTCACTTAGTAATTCTGCACCATCAATAGGCTTTGGATGAAGACCTTGTGTCTTACGTTCTTCAATCTCTTTGATGTAATCGTTGTAAACATTCTTTTGAATATCAGAATCCATACTTATTAATACGTTATGTTTATGTTAGTTTATTTTTAATTGGAACAAACTTAATAAATCTTCACGAGAATTAAAAATTTTTAGCAAAAGCTTAAAATATGGGAAATATTATTTATAATTATTCCATTTTAATGAATTTTATTCATCAAAATTAAACAAAATCATATTTTATTGCAAAATTGATATTTTAGGCTTTTAAAATTATTAAATCGTTAAAATAGAGGGTGTAAAAATGAGAATTTAATATTTATCATTTCTCAAATCCATCATTGGTTTTTCATAAAAACGGTATAAAAAGTACGAAAGTAAAAGTGTACTAAACAGGTAAACAATTATTTTCAAAACTGAAGGGATCTCATACGTAAGCTGCATGAACAAATCTTTCAATAAGTATAAAACAACGGAATAATGCAATAAGTAAATGCTATACGATATCTTACTGACAAATGTTGTTCCGCGAGCAATGAATCCTTCTTCTTTTTCCCAAAACACAAAAAAAGGCAGTAGCATAGCAATCGTTATCGATGTCAACGAAAAATAGAACACCTGATAATACAAAGGTGTCTTAATCAGGTTAAATCCTAAAACATTCATAACAACATACTGAAAAAACAATAAATGCAGCGCTACGATCAAAAAATAAACCCGTAATCGTTTAAGTTTTTTTGTGTAAAAATAGTTAACCCAAGCAACTACAAACCCATATAAAATAGCATCAACACGATAGATAACTACTGATTTTATTGCTGTTCCCCAAACATTCAAGTCGGTCGTCTTATCATTCAGAAAATGGATATAGCGAAAGAAATGAAACAAAACGATAAATACAAAAACCGTTGTTATGAAGAGTACTTTTTTAGTACTCTTTACCAAAAACGCTACAAAAAAAAGCATCACAGGTACTAAAAAATAGGTCCATTCTTCCACTGACAAACTCCATGATTCCACAAAAATCGTAATAGAATATTGCTCAAAATTCTGCAGAAAGAAAAAATAACGCCAAACTTTCCAGCTCAATTGAAATCCTGAAAAAAAAGCAATTAACAACACTATTCCTAAAACCAAATAATAATTAGGTAATGTACGATACCATCGCCTTTTTAAAAAATATAAAACATCTCTGATCGAGAACTGATCCTTTAAAAATTGTTTCAAGAGGATTGTCCCGATCAAAAATCCGCTTAATACAAAAAAAATCTCTACACCCAAGTACCCTGCCAATCCGCTTAAAGAAAGTAGTAAAGAGCTTTGATTATCCGTTAAATAATATAAATGCGAAAAAACCACAAGAGCTATTGCTAAGGCTCTTACCACATCTAATCCGAAAATTCTTTGCTTTACTTGCTTTTCTAAATTCATTTCCGTTACTTTTGTGTCAATATTCTTAATTTTGAAACGACCAAAGATATACAAATACTTACTGTTTAGTGTTATGGTTTCTTTTCTTTTTGGGAGCCTGACCTATTTTATGCTTTCAAACCGTCATAAAGCAATCGTAAAAACAACTCTTTTACACCAACTTCACTTAGTTGATAGTGACTGGGAGGTCAAAGATATTCACCAACGATACACCATGCTTTCGCCTACTCTTTTAATTGACGGCATTTACAAATCAATGGAAGGTCCAAAATCGTCCCGCTACATTCAGCTTAGCACTTCAGACGAACTGCTTTGGATCACCGGTTTTAATATAAAAGCAGTTGATGAAAAGAACCTGAAAGAAGTTTCAAAAGATTTCATCTGCCACATGAACGTAGATCTTAATGATGTTCATTATTACTCTAATTTCAACATGGAAGACAGAATAGGAAAACAATATCCGAGACTCACTTCTCTTTCCGGCGGTTTTGAAGATTGTATTTTTCCTAGCGGTTATGGCATTCCTGTGAAAGGAAATGAATATCTCTATATCACTACTCAAGCTTTAAATCTAAACCAACCTAAAATTTTTAAAAAAGTAAAGCACTTGGTGAGTGTTGAACATGAAAAATATGATGGTACTCAAAAGCCTTTGATGAGTAAAACGGTTTTCATACGGTTGCCTTTTGACAAAGAAGACCCTTTTAAATCACCTTTAACTCCCGGAAGCAATCAATGTATTCCGGTGGAAACTAAAAATCATTGTTATACTGACCGCAACGGCAATATGCTATCAGGACATTGGATCATTCCTAAAGGGAAAGCAACCTACAGAAGTTCTATTGACGAACAATTACAAATAAAAGACAGTTTGCGTCTGCATTTTTCGGCAATACACGTGCATCCGTTTGCAACTTCTATCAGTTTGTATGATGCGACTACCCGACAATACATTTTCAAAAGTCAGATACAAAATTATAATGATAAAGCAGGCTTATTAAAAGTAGAACCTTTTAGCTCTATAGATGGCGTTTGGCTGTATGGAAATCATCAGTACGAATTAGTCATGGAAACCAATAACACTTCTATGACCTTACAAGACATGATGGGCAGTATGTTCTTATTTTTCTACGACAAAGAAATGGATGAAAAATTAAAACTAAAATAATTTTTTGATCAAGTCCTCTTCCGATATACCTTCCGCATCTGCTTTGTAGTTTTTCACTATTCTATGACGTAAGATTCCTGTTGCTACAGATCGAACTTCTTCAATATCCGGTGAAAACTTTCCGTTTAATGCGGCTTGTGTTTTGGCAGCCAAAATCAAATTCTGAGAAGCTCTGGGACCTGCACCCCAGTCGATATAGGTTTTTACAAAATCAGGTGCTAATTCGTTATCAGGTCTGGTTTTACTAACCAGAGTAACGGCATATTCTATTACATTATCTGCCACCGGTATTTTCCGGATCACATTTTGATAATCCAATATTTCCTGCGCCGTAAATAATGACTCTACCTGCGGTTTAAAATCAGTTGTAGTAGCTTTTACCACCTGTATTTCTTCCTGAAAAGAAGGATATTCTAACTTAATAGCAAACATAAAACGGTCGAGCTGTGCTTCCGGAAGCGGATATGTTCCTTCTTGCTCAATCGGGTTTTGAGTGGCCAATACAAAATATGGTAAATCCAGCTTATAATGATGTCCTGCCACCGTAACTGCTCGCTCTTGCATCGCTTCTAACAGAGCTGCCTGAGTTTTAGGAGGTGTACGATTGATCTCGTCTGCCAGAATAATATTGGAAAAAATCGGACCTTTTATAAATTTAAAATTTCGATTCTCATCTAATATTTCACTTCCCAAGATATCAGAAGGCATCAAATCAGGTGTAAACTGAATTCGTTTGAAATCCAATCCCAAAGCCTGAGAAATGGTATTAACCATCAAGGTTTTTGCTAATCCCGGAACACCAATTAATAAAGCATGACCTCCGGCAAAAATGCTCAATACAATTTGGTTAACAACTTCTTCCTGACCGATAATCACTTTCGCAATCTCATTTTTTAAGTCTTGTTGTTTTTGAACCAGTTGTTGAATCGCTGCTACGTCTGACATACTCTTATATTTTAGTATTAAAAATCAGGATAAAGAAACAAAAAAAATAGAACTTACCCTAATACTATATATCCTACAAATATCTTTTTCTTTGGATCTCTTCAAAAATTATTTTTTCAACCAATTATTGGTAAACTCACAATCCTGATATTCTTTATCAATTTTAATATACGTTTCTCCGATTTTTTCTTCGGTCCACTTAGCAATTGCTTTAATTTGTTTGTCGCGTAAAGCCAATTCTTTAATTTTTAAATAATCACTGGCAAAATCCGCTTTATGCTCAGGCAATTTCGTATTGATGGTTACAATTTTATAGAATTTGTTACCACGTTCGTCCTGATCTAAAATTGGCTGCGATAATTCCCCTACTTTCAAATCTACAATTTGGTTATACAAAGCCGGATCCATTTTAGTCAATTCAAATTTAGATTCCATTGTACGAGGATTAAACAAAACACCTCCGTTGTTACGGGTTTCTTTTTCATCTGAAGTAGCTTTAGCTGCATCTGCAAAAGAAATTTCACCGCTTTCTATTTTCGCTCTGATCTTCTCAATTTCTTCTTTAGCTTCCTGTAAAGCTTCAGGCGTTACTTTCGGAGCAATTAAAATATGGCGTAATTCTACTTCCTGTCCTCTGATCTTATCAATCATGATAATGTGATATCCGAATTCTGTTTCAAAAGGTTCCGATATCTCCCCTTCTGCCAAACTAAATGCTACATCTTTAAACTCTTTAACAAACGGGGTTTTACGATTCATTTTATAGTACCCCCCATTTGAACTTGAACCCGGATCTTGCGAAAACAACACTGCTTTTGTAAAAAAACTTCCTCCGTCTAACACTTCCTGACGAATTTGTTTTAATTTATCAATTGTACGTTGCTTCTCTTCTTCGGATATCTTAGGTTTTTTCACAATTTGTGCTACTTCGACTTCAGCTCCGAAAACAGGGATTTCATCTTCAGGAATATCTTTAAAGAAGTTACGAACTTCTTCCGGTGTAATCTCAATCTCGTCTACAATTTTCTTTTGCATCTGAGAAGTAAGCTTGTTCATTTTAATAATATCAAAAAAGTAATTTCTGAAGTCTTCTTCGTCTTTCTTTTTGTAGAAGCTCACTACTTTTTCTAAAGAACCTACTTGCTCTACCATTGCATCGATCTGTTGGTTCATGTAATCATTCACTTCCTGATCCGTTACTACAATACTATCCTGAATGGCCTGGTGAGCATACAATTTATCTTCTAATAATTTTCCGAAAAGTTCACATCGACTTATGTTTTTGATATCAATACCCTGAGCTTTCAGTCCGATAAATTCTAAATCAACATCAGAATCCAGAATAACATAGTCTCCTACAACCCCTATAACACCATCTACTTTTTCCTTTTTAGGCTGAGCAAACAACACTGTAGTAAACAATAAGAATAAGGCTGTCGCTCTACTTGTAAATTTCATAGTCTTTATTTTTAATCGCATCTTCCGTAATTTCTTTTTCTAATGTTTTTACTAATTCTAATTTTCTATTGTTTATTATAACCTGTCTGATAGTCGGTTTAATAAACTGCAAGGGGGTTGGTGAATCTTTCGGCATAACCTGCTTCACTTTCACTAACCAAACCGTCGTGGAATCCGGATGTTGAAAATTGATCCCGTCGGCAATGTATTGATCCTTGTTGTCAGCATTAATGAAAGGGAGTTTTTCATAAACCTGATTAACATCCACCCATACTGAGTCATTAAAAGCATAACTTTTAAACTGAATACTCATTTCATTCAGTTCTTTTTTATCTTGCGTGGTAAAGGAACTAAACTTTGCTTTAATTTTATCAAATTTTGGATTTTCTTTAACTAAATTAATGTAGCGTAGCTTGACTAATTCGTTCGCATTCTTGAACAATTGTTTGTTTTTATCATAAAACGCTACGATTTGCTCTTCCGTTACCACGGTATCTATTTTACGAATGACCATATCTTCCAAATAGGCATTGGTAAACAAATCTGTTTTGTATTGTTCGATCAACTGATTGAACTCTTCTTGTCGGCTTTCACTCAAATTGACCTCTGCCGCATTCAAAAGTATCTTTTGTGTTGCCCAACGATCGACAAACGCTCTGATAATTGCAACGCTATCTTTGTCTGAGGTTCCTTTAGGTACTAAATTTTCAATTTCCTCTTCATACAAATAAGCTTCTCCCACTCTTGCAATAGCTTTAGGAGCCTGAGGCTTTTTGAAGTAATCACAAGAAACAACGGAGATCAGCAAAACTAATGAAGCAAGGTATTTCATTTATTTTCGGATTTGTGCTTTTACTTTTTCAAAAACAGTATTATCAATCTTTACATCAAATTCTTTCTTCAGTTCAGTAACCCAGTTGTTTTCCAGATATTGCTGATAGTCACTGGTTAATTTCCCTTTGCATTCATTAATTGTTTTCGGTGTTTCCGCTTTGATCTCTTTTACATCTGCTACAAAATAATAGCTTCCTTTTTGTACTATTTTTGTGGCTCCGGTTGTTTTAATTGCCAATTCCTGCAAAACATCAAAATCTTCTTCAAAAACTCCCGATTTAACCATGATGTTTACTTTTCCATCCTTATTTAATTTCTCTTTAATGTACTCTATTGATTTCCCTTTCTTACAATAAGACTGTGCTTTTTTTGCCGCTTTTTCCTCTGTAGAAGAATAAATATCAACATTATATCGAGTTTTCCACATATAATCTTTTACATGACTATTGTAAAATTTCTCTAAGCCTAATGTATCGGTTTTTGCTTTTTCCCAAATCTCTTTTTCCATCAGATCAAACAGCAATAAACCATCGCGATATTCATCCATCACATAGCTGAACTCAGGAAATTCGTTTTCAAGATTGTCATTAAAATAAATGATCAATTGATCGTCTACCCATTTTTGGTACAATTCATCAACCAATGCATTGAGCGGTCTGGTTTTACTATTCCCTTTTTGTTGGCTCTGCAAATACGTTAGAAAAGCAGAACCTTCAATTTTTCTATCTTTATTGATAACGATCAGGTCATCATTATATTTTTTACTATCCGAAGGATATTCCCAGATTCCTCTGTAAAAATCTTCTGTTACGGCATTCTTTATTTGTGCCAATAATTTAGCATTTTGCTTTATATCATATTTTGCGCGCAACTTCTTAGCCAGCGAATTAGTGATCAATAATGAACGATCGTCTTTTTTGATTTTGTTTTCCAGATCATACTTTATTTCATCAAGCGGAGGCACCGGATTGCGTTCTACTAATTTTACAATATGCCAGCCGAACTTTGACTTAAACGGTTCTGATATTTGTCCTTTTTCAGTTAATGAGAACGCTATATTTTCAAATTCTTGTGATGTTAACTGTCCTGAACCGAATCTTTGTAATAAACCTCCTTTTGCAGCCGTTGATTTATCTTCTGAAAATTGTTTGGCTAATTCTTCGAAGTTTTCACCTTGTTTTATCTTTTGATAAATGTCATCTATCGCTTTCTTTACCGCAGTATTCGCTTCCGAACTTGGCACAGACGGATTGAGTAACATGATGTGTTCAACGGTTACTTCTCCTCTGTTCAGTCGCTTATCCGTTACTTTTAAAATATGGTAACCAAAACGTGTTCTGAAAATCTTTGAAATTTTCCCTACCGGAGTATTATACGCAGCACTTTCAAACGGATATACCATTTTAAATGCTGAAAAATAACCTAAATCGCCTTTATTCTCCTTTGCTGACGGATCTTCTGAAAATTTTTGCGCTACCGCTTCAAAGTTTTCTCCTGCATCGATACGCTTTTTCAGATCCAACATTTTATGGTAAGCTTTAAGAGTGTCTTTAGGTTCAGCTCCTTCGCTAACCAATACTAAAATATGTGAGGCTCTTACTTCTTCTTTTGTTCTGGCGTAAGCTTCATCAATTAATGCATTGGTTACTTTGCTGTCGTTTACATAGTTCTTTGCTAATTGTTTTCTATACGAACCTAATTCGTTTGTATATTTAGCATCATTTTGCAGCCCTAATTTTTTAGCTTTCTCAACTTTAAGTTTGTAGCCGACAAACAAATCTAAATAATGGTCTAAATCTTTTTGTGAATCATCTTTTACTAAATCCAGATTTTTGTTATATACCCTTATAAATTCATCTGTATAATAAGGGTGATTATCAATAGTAAACAGAACTTCTTTTTGTTTGTTTTGTCCGAAACTCACTGAACTTAAACAAACTACAAAAAGCAAAAAAGCAATTTTCTTCATTTTCTATGTAATATTTTTGAATTGCGACCAACAAAAATAGTAATTCAATTGTATAAACCAACTATAATAAGTTGCATTAACAAAAAATTATACCCTAAAAGATTTGTTTTGTCGGAAGATTTTAATTCTAAATTAATTGAGTTAATTTTGCACCCGAATTAAAAGAAAGAAAATGAGTTTTAAAGACGAAATTGCAAGAAGAAGAACTTTCGGTATTATATCGCACCCCGATGCCGGTAAAACAACCTTAACCGAAAAGTTATTGTTATTTGGTGGCGCTATTCAGGAAGCGGGAGCCGTAAAGAGCAATAAAATAAAAAAAGGAGCGACTTCCGACTTTATGGAGATTGAGCGCCAGAGAGGTATTTCGGTTGCAACTTCGGTATTAGCTTTTAATTATAAGGATAAAAAGATCAATATTCTTGATACTCCCGGTCACAAAGATTTTGCTGAAGACACCTTTAGAACATTAACTGCTGTAGACAGTGTAATTGTAGTGATCGACGTTGCTAAAGGGGTTGAAGAACAAACCGAAAAATTAGTAGAGGTTTGTAGAATGCGTAATATCCCGATGATTGTTTTCATCAACAAATTAGACCGAGAAGGAAAAGACGCATTTGACCTGTTAGACGAAGTAGAACAAAAATTAAAACTTACTGTTACGCCTTTGAGTTTTCCTATAGGTATGGGATACGACTTTAAAGGAATTTACAATATCTGGGAGAAGAACATCAATTTATTTACCGGAGACAGTCGTAAAGACATAGAAGAAACTATTGCCTTTGACGATGTAAACAATCCGGAACTGGACAAGATCGTAGGAGAGAAACATGCTGAAAAACTTCGCGAAGAATTAGAGTTAGTCACTGAGATTTACCCTGATTTTGACAGAGAAGCTTATCTTAAAGGTGATTTACAACCGGTTTTTTTCGGTTCGGCTCTGAATAATTTCGGTGTTCGTGAGCTTTTAGATTGTTTCATAGAGATTGCTCCACAACCCAGACCTAAAGAATCGGATACTCGTTTAGTAAAAGCAGATGAGGAAAAATTCTCCGGTTTTGTATTCAAGATCCACGCTAATATGGATCCGAAGCACCGAGATCGTTTAGCATTCATTAAAATTGTTTCGGGAACTTTTGAAAGAAACAAACCTTACCTGCATGTTCGCCATAACAAAAATTTAAAGTTTGCCAGCCCGAATGCCTTTTTTGCAGAAAAGAAAGAAATTGTAGACGTTTCTTATCCGGGTGATATTGTAGGTTTACACGATACCGGAAACTTTAAAATCGGGGACACACTTACTGAAGGCGAAGTTATGAACTTTAAAGGAATCCCTAGTTTTTCTCCGGAGCATTTCCGTTATATTAACAATGCTGATCCGATGAAATCAAAACAATTAGAAAAGGGAATCGATCAATTGATGGATGAAGGAGTAGCTCAGCTGTTTACACTGGAAATGAACGGGAGAAAGGTTATCGGTACAGTAGGTGCTCTACAGTATGAAGTTATCCAATATCGTCTAGAACATGAGTATGGTGCTAAGTGTAGTTATGAAAATTTTCCGGCGTATAAAGCATGTTGGGTAAAACCTGAAGACACTAAAAGTGAAGAATTTGCAGAATTTAAAAGAGTGAAACAAAAGTTCTTAGGCCACGATAAACACGGACAACTGGTGTTTTTAGCGGATAGTGAATTTTCGATTCAGATGACGCAACAAAAATATCCTTCTGTTAAACTTTATTTTACATCTGATTTTTACCAGAATTAATTTTTTTTTGTAAATTGCACTAAACAAAACCCCCAAATTCTAATTTGCAAAATGAAACCTCTTCTTGTAAAGCTCTATGTGAGCTTGTTTGTGTTATTAATCGGATTTGATAGCACTGCACAGTCATCTGGTGTATTAGCAGATGGAGACCCACCTTCTGCCCCAATTGATAATCAAATGATTTGGTTAGCAATTGTAGGTATTGTATTTGCGTTTTACTTTTTTAATCAAAAGAAAGTAATTCTAAACAATAAATAAAAAAAGGAGCTTTAAAGGCTCCTTTTTTTATTATTTTATTTCATTAATTTTCTTCTTTCTCTTGCCAGTAGGGTGTTCTTAAGCAGCATGGCAATCGTCATTGGCCCTACACCTCCGGGAACCGGAGTAATATAAGATGCTTTTTTAGATACATTTTCAAAATCCACATCTCCGGTAATTCGGTATCCTTTTTCAGTAGTTTCATCAGCAACTCTTGTAATACCAACATCTATAACCACAACATCGTCCTTTACCATTTCTGCTTTTAAATAGTTAGGAACACCTAAAGCTGTAATAATAATATCGGCTTGTGTTGTGATTTGATTAATATTTTTAGTGTGACTGTGTGTTAATGTCACCGTTGAATTTCCCGGAAATCCTTTTCTCCCCATTAATATACTCATCGGGCGACCTACAATATGGCTACGACCAATTACTACAGTATGTTTCCCCTGTGTTTCTACATTGTATCGTTCCAGCAATTCTAAGATACCGAAAGGTGTTGCCGGAATAAATGTACTCATATCCAGAGCCATCTTTCCGAAGTTTTCCGGATGGAAACCATCAACATCTTTACTAGGGTCAATTGCCATCAAAACTTTTTGGGTATCAATTTGTTTCGGCAAAGGAAGCTGAACAATAAAGCCGTCTATATCATCATTTTCATTTAGCTCTTTGATCTTTTTTAACAATTCTGTCTCAGAAGTTGTGCTTGGCATTTTTACCAGGGTAGATTCAAAACCTACACGTTCACATGCTTTAACTTTACTTCCTACATAAGTTAAGCTGGCTCCGTCGTTTCCTACTATAACAGCAGCCAGGTGCGGAACCTTTTCTCCGTTTGCTTTCATCATTGCTACTTCCGCAGCAATTTCATTCTTAATATCTTCTGATATTTTTTTACCGTCTAATAATATCATATGTTGTGTTGTTGATTATTTTGTATAAAAAAAGACGCGAGAAAACACGCGTCTGTTCTTTTATCTCATACCTTTCATTCCTCCTCCCATCATTCGCATCAAATTCTTTCCGGCACCTCCTTGCATCATCTTCATCATTTTACTCATTTGATCGAACTGTTTCATCAACTGATTTACCTGTTCTACTTTAGTTCCGGAACCTTTAGCGATTCTCGTTTTCCGCTTACCGTCAATAATAGCCGGCTTGCTTCTTTCTTCAGGCGTCATTGAGTGAATAATAGCTTCAATATGTTTAAAAGCATCGTCTTCTATTTCAACATCTTTTAGTGCTTTGTTTGCACCGGGAATCATTCCGACCAAATCTTTCATGTTCCCCATTTTTTTGATCTGCTGTATCTGTGTTAAGAAATCGTCAAAACCGAATTCGTTTTTAGCAATTTTCTTTTGAAGTTTACGCGCTTCTTCTTCATTGTATTGTTCCTGTGCGCGTTCTACTAGGGAAACGACATCTCCCATCCCTAAAATACGGTCGGCCATACGGGAAGGATAGAATACATCTATAGCTTCCATTTTTTCACCGGTACCAATGAATTTGATCGGCTTATTTACTACCGATTTAATTGAAATAGCGGCACCACCACGAGTATCACCATCCAACTTGGTTAAAACCACCCCGTCAAAATTCAGACGGTCATTGAAAGCCTTAGCGGTATTAACAGCATCTTGTCCGGTCATTGCATCTACCACAAACAACGTTTCTTGTGGCTGAATCGCTTTATGAACATTAGCAATTTCGTTCATCATTTCTTCATCGACTGCTAAACGTCCTGCTGTATCGACAATAACTACGTTAAAACCGTTTGCTTTAGCATGTTTGATTGCATTTTGAGCAATTTCGACAGGATTTTTATTTTCCGGTTCACTATAAACCTCTACTCCTATTTGCTCACCTACTACATGTAATTGATTGATTGCAGCCGGACGATAAACGTCACAGGCTACTAACAAAGGGTTTTTATTCTTTTTAGTTTTTAAAAAGTTGGCCAACTTCCCTGAGAAAGTCGTTTTACCCGAACCCTGAAGTCCTGACATTAATATAACGGACGGGTTACCAGACAGGTTTACTCCTGCTACATCACCTCCCATTAATTCGGTTAACTCGTCTTTAACGATTTTAACCATTAATTGTCCGGGTTGTAAGTTAGTCAATACGTTTTCTCCGATTGCTTTTTCCTTTACTTTGTTTGTAAATTCTTTCGCAATTTTAAAGTTAACATCGGCATCAAGTAGTGCCCGACGAACTTCTTTAAGCGTATCAGCAACGTTTACATCCGTAATTTTTCCGTGCCCTTTTAATATATGGAAAGCTTTGTCTAATTTATCCGTTAAATTATCAAACATGATCTGCTGTAGTTTTAATAAGCCGCAAAGATAAGATAAAGTCTAAAAGTTTCAAAACAGGAAAATTACAAAGTTGAAAATAAAAACAAGGGGGGGAGGTTATATATACTCTGATTTAAGAAGCCTACATCAGACACAAAAATTCTTAAATTCACTCCTGTCCGAAAAATTTCAAAAAATAAATCCCGAATACTATAAAGTAATCGGGATTTTTCTAACTAAAAAAACTAATTAATACTTATGATCATTCTTAATTATTCTCCGTCATTGTCATCGTTGTCATTATTTCCATCGCCATCAGGGAATCCGTCACCGTCAGAATCTTCATCACCATCATTTATACCATCATCGTCTGAATCAGTATCTCCGGAATTTGTCCCGTTATGTTGTTCTTCTGAATTTGTTACTCCATCGTGATCAGAATCTTCATCACCGTCATTTATTCCGTCGTGATCAGTATCGTTATCATACGGAGACGTATCTGAATCACTTTCTGTACTATTGGTTAAACCGTCATTATCACTATCTTCATCTCCGTCATTTATTCCGTCCCCATCAGAATCCATATTTAACGGATCTGTTTCACCTTCATCCAGAATACCGTTTCGATTAAAGTCTTCTGTTCCGTCTTTTACACGGTCTCCGTCAGTATCTTTTAGTAACGGGTTTGTTTCTCCTGCATCAATTATTCCGTTTTTATTAAAATCCTCTGTTCCGTCTAAAATACCATCCCCATCAGTATCTGCTACATTCGGATTGGTTCCTAATTTCAATTCCATTGAATTTGTTAGTCCATCACGATCATTATCTGATGTGGAATCATCTGTATCGTCTTTTGAACAAGAAAATAAAGAAATTGATAATACGGCTAGCATTGCAAATTTGTTGATTGTTTTCATAATTTATTCTTTTTAAAATTTTTATTATTTGATGATGAAACAAGCGAAAAACGTATTACCCTACCTCTTTTTTTCATTATTTCATTTTTTTATTGACAAAGCTCAATATTCATTATTTTAAACAATCTGTAAAATAGCCTATAGATAAAAACATTTTTAACAAAAACTGAAACACATAAATAAGAAGATAGTATATTTACTAATATTTTTTCTCTAATGAAATCGAAATCAACTACAGATATTTGTAATGAATCTATTTTTTCTGTTTTTTTTGAGAGTCATATAAAACCTCTCAGGAATTTTATATTATATAAATTCGGGAATAGTAACCATGCAGAAGATGTCTCCCAAGAAGCATTCATAAAACTTTGGCAAAATTGTAAAGATGTTCCTTTAGAAAAAGCAAAATCATACATCTATACCATTGCGAATAATAGTTCGCTGAATATCATTGCTCATGAAAAAGTGAAGTTATCCTACATGAAAGATTTTTCGGGATTAGACAAGACAAATCAATCTCCGGAATTCATCTTAGAAGAAAATCAGTTTAAAGATAAATTATTAACGGCTATTGAAAATTTAAACGAAACACAACGTATCGCTTTTTTAATGCACCGAATTGACGGCAAAAAATATAAAGAGATTGCTGAAGAACTTGACATTAGTGTAAAAGCCGTTGAGAAAAGAATCCATTTAGCTTTACTTGAATTAAGAAAGAATATTGATAACCTATAAAAAGTAGGGAAAAACTAAAGAAAGTTGTTATTAAAATAGTTAATACCAAATTGAGATGGATGAAAAATACTATTTAGCCAAATGGCTTAATGATGAATTAGAAGGCGAGGAATTGATTGAATTTGAAAAAAGTCCCGAATTTCATACCTATTTAAAAATTAAGGAATATTCAAATCAGTTAACGGTTCCTGAATTTGACAAAAATGCTATTTATGAAAATATAATGCAACAGCAAAAAGAAAAGCCTAAAATAATTCCGTTACAAAAAAATTGGTTCTTAAAAATTGCTGCTATCCTGATTTTATCTATCGGACTAGGGACTTTTATGTTTCTAAACTTTAGCACAGAAAATCTATTGGCTAAAAACGGTGAGAAAAATAGTTTTGTTTTACCCGATCATTCCAAAGTAATTTTGAACTCGGGTTCTGAAATTTCATATAAAAAATGGAATTGGGATTCAAATCGGAAACTAAATTTAAAGGGTGAAGCCTTTTTTAAGGTTGCCAAAGGAAAAAAGTTTGAAGTTCAGACGGAGTTGGGTAAAGTGACGGTTTTGGGCACTCAATTCAATGTAAAAAACAGAGAAGACCGATTTGAGGTTACATGTTATGAAGGAAAAGTAAGAGTGAATTACAACAACAAAGAACTCCTTTTAACTAAAGGCATGCAGGTAATTTTTGAAAATGACATCCAAACTGATTTATCCGTAACTGTTAAAAAGCCTGATTGGATGAATAATGAAGTATCATTCCATAAAGAAACTTTAATTGCGGTTTTAAATGAAATTGAAAGACAATACAATGTAACTATTGAAAATAAATCGACAAGCGGAGATACAATTTTCACCGGAAAAATACCTACAAACGATCTGGATATTGCTCTAAAAATTGTTTCTACTACTTTTAACTTAAAAGTAATTAAGAAGGCTGAAAGCCTGTTTGTTTTAGAGTCAAATTAATGAGCTTAAGAATTTATATATACAGTATTCTAATTGGATTTACAACGCTTATTTGCACAAGTCAACCCAAAGTTACATCAG
Source organism: Flavobacterium sp. NRK F10 (assembly GCF_024054235.1). Lineage (NCBI taxonomy): Bacteria > Pseudomonadati > Bacteroidota > Flavobacteriia > Flavobacteriales > Flavobacteriaceae > Flavobacterium > Flavobacterium sp. NRK F10. Next base: position 698,071 of record NZ_JAMXLC010000001.1, read on the forward strand.
TAGTATTACTTAAAAGCATTTTAGAAGATATTGAAAGGGAACACCAGGTCACTTTCAATTATCTGGAAAATACGATAGCTACTATTACACTTTTACCTCCGGAAAGAGAAAGCAGCTTAACCGAAAAATTAAAGTATTTAGAAAAGAACACAAATTTAACTTTTGAAATTATTGATAATGAATTCATTATCATTCATCATTCTAAGAACCATCCCAACCGTTTATTTTGTGGCTACGTCTACGATAAAAGCACTCTCCTTCCTATAGAGAACACACACATTTATTTGGAAGGCAAAATTGTTTCCGTTTCAGACAATCAGGGTTTTTTTGAAGTATCTATCCCTGAAAATGCTATGCTCTTTCTTAGGCACATCAGCTACAAACCTTTAAACACCAGTGTAAATTTAAACGAAAACGATTGTACTGCAATTTACTTAGAACACAATGAATATCAATTAAATGAAATTGTAATAAAAGAGTATTTAACTGCCGGAATATCTAAAGCAAAAGACGGTTCGTTTGTAATCCATCCTAAAGACTTCGGCTTATTACCCGGACTGATTGAAGCTGATGTGTTTCAAACAATCCGGCAAATCCCGGGTATTTACAGCACTGACGAAAGTGTTTCCAGTATTAACATCAGAGGCGGAACTCATGACCAAAATTTATTTTTATGGAATGGCATTAAATTGTATCAAACCGGTCATCTATTCGGGTTAATTTCAACTATAAACCCTTATTTATCAAATGAAATAAAAATATATAAAAATGGTAGCTCTGCCTTTTATGGCGAAAGTGTTTCCGGTGTTATAGATATTTCGACAACTTCTGAATTATCCGATAAAAAAAATTACAGTTTCGGGTTGAACATGATTAATGCTGACCTTTTCGTTAAACAAAAGATAAATGAAAATAGCTTTATTGAAATTGCCGGAAGAAAATCCATTACTGACTGGCTTAATACTCCAACATTTCAGCAATATTATAATAAAGCTTTTCAGAATAATGCCATTTTAAATTATTCAAATAATGAAAATATTCTCTATTTAGCTGATGAAAAATTCGGCTTCTATGATATCACATTAAAATATTTTAACCAGATTAACTCTAAGAATAAATTGGTTGTCGATTTTATTACTATTAAAGACAATCTGAAAATAACCCAAAAAAACAGTACTTACAACCCCACTGTCAGTAACTATAATACTCTATATCAAAAAAATGACGGAATAAATATTTCTTGGATAAAAACATGGAATTCAAACAATTCCTCAAAAATCAATATTTATAATTCGCAATATGAACTAGACGCCCAAAACAGCAATCTCATTCTAAACTCCTCTCTAAAACAAGAAAACTCAATATCAGACTTTGGCCTGAAAATTGAAAACGAGCATCTGCTGAACTCTAAATTTCAATGGTATAGTGGTTATCAGTTTACAAGATTAAAAACAAAAAATCTCGATCAAACGAATACTGATGCAGCTCACGATGAAATAACGGAAAAATTAAATATCCATTCTGTTATTGTTGAGGGAAAATTTGAAGATTCCATTTCAAGAACGAAACTTTCTGTCGGCTTACGAACAAATTATATTGAACCATTTCAAAAGCTTATTGCTGAACCACGATTGCAATTCAATTATGAAATTTATAATTCTTTATTTTTAAATGTTTTAGGTGAATTTAAAAGCCAAAATACGGTTCAAACAATAGAACTGCATAATGATTATTTCGGAATTGAAAAAAGAAGATGGATGCTTAGCAATGACAACGCTATTCCTGTTCAGAGGAGTAAACAAATATCTTTTAACTTAACTTTCAAAAAAAGAAAATGGCTTTTGTCTGCAGAAAGGTTCTATAAAATAGTCAACGGGATTACAACTCCGCAACAGGGATTTCAAAATCAATTGGAATTCGTCTATGCTATTGGTAAATACAACACCTCTGGTTATGAATTCCTTATTCAGAAAAAAATAAGTAATCTGATAACGTGGTTTAGTTATAGTATCAATGAAAATAAATATGATTTTCCGGATTTACCTCAACCGGTTTTCACTAACAATTTTGAAATTGATCATCTTTTTTCTTTTGCAACAATTTACAATAAAAACAATCTAAAATTTGCCTTCGGAGCTAGTTGGCACTCCGGAAAACCTGAAACCAGTTTATCCAGCGATCAGGTTTCCGGTGATTTAAGCTTGGATTATAACTCTCCGAATAATAAATATCTGAATTCTTTTTTTCAAATGGACACATCTGCATCTTATGAATGGAACTCTGAAAACAATATCAAATACAGTGCTGGTTGTTCACTTATTAATATACTGAACAAACAAAATGAAATTAACGAATACTACAAATACTCTCCGGATTACAATACCGTTGAAGAAATAAGAAATTATGCTTTAAGAAGAACCCTTAATGTCAATTTCAGAATAGAATTTTAAACCCAAATATTTCAGACTACCCATAAAAAAAGTAAATATTCAGAGAATAATTCCGAAGATTTTATCCGTTAAAAAAAGAGCTGCCTATAAAATAACAGACAACTCTTTTATACTAAAAACACTTTAATTCCTATGAAAAAATTACTCTTTAATTTTGAAAACTTTTCGAAGAATATCTTCCATTAAACACCATTTGGTTATAGAAGACTGAAGTAAATTGACACCGACAAAAATGGTAAACCAAAACCAATTTTGATTAACATACATCCCCAGTAATACACTGATTATAACAAATGTTCCGGCTATTGCTCTAATTAATCTGTTTATCATAACTTTTAATTTGTTTGTTCTACATTGAGTACTGCCACATGAATATGTGACTTAGCTTCTTGTTTCTCGTTAAACCCATGAATCAAATTCATAAACAAGCTAACATTGTCTTCTGAAACCAGTGCGTAAAACAAAACGGATTCCGTTTCATTCATTTCTGCACCGAACCAGTTGGTTTCTACAGCATCTTCCGTACTATCCCGATACCCTTTTACATCTCTGTAAGAGTAAGAAAGTACTTTTGCCTCTTTCAGAATTTTTTTTATTTCCTTTTCAAATTCTGCAATTGCGGTTATGATGACTAGTTTCATATCTTTTATATTTTTTAAACCTACAAGGCTTTATCAACCTTGCAGGCTATGTTTTATTTATTTTTCTCCCATTTCTTGTGTTCAGTGATGTAGTAGATCAACGGCACAACAAGTAATGTTAATAAAGTGGATACAATTGCACCGGCTACTAATGAAATAGCCAAACCTTGGAAGATCGGGTCAAACAAAATAATAGAAGCTCCGATTACAACTGCTCCGGTTGTCAATAAAATAGGTGTTGTACGAACTGCTCCGGCTTCAACAATTGCCTGTTTGATGGGAATACCGTCATTCAAACGAATTTCAATAAAGTCTATCAACAAGACCGAGTTCCTCACCATAACTCCGGCTAAGGCGATCATACCGATGAAAGATGTTGCCGTAAAGAATGCTCCTAGCAACCAGTGTCCTAATACAATCCCTACTAATGATAACGGAATTGCTACCATCATTACCATCGGGGTTTTGAAATTTTGGAACCATCCTACGATCAGCATGTAGATAATGATAACTACTACAGCAAAGGCAGCTCCCAGATCACGGAATACTTCCAAAGTAATTTGCCATTCTCCATCCCATTTTACAGTAAAATCACTTTCACTTTCCGGTTGATCCATATACAATTCGTTTACAGAATAACCTTTTGGCAACTGAATCTTTTGCAATTTCTCATTCATCCCTAAGATGGCATATACCGGACTTTCTAAAGCTCCTGCCATATCTGCCAATACATATACCACACGTTTCTGGTCTTTGCGATAGATTGCTTTTTGTAATGTATCTGCTTTTACCTGAACCAGATCACTCACTGAAACTACATTTCCCTGACTTCCTCTGATCTTTAAGTTTTCAATGTCTTCCAACGATGTTTTTTCAGCATCATCTAATGCCAGTACAATACCCACAGGATCCACTGAAGTTTCATCGTACAAATTAGAGACCGGCATTTCACGAAGTAAATAGGTTAGGTTTCCTACTACTTGTTGCGGAGCAATACCATTTAGCATGGCTTTCTCTTTATCTACTTCTAATTTGTATTCTACTTGAGGTGCTTCTACCATCCAGTCTACATCAACCACATCAGAAGTTGTTTCTAAAATGTGTTTCACCTGATTCGCCACCTTAATTTGCTCTTTATAATCCGGTCCGTAAACCTCAGCTACTAAAGTTGATAATACCGGTGGTCCTGGCGGAACTTCTACAATTTTTACATTAGCTCCGTATTTTTTGGCAATTTTTTGCACTTGCGGACGAACTTCTTTAGCAATGTCGTGACTTTGTAAACTTCGGTCTTCTTTGTGCAACAAGTTCACCTGAATATCAGCCATATTACTTCCGCCACGCATATCATAGTGACGTACCAAACCGTTAAATGTGATCGGAGAGGAGGCTCCTACATAATTTTGATAATCCACTACTTCCGGTACGGTCGATAAATATTGCGCTATTTCTTTAGTTACCGCAGCTGTTCTTTCTAAAGTTGTTCCTTCCGGCATATCAATTACTACCTGGAATTCATTCTTATTATCAAAAGGTAACATTTTTACAGCTACTGATTTCGTAAAGAACATCGCCACAGAACCTAACAATAAGAAAACAGTAATAGCAAACATTAAATTTCTTTTCGCAGAACTATCCAATAAAGGTTGCTCTAACTTCTTGTAGATTTTGTAAATCCAACTCGTCTCTAAGCCTTGCTCTTCTTTGTGCTCCTGCTCGTCTTTTTCCTGCAACAAATGGTATCCTAGATACGGGGTAATCGTTAAAGCTACAAACAATGACAACATCATAGCAATAGATGCTCCGATCGGCATCGGACTCATATAAGGTCCCATCATACCGCTTACGAATGCCATCGGTAAAATAGCCGCAATAACGGTAAATGTTGCTAAAATGGTTGGGTTACCTACCTCATTAATCGCATAAATTGCGGCTTGCTTAAACGGCAATCGTTTCATTTTAAAATGCCTGTGCATATTTTCGGCAATAATGATACTATCATCCACAACGATACCTACAACGAATACAAGGGCAAAAAGGGTAATTCGGTTTAAGGTGTAACCCAGCATATAGTAGCTGAACAAAGTCAAGGCAAACGTTAGAGGAACAGAGAAGAACACTACTAATCCGCCTCTCCAGCCCATAGCTAACATTACCAGAATGGTTACGGCTAAAATAGCTACACCTAAGTGCATTAACAACTCCCCTACTTTGTGAGAAGCTGTTTCACCGTAATTACGGGTAATTTCAACATGAACATCATTTGGGATCAAGGTTTTCTTCAATTCTTCCACATGATTCAATATCTTTTCTGATATCTTCATTGCATCGGCACCTTTTACTTTTGCTACAGAAATAGTTACCGCCGGATATTCTGATTGATTCTCTTTAAATTTTTCATTGGCTTTACCGTAACCAAATGAAACATAGTTCTTAGCTGTTTGCGGTCCGTCTTGTATAGAAGCCACTTGTTTTAGGTACACCGGCATATTTTTATTTACCCCAACTACTAAATTCTCTACGTCTTCTGTATTGGCTAAGAACTTACCTGTAGTCACTAAATATTCCTGATCGTTACGAACAAAACTTCCGGATTGAGAACTTCCGTTATTCGCTTTAATCATTTGCATAATGCTTAAAGCATCCACACCGTTTTCAGCCATTTTGTCTTTATCCAAAATAACTTTCAACTCCCGTGTTCTACCACCAATCTCTTTGGTAATAGCTACGTCTTTTACTTTTTCGATCTCGTCAGTTACCTGTTCCGCAATTCTGCGCAATTCGAAATCATTGTAGTGCTCGCTCCACAAGGTTAATCCCAACATAGGTACATCGTCAATCGAACGGGTTTTTACTACGGGTTGCATTACGCCTTCCGGAAACATATCGCGATGTTTCATTAATTCATCATACAGTTTAACGTATGAATCCTCACTATTTTCTCCTACATAGAACTGAACCACCATCATAGAATAGCCGTTAAAAGCCATACTGTGAATGTGCTCTACTCCTTTAATATTACTGATTACTTTTTCCAGTGGTTTTACCACACGGCTCTCCACTTCACTCGGGCTTGCCCCCGGATACACCACCATTACATCGGCCATCGGGACATTAATTTGCGGTTCTTCTTCTCTAGGAATCAAGAACGAACTGTAGACACCAATAATCATTAACCCTACCATTAACAGAATGGTCAACTTAGAGTTGATGAAAAAATTGGCTATTTTACCTGAAATACCTTCTTGCATAATTTTTACAATTTGATGATTTGAAAATTAGATAATTTGAAAAATTGATAATTCATCTTCAAATTTTCAAATTGACTCATTATTTAATTTGAACTTTAGCTCCATTAAACAATTTTCCTTCAGCAGAAACAATGTATTGTTCTTTACCGTTTAAACCCGATAAAACTTCTACCTGATCTCCAAAGTTTTTTCCTAAACGCAACCATCTCAACACGGCTACATTACCACTTCCTACCGTATAAACTCCGGTTAATTGTCCTTGTTTAACTAAAGCACTTTGCGGAATCAGAACCACATCAGATACTTCTTGCTGTGTTGCTGTTCTCTCTATCGGAAACTGAACATTTACAAACATTCCCGATAAAATTTTAACATCCGTTTTATCTAAATCGATCTTCACTAAATATTGTCCGCCGGTATTTTTAGCTGATAAGCTCACTTCTGATACTTTACCTGTTAGCTGCTGGTTTAATGATTTTACCAAAACATTCACTTTCATACCTTCTTTGATCAAAGCAATATCACTCTCAGAAACCATGGCAGTTACTTGTAATTTTTTAGCTCCTTCTACACTTACTAAAGGCATTCCCGGATTTGCCATATCTCCTTCTTTCACAAACGTGTTGGTTACTACACCATCAAAAGGAGCGGAAATATTAGCATAAGCAAACTGAGCATTTACTTCGTTACGCATTTGTTTTGCCGCTTCTAAACCGGCTTTTGCCATTTCGTAACGAGCTGTCATATCATCCAGCTCTTTTTGTGAAGCACTTTGTTGTGCAAATAAATTCACAAAGCGATCGTAATCTTTCTTTGCATTGTTAGAAGCAGCTTGTGCTTGGATAATAGAAGCTTCCACTTGTGCTTTTTTAGCCTGAAGATCCGTATTGTTTACGCTAATTAACAATTGTCCCTTACGTACTTTTTGACCTACTTTAACATTTAATTTAGTCACATAGCCCATCATTCGGGTACTAAGATTTGCACTGTTTTCCGCTTCAATCTTACCACTTGCCGAAACATAAGTTCCTTCTTCAGTCTCAGCCGTTCCGGCTACTTTTACAGCAACCGGCTTTAGCTCAGCTACTTTTTCTCTATTATCGCCACCACATGCTACAAACAACATAGTAGACAATACAACTATAGGGATAACTATTTTTTTCATTTTAATTATTATTGGGTTAAGAATTGTAAATATTGTTTAGTGAAATTATATTCAAAAACAGCTTGTAAAAACTCCAGTTCTTTTTTGGCTTTCTGGGTTTCTGCCATTAATAGATCCGTTGTTTTTTCCAAACCTTGTTCAAAACGGTTTTTACGGATTCTGAAAGATTCTTCTGCTTGTTCAAAAGCTAATTTGGATAAATTAACTTTGTTCTCAGCATCTGCCAATTGACGATTGGTTTTGTTTAACTCAAGCTGGCTTTGCTTTTTATATTGCTCTGCTTCTGTTTGTGCTTTATGGAAATCGGCTTTTGCTTTTTGGGTTTTCCCGATGTTTTTATAACCGTCAAAAATATTCCATGATAATTGCGCTCCTATTAAATACCCTTTAGCAGATGTTCCGAATAGTTTATCATCATATAACTGGTAATTTCCAAAAGCATTTAATCGCGGTAAGAATCCCATTTTGGCAGACTGGAACATTTTTTTATATGCCGCCGCCGATTCGTCCATTGCCTGAATATCTTTTCTGTTTTCAGGAAGAGCTGTTACCGGAATTTCTACTGTAATTTCGTTCTCTAATTCCTCATAAGGTTTATATACTTTTCCTTTCATATCTTCATTTAACAGAAACGCTAAATAATCAGAAGCATTTTGCACATTACTTTTTGCATATTGCAATTGGTTAGCTACTTCATTCACCCGTACTTGAACATCCAGTACATCTGTTTTTTGTAACATTCCGTTCTTAAAGTAGTTTTCTACCATTTTAAGATTACCCTGTGCCGTTTCATTCGCTTTTTCTAAAACTGTCACAGCTTTATAAGCCAATTGTAGTTGCATATAAGCTTTAGACACTTCTAATTGCAAGTATTCTTTAGTTCGTTCGGTTTGTAAACCGTAAGCATTCATTTTAGCTTTTGCGGCCTGACGTCCATAGATTCCGTCCATATTAAAGATCGGCTGTTGTACTTCGATCATGGTTGCAAAATTTTCAATATGTTCAGGATCGTTTAGCAAAGCCGGATTAAAATCGGCTTGTGTTAAAATTTCCTGATTTAATTTGGAACCAAAAGCCATCAACGGATTCGTTGTCGAAATTGCCGTATGAGAAGCTGAAATATTAGGTAAGAACAAAGCGTTTGATTGTCGGTAATCGGCTTGTGCTGATTTAAAAGCTTCTTCTGCAATTTTTATCTGCAAGTTCTTCTCGTTTATCTTCTCAAGCACTTCTTCTTTCTTAACTGAAAGGGTATCTTGTGCCCAAAAGATATTGGAGAAAAGCGTTAATCCTAACGCAATGATACTTTTTTTCATTTGTTTCTTTTTTAGTATTTGTTAATCGGACTGAGAGACATATCTTTTAACAGACAATTATAAATCAATACTTTAAAAATGATATGTTTCTTGCTTTTAACTTAAATTTTATAGCAAATTTAGACTGCAACGGCTGCACAATCAGTAACAAGAGTTACATTGCTATGCAACATTTATCACAAAACAGAGAAAGCACCTCCTGAGAGATGCTTCCTTTACTAACCAATAAAACTAAAAACAATCATCAACATCGTCGATGAATTTCTTATCGCGTACCACCATGCCCTCCGGCAACAATCTTTAAAATTCTGATGTTTAGATACAAAAATTTAAAAAACTGTATAATAGGGTTCTGCATTTTACGCTTTTGAGATTTTGATATTCTTTGTGCCATTTTTCTTTCTGTTTTAATTTATTATTCCGGAATCAACCACCAAAACGGACGCATTTTTGCTTTCCAAATAAAGGCATAATGCAAAGCTAATTTTACCCAGTGTCCTGCCAAACCTATGTCTCCAAAGGTTTTATTGATATCTCTACCTTGTGTATCCGGATATTTTTTATAATCGGGTACAATAGGATATGTTGTTATGCTGACTCCGCTACCTTGTGTTAATCCATAACCTGCTGAAGCAATACAAGCAGCTCCCATATTACCCATTGATCCTTTGTGGTGCAGAGATTCTTTTCCTGCTTTTATACTGTCAATAATGTTGTCAGCTACTAATTTTGCGGTAATACCTGACGGCATTCCTGTTCGTGGCGGTGCCGGAAAAATGTCTGTTCCGTTTTTACTTTTGCGCGGTTTTGAAATAGTATGTGGCGGCGCAAAGGCTATACCCGGTGCAAAAATATTTTTATAAGAAGGATTCTGATACGTTTCCGGCCAATCCTGAACTGTCCATTCTTCGTATGGTTTCGGAGTATAATCGGCATCTACGATCATAAATCCTTTGAACAACTTATCGGTTATATCCTGATTATTCTTGCCGTAAGCTTTAAAACCATGTCCTGAAAAGGCAGGAATCAGCATGGCGAAATCAAACTCTTCAGATTTGTATTCTCCTTCTAAATTTTCATAATATGCTTTCCCTTTTTCAATTTTATTCACTCCGGCTCCTAAAATCCATTTGATATCTCGGTCTTCAAAGACCATTTCGACCATATCCGAAGATTTCATATTGAAACCGTTGTAATCCAGCAACATTCCGTCCATACCGAAATCTCCTAATTCATATTCATTAGAGATCCAAGTAATATCGGCTTTATCCCGAACTCCGAACTTTTGCAGTTCTTTTTCTACATTCAGTATGTACTCAAACGCTGCTCCTTGACAGGTTGCCTTCGGATGTCCGGTTCCAATTAATATCTTAGCTTTTTTATCAGATTTTTTCAATTCATTAATCAGCTTGTGTAAAGCCTCAGAAGCATGTGTAGCATGATCGTAAGTACAAACGGAATACACGTTGTTTGTTCCCGGTTGTAAGCCTTCAGTCAAATCAAAAGCTAATTTGGGCCCGGTTGCATTGACCAAATAATCGTAAGTCACTTTTTCCTGTTTTCCCTGATTTTCACCAAAAACACCCTCTACCAATATATAAGGCTTCGGTTCCTGTGCATCTCCTTCCGGATGGAAAGAGACTGCTTTAGCTTGTTTGTATCCTATTCCTTTTCTTTTATACAATGGTTCTAAGGGAAAAATTACATCTTTCGGTTTCATTCTTCCGATTCCTACCCAAATATTGGAAGGAACCCATTGGTAATTTCTATTAGGAGAAACTACCAATACTTCGTGTTGTTTCCCTAACTTTCTTCTTAAATGTGCTGCTGCAGTATGTCCTGCAATTCCCGCACCTAGTATGACTATCTTGGACATTATGATTAGTTTTGTTATGTCAAAATTATTCTAACGGCTTCTGTCTTACAGCAACAATTGTTACACACTTAACTAAATCAGAATCGGTTAGCGTTTCTCTTAAAAGCAGCCAGATGATTTTTTGAGGCAAAAAGGAGTGATTCTAAAATCTGCTTTTCATACGCAGGGATTTCTGCTTTTAAAAGAAGTTCGAGGTCAGCTATATCTGTTTCTTCAATAATTCGTCCTACTTCAATAGCTTCTTTAGGTGATTGCAATCCTTGTGCTAAAAGTCTATCGTACAACTTTTGCAAAGTTTGATTATGGAACTTTCCTCTTTCAGAAAATAATTCAAATGCTATTTGTTTTGTCTGAATTATCACTTCTACACTTTCCATGTGACGGCTTTCACTTTGCTTGATATTATGAAAAATCCGTAAATCCCATTTCTCACCCAAAGCATCGTAAATATCATGGGCTAATTTTTCTTCCTCCCACAGGTAACGGTAATCTATGGCGGACGATTCCTGTGCTGCTATCATTTGGATTCCAAATAAAAAGGTCACTGCTATTATTTTAATTACATTGTTCATGAGGTGACGTGATTATAGTATTATATTCTTCCTGTGTTAAATATTGAGGAGTATATGTTTCCCCCAGATTATCCAGAGCAGAAACAAAACTTCTTAAATGATTGCGGGAACCGCATTGTAAACTTTCGTAAACATTCAGTACGGCAGAATTGTTTATAAGTAAAGATTCTTCTTGCAGATCAACTATATCCAGATCTTCAATAGTTGCTCCTATTGTTAAAGCTGCCACTTGATTAGCTTGTCCGTCTATTACAAATTGATCATACAAATCTTGTAAGTTCTGGTTATTGAATTGTCCTTCCGGTAAGATTGTATAAGAAATATTATAACGATCTAATTGCTGTGCAATAGCATCCATGTGACTTTGCTCACTTTGTTTAATATTTTCAAATTCAGTTAAACTCCAAAGGTCATCTAAATACCGATAAGTATCACGAGCTAATTTTTCTTCTTCCAGCATAAAAAGCAAACTATTTTGTTCAGTAGCTGTCAATGGCTCATAATTGTTGTTATCATCATTATCACTACAGCCGGATAGAACGAGTACTAACAAAATAAATCCTGTTTTTAATAGAGTGGTTCTCATAGCATTTCAATTAAGTTATTCCCAAATTTAGTACTTAAAAAGAAGTTTTACCGTAACAAAAGATACAGATAATCAAAACCTTAACTCCATAAAAAAAAGGGTTACGTTTCCGTAACCCTTTTACTTTTAAACAAAATTCAAATTATTTTTTGTCTTCCGCTTTTTTAGATGCGCAACATCCTGCTTTTTTCTCACTACCGCAAGATGCTTTCTTATCTTTATCACAAGATTTTTTATCTGCACAACACGATTTTTCTGTTTTAGCTTTCTTCTCTTGTTTAGGCTCTTGAGCATTTACATTTAAAGCTAATACGAACGCTGCTAAAGCGACCATTGAAACCAACTTTTTCATTTTCTTAATTTTTAATTTTATAACTACTTTTCTTTAAACTTAGGAAGCAAATATAGAAATTTCTACTAATTATACTTCACTTTTATTATTTTTTTATGATTTTCTCCAACAGGTATCTGCAAAGCGAAGCAAAAACGGTTAATTTACCTTTTTATAACTCAAAACTGACAAAACATTCACCACAAAAGCATACAATACAATAACGACTAAATGCAATTGTATCTCTTTTAATCCTGCTCCTTTGAGCATGACCATTCGGATCATTTCAACAAAATAGCGTATCGGATTTAACAGGGTTAGTTTTTGCGCCCAAACCGGCATGCTGTCTATCGGCGTAAATAAACCGCTCATTAAAATAAAAATCACCATAAAGAACCAAGCAACAAACATGGCTTGTTGTTGTGTCTGAGCATTGTTAGAAATAAACAATCCCAATCCCAAAACCAAGAACAAATATAATGCCGTAAACAAATATACTAAAGCAATATTCCCAACAATAGGAACATTGAAGACCAATTTAGCAATTAGCAAGCCTATAGTAAGTACAACTAACCCGATTACCCAGAACGGAAAAAGTTTACCTATAATGAATTGGTATTTTTTAATGGGAGTAACATTGATCTGTTCTAATGTTCCTATTTCCTTTTCTCTTACAATGTTCATGGCAGACAAGAACAAAGTAAGCATTGTAACAAGTAATACCAAGATACCCGGAACCATATATGTTTTGTAATTCAGTGTTTTGTTGTACCAAAAAGAAGGTATGGTCTCAACGCTTAGCAATGTGTACTGGTTCCCTGACTGATGAAATGTACTCGTTAAAATATTTTGACTAAAACTGCGGATCACTTCTGTTATATACACATTCTCTACTCCGGCAGTAGCTCCGTCAATTGCATTGATCCGCACCGGTATATGTACCAGATTATCTTTCATTAAATTTTGCTCAAACTGATACGGAAATTCTAAGATCACATCTATAGTTCCTTCCTGCATTGCAATATCAGCTTGTTTGGCTGTCTGCATTTCTGAGGTTACGTTGAAATAAGGAGAAGCACTGAACTTTGACTGTAACTCTCTCGACATTTTTGAATGGTCATGATCTACAATAGCGATCTTAATATTCTTAATGTCAAAACTAGCTGCATTCGACAAAATAAGCAATTGCATAACCGGCATTACGATAAGTAAAGGTAACATTCCTTTATTTCTAAAGATCTGTTTAAATTCTTTCTGTATGATATATAATAACAGTCGCATTATTCTAATCTGATTTTATATTTCTTTACACTTAACAAAATAAAGAACGAGGTCATTCCGAACAGGATCAACGTTTCTTTCCAAATTATAGCAAACGAAGCTCCTTTTAACATAATTGCTTTTATAATTATGATGAACCACTTAGCCGGAATAATGTTACTCATAATTTGCATGGGTAACGGCATACTGGCTATAGGAAAAATAAATCCGGACAAGATAATAACCGGTAACATTAATCCCATCATAGAAATCAGCATAGCTGTTTGTTGAGATTGTGCAACAGTCGAGATCAAAATACCTAAAGACAATGCGGTTACAATAAACAAAATACTTTCTGCTGCTAAAAGCAATAAGCTTCCTTTGACAGGCATTCCAAAAACAAAAACACCAAGTGAAACAATGACTATAGCGTTAATCACAGATAAAAACACATACGGAAATACCTTTCCCAAGATCACCTGAAACGGATGCAAGGGAGAAACCAACAATACTTCCATTGTGCCGATCTCTTTTTCACGAGCGATGGAGATGGAAGTCATCATAGCAGAAACTAACATTAAGATCACAGTCATTACTCCCGGAACGAAAGTATACACACTCCTCATATCCGGATTGTACAGAAATCGGGAATCTAACACAATACCGGAAGGTTTTGTTTGCCCATCACTTTCTTCCCGAACATAATTTTGAATGATGGCATTAGCATAGTTTGTGGCTGTATTAGCTACATTAGGGTCAGTAGCATCAGAGATGATCTGTATTTCCGGCTGGTCCTGATTGGCTAATTTTTGCCCGAAATCTTTTTCAAATACTAATACTAACTTTATTTTACCTCTTTTGAACACCGATTCTATTTCTGTATCGGATTGTAATTTTTGTTCGATATTGAAATAACGTGAAGCATCAATTTTTGCGATCAATTGTTTTGTTTCAACATCATTGGATTTATCTAAGATAGCGATATTCACATTATTAATTTCGTTCGTAATAGCAAAGCCAAATAACATAATCTGAATAACCGGCATCCCGAACAAAATAAACATGGAGCGTTTATCTCTGAATATATGATAAAATTCTTTTTTAACAAAGCCTAAAAAACGTTTCATAGATACACCATTTGTTATTCGATATTTCGAGCCAATTTTAAAAAAACCTCGTTCATTCCGGAAACTTTAAACTGCTCTTTGAGTTTTTTCGGAGTGTCCAAAGCTTCAATTTTTCCATCCACCATAATAGACACTCTGGTGCAATATTCAGCTTCGTCCATGTAGTGTGTCGTTACAAAAATAGTGGTTCCGTTATGGGCTTCTTCGTCAATCATTTCCCAAAATTGTCTGCGGGTTATAGGATCTACTCCTCCGGTGGGTTCGTCCAGAAAAACAATTTTAGGTTCGTGTAACAAAGCCACTGAGAAAGCCAGTTTTTGTTTCCATCCCAAAGGCAATTGCCCTACTCTTTCGTCTGCCACATTTTCCATATCCAGTCTTTTAATCAGTTCAACTGTTTTCTCCTGAATGAGTTTTGGTTTTAAGCCGTATATCCCACCGAAAAAACGAATATTTTCTTTAATAGTCAGATCGTCATACAGCGAAAATCGCTGGCTCATGTAGCCAATATTTTTCTTTACTTCATTAGCATCCTTAGCTACATTAAATCCTGCCACAACCGCAGTCCCGGAAGTTGGCCTTGAGATTCCGATCAACATTTTCATGGCTGTAGTTTTTCCGGCTCCGTTAGCACCTAAGAAACCGAATATCTCTCCTTTTTTTACTTCAAAAGAGATTCCTTTCACAGCTGTAAAATCACCGAATTGCTTGGTCAGATTTTCGACCTGAATGATAGTATCTTGTTCCATAAGCTTATTCTTCATCTGAATTTATGAACACATCTTCTATACTTGCTTTAATCCGGCGTATACTGAAATTATAATGCCCTTTTTGATCCAGATACTGCTGTAAATCTTCTGTTTTAAACCGAGGGTGATTATTGATATAATGAATACTCTCTCCGAAAGAAAACACACTTTTAGTTTCCGGAAACTGTTTCAGATCCTGAAGCAATAAATACATATTTTCAGCGATTACTTCGTAAATGATCGGTTCAAAAGTTTGTACAATATTTTCCGGTGTATCTATTTTGAAAATCTTTCCGTTTCGGATAAAAGCTATTCTATCACAAAGTGACGCTTCGTCCATATAGGGGGTAGAGACTAAAATAGTAATGTTTTGCTTTTTTAATCGTTTGAGCATTTCCCAGAACTCTTTTCTCGATACCGGATCCACACCGGTTGTCGGTTCATCTAAAAACAGTACTTCAGGTGCATGAATCAAAGCACAACACAACGCCAGTTTTTGCTTCATTCCACCGGATAAATCTTTGGCTCTTCTGTCTTTAAAAGGTTCTATCTGCACATAAATATCTTTAATTAAATCGTAGTTTTCTTCTATGGTCGTTCCGAAAATCGTAGCAAAAAAGGTTAAATTCTCCTCTACAGTCAAATCCTGATACAAGGAAAATCTTCCGGGCATATACCCTACACGGTTACGAATGGTTTTGTATTCTTTTTCCACATCAAAACCAACAACAGAAGCTTGTCCGTTCTGCGGTACTAAAAGAGTGGTTAAAATTCTAAAAAGTGTTGTTTTTCCGGCTCCGTCAGGACCGATAAGACCGAATAGCTCACCACTTTTTACCTCAAAGGAAACATCCTGAAGTGCCTGAACATTTTTAAATTTTTTAGAAATATTTTGAACGACAATGCTCATTTTATTCTTGTTTTAACCAAACTTCTGCCGGCATTCCTATTTTCAGACTTCCGTCATTTTTTACCAAAACTTTTACCGCATAGACCAGGTTCACACGTTCTTCTTTCGTTTGGATGATCTTAGGCGTAAATTCTGCATTCGAAGCGATCCATGAAATCGTACCGCTGTAGTCTTTCATCCCGTCTTCAACATCAATCTTCACATTTACTTTCTGACCTATTTTCAGCTGTGGCAATTGCTTCTCTCCTACATAAACCCTTAATGTCAGTTGTGAAACATCGGCTATTTTATACAATGGTTTTCCAAAAGCCGTTACTTCACCCGGTTCAACATACTTGGCTAAAACAGTCCCGTTTATCGGGTTTACGACTTTGCTCTTCTCAATTTGATCGTTGATTTTAGCTACCTGCACTGCTACCGATTTTACTTCATTTACTATCGGTCTATTTTGCGTTTTAACATTTGTTATCTGCTCATTCAACACATTTACCTTCCCGTCAATTTCGTCGACCTGTCTTTGCGTCGCCGCCTTTTCCGCAAACATATCGTGTATCCGTTTCTGCTCGATCAATGTGGTCTTAAGTTGTTCCTGTAAAACTTTTTCTTGTGTAGAGACCACTGCTGTTTTTGAGGCAACGGTATTCTGTGTTGCTTTGAGTTGTTCTTTGGCAAAATATAACTGAAGCGTATCTATCAGTCCTACTTGCTCGTTTGCTTTTAAAACATCACCCTCATCTAATTTTAAAGATTCTATTTTTCCGTTTGCTTCTGCCGAAACGGTTACTTCTGTTGCTTCAAAGTTTCCGTAAGCATCAGCTTCATCAGCACCATTCCCGCAAGCTAAAAGACTAAAAACCGGCAGTAAAAACAGTATTTTTTTCATTGATTTCATGTTTAGTTTCCTTTAATTACATTATAATTTGCTTTTGTTAAAGCTAATTGTACTTCGTGTATTTTTTTAGTGTTCTTAGCATCAAAAAGATTAGTTACCTCGACTAAATAATCGGCAGTTGTAATAACACCATGCTTCATTTGCGCTTCGGATGCCTGAGCTATTTCAGTTCTCAAGTCAATTATTTCTTCATCACTTTGCAATAACGCTTCTGCTTTTTGTATCTCTTTTTCTGTTTCCTGCAACTGACTTTTTTGATTCAGTTCAAAAGTTTCTTGTTCTGTTGAGACAATATTTTTAGCAATATCCAATACTTTCTTATCGGTTTTGGTTTTGTTCCAATCGAATACATTCCAATTCAATTTCAGACCGGTCATATAAAAAGTTTCGAAGGAATTTTTAAGCATATTCAAACCCGGATTACCATAACCTAACTGTGCAAAAGCAGAAATCTTAGGAAATCTTGATTTAGTGATTACTTTTTTAGTAAAATCTAATTGTTCGGACTGTAAATTGAACAACGTAATTTCCGGACGAATACCTTCGACACTTTGTGTTGACTCTGTCGGAATTTCAAATTGTGAATCCGTAGAAATTGAAATTCCTGTAAGCAACTTCAGGGTTTCGATATTCTTTTGTTTATCGGCATTGAGTTCTATTATCTGTTGGTTTATTTTCAATACCTCAGCTTGTAAAACCTGTTCTGATGACGGTAACAATGCGCCATGTTTTACGCCTACTTTTACTTCTTCTATTCTTTTTTGCAACCATTCTTTTTTGGCTTGTAACAATAAAACCCGTTCCTGTAACAACAATACTGTAAAATAGAGTTGGTTTACTTTTGCCTTAAGCTGATACAAGGTCACAGCCACTTGCTGTTGCGCTACTTTAGTTTGCGCTTGTTTCAGGTTGGCATTCGCTTTTACAAAACCTCCGTTATATAATAACTGATAGGCATCTAACGTCGCTTTGTATTGATCTTTGTTCAACGGATCTACCGTAACACCCGGTAACGAAATCGGCATCTTAGTTACATCTGATTGATACGTTGCCTGTGCATTTACATCAAGCTTGGGCAATTTTGCTTTATTAATAGAGCTTGTCTCTAATTCTCCTTTTTCAGCCAAAAGCTCGTATTGAGATGCTACCGGATAATTTTTCTCTACCTCATCGTAGCAATTTCTGAGGCTCACTTTTTCTTGCGCCAGAGTAAAAAAAGGAACCAATAGCAACAGGTATCTTTTCATCGTTTTATAGCATTAATAATTTGTTCGGTAATGTGTTTTTTTCGTTCTTCTAATAAGACCTCAAATTCTTCTTCTGAAATCTCTAAAATTCCTTTAACCAGAGTTTGTGCCGCAAAAGGAAAGACAGTCATGGAAAAAATGTCGAGCAACAACTGTTTCGGATTCATCTTTTTTATGATTCCTTGCTCCATTTCTTCCTGAACTTGTTTGATTAATTTGATAGGATTTGGCCTTGCTTCATTTGACAAAACTTCTTTAACAAATTGCGGATTGTTATTCATTTCCTGAATAATAAAAGCCGGTAAAAACCTGTTCTTCTTCACAAATGAAATATAATTCTCCGTAAACTTTTCAATCTTCACAAAAAGCGAATCCGATGAATTAAAAATTTCATTCATCTGGGGAGCAATCTGATAAAAAGCATTTAAAAATACAGCTTTAAAAAGCTGCTCTTTACTTCTAAAAAAATAATGCAGCATCGCTTTGTTGATCCCGGCTTCATCTGCAATTTCCTGCATTCGGGCACCCGCAAATCCTTTTTGCTGAAACACAGTCCGTGCAGCATTAAATATTTTCTCTTCAGTTGTCATTAACTGTTTAGTTTAACCATTTGGTTAACAAAAATACTAAAAAAAAGTAAACAAGCTCAAAGTGAAGTTGTTTACTTCTTATTTTTTAATGTTCGCCGTAGCCTACGTCATCCATTTTTCCTTTAAATACACGGTATTGTACTACCATATAAATTAACACCAAAACCAAAGCTACAAAGAACCATGACATTCCCATAGACAAACCGTATTCGTGAGCCGCTACATTTTCAACGGTCAATGACGGATTGATCTCATTCGTTGATGGCAATAATTTAGGAAAAATTGAAGCCACCGTTGAAGACAAGCCGCCTAACAAAAACAAGGTTGAAAATAAAAACCCATAACCGTCTTTTTTAAAACTTTTTACTTTGAACAAACCAAACAAGCCAGTAAAAGTAATAGCCGGCAAAACCCAAAGAAACGGATATTGTATAAAATTATGAAAAGGTTGCGGTTCAATAATGTGCCAGATCAATAATGATGCAATCACTAACGCAAACAAAACAAAATTCAGTTTAAAAACAACATCTTTTAATTTGGTGTTCAATTCCGAATTGGTTTTAAAGATAATCCAATTGGCTCCGTGAATGGTCAAAGCCACAACAGCAATAACGCCTAACATCAGTGTAAACCAATCAATAATTCCTAAATGCTCAGCTTGCGGACTGAAGCTTTCATTCCATAAAGGTAAAAAGAAATAATGTGCTTCCTGCGTTGCAACACCATTTTCAACCATTCCTAAATTTACACCTCTGACTACATTCCCCAGAGCTGCTCCGAAGAACAAGGCTAACAATAAACTGGCAATTCCGAAAGCTTTATCCCAGATAGCTTCCCACATCGGATGATGTATCTGACCTCTCAATTCTAAACCTATAGCTCTAAAGATCAGCAACCATAACACCATCATCAAAGGGAGATAGAATCCACTGAAAGAAGAAGCGTATAAGGTTGGAAAAGCGAAGAACAACACCCCTCCTGCCGCTATAAGCCAGACTTCATTGGCGTCCCAAAACGGGCCGATAGCATTGGTTATTGCTTTTTTATCTTTTTCCGTCTTTGCAAAAAACAAATGAATAATTCCTGCTCCGAAATCATAACCGTCTAAAACAACATAAACGGCTAACATTGCGACTAATATAATATACCAAAAATATTCCATGACTTAGTGTGTTTGAGGATGAGGTCCTTTTCTGATTATTTTTCCGGCTAATATTAAAAATAGCATTCCTAACAACAGGTATAAACCTATAAAGCCTAAGAAGGTAAACAAGGTATTACCTGATGATACTGTAGGAGATGCTCCGGCATTTGTTCGCATCAAATTATAAACCAACCAAGGCTGACGCCCTAATTCAGCAGTATACCATCCGGTTGTATTCGCTATATAAGGAAAAGGCATAGCAAACATAAACGCCCACAATAACCACTTGGTTTCAAACAGTTTTTTCCGAAACAATTGGACAAGCGCTAAAAACATCATTCCGATAAAGATAGTTCCTAAGCCTACCATAATATGATATCCGTAATACAGACCTGATATATTGGTCGGATAGTTTTCTTCCGGAAATTCATTTAATCCTTTTACTTCCTGATCCCAATTTCCATAGGTCAGAAAACTTAAAATATTAGGAACAGCAATTTTATTGTCTAATTTTTTATTCTGAACATCAGGCTGACCAATCAATACAATTTCAGACCCTCCTTCTTCAGTATGGAAGATCCCTTCCATAGCGGCAAAAGTAACCGGTTGGTGTTTTACCACATTTTTTGCCAGCAAATCACCTGTAGGCATAGCTACTATCATTGAAGATATCAAACCGAAAATCACTCCTGTTTTAACAAACATTTTACCGAAAGCAAGATTCTTTTTACTTAAGATATAAAAAGCTCCTATTCCGGTAACTACAAATGAACTGGTTACAATTGAAGCTGCCTGATTGTGCAAATAAGAAGGCCAAAGCCAAGGGTTGGTAAATAATGCTCCGAAATTATTGAGTACAAATTTACCATTGGCTAAAATTTCATATCCTACCGGATTTTGCATCCAGGAATGCGTTGCGATAATTAAAAAACCGCTCATCCAGGAACCTAAGAACACCAGAAAACCGGTTAAAAAGTGAAGTTTATGTCCTAAGAGCTTTTCACCGAACAAAAACAATCCCAGAAATGAAGATTCCAGGAAAAAAGAGAACATCCCTTCCATAGCGAGCGTTTGTCCTATGATTCCTCCTGTTAACTCGGAGAATTTCGCCCAGTTTGTTCCGAACTGAAATTCCATAGGGATTCCGGTAACAACTCCCATCGCAAAGTTCAATGCAAAAATCCGCATCCAAAATTTGGCGGCATCGTTGTACTCTTCATTATTGGTTTTTAGAAATTTCCACTTAAAGTATACAATGAGTAAGGACAAGCCCATGGTTAATTGTGGAAACAAGTAATGAAATGTGACTGTAAATGCAAATTGCATTCTGTCATAAAATAGCATTTCTTCCATGATAATTAATTTTGCACAAATTTCAGGTGTTTACATCTTTTTAACTGTAACAACCATTACAAAAATGTGTTAAATTTTACAGTCGAAAAGTTACGAAAAATTTCTCGTACACCTGAAATTTTGCTTTAGTAAAATACTTACTTCTTAATATTTTTTAATTTTTAATAACCTTATGTGTTACAAAAAATTTATTATCAAAAATCAATGTAAGTATAACAACCTGATCATTAGGCGACTCAAGATCAAAACTCATCGAATTATTTCCCGGTTGAAAATCAGTAATAATACCGTCAGAAATTATCTTACCGTCAATCGACATGACTAAGTATTCCAGTGATGCTGCATAAGGAGCATTAAAAGTCAGTTTAACCACATCTCCGTTAGTCGGATTCGGATGTACTTTAAAAGTAAAAGGATTACTTCCGTCGATACCGGAAACTGATAAGGTCGGATTGTACACCAATTTGACTTCATAAATTGAAGTATCCGCAGAAGTCAGATCGGTTTGATTATCTGTAAATGCCGATACAGAAGAGGTTAAAATTCCACCGTACAAATGACCGATCACAAACTCATTTGCAGTAATATTAGCCAATTGAATAACTTCATTCGTATAATGTGGCAAGGTTTTATTCGGAATGAACTCTGCTCCCGAACCTTTTAAAGCCGGCATTTCAACAGGTAATTGGTATTCTTCCAGCGTTCCGTCCGTTAATCTTGAAACCCTGCTGATGGTCTTTACAAAAGGAACTGTATCATCCTGTATCAATGTCCCGTTTTGATAATAATATTGACTCATTCCGCCAAAAAACAGACTGTGCATCTCGTTTAAGGTCGCATTATAAAGCCCTACACTTCCGCTATGATAATTACTCAAATACTGATTAAATTGTGTTTGCGGAATATAACCGCCGGCTTTAATGTCTACAGGATACAAAAACGGTAAATCGACACTGATCTGGAAAACTCCTGACGAAATAGTATAACCTAATTCACCATCAGGAAAAACCTGAGGAACTAAATTATAATCACGACGGTGTAAATGAGTAGCATCCGATATCTCTGTATAATTTGAAATACTGAGTTGTGTTCCTGAGTTGTCAATTTGAAATTTTCTGATAGCATTAGAATAGGTTTGCGTAAATGAAGGACCGTTCATAGGATTGTACCTTCCGTCAAAACGATGTCCTCCTACCAAATAAAAATCCGTTCCTATTTTTCCTAACTGTCCTCCGGTTATAGCAAATTCAGGCGCTGTAATTTGTTTAAAATAAGGACTAATTGATGTATTATTAACAATAGCTGTTATTAATCCGGGAACATCTACAGCAGTTAATTTATCATGTGTGATATGGTCATTGGCAGAAGTAGCAAAAGCATAACCGCCGATAATGTATAATGTATCCCCGTCTTGGTAGAAATTCATATTAGTCGATTGCAATTGTTCTTGTAAACCTGTCGGCAATACATTTACAGAGGCACTCCAAAACTGATTGGCAGTAGGATCCACCACATAAAGATCCGTATTATTCTGGTTTTCCGGAAAAGCATTAAAAGGTTGGCGTGCATGGATTCCGTCTTTTCTTCCGCCAACGATCAACCATTTGCCGTTATGTTGTCCAAAAGCGTAAGAATGCAATCCCGGTAATCCTGTTACTGTAACAGGTGTTAAAACCACGTCATACGGGAACGTACTTTGAGAGTGTACTGACTGCAACAGCGCCAGCACAAGAATAAAATATATTTTTTTCATCTTGTTGTAATTATTGATTAATAGTATGTTTGCAAAGAGAATTACAACAACTTTTTAGGCGGTCGCCAGATGAAATTTTGAACGGGGGTTGGTAAGGAAAGAGTATAAAAGAACTGACTTTGTTTTTGAGAATAAACCATATACAGGTGTTCTTCTAACTCTAATTTCATTTCTTTGACGCATTGAACAGAGCTAAAATTCAAATCTGCAATAAATTTACCCATTTCACACGTTGTTCCCTGATAACTACACTCCAGATCATTCATTGCACTAAATTGCAACTTAAGCGCTCTGACAGAAGGCAAAAGTGTAATTATAAAAAGATAGGGTACTACTATGTAAATCCAGAATCTCAACTATCGATCTTATCTAAAACAATATTAATAATTTCCTGTTTAGACAATACTGATGAAGATTGCCATAAGATTTCTCCTTTACAGAACAGGGCTGTTGTAGGGACTGATTTGATATTGTATTTTTCGGCTATCTCATCTAAACTGTTTACCGTAATTATACTCACATTTATTCGTTTTCCGAAAACGTTTTTAACTTGCCTTAGGGTTGGCGCCATCATTTCACAAGGATCACAATCTGCAATTGTAAATTCAACTAAAGCAGGCTTTTCATCCTGAATAATTTCTAATAATGTATTTTCCATAACTCATTCCTTTTCATTAAGGGGGCAGCTACCGGATTGGCAGCCAAAATCAAAGATAGTTTGTATTAAGAAATACAAGGCGAATAAATAAAAGAAACTTTCACCGCTTTTGTAAGCATGAAAACTTATTCCTATAGCCAAAACTAAACGAACTATACGCATTACATGCCAGTTCGAAAAGAGCATTCTTTTCCAATTTATATTTTTCATATCAGCTAAAGTAAGATATCACGAAAAAACGTTATGTGACATTTGTCACCTTTTAGTATTATTTTTTTACCAAAATTTGCTTTATATTTTCTAAAAAAACGGATCTCAGCCTTTTATTTTGATAAAAGTTGTACAAAATACACTCCTTTTTCTCATTGTTAGCAGTCTTTTCCTGTTTAACATTAAAGTGGTCATTTTACAATTTGAATATACCTTTAACAACAAAGCGTTCACTGAAAAATACTGTATTAACAAGGACAAGCCGGAATTAAAATGTAACGGTAAATGCCACTTAGCCAAGATCGCTAAAGAAAATCAAAAAGAAAACGCTGAAAAACAATTTTTTCTGGATATCGAAATTACATTTTTTCAAAATATTGAAAAAACTTTTGCCTTTTTTAATCCGTATTTAATTTTAAAAAAGACTTTTTGGAATTGTCCGGATTTATATTCATTGACAACTCTCACAGAACTGGATCATCCTCCTCAATTTTCATTTTAACTTTCAATATCAATTTTTTATTGCCTTAGCTGTTTTGCATTCATTTAAAAAACGGTTATGGCACAAGTTTGACTTTATTTAATTAAAATGAAAAAAATAATAATGAGTTTAGGCTTACTAGCCTTTACTGTATCTCATGCGCAGGAAAATCAAA
Source organism: Flavobacterium sp. NRK F10 (assembly GCF_024054235.1). Lineage (NCBI taxonomy): Bacteria > Pseudomonadati > Bacteroidota > Flavobacteriia > Flavobacteriales > Flavobacteriaceae > Flavobacterium > Flavobacterium sp. NRK F10. Next base: position 722,808 of record NZ_JAMXLC010000001.1, read on the forward strand.
AAAACACAACTGACTCTACTAAAGTAACATTGTTAAATGAAGTTTTAGTAACAGGAAATCAGATCAATGATCCTGCCCAAGTAATCGTAAAACAAGATTATACCGAAAAGGTGGTTCAACCTAAAAATTCGGGTGAATTATTTCAGGGCATCAACGGATTCTCTTTAATAAAAAGAGGAAATTATGCGGTTGACCCTTCGTTCAGAGCTAGTCAATACGAACAATTAAATGTACAGATCGACGGAGGAACCAAGGCTTTCCATGCGTGTCCTAATCGCATGGATCCGGTAACTACTTTAGTAAACCCGGAAGAAGTCACTAAAATTGAGATCATCAAAGGACCGTTTTCCGTTCGCTACGGAAATACTTTTGCCGGACTGATCAATCTGGTTACCAAAACCCCGGCGTATAACGAGAAAAAAATCAGTGGGTCATTATCTTCCGGTTATGAAAGCAATGGAAAATCTATTGTAAATATGCTGGAATTGGGTACCAAGATCAAGAAATTTGATTTCACCGGAAATATAAGCTATCGGGATTACGGAAATTATGAGGACGGAAACCAAAATGAGATTCCTTCTTCTTTCAGAAGTACTAATTATGGCTTAAAAGCAGGTTACGACATTACAGAAAATCAACGCTTACAGGCATCTTTCAAACAAAATTTCGGACGGGATGTTTTACATGCCGGATTACCGATGGATACCGATGAAGACAATAGTACTCTGGCTGCTTTAGACTACAAATGGAATAGTACACATAAAACATTTAAAAGTTTAACTTCAAAACTATATTACTCGTATGTAGACCATACTATGAGTAATACCAGAAGACCTTCTTTTATGATGATGGAGGCTGTTTCAAATGTGGAAGCTTTAACTTATGGCGGAAAAATAGAAACTAAATGGCAATTCAGTCCAAAAGTCGTTTTATTTACCGGAGTAGATATGGTTAACTTATCACGAGATGGTGGCAGAGACCGATTAGTTAAAGTCATGAATGGTAACCCATTACCTATGCCAATGAGTTTTTACGACAAAGTTTGGCAAGACAGTTATACAAACGATACCGGAGTTTTTGCGGAAGCCAAAATTAAAACATCAGATAAGTCTGTGGTAACAATAGGTTCGCGAATGGATTTTATTGCTGCTGAAGCTAAAGATCTGGATCCTACATTTGCCGCACTTTATCCCAACTTAGACAAGCAAACCGAAGCCAATTACAGCGGAACGGTTTCCTACAAATACACTTTCAATCCGAACTATAACATTGAATTCTCATTTGGTAGAGGAACAAGAGCGGCTACAATTGAAGAACGCTATATTGCTTTTTTTAACATAGGAAGAGACACTTACGAATATGTCGGGAATCCGTATTTAAAACCGGAAGTAAACAACCAATTTGAAATCGGGTTCAATGGAAAACATAATTTTAATGGCTTTGTTTCTCAGCTACGATTCGGTTCGTCTGTTTTCTACTCAATTTACGAAAACTATATTTTAGGTGTTGTAGACGAAAGTTTAACTCGAAAATATAACCCGACAACTCCTCCTGTTCATCCGAAAGTATTCCGTAATATTGATAATGCGCTAAAAACCGGTTTTGAAATATATGCTAATGCTGATTTTGCAAATCACTTTAATTTTAGTACTGAAATTTCTTATACCTATACCGAAAACAAAGATTTTAACGAAAGCTTACCTTTAACACCTCCTTTGACCACCCGCTTGAAATTGAGTTATGAAATCAAAAAGTTTTGGGCTAGTGCACAATACACACTGACTGCTAAACAAAACAAAATTTCATATAGCTATGATGAGATTGCCACATCCGGCTATGAAGTTATGGATATAAAATTAGGCTACAAGCCTTTTGAGAGCCTTTCATTAGGAGCAGGTGTTTTGAATTTATTTGACCAATATTACAACAACCACTTAACGTTTGCCTTCAACAATGTAGCAGGTTACGGAAGAGTTCCGATTACAGAACCGGGACGTAATTTTACATTCTTTGTGAATTATAAATTTTAAAACAACATAAGTAAGTTTTCGGATTTGATATCTAATCAGAGAGTTTAGAATTACAAATCCGAAAACTTTTTTAAATTAAAAAATTAAGGACGAATTATTCTCAATTGACATTCCGGAAGAGGTGCATTTTTATCTGCGATCATCAGATTATTCCAATTTGATAAGTATTTCCCTTCATTTGATTTTAATACAATATCGTCTATTGTTCCTCCCCATCCATCTTCTACATCAAATAGCATATCGGGATGTATCGGAAGTGGTTCCGTTTGCGGAGTGTATTCAAAAGTACTCAATTCTTCTTTTATATTTAACTGGTTTTCTGATAATACTACAAATTTTTGGTAGTAATAATTTTCAATGATAATTTTTGTAGTTACACTTCGTCTGTCTTTCCATAAACCATGAATAACATGGATACGGAATTGATCTTCAATTTGAACTTGACTTATCAATTTGTCAACCGTCGTTAAATTTCCGTTTTGAAGGGATAGAAATCGTCTTTGAGATCCGGTAGTTTGATTAGATTTTACTTCAATAAGAACATCATCCAAAATTTGAACAAATCTGAACTCATAATCCGGATTCCAGAATTCTTGATTATTACCGGATCCTAGCAACACACGATTAGAATTAAAATCAGGTTTACCTTTTATAAACTGCCTTGGATCAGATTGCAGTAATTGTGACTGTACCCAATTCATCATATTGAAATGCTTATAGACACCTTGTCCAGCCCAATTAGGAGGGCTGAAAATCCCATTAACATCAAATAGCTCATTTATTGTTATTTGTTGATTGTTACTTGCAGCTTTGACTCTATTTAGAGCGCTATCAAAGCTTAAAAAATCAGGAGGACTATTAAAATATCGTGTTTCAAAAACAACACTTTTATTTAAACAAGGCCAATTTTGCTGATTAGTATTTCCTAAATAATGAGCATTATTCACTTCATATACGACTCTACACGTATTTGCTAGTCTTATATTTCTTGAATAAGCCGCACCTGCTACCACAATAAAGAAATTATTTCTTAATTGTATAGCAAAAATTTCATCTTCAACTGTATCAATAAAGTTTTCTTGACTTTCTAAACTTTCAACCAAAGCTTGTTTATCTAACTCTTTTGAATAAAATAATTCATACTTTTTTACGTCTGAGACAGGTTTTACAATCTCGCCGCTATCAGTGATTATCAATTCTTCTTTAAAGGCTACTTCTTTAAAGTAAATAGTCTCTGAATACTCTTCCGGAATAGATGGCTCTCCTTTAAAAATAAATAAATTGTGAGATTTCAGATAGTTCTCTGATTTTTCATTTATATCTAATCTGTCTTTCCACAATTGCCAACTTTCTTCTTCTATTCCAAAGAAATCTAATACCATTTCTTCACTGGTAAACAATTGTTCTTCTCTTTTCTGTATAATTTTTTTAGCTAACTCTTCTCCCAATTTCCCTTCAACATAAGGAAAATGAGACAACAAATCAAAATCTAAAGAATTTAAAATTCCAAAAAACTCACTTAGTATCATATATAACTATTTAGTATTACTACTTATTTTTTTCGAATTTAAAAACAAGTAGCATACTAATATTAGCCAATTATGGTGAACATCGAGTTTGAGTTCACAAAAAGCTTTTCTTAAACTGTAAAGTTCTTCTTTATTTTTTTGTTCCTAAAAACCGAATAACGGAACCTTCTCCCTGATGGTATTTTCCTTCGTTGAGAACAATAACTTTTTTTTCCAACTGTTCAAAAATAACTCCCGGGAATTCCTCTTTTACTTCTTCCGGTGAAAAAAGCATTTCTACATCCTTTGGTCCACCGGATGAATATTTCAATTGTTCTTTACTAAAAGCTTCAAAAAGAATTTTCCCGCCTGGCTTTACTAAAGTTAATAGCTTTTGATGTGCTTCTTTGCGAATGGATTTCGGAAAATGAGCAAAAATCAGTACTAAACCATCAAAGCTATCAGGTTTATAGGGCATTCCCATTGCACTACAAACTTCATAATCTAATGATACTTTTTTTATTTCTGCTAAATCCAACGCTTTTTTCTTCCCTTCCTCACTCATGTCAAAAGCACAGACCTCCCTATTGTTTTGAGCTACAAAAACAGCATTTCTGCCCTCGCCTTCTGCCGGAAATAAAATTTTGCCTTTGGGTAAAAAGTCAAGATACTCTTTTAAAAATTCATTAGGCTCAGCACCGTATGCAAAATCAGTTTCTGCATAACGACTATTCCAAAAATCTTTCATTTTTTATCGTCTTTCTTAGGTGAAGTAACAAACATATTGAACAATAAACCGCCCATTAAACCACCGTAAAGCGTACTGTTTAGCGGTTTTGACGTTATGGCACAGGTTCCTGATGCACAACCCACATAGTAATAATAGGCATAACCGGCAATACAACCGATAATTACTCCAATTCCTGTAATAAGGTATGTTTTCTTTTTCATTATTTTTTGTCGAACGTGATGCTCCAAATTCCTCTTACTTCATTCTCTGCATAACCTGTTGCCAGATCGTTCGGATACAAAGTTTTGAGCTTCTTCAAAACTTCCGGTTTTATATTCTCGGGTTTTCCATGGCATTGTAAACACATGGTATTGGTTTCGATCGGATAATAGAAATGGACTTTTTCGATCTCTTCTACTACTATAGGCTGGATTTCCTTTTGGGCAGACAAATCTTTTTTGAATTGTTCTATGTAACCTAATTCTTCTGCTGATGCTTTGTTGTTCGGATTTCTATTCTTATCGGAAACTCTTTTAATTTCTGCATTATAGTGAACAGACATACTATCCGTCAATGGCATTGCACTTACATTACAAAATTTTAAAGCAGCTTCGGTTCCTTCTTTTTGTATAGTTCCCATAAGATTTTTACCTAAAACCTTTTTGGTTCCCAAAGCATATTCCAGACCAATATCAGCATAGGTTTTTTCTTTTGCTTCTTCCTGAAATTGTTTCCCGCTTTGTTTCCAATTAAATTCACCATGATTTCCTTTCCAATGTTCCGCAAACCAATCCGGTTCTTCAATTTGATAATCATACATGAACTCAGCTATTTTAGCAACACTGCCTTCCGGAAAAGCTTGCTTCGGCATAACACCAAAACGCTTGACAGCTCCGTTCATCAATGCTTTATCAGCTGTTGGTTCCGCAACAAAATCGGTAACGGCTTTTATAAATTCTGCTTTAGTGTAACTCTGCATCGTAATATACCGTCCTTTTATGGCAACCATAGGCGGAGCGATACGCCCTTCTTGTTCCGCAGCACTTGGGCTATGACATAAATAGCAATGTTTTTCCATTAGCTCTTTGGCTTCAGATGGTTCAAACTGAACCATACTGACTGAATCCTCAGTAGTTTTAACTTCCTGATAATCTGATTTCTTGTTATTACAACTAACCAATAACAATAAACCGAAAAACCATATACTATTTTTCATTTCTTTAGTTTTTATCAAAAATATAACGCTAACTCTACTTTTGAGGTAACACATGTTACACAATCTGATTTAATATAGAACGTTTCAATATTTAAATAGATTTTATTTATTAAATATAAATTTACAATAAAATTATTTAATACACAAATACTATTAAGACAAATAACATTATTAGTTGATCTGATATTTGCAATATTAAAATTAATGTTAAACAAAAATTATAATTATTATGGAAGATCAAGTAACATTTATGCCGAGAATAGGTGAAAAAGCACCTGAATTCACAGCAGTAACAACTCAGGGAACTATTAATTTCCCTAAAGACTATGAAGGAAAATGGGTTATATTTTTTAGTCATCCTGCCGATTTTACTCCGGTTTGTACTTCTGAGTTTATGACGTTTGCCAATATGGAAAAACAATTTAATGAGGCCAATTGTGAATTAGTAGGACTATCAGTAGACGGATTATATAGTCATATTGCCTGGTTAAGAACGATTAAAGAGAAAATCGAATACAAAGGAATGAAAGATATTGAGGTAACTTTTCCTTTGATTGAGGACATCTCAATGGAAGTTTCTAAACGATACGGGATGATACAACCGGGCGAAAGCAGTACACAAGCAGTCAGAGCTGTTTTCTTTATTGACCCGAAAGGTATTATCAGAACCATTTTATATTATCCGCTAAGCATCGGTAGAAATTTTCAGGAAATTTACAGAGCCTTAATAGCCTTACAAACTGCTGATGCTTTTCAGGTCGCATGTCCGGCTGACTGGCAACCGGGAGATGATGTTATTGTTCCTACTGCAGGTTCTTGCGGTGTAGCCAAAGAAAGAATGGAAGATGCAGAAACACTTGACTGTAAAGACTGGTTCTTCTGTACGAAGAAACTGGACAAGCAAAAAGTTCTGGACACTGTTCTTAAAAAATAAAAAATAGCCTTCGGGCTATTTTTTGTAATGTAAGTTACATTTGTTACGCACTACAACTTGCTTTTTTACTATTTTTGATATAAAATCCGACTTATGAAAAAAAATTTAGCTTTGCTGGCAATTCTTAGTTTTATTGCTTGCAAAAATGATGAACCAAAAGAAATTCCGCTCGCTGACAACAAGGTCAAAACAGCACTTATGGTTGAAGCTGATGATTATTTCAAACCAATTTCCTCTGTTTCAAATAAAAATATTCCGGAAAATTTCCAGCAATTAAACAACCCTGTCAATATTACTTCTGTTAGGTTTGATGATCGTTTAAATGATAAAGAACGCTTAGGACAAAAGTTATATTATGACAAACGTTTGTCTAAAAACGGAACGATCAGTTGTAATTCCTGTCATAATCTGGACACTTACGGTGTAGACAACTCACCTACTTCACTTGGTGATACTAAAGCCTTCGGAAACAGAAATTCTCCCAGTGTTATTTATGCCTCATTGCACTTTAAACAATTTTGGGACGGTCGGGCTAAAGATGTGGAAGAACAAGCCGGCATGCCAATCTTAAATCCGGTAGAACACGCTATTCCGTCTGAAGACTTTTTAATAAACCGCCTAAGAGGTATTGAAGAATATCAAAAATTATTCAAATCTGTATATCCTAACGATAAGGAACCTGTTACCTATGCTAATTTAACGAATGCTATAGGCTCTTTTGAAAGAAAGTTGCTGCCAGAAAGCCGTTTTGACAAATGGTTAGACGGGAACGACAATGCCTTAGACGAAACTGAAAAAGCCGGACTGAAATCCTTTATCAACAACGGGTGTATCACCTGCCATAGCGGTGTGGCTATAGGCGGACAAATGATGCAAAAATTCGGTTTATACGGAAATTATTGGGAGTACACTAAAAGTAAAACGACCGATAACGGTGTATATGACCTGACAAAAAATGAAACGGATAAGTTCATGTTTAAAACTCCGAGTCTTAGAAATGTTGAAAAAACATATCCATATTTTCACGACGGTTCAGTAGCAAAGTTAGAAGACGCTGTTAAGATCATGGGTAAACTGCAAACTAACAAAGAGTTATCTGAAACTGAGATTAATAATATTGTTGCTTTCTTAAAAACACTGACAGCTGATATTGATGAAAAATATAAAAAAGCCGATAATTAATCGGCTTTTTTATATTCTAAATTGAGAATCAAACCACGTCTTCCAGATTGATTATCCATTAATTTAGTATAGTCCAAATACTAAAAAACAATTCACTTGTCATAACAATATTAGAATCAATACAATCAGTATCTTCCAAAAAAGATTCGCTCTACATTTTATTTCTATCTATTCTTATCGTTTCCAATCTATCGTCTATCTGAAAACCTCTCTTTTTCATATAGAAAAACTGTGTTCAAAAAAATCACATTAGAAAAAAATCACACGTTTTGTAGCAAAAAAATAGTTTAAAAAAAAATGCCACAATTGTTGTGTCAAAAAAAATCTATCAAAAAATTGACACAAAATGCCGAAAAAACAATTTTGAGTACGATTTTGACATTGTGTTGATTTTTTGTCCATTGCATTTTTTTAGATAAAAATTACAATTTAAAGAAAATTAATAGATATAAAATCTTAAAAACCTTCAAAAATCTGAAAATATCCGGTTAAAACTGAAAAAACCGTAAAAACAACTATTTGCCTTTTCGTATTACAAAAAAAACATACATTTATCCATATTTAATTACAAATAAAATGCAATGCGAATAAAATTACGCTTAACCGCTATTTTCCCTGCATTATTGATTCCTGCCATTACTTCAGCGCAGGACATCCTATGGGAAAAGACCTATGGAGGCAAACATGCCGAATACTTATACGATGCCATATCGACGCCTGACTACGGATTTATCCTGGCCGGAAGTTCGGTTTCCGGTAAAAACGGCAACAAAGACGAAAAGAACAAAGGCGATC
>NZ_JAMXLC010000001.1:731212-731945 GCF_024054235.1 Flavobacterium sp. NRK F10
GCAAAGCATAGCCCTGACCAGTGACGGGGGATTTATCCTCGGCGGTACTTCCGCTTCCGATAAAGGTTCCGACAAAACCGAAAACAGCAAAGGCAAAGAAGACTTCTGGATCATCAAACTCAATGCTAAAGGCCAACAACTGTGGCAAAGAACCATTGGCGGCAGCGGGATGGAAAAGCTTTTAAGCATTGCCCAGACCAAAGACAACGGCTATATCTTAGGCGGAACTTCCTCTTCCAATAAAACGATAACTCCGGAAGGACAAACTCCCGATCTGTATGGTAAATCAGAAGACTCGCGAGGGAATCTGGACTTTTGGGTCGTAAAACTCAGCGAAGCCGGAACGATCGAATGGCAAAGAACCATCGGCGGAAAATATGTGGACGAATTGCGCAGCATTCAACCGACGACAGACGGCGGTTATATTTTAGGAGGTTATTCCAACTCTCCGGCTTCGGGCGATAAAACAGAAGAGAACTACGGTTTGGGAGACTACTGGATCGTGAAGCTCGATGCACAGGGCGAGATCGACTGGCAAAGAGCCTACGGAGGGGAAAAGGACGATAATCTGAATGCTTTGATCCCTACCCGGGATGGCGGTTATTTGTTAGGCGGGAACTCCAATTCCGGAGCGACGTATTCCAAATCAAAGACCAACCGTGAAGGAACCGATTTCTGGGTGTTAAAGCTCGATGAGTCGGGTGAGATCGAATGGCAACAAACGTATAACTAT
>NZ_JAMXLC010000001.1:732023-738069 GCF_024054235.1 Flavobacterium sp. NRK F10
ACTTTGGAGTCAAACGGTAGGAAGCAAAGGCGATGAGGTGATGAAACGCTTGCTGGAAACCCGCGATGGGGGGTATCTTTTGGCAGGTACCTCAAACGGCACTGCCTCAAAAGACAAAAAGACAGCCAAAGGCGGTAATGACTTTTGGGTGGTAAAGCTCAAAGACAAGGACAAGGAAGAGAAAGCCCGCATTGACCTGGAAGCGGTACCGAACCCGACGGAATATTTTACCAATGTAATTGTAAGCTTTGACTACAGCAAAGGAACAGCGACTTTATACGATTTGAGCGGAAGAACAATCAGCCGTACGGAGATCAAAGGCGAAAAAACGATACCGGTAGAATTGACCAACCTCCCAACCGGGATCTACGTAGTAGAAATAAAAACAGATACCGAAACCGGCGGGGTTAAAGTGATTAAGAAATAAATACGGATAAGAAATGATAAAATATAAACTAATTACTGCTTTTTGTCTCTTTTTAAGTTTTTTAGGGTACGGACAAGAAGAACTGGAATTGCCGGATTATGCAGTTCCGTCACCACAATCAAACGGATTGGCACAATTCGGAGATTTGAATATAGATGAGTCGAGCGGAAAATTTTCACATACCATTTCGGTATTTAATTATTCGGCGGGTAGTATAAACGTTCCCGTAGGTTTAACATACATGGGAAATGGAGTTAAAGTCGAAGAAAACCCTGACTGGACAGGGATGAATTGGAATTTGAATGCAGGAGGCGTGATCACAAGAACGGTGCGTGATCTTCCGGATGAAACGACATATCCGTCCTATCATTATTCACCGGATCAGATTGCCGATATGTTCCAAAGCGGAGAAATAGCAGATATGGATGATTTTGGTTTTTTTGTAGAAGACAATAAGAACTACGATTCTGAAGCCGATGTGTTCAGTTTTAATTTTCTGGGATACTCAGGAACATTTTATTTAGAGAAGGACAGTCTGGGGAACTACAGTGCAAAACTTTCCAAATACGAATCAGAATTCAAAGTAGAGCTACTCGGTAATTTTTCAGCACCTAACGGGTTTTATGATTTCGGAGATCAAAGTTCAAACAATCCGCATTACGAGTTTAAGTTTACAGGACCAGACGGGACGACCTATTTTTTCGGTGGTGTAGTGACCAGTCAAACCGGAGCCGATAATTTTGAGGCAGTAGAGGAAACGGAACTATTTGACCACAACCCGTTACACCAAAGCATGAGAGCTAAAACAGCTTTTTACCTTACCAAGATAGAAAGCTTTAACGGAGATACCGTTTATTTTACGTATGAAACCATTCCCAGCTATTATGTTTACTATAAAAAGAACCAAAAGGTAAGTAAAATAATTTATTCAGAATCAGAGCCAGGTTGTGAAGGAAGTTCTTCTACTCCTGAAAATAACATGCAGACCCTGACCGTTAGAAATAAAATATTTAACGGAAAGTTCTTAAAGCAAATCTGGAGTCCGCAAAACGGACTGTATGTCGATTTTACGTCCACAGGAGTTTACGAACAGGTAACACCGATAACCACTAACTTAAAATACAAGGTACTGAGTCAGATCAGTTACGGGACCAATACTTTTAATCTGAGCTATTCCCCTTCATTAACCCAGTTAGCCTCAGGGGATATCGACAAATTCTTTTTAGTGGATACGAACATGGAATCCAGCTCAGGAACTACAACCCTGCAGTATACTTTTGAATACGAAGATCTGAACAACATTCCGGGGGTTAACTCTAATGCACAGGACTATTTGGGCTATTTTAACGGAGTTACAGCCAATGCTAACCTACTGCCTAAGAATGCCGAGAAATTATTTTCAGATTATTTATTACTTTATATAACCCCTGAAACGGGACCTTTATCGTATTACGATTATATATATGAGCAATCAAAATTCTCAGAGATCGGTAATTTAGCCGACAGAGAACCTTATTTTGATTATGCAACCAATGGGTGTTTAAAGAAAATAACCTACCCGACCGGAGGATATACCCTGATCGATTATGAACCGGAAGACAAAAAAACGGTTTATGCCGATAAAGAACTACAGATCAATTTTGATCCGGTTTTCGGTTCAGACATGGAAGACGAACTGCTTTTATCAAATTATACAGTAGTTTTTTCGGGCAATGATTTTTATGAAGTATATAATGATCTTCCGGGAATTCCGGAAGAACAAACGGTTGAGTTGACCTTAACCTTTACAGGGTCTAATACTAATGTGGCGACCTTAGATTACAGAGATTTTGCATACGTGGAGATCACGAATATAACTACGGATTCCGTATTTACAAAAAACCTGCATTTTCCGGCAGAAGAGCTGATGAATAGCGCAGGGCAAACGAGTTTTACGACACAATACGCTTTTAATTATACGTTTAAGAAACAGGATAAGTACAATATCAAGATCGGTTTTGGAGATAATTATGCCCCCAATGAGGGCTATATAAATGATCCTAACACGACTATGCTGACACCTAATTTGTTCGGAAAACTGGAATTCAAATATTTAGACGGTTACGATCCGGACGACGGATTGGGGATCAGAGTAAAACGCATTGTAGATTACACAGCTTCCGGAGAAACGGCTTCCCATAAGCGGTATTATTACTCAAACATTCAGAAATTAGACGATACGGGAATAAAAAAATATTATCCTTTGTTCCATAGTTTTTCTTTAGAAGGAACACAAGGTTTTAATCAGGGGACACAGTCAAATTGCATGGTGCTGTCGACCTATATGGAGATGAATTCACAACTGCAGGCGTTTAACCTTCCGGTGCTTAATGGTGCATTGGAAGAAGAAAGAACCGTTAGCGTGAGCCTTGGCGGAGAGAATTTTGAAAAAGGAGGCTATGAAAAAGATTTTTATACGCAAAGAGATGAGTATCAAGAGATCTTTAATCCGGCAGGAGAAGAATATGCCTCTTATTATGCTGCTTTAGCCTATACCTTTAAAAGCTTTAACAATGCGGCAACCAATACAAGCGCTGTAGACGGACTCTTGCTCAGGGAAAGACTTTGGGAAAGAACCAATTCGGCTCCTGATCTGCGATTGCAAAAAGAAACCTGCTACGATTACCATATTAACTTTTTTCACCAAAATCCTAATATGCTTTATGTACAGATGTACCAAAGTTCTTTTGGGGCAAGTGGAAATGCAACGACTTTGGGCTCAATGTATATGGGCTATTATTTCAATAATACCTATAAACCGGAGCTGCGATGGAAGGTTGAAACCGATTTTTTAAGCGATGTAAGCGTATGGGATTATTTTACGGCCAACACCAGTTTTAACCTTAATCAATTACCCGATTACAGTTCGTTTGACACCCGAACGTTAAGAACAGATTATCTGGATAATATCAATAACATTTATTCCGGTATGCCGGGACATATAAAAACCACCAACAGCAGCGGAGAGATACTAGAGGTAAAAAATTACTATCCTACGGATTATTTTCTGGGACAGTTGACGAATTTAAGCGGTAGCGAGCTAACAGCCTACGGAGCACTTGAAACAGCCAACCGTATAGCACAACCGATCTATGTTGAAAGCTTTAAAAATACCGGCAAAACATCAGCCGTAAAATACATTTACGAACAACCGGATGCAAACCTACCTTTTCTACTGAGTAAGGTACAGAGTGCTAAAGAAGATCAGTCGTTAGAGGATCGCATCATTTATGCAAAATACGACGATAACGGAAACCCCGTAGAGGTTCAAAAAGAAAAAGGAGTCAAAGTGGTCTACATCTGGTCAGAAAGCAGAAAACCGTTGTATAAAGTGGTTAACAGCGATTATGATACCGTGATGGCAGCCTTGACCGCATCGGGAATTACCTTGGGCAACGGTTTTAGCGGAGCGACGATCAGTGCAAACCAAACCTTGATCAATCAAAGCACCCTGGCAACAGCCCAAGTTTATTGTTACCGCTATAATATGTACGATCTGATCGTACAGATGGTCCAACCTAACGGAAACTATATGGATTATCAGTACGACGCCTTCAACCGTTTACAGAATGTCAAAGACAAAGACGGCAACATCCTGAGCGAAAACGAAATACACTATACAAGCGATAACTAACCCCCTAAACAAGAATAAAGTATAATCTTATGCGTAAAAAACTGTTATTTTTCCTTTCATTGGTACCGGTTCTTGCTTTAGGGCAAAGTCCGGATCAGAATTATGTAAAGACCACGACCTACAAGCAGCCCAATACAACCTCATTGAGTAACCCGGGCGCAGACGAGGCAGTAGTACAAATCACCTATTATGACGGATTAGGGCGCCCTGTTCAGCAGATTGCCCACAAACAGTCTAATGGCGGAAACGATATTGTGACCCCTGTGGAATACGATGCTTTCGGTAGGCAAACCAAAGAGTTCCTGCCTTATGCAAACAGCGCACCGAGTTTAAATTATATAGATGCAACCACCGTGAGTTCAGATCTGAACAGCTTTTATAGTTCCTATAACGGAGGAACCACCACCCCGTTCAGCGAAAAAGAACTGGAAGCCTCACCTTTAGACCGTATAAAGAAACAAGCAGCTCCGGGAGATGCCTGGGCGATGAACAGCGGAAAAGAGATCCGTTTTGACTACCAGTCAAACGATGCTAACGAAGTAAAGCTCTTTCAGGCTACAGCAAGCTGGGACGCTACTTTAGAGATCTATAGCATAGCTCTGGTACAGCAAATGGCTTATAATGCACAAGAACTCTATAAGACCGTAACCAAAGACGAGAACTGGACCAGCGGTAAGAACCATACCACCGAAGAATTTAAGAACAAAGAAGGACAAGTGGTTCTTAAACGAACGTATGCCGATTACGGAGCACAAACCGAAGTAAAACACGACACCTATTACGTTTACGACCAGTTCGGCAACTTGACCTATGTATTGCCTCCTCTGGCTGCTGCCAGCGATATTACCCAGGACATACTGGACGAGTTGTGTTACCAGTACCGCTACGACAAACGCAACCGTTTGGTCGAGAAAAAACTACCCGGAAAACAATGGGAGTACATCGTGTACAACAGTCAGGATCAGGTAGTGGCAAGCGGTCCGGCATACAACCCTTGGGGAGCCACAGGGGAAAACGACAAAGGCTGGTTGATCACCAAGTACGATGTATTCGGAAGAGTGCTCTATACCGGTTACTACACCGGAAGAGCAGTTAAAGCCGTAGAGCGTACCGCCTATCAGGCCGAACAGGATCTCGTTGCTGAATTTTTTGAACGGATAGACGATACGTTTACCTACGATAATGTTACACTGGGGTATACCAATAAAGTACTGCCTACTTCAGGTTTCAAGCTTTTAAGCCTGAACTATTATGACAATTACGATTATCCTTTTGCTCCGGCAACCGTTCCCACTACATTGCCGGACAGTACTTACCCGATAGCACAGCATGTAAAAGGTTTCCCTACGGGTAGCTGGGTAAGAGTGTTAGACGACCCGACCGCTACCACGGCTACCGTAAGTTATACGTTGTACGATGACAAATACCGCCCGGTACGGACTTATACGACCAATCATTTAGGTGGTTATACCCAGGTAGATACCAAACTGGACTGGGCAGGGCAGGTGGACTATACCCTGACAACCCACCAATACGATGCCAATGCAGCGGTAGTTACCGTAAAAGATATGTATACCTATACCGACCAAGGCCGTTTGTTGCTGCACAAACAGCAGATCGACCAGACTGCCGAACAATTGATCAGCAAAAATACCTATGACGAACTGGGGCAATTGATCAGCAAAAATGTGGGCGGTACAGACGTTACGGGAGCAACCGCTTTACAAACGGTAGACTATACCTACAACATCAGAGGTTGGTTGACAAACATTAATGATGTTAATAATATTATGACAGGCAATGACCTGTTTAACTTTAAGATCGATTATAACGACTATGCTTCTCTGGCGATCCATGATGCGGCACCTGATGCTTTGTATAACGGAAACATCTCGGCTACGTATTGGCGAACGGCAAATGATAACGTCCTGCGAAAATACAACTAT
>NZ_JAMXLC010000001.1:738238-738858 GCF_024054235.1 Flavobacterium sp. NRK F10
TGATTATGCGTATGATGCCAACGGCAACATGATCAGTGATGCCAACAAAGGTATAACCAATATCACGTACAACCATTTAAACCTTCCGGTAGAGATTACATTTGGAACCAGTGCAAAAATCGTATATCTTTATGATGCTTTAGGAACCAAAGTGATGAAAAGTGTATTGGACTATTTAGGAAGTGAAACAGCACAAACGGCTTATTTACAAGGCGGTTTTCAGTATGTAGACAACGTATTGAAGTTTTTCCCGCATGCAGAGGGTTATGTGAACGTTACGGAAACTTGTGGTTTTTTGAGCAGTTGTGGCTTTGCCTATAATTATGTGTTCAACTACACCGATCATTTAGGGAACATCAGGTTGAGTTATGGAATAGATCCGGCAACCAGTACCCTTAAGATCATGGAGGAGAACCATTATTATCCTTTTGGGTTAAAACATGCTAATTACAATAGTGATGAGTTGTTGTATCAAAAAGGCACAGCAGGAGCCGTAGTATTAAAAGGACCTACTACAACAGTGGAATCGGTTTATAAATATAAATACAACGGTAAAGAACTGCAAGATGAACTCGGTTTGAATTGGTATGACTACCAAGCGAGAAACTATGATCCTGCTC
>NZ_JAMXLC010000001.1:738958-740000 GCF_024054235.1 Flavobacterium sp. NRK F10
AAGACCAACCGTGAAGGAACCGATTTCTGGGTGTTAAAGCTCGATGAGTCGGGTGAGATCGAATGGCAACAAACGTATAACTATGGCAAAGCCGATATCTTAACCTCACTGGTAGAGAACAAAGACGGTACGTTTATCATTGGCGGTTACGCCCAGAGTGAAGCGGACAAAAGCGGACAAAAAACACCTGTTAAAACCATTAGGAAAGACAAAGAAGGGATCAACGATTATATTGCTTTAAAGATCAAGCCTAACGGAGAGGAGCTTTGGAGTCAAACGGTAGGAAGCAAAGGCGATGAAGTGATGAAACGCTTGCTGGAAACCCGCGATGGAGGTTATCTTTTGGCAGGGACCTCAAACGGCACTGCCTCAAAAGACAAAAAGACAGCCAAAGGCGGTAATGACTTTTGGGTGGTAAAGCTCAAAGACAAGGACAAGGAAGAGAAAGCCCGCATTGACCTGGAAGCGGTACCGAACCCGACGGAATATTTTACCAATGTAATTGTAAGCTTTGACTACAGCAAAGGAACAGCGACTTTATACGATTTGAGCGGAAGAACAATCAGCCGTACGGAGATCAAAGGCGAAAAAACGATACCGGTAGATTTGACCAACCTACCAACCGGAATCTACGTAGTAGAAATAAAAACAGATACCGAAACCGGGCACCTGATGCTTTGTATAACGGAAACATCTCGGCTACGTATTGGCGAACGGCAAATGATAACGTCCTGCGAAAATACAACTATTCGTATGACGACTTAAACCGATTGACCAATGCAGATTATCTTAAACCGGAAGCGACAGCCGTTTTTAACAACTACAAAGAACAAGTAAGTTACGATAAGAACGGTAACATAAAAACCTTGGTTCGAAACGGAGACCGCGATACCGACGGCACCCAGTCAGAACAGGAAATAGACAACCTGACCTATACGTATTCGAATAACGATACCGGTAACCAATTGTTAAAAGTATTCGACAGTACCAATATGCCATCGGGTTTCAAGGATGATAGTAACGGGATATATGATCCGGATGA
>NZ_JAMXLC010000001.1:740100-774064 GCF_024054235.1 Flavobacterium sp. NRK F10
TTATGTGAACGTTACGGAAACTTGTGGTTTTTTGAGCAGTTGTGGCTTTGCCTATAATTATGTGTTCAACTACACCGATCATTTAGGGAACATCAGGTTGAGTTATGGAATAGATCCGGCAACCAGTACCCTTAAGATCATGGAAGAGAACCATTACTATCCTTTTGGATTAAAACATGCTAATTACAACAGTGATGAGTTGTTGTATCAGAAAGGAACAGCAGGAGCCGTAGTATTAAAAGGACCTACTACAACAGTGGAATCGGTGTATAAATTCAAATTTAATGGCTTTGAGCTTCAAGATGAACTTGGTTTAAACCAAAAACCATTTTTGGAAAAATCAAACCATGAAACGAGGGAAAACGGGCGTTTTTTGGAAGTTAAGACATACCAATATAAATACCAAGGACAAGAACGTCAGGATGAGCTTGGATTAAACTGGGATAGCTTTAAATGGAGAAATTACGATTATGCCATTGGTAGGTTTATGAGTATTGACCCGTTAGCTGAAGACTATACTTATAATTCTCCTTATGCTTTTGCAGAAAATAAATTAGGTATGGGTAGAGAGCTTGAAGGTTGTGAACTAGGTCCTTTTTGGAATCCTCTTGTTGGGGTTATGCTTTCAGAAACATCTAAACCAGCTATTGTTGAAAACACAATGTTAAAACCAGCAGTTGAGACTAGTGTAGAAACTAGTAAATTTTCTGAATCAACTTTAGAAAACTTTTCTAGAGGGAGAGCTACTGAAGTAGAGCAATTAGCAGAAAATAATTTAGAAAAAAATACAGAAAGTTTTACTAGAATAGATCCTAAGACTGGGAAAGAAGGGACTACAATTCCTGATGCAATGACACCTGAAGGAGCAACAGTTGAAGTTAAAAATGTGCAAAAGCAAAGTCTTACAAGACAGCTTAGACTTCAAAGAGAAATTTCAAATGAAAATGGAGTTAAACCAGAATTAATAATTAATAAAGATGCAAAATTAAGTGAACCTTTGCAGAATGGTGGTTTTGATATAAAAACTTATGAGGCAATAACACCTGTTATTGAAAGTACGGGTGTAAAAAAGCCTGATTTACCAAGAAGAGTTAATACGCCTAGTACAACTACTCCAAAGCCTAAAGTAATCGTAGTTATACAATCAAGTTAAAAATGGATAAAGTAAATAAAATTAAACAAGAAATATTTTACCAAGTTAATATATATTTAAAAGAGCTTGGCGAATTCTCTCCTTTTGGAGTAAAAATGATTGGCGATGAAATAAAATCGGTAAGTTATTATTATGAAAATAAGAATGATGATGAAACTGAAGAATTAGATTCTAACTTAATGATTAGTGTGATTTCTGAAAATATTTCTAAAGCTATAAAAAAAGGTGAAGTAGAGTTAGGAGCAATAGCATATAGTGTTTTAATCAAGGATTATAAACACCAAAATGAAGTAATGGAGAAAATTGATGCTTTATGTATCAAATATACGTTAGATGGTGATAATTGGAAAGAGGAATTTTATCCGTATCGTCTTAAAGATGGTAAATATGTTTGGGGATTGTGATAATTTCAAAGTCGATTCCTACTCGTTTCGCCTTTTAAAATAAGTTCTTTGAAGTTTTTCCCACATGCAAAAGGTTATGTGAACGTTACGGAAGCTTGCACTATTTTTGGTAGTTGTGGCTTTGCCTACAATTATGTGTTCAACTACACCGATCATTTAGGGAACATCAGGTTGAGTTATGGAATAGACCCTGAAACGAGTACCCTTAAGATCATGGAGGAGAACCATTATTATCCTTTTGGATTAAAACATGCTAATTACAACAGTGATGAGTTGTTGTATCAAAAAGGAACAGCAGGAGCCGTAGTATTAAAAGGACCTACTACAACAGTGGAATCGGTGTATAAGTATAAGTATAACGGTAAGGAACTTCAAGACGAGCTGGGGTTTAATATGTACGATTACGGAGCAAGAAATTATGACCCTGCTTTAGGTAGATGGATGAATATTGATCCATTGGCGGAGAAATATTACAATGTAAATTCATATACTTATGCGGTTAATAATCCCATTTTCTTTATAGA
The DNA here is from genome assembly GCF_024054235.1 of Flavobacterium sp. NRK F10. NCBI lineage: Bacteria > Pseudomonadati > Bacteroidota > Flavobacteriia > Flavobacteriales > Flavobacteriaceae > Flavobacterium > Flavobacterium sp. NRK F10. The sequence goes on from NZ_JAMXLC010000001.1 coordinate 742,182, forward strand.
CCCTGATGGGATGCAAGTTGATACTGATTATAAAATTTCTAAAGATAAAGCTAATAAAGGTGATTTAGTAAGAGTTGACCCTAATGATGGTTCCGAAAATAATGCTACTGACAGGATATTAGAAACAGATAAAAAAGGTAATGTTAAGACTAAGACAGTTAAGAATCAAGATGGAACAAAATCAGAAGAGACTAAAGTATTAGTTAATGATATTGCCAAAGGTATTGTTAAAGAAGGAATGAATTTTCGAAATGGAGATAATATTATAGCTTACGGAGGTGAAAATCAACCTACACTAGATGACGTTGTGAGTTTTTTGGTTCAATTTTCTGAAAATATTGCAAATGCAGAAATGTCAGGTTATGAGGTAATTGGAGATGTAAATCGAAATCAAAATTATATTTTTACAAATAAGTACACTGATAAATATGGAAGAACCGATTTTCAAAGAGCTTATGGAAAAAATTATAAGTATGGTCAAAGAGTTTCTACAAGTGAAGGCACAATAATTATTATGTCTCATTTTCATACTCATCCAAGTAATACTGGTCTTCCTGATAAAATTGATGAACCTTCAGCAGAAGATTTAATATTTAAAAGTAAAAGAAATTCCCCTTTAGAAATGGGAAATTATATTTATAATATTCATGGGCGGTTTAAATATTAAGAATTTTTTAATTATGAAAAACAATATATTGGTATATTTTATCTGTATGTCTATTTTTTTTTCATGTAAATCAATCGAAAAAGAAATTTTATATAAGGAAGGTGATAAAGAAAAAGCAATTTTAAATGTTATTAATGATTTTTCCAAAACAGAAAATAATAGTAAAGGTTATACTTACCATATAATAGACATTGGGGATAGTGAAGGTTTTTTTCATTTTCTAATAAGTGAAAAGCATGTTATAACAGTTGATACAACAAATATAATAAATTTGAAAAGCAAATATTTTCCTTCGAAATATAGAGAATTAAATAATAGGCTTTATACTTGGGCAGATTCTACTGTAACAATTAACAAGGATATAATTGATGTTTTAAATAAATATAATGGAATTGATTCTACTATTTATAAAATTCAAAAGGGGATTCTAAGTGGTAAAGAATGGCCTACATATTCTATTAATGAAAAACGAAAATCATTTATTTATTCTATTTGTAAGAAAAAAATTTCCATTTATGATAAAAATAAAGTAAATAAATTAAAACCTGTTAATAAGTGGCTAATTAAGAAATGTGAAGTGCAATGATTCGGTAATATTTCAAAATTAAAAATAATTTAAAAGGCGATTCCTAATCTGTTTCGCCTTTTAAAATAAGTTCTTTGAAGTTTTTCCCGCATGCAGAAGGTTATGTGAACGTCACGGAAGCTTGTGGTTTTTTGAGCAGTTGTGGCTTTGCCTACAATTATGTGTTCAACTACACCGATCATTTAGGGAACATCAGATTGAGTTATGGAATAGATCCGGCAACCAGTACCCTTAAGATCATGGAAGAGAACCATTACTATCCTTTTGGATTAAAACATGCTAATTACAACAGTGATGAGTTGTTGTATCAGAAAGGAACAGCAGGAGCCGTAGTATTAAAAGGACCTACTACAACAGTGGAATCGGTGTATAAATTCAAATTTAATGGCTTTGAGCTTCAAGATGAACTTGGTTTAAACTGGTATGATTACCAAGCGAGAAACTATGATCCTGCTTTAGGACGCTGGATGAATATAGATCCACTTGCTGAAACTTCACGCAGATTTAGTCCTTATACTTATGCTCTTGATAATCCATTAAGATTTATTGATCCTGATGGAATGCAAGCGGATGATATTATTTATTATAATAGAAATGGAACAGAAGTTCATCGTATTGCGAGTAATACAATTAATAAAGTTTATATGATTAATGATGATTATGGTAATTCAATTGTGAAAAGTGCAACCACTGTTGCTATCCAATCCACTTCAACTGTAGAAGGAGCTGAAATGATGAACACGTTACTTTCATCTAGTTTATCGGAACCAGATTCTATGTCAATATCATTTACGGGAACAGCATCGGCAACAGGTGGTAAAGATTCATTAGGTAGAGATAAATATACAGCAGAAGGAAACCTATCTGTAAATGTTGGTTTTGAGAATGGAGCTGAAGCCGAAATCCAAAATATAAGTGCAGATAGTGGACCATGGGGGTTTGGACCTACACCTAATGGAGATTATACAGGTTCTAGTATTGTAAATACTTCAGAAAGTGGAATGGTTAGGGATGGAATAGGATTTAAGGTTTACTTATCAGATAATACTGCTTTAAATAGGAATCAGTTGAGAATACATCCTGACCAAGTGCCTTCAGAAGGAACGGCTGGGTGCATAGGTATAACAGAAGATGCAGCTGCACTTCAACAATTTAGAGGACAAGTACAAAATCACTTTCAAAATAATCCAAATACAAATATTAGTGTGAATGTGAATGTTACAAACAATCCTAATTATAATAGACCTGAAGGAGGTAGACAAAATTCTGGTGAATAATATGAAAATAATAATCCAAATATTGGCTATATGTTTAGTTTTAAATATTAGCTGTAATAATAATAAAGAAAGAAATAATTCAAAAAAAATAGATAGTCTTATTTTTTCAAAAATTGAGAATAAAGATAGTATTGAATCTACTCAACAATTTAATATAAATAGTTTTATTCCAGATGTTAAAGTTAATAACTTAGAATTGGTTAACTCTAATTCAATAATTAGTAATATAGGAAACTTAGAAAAAATCAGGTAGTGTTTCAAATTTAGTGATATAAAATTTCAGAATTATAACCTATTGAAATAGAATAAATAATAGAAGAAAATAATTTAAAGATGAGCAATACTGCTCATCTTTTTTATTCTAATATTGCCTTAAATGAACTAAAATGAGTAAAAATGCCACCTTGTGTTTCAAAGTTAGTGATACTATAAATTGTCCAAAATGTAAAGAGAAAAAGGTTATTAAAAACGGGAGAACAAAAAACAATAAACAGCAATATTATTGTAAAACCTGCTGTCATCGTTTTATAGAAAATTATTCATATCAAGCTTATAATCCAAATACAAACCAAAATATCATCAAATTAACAAAAGAAGGTTTAGGGATAAGAAGTATAGCCAGAATATTAAAAATTTCACCAACAACATTATTGAAAAGGATTGTGTCAATTGCCAAAAGCATTATTAATCCAATTATCAGTAAAGGAAAAACATATGAAGTTGATGAATTATGCACTTACATTAGACATAAGAAAAATTATGTCTGGTTAGTATATGCGCTTGATAGAAACTCAAAAAATGTTGTCAGTTTTAATGTTGGAAAACGCACAAATAGAACATTAAGCCAAGTTCTTGAAACTTTGAAACTATCCGATGCGAAAAAAATATATACAGATAGATTAAAAAACTACAGCTATTTGATTGCCGAGAAACTACATTCCGTAAAACGTTTCGGTACAAATCATATTGAAAGAAAAAATCTAACACTCAGAACACATCTTAAAAGATTGAACCGAAGGACAATTTGTTTCAGTAAAAGCTTGCTTGTTTTGGTTTCCATTTTAAAAATTTACTTTTGGATTTGAGTTATTAAATTGAAAGTTATTTTTTGAAAATAGCTAGAATGGTAGTATCTCACTAAGTGTGTAAAGTATAAAATATCGAGGGTTAAAGCTCTCGATATTTTTTTGCTTAATTTTAAATTTTATTTTAACTATATTTGAAAAAAGGGTTCAGCTTTAATAAAAGCCAAACCCTCGATTTATAACTTACACACTTTACGGGATAGTGTCGCTAGAATTTTTCTTAACGATATTCTCAAAGACGATTCCTAACCGCTTCGCCTCATTCACAAAAAACCCAATACAAACTATTTAAAAAGTCTTAAATAAGCCTTATTGAGGTTGTGGAAAAACGGGTAAGGTTATAAAATACAAATCCTTAAGAAGGAATTTGATTCAGAGGAGCCTCCATCATCATAACAAAAAGTAACTTTACAGGCTTTAACTTTGTCCGTAAGCTCATCAATATACATGAAATGCTTTGTAAAAACCTTTTGAAGAACTTATCTAATGTTATTCTATTAGAAAATTATCAACTACAGCAACACACATCAATAGCATCATTTATTTGCTGCTGAATATTGCTTCTTGCTTTGTACTCAGCATTTAATTTTTTCACATACGATTTAAACTCTTTGTTGTAAACGAATTTGCTCTGATTTTACAAAATAAAAAAACCTTTTTAAAGAGTTATTATAATTTCTTTATAATCCAATGCCCATTGGTTCAGTGCATCAAACGAAGGGTTTAACTCTAGTTTTGAGATAATATTTGATCTGTGTTTTTCGATAGTCCGCTTAGAAACTTTAAGAATTTCTCCGATTTCGGCAGAACTTTTCTCTTGGGCAATAAGCCGGACAACTGTTCGTTCAGAAGGTGTTAACAACGCTATTTTTCTCAATTCTTTGTCAACTTCTTTTTCCACATCAACAGTAAAAGACCGACTAAAATAGATTTCATCATTCAGTACTTTTTCTATACAAATCTCTATATCTGCAATAGTATCTTCCTTCAGTAAATACCCGTGAACTCCCACCTTTTTGGCCTGTACTACAAATCCTCTTTCTTTGTGATAGGTCATAATGACAAACCGGGTTTTGAGTTCCAAGCTCTGGCATTTTTTAATTACCTCAAAACCGTTCAGAAATGGCATTTCCACATCTAAAATGGCAATATCCGGTTGCATAGAAGCTATAACCTCAACAGCTGTAGTACCATTATTAGCAGTAGCCTGAATATTATATCCTGCTTTTTCAAGCTCTTCTTTTAATCCGTTAAGCATAATCGGATGGTCATCAGCAATTATTATTGATATTTGACTCTTTAGCATAGCTTTCTGTTTTTTCTGTTTAATTCTCTATTCCACTGTATTTATGTCGGACGAACATTTATTACTATTTCAACAATAGTTCCTGCATTTGATGAATTAACCTTTAGTACTGCATGAATGATCTTACATCTTTCAATAACTGACTGTATACCAATACTTTTAGAATATTTTATTTTTTGTTGGTAATCAAAGCCTTTTCCGTTATCTTCAATTACGCATAGAATGAGATTCTCTTTTTTGACTATGTCTATCATAACGGATGTAGCCTGTGCGTGTTTCAAGATGTTATTTAATAATTCCTGAAAGATCCTATACAGGTGTAATGCCGATTGTTTCTCCAGAAAAGCATCTATATTTTCTATTTCCGTTGTAAAAAACAGGTCTGAGTTTTCATCAATTGTATTGATATAATCCTGAATGGCAACTGTAAATCCGAATTTCTCTAAGATTGCCGGATGCAGTCCTCTGGAGATCGCTCTTACATTTTCGAGTGTATCTTTTGCCAGATATTGTAAGCTCTCATCACTACTATTTCCGGCTCGTCTTGTAAGGAGCATTAATTGCTGTCCTACTCCATCATGTAGTTCCAGCGCCACGCGAATTCGTTCTTCTTCCTGAGCCATTAACGTTTTTTGAATAAAAGCTTCTTGCATTTTTTGTTTCTTTCTTGCAAAATTTCTGGAACGTTGCCCGCTAATGAAACCAAAAAGACTTAGTAAACCTAATCCTCCGAAAAGCAACCACTGATTCTTAACTTTATTTTCAGTATTGAGAAGTGCTATATCATTTTGCTGCGCTTTTATTTTCAGATCCCTTTTTTCGGTTTCGTATAACGTTTGGTAGTAACTTAACATTCGTGCTTTTTGAATGTCTCCTATAGAATCTTTTATTTTAACATAATTTTCAAAATGCTCTAAAGCCATTTTATCATTTCCTGTTTTTTTATAAACTTTTGATAAGAACTTTTCTGCATTTTGAATCTCTTCATACTCCTTACTTGCCTTTTTTAGGGTTAAATAAGCCATTCCATAATCAATTGCTTCAGCATAGTTCTGTTCTGCGAATGCAACTCTCTTTCGGGCATCAAGATAAAATGATTCGTTATAGCCTATGGTATAATTGTTATTCTGTTCAACTTCATTCAATAGTTTTTTAGCTTTTTTCAAACTATCATTCTCAGCATAAGCCGCAACTAATCCAAACTTTATAATCGGTTCTAAAAAAGTTTTGTATTCTGAAGATTCATTAGATGTTATTGCTTTCTTAAAATAATTGATCCTTTCCTCTTGTTTGTTTAATTTATTAGCACTGGCTGCTGCATTATAATAGATAATAGATAAACCAGAATAGCCTTTTAACTTGGAAGCTAAAGCTATGATTTCCTGACGCTCTTTTTCTTCTTCTTCATAAAACCCGTTCTTACCATATAAAATAGTCATTGAGTTTTTAACATCAATCCATTTAATGGTATCTTTTTGCTCTCTAAATAATTTTATAGCTTCTTGCAGGGCTAAAGAAGCATTTCCGAAATCTCCTTTATCTACGTAGACTATTCCTAATCCGAATTTTGACAAGCCCATAAAACGTGGATTTTCCGGATTAGCATAGATGTATGAACTATCGTAATTTTTTATAGAAACGTCAAAATCACCTAAATAATAATACAAATCGGCAACTTCAAAATAATATTTACTCAACGTGTTTTTATCATGAGCAAGAGGTACTATTTTCTTTGTTTCTGCTATAACTTTTCTACCTTCTTCTCTTTGATTTGTCTGATAATTTATAAAATTTATCAGATTTGCCGATTGCTTTACGGCTATATCAAATGAATCTAATTTTATAGCCATTGCAATTGTTTCTCTAAGTAAGGAATCGCTTTCCTGAGGAAGGTCGGATAGGCTATCCATTACAACCAAACGTTCAGCATCCTTTTTTTGCTCAAGAACAGTCTGAGCTTTACAAAATACTCCTAAATTTAAAAGAAAAACAATTGCTATTATTCTCATTGAATGTTCATTTTCGGTAAAGATATTATTTTTTAAAAAAGGCTAGCTTTCATTGTATCTTTAAATATCATTACGTTTCTCCTTCAAAATAATTAAGCTGAAAGTAGATCTTCTATTTTTTCTAACCGGATCGTCATTTCTCTATATTGCTTTTCTAATTCTTCATTCTTTCTTTCCAACAGATTCAATTGCTTTTGTAAAACTTCATTGGTACTCTTAACAGCATTATTTTCCTCCGAAAGCTTTTTTATACTATTTACTAACATAAATGTCAGAGCACTTGTATCTACATTATAATATTCCGTATTATCTTTTGTAAAAGTCCCTACCATTTCCGGAGCAATTTCTTTTAATTCCTGTGCAATAACTCCTGTATAAACTGGTTTGGTATCAAAGCCGGATTGTTTGTTGTATTGATACGTTACCGGATTTATTAGTAAAACTTCATCTAAGCCTTTAGTATACGGATTGATATTTTGCTTTAAACGGCTATCACTCGTTGCTATAAAAGTACCGCCTCCGGGTTTTGCCGCATCGCCATTCACTTCTAAAGTATAATTAGGGGCTGTAGTTGCAATACCCAAAGCACCATTACCAATACCATCAATAGTCATTACGTGTTTAGTCCCTATTGTTTCAGAGGAATCTGTGCCATAGTCCCATACAAAAAAATCTATTGAATTGCCCTCATCACCAACTCCATTATGTCTCGTTCTTATATTGTGTCTGTAGCTATCATCGTTATTCCAACCAAAAGTTACTTGATTAAAGTTATAAACGTCATTATTGTTACCCCCTCTTAATTGTAAAGGAATTACACCCAAAGCCGCACCTTCAATATCCATCCTTGCCGTTGGTGTATGATTTCCTAACGCACTATTTCCATTTTTAAGAATTGTAAGCGCATTACTCCTATTTGACGTATTTACGCCATTACCAACGCTTAACAGTCGATCAGAAGAATTGAATGAAGTTGTACTTAATGGGACATAATTCGTAGCATTTAAGCCTAGAGTCATTTCACCAAATGAAAGAGCCGTATTAGAGTTACCTAACGCAATAGATAAATTTCCTGATGAAATATTAGCTGAACCAATAGCTGTAGAATAATAACCTGAAGCTAAGCTATTATTTCCTATTGCAAAGGCTCCTTCTCCATTAGCAGTACTATAATTACCGATAGCTATTGAATTCGTATTTGTTGCATCATTATCGTAACCAATACCTATAGCGTAATTTCCGGAAACAATTAAATTAGCACCTAAAGCTATAGAAGAATAACCTGTAGCCTGCGAGTATTCCCCTATAGCGGTTGCTATCCCCCCTGACGCCTGATTACCCACCCCAAAAGAGGTTGAGCCTAACCCAGAAGCTAAATTATTAAAACCCATAGCCACAGAACAAATCCCTGTATTTACATTATTCCAAGCATTATCTCCCACTTGTCCGGCTCTAAAAGCAGCCTTTTCTTTATTAAAGAAAAATTTATTGTAATGGTCAGGATTTCCATCCTGATCTAATTGTGTAGCACCAAAGACAAAATCATCCACAGCCGTATTTGTTGTGTTATGCACAATTTCTGAGGTACTTTTAAACTCACCTCCTTTCAAAGAAGTCCAGCTTGTTCCGTTATAATACCAGAACCCTTCTTCATCATTAGTTTGGTAAACCAATAATCCTGTTGCGGGTGCTGCAATAGCTACTCGCTGAATTTCAGTCATTCTTGGGATGAGAATCCCTTTATCAGTGGAACTGATGTCTAATGCAGAAGATGCATCAGGGGATGTTGTATTAATACCCACCTGAGCAAATCCGCATGTAATAAAAAGCAAATAAAACAATAGCAAAGTAAAATATTTCATAATCGTAAAAACATTTGGTGCGAATTTACCTTGGGTGCTTTTACTACGAAATACGTATTTCCTGCAAAAAATACGTAGCATACGCATTTTTACTAATGTGATTGTTTATATCAGGTAATAGTATACTATCTTTAAAATTGAAAATAAATAAACGGTTGTGTTCCTTCGGCTGCTGTAGCATACACGATCCAGAATACGAAGCCCAGAAGTATAGCTTTTGCCCAAAACGGAAGCTTACCGAATAGCTGTTCGTTGTATTGCATCCATTTTTCCGGCAGAAAATGCCAGATAAAGCCAAAAGCCAGTAACACAAATACATTTCGATACGCTAAAATCATAGTACTCCATTGTTCCCAATTGAATTGTAACTTTGAAATGTTTTCGGCGATCTGAAAAGCAGTACCAAAGTCTTTGGCTCGGAAAAACAACCAACAAAATACCACAAAATGGAACGTTAAAACTACTTGTATACTCTTTATCCAAATGGTTTTGGGTAACTTGATAAACTGACCGAAATAGCGTTCTACAGCTAAGGCTAAACCATGCAAAACACCCCAGAATACAAACTTCCAGTTGGCTCCGTGCCACAATCCGCCCAAGAACATGGTCATAAATAAATTGAAATACGTTCTGAACTTTCCTTTGCGGTTTCCACCCATGGAAATGTACAAGTAATCTCTTAGCCAACTTGATAAGGAAATATGCCATCTGCGCCAGAATTCAGTAATGGAAGCCGACTGGTAAGGTGTTCTGAAATTGAGTGGCAAAGTAAACCCCATTAACAATGCTAAACCGATCGCCATATCGGAATAGCCGGAGAAATCACAATATATCTGAATGGCATAGCCGTAAGATGCCATCAGATTTTCAAAGGCGGTATAACTATTAGGTGCATCAAAAACACGATCGACAAAATTGACTGAAATATAATCGGAAATGACCGCCTTTTTGATCAGTCCGCCAATGATTAAGAATAAGGCTTTATTGAAATCTTCTTTTGTAAGGTTTAACTTTTGGTAAATCTGCGGAATAAAATCACTTGCACGGACGATAGGTCCGGCTACCAATTGCGGAAAGAATGAAACAAAAAATAAAAAGTCAATAAAACTTTTAGTTGGTTCCAGTTCTTTTCGGTAGACGTCAATTGTATAGCTCAAGGTTTGAAAGGTATAAAACGAAATTCCTACCGGAAGCACAATATTCGCAAAAGCAATATGTCCGTCGCTCAACATGTTGAGATTGTCAATAAAGAAATTGGTATACTTAAAATAAGCCAACAAACCTAAATTGATAACCAAACTTATAACCAAATACAATTTCCGATAGCTTTGTCTGCTTTCTGCAAAAATAAGTCGTGACAAACTGTAATCAACAACTGATGAAAAGATCAAAAGCCAGAAATAATGCCCGCTGGACTTGTAATAAAAGAACAAAGAAAATAACACAACATACGTGATCCGGAAATAATGTGTCTTTCGACTTAAAATATAGATAAAATAGAATACCAGAAACATTCCCAAAAACAAACCGCTGTTAAATAACAAAGGTGCTTTAGGATTAAAAGTAAACCAGCTTTCTACCGTTTCTATCGTTACATTCCCTATCAGGTTTTGTAACCCAGTGGCTAACAAAAACAAATTGATCAAGGTTATTTCAGTAATTTAAATTGTTCGTATGTATTCATTAATGCTTCAAAAAACATTTCGCCCTGTTTTTCATATCCTGCCTTTGAATAATGTACTTTATCTTTAGCCATTAATCCCTGAGCCGAATTTTGGCTCACTCTTTCATTCCCTCCCATAGCTTTGTACAAATTCCATACGGCAAAATTATCTTCTGATGCTTTTTCTACTAAAAGTGCAGCATAGTCTTTCGCCAGAGCATTAGGATACCTTCTCTTTAACAATGACGGCGGTGGCGTTGTCAATAAAATATCAGCTCCGGGGTTTTCTGCTTTAATTTTAGTTATCATTTGTTGCAATTGGGCGTAATATTCTTCAGTCTCTTTTTTATCAAAACTTTCATTGGTTCCTAAGGAAATAATAAACAGATCAGCTTCCAATGCCGGGATCTGTTCAAAAAACATCGAAAATTTGTTATAATCTGATGCTTTGGCTCCGTTAACCCCTATAGAACTGTATACAATTCCCGCAGTATTCTTTTCTAAGATCAATCCGTTCAATGCAAAATCAGATTGATTTTCGGCCGGAATAATGTATAACTTATCCAATGGTTCCTGACTATAGTATGTACAGGAAGTTTTTCCTTTTATCAATTCCAGAGGAATAAATTCCGTACGACTGATCTTTTTTGTCTCCGTTTCTTTAGTCGGGATGATTAATTTTTTACCGGCCTGAATGTTATTAGATCTCAGATGATTCTCTTTTTTTATAGCCGCAATACTTACATGGTATTTTTCGGCTATGATGGAAAGTGCTTCACCTTTTTTAATCGTATGAACGATCTTTTTAAACTCAACAGATTCCATAACGATCTCCTTTGAAGCTGTTGCCAGATCAAAACACTTCTGATTGTGCGGCATTAACATCTTTACATTGGAAAAAGTATAACTGGTATCGCGAACGCTCAGCTCAACGGCAAAATCTTTGGCACTGTTGTATAGCGCAATTCCGCTTAACCCCACCGGTTTTGTAGTATCCGGATAAATATTGCGGTAATTTTCAAAACCTACAGATGATTTGTATTTTATAAAATAATTTCCGTTCGTTTTAGCCAAGTTATACGGAAATGTGAAACCCAATCCCCCGTTCCCGAATTTTTCCTGAAACAAACTTCTCATTTTTCCGGAGAAAAAATCAGCCTGAATATGAGAATCTCCAATATGTACAATTCGAAGCTTGCAATCTTTATTCTGCTCTAATTGCTGTAATTTTTCGAAAAAATGTTGTATTGCTCCTCCGTTTAACACAACATCGGTAGCCATACTATCGCCCCGCAATGAATCTTCCAGAAACTCATGGGTTACTTCCTCCGTATCTACTGCTGTCGTATCTATTTGCTGGCATTGTCCGAATTGAAAGATGAACAATATGAAAATGAGTATCTTAATCTGCATGTATAGAATCGTTTTGTGAGGTTACACTGTCTTTTCGTTTCACGGCTACTTTCGTTTTTCGTTTTACTCTCATTTTTTTATACTTTTCATAACCTTCGTCAAGCTGATTGTATACCATGCCGGCTACTTCTCTGGCTCCTCTGTAATTAAAATGTGTATAATCTTTATTAGCTTTTGAAGGCTCTTCTTCTACCCAATGAACCATTGAACCGTCACCTCCCATTAATTCATATAAATTAACGAATCCTGTTTTAGAAGCTACTGCATATTTTTTTTGTGCATTGACTAATGGTACAACTGCAGAATCAGATTGCATCTCTAAATCATATTTCGTTGCTTTATCGGCTGTCGAAATAACCAAAATGGCCACACCCGGAAAACATTGACGCAAATATTCCACTACCCTGCTCATGCGTTTTTCATACCAAGAGTAGTTATACGATCCGTAATTTAAAACATTTGTTCCGTAATGCAATACGATCAGATCATACCCCAATTGTTTCTGAAATTGTTGCATCAAAGCGGCATCAAACATGGATAAAGGCAAACCTGAATTTCCTCTGCTTGAGAAGTTGTCCACATGCACTCCTTTTCCGTCATCAAAATTCAATCCGTAAACCGGGATACTATCTGCTGCTTTAAAAGTTACTTTTATCGTATTAACATCTGTATTACCGGCTAATTTTAAAGTATTTACCAAATGATCAGGTTTCAAATGTTTCGTAAGTGTATCCGTTTCATTTACAATAACGCTGATTTCGGCTTCTTCGTTTGTCGATTTTCCATAAAAAAGCGTCGGATTATTCAATACTGTTGAAAAACGGTTTCTACCGGCTTTATATTTTACCCAGTTGTTATTCAACGTATCATTAGCCTCAAACACATGACCGTTAACCCCGAACGGAAAAACCGGTTTTTTAGTTTTTAAATAAGATTGCGTTTGCCAATTCTTCGAAAATTGATGCTTTACAGACCCTCTTGAAGCTGCCGACTCTGAAGTGATATTCACAAAACCGACTCCCTGTCCTCCGAATTTTGCCTGAAACAAAGCTCTCAGATCCTGTACGATCATGTCGCCATCCGTCATGGAATCGCCATAATACGCAATACGAACATTTCCGCTGTTTTGCGTTTGTAACTGGTACAACTTTTCAAAAAAAGGAATTAAATACTGATTCCCTTTGAAATCCCCATATCTTTCCGCAGGAAATGTTATTCCTTCGATAGGAACAAAGGTTATCTTTTGCTTTGCTTTCGGGTCTATTACCGGTTTAGCAACAACTTCTTTTGCTTTAACTGAATCTATCGGTTTAGCTTCTTCAGCAATTGCTTCCAGTAACAGGCTGTCGATCACTACATTTTTTGTAGCTACTTTGGTTTCAGGAAATATCCTTTCCGGCAAAATCTCTTTAAAAACCAAAAAAGAAATAGTTGCCAGAACCAATGTCGCAAGAGTTATTCCAAAATAGCTATTTGTTTTCACACTAAAACTGAATTACATTCGGTTAGGAACCTTAATTCCTAAAAGGCTGAACGCTGTTTTAATCGTATTAGCCACTACTTCGGAAAGCTGTACACGAAGCACTTTTTTAAAGTGATCGGCTTCTCCTAATATCGATACATTCTGGTAGAATGAATTAAATTCTTTTACCAGATCGTAAGTATAATTTGCAATTAAGGCCGGACTATGGTTTGCGGCTGCATTCTGAATTACTTCCGGGAAAAGTTGAACTTGTTTAATCAATTCTTTTTCCTTTTCGTGCAATTCCATTTCTGTTCCGCTTAAGGCTATTCCATTATAATCAAAATCGGCTTTACGCAAGATCGATTGAATACGCGCATACGTATACTGGATAAAAGGCCCTGTGTTTCCGTTAAAATCTACCGATTCAGCCGGATTGAACATCATTTGCTTTTTCGGGTCTACTTTAAGCATGAAATATTTTAAAGCTCCCAAACCTATGGTTTTGTAAAGTGCTGCTTTTTCGTCTTCCGAATATCCGTCTAACTTGCCTAATTCTTCCGAAATGGACTGTGCCGTTTCAGTCATTTCAGTCATCAGATCATCTGCATCTACAACAGTTCCTTCACGCGATTTCATTTTACCGGACGGCAATTCTACCATTCCGTAACTCAAATGATACAAATGGGAAGCCCAATCAAATCCTAATTTTTTCAGGATCAAGAATAATACTTTAAAGTGATAGTCTTGTTCGTTCCCTACAGTATATACCATTCCACCCACATCCGGATAATCTTTTACCCGTTGAATAGCTGTTCCGATATCCTGTGTTATATATACTGACGTTCCATCGGCACGCAATACTAATTTTTCATCTAAACCTTCATCGGTAAGATCGATCCAAACGGAACCGTCCGGTTTTTTGAAGAACACGCCTTTTGCCAAACCGTCCGTCACTACGTCTTTCCCTAACAAATAGGTATTGCTCTCGTAATAATAGCTATCAAAATCGACACCCAAACTCTCATACGTTTTAGCAAAACCATCGTACACCCATTGGTTCATTTTCTTCCACAAAGCTACTACCTCAGCATCGCCTGCCTCCCATTTACGAAGCATTTCTTGCGCTTCTAAAATAGATACTGCTTCCTTTTTTGCTTCTTCTTCCGTTTTGCCTTGCGCAACTAATTCGTTGATCTCTTTTTTATATTGCTTATCAAACTCTACATAATATTTCCCAACCAAATGATCGCCTTTGATCCCGGAAATTTCAGGAGTTTCTCCGTTTCCGAACTTTTGCCAGGCCAACATAGATTTACAAATATGGATCCCTCTATCGTTGATGATCTGGGTTTTATACACTTTTTTACCGGATGCTTTTAAAATTTCGGCAACTGAATAACCTAATAAATTATTACGAACGTGTCCCAAATGCAATGGTTTGTTAGTATTGGGCGAAGAATATTCAACCATAACCGCTTTGTCTCCTACAGTTGGTTCCACTTTTCCGAAATCGGGATTTCCTTTAATTTGATTGAAAAAATCGATATAGAAAGAATCTGAAATTACGATGTTCAAAAATCCGGCTACAACATTAAATTTTTCAACGTCATTTACATTTTCAACCAGGTAGGTTCCTATCTTAGTTCCTATCTCAACCGGATTCCCTTTTAATTGTTTTACTAACGGAAATACCACCATGGTAATATCACCTTCAAACTCTTTCCTTGTCGCTTGAAATTCAACTTTTTCAATAGTTAAATCAAATAAATCTTTTACGGCTGATTGAATGTGAATGGTTAATGTTTCCTGTAATGTCATTTTTGTTATTATTTTAAAGCTGCAAAGATATTAATTTAGTTGTTAGTTGTCAGTCTCCGATGCTTAGTTTTTTCTCTCCGATCTAAAAAGCAACAGACAATTTCTTCAAAAGAGAATCTCAATCCTGATTTTGTTAAAAAAAACATAATTTTAAGAAGTCCTGTAACAAAACCTTCACAACAAAGTCTACTAAGTATCATCAATCAATCAAACAGTTATTACAATGAAAGTAAATTTTCTGATTTTACTTTTTTTGAGCAATCTTATGTCTTTATTTGCTCAAAACAGCGGATCTGTTTCCGGAAAAGTAACCGACAAAAAAACAGGGGAACCTTTGCCTTATGTTACAGTCGTCGTTAAAGACAATGCTGAAATGCTAACCGGAAGTACTACCACTGATTCCGGAAACTTTGAGATCAATAAACTACCGCTACAGAAACTCAGTCTGGAAATCCAGTTCATAGGCTATAAAACCATTGTTCAGGTCATTGATTTAAGTAGTTCTAAAAAAATAGATCTGGGTACTATTACTATTGAAGAAGATGTGTCCCAGTTAGAAGGCGTTGAAGTGGTTAAAGAACGTTCGATCATGGAACAGAAGATCGATCGAAAAGTGATCAATGTCGGGAAAGATCTGATCAGTGCCGGAGCCACTGCCGGAGAGATCATGAATAATATCCCATCGGTTTCCGTTGATCCGCAAACCAATGAAATTTCATTGAGAGGGAATTCTAATGTACGTGTTCTACTGGACGGCAAACCCACCAATATACCGGTTGAACAACTTATGAAACAAATACCATCGGCTTCGATCAAGCAAATTGAATTGATCACCAATCCGTCGGCCAAATACAATCCGGAAGGAATGAGCGGAATCATCAATATTGTGTTGCACAAAAATGCTAATGACGGCTTTAACGGTTCTGTTAACAATGGTATAACTTTCGGAAAAACTCCTAAAACCAATAATTCTTTAGACATGAATTACCGCAAAGGAAAATTGAACTTTTATACCAATTACGGTTTCAATCATGGTTTTTATGCCAATGAGGGGCATTTATCCAGTTTTCAATCCGGAAACGAAAGCGAACAAAGCTTTGATATCAGGAACAAGAATACTTCCCATTTGTGGAAATTCGGAACGGATTACTATATCAACGATAAAAACACCTTATCTGTTTACACTACTCAAAACTGGTTTTCCGGCGATGCCGATGCTAAAACTTTTATCGATTATCTGAACCCGGCGACAACAGATATTGCACAGAATTTCTCTGCTAAGAGCAATGGTAATACACAGGTTTACAATCTGGATTTCAAACATGATTTTGCTAAAGAAGACGAGAATATTGAATTGGAAATAAACTACAACACCTATTCAAGTCCGGAAGACAGTTTTTATTATTACCCGCTGGTTCCGAGTTCAACCACCAATAACACGGCTAATGACAATAAAAATTTCAAAGCTAATCTTGATTATGTCAACCCGCTTACTAAAACGACCAAACTGGAGTTAGGAGCAGAAGCGCGTATCGAATCTACGACCAACAATCTTTACATTGACCAGTTGTACAATTCTGATTTTAAATACGATAGAAACATTTTTTCAGCTTATGGAACATTTGCAAAACAATGGGATAAGTGGAATTTCCAGATCGGTGCTCGTTTAGAACATTATCAGGTGGATGCAATATTTAAAAAATCCGGTCAAGACGATGTTCCTTTTGACGACACTATTTTTACGGTTTATCCTTCCGGTTTTGTTTCTTATACTCCAAACGAAAAGGGGACATTTAATTTCAGTTATTCCAGAAGAGTGGATCGACCAAGTATCGGGCAGGTAAACCCTATCAGAGAATGGACAACTCCTACTTTAGATTCAGAAGGAAACCCATATTTGGAACCGCAATTCACGAATTCCTTTGAATTGAATTATACTCGTACGACTAAAATAGGTTCTTTTACTTCAGGAATATTTTACAGACGGATTAATGACGAGATTACTCGTGTTATGCTGGAACATCCTACAGATCCTAACAAAAATGTTTTGACATTTGACAATTTCAAAGACAACAATGCCTATGGTGCAGAAATTTCCGGAAATTTGAATTTTACCAAATGGTGGAGTGCAAACTTTGGCATTGATGCTTATTTCAGAACGCTCAGAGGTTATGTAGGCGACATTTATGTAGAAAAAAACGCTACTCTTTTTAATGCTCGTGCTAACAACACCTTTAAAGCAACTAAAGATTTACGTTTTCAGCTTTTCGGTTTTTACCGGGGAAAAGATGTTTCTTTACAAATGACACGTAAAACTATGTGGCGAAGTGATATTGGTGCCAGCTATAATGTTTTGAAAGGGCAAGGAACTATCAGCGCTCGCTTTAGTGATATTTTCCATACCATGAAAGCACAATTTGAAAATGATCTGCCTTATCCTCAAGTCGGAAAATTCACTTGGGAAAGTCAAACCTTATACATCGGTTTCAATTACCGATTCGGAGGTGGCAAAAACAGAGCTTTACAGCGCAAGCAACGTGATAAAAATGAAACACAAGGTGGCGGCGGTATGTTCTAAAAGCTAAAAAAGCGTTCCGAATGGAACGCTTTTTTCAATCAAAACAAAAAAATCATATAGATCAGGATTCCTTCTGCTATTCCTGTTATTATACTCATTCCTAAGATATCTTTAATCTTACTTTTCAAAAAGAATACGACACATAGAATGGCCATAATTGCCGCTAATAATATTTCTAATGCGTCTATTTCTGACAGCAAATAGGTTAATGCGGTAAAAACCATCGTTACTGCTACAGCTACAACACTAAACTTGAGGATTTCTTCTCTGTTGTAATTTCCTTCTCTGAACCCATGATGCAATTCTCGCAATATAGACAGGACAAATAGCAAAGGAACTACCGACAGGAACGGTGCAAAGATCACTTTAATCCCTTTTACTATAGCCAGATCATTGTAGAAGAAAAAGGCTATGGCTGTTAAGGCTAATAAGCCCGTAACAATTATAGATTGAAAAGTAAATAACAATTCCCGTTTTTTTGAATTATTTGTCGGGTTTAATTCTTGGTGAGTCGGATCTGAAAAATTCATATTTATTTGATTTAATGATTATAAAATTTAGTTTATAAAAAAGAAAACATGGATAGCCAATGCCATTAACAAGCCGCTTAAAATACCGTTTGCCTTTAAATTATTGTACAGGATATAATTGAGCACATAACCACTGATCGCTGTTGAATTCATCAGATGAGCAAAAATTAAGTTCTTCTCTAATGACAACTGCATCCGTTCCAGTAGTTGCAAGATGGCTAAAACCATTATCACTGTTACAACCAACAACAATATTGCCGGCTTTTGATTTTTTAATTTAGCTTCTTCTGAATTTTGGGGTAGAAAGCGTTCAATCCATATAAAACGTATAAAAAAAATCACCGGTACCGGAAATAGTATTGCTGCTACGATCTTTAATACATCTCTGACGCTCTTAATATCATCATACCCTAAAAAAACCAGATACAGGAACACCGTCACTGAAACTCCGGTCATGATCAAAAAAGCTTTATTTAACTGTTTTAACTGCATGTGGTGGCTATTTTGAATAGCAATTTACTCCTACAGTGGCATGCTTAGACAAATAGCTAATACAACTAGTGTATGTTTTTCCTGTTTTGGTCAGGATACTTTTCGAATAAACCATTAGCGTAAGTACCCCTATTACAATTACTACCGTTTTTACTATACTTTTCATAATTTCTTTGTTTGTAATGTTGCCACAAAGCTGCTACAGTTTGCAAAAACTTTAAACACATAATCATCATAAAACTGACGATTATTTTTTACACAATTAGACAAAAACACTTATTTTTACTGAAATTTTTAAAAAAAATCTAACGATTAAATGAATGATTTAAACCACATCATTTCCAGTCTTTCATCAGAAGAACAAACTCGTTTTACAGAATACCTAAAAAAAAAGAACAGGCGCAATGACACTAAAAACATCCAGCTTTTTAAACTTATTTCCAAAGATCATTTAACCTCTGAAGCGCTTTGTAAAAAACTCTATAAAGACGGGAATAAAGCAGCTTATCACGCTTTGCGAAAAAGACTGCTCCAGTCTCTTATCGATTTCATAGCAAACATCAGCATTGAAGAAGAAAATTCTGTGGATATGCAAGTTATAAAGTACATTTTAGCGTCTCGCACTTTTTTATTGAACAACAAATCTATAATAGCGTATAAACTATTGCACAAAGCAGAAATACTGGCTCAAGAGCACAACCTTTTTGCTATTTTAAATGAAATTTACCACACTAAAATACAATATGCCCATACCAACCCGAGCATTGAACTGGAAGCAGAAATAGAAAAATATAAGGCCAATCAAAAAAAACATCAATTAGAGGATCAGTTGAATATGGTCTATGCTAAAGTGAGACTGACACTGAACCAAATTACATACAAAGGCAAGACCATAAATTTTCAAATGCTATTTGAATCCATTCTCAAAGAACATAATATTAGCCTTGAAGAAGCAGTATCCTTTAAATCGGTTTATCAGTTGATGACGATCATAAGTATTTCTGCTTTTGTGACGAACGATTACTTACAAGTTGAACCTTTTTTGATCTCTATTTACAAAACTATTAAAAACCAGAAGGACAAAGACAAACAAGCTTTTTATCACATTCAAGTCCTTTATCTGATCTCAAATACGTTATTCCGAAATAAGAAGTTTGAGAACTCTTTAGCATACTTAGATCTGATGCGGCAAAAAATGCTTGAGAAAAATAAAAAGCACTACAATACCTTTCTTTTAAAGCACTATAAACTTTTAGCCCTGAACTATAATTTTTCAAATCGGCAAGAAGAAGCCATAGCACTACTGGAATCTGTAAAGAATAAAAAGCACAACGATATAGAATCGCAATTAGACATTCATCTAAGCTTAGTCATGTTCTATTTTCAGAAAGGATCACTTAAAAATGCCCAGACTATTTTATCCAAACTCTACCATACAGACAATTGGTATATGGAAAAAGCCGGGAAAGAATGGGTCATCAAAAAGAACCTTATCGAGATCTTATTGTATATCGATCTGAACCTCATTGACCTTGTAGAATCGCGTTTGCTGAGTTTTAAACGAAGTTACTTCAAATACCTTCAAGAAATTAATCAGGAACGGGTCATTACTTACCTGCAACTCATTGAATATTATTATAAAAATCCTGAAAAAGTCACCTCCGGGGCGTTTAAAGAAAAAGTCGAAAACTCCTTTGTATGGATCAGCCCGGATCAAGAAGATATTTTTGTCATGAGCTTTTATGCCTGGTTGAAAAGCAAAATGGAAAACCGTACGTTATATGAAGCGACAACAGACTTGATTGAGCAATCAAAAACCATTGCCAGTAACTAAAAAAGCGTTCCAAGTGGAACGCTTTTTTTATATTTTATATCATTTTTACCAGCGAATTATAACACTTCCCCAAGTAAATCCACTACCAAAAGCGGCTAAAACAACTACATCACCTTCTTTTATTTTTCCTTTTTCCCATGCTTCCGTTAAAGCAATAGGAATAGAAGCAGCAGTTGTATTACCGTATTGTTGGATATTATTGTACACTTTATCATCCGGTAATCTGAACTTTTGCTGGATAAATTGTGAAATCCTCAGATTAGCTTGATGCGGGATCAACATATCAATATCTGAAACCTGTAAATCATTAGCCTGTAAGCCTTCCATAATCACTTCACTGAAACGCACCACTGCATTTTTAAATACAAACTGACCGTTCATGTGCGGATAATAACTTTCATCTTCCGGATTGTTATCTCTAATAATATCTGTTACCCAACGTTTTCCCATTCCCGGAGCAATCAAAGCCAGCTCTTCGGCATGTTGCCCTTCAGCATGTAAGTGGGTTGATAAAATTCCTTTTGAAGCATCTTCCGTTCTGGACAAAACAGCAGCTCCAGCTCCGTCTCCGAAAATAACAGAAACGCCTCTGCCTCTCGTTGTCATGTCCAAACCTCTGGAATGTACTTCAGAACCAATCACTAAAATATTCTTATACATTCCGGTTTTAATGAATTGGTCTGCAACTGATAATGCATAGACAAATCCCGAACATTGATTACGAACATCTAACGCTCCTACAGTTCTTAATCCCAACTCTCTCTGTACCAGAACTCCGGGACCCGGAAAATAATAATCCGGACTTAAAGTAGCAAAAATGACGAAATCAATAGCATCTGTTTCTAATCCTGCCCTTTCAATAGCTACTTTTGCGGCTTTTACACCCATTGAAGTTGTAGTATCTTCAGGAGTATTAACGTGTCTTCTTTCTTGTATACCGGTACGTTCCTGAATCCATTCATCGTTTGTATCCATTATTTTGGATAGGTCATCATTGGTTACAATATTATCCGGCACATAATATCCTAACCCGGTTATTTTTGAGTGATACATGTTTGATTTAGTTTGTGGCGCAAATTTACTAATTTATTAAAAAACACCTAACTAAATTATTTTTTTAGCGGTTTAACCTCAAAAAGACCTCTTCATTTTTATTTATTTCAACTGTCGAATTAAAATAGACCTTTTCACCATCATGCTGTGCTTCAACCAGATAGTGACTTCCAGAAAAATAGCTCTTCAATACTTTTACCCGCAACGCAGATCTTTCTACTAACTGTAATTCATGCGGATAACATAAAACAAAATCTTCTTCCTCAGATGTAGGTTGAAGTTCAAAATAATGAGCAGGAATTTTACTTACTTCCCCGAAAAGGGATGCTGTATAAAAGCTCTGAGGTTCTTGATATATACTTTGAGTCGTTCCTGTTTCAAGTAATTCTCCGTTTTTCATAACTAAAACTTCATCCGAAAAAGAAAGTACATCCTGAACGTCATGCGTGGCTATGACACAAGTGATTTGTTTTTCTTTCAGGTATTGAAAAATCTTTCTTCTCAAACTATTCTTTCTGAAATTATCAATATGACTGAAAGGCTCATCTAACAGTAATACTTCAGGTTCTTTAGCCAAAACTTTAGCCAGAGCTACTCGTTGCATTTGCCCGCCGCTTAAAAATTTGGCTTTAACCGTTGCAAATTCAGTCATTTCAACCACATCTAAAAGTTCGTCTATTCTGGCTTTTTTATCTTCTAAAAAAAAGTTTGACAAAAACTTCCCTACATTTTCAGCAACTGTAACATAAGGCATTAAATCAAAATCCTGAGCCAGATATTTCATGTAAGGCATTCCGGGAACTAAATTAAACTTCGGTCCGGTCACTAAGCCCTCTTTCCAATGGATGCTTCCATAATCCGCATCATATAAACCGTAGATCAGCTTAAGCAAAGTACTTTTCCCGCAACCACTTTCTCCTATAATCGCTAAATTATTTCCCTTTGCAACAGAAAAATTAATTGTTTTTAATATTTCCTTATCATTCTCATAAAAAAAGCTTAGATCTTTTACTTTTAGCATTCCGTATATTTTTTAACAAAAATAAGATACTTAATCAAAATATTTTTAAATTGCGCCAGTTTTAAGATTTGCCCCATGAAAAAAACAACCAAGATAATAGTATTATTATCGCTACTGACTTTTAACCTATCCGATTGTTTTGCACAGTATTATAAATATGCCTTAAATATAAACTACGGGTTAAGTGGTGTTACTGATCCCAGTATTCAAAATTTCTCACACATAGGAGGAGGTTTTAGCTATGAATTTGATGAAACATACGCTCTTCAACTTGATTTTGGTTCTGACCAATACCGTTTATTCAATACTGCATTGAATAAAGAAGGCGGAGTAGACATGTTTCGCGTTTCTTTACAAGGAGTCATTAACCTCTCTACCATTTCCGACAGTCAGCGTGTTTATGACCCCATCAATGTTTTAACACATGCCGGATTCGGTTATTCTAGTGTTAAATCAACAGTTCTGGAAGGAAATGATAAAACAGTAAATTTTTTAGGTGGTATTACGCCGAGATTTCGAATCAGTAACAACCTATATTTTACACTTGATGCAACTGCCATTTTTGTATTTTCACAACATTATAATTTCGACGGAAATCTTTCCTACGAAAATGTAGTTAACTCATTTACGTCGATTACCTATAACTTAACTGCCGGAATCACTTACCGATTCGGGGAATATTAAGATTTAAACCAACCTAACTATTTTTCATGTAAAGTCCTTTTTCTAATTGAAAAAGGATTTTTTTATGTCATTTTGTCACCAAAACCATTTTGGTACTCTATTTGAAAAAAGTTAACCAAATTATGTCTAATCAAAAATTTAACAATATGTCAAGTGGAAAAATCAATGTTTCAGTAGAAAACATCTTTCCTTTAATTAAAAAGTTCTTATACAGTGATCACGAGATCTTTTTACGTGAATTAATTTCGAATGCAACCGATGCAACTTTAAAACTAAAACATTTAACCAGCATTGGTGAAGCTACTGTAGAATATGGCGATCCTATGATTGAAGTTAAAATTGATGCCGAAGGTAAAAAACTACACATTATCGATCAAGGTTTAGGGATGACTGCTGACGAAGTGAAAAAATACATCAACCAGATCGCTTTTTCTGGGGCAGAAGAATTTTTGGAAAAATACAAAGATACTGCCAAAGATTCAGGCGTGATCGGTCATTTTGGTTTAGGTTTCTATTCTGCTTTTATGGTAGCCAATAAAGTAGAGATCATTACCAAATCATACAAAGAGGAACCGGCTGCTCACTGGACTTGTGACGGCAGCCCGGAATTTACATTAGAAACTGCTGATAAAACAGACCGAGGAACTGAGATCATTCTTCACATCGCAGATGACTCAACTGAATTCTTAGAGGAAAGCAGAATCCGCGAGTTACTAGTAAAATATAACAAATTCATGCCGATTCCGATCAAATTCGGAACGCGTAAAGAAGCATTGCCAAAACCGGAGAATGCCGGTGAAGATTACGAAACGGAATACAAAGAAATAGATAACATTATCAACAATCCGAATCCGGCTTGGACCAAACAACCTTCGGATCTGACGGATGAAGATTATAAGAGTTTTTACCGCGAATTGTATCCGATGCAGTTTGATGAGCCTTTATTCAACATTCACCTGAATGTAGATTATCCGTTCAACTTAACCGGAATTTTATATTTCCCTAAATTATCGAACGATTTACAAATTCAGAAAGATAAAATTCAATTGTACCAGAATCAGGTTTTTGTAACGGACAATGTAGAAGGGATCGTTCCGGAATTCTTAACCATGTTAAAAGGTGTTATTGATTCGCCGGACATTCCGTTAAACGTTTCCCGTTCGTATTTACAAGCTGATGGTAATGTGAAAAAGATCTCAAACTACATTACCCGTAAAGTTTCCGATAAACTAAAATCGTTATTCAATGAAAATAGAGAGGATTTTGAGCAAAAATGGAATGACATCAAAATCGTTTTAGAATACGGAATGCTTTCGGAACCTAAATTCTACGAAAAAGCAGGCGACTTTGCATTATATCCTACTACCGAAGGGAAATACTATACTTTAGCCGAATTAAAAGAAACTTTGGCACCTACACAAACGGACAAAGACGGTAATCTGATTGTACTATATGCTTCTAACCAGGAAATGCAACACAGTTATATTGAAGCTGCTAAAGAAAAAGGATACGAAGTATTAATATTAGACTCTCCTATTGTTTCGCATTTGATCCAGAAATTAGAAGCTGATAATGAAAAACTAACCTTTGCTCGTGTAGATGCAGATCACGTAGAGAATTTAATCAAAAAAGAAGAAGAACAAATTTCAAGACTTTCGGAAGACGAAAAAACAAAATTGAAAGACTATCTTGAAACGATTGTTCCAAAAGAAAAATACAGCGTTCAATTAGAGGCAATGGACAGCAAATCTGCTCCGTTCATCATCACGCAACCGGAATTCATGCGAAGAATGAAAGAAATGAGCCAAACCGGTGGTGGCGGAATGTTCGGAATGGGAAACTTGCCTGAAATGTATAATCTAATAGTAAATACTAATTCTGACTTGGCCGGTTCTATTTTGAATGTAGAAAATGAAACCGAAAAATCAGCTTTGGTAAAACAAGCATTAGATTTAGCGAAACTATCGCAAGGATTATTAAAAGGTGAAGAATTAACGGCTTTTGTAAAACGTAGTTTTGAAACTTTGAAGTAAAAATATTTTTTTCATAACAAAAATCCCGCTCAATGAAGCGGGATTTTTTATTTAAACAATAGTATATATCATAAAGTAATGCGAAATACTTCCACCTAACACAAACAGGTGCCAGATAAAATGACCGTACGGAATTCGCTTAGAAGCATAGAAAATAGTTCCCAGCGTGTAGAAAGCACCTCCGACAGCCATAAAAACCAAAGCTTCAACAGAAAGCAAATGAATCAGTTCTTTTACTTGAGCCACAACCAGCCACCCCATAACGAGATAAACGATCAGAGATAATTTTTCGACCTTTCCGGTTAAGAACAACTTCATGATCAAACCGGCCGTAGCAATACTCCAGATAATGAAAAACAACGTCCACCCGGAAGTTTGTTCTAAAGTAACTAAACAAATCGGGGTATACGTTCCGGCAATCAGCAAAAAGATACCGATATGGTCAAAGATTCTCGCTTTCCGCTTTTTAACTTCATGTGAAATAGCATGGTAAACCGTTGAAGCCGTGTACAATGCGATCACGCAAAAACCGTAAATCCAAATACTCAGAGTACTAAAACTGCTTAGCCCTCTGTTTTTGAGCAATAAAAACACCAATCCGACAACGCCCAAAACAATCCCTGCAGCGTGTGAAACCGTATTTAAAAACTCTTCTTTATCCTTGATCTTTAGCATTTTATTTTTTTATTTTATTCCTTTCATAAAGGTACCAAAATTATACCAATTTGAATTTATAAATTGTATTTTTGGCAAAAACAGGCTAAAATGACACGCTTTTTTCAGATTTTAACACTTAGTATCATAACATTGACTGTAAATGCTCAGGAAATTTCCAAAAAAGCTTTTACTATCGGCGAACAAATTGAATGGTTCTCAAAAGAACTCAATGAAAAAAGAAGTCTGAATATTTTTCTTCCGCAGGATTATAGCTCCGATAAAAAATACCAAGTGATCTATTTACTTGATGGTTCTTCTCATGAAGATTTTTTGCACATCTGCGGATTGGTTCAATTTTTTGATCTGCAATTTCAAATGCCTGAAACTATTGTTGTAGGGATCACGAATGTAGATAGAAAACGGGATCTCACTTTCCCAACTACTGATAAAGAACTTCAAAATGAGTTCCCGACAACCGGCGGGTCGGAACGATTTATAGCCTATCTTGAAAAAGAAGTGCAACCTTATATTAACACCAACTATCCGACCAATGGAACCAATATCATCATCGGGCAATCACTGGGTGGTTTGTTAGCTACAGAGATTCTATTGAAAAAACCGGAACTCTTCACACATTTTTTAATTACAAGCCCAAGTTTGTGGTGGGATAACCAATCGTTGCTTAAAGACGCTAAAACACTTTTAAGACAACACGATTACCACAATACTTTTATTTATTTAGCCGTTGGCGAACAAGAACATAAAGTAATGGTCAAAGATGCGCAGACACTTGAAAAATTATTAACAGAACGAAAAGATTTGAAAATACACTTTGTACTGTTTCCGGAAGAAAACCATGCTACCATTTTACATAACAGTATTTACAAGGCTTTCCTGTTGCAATATCCTCTGAAGAATTAGTTATTCAACAACCCGCCTTCTTCTTTTTTGTCATTGTTAAGCATATTGTTCTCTACTTTTGCCAATCTGTTTTTCGTAGGAATCTTGTAATTCAACGAAAACCCTACTCTTCTTGAATCGTATTTACTATCGTACAACAAGTTGGTTCCTATAGCTCCGAGTTTCTGTTTATTGGTATTAAAAACATCATTTATGTAAACGGACATCGACAAATTATTATTCAAAAACTTTTTAGAGAATGTCAGATCAAATTGCTGACTTAAAGGATATCTGATAGCATAATATTGATAATTCCCTCCTTTTGTTGAGGTATTATAATTGGCCGTAAATTTAATTTTTGCCGGTAATTGAAGTTGCGACATCAAATTAAATACCCAAAACCCTTTATAATCAATATCGTCCAAAACATGTTTTTGATGTCCCACATAGAAATACATAAAATTAATTTCGTCAGGATTAAAATTAAAACTTAAGGTTTCTTTTAAACCTTTTGTAAACAGCATATAAGGTATAGGCAATCCGAAATTAAAATTGTGGACAGTTAGTCTAGGAACGTTAATCGAGGTACTTGCAGCACCGTCATTGGTTTGTATAATTCTATTAACCACCTGATTATTGGCATCACTAACAGAATACCCTATAAAGAAATATTCGTATGCACTTAACCGGATCTCATAGTTGTCAAAAATCGTAGGATCTAAATTAGGATTTCCGTAAAATGACACATTCGGATTCTGATAATTGGTATTATTAGGGTTTAACGCATAAGTATTAGGCAAGCTGATCTTTTTATTGTAATTAGCATTAAAAGAAACCTGCTCCATTAAGTTGTACTGAACGGTAGCATTCGGAAAAAACTTCACTAAATCAAAAGGCGTTAAAGAACCTGTATCTGTATTTCCTTCAATTTTATAAGATTCCAGTCTTCCTCCTAAAATAAAATCAAACTTTTTATATGTCGTTTGCCATTCTGTATACGCCGCTAATGTTGTTCGCCAATAATCTAAATTTTCTGTCCCGAAACTTTTGGTTGTAAAATCCAATCGGTCCGCTAAAGCACCTACACTCCATTTCGATTCTTCTAAGAAATTGACTTCTTGCGAATAATCCGTTTTAAATTGATAGAATTTCTGGTCTGATAAATTTTCAAGTCCGAAACTATTCGTATCTCTGGATAAAAGCACGAAATCATTAGTGTTTACATTATAATTGAATCGAAAATCAAGTTTCTTTGTAATGTCTTCAAATCGTTTCTGATAGGTCAGCATAACGTCATGACGGTCTATGTCTGTCATCCCTTTATCGGAAGAGGTAAAACCAAATCCTTCCGCATTAATATAAGACGTATTAGCACTGGTGTTAAAATCATAATTCACTAACAGACGATCTTTCTTAAAATCAAATTTTAATCCTGTTTTGATGAAATAAAAACGATTAATTCTATCCGATACATTTTTAGAAATAACCTCATCCGGACTATAGAAGTTACTCCTTTGATAAGATTCGTTATAACTTTGGCCAACCTGTACCTGCCAACCCAGAATACTATTTTTAGCACTTACCAGTAAACTGTTGTTGAACTTATGTCTCGAATCATCATATTTGGTATAACTATAACCGTTAGAATATGTCGCCGTAAGATAATTCTTTGCCCTTTTTGAAGTCACAATATTAATAATAGCCCCTCCCGAAGTCGCCGGAAATTCAGCTCCTGGTTGTGTGATCACCTCTACTTTTTCTATAGCATTTGCCGGTAAGCTTTCTAAATAAGAGTTTAACTCATTCGAATAAATATTAAGAGGTCTCCCGTCCATATAAACCTCTAACTGCTTCCCTTGATACATCATCCCGGCAACATCTGAAATAATTAATCCCGGTAACTTTTTCAGCCCTTCCATTACTGAACCG
Source organism: Flavobacterium sp. NRK F10 (assembly GCF_024054235.1). Lineage (NCBI taxonomy): Bacteria > Pseudomonadati > Bacteroidota > Flavobacteriia > Flavobacteriales > Flavobacteriaceae > Flavobacterium > Flavobacterium sp. NRK F10. The sequence goes on from NZ_JAMXLC010000001.1 coordinate 771,044, forward strand.
GAATTCAGATGAGCTTGCTCAGAAAAATCAAAAATGGTTCGATCTGCTTTTTGCTCTATAGCTTTTTTCTTTTGTACTACTATAACTTCGTTTAATTCTTTCGTTTTTAAACTATCTTGTGCTGTTTTGTTTTGGGCTTTTGATACATTCGAAATACAACTCAAAGCAATCAGTAATACAAAAAATCTCATGGGCTTTCTTATCAGGTTGGTTAAATAAACTATACTACTTTAGTCACAATTTTTAGCTGTATGTTACACATTAACCCTTATTTTTCTTTAAATCAGGCTTTACCTACTAAAAAACAGGACGACCATACTTAAATAATCCTATTCTAAATTTATTATCTTTGCGCCCCTTAAAAAAACAGAAAATGTCAAACAATGCTATATTCAAAGGAGTTGTACTTGTAGGAATCGGAGCCATAAGTTATGGCCTTCTGGCTACTTTCGTAAAATTGGCCTATAAAGAAGATTATACTACGGCTGAAGTAACACTGGCACAATTCATTTACGGCTTAGTCGGTGTGGTAATTTTAATGGCAATTTCTAAAAAAAAGAAAAAAGAAAAAGATCCTACTACCCGAAGAGATATTACAGCATTAATAGTTGCCGGAACATCTCTGGGACTGACCAGTGTTTTCTATTATTTGTGTGTAAAAGAGATCAATGTTTCAATTGCTATTGTACTTTTAATGCAAACCGTATGGATGAGTGTTCTGCTGGAAGCTATTCTTGACAAAAAAATGCCATCTCCTAAAACTTTAATAGCGGTCATTATTGTTTTAGTCGGAACACTTTTGGCTACAAAAATTTACAACCTGCAAGAATTTCCGGGATTGCTTGGTATTGTTTGGGGATTACTGGCTGCTGCCTCATTCACCACGACCATGTATACTGCTAACCGGATAGCTGTCGGAACCCCTAATTTAAAAAGAAGTTATTACATGCTTTGGGGAGGAACGATTGTTGTTCTGATCTTTACTTTCATCACTCAGAATACTCCTTTCAATTGGGAAATCTTCACAAAGTGGGGAATTTTATTAGCACTGTTCGGTACTATAATCCCACCTGTTCTGATGAATGCAGGTTTTCCTAAGACCGGCATCGGACTGGGAAGTATTGTGTCATCACTTGAACTTCCTGTCTCTGTCTCTATGGCTTACTTTATTTTAAATGAAAAAGTAGAGGTCTGGCAATGGTTCGGAATCTTTTTAATCCTTATCTCAATTGTGATTATAAACTTAAAAACCCGAAAATAGAACCATAGCTCTATTTGCACATCTTCAATATTTAAGTTTTTTTACGTACCTAAAATAATTATTTGTAAAAATTTTAACTATAAAAGTATTTTTTTGTTACTTTTAATATACAAATATTAAAAGTAAATTTTTATGAAAAAATTATTTGCAGAATTCTTCGGAACATTTTGGTTAGTGTTCGGAGGTTGTGGTAGCGCCCTTTTTGCAGCCGGAATCCCTGATCTGGGTATTGGTTATGCCGGAGTAGCATTAGCTTTCGGGTTAACAGTCTTAACCATGGCTTATGCTGTCGGACATATTTCCGGAGGTCATTTCAATCCTGCTGTAACACTTGGTCTATGGGCCGGAGGTCGCTTTGATCCCAAAAAAATTATCCCCTACATCATTGCTCAATGTATAGGTGCCATTGCGGCGGCCGGAATATTGTATCTGATTTTATCAGGTAAAGATGATTTTGCAATAGACGCTACACAAGCCGGAGCATTTGCTTCAAACGGTTACGGAGACTTTTCACCACATGGTTATCCTTTGATGAGTGCTTTCGTTGCTGAATTTGTTTTAACCTTTTTTTTCTTATTAGTCATCATAGGTGCCACTGATAAACTTGCCAATACAAAATTTGCAGGGATCGCCATAGGATTAGCCTTAACGCTAATTCATTTAATTTCCATCCCTATTACTAATACATCTGTAAATCCTGCCCGTTCACTTTCGCAAGCTGTTTTTGTCGGTGGCGAACCATTAAGCCAAGTTTGGCTCTTTTGGATCGCACCTGTTTTCGGAGCTCTCATTGCCGGAATTGTTTATAAAAATCTATTGCAAAATAATACATAAAAAAGAAGGGATTGATTTCCCTTTTTTTTATTTTTATCTAATGAGTTTGTTTGGAAACGAAAAAATAATACTGCCTCTTCCGGATGCCACATTTGAGTATTATCCGAATTTCTTAAGTGCAGAAACAGCCAACCGACTATTTGCAAAGCTTTATAAAGAAACGCCTTGGCAACAAGACAAGATTACTGTTTTTGGTAAAACACACCTTCAACCCAGACTAACGGCACTTTACGGAAATGAAGGAAGACTTTATGGCTATTCTGATATTCTTATGAAGCCGCATCCTTGGACTACTACACTTATGTTTATTAAAGATGAAGTAGAAGCATTAACTCATCAGCGATTTACCAGTGTACTCCTAAACCTGTACCGCAATGAAAAAGACAGCAATGGCTGGCATGCAGACGATGAAAAGGAACTGGGGAGAGATCCTTTTATTGCTTCAGTAAGTCTGGGAGCAGAAAGAACATTTCAGATAAAGCACAATACAAACAAAGAAATTAAGCAAAGCCTGACACTTAACCACGGTAGCCTCTTACTCATGAAAGAAGGAAGCCAAATTCATTACAAACACCAACTTCCCAAATCCTCTAAACCTCAAAAAACAAGAATAAATTTAACTTTTCGAACTATTTTTTAAAGATTATTTAAAAAAAGGTTGGTTCGGAAAAAAAATTAAAAAATTTCAAAAAAATACTATCTCCTTCTTTTTTCAATTTATTTTTTTAGTAATATTGACATAGTAAACCAAATAAAAATAAAAAACTTTAGGAATTAATTTTTCATCTGATGAAAAAAAGAAAGATTTCAGAATTTGACAATCAAACGATAGAAAGAATTGTCAATATGGCTCAAGAGGAACGTAGACCTTTTGAAACAATTAAAGAAGAATTCGGTGTTTCTGAAAATGAAGTAACGGAATTGAT
>NZ_JAMXLC010000001.1:774155-779614 GCF_024054235.1 Flavobacterium sp. NRK F10
TACTCTCTGAATCAGAGAGTATTTTTATTTTTGCGCTGTAACAAAATCAACGTTTTTATTACTAATAGGAACCAAAATAAATTTAATAATGAAAAAAATAATTCTTACACTAGCATTGGTAGGCATGTTCTGGAGTTGTAAACCAACTCAAACTTCTGTAAAAAATGAAGTTGATGTTACCATTGACCTAGTAAATGTAAAAGATGATAAAGTAATGGTAACGACTGTCCCTCCGACCATTACAACTGAAACAGTTACGTTTCATATCCCTAAAACTGTTCCGGGAACTTATTCTGAAGATGATTACGGAAGATTCATCGAAGGATTTAAAGCTTTTGATGCTAAAGGAAACACACTTAGTGTAAGCAAAATCGACGAAAACTCATATACTATTTCTGATGCTAAAAAATTAGCCAAAATAACGTATTGGGTAAATGACACATTTGATACTGAGACCGGAGCCGGTTTCGGAAACTCTGAAGATGTGTTTTCACCTGCCGGAACTAACATCAAAGCCGGAGAGAATTTCATGCTTAACACGCATGGCTTTGTGGGCTATTTCGATGAAAAAACAGAAACTCCTTATAAATTAGTGGTACAACATCCGGATAATTTATTAGGTGTATCTGCTATGAATGATGCAGACAACAGCGACACTTCTGACTTGTTCACTACTACTCGTTATGCCAGCTTAGTAGAAAATCCGATCATGTACTCTAAACCTGATTTTACAGAATTTATGGTTGATGACATGAAGATTATCATTAGTGTATATTCTCCGACAGGAAAATACACTGCTAAAGACATTACACCTAACATGGAAAACATGATGAAAGCACAAAAACGTTTCTTAGGTAAAATGAATACGACTAAGAAATATGCGATCTTATTGTACCTGTCAGATGTAAGAGCACAAGATGCTAAAGGATTCGGTGCATTAGAACACCCGACATCTACTACTGTTGTAATGCCGGAAATGATGGGATTGGAAATGTTACAGGAACAATTAAAAGATGTTGTATCCCACGAATTCTTCCACATCGTAACTCCTTTAACGGTTCATTCAAACGAAATTCAATACTTCGACTTCAACCAACCGCAAATGTCAGAGCACTTATGGATGTATGAAGGAGTAACAGAATACTTTGCTAACTTGTTTCAAGTGAACCAAGGTTTAATTACAGAAGATGAATTCTTTGAAAGAATGTCTCAAAAAATTCTTCAATCCAAACAAATGGATGATAAAATGAGTTTTACTAAAATGAGTAAAAACGTTTTTGAACAACCTTATAAAGATCAATATATAAATGTTTACCAAAAAGGGGCTTTAATTGCTATGTGCGTTGATATTATCATTCGCGAAAAAAGCAATGGTGAAAGAGGTATTTTAGACCTTATGAACAAACTCTCTAAAGAGTATGGAACTACTAAAGCTTTTAAAGACAACGAACTGTTTGCTAAAATAACAGCTTTAACGTATCCTGAAGTAGGTGCTTTCTTAAACAAATACGTAGCCGGAGAAACTCCGATACCTTATGATGAGTATTTTGCAAAAATGGGAGTTACCGAAGCTACTTTGCAAATTGACGGAAACCCTTTCTTAAAAGGACAAGTTCCATATATCACTGTTGATCCGTCAACAAAAGAGATCAAAATCTTACCGAATATTGAGCTGAATGCTTTCATGACCTCTTTAGGTATTAAAAACGGAGATATCATTAAAGCAGTTGATGGTAAAGAATATAACCTTGACAATGTATACGATCTTGTTTTAGGCAGTATGAACTGGAAAGATGGCGACGACATTGCCGTTACGATCAAAAGAGACGGAAAAGAACAAGTTCTAAAAGGCAAAATTACTTTACCTAAAGAAAGTAAAGAAGGATATCAGGTAACTGACGAAAGCAAAAAAGCATTACGTGAAGCTTGGTTAAAAGGATAAAACTAAAATTTATTCTAACATATAAATCCTCAAAGTACTCAGTATTTTGAGGATTTTTTCTTTTATTTGTGCCAAAATAACACAAAATGCATAATCCACCTTTCTTTACTGATGATACAATAGTTTTCGGAATTCTAATGTTTCTTATAGGATTAGTTTTCTATACTTCCTCAAAAGAAGAAGGCTTCTGGAAAAAATTCTACAGCATTGTTCCGGCTTTATTACTATGCTATTTGTTACCCGCGTTTTTTAGTTCGTTCCACATTATTTCCCCCGAATGGACAGAACCGGATTCCAAAGGCGAAATAGTAACTAAAAGCTCAAAAATTTACTTTGTTGCCAGTCGTTACTTACTACCGGCAGCTTTAGTGCTGATGACAATCAGCATTGACTTAAAAGCCTTACTAAACTTGGGTCCGAAGGCCTTAATTATATTTCTGGCAGGAACTATAGGGATCATTCTAGGCGGTCCTGTAGCCATTTTGATCGTTTCAGCTTTTTCACCTGAAACTGTAGGAGGTCAGGGTTTTGATGCCGTTTGGAGGGGATTATCTACTTTGGCTGGTAGCTGGATAGGCGGCGGTGCCAATCAGGCAGCTATGCTTGAAATATTCAAATACAACCAACAAAAATATGGTGCCATGGTCTTGGTTGACATTGTTGTTGCTAATATCGGAATGGCTGCCTTACTTTATGGTATTGGCAAAAAAGAAGTCATCAACAAATGGCTGAAAGCCGACAATTCTTCTATTCAGGAATTACAAGATAAAGTTTCGAGCTATCAGGAAAGTGTTAAACGAAACCCCACACTGACCGATTACATGATAATTGCGGCAATAGCCTTTACCTCAGTCGGATTGGCACATTGGGGTTCAAAAGTGTTAGCCGATTTTTTCAACACTCATTTTGAAACGGTTCGCGACCCAAAAAGCTTTGCCTCTACATTCGGTGGCACCTTCTTTTGGATGATTACTATTGCTACTATACTGGGTATTGCTTTGTCTTTTTCTCCCCTAAAAAAATATGAAGGAGCCGGAGCCAGCAAAATAGGAAGTATTTTTATTTATATATTAGTAGCTTCAATCGGAATGAAGATGGATCTGTTTGCTGTATTAGAAAATCCGGGGTTAATTATGGTAGGAATCCTTTGGATGGCCATTCACTTTTTAATTATTTTTATAGTGGCTAAACTTATCAGAGCACCTTATTTCTTTATAGCTGTCGGAAGTCAGGCCAATGTAGGAGGCGCCGCTTCAGCACCGGTTGTCGCATCGGCTTTTCATCCGTCACTCGCAAGTGTTGGTGTTCTATTAGCCATTTTTGGCTATATTGCCGGAACATACGGAGCTATTCTTTGTACTTATTTAATGGAAATTGTATCACCTCAATAATTTGTTTATCTCATATATGAAAAAAGTTATTCTTTTCGGATTAGGTCTATTGGCTTTCGTTGCCTGCAACAAACAAGAACAAAACGGTAATGTTCATCTTACAGGTGATATAAAAGGTTTAAGCCAGGGAAAATTATTCATTAAAAAACTTCAAGACACTACTTTAGTTACTATTGATAGTATCAATTTTAAAGGAAATTCTAATTTTGATACGGCTTTTGATCTGGAATCACCTGAAGTAATTTATTTATTTCTGGATCGCGGTCAAACCAATTCTATAGACAACAGTCTGGCTGTTTTTGCTGAACCCGGAAACATTACCATCAATACTTCTTTAAACGAATTCTATAGAAGTGCGAAAGTAAAAGGTTCTAAAAACCATGATCTATGGAAAAAATTTGATTCCTTAAATTCTAAATTTACAGATGCTAATCTGGAATTGATTACTAAGAGACTTCAAAACGAAATCGATTTTAATCAAAAAACACACGATAGCATTGAAGATGCTTACCAAAAACTATTGGTTCGCAAATACCGCTACGTAGCTAATTTTGCCGCAACTCATGGTGACTATGAAATAGCGCCTTATTTAGCGTTAACTGAAATACCGGATATTGCTTTACCTTATTTAGATACAGTTGCTAAAAAAATGACTCCGAAAGTAGCTGAGTCTAAATATGGTAAATTTTTAAAAGAACATATTGAAGAACGTAAAAAATCAGAACAATAAATAACAAGAGGCTTTTGCCTCTTTTTTTATTTCTTCGTAAATTTGAGGAACTACTTATTTTTACAAGCTATTCCCGTTAGGGAAAACACTTCATTCGTAAATTAATTTACAACAAATAAGAACTATGGAATTCAGAAAACTAGGAGAAACAGATTTAGCCGTTTCTGCAATTACTTTTGGAGCATGGGCTGCCGGAGGATGGATGTGGGGCAAAACCGAACATAACGATGCTGTCGAAGCAATTAAAGCTGCTTATGATCTAGGCGTAACCTCTATTGATACGGCTCCCATTTACGGGCAGGGAACCAGTGAAGAAATCGTTGGAGAAGCTATAAAAGGAATTGCCCGTGACAAAGTACAGATTCTGACAAAATTCGGAATGCGCTGGGATCTGGCTAAAGGAGATTTCGCTTTTAAAAGTCAAAAGAACAACGGTGAACCTATTGCCATTTATAAATACGCCGGAAAAGAAAGTGTTATCAAAGAATGTGAAGACAGTTTGAAAAGGCTGGGTACTGATTATATTGACCTGTACCAAATACACTGGCCGGAAAGCACAACACCTATCACAGAAACTTTTGAAGCCGTAGAACGTTTAATTGAACAAGGAAAAATACGTTATGCCGGGGTATGCAATTACACTGCTGCGCAAATGGCTGAAGCTGAAAAAGTCGTTAAATTAGCATCCAATCAAATTCCATTCAGTATGGTAAATCGTGATGTGGAAGAAGAAACTGTACCCTATTGCATAGAACACAATAAATCCGTTTTAGCTTATAGTCCGTTAGAAAGAGGTTTACTAACCGGAAAAATGAAACCCGGTTATCAGTTTCAAGAAGGGGATCACAGGGCTCAAAACAAGTTTTTCACAGATGAAAGTATTACTAAAACTAATGCTTTTTTAGCGAAAATAAAACCTCTAGCTGATGAGAAAGGCGCTACTTTAGCCCAATTGGTCTTACGTTGGACCATAGAACGCCCGGGAATCACTATTGCATTAGCCGGAGCCAGAAATGCGGAACAATCCGTTCAAAACGCAAAAGCGATTACTATTAAACTTACTACTGAGGAAATTGCTTTTATCAATAAGGAATTAGAACAAGCCGGTTTATAAAAATGGTTTGTTTACAGTATAAAAAAAGGAAAGCATTTACTTTCCTTTTTTTTGATTTGATAGAGTAACTTTTCTTTCTTTTTTTCCAAAAAAAAGAGAAAACAAAAGTTTTCTCTTTTTAAGAGCCGATGGAGGGACTCGAACCCACGACCTGCTGATTACAAATCAGCTGCTCTAGCCAGCTGAGCTACACCGGCATTTAAAATTCACGTTATCACTGATGTCCCGTGAACTTTATTGCGGTGCAAATATAAATCTGTTTTTTACATTTGCAAAAAAAAA
>NZ_JAMXLC010000001.1:779682-948340 GCF_024054235.1 Flavobacterium sp. NRK F10
TTTTTATTTTCAACTGAATTATTGTTGATCTTAGTAATCAATTCATCGTATTTGTCATAAATACTATCAACAATTTCATCCGTAGCCTCAGTCGGTTTCCCTCCGTGAGTCATCTCCCATACATAAACGATGTTTACTAAATCTCCTAAAACGTAGTTGATTTCTTTTTTCAAGTTTTTAACGCTTGCCATTTTTTCTTTGGTTTAAAAATTTATGCAAAATTAAAGAAATATCTTTTACAAAGCCTTTTTATAGAAAAATTTCTAACAAAGTTGCCTTACCTTCTATAACTATTGAAGATATTTCAGCCGGTATCAGTACTGTATCTCCTTTTTGATATGTATACGTTACCCCCTCGACAGTGAATGTAACTTTTCCTTCTGCACACATAAAAACAGTAAAAGAACCTTCATGCGATTTCCAGTTTACTGTTCCATCCACCGGTAAAGCATCGGTATTGAAATAAGGACAGTGTACTAATTCTGTAGCTTGATTCTCATTTGCTGTATACGTGATCTTTGAAGGCGTCAGTTCATAATTAATTGCTTCTAACGCTAATTCTGTATGCAATTCTCTGGATTTTCCTTCGGCATCTACTCTGCCCCAATCATATAAACGATACGTCACATCACTGGTTTGCTGAATTTCAGCGATTAAAACACCTGACCCGATAGCATGAATGGTTCCGGTTTCTAAAAAGAATACATCACCTGCCTTTACCGGAATTTCTTCCAATAACTCTAACAATGAATTATTTTCCAAATGTTGTACATATTCTTCCTGATTACTTGCTTTTTTAAACCCAACCACTAAACGTGATTGTTCTTCAGCCTGCATTACATACCACATTTCGGTCTTACCAAAAGAATTATGACGCTTTTTAGCCAACTCATCATTGGGATGCAATTGAATAGACAGATCTTCACGAGCATCAATGAATTTGAACAGCAACGGAAACTGCTGTCCGAAGTTCTCTAAAACTCTTTCTCCTAAGATCTCTTTCGGGAAATCGGCTATGATCTCATTGAGATTCCGACCTTTCAAATCGCCATTTGCCACAACACTTATATCATCGGGAACAGTCGATATCTCCCAACTTTCGCCGGTAATCTCAGAAATAATGGGTTTATTCAAGTAATCTTTTAATTTGGTTCCTCCCCAAATTCGTTCTTTTAAAATTGCTTCAAATTGAATAGGATAAGCTTTCATGTTACATTATTCGCCTTTATAAGTTACAAAATTTCTTGGGGTTTCATATAAAGTTACTTCCAGTTCTTTATCTGTACCGATCAAAGGTCTCAGTTTATTCCAGATAACGACGGCTATATTTTCGGCTGTAGGGTTTAAGTCTTTAAACTCCTCTACATCCATATTCAGATTCTTATGGTCAAAAGCTTCTTCTATGTGTTCCTTAATCAGATCGGCCAGAATTTTTATATCCATTACAAAGCCGGTTTCTACATCTATTTGTCCGGCTACACTTACAACCAGTTCGTAATTGTGCCCATGGAAGTTCGGATTGTTGCATTTTCCAAAAACGGATTCGTTTTTTTCCATAGACCAATCTTTGCGGTACAAGCGGTGCGCAGCATTAAAATGGGCTTTTCTGGAAACAGTAGCTCTCATAATACTAGTTTTTAAACTTTATGACTTTCTAAGTGATGGTAAAATTCATCAAAAATTATCTTGAACCAAACGGTATACATTTCAGGATTTAGCTGCAGATCTTCCTTAATATCATCTATTGCCATCCATTTCCAACTTTCCACTTCTTCGGGATTTATCTTCGGCTCTCCGTCAAATCTACCGATCATAACATGATCCAGTTCGTGTTCTGTTAAACCGTTATCAAATGGTGCTTTATAAATAAAATGGAATAACTCCTTCAACTCTACCTCAAATCCCATTTCTTCTTTCAGCCTTCTCTTTCCGGCTTCTACATTGGTTTCTTCCGGTCGCTGGTGACTACAACAAGTATTGGTCCATAATAAGGGAGAATGGTATTTTGACTTTGCTCGTTGCTGAAGTAAAACCTGATTCTTATCATTCAATACAAAAACGGAAAAAGCCCTATGTAACAAAGCTCTTTCATGAGCTTCTATTTTTTCCATAAGTCCGACCGGTTTGTCGTTTTGGTCAACCAATATTACTTTTTCTTCTTTCATAAATTGAATACTTAATCCTTAGTTTTCACGAAATACAAATTTAATAATATAAACCGATAAAAAAACTTTTCATTTACCTCTATAGCTCTAACCTTTATCATAATCTTTTCATAAAAATCATTTTTCGTTTTAACTACTCTTGCCCGATTACATTTCTTTGCTTAATTTGGAGGGGAAAAATCTAATAGAATTATATGCCGTTTTATAGTTTATCACAAAATGCAATTCATTTACCCGGACTAATCACTGACTTGGGCCTGATCCTGATTACCGCAAGTATTGCTGTAATTATTTTCAAGAAGCTAAAACAACCATTAGTCTTGGGATATCTGGTTGCAGGTTTTTTAGCCGGTAATAATTTTCATTTTTTTCCGACAGTAGAAAAAACACACGATGTTTCCATCTGGGCAGAAATAGGTGTTATCTTCCTTTTATTCAGTTTAGGGCTAGAATTCAGTTTTAAGAAACTAACAAAAGTAGGCGGAACAGCTTCTATTACGGCATTAACACAAATTGTCTGTATGGTCCTTTTAGGTTATACAGTTGGACAACTAATGGGCTGGACTAATATGGACAGTTTGTTTTTAGGTGTCATTCTATCTATTTCGTCTACCACCATCATTTTAAAAGCATTTGAAGAATTAGGTGTGAAGAGCCAGAAATTTGCCGGAAATGTTATCGGTTCCCTGATCGTTCAGGATATTTTAGCCATTTTAATGATGGTCTTACTTTCCACTGTTGCTGTAAGTAGTCAGTTTTCAGGAAGCGAATTAATCTTTGCTATCTTGAAGCTGATCTTCTTTTTAATCTTATGGTTTATTTTAGGAATCTTTTTTATCCCTAGTTTCCTCAATAAGGCCAAACATCTTTTAACAGACGAAATGCTCCTGATCATATCTATCGCACTTTGTTTATTAATGGTCATTTTTGCTGCCAGTGCCGGGTTCTCACCCGGATTAGGTGCTTTCATCATGGGATCTATTATCGCTGAAACAACCGAATCAGAACATATTGAAAAATTGATCAAACCTGTAAAAGACCTTTTCGGTGCAATTTTCTTTGTTTCAGTCGGAATGCTTATCAATCCGCAAACCTTAGTTACCTACTATGTTCCGGTAATTATTTTGACTTTAGTTACCATTTTCGGGCAATCCATAAGTTCTACGATTGGTTCTCTTCTTTCCGGACAACCTTTAAAACAATCCATACAGGCTGGTATGAGTTTATCCCAAATAGGAGAATTTTCATTTATCATTGCTACTTTAGGCTTATCACTAAAAGTAACTCAGGACTTTTTATATCCGGTAGTAGTTGCCGTTTCAGCAATCACTACTTTTACAACGCCTTACATGATTAAGTTCTCTACCCCGTTTGCCGCTTTTGTTGAAGACAAACTTCCTAAAAGATGGGTAAAACAAATTGAACGATACAGTGCCTATACCCAAGCAATAAAACCGACAAGCCTTTGGAAATCTTATATCTTTGATTACACAAGACAGGTAACCATCAATACCGTTCTAGCTGTTGCTATTATTTTATTATCCCGTTTTTATTTGCTTCCCTTTACCGAAGAACTTAAATTACCTTTCAGTTCCATCATTACAGCTTTGGTTACTCTGATGTTTTTATTGCCGTTTTTATGGGCAATCTCTTTAAAGCGTATCAATAAAGAAGCTGTTCAGAATTTAATTCAGGAACGAAAATACAGAGGTGCTATAATTATAATGTTCATCGCGAGAATGCTGCTTTCTGTATTTTTGATCGGTTTTATGCTTAATAAGATCATCTCGCCTTTCTTTGGCATTATAATGTTCTTTCTGGCTATATTCGTTTACATTACCTATACAAAACAGATCAATCAGTTCTATTATCGTCTGGAAGATCATTTTCTGAAAAATTTCAAAGAGAACGGAAAAGAAAGCAAACCTAAAATCGAACGTCAGAACCTTACACCCTGGGACGGTCACATAGCGTCTTTTGTTGTTCCGTGCGATTCTGTTTTCAGCGGTCATACTATAGAAGACTTAAAAATCAGGGAGCGATTCGGAATTAACATTGCTTTCATTAAACGAGAGAACAAAACCGTATACATTCCTTCAAAAACGGAACTCATTTATCCTCAAGATGAATTGCACGTGATCGGAACGGATTTACAAGTCAATGAGTTCAAAAAATATTTAGAGAACCACCTCATATCCACAGACAATTCTGATATGGAAATTGTACTTTGGAAACTGGATATTAAAAACACTTCTTTCGTTAACAAAAGTATTAAAGACTCTCTCATACGAGAAGAAACGAACGGAATTATCGTTGGAGTAGAACACAATGGTCATCGCATGCTAAATCCTAAATCAAGCTATATCCTTCACGATAGCGATGTCGTTTGGATCGTTGGCGACAAAAACAAAATTAAATCCTTTATTGAAGAATGAAAATCTTAACAGCGGAACAGATCAAAAAAGTTGATGTATTTACCATACAAAACCAACCTATTTCTTCCATTGACCTTATGGAAAAAGCGGCAGAAGCATGCAGTAAATGGATCATGAAACATTTTGACAACCAACATAACTTTCATGTATTTTGTGGCATAGGCAACAATGGCGGTGACGGTTTGGCAATTGCCAGAATATTGAAACAAAAACTCTACAATGTAACGGTATACGTCAAAAAAAGCGATCATTATTCTGAAGATTTCGAATCTAATTTTGAGCTTTGGCATGCCAATAAAGGACAAACCATTACCATTGAAAGTATGGTCGATCTCACTCTTCAACCGGACGAAAATACCATTATTATTGACGCTATTTTTGGCTATGGATTAAACCGCCCTGTGACCGGACTGGAATCTTCAATTATTCAATACCTTAATTCGCTAAATAAAAAAACGATCAGTATTGATCTTCCTAGCGGTCTTTTTACGAATGACAATCATAAAAACACTTACGATACGATTATAAATGCCGATTACACGCTTACTTTCGAATTTCCGAAACTATCCTTATTACTTCCGGACAACGAACATAAAAGCGGCACAATAATCATTTTACCCATTGGCTTGCTACCGGAAGGCATTGCCCAACAAAGTACTGATGTGTATTTCACTACCTTTGAAGATTGCCACCGGATCTATCAACCCAAAACAAAATTTGCGCATAAAGGAACAAACGGACATGCACTCCTGATTACAGGAAGTCTAGGAAAAATGGGAGCTGCTGTTTTATCGTCGAAAGCATGTTTAAAAAGCGGAAGCGGATTAGTAACTGCACTAATTCCACGAAGCGGAAACACTGTTATTCAGACAGCAAATCCGGAAATCATGACACTTTTAAGTGAAGAAGAAAACATTGTTTCAGGAAATTTTGCTTACCACTACGATGCCGTAGGCATTGGCCCGGGTATCGGAAAAGAGCAAAATACCTTAGCACTCCTGAAAGAAGTACTTATGAATTGTAACAAACCATTGGTTATAGATGCAGATGCCTTAAATTTATTGGCCGAACATACAGAACTTCAAAAAACAATTCCCGTAAACAGTATTATCACACCGCATCCGAAAGAATTATCTCGCTGGATCGGTTCATGGAAAAACGACACTGAAAAAATAGACAAAACACTCAAATTAGTAGACCAACTAAAAATTTATGTTGTGCTGAAAGGTGCTTATACCTGTATCTTTTGTCCGGACGGAACACTCCATTTCAATAGTACCGGAAATCCGGGAATGGGAACGGCCGGAAGCGGTGATGTTTTGACCGGAATAATAACCGGTTTATTAGCTCAAGGATATACTGCAAAAGAAAGCTGCATTCTGGGTGTTTACCTTCATGGTTTAGCAGGTGATCTGGCTTCTACAGAAAAAAGTCAGGAAAGTTTAATCGCCTCTGACATTATTGATTTTCTAGGAAAAGGCTTCCTTCAATTTCAACCTACTTTTTAAGGTTTTCAGCGATCTTCAGAGCACATTTTTCTCCGTCTATAGCGGCTGAGATAATTCCTCCGGCATAACCCGCTCCTTCACCGCAAGGGTAAAGTCCCTTAATCTGTATGTGTTCTAAAGTTTGCGGATCTCTCGGAATTCGTACAGGAGAAGATGTTCTGCTTTCAGGTGCATGCAAAATCGCTTCATTGGTAAAATAACCTTTCATACTTTTTCCGAACTCCTGAAATCCCTGACGCATCGTTTGTGTCAAGAATCCAGGAAAAACCTCTCCTAATTCGATTGAAGTTGTTCCGGGCACATACGACGTTTTGGGTATTTCAGCAGATGTTTTTCGTTGCGAAAAATCTACCATTCGCTGTGCGGGAACTTTTTGAGTTTGTCCTGCCAAACGCCAGGCACGTTGCTCAATATCTTTCTGAAATTCCATTCCGGCTAACGGTCCGAATTTAGCAAACGGTTTAAAATCTTCCAATCGTAATTCTACCACAATTCCGGAATTTGCAGTAGCCTGATCTCGTTTTGAAGGAGACCAACCGTTAGTTACCACTTCTCCCTCAGCAGTAGCACAAGGCGCAATAACTCCGCCGGGACACATACAAAAAGAGTACATTCCCCTTCCGTTCACCTGCTTCACAACCGAATAAGGTGCCGGTGGCAAATATTGCCCTCTGAAATCACAAGAATACTGAATACTATCGATCAGACTTTGCGGGTGTTCAGCCCGAACTCCTAATGCAAAAGGCTTTGCTTCAATCTCAATCCCTTTTTGGTATAACAATTCAAAAATATCCCGTGCCGAATGTCCGGTTGCCAAAATAATATTAGGCGCTAAAATAGTATCGCCATATTGCGTAACAATTCCTTTTACCTCATTATTCTTAATGAGAATATCCGTTACTTTAGTTTCAAACAAAACCTTTCCGCCATGTTCAATAATTTTTTCACGAATATCCTGAATAATCTGTGGTAGTTTATTAGTCCCAATATGAGGATGCGCCTCAACCAAAATTTCCGATGACGCACCATAAGCTACTAATAACTGAAGAATTCGATCTACATCGCCGCGTTTTTTAGAACGGGTGTATAATTTTCCGTCAGAATACGTTCCGGCACCTCCTTCTCCGAAACAATAATTCGATTCCGGATTAACCACATGATCTCTATTGATCGCTTTTAAATCGCGACGACGCCCACGGACATCTTTTCCACGTTCTAAAACAATTGGCTTTAATCCTTTTTCAATCAATTGCAAAGCCGCAAACAGGCCAGCCGGACCTGCTCCAACTACAATGACTTCCTGTGCATTTTCTACATTCGGATATTCCGGAATTCCAATAGTCGTTTCATGGTATTCTTCTCCTACTAAATAAACGATAGCCTTAATGTTGATTTTGATGCTCTTTTGACGCGCATCAACAGAGCGTTTCACAACATTTACCTTCTGAATATCCTGAGGAGAAACTTGGAACAGCTTAGCCACATGTTGTTTTAACAGCACTTCCTGAGCTGCTACTTCCGGAGAAACTTGAAATTGAAATTCACGTGGCATGACAACAGTAGTATTTAACGTATTGATACAAAAAAAGCCCAACTTTCGCTAGGCTTTCTATTTTTTGCTCCCCCTCTTGGGCTCGAACCAAGGACCCTCTGATTAACAGTCAGATGCTCTAACCAACTGAGCTAAGGAGGAATAACCGTATAGGTTAAATTCCGTTTACAAAAAAGTTTGCTCCCCCTCTTGGGCTCGAACCAAGGACCCTCTGATTAACAGTCAGATGCTCTAACCAACTGAGCTAAGGAGGAAGGTGTATTACCTTTTTTGCGAGTGCAAATATAAACCGTTTTTTTATACTCACAAATTATTTTTCTAAAAAAATCAGAAAAATTTATCGATTATTAACTGTACAATATCTTTACCAAATGTTAATGCCATCAATGTTAGCAAGATAATCATTCCTGCTGTCTGAACATAGCCAGCTGCTTTATCACTTAATGTTTTTCCAGTAATCATTTCAGCAATAGTGAACAAGGCATGACCTCCGTCTAATCCCGGAATAGGTAACAAGTTCATAAACGCTAAACCGATTGAAAATAATGCTGTGAAATTCCATATAAACTCCCAGTTCCATGTATCCGGTAATTGGCGTGCAATCCCCACCGGGCTTTTCACTTGTTTATAAGCTCCTGTAGCCGGTCTTAAAATCAATTTGAAACTTTTGACATTATATACTAATAAAGACCATGATTCTTTTATAGCAGCAGGTATCGCCTCAAAAAGACTCATTTTTTGTTCAATCACATAATCATCTTTTAAATACGTTCTAAACATAAAACCAAGTTTTCCAATAGAATCGGTTTTTGCTTTTAGTATTTCTTCTTTGTTATTTCTAATAAGAGTTATCGATACCGAATCATTTTTATAATGTCCCAATGTTGATGAAAACTCATCTGTAAATTTAAACTTATTCCCGTTTAAGGCAATAATAGAATCGCCTTTTTTCAGCCCAGCTTTTTCTGCTTGTGTATCAGCCCAAACAGAATCAACAGTTGCTCCCTGCATACGAGGCGCTATAAAATTTCTCCCTTCTTTCGCTAAAATATCACCGATTTGCTCGTCTGTCAAGTTTAGGGTAACCACTTCGCCGTTTCTATCTACTTTAACTTCGCTACTGAATAAAATATCCATTACCATGCGGCTAAAGTTGTCCTGAAATTTTCCGTCTACCGAAACAATTTTATCACCGTTCTTAAACCCTGCTTTTTGACCTACTTCTCCAAAAGCCAATCCGTTTTTCTGAATAACTTCCGTAGAAACGTACTTTTTACCAACCGTCGTATACATTACGGTATAAATAAACCAAGCTAAAAGAATATTTACAATAATACCTCCTAACATAATGATCAATCGTTGCCAAGCCGGTTTTGAACGAAACTCCCATGGTTGCGGTTCTTGTTTCATTTGTTCAGTATCCATACTTTCATCGATCATTCCGGCTAGTTTTACATATCCTCCTATAGGCAACCAACCGATCCCCCATTCTGTTTCTCCTATTTTCTTTTTAAATAAAGAAAAACCGGCATCCATAAAGAGATAAAATTTTTCTACTCTTACTTTAAACCATTTTGCTGTGATGTAATGACCAAACTCGTGAAGAATAACTAAAACCGATAAGATAAATACGATTTGTGCTAATTGAATCATTTTATAATTTCATTTTTACTTAGAACGACAAAAGTAAGGTTTTCACCTTACTTTTTATCATTATTTTAGGGTTAGTCTATTTTTTTATCAATTTTTTATGAATTTCCCCTTCGCTTGTCTGCAGCTTCACGGCATACATTCCGTCTGCCAATACTGTTAGATCTATCTCAGACTGTTCGCTTTCCAAAACTTTTTGTCCCAAATCATTATAAATAGTCACATTCTGTAAAAGCATTGAATTCGGCATCTTTATCGTCAAAACATCCTGTACAGGATTCGGGTACAATGTAATTGATTCATCAATTGTAAAAGAATCTGTTCCTAAAGTTGCTGTATTATTTCTGGAAATAATGTGGTAATTAGGGTCAAACTCAACATCTGAAACCACAAACGGGACAGCAACCACAAATTCTTGTCCGTTGTATGTATTATCGACAACTACATCCTGAATCTCTCCTCCGGCGCCTAACAACCGGATCTCTAAAGGCATTTCAAAATACGTCACAGAAGCAGTAGACTGGCTTTGATTTACTGTGATCTTTGCCTGACCGGCACCCCAGTTCTGAGCTGTAATTGTATAACTCGGATACCCCTGATTGTAGATCCAGTCATTAAAAAATTCTGTCAAACTACTTCCGTAAACAGCTTCTAAATGAGATTGCAACTGAGGCGTGATCGCATACGCATAAGCCAAGTTAGCATCTGCCAAATAATTTTGCAAGGCTTGAAAGAACAGGGCATCTCCCATTTTCCAACGCAACATGTGCAAAACCATTGCTCCTTTATTATAGCTTAATCTACCACTAAAAATCCTACTCACATTTGTTGCTTCAGTATCTGTTAAATATACTGCCCCATCGACCTGAGACGTAATATTACTAATTTTTGACGCTTTCCAAGAGACAAAATTAGTTACCCCGTCCAGGTTTTCAACAATCAGACCTGATAAATATTCGGCAAAGCCTTCATTCAACCAGATATCTTTCCATGTTCCGCAAGTAATCTTATCTCCGAACCATTGATGGGCTAATTCATGCGCAATCAAATTCCTTCCGAAACTCCCCATAAAAGAAACCGTAGTGTGTTCCATTCCTCCGCCCCAACCAAACTGAGCATGTCCGTATTTTTCATTCAAAAAAGGATAAGGTTCAAACAACGTTTCAAACACATTCATTATAGGCAAGGTTTCTGCTAATTGTGTCTGCGCCGTAGTGTAGTTTTCAGGATAAATATAGTTCACAATCGGAAATGTCGTTCCGATCCCTGCCGTTTGTGTATAGATCTGATAATTAGTTACTGCAATTGCTACCAGATAAGCCGGAATAGGATGACCATGATGAAAATGTGTCGTTTTTGTTCCGTTACCGTTATCCACAACCGATTGTTCTAAACCATTGGTCACACTCACATACGTATCCGGTGCCGTAATATACACATCAATTGAATCCACTTTGTCGTTTAAATCTTGCTTACACGGCCACCAATCTCGAGCACCGAAAGGCTCTGAGAGTGTATAAATAACAGGTGTACCACTATGAGTTGTTGCAGTAAAAGCCGCTTCGTCAGTGTCAGGCGCTCCCGAATAATTAATCGTAATTGTCGCCGATGTTCCGTTTATTATAGTTGTTGGTAAATTAATTACCAGCTCTTCACTTACATTCTGAGTAAAGGTTAAAGGCACTCCTCCCAAAGTAACGCTACTGACTGTTAAAACATCAGTCAAGTCAAAAGTAATACTGTTCATATCCTCTAAAGCAGTAAACGTAGTCGTTACCTGCCCGCTAATAAAATAAACAGCCGGATCTACGGAAAATCGTAATTCATGATAGGTTATATCATAATTTTGAGTATTCGGATTAACTTGAAAATTCTGAATCGCAGCAGCAGATTTCATTTCTGCTTCTACCATTCGGTTAAATTCTTCCTGTTCCGTTTGAGCAAAAGCAACAAAGCCTAAAACAAGAAGCATTATTAAGTAAAGTTTTTTCATTTTTGGGAAATTTTAAGCTAATGTAGCCAAAAGCAATCATTTATTAAAATTTTAATAATCAACTTGTTTAAAAATAAAGTATTTCGTTAACAAACTCCCGCTAAATTTCTTTAAATTTGCCACTTAAATTTTTTAATCATGTTACAGATAGCTTACATTAGAGAGAACAAGGAAGAAGTTATCAAACGTTTAGCCAAGAGAAACATGGATGCTAACGATTTGGTAAATTTAGTAGTAGATTTAGATGAAAAAAGAAGAACTACTCAGGTTGAATTAGACAACACTCTTGCCGAATCCAATAAGTTATCCAAAGAAATTGGCGAATTGATGCGAAGTGGCGAAAAAGCCCAAGCAGAAACATTAAAAGAAAAAACAGCTCAGTTAAAAGAAAAAAGTAAAGAACTCAGCGATATTTTAAACGAAGTAGCTGCATCTTTACAAGAAGAACTATACAAGTTACCGAACGTTCCGAATGAAATTGTTCCGGAAGGCAAAACAGCTGATGACAATTTGAACGTATACCAGGACGGAGAAATTCCGAATCTGTTTGAAGGCGCTTTACCACACTGGGAATTGGCAAAAAAATACGACATCATCGATTTTGACCTCGGTGCTAAAATTACCGGTGCCGGTTTTCCGGTGTACAAAGGTAAAGGAGCTCGTTTACAACGTGCTTTAATCAATTATTTTTTAGATAAAAACACAGCAGCCGGTTATCAGGAAACTCAGGTTCCGCATTTAGTAAATGAAGCTTCAGGTTACGGAACCGGACAATTACCGGATAAAGAAGGACAAATGTATGTAGTAAATGAAGAACAACCTTTGTTTTTGATCCCTACAGCAGAAGTCCCGGTAACTAATTTATACCGTGATGTTTTGTTAAACGAAAATGACCTACCGGTTCTTTGTACCGGTTACACTCCTTGTTTCCGTAGAGAAGCAGGTTCTTACGGTGCACACGTAAGAGGTTTAAATCGTTTGCACCAATTTGATAAAGTGGAAATTGTTCGCATTGAACATCCTGACAAATCATACGAAGCTCTTGACGGAATGGTGGAACACGTTAAAGATATTCTTCAAGAATTAAAATTACCGTTCCGTATTTTAAGACTTTGCGGTGGCGATATGGGATTCACTTCTGCTTTAACGTATGACTTTGAAGTGTTTTCAACAGCGCAGGATCGTTGGTTAGAGATTTCATCTGTTTCTAACTTTGAAACGTTTCAAGCCAATCGTTTGAAATTGCGATTCAAAGACAAAGAAGGTAAGAATCTACTGGCTCACACCTTAAACGGAAGCTCATTAGCTTTACCGCGCGTACTTGCAGGAATCTTAGAAAATTATCAAACACCTGAAGGAATTGTAATTCCAGAGGTATTAAGACCTTACACCGGATTTGACATTATTGACTAAGCGTTAATCTTATACAAACAATGCACTATTTTAACACAAATATGTTAACTTAGTGCATTATTTATTTTAGTATGCAAAAAGCCATTTTCACTTTCTTCCTTTTGTTTCAGTTGGTTGCCTTTTCCCAAAACGATCAATTGGCTTTAGATTATTTTGAGAAAGGCGAATTCGACAAAGCGCTTACGTTACTGGAACCTTTAGCCGAAAAACAACCTTCAAACAGCTTTTATTTTGACAAAGTTCTTTTTTGCTATCAGCAATTGCAACAATATGACAAAGCCGGCGAATTAATTGCTAAAAGAAGTAAAAGATACTTTCAACCGTATTTATTTATTGAAGAAGGATACAACTGGCAACTTCAGAAACAGGAAAACAAAGCACATAAAAAATACGAAGAAGCCTTAAAGTCCATCGAAGACAATCCTAATTATGCCTACCAGATAGGAAGTGCATTTGATAAAAAAGTTCTACCGGAATGGGCTTTAAAAGCCTATCAAAAAGGTCAGGAATTAAATCCGAACTTAAATTTTGACTATCAGATCGCATTACTTTACGGACAAATGGGACAACTGGATGAGATGACAAATAAATTACTGGACTATGCTTATCATAAAAAAGAAAGTGCTGTTCAGGTACAAAGCTATCTGACTCGTTTTTTGATCGATGAAGCAAACGAATCTTTCAGCAATAGCTTAAAAAAGGCACTTATTATCCGTACACAAAAAAATCCGGATATTTTCTGGAATGAATTTTTAAGCTGGTATTATGTTCAGCAAAAAGATTACGGAAAAGCATTTATTCAGGAAAAAGCCGTTTTTAAAAGAGATCCGGAATCCTTATACAATATCATTTCATTGGCTAAAATGGCTGTTGAAGATCAACAAACAACAGAAGCTACTTCAATGTTCGAGTTTATCTTGGCAAATACCCAAAATACCTCTTTACAGGTTGAAGCCGAGCATTTTTTAATGCAATCTAAAATTGATTCTGCCGATAAAAAGGAATATCCTGCTCTTGCCGAAGAGATGGACTTACTACTTAAAAAATACGGTTTTACACCTTACACTTTAGACCTGCAAATTCTGACTGCTCATTTTGAAACTTTTTACAGAAATGATGCTTCGTCCGGAATTGCTCTTCTGCAAAAGTCGTTGGAATTACCTCTGAACACCAGACAGTCTTCTAAAATTAAAATGGAGTTAGCCGATATTTTCTTATATGACGAGAAATTCAATCAGGCTATTTTGTATTACGCACAGATTGAAGACAATTTAAAGAATGACGAAATGGCGCATCAGGCCAGTATGAAAATGGCAAAAGCCAATTATTATAAGAAAGATTTTGACTGGGCATTGCAAAATGTAAAAATGTTAAAACAATCGCCAAGCTTATTAATTGCTAATGATGCATTGGAACTATTCCTGCTCATTCAGGACAACTCTTCCACAGAAGACAGCACTCACATTGCATTACAAGCTTTTTCAGAAGCTGACCTCAAATTATATCAAAACAAAAAAGCCGACGCCCTACAAGGTTTTCTACAAATTTTAGAACGGCACAAAGGAGAAGAAATCGAAGGAGCAACCTTGATGAAAATCGGACAGATTTATCAGGACTTTAAAAATTACGACAAAGCTTTAGTTTATTACAATACTATCTTAACAGAGCACAAAGACGGGGTTTATATAGACGAAGCTTTATTTTTCTCTGCAGAACTTTATAATAAATTCCTAAGCGATCCCGAACAGGCAAAAGCATTTTACGAAAAAATAATTTTTGAGCATCAGGACAGTATTTATTATACTGATGCCAGACGACAGTATAGAATTTTAAGAGGTGATACTAATATTTAGCAAAACAATATGATTATATACAACGTTACTATCAATATAGACGAAACCGTACACCACCAATGGTTAGACTGGATGAAAAACAAGCATATTCAAGATGTTTTGGCAACCGGTTTATTCACCAATGCCAGAATGGTTAAAGTCTTAGTGGAAGAAGAAATGGGCGGAACTACCTACTCTATTCAATATTTTTGTCCAACCAGAGAGAATCTGGATCTTTATTACAAAGAACACGCTCCGAGATTGCGTCAGGAAGGTTTTGAACTTTTCGGTGACAAAATGTTGTCTTTCAGAACAGAGTTGGAAGTCATGAACGAATTTTTCTCTGAAAGCAACTAAAAAAACTTCCTTTATTCACCATTAAACAAAATAAATGGACAAAGTCAGAGCCAAAAAGCACCTTGGGCAACATTTTTTGACAGATGAAAATATAGCCAAAAACATAGCCGACACACTTACATTAAACGGGTATCAAAAAGTATTGGAGATAGGTCCTGGTATGGGTGTATTAACAAAATATTTGTTAGAAAAGCCTATAGAAACTTTTGTTATTGAGATCGATACGGAATCTGTAACGTACTTAGAAACACACTACCCTAAATTGCAAGGGCATATCATTTCTAAGGATTTCCTGAAGTATAATATTAATGAAGTTTTCCAGAACGAACCTTTTGCTATCATAGGGAATTATCCATATAACATTTCTTCCCAAATTGTTTTCAGAACATTGGAAATGCGCGATCAGATCCCTGAATTTTCAGGAATGTTCCAAAAAGAGGTTGCCGAACGCATTTGCGAAAAAGCAGGCAGTAAGACTTACGGCATTCTTTCAGTATTGACTCAGGCTTTTTACGAGGCAGACTATTTATTCACCGTACCGGAACATGTTTTTAATCCGCCTCCGAAAGTAAAATCAGGTGTTTTACGTTTGATCCGTAAAGAAAATTATCATTTACCTTGTGATGAAAAATTATTTTTCTCTGTAGTTAAACAAGCCTTTAACCAAAGAAGAAAAACACTTCGAAACAGCTTAAAAAGCTTTATTAATTCTGATAATTTAAAAGAAGATAGTATCTTTGACCTGCGCCCGGAGCAACTTCCGGTGGAACAATTCATTGAACTCACTCAAAAAATAGCTGCCTATGGAGTTTAAAATCAGCAGAGAGCTTATTCACGAACTTGAAGTTTTAATTCAAGAAAATAAAGAGCAAGAAGTTTTTCACTTGCTTAAAGATATGCACTATGCTGATGTCGCCGAAATCATGGAAGAACTGGATGATTATGGCGCTATTTATGTTTTCAACACTTTAGATTCTGAAAAAACAGCCGAGATCTTACTGGAACTTGACGAAGAAGTAAGGATTAAAATTCTGAAAAGCCTTTCGGCTAAAGAGATTGCTGATGAGCTGGACGAATTAGACACTGACGATGCCGCCGATATCATTGCTGAATTACCTCAGGAGAAAAAAGAACAGGTAATATCAGAGCTGGAAGATGTTGAACATGCTAAAGATATTGTTGACTTATTACGCTATGACGAAGATTCTGCCGGTGGATTGATGGCAAAAGAACTCGTAAAAGTCAATGAGAACTGGAATGTTCTAACTTGTGTAAAAGAAATGCGTGCTCAGGCAGAAAATGTTACCCGAGTACATTCGATCTATGTCGTAGATGATGAAGGTCGCTTAAAAGGCCGCCTTTCCTTAAAAGATTTACTAACCACTTCTACTAAAACACCTATCAGCGAGGTATACATTCCCAAAGTAGACTATGTTAAAGTGGATACTGAAGGTGTGGAAGTTGCCCGTATTATGCAAAAATATGACTTGGAAGCTATCCCTGTAGTTGATGAATTGGGACGATTAGTAGGACGCATTACCATTGATGACATTGTAGACGTTATCAAGGAAGAAGCTGATAAAGATTACCAATTAGCTGCGGGTATCTCACAAGACGTAGAAGCTGATGATAGCATTTCAGAGTTAACCAAAGCACGCTTACCATGGTTGGTTCTGGCTTTATCCGGAAGTTTTATAGCCGTTAAGATTGCCAGTACTTTTCAAGGAGCAATGAATGATTTTCCGGTAGTATTCTTCTTTACGCCGCTTATTGCTGCCATGGCCGGAAATGTAGGCGTTCAATCTTCTGCCATCATTGTTCAAGGTTTGGCCAACAATTCTTTGAGTGGTTCCCTTTGGAAACGTTTAATTAAAGAGTTGCTTCTGAGTTTATTGAATGGTCTTTTTTTAGCTGTTTTATTACTAATAGGTAGTCATTTTATTATCGGGGTCGATTATCTAGTTGGTTTTACAGTAGCTATTTCATTAGTTTCCGTCATTATTTTAGCAGCATTAATCGGGACTTTTATTCCGATAACGTTAAACCGCTTCGGCATTGATCCGGCTTTAGCTACCGGACCGTTTATTACCACAAGCAACGATATTTTCGGGATCTTGATCTACTTTTCCATTGCTAAAATCATTTTAGGTTTTTAAACTTTAATTATGAACAGAAAAATAAAATTAATCTGGGATTTCAGAGGTCCGGCTGCCGCCAAAACTGCCGAACATCACGATATTCACCTAAAAGAGTTTCTGGAACAAGAGAACTACAGCTTACAAATTACCGGTTTTGAGATTATAAATGAAATGTATGCGACCGCTTTTCTGGTAGTTGAAGAAAAAGATATGATCGCATTCCGCGATAGTTTAAAACCACACAGGGGTGAGGTTTATATTGAACCAGAGGCATAATCAATACGTATACAATAATAGTATTGCTGCAATATTAAAAAGTAATACAACGCCAAAGCCTTTCAAAACCCATTTCTTTGTTCCTTCACCACTTAAAAACCAGGCATAGCCCAACTTTATAATATTATTTCCGACAATAGCCTGAAGGGTTGCTGCCAACAAAGCATGGCTAGTCACATCATAATGTCCCTGAAATAAATTCAACAGAAAAGGATCAATATCTGTAAACCCAACTATAATGGACAGTCCGTTTAGTCCTTGCTGCCCGAAATGAGTAATAGAAAACTGAGTAATAGCCGAAAACAACACATACAACAGTGAAAAAACTACAGCTACTTTAAATTCTAACGGATTGCGATCATCTAATATGGGCTGAGAGGCTGAAACTTCATCTTTCCCTGATCTATACATCCAAAAACCGACAGTTAGTGTTACCCCAAACAAGACAATAAAATAAGGCAATGCTTTTAGCGCCAAAGCAACATTAAAAATAACGATCAGGATATAAATGCGTAAAAACATCATAGCTGTTGCCATTACAATTGTAGCTGCGTATGTTTTAGGTTGTCTTCCTGTTTCTTTGCTTTTCTTCGCTAAAATGATCGTACTGGCCGTACTACTATACAAACCACCTAAAATACCGGTAAGCAGAAGTCCCGCTTTAGGAAAAGCATATTTGCGCAACAAATAACTTAGATATGAAATTGCTGATACTACTACTACTGCTAACCAGATATTATAAGGAGATACAGGAAGCCAGTCCAATCCTGTTTCTTTGGGTAACAGCGGTAACACGACTCCTGTTATAATAATGAATTTTGCCAGCGTAATGAACTCCTCCGAATCAATCTCATCGCTAAAATCCTGTAACGGCTTTTTTATCTGGGCTAAAATAATAACTGCTACAAAAAACAATAATGAAAACCAATGCGGATTTTTCAACAAGATCAGTGAAAAAGAATACGTAATTAATCCCAATATCACTGTTGTCAGCCCGTAACGTCCTTCTATCTTAATCTTTTGGAAATAGTAAATCGCAAGAAAAACCCCGACCATGACAAAACCGACCAAAAAAGGAATCAGTGTTTCTTTATCGGCTAACAAAAGTAAAAACCCTAATACTCCGATGAACGCAAATGTTCTGTCTGTACCGAAGGTTTGTTTCTCTTTCGGAAATCTTTTTCTTTGCTCTAAACCGATACTCAAAGAAAATAACACAACGAGAACAAACTCAATTAAAGTTTGAGGAATCCAGTTTTCTACTTCCATTTATTATGACTTAAAATGTATTCCCGTAAAGTTACAAAGTTTTTACAGACAAAACTTTGTACAACAAAAAACGCAAAGTCTCTGACTTTGCGTTTCATTAAAGTTATCTTTTAAAATCGCATGAATCTAATTAGCTACTTCACTAATAAATTTGATACGCATTAATCGAAGTTCTTCTGTATCATAATCCCCGTCAAATTCTTTTAAAGCATCTTTAATATTATCCGACTCTGATTCCATAAAGTAATCGTGTATCTCTTCTTGTTGATCTTCATCTAAAATCTCATCAACCCAATAGCTAATGTTCAGCTTAGTTCCGGAATAAACAATTTGCTCCATTGCCTTTAATAACTCCTCCATTTCCAGTCCTTTTGCCTTAGCAATATCATCCAAGCCTAATTTTTTATCCACGCTCTGAATAATATACAATTTCAATGCAGAATTTGTCCCTGTCGATTTTACGACCAAGTCATCTGGTCTTATAATATCATTCTCATCTACATAACGCGCAATTAAAGCTACAAATTCTTTTCCGTATTTCTTAGCTTTTCCTTCTCCTACGCCATGAATATTACTCAATTCATCAATAGACACCGGATATTTAAGCGACATATCTTCTAAGGAAGGATCCTGAAAAACCACAAACGGAGGTACCCCCAGTTTTTTAGCTACTTTTTTACGTAACTCTTTCAACATATTCATCAGTGCTTCATCAGTTGTTCCTGAAGATTTTGAGGTCGACACTACATTTTCTTCTTCATTTTCACTGTATTCGTGATCTTCCGACATCATAAAAGAAATCGGATTTTCAATAAATTCTTTCCCCTTATCTGTAAGTTTAATTACACCGTATGATTCAATATCTTTTTTAATATAACCGGCAACCAGAACCTGACGAATCAATGCCATCCAGAACCTCTCATCAAAATCAGATCCTTTTCCGAAAAGCGGATTGGCATCAATCTTATGCGATTTAATAACCGCATTGATCTTTCCGAGTAATGTCAGGATAATTTCTTTGGATTTAAACAATTCCTTTGTCTCACGTATTACTTCTAACAGAAGTTTCACCTGATCCTTAGCCTCTACTTTTTTCTTTGGATTGCGAACATTGTCGTCCATATCCGCTCCCTCTCCGTTCACTTCATCAAATTCTTCTCCGAAATAGTGTAATAAATATTTTCTTCTGGACATGGAGGTTTCTGCATAAGCAACTACCTCTTGTAGCAATGCATAACCAATTTCCTGTTCGGCAACCGGTTTTCCGGCCATGAATTTTTCCAGTTTTTCAATATCTTTATACGAATAATAGGCTAAACAATATCCCTCGCCTCCGTCGCGCCCTGCACGACCGGTTTCCTGATAATAACTTTCTAGTGATTTCGGAATATCATGATGAATAACATAGCGTACATCCGGTTTATCTATTCCCATTCCAAATGCAATCGTTGCTACAACCACATCTACATCTTCCATTAGAAACATATCCTGATGCTTAGCGCGTGTTTTAGCATCCAGTCCTGCATGATAAGGAACGGCACTGATCCCGTTTACCTGGAGCAATTGTGCTATATCTTCAACTTTTTTTCGGCTTAAACAATAAATAACACCCGATTTCCCTTTGTGTTGTTTAATAAAACGAATGATATCAGCTTCTACATTCTTCGTTTTAGGTCGCACTTCGTAAAACAAATTCGGACGATTAAAAGAAGCCTTAAATACATTCGCATCCGGCATGTCCAAATTTTTCAGAATGTCTTCCTGAACTTTCGGTGTAGCAGTAGCTGTTAATCCGATAATCGGCACATTATCTCCCAATTGACGGATAATGTTTTTAAGATTTCGGTATTCCGGTCTAAAATCGTGTCCCCATTCTGAAATACAATGCGCTTCATCTATGGCAACAAAGGAAATGTTTACTTCATTAAAAAATTGGATATACTCTTCTTTAGTTAAAGATTCGGGAGCAACATATAGCAGTTTGGTTACTCCTGAGGTAATATCACTTTTTACCTGATTTACTTCTGTTTTGGTTAACGAAGAATTAAGCACATGTGCCACACCGGGCTCAGAACTTAAACTTCTAATAGCATCAACCTGATTTTTCATCAAGGCAATTAATGGAGAAACAACAATCGCTGTTCCATCAAGCACAAGTGCCGGTAATTGGTAACACAACGACTTACCACCACCTGTCGGCATGATTACAAAAGTATTATGTCCGTTTATGATACTGTTAACAACTTGTTCTTGTAGTCCTTTAAATTGGTTAAACCCGAAATATTTTTTTAATTCTTTGTGTAAATCAATTTCGTTCGGTTTCATTCTCTATTAATATGTTTTTACATAAATTTGCAATTATAAAGATACAATTTTCTTTAAAAGAACAAAACAATAATTAACACATTTTGAACACAACTACCACAATACTAGAATCTGCTAAAAAAACCATATTAGAAGAGAGTGAAGCCATTTCTGAATTAGCGAATTACTTAACGGAAGACTTTGCTATTTCAGTTCAGAAAATCTACGAAACTAAAGGTCGGCTAGTCGTAACGGGAATTGGTAAAAGTGCCATTATTGCTCAGAAAATAGTGGCAACTTTAAACTCAACCGGAACGCCTTCCTTATTTTTGCATGCTGCTGAAGCCGTTCATGGCGATTTAGGGATGGTTCAACCTGGCGATATCACTATTTGTATCTCTAAAAGTGGAAATAGTCCTGAAATCAAAGTTTTAGTTCCGCTTTTAAAACGACATGGTAATATCTTGATCGGAATGACGTCTGATAAAAACTCTTTTTTAGGTAAAGAATCACACTTCATTTTGCATGCTCACGTTGCTAAAGAAGCCTGTCCAAATAATTTAGCTCCTACAAACAGTACAACAGCCCAGTTGGTTTTAGGAGATGCTTTGGCTGTTGCCTTAATGGAGCTTCGCAACTTTAAAAGTGAAGATTTTGCTTTATACCATCCGGGTGGAGCATTGGGTAAAAAATTATTGCTACGGGTTCAGGATATGCTGGATGCAACTCACAGACCACAGGTTTCTTCTGATGCTCCTATCAAACAGGTTATTGTAGAAATTTCAGAAAAACGCTTAGGAGTAACAGCGGTCGTTGATCAGAATAAAGTTGTGGGAATCATTACAGATGGTGATATCAGACGAATGCTAAACACAAATGATACATTCAACCATTTAAAAGCCTCAGACATTATGACTAAAAATCCAAAACATATTGCCTCTGATATTTTGGTAGCAGACGCATTAAATATTTTAGAGAACAATGCCATTACTCAATTAATCGTTATTGATAACGGCGAGTACAAAGGCGTTTTACACTTACATGACATCCTAAAAGAAGGCATCGTATAATGGCAAATAAAAATCTTAGCGAAATGTCGTTTTTAGACCATCTGGAAGAATTAAGATGGTTACTGATCAGAAGTACACTTGCTGTAATAATATGTGCTGCTATAGCCTTTTTCTTCAGTGATTTTATCTTTGATCAGATCATTTTCGGACCTAAAAATCCGGATTTTATAACGTATCATATTTTTTGCGATCTGTCTCAAAAATTCGGTTTAAGCGGTGATTTCTGTGTTACTGAAATTCCTATCCGTATACAGAGTCGCGAAATGGGCGGTCAATTCTCCGCTCACATGTGGACATCTATAACAGCAGGGTTTATCATCGGGTTCCCTTTTATTTTATGGGAATTTTGGAAATTCATTAGTCCTGCCTTATATGAGAATGAGAAGAAATATGCAAGAGCTTTTGTTATTGTAGCTTCGCTATTATTCTTTTCCGGCGTCCTTTTCGGTTATTTTTTAATAGCACCGTTATCTGTAAACTTTTTAGCGAATTATAATGTCAGTAAAGAGATCTTTAATGACATTGACCTTTCTTCATACATCAGTTTGTTGCGTTCCTCCACAGTAGCCAGCGGATTGCTTTTTGAATTACCTATTATTATTTACTTCCTGACTAAAATTGGTTTGGTTACTCCGAAATTCTTAAGAGAGTATCGAAAATACACCCTTATTATTGTTCTGATTCTTTCTGCAATTATAACGCCTCCGGATGTATTGAGCCAAGTTATCGTTGCTGTTCCGATCATGATTTTATACGAAATCAGTATTTTGATCAGTTCCGTTGTAGTCAAAGGAATAGAAAGTAAAAACCAAGAACTAAAAAAATATTAAAAAATGGCAGATCCGGTAAAAGAATTTAACGAGTATCGTTCCAAAATGAACGAAAAGTTACTGGCAGACAACAATAAAATCGTAAAGCGAATTTTTAATCTGGATACCAATGCATATATGGAAGGTGCTTTGGACGTAAAGACCAAAGAACTATTAGGTTTGGTAGCTTCAGCTGTTCTGCGTTGTGATGATTGTATTAAATACCATTTAGAGACCAGTTACAAAAACGGCATTACGAAAGAGGAAATGATGGAAGCTATGGGAATAGCCACCTTAGTAGGAGGCACAATTGTAGTTCCGCATTTAAGAAGGGCTTACGAATTCTGGGAAGCTCTGGAAGAGTCTAAATAATTGTTAATTCGCTTATTTGTTTAAGCGTTTATTTGTTAATTTGCTAACTAATAGCCACATGTAACCTTTTCTTTGTTACTGAGCAACTAAAAAAATATGAAATTAAGAGCTGATCACTTAGTCAAAACTTATAAAAAAAGAACTGTTGTAAAAGGGATTTCCGTTGAAGTTAATCAAGGAGAAATTGTGGGATTGTTAGGTCCTAATGGTGCCGGAAAAACCACCTCTTTTTATATGATCGTCGGATTGGTAAAGCCTAACAGCGGGAACATCTATCTCGACAACATGGATATTACGCATTTCCCGATGTACAAAAGGGCTCAAAACGGGATCGGTTATCTGGCTCAGGAAGCTTCGGTTTTCAGAAAGCTAAGTATTGAGGACAATATTATGAGCGTTCTGCAATTAACCGATCTTTCGAAAGCAGAACAAGAGGCTAAAATGGAAGCTTTAATTGATGAATTTTCATTACAACACATCCGTACTAATCGTGGTGACCTGCTTTCGGGAGGAGAACGTCGTCGTACAGAAATTGCACGTGCTCTGGCTACTGACCCTAAATTTATCTTATTAGATGAGCCTTTTGCGGGGGTCGATCCTGTTGCTGTAGAAGATATTCAGCGAATTGTAGCCCAACTGAAAAATAAAAACATCGGTATTTTGATTACCGATCACAATGTTCAAGAAACATTAGCCATTACTGATAAAACGTATTTGATGTTTGAAGGCGGTATCTTAAAAGCCGGAAAACCGGAAGAATTAGCAGAAGACGAAGTAGTGCGTCGGGTTTATTTAGGTCAGAACTTTGAACTTCGCCGTAAAAAAATTGATTTTGACGCTCCAAAAACTACTGTAGTTCACGGAAAAGGAGATCTTAACCTGAAGAACGAATCAGAAGAACAAGAAAATAAATAAAAAGAAAACCCCAATCAATTCTGAATTGGGGTTTTTCTATAATTAAGAAAACTAACTAATGCCGATTTTTTCTAAGGTATTGGAATCCGTCGAGAACTAAAGCAATTAACAAGAACCCGTAAAACATATCCTCAAAAGGTATAGTTCCCAAACGAAGAGCCATATTCTCTTCATTATTATACCAAACTACGGGAGCATCTATCCAACTACCTGTTAAAATTCCGTTTACCACAAAAAAGAAAACCAAGGTTACTGCATAAGAAACATAATATCTCCCCAAATAGGTTTTCCTGTAAACATGATAAACCAGATACAATAGCAACAACCCGAACGTTGATAGCGTATACCAGCGATCATAATATTGCCCTAACAGAACAATTGACAGAATAATAAGCAAATACGTAATGTATTTATGTATTTTATACAAGGGATCTTTTTTCAGGAGATAATCCAGCGAAAAAAAGATAAAGACACTCGAATAAGGAATACACAAAAAAAACAAAACTTCTTCTAACGGAAGCGTAAAAACTTTTATACCGGTCAAATAACGTTCGTTAAACCCCCAAACTCCTATTTTTGTAAAATAAGCATCCCAAATCAAAAAAAGGATTCCCACGATCATCAGAGACGGAAAAAGATACTTCCAACGCTTATAGTAGGCGTGTTTCGGATAGAAACTTGCCATAAACGGAATAGACAGTGTTGCCAAATCGATTATGAGATACAAATAATGCTCCATTACATTGAAAAATATTTTTTGGGTACATACAACATTCCGAAACATTCCCCCTGCTCTTTCCCTAAGTGCTTGTGATGTACTTTATGTGCTTTCCGCAAACCTATCAAATATTTATTTTTAGTATACTTAAACCATTTAAAACGTTGATGGATCAAGACATCATGAACTAAAAAATAAGCAATTCCATAAAAAAGAATTCCTAATGCAACAAAAAATAATAGGTTGAGCCCCGGATGTATACCAAAATAAAAAAGAGCGATACTTGGGATCGCAAAAATGACAAAAAAAGCATCATTCTTTTCAAATACTCCCTGATATTTAGGCTGATGATGATCTTCATGCAAGTACCATAAAAACCCGTGCATTACATATTTATGTGTACACCAAGTAACGATTTCCATAAGCAGAAAAGTTACTATAGTTGCCAATATATATACTAAAACCATCATACAATTAAATTCAATTGGTAACGCAAATATGATTTTCCTAAAATCAATAATTTCAAAGGGTCTGATACTCGGATTCGTTTTCTCAAAAACTCATTCGGTTGGGTTTCTCCTATCTTTTTCAACAAACTTTTATAATAACGAAAAGCGGTATAGACTCCGAACTTAGCTTCAACCGGCAATTGCAAAATACCTTTGTACGCCACCTCAAAGTCGGCATTGATCTCCGCGACGATTTTCTTTTTATTTGCTTCTGTCAACGCATTAAAATCAACTCCCGGAAAGTAAACTCTTCCTAAATTTTCATAATCGTATTTCAAATCGCGAAGAAAATTAACTTTTTGAAAAGCCGAACCTAATTTCATAGCACTTGTCTTTAAAGCCTCATATCTTTGCTCGTCTCCTTTTACAAAAACTTTCAAACACATTAAGCCCACCACATCTGCTGAACCGTAAATGTAGTCTTCATACTCGGCTATTGAAGTATATTCTTTCTTCGTCAAGTCCATTCGCATACTCTCTAAGAACGGTACTACCAAATCTTTCAAATCGTACTGATGAACCACGCTCTGAAAAGCATTCAATACCGGATTCAGACTGATCTTTCGCTCTAAAGCTTTTTCATATTCGGCTTCAAATTCGTTTAAAAGTAATTCCTGTTCATAGCCTTCAAACGAATCAACAATTTCATCTGCACAACGCACAAAACCATAAATAGCATAAATATCATCCCGTATCTCGGGCGCTAACATTTTAATAGCTAAAGAAAACGAAGTACTGTAAGTATTCGTTATTTTTTTACTGCATTCCAAAGATGCTACGTCAAACAATGCTTTCATAACCCAATTTCTTTTCTGATTTTTTCACTTGCAATTTTTCCCGATATCAATGAGGGGGGAACACCCGGTCCGGGAACAGTTAATTGTCCCGTAAAAAATAAATTCTGAACTTTTTTACTCTTTATTTTAGGTCTTAAAAATGCGGTTTGAAACAAAATATTGGCTAAACCGTAGGCATTCCCTTTATAAGAATGATAATCTTGAACAAAATCCTGTATTCCGAATGATTCATAAAACAAAACAGAATCTTTAAGTTCCTGTCCGGTGGTTTGCTCTAAACGGTTCATTAGCATTTCAAAATAATGTGCTCTGATCTCCGGAGAATCTTCTAAGCCCGGTGCAACAGGGATCAAAAATGTAGCTGCTTCTTTTCCTTCGGGAGCAAAAAAGGGATCTGTTTTTGAGGGAAAGCTAGCATAATACAAAGGCTTTTTAGGCCAAGCCGGTGTATCGTAAATTTCTACAGCATGTGGTTCAAAAGGCTCATCAAAGAATAGCGTATGATGTTCTACATTACTGATCTTTTGACTGAAGCCTACATAAAATAACAATGATGAAGGGGCGAAAACTCTCGATTGCCAATATTTTTCGTCATACATTCTAAATTGTTGCGGCAATAACTGTTCGGTATGATGGTAATCTGCGCCGCTTAATACCACATCGGATGCAATGAATTCTCCGTTTACTTCCAGTCCTTTTGCCTTTTTTCCTTCCAGTACAATCCTATTTACTTCAGCTTCACAAACAAAATGAACGCCTAAAGATTGTGCCAATGTGACCATTGCTTCTACAACGGTATACATCCCTTTTGAAGGATGCCAGGTTCCCAAACCAAAATCAGCATAGTTCATAAAATTATAAAACAAAGGCGTATCAGATGGTTTGGCTCCCAGAAATAAAACCGGAAATTCGAGTATCTGCTGTAATTTTTCGCTTTTGAATTCACTTCGTACTTTCTGACTGATCGTTTTAAAGAACTGATGAACTCTGATCATGGTTTCCCAACTTACTAATTCTAAAACAGAATCTCCCGGTTTATAGACCATTTCATTTATAGCAATGTGATAGTTCTTTTGGGCTTGCGCTATAAAATGTCTTAATTTTTCACCGCTTCCTCTTTCTTCTTGTTCAAAAGCGGCAATAATAGTCTCTAAATGATCTGCTATGGTAATACTTTCTTTATTCTTAAAGTAAACTTTATAAGCCGGAGACAAACGGTTGAGCTCATAGTAATCATGAGTTGACATTCCAAAATCATTAAAGAATTTTTCAAAAACATCAGGCATCCAGTACCAAGTTGGCCCCATATCAAAATGAAAACCATCTCGGGATAATCGGCGTGCACGACCTCCTAAGCTTTTGTTTTTCTCAAAAACCACCACTTCAAATCCGGCTTTAGCCAAATAACAACTAGCCGCCAGAGAGGAAAATCCGGAACCAATTATACTTACTTTAGTTTTCAATCTTCAATTATTTTGTTTAACAAAAATAGTAATTTTATTAAACAAAATGAAATAAGGCAAAAAAAATTACACTTGGTGCAACAATTCCTGAATACTCATAAATTGTTGGATTCCAGCATTTAGTTTAGAAATATACTGTGTTTGTTGCCCTAACACCCAAAGCTCATGGGATGTTTCTTTTAATACTAAATCGGAGAATTGCGACAGGTAATTGTCTATTTCTGAAGCAGAAGGTTGTACCGTAAAATAAGATACAAAGACAAGATTCGGATGAATATCAACCATGAACTGCAAATCTTCAACAGGAACACTTTCGCCTAAGAAGACAACTCTATAGTCTCTTTTCAGCAATTGATATTGCAGAAATAATAATCCTAGTTCATGGATCTCATTCAAAGGTAAAAATAAGACAAACAATCGATCCTCTTTTACATCCTTCACTTTAAGGTAAAGGTTTTCCATTTCAAAAAACAATTTTTGCTTTACTAACGAACTGATAAAGTGTTCATGGACCGGTTTTAAGGTCGCTGTTTGCCATAACAAGCCTATTTCGTCTAACAAGGGGATAAAAACATCAAAGAAAATAGCATCAAAAGTTTTAACCTCTTTCAACTGATTATACGCTTTGTGGAATAATTCCGTATCAAAATTGAACATAGCCAGTTTGAACTCTGATAAGGCTAAAGTAGCACTGGTTTTTTGCGAATACGTTTGCTGCACTAACTGAACCAATTGTGATTCGTTCAATTGTGCGATCTTGGATATCTTATATCCGAAACGATTTAAAAAAGCAATATTGAGTAATTTCTGAAGCTCTTCGGAAGTATAAGAACGAACATTGTTCTCGTTTCTATCCGGCGTAAAGATCTCATAGCGTTTTTCCCAAATTCTAATGGTGTGCGCTTTTATTCCGGAAAGATTTTCTAAATCTTTCACACTAAAAATTGTCTTAATATTGTTTAGCATTTTATTTCAAATCATTAAACAAATATAAAACATTTTAAATATTAAGGTTGTGTGTAGCTCATTAATTTAACCACATCCCCGTTAAAAACATTCACATCTACTGTTCCTTCAATACCTTCGATCTTTGCTTTTTCTGTAAATTGCCAGATCAGCCAATGCTCATCCGGATTCTTCCGCCAAAAATTGTAATTAGCGATCCAGAAAGGGTAATCTGAGAATTCTTTTTTCAAAAAGTCGTTGTAGTAACTCTCACCGGTATAAATGATCGGTTTAACTTTGTAATGTTGCTCTACTTTGGTCAACCAACGTTTCAACCCCAGTTTTAACCTTTCTAAAGACTGTGTTTTAGGTAATTTTTCAATATCTAGAACCGGTGGCAGATCGCCTTTCTCTAATTTGACGGTTTTGATAAAATTCTCAGCCTGTTTTATAGAGTTCTCATTAGGTCGGTAATAATGATAGGCACCTCGTAAAAAACCGTTTTCTTTTGACTTTTTCCAATTCCGTCGAAATTTCAGATCCACTTTATCCTGTCCGGCTGTAGCCCTAATAAAAGCAAAGGAAAGCTGAAAAGTATCTTCCAGTACCTGAATATTCTGCCAATCAATGTCTTCTTGGTATTCTGAAACATCAAACCCGAATTCATGATTCGTATGAGAACTCAATACTTCATAAATTCTGATGTCGGCGATCTTTCTGTCTTCATGTGAAAGTTCACTTTTTTTAGCCCTGAATCCTAAATAATATAAAAATCCGTCACGAAAATAGAACCCGAAAGCAGAAACCGTTAAAAAAACAACGACTACAAATAAATAGAAGCCTAATCCTTTAGCCTTTTTTTGTGTCTTTGGCTTGTAATTTCGTGAAGACGTATAATTTCTTTTCGTCATTACTTTGCTTTAGCCACATTAACAACAATCGAAATTAAGATATAAGAAAGAATGATAAGCGGTAGTGCTACTACTTGGAAAAACACTAATAAAACGATGGAAAATAACACAAAACCGATCTGCAATTTACTTTTTTCCCAACTGAATTCTTTTATTTTTAAAGAGAATAATACAATTTCAGCATTCAATAAATAAGTACTAACTAAAGTAATTCCTAACAGGACATAAGGATTGTATAATAAATCGGTTAACCACTGATAATAATCAGCATACTGAATCATCGGAATACTCATGATCAAAAGTGCATTGGCCGGTGTAGGCAACCCGATAAAGTTCTCCGTCTGACGTTCGTCAATATTAAAATTAGCCAATCGGTAAGCGGAAGCTAATGTTATCAAAAAACCTAAATAAGGAACAAATCCCATATAGTAAGTATCATCAGTCAACATATAATCCGGTGCTTCAGCCTGTATAAATTCAAACAACTTAAACATCATAAGTCCGGGAACAACACCACTGGTTACCATATCTGCTAAAGAATCGAGTTGCAATCCCAATTCACTGGAAACATCCAGTTTTCTCGCGGCAAAACCGTCCCAATAGTCAAAAAAGATTCCCAGACACACAAAATAGAAAGCATGATCGTAATATCCGTTGAAGATTTCAACAATGGCTAAAAGGCCGCTTAATAAATTTAACAGCGTAAAAGTATTGGGAATATGTTTTTTAATAGACATAAAAATAGGTTGATTTCTTTATTTTAAGACAAAGATAACACAATAACTTACTACTTTTAAAGTTTAGTATTTAAGATTTTTATTTGATATTTGTAAAAAAAAGAATTTGAAAAGGATTTTACTCTTCTGTATACTTGCCTTATATACATTAACCGGTGTAGGTCAATCCGTTCGAAAATATTCCAACGAATTTCTAAGCATCGGTGTTGATGCTGCTGCTTTAGGTATGAGCAATGCCGTAACAGCTCAAAGTGCTGATGTAAACTCGGGGTATTGGAATCCGGCGGGATTGATGAACATAGAAGATAAACAGTTAGCATTAATGCATGCAAATTATTTTGCGAACATTGCCAAATACGACTATGCTGCCTTTGCGATGCCGATTGACCCGTACAGTGCTGTGGGTATTTCATTGATCCGTTTCGGAGTTGACGATATTATGGACACTACGCAGTTAATCGATAGTCAGGGAAATATTGACTACAATAGAATTTCTCTTTTTTCTACTGCTGATTATGCTTTAACAGTTTCCTATGCCAGAAGTTCTCCTATCGACTATTTGAATTATGGTATCAATGCTAAAGTGATTCACAGGGTCATAGGTGACTTCGCTTCCTCTTGGGGATTCGGTTTTGACCTTGGATTGCAATATATATCTGATGATGAAGACTGGAAATTCGGCTTAATGCTTCGGGATATTACCACAACGTATAATACCTGGACCATAAATGAGGAAAAATATAATGACATTAAAGATGCTGTTCCGGGTGAAAATCAGGAATTACCGGAAACCAGTGAGGTTACACTACCAAAAGCTCAACTGGGAATTGCGAAGAAATATATTATACGGTATGACTATAGTATTACCGGTGCAGCCAACCTGAACATGGAGTTTGCCAGAACAAATGACATCATTTCGACCAATGTTGCCAGTATTGCTCCGGCAGTCGGCTTTGAAGCCGGATATCTGGATCTGATCTTTTTAAGAGGCGGAGTCGGTAATTTTCAAAAGATCACACAAATAGACAATTCAACAAAACTAAGTTTTCAACCGAATTTCGGAGTTGGTTTTAAATACAAAGGAATTGAAATTGATTATGCATTAACTGACTTAGGAAATCAAAGTGATGCCTTGTATTCTAATATTTTCTCTGTAAAGATCGATTTCGGATATTTCAGATAATCCCGGAAAAAATTTCGCTATGATAAGAAAATTAGTCCTACTGGTTACATTATTAACTTTCACTACGCTATTTTCACAAAATATCATCTTATCCAAAGATGCGAAAGTCAGTATTCTCAATTGCGGTACCGGAAATGAATCGTATTCTCTTTACGGTCATACTGCCATCCGGATCTATGATAGAGTCAACTTTTTAGACCTTGTTTTTAACTATGGGGCATTTGATTTTTCTACTCCTAATTTTGCCTTAAAGTTTATCAAAGGGGATCTCCAGTATTTTGTCACTACTGACTCATATAATGAATTTGAATACAGCTACAGAGCAGAGCAACGTTCTATTTACGAACAGGAATTAAATAGTTTGACTATAGCACAAAAACAAGCTTTATTTGATAAATTATGGCAGTCACTCCATTCGGATGAACGCTTTTATACATATAAATTTATTGACCGCAACTGTACGACAATGGTAATTGACAAAGTCAATGATGTTTTAGGAAGCAAAATTATCACAAGTGTAAAACCCATTACTCAAACTTACAGAGAGGTTTTATATCCTTATTTAGAAAATCATTTCTTTGAAAAATTAGGGATCAATATCATTTTCGGTACTAAAGTAGACCAACCGGCAGAAAAGCTGTTTCTTCCGTTAGATTTTATAAAATCTTTAGATCAGGCGCAATACAACGGAAAACCACTGACCAAACCCATGGCAACAGTTTATGAAGCGCCAAACAACAACTTTACGGGATCTGTTTTTAACAGTATTTATACCGTCATATTTTTATTGCTTTTAATTGTTCTGATTCCGAAAAAATGGCTAACGCTCTCTTATTTCTTTATTTTAGGATTGTTAGGCATATTCTTTTGTTTGATAGGGTTTTATTCTGATCATCAGGAAGTTTTATGGAATTACAATGCATTGCTTTTCAATCCGCTTTATTTGCTTCTATTCTTTTTTTCCGTTACACATAAAACGAAACAACGCATCTTAACCTCCAAAGTATTGATTGCAATGCTTTTAGGCTATTTGGTTTACATGCTAAACAAAATTCATTTAGGTATTGTACTGCCGTTTATTATTGCTCATTTTATTTTGTTAGCAAAAATAGCTTTAAGTCAAAAAAGATCAGGTAATCTGTTCCTTTTTACGATTCGGAAAAACAATGGGTAATCACAATTTTGTTTTTCATTAAATAAAAAAGTTACAATACACCTCACTTATTGTCCTCTGAAGAACAACACCGTACTTAGCGTTT
This sequence comes from Flavobacterium sp. NRK F10, assembly GCF_024054235.1. Taxonomy (NCBI): domain Bacteria; kingdom Pseudomonadati; phylum Bacteroidota; class Flavobacteriia; order Flavobacteriales; family Flavobacteriaceae; genus Flavobacterium; species Flavobacterium sp. NRK F10. Next base: position 812,263 of record NZ_JAMXLC010000001.1, read on the forward strand.
TAACAACAATGTTTATATCAAGAAATAAACTGCGGTGTTTAATGTAATACAGATCATAGCGTAATTTCATCAAGCTATCTTCCAGATTTTCCCCGTAGGGATAATTTACTTGTGCCCAACCGGTTAGCCCGGGTTTGATCACATGTCGTGTTTTATATAAAGGAATATTTTCGGCAATTTGCTCTACAAAAACCGGACGTTCAGGTCTTGGTCCTATAATAGCCATTTCGCCTTTCAACACATTAATAAACTGAGGAACCTCATCCAATCGTGATTTCCTTAGAAGCTTTCCTATAGGGGTAATACGAGCATCATTCACTCTTGCAAAAACAGCCCCATGCTTTTCAGCATCGACTACCATTGTTCTTAGTTTTACGATTTTAAACGGTTCGCCGTTTCTACCGATTCTTTCCTGTTTATAGAAGAGCGGCCCTCTGTTTCCGATAAGGTTAAACATGGAGATGAACGGCAGTAAAAAAAGTAAGCCTAATAAACCTAACACCGACATTACAATATCAAAAAAGCGAGTGTAAAAAAGGTACAGTTTGTTCTGATTGCTTCGGCTAAAAGGGAAAAAACGATACAGTTCTTTATTATCAAAATGAATAGGTAAACGATAAGTCGCTGATTCATATACATCAGCATATTGCTTAATTACGATTCCCTGTTCTAATAAATTTAATAATTTATCATACAATTCCACTGAAATTGATTTACCGGAATCGTTTGTAACGACTACTTCCGAAATACCTTTTTCGTATACAAACCTTTCTAATTCATCTATACGAATCTCTTTTAAATTAACCGCTCGTTGTTTGTCATCTGTAGCAACAAATCCTCTTACAATATAATGCGGATTCCCCTTCACAAGATCTTTGATTCGTTCTTCAATTTTTTTGCTATTCCCTACAAAAATGACATTCTTATAAAAACGATTAGACGCTAAGAACTGAATATAAAGATACCTCCAAACCAAAAGCGCTGTAAAAATAGATACAAAAAACAAAATAATCTGCAAACGATTTGAAGGAAGTACCGGTGTATAAAAAGGTGTTAACAAATAGATCAATGTAGTCACTGCTGTTGTTAACACAATACTTTTAATGATCTGGTAACGATTACTCGCTATTTGCAGATTGTACATTTCAAAAATTGTCCCGATCGTGGTCAGGTATATAGCTAATACTATAGCCCAATAATAATTATCTACGGTAATTGAAAAGTAATCAAATTCAAAAAAATTCCCGATAACCTGTAAAAATAAAAACACAAAAAAGATGTCGAAAATACGCAATAGCACTTTTCGTTCGGATATCTCGAAATGCATTTTTTTCTTTGGGGACATTTTTTAAAAATTAGTTATGCAAAATAATGAATTTATTTAGACTTTTTAACATTTCAAAAACAGAAATTAACCTAAAAATAATTCTTTCCACAGCGTTTTTACCTCCTCCCAATCCCACTGCCCGGCTTTATCTCTTGCTTCGTAAACTAATTGTTTTGCTTTTAAAGGATTCTGTATTAATTCTAAAATTGCTGAAGCCATTTCTTCAACTGATCCGTCTGAAACCAAAATAGCATCTTTTTTATCTTCCAGTAAAAAAGGTAATCCTCCTACATTAGTTGAAATAACCGGAATACCAAGTGCCATGGCTTCCATAACACTTACCGGAGTGTTATCAAAGTGGGTTGTATTAATAAAAAAGTCAAATGATTCTGAAAGTTTCCACCATTCTTCTTTGGCTAATTTTCCGGTAAAAGTAACGTTCAGTTTTAATTTGTCAGCCAATTGCTTAACCTCCTCGAGAAAGTTCTCTTTATCGGGACCAACCATTGTAAGACTAGCCTCCGGATACGTTTCTGCTATTTTTTGCAACACATATACCGCCATTTCAGGATTGTAAATTTCAGCAAACGCTCTTACCCAAAGTAAATCAGGTTTAAATTGCTCTCTTCTTTTAAAAGGATACTGCTCAATCGCTATCGAGTTCGGTATAAAAACAACATTGGTATAACCATGAGATTCAAAAACACTTTTCAAATAACCGGAGGGTGCAGAATTTTTATAGGCATGAGCAAAGATCATTCGCGTCAGACGAGGATTTCTTTTCAGCCTTTCCGGCAAATTACCACCGTGCAAAACAGGTATATAATGTATGTTCCTTATTCTACAGATCTGACTGCATAAAAAAGCATACCAAAATGCTTTAGTGCTATAGGTATCTATCAGAACGTAATCGACATTCTTTTGAAAAGCGCAGGCAACTGCCATTTCCAGAATTCTATGAAAAAAATTCTTTTTATCGGAAACAGAAACTACTTCATACCCTTCTTCCTGTAATGCTTTGCCTAACGTTTCAACAGTAGTTGCATTGATACCGTGCCTAGTTAATTTGTTCCCTATGTACAGTAGTTTCATTGGCATCTGTGAACTGAATATTAAGTAATGATAATGCGTAAATAAATGCCGGTGCTGCCAACCTCATAGCGGCATGATTGATCGTTAGTGCCCAAAACACGGCAAAGGAAAAAAGAAATATATTCTGCCGGTTGTTTAAATACATAAACATTGGCACTGTAAGTAAGATCACAAAGGCTATAATTCCGAATAAGCCATGCTCGGCCAACATTCTGGTAATTTCATTATGTGAAGCAGCCTCGATACCTGTTAATTCTTCTCTGTATTCTTTATTTTTTCCTACTCCTACTCCTAAGATCGGATTATCCAGAAACATCTGAATTTCCGTATTCATCAATGTTTCCCTACCTGACAATTTACTTTCTTTTTCTCTTCCTTTTATATCTTGGTTTGCATATCGTTTATCGATCATTCCTCCTGTTTGCAAGGAACTGTAAGCCCAGATGCCCATACTCAAAATAAAACCGACAATCAAATACACTAAGAACCTCCCTTTTGCTTTCAAATTCAAAACGATAAAGGTAAAAAAGGCTAAACCGCCTATCATTGCCAAACCGGTAATAACTCCTCCTCTCGAAAAAGTTACAATAGCCCTGAACGCTACTAAGGCTAACAAAGCCGTATTAATCAACACCAGTTTTCTGTTTTTAGAATTAAATAAGATCTGAACAAAAAACAAGAACATCCCTAATCCCAGAATTGTAGAAACCTGATTAGGTCCATATCCTCCTGAAGCTTCAAAATTAGATTGCGTATTAGTCACTACATTTTTTACACTTGGCGTAAATAAAAAGATATATGTAGTTACTGTTGCCAAAGGCAAAGTCATTGTTGTTAAAATATCTTTTATCTTTTCGAATGTTATGTTTCTTCCGACACAATAGATAGCACTGATTCCCAAACAGGCAGGGCCGGAAATATTAAACGCTATGGCTTTTCGGATATTGGTATCAAATCTTAGGGTTTGAACCCCTACCAGTATTCCCGGAATTAATAGTATCAAAAAGAAGACATAGATCATGGATCCTTTCTTAATTCCGCTGTAGAACATTCCCAGCACCATTAGGATAATAATGGAATATTTTCCATATTCACTGAAGTGCATTCCGTTGGTCATCCTGAAAAAAACCTCTATAGCTGTTATGTAAGAAGCTACGTATAAAACTTCCTGATTCCTGTTCTGATTTTTGATAACATACCAAAGTCCGCCAAAAAAAAGGATCAGAGAAACAACTTTTGACAAAAAGGGAATTAAAAAACAAATTCCGCCTATCGCAATATGAATCACAATCAGTGTCAGATAATTATGTCGAACATCTAGCTTCATTCTCTATTTTAATACCTCAATATAATCTGTTATTACTTTTTCAACACCGTAACGTTGCTCTATTTTCTGTTTTAAATTTGCTCCGAATTTCTTCATTTGCTCCAAAGCTTCAGCATCCGTCAGTCGGGTTAAAAGTCCGGCTATACCTTCTTCATCTAAAGGATCGAAAAGCAATCCGGTCTTTTCATTTTCTATCAATTTGGAACAATAGCCCACATTGGTTGACAGAACCGGCAATCCATAAGTACCGTATTCCAGAAGCGTAACGGGAAAACCTTCGTAAGTAGAACTTAAAACTCCTAGTGTCCCCTGCTTTAAAATATGTGGGATATCGTTACAACTTCCGTACAAATATATGGATGATTGTAAATTTTTCTCTTTTATAAAGTCTAAAATATGCTGAGCGTAAGTATCTTCAAAATTCTTACCGATTAAATGAACTGTCCAGCCTTCTTCATAAACTGAAGATCGGTAGAATGCTTTTAAAAACAGAAGATGATTCTTAGGATTCTTTAAATTCGCTAAAAAAACAATTCGTTTTCCTTTTTCACCTTTTAGAGAAGTTTCTTTCTTTTCATGTTCTTGATCCTGAAGTGAAAAATTCGGAAGATATAAAACGGTTTTTGCATTTAATTTCTCTACACTCCACTCTTGCAATTCTTCGTTTACCGCTATGACCAGATAAAAGAATCTTGAAAATAGTTTTAACATAAAATCCGGCTTGGCTTGCCTAACTCTATTCCCGAAATGGTCGTGCCAAATCACTTTTACCTTGGGATGGGTTAATTTCACCAATACTGCCCAAAAAAAAGAGGAACTATGTGCATGAATAAAATCTATCTTATTTTGAACACAATAACTTCTCAGTTTTAAAAAAGCTTTAAGATCTAAATTATTCCGCTTATGCAAAAAAGTATAATGAACTGATTGCTTTAACTGTTGTTTTAATTCGCCTTCCTTTCGGGTAGCTCCTAATCCGGAAAAACTCAGCTTATCTACGAGTGCATTTGCATAATTGACAGCCATTCGTTCAGCACCGCCGGGTTCTAAACTATCAATAAGTTGGATAATCCGTATGTTTTGCTTTTGCACTTTCAAAAAATTAGTTTGTAAATATAAGGAATATTGATGGAGCTCAGAATTGAAATATTGTATTCCATATCTCGGAATTATTTATACAGCACTTTCTTAATGAACTTTTTAATCTTGGTTCCGAGAGCCGTTCGACTACTAGCTTTATTAACATGAGGAAAATCTCTTTGTGGCACTTTTACATTTAGAAAAGTACAGATCTTTTCCCATTTATCATCTTCTTTCAAATTAATTTCCAATAATTGCTCCGGTTTGTCTTTAAAAAATTCTCTTACCGATGAGTTATGTTGCTTGTACACCTGTATGTATTTTTCGCTATCACTGAACATATCCGAACCCTCATAAATATAATCGTGATAAGGATAGCTATTCTTACCGAAATGACCTTGCATACTCTTTATCCATTTCTCTTCGTCTCTAATCGTCAGGATAAATTTAGCCTCCGGAAAACGATAGTATAGTTCTTTATACAATAAGAACCAAGGCGTATCCTGAAAAGCATCATATTTATCAAATAAAGGCTGCGCCTGTTCCATTAAATATTCCGGAAAAGCTTTATCAGAGTCTTTATATCCGTATCCTTCTTTTAAACTTCCGCATACTCTGAATCCCAATGTAAGCATTGCTTTTCCTAATGAAGAGGTTCCCGTTTTATGATAGCCAATAACGAAGACTTTCTCCTTCCTTTTATTGAATATTCTTCTAAAAAGGCCTGCGAAGAACTCTCCTGAAGGCTTCATACTATTTACTTCATTTCTGACAAACTCGGGGAAAATCATATCTATGCTTTTAATAAATCCGATATTTCTGTTTCAAAATACTCAAGGGTATAGGTTCTGGACCAGTTCTCTCCGGCTTTTGACATGTTCTTGAATCCGGATTCTGAAAACATCTTTGTAAACTTTTCAACTTCTTTTTCCGGAGAATCAGAAACTAAAACGCCTCTTTCGCCACCGCCTAACATCCAGGAAACACAAGATATCGGAGTCACAACCGGGATACATCCCCAAAACATAGCTTCTGCAACAACTTTAGGCCAGCCTTCCGATTTGGACGGCAAAATTAAAAAGTGAGATACTTGCAGTTTTTCTTTCACTACAGCTTTAGGTTGGTTTCCATGTAAAGTAATGATCGTTTCTAATCCTTTTTCCTTTATATAATGTGTCAACTGTTCCCGTTCTGTACCTTCTCCGAACATGTCTAAGCGAACCTTAAATCCTTTCTCATAAAGTCCTTCTACAAATTGTATTGTCCACAAAGGTTGCTTTCCTTTGGATAATGTTCCTATGAACAAGAATTGCATTTCAGAAGAATAATCTCTTACTATCACAGGAAGTTTTTCTTGTTCAGAATAAGTTGCCGTGAAAAAAGGTTTAATATTCATAGTCTGATCCGGCCATTCTCCATAAACCAACACCTGCATATTTCGGGTTAAAAAAGTATTTCCTACGATCTTTTTCTGTAAACGATAACTCCATGGCTGTTTACTTTTCGGATCCCAATTTCCGGCATATTTGACCGTTTTCTTCTTTTTAGGGTAACAAATTTGGGCTAAAGCTGCTAATAACCCTATATTTCCCGGGCAACGCAAGTGAATGTGATCGGCATTTTTCATTGCCTTAAGAATGATAAAGAAATTAAGGATTGAAAGCCAAATCGCCTTTGGTAATTTATAAAGCGATTGAATGTCAAATTCTTTAAGCTCAATAGTTGGTTCTATCGGAAACGTTATTTCGTCTATCAATAATTTTCTGTCTTCTTTCCAGATCGGACAACAAAACCGGATTTGATCTACATGCGAAGCCCAGATCTTCATTTCTTTCTGATAGGGGCCATACATAAACCATTTTTCTTCCTTATGAATTAATGGTGCTGAAGAAATAACGAGAAGTTCCAAGAATTTAATTTTTAGTGCAAGTTACTAATTTTGTTCAAAATTAACATTTGAGTTTATAGAGATCTCTTTTTAAATATAGCCTGTTGATCCTTTATCAGAAATTTTAACAGCCGGAACACCTAACATCACTGCATTTTCAGGCACATCAGTTGTGACTAAAGAACAGGCCCCAATTACAGCTTTATTTCCGATTGCGATCTTTCCTGCCAGAACTGCATTGGCTCCGATATAAACCTCATCTCCAATGATAGGCACTCCTCTTTTGCTTCCCTGACCTGAAACTCCAATCGTAACGCCTTGTGAAATATTGCAATTATCTCCCATCAAAACATTAGCATTCAAAATAATACCTCCGAAATGACCTATATAGAACGAATGCCCTATTACAACCGAAGCAGGTATACTAATCCCTGTGGTTATTTCAATTCCTTTTTGCCATAACAGCATAAAGAGTTGCAGAATTTGCTTAAGCAAAGGAACTCTCATCCGATAAACCGCATGGGCAATCCTATATTGCATAATAGCCCAAAAACCCTGTGTCAAAAACACAATGGAGAAAAAATTCCCTCCGTATTTTCTATATTTCTTATAATCGGTTGCAATTAGCCCTGCCCAACTCATCATGCTTTTATTTTTGAATAGAATGCTATATTCTCGGTTATACTATTTGGCAATGAAAATTTCTCAACAGCAACGGTTCTTGCCTGTTTTGCTATGTTCTTTGCTTTTTCTTTATTCTTAAATAACCAGATTATCTTTTCTGCTATATCTTTCGGTTCATAAGGATTACAAAGCAAACCGGTCTCATAAGGCACAATTACTTCCGGACCCGGACCCATTTCAGTAAATACAACTGATTTTTCCATAGCCATTGCTTCAGGAGCAACTAACCCCAGTGTCTCCATGTGCGACGGAAATACACAAACTTCAGCTTTTGCATACACTTCAGGTATTTGCTGATAAGCTATACTTCCATGAAAAATAACATCTTGGTCGTAAGGCGCTATCTGAGGTAATTCCTCTCTTCGGAGCATTTCAACATAAGAACTCCCATCCGGGAAGAACCAATCCCGCCCGTAAATATTCAATACGGCCTGTGGCACTTCTTTTTTAACCAGAGGAAAAGCTTGTATCAGTTGTCTGACTCCTTTTTTTTCACAAACCGTTCCTGCGAATGTAATTGTATTTTCTTCAACTTTACCGGGAACCGGATTAAAAACATCCGTATTTATCGGATTAAAAATAGTGACTACGGGTTTATCATTATAACTTAGATACTGAGCCGTATGCTGTTTTACATATTCCGAAACGGCGATAAAGGCATCTGCTTTCTTAAAAGATCTTTTTTCCTGAAAGCCTTTCCATTTGTTAATTTTTCTTTTTTCTGCTTCCGCAAAAAAATGATGACCGCCATGCAATCGTATCACATATTTGATGCCTTTTATTTTTTGCATGAAAGCTAAGCCCAGTTCGGCTGTTTCCACTATATCTATAGGGTTTTCTTTATGGATCTTTTTTATGGTTTTATTAATTGCCATTGCATTAAAGAACCAGGAAATACCTTTTATTTTACTCTTCTTTATCCTGTATATTGCTACCCCTTGTTGTATCTCTTCTTCATCTTTATCGCTATAATTCATCCCGACTACAGAGACGTTGTACTTTTCTTTGACCAAAGCTTCTGCCATGGTTTTTACAAAGCTACCTACTCCTCCGTGAGGAAAGCCTTCTTTAGGGTATTCATTCGTGATAAAACAAATGTGCATTTTATACCTGTTTTTTCAGCTCTTGCTGAAAGTTACTAAAATATCCTTCCTTAGTGAAATACTGTTTCCAGATTGCTCTATTCTCTGACTGAATTTGCTGAAATCTGTCGCCTTCTAATTGTTTATGGAAATTTGCGATTTTTTCTTCAATACTTTCAAATGCTCCCGCATCAACTATAACAGCCTGTTTATTCCAATCGATTGACTCACTATAAGGCAACTGACAATCTGTATCTACAAAAACAGGTATTCTTCCCATAGCCAGTGTTTCATAAAAACGAACAGAGAAATTCCCCGCTCCCCGTAAACAGAAGATATAAGGGTTCTGCTGTATATTGCGGAAGAACTCTAAAGACGTTCTTTTACGGTCTTCCTCAGTTTGAATTCCGGCTCTGTATTTTTCCCTGAAAATAAAATCTGTTTTAAGCTTACTTTTTGATTTTAATTCCATTAGATAATGGAACCTTTTAATACTGGACGGATAAAACAATTGAAAATCTGTAGCTTCTTTGCCTAATAGTCTTTTTATATTTCCTTTTAAAAACACTATACCTTCTTTTATCCATTTTCGAATTCCTTTTGCCGAATGTCCTACAAATCCGATCGACGGTTTTTCTTCATAAGGCAAAAGTCTGAACTCTAATTGGAATTTTTCCAACGGATCTTCAATAAAAGGAGGCATGATAAATGTATTTTCAGGCAGTTTACTTTTAAATCCTCCTAACCTTATGGTAATGACATCCTCATCATGAATGGTTTTACCGATATCTCCGGCAGTAAAAACAAGTAATTTTTTATGTTCCTTTTTCGCTAATGCTAGAAAATCCTCATAGTACTTTTGCTGTCCGTTTTGTAATAAATATTCAACGGAAAGCGGCAAAGCCAAAAAATCAGCATCCTGAACCTTAGTTACAATTTCATAATACTCTAAGAGCTTTTTATTCTCTTTGACCAAATATTCGACCAATGGAAATACATACCCCCATTTAGGCGCTTCCTTTACTTTCAGAACATCAGTATAAAGTTTGATCTTTTCCATTTATTTTGTCAATAATTCGGCTATGTGAACGGAAGCTTTATCTAACGGATGTTTAACGATCTTTTGCAACCACTTCTTTCTATCTTTTGCTATTGCTTCCGGATGTTGCAAAGCATGTGCCACTTTGTTCTTTATTTCTTCTTTGGTATTGAACCATTCAACCGGTTCTAAACCGTTCATGCTTCTGAAATGCTGGTAATTATAAACCGTCTGTACAGACCATTTCCCATCCGATACTTTATCATAATTGATATAAAAACAAGGCTTATTGAACATGGCAAAATCGTGTGCCATAGTAGACCCTAAATTTACAACGAATTCACAATGAAAAGCTAAATTGACCTGCATATCCACATCTTCGCGTTTAGCATAAAATGCGCCCCAATTTTCATCTTTATTCGGTACATTCCACAGCGGGTCGATCGGAATGATTGTATCTTTATATTTTTCTGAAATGCTATCGTATCTTGCAGAGAAGTCAACCGGACAGCGTCTGAAAATAATTTGCGGTCGCAAGGATTCTTCTATTTGAGAAACGGCTTGTGCCAAATCTTCTAAATATTGCGGATCGTACGGTGATGTTTTCACATCGTCTCCGCTGTAACAAATCCATTTTTTCTGAGCATCTAACCCGTGCTGTGAAGCAAATGTTTCCCTTGAAATGATCTTATTCTTTTGCAGATAAAATTCAAACTGCGGTGTTCCTGCTACAATTACATTTTTGGCTTCTATTTCAGGATAATAGGTGTGCATCTCCTCTTTCATATAATCTGACCAAACTACATAGGTATCTGCCAGAACAGCCAAGCGCCCTTTGGGCAAATTATCCCACGAATAAATAGCGGCTGTAACCGGAATATTCAATTGCTTTGCGGCAATACAGATTGGCATTAATGCAGCTACTCTTTGATGGGTTATAAAGATTGAAGTGGGTTGGATCTCTTGTAATTGCTTTTTGTAAAAGGCGATCGTTTTGACCGGCCAGTTGTTACGAGCTGTTTTTTCCAGAAAGAGAATATTTTCGTAATTCTTAAAAGTTCTTTTTCCTAAAAACTGAGCTACTTTTGTCAGTGCTTTCAGTGCTTTCCCCTTAGGCGAATAATTCCAGTTTTTTAAAATAGTCGGGTTACTAACTTTATCAGCATTATTACACAAACGTGCATAGGTAGCTGATTCACGCGCTATTCTGGTTACTATTCCTTCCTTCGGTAAATTGAGCGGAAAATATTCAAATTCATTTTCGATCTGATAAAATGCCTTTTCGGGCAAGGGACTTAATAAGGCTATTTTATTTCCTTTGAGTTCATCAAGTAAGTTAGAATACAAATAATTACGAATTCCTACACCATCCGGTACAACAAATAAAATTTTAGTTGTTTTATCCATTTTTTTCTACCCTAATATTATCTTTTGAACTTTATTTTTCTATTCTCAATTTTATTTATATTGTCTGGCAATTTCTTCTGCTTTTAACCAATCTTCCATTGTATCTATGTTCACAAAGTCATCTGAGGCAGATTCTATATAACCTATTGTTTCACCAAACAAGGTATTGTGCTTTGTTATCCATTCTGTTTTTATCAGATAGACTGAACCGTCTCTGTAATAACTTTGCGGCAATTCCTGTCGTCTCGGAATTATTGTTTTTTCTCCGGTAGCTATTTTTAATTTACCCTCTTTGGCATCTGAAACTTCAAATACCCAATGAGGATTAAATTGATGCGGCACCGGTAAAACACTGATCAAAGTATCTGCATTTGTTCTGATAAATTTATCTATAGCTTCATCAATAAAACCTTCTCTTCTAAACGGTGTTGTAGGCTGGAGGATACAAATTGCATCAAAGAATTTGCCTTGATCCTCAAAAAATCTAATAGCATGCTTTAAGACTTCTATAGTGGGCGTTTTGTCTTCCGCCAGTTCTTTTGGTCTGATAAAAGGGATAGAAGCTCCATTTGCTTTGGCTATCTCGGCTATTTCTTCAGAATCAGTCGAGACAATCGTTGTGGTCAGTTTTTCACTCTGATTAGCACTGTCTATGGTATACCCTAACAAGGGTTTATTGCCTAATGGTTTAATATTTTTCTTAGGCACTCCTTTAGATCCGCCTCTTGCCGGAATTACTGCCAATATTTTCATTCTTCAATCAGTAAGTTATGGTTTTATGGAATTTTAACGGAACTGTCGACAACAAATCTGCTATTTTTTCTCCTGCATTCCCGCCACCGTATACATCTGAACTTTGTGGTCTTGCATTTTCAATTTGTTTTAAAATAGCCTGTTTGATCTCTTCTTTGTTATAATCGACATCTTTTACGTTAAATCCTCTGTCTCTTTTATTTTGTCTTGAACCGATATTAACCACCGGCACTCCCAAGTAAGCACACTCCCGGATTCCGACACTGGAATTCCCGATCAGGCACATTGATTTATTTAATAATTTCAAGAAATCATCTCCTGTCATGTTCTTAAAGAAATGGACGTGCTCTAATTTATTAAATTCTCTGTAAGCTCTTATTCCTGTCGAAGTTCCGTCGGCACCTGCATCAACATTCGGCCAGAACCACAAAGTAGGGATTTTTAAATCGTCGATTGCTTTTAAGGTTTCTTCTATATGTCTTCTGGAATCCTGATATTCATTTGTTACCGGATGCTGCATGACTACCAGATATTTTTCTAAATCCGGTTTGGCTCCTACTCCCCCATATTTTTGGTATGGATCGAAATCTAAATTTGAAGTCTGAATATCTTTAGCCAAGTCAATTGACGGGCAACCCGTATTGTATACAAAGTCCGGTTCTTCTCCCAACTTTATCACTCTCTCTTTTGCACTTTCTGAAGCTACAAAATGGTAATCTGCCAATTTAGTGATAGCGTGTCTCACTTTTTCATCGATGTTCCCTGTTACTTCTCCTCCCTGAATATGAGCTAACGGAATATTCATGTAAGAAGCAGCTATAGCCGTTGCCATAGTCTCAAAACGATCTGCAACAGTAACCACGATATCCGGTTTCAGATTATCAAAAACCGTTGACAATTCTAAGATTCCTATTCCGGTTGTTTTTGCAGCAGCGGTCAGGTTTTCGCCCTCCAGCACATTGAAAACTTTTGCATGAATCTCAAAGCCGTCTTTTTTAATATAGTTCACGGCTGAACCGTAGCGATCTAATAATGCAGAGGCCGCTACAATAAGTTGCAATTCCAGTTCGGGATGGTTTTTTATAGCCTGAATAGCTGTTTTAACTCTACTATAAGATGGTCTTGCGGTAACCACTACCGCTATTTTTCTTTTTCTATTCATGTCCTAAATCTTCTTCATTTAAGAAACTCCATTTCTTTAAAGGCTTTCTCAACTTCTTACCGATTACAGTTGAGAAAAGTGCGGCATCAATACCATATCCTTTGGGCTTTTTAGCTTCCAGGTCTGCAAATGAAAGTTGATGTCCTTGCGGCAGGTCTTTATTCACTGCCAAAGATTTTTCAAAGATATGTTTTAATTCCTTAAATGTTTCGTTTCGGTTTTTATCGACAGGATGATCCAATGCTATTTTTATATTGTTCACATAGTGAACTAATTCTTTGATCTCGTCAATAGTCAGAGATGATTTTGAATCGGGTCCGAATTGTCTTCTGTCGAATACAGCATGAAATTCTATAATTTCAGCACCTACAGCTACTGCTGCTATATTTGTCGCGATATTAGCTGAATGGTCTGAATAGCCCACTTTTACGCCATAACGTTCTTTTAGTTCCTGAATAACATTGAATCCGTATTGTTCCGGTGCAGTAGGATATGAAGTTGTGCATTGTAAAATGGAGAAAGGTGATTTTTTGCCTCTTAAGAAAGCAACTGTCTCGTCCAGTTCTGCAAAACTGCTCATTCCGGATGATAAGATGACAGGCTTACCCGTCTGAGCAATTTTTTCCAGCATAAGTAAGTTATTTACTTCTCCCGAGCCTATTTTGTATTGTGTTACTCCGATTTCTTCCAACCAGTCAACAGCCTGATTACTAAAAGGAGAACATAAAAAAACTACGCCTGATTCATCACATTTCTGTTTGATCATTTTCCACTGGTCCAGCGTAAAGCTCATTCTTTTCCAATAGTCATAACGCGTATTATCTTCTAATGAGAACTTTACCCGGAAAGGTTCGTGTTCACTGCTTTCGGCTTCAGGAATATGCATCTGAAACTTTACAGCACTGACTCCTGTTTCTGCTAAGGCTTCAATGAAAGAAAACAACATGCCTAAACTGCCTTCATGTGCCTGGCCAATTTCGGCTATTGTATAAATTAGGGAATTATCCATATATACTTTTTACGTTTAAGAAACCGTAGTGATCAAGTTCTTTGCTGTATTCAACAACAAATATGTCACTTGTTTGCACCTGATTTCTTTATCTTCATCCTATCTCGACAAATGTAACATTTTTTGAAATAGCTGAAAACTTATTGCAAAAAGATTAAACGGATTTTGCTTTTTTATTTTGCTAATAATGGTTCTAAGAATTCTCTACTGATCGGCTTACTGGCAAATAATACCTTGACATCACTTTTCATCTTCTTAACATGAAAATCATCTATTGTAGTTGAAGTCACGCAAAGTTTTACTTTCTGACGCAAGACAATCGGTATCTGATTGTATTTTTGAATAAACTCGAAACCATCCATTACCGGCATATAGATATCTATAAACAGAATATCAGGGAGTTTATCTACTTTCTCTAAATTTTCCATCAGATATTCTAAAGCTAATTTTGAAGAATTGAATTCCATTATCTCTATATCCGGATTAATGCTTTCGATTAACGCAGATGTGATGTAACAATCGAACTCGTTATCATCAATAATCATGACTTTTTTTATTGTTTTCTTCATGTTAAACAAAGTAGATTAATAACTATAATCACAATCTCATAAATTTAAAAAACTCATCCTGTCTCCTCTTGGCAACAGGTAAAACGATCCCATTTATAAATTCACAATACGTACCGTCTTTTTTAATGATCTTATATAATTCTTTTACATTAATCACATAAGAATGGTGTATTCTGAAAAAAGACTTCTGGGGCAACGTTTGTTTGTATTCGCCAAGATTTTTACTGGAAAATATCTTGGTTCCGTCTTTTAGCTGTATTATTGTATAAGCGCCTTCTGCTTTGAGAAAGATTATATCAATTATCTTAACAAGATTTATTTTATCTGACGAGGAAATAGCGATAACATCCTCCATTTTATTTTCTTCTTCAGTAGTATTCACCTGAATCACTTTACTGTTTTGATAAGCTAATTCCATTTCTCGATATCTCATAACCTTATAAAATGCTATAATGAGTAAATTTAACTCTAAAGGTTTTAATAAAAAATCTATGGCATTATATTTAAACGCTACACAGGCATCAGAAGGTTCCCCAGACATAAAAATAAATTTCGGAATCACGATCTGCATCTTTTTTAATTGTTCTATTGCCTCATAGTTTTGTTTATTGCAATTCATAATGATACAATCCGGGCGTTCTTGTACTATCAGATTCAAAGCCTCTTTCAAAGTACTATTTACAGACACCACAGTTACAATAGCACTATAGTTTTCAATGATTTCATTGAAAAACTGTATAGTTTTCTTATCATTTTCAATTAAAACTGCTTTCAAATAATTCATAATGGGGGTGCCCTAGATTCTACAGGGGGAATTAATTAAACTTTTTCAAATAACCTTCTATTATATCATCTAAAATTTCTTTGGTTAAAGGTTTGGTCTTAAAAGAGAAAAGCTCCTTTGCTTTCTTTGCCTTTAAAAAATCTTCCGGGTTTTCAGATGTTGTCAAGATCACTACGACTTTCCGGTCTTTCAGTCCATCTTCTAATTTTCCGTATTCTTCTAAGAACTCCCATCCATCCATTCCGGGCATGTTTATATCCAGAAAAATGATATTAGGGAAATTCCCATCTTCCGAATTTCCGGCCTCGAGATAATGGAGGGCTTCCAGTGCTGATTGTTTGGCAACAATATGTTCAGCGGCGTTGTGCTTTTTTATCACTCTTTCGTGAACAAAATTATCCATCTCATTGTCATCAATTAACATAATACATTTTACACTTTTATCCATTTTTCTTTTTTTATTTTACCTTTTCAATGTAAACTTAAAAATGCTTCCCTGCCCTAAAACGGATTCAATCCATATTTTCCCTCCATGTAGCTCAACAATCTTTTTACAGTTTGTAAGCCCTATACCATAGCCTTCATACTCTTTATTGTTGTGCAGTTTTTGAAAAATATAAAATACTTTATCAAAATTTCGTTTTTCAATTCCTATTCCATTGTCTATTACTGAAAACTCATAATATCCTTCTATTTCTTTACATCTGATCTCTATTTTAAGTTTTTCGTCATTTCTTCTGAACTTAATAGCATTACTGATCAAACTTTGAAAGAGCCTCTTCAATTCTAACGAATATCCGGCAATTAGGGGCAATCTATCAAACTCTATGCTCATATTTTCCTGTATCTTCAGGTCTTCTAAATCGCCTAATATTCTCTTTACCACTATATCCAGATCACAAAGTACCAATTCTCTATTCCTTCCTATTCTGGAATAAACCAGCAAGCTGGTTATCAACCCTTCCATTCTTTTAGAAGCTTTCTCAATATTTTGCAGATAGCTTTTTACTTCGTCGTTTAAACTGTCTTTATGATCTTCATCTATAATCTGGATGAAGTTTGATATTCCTCTCAAAGGTTCTTTCAGGTCATGAGACGCAATATGATTGAACTGTTCCAGTTCTTTATTTTTTTCTTTTAAAGTAAGGTTTGCTTTCTCCAGTTCTATTTCTTTGCTCTTATGTTCTTCTAAGGCAGCTTTTAACGATAAAAGCACATACCCCCCTACCAGAAGTATAATCATATTTGAAAAGATCACTAAAAAAATAACGACCCATAATTTTCGATCTACATGGTCTGTGTAAATTCTTATTGCTTTTTCCATCTCACCAAGATAAATATCTTGGTTTGCTACAATATCTTCTAAATCAATTTTTCGCCCGTCTTTATATTCGATAAGTTGCTTTTTGACAAACGCTATTTCACGATCTAATTTCGGAAAATCATCTAACAAAAATTGCACTTCATCTTTTGACAAAAGTAATTTCGACATATCTGTATTGAATCTTTTCAGTTGGTTTTGTCTATGTTCCCAATCTTGAACTGATTCTTCTATATCTGAAATATTCTTTTCCTTATTTTTTTGCTGTAGACTGTAGAATTCTAAAGCTATTTTTTGACCGATCATTCTTTGCTTTCCTACCAGATTGATCAAATTAGCATCCTCCTTTTTATTGTATAGAAAATATTCAATAAGAAACTGATTTACAATGACGAGTAAAACAGAAAATACTGCAATTACAATATTCTTTTTTCTCATTAAGTTGTTTCTTTTACTATAGCATTAATAAATTTATCTAAAAAAAATAAAAAAAACAACTTTACTTGTTAAATAACCTATAAATACCGACAAAATGCACTTTCTTTATGCTTGTTATCTTACAATAAATTCACTTCTCCTATTTACTTTATGCTCAGATTCACTACAATTTACACCGTTTGAACAACGGTTTAACAAACGGGTTTCTCCAAAACCTTTTGCCCTTAATCTATCACTACTCACCCCGTTTACGACTAACCAACTCTTTGTCGCTTGCGCTCTTCTTTCTGACAGTTGCATATTGTATTCGTCCCCTGCCCGACTATCGGTATGAGATTGAATATCAATATAAATATCCGGAAATTGTTCCATTACAACCAGTAATAAGCCTAATTTTTCTTCGGCTTCTTTTGTTATGTTGTATTGATCCAGGTCAAAGTAAATATCATTGATCTGAAGTTTCTTTCCTACATCTTCTCCTTGCTCAATAATCAGATCTTTTGGTTCTAAAAATATCTCACTAGGCAGACCTTGCTCGAAGTTATATACCAGCTCTTCCGTGAAATATTTATCCTTTTCGACTCTGAGGATATAGATATCGGTAAGGTTTAATTTCTTAAATCTGAAAATACCTTTTTCATCACTTAAGGTTTTTTCTATCAATTCAAAATTTTCATTATACAAGGCTACCGTAGCATTAATCAACGGATCGGAGCTGATCTTATTTAGTAAAGTGGCTGCAATACCTGTTTGAGCTTTCAGGTTAAATTTGTAAATATCATCTAGGCCTTTACCTCCTTCTCTGTTTGAAGACACATATCCGTAATCAGCATTCGGATTGCGGTAATAGGCAAAATCATCCCATGACGAATTTATAGGTTCGGGTAAACACAGTACATCCAAAACCTCAATTCCGTTCCACAATTTTGCCTTAAAAATATCCAATCCTCCGAATGTCATCCTTCCGTCAGAAGCAAAATACAAACCTGAATTATCTTCTATGGCAGGAAAGGTCTCTCTTCCGGATGTATTTATTATGTTCCCCAAATTTATCGGCGTTCCGAACTGCCCTTTGTTAATTTCTACTGCATAAATATCTGATTGTCCGTAACCTCCGGGCATATCAGAAGAAAAATACAGTATCTTTTCATCTGTACTCAAAGCCGGATGAGCACAATTGTATTGGTTACTGTTAAATGGTAAAAAAACAATATCTTCCCAGTTTCCTTTTTCGTCAATAGTTGCTTTTACGATCTTTAAGCCATACTTTTCATTTTTGTGATCTTTTCCGGTAAGATCATTAACCGTAAAATAAACGGTTCTCCCGTCTTTAGAAAACACAGGACTGGATACATTATAGTCTAACTTTTCAATTCCTTTGACCATAGCACTCTTATACTGCTTTTCCGTGCTTCCCGAATACAAACTCAAATACGGTAATTTTGTCCACTGATGTTTGTTACGGTGCTGTTTATTTTCCCTGTTACTGGTAAAGATCATTGTATTTTTGTCTTCTATCAAACCATACTCAGAAGTAGCTGTATTTAAAGGTAAATTCTCAATTAAAGTAACAGAAAAAGGCAACAACTTTACGGTATCTTGTTCCACTATTTTTAAATTATATTTTTTACTGGTCTTAAGGTAAAGACTGAAATATTCTTTAGCTTTATCGTATTGTTTAAGTGTTTTCAATACTTGATAATATCTGAAATAAACCATTTCATTCAGTGAGCCTTCCGGTTCATTAGTCAATAGTTTCTCATACCATTCGGCTGCTTGTTCATAAAATGAATTGTAGTAATAGGAATCTGCTAACAACTGAATCATTTTAGCCGAACGGTATCCTCTGGCGATTGTCTTCTTATAAAGCTGAATCACTTCCATATAGTTTTTTTTGGCATACTGTTTTTCAAGCTCAGTTTGAAAATTAGTCTGAGCCATTGACAAAAAAGATTCAAATAACAATATATGGAACAATACTCTTTTCATGCCTTTTCAATTCTAAAAAAATCTCGGGGATTCTATAATTTTTCCTTTCTCAGGTAATTCTAAGCGTAAGAAGAATTCATGTGTTCCTGAATTATAGTTTGCAAGCCGCGAAGTTTCCGCATCATAGGAATACCCTATTAGCAAACCCGGTGTTAACTGAAAAGAAGCAACTCCGCTAACGGCTCCGCTTATCCTGTAAGACGCTCCGATTTCGAATTTTTCATAAAATCTGAAATTAGAGGTCAGATCGACCTGTACTTTACCTCCTTGAATTACTTTTGTTAAAAAAGCAGGTTTGTATTCAATAGTAGAAGTTACTGTAAAAATATATCCTCCGACAAAATAATAATGCAGATGATCTGTCTTGGTACTTACTATTTCATCATTGTAATGTTTGGTCTCTAAAAAATTCGGTATGGAGAATCCCAGATAGTAATTGTACGAGTACCAATACAACCCGGCACCGAAATTAGGCGACACCTGATTGTTTATATTATATTGATATCGCGGATCAGACGGATCATAAAAGGATAATTTTGAATAATCTACATTTAAAACATCCAAAGAGGCTTTCAGACCAAAAGACAAAGCGGAAAGGTTAGAAAAATAAATGCTATAGGAAAAATTAGCCGAAATGTTGTTTTCAACGGATGGTCCCAGTTTGTCATTATTTATTATTAATCCCATACCTACTCCTTTTAATCCTACCGGGCTATTCACGGATACACAATTTGTTATCGGCGCACCGTCGAGCCCGGCCCATTGTGACCGATGTAATCCAAAAACACTGAAAACACCTCTCGAACCGGCATAAGCAGGGTTGAACAACATCGGGTTAAACATGTAATTGGTATATTGTGGGTCTTGTTGTGCAAATAGTATAGTAGTGGAAAACAATAAAATAAGTAATTGTAATTTCTTTTTCATCTACATTTAAGTTACTGATTAATATACAAATAACCTGTCTTTTTCTTATCTTCAAAATTATTTTCAATCGGGGCATTGTACGTTATAATGTAATAGTATGTTCCTGTCGGTAAAGCTTTAGTATCGACACGCATTCCGCTTTGAGCTCTCCCTTTAAAAACATTTAAACTATTATCATAGCCATGCGTTTCAAAAACGATACTTCCCCAACGATCGAAAATAGTAACCTGATTGTCCGGAAAACACTCTATCCCTTCGAGAATCAGATAATCATTTATTCCATCACCATCAGGTGACAAAGCATTGTAGACATTTATATCACAGGTCACTTCTACTGTTTGTTCCAAAATATTAATATTCCCACAACCATCTACTGCTTTCCATTTTCTGTTTATTCTATAAAAGCTGGAACAGTCTCCTTCTATCTTTTCCTCTTCATAAGTAACAGCTATAGGCTGTCCATTATCCAAAGCTGTAACATCTACTTCCGGAAGCGTTGTTTCACAACTTAAATAAAGTGTTTCTAACCTATCAGGATAAAACTCCGGATAGGTGTTATCCTGAATAATAATTTCCTGAGTATATGAGCTTACATTACCACACCAATCTGTTGCAATCCAAGTTCTTATTATATTCATTTCTGTTTGACAAGTTCCTTCTATTGTTTCTTCATTAAAATCTATCTGCACCTCACTACAATTATCTGTAACACTGACAGTATCTGATGAAGGAATTTCATCTGTAGGACCTAATACTATTGTTGCCGGTACTGTTGATGTAAATTGGGGAGGAATTGTATCCTGAATTAAAAATTGCTGTGTAAACTCGGTTTCATAAAGTATTTCTGCTGTATTATTGGTTACATTGCTTTGGTTATCATAGATTACAATATGGTATGTTCTTGTTATAACTTGATTACAGCCATTTACACCTTCATTTTCAGCCGTTATTACAATAACGCCACAGCTTGAACTAACCTGACCGGTTTGATCACCCAATGCCATAAAGTCTTCTACAGATAAACTTTCCTGAGTAGGAATCTCACCGTAGCACTGGACATGTTCCAATGAAAAACCGGGAATTGTAACCTGAATATCACAATCATTTTCGATCAGACTTATAGTAGCAACATTAGACACATTTCCATCAAAATCTTCTACAGTATATTGAATTGAAGATGGCAAACCCGAAAAGCCGGTTTCCGGTAAAAAAGTCGTTTGTCCGTTCGTCAGATCAACGCTCCATGTTCCTTCAGCGGGAATTTGCAAGGTTAATTCAGCTGTAGTACTTGTTGCATTTCCTTGATTTGACAGCAATACAACTGTTGACGGATCTACAACAGAACCCGAAGTATCATTATCTAAGATCGGTAAAGTCACTGACTGACCGACAGTATAAAAGCCGACATCATCTATGGCAATCGGTAAACAATCAAAATAAATACTGGCCTGGTTCGCTAAATTTCCCTCAATATCTTTTACAGTATAAGCTACGCTTGTTATACTCAAAGCAGAAGGAAATTTAGTGAAATGAACCTTGCCTACTACATCGTCTACAGACCATACCCCTTCACTAGGTACTGTAAACCCCTTCACCAACCCCCATTGATATACGAAGGATGTAGCATTATTGGGAGCAATAAGGTTAATAGATTGCATATCTAAACCTATGCTTGTATTATCATTTTGGAGTACATCAATAACATAATCACTATCTGAATCAGAACAATAAAATACATCATCATGCGATTCAGGACAATTTTCCGAAAACAGATATATAGTTAAAAATGATGTAGATGTACAATTTGTATCATTATCTTTAACTTCAAAATTGTAGATCTGTCCCGGTAAATTCTCTAAATTAAATGTTGCAGTAGCGCCATTATATTCCTCATTTGTATCTACATTGGTAATCGTCCAATCTGTCGGAAGATTTTCAAAAAGAACGACTCCATTACTTGTATTACATGATGGTTGGTTCACAATTTGAAAAGTCGGATCCGGAGCGGCATAAACGGTAAATGGTTGTGCAAATTCTCTACCACAATTATCTCTTGTTTTAGCTAAATAGGTCATTCCTACGGTCAATCCGGAAAAAATATTTGAATCCTGATAATTTTCTAATAGTGTATTACCTGTACTGTCATATAATGAATACTTATACGGAGCTGTTCCTCCTGTAGCTTCTAATTCTACCGTTGTTTCACAGGCTATTATTGAATCAAAGTGAAATGGCTCCAGGTTAATAGAGAATTGATACTCGTATAAAAAGCCGCCTTGTAATCTGGTATTCAAATTACTTCCTCCTAATTGAGTCGGATAAACTGCTGTACCGAAACCGTCAACACCTCCATATCTGAAGAAATAGGTTTCATTATTCTGCAATGTCAGATAAATTCTTCCGGTTTGAGCTACCGGTTGAAAATTAAATGGTGGTCCCACTTGTATCTTATCTGAATACACTAATGTTCCGTCCGATTTATAAATAGCGGCATAAGTCCCGAATAAAGCTTTTGGTATATTGATCCGTACCTCCAGGCTATCAGAAACCTCTTCACAATAATTTATATGATGAGAAAGCGTATAATCTTTTACACATGACGTATTCATTGAGTAATTAGCGGTTTTTCCGCAAGCATCTTCTATGGTAAAATTATAATTTCCTGACGGAAATGCTTTTACATTGTCTTTTTCTATCAGCATATAAGCATAAGGCGAACTGAAATTAACTACATAAGGATACTGAATAGGAGAAGTGATTACACTTCCGCCGGTTCCGTTACTTGTTGTATACGTTGAAGGCCCTGAATTTACCGTTATTGTTAACGGTCCTACTGATTGTGAACTGTATGGCAATCCGTTAAAATTTATAAAAGCCACATCATCAAAGAAGCCTCCTGAATCAGTCACTAAACCATTCTCACAGCTTAAAGCCGGATCAAAAGGTGTTCCGTTCTGTATCACATGCTTAACGACTTCTTTCCCACAAGCATCTGTAAAAGTTATATCATAATGTGTATTGTATTTTAATCCTAGATCTACTACTGTTGCCATTCCCATAGGTTGGGAGTTCAAGTGTGCTACATTAACGCTTTGTGGTTGTAAAACTTCTCCGAAAGCATTAGTCGCAGCTTGTCCCGGATTGCAACTTTCTTCAACACTAACCGTAATCGGGTTGACCATATAGTCTCTGAATATCTTTATATTAAACCCTAAATTACAGGAATTATCAGGGTCACTGCTTTCATTAATGGAAGGCACTCCGAAAACAATATCATAATTTAACGGACAAGAAATAGCTCCTGAGAATGAACTACATAAATTTGATGCGTTGTAAGTAATATCTTGTCCGTTAAAAAATGCTACCGGCACCTCTACATCTAAACTATATGAGTTATTCATAGCCGATTTAGTTCTGGCAATCGGAAGATTGAAAATCAAAGTGTTGTTTGCTGAATTAGTTAAAACCAATTCAATATCTCCTGATGAACCTGGGGCAACAAAAAGAAAACGATATTTGACAGAATTGCCACACCCCGACAGTGAAGTATTATTGAAAGTATTACGCATCAAAAAAGTTGCCGTTAAATAGTTACTAGGACTCCCTACGACTATTGTTTTGTCCGAACTATTTCCTCCACATTGATCCATGATGTCTAATGTGTAGGTTCCGGCAACTAATCCTGTTATTGAAAAAGTTGATTCATTTATCGGAACAGCATAATTTGAAGTTCCTGTAGGGCTGCTCAAAATTCTGATAATAAACCCTTGGTTCGTAAAATTACCTGCTGTACTACTTATATTTGAAATATCTATTATCCCGTCGTTCCCGTTTTGACAACGAACGGACCATGAACTCAAAACAAAATCATCACTTGGTCTGATAAAATTGTCTAAACACTGTCCTGTTGAAGCAGTGCTTATCATTAAGATTACCATAATCAAATATCTATAGTGTAAATACATACTTGTGATTCTTTTACTTTTTGTTACACAAATTTTGCATTAACATTTGTAATTTGAAATCCGTTTTTAACAGGTGGCTGTTATTTATTAATATGTGGTACGTTTTTGTACCATAAGTGTTCTGTTACTCAACCCTATCTGATAAAGTCTTAATCATTTTTTCAGTTTTTTTTTATATTTTTGACCCCTTATCACCTATATATCTTTAAGTTATGGGAAATTTAAAAATCTGCTATTGGGAATTTGACTTTCTGAAAAGGAGGACTGATTCTCTTCATACTTCAAAGGATCTAAGTCTTTTTTTCGGACATGATGAGCTTACTGCTTTCCATAACCCGCTCTCACTTTTTTACAATGAAATTGAGCCTGACAGTAAGAAATGGTTGCTTAGCAATCTAAAAAAACTGCATTATGATGCTATTCCTTTTGACATCCTTATCAAACTAAAGAACCCGAAGCTTAAATGGCTAAGAATCACCGGAGAAGCAGATGAATCCATAAAAAACAAAAAAAATAATTCAAATAAAATATCCGGCATCATTGAAATTGTAGACCATATCGCCAATGCCAATTATGCAAAAGAAAAGATCAAACACCTACTGGGCCCTCCAAGCTCGTCAAAAAAGATCGAACTAAATGCAGAAAGTGCACTGCCTTCAGATTCAAGTCCGGACTTTTCTTCTCTTCTAAACGATATCTTAGATAATTATGTTTACATTAACCATAGCATGTTCTCTGCTTTTTGTAAAAAGAAAATTCTTGCTTCAAATGAATACATCTGGTATTTTGATGGCTCTTCTGCCTTTCTAAGCAAAGGGTTACACAAAGCTCTCGGTATAAAAAGTATTCATAACCTTTATGATCTCAAAAAAATAATTCATCCCGACGATTTCAATAGTTTATTTCACTCCCTAAAGAGTCATTTCAAAAGCAGCTCTTCAACAGGCTGGAAAACAGAATACAGAATCAGGAAGAATAACGATTCGTATATCCCCATTATGGACAAAGCTATTATTCTTAATAAATCTGATGATAATTCTCCTATGATCGTTATAGGGATCATGAGTAGCTTAAACAGGATAACAAAAGAAAAGGAACGAATTAAAGACACTAATAAAAATTTAAAGATGCAGCTTCAGAATCTGGTTGTCATCAATAAGGAACTGGAGCAATTTGCTTATCATGCCTCTCATGATCTACAAGAACCTTTACGAAATATAACAAACATTCTGAATTTATTAGAAAGTGATTTCGGAGATAACTTAGATAAACAAGGTAAAAAGTATATTGAGTTTGCCCAACTGAGCGCCTTCAGAATGCGGAACTTGGTAAAAGCAATTCTGGAATTCTCAAGATTAGGGAATTACCAACCTAAGAAAGAAACGGTTGATTGTAATGAATTAGTTCAGGATATTACGGAAATATTACATCAAAAAATAGCTTCTAAGAATGCCTCGATCAATTGTCATAACTTACCTGTCATTGAATCGTACTTATTAGCTTTAACTCAGATTTTTCAGAATTTAATTGATAATGCCTTAAAATATTCTAAAAAGGATGTAGCTCCCGTCATTACTATAAACTATGAAGAAAAACCTGAATATCACGAATTCTCGGTTGCTGACAACGGAATTGGTATTGAAGAGCAATATTTAGAAAAAATATTTATGATGTTCCAACGTTTACACACTCGTTCTGAATATGAAGGAACCGGTCTAGGATTGGCTGCCGTTAAAAAAGTTCTGACTAAAATAAACGGTAAAATCTGGGTCAAATCAACAGTTGGAAAAGGCAGTACTTTTTATTTTTCAATTAATAAATAAACTTACTCATATTACTGAGGATTGTTGTTATTCATAAATACTGTTGCCTTTCGAAAAATCTTTAAAAAACATCGGTTTGATCTTTTCTAATTCCTGTTCGTTCTTATCCCACCATTTTAAGTTTTCCAATTCTTCGATAACTGTGTCGGAAAACCTCTTTTTTATAATTTTTGCCGGAACACCTCCTACAATGGTATAAGCAGGAACGTCTTTGGTTACTACACTACCTGCTGCTAAAACTGCTCCGTTACCGACCTTAACATTACCTACAATAATCACATTATGCCCAATCCACACATCATTCCCTATCTCAATTCTTTTTTCTTCTTTGAGCTTTTTAAGTTCTCCTTTGAACAAATTCTGATTAATGTATGTTGTCATGTAAGCCGTAGGATGATTGGTTGCATGCAAAGCAACATCTGCCCCTAACTGGCAATATTTTCCTATTTTTATATTTCCGTGAATAAAATTATTATAGCCTAAAGTCGTAGCATAACCGATCTCGATCTTACCTGCAAAATTACAACGATCCGGAACTGCATTTTTACCTTCAAACTTCACGTTTCGCAATCCTCTTGAGAATCCTGAAATCGTTACATTATCCTTTTTTTCAGGATAGTTCAAAAAATAAAATACTATTTTTTTAATCAGTTTGTGCATTTTAATATTGCTGTGCCTCGTCTTTTGTCAAGCCTAATTTACCTAACACTAAAAGGTTTATTTTTTTTCTATCTAATAACTGTTTGATCTTTCCTCCGACGGATTGTCCCCATCCGGAAACAGACTGAAAAACAAATTCTTTTCCGGAAAAAGCAGTGATCGTTTTTTCCTTTGGATCCAGTTCTTTAAATTCCTCATACATCCACTCTTCTGTATGATTTCCCATGTGGTAAGCATAGTTCTCTTTTGTCGCTAAACGCAACAATCCCAACTTTTCATTCGGAAAATCAATAAATCTGTTTTCAACTCCACCCACAATCTTTATAAACGCCGGTTGGTTTGTCCCTTTATCAAATACCTCTCTCTTTAAAGTCGCTACAAAATGTCCGCATCCCATAACCGCTTTTCCGCCCGTGCTTTTATTACTTAAAACCAAATACTTTTCCAAATGAACCGGTTTGTACATTAGTTCTTTATTTCCTAAGCTCAGATCAAAGCGATGCATAGCCTCCGGGTCTTCTACTTTTTCAAAAGCCAGTTTTCCTTTAAAAAGTCCATAAAACCAATTGTTTCCGGTAAACATCTTGTATACTTTACTTGACGGCACCGGACTAATCATACCTGCTTCAGGAAAGGCTAAAAAAGTTTTCTCTACAGCTTCCTGCCAACCTTTTTTAAACAACACATCGGCATCTGTAATGGTAATCAAGGGTTCTAAATTCCCTTTTGCAGCTGCTAAAATGGCATTTATTTTACCCAGATTTTCTTTGGAATGAAAAACCTGATCTATCAATTCAGATTCCTGGTATTTTTCGTCAATATATGCTTTTACTTCCGGATGTGAGTTATTATTATAAATTGTAATCCGTGTTTTATTGTGAGCTGTTAACAACAATGAATCCAGGCACAAGCGGAATACTTCAAACAGATCTGCAAAATAACCTTCAAAATTAGGGATATACACCGGTACAATAACCCTATGGTAATTTTCTAAAACTATTTCTTTATTTTCCTTTTCCGGATTAAACCCTACCCTCATAATGCTCAACCAGTTTTTTAATTCCTTCTTCAAGCGGCAATAAGTCACGCCCTAAGATCTGTTTCATTTTTGTAATATCCGGACATCTGCGCGTCATATCTCCTTCTTCTAAAGCCGGTAAATGAATGATTTCAGACTGGGAATTTGTTAATTTGATAACGATCTGTGCTAATTCTAAAACCGACATTTCTCTATCACTACCAATGTTCAGGACATCATTTATACACTTAGTATCCTGCATTGCTTTTATACAAGTCTCAATATTGTCCTCTACATAACAAAAAGAGCGGGTTTGTTTTCCATCGCCATAGATTGTTATGGGTTCATTATTCATAGCTGCCTTTATAAATCTCGGCACTACAAAGTCTTCACTTTGATTAGGTCCGTATGTATTAAAAAAGCGGAAAATTGTATATTCTAAACCATATTCCTGATAGTAGGATCTGAAAAAGGCTTCCCCTACATTTTTTACAATGGCATAAGGCAATCTGGAATTTAGCGGTGTTGTCTTTTCATTTTGCGGAATTTCGAATGGTTCGCCATAAACCTCAGACGAGCTCGAATAAAACACTCTTTTTACACCTGAGTTTTTTGACAAGGATAAGATATTTTTAATTCCTTCGATATCCTCTAAAACCATAATAGGGTTTTCTAAAGTACGTTTAACTCCTACAACGGCAGCGTAGTGGAATACAAAATCAAAATTATAGCGTCCGAAAATCGGAACTACATCATTGTACTGATTTACGTTAGCTTTTATAAATTTTACATTCTCTCCTTCCGGCACCTTTGACAAGTTCCCTGTGGAAAGATTATCTACGATTACAATAAAGTTATTTTTATCTTTTGCTAATGCTCCGGCAAGAGCACTTGCTACATTTCCTGCACCTCCTGTAATGAGTATTGTTGCCATTATCAAAGCTTTTTTTTGTTCTCCAAATATAGTAGTTATTATTCTAATGATCCTGAAAAATCAAATTTAATGCCTTTTCAGAATGCTTGCGATCAAATGTTTGACATAATTGCGTTTTATAAACCAAAAAGAATCAAAAACTTTCATGTTTCGCAGAATCCAAAGTGGATTTTGTTTCAATCGGCTTACAAACAATATGCCCAGTCGCTGATTCAGTAATTTATACGTTATCAGTGTTATTTTCTTTTGTTCAAAAACTTCATCCAATACTTTTTTTAAATGCAACGGAAGTTCCTGATATCCTTTTTTGTTATCCGAAATATTATTGCCATGAACACGATAATACACCAAAGGTTCATCCTGATAATAAAATTTTGTTTCAAATGAGCAACGTGTCCAAAACTCCATATCTTCTCCTGCCGGTGGCATTGTTTCATTAAAAAAACCGACTTTATCAACAACTGCCTTTCTGATAAAAGATGTTGGCATCATAACTGTCCATCTCCCCAACATCTTCTGTGAAACATCGCCGTGTTTTTCCTCCGGATTTCTTAAGCGACCTATTATTCTATTCTGTAATTCTCCCTTTTCATCAATTACTTCACAACAACCGTGAACCAATCCGAAATCGGGATTTTTTTCCAGGATATTGACCTGTTTTTCTAATTTTTCGGGAAGCCAAAGGTCATCATCGTCTGTAAACGCCAAATATTTACCTTTTGCCTTTTGAATACCTGTATTTCTAGGTTTTGCCGGCCCGCCGGAATTTTCTATTTTGTAATACTTAACTTTTTCAAACGGACGGCATACTTTCTCTGCTTCGTCTGTTGGTGAACCGTCATCAACTACCAGAATTTCATAATTAGAATACGTCTGAGCCATAATTCCGGACAGTGTCAGTTTCAAAAGCTCGGGTCGGTTATACGTTGGTATAATAACAGAAACTAGCGGTTGCCCTTCCATACTCTCTTGCTTTTGTTTACCGCTTTCTTCAAAATCCCTTTTAAGGTCTTTCTTTTAGTTGCACTCAACTCTTTTTCCAAGGCTAACATCTTTAAATAGTCGGAATAAAATACACCGAGGTTTTCTTGTAATAGCCTTTCATCTTCCACTTGTTTTTTCTTCAATTGCCCCGGATTATTGCTAATCCCTTCTAAATCGAATAATGTTAGCGGATAATGGATGTGCTGCCATTGAAATTGATTACTTACCATACATTTCAAATAGAAAGCCCTGTCAGCCGAAATACGATACGATTCATCAAAACCGCCCATAGCGTCAAAAACACTTCGCTTAAAAAAAGTACTTTGATGTGGCAAAGAGGATTTCATAAAATAATAAGGCGTTATCTTATCCGGATAGATTTTTTGTCCGTTGACAAACTGGTAATCTCCATAAATAATATCTCCTTTAAAATCCTGGTGCTGCACAAAGTCCTGCAAAGCATTTTCAGAGGTTAACACATCTCCGCTATTCAAAAATAAGACATAATTACCCTTTGCGGCAGCTATACCTTTATTCATAGCATTATAGATCCCATTATCTTTTTCACTCACCCAATGGTGAATTTGCTCTTTATATTTCTTAACAACATCAACACTTCCATCTGTTGAACCGCCATCTATAACAAGATATTGGTAATCTTTAAAACTTTGAGAGACAACGGAACGAATGGTTTCTTCTAGGCCTTCAGATTGATTAAAATTGATCGTTATGATAGAAATTGCTATGGTACTCATACTTATTTTAATTGTAAGATAGTTTCATAAAGGTTACGGTATTCTGAAACTTTATCTTTTATGTCAAACCTTTTTTGAACATCGTCAGTAATAACTTGCAGGTCAAACGATTGAGACAAAGCTTTAGCTATGGCTTTAGCCAATTCATTTGCTGTAAAATCTTTTGCCAAAATACCGTTCTCTCCTTCCTTGATGATATTAACACTTCCCCCTGTAGGGAAAGAAACAACGGGTAATCCACAGGCTAAGGCTTCTATGGTCACTTGTCCGAATGCCTCTTCTATTGACGACATGATAAAAAGATCTGCAGCCGAATATAAAAGCGCTAAAAGTCTTTCATCCTGTATTTCTCCTAAACTGATGATATCAGTGTTCCAAGATTCGCCTTTACCGAATGTAACCACTTGTATATCGCTTCGCTTCTGTTGAATTGTATTCAATGCCTCCTGTGCCAGATCGGCTCCTTTTCTTTTGTTCTGTAGCGAATCTGCCCCAAGCAGTAGTAATTTTTTTTCGATCGGTAAATTAAAAACCGATCTGGACCAGTCTTTATTATACGGTTTAAAAACCTGTAAATCTACTCCGTTATGAATGACTTTTTTAGGAAAAGAACCGATCACATCACTGGCTTCTGCTTTTTGTTTTACCCAATCGGAGATACAGACCATCGTAAGATTTGCTCCGGAAAGTGCTTTCTTTCTGATGTTTTTGTTGTGTTCTATTAAAGGCTTTAACGCCTCAAAAGGAAAATCTTTTTCGTAGTGATTACCGCCTCCGCAAGCATACAGATCGGCCATTCTCCAAACTACTGGCTTCGTATTCTTTGCAAAAAAGGTTGTTTCGTCTAAAAATGTTGAAACCCAGTTCAACTGAATAATATCAGCTTCCTGATACAAAGGGTGCTGTGTTATATCGTACTTTGAATCGGGATAAGAAAAAATCTCTATCTGATCGCGGAACTTCTTTAAGATATCTTGTTTAGGGAAAATTTTTCTTTTTAGCTTTTCAATAATTTTTTCTGAAAACGACTTCTTCGGATGTGGAAATTGATAGGTTTCTTTTACTTCTTTAGTTTTTTTCAAATACAAGACCTTGGAATCAATTCCTTGTTCCAAAAGACCTAAATGAATTCTTCTACACGCTGTAGCTGCTCCTCCTTTGTCGTATGTATTAATGTGTAAAATTTTCATCTAAAAGCAAATTATAATACCTCAACAATTTGTGATATAAAACCTTAGAATCAAAATGTTCTGCTACGAAAGCTCTTCCTTTTTTTCCCATTTCCATTCTCAAAGGTTCGTTTTGGATTAAAGTTTCTAACTTTTTTACAAAGCTATGAATATCCTTTTCTTTAACAACAAAACCGGTAACATTATCAACAAGTCCGTATTTCATTCCGCCTGCGTCAGAGACCACCACCGGAACTTGCATTGCTTGTGCTTCCTGTATTACCAGCCCTTGATTTTCTGCTCTTTTTGTTTCTTCCTCAGTGATTCCCGGTAATAAAAACACAGCCGTTTTTCGCAGATGAGCCACTATTTGTTCCTGACTTATAGCTCCCAATAAAGAAATATTTTGTTCTAAACCGTAATTATGGATCAGATCTTTAAGTTTTTTCTGTAGAGGTCCTTCTCCCACAATACTCAAATGAATATTATGTCCTTTTTTAACTAATTCGTTTACTATTTCGACCGCTAAATCCGGTGCTTTGAAATTGACCAGTCTTCCGCAGAAGAGTATTTCAAAAGGCTCTTTCCGAACGATTGTCTCAGCTGTTTTGAATTTATTGACATCTAATCCTACAGGCAACAACTTGAATCTGGAATCGATTGTTGTTGTTTTCTCTAAAACAGCCAAGGTATATTCTGAATTATAGGTGATTAAATTCATTTTCTCGAACAGCAATTTATAGTTTTGCTTGTATCTTTCGATATTCTGAGGAATGATATCCGAACCGTGAAATGAAACAGCCAATTTTGATTTCGGGAAAAAACCATCTTTCCTTAATCCGGTAATAAACACTCCGACAGAAGCAAAATGAGCATGAATAACATCAAAATCTTCACCTAAAAACCACTGGTTTCTGTAAAAAGTATGCAATGACACAGCTTGTGTTTTGTAACGAAAAATATTTAATGCCTTTATGACTTTACTTACCTTATATCGCTTGCTGTTTTTTAAGAGGCATTTAATAAAAAATGTAAAGCGGGTTGTTTTACGTTTCGGTTCTTTTATCAGGTAATGTACTTTGTCCAATAAATGGTATTGACGGATTGCTTCATGGCAATTTTCCGTTTCTCCTTTGGTCAGGGACAAAATCGTAACATCATGTCCGCCATCAATTAATGAGGTGATCTGATTGACAATGAATGTTTCTGTTAACACGGGAAACTTATTTACGACAATGGCAATTCTCATCTTCTGAACTTCTTTAGTAATTTCTCTCTTGTTCTATGAACCTCAAAAAACTTTTTAATATAGCTATAATAAGATGTTGATCTCAATTTTACTGCATAAAATTCTTTACTGAACAATTTAGAGATACTATTGTTCTTAAACCATCGTTCGTACAAAACTGCTGCCTCTTCTTTTTGATCGGCTTTATACGTTGTGTTCAGATAGTCCCGTATCGTTTTTTCTTCAGAGCATCGAATAAATATCTTTTGATAGTTTCGCTGATTGCGGGTTACGTTTCTGTGAAATCTGAAAGAGTTAAGCGGTTCATTATAAAACCCAACTTTAGCTTGCTGCAGCAGGCGAATCCAGAAATACCAGTCGCCACAAATTCGCATCTTTAAAAAACCGCTGTTCATTACTGCTTCTTTCAACAAGGTCTTTTTAAACAGCACTGCGCTTGCATTGGGTATAACGCACTTTACTTTCAAATATTTTTCAACGAATTCATGCCCTTCGATTATAAAGCTATTATGCCATACATTAGGCGTAAAATTTTCGGTGTAACCGATCCGGTTTTCTACAAAGTTCCCTTCTTCATCCACATCATTTGACTGACTGTAAATCAAATCAGGAGTTTCATTATTTTCTTTACTAAAGTTTAGTAGTTTTTCCAAGAAAGTATAATCAGCATAATCATCGCTTTCTGCTATCCATATCCATTCGCCTTTTGCCAATTCAAATCCTTTTTGCCATTGTTTAAACGGACTTCCTGTATTGACTTCATTAACTGTAAAGTGTGCTACTTTTTCATTCCTACTGTACTTGTTCAATACTTCAACACTATTATCTGTACTGCAATCGTCTAACAATATCACTTCAAAATCCTGAAAGGTCTGGTTAAATATACTATCTAACCTTTTCTCCAAAAAAGAGGCGTGATTATAATTCGGAACTAATATGGAAACTTTAGGGCTGGGCATTACTTTAATCTTTTTAACATTCGGGTTACTTTCTTTAGTACTTTCCCGAAAAAATTATATCGCAAGAAAAAGTTCTTTCTATAATATGGATGTATTTGCCAGAAGTAGTTCTTATAAACAATTCTTCTGATCTGTTCTGATTCGTCAACAGCTTTTCTCTGATTAACGGCTGTTGCCTGCTGGTCATGTAGCCGGAACGTTACAAGTTCTTTATCAACAAAGGCGATATGATACTTTTTAAAGATACGAAACCAATATTCATAGTCCAGTATTTGTTTCAGTCGGGTATCAAAATATCCTACTTTTTCAAAACACTCTTTACGGATCAATACTGCGGTCGGTTCGCCTATTTTGTTTACCGGCGACTGTAACAGATTCTCATCATTCAACAGTTTTCTACCAGTCATTATCCTGTTTTTTTCAAAATCCGCGCTTTTCCAGGTTTGGTGTAAACTTCCGCTTCTTTCCAACCATTCAATATGTTGAGGGTTGGTTTGGTCATGAATAAATTTTCGCTTACAAAACACTAATCCTATTGCCTTATCCTGTAATGCTAAATGGACCATTTCTTCAATGCAGGCTGGTTCTAAAAGGTCGTCCTGAAAAAGGAATTTGATAAATTCTCCGTTTGCTTTTTTGACACTGTTGTTCCAATTGGCCCCGATCCCTTGCGGTTCATGCTGATAAATAAAAACAGGAAAATTTACTGAAGTCTTAAAACGTTCAACAATATTTCGAGAGTTATC
Source organism: Flavobacterium sp. NRK F10 (assembly GCF_024054235.1). NCBI lineage: Bacteria > Pseudomonadati > Bacteroidota > Flavobacteriia > Flavobacteriales > Flavobacteriaceae > Flavobacterium > Flavobacterium sp. NRK F10. Next base: position 846,403 of record NZ_JAMXLC010000001.1, read on the forward strand.
TTTGGAATTGTCGTCACTGATCACTACCTCAATATTAGAATAGGTTTGTTCTTTTATACTGTGCAGTGCTTCTTCTAAATATTTCTCTCCGTTATAAATCGGCAAACAAACGGATACTAGCGGCTTTTCCATATTTTCTTTTTCACTTGTTTGAACAATTTTGTAATCAGATGTTTTGTGGCTACGTTGTCAATATGGTTTTCTTTTTCTTTCTCTAACAAGCGGTCTTTTTCCTGAATTATTTCCTGTAAAGATTCATAAACTACTTGTTGTACCTCAGGTGTTGTGGTCAATTTCTTTAAATCATCGACTGTTATATTTTCATAAAAGCGAAGTAGAAAAAGTCGGATTCGCCCTAACAAAGCCTGAACGACTTTTTTATTTTCTTCCATGCTTTCGATAATCAAAGCATGGGCATAAGCTGTCCTGAAATTTTTAGGGTAAGCAGATTGTGTACTCCAAACCCCGCTTCCGGCTCTGTAAACCGACATGACATCATTAAGTTTTATCATTTTGCCGTAATTTGTTACGAGCATATAAATAAAAAAATCGCCTACAGGTGTTTTCCAGAAACTTTCCGGAAAGGTTTCAATTACATTCTTAAATAGTACGGAAGGTGCATGAATATAATTCCCATATCTTGCAAAATCTTCTTGCGTTTGATAGTTCTCAGGAACCTTTGTTATATAATCCGCTACTAATTCCCCGTCGGGTTTTAAAATCTTTACCTCATGGAAGCAAAGAACATATTCCTGATTATTCTCTAAAAAATCGACTTGTTTTTGAAGTTTATACGGATCTGTCCAATAATCATCTCCTTCACAAATGGCTATATACTTCCCTTTGGCTCTGGGAAAATTAAAACGTGGATTCATACCTCCGCCAAACTTAGACCGCTGGTTCTCTGTTTGTAATAAAGGTTTGAAAACATCAGGGTGCTTATCTGCATATTCCCTTATGATATTGGCTGTATTATCAGTGGAAGCATCATCATGAATTACAATCTCAAACGGAAAGTTTGTTTTTTGCATCAAAAAACCATCTAGAGCCTGTTTAACATATTTTTCGTGATTATACGTTAAACAGCATATACTGACCATCGGTATTTCATGAGGATTCTCCTTTTCCATCTTAGTTACAGTTCTTGAATTTCAGTAAATTTTTTATACCATTTTTCCCGTTTTCTTTTTTCTTCGTCATCGATCAACTGATATTCCGCTTTTTCATGTCGCTCTTCTCTTTGTAATAAAGGTTCTATTACGTCAAATTCTTCGGCTGAAAGGACAGGAAACTCAAACGGATAATTTAAAGCCTCCATCTCGTGTTGGCACACATATTCTATGAACTGAATTTGTTCTTTGGTCAGCGACTTTAAATATTTTTTCGAATTGTCTTTAATAATCGATTTATCTAAATTTTTCCAGTTATCTGTTTGTACTGCATTTTCTCTGGAAATTTTATTTTTGTGGTAATCTACCATTGTGGTTTCATACGCAATATCCAGAAAATTACAGATTTTTTGCAATTCTGCATCTTGGTTTAATATGAGGTCTTCGTATTTCACCAACAAAATTTTGTCGGGAAATTGTTTAAAAAGCTTTAAGGTTTCTGCTTGGTTTTTTGCCCAAACTCTTGCAGAACGAACAATATCGCCTCTATGAACCGGAGATTTACTCCATGACAATGCCATATCTCTCGGATCTCTGACTAACCAGATAAATTTTGCATCATCAAAACCTTGCACTACAGCGTTAAAAAAATCATAGGTTCTGACTTCTTTTACAAAAACTTTTGTTTTATGATGTGCTTTCGCTTCTTTCTCATAAATATAGCGAACCACATTTGCAAGGGTTCTGGGAGCTACGCTCTTTAATTCTTCTTTACTAAAATCTGATTTCCAGACTCCTATTTTACAATAAAAAAAATCGTGTATATCTTTAATAAATGCATCCCAGTTAGCTTCTTCTTCCAGATTCCCGTATTTATCCATAACCGGATCAAAAACACGAAGCAAATGCGGTGGTGTTGGCCCGCAATAAAGGGAATGATTATCAATTAACTTTGTAATCAAATTGCTTCCGGAACGCTCAGAACTTATTAAAAAGTCGAATTTCATAAATGTAAAAATTTTTCTAAAGGTGTATTTTCTAAATCTGTGGTTATTGCTTTTACGATTTGTCGGTCTAAACTATCTTCCCACTGATTATCGAGTTTTTTGGTTTTAAAAACACTGTATGCGTCTGTATTGTTGACTTGTTTTGCCTGAGACATAAAACGCTCTGTTTCTTCTGTAAATGGTATTTCGCAAAAATGAAAAATATCTTTTACTGTCGTTACTGTATCTGTCAATAAATCATCATAGTCGACCAATTTAAAACGTGAAGGGTATTTTTTCTCTAAGGTTAAAAAGAGAGCTGTTACTTCTTTCCATTTTTCAAAGCCATTAAATTCTTCCGGTTTGTCCAGATTTTTTTTGGGTGCAAACTGCCATTCTTCCGATTCATCCCAACCCAAATCTTTTCTGAATTCTTTAGGTGCCAACAACCAAGAGGCAATTACTGCCAACGGGTTTCTGACCAAGCCTATTACCTTCACTTCTTTATCCTTCTCTAAAAGGTTTGCTACGATGTTATGATACCTGACTTCTTTGTAGACCACATGCGTAATAATGTCATTTTTTTTTAACTCAGGAATTAACTTTTTTTCTTTTGCTTCTTTCTGATTGATAAAATCATCATTTGTAAGCAATAATTCCTGATAAAAAGCAGCAATTTCTTCTTTTGATGAGTCTTCTTTAAGATATCCTTTCAGTGCATACGAAAACAAGGGCTGATAGGCATATTTCACATTAGGATTGCTATTGAAAATTTGCCCTAGCCATGTAGAACCTGACCTAGGCACGCTATGTATGGCGATACGCTTCATTAAATCAATGTATATTGAGTTAAAATTTGTTTTATTTCTTCTTTGCTATTGAACATCATTACATCTATTATAGAAAGCCACGGAACAAAATCGTTGTCGAATTGTTTGTATTGAATTGTACTATCCGATTTTATAAAACTTAGTTCCACTCCATTTTGTTCAAAGTATTCTTTGTCATACAGTTCTTTTCCTCCGATGACATTGATATACATTGACTTTCCTGATCTTTTAGTCATCTCAATTAATCTGTCTGCTCTTCCCATCCCTAAAGTATCACTAAATTCAACAGAACTGACGGTAAGTTTTGTATCGATATCTAAATAGCCCAACACACTGGATATGCTCTTTTTGCACATCTCGGCAATATATTGATTTTCTCCGTTTAATCCTTCTTTTACTACTGCAAAAGCTTCTTCAAAATAGGGTGCTTTTATATAGGATTGCTCAATCTTTTTCAGGAACTTTTGTTTGTCTTTCTCAGTAAAATTAGCCTCAATTTCATTTATTCGGGAAAAAGAACTGATTTTTTTACAGGATATCGTAAACGTATGATCTTCTTCTTTTAACAATATCCTGTTTCTGTTGATCCATCCTCCTTTTATAAAATTCACATCATCATACAGCACAAAAACATCAACAGCGTTAATAAGCTGAAAATACCCGATATAGGGAAATACATAAGGTTGCATTACCGCTATTGCATCCGTATTAGCCATTACTGATTGTTTTTGAGATATTCTCTACTATACGCTTATCCAGTCCGACATACAATGGCAAACACAATATCCTTTTACTGATGCTCTCACTTATCTCACATTTTTGTTCTTTTAGATAAGGCAACGTATTTAAACTAGGATAAAAATAGCGTCTTGGAAAGATCTGTTGGCTGTTCAATATTTCTTTTACTTTCAGCAGTTCTTCTTCCGTATCAAAAATTACCGGATAATAATGATAGTTCCATTCTGTATTTTCTCTTATTTTGAGCTTTCGAACAGGTGAATCTTTCAGGTATTCATCGTAAAAACCCACTACTTCTTTTCGTCCTTTAAAGATCTCATCCAAATGCCCGAAAACTGCTAAACCCATGGCTGCCTGTAATTCACTCATCTTTGCATTCGTCCCTAATCCTAAAAATTCTTCTTGATTTTTATGTCCGAAATTATGATGGTAGTATATTTTGTGATGTAATTCTTTATTATTGGTAATCCAACAACCGCCTTCGCCTGTGTGAAATATTTTGGTTGCGTGAAAACTGCACGTACTTACATCTCCATAGTCAAAAATACTTTTTCCCTTATAATTCACCCCGAAACAATGAGCCGCATCATAAATTACTTTTAAATTATGTTTGCGGGCTATTTGCTCAATAACTTCCACATTGCACGGATTCCCGAATACATGTGTTGCCAGAATAGCTGACGTGTCATTTGTTATGGCTGCCTCGATCAGAGTTTCATCAATCGTTAAATAGTCCGGATGAATGTCTACAAAAACCGGCTTGCAATTTTCCCAGACTATAGAACTGGTTGTAGCAACATAGCTAAAGGGCGTTGTGATAATCTCTCCTTTTAATTCCATTGCTTTTATAGCAATTTGTAAAGGCAAAGTTCCGTTAGTTGTTAAAGTCAGGTTGTCAACACCTAAGTAAGCTATCAGTTTTTCTTCCAACTCTTTTACCAGTTGCCCTCTGTTGGTCAACCACTTTGCATCCCATGCTCTTTGTAAAAAAGATCGGTATTCTTCTATAGGAGGCAGATATGTTTGGGTTACGTTAATCATACATGTTTTTTTAGAGCTGGGTTATTTCTACATCTGATTCTAATTCAATAGGCACCCATAAACTTTTTTCTCCTTCACAAACAAAATCGATAAGATTGTTTATTCTTAAAACGGGAGAATCGGTCTCGTTACTTTTAATGCTGAGATCAACATTATATTTTCCTAAAGTGAATAAAGAATTCTTAATAACAAAGGTATATTTAAGTTGTTCTTTCTCTTCGTTTATCTCCAGTTTACTCTCAGATTGGGTTCCGGCAATCGGTCTTAGATCCTTGTCCTTAAACTCCAAATAAACCTTCGGATAAAATTTCAGGTTTTTACGGATTCCGAACAACAATTCCACTTCTATATCCTGATGACGAACTACTTTTCCTTCCACCAAATTGGTCTTGCAGGAAACCAGTTCCAGAGAACCATCATTAAAAACCATATTCTGAGAACTTCCTGCAAACTTATTGTAATACAGTTCAATTCCTTTTGCCACATTATAGCCCTGATATTCTACTTTTCCATGATCCATTAATACTACTTCATTACATATTCGGGATACCATGGGCATATTATGTGAAACGAAAATTATAGCTGTATTGGGTAGTAATTCGTCGACTTTCTTAAAGCACTTAAGGACAAATCCTAAATCTCCCACGGCTAAAACTTCATCAATGATCAATACATCCGGTTCTAAATGTGCTGCAATAGCAAATCCCAGACGTACCTTCATTCCTGAAGAATAGTTTTTTACGGGCATATCTAAAAAATCTTCCATTTCAGAAAATTCAATGATCGATTGCATTTTAGCATCGACTTCTGCCTTGGCAAACCCTAAAATAGAAGCATTATTATAGATATTTTCCCTACCCGTAAGGATTGGATTAAAACCGGCTCCTAATTCAATCAGAGCCCCTATTTTTCCTTTTATCGTTATTTTCCCTTCATCGGGTGCGTATAAGCCATTCAAAACTTTTAAGAGAGTACTTTTTCCTGCTCCGTTATGCCCTATCAGTCCGATACATTCTCCTCTTCTCAAACTAAAGCTTACATTTTTTACCGCCCAGAACTCACTTTTTCGAAGCTTGCTCTTTTCCGGCAATATCCCAAACATGATCTTCAGGATATCTTTAAACCCATACATAAGGCTGGTTTTCAAATCTTTTGAAAACTTCTTTGACACATTCTCAACGGTCACTAATGTCTCTTTGTGTTTAACTTCCTGCATCAGCTTGATATCTTTTCAATAATTATAGGCAAAGAGTTTCTCAAAACTACTAACCCTAGTAACAATACTATTGTTGAAATAGGGATAATATACAGTAATAGCTGCGGATTATCTAATGGCAGTCCGACCAAACAATTTCTTGCAGAATTGATTAACGGCGACAATGGATTATACGCAAAAATTTTACTAAAAGTACCATTAGTCGGCGCTGCAAATACCACTGGTGTTGCATACATAAGAAATTGCATGATAATAGGTATTGCCCTCCCTATGTCTGTATACAACAAACCGATTGGCGCCAGCAAAACCCCTATTGCAGTTCCCAAGAGAATAAAGATAAACAAATACAAAGGAAAATAAACAAGAGTAGTTCCCGGTGACAGTTTAAAGAAGAACAAGATGAAAACTATCAAGATCATTTTCAACATCGCATTGAACAACAACTTATAAATTCCTGATAACAGCAAAGCTTCTTTCGGGAAATTAATTTTAGATATAATGCTTTTTGAAGAATTGATACTATTAATCGGTCCATTGATAGATTCCAACAAAACAGTCCAAAGTGTTGTTCCTATAATGATAAAAGCCGGTCTGGGTATGGCTGTTTCCTGAAACTGAGCAATTCCTGAATCACTAATAAATATCCAGACTACTGATTGCATCACAATAGGCATGAACGCCCAGAAGAAACCTAACAGCGACTGTCTGTATGTCGCTTTTAAATCTCTTTTAGCTAATTGTTTAGCAATAAAATTAGAGTTTATTACATCCGTAAATATAGCTGAAAGCTCTTTAAAGAAATTAGTTTTAGAACGACTATCGTATGTTACTATTTTCAAAGCGGGTATTTTTCTTTTTAACCACACAAAACTACACAATATTTTTTTATAGTTCCTACATTGTATGGATTAAATATGAAGTATTAAAGCCTTGTCAAAAAACAATCGGTTTACCCGTCAAATACTTATTTTATGTTCTTCTTATTAGAAATCTTTCTATTAAAAAACAACTTTACCACCTCGTTAAAAAAGCTTTACCTTTATATCAATTTTTATATCTTTGCTTTATGTTTTCATTCCTCAAACCTAAGCCAAAATTAAAAGATTTAATCCCGTCTGATTACATTGATATTCATTCGCATGTACTACCGGGAATAGACGACGGATCTCAGAACATTGAAGAAAGTAAATTTCTTATAGAATCAATGATCGATTTAGGTTTCACCAAAGTAACCACTACACCACATACTAAAAGCAATGTTTGGGACAATACCAGAGTAATCATTGAAAGTAAAAAAGAAGAAATTCACCGAACTCTTCCTGAATTGAGCCAAAAAACAGCACTCAATGCGGCTTCAGAATATTATATTGACGAGGAATTTGTTAAGCTTTTTAAATCTGAAAAGCTACTTACATTGAAAGACGACAAATATGTTTTGGTTGAAATGTCATACCTAAATGCACCGCTGCAATTGTATGATTTTCTTTTTGAATTGCAACTGGAAGGATACAAACCTGTTCTGGCTCATCCTGAACGTTATACTTTTTACCACAACAAACCTAAAGAATATGAGAAGCTGAAAAAGGCAGGCTGCTTATTTCAAATGAATCTTTTATCAAGTGTAGGTTATTATGGAAAAGATGTTGCTTTAGCCGCCGATCAATTACTAAAAAAAGACATGTTTGACTTTGTTGGCTCTGACATTCACAATAAAGGACACATTTTAGCTTTTGAAAACAAGATTCTTATCAAAAGTCAGGAACAATTACAAAAAGCTATTGAAAACAATGCCTTTTTCGGTTAAATTTAATTTTTATTTTTAGCTCTTTTTAAACAATATTCCCCAAAGTCGTTCCCAACTGCTTCTTGGCTTTTCGATCACCTCATAACCATAAGTGTAACCGTAGTTTCGCTTAATTACCGAATCGTTCAATAAAACACTCATGTTATTAAGTTTTCTTTCGTTATAAAGTCTTTGCGGAAGGTTCAACATTTGTTTGTCTAAAACATGTGCTCTGACTACATACACAAAAGCATCGGCATATTTAGCAATAATAAGCGTATCTGAAACCAGACTTATAGGTGCTGTATCTACAACTATATAGTCAAATTGAACTTTTAATTGTTCAAACATCTCTTCGATCTTATTGCTCATCAACAACTCAGCCGGATTAGGCGGCACTACACCGGAAGGCAAAATGGCCAGATTTTCGTTCGTCTTACTGGTTACAATGTAATTTTGAATTGAAGTTCCTTTTTTATCAACCAAGTAATTGGTCAACCCGTCAGAAGGAATATCAAAATAATCACTTAATTTCGGGTTTCTGATATCAAGACCTACTAAAAGTACTCGCTTATCGGACTGTGCTATTATAGAGGCCAGATTTACGGAAACAAAGGTTTTTCCTTCTTTCGGATAGGTAGACGTTACAAAGATTGTCTTAGCCATGGTACTGCTGACGTCACTCAATAAGAACTCAAGATTTGTCCGAACGATCCTTAATGCTTCTGCTGTTGCTGAACGATTAGTCGATTCAAAAACAAAATGATCTTCTTCAAATTTAGGCACTTCTCCTAAAAACGGGATGGATATATTATCCGTTACATCAGCCGCCATTTTTATCTTTGTATCAAATAAAGCTATGATATAAAGTACAATAAACGGAATTGCTAACCCCAAAGCTAAAGCTACTAAATATACCATTTTCCGATTTGGAAAAATAGGATTTTTGGCAGCCAATGCCGTATCGATCACTTTTGCATTAGGTTCGGTAACGGCTAAAGAAATTTCGGCTTCTTCCCTTTTTTCCAACAAATACAAATAGAGTGTTTCCTTAATGTGTTGTTTTCTATCTATATCTCTGAATAATTTTTCCTGAGTAGGAATCTGGGAAATCTTCCCAGCCATTTTTGCTCTCTGACTTGCCAGATCTTTATGCTGAATCTTTAATGATATCTTTAATTGTTCTAAACTGGCAATTACATTTTCACGTAAAGCTTCTATTTTACTATCTATTGTAAGAATAACAGCGTTTTTCGGTGTTGCTGTTTTTAACAATCGATTTCGATCTAAGATCAACTGATTGTAACCGGCAATTAAGCTGGCTGCTCCTTCCTCCATCGGAATAATATTCGCAGGGATAAGATCTTTATTCGTATCTGTAGTTACCCTTTCCAACAAAGCTTCCACAACTTTTATTTGTGTTTCCACTTCGATCTCCTTCTTCTCAAATGCACTTGCGTTTTCTAAAAATAACCCCGCTTCTGAGACAATATCAGTAACATGATTTTTTCTTTTGAATGTCTCTACATCTTTTTCTACATCTTTTAACTCATCTGCAATTATTTTCAATCGCTGCTCGATAAACCTTGACGTATTTTCTGCTACAAATTTTTTATCCTGAATGGCATCATTATTATAATTTTGAACCAACGTATTCAGGAAATCTTCTGCTTTTGCTCTTACCGGATCAACTAAACTCAGTTCTATTACACTTGTATTCTTCCCCACAACCGAAACAGCTAGTTTTGATTTAAAATAATTAACCAGTTGTTCTACAGGCGTTACTTCGATCCCTATACTGTAATCATTTGCATCCGGGTTAACTTTGGTAATCATCATCTGAACCTCATCTATTGCAAGTGTGGCTCCGTAATTGTATTCTCCTATTTTTTGCTCTAATTGATTATAAAGCACAAACTCCTTTTCATTCTTATATTGAACCACATAATAATGTTTGTACTTGTTGTATACTTTCGTTGTATTGAAAAACAACACTTGTATGGGAGATTCATTGTAGATCTCTTCTGATTTTACTCTTCCCAAACCGTAATAGGCAACATTTAATTGCAATGCCCTAATGGTTGACTCTATAAGAGTTCTCGATTTTAGAACTTCAATCTCATTATCCACATTCCCTTTGACATTCCCGATAAGTCCTAATTCTCTGAATGCCTCGAGTTCTGTTGTCATATTTCCCTTAATGGCGTCCTTAACTAAAATAGTAGCATTTGCTTTATATTGCGGAATGGAATACCTAAGGTATAGAAAAGCTCCGAAAAATGTAACCAATAAACCGATAACAAACCAACGCCAATGTTCTAAATAGCGTTCTATTTCAATCTTTAGATTGAACCTATTTTTATCGGAACCTGGACTATTTTGCGGCGTTGTCATCATACAATTATCGTGTTACCAATACTATAAAAGAGGCTAAAATGGAAACTAAAGAAATTCCTAAAGTCAGATTCGGTCCGATCGCAGATGAATTTACTTTGGTCTTATTCGGTTCCACATAAATCACATCGTTTTGTGCTAAATAATAATAGGGCGAATTGATAAAATCAGACTTTGTCAGATCAATTCTCTGAGTCGTTTTCACACCATCCTGTTCCCTAATCAACAACACATTATCCCTTCGACCATAGATCGTTAGATCTCCGGCTTTACTGATTGCTTCTAACACTGTAATCCGTTCACTACTGATCGAAAAACTCCCGGGTTTATTTACTTCCCCCAAAACAGAGACTTTATAATTGAGAATACGGAGATTGATCGTTGCATCACTCACATAATCTTTAAGAGTATCTTTTAATAGTGTCACTGCTTCTTCCCGCGTTAAACCTCCCAGTTTAATTGTCCCGACAGACGGGAACTCAATATTCCCTTCTTTATCAATTATATACGTTTGTAAACGACTGCGCTCAAAAGACTCTTCTGATGTTCCCTGAATAGCTACCGAATTTAGGTTATAAGGCGCCACTACTTCCGGATTTTGTGAGGACACGACAATGAATAAAACATCATCAGGTTGCAAAACCGGATTATAACTCACAGCAGAACTGTCAGCTTGCCCGTTTTCGTTATACATATAAACCATTTTTTTTCTGGAAACGCATGAGGTAAGACTCAAAAAAATGATCAACAGCAAACAACAGGAGTATATAGGGGTATTTTTTATCTTCATTTCGGAATTTTTACAAATATAACATTCTTTAGTTGACCACATCTAACTTTTCAAACTGTGAATTCATACTTTTGAATTCCGGCACGATCTCTTTCATTAAGCGAACCATCTCTTCCGTTTTCAAATCTTCGGACAAATTATTAAACTTCTGAATATATTGTTTTACATCTTCAAAATCTAATTCACTTTTTTCCACCGCGATCATGATCTTCTCATGGTGGGTTGGTAGAGTTTTAGCACTATCGTTCAGTAGTTCTTCATACAGTTTTTCTCCGGGTCTCAGGCCTACTATTTTTATCGGAATTTCTTTATCCGGTACATAGCCTGCCAAGCGGATCATTTTTCGGGCAAGATCAATAATTTTAACCGGTTTACCCATATCAAATATATATATTTCTCCTCCTTGCCCCATAGAACCCGCCTCTAAAACCAGTTGGCAAGCTTCCGGTATCGTCATAAAATAACGGATAATATCAGGGTGAGTGATCGTAACCGGTCCTCCTTCTTGTATTTGTTTTGTAAACAACGGCACTACAGAGCCATTTGACCCCAATACGTTTCCAAAACGCGTCGTAATAAATTTGGTCGTGCACTCTTTATGCTCTCTCTGAGCGTTAAAATATAAAGTCTGCACATAGATTTCCGCAATACGTTTACTTGCCCCCATTATATTACTAGGGTTAACGGCTTTATCCGTTGATACCATTACAAATCGGTCAACTTCGTATTTCACTGACACATCTGCTAAATTTTTCGTCCCTAAAACATTGGTCACAATTGCCTGATAAGGGTTCTCTTCCATAAGAGGAACATGTTTGTATGCTGCTGCATGATAAACAATGGAAGGTCTGTATTTATCAAATAAAAACTCTAAAATCCGTTTATCTTTAATATCAGCTACCATAGGAATGATCTCCGTCTGACTGTCCAACTTCCCTAACTCAATACTCAAATGATGTAAAGGTGTTTCAGCCTGATCTAACAAAACAATCTTTTTAGGTTTAAACAATAAAACCTGATTTACGATCTCACTACCAATGGAACCGGCAGCGCCTGTTATCAATAAGACTTTATTCTGTATCTGGGAAACGATCTTCTGATTATCTAAAACAATAGGCGGACGCTCTAACAGATCTTTAATTTCAAATTTCTTAAGACTTTTCGAGATCTCTCTTTGATCTTTCCAGTCTACGATCGTAGGCGCAGTTAATATCTTGTAATTGTATTCCAAACACTCTTCTACAATTTCTAATTTTTCTTCATTTGAAATATTTTTATCAGAAATAATGATAGCATCGGCATTTAAAAAACGTAAGATCGAAGCAATTCCTTTTTTCTTATATACAATAGGAACTCCCAGCACTTCTTTATTTAAACGAGACTTTTTAGTATCGATAAAACCAACCAGAATAAAACGTTTGGGTTGCTCAACATTGATTGCATTTGCCAGCGAAATAGAATTGGCTCCCGATCCGTAAATAGCAACCCTTGTTAACTGCCCTGCGTTTATAGGGATTAAATATTTTTCAAACAAAAACTTAATTGATATCCTGAAGGCCAATAGTAAAATGAAGGAAATCACAAAATAGATGACTAATGAAGGAATCAGAAAAATTTTGGCTCCGTCAATAAAATAATGCAGGTAGTTTAAAGTTACCAGAATAATCAAAGCCGTAAAAGTAGAGAACAGTAATTTATAAGCATCTACAAAACTGGAGTGCCTTATGATTCCGGCATAGGTACGATAAACGACAAATGAGAAAATATTAGCAAATATAATTATCCCGTAACGAACAACCATTGAATAGGTATCATAGTTGCGTAGGGTTAAATTTTGCACAATATAATGGGTTAGAAAACTTGCTATTATAAGTATTCCGATATCAATACAAAAAATAATCCATCTGGGAAGGTACCCCAGATTTGTAAATCGATTCTCAAAAAAATCTTTAGACATATCTTTTAAGAGGGATTTTTTCGAAAATATGTTTTTATCAGGTTGCAATTTCGGGCTAGGTTAATTTGGTGCTTAATAGAACAAAAGTAATAAAACTATTTCATTTTAATTTATTCATCCTTTAAAAATCCATTTATACTATTTTTAATTCTATCTTTTTGATTATCAGTTAAATTAGACCCTGAAGGCAAACATAACCCTTTGGAAAACAAATCAGAAGCAATAGTTCCTCCATAATAAGGATATTGACCAAAAACAGGCTGTAAGTGCATCGGTTTCCACAAAGGTCTCGACTCTATATTATCTTTTACTAAGGTCTGTCTTAAATCTTCAGCAGTCTTTCCTGATTTTTTTGCATTTATTGTAATAGCAGTCAACCAATGATTAGAATAAAAATCATTATCGGGTTCACTAAAAACTTCTATTTCAGGAAAATCTTTAAATACCTGTCGGTAGAACTCATGCATATCACGTCTCAAAGCTATATGCTGCTCCAGAACTTCCATTTGCCCCCTACCAATACCGGCCGAAATATTACTCAGCCTATAATTGTACCCTATATGACTGTGCTGATAATAAGGCGCTGTATCTCTCGCCTGAGTGGCCAAAAAGACTGCTTTTTCTTTAATCGACAAATTATGTGTTACTAATGCTCCTCCTCCGGAAGTTGTAATGATCTTATTCCCATTAAAAGAAAGTGCTGCAACATCTCCGAATGTTCCACATTTTTGTCCTTTATAAGTACTTCCTAAGGCTTCGGCACTATCTTCTAATATCGGTATCTCATATTTTTGTGCTACTGTCCTTATCTCATCAATTTTATAGGGCATTCCGTATAAGTGAACTGCAATGATTGCTTTAGGTTTCTTTCCTTTACTGATCCTGTCTTTTATAGCATCTTCCAATGCCTGCGGACAAATATTCCAGGTATCCGGTTCGCTGTCTATAAATACCGGAATTGCACTTAAATACATAATAGGATTTGCCGAAGCTGAGAATGTCATACTTTGACAAAGCACCTCATCTCCTGCCTGAACTCCTAATAGAACCAATCCTAAATGTATCGCTGCTGTTCCTGAACTCAAGGCCGCCACATGAACTCCGTCTTGTAAAAAAGTCTCCAGATCGTACTCAAAGCCAGTAACATTAGGTCCTAATGGCGCTACAATATTCTCAGCAAAAGCACTTTCAATATATTTTTTTTCATTTCCTCCCATGTGCGGGGAAGAAAGCCAAATTTTATCCGGATTCATATTACTTTTTTTATGGTTTTCACTATAATCATAATATCTTTAAACAGATTATGCTCATAGTAATAGGCTAAATTCATTTTTATCTTATCCGGGAATAAGACGGTATCATTATAATGCAAAGGATCTTCCTGTTGGGCTAAAATATATTCTTCATTAGCATATTTTAAACTGGCTTCACAGGTAAGACCGGGTTTTAGTTCTAAAATTTTTCGTGCTTCTCCTTCCAGAAGATCATAATAGCCCGGAATATCAGGGCGTGGTCCTACCACACTCATATCTCCTTTAAGTACATTCAATAATTGTGGTAATTCGTCTATTTTTGTTTTTCGAATAAACTTTCCGTAGAAAGAAATTCTATTTTTTTCCGGATCCCGAATGGATCGTAACTTAAATATCTTAAAAACCTTTCCGTACTGCCCGACACGATCCTGAATAAAGATTCCTTTTGATCTCGTATCCACGCAAGCAAAAATCCAGAAAATGGATAACGGGACTCCCAACAACACCATCAAAACCAGTGAAAATACGATATCAAAAATTCTCTTTATCATTTAAACTAAAAAATCTTTTTTGCCGGATTGCCAAAATAAGTACCAACTTGTCGTATTGACTTTATCACAACGCTACCGGCTCCGATCCTGCATCCGTCCGGAATTTTTACTCCAGGCAAAATAACAGCTTTTGAACCAATAAAAACATTGTTCCCGATCTGTGCTCCGCCACCGATATCCACATTAGCCATAATACTTGCATAATTGCCTATTGTAACATCGTGACCTACTTGTGTTCCTGCATTGATCATCACTCCTTCTCCAACGGAAACGTTACAGGATATTATGGAACGGGGATACAAAACTGCTCCTGCGCCCATTTGTGTATTCTTTCCAACCAGAACCGTATCGTGTATAAAAGACAACACATTACAGTTGTTTGAAGCAAATAGTTCAAAAGCTTTCTGCTTTATATCTGTGTTTGCGATTCCCATTACTATATTTTTCCCTTTCCAGATCTCCCCTTTGAAAAAACCATCTACGATCTTATATTCGTTTACAATTCCTTTCAACACATCCGGATTATCGTCTACGTACCCTATTAATTCATAGGATTGGGAAAATCGGGATCTATCCATCCAGCACTCTAATTCTCGCGAAAGCCCTCCGGCACCAATTAAATAAAACTGCTCCTTTTTATTATTGAATTGAATATCCTCCATCTATGATAAAATTTTGTCCGGTGATCCACTTACTCCCTTCAGAAAGCAAGAATAAAATTGTTGGCGTAACATCCTCTACTTCACCAATCCCTAACGGATGCATACTTTTGATACGTTCAATATTGTCTTCCTCTATCTGAGAAAACAATTTTTGTGTCATTGGTGTGTTCACCACACCCGGAGAAATTGCATTAACCCGTATTTTGCGTTTAGCCAATTCTAATGCCAATGACTTTACCATTCCTAAAATGGCTGACTTGGAAGCGCAATAACCGGTTTTTCCGGCTTGTCCCAAAGTGGCCATCACAGATGCTAAAAAGACCACGCTGGCTCCTTCGTTAGAATACTTCTTCTTGGCAAAAAATCGCATTAATTCAATTCCGGAAAAAACATTGATATTAAAAATACGCTGAACTGCTTCCGGCGTATATAAACTAATAGGCAAGGTTTCTTCCATTCCGGCACAATGTACCAAACCGTCCAACTTTTGACCTGACAAAAATCCGTCAAAAATTTTAGTATATTCTTGATATGAATTCAAATCAATTGCTAAAAAATGTAACTGTTCAGAAAATTGGTCTAGCAGGTCTTTTATTTTTTCTATATCTCTGCCCAAAGCAAAAACCCGGTATCCTTCCTTAAGCAAACTATTGCAAGTTGCTTTTCCTATACCTGAAGTTGCTCCCGTTACAAGGACATTTTTCATTTTATTTGTTTTTATAATTCGATTTGGGGGTAAATTTTTGTTTGTTTAAGGCTTATAATTCCATTTGCCCAATTTAATCCTGAGCCATATCCACTGAGGATAAGCTTATCTAATTCATTATTATTTTCTGCTTGAGACTGTATCAATAAAGGAATTGAAACACCACTGGTATTACCGAACTGATCAATATTGATCGGGAATTTTTGGGCTTCAACACCTAATTGTGCTGCAATTTGTTTGATAATAAACTGATTGGACTGATGCAGTAAAAAAGCGCCTATTTGCTCTTTATCCAAATTGGCTTGCTTTAAAATCTGTAAAATACTCGGCGCCACTTCCCGTAAAGTAAAATCAAGCACACGAGCTCCATCCATTGCCAATTGCAAGCGGTTTTTTTGATTGTTTTTATCGTCCTTCTCTATTTCAAAACTATGAGAAGTAACCACATTGCGACAACCTCCGTCGGGAATCATGATCGCATCTGCGTTATTGCCGTCTGAAAAATACTGAAAATACGTTTCGGAAACATCGTCTGTACTTCTCTCAATCAACATGGCCGCAGCTCCGTCACCAAAAAGCATAGAAGTCCCTCTGTCTTTGTGTGACAATATTTTAGATAAGGTCTCTGCGACGATAAAAAGCACTTTCCCTTTAATCGTTTGCGCTATAGAGAAAGCGGTTCCTAATCCTTGAACAAATCCGGCACAGCCTGCATTTATATCCAGACACAGGACATTTTGCGGCAAATTCAGCTTAGCTTGTAAAATGTTAGATGAAAAAGGTATCTTATAATCCGGAGTCTGACTTAAAAAGATCAGACATTCAACTTCAGAAGAAGCAACATCATGTTCTTTCAATAATGAATTAGCAGCTTCAAATCCTAAATCAAGAGCCGTTATATTATCAGTAGCCCAACGTCTGTTTTTAATCCCGACTGTTTTTTCAAAGATCTTGATTTCTTTGGGACTCAGCAGTTCTTCAAAAAAAGCATTGGACACAACCTGAGACGGAACACAGGTTTTTAAAGCTGTAATATGGATACCTTTAAAATGTTGTAGCATTTTAGTTGAATTTTTCTACTCCGATACGCTCGATCAAAGATTGTACTGTTGAGATATTCTTAATATCGTCTGCTGTTAAAGTCAAACCAAACTCATTAGAGACATATCCTATTAAAAGCATAGCAGCCATGGAATCCCATTCGTCTAATCCTTTTAAATCCGTTTCTGCTGTTAACGTGATCTCTAACTCTAATTCTTCTTCTAAACCTTTGATAAATTCAGCTTTATTCATTTTCAGTTATAATTTATTATTTATGGTAACTAATCCTCCTGACCAAGACAACCCTACTCCGAAACCAACCAGTAAAAGAGTTTCCTTCTCTGTTATGTCCTGACTGTATTTCTTTAATGCGATTGGAATAGTTGATGAAACAGTGTTTCCTCCGTCTCGTAAATCAATAAAAAAGCGCTCTTCTTCTATTTTTAATCGCTTTCTCAAAAAATTCAGCATAAAAGCATTTGCCTGATGAAAAATATATTGGTCTATATAATCTTTTTCTACTTGATTGGCTTCTAATAATTTTTCTACAAATCCCGGCACAACTTCTCCTGTAAAATGGAAAATCTCAGGTCCGTTCATGTACAAATCATTATCCGTATAAAAATTACTACTTCCGTACATCTTTAATTCCGGGTTACTTTCTAATTTATATTTTGAACCCCCATTCTTCACAAATAGTTTTTCTA
Organism: Flavobacterium sp. NRK F10; assembly: GCF_024054235.1. Lineage (NCBI taxonomy): Bacteria > Pseudomonadati > Bacteroidota > Flavobacteriia > Flavobacteriales > Flavobacteriaceae > Flavobacterium > Flavobacterium sp. NRK F10. The sequence continues at coordinate 864,167 of NZ_JAMXLC010000001.1, forward strand.
CACCTGAGCCATCCGTTCCGAACAAGAAGTTGCCGAAATTCTCTTCTTCAGTGTATGACACTAAAGTTGCGGTAGCTGCATCTCCGAAAATGGCTCTGTTTGAACAATCCTTTTCATTGAGGATTTTAGAGTATGTTTCTGCTGTTACAACTAAAATATTTTTAGCCTGACCGGAATTAATCAATCCTTTGGCTAAGCTTAAAACATAAGTGTAGCCTGAACATCCCAAATTAACATCCAAAGCTCCGACTGTTGTAGGCAACCCTAACCTGTCTTGTAAAAGACAAGCTGTTGTAGGCAAAATATAATCCGGATTTTGCGTACAATATAAAATATAATCAATTGTAGTACTATCTATTCTTTGAAACAGCTTTTCGCAAGCCTGCACGGCTAAATCCAAACCAGTTTCATCCTCATCTGCATAATAACGACAACTAACGCCTACTTTGTCATCAAACTTCTTAAAATCATAGTCCGGGAATTGTAGTGCCAAATCTTTGTTTGTCACTTTATTTTTTGGAAAAACATATTCTATAGCTTGTATTGTTGCTCCCATTTTTAATTTCCTTTAAAGGCCTCTGTTGTTGCCTGTCCTTGTTGATTTATCCCTTCTTTTTTCAGGACTTTTTTGACTGTCAAATATACTATTTTTAAATCGGTAAAAAAACTAACATGATCTACATACCACACATCATATCTGAATTTAGTTTGCCAATCTAATGCATTTCTTCCATTCACTTGTGCCCAACCCGTAATTCCAGGTTTGATCTCGTGTCTTCTCCTCTGAAAATCATCATATAAAGGAAGATATTGCGGTAATAACGGGCGCGGCCCTATTAAACTCATATCTCCTTTGAGAACATTCAACAATTGTGGAATTTCATCCAATGATAATCTTCGCACCCAATTCCCGACCACAGTTAACCTATCTGCATCAGGCAATAAATTTCCTTGTGCATCTTTTCTATCGTTCATGGTCTTAAACTTGATGATGCTAAATATCTTTTCGTTTTTTCCGGGGCGTTTTTGAAAAAAGAATGGTTTTCCTTCATTTGCAATGGCCAGCAAAAATGTTATTATCACAAATAATGGCAAAAGCAACACAAAAGCAACAAATGCTAAAACAAAATCGAATAAAGGTTTGAATACTTTTGCGTACATTTTTAATTTAGTTTTTCCTTATAGAATGCTAACCAATGGCGTGAAATTTCATCTGCCGAAAAATATTTCAAAACATATTGCCTTCCTTCTTCGCCCATCGCCTTTCTTAGATTGGCATCTAAAAACAATATTTTCATTTGTTTGTAAAGATCTTCACTATTCGCCACTTTATGTCGCAACCCTGTTTCATTATCCACAATTGTTTCTGTCAAACCGTACGTATCGCTACAAATCACAGGCATTTGCAGAAGCGAAGCTTCAATGACACTGGTTCCGAAACCTTCTCTGTAACTCGGCAAACAAAAAACATCTCCCGCTTGTAGTGTTTCCTGAGGCTTTCGGGTTAACCCGAAAAAGAAAATCCCTTCTTTTTGCATCTGTTCAATTTCCGGTCGTAAATTTTCTTCGTCTGCCCCTATCAATAAAAGTTTTGCTTGAGGAAATTCCTGATGTAATCTTTTAAATGCTGTTACTAAATCTAAAATTCCTTTATCGCGATTCATCCTTCCTAAAAAAGTAAACACCACCTCATCATCTGAATACCCTAATTGTCTTCTCAACTCTTTCTTTATCCCCTGATCGGGTACAAACTTGGACACATCAACACCACTGATAGAACCTTTTCCTAATACTTTTGAGTTTTGGTCTTTGATGATGTGATTCTGTATTAGAAAATCTCGTTGTGATTGGCCGTCCACTAATATATCCGTAGCAAAAAAGACCATTACCTTATCTAAGAACTGTAACAATTTCTTTTTTAATCCGGTTTGTGTATGCCAAACCTGTCCTGTAAAAATGTGTATCCGAAGTTTTACTCCTGCCAGCCATGCTGCTGAAGTAGCAATTAATCCTGCTTTGGGAGTTATGGAATGTATAGCATCAAAATGCTGTTGTTTTAGGTATTTATAGAGTTCGTACAACGCCGCTAAGTCTGACAAAAGATTAATATTCCGTACAATCTTTATATTCTTAGTTTCTTTCACAAAGGAAATAGCATGTTGTTCCTCTGTTTCAAAATTAGCTACTAATGTAATATCAAACTCCTGAGACAGATACTCAAAATGTTTAAGCATAAAGGCTTGAGCCGTCAAGGGGCTTGAAACAACGAAACAAATCTTCTTCATGTTTTAATTAGTAGGTTACAACAAATGTATGAATATAAATTTTATAAAAAAGAACTAAAAATTTTATAGAAGTAAATATTCTTTAAAATCAATAACCGGAACAGGTTTTTATTTTTCTGGTAAATCGGATGATCTACATAATACATTCCTTTATTTTGCAGCTCTTCTTTCATCCCTTTTACTATTTCAAACGGTTCTTTGTTTTTCATTAAATGGTAAAACAGTGTCGCAACCAGAAAATTCAAGCGCTCTTCAAAAAAATTTTTCACTTCTGATAACTCCCCATTTCCGGTTTGATATAAAGTATGCGTGATGTCCAGAACCTGCTTAATGTCCTGAACCATTTTTTGTTTTTTTTCTTTGTTTGAATTACGGGTTATGGAATTTTCAGTCTGTAAAAAACAGGCTCCTATTTGCGGAACTGCATAAACTTTAGCTGCTTTGTAAAAAGCTCTTGTATTGAATTCAAAATCTTCAATAAAAATACGTTCCAAAAAAAATAATTCATTTTCCAGCAAAAAAGTTCTCTTATACAACTTGTTACAAGCTGAATTCATATAACGGATAGTATTATAGTACTGAATTCCGCTTAAGACATTTCCATCAGAAGTATTTTGAACTGTATATATTTCTTTTCCCTGCATATCTACTCCTTTTGCTCCGAACTCCAGAATTTGAGTTTCCTGACTCTCGGCGATCAAAAGTAATTCTTGTAAAACACCCGGGGTTAGTACATCATCAGAATCTAAAAATAATAGATAATTGCCTTGAGACGCTTTAATGCCTGTATTACGTGCTCCTCCCAATCCTTTATTCTTTTGTGAAATAATGGTAATAGCAGGATCGTTCGGAAAAGTATTCCGTATCCGTTCTACACTTTTATCCGGACTTTCGTCGTCAACTACAATAATTTCATATTGTGATTCTTCTAAACCGCTTTCTTTAACCGACCGAATGCACTTTTCTACATAAGCTTCTACGTTATATACAGGAATTATAACACTTAACTTTTTCATGACCTTACTAAGATTACGGTTAACAGGTAAGTAAAAGCGTAATATCCTAAAAGGACAAATCCGATGGATTTATTTTTTTCTTTCAGAAAACCTCCTTTTAACAATGGATAGATGATAATAATCCCTAACATAAACCAGGACAAATATGCAAAGCGATTTGAAAAGTTGGCTCTAATCACCAAAACCCAAAAAGCATTGGCAAACAGATAAATATTAAACATTCGTTGATAGAGCTTATCCTGAAAATTCTTCTTGAACAAATAATACCAACCCGCATAAACTCCGGTGGCACTATATAGTAAAAAATCCCAACGAAAACCGGTTTGTGTAATTCCTTCATCAATTTGGTCTGTAAAATATTGGTCAATTCGATGGTCGTCAAAACCGATATTTGCAAAAAATTCTACAAAATAATTCCCAAATATTAATGATATCGGGATACACAATAACCAGCCTTTCAGATAGTTTCGAGAATCGTTATTAAAATATGTCAGTGCTAATCCCATTGTGGGTAAAATCATTGTTTTATGAAAAAAACAGGACAGTATGAGTAACGGAATCATTATGGCTCTTTTATCTATATAAATCAAAGAAAATAAGAAAAATGAAGTTGCCATTCCGTTACGAATACCATTAGTTCCGTATGCCCAAAAGGACAATGATCCAACCAGAATAAAAAAAGAATAGTACCAATATTTTCCGAACCATTTTACAGATAATATATACAATGGAACAATATAAAGGAGCGCACAAACTAAAAAGAATGTTTCTACATTCATGATCTGAGAACAAAAATCCATAAACCAGTAGAACGCATAATCTTCTGTTACAATAAGCGGATTATTTTCCTGAAAACGTTCAAAGGAATAAGCATACATGGTCATATCGACAAAAACCCCGCTAATAGGCCGCAATCCGATATACAACACTACAAATAATAAGGCAAAATGACCAAAGTAATTCACAAAACGAATATTTTTATAATCATCAATAGCCAACACAAAAGAGTGCAGCAACGTTGCCATTAAAAAGAATAGCAGCATTTGAAAATAAATGGTTGTATAGCTCTCTATCGGAACAAAGTCAAACATTTAGCAGGTTAATTGTTCTTTAAGTGGTTCGAATCGTTCTTTTAACGAATGGTATTTTCGCTGACTAAATTTATTAAAAATATCTTGTATTGCTACTTCAAATGCTGAAACTGAAAATTCACGCATCAAAATAATGGGGGCATACTCTTTTATCCAATTGTATGATTCTTCTATTTTATGGTTGTTATTCAGAAATACAATACAAGGCGTATTGGTAATATAACTGAAGATCATTCCGTGAAGCCTGTCTGTTATTACCAATTCTGATGTTTTGTATTGGGTCCATATTTTTTCCAGTTCTGCGTCACATGCTGCTTCAGAAAGGTCTCCTTTATTTAGATGTGTGTCATAAAAAGCAACTTGTTGAAATCGGTTTGAAATAAAATCCAGCAGTTGTTTTTCGTCGTCCTTAGTCAATAATTTTTCATCATCTTTTCTCAAACTTAGGGTAACTCCTTTTCGTTCTAATTGCGGTTCCGACTGATCCAGACTTAAAACAATATCGGGTGTCAAAAAGGATCTCACTTCGGGAAATGCTTTTTGCATCCATCCGAATGACTTTTGCTCCCTGAGAAAAAATGCCAAATTGGGATGTTTTGAATAACATCTTTGAGCTGTTTTCAGTGCTTTTTTCCCTTTTTCGGAAGGCGAAAAATCAAAAGTCTGCGGAAAAGAAATAATTTTATTATCCGGGAAATTCTCTACAACCAACTGGCGTAATGTTTCGATCTGATCGTACAGATCTCCGAAATTCCCTCCTCCTACAGTAGTAATCATATCCTTAGGATTCAAAATAGATTTTGCCCATACAATTCCTTCTAAGGTTTTGCTGATAGGAATCGGAATTACTTTATAATCCGGACATGTTTCGGCAATGAATTTTTTTTGCGCATACGTAATAGCCACATCTCCCAGATTGCTGTAATTAGCCGCTAAAAAGACAACTATTTTTTTATCCGAACTATTTTCTTTTCTGCCTTTAAAATAGTGTAACGATTTAAATTGTTGTAAAAACAATAAGGTTCTGATTTTATATGAAAAGGGGATGTATCGGGTAAGTGACATTTATTTTAGCATTTTGCACAACGCAAACAAAAATACAACTCTTTTGTGTAAAACAATGTTTTTATAAAGCTTATCCGTGGCTGTTTGGGGTTGGTAATACACTATCAATTCCTGCATTCTGTTGTTATGCAACATCATTTTCAGGTAATTAAATTTTTCTCGTTCAGATAAATTATTTTTAAATGCAAATAAATTATTGGCACAATAACGCAATCCTAACATTAAACTATTCGCTAAAACCGTTTTTTTATCATTTACAGAAAAATTCCAAACTGATAAAAATTGATTCAGAGCTTCATCTTTTTGCAAATAAAGGGCAAATGAATTGGCATGAAAGGTTTTTATCAAGGTTGTCACCGGGCGATTGATATAGTGGTACAAGGCTTGGTTGCAAAAAACAATCGCATCGGTTTTAGCTAAAACCTGAGCATTAAACAATATGTCTTCTACTAATGAAATCCCTTTTGGAAAAAAAAGTTGATTGTCTTTTAAAAATTGATGTTTGTATAGTTTATTCCAGGCATAACCTAATAAGCCTAATTGTTTTTCGGTAAATGCCGTTTGTTGTTTTCCTTTTTCTAAAATAGTGTCTTCTGTTGTTACCTCTTCCGTTTGGATCATTTCCCGGTCGGCATTTTCAGTATCCAATTGGTAACCAAATACCAAAACATCATATTGACGAATATGTTGCAAAGCTACCTCCAGCAGGTCAGGTTCGATCCAATCGTCACTATCCATGAAATAGATGTATTCTCCTTGTGCTTTTTGTAAGCCAAAATTCCGCGCATCCGATAAACCGCCATTTTCTTTGTGATGCCATTGCACGCGCGTATCCGCCACAAAACGTTCTGTTTGAACTACGCTATTATCTTTCGTTCCATCATTAATCAGTAATAGTTCAAAATCAATAAAGGTCTGTTTTAAAACAGAGGTAACAGCCTTTTCAATGTATCTTTCTACATTGTAAACCGGCATAATCACTGAAATTTTTGGCTGACTATTCATGCTAACGAATCGAATAGATTTTCTACTTTCTGAACGGAATTTTGCTGTATAAAATACGTTTTTCGTTCTATCGCTTTGCTCTTCCAGTACTGAAGTTCTTCTTTTGACTGTAATACTTTTTCAACAGCTTGCAACAAAGCTTCTTCATTGTTTTTAGTTATAATTCCGAATCGGCTATCGTCTAAAATAGCAGTCATTCCGGAACAATCTGTAGTAATCACAGGAACTTCTAACAATAAAGCTTCTATAATTGCGGTATTGTAGCCTTCATTATATGAGGAACAAATATACAAATCTGCCTGTTGTAAGATTGCATACGGATTTTCCTGAAAGCCGAGCAAAACTACATTTTCCTCTAGTTCATTTTCTGTTATAAACTTTTGAAACTTCCCTCCCAATTCGCCTTCGCCTAAAATGTGAAGTTTAAAGCAAAAACCTTTCTTTTTTAACTGCAAAGCAATACGAAGTAATCTATCGTAACCTTTTACCTCAACCAATCTGCCGATGGTTACCAAATTGAGAACTTCTTTCGTAAACTCTATTTTCGGTTTTTCCTCAGCTTTTTCCAAAATTGCATTTACATCCAAAGCGTTTTCGATTACCTGAACCTTCGTTTCGTCTAAAGTCGGAATAGCCTTCAACAAAGATTTTTTTGCCAAATCGGACACACAAACTATAGCATCAAAAGCCTGATATGCTTTTTCCGTTTCTGCATAGCTCCTAAATGTTTGCGACAAAAGTTTTACATCTGCATTCGTATGCAGCCAGGCTATTTTTTTGGTCTCTTCAGGAAATGCAGAAGCTATACGGGTAGGTACATGCTCCAGATAGGCTACAACAATATCATACTTATCTTTAGCTATCCATTGAGCCAAAAAGCGAGGAGAAATTATTTTTTGCAAAACGGAATAACCTCTAAAAACCTTTTTGAAGCTACTATATTGTTTGACCGCAGGATCAAGATTCTTTCGATTGACCCCTTCTTCAAAAATGGTAAAGAGAGTAATTTCGTATTTTTCTTTGGAAAGATTATTGAGTAAATCTACCAGGACTTTTTCTGCTCCGCCTCCTTTTAGATCAGGATGAATAAAGAGTATTTTTTTCATGGTAGTTTAGCTTTGATCTTTTGGTATAGCAAACTTACATCTTGTCGGTTGATCCACCAAACAAAAAGCAACGACACAACAGGCAACAGATATTGGATCCCTTCTATTTCCCAATAATTAGCTAAACTAATCAATATAAATGCCAACAGCATTTTAACAAAGGAAACTATCGGGAACTGAATATTAAAATAGGATTTTGTTTGCCACAAACGCATCAAAAACAAGATCAAATAGCCTATTGTGATTGCAAAAGAGGCTCCATATAAGCCGTATTTCGGAATCGTCATGTACGATATTGCAATTACGACTAAGCCTCCCGCAATACTACTGCTTAAGGCTCCTGATGTTTTTTTTGCACTCAAATAACCTGTTCCGTAAAACCCTGCCAGCGCATTGAATACAATTCCTACAAGCAATAAAGCTGTGTATTCCCAGGAATCATAAAAATCTGCGCTTACAAAATGGGTAAGAAAGACTTTATTACATCCGACGATTACAATGGAAACGGAAAACAAGAACACAACATATTTTCCCAGAATGCGAGTATAATACAGATCGCGTTCTTTATCGGCATACATAGCAATCGCTTTTTCCTGCCAGGCAAGATAAAACACATTGATCAGCAACAGAACTATTGTCGGTAATTTATAAGCGATGGCGAATATTCCATTTGCAGATGCTCCCAAAAAAAGTAAAATCAGGTATCGGTTTGCCGAAGAAATTGCCCACCAGCTAACATTATTAGGAACTAAAGGCAATGAGAATTGCCATAGTTGCTTTGCCAATGACCAACTGAAACTTTCTTTCTTTAAGTATTGAAATATTTTATTTTTAAGCACAACATACAGCAAGGATATAAAAGCTGCAATGGTATTAGCCAGCAAGAGTCCTTCCAATTTCCAGTCCAGTACAACTAAAAAAAAGACGGATAGTACAACATAAACTAAGGTGTATACTATACTGGAAACCACATAGCCTTTATTATCGCCAACAGCTCTCTGAAATTGCTGAAATAACAAATAAAAAGATTGAAAAAACAGCAGAGCAAAAATATAATTGGCATAAGGAACAGGGTAAAAGAAACTAACTACCACTTTGAGCAATGCCAAGAGAAAAATGCCTAAAAGGACCAAAGCAGTAGAGACCGTTAAGACTCCGGAGATATTCTCTTCTGATTTATCTTCTATCAGCCAACGTAAGATAGAATCTGTTAACTGAAAGGTTACAAAAGGAGTCAGTAAGCTGACTGTTACTAGGAACAGATCTAATTCTCCTACTTCTGCCTGAGTTAAATAGAATGTCGTAAAAAAAACCAGAACAAAACTAAGCCCTTTAGTCGCAAGATTCCCAATAGTATAAATAATGGTTGTACTTAGTAAACTACCTGAAGTCTTCAATTTTGTTCCGGTGATTTTTTTAATTATATGTTAAGCGAGAAATGATTTATATGATCATTCCGGCAGCCACCGTTTCGTTTGTTCCCTCATCAATTAATATAAAGCTTCCTGTTAATCTATTGTCTCTATACGAATCGATCATTAACGGTTTTGTTGTTCTGAGTTTTACTCTTCCGATATCATTCATCTGAAAGTCTTTATCTTCTTCATTTCTTTCATATGTATTGATATTCACTTTATAAACCACATCTTTAATCATGGCTTTTTGCTCATTGGAAGTATGTAAAATTGAATATTTTGCACGAGGCTGGGCTTGTTTATTGTTTAGCCAACAGATCATAGCATCAAACTCTTGTGAAGGTTCCGGTGAATTGTTGGTTTTCACTATCATATCACCCCTACTGATATCGATATCGTCTTCAAGAGTAATAGAAACAGACATTGGTGCAAATGCTTCCTCCAGTGACTGGTCATAAAAATCTATTGTTTTTATCTTTGATGTAAAACCTGAAGGAAGAATTGTTACATTATCTCCTTTTCGGTAAATTCCGCTTAATATTCTCCCGGCATATCCTCTGTAATCAATAAACTCGTCTTTCTGCGGGCGTAAAACGGTCTGCACAGCAAAACGGGCATCAATTTTATTATTATCACTACTGATATGCATGGTTTCTAATGTATTTAAAAGCGGCGACCCTTTAAACCAAGACATTTGTTCTGAAGCGTTTACGACATTATCTCCAACCAAAGCACTTATCGGAATAAACCGAACATCTTTGATCAATAATTTTGAAGAGAAACTTTCATAATCGGAAACAATATTATTAAATACTTCTTCTGAATAGTCTACTAAATCCATTTTATTCACACAAACAATCACATGCGGTATTTGCAAAAGTGATGCTATATAGGAATGTCTTTTGGTTTGTTCTATAACTCCTTTTCTGGCATCAATCAAGATGATTGCTACGTTAGCCGTTGATGCTCCTGTTACCATATTTCGGGTATATTGAATATGTCCCGGAGTATCGGCTATAATGAATTTTCTTTTAGGAGTCGTAAAATACCGATAGGCAACATCAATGGTAATTCCTTGTTCTCTTTCATCTCGAAGTCCGTCAGTAAACAACGCTAAATCTACTCCGTCGTATCCTTTCTTCTTGCTTGTATTTTCTATAGCCGCTATCTGGTCTTCAAAAATAGATTTTGAATCGTATAATAGTCTTCCTATAAGTGTACTTTTACCATCATCAACACTACCTGCGGTTGCTAAACGTAATAACTGATTATTGTCTATTTGCATATTCTTTTTTTAAAAGTATCCTTGTCTTTTTCTATCTTCCATAGCTGATTCAGAACGTTTATCATCTGCTCTGTTCCCTCGCTCCGTCAATCTCATTGCTGCTACTTCTTCAACAATCTTATGTAGCGTATCAGCATCAGATTCGATACCACCGGTGATTGTAATATCTCCCAGTGTTCTGAATCGGATTTTTTTGAATTCGATTTTTTCGTTCTCTTCTAATTTCAAAAATTCAGAGTTCGGAATCCAGGCATCATTTCTCCAGACTACTTCTCTTTCATGAGCAAAATACAAAGAAGGTATCGCTATATTTTCTCTTTTAATATAATTCCAAACGTCTAACTCTGTCCAATTACTAATCGGAAAAGCTCTGAAATGCTCTCCTTGAAAATGTTTTCCGTTGAGTAAATTCCAAAGTTCCGGACGTTGATTCTTAGGATCCCATTGTCCGAAATCATCCCGATGAGAAAAGAAGCGCTCTTTTGCTCTTGCTTTTTCTTCATCTCTTCTTCCTCCTCCTATAGCACAATCTATCTTATTTGTTTCTATAGCATCCAGAAGTGTTGTTGTTTGCAACGCATTTCTTGAAGCATTTTTGCCTTTTTCTTCTGCTACTCTTCCTTGATTGATCGATTCCTGAACAGAACCTACGATCAATCCTACCCCTAACTCTTTTATCAAGTCGTCTCTGAACTTCATTGTTTCCGGAAAATTATGACCGGTATCGATATGCATTAACGGAAAAGGGATACTCGACGGGTAAAAAGCTTTCTTAGCCAAATGGGTTACAACAATTGAATCTTTCCCTCCTGAAAACAGGATGACAGGATTTTGAAATTGAGCCCAAACTTCCCTAAGGATAAAAATTGCTTCAGCTTCTAATTCATCTAAGTAATTCAAATAATATTTACTCATGATGTGTTATCTTATCTTTTATTTTTTCAAAAATCAAATTTACAGAATTTTCAAGACTTAGCTTAGAGGTATCTATACAAATATCAGGATTGACGGGTTTTTCATAAGGAGACGAAATTCCCGTAAAGTCTTTTATCAGTCCTTTTCTGGCTTTTTCATACAGTCCTTTCACATCTCTTTTTTCACATTCCTCAAGTGGTGTATCTACAAATACCTCTACATAGTTCTCCGAACCGACAATCTCTTTAACAAGCGTTCTGTATTCTTCCAAAGGAGATACAAAACTGGCTAAAACAACCGTTCCTGAATCTAAAAAAAGACGAGCTACTTCTGCTACTCTTCTAATATTCTCTTTTCTGTCTTCAATAGAAAAACTTAAATTAGAATTTAAGCCTCCTCTAACATTATCCCCATCTAAAAGATAGGTTTTAAAATTCAAGTCAAACAATTTTCGTTCTAACATTCCGGCAACTGTTGACTTTCCGGATCCTGATAATCCGGTAAACCAAACTAAAACGGCTTTTTGTTTTAAAAGCTCCTGTCGTTTAGCTTTATTAATTTCAAAAGTATGTTCATGAATATTAGTACTCATCGTCAACTGTTTTTATTATTCCAAATTTTATACGATACCAAACTCTTTCATGTAAGTAATACAGTATCATTTTTGTTACCACTTCAAAAATACTAATCTTTATCCCGATAAACGGATCTCCTGAGATCAGCCATCCTAATATAAAAGTATCTATCGAACCTACTATTCTCCAAGACATTGCTTTCAGTAAATGTCTTTTTCTACTATCTTCATTCAGTCCTAATCGGCTAAGATCTACTCTATACCATATCCGTTCGTGCAGATAATACAAGGTCATTTTAGTAATGAGTTCTGCAACTCCTACTTTTAAACCTACCCAGGGGTTAGCAGTAATAAACCACGAAAGCAACATAGTATCTAATGTGCCCACGATACGCCATGTAATTGCTTTTGTAATATGTCGTATTGGCGAAACTTTACTCATTTTCTACTACAAAGCTCGGGTTGAGTAAATTTTCTTTATTATACTGTAGTTCTTTACCTGTTTCTTGGTTTATGACCTTAACTCCTACTGCATTACAAATTGCCTGTCCGGCCGCTGTATCCCACTCCATCGTTGGCGCTAATCGCGGATAAACATGTGCTTTACCGCTTGCTACCAGACAAAATTTTAATGAGCTTCCGGCATTCACTTTATTTATCTTCGTAAAATCTTTCTCTAATTCTTTAATAAATTGTTCCGTTTCTTCATTCAAATGTGAATTGCTGCATACTACATTAATTTCAGATAATGGAGAAACCGGTTGTAATAGAACTGCATTTTTCATATAATCTTCCAATGAAAAAACTGCGTTTACATTCTTGTAATAATAGCTTTCTTTTTCAGTAACGAACCCGACATACAGTTCTTTTGAAACGGGCACATAAATCACTCCGAAAACAGGGCGTCCTTGTTCAATCAATGCAATGTTTACCGTAAATTGTCCGTTCCTTTTTATAAACTCTTTTGTCCCGTCTAACGGATCAACTAACCAACAGGTATTCCAAGTTTTTCGCAAAGAATAATCTGCATTTTTGATTTCCTCACTTATAATGGGAATATCCGTTGCTGTCAAAAAGTTTTTTATGATCTCATTTGATTCTTTATCAGCGATAGTTAAAGGTGAATCATCCTCTTTTACAATAACCTCTCCGTCAAAATTATTATATATTTCATCTACTTTTTCTCCGGCTTTTACAGCAGCTTGTATCGCTATTTCAAAATTTTTATTCAACATCATTTATTATAATCTACCGTCAACGTTATCACTTAAAACTCCTTTTACATCATAAATAACCGATTGCGTTTTACAAAATTGCTGTAAATCCATCTGTCTGAATTCTTTATGAGCCACTCCTAATACAACAGCATCAAACTGTTCTTCCGGTTTCTCTTTTACACTTTCAACGCTATATTCGTGCTGCACTTCTTTAGGATCTGCCCAAGGATCAAAAGTAGTTACTTTCATTCCGTATTCTTCCAAAGCCTGAATTACATCTACAATCTTAGTATTGCGAACATCGGGACAGTTTTCTTTAAAAGTAATTCCCAACAACAATACCGAAGCATTATTGACATTAATTCCTTTCTTGATCATATGCTTTACCACCTGTGATGCTACATACTCACCCATACTGTCATTCAACCTTCTTCCTGCCAGAATAATTTCGGGATGGTATCCTTTCTCCTGCGCTTTTTGTGCCAAATAGTAAGGATCAACACCTATACAATGCCCTCCTACTAATCCGGGTTTAAACGGAAGGAAGTTCCATTTAGTTCCGGCTGCTTCTAAAACTGCATGTGTATCGATATCTAACAGATTAAAAATTTTAGCGAGTTCATTCACAAAAGCAATATTAATATCACGTTGCGAATTTTCGATAACTTTTGCTGCTTCAGCAACTTTTATTGTCGGTGCTAAATGCGTTCCGGCTGTAATGACGCTCTTATAAAGATTGTTTACTTTCTGACCGATTTCCGGCGTTGAACCGGAAGTAACTTTTAATATTTTTTCAACGGTATGTTCTTTATCTCCCGGGTTTATTCTTTCCGGTGAATATCCTGCAAAAAAGTCTTTATTGAACTTTAAACCTGATATTTTTTCCAATACAGGAATACATTCTTCCTCTGTAACTCCCGGATAAACAGTTGATTCATAAATCACAACATCATTGGCTTTCAACACTTTTCCTACTGTTTCACTAGCTTTATAAAGCGGAGTCAAATCAGGTCTGTTGTGCTTATCTACCGGAGTAGGTACTGTTATAATATAATAATTACAATCTTTAATATCGTCCAACTGATCCGAACAATACAATCCGTTAGCATTGTCATTCTTCCCTTTCAAGACGGCTTGCAGTTCATCATCTTCAACCTCTAAAGTTGTATCTTTCCCTTGTCGCAATTCTTTGATCCTGTTTTGATTGATATCAAAACCAACAACCGGATATTTGGTTGCAAAAAGTCTTGCTAAAGGTAAGCCAACATATCCCAAGCCTATTATAGCTATTTTAGTACTCATTTTTTTTATTTTTTATGAACCGATAGCTTTATAAATAAAACCTATTTTTTGTAATTCTTCTTTATTCAGAATATTTCTACCATCAAAAACAAATGCCGGTTTTAGCATATTGTCATATATCTTTTGCCAATCGTATGTTTTAAATTCATCCCATTCTGTTAATACTGCTACAGCATGAGAATCTTTACATGCCTGATATGGATCAGCTGTTACATCAACTCCACTTTTATTTTCTTCAGAACTGCGTGTATCTAAATAATCCAGATCTGTCAGAATTTGTTGTTCTTCTACCTTCGGATCAAAAACAGCAATATTTGCTTGTTCGTTCAAAAGGTAATCTGCTACATAGATTGCAGCTGACTCACGTGTGTCATTTGTGTCCTTTTTGAAGGCCCAACCTAAAAATGTGATTTTTTTGCCTGAAACCGTATTGTATAAAGTAGTAATAATATTTTTTGCGAACCTTCTTTTCTGGTGATCGTTCATGATAATCACTTGTTCCCAATAATCAGCCACTTCGTTCAAACCATAGCTTTTAGCGATATAAACCAGATTCAGGATGTCTTTCTGAAAACATGAACCTCCGAAACCGACAGATGCTTTTAAAAATTTAGGACCAATTCTGGAATCTAATCCTATTGCCTTACCTACTTCATTTACATTAGCTCCTGTTTTTTCACATAATTCACTAATGGAATTGATCGAAGACACACGCTGTGCCAAGAAAGCATTAGCTGTTAGTTTTGAAAGCTCAGAAGACCATACATTGGTTGTCAGAATTTTATCTTTCGGAACCCAATTTGCGTAAACATCTGCTAAAGCATTTACTGCTTTTTGACCTTCAGCCGAATCTTCCCCTCCGATCAAAACTCTGTCCGGAGCAAACAGGTCATCTATAGCTGTTCCTTCCGCTAAGAACTCAGGGTTTGACAAAATTTGAAATTGCACTCCGTTTCCGGTATGGTCTAAAATACTTTTTATAGCACTTGCCGTTCTTACCGGCAACGTAGATTTTTCAACTACAATTTTATTATCTCTTGCTACACGTGCTATTTGACGGGCACACAATTCGATATATTTCAAATCGGCCGCCATCCCTTTACCGATTCCATAGGTTTTTGTTGGCGTATTTACCGATATAAAAATCATTTCAGCTTCATCGATGGCTTTATCTACTTCTGTTGAAAAGAACAAATTTCTCCCTCTTGCCTCAGCTACCACATCTGCTAACCCCGGTTCGTAAACCGGTAATTTAGACAAATCACTATCATTCCAGGCTGCTATTCTGGCTTCATTTAAATCAACAACTGTAACTTGAATATGAGGACATTTTTGCGCTATTACCGCCATAGTAGGTCCCCCTACATATCCTGCGCCAATACAACAAATCTTAGATATTTTCATGGTAATACGTTTATTTTTTTAGATTTTCCCAATACCATGTAACTGCTTCTTTCAGTCCTGATTTCATGGAAAATCGGGGGTTATAATTCAGATATTTTTTTGCTTTATCAATACTAGCTAAAGAATGCGGAATATCTCCTAATCTATTAGGTCCGTAACTAATTTCAACTTTTCCTATTTCGGGATCAAATGTAATCAATTCATCCTTTAGCATCGTAACCAAATCATTAAGAGTAGTTCGTTCTCCAAAGGCTGTATTATATACTGTATTCAAAGCTTCTTCATTTTGTGTCAACATTGCCAGTTCGTTCATCTGAATGACATTGTCTATATATGTAAAATCCCTTGAAAAAGTACCGTCTCCGTTAATTACAGGGGATTCATGCTGCATTAATTGCATCACAAATTTCGGGATAACCGCAGCATAGGCACCATTCGGATCTTGTCGTCGTCCAAAAACATTAAAATAGCGCAAGCCAATTACTTCCATTCCATAGGCTTTGGCAAAGACATCTGCATACAACTCGTTCACGTATTTAGTAACCGCATAAGGAGATAGTGGTTTCCCTATTTTATCTTCTGTTTTAGGCAAAGATTCCGAATCCCCATACGTAGATGAACTCGCAGCATACACAAATCTTTTGACCTTAGCATCTCGGGATGCCACTAACATGTTAAGGAAACCGGAGATATTAACCTCATTTGTAGTAATAGGATCCTTAATTGAACGCGGAACGCTTCCCAGAGCTGCCTGATGTAAAACATAAGAAACTCCTTGTACGGCATCATGACAGGTTTGTAAGTCACGAATATCACCTTCTATCAATTCAAAATCCGGATTAGAAAAAAAGTTATGCAAATTTTCTCTCTTTCCTGTACTGAAATTATCCAGACAAACGACTTTATAGTCTTTAGCCAGAAAATATTCGCAAAGATTTGAACCGATAAAACCGGCTCCACCTGTTATTAGAATTTTATTTTTTTCAACCATTTGTTTAACCACTTCTTCCAACCAGATGTTGATGTATCCCTTTCCATATAAGCTTCTCCATAGGCTCCATAGCCGTAACCATAACCGTAACCATAACCGTATCCATAACCGTATCCATATTTTGCTTTATTCTGGAAACCGTTAAATAAAATGCTAATATTCTGTAGCTCGCCTCTTTTGTGCTTTTCGTTAACCACTCCTAACATTCCTTTTTTCGTGTATCCCTGACGTGTCACATAAAGTGTTGCATCACAATAATGCGCTAATTCTAGGGCATCAGATACAAGTCCGACCGGAGGCGTATCCAGAATAACGTAATCGTATTTCTCTTTCAACTCTTCGATCATATCTCTCATACTATCTCCCATTAGTAACTCAGCCGGATTAGGAGGAATAGGTCCAGATGTGATCAGATCTAAATGCGGAATATGTGTACTTTGTGTAACCTCATCTAATGTCTTTTGTCCGATCAGATAATTAACCACACCGGTAACATTATCGATATTAAAGTCTCCAAATATCTTAGGCTTTCTTAGATCTAATCCGACAATTACCGTTTTCTTTTCACTTAAGGCAAAAACCGTTGCCAGATTGATCGAACAGAATGTTTTTCCTTCTCCACTAACGGATGACGTAAGCATTAATATCTTTGTTCTTTCTCCTTTTTGTTTTTTATACAAGAACTGAAGAGACGAACGAATAGCTCTGAAAGACTCTGCAAGCGGTGACTTTGGTTTTTCAAAAACGGATAGATTGTTTTCTGTATTTTTCTTCCCAATAATTCCGATAACCGGAATTTTTGTCATTTTTTGAATATCTTCTACCGAATTTATATTATTGTCTAACAATGTAATTAATAGCACTATTACAAAAGGAATTATAAATCCCAGAAAGGCTGCCAGAATATAATTAACACTAGTTTTCGGCCCTTTTAATCCACCTCCGACATCTTTAGCCGTATCAATAAATTCTACGTCAGAACTATTAGCTGCCCGAATGATTTCCGCTTCACTTCTTTTCTGAAGAAATGTGTTATAAATATTGTCTTTAAGATTATATTTACGGGTTATTTTGATGTGTTCCTGTTTCAGCTCGGGTAACTGACTGATCTCTCCTTCAGCATTGGCAATATTTCTGTTAATGAGTTGCAGATCGAGTTGCAACGCTCCTTTAGCACTTGAAATATTTTCCAGCAATACTTTTTTAAGTGCTTCCATTTCCACGTCAAACTCTGTAAAGATATCATCACTTTTAACCGCATAACCTAATTCTTCTCTTTCTGCAGAAAGCTGTATCAGTTTGGAAACGTTAACCAAAATATTAGGATCGTCTATACCGGCAACAGAAGGCGCCGGCAATCTTGAAAAATCTGTACTTTTTTCCAAGTAAGATTTCAAATGATTCAGGTATTCCATTTTACGTTGAATCAAATCTTTTTGGCTATCAAATTCCGTCAATCGTTCTGTTAGCTTTTCTCCTCCTGACTCTAACTCAAAAACGTTCTTCCCTTTTCTGAAGTCTTTCAGTTCATTTTCAGCATCTTTTATTTGTGCTTCCATGACAACTAATGTGCTGTCAATAAAATTGATCGTATTAGTTGCGAATTTATTTTTACTCTCCAACTGGTTCTTACGCAACACATTGATAGTTTCATTCAGGTATTCAACCAAACGATATTTGTTTGCGCCCTGCAATTGCAAAGACACAACAGACTGAGCTTTTGTATCGGCATTCACATCAATACTTTTGTATCGCCCCACTGTAGCATTAAAATCGTCAAAACGCAGAAAGTATTCTTTTCCTACATATTGATCGGCCTCCGGCAAGATGTAAAGTCGTAAGTGTAAGAATGGTAAATTGACATTTTCACCTACTTTAAATTTTTTAGAGAATTCAACTTCTCCAATTGAAAATCTACTTCTGGAATTATCAACATAATGAATCAGGGATCTGGAACGATTTTCCATAAAATCAACTGATAGTTGAAATTCTGTTGGTGATAAAAATTTGATCTTTATCGGAGCACCTGTCAATTGTCCTTTATTTTTATCAATAGTAACTTTAAAAGGTGCTGTTCCGTAGACATCTTCAAAATAATATTTCCCTTTTTTCAGGTACTGGATATAATATTGAAGTTTATCTACAACAAGCTCATTATGAGATCTTGATTTTAACGTTGTAATGATGGTTTGTACTTTCTCCGATACGCCTCCCCAGTTAAAAACCAAACTGGTATTTGAGGTAAAAAATGAATTATTCTCGTCCTTAATTACAATCAGGGATTCCAATCCGTAAACTTTAGGCTTTCGGATATTTACATTATAAGCCACCAGAAACGTAATGATCAAGCTCAGCAAGAACCATTTCCAATAACTCAAAAGTCTAATCAAAAAACCTTTAAAGTCAAAGCTGTTTTGCGTCTCAAAAAAAGAAAAATCTTTGGTATCTAACATCTTTTTTCTACAGGTTTCTGGTTAATAAAATTGTGGTAGTTACCAGTGAAAGTGCCGTTATAATGGTACTGACAGTTTGCATACCGGTTGTTCCGGTACCCCATGATTTTTGTTTCAAAGGTTTGATATAGATATAATCATTAGGCTGTAGATAAAAAACCGGAGATTCTACTGCTTTAGAACTGGTCAGATCAATATAGTACGTTTGAAACCCATAAGGATATTTTCTGATCACTTGAACATTCTTACGGTCACCGGTCATTGTAATATCACCTGAATTAGCAATTGCTTCCATTATATTTGCCTTATCCTGATAAAGCACATTCGTTCCCGGAGAACCGATCTCTCCATTAACCGTATAACGTAACCCGGCCAGTTTCACATTCACAAAAAGTCTTGACTGGGTTCGGAAGTATTCGTTCAAAAGTCTCTTTTCGATTGTAGTTCTGATTTCCTCCAAAGTATACCCCATTACATTAACTTCTCCTAAAACCGGAACCCTTATATTTCCGTGATCGTCTACTACAAAGCCATTGAAATATAAATTCTGAGGCGAATTTTGCTGTTGGGCATTTCCGGTATTTGTCGACGGATTAAACATCTCAACCAATTTCTGATCAAGTGCTTTTATATTGATACTTAAGATATCATTTGTTTGCACCCTGTAAGGTTTTGTCTGGGTCGATTTTACCTCAATAGATTCGTTTGATTTTCCTTCGTCCTGCAAATACACCAACTGCTTATTTGATATACAAGAAGTAAAGAAAGTCAAAACCAACACCAATTGTAAAAAACGTTTACACTTCATCATCTTATTTTTGTGGAAACAAATATAGTTTTTACTATTAAATTTTCTAAAAATAAATCACTTTTTTATTGAAAAAAGCACTATAACTGATTTAAAGATTGCTCATAAGGAATCCTATGTTGTAAGCTTCTTCCTAAAGTAACTTCATCTGCATACTCTAACTCATCTCCTACTGCTATTCCTCGTGCAATAGTCGATGTTTTTACATTATAATCTTTTATTTGTTTATAGATGTAAAAAATAGTCGTATCACCTTCCATCGTGGAACTTAGCGCAAAGATAACTTCTTTCACATCATTACTCTTTACTTTTTCAACCAATGACACAATATTCAACTGACTTGGCCCTATTCCCTCAATAGGATTGATCTTACCTCCCAAAACATGATAAATCCCTTTATATGTACCGGTATTTTCAATAGCCATAACATCACGCACATCCTCCACAACACAAACCAACGATTTGTCTCGACTAGGATTTTCGCAAATTTGACAAATCTCTTTATCTGAAATATTATGACAACCGGAACAATACTTTATCTCTCCTCTTACTTTGAGTAATGCATTCGCCAGATCTTCTGATTGTTCTACCGGTTGGCGCAACAGGTGCAACACCAAACGTAAAGCAGTACGCTTTCCTATTCCGGGTAATTGTGAAATCTCATTTACCGCATTTTCTAATAATTTTGAAGGCAATTCCATGGTTACAAAAATACAAAAGTCTGCCGGAATTAAATCTCTTAAAAACTTCTATCTTTGCTCAAAGATCAAAAATTATGCAACCTGTATCTATACTTTTTTTAATATTAGCCTATTTTGCTGTTTTAATCCTCATTTCTTTTCTTACGACCCGAAACGACAATGAAAGTAACAGTACTTTTTTCAAAGCTAACAAACAGTCTCCTTGGTATCTGGTTGCATTCGGTATGATCGGAGCATCGCTTTCCGGAGTCACTTTTATTTCTGTACCGGGTAAAGTTGAGGCTTCTCAATTCACCTATTTTCAGATAGTCTTAGGGTATATTTTAGGATACCTTACCATAGGAATTGTTCTGCTTCCTTTGTATTATAAACTGAACCTTACCACTATATATACTTATCTGAAAGACCGCTTCGGAAATCAAACTTACAAAACAGGTTCGTGGTTCTTCATTATTTCAAGAACTGTAGGCGCTAACCTCCGCTTACTCCTTGTTGCAGATGTTTTGCAGACGTTAGTCTTCGAACCGCTAAAAATCCCATACTGGATAACTGTTACAACCACTATTATTCTGATCTGGCTTTACACTTTTAAATCCGGAATCAAAACCATTATATTCACAGATACCCTGCAAACTTTTTTCATGTTACTTTCTGTCGGAATATGTATCTATGTTGTTTCTGCCGACCTAGGGCTGAACATCTCAAATTTTGCAGATTTTATTGCTCAGAGTGACTTTTCTAAAACTTTCTTTTTTGAGAATCCGAAACTTCCGAATTATTTCTGGAAACAATTCTTATCCGGAGCTTTTATCGCAATCGTTATGACAGGACTCGATCAGGACATGATGCAAAAGAACCTGACTTGCCGCAGCTTGAAGGATGCTCAAAAAAATATGTTTTGGTTCACGATCGTATTGACCGTGGTTAATTTTTTCTTTTTAGTATTAGGTTTGCTCTTTACAGAATATGCCTTAAAATACAATATTGATGCTCACGGAGATAAGCTATTCCCTATCTTAGCAAATCATTACTTAGGTGTTACTGTTGCTTTCAGCTTTTTATTAGGACTTATTGCCGCTGCATTTTCCAGTGCCGACAGCTCGTTAACCTCGTTAACCACGACATTCTGTATCGATATTTTGGATATTGAAAATAAATATTCTGAAACCCAACAAATAAAACTCCGAAAAAGGATTCATCTTGTATTTGTTTTTATTTCGATCTTTATCATTCTTTTCTTTAAATATGCTTTTCACGATTCCAGTCTGATTGATAAGGTATTTAAGTTTGCCGGATTTACATACGGTCCTCTTCTAGGGTTGTTCAGCTTCGGTTTATTTACCAAATGGAAAATTAAAGATCATAACACCCCTATTATTGCTCTTTCAGCAGTGTTCATCTCTTTATTTCTGGACAGCACCAGTCAATACTTACTGCCTTTTAATTTTGGTTTTGAGATCTTAATTATAAATGGTTTATTAACCTTTTTAGGTTTAATATTGGTTCGTCGCCAGTAATACTAACGTACAAGCTATCTCTGAATCAATACCGTTTTGTTCCAAAAGTTGTACAAATTCCGGGTTTTCGGTTCCGGGATTGAATATAACCCGTCTAGGCTTAAGTGAAACCACATAATCATAATACTCTTTTTGTATCGTAGGATTTACATAAAGAGTAACTGTATCTACACTTTTAAAAGGTATTTTTTCCGTTTCAATTTCAACATCCAGAGCCATTCCCGGTTTTACTCCGATCGCGACCACTTGATGGCTTTTATCTATTAAACTGTTTATAGCGCGGTAGGCATATCGCTCTTTATTTGTCGTTGCTCCGATTACTAAAGTTTTCATGTAGATTATTTTCTATAAAATTAGTAAAATTAAATATTAATCATAACTTTGAAATAACATTATTTTAATTTCCCAACTCAATAACCCACATTATTTTTGCCAAAAAAACATGGAACAATTCATTTACATTTTTGCTGCTTTATTCTCAGTTTTAAATCCTTTAGGTGCTATCCCTATTTTCGTAGGATTAACCCAGGATGATTCAAAACAAGAACGTTCCCGAATTTCACTTTGGGCAGCTATTAATGTAGCCATTATTTTACTAATCTCCTATTTTGCAGGGGAATATGTTTTAAAGTTTTTCGGCATTAGTATTGACTCACTTCGTATTGCCGGCGGTATTTTAATTGTGACTTCGGGTTTTTCCTTACTGAACGGTAACTTCAGTAAAAAGAGAGGGGTCAATAAAAAAGTAGCAAACGATGCTAAAAACAGAAATGATATAGCTCTAAGTCCATTAGCTATTCCGATGCTCGCCGGACCTGGCTCTATTTCTTTACTCATTGCACTATACCAGGAACACGACACTATTGCTTCTAAACTTATCTGTTGTGCTGCTGTTCTACTGGTAGCATTGGTTATCTTCTTAATTCTAAGAAGTGCCAACTATCTATCGCGTATTTTAGGAGCCTCGGGTATTGTTGCTATTTCCAGAATTATCGGTTTTATTGTCATCGCAATAGGTATTGAATATATCATTAGCGCAATTATCAATATTTACAAAAGTATATAACGCAAAAAGCCTGAAATGCAATTTTTAAAACTGCTTTTTTCAGGCTTTTCATTTCAAACCTAAATATTATTTTTCTACAAAACCAACCGCAACAGTATTGTTTGTTTGCAGATTGATCAGGATAAAAGGTTTTTTACGCTAAACAGGCAACTGTGATAGAATCTTTACCTACCGAAAACAACAAAGCAAGCTTTTGAAACTGAGCTCTCAAAATATAAATACTCTCGTTCTCTAAATCTTTTAAATGTTTACTTATTCTTCAACTTCATTAATTATTCTGATCGGTGTGTATGTGTAATCCACATTCTTTTTTACCATTTTCCCACCACCAACGTCCGGCTCTGAAATCTTCTCCGGGTTCGATAGCTCTTGTACACGGAGCACAACCGATGCTCAAATAGCCTTTTTTATACAAACTGTTAATCGGAATATTGTATTGATCTACTTCTGCTTCCACTTCTTCTAATGTAAAAAGAAGTAACGGATTGAACTTGATCAATTGATGATCAGCATCCCATTCTAAAAATTGCATAGTCTCTCTATTTGCTGATTGTTCTGCCCGAAGTCCTGTGATCCACACGGAAGCACCGAGTAAAGCTTTATTTAAAGGTTTTACTTTTCTGATAAAGCAGCATTGCTTTCGTTCTTCTATACTGTTATAAAAGCCATTGACTCCTGATTTGCTGTAGTATTCCTGAATATCTGTTTCTTCCGGATAATAGGTTTTAATATTCAGCTTCGGATATTTACTTTGTGTTTTCTGAAACACTTCATAGGTCTCATTAAACTGACGTCCGGTGTCTAACGTGAAAAGTTCGACACTATCATAATGTGGCTCAAGGTAATGTGTTATAACCTGATCTTCTATCCCGAACGAGGTTGAAAAGACCACTTTTCCCTCAACATGTTGTAAAACCCATGCAATACTTTCCTTTAATGACAATTGGTCTATTTGTTCATTCCAATTTTTTAATGTTTCCTGTCTTATTTTGTCCATTTTGCCCAGACCTTTTCGTGAATAAAATATAATATCATTTTTGTGAATACTTCAAAGCTCCCTATAGAGAAGGCTATTTTTACATTACCTGTCATAATAAAAGAAATAATCATAGTATCTATAGTCCCGAGCAACCGCCAGGTTACAGCTTTACAAGCCGAAATCTTTGTGTCCCGACTTACAATCTCTCCTGTTTTTTTGGTTCTCAATAAATCTAAAAACATAAGCTTTATTTTTTCAGACTTCAAATATACGATTAGTCTATAGAATTAATAGATTATTTGTTTAAATTTTTTTAAAAGCTTGCCAGATCATGTAAAGATTGTTTTTCTAAAATAGACAAAGCGTTATCTCTCACCTGGATCATCAATTTATTCAACGCACATGTTTCTTCACTCGGACAGTCGTCACATTTCTCATAAAAATTAATACTAACACAAGGCAGAAGCGCAATCGGACCGTCTAAAACTCTGATGATACTTGCTATTTTGATCTCTTTCGGATCTTTCATTAAATAATAGCCGCCTCCTTTACCCATTTTTGAACCTAAGATACCGGATTTCTTCAAATCCAACAGAATAGTCTCTAAAAACTTTTTGGAAATATGTTCTTTTTCGGCTATTTCAGAAATCAAAACGGGTGCTGATTTATCTTGCTTAGCAATATAAATCAGCGCTTTTAACCCATATTTTGTTTTTCTTGATAACATATTAATTTTCTGTTTCCGGTAAAAAAACTTCTGCCATCATGCAACGTGCACTTCCACCGCCACAAGCTTCAATAGTATCTAAACTTGCATAGATAATTTTACAATGTTTCTCAATCTTTGCTATTTGCTCTTGCGTCAATGATTGATAGGCTGCATTACTCATTACCAGAAAACGTTCCTCATTTTGCCCTTTTACCTGCAACATATTTCCGGCAAAATTGTTAACTTGATCTTCAGTGATAAAGATAACTTCTTTCCCGGATTTTTTCAAGACTTCCAAAACCATTTTACGCTCTGCTTTGTCATCAATACAATCAGCACAGATAACTGCAAATGTTTCTGCAACACACATCATCACATTGGTATGATAAATATGTTTTCGCTCACCATCAACTGTTTGATAAGCTTCAAAGATCACAGGAGTATATTCAAAATCTTCACAAAACTCGATAAACAATTCTTCATCAGCTCTAGGTGATAATGCGCAATAAGCGATTTCATTTTCCCGGTCTAAAATAATACTTCCGGTTCCTTCTAAAAAAACATTATCTTCTTCAGCAGCTGTATAATCCATAATGTCATTGATCACAAAACCTTTTTCTTCAAGGATATCTAAGATATCTTCTCTACGTTCCAGTCTTCTGTTTTCAGCAAACATCGGATACAGAGCCACGTCACCGTTCTCATGAAAAGAAATCCAGTTATTCGGAAAAATACTATCCGGTGTATCCGGCTCTTTCGTATCATCTACAACAACTACATTTACCCCAACTGTTCTCAATTTTTCAACATAAACATCAAATTCTTCCTGCGCTTTTACATTTACAGTGGCAGGCAATAAGTTATCCAACACTTTCTGGTAATAATTATTCACTGCCGTTTGTTCATTCATACGGAATGCTACCGGACGAATCATCAATATTGTATTTGTTGTTTGATTCATTTTATTTGTTATTTGTGTTAATTGTTCTTTCTACCGAACATTGGTTTAATCTCTAATCAACGGTAACGTAGAACAACGCAATAGTCCTTCTTGTTTAGAAATTTCAGCATAAGGTATCTCTTCAACTGTAAAGCCGTTAGCTCTAAGCCAATTGTTTAATCTTGTAAAATTTCTTTCTGAAACCACAACATCGGGTGCTATTGAAAAAATATTCGAATTCATGTGATACATTTCTTCTCTTTCAATATGAAATAAATTTTCTTTTCCGAAAATATCGACCAGATACAGATAATCTGCTTCTTCGCGGAAACCACTTTTATAAATAATTCCTTTATCTATACCAACCGGTTGAAAACAACAATCCAAATGCAATGCATTATCGCGTGGTTCAATCCTTGACTTCACCAGATCAAATTCTTTCACTATTTTATTGGGAAACATTTCTTTGATAAAATCTACACCATACATATTGGTTCTGGCTGTGATATAGTCTTTGTAATCACTTCCTTTATAAGTCCCTATAAAAATATGCTCATTCCAAGGCATTACATCTCCCCCCTCAATATGTACTTTTTCAGGCGGCCTTACTACTTTGGTCGGATCCATTTGATCTATCACATATTGAATCGCATCTAACTCTCGTTCTCTATCGGGTAATATATTTGCTTTTATAAACACATCATCGATCACGAACCCGATATCACGAGCAAAGATCTGATTGTAGTTCTCTATAATCTGAGGACGAAAAACCTCTACATCATATTTTTCAAAAACCTGATTAAAAGCTTCTATCTCTTTAACCATATCTTCTTCCAGCGGATAAGTTCCCGCCAGAATATGTTCTAAAGATTTAGGATCGTAAGCTTCTGACTTGGTAGGTGTTGGTCCGTTACTCTGAGCTGTACCTAAAATGACAGCCCTCAAACGGGAAGTTTCATTTTTAATATTCAGTTTTAGCATAGTTTGTTTGGTTTGCGCAAAGATAGAAAAAAGAGCTTTGCTCTAAAAAACTAACTTTAAATAAAAAATCCCGATTACTCGGGATTTTTTATTTATTATTTTATCTGTCTTTCACCTCTTTAAAAGCTCTAAGCGGTGAACCGGTGTATACTTGACGAGGTCGTCCTATCGGCTCTTTGTTCAGACGCATTTCTTTCCATTGAGCAATCCAACCCGGTAAACGTCCGATTGCAAACAATACTGTAAACATTTCTACAGGAATACCCATTGCACGGTAAATAATTCCTGAATAGAAATCTACATTAGGATACAGATTTCTTGCTTTGAAATATTCGTCTTCTAAAGCAACTTTCTCCAATTGTTTTGCAATGTCTAATAACGGATCTTCAACTCCTAATGTACCTAATACATCATCAGCAGCTTTTTTGATGATCTTAGCTCTCGGGTCAAAGTTTTTATAAACACGGTGACCGAATCCCATTAAACGGAACGGATCATTTTTATCTTTAGCTTTCAATACGAATTTGGCAACATCTCCTCCATTATCGTGAATTTGTTGTAACATTTCCAATACTGCCTGATTAGCTCCTCCGTGAAGCGGACCCCACAATGCAGAAACTCCGGCAGAAATTGAAGCAAATAAACCTGCATGAGATGACCCTACGATACGAACTGTTGATGTTGAACAGTTTTGTTCGTGATCAGCGTGCAAAATAAACAACTTATCTAATGCCGCAACTACTTTAGGATCTACTTTGTAAGGACCTGTCGGTAATTCAAACATCAAACGCATGAAATTTTCTACATACCCTTTTGTATTATCGTAATAATTTAAAGGATATCCCATTCTCTTTCTGAAAGTCCAAGTTGCAATTACTAAGAATTTACCAATTGTTTTACAAACAGCTTCGTATAATTCTTTTTCATTTTCAACATTTACAGACTTAGGATTGAATGCTGTTAAAGCACTTGTCAATGAAGACAAAACTCCCATTGGGTGGGCTGTTCTTGGAAAACCATCAATGATGCTCTTCATTTCTTCACTAACCATTGTATATTTTCTGATGTCATTTTCAAACTTCTCAAGCTGTGAAGCTGTTGGCAATTCACCAAAAATCAATAGATATGACACCTCTAGGAACGTAGCTTTTTCTGCTAAATCTTCGATCGTGTATCCTCTGTAACGCAAAACACCTTCTTCTCCGTTTAGGAAAGTGATTTCACTTTTACAAGAACCTGTATTTTTATAGCCAGGATCGATAGTTATAGCACCGGTTGCAGCACGCAACTTCTCTATATCGATAGCAGCTTCATTTTCAGTCCCTACAATTACAGGAAACTCATATTTATTGCCATCGATCTCTAATATTGCAGTTTTTGACATCGTGTATATAGTTTTTTTAATGTAAAATTTTAAGAATCATGCGAATTTAGCGAATTATATTCGAATTTTAAAAAATTTCAAAATATTTTATGTTTATTTATTATATACAAAAAATCCCGATAAAGTTTTGTTAACAGAATCGGGATTTTGATAAAAATTTGATATTTATTACTTCACTTTAAAAGCATTTTCTTGCGGAAAATAAGCTACTTCCCCTAACTCTTCTTCAATGCGTAATAACTGGTTATACTTCGCCATACGATCTGAACGTGAGGCAGATCCGGTTTTGATCTGACCACAATTTAGCGCTACTGCTAAATCTGCAATCGTATTGTCTTCTGTTTCCCCTGAACGGTGACTCATTACGGAAGTATATCCTGCATTGTGTGCCATATTCACAGCTGCAATAGTTTCTGTCAATGTACCTATCTGGTTTACTTTGATCAAAATTGAATTAGCAATACCTTCTGAAATACCTCTTGACAAACGTTCTACATTCGTAACAAATAAATCATCACCTACTAACTGCACTTTATCACCGATTTTTTCTGTCAATAATTTCCATCCTTCCCAATCGTCTTCGTACATACCGTCTTCGATAGAAACAATCGGGTATTTAGCTGCTAATTCCGCCAAATATTCTGCTTGCTCAGCTGAAGTTCTTACTTTACCTGTTTCGCCTTCAAATTTAGCATAATCGTATTTTCCGTCTACATAAAATTCAGAAGAAGCACAGTCTAAAGCAACTTTCACGTCGTCACCGAATGTATAACCTGCTTTTTCTACTGCTAATTTAATTGAGTCTAAAGCATCTTCAGTTCCTCCTGCCAGATTAGGAGCAAAACCTCCTTCATCTCCTACTGCTGTAGAAAGATTTCTGTCGTGTAATACTTTTTTAAGGTTATGGAAGATCTCTGTTCCCATTTGCATAGCATGTGTAAAGTTTTTAGCCTTAACCGGCATAATCATAAACTCTTGAAATGCAATTGGCGCATCAGAATGCGAACCTCCATTAATAATATTCATCATCGGCACCGGCAAAGTGTTTGCAGAAACACCCCCAACGTAACGATACAATGGCAATCCAAGTTCATTAGCCGCAGCTTTAGCTACTGCTAAAGAAACACCTAAGATCGCATTTGCACCCAGATTAGATTTATTTGCAGTTCCGTCAAGTTCTATCATGGCTTTGTCAATAGCATTTTGCTCAAAAACAGACATCCCTATTACTTCAGCAGCAATTTTAGTATTTACATTCTCTACAGCTTTCAACACGCCTTTTCCCATATAATCTTTTCCTCCATCACGCAATTCAACTGCTTCATGTTCACCGGTTGAAGCTCCGCTTGGCACAGCGGCTCTCCCTAAAACTCCATTCTCTGTTACTACATCCACTTCAACTGTAGGATTTCCTCTGGAATCCAAAATTTGTCTCGCATGTACTTTTATAATAATGCTCATTTTTTTGTAATTTTTGGTTAATTATTTTGTGTATTAAACAAAAATATAACTATTAAAATTAATAATACACATTTCTAAAAAAACTTATAAACGATAACGATTTAGTTCTTCGAAGCCTTGATATTCTCAACAAACTGATCGAAAAGATAGGAAGAATCGTGTGGTCCGGGACTTGCTTCCGGGTGATATTGTACTGAAAAACAGTTCTTAGATTTCATACGCATACCGGCAACCGTACCATCATTAAGATGCACATGAGTCAATTCAAAATCTGTATTCTTTTCCAAATCCTCTTTCGATACCGCAAAACCATGGTTTTGAGAGGTGATCTCGCCTTTTCCCGTAATCAAATTTTTGACCGGATGGTTGATTCCTCTATGTCCGTTGAACATTTTATAGGTAGAAATTCCATTTGCCAAAGCAATTACCTGATGTCCCAGACAAATACCAAAAAGAGGCTTATTTTCGTTCAAAATATCGCGAGCTACCTGTTGTGCTGACTCTAACGGCTCGGGATCACCGGGACCATTCGACAAGAAATAACCATCAGGATTAAATGATTTCAGGTCAGCATAACTTGCATCATAAGGAAAAACTTTAATATAGCAGTCTCTTGCTGCCAGATTTCGCAAAATATTGGTCTTGATCCCCAAATCTAACGCTGAAACTTTATATGTTGCGTTTTCGTTACCGAAAAAATACGGTTCTTTTGCTGAAACTACTGAAGCTAATTCTAATCCGTTCATATCCGGCACTTCAGCTAAAAGTTTCTTCAATTCATCAATTGACGTATCATCTGTACAAATTACAGCGTTCATTGCACCATTATCACGAATATAGCTTACTAAAGCTCTGGTATCCACATCTGAAATAGCGATCAGATTTTGTTTTTGGAAGTAATCCAACAAACTTTCCGTTGCTCTTTCTCTTGAGTAGTTAAAACTAAAATTTTTACATACCAAACCGGCAATTTTCACACCATTGGATTCCACTTCCAGGTCATTTACACCATAATTTCCGATGTGCGCATTAGTAGTCACCATGATTTGACCATAATAAGACGGATCTGTAAAGATCTCCTGATAGCCTGTCGTTCCGGTATTAAATGCTACTTCTCCGAAAGTTTTACCTTCGATTCCGATTGATTTACCATAAAAAATAGTACCGTCCTTTAATAGCAATACAGCTTTTTTGCGATTTGTGTATTTCATTCTTATTGTGTTGTTTTTTGCAAAGTTAAATCTATTCGACCTATTTTAAAATTAAAACATAAAAAAAAGGATAAACTAAAATAGCTTATCCTTTTTTTATTAATCATTTCTTCATGATTATTCAGTTGCTTCAGTATTTTCAGAAGTTTCAGTTGCCGGTGCTTCAGCTGCAGGAGCTGCATCGGTCTTTTTAGTTCTACTACGACGAGTAGTCTTTTTAACTTCTTTTTTACCACCGTTATAGATTGTGTTAAAATCTACAAGTTCGATCATCGCCATATCTGCATTATCCCCTAAACGGTTTCCTAATTTTATGATACGAGTATATCCTCCCGGACGATCACCAACTTTAGCAGCTACTTCTCTGAATAATTCAGTAACTGCATATTTGCTTCTTAAATAAGAGAAAACAATACGTCTGTTATGTGTAGTATCTTCTTTTGACTTAGTTACTAGCGGCTCTATAAATTGTTTTAAAGCTTTAGCTTTAGCAACTGTTGTGTTAATTCTTTTGTGTTCAATTAACGAACATGCCATATTAGCCAACATAGCTTTTCTATGCCCTGCTTTTCTACCTAAGTGATTTACTTTTTTTCCGTGTCTCATGACGTTCTTATTTAGCCTTCATCTTGCTACGATCCTCTCTGGAGAGCAAAATATGAAGTAATTTATTCTTTATCTAATTTATATTTGCTTAAATCCATTCCGAAGTTCAAACCTTTAGAAGCTACTAATTCGTCTAGCTCAGTTAAAGATTTTTTACCAAAATTACGGAATTTCATTAAGTCGTTTTTATTGAAAGAAACCAAGTCTCCTAATGTATCTACTTCAGCCGCTTTCAAACAATTTAATGCTCTTACAGACAAATCCATATCTACCAATTTAGTCTTTAACAACTGACGCATGTGTAAAGATTCTTCGTCGTATGATTCCGTTTGAGCAATTTCATCAGCCTCTAATGTAATTCTCTCATCAGAAAACAACATAAAGTGGTGAATCAACGTTTTAGCTGCTTCAGTTAAAGCGTCTTTTGGATGAATTGATCCGTCGGTAACGATTTCAAAAACTAATTTTTCGTAGTCAGTTTTTTGCTCTACACGGTAGTTTTCAATTGAATATTTTACATTTTTTACCGGTGTATAGATAGAATCTGTAAAAATAGTTCCAATAGGCGCGTTTGCTTTTTTGTTTTCTTCAGCAGGAACATAACCTCTACCTTTTTCGATAGTAAGTTCCATGTTGATAGTTGTTTTACTATCTAAAGTACAAATTACTAAATCCGGATTTAACACTTGGAAACCAGAGATGAATTTTTGAAAATCTCCTGCTGTAATTTGTTCTTTACCAGAAAGTGAAATTGAAACAGATTCATTATCAACGTCCTCAATTTGTCTTTTGAAACGTGCTTGCTTTAAGTTAAGGATAATTTCTGTAACATCTTCAACTACACCAGAAATTGTTGAGAATTCATGCTCAACTCCTTCAATTCTAACAGATGTAATTGCGTAACCTTCTAATGAAGAAAGTAAAACTCTTCTTAATGCATTACCAACAGTCAATCCGTATCCCGGTTCTAAAGGTCTGAATTCAAACTTACCTTCAAAATCGGTTGAATCGATCATGATAACTTTATCGGGCTTTTGAAAATTAAATAATGCCATATCTCGACTAAAGTCAATTATTATTTGTTATACAACTCAACGATTAGTTGTTCTTTGATATTTTCTGGAATTTGTAATCTTTGCGGAACGGCAACAAAAGTACCTTCTTTAGTGTCGTTGTTCCAAGTGATCCACTCGTAAACGTGAGCAGAATTAGATAAAGAACGCTCAATTGCCTCAAGAGATTTTGATTTTTCGCGTATAGCTACTTTATCACCAGGTTTTAATTGATAAGAAGGAATATTAACAACCTCTCCATTTACAGTAATATGACGGTGAGATACAATTTGACGAGCTGCTCTTCTTGAAGGAGCAACACCCATACGGAATACAACGTTATCTAAACGTGATTCACATAATTGTAATAAGATTTCACCTGTTACTCCAGAAGCAGCAGATGCTTTTTCATATAAATTTCTGAATTGTTTTTCTAAAATACCATAAGTATATTTAGCTTTTTGTTTTTCCATTAACTGGATAGCATATTCAGATTTTTTACCTCTTTTACGAGCCAAACCATGTTGTCCCGGAGGGTAATTTCTTTTTTCGAAGGCTTTATCATCTCCGAAGATAGCTTCGCCAAACTTACGAGCGATTTTTGTTTTAGGACCAGTATATCTTGCCATTTTAAAAAATAAATTAAGGTAGGGATTATGAATTCAGGTCTAATTTTATCCTTCGATAATCGTAAACCTACCTTGGTTATACTAAAAAATAATTAAACTCTTCTTCTTTTCGGAGGACGACATCCGTTATGAGGAATTGGAGTAACATCGATGATTTCAGTTACTTCTATACCACCATTGTGGATAGAACGAATAGCTGATTCTCTACCGTTACCTGGACCTTTAACGTAAACTTTTACTTTTTTCAATCCAGCCTCTAGTGCTACTTTTGCGCAATCTTCTGCTGCCATTTGAGCTGCATACGGAGTGTTCTTTTTAGAACCTCTGAAGCCCATTTTACCAGCCGAAGACCAAGAGATCACTTCACCTTTTTTGTTAGTTAATGAAATGATTATGTTGTTAAAAGTAGCATTAATATGTGCTTCTCCAGAAGATTCAACTATAACTTTACGTTTTTTTGCTGTTGTCTTAGCCATATTACTTACTTATTATTTAGTTGCTTTTTTCTTGTTAGCAACAGTTTTTCTCTTACCTTTTCTAGTTCTAGAATTATTCTTAGTTCTTTGACCTCTTAACGGAAGTCCAGCTCTGTGACGAATACCTCTTTGACATCCGATATCCATTAAACGTTTGATGTTTAATTGAATCTCAGAACGCAATTCACCTTCAATCTTGTAGTATGAAACAGCTTCACGGATGGCACTGATTTCATCATCATTCCAATCTTGAACTTTTTTATCTTCGCTCACTTGAGCTTTTGCTAAGATATCTTTAGCTCTGCTTTTACCAACACCAAAAATGTATGTTAAAGCAATAATTCCTCTTTTTTGTTTAGGTACATCTACCCCTGCAATTCTTGCCATAATTATCCTTGTCTTTGTTTAAATCTAGGATTCTTTTTATTAATCACGTATAATCTTCCTTTTCTACGCACTATAATGCACTCGGCACTTCTCTTTTTTACTGATGCTCTTACTTTCATTTTAATAGCCTTTAGTATCTATATGTAATTCTTGCTTTTGTTAAATCGTAAGGGCTCATTTCAAGTTTTACCTTATCTCCCGGTAGTAATTTAATATAATGCATACGCATTTTACCGGAAATATGAGCAATTACAACATGTCCGTTTTCTAACTCTACTCGGAACATTGCATTTGACAATGCTTCTACAATTGTTCCGTCTTGTTCTATTGCTGATTGTTTTGCCATAAATATTAAGCTACTGCTTTTCTATTTTTACCACTTTTCATCAAACCATCATAATGTCTATTCAATAAATAGGTATTAATTTGTTGAATAGTATCAATAGCAACCCCCACCATAATTAGTAAAGATGTACCTCCATAAAAATAACCCCAAGCACCTTGAACGTTCAATAAACTTACCACGAATGCAGGTAAAATCGCAATCAATGCTAAGAAAATAGAACCCGGAAAGGTTATTAACGACATAATCTTGTCCAGATAATCACTAGTCTCAACCCCTGGTCTTACCCCTGGTATGAAACCACCACTTCTTTTCAAGTCATC
Organism: Flavobacterium sp. NRK F10; assembly: GCF_024054235.1. Taxonomy (NCBI): domain Bacteria; kingdom Pseudomonadati; phylum Bacteroidota; class Flavobacteriia; order Flavobacteriales; family Flavobacteriaceae; genus Flavobacterium; species Flavobacterium sp. NRK F10. The sequence goes on from NZ_JAMXLC010000001.1 coordinate 898,864, forward strand.
AGCCATTTTGTTTGTCGGTACGGTAATTGCGGTGTAAAAATACGTAAAAATTATAATTAACAAAGCAAATACCACATTATAAACCAATCCGAACGGATCTTTAAACATGGTGGCCAACGATTGTGCCGTGTCAGATTCTTTTGCTAATCCGGAAATTGCAGCTGGAATGAACATAATAGCCTGTGCAAAGATAATCGGCATTACACCTGAAGCATTTAGCTTCAAAGGTATAAACTGTCTAGAACCCATCATATCTTGTTCGAACTCACCAGCTACTGTTCTTCTGGCATATTGCACAGGAATTTTTCTCACTGCCATAACCAATAAGATACTGGCAATGATCACTAAGAACCATAAAATCACCTCCATCACAATCATCATAATGCTTCCGCTAGACTCTTGCGACGTACGAGACATGAATTCCTGAATAAATGCTTGCGGCATTCTGGCGATAATTCCCACCATAATTAATAAAGAGATACCGTTTCCGATTCCTTTATCAGTGATTTTTTCACCTAACCACATAGCAAATATTGTTCCTGTCACCATAATTAAAACAGATGAGAACAAGAATGAGAATGAGCTTACACCTAACAAAAACGCATCAGAAGGCAAGGTTCTGTATAAGTTATAGATATAACCCGGACCTTGAACCAAAGTGATTATAATTGTTAGCCATCTCGTGATTTGGTTAATCTTTTTTCTACCGCTTTCTCCATCACTCTGTAATTTTTGCAGATAAGGAATAGCGATCCCCATCAACTGAACTACGATAGAAGCAGAGATATAAGGCATGATACCTAATGCAAATACAGAGGCTTGCGAAAACGCGCCTCCTGTAAATACATTGATTAACCAACCAATACCTTCGTTTGTTTGGTTAGTAAGATTTCCCAATTTAGTAGCATCAATACCCGGAAGTGTTACCTGAGCACCGAAACGATACACTAATAACAAACCTAGAGTTAACAAAATTCTGTTTTTTAACTCTTCAATTTTCCAGACATTGATAAAAGAATCTATAAATTTCTTCATATTACTAAAAGGATTATAAAGTTACAGCTTCTCCACCAGCAGCTTCTATTGCAGCTTTTGCAGAGGCAGTAAATTTGTGAGCACTAACTTTAAGTTTAGCTTTTAGCTCACCTCTACCTAAAATCTTTACTAAGCTATTTTTTGTAGCTAAACGATTTTCTACTAATACGTCGAAATCAACAGTATCAGTAATAATACCATTATCTACTAAATATTGAATTGTATCTAAGTTCACACCTTGATACTCAACTCTGTTAATATTTTTAAATCCAAACTTAGGTACACGTCTTTGAAGTGGCATTTGACCACCTTCGAAACCAATTTTCTTAGAATAACCAGAACGTGACTTTGCTCCTTTGTGACCTCTTGTCGAAGTACCACCTTTACCGGAACCTTGTCCTCTACCTACTCTTTTATTTTGGTTGTGAACTGAACCTTCAGCTGGCTGTAAGTTACTTAAATTCATAACGAAAACTATTATTTAGTTTCTTCAACAGAAACTAAGTGTTTAACTTTATTTACCATTCCAAGGACAGCAGGACTTGCGTCATGCTCAACAACTTGCCCGATTTTTCTTAACCCTAAAGAATCTAATGTTCTTTTTTGAGTCTCCGGACAGTTAATTCTACTTTTTACTTGTTTTACTAAAATTTTTGCCATTTTCCTTGAATTTTTTATCCTTTAAATACTTTATCAAGAGACACGCCTCTTTGTTTAGCAACAGTTGCAGCACTTCTCATTTGTAACAAAGCATCAAAAGTAGCTTTAACAACGTTATGAGGATTAGATGAACCTTGAGATTTAGACAATACATCGTGAATACCTACTGACTCTAATACCGCACGCACTGCACCACCGGCAATAACTCCGGTACCATGAGATGCTGGCATTAAATAAACTCTAGCCCCACCATACTTACCTTTTTGCTCATGAGGTACAGTAACACCATTCAAAGGAACTCTAACTAAATTTTTCTTTGCGTCTTCTACTGCTTTAGCAATAGCTTCAGAAACATCTTTAGATTTTCCTAATCCGTGTCCTACAACTCCACTCTCATCACCTACTACTACGATAGCAGAGAAACCGAATGCTCTACCACCTTTAGTAACTTTAGTAACACGATTTACACTAACCAAACGATCTTTTAATTCAAGACCACTTGGTTTTACTAGCTCTACATTTTTATATTTTTGATACATAACTTTAGAATTTTAGTCCAGCTTCTCTAGCTCCTTCTGCTAATGATTTAACACGTCCATGGTACAAATATCCACCTCTATCAAAAGAGATTTCACTAATACCTGATTTAAGAGCTCTTTCAGCTACTAATTTACCTACTGCGTTAGCAATTTCAGTTTTTGTACCTTTTGCAACTTCTTTATCACGAGAAGATGCATAAGCTAATGTAACACCGTTTACGTCATCTATGACTTGCGCATAGATCTCTTTATTAGATCTAAATACAGAAAGTCTAGGTTGTGCAGCAGTACCGCTAACAATCTTTCTAATTCTGAATTTAATTCTTTGTCTTCTTTCAGTTTTTGTTAATGACATAGCCTTAATTTTTAAGCTGATTTACCTGCTTTTCTTCTTAATACTTCACCTACAAACTTAACACCTTTTCCTTTGTAAGGCTCAGGTTTACGGAAAGATCTGATTTTAGCAGATACCTGACCTAATAATTGTTTGTCAAATGATGATAATTTCACTATTGGATTTTTACCTTTTTCAGAAACTGTTTCAACTTTTACTTCCGGAGCAATATCTAAAACAATATTATGAGAGTATCCTAATGCCAAATCAAGTTTTTGCCCTTGATTTGAAGCACGGTAACCAACACCCACTAATTCTAACTCCTTAGTAAAACCTTCTGAAACTCCTACAACCATATTATTGATAAGAGCACGATATAATCCATGTTTCGCTCTCTCACTTTTGTTATCTGATGAACGCTCAACAACAACATTGTTGTCCTCAACTTTTACCGTCACATCAGAAAACTCTTGAGAAAGCTCGCCTAATTTTCCTTTTACTATAACTACAGCATCTTTCACTTCTACAGTTACTCCTGCTGGAATTGCAATTGGATTTTTACCTATTCTTGACATGCTTTCGTCTTTTAATTAATATACGTAACAAATTACTTCTCCACCAACATTAAGCTGTTTGGCTTGTTTACCAGTCATAACACCTTTAGATGTAGAAACAATAGCCACACCTAGTCCGTTTAAGATTCTTGGTAAATCAGTAGAGCTAGCATACTTACGTAAACCTGGTTTACTAATTCTTTGGATATCTCTGATTACAGGCTCTTTAGTTTCTTTGTCGTACTTAAGAGCGATTTTAATACTACCTTGAACGGTATTATTTTCAAATTTGTAGCTCAAGATATACCCTTGGTCAAATAAAATTTTTGTGATCTCTTTTTTCAAATTAGAAGCCGGAATCTCAACCACTTTGTGGTTAGCTCTCACAGCATTTCTAACTCTTGTAAGAAAATCTGCAATTGGATCTGTATACATATATATAAAATTGCGGTTCCGGTTTTCAAGAGGCAACCCACTCCTTGAACCTAAAACCAATTAAATTCAAAATTCTAATTAACTCCTATAAGCCGCGATAGCACCAGTTTTTAGCACTATTGCGACTTATAAAAATCTTATTTTCAATAAAAAAGCGCACAAATGTACACTTTTTTATTGTTTTTAACAAATTTATATTACCAACTGGATTTTTTTACCCCCGGAATTAATCCTTGGTTAGCCATTTCACGGAATGTTACACGTGAAATTCCGAATTGACGCATGTAGCCTCTTGGTCTACCTGTCAATTTACAACGATTGTGTAAACGCACAGGAGATGCATTTTTTGGTAATTTTTGCAATGCCTCATAATCTCCGGCTTCTTTCAAAGCTTTTCTTTTTTCAGCATATTTAGCTACTAATGCTTCTCTTTTCGCCTCACGGGCTTTCATAGATTCTTTAGCCATGTCTTAATTCTTTTTAAAAGGTAATCCTAGTTCTCCTAATAATGATTTTGCTTCTTTATCTGTTTTTGCAGAAGTTACAAAAGTAATATCAAAACCAGCAATTTTGTTTACTTTATCGATATCAATCTCAGGGAAGATAATTTGCTCTAGAACCCCTAAGTTATAGTTACCTCTACCGTCAAAACCAGTTGATTTGATCCCGTTGAAATCTCTAACACGCGGTAAAGACGAAGTAATCAATCTGTCTAAGAACTCATACATTCTTTCTCCACGTAATGTTACTTTAGCACCGATCGGCATACCTTTTCTCAATTTGAAAGAAGCAACGTCTTTCTTAGAAATAGTAGACACAGCCTTTTGACCGGTAATTTTAGTAATTTCTTCAACAGCGTAATCTACTAATTTTTTATCAGATACAGCTGCACCAACTCCACGGCTTACAACAATCTTTTCAAGTTTAGGAACTTGCATAATGTTTTTGTAACCGAATTCTTCTCTAAGAGCAGCAATAACTCTACTCTTATATTCTTCTTTTAATCTAGGTATATAAGACATAACTATAATACTTGATTAGATTTTTTTGAAAATCTCACTTTCTTGTCTCCTTCAACTTTGAAACCTACTTTAGTAACTGACTTTGATTTCGGGTCAATTAAAGACAGGTTTGAAATATGAATAGGAGCTTCCTTCTTAACGATACCACCTTGAGGGTTTTTAGCACTTGGTTTTGTATGTTTTGAAACCATGTTAATCCCTTCAACTACCGCTTTATTTGCTTCACGAAGTACGCGCAAAACTGTTCCTTCAGACCCTTTATGATCTCCGGCGATTACTTTTACTACGTCTCCTGATTTAATTTTTAGCTTTGCCATCATTTTAAGAATTAAAGCACCTCTGGTGCCAATGATACAATTTTCATGAATTGTTTTTCACGAAGTTCTCTAGCTACCGGACCAAAAACACGAGTACCTCTCATTTCACCTGCAGCGTTTAACAATACACATGCGTTATCGTCAAAACGGATGTAAGATCCATCAGCTCTTCTCACTTCTTTTTTAGTACGTACAACAACTGCAGTAGATACAGCTCCTTTTTTCACGTTTCCGTTAGGAGTAGCATCTTTAATAGAAACTACAATTTTATCACCTACAGAGGCATAACGACGTTTCGTTCCTCCTAAAACACGGATAGTTAAAACTTCCTTAGCTCCCGTGTTATCTGCTACTTTTAATCTTGATTCTTGTTGTACCATAATTACTTAGCTCTTTCAATGATTTCAACTAGTCTCCAACATTTAGATTTACTTAATGGACGAGTCTCCATAATTCTTACAGTATCTCCAATGTTACAATCGTTTGTTTCGTCGTGTGCAACGTATTTTTTAGTTTTCAACACGAACTTACCATATAAAGGGTGTTTTACTTTTCTTGTTTCAGAAACAACAATAGATTTCTCCATTTTGTTGCTAGTAACAACACCTACTCTCTCTTTTCTTAAATTTCTTTTTTCCATCTTTCAGCAGAATACAAATTATTGTAACTCTCTTTTAGTTAACTCAGTTTCAATTCTCGCAACCGCTCTTCTTACATTTCTTAATTGTAATGGATTATCAATCGGAGAAATTGTATGAGCTGTTTTTAGGTCGGTATAAGTTTTCTTTAACTGACTAAGTTTCTCTTGTAACTCAGCTGCAGATAGATCTTTTATTTCTGATTGTTTCATAATGCTCTTTTAATTATGCTTCGAAATCTCTAGCGACAACAAACTTAGTTTTTACAGGAAGTTTTTGTGCAGCAAGACGTAATGCTTCTTTTGCTACAGAAAGCGGCACACCTCCTACTTCAAACATGATTCTTCCCGGTTTTACAACTGCAGCCCAATATTCAACTGCACCTTTACCTTTACCCATACGTACTTCAAGAGGTTTCTTTGTGATTGGCTTATCCGGGAAAATTTTAATCCACAACTGTCCTTCTCTTTTCATGAAACGTGTTGCTGCGATACGAGCCGCCTCAATTTGACGAGAAGTAATGAAAGCTGAATCTAAAGATTTTATCCCAAACATACCATTTGAAAGTACATGTCCTCTTTGAGAAACACCTTTCATTTTACCTTTCTGTACCTTACGGTATTTTGTTCTTTTAGGCTGTAACATTTTTCTTTAATTTAAAATAATTACTTTCTTTTGCGTGTGTTTGGTTTACCTTTTCCTCCAGAAGATTTGGATTGTTTTTTATCCATACCTACTAACGGAGAAAGATCTCTTTTTCCGTAAACCTCACCTTTCATGATCCATACTTTAATTCCCATTCTACCGTAAGTAGTATGAGCTTCAGCTAAAGCATAGTCAATATCAGCTCTGAAAGTTGACAATGGAATTCTTCCTTCTTTGAAATGCTCTGAACGTGCCATTTCAGCACCATTCAAACGACCGGAAATCATAACTTTGATCCCTTCAGCATTCATTCTCATTGCAGCCGCAATAGCCATTTTAATAGCTCTTCTGTAAGAAATTCTGCTTTCAATTTGACGAGCAATACTGTTAGCCACTAAATAAGCATCTAACTCGGGTCTTTTGATTTCAAAGATGTTAATTTGAACTTCTTTGTCAGTAATTTTCTTAAGTTCTTCTTTTAACTTGTCTACCTCTTGACCTCCTTTACCAATAATGATACCTGGACGAGCCGTAGTGATAGTAACGGTTACAAGCTTTAAAGTTCTCTCGATAATTATCTTAGAAACACTAGCTTTAGATAAACGAGCATGGATGTATTTACGGATTTTGTAATCTTCAGCGATTTTATCACCGTAATCATTTCCACCGTACCAGTTTGAGTCCCATCCTCTGATGATACCAAGTCTATTTCCGATTGGATTTGTCTTTTGTCCCATACTGTTTATTAATTACTTTGTGTGTTATTATTTTCTCCTAACACGATTGTTACGTGGTTAGAACGTTTTCTGATTCTGTGCGCGCGACCTTGCGGAGCCGGACGAAGTCTTTTCAACATCATACCACCATCTACGCGGATCTCTTTAACAAATAAGCCTGCTTCTTCTAAACTTGCTTCAGCATTTTTAGCCTGCCAGTTAGCAATAGCTGATAACAATAGTTTTTCTAATTTTCTAGAAGCTTCTTTTTGACTAAATCTCAATATATTAAGAGCCAATTCTACTTTCTTACCTCTTACCAAATCAGCTACTAAACGCATTTTTCTTGGCGAAGTAGGGCAGTTATTTAATTTAGCAAAAGCAACTTGCGCTTTAGCTTCTTTAATCTGCTCTGCTCTTTCTTTTTTACGAACTCCCATAGCTTCTTATTATTTTTTACCTTTATTTTTTGCACCAGCATGACCACGGAATGATCTTGTTGGCGAAAATTCTCCTAATTTATGACCTACCATGTTCTCAGTTACATAAACCGGAACAAATTGACGACCGTTATGCACTGCGATAGTTTGTCCAACGAAGTCAGGCGTAATCATAGAAGCTCTTGACCAAGTTTTGATCACTGCTTTATTACCTTTCTCAACGTTTTCTAAAACTTTCTTCTCTAATTTATAGTGTACGTAAGGTCCTTTTTTTAATGAACGTGCCATGTCTATCTAATTATTTCTTTCTACGTTCTACAATATACTTATTACTCGGGTTAACCTTAGAACGAGTTCTATAACCTTTAGCAGGTAAACCTTTTCTTGAACGTGGGTGACCTCCTGAAGAACGTCCTTCACCACCACCCATTGGGTGATCAACTGGGTTCATCGCTACCGGTCTAGTTCTAGGTCTTCTACCTAACCATCTAGATCTACCAGCTTTACCTGATACTACTAATTGATGATCTGAGTTAGAAACAGCTCCAATTGTAGCCATACAAGTCAACAAGATCAATCTTGTTTCACCAGAAGGCATTTTAATTGTTGCATATTTACCATCTCTCGCCATCAATTGAGCAAAAGTCCCTGCAGAACGTGCAATAACAGCACCTTGACCTGGTCTTAACTCGATACATGAAATAACTGTACCTAGAGGAATTTTACTTAAAGGCATTGCATTTCCGATTTCCGGAGCCGCATCTTCACCAGACACTACAGTTTGTCCAACTTCTAAACCGTTTTGCGCAATGATATATGTTTTAGCACCATCTGCATAAGCGATTAAAGAAATAAAAGCTGAACGGTTCGGATCGTATTCGATAGTTTTAACAGTAGCAGGAATTCCGGCTTTTGTTCTTTTAAAATCTACCAAACGATACTTTTGTTTATGACCACCACCCGTATAACGCATGGTCATTTTTCCTTGACTATTTCTACCTCCAGAGTTTTTTTTCGGAGCCAACAATGACTTTTCCGGCTTATCAGTTGTAATAGTGTCAAAGCTATTTACAACTCTAAAACGCTGACCCGGGGTAATAGGTTTTAATTTTCTAACTGACATTTTCTATTAGATATTATTATAAAAATCTATTGTTTCACCTTCCTGAACTTGAACAACCGCTTTTTTATAAGCATTTGTTTTTCCACTGATCAAACCATTTTTGGTATATTTAACACTTCTATCAGCTCTATAGTTCATAGTATTAACAGCAACCACATTCACACCATAGGCAGCTTCAACTGCATTTTTGATCTGAATTTTGTTAGCAGCCTTATCAACCACAAAACCAAAACGGTTAAAAACTTCACCTTCTTTGGTTATTTTTTCAGTTATAATTGGTTTAATAATGATACTCATAACCTTAATTATTTACTTAAATTAGCTTCAATTCCGCTAACCGAACCTTCAGTAAGAACTAAACTCTTAGCATTTAAAACAGCATAAGTATTTAATTCTGAAGTAGTTACAACAGAAGTTGATTGTAAATTACGTGACGACAAATATACATTTTTATTTGCATCACCCAACACGAATAATGATTTTTTGTTATCTAACCCTAAAGCTTTCAATACGTTAATGAAATTTTTAGTGTTTGGCGCTTCAAATACAAAATCTTCTACTACTACCAAATTAGACTCCTGAGCTTTTAAAGACAAAGCTGATTTACGAGCTAATTTTTTCAAGTTTTTATTCAATTTGAATGAATAGTTTCTTGGTTTTGGTCCAAAGATTCTACCACCACCTACAAATACAGGAGATTTAACACTACCTGCACGCGCAGTACCTGTACCCTTTTGTTTTTTAATTTTACGAGTACTTCCAGCAATCTCACCTCTCTCTTTAGACTTATGAGTACCTTGTCTTTGATTTGCTAAATATTGCTTAACATCAAGGTAAACAGCATGATTATTAGGCTCAATTGCGAATACAGAATCAGAAAGCTGTACTTTACGTCCTGTATCTTTTCCGTTGATATCTAATACTTTTACTTCCATTACTTCTGAATGATTACGTAAGAGTTTTTGTGACCAGGAACACAACCTTTTATTACTAAAAGATTTTTCTCAGCTACAACTTTTAAAACTCTAAGGTTTTGAACTGTTACATTTTCTCCTCCTGTTCTACCCGCCATACGCATTCCTTTGAACACTCTTGAAGGGTAAGACGATGCACCCACAGAACCCGGCGCTCTTAAACGGTTATGCTGACCGTGAGTTGACTGACCAACACCACCGAACCCATGACGTTTAACAACACCTTGGAAACCTTTACCTTTAGACACACCTTGTACATCTACAAATTCTCCTTCGTTGAATAAATCAACAGTCAACACATCTCCTAGATTGTGTTTTTCTTCAAAATACTTGAATTCAACAACTTTCTTCTTAGCAGCAGTACCTGCTTTTTTGAAGTGACCTACCTCAGCTTTTACAGCATGTTTCTCAGTCTTGTCATCGAAACCAAGTTGAAGAGCTTCATACCCGTCAACCTCGTTGGTTCTGACTTGGGTAACTACGCATGGACCAGCTTCGATTACTGTACATGGGATATTTTTCCCATTTTCATCAAAAATGCTAGTCATGCCAATTTTTCTTCCGATTAACCCAGACATATTTAACAATTTATTAATTTATAATTCTTTAAAAATTACTCACAAAAAGGCACACTCCTCCTTTTTGAGGGTGCAAATATATAATTTTATTTTAATTCACGCAAATTTAATTAGTTAAGTGTTTTTCAGAACGAAAAAACCTACTAACAAGCCTTGAATTAAAATATAAAAAAAACCGCTGAGCAGAGCCCAGACGGTTTCTTTATGTAAGTTTAAGCAATTATCAAACTTTGATTTCTACTTCAACACCACTTGGCAATTCCAATTTCATTAAAGCATCGATAGTCTTAGATGATGATGAATAGATATCCAACAATCTCTTATAAGAACTTAATTCGAACTGCTCTCTTGATTTTTTGTTTACGTGCGGTGAACGCAATACAGTAAAAATCTTTTTATTAGTAGGCAACGGAATAGGACCCGTTACTACCGCACCTGTACTTTTTACAGTTTTTACGATTTTTTCAGCAGACTTGTCTACTAAACTATGATCGTATGATTTTAATTTTATTCTGATTTTTTGACTCATTTTCTTAAAAATTAAGCGTTACCTTTAGCTTTCTTAATAACTTCTTCTGAAATATTAGAAGGTGTTTCAGCGTAGTGAGAGAACTCCATTGTTGATGTAGCTCTACCTGAAGACAATGTTCTCAAAGTAGTTACATAACCAAACATTTCTGACAACGGAACAGAAGCTTTAATTACTTTTGAACCTGCCCTATCATCCATGTTATTTACCTGACCTCTTCTTCTATTTAAGTCACCTACAATATCCCCCATGTTTTCTTCCGGAGTTAACACCTCTAACTTCATGATCGGCTCAAGGATAACAGCACCCGCAGCTTTTGCAGACTCTTTATAACCTAATTTAGCAGCCAATTCGAACGAAAGTGCATCCGAGTCAACAGGGTGAAATGAACCGTCTAATAAAGTTACTTTTAAGCTATCAACTTCGTATCCCGCTAAAGGACCTTCTTTCATAGCTTCTTTGAAACCTTTTTCTACAGCAGGAATATACTCTTTCGGTACGTTACCACCTTTAACTTCATTAATGAATTGTAATCCCATAGGAACTTTTCCATCAACTTCGTCAGCTGGTCCGATTTTGAATACAATATCACCAAATTTACCACGACCACCAGATTGTTTTTTATAAACCTCTCTATGCTCTGCTTGTCTAGTGAAAGCTTCTTTGTACTCAACTTGTGGCTCACCTTGATTAACCTCAACTTTAAACTCACGTCTTAAACGGTCAACAATAATATCTAAGTGAAGCTCACCCATACCTGAAATAATAGTTTGACCTGAAGCATGGTCTGTACGTACAGTAAAAGTAGGATCCTCTTCAGCTAATTTCGCTAAAGCCATACCCATTTTATCAACGTCAGCTTTTGTTTTAGGCTCAACTGCGATACCAATTACCGGATCAGGGAACACCATAGATTCTAATACGATAGGGTGTTTCTCATCACATAAAGTATCACCGGTCTTAATATCTTTAAATCCTACAGCTGCTCCAATATCTCCAGCCTCGATATATTCGATCGGGTTTTGTTTGTTAGCGTGCATTTGATAGATACGAGAGATACGCTCTTTATTCCCTGAACGAGAATTAAAAACATAAGATCCTGCATCTAATCTTCCTGAATAAGCACGGAAGAAAGCCAAACGACCTACATAAGGGTCAGTAGCGATCTTAAACGCCAAAGCTGAGAAAGGCTCAGATACAGACGGTTTTCTTGAAATAGGCTCTTCAGTATCAGGATCCGTTCCTTCGATAGCTTCTTTATCTAACGGAGAAGGTAAGAATTTACAAACCGCATCCAACATGAACTGAACTCCTTTATTCTTGAATGAAGATCCACACAACATTGGAATAATAGCCATATCAATAGTAGCTCTTCTTAACGCATTATTGATCTCTTCTTCTGTGATAGAATCTTCATCTTCCATGAATTTTTCTAACAAGTTTTCATCATACGCTGCAACTTCCTCAATCAATTGCTGTCTGTATTTTTTCACATCAGCAACCATATCTTCCGGTACCGGAATAATATCAAAAGTAGCTCCTTGAGTTTCATCATGCCATACAATAGCCTGATTCTTGATCAAATCAACCACTCCTTTGAAATCAGCCTCATCACCAATAGGTAAAACTAAAGGCACAGCGTTAGATTTCAACATATCTTTTACTTGCTGACAAACTGCTAAGAAATTAGACCCTTGACGGTCCATCTTGTTAACAAACCCCATACGAGGAACTTTATAGTTATCAGCTAATCTCCAGTTAGTTTCTGACTGAGGCTCAACACCGTCAACAGCAGAAAACAAGAACACCAATCCGTCTAATACACGTAATGAACGGTTTACCTCTACTGTAAAGTCAACGTGACCCGGAGTATCGATAATATTAAAGTGGTATCCGTGAGTATCTGCAACAGGTTTACCTTGCTCAGTCGGGAAGTTCCACTCACAAGTTGTAGCAGCAGAAGTAATTGTAATACCTCTTTCCGCTTCTTGCTCCATCCAGTCCATGGTTGCAGCACCTTCGTGAACTTCACCAATCTTATGCGATTTACCGGTATAGAATAAAATACGCTCAGTCGTTGTTGTTTTACCAGCATCAATGTGAGCCGCAATACCGATATTTCTTGTATATTTTAAATCTCTTGCCATTGTATTGTTATTTCTTTATGAATTAAAATCTAAAGTGAGAGAATGCTTTGTTTGCCTCAGCCATTTTGTGAGTGTCCATTCTTTTCTTAACTGCAGCACCTTCTTCTTTAGCAGCAGCTAAAATTTCAGAAGCTAATTTACCAGCCATAGATTTCTCATTTCTTTTTCTTGCATAAAGAATTAACCATTTCATCGCCATAGAAATTTTTCTATCCGGACGAATTTGCATCGGAATTTGGAATGAAGCACCACCTACACGACGAGAACGAACTTCTACGTGAGGCATAACATTTGTTAAAGCGTCTTTCCAAATCTCTAATGACGTTTTCTCTGCGTCTTGCTTTTTAGACTCAACGATGTCTAATGCATCATAAAATACTTTAAAAGCAACTGATTTCTTACCATCCCACATTAAGTTATTTACAAAACGAGTCACCAATTGATCGTTAAACTTCGGATCCGGTAAAAGAGGTCTTTTTTTGGCCTGTCTTTTTCTCATGTCTTTTCTTTAAAAGTTTTTAAAATTACTTTTTGTCTTTAGGGCGTTTAGCACCATATTTAGATCTTCTTTGTAAACGACCGTTAACTCCGGCTGTATCCAAAGCACCACGTACGATGTGGTATCTAACTCCTGGTAAATCTTTTACCCTTCCACCTCTAACTAATACTATCGAGTGCTCTTGTAGATTGTGTCCTTCTCCCGGGATGTATGCATTTACCTCATTACCATTTGTTAAACGAACACGGGCAACTTTACGCATTGCCGAGTTTGGTTTTTTTGGCGTTGTAGTGTAAACACGCGTACAAACCCCTCTTCTTTGAGGACAAGAATCTAAAGCAGCCGATTTACTCTTCTTAGTTATTTTGGCTCTTCCAGTTCTTACTAATTGTTGAATTGTTGGCATAATTACTAATAAATTAATACTTGTTTTAACTACCCTATTTTAGGGGATGCAAAGGTAGAAATTATTTTTTATAAACCAAATCTTAAATCTTTAATTTTCAATATGCTTACAAAAACATAAAGGCAACCTTTCTCAGGTCGCCTTTATTATTCATTACAATTAACCTTTAATTTACTAAGATGTAATATTGCCAAGGTTCTAATTTCAACCCTTCTTCTTTTTTGAATTCAAAAGGTTTTCCTGCGTTGTAATCTTTATATTTCTGATCCAATTCAAAAGTAACATTTTGCTCTTCTGCTGACAAATTCGCTATAAAAACCACTTTCTTTCCTTCTTTTTCTCTTTCAAAAACCAGAATCGAATTATCGTTTGACGTTGGTATTCTTTTATAAGAGGCTTTATGTTCTCCTCCGCTTAAAGCCGGATTTTCTGCTTTCAATTTCCCCAGCTTTTCATAAACCTTCATCATTTTTCCTTCAACATGAGGAATGGTATCTTTTTCGAAAAATTTCAAACGTTTCTTTAAATCGTATTCCTGTCCGTTATAGATTAAAGGCATGCCCGGCATAACATAGCTCAAAGCAGCAAAAGCTTCAACCGCATCACCCATTCGTTCAAATTCAGTTCCATTCCAGGAATTCTCATCGTGATTCGACGTAAAATTCATGTAAATATCGTCTTTATCTAACAATGTGTCGATCTTTGTCATGTAAGCATCAAAATCTTTAACTGTCTTTTTACCTTGTGCAATATCATTAAAAATATGGTGCACATCCCAACCGTATTGCATATTGAAAGCCTGTTTCATTAATTCCGGTTTTTCGGCTTCGGCCAACATAAAAACTGGTTTTTCTTTGCGAAGTTGAGCTGTAGCTTCATTCCAGAAATCAGTTGGTACTTCTCCTGCTACATCACATCGAAAACCATCGATATCAAAATTGGTAATCCAATATTTCATATCTGCAATCATAGCTTTCCGCAATTCCGGATTATCATAGTTTAATTCGGCAACATCAGTCCAATCAAAAGGGGCAATCATATTTCCTTTTTCATCATGTGTATAAAAATCGTTGTGCTCCGTTACCCAAGGATGATCCCAAGCGGTATGATTGGCCACCCAATCCAAGATAACATATATTCCATTTTGATGTGCTGTTTCTACCAATTGATGCAAATCGCCAGCCGAACCAAACTCTTTATTGATACTTCTGTAGTCCTTAATAGAATAGTAACTCCCTAAATATTTTTTTCGTTCAACAGTATCCGTAATATCTTCAACTGACAACTCACCTTTTGCCTTGCGGTTCTTTACTCCGATCTCATGGATTGGCATCAGCCATAGAATTTTTACGCCTAATTCTTTTACTTTCGGAATATCTTTGGTAAACTCGTTAAACGTTCCTTCCGGTGAATATTGACGAATATTAGCTTCATAAATCACCGCATTATCTGCTGTTGTTTCGTTTATAGCTTCTAATTTCGGTTCTTCAGGTTGGATTTCTGCTGATTTTTCTTTTTTACAACTCATTAAAATCAGAATTGCAAAAACGGATAGAATTATTTTCTTCATGTGCTTTGATTATTGTAAAATATACTTTATGAGATTTAGCTACGCTGAACTTACGTTTCTCGCTAACGCTCGAAATGACAAGGTATCATTTATTTTAATTCTAAAATCATGGCTGTTTTCCCTGAAATAGAAAGTTCTTTTTCCAGCGAAATCTTACTTCCTGAGATCACTTCATCCGCCGAAGTAAAATCCTTTAATCGCTCTTCAAATCGAGACAATGACAGCGTTTGATTTTCTAAATTGTTATTCAAGATCACCATTACGGTTTCATCATCCGTATAACGGAAATACACATACACATTATTTTCCGGAATGTAATGCATTAACTTCCCGTTGTGAATAGCCTTTGATGTTTTACGCCAGTTCAACACTTTTTTGGTAAAATCAAAAAATTGCTTCTGCTCTGCCGTTCTTCCCGAATTGGTAAATGCATTATTGGAATCGCTTTCCCAGCCGCCCGGAAAATCCTGACGAATATCAGCATCGCCTTTTCCTTTATCGCCAGCCATTGCTATTTCGGTTCCATAGTATAATTGCGGAATCCCACGCATAGTTGCTAATACTGTCATTCCTAACTGATACTTTTTAAAATCCTTTTGGTAATTTTGATTGAAACGACCTGTATCGTGGTTTTCCAAAAAGATCAATAAATTATTCGGATTGGCATATAAAAAGTCATTGGTAAAATTATCGTAGAATTTAATCATTCCATCATTCCAACCTGCGTTATTTTCATTAAAAACGTTCCCAAAAGCATCGTGCAATGTAAAATCCATTACACTTGGCAAATACGAATTATAGCTTTGGATCTTAGCAATGGGACTGTCTTTTTGCCAATACGACATTTGTGCCTGGTCGTGCATCCACACTTCTCCCACGATATTAAAATACGGATATTCATCAGTGATAGCTTTTGTCCATTTAGCAATTCCTTCCTTATCATTGTATGAATATGTATCGACACGGAATCCGTCTAAATCAGCATATTCTATCCACCAAATAGCATTTTGAATCAAATAATTCAGCACTAAAGGATTGGATTGGTTCAAATCAGGCATACTTGGCACAAACCATCCATCCATGCAATATTTAGCATCACGCTGAGAAGCATTGGAATCAAATTGCGTAGTCATGCGATAATTACTTTGGGCATAACCCGGAAACTGATGAAACCAATCGTATGTTGGCATATCTTTAAACATCCAGTGTTCCGCCCCCCAGTGATTCGTTACATAATCCATGATTAATTTCATGTCGCGCTTGTGCATTTCAGCCGCTAAACGTTTGTAATCTTCATTGGTCCCGTAACGCGCATCAATCTGATACACATCCGATTGCCCGTAAGTATGATATGAATAGCCCTTATCGTTGTCTTCGCAAAGCGGTGTTGACCAAATTGCTGTTGCTCCTAATTCTTGCACATAATCCAGATGATCGATAATTCCCTGAATATCGCCACCATGTCTTCCACCCGGCAACCTTCTGTTTCCTTTTTCCTGTAACTTTTTTACAGAATCGTTATCCGGATTTCCATTTGCAAATCTATCCGGCATTAACAAATAAATCACATCAGACGAATCAAAACTTTTGCGCAAAGCAGAATTAGGTCTTCTCTTTTTAATTTCGAAATCCTTAACAAACGATTTTCTTCCGTTCCTGAATGTAAAATGTAAGATGCGACTTGAAACATCTTTAGTATCGATAGTTACGAATACATAGTTCGGATTTTCTGTTTTAACTACATTTGTAATCACCACATTATCAGAAACCGATACTTGGTTTTGCGCTATATTTTTCCCGTAGAAAAGAATTTGAACCTGATTGTAATTCATTCCTTCGTACCAAAACGGTGGCTCCATTTTTTCGATCTGAGCTGAAATGGAAATAGTGAACAACACTAATATTAAGTATAGTAGTTTTTTCATAAGTCAATAAATAATCTTCTTTATGAGATTCCTCCTTAGGTCGGAATGACAATAAGGAGGAATTCTAATTATTTCACTTCAATGATACTGATCGCATATCCGCCACCCGGGGCAGAAGTTAACGTTAACTCTGATTTGTTACTTACTGTTTTTTCAGAAATAATATAAGCCTGCGGATTGGTTTTATAATGTGCGTCTTTAGCATCTGCGTAAATAGTTGCTTTGTACTTTTTACCTTTTTCTAAGAAATCTAATTTGATTCTTGAAGTTCTCTTGGTTATACCATTAACATTTCCTATGAACCAATTTTGAGTTCCTTTTGCTTTACGAGCCACGGTAATATATTTTCCCGGCTCAGCTTCTAAATATTTAGAATCATCCCAATCTACTGCTACATCTTTGATAAATTGGAAAGCATCTAAGAAACGATTGTAGTTTTCCGGTAAATCGGCTGCCATTTGCAACGGGCTGTACATCGTTACATATAAAGCCAATTGGTTTGCCAATGTTGAATTTACATGCGAATGATTATCCGGATTTAACTTATCGATATCCATTTCAAAAATTCCCGGTGTGTAATCCATTGGTCCACCAATCAATCGTGTAAAAGGCAAAATCGTCACGTGATTTGGTTTTGAACCTCCAAACGCTTGGAATTCGGTTCCACGAGCCGATTCGTTTCCGATTAAATTCGGATAGGTTCTACAAATACCTGTCGGACGAACCGCTTCATGCGCATTTACCATGATCTTATAATCAGCTGCCTTTTTAACAGCATATAAATAATGATTGTTGATCCATTGACTATAATGATGTTCGCCAATTGGTAAAATATTCCCCACATATCCACTTTTCACGGCATCATATCCGTTGTCTTTCATGAATCGGTACGCCGTATCCATGTGACGCTCGTAGTTGCGAACCGAACCTGAGGTTTCATGGTGCATAATCATTTTTATACCTTTTGAAGCCGCATATTGATGGATTCCTTTTACATCAAAATCCGGATATGGTGTTACAAAATCGAATACATAATCTTTTTCGTGACCAAACCAATCTTCCCAACCTTCGTTCCAACCTTCTACTAAAACTGCATCAAAACCATGTAAAGCTGCAAAATCGATCAATTCTTTTACGTGTTTAGTTGTCGCTCCGTGTTTCCCATTAGGTTTTGTTTTAGAGTAATCCGTCACCCCTAATTGTACAGAAGGTAAATCATCAGTATAAGCCCATGAGCTTTTTCCGGTAATCATTTCCCACCAAACACCAACATATTTTACCGGTTTAATCCATGAGGTATCTTCAATTTTACAAGGATCATTTAAGTTCAAGGTCAATTTTGACGCTAAAATTTCGCGCGCATCATTACTCACAATAACAGTTCTCCACGGCGAATGACAAGGTGCTTGTAGGTTTCCTTTGTTTCCTTTTGAATCAGGTGTTAACCAAGATTGGAATACAAATTTTTTATCGTCTAAGTTCAAACTCATCAACGAATAATCGATTAAAGCTGCTTCGTGTAAATTGATGTATAAACCATCAGCGGTTTTCATCATCAACGCCGTTTGTACTCCCGTTTCTGAAAATTGCTCTTGCGAAGCATTGGAAGTCACTGCATTTTTAAACAACGATCGTATCTCAGATAATTTTGATTCAGTATAATCGTATTCTTGTGTGTCATAATCTCCCGGAATCCAAAAAGCGGTATGGTCTCCCGTCATTGCAAACTGTGTTCTTTCCTCTTTGATAACGAAATACACTAAATCTTTTTGTTCCGGAAATTCGTAACGAAAACCTAAACCTTCGTTATACAAACGAAAGCGAACAACCATTTTACGATTCGTTACTTTTTGAAGTAAAGTTACTGCCAATTCATTGTAATGATTTACAATTTCTTTTACTTCGCCCCAAACCGGTTTCCACGTTTCATTGAATGTATTCGTTTCTATCTTCTCTATTACAAAACCATCTAACAAGGATTGTTTATCATTTTTCAATTCAAAACCCAGCTTACTTGGTTTTACTACTTCTTTTCCGTTATAACTTAGCTGATACGTCGGCGTACCGTCTTTCAGAAGCGAAAAAGTCATTACTTGCTTTCCGTTTGGCGACTTTAACTCTTGTGCATTAACAGCAAATGAAACCACAGAAAGGAATAATAGAACAATTATTTTTTTCATTTTTTATATATTTAATAGGGATTTAGCTTCAAAGGATTCTCCATTCAGTTGAATAGCGATATTTTGGTCTCCGTCCACAAAAATTTCAGTTCCAGACTGGCTTACCTGAACTTTAAAGATACGATTTCTAAAATTAACTTTAAAAGAATACGATTGCCATTCCGCTGGGATCTTAGGATCAAAAGAAAGTGTTCCATTCTTCACACGCATTCCACCGAAACCTTCAACGATACTCATCCAGGTTCCTGCCATAGACGTAATATGCAATCCTTCATGAACTTCTTTATTGTAATCATCTAAATCTAAACGAGAGGTTCTCAGATAAAATGTATAGGCTTGTTCCATTCTATCCAAAACCGCTGCCTGAATAGAGTGTACACAAGGCGAAAGTGAACTTTCATGTACTGTAAACGGCTCGTAAAAATCAAAGTGCTTTTTCAATTCCTCTTTGGTAAAATGATCTTCAAAGAAATAGAACCCTTGCAATGTGTCCGCTTGTTTGATGTAAGGCGAACGCAAAATCCTGTCCCAAGACCATTTTTGATTAATTGGTCGTTGCGCTTTGTCTAAATTAGCTACAGACACCAATTCTTTATCTAAGAAACCATCTTGTTGTAAAAACACACCATGTTCTTCCGAATAAGGGAAATACATATTGTCGGCAACTTTTTTCCATTCAGAAATTTCCGCTTGTGACAGTTTAGCTTTATTCATAATTCGGGTATAATCAGAACCGAATTTTTGAGCTACATTTTCAATCTGCTGTACTGTATAATCAATACACCATTTGGCAATATAATTAGTATACCAGTTATTATTCACGTTATTTTCGTATTCATTCGGACCGGTTACACCCAAAATTACATACTTATTTTTATGCGTTGAAAATGTGGCTCTTTGATGCCAAAAACGCGCAATTCCGATTAACACTTCCAAACCTTTCTCCGGAATATACGACTCATCTTCCGTATAGCGTGTGTAATTGAAGATGGCAAAAGCTATGGCTCCGTTCCTATGAATTTCTTCGAATGTAATTTCCCATTCGTTATGACATTCTTCACCATTCATCGTTACCATAGGATACAAAGCCGCTCCATTAGAAAATCCTAATTTTTCGGCATTTTCAATGGCTTTTTCCAACTGATTGTATCGATAGGCTAATAAATTTCTAGCTACGTTCTGATCTTTGGTTGCCATGTAAAACGGAATACAATAGGCTTCTGTATCCCAATAAGTTGAACCGCCATATTTTTCACCGGTAAATCCTTTGGGACCAATATTCAAACGCGAATCTTTCCCTGAATAGGTCTGGTTCAAATGAAAAATATTGAAACGAATTCCCTGCTGGGCTTTCACATCTCCTTCTATGGTGATATCGCTCATTTGCCAAATCCTATCCCAATCTTCAATTTGATTTGATAAAAGTGTTTCAAAACCTAATTGATTCGCTCTATCAATAGCATTTTGAGCTGCTTCGAATAAATTTTCAACTGCGTGATTCATTGAGGTTACATAGCCTCCGAACTTCTGCAAAACTACCGTTTGGTCTTGCCCTACAGAAACACTGTAACTCAACTGTACTTTTGACTCTTCCTGAGTAACTGCAGCAGGTTGCAAATTTAGATTTTCACCATCAAGAAAAACCTGATTATCCATAAAAGTAACTACTTCAAAATTAGTTTTTAAAGTATGTGACTGGATAAACCCTGCATTTTTATATTGCTTTATAGCATCAACTTTCCAGAATTTTTCTTCCCAGTTGGTATCTTTATTTTCAATTCCTGAATCTACATACGGTTTCCAAGTTACATTAACCGACTTGTTCAATGGCGTAATTTGGTAACGAATAGCTCCGACTTCGTTTACTTCTAAAGACAAGAAACGCAAAACATTAACCTGAATTTCTACGTCGTTTGGTAAAACTGCCTGAAAAGAACGTTTGTACCAACCTTCTTTCATATTCAATTCGCGACGGAAGTTGGCAACTGATTTACAAGTTTTCAAATCCAAATTTTCTCCGTCAATTTCTATTTGAATTCCAATCCAATTGGGTGCGTTTAGGACTTTGGCAAAATATTCGGGATAACCGTTCTTCCACCAACCCACTTTAGTTTTATCAGGATAATATACTCCGGCAATATAACTTCCTTGAAAAGTACTTCCTGAATAATCTTCTTCAAAATTAGCACGTTGTCCCATGGCTCCGTTTCCTAAACTGAATAAACTTTCTGAGGAACGTACATGAGCCGGCTCAAATCCTTCTTCTATAACCGACCAATTATCCGGTACTATATAATCTTGATTCATATTATTAGTATGCTTTTAGAACAAAAGCATTATTTTTTAATTAGTTCTTTTAAAAAATCTTCACTTATTTGTGTAAAGTTCTGAAAGCAAAATTGTGCTTCGTTCAAAACGTTTACTTCTCCAATTCCTATGCTGGTCATTTGTGCAACATTAGCGGCTTGAATTCCGGCAACCGAATCTTCAAACACAATGCAATCTGTTGCAACCGCATTAACTTTTTTAGCTCCTTGTAAAAACACTTCCGGATCCGGCTTAGCATTGGTTACATCATTTCCGTCTACAATAGCATCAAAATAGTGCAGCAAATTGGTCTTTTCTAAAATGGGTTTAGCATTTTTACTTGCCGATCCTAATACAATATTTTGATGATTTTGTTTTAAAAATTCCAATACGTTAACCACTCCTTTCAGTACTTCTGTTTCATTCATTTTTTCAATGAATGCTAAATACTCTTCATTTTTTTGTACCAGCCAAAGTTCTTTCTGTTCCTGATTTGCCTGAACATTTCCCCATTCCAGTATCAATTCCAGTGAACGCACTCTACTAACTCCTTTTAGTTGCTCGTTATCTTCATGTGTAAACTGAATTCCAATACTTTGGGCTAAGTTTTGCCAAGCTATAAAATGGTATTTAGCAGTATCAACTATAACTCCGTCCAGATCAAATATGAATGTTTTCTGTTTCATTTTAAACGCCTTTAATATCTTTAACTTTCAACACTAAAACTGCTGCTATCAAAAAACTCACACCACTCATAACAATAGCAAAAATTGCATGATCGTGGTAAACATATTTAACTAACGGCCCTCCGATCAAAGCATTAATAATTTGGGGAATAACAATGAAAAAATTAAAAATCCCCATGTAAACCCCCATTTTTTTAGGTTTAATCGATCCTGCTAAAATTGCATAAGGCATAGCCAGGATACTAGCCCAAGCTATTCCTACTAAAATCATTGAAAAAACAAGTGATTCTTTATTAGGCATAAAATACATAGATATCAACCCTATACCTCCTAAAGCAAGTGATACTGCATGAGTCTTTTTTCTACCTATTGCTTTAGCTATAAGCGGAAGTGCAAAAGCAATAACTGCTGAAACTGCATTATAAACACCGAATATAATTCCTACCCAGTCTCCTGCATTTTGAAAATCAGCACTTTTTGTATCTTCAGGTGCTAATCCATAAATGTGTTGGGCAATAGCCGGTGTGGAAAAGACCCACATTCCGAATAGCCCGAACCAAGAAAAGAATTGCACCCAACTTAGTTGGCGCATTGTCTCCGGCATTTTAGCAAAATCAGAAAAAATATCAGAAAGTTTAGCTTCTTTCACATCTTCATCCAGTGCATTTTGATGTTCTTTTTCATCTTGAAATTGCATCAATTCTTCCGGTGAATACTCCTTAGTTGTAAGGATTGTTATTAAAATCGTTCCAACTAAAACCACCGCACCGATAATAAAAGAGTAAATCAAGTTTAAAGGCACTGCTGATGATTCTGTCGATTGATTGCTAACATCAAACCAATTGTGCAAAACATAAGGCAACCAAGAACCTATTACGGCACCTATTCCAATCAATGCTGTTTGTACACTAAACCCTAAGGTGTGCTGGTCCGATCTAAGATTATCGCCAACTAATGCCCTAAAAGGTTCCATGGCAATATTGAATGAAGCATCCATTATCATCAACATTCCTGCTCCTACCCATAAGGCTGGCATAAATGCAATAAAAATTTCAGCTTGCGGCATTAACACAAGTCCTATTGAAGCTAACAACGCTCCTGTCAAAAAATAAGGTTTTCTTCGTCCGAACTTCGACCAAGTATTGTCACTATAGTGACCAATCACAGGCTGAACAATTAACCCCATCAAAGGAGCAATGATCCAAAACCATGATAACTCATGGACATCGGCACCAAAAATCTGAAGTATTCTGCTAGCATTTGCATTTTGTAAAGCAAACCCCATCTGAATTCCTAAGAAACCGAAACTCATGTTCCAAATTTCCCAGAAACTTAACTTACGCTTTTCCATTATCGTAAATAATTTATCGGTTCAATACGATAAGCGCATTAAATGCTTATCAAAACTTAAAAATGTAGAAGTGAAATATAAGCTTTGATATCACAAATTTATTTTTTTAGCCTATTGCTAAACTATTTTCAAGAGAAAAATTTCGGCTACACAAAACAGAAAACAACATAATATATTGAAAAACTGATAATTACAAAAACTATTTCGTTTTCGTAGAATCACGTAAAATCAAATTAGTCTCAATAACTTCCGTTTTGTATTGC
The DNA here is from genome assembly GCF_024054235.1 of Flavobacterium sp. NRK F10. Classification (NCBI taxonomy): domain Bacteria; kingdom Pseudomonadati; phylum Bacteroidota; class Flavobacteriia; order Flavobacteriales; family Flavobacteriaceae; genus Flavobacterium; species Flavobacterium sp. NRK F10. The sequence continues at coordinate 922,737 of NZ_JAMXLC010000001.1, forward strand.
TCTATAATTTCTTCTTCATAATCATATTCTTCTTCATTTTCCAACCTTTCAATCAACATCTGAGCTGCTTTTCTCCCCATCTTAATACCATTCTGACTGACCGTTGTAATTGTTGGTGTTGAATACTTAGAAATAATACCATCCGTAAATGCGATAACTTCTAAGTCCTCCGGAACATTAATATCTAAACTTTTAGCTATCTTAATAGCTACCACGGCAAATAATTCATTCACTGCAAAAATCGCATCTACTTCCTCATTATTTAACAAGTAATGTATTTTTGTATTGCAACTATCTATATCTTCAATCTTAATAATATACTTATCTTCCACTTCAATACCGTGAGTCTCCAAGGCTTTAATATAACCGTCCGTTCTCAATTTACCGACACTTACATAATCTACAGTTGTAATTAATGCTATTTTTTTAGCACCACCTTCAATTAAAAAAGAAACAGCATCAAAAGCAGCCGAAAAGTCATCGATGATCACTTTGTCTGTAAAAATTTCATTCGTTACCCTATCGAACATCACTACCGGCATTCCCTGATTCATTACTTCCATTATATGATGATAATCCGACTTTTGTTGGGTTTCTTTAGAAAGAGACATAATAAAACCATCAGTACTGCCATTTGCCAACATCTCTAAGTTAATCACTTCTTTATCAAAAGATTCATTTGACATACAGATGATAACATTGTAGCCTTGTTCATTAGCAACCTGTTCAATCCCTGTAATTACAGTTGCAAAAAAATGGTGAACTATTTCAGGGATCACGACCCCAATTGTTTTCGTTTTTTTATTTTTTAAGCTTAACGCAATATTATTAGGCTTATAATTATACAATTTTGCAAAAGCCTGAACTTTCAGGCGAGTATCTTCACTTATTTCGGGGCTATTTCTTAACGATTTTGAAACTGTTGATACTGAAACATCTAATTCTTTAGCTATTTGTTTTAAGGTAACTTTTCGTCTCATGGTATTTTTAACAAATAATAATTTTTGAATAAATGTAATCTATATTTTTCACTATCACAATTTTACACGCAAAAATCGAGCTTTTCATTAAAGTTTTCAACACGAAAACGTTTTCGCAAGGTTGTTAATCGAATTTCATTTTGGAAAACGTTTTTTTTACATAATTTTAACATTAGAAGTGAATATAAGCGAATAAAAACAATCGTTTAACCTAATATTTTTGTATGAAAACACTGCAAAAAAAGTTATTACTTTTATTACTTATCTTACCCATAAGTATGTTTGCACAAAACACCTTAAAAGGAGTTGTTTTAGATAGTGGTTCGCAACAACCGCTGCCGGGTGTAAACATTTTAGTAAAAGGCACGTCAAATGGTACTACAACTGATTTTGACGGAAACTTTACCCTAAACAATCTTAAAAAGAATGACATTTTAATTTTGAAGTACATTGGCTTTAAAGAAGTAACTTATACTTACACAGGTCAAGACAATGTTACAATTACCATGACAGAAGACCTTCAACAACTTCAGGATATAGTTGTTATAGGTTATGGTACTGTTAAGAAAGAAGACGCAACGGGTTCTGTAAGCACAGTTACTGAGAAAAACTTTGTTAAAGGACCGGTAGTTGCTGCGGATCAGATGATTCAAGGAAAAGTTGCCGGAGTACAGATCACCAATGGTGGTGGAGCACCCGGTGAAGGAGCGACAATCAGAATTCGTCAGGGGTCTTCTCTGAGTGGAAATAACGACCCTTTATTTGTAATTGATGGTGTTCCTGTTGCAGCAGACAACACAGGAGGACGAAATCCTTTGGCTTCTATTAACCAGAACGATATTGAAAGTGTTACCGTTTTAAAAGACGCATCTGCTACTGCTATCTATGGTTCCAGAGCCTCAAACGGGGTAATCATTATTACCACCAAAAAAGGGAAAAGCGGGGAAATGAAAATTAATTACAGTGGAAATGTTTCTTACAGTAGTATAGCAAAAAAAGTAGATGTTTTAAGTGGTGACCAATTAAGAAGTTATGTTAATACTTATGGAAACACCAACCAACAGGCACTTTTAGGTACAGCCAATACGAATTGGCAAGAAGAAATCTATCGCGATGCAATTGGTACTGATCACAACATCTCTTTATCAGGAGGTAGTGACAATATCACGTACAGAGCTTCAGCCGGTTTTACTGATATGGATGGTATCTTAAAAGAAGACAATTTCACAAGAGCTACAACCAGTGCTTCAGTAGTAGGCAACTTTTTTAATGAACATTTAAAAATTGAAGCTAATAACAAGACTTCCTCCATGCGTAATAACTACAGTGAAAGGAGTGCAATCGGATCTTCATTAGCTTTCGATCCAACACAAAACATCTATAATTCTGATGGTTCTTATTTTGAATGGAACCAACAATTGGCCAGCAGAAACCCAGTAGCTTTAATTAATCAATCCCATAATTACGGAACTGCTTTCAGAAGCTTAGGAAATATTCAAGCAGAATATAAATTACATTTCTTCCCAGACTTAAAAGCTGTTGCTAACTTTGGCTATGACTATACAACAGGGAGAAGCTATGGAGGGTATGGATATGACAGCAATTATTATTATACAAATGCTTCTGCTGAATATGACTACACAAATGATAGTAAAAACAGATTAATGGATTTGTACTTAAACTATCATAAAGATATTGATGCCATTAAAGGTTCGGTAGAATTAACTGCCGGATATAACTATCAAAATTTTGATTATATCAACAATGGTGGCTATTCTGTAAATATTGCCGGAGTAGAATCTGTAACACCGGCTACAAAAACCGGTTATAACCTACAGTCTTATTTTGCCAGAGGGATCTTCAACTTTTATGATAAATATGTATTAACAGCAACTATCCGCAGAGACGGAACTTCAAGATTTGCTCCTGAATACAGATGGAGTAATTTCCCTTCAGCAGCTTTAGCCTGGAAAATCGATAAAGAAAAGTTCTTAGAAAATGTTTCTTCTATCTCTTCACTGAAACTTCGTATAGGTTGGGGTATTACCGGACAGCAAGACATAGGAAAGCTGTACCCTTCATTACCTACCTACCTTAGCTCTGATAACCAAGCTCAGTATCAAATAGGGGACACTTTTTATACAACAGTAAGACCACAAGCCTACAATTCTAATTTAAAATGGGAACAAACCGAAACCAGAAATATAGGTCTTGATTTCGGGCTAATAAAAAACAGAATTACGGGTAGCATAGACCTATATGAGAAAAGAACGAAAGACTTAATTGCATATGTTCCTAACCCTGCATTCTATGGTTTTTCTAACTATGATTATTATAATATTGGTAAAACAAAGAATCAAGGTATTGAAATGGCTTTAGAAGCTGTAGTTGTTAGTACAGATGATTGGAACTTTACTGTAGGAGGTAACATGACGCTACAAAACTCTAAAGTAACCGGTTTAATTGACGGAGCTCCTGACTTTGGAATCTCAACCGGAGGTATTACAGGAGGTATTGACAATCAAGTACAAAGAATACAGGTTGACTATGCTCCAAATGCTTATTATGTATATGAGCAAGCTTATGATTCAAATGGTCAACCAATTGACGGCGTATTTATAGACCGAAACGGAGACGGACAAATAACTACTGATGACCGTTATTTCTATAAAAAACCACAAGCTGATGTATATTATGGTTTCTATACTAATTTAAGCTACAAAAACTGGGATTTAGCTATGTCTTGGAGAGGAAGTTGGGGTAATTATAACTATTACAATGTTGATTCAAACTTAGGATGGAGCAATCAAATTCTTATTAGAGATACCGACTTAGGAAATGCTACGACAGAAGTACTGGATACTAATTTTAGCTACTCAGGATCAGAACGTTACTTATCAGATTATTACATAAGAGATGCTTCATTCATAAGAATGGATAACCTGACTATTGCTTATAATTTCAAAAATTTCTTAGGCTCAAAGGCGAATGCAAGATTATCATTAGCAGGACAAAATCTGATCTTAATCACAGATTATAAAGGAATTGACCCTGAGGTAAACGGAGGAATTGACAATACAATTTACCCAAGACCTAGAATGTACACATTCGGTTTAAATGTAAACTTTTAAAAAAAATCACTATGAAGAATTTAAAATTAAAACTATTAAGCTTATCTTCTTTGTTATTCTTATTCCTTACTGTTTCTTGTACTGATGAATTAGACACAAAACCTGAAGGAACTGAACAAACAGCAGATGAATTATTTGCAGATCCTAGCTCATATAAAAGCTTTTTAGCTAAACTTTATGCCGGTCTTGCAACGACTGGTCAGCAAGGGCCTGCAGGACAGGGAGATGTTGCTGGTATTGATGAAGGATTTAGCTCATATGTCAGAAACCTTTGGAATTTTCAAGAATTGACAACAGACGAAGCAATCATAGCATGGAACGATGCTACTATAAAAGACTTCCATTGGCACACTTGGACCGTTTCTGATGGTTTTGTAAAAGCAACTTTTTACAGATTATCCTACCAAATTACAAACTGTAATGAATTTTTAAGACAGACTACAGATGAAAAATTAGATGGTAGAGGTGTAACAGGTAGCTTAAGAGATGACATCAAAACTTTCAGAGCAGAAGCTCGTTTTTTAAGAGCTTTGAGCTACTGGCACATCATCGACCTATTCGGAGGTGCTTCTTTAACTACTGAAGATTCTCCTACTCAATATTATTTACCGGACTATGCTAACAGACAACAACTATTTGATTTTGTTGAAAGTGAATTAACCGGAATGGAAGCGGATTTGAAAGAACCTAACAGCAATGAACAATTCAGAGTTGATAAAGCGGCTGCTTGGATGTTAAAAGCGAAACTGTTCTTAAATGCTCAGGTTTATGTAGGAACAGACAGAACTCAAGACGCTTATACTTATGTAAATAAAGTAATCAATGAAACCAGTTATTCTATACACAGTAATTATTCTCAACTATTTTTAGCTGATAATGATACTAACGGTGCTCAAAATGAGTTCATCTTTGCTGTAGCATTTGATGGTTTACATACTAAAACATACGGAGGTACAACTTACCTGACACATGCTCCGGTTGGAGGTAGTATGGATGCTTCTGAATTCGGTATTAACGGTGGTTGGGCAGGATTGCGAACTACTTCTGCATTTGTTGAAAAATTTGACGGAATGGATAATGATACCAGAAAACAATTCTACACTTCAGGTCAAACATTAGAGATTAACGATGTGGGAAGTTTTACCGATGGCTATGCAATTGCCAAATGGAAAAATGTAGACAGTATGGGTAATCAAGGGTCAGATGCTTCGGGAGATTTTGTTGACACAGACTACCCTATGTTCAGATTGGCTGATGCTTACCTAATGTATGCAGAATGTTTCTTAAGAGGAGGTGGCGGTGATGCTACAACAGCTGTGGGCTATATCAATGAGCTAAGAGAACGAGCTTACGGAAACACTTCCGGAGATATTACAGCTTCTGACTTGGACTTAGATTTTATCTTAGACGAACGTGCAAGAGAATTACATTGGGAAGGCCACAGAAGATCTGATTTGATCCGTTTCGGAAAATTTAGCGGTAGTTCTTATTTATGGCCTTGGAAAGGAAATGTGGCCAATGGCGCACCAATCCCTTCTTACAGAAAATTATTCCCAATACCACAAGATGCAATTATTGTAAATCCGAATTTAATTCAAAACCCTGGTTATTAATTTAATATTAAAGATATATGAAAAATATAGTTAAATCATTATTTGTTTTATTAAGTGTCTTTGCTATCTCATGTAGTACTGACGATGTACAAGACAGACCTGTTATACAAGGTGTTGACGCACCTGTTTTAACTGCTCCTGAAGACGGAAATACTTACACATTACTTCCTGAAAATATGGATGCCTTAGCAGAACGTTTCGTTTGGACAGCGGCTAATTATAATGGTAATGTAGCTATAAACTACTCCGTTGAAATGGATCTTACCGGTGGGGATTTCTCAAATGCTCAAGTATTGGGAGGAACTTCAGGTGATCTTCAGGCTCCGGTTACAGTAGAAACGTTAAACAATGCTTGCACAGCTCTAGGTGCAAATCCTTATGAAGCTAGTAGTTTTGATGTAAGAGTAGTTTCTTCGGTAGGAAGTAACAGTACTGCTTATTCGCCAATGGTTTCTAATATTGTAACTATAGTTATTACTCCTTACACAACCGAAAGTCCTAAACTTTATGTAATCGGTAATTTTCTAAGTAGCAGCGGATATGGTGCTGATTGGACGCCGGATGCCAGTTTACCTGCTTTAGCTTCTTCTGGTTATGGCTTAACTGATTTTGAAGGATATGTATATATGAATGTAACAAGTCCTGAATTCAAATTATTACCAACTAACAGTAGTTTTGATGGCGATTACGGTGATGACGGAACTTTTACAGGTACTTTACTTCAAGATGGTGAAGTTAACGTTCAACTATCTGCGGGAAGTTATTATAAAATAAATGCGAACACTACAACAATGACATACACAACTACAGCGACTCAATGGGCTGTAACCGGTTCTGCTACTACTTTAGGCTGGCCTGCCGGTCCTGATGGTACTGATGGTCAGGATGTAGATTTAACTTATAATACAGTAACAAAAAAATGGGAAGTTATCACAACTCTTACAGGAGGTCAGGAATTAAAATTCAGAGCAAATAATGCTTGGACATTGAATTATGGTGATGATGGTGCTGACGGATCATTAAATGAAGGAGGAGCAAATATCGCTATTGCGACAACGGGATCTTATTTAATTGAATTAGATTTAAGCAATCCGAGAGAGTATACTTATACTTTAACCGCACAATAAAAATTTTCAAGGGCTAACCAAAAGTTAGCCCTTTTTAAACTATAAGAAATGAAAAAAATCTTTACCTATTTTTTCTTTTGTATCACAGCCATTTCATTTGCGCAACTCTCATGGCAGGGAGGGACTAATCCTGACCAGAATCAATCTGCAACCCTACTATTTGATAAAACCGGAACCGGTTTATCTTCATATTCAGGAACTATATATGCCCATACAGGAGTAACATTAAACGGAAGCGCCTGGCAAAATGTAATCGGGAACTGGGGAGATAATACTGCACAACCCTCATTAACTTTAGTCTCAGGAAATATCTATAAATTGGACTTAACGTCTACCATTGAGAATTTTTATTCTGTAAGTTCAGGAACCATATCTAAAATCAATATTGTTCTGAGAAGTGCAGACGGAACACAGCAAACTGCGGATTTAGAAATAAATGTAGGCTCTTTTCAATCTACATTAATCTCTCCTTCAGAAAACAGTACAACCATTTTAAACTCTGGTGATAATCTAAGCATCAGTGCTTCGAACACTAACGGAAATGCTGATTACACGCTATTGGCTAACGGAGTTAGTCTTAATACTTTTACCGGAAGTACTTATAATTATACTGACACTAATATCACAACCAATAAAAACTATGAGTTACAAATTACTCAAGGTGGTATTACACAATCAAAATACTTTTCTGTTGTTATCAATCCCGGAGTGCTCTCTGAGAACCTTCCTGCAAATACTGTGATCGGTATCAATTATGACAACAGTGATACTACTAAAGCAACTTTAGTACTGAATGCTCCCGGAAAAGAATTTATTTATGTAGCCGGAAGTTTTAACAATTGGCAACCTTCTTCGGCTTATGCCATGAAAAAAGACCCATCTTCGGATAAATTCTGGATCGAATTAGTCGGTTTAACTCCCGGACAAGTATACACTTACCAATATTGGGTATTCGACACAACTCCTACAACTAATTCACAAATATTAGTCAAAACGGCTGATCCTTGCTCTACTTTAGTTTTATCGCCTTATGATGATCCTTATATTCCATCCGGTTCATTTCCTGATCTGGCAACAACTTATGCTTATCCTGCCGGACAAGAAAGGGAAGTTACAGTTCTTCAAACCGGACAAACACCTTATAACTGGCAAGTAACAAACTTCACAAAACCTTCTAAAGACAACTTAGTGGTTTATGAAGTTTTGGTACGTGATTTTGATGCAGACAGAAACTATCAGGATCTGATTGACAAGGTAAACTATTTCAAAAATTTAGGAGTCAATGCTATTGAATTAATGCCTGTTATGGAATTTGAAGGCAATGAAAGTTGGGGATATAATACTTCCTTTCACATGGCTTTAGACAAATATTATGGCACATCTGATAAACTAAAAGAATTTGTTGATCTCTGCCATCAAAACGGAATTGCCGTTATTCTAGATATCGCTTTTAACCATGCTTTCGGTAGAAATCCTATGGTTCGCATGTGGATGAACGATCCTGACGGTGACGGTTGGGGTGGTCCGAATACCGACAATCCTTATTTTAATACCGTTGCCAAACATTCCTATAGTGTAGGAGAAGATTTCAATCATACTTCTGCAGACACTAAAGAATATGTAAAAAGAACGGTTCAGTATTGGATTGAAGAATTTAAAATTGACGGTTTTCGTTGGGACTTAACGAAAGGTTTTACACAAGCTTGTACAGCCAGTGATGAAACTTGTACCAATGCTTACCAACAAGATCGTGTAGATATCCTTAAAGATTATGCTGACTTTTCATGGAGTATTGATCCGGATCATTATGTGATCTTTGAACATTTAGGAACGGATGCTGAAGAACAACAATGGGCTAACTACCGTTTAAGTGAAGGAAAAGGCATTATGATGTGGGGTGAAATGTTCTACAACTACAATCAACTGGCTAAGGGATACGCTACTAATGCTGATATTACCCGAATGGGACATGTAAGCCGTGGATTCTCCGGTAAACGTTTGATGGGATACCCGGAAAGTCACGATAAAGATCGTTTAATGTATGAAGCGGTTACTTATGGAAATGGTGCAGGATCTTACCCTGTTCAAGGCAACCTGACAAATGCTTTAAACAGAATGGCTTCCTTGGGAGCGGTCAGTTTATTAATCCCGGGGCCTAAAATGATCTGGCACTTTCAGGAGTTAGGAATGGACGATTCTATTTACACTTGCACAAACGGAACTGTAAACAGTGAGACCGATACTACAACCGGAGATTGTAAACTATCTACTAAACCACAACCACAATGGGTGGAAGATTGGTTAAATGATGCGATAAGAGGCGCTATCTATACAAAATACTCTAAATTAATTCAATTAAAAACCACTGAGCCTGTTTTTAACGGCGATTACGCCATCAGTCCGGATGCTAATGCTATTAAACCTCGTATTTACATCTATGATAATAGCTTACCGGCTAGCAGTTTGAAAAATGTAGTGGTTTTAGCAAACTTTTCAGTTGCTGACCAAAATGTCACTCCAGACTTCCCTTATACCGGAATCTGGTATGACTTAATGGATAATACCCCAATAACGGTTAGTAGTACATCTGCTCAAATTTTAATTCCATCCGGACAGTTTAAAATATATGGAAATCAACCGGCGACTTTAACTGCTGAAACTTTTGATCTAGAAAATGAGTTCGCTCTTTACCCAAATCCGGCAAAAGAGAGTTTTTCAGTTTCTTCATCAGCCGATTCAATTGAAATCTTTTCAATTACCGGACAAAGCATTCTGAAACAGTCTAATATAGAGGCAAACCAAGCAATTGCTGTCACTAATTTAAAATCCGGTGTTTATCTGATTAAGATCACCAAAGAAAATAAATCCATTACTAAAAAACTGATTAAAAACTAAATTTGGGTTAGTTTTATAAGTTTGAGGCACCTTCGGGTGCTTCTTTTTTTATACGAAATAGACAACAATTTCGTTTCTTTACAGTATGAAAAAAATTTTTCTGTATTTTACCTTTTTATTACTGCAAAATACTTTTGCCCAAAATTTTCATTTAAAGATCAAAGGACAAAATAATACAGAAACAAAAACTATTGACAGTATAGGTTATGTTAATACCTTTGAAAAAGTCAGTGAAATTGTTGAGTACAAAAAATCCTTTGAAAACAAACTAACGCTTCTGGGCTTTTATCAAAAAGAGCTTCTCGAACAACAAAAAGTAAATGACAGTTCTTTTCTTTTGGTTTACCAACTTGGTAAAGCAATTACCGAGATCAATATTAATTTCAATACACTTTCGGATAACGAAAAGGAACTTATTCATGAAACAAGCGATACTATAACAATTCCCACTTCCGAAATTGAAAACTGGATGAATGGCAAACTGGCACTCTTAGAAAAAAACGGATACGCTTTAGCCAAACTGCAATTGCAAAACGTTCTTTCCCGAAAAAATATTTTACAAGCTACTTTATTTTTCAGTGCCGGAAGCAAAAGGACTTTTAATGAATTAGTCATTATAGGCTATGATAAGTTTCCTGAAAACATTAAACGCAATTGGAATAAAAAGCTAAAAAAAAGAGATTTCAACCAAGAACTGGTTGAAGAAATTTATAATGATTTTTCTGAATTCCCTTTTGTAAACCAAATTAAATATCCGGAAATCTTATTGACCCAAGACAGTACCAAAGTGTATGCTTATGTTGAAAAGAGCCGACCAAATAAGTTTGACGGTTTTATAGGCTTTGCTAATGATGCTGAAAAAAGTAAAATCGTTTTTAACGGATATCTCGATCTTGCCTTGCAAAATATTTTCAATTCGGGTGAAAAGTTTAACATCTATTGGCGAAATGACGGGAATCAACAGACTTCTTTTAATTTAGGTACAGAACTTCCTTACGCCTTTAAAACTGCTTTCGGACTAAAAGGAAATTTAAAGATCTTTAAACAAGACAGCACCTTTCAAAATACCAATCTGGATTTAAATGTAGGTTATTATTTTTCCTATAACAAAAAAGCTTTTTTGGGCTATCAGAGTACGAATTCCGTTGACATTCAAAATAGTAATTCCGCATCTTTGCAAGATTTCAACAGTAAATTTTACACCTTAAGTTTTGAATATATCAAACGAGATAAAAATTCTGTTTTATTTCCCGAAAAAACCAATTTCTTTCTGAAAACCGGAATCGGTAACAGAACCTTAACTGCTGAGACAACTCATCAGATATTGGGACAAATGGAAATCAGTCATAATCTCTACATCAATGAAAAAAACAGCATCAATGTAAAGAACCAAACGTTTTATTTAGATAGTAACAACTATGTTGTCAACGAATTATTCCGGTTCGGAGGAATTAATTCCATCCGAGGTTTTAGGGAAAACACATTACAAGCCAGCTTGTTTTCCGGAATCTTCACAGAATACCGATATATTTTAGCTTCCAATTTATTCGTTAATTCTATTATAGATTATGGATATATGCAGGATAAAACAGCTGATATTCAGGAAAATTTATTAGGCTTGGGCTTTGGTTTCGGACTGGCTAGCCCGAATGGCTTATTCAGTTTAGTCTATGCAAACGGTTCTACAAAAGAACAGACTATAAAACTCTCTAACTCTATTGTTCATATTAGTTTTAAAACTAATTTTTAGTCTAAAAAAATACCAAAAGTTTTATTTCATCTTATTCTTTTTTCCGCACCAATCCCACTCCTCGATTAATCCTCTACTTACAGATATTAAAAATAGAAAGAAATACTAAAAATAACTACCTTTGTCCCCATGGAAAAAGGACAACAAATATTTGGTATTCGTGCTATAATTGAAGCCATTCAATCAGGAACTGAAATTGATAAAGTTTTTATTCAAAAAGATTCTCACGGCGAATTAATGCGTGAATTGTTGAAGGTACTCAAAGAACACAATATCAATTATGCTCAGGTTCCTGTTGAAAAATTGAACAGGTTAGGCAACCGAAACCATCAAGGAGCCATTGCTACTGTTTCCCCTATTTCCTTTCAGGACCTGGATGAATTGATCATGTCCCTTTCAGAAGCTGGAAAAACACCTCTTTTTTTGGTTTTAGATGGGGTTTCCGACGCCCGAAATTTCGGAGCAATTATCCGAACGGCTGAATGTACCGGAGTTCACGGAATCATCATATCCAAACAAGGTAGTGCCCCTGTAAACGGAGACACTGTAAAAACAAGTGCCGGCGCCGTTTTTAATGTCCCTATCTGTAAAGTAGATCATATTAAAGATGCTGTATTCCACCTACAAGCTTCCGGAATCAAAACGGTAGCTGCAACTGAAAAAACCCATACTGATCTGTACGAGGTTGATCTTAAAGAGCCCGTTGCTATTATTATGGGAAGTGAAGACAAGGGTGTGAATCCTTCTGTTCTTAAGGTTGTAGATGAAAAAGCTAAATTACCTATGTTTGGCACTATCTCATCTTTAAATGTATCTGTTGCCTGTGGTGCCTTTTTATATGAAGCTATTCGCCAACGATCATAAAGAACATGAAACCGGACGACGTTAAAATAAATTTTCGCAAACCGAATTATGAAGTTTCAGATGAACTTTTTCGTTATTTGGAAAAGTATGGACGAACTACACAAACCCGCGTGTTGTATGATGATCTATTACGCTTTTCCGGCTATATCAGTTTAGAAGACGAGCAAGGCAATGATACTTTGTGGTTACGCGTCTATTATCCGGAATTTGAAAGAGCCGAGATCGAAGCCAGCTTAAATAAAATTTATACTCTTTTACATTCCGATGGCGATGAGGAAACACTGCCATTTCTTACTGTCGATTCTATTGATTATTGTACTTTCGGAAACTCTAAACCATTTCGGATTAAAGTTCGTAATATCCTGAATGACAATTTCACCAATTTTTACATCAAAAAAGCCGATGCTTCCCGTATTTACGGATTGGAACTGGAAGAAATACTTTCACCTAACCGAATCAATTTTTTGATCCATAAAGATACTTTAATAGAAGAGCATATTATAGGTGTTCCCGGAGATGTCTTCATACAAAAAATGCTGCCCAACTGCACGGAACTGGAAAAAGCTCAAATTGCCAAAGAATTCGTGAAATTCAATGAGCGTTGTTTCTTAGGGTTATTAGGAGATATGCGTTCGTACAATTATGTGGTTATTCCCATTCACGATTTTGACCATGTAGTCTATAGAATACGTCCCATTGATTTTGACCAACAATCGTACGAGGGTAATTTAAAAATTTATTTTCCTCAGTTTTATAAAGAAAACTTTCAGATGGTCAAATTAGTTATGGATAAACTAAAGCCTAATTCGGTTGAGCAGTATCGGAAAGAAGTTCGATCAGCTACTGTAAAACGTATTTTGGGACTGGAAAACCGCTTGGAAGAATTATTAGCAATCATGAGAAAAGAAGAAATTGCTCCGAAAGAACATGTTGAAATGTTAAAAAAAGCACTTCAAAAATACACCCATGATATACACTTTAAACAATGTAATACCATGGGCGATATTGTGTCAACCGGAATTGAACTACTACTTAAGAACTATAAAAATTATTTTTAAATCCGGAGAATTACCTTTTTAAACTAAAATGGCTTCTGAACTCTTTCATCTCATTATTTGCCGGATCTCTGTAAATCAATTTAAACCAATAATCCGTTGAGGGTAACTGATGGCCGTTATAGATTCCGTCCCAACCCAATGACATGGTACTGATTTGTTTCAGTAATTTCCCGTAACGATCAAAAATATAAGCAGTTGCATCAGGTTGACCTTCTAACCCAATAAGTTGCCAATTATCATTATATCCGTCACCGTTAGGCGTGAAAAATCTCGGGTAATTCAAAACAATTACCTTAACACTAATTACCTCTCCACATCCGTCAACACTCTCTACATAAATTGTATGTTCGCCACCGGGCACATTGGTAAAGTAACCATCGTATTGTAACAATCCATTATCCATCCAATAAACAAAATTACCTGATCCTGAAGCCTGTGCAGATACTACGGCTTGGTCTGAAAATTGTCCTGCAATTACATCTGCTGTTAGTGAAGTAGGTCCTAATGTTGTACACTCAACATCCACATCCGTACATCCGGGACAATCCGGATTCGGATCGGGTACATCTGAACTTACGGCAACAATATTTGTTAAATTACCGGTAAACTGAACAGGGATATCAATGGTAACTTCATAACTAACAGATTCACCTACTGATAAAACGACTATACTATCATTCAAATCACCTATACCGATCTGTCCGTTCCCTTGCCAACTCATATCCGTTATTCCTGTCGGAACCGGATCGGAAACCACAACCTGAGTTGCATCACTCGGACCGTTATTAGTAACCGTAATGGTATAAGTAGTCGTTGTCCCTGAATAGTACATGGTTTGATTATTTGTTTTTACAACTTCTAAATCTGAAAGATACTGAATAGCAACCACTGTTGCATCTTCATCTGCTGCAGTACTTGGATCATCTGATACAATAGCCATTGTTCCTCCTTGCGGAGCATCTGCAGTAGCTATAGCCTGATTTACCACTTCCCCTGCCTGAATATCAGCCAAAGTAACCGTATGCTGCGCCGTTACCGTTACACTTTCACCCGGGTTCAAAACTGAAATTGCACTAGGGCTTATACTACCAAGATCAGCATTATTATCCGTAACCTGAATGTTATTAATTGCTATCTGTCCTGTATTTTCCAATACCAGTTCATATTCAATTACATCTCCGATATTGTAATAAACTGAAAACTGGGATTCTTTCGAAAATTGCAGATCCGGTGTCGGATAATCAGCTATTGCCTGAGAACTATTATTTGACTGGTCTGTATCTGTATTTGTCCCTGAAATCTGGGCAATATTTGTATGGTTTCCTGTAGGGTTGATTGTAACAGTAACTAAAAGTGTTTCTGTTGCTCCGAAATCTAAATCTCCGACGGTCCATATTCCTGCAACAGGGTCATAACTTCCCGCACTGGCAGTATAAGACACATACTGATATCCATCGGGAAGCAGATCAGTTACCTCAACATTAGTATCGTTACTCAACCCTAAATTTGAAGCTACTATTTGGAATACTGCCTGGTCTCCTTGAGCTGAGGCAACTGTTTTATTTACTTCTAAATCACTACAAGGATTGATCTCCACATACACGGGAGCCGATAACTGAGTAACTCCACAGGCTCTCTCCCCTCTTACTGAATAATTTCCTGTTTCAGTAGCCACATAAGTATCTGACGTTGCCCCTGCGATCAATTGTCCGTCTAAAAACCATTGATACGGATCCATCCCTGAAGTTGTGGTCAAAGTTGTTGAACATTGATCTACGGATAGTTCTGCCGGAGGACTCGGACTGTCGCTAAAGGCTGAAAAGAACCCTGACATAGAAAAACCGGTTCCTTGCTGTACGATACTTGTGGTAAGTCTTGCCAGAGATTCAATATGAATACTCAATGGGTTTCCGATGTTATTATTATTAAAACGTATCATATAAAATCCGGTACTTCCTAAAGCTACTCTAGGGACTCCTGTCAAAGTTTCTATATCCTGACTGTTCATATAAACAGGTTCTGTCAAACTTTCTATGAGTATATATCCGAAATAAGGCAGATCACCATTTGCATAATCTATAAACTTTCTGGTAATTACATTAGTTGTTCCTGAACAACCACCTATTGGCATTACCGTAGAAATATCTGTTTCACAATCCACAGCCGTTCCCGAATAGACAATAATAGGATTATTTGACACTATGAACGAACTTGAATATTGATTATTACTGTCACCATGATGTACTGTCTGATAGCTTCCGGCATTGGCCAGATTGTATGTAAGCGGTGTACTTATCTGTTGTCCGGAAGCATTAAAATTTGTGATTTGAACACTGGTTCCGGGTTGAGTGGCTACAATAGTTGTCTGTTCCGGATCATTTGCTCCTGCACCTGATGTTCCGCTACCTCTCACAACTATATACTGCTGACCAAGTACATTAACCGGTGCGATTTGATCTACTGTTCCGTCTTCACCATTTCCTCCGCATGTTTGAGGAGTATCTCCGTAACTACCCACATTGACCACAACTGCTTTATCTGCTGTTAATAAAGCTCCCATTGCCGCAGTAAACAATCTACTCTGTCCGGCATTTAGTGATGTCATTACTACTCCGTTTAAAGTTACTGTTGTATTATCATTTATTGCCATTACAGAATAAATAGGATTTCCTGTTGCTAATCCGGTATAATTACTTCTATAATATCCCAACCTGAATTCTAATCCGCGTCCCTCATCTCCGAAACTCACTAAAGACGCATTTCCTTTTATATTCAGGTTACTGGTTCCTGACGTGTCGGATGCAATATTTCTCATATTTACCAAAACCGGAGCCGAAGCCGAAACTATTAAACCTCTATCAGAATAATTAGTTCCTGTGTTATTCCTCGAAAGCGAATTGGCTGAACCCAAAAACCTATAAGACACAGGATTATTAGCTGTTACATTAAATGTTGTAATGAAAGTTCCGTCGCTTTTTCTTAATTCCACACTAACTGTCCCTGCCTCTTTTGTCGATACAACAATTTCATTTGCATTGCTCCAATATTGCCAAGGTGACGGAGCGATGTAATGCACTGATGCATACTGTGCAGTCATACAATATGACGCCATAAAAAAGACAAATAAAAATATTTTCTTCATTGATCCTTTTGTCAAAAGATTAGTATGCTTTATTAACATAAACCCAACCCGTAAATTTATTTCCGTCACTTGTCATTATGTAATAATAATATGTAGCATCGGGCAAATATTCTCCTTTATCAGATTGTCCTTTCCATTGATCTGTATACTGTCCGTTAAATTCATATACAACCTTCCCGTATCTGTTAAAAATAGAAAGCTTTTCTACGTTCAAGCCTGTTAAATCAAATGAATCGTTTAAACCGTCATTATTCGGAGAAACACCTCTGGGAATACTACAAAAAACAGAGTTAACCAAAAACTGATCCTGGTACTGGCATCCGTTATCATTTATATCGATAAAAAATGTAATTCCTCCTTCAGGTATTGAATATCCGGGATTTTGAGCTAAGTAATCAGTTACATTAAAACTATTTTGCTCAGATACTGTTATATTATCACTATCCGTCCATGAGTACAAAGCTTGATCTGTAAAATCTCCCTCTACAAGAAGCCAATAGCTAACTCCTTCACACCCTCCTGTAATCGTATAGGTTGCAGGTTCATTTACCGTAACAACTATTGGTGTTCTTGGCCCTTCACAAGTAGAAGCTCCCGATGATTGGCTTACATAATAAGTTGTCACCCCCGGTAAAGAAGTATCCGGTATCGGAGCGCTATTTAAAGCTGTTCCACCATCTGAAACATCATACCAATTTAAAACATATCCTGCTAAAGCTGTTGCTTGCAGCGGAACTGCTGTTTGTCCAAGGCAATATGTAACATCTTCGGCTTCCGGAGCCGGAACAGTATTCCCTGAGAAATTTATTTCCAATGTACTGGAACAATACAACGTTGTCCAATCGTATCGATAAATTCCCGGTGCAGCAAAACCAGTAATCAACGGAGTATTCGAATTTACATCATCAATAGTCGTCGAAGACGGATTATCAGAATGAGCCACCCAAGTACCAACTCCGGCAGCAAGAATCAACGAAGCTGAATCCTGATCACAATCTAATGTCATCGGATTATCTGACAAGATTCCATTATTAGCTGTAAAAGTAACAGCATCTAAAAAATTCCCTACAGTAATTCCCCCTGCTGCACTTATTGCCTCAAAGATAAAACGTGTTTGGGTTTGTCCGTTAGGAACAGTATAAGTTCCTGTATAATATTGCCAATCACTATTTCCGGTAGTCGCTGTAAAAATTAAAGTATAAGGACCACCCGGAGGTCCGGCATATAAGCCGCAACTATCCGTCCCCAAACGTCCTCTATGAGCAAAACCGAAATTAAATACTGTAGAAACAGGGGTATCAAAATCCTGATACACTCCTGAAGCTTCATTTGCATTCAATTCTATGAATTGATCTCCCGAATAGGCTGTTACCCCTTGAAAATTATTCCACATTTCGATTACTTCATCAGAAGCTGTGGTTCGCCATCCTTGTATTTGATTATGATTATACCAGCCCGTTCCTCCTGAGGGAAATGAAGGGGTTTCAAAATCACTATTGATCGTATCAATTAAACATTCTAAACTATTATTACTTCCTGAAATATCAGGTGTACTGACACAAATATCAAAAGTAGTTGTATGAGTTGTATTGGTATCATTAATTGAAGCTCTTATATAATAAGTTTCTCCTATAGTAAGCCCTGTAGCTGTTATGTAATTCACTGAACTACAAAAAACCTGTGTTAAAGAATTACAATCGTTCCCTTCATAAACCGTTAATACAATCGGTAAAGGAGCCCCAGCAAAATTTGACAATGAAATTATATGTGTATTAGCAGTTGCCGTAAAATCAAACCAAATATCTCCTGTATTGATAGCACCACAATAATTAGGTTCAGGTGATACCGTTGCACCTAAAAAAGCTCCCGGTGCCACTTGTGCACAATCAGAACCGGAATTAACCGGAATAGTTGTTGGCGAAGAACAAGTATCGTTGGCTACAGGAGTATAATAATTAAACGGACCTGACCAAATGCTATATTCTGTTCCTGAGCATACGGCTCTTACATAAACATCATATCCTGTATTAGGAAGGAGGAAATTAGCGTAATAACTCATCTGATTTACACTTACTCCAGACACTCCGCTTCCCGGTGCCGGAGCACCTTCTGCCTGAATTATGATTTCCCATTGCGTTTCACTTCCTAGAGAACTCCAGACAAAATCAGCTGATGTAGGGGTTCCGTTTATAGCACTTAATGATATGGGAGGAGGACAGTTTCCTAAAAGGCTTGCTGTTACAGCCAAAATGTTAGCCACTCCGCCTGAAGAAGTCTTAGTGAATTCGAGAGACTGGATTGATTTTCCGTAATTACTTCCGTCAATCGCAATATCAAGTTGGTAAAGTCTGGGATTATTTGCCGGATTTTGTACTGCAGCAGTATTTCTGTTAATACGTCCCATGTTCCACAGTACAGTAGGCAAAGCTGTTGAATTATACCAATCCGGGATAGAAAGCCCGGTAAATATCTGAGTGGTATTATCTGTAAATGTAATTACACCTGAAACAGTCGAAGAGCCATCTCCTGACGTCACCAGAACAGCGACACTCAAAGCTGCCTCCGGATTAGAGAATACTAATGTACCACTTTGATTTTGTGTCCCTAAACGCAATGAATTGTTGGCTGAAAGTGAATTTAACTGAAAAGTTAAATTTGCATCATTCATACTTGTAATCAATCCATTGGAAGAAATAGCATTAGGGTAAGTAGTCCCTCCTGCCGTTTGTTGATAATCATTTGAAAGCAATGCCCAATTAGAAGCATCTATACCCGCAGTACTTGAGCTTAGTGGTGTCCCTACACCATTAGCCACTACATCTGCATTAAACCCGGATGAAACAGACAATGGTTGGTATTGTTGAGCAACTACTTTTGATTGAATAATCAAAAGTAAAAGCAGAAACAGACAATGAAATATTATTTTTTTTCTCATTATGATTTAGAGTATTTTGGGGATTAACTTAATCAGATCAAGAATATTTTAACCTTATACTAAACTTATTGTTTTATTATCTTACGATTGACTTTTGTTCCGTTTACAAACTCTAACTTAAGAAAGTAAACGCCTGATTCTAATCCGGACATATCTACTCTATTTGAAGTTATCTTACAATCTTCTCTTTCCCCTAAAACATTAAATACACTTACATTTTTAATGTTCTCTGAGGAATCTATTAGAACAAAGTCACTGACCGGATTCGGGTATATTTTAAATGCTGTTCCGTTAACATCTTCCAATCCTGCTGTATTCAGGTAATTTCCTTGTAGGTACAAAGACAACGGAAAATTTCCTTGTTGGGATGCAAATTGAGCATCCGGTACAGATATTACGAAAGTATGTGTTCCGGCTGTCAGATCTCCTAAATTTATTTCCCGGATCGGAATTGAATTCCCCGGACACCAGTTATTCCAAGATACCCACCAGAAAAAAGACTGGGGAGATGAACCGTAAATTCCGTTAGCCTGTGTGTTATATACTCTGTAAGGCTCACAAGAAATACCCCCAGGCTGATATGATAAAACCTGATTTCCGTCGAAAGACACGTAATGCCATCTTCGTACATATTCTTCTCCACCTGAATTTGCTCCGTGATTTGAAGTAATCAGATATAATTTTGCATTCTCTATATTGTCAATCAAATTAAAAGTGATTGTTTTAGTTGTTGTGCCTATCTGATCTGTTGCACCTGCCTGATAATTATTGAAGTTTGCTTTCATTGACAACGGCAAAAGAAAAGATTGAGGAGGGTTTTGAGTAAAAACTCCTGTAGAAACAAACTCTAAAGTCCCGAAAAACACATCATTTCTTCCGGCACAACCTGTTATTTGAGTATTTGCAGCATAAGGAACACCAAATAGCTCCAATTCAACCCAAATATCATACATTGCATTGATCGCGCTATCTTTAAATATCTTATCAAGGTTATCGACCGTATAAGTATATGGCACTTCAGTAGGGCTTACATTCTTATCCATAAATGGAGTAATATAGCGACCTACTTCTATTCGTTGCACACTATCAGGGTCATACGTGGATTGACCCTTAGGCACAAAAGCTAAATTTACATTTCCGATCCTGTCGTAATTGTCACACGCTGCTTTAATTGTTATATTCATTGTTATTTGGTCTCCGAAAGAGGCCAAGACTGTTTCCGGTAATTTTCTGGCATACAGATCATTTCTATGTCTTATCACACCTTGGGGAACCGGATCACTAACAACGGTTGCATATCCGTCATAAAATAAGATTTCATTAAAAACAGTATACGAAAAATTTTGAGACCTTAAACTGTTAAAAGAGATATTGACTAATACAATGAATAGTATATATTTATATTTGATTTTCATTAATTCTATTTTTTAGGTTTTATGGTTTTTGGGGCAAAAAGATCCAGACGTAATCCTTTGAATTATTTTTTAATTATTTTCTGCACTGAAGTTTTTCCTTCTTTTGTTTTAAGCCTAATCATATAAATTCCTTCCTCTAAATCAGAAATATTTATTTGATTTTTATTTTTTGAATTCAAAACAGCTTGTCCTATTGCATTAAATATCTCAACAGATTCCAATTCCGAAACTGCATCTATTGTGATTATTCCCGATGAAGGATTCGGATATATTTTTATCGTAGAATCCAAACTACCAAAATCAGAAGTACTTAAAGTTGATTCTGTAGTTGTCACTGCTAAAACGGATAATCGTATCTCATTTGCCCAAGGCGCTGTAGAATCCCCATCAAAAGTAAAGGTTACTCCTGTTATTGTTTTAGTTTGATTAACTACATCTAATGCAATTACATCTTCATACAATCTTGGATTTGTACTGCTTCCCTCCAATGCATTGTTTGCCATATTCACTCTCCCAATTCCCTGAATGGCATAAGCCGTACCGTCGTACCAATCTTTTGCCTGTAAATTTGCAGTTTGTGAAGTTCCGTCAGAAAAACTAACAACTGCTGTATATGGCAAATTAGATGATCCTCCACCAGCTGCTGCTGATAAAATATACACATTTCCCACATTTGAGGCTGTAAATGATAAGGTTCCTGAATTTTGACTATTTGCAGAACCCGTAACATAAGAAGGAGTCAAAAACAAAGCATTCGGTCCTGAATAATCTGCTAATTGAAAGCTTACTCCTGATGTATTGGCGCTGCTTATTATCCCATCCGAAGGTAAACCGTAAGTAGGAAAGCTGCTACCTGCTGTAGCCTGAAAATCCATAGACACTAAAGCTCTGGTATTTACTTCATCCAATCCGATATCTGCAGAAGAGGAGGCATCCCCGATACCATTAGCAATAATATCATAATTGAAGCCTGTTACTTGTGAAGCTGTTTCACAGATACTAACACCTAATATGGCTGTTGTATGAGCATCATTAGCCGTTACTTCTTTATCGAAAGCTATAGAAACTATATTCTTATTGTAATTCGTTTGATCCAGTGTTAATTCATTGTAAAAAAGGTTAGCCTGAGTAAGTCCTCTGAATTCATTTTTCGGAGCCCAACCTGTAGTAGCTGTGTTTCGGGATACTTCTCCTGTTCCCAACATTACAGTATTAGCCGGCGGGTTACTATCATACCACCAAGCCGTAGCCTGAAATACGAAAACCTGACTTGAACCGTCAGAAAAATTCACAGTTGCTGTTACATTATGGTTATCAGCAGATGAAGAGCTTCCCTCTCCTCTGACTGCTGCTATATAAATCTTTTCCGCTTTTTTAGGCGAAGCTAATGTTAGATTTCCCTGATTAGTTACATTGTTTCTCAAAACCAATGCATTATTTGAACTAAAATCTGCTAATTGGAAAGAAAGCCCTGATATAGCAGTATTGGACAGTATCCCGTTTGTAGGGAAACCACCGCCATAAGCCGTTGCACTTGCTCCTGAAGAATGAGGGTTCAAGGGTACAAAATCTTGTGAATAAAAAGTGTAGAATGCATCAACTGTATGAGTTGTTTTATCGAATGTATCCCCCCCTGTGCCTTCAGCAATGACATCTGCATTAAATCCGGATAATGTTAAAGCGGTAAAAGTACACACAGCTGTACTGGTCTGATTAGCTGTTTCTTTTTTCTTAATAGGTTTAACCGGTCTATTGCTTTTTAAACCCGTAAAGTTAATTTCTTTTGAATTGTTACTGATGTGAAAAAGCGCTGTCTTTTTATAAACCATTCCATTGGAATTTATGGCAAATAAAAGACAGACTAATGTTAATTTTTTGATTAATTGGTAAAGTTTTCTCATAAGTATTACAGTTTAGCGTTGTTATTCCATAAGATATTCAACGCAAACTAATGTTAAAAATTTAACATTTTTTTATTTTGCAATACTCAAAAGGTGCTTTTATAACAAAAAAATGCTACTCATTTGCTACTCTTTACCTCTTTTTGATGTTTTTTTTAACTGAAAAGGCTTGTTTTTTCAAAAATTAAACAAAAGAAAACCAATTATAAAGATCTGTTGTCTGAGGAATGTTTAGTTTTTTCCGGATACGGTATTTTTTGTTTTGAACAGTTCGTATTTCAATAAATTTCAGTTCTGCAATTTTCTTTGTAGAAAGATTCAGTTTAAGTAAAGCACAGAACTCTATTTCTGATTTAGTCAGGCTCGGATCTATCTGCAAAAGTTTTTCTGAAAAGTTAGGATACAGTTTCTCAAAAGCAAACATGAAACCCGGATCGTCTTTTCGGATCATTTCAATGAGTTCTTCATAATCTGTCACAAAGATCTCTTTTGTTTTTTGCTTTTTTCTGAACAAATAAATCCATGCTCCAAAAACTAAAAGGATTAAAGCTCCTACGCTGTAAAAGAGCCATAAAGGGATTTTTTTCTCTTTTATATTTTCAGTTTCTTTATCTTTATCTAAAATTTTTTGAAGTGAATTGTATTTACTTTCTAAAGTTGACAAACGAATTTCTTTTAATTTCCCCTCAAAAAAAGCAGTTTGAGAAGAATCTCCCATTTTTTTATAAACCTCAGTTAAATTAAGATACAGTTCTTCCAAATTCAGAACTTCCCCATTAACCTTACTCAATTCATAGGACTTTAAAAAAAAATCCAGTGCCTCTTCCGTCTTTTTTTCTTCTTTACAGACTAATCCCAAAACAAAATAATTGGTCATCATAATGTTATCATCAGGAGCGCCTTTGGGCTTTAAGGCATTTGATTTTAAAGCATAATATTTTGCCTTTTCCGGATCAAACAAAATATACGTATTCGCTAAGTTTGAATAATTTATGTATTGGTATCTTTTAACGTCTTCCGGATCTGGGAGCTTGTCATAACTTTCTACAACTTCAAGTAATTTCTCTACCGCTTTTTCCGGTTGTCCTGTATAATTATAAACATTGGCAAAGCCATTTAAAGCATTCACTTTCGTAAAGAAAACCCGAATATCTTTATCATCTCCTTTTTCAAGAACTTTTAATGCTGTTTCTAATTCAGTAATTGATTGATCGTAAAGCTGGTTAATTGAATAGGTCTCTGCAAGATAAATATGAGCCATTCCTTGCATTTGTATATTATTATATTCTTCTGATCTTTTTTTTAATTGTTCAGCTGTTACTCCTAATTTTTCAACATCTCTTTTAGCATAGAAGTACCGACACTTACGATCCAATATTCTTAATTCTAAAACTGAATCTTTAAGTTTAATGGATTGCTGAAGCAGATCATCAATTTCCTTATTGGCTTCATCTAAGTTTTGTTTAAAAAGCGCTCCGTTGGCAATGACTTTTTGCTCTAACTCTTTTCTTGCATCCGATTGTTGCGAAAAAAGACTTGCACTAAAAAAGAATAGTACAATATAACAAAAGAAGACCTTAACACACTTTTTATTGACAATCATTTTATCTTACGCAATTCACTCTTTCAACATAACTTTAACGCTCCAAACCGGAAAAAATAGGCTTAGTCTTTCTATTAATTTTAACTAAAATTTAAAAAAATAAGCACTCAACTATCTCCAGTCTAAAAATAAACGCACCGAATATACGCAAAAAGCACATATTCGACAATTTAAAAACCAGTTTTAACCTAGCAACATATTAGTGAATTACATCAAAAAAATAAAAAACTTATCATAATAAAAGGCATTTTACACTACTCCAATTCTTTAACAAAGGAGTTTAGTTATAAAACAGTTTCTATATTTTTCTTTTGCACCTTTATTAAAATTTCTATTCCCTTAAAAATTGTAAAGATTATGAATTTTCTAGAATGTATGAAATTGCGTTATACGACTAAAGAGTATGATTCAGGGGTAAAACTTGACACTGAAAAAATACATGAAATTGAAGAAATTTTACATTTAAGTCCTCCTTCCCTTAACAGTCAACCTTGGAAATTTACCATTGTTTCTGATCAAAAAATAAAAGTAGCGCTGGTTCCTTCTTCTTTTCACAACAAAGAGAAGGTTGAAGATTGTAGTCATTTGATTGTTTTCAGTATGCTTGATAATATTGAATTATTTGAAAAGCAAATGACAGAGAGTTTACCAATTATTGTACCTAAAAAAGGGATCTTTTTATCTGGCTCCTTTTTTTATCAAATTCCTCTTTTAACAATTGTATTTGCTCTTCTTTTTCTTCTAAAGAAAGGTTTTCATCCTTTTCTATAGCAACTTGTTTAGCAATAAATTCCTTTTGTAGAGCCTCTTTATAATCCTGCTCCCCATCTTTATGCAATTGAAGATTTTTCATATTTTACTTTTTTCAAATTTAAAAAAATCAACCTTAACAACCTCATCCTTAACATCAAACCCATTTTCTTCCAGACTTTTTAAAAGACTTTCTTTAGTTTCAAAATTGAGTTCTAAATCATAGCGCTTTATATTATCTTGGTTATCAATAAAAAAATAGCTGTCTTGCTCGTGATTTATCATATAAACAATTTCATTTAGTGAAATACCAAAATACATAATGGATTTATCCAACTTAGTAACCGAGATTTCTTTATCTAACGATAAATTTAATTTCTTTCTATCATTCAAAACTATTTTTTTACCTAAAACTGTTGTTTTCAGAGTTGTTTTTTTTT
>NZ_JAMXLC010000001.1:948373-1086157 GCF_024054235.1 Flavobacterium sp. NRK F10
TCATACAAACCTTCTATAGACTCAGAAACCTCAATAAATTTAGGGTCATAATCTAATAACGAAACTAAACATCTTTTCAAGTCACAATTAAAAGCTATAAATTTTGCATTCGCCGTTCCTTTTCTTTTATATTTTTCAGTTTTAAAAGAATTTGCTTTAGAGGAATCTATCTTAAGAAAATTTACTAGCGAATCGCTTTGCAAATAACCAAAAGAATTATCTGGTAAATAGATATCATTTCTCTTTTGAATAACTGGTAAATCATCTAACAAAAAATCATAATATGTTTGCTTGTCTAACTTAGAGCCTTTCCATTTTATAATCCCTTTATTATCTATTAGTACAACTAAAGGTAAAATTGTTATTTTTTGCCCATTACCATACCTTTCTTGTGTTACTCCATTAGTATCAGTAACTATAGATGTTTTAACATCTATAGTTAACCGATTAATTACCTTCTTAATTTTTTCAGGTCTTTCATCAGTTATAGACAAAAAAAGAACATCTTTTGAAATAGCTTCACTTTTTAAGCTATCTAAAAAACTGAATTCATCTATACAATGTCCGCACCAAGTAGCCCAAAAATCTAAAACAACAAACCTATTATCTACACTTTTATCATTTGGTATATTGTAGATCCAATCTGTGACTTCTATTTCGGGCGCTTTCACTCCAATAGTAATGTTTGTTTGACCAAACACTACTATTGAATTAAAAAAAATTATATACAAAAATTTATCTTTCATTTTTTTAACACGCCTCAATACAAGCATTAAAAGAGACGGCACAATTATGTTGCCCATTATGTTGATTAACTGTTGCCATTGCAGCAATAACTGCCCCAAGCAATAACTGTCCTGATTGATAACACATATTAGCCGCTAACATTTGACTCTCGTATAAAGCGTTAACACTATTAGAACATTCTACTGCGGCATTTATACAATTATTTTCACAAGGCCCACCAGGTGGCAATTTACTTGCATCAAAGCTATCTATCCCATTCGAAAACAAATCCTTAACTTCATTATCATTTAACATCCCAACTTCATTAAAAAAACTTAAATTGTTAGATACAATGACTTTATACGATTCTGATAATTCATCAAATTCATTGCTTACAGCTTCGAGATTATTAAATAATGTCAAATTCAAATTCTGACTAATCCAATTCATCATTTCTTCTTTATCAGCAAAAACTAATTTAATATCTCCCGGAAATTTAGAAGAGAAACTCTCAACTTTACTTTTAAAATCTAAATAATCACTTGTTTTCTGAATCATCAAATACTCCTCAGTCAAAACAGACGCTCCTTTCTGATAGAAACTACTGTTATTCGTTCCAAAAGGATTAACAGCGTTACTACCATTCGTACTTTCGTTATAAATATTTTCCTCCGAACATGAAAATAAAAGTAAAACAAAAAACATAAATAACCAATTTTCTTCATAATAATAAGTTTTTAATTGTTAAACTTAAATTTATAAGAAAAAAGTTATTCCCTCTTATTCACATTTGAATATTTTTAATTCATAAATGAATTAAGTACTTTTACGAAATATAATTTATACTATCAAAAATATGGAAATCGGGACAAAAATTAGAAAAGCAAGGGAATCTAAAGGGCTTTCACAAGAAAAAATGGCAGATATACTTGGTATATCACAAACTAAGTATTGCAGATTAGAGAATAATAAGACCTTTCTGGAATGGAATAAGATTCCTGTATTAGCAGAAGCCTTAGAACTCAATATTACCGATTTATTCCCAAATGAAAATAAATATTATTATTTCCATAAACCAAGCAATCAAAGTGGCTATATTGAGACTATAAATTATGACCAGAAACATCTCACAAAAATAGAACAGCTTTATGAAAAACTTCTAAAAGAAAAAGAAGAGTTGTATCTTAAAATCATAGAAGAAAAAAATACGGTCATTGAATTTCTAACTAATAAAAAAAACTAATTTTTCCTCCCCAAAAACTCATAAATTACCTTAATAGAAGACGAAAAATAATTTTTTAGCGAATCTTCTTCCTCTGCTAACACAATTTTTGGCGGCGGATTAAAATTGCCATTTTCATCAAAATTTCGCATGAATTTATCTTTCTCCGGATTAAAATCAGGATGTTCCCATTCGTAATGCATTGGTTTTCCGAATTGAGGTGTTTTAATCAAAAGCGCCATAGACAAACCCGTTAGAAACCCACTTAAATGCCCTTCCCAGGAAACAGACTGATCTACTTCCGGAAACATATACCAAACCATTCCTCCGTAGAGCAATACTACCACAAAAGAAACCGCCATAAGTCTATAATATTTAGTAAATATACCTTTAAAAAAGATAAAACTTACCAAAACATAGATCAACCCACTGGCACCTATATGATAACTGGGACGGCCTAAAAGCCACGTTCCGAATCCGGAAAAAAGAATCCCTAAAAAAAGAACCGCTACTGTTTGTGCTTTATAAAAATACTGAAGCATGGCTAACAAAACCAAAAGGGCTAAAGAATTATTTGTGATATGTTGAAAATCGGAATGTAGAAACGGACTTAACAACACTCCTTTTAGTCCGAACCACTCTCTGGGGTAAATCCCGTAATGATGGAAATTAACGTTAAATTTCATTTCCACCCAAAAAACCAACCACATTACAAATACAAAAACTAACGGCAACAAGATTACCGAAGCCGTAAATTTGAATTGATGTTCTCTCACAATACGTTTCATTCTATTTCAGGTTTTGAAAAGATCCCTTGTCTTATATATAAAAACCTGAAAGGCTTAAAAAACCTTTCAGGTTTCAATTTTAAATTACAAAAAAATTACTTCACTTCAATCAATCGTGTTTTTTCAACGTGATTAGGGGCAGTTTTCAGAATATTAATTTTCAAAACCCCGTCTTTGTATTCAGCATCAATTTCACCTTCATTAGCATTATCCGGTAAAGAAAAACTTCTGGAAAAAGAACTGTAGCTGTATTCTTTACGCGTTACTTTTTCTCCTTCCTTACTTTCATCTTCATGTTCTGATTCAGAAGAAATAGTTAAAATACCATTGTCTAAATTCACTTTAATATCTTCTTTTTTTACCCCCGGAACTGCGACATCTAATTGATATCCATTATCCGTTTCTTTCACATTTACA
Organism: Flavobacterium sp. NRK F10; assembly: GCF_024054235.1. Lineage (NCBI taxonomy): Bacteria > Pseudomonadati > Bacteroidota > Flavobacteriia > Flavobacteriales > Flavobacteriaceae > Flavobacterium > Flavobacterium sp. NRK F10. The sequence continues at coordinate 951,527 of NZ_JAMXLC010000001.1, forward strand.
GCCGGAACTGTAGTTCCCAATTGGAGTCCTTTTTTATAAAAATCATCATTAAAGAAATCTCCGAACAATCCTTCAAAAGCAGGAAAAAAATCATTATTTTTCCATTTTATTAATGACATAATTTAAAGTTTTTAATTAGCCTACTCTACTTTATTGGTTTTCGGCATCTCCAATTGTATTTTTCAATTAGAATACAAAAACTAATTTAAAAAAGATCTATAATAGCCTGTATAATTCATTTATTTCCAGCAAGATTACAACAAAAAATAAACCAAATCATTTTTTCTGAAAAAATGTCATATTATAGAATAAAAGTTTGCTTTCCTCCAACTGGAAAATAGAATAGAAAATCGTAATTTTACACTATGGAAGCACCATTAGCAGAACGCATACGTCCGCAACATTTATCTGAATATATCAGCCAATTACACCTCGTTGGAGAACAAGGCTCGTTGACCCATCAAATTAACAAGGGGATTATTCCCAGCTTAATTTTATGGGGGCCTCCGGGAACCGGAAAAACAACATTAGCTCAGATCATGGCTCAGGAAAGCAAACGTCCTTTCTACCAATTAAGCGCCATCCACTCCGGTGTAAAAGAAGTGAGAGAAGTCATTGAAAAAGCAAAACAAAGCGGCGGTTTATTTACCAGTAAAAACCCTATTCTGTTTATTGATGAAATCCATAGATTCAGTAAATCCCAACAAGATTCTTTACTGGCTGCTGTTGAAAAGGGTTGGGTCACTTTGATAGGTGCTACTACTGAAAATCCAAGTTTTGAAGTAATCCCCGCGCTACTGTCGAGATGTCAGGTTTATGTCTTAAATCCGTTTACCAAAGATGATTTAGAAGCTCTTTTACACAGAGCCCTTGAAACAGACGAAATTCTGAAAACAAAAGACATTCAACTTATAGAAACTGAAGCTTTGCTTCGGCTTTCAGGAGGAGACGGCAGGAAATTATTGAACATCTTTGAATTAGTAATTAATGCCAGTGAAGGAGATACCATTGAAATTACCAACGATAAGGTCATGCAATTGGTTCAGAAAAATACGGTCATGTACGACAAAACCGGAGAGCAGCATTACGATATTATCTCTGCTTTTATTAAATCGATTCGTGGCAGTGACCCGAATGGTGCCGTATACTGGTTAGCCCGTATGATTGAGGGAGGTGAGGATGTTAAATTTATTGCTCGTCGAATGCTCATCTTAGCCAGTGAAGACATTGGCAATGCTAATCCGACAGCTTTAATTATGGCGAATAATACTTTTCAGGCTGTAACGACAATTGGCTATCCCGAAAGCAGGATCATTCTGAGTCAATGTGCTATTTACTTAGCAAGTTCGGCAAAAAGCAATGCCAGTTATATGGCCATAGGCAAAGCCCAACAGTTCGTTAAACAAACAGGAGACTTGCCGATTCCTCTACATTTAAGAAATGCTCCTACTAAGTTAATGAAGGAGTTAGGTTACGGCGATGAATATAAGTATGCACACGATTATCCTAACAATTTTGCTGAGCAAGAATTTTTACCTACTGAAATTTCAGAGACAAAATTTTATGAGCCCGGGGAAAATGCTCGCGAGCGTGAATTACGTCAATTTTTAAAGAATAGATGGAAAGATAAATATGGTTATTAAAGCTTTATTACAAAAGGCTAAAACTTCACACTAATTCTTTCTGAAACCAAATTTCCGTTTTGATAATAGTCAAAATACCACCCGTTGATTTTCTTTTGAAAAACACCGTTGATCTCACCTTTTTGTGCAATAAATACATTCTCTACAGAAGTTTGCTGTATAGTATAGATCACGTTCGGGACACTATCTACTAACCTATAACCATTTTCAATTGGCAATGCAAATAACTGATTGGGATCTACCTGTTTTTGCACTTCTTTTTTATCCGGTTTAGCCTCAACTACTAAAGGTTTATTCTCAGCAGCAACATTAATAATAAAATTATTCGTCAGGTTCAATTGCCCTTTCATAGAGCTCAAAGTAGCTCTGAAAGCTTCTTTATAAGCCACTTCATATGATTTTTCCCGGCTACTTCCTCTAAAACTTTCATACAAAACTTTCCCTTGACAATCTTTTATTTCAAAGAGCACATTAGTTGTAAACAGTTTGTTTTGCTCCACTGCTTCTGCATACAGAACTTTACACCTGTTGTTTGCGATATCAATCGGTAATTCGTCTGTATCATAGAACACCGTAAAACCTTCTGTCTCAAAGAAAGATTTTGTCAGCGTATTTAATCCATATTGATTCGCTTCCTTTAAAAATTCAAATTTCGCCGGAACAATTACATATTGGTATTTTTCCTGTGCCCAACCGAATAAAGTTAACAATAAGACTATAGCTGTAAAACTCTTTTTTATCATAATATATTTTTTAATTCCAACAGATGATTAATTTGGTAAACGGGTTGGCTTGTCGCTATTTTTTCAGCATTAAAGAAAATAGCATCCATCCCGAAATTTATAGCACCTTCAACATCGGCTTCCAAACTATCTCCTATCATAATACTTTCTTGTTTGTCGGCATTAGCCAAACTTAATGCGTGCTCAAAAATTATCGGATGCGGTTTTTTTTCTCCGGCCATTTCAGAGTTGGTAACTGTCTGAAAGAAATGTTCAATATTTGCATTTCTTAATTTTTTATCTTGTACAAAATGAAAACCATTTGTAATGATATGAAGATTATAATGAGGCTGAAGGTATTCTAAGACTTCTATCGCTCCGTCAAACAAATGATTACTATTCGGTAAATGGCTAATGTAATCTTCGGAAAGCTGATGGATTATTTCTCTTGAAACATCAACTCCCAAAACATCAAAAACATCTTTTAAACGATAGTAACGTAAATCTTCATGCGAAACCTTATTTACCTGATACAGTTTCCAATAATACTGATTTCTGGGCACATAATGCTTTAAGAATTCTTCCGTACTGAAATCAAAACCGTGTTCTTTGAAAATAACGTCAAAAGCTGCTGCCGAATTTCTGTCGAAATCCCACAAAGTATGATCTAAATCAAAGAAAAGGTGTTTTTTATGATAGAAAGTCATTTATTTTTTGCTCTTTAGTTTCCTTCTACAATAACTGCATTTTCAACATGGTAGATCCAATCTTCCACATCGCTATCATTGTAACGAAAAATTCCTTTTAAAGTTACGTATTGGTCTGTTTTTAACTTAGGGAGACCGTCTTTAAATTTGATTCCCATTATGGTTTCCGGACCGGATTTTCCACAGAAGAAACAAGATGCAAATACATTTTTACTAATAGCATAATTCTTATTATCTATCGGAATAATAAAGCCGCTTATAACAACAGGTTTTCCCTGCATAGCTCTTAATTTAGGATTAATCACCGGAAACATTACTTCTCCATATGTTTTATCCGGTTTTTTTACATAATCAATCTGTCCTAATAATTTCCAGGTCAAAGTATCCGTTAAAACTATGTTTTCCGAATGATCCTTTTTGAAACTTTCTTTTTTATCGGTAAAGCTGAACATAGCAATCGCCACTACTAAGGCCACTCCTATTTTATATAAATTACGCATATGCTAATGTTTTTGATATGTTTAGTGTATAAGCTTTTATCGCCGGGATCAATGCTGCTATAACGCCTACTAATAAAGTCAGTACTAATAACCAGCCTTCTTTATCCCAGATAAACTCATACGGATTAAAACTCAATTTAAAATCACTTTCTGATGATCTTGAGATCAACATCAAACCAATTCTTCCCAAAATCGTACCAAAAATAAACCCTAAGACACAAAGCAATAAGCTTTCTATTAAAACCAGTTTTAGTAATTGTCTTCTCCCAGCACCGTTAACACGCAACAAAGCAAATTCATTTTTACGCTCTTTTAAAGTATTAAAAAGAGCTATAAAAATCGATATTCCGGAGATAAGCATTATTCCATAGGCTAAATAACGAAGCGCATCTATTCCCACGCCAAACAATGTAAACAGGCGATTGATCTCAATTGCCGGAGATGCAGCCTGCATTTTGGTATTTTGCGGAATGATTCGCTGCCAGGTTAGTTTTGCCATAGGGTTTCGCATTTGCAATAAAACTGAAGTGATTTCCATTCCGGGTTCGTCAATTGTCATATCACTTTCCTCATCGATATGGTGTTCATGTTCGTCTCCTTCTTCATGAATATGACCCGCTTCACCATGCGCAAGATTTTCTTCATGTCTATGGGCTTCTTCTTCATGAGTTCCGTGCATTTGCCATACACTGGGAATATTAGAAATAATTAAATTATCTACTACTCTACCTGTTGCTGACGCAATTCCCACCACTTTGTAAGCATAATGTTCATGCACTTCACCTTCTTCTTCACTACCGTGTGTCCCGAAAAACTCATCTCCTATACCTAAATTTAATTTTTGAGCAGCTTCGCTACCTACCACCACTTCAAAATTCTTCTCAAATACCTTTCCTTCAGAAATTACTGCTCCGTATTTTTCCAAATATTCAGAAGTTGTCCCTACTATTTTAAATCCTTTATAATTATCCCCGAAAGCCAACGGAATGGCTCTCTTTACCATAGGGTTTTGCATCCATATCTTTGCGGAGTCAAAGCTTATATTTCCGGTAGGAGCATCTACCTGATATACTGACGATAAAATTAATTGCAACGGACTTCCTTGGGCACCCATTACTAAATCAATTCCGTCAATATTACTATTAAACTTTTCTTCAAATTGTTTTTCCAATAAAATCAACACCGTAATAATAGCTACACTTGAAGTTAACAAAATAATACTCAAAATAGTGTTTAACGGTTTAAACCAGATATTTCGCCAAGCTAATTTTGTGATCATCTTACACCATCGTTATTTTATTAATAAACTTCTCTTTTATTCGTGTGTCGTGCGTAACAATTACCAAGGCCGCTTTGTACTCTTTAGACAAATCAGTTAATAACTTTATTACTTTTTCTGCATTTTTGTCATCCAGACTTGACGTTGGTTCATCTGCTAAAAGCACTTTAGGTTCATTCATCAAAGCACGGGCAATAGAAACACGTTGCTGTTGCCCTATACTTAATTGGTTTGGTAATTTATGTGACTGATCGGTTATGTCTAATTGCTCTAATAACCTTTTAGCTCTTTCCGTATTTTTCTTACCGGTTGCCAGCCAACTTGCCATTTCTAAATTTTCTAAAACGGTAAAAGCCGCAATAAAGATCGATTTCTGCAATACTAAACCTATATGCTTTCCTCTGAACTTATCTCCTTTTGCTTCTGATAGAGAAACAATATCAGTTTTATCAACTAAAATTTCTCCGGTCTTCGGTTTTAACAAACCTGCCAAAATATGCAAATATGTTGTTTTTCCTTTTCCGGAATCACCGGTTATCAAAATAGTATTTCCTGCATCACAATGCAGATCCGGCATGTGAAACAGTTGATCATCCGCATAAGAAAAAGTTATTCCTTTAGTGCTAATCATAAAAACTTAATGTTCAATTATAATTTAAATTCCAATCATAAATTTATTTATCTGTTCAAAGCGAAGGTTAAGAATGCCCTATCTAAGAACAATTAAATTTGAGATAGAATTATTCAACTTATTTTCAATTAGTCTGCAAGATAAGGAATTGCTCCAAATCTACTTCTTAATCTTTTCTAAAATATTCCATTGTCAACAAAGCTTAGATAAGAGCGTTCGGTAATGATAATATGATCCAATACTCTAATGTCTAAATTTTCTCCGGCTGATTTAATTTTTTTCGTTATCTGAACATCTGCTTCACTTGCCGACAGCTTTCCTGAAGGGTGATTATGTACTAAAATGACTGAAGTGGCATTATGCTCTAATGCTAACTTAAACAGTATACGAATATCAACAACTGTTCCTATGAGTCCTCCTTTGCTGATTTGTGACTTATAGATTATTTTATTAGAATTATTCAGGTATAAGACCCAGAATTCTTCATGATGCAATTCACCTATTATTGAATGCATTACATCAAAAACAGCTTTACTGGACGTTACTTTTTTTAGCTGAACGAGTTCTTCCTCTCGTCTTCTTCGCCCTAATTCCAATGCAGCTGCAATAGCAATTGCTTTAGCCTCCCCTATTCCTTTAAAATGGGTCAGTTGTTGTATCGATAATTTCCCTAAAAGATTGAGATTATTTTGTGAAGACGCTAAAATGCGTTGGCATAACTGAACAGCGCTTTCGCTACGGGAACCCGACCCTATGAGTATTGCTAAGAGCTCTGAGTCGGACAAAGAAGATTTACCTTTAAGTAAAAACTTTTCGCGTGGGCGATCGTCCTCTGCCCACTGATTAATTGGCGTATACATACTATTTTATTTGGCATTTATAAAAACAAATGTATGAAAATTTGTCAATATAAAACCATAAAAGCAACAACCATTTTTTTAAAATTCAGCATTCTAGAATCATCATAAAGTTTGAAAACAGGCATGAATAGCCGATAAATACTAAAAGTATGATTAGTCCGTTTTAAAATTAAAATGAGTCTTATGAAAATTATCAGCGCCTTTTTTTTATCCTTTCTTCTTTTTAATTGTAAAGAAGAAACTAAATATTGGGTTTTAAAAGACACTAAAGAAATCAGGAAAGATAATTTTTTTCAAGATTCAAATCAAATTGATTTCTACCAGAAACTTTCTAATGCTGCTATTTCAATTATAGATCCTGAAGTAGTATATACTCCAGCTTATGTTTCTATTACTTATCCAAATGGTGACGTGTCTGCTAAAACAGGGGTTTGTAGTGATGTAGTAATTCGGACATATCGAAAATTAGGCATTGATCTGCAAAAAGAGGTACATGAAGACATGAAAGCTAACTTTTCCTTATACCCGAAAATCTGGGGATTAAAAACTACCGATAAAAATATAGATCATCGCAGAGTTCCTAATCTGGAAACTTTTTTTAAACGAAAAGGAAGAAGTCTACCCATTTCTCAGAACGCTGGTGATTATACCATTGGCGACATTGTAACATGGCGGCTTTCCGGCGATGGGATTCCACATATTGGGATTGTAACGCATATTAAATCAAATGATAGAAAACGAAATAAAATTGTCCACAACATAGGAAGTGGACAAGTCTTGGAAGATTGCCTTTTCAATTGGAAAATTGTCGGGCATTATCGTTATGGGAAATAATGTGTTGATTTGAAAATTTGAAAATTATTAAGTGGAAAAAGTTATATTTGATTTTATTTTCAAAAAAGATTATGATTATTATCTCTATTTTAGTTCTAATTGTAATGATTTATTTAGTTAGTCATGAAACAAGGAGGTATAAATATAGTAAAAACAGGTAAAGCCTCTTCATTAAATTTTAATACATATAAGATTCTTTGGTATAACAACCAAAATATTCTGGAAAACCAATAATATACTTAGACTTAGAAAAAAATATTTCATAATCTATTCTTCAACTTTAACTGAATCCTCTAATAGTAGAAATGAACCCGAACCCTATTTCAATATTATTCCTTTCAAATTTATAAATAAAGTTATAAAAGTAAATTCAGAAAACTTAAACCAAATATCATTCGAATTTATATTAGATCCAAAATTTGGAAAACTAAAAATTAATTCTTCTAATGAAGACTTACAAAAAACAGAATCATTAATGGAGTTTTTACAAAATCAAATTAATATTAAATAACATTATTTTAAACAAAAAAATCCGAATTTAATTCGGATTTTTTTATTCATTATCAAATTTTCAAATTGACACACTAACTAATTAATTGCTTCACTTCGTCAAAATTCAATCCGCCGTAATTACCGGAACTCATTAGTAATAAAGCGGAGTTATCTAAATTTTGACTGAATAAAAAATCTTTAAATTCCACTGGATTGGTATAAATAACCAAGTCCTTGCGCTCAAAAGAATTGGCAATTTGTTCATACGTTACTTCTTCCAATTGCTTAATTTTAACAGCATCAGGTGAATAGAAAACCACTGCAACATCAGCAGCATCTAAAGCGCCTTGATATTGTTTTAAGAATTCGGCATTTAAACTACTATATGTATGCAATTCTAAACAAGCCACTAACTTTCTGTCAGGATATTGATTTTTTACTGCTTTTGTCGTCGCTGACACTTTGCTTGGTGAATGTGCAAAATCTTTATATGCTACTTTATTAGTGCTTTCTGCAATTTTCTCTAAACGTTTGCTTGCTCCTTTAAAAGTAGCAATTGCTTCGTAAAATTCAGCTTCATCAACACCCATACACTGGCAAATCCATTTCGCTCCTGCTAAATTGTTCAGATTGTGTGCCCCGAAAACCTCAATCGGCATAAAACCGTCCGGTGTTTCCAAATAAGTCACTCCTCCTTCAACAGTGTATTCCGGTGTTTGATACGGAATTTTTCGGATTTGGTTTTCACATTCTTCCGCTACTTGTTTTACAACCGCATCTTCTTCATTATAAACTAAAATCCCGCCTTTAGTAATCCCATTGGTAAAAATCCGGAATTGTTCTACATAATTTTCAAACGTCGGGAATACATTAATATGATCCCAGGCAATACCGGAGATCAAAGCAATATTAGGCTGGTACAAATGAAACTTCGGACGCAAATCGATAGGTGACGTTAAATATTCATCGCCTTCCAAAACGATAAATTCATTTTCCTCGGTTAAATGCACCATCGTATCAAAACCTTCTAATTGCGCTCCAACCATATAATCAACGGCAATATCATGATAATTCATCACATGTAAAATCATGGAAGTAATGGTTGTTTTTCCATGCGACCCTCCTATAACCACACGGGTTTTATCTTTTGACTGTTCGTATAAGAATTCAGGATACGAATATATTTTCACGCCAAACTCTTGTGCACGCAATAATTCAGCATTGTCTTTTTTAGCATGCATTCCTAAAATAACCGCATCTAAATCGGTTGTGATCCTTTCCGGAAACCAACCTAATTCTTTTGGCAACAAGCCTTTTCTATCTAAACGTGATTTTGACGGTTCAAAGATAGCATCATCGCTTCCGGTTACTTGATATCCTTTTTCATGTAAGGCTAAGGCTAAGTTGTGCATGGCTGCTCCGCCAATGGCTATGAAGTGTACTCTCATTTCAAAGTTAGAAGTTAAAAGTTAGAAATCCATAACTTTATGTTTTATAAAATTCTTTTTTTAATTGTTTGGCTTTTTCGGCATTTTTAAGCTTGTTCAAATATAAGTCATATAACTTTTCAAAAGTAGTTTTTGAATGTCCGATCTTATGGGCGTTGCTATAATTTTTTTCGGCTTTTTCATAACGTTTAAAATACACATCTATGTAGCCTTTTGCTAAATAACCGTCCACTTTTGAAAGCCCCATCAACTCGTTAGCATAGTACTGCGCTTTTTTTTCACTTCCGCCTACTATTCCGGGCAATTCTATATACAAAGTTACCAGTGCCCAGCGGGCATCAATATGACTTTTATCAAGACTAGCTGCTTTTAAGAAAGCTTCTTCCACATCATCAATCATCCCAAGCGCTTTCCATTTGGAACTTTCTTTTGCTTTCATGCCTAAGGCGCCGCCATATTTGTACCAATAATCAGCATTTCCCGGAAATTTATCTCGGAGCATTTTGTATTTTTCAATAGCGGCATCCCATTTCTTTTGATGTCCGAAAATATCCCCCAGATATTCAACAACTTCAGAGTTCTCCGGGTCTTGCTCTAAGTATTTTTCAAAATTATTTCGTGCCAATTCCCACTTTTTTTCAGCAAAATATTGTTTCCCCAATTCAAAGTCAGATTGGGCAAAACTAATTGTAGAAAATAATAGCCAGAAACAAAGTTTTTTCATCAGGTTCAAAGGTAAAGAATTGATTTCAATTAAAAACTACAGATAAATTTTATAAATTTACTTTCCAACCTTTTTAAAATTTTTCCCCTCTATATACATAAAGGATTATTATGAAATATATTTATACGCTAAGCTTTTTGTTTTTTTCAACTCTTTTAATTGCTCAGAACTTCAATAAGGAATGGGAAAAAGTGTACCAACTTGAAATAGACGGAAAAATAACTTCTGCACAAAAAGAAGTGCAAAAGATTTACAGAAAAGCATCAAGAAAAAAAGACGAAAAAGAAGTTATCAAATGTATTTTCTATCAATCAAAGTTTGAGATGATTACAAATGAAGCTGCTCAAGAAGAAATCGTTAGCAACTTAAAAAAAGAACTTAAAAAGAGTTCTCCTGTTTCTCAAGCTGTTCTGCATTACATTTTAGCTACAATTTTAAAAGAATACAAACAGGCAAACCACTATAAAATCGAAGAACGTTCAAAAATAGAATTAAATCACTCAAAAGATTTTTTACTTTGGAATTCAGAAGATTTTGAAAATGAAATCAACAGTAATTTTGAAGCCATATTTAATCATAAAGAGGAGTTATATAAAGCATCGCTTTCCGATTGGAAAGCTATTTTTGATATTCCTTCTACTATTGACGGTAAAGAACATAATTTATATGATTTTTTCCATGAAAAATATTTAGAACATTTAAAATCCGATATTAATCTTTGGGAGTTTAAAACGTCATCGTTCCAAGCTAATTTAAAAGAATTATCTTTAATACAACCCGAAAAATTCATTACTTCAAATCTTGATTCTATTAGTAATTTTGGCTTAAAAAAAGTTCTTCAATGTATTCAGGATTATGAAGCATTCTATCTTTCAAGAAATAATGATAAACTAGACAATTCTTATTACAGCCGTATCAACTATTTCGCAATAATTAACCAGTCTGAAACTAAATTTCCAAAAGAACTTTTGGTCTTAAAAGAAAGCACCAAAAACATAATACTGAAACAACAAATAAGATTAGACCAAGCAGAAAACTTAATTTACATTGGTTCACAAAAAAGAGAAGTTCAATACCAAAAAACAGCTCTGAAAATATTAGATTCTATATTAAGCACCAGAGTTCATCCTAATATCTTAGCAAAAGCTGAAAGAACAAAGCATCTTATCATAGACAAAACACTTAAAATTGAATTACAAAAAACAATCTACCCTAATCAGAGCAACAGAGCTTTAGTTTGGTTTAAAAATGTAGATTCTGTAAAAGTAAGTTATTACAGATTCCCTTTGTCATTTAACAAAGATTTCGATACCTATGAATACCTGCTTTCGCCTATAAACGATTCTATCATTGTGAATTATGTTGAAAATCACAAACCTGTCAATTCATTTACCCGACAATTACCTAATCCTTTTGATTATTTTGAACATTCTACCGAAATTATATTAGAAAAATTGGAAGCCGGTAATTATTTAATCTTCTTTGAAGTTCAAAATGACAGTATCACTAAAAATAAAGCTTTTGCTTATAGTCAGATTACTGTAACAGATTTCTATATTGTTGAAGATGAAGATCAGGAAAATGACAACATCTATGTTTTAAATCGGAAAACCGGCAAGCCTATTGAGAATGTCCTGCTTATTAATGATGACCAAAGATCTAAAACAAATAGTAACGGAAAAGGACACTTCCAAAAACAACAATATATTAGAGATCAATCATATAACAACAAAATTTTAATCACAAAAGATTCTGATTCTATTTTTCACAATTACAAAAGAAGCTTTATTTACATTTATGACAATGAAGATATTATTTTTGAAGCAAAAGCTCAGATTTTTACAGACAGAGCCATTTACAGACCAGGACAGAAAATATATTTTAAAGGTGTCCTTGTTCAAAACATGAACTTCAAAAAAAGTGTTGTCCCTTATGTAACAGTAAAAGTATATATTGAAGATTCAAAAGGCAAAGAATTGCAGACCTACGAACTACAAACCAATGAATTTGGTTCTTTTACCGGAGAATTTGAAATCCCGAAGAATGTTTTAACCGGAGAATTTGAAATTTACGTAGATGAACCTGATAATTATGAAAAAGACTCTAAATATTATGATCCAAAAGAAGACGAACATTTGTTCTGGGACAATGTAGACTTTGATGATTGGAGAAGCAGTGTACAGTTTAAGGTTGAAGAATACAAAAGACCGACTTTTGAAGTTACCTTTGACAAAATAAAAGAGAACTACACTATTGGTGACACATTAAAAATCAAAGGAAATGCAAAAGCATTAGCCGGAAATAACTTATCTCATGCTAAAGTAAAATATAGTATCTCTAAAAGAATTTCTGCTTTAGACAGATATTTCCCTTATGAAAGAAATCACATCGTAGCAGAAACTGAAACCGATGAAAAAGGGGATTTTTCAATCATTTTTCCTGCAATTCAAGACGATATCTCTAAAGACAGCATTATCTCTTTCAGTTATGCTATTAATGCCGATATTACAGATACTAACGGAGAAACACGAAGTGCATCACAGTCTGTTGAAGTGAGTAAATACATGTTGGATTTAAAAATAAACACCGACAATATACTCTATAAAGAAAAAAGGCTTACAGCCTCTATTAAGGCAACAACACAAAATGATTATCCTGTTCCTACAAAAGTTAAAGCAGAAATCTATAAAATTGAAGCAAAATCTTTTAGAAAGCAGAGAACTTTCCAAATCCCTGAGATACAAACTTTAAGCAGGGAAGATTTTGAGCAACTATTCCCCTATGAACCTTATGACAAATCTGATTACGATTCGACACCTGTTTTAATTAAAACTATTGATTTAAACACAGCTGTAACAACTACATTAGACCTATCTTTTCTAAAAGAACTTGAAAACGGAAAATATAAGGTTCTTACTAAAGCGAAAGATACTAAAGGAAATGAAATAAAAAGCGAAAGATCATTTACATTAGATTCTAAAACAAAACCGAGTTTAAATGAAAAACTCTTTAGCTATACTGATATTTCAAAACCAAACAGCGATTTTATAGAAATTGAACTTTTCTCTGAAATACCCGACTTATGGATAACTACTCGTTTTTTTAAAGGTCAATCTACAAGTTTTAACACTCAGACAGATCAATTGATAAATGGTAAAAAAATTATTCGTTTTAAAAAGGGACAAACAACCACTCTTGGTTATCATTTTCAATTCTCTTCAATTTGGGAGAACCTGACTCACGAAGAAACTCTCAGAATTGACCCCATAAAAACAGAACGTTCGTTAAACATAGAAATTGAAAGTTTTAGAAATAAAATTGAACCAGGGAGTAACGAAAATTGGTCCTTTAAAATACTTGACTCTAAAAGCGAGGCGGAAGTTTTAGCTTCAATGTATGATGGTTCATTAGACCAATTCACTACAACAGACTGGGAAAAAATATTTTTCACAAACAATGGTTTTTACCTGTCCTTTCCTTATTTCTACACCAATCAGGACAAAGAAATCATTCGCTTTAAAAATTTCATAAGCTATAACCGAAAGTTCATCTATGAAGATTTAAACCCTCTTGACCTCAAATGGTTTGGTTTTGATTTCAATACAAGAAAATTAAATACCATAAAGTACCAAAAAGAATTGCAACGATTTTCGGAAATACCAAGAGGGTCTAAAATCGTTAGTGGTGTTGTTTCAGATGAATTAGGACCAATAGCCGGAGCAAATGTAATAGTAAAAGGAACGACAATAGGCACAACAACTGATTTTGACGGCAACTATTCCATAATAGCTAAACCAGGAGAATATCTAGAAGTTTCTTATGTTGGAATGAAAGAAGAAATTGTCATTGAAAACAAAGATAGCTATAATATCATTTTGAAGTCAATGCACCTAGAAGCTGTTGAAGTTGTAGGTGCTTTGGGTATAAAACGGAAAGCAGATGAAATCACTTCTTCTTACCAAATTATAAAATCAGAAGAAATCACACAAGCAGGAAACATTAACGCTGTTCAAGCGCTAATTGGAAAAATATCCGGTTTACAAATTAATACTGCATCTAATGATAAAAATTCAACTCGTATTGTTATAAACGGCAATCGTTCCATAACCGGAAACAATGAAGCATTAATTGTGATTGACGGCAAAATCACTACTGCAAATGAACTTCAAAACATGAGCACTGAAAATATAAACGAAATACAGGTATTAAAAGGAGCTCAAGGCTCAGTTTTGTATGGCGAACTAGGCTCAAACGGTGTAATAATTGTTACTACAAAAGATGCACTACAAAACCTTACTCAGGTAAAAACCAGAACTAATTTTAACGAAACTGCGTTTTTTTATCCACAATTAAAAACCGACAAAAACGGAAAAATTTCATTCAACTTTACTACTCCTGAATCACTGACACAATGGAAGTTGCGTTTATTTGCTCATAATAAAAATTATGATACTGGTTACTTTGAATCTTCGATCATCTCGCAAAAAGACATTATGATTCAAACTAACATGCCTCGATTTGTAAGAGAGACTGATACTATTTCCGTTTCAGCAAAAGTAGTTAACCTGACTAATGAAACGAAATCAGGTGTTGCCATGCTTATGCTTTTTGATGTCGAAAACAATAACCCTATCGACTCAATTGCTTTTAATGCTAATAAAATCAGAAACTTCAACTGTAAACCCAAAGAAAGTGTTCCTGTAAATTGGATCATCACTATTCCGAAAAACAGTAGTGGCTTACAATATAAAATTGTTGCAAAGTCAGGTAACTTTTCTGACGGAGAAGAAAATATCATTCCTGTAGTAAGCAATAGAATTTTACTAACAGAAAGCAGACCGATTTGGATAAAGTCAAAATCTAAAAAAGAGCTTGTATTTGATAATCTGTTAAACGGCTCCTCAACAACACTTCAAAATCAAAAAATAACTTTAGAATATTCCTCAAACCCTATTTGGTTTGTTTTACAATCACTTCCTTATTTAATAGAATATGAGCATGAATGTGCCGAACAAACTTTTGCCAGATATTATGCTAATTTTATTGCGCATAAAATTATTTCGGGTAATGAAAAAATAGCGCAAGTCTTTGAAACCTGGAAAAATCAAAAAGTTACTTCCAAATTGAATTGGAATGAAGAACTAAAATCTATTATTCTAAATGAAACACCATGGCTACTCGATACTGAAAGTGAAGAAGAACAAAATAAACGTTTAGCTACGTTAATGGATTTAACCACTTTAGCAGAATCTTTAGATCGTACTTTCCAAAAATTAGAAGACAAACAAAAATCAAATGGTGCATTTTCATGGTTTGATGGCGGAAAAGAAAACGTTTTCATCACCCAACACATACTTTCCGGATTAGGTCATTTATCTAAAATGTATCCCGAAGAGAAGAATAGATTTTCTGTTATAGCAACTAAGGCTATTTCATTTTTAGACAAAAAAACGATTGAAAAACACACAAAAGGGAAAAAAATCTCAGCTATTCATTTAAACTTCCACTTCTGGTATGCAAGAAGTTTCTTTTTAGAAGAGCACCCTTTATCTGTTAAGTCACAAGAAATCTTCAATGAACAATTTGAAACTTTCAAAAAAGATTGGTTAGAATATTCTTTATATGAAAAAGGTCTGATAGCACTCTCTCTGCAGAGAATGGGTAAAAAAGAATGGGCAAAAAAAATAATTACTCATTTAAAAGAAACTGTTTCAAAAGATAATGAAAAAGGAATGTATTGGATTGAAAACAATTATGGTTATTACTGGTATCAGTCTCCGATAGAAACTCAAGCTTTATTAATTGAAGCTTTCGCAGAAATAGATCGAGATGAAAAAACAGTTGAAGAACTAAAAGCATGGTTACTAAGCAAAAAACAATCTAATCATTGGGCTACTACAAAATCAACCTCTGAAGCTATTTACGCTTTACTCAACTACGGAAAAAATTGGAGTGCAGCAAAAGACAATGTAAAATTCTCTATAGGCGATTCAAAAATTGCTTCTAAAAAACTTTCGGAAAGTGAAAAACAAAAAGAAACAGGCTATATTAAACTTCATTGGATAAAAGAAGAAATCACTCCTGATATGGGAAAAATAACAGTTGACAACAGATCTGATGTTCCTGGATTCGGAGGCGTCTATTGGCAGTATTTTGAAAATTTAGAAAATGTAACATCTGACAACACTTCAGCTTTAAGCCTTTCAAAAAAATTATACAAAAAGACCAAAACACCTGAAGGTGATCAACTAATTGAAATAAACGAAGAAAATCTTAATGTAGGCGATTTAATAACTGTTCGCCTAATAATAAAATGTAAGGAAAACTTAGAATTCGTTCATTTAAAAGATTCACGAGCATCCTGTTTTGAACCAGTTGATGTACTCTCTGATTATGAATATAAAGACGGACTTTACTTTTACAGAAGTACAAGAGATACTGCCACACACTTCTTCTTTGATGAAATCGAAAAAGGAACTTACGTCTTAGAATATGATGTCAGAATAAATAATAAAGGAACATTCACTGACGGAATTGCAACTCTGCAAAGTATGTATGCTCCTGAATTTTCTTCACATTCAAAAAGTTGCATTATTAAAACCCACTAATATGTTTAAATATCTCTTTGTCTTCTTAATCCCCATCATCAGCTTTTCCCAAATAACTTTTTCCGGAAAAGTCATTGATGCCAGAACAAAAGAACCTCTTTCCGGCACTTCTATATATATACCGAATTCAAGTATAGGAACGACTACGGATATAGATGGTGATTTCAGTCTACAGCTATCCCGGGAAACAAAGGAAATTGTTGTGAGCTATCTGGGCTATTACACGATTAATGTCAAATTAGATCTGAGTGATAGCAGTGATTTTTCGAAAACAATATTATTGAGAGAAAAAAGCAACACGTTAAATGAAGTAGTGGTTGTCAAACAAAAACAGGACAAGGATTGGCACAGGCGTTATAAAATTTTCAAAACAAGCTTCTTAGGACAAAGTACATTGGCTCAAAATGCAGAAATACTAAATGAAGAAGAACTTTATTTCACTGAAATATCGGATTCTACAGGTTACAGGCTAATTGCTAACACTAATAAACCGTTACTTGTATTGAATAAAGCCACAGGGTATTTAATCAATTATGATTTAATTGAATTCAACCTCATCAACCCTAAAGACCAACAAGGTTTTACCTTCTATCTTGGATATTCCTTTTTTGAAGATATCGTTGAAAAGTACAAATTAAAACCTAAAAAAGTTACGAAAAACAGATTAGAAGCCTATTATGGTTCGCTAAATCATTTCCTAAAATCTGCCCATGAAAACAAAATAAAAGAAGAAGGCTTTCTCATCAGCCAATACATTATTAAAGACAATCCAAAATATCCTGATGCGAACACTTTAAAAAAAATGAAAGAAGAAGCAAAAAAAACCGGAAACTATCATTTTTTCAAAGATCTACCCAAAAAAGAGATTACTATAATTGGGAAGGCATTGAGTAAAACTGATTTTGTAAAAGATTCCGAAGACAGGCAGTTCTTAGATTTTGAAAATTATGTACTGATTACTTATACCAAGGCAAGTCCGGATTCAAAATATATGACCGACAACTTTTATCAAGTTTCCTATTTAAAAGTTGAAAATGAAAAAGTTGAAGTTTTTTCAAATGGCAATTACTATAACCCACTTAACCTACTCGTCTATGGATACATGGGCTGGAAAAAAGTCGGAGATCTGATTCCTCTTGATTTTAACCCATAAAAAAAGTCCCGAATCGGGACTTTTTTAAAATATAAAATGATTTTATTCAACAATCGTCATTTCATCTACAATATGTTTCGCTCCGGAAAACTCATCAATAAGCCATAATACATAACGGATATCTACATTAATGGTTCTTTGCAATTCCGTATCAAAAATCACATCTCCTGCCATAGCTTCAATATTTCCGTCAAATGCTAAACCTATCAATTCTCCTTTTCCGTTTAATACCGGTGAACCTGAATTTCCTCCGGTAATATCATTATCCGTTAAGAAATTCACCGGCATATAGCCATTAGGATCAGCATAACGTCCGAACTCTTTTCGTTCAAACATCTCTAAAACTTTTTTAGGCAAATCAAATTCCGGATCATTCGGTTTATACTTAGCTACCATTCCTTTCATCGTTGTATAGAAGTTGTCTTTAGCATCATTTCTTTTATCTTCCGGCAATGCTCTTACTTTTCCGTATGTTAAACGCAATGTGGAATTCGCATCCGGATATAAGATCGTGCTTAATTTAGATTCTCTCAAACCTTCCACCAATAAACGGTATGCTTTTGAAAATTTTTCTTCTGCCTGCTCTACTTCTTCTGTTTTCTTATAATAATGTCCAAGCATCGCTTCAGAAAAACTATACAGATCATCATTCTCTAATGTTTTCAGATCTGGCATCTCTAAAAATTTCAGCAAATATTCCTCTTTTCCGAAAAGTGATAATTCAAATAAATTATGCACATAAGGCGCAAAATCACCTTTTGCTCTTTTTGCCACATCAACTACTAACGGAGACAAAATGTATCCCGCTTTATTTGTATACAATGTCAATTGTCGGGTCAGGATCTCTTTTTCTGCCGGAAGATAGATTTCTTTATAAAAACCTTTGATTTCTTCTTCTAATGCCGGTTTCATCAATTTTCTGACATCCTCATCAGCACTTGCATAATTTTTCAGTCTTCTCCCCAAAGTTCTGGAAATAATGGCAAACGAACTGGTTCTGAACATAGTCATCAAGTAATTATCATGACGTGCTTTTTCATTGGTCAGTTTGTAATAGGCATTGATATCTTTTATAACAGTGCCATATTTAGCTTTATTAGCCTTTTTACTTGCCCACTTATTAAAAGTTTTCTCATTTTCGGCTTTGATCTGTGCCGTTCTATGTGCTGTTAAAGCATCTATCATTCCTTGACGATTCTTCCAATAGTTTGCTACGCGTGCATATTTTGAAGCATACATCAAACGAATAGCATCACTCTGATCCATATATTTTTTCATAGCATCCATACCGGTTTTAGAACCTTCTACCCAAGCCGGATACGCATATTTTACATTTTGCTCAATTCCTCCTGATGGCATCCAACGGTTAGTTCTTCCCGGATAACCTAAGATCATTGCAAAATCACCCTCTTTTACACCATTCAAATTGATCGGTAAATGGTATTTCGCTTTTAAAGGCACATTTTCCGGTGAATATTCAGCAGGATTTCCTTCTGAATCTGCATATACTCTGAACATGGAAAAATCTCCGGTATGACGAGGCCATTCCCAGTTATCTGTATCTCCTCCAAATTTCCCGATACTTTCCGGTGGTGTTCCTACAAAACGTACGTCTTTATAGTCTTGGTACACAAAGTAATAAAACTCATTTCCCTGAAAGAATGACTTTACGGAAACTGTATATTTCCCGCCTTCGCTATTCTCTTTCTGGATCAATGCTGTTTCTTTGTTAATCGCTGCTTCCCGCTCTGCTTCTGTCATTTGCGGATTTACTTTTGATAAGATTCTTTTGGTCACATCATCCATTCGGACAAAAAAGCGAACATATAAACTTTTAGGTTTCAATTCCTGTGATCTGTCTGCCGCCCAGTAACCGTCTCTTAAATAGTTAGATTCAGGAGTAGAAAGCTCTGCTATAGACTCATAACCACAATGGTGATTGGTTAACACTAATCCGTCTTTTGAGATAATTTCAGCCGTACAACCTCCGTTAAACTGAACAATGGCATCTTTCAAACTATGGTGATTGATACTATAAATTTCGTCAGTTGTTAGCTGTAAGCCCATTTTTTGCATATCGCGGTGGTTTAATCGTTCAATGAACATCAAAAACCACATTCCTTCATCTGCAAAAATAGTAGCAGGTGCTAAAAGCATTGTTACTACTAATGATAAAGCAAATTTTTTCATATTAATTTAGTTGTTGATTTTCCGGCTAAGATAAAATATTTTTAAGAATTTTATAAAAATCAACCTTCAATCGCTCCCTTTTTTAGGTTATTTTTAACAGACATAAAAAAACAACCCTAAGGTTGTTTTTGTTTTTTAAGCATTAAGCATTTTCCATAATTTATCTTTCAATTCCTGAAGTCCCTGTTGTGCTACCGAAGAAATGAACATATAATTGAGACCTCTAAAAGCTACATCAAGTTCCTCTTTCATCTCAGCTTTTAACTCTTCGTCGAGCATGTCTGATTTTGAAACAACAATCAAACGGTCTTTATCCAGCATTTCAGGATTATAACGACGAAGTTCATCCAGAAGAATTTCATATTCCTTTTTAATATCATCAGCATCTGCCGGAATTAAGAACAACAAAGTCGAATTGCGCTCAATATGACGCAGAAAATAATGACCTAAGCCTTTTCCTTCAGCAGCCCCTTCAATAATTCCCGGAATATCGGCAATAACAAACGATTGGAAATCACGATAAGCCACAATTCCCAGATTCGGTTTTAAAGTTGTAAACGGATAATCAGCGATCTTAGGCTTCGCTGCTGTTAACACTGAAAGCAACGTTGATTTCCCTGCATTAGGAAAACCGACCAAACCTACATCAGCCAAAACTTTTAATTCCAGAATTATATCCAGTTCTTCCCCCGAAAGTCCGGGTTGAGCATAACGAGGAGTTTGATTGGTTGCACTTCTGAAATGCCAGTTCCCTAACCCTCCTTTTCCTCCGCGAGCTAGGATCTTTTCTTCACCGTCTTCGGTAATTTCAAACAGCACTTCATCTGTTTCTTTGTCTTTTACCACAGTTCCTAAAGGCACTTCTATGATCTTATCTTCACCATCGGCACCGGTACTTCTGCTACTCCCTCCGTCGCCTCCGTGACCGGCTTTCACATGCTTCGTAAATTTCAAATGGTATAATGTCCAAAGGTTCTTATTCCCCTTTAGTATAACATGTCCGCCACGACCTCCGTCACCTCCGTCGGGTCCTCCTTTATCAATAAATTTTTCTCGATGCAAGTGAGTTGAACCTTTCCCTCCTTTTCCCGATGCTACATATATTTTTACGTAATCTACAAAATTCCCTTCGGTCATAACTGAATTTAGAAGTTAGAAGTTGGAAGTTAGAAATTTAACTTCGTCTTCTGTTAAACATTTTTGCAAAGGTAATATTTATTAGCCGATTTTCTCATCAACTTTTTACATACTGTTTTTTATAAAAAAAGCTTCCTTAAAAGGAAGCTTTTTGAAAATGATCTGAAAAATCATTTATAATTTATCAATAACAGCTGATAAGCGTTCCGTAACTTCGGCAATAGATCCTATTCCGTCTACAGAATGAAATTTATGCTGTGCTTTATAATAATCAATTAATGGTGCTGTTTTTTCATTGTATTCTTGGTAGCGATTGCGGATTTTTTCCTCGTCCTGATCGTCTGGTCTTCCTGATGTTTTTCCTCTTTCTAACAAACGTTGCACCAGAATTTCATCATCTGCTTCAAGAGCAACGGTTGCCGTTACTTCCCAGTTTTTAGTTTGTAAAAATGTATCTAAAGCATCAGCTTGTGCAATAGTTCTTGGAAAACCATCAAATAAGAAGCCTTTAGCATTCGGATTTTTCTCTACTTCATCCTGAAGCATTTTTATAGTTACTTCATCCGGAACTAAATCGCCTTTATCCATATACGATTTTGCTAGCTGACCTAGTTCGGTATTATTTTTTATGTTGTAACGGAAAATATCTCCGGTTGACAAGTGCACTAAGTTGTATTTTTCTTTTAAAAATTCTGCCTGAGTTCCTTTTCCTGCTCCCGGTTTACCGAACAATACTATATTAATCATTGTGTTGTTTGTATTTGAAAGTTGATATACTTGTTTTAAATTTCTTCCTAATCCGTCGTAATCTAAACCAAAGCCTACAATAAACTTGTTTGGAATGCGAATTCCTACATAATCCAGTTTGATATCTTTTGTATAGGCTTCCGGTTTAAAGAAAAGTGTTGCAATCTTGAAGTGCTTTACTTCTTGTGCTTTGAACATTTTTTTTAGTTCTACTACTGTATTTCCGGTATCTACAATATCCTCAACCACAATAACACTTCTCCCTTTCAGGTTCTGATTAAGACCAATAAGTTGCTTTACATCGTTAGTGGATTGTGTTCCTTCGTAAGATGCCAACTTGATAAAACTTACTTCACACGGGCGTGAATAATGTTTCAACAAATCGGAAAAAAACATAAAAGATCCGTTTAAGACTCCGATGAATACCGGAACATCATCAAAAAAATCATCTTCAATCTGTTTGGCTACATTTTGAATAGCATAGTCTAACTCTTGCGCTGATATAAAAGGCTCAAAAGTTTTATCGTGTAGTTGAATCACTTCTCTTATTTTTTTTGCAATAAACCACAAATTTAAGGAAGTATTCAAGATATAGGTTTAAAGTGTTGAACTTTTTTGCAAATTAGATATATTTACAGTATGAAAACGGAACTGGAAGAAAAATTAACAGAAAGTACGGCTCACCGAAAAAGTAGAATGAGTATTTGTAATTACGTTATTCGCAAAGAAAAAATTAACGAATTAACCGCTATTGCTTTTTCCTCTTCAAATGAAAATCACGTTAAAGCCTTTTGGGGGTTAGAATTCGTATGCGAGAAAAAATTAAAGCTCTTTGTCCCATACATTGATGCTTTCTGTGAAACTCTGCCGCTTCTACAAAACGATTCCGCTATACGACCAGCTACCAAGATTTGCTTTTTTCTAGTAAAAAGCAATCATCGTAAAAATGGTATTTCACTGAGTACTGAACAGGAACACAACATCATTGAGGTTCTTTTAGATCGCTTGATCCAAAATGAAAAAGTAGCTGCTAAAGTCTATGCTATGAAAGCTTTATTTGTGCTAAGTAAAAAGTACCCTTGGATCGCCGACGATTTAAAACTGATCTTAGCGCAGGATTTCCCCGATCATTCAGCAGCTTACCAAAGTGTCGCACGCAATCTTTTAAAGAAACTGAACCGATAACAAATTACAGGCGCATCATTGTGAATTCGTAATTGTCTGAGTATCTTTGCAGGCAAACAACGCAAAACAAATGAATTACTTTTCATCAGACTTTAAATTAGGAATTTTAGGAGGAGGCCAATTGGGAAAAATGCTCCTGACCGAAACCCGAAAATTTGATATACAGACCGTGGTTTTAGACCCAAGTGCCGAAGCTCCTTCCCGATTCGGATGCAATGCTTTTTACAAAGGAAGTTTAATTGATTACGATACGGTTTACCAATTAGGAAAAATGGTGGATCTCTTAACCATTGAAATCGAAAACGTAAACCTTGAAGCTTTGGAAAAATTGGAAGAAGAAGGCTTACCGGTTTACCCGTCACCTCAAACATTACGTCTGATACAAAACAAAGGCAAACAAAAAGATTTTTACGTAAAACACAATATCCCTACTTCAAAACACCAACGTTTTGTGGGACTTGATGATTTACACCAAGCTTTGAATAAGGACGAACTGGATTTTCCTTTTGTCTGGAAAAGTGCACAAGGCGGATATGACGGTAATGGTGTGCAAATTTGCCGTTCGGCTATGGACTTAATAAACTTACCCGATGTAGAATGTTTGGCAGAAGACATGGTTCCTTTTAAGAACGAATTGGCGGTTATTGTTGCCCGAAGTACTTCAGGCGAAATCAAAACGTATCCGGTTGTTGAAATGGAATTTCATCCGGAAGCAAATCAGGTAGAGTATGTTATTTGTCCGGCTCGTATCGACGAAGCTGTCGCTAAAAAAGCCCGGGCAATTGCTTTAAAAGTTTCGGAAGCATTTAACCATGTGGGCTTATTAGCTGTTGAAATGTTCCAAACAGACAACGATGAAATCTTGGTGAACGAAGTGGCTCCAAGACCACATAATTCGGGACATTACTCTATTGAAGCTAGCTATACTTCTCAATTTGAAAACCACATCCGTGCTATTTTAGACTTACCTTTAGGAAATACCGATAGTAAAGTTGCCGGAATTATGGTTAACTTAGTAGGTGAAGAAGGCTATAGCGGTCAAGTCGTTTATGAAAACATTGAAAAGATAATGGCTATCGATGGCGTTACACCACACATTTACGGCAAAAGAGAAACACGCCCTTTCCGGAAAATGGGACATGTAACGATTGTAAATGAAGATATGACAGAAGCCAGACGAGTTGCTGAAGAAGTGAAGAATAGTATTAAAGTGATTTCAATTTAATAATGTGTTAATTTGAAGATTTGAAAAAAATAAAATCATTTTTTAGAATTAGCATTTATTCTTTTATTTTTTTCTGCTTAATTACTTGCTTTAGATATTTTATTGAAGGATTTTACCTATTGATTTCACCGAATAAAGTTAGCATCAACATAGGGTTTCCTTTTGCTTTTCAAAAAACAGAATGGTTAGATAATGATGAAATAAAAGGAATCAACCATTTTTATTTTATCATAGATTATTTAATTCATTGGATAATTGTATTTTTATTTTCTAAACGTAAAAAACAACAACTATAAATAATTAAATTACGACTTAATTAAATGAAAGTAGCAGTAGTAATGGGCAGCATTTCAGATATGCCGGTAATGCAAGACGCCATCAACATCATAAAAGAATTCGGAATTGAGGTAGAAGTAGATATTGTTTCTGCACACCGTACGCCTGAAAAATTAGTAGATTTCAGTTCAAATGCGCACAACAGAGGAATTTCTGTCATTATTGCCGGTGCCGGAGGTGCCGCACATTTACCGGGGATGGTGGCTTCTATGAGTCCGCTTCCGGTTATCGGTGTTCCGGTAAAATCGAGCAATTCTATTGACGGTTGGGATTCTGTCCTATCCATTCTGCAAATGCCGGGCGGTGTTCCTGTGGCGACTGTAGCACTGAACGGGGCAAAGAATGCCGGTATTTTAGCCGCTCAGATCATAGGAAGCAGTGATAAAACTATATTAGACAAGATCGTTGCCTATAAAGAAAGTTTAAAACAAGCTGTTTTAAAAGCCGCAGCCGACTTGAAAGCTTAGGATATAAAAATAGAATACCCCGAAAAGATCGGGGTATTTCCATCCACAATTAAGTGACAACTATAAAAAAAATTCTACTCTTTCTGATTAATTAATGCATTCGTTGTAGCATTTCGTCGGCAAATCTATACACTTTATCGATAAAAACAAAATTATGAACACTTTTTTGGAAAAATTTAACACTAAATATAATTCGGCTCCTTTCAGCCAAATTCAACTGTCTGATTACAAACCGGCGTTCGAAGCTTGCATAGCAAAGGCAAAGCAGGAAATCGATTGCATAATTCACGATACAAAAGCGCCTGATTTTGATAATACAATTGCTGCTTTAGATTTTGCCGGACAAGAATTAGATCGTTTATCCAGCATCTTTTTCAACTTAAATTCAGCAGAAACTTCTGATGAAATGCAAAAAATCGCTCAAGAAGTATCGCCTTGGCTGACTGAATTCAGCAATGATATCACTTTAAATGAATATCTGTTCAAAAGAGTCAAAGCAATTTATGATACAAAAGACAATCTGTCTCTTACTGTGGAACAGCAAACGTTATTGGACAAAAAATACAAAGGTTTTGTTCGCAACGGCGCTTTATTGAATGAAGAGCAGAAGAAAAAGCTTCGCGAGATCGATACACAATTAGCTAAACTTAAATTGACTTTTGGCGAAAACGTTTTGGCAGAGACCAACAATTACCAGTTACATGTTACGAATGAAGCCGATTTACAAGGTTTACCGGAAGGTGCTAAAGAAGCCGCAGCCGACTTAGCCAAAAGTAAAAATGTTGAAGGTTGGATCTTTACTTTGGATTTTCCAAGTTATTTGCCTTTTGTAACCTATGTTGATAATAGAGAATTACGAAAAGAAATTTCTATTGCTTACGGGAAAAAAGCATTTCAAAATAACGAATTTGACAATCAGCAAAACGTTAAAGATATCGTTCGTTTGCGTCACGAGCGCGCCAACTTATTAGGTTATGCTTCTCATGCTCATTTTGTTCTGGAAGAACGAATGGCTCAAAGTCCGGAAAAAGTTCAATCGTTTTTAAATGATCTTTTAGAAAAAGCCAAACCAGCTGCTGAAAAGGAATTTGCCGAACTTACTGCTTTTGCAAAAGAATCAGACGGAATTGAGCATCTGGAAAAATGGGATGGTGCTTATTATTCGGAAAAATTGAAACAGAAAAAATTCAATTTAGATGATGAAAAATTAAAACCGTATTTCAAATTAGAAAATGTTTTACAAGGTGCCTTTACCGTTGCTGAAAAATTATACGGAATTACATTTAAAGAGATATTTGACATCGACAAATATCACGAAGATGTAAAAACATACGAAGTTGTAGACTTTGAAGGCAATCTTGTTGCGCTTTTTTATGCTGATTTTTTCCCTAGAAAAGGAAAGCGAAACGGTGCCTGGATGACTTCCTTTAAATCACAATTTATCAAAAACGGAATCAACGAGCGTCCGCATATTTCCAATGTATGTAATTTTACACCACCCACTAAAACCAAACCATCTTTGTTAACTTTTAATGAAGTTACTACTTTGTTTCACGAATTCGGACATGGTTTGCATGGTATGTTAGCAAATACTACTTATCCGAGTTTGTCAGGAACTTCTGTGTATTGGGATTTTGTAGAATTGCCGAGTCAAATCATGGAAAACTGGTGTTACCAACCGGAAGCTCTGGCATTATTTGCTACACATTATGAAACCGGAGAAATTATTCCGCAGGAATATGTAGATAAAATTAAAGAAAGTGCCAACTTTTTAGAAGGATTGGCTACGGTTCGCCAACTGAGCTTTGGTTTGCTTGACATGGCTTATCACGGAAAACCTCAACCTATAGAGGATGTCAAAAAATTTGAATTAAAAGCATTTGAAAGTACTAAACTGTATCCGGATGTAGCTGAAAACTGCATGAGTACTTCCTTTTCACATATTTTTCAAGGCGGCTATTCTTCCGGTTATTATAGTTACAAATGGGCAGAAGTTTTAGATGCTGATGCTTTTGCTTACTTTGAAGAAAAAGGCATCTTCAACAAAGAAGTGGCTGCGAAATTCAAAGAGTACGTTCTTTCTAAAGGAGGAACCGAACACCCGATGGAGTTGTATAAAAAATTCCGTGGTCATGAACCGACACCGGAAGCTTTGTTAAAAAGAGCGGGATTGGTTTAGATTGTTAATAAAATGAAACAAAAAGGATTACCGATGAAATATTGGTAATCCTTTTTTCGTTATTTTTAGGAAAAACAATTCCTTATTTCTAAAATATAAAAGTTTAGTTAATATACTTTAAAAAAGCAATACTAATTACTTTCAAACTCAAAAATATGAAACCTAAATATCAAGTAGATTTTGCAAAACCAATAGATTACACAAACGAAAGGCAATATACATTAAAAAACTATTTAGATAAAGACAAATATAATTGGGTAAAACATGAATATAGAAAATTTAACAATCATACAAATTCTTGGGAGGATATCTTTTTAACAAACAAGAAAATAGCACTCCGAATTAAAATTCACTTAGGTGAAAAGAAAAGATATGATCCATTTAATGAGTTTCCAAAACTCCCAAAAACATATCAAGATTATAAAGAAATTTCAATTTATCTGATTTCTACAATTTTTTTTAAAAAATTTAATTCTCAAGAACTATTTGAAATCATGGCAATACTAACTAAAGAAACACCTTTTATTGAATTAAAATATTTTAATGTTGGAGAAAAATATGGATATGAGGATAGTACAATTGTAAAACATGATAATAAATTAATCAAATCTTTTAACGTAATAATAAATGACAAACTATTCACATTATATGATTATCTAGTTGATTATAAATTGAATAAAAGTGAATTAGAAATAACCTCAATCGTTAAAGAATATTTAGAAAATTTAGATTTTGAGATTGAAATTAAAAATACTGAAATTGAAGAAAAATTCAATAACGAGAATAATTCTGAAAGATACACAATCGAAGACTCTTACAATGATGGTGGTGGTGGTAACGAATGGTCTGATCCGTCAGAATTTTGGTAAAATTAAAGAAACAATTAAAATGAAAATAGCAATCCTTGGTTGGGGTTCCTTAATTTGGCAACCCAAAGAATTAGCATATAACAAAACTTTTGGTTGGCAAAAAGATGGTCCAATTTTGCCTATTGAATTTGCAAGAATTTCGAAAGACGGTAGATTAACTTTAGTTATAACAGAAAACGGCACAAAAGTTCCTGTTTTATTTACTTTATCAAATTATCACAATTTGGAAGAAGCAATTTTAAATTTAGCAGTTAGGGAAGGTTCTGGAAGAAATAGTATTGGAAGTTATGATAAAAATAAAGATACTTTTTCTTCAAAATTCCTTTTTAAAGAAGAAATTAAAAATTGGATAAAAAAAACTGATTTTGACGCTGTGATTTGGACAAATTTAGGAGAAAATTGGAATATTAAAAATGATAAAGGTGATATAATTCGTCAAATCGAATCTGAAAGAAGAATCGAATATTTAAAAGAATTAAAAGGAAATAAAAGTGTAATAGCAGAAGAATATATAAGAAGAACTCCTATTGAAATTAGTACTTTTTTTAGAAAAGAAATAGAAGCAACATTAAACTGGACACCAATATTAAATGAATAACCTCAAAGAAACCTATCAACATCTTGGAATTACTTGCAAACATGAATTAAATATTTCAGATTTTAAAACTTTAGCTAACGATTTATCTCAAAAACTACATTTAAATATTGAAATGGTTTATGATAGTAGTTCTATTTTATTCGACAAAACAATTTCTATAAATGGAGTAACTGAAAAAGTTTTTTTAAGAGAACGGATAAGCTTGTTAATTCCTGAAATTAAATATGAATTAGTTCAAGAAGAATTTCGATTTATTATTTATGAGGATTTTATTGAACTTCGCATAAAAATACCAATCGATTATTCTCATTTACTTTTATTAAAAAATGAAGATCAACTAACTAAAATTGAGCTTTTCAAAAAAATTATTAATCAATTAAAAATATTAGGAATTGATAAATTACACATTTTTGTTTTTGGCGAATTTGAATTAGGTGAAAACAAAAATTACTGTTGGAAAAATGTAATTCCCGCAATCAATAAGTGCAACAACCATTTTGAAATTATAATATAATCTACCTTTCAAAAACCAACAACATCACCAACCAAAAAATCGGTAAACTTTCAGCCCAGAGGCTCGTAAAATATTTATTTCTTCTGGAATTAGCATAAAAAGTAAAGATCCCTAAGACCAAAGCAAAAAAAGTATTTACAAAAAACTGCTGCTTTGACACATAAGGTTTGAAAAAGTCGAGTAAAACAAAAAGAAACAATAAACCATAAGCCAGCCATTTTGTTCTTTTCTCTCCTATTTGCTGTGGAATGGTTTTTAAATACAACTCGTCAAATTGCAGATCGACAATCTCAAAGATCAACATCAGCACAAAAACCAAAATGAAGCGCTGTAGGCTTTTTAAAACTACAATCAGGTCTATAGAATAATGCGCATTGATCACCGGAAGCCAAACTGTAACGGCTACCCATGCGATCGCTACTAAATAGATTTTTATTCCGCTCCAATTTCGCATATTGGACTTGTTCGGAAAAAAAGGAATAGTATATAAAACCGTTAAAAGCAAAGAACCAATTCCTATCCACTTTGTTATGGACTGTAATTGCCAAAAATAGCAGAGTGTTGCACAAAAGCACAAAAAACTTAAACCGATGATCGCTTTAAACCGATTGGTCAAAGGAACCCGACGTACTCTGGCTAATTCGTCATATTTAATAAAATTATACCCTACAATAGTTCCGTAAAAACCAAAATAAGCCACAGCTTCGTCATAAGGCAGGTGCAATTTCAAAAAAGTAACCCTTATCAAGGCATAAACCGCTAAAGCAACATGAATACTGCTTTCAATATAAAAATCGAGTACTTTCTGTAAAAAACGCATTCGGCAAAAATAACAAATGTGTGAATAAGAACATAATTTAGCTAAAAAAGTAATTACAAACAGTCATTCATCTGCTTTTTTCTCTGTTTACATTATACAAACGTACTTTTATAATACAGCCAATCATTCAATTATTCTGCTTCTTTCTTCTTTTGTTAATAATTGACAAGCTTCTGTTTTTCCGAACCAGAAATATCTTTTATCTGCAATAAGTGAATAAATTCCGTTTCTCAAAGAAACTGGAATCTTTTTAAAAATTTTTGCAACTGTTTTATAATATTTAATATCGATCAACAATTCCAAAATAGCATCTGAATGCGTATAAACAGTTTCATTTTTTAGATAAAATATCGTTGTCAATTCTTCAACATTATACTGAACCTTATACTTATCCAATAACTCTTTTGCACTTTGAGATTGTAATGAAATAAATTTTGTCTGCTTGTTTTTATCTTTTTCTAAAACAAACAGAACCAAATAATTACACATAGCACATATTCCGTCAAAAAAAACAACTTTCTGGTTCATAATAATTGTCCTACTGTTAAATATCCATGTACAATTCCATGAAGGATCAACACTCCCGGATAAGTCAAAGGAAATGTCAATAAAAAATCATTTAATCCCATTAATACTGCCGTACTGAAATGAAAAAGAAAGATACAACACAATGAGATATAGATGAATTCGGGTTGAGGAATAAAGAAACATACCGGAACCAAAATCATTGTTATGATTGCGGAATGAGATGCTAACTTCTCTATTACAGGATGCTTCTTTAAAAATAAAGAAATCCCGGGTATTCCATAAGAATACGTACTCAAAATTCCTGAAAGTAGATTTCCTTTTCTCCAACTGGGTGACAAAAGTTTTGCTATTCCGGAAGTAGCATACGCAATTAAAACCTGAGCTCCGACAAAGACAACTGACAAAAGCATTCCTTTCTCATTTTCTACCAGAAAACAAAGAGAAAAAGAAAGTAAGGCCAGTAATCTCATTTGGTCTGCCCCGTCTTTACTGACCGTCCTTACTTTATACAAATAAAAGACTCCGCCTGTAATCAGCAAAAAAGTTATTTTAAAATATTTTATTTCCCCGAAAGAGAAAAACAAAAAAGCAAGCAAAACTAAACTTAGTAAAACATAGTTAAAAACCCTCCATCTTGAATATTTATTCTTAACTTTTATTGAAGGATAAACAAAATCCAGATAGAGTGCGGGAATACTTGAAAGTTCTAAAGTTGAAACAAAAGTTGAAACTAAAAGGATATACACACTAATAGTATATGCTGTATTTACGGTTAAATTTATCTCCATTGTTCTTAAATTATTTGATTATAAGATGCAAACATCACATGATCGATTGCAATATCTTTTATTCCCTTTGAAGAAACGATACTGAATCTCACAATACTTTCATTTTTATAATTTCTTTCCTCCTTAAGAAAATTAGATATGAGCGTTAAAATATTTAGGTAAAAAACAGAGAACTGTATCCCTTTTTTATTCTCCAAAACGTTAAATTCATCGATCAGAAAATGACACGAATCTATTAGTCCTTTGTTATAATATTTAAAAGGGTTCCAAAATATTCTAACAATTTTAAACTCCATATAAATAGGTACCTCTTCCCATTCTTCTTGTTCCGAATTTATCCTTTTAAAAACTATTCTGTAATCATTCAATAACGGATTAGGTGCAAAAAAGCAATAATTAGGCAGCAACCCGAATTTATCCCATTTTTGTATCGCCTTTTGTAGCCCCTTTATTTGATAAAGAATGCTTACCACAGTAAATATGGCAAGCATTGCTACTAGTAATAAGAATAACATATTACGAATTCTTTTGTCTTATTGCTTTCAATTGCTCCAATGTTAACACTGATTCCAATCCGCTTTCTTTAATAGAATTTAATGCACTTTTTTCAGTGATCTCAGCTCCGGCAGCTGCTACTGCAGGACACACCTGCGCTGCTACTTGTACAGCCGGACAAGCAGCCGTTGCTACATCGGAAACAGCATGAGCTGCGCTTGTTGCAACATTTGTTGCTGCCGACGCTACATCAGTCACGGCATGCACTACCGATGAAATAAATGATTTAAAACTTGGCGCTCCTTCTTCCTCTAGTTGCGCAATCATTAGGTCAATTGCTGCTAACTCTGATTTTGATAATTTTGACATAATTTTTTACTTTGTTCCCTACTCTTATGGCTTTTCAGGTTTTGCCCCGTTTAAGATGGTTTCTGGCTCCATTTTTATTAATTGTAATATTACAGTCATAAAACTAGCACTTCATAAGAATCCAAATAATAGTACAAATACCTGATTTTAAAAATCAGTCGAAACTACGGGGTAACAAATTCAATATTAGAACGATAACATCCAAAAGCAATAAAAGAATCGAAATAAAGTTGAACCGGAGTATTTTCCATTATTGAAACAAAAAATACTGAAAAATATCATTGTACTCTTTAAAAGTATCCTTACTACTTAGAGATATTTTAAAAAAATAACAAATGTGTTAATAAGAACATCGTTTAGTTGAAAAAATCACAAAAAATCAATTTTTAAAAACTAAATATTACAAGATTAATAATTACATTTGCTTACTTTTTAAACAACACAAATTTCAAATACACATTATTGATTAATGAGAACAGATGCATTTGCTTTGAGACACTTAGGTCCGAGAGAAGCTGACCTAAATCAAATGTTGGACACGATTGGTGTAGATTCGTTAGACCAATTGATCTACGAAACTTTACCTGATGACATTAAACTAAAATCTCCTCTTCAATTAGACCCGGCGATGACTGAATATGAGTATGCAAATCATATTTTAGAATTAGGTCAAAAAAATAAAGTTTTCAAATCTTATATCGGTTTAGGATACCACCCTACAATTGTACCGGCTCCTATCCAAAGAAACATTTTCGAAAACCCGGGATGGTATACTGCTTACACGCCTTATCAGGCAGAAATTGCACAAGGCCGTTTAGAAGCTCTTTTGAATTTCCAGACTACGATCATTGAACTTACCGGAATGGAGATTGCTAATGCGTCACTTCTAGACGAAGGTACAGCCGCTGCTGAAGCAATGGCCTTGCTTTTTGACGTAAGAACCCGCGATCAAAAGAAAAATAATGTGAATAAATTCTTCGTTTCTGAAGAAATTTTACCACAGACACTTTCCGTTCTTCAAACACGTTCCACTCCTATCGGTATTGAAATAGTTGTAGGAGATCATGAAACTTTTGAATTTACGAATGATTTCTTTGGCGCTGTTTTACAATATCCCGGAAAATTCGGTCAGGTTTATGACTATGCAGGTTTTATTGCCAAAGCCAAAGAAAACGATATAAAAGTTGCTGTTGCTGCTGATATCTTATCCCTTGTAAAATTAACTCCTCCGGGAGAAATAGGTGCTGATGTCGTTGTAGGAACTACGCAACGTTTCGGTATCCCAATGGGCTACGGCGGTCCTCATGCCGCTTACTTTGCAACTAAAGAAGAATACAAACGTTCTATGCCGGGACGTATCATCGGGGTTACTGTTGACGCTAACGGAAACCGAGCACTACGTATGGCTTTGCAAACCCGTGAGCAACATATTAAACGTGAAAAAGCGACATCTAATATCTGTACTGCTCAGGTATTATTAGCGGTTATGGCAGGAATGTATGCTGTGTATCACGGACCTAAAGGATTACAATATATTGCAAACAAAACGCATGCTGCCGCAGTTACTACCGCAGAAGCTTTGAATCAATTAGGTGTTTACCAGACAAATACGGCTTATTTTGACACCATTGTTGTAAAAGCAGATGCTAACAAAGTAAAAACCGTTGCGGAAGACAAAGAAGTAAACTTCTACTACATTGACAACGAAACTATCGCTATAGCTTTCAATGAAACAACTTCTTTAAAAGACATTAATGAGATTATTTTCATTTTTGCAGAAGCCTTAGGCAAAGAAATATTCACTGTTAACGAATTAGCTTCTACCGAACATATCCCGAGCCAATTGATGAGAACCTCAACATTCTTACCACACGAGGTATTCAACAACCATCACTCGGAAACGCAATTAATGCGTTATATTAAAAAATTAGAACGCAAAGATTTATCTTTAAATCACTCAATGATTTCATTAGGTTCATGTACCATGAAGTTAAATGCGGCCTCTGAAATGTTACCGCTTTCTATGCCAAACTGGAACAGCATTCACCCTTTTGCTCCGGCTGAGCAAACAGAAGGGTATCAAATTATGCTGAAAAAACTGGAGGATCAACTGAATGTAATTACCGGTTTCAAGGGAACTACTTTACAACCGAACTCTGGTGCTCAAGGTGAATATGCGGGTCTAATGACGATTAGAGCGTATCATCAGTCAAGAGGTGACCATCACAGAACAGTTTGTTTAATTCCTGCTTCTGCTCACGGCACCAATCCTGCTTCTGCTGCTATGGCCGGGATGAATATCATAGTAACCAAAACAACTCCTGAAGGAAATATTGACGTAGAAGATTTAAGAGAAAAAGCTATTGCAAACAAAGATAAACTAGCGTGTTTGATGGTTACTTATCCATCTACACATGGTGTTTACGAAAGTGCTATCCGACAAATCACTAACATCATTCACGAAAATGGAGGTCTTGTTTATATGGACGGTGCGAATATGAATGCTCAGGTTGGATTAACCAATCCGGCTACAATTGGTGCTGATGTTTGCCACTTAAACTTACACAAAACGTTTGCTATCCCTCACGGTGGTGGTGGACCTGGTGTTGGTCCGATTTGTGTTAACGAAAAATTAGTCGATTTCTTACCTACCAATCCTATTATAAAAGTAGGCGGAGAACATGCTATTTCTGCCATTTCTGCTGCACCTTACGGATCTGCTTTAGTTTGTCTGATCTCTTATGGATATATTAGCATGATGGGGGCCGAAGGTTTAACAGAAGCCACAAAATATGCTATCTTAAACGCTAACTATATGAAAGCGCGTTTAACGGAACACTATCCTGTTCTATATTCCGGAGAAATGGGAAGAGCTGCTCACGAGATGATCTTAGATTGTAGAGCATTCAAAGAAAAAGGAATTGAAGTGACAGATATCGCTAAACGTTTAATGGATTACGGATTCCATGCTCCGACTGTTTCATTCCCGGTTGCCGGAACTTTAATGGTTGAACCGACGGAATCAGAAGATTTAGGGGAATTAGATCGTTTTTGCGATGCAATGATCTCTATTCGTAAAGAAATTGAAACAGCGAGTAAAGAAGATACTAATAATGTATTGAAAAATGCACCTCACACTTTAGCTATGCTAACAGCTAACGACTGGAACATGCCTTATACAAGAGAGCAAGCTGCTTACCCGTTAGACTATATTGCTGAAAACAAATTCTGGCCAACGGTAAGACGTGTTGATGATGCTTATGGCGACAGAAACTTAATTTGTTCTTGTGCTCCGATTGAAGCATATATGTAATAATATTATATAAAACTAAATAAACACTGTAAAAGGTTTTAGGCAAACGCCTAAAACCTTTTTTTATGACAAAAATCAATTTTTAATCCCTAGTTGTTAATTACTTTTGAAAAAATAAATTAAAATGAAAGATATTGAGACCCGAGAAGATTTGTTACTAATCATGGAAAAATTTTATAACAAGCTCTTAGTTGATGATACTATCAAACATTTTTTTACAGAAACCACAACGGTTAGCCAACAACTGCCGGAGCACTTTGAGACATTAGCCACTTTTTGGGAACAAGCTCTCTTTTTAAGAGGTGGCTATTTTAAAAACATGATTGAAATACACAAAAAGGTACACGGCCAAAGTCCATTTTCCGGAGAGCATTACAAAACATGGCTCAAGCATCTTTTTACTACTTTAGACGAATATTTTTCAGGACCAAAAGCCGAACAAATGAAAACAATGTCACAAAGTATGGCGACAGTGATGCAAATAAAATTTACTTAACTTACTTTTTTTATCAAAATGCTAAAAAAATGATTTTATCTTAATAATTTGACAATTATGTCAAAATATTTCACCTTAAAAAGCCTATATACATATTAAATAACTAACTTGGCTTGTTCTAAAATTGAATAAAAAATGAATATCAAAATAACAGGATCAGGTTCTTATGTTCCTACTGAAAAAGTAACCAACTTAGACTTTGCTCGACACAATTTTTTAAATGAAGACGGAACACAATTTCCGCAACCTAATGAAATTATTGCTCAAAAATTTTTAGAGATAACCGGAATTGAAGAACGAAGATATGTCACTGATGATCTATTGTCGTCTGACATCGCTGCAATTGCAGCACAACGGGCTATTGATGATGCTAAAATTGACCCGGAAACATTAGATTATATTATTCTGGCTCACAATTTCGGCGACGTAAAAAAAGGTGCTATTCAATCTGATATTCTACCCAGTTTAGCCTCACGAGTAAAACACAGTTTAAAAATTAAGAACCCTAAATGTGTAGCCTATGATATTTTATTCGGATGTCCGGGTTGGGTTGAAGGGGTTATTCAGGCTCAGGCTTTTATCAAAGCCGGAATGGCAAAAAAATGTTTAGTGATCGGTGCTGAAACACTATCACGTGTTGTAGACATGCACGACAGGGATTCTATGATCTATTCAGACGGTGCAGGAGCTACTATTATTGAAGCAACGGAAGAAGAAGGTGGAGTCTTAGCACATGAATCAGCCACTTTTACCTATGATGAGGCTTACTATTTATTCTTTGGCAATTCTTATGACAAACAACTGGATCCAGATGTTCGCTACATTAAAATGCATGGTCGAAAAATTTATGAATTCTCATTAAGCAATGTACCGAAAGCTATGGCAGCATGTTTAGATAAAAGCGGGGTTCCTATAGAGAAAGTCAAAAAAATATTGATTCACCAAGCCAATGAAAAAATGGATGAAGCTATTATTCAACGATTCTTCCGTTTATACAAGCAAACACCACCAGACGGAGTGATGCCTATGAGTATTCATAAACTTGGAAATTCCAGTGTAGCAACAATTCCGACGTTATACGATCTATTGGTCAAAAACAAGCTGGAAAAACATGAACTTAACAAAGGTGATATTATTATGTTTGCCTCAGTAGGAGCCGGAATGAACATCAATGCTTTTGTATACCAGATGTAATCCGGATTATTTTCTAAATTTATTAAACCAGAAATTTATCGCCGGGATCAATTGCATTTGAAGTACTAAGCTTAAAGTGACTACTAAAAAAAATGTCACTTTCACAGCTACTTCCACCCACAAGTTTTCGAATTTCGGCATTGCATAAATTCCGAAAAATGTAATATTCAACACTAAAATTAATTTGGCATAACTTTTATCAAACGGAAGTATGCCAAATTTTTTATAGATAAAAATCAATTTAGCTATATTAAAAAGTGCCATGGCAATAAAAGAAGCGATGGCCACACCTAAAATTCTGATTTCGGTTTGTGTTAAGAAATACCAATTCAATGAAATATTCAAAATCACTAAAATTAAAACAGAAACAATATTGAAGCGATAGTATTTGGAATACGAAATAATTTCCGAATTAAAGCCGGTTGCCATATTAAACAACACATTACTTCCTAAAACATAGATAATAGGAACCGAAGCCATTAATTTTTGTCCCGTAGGCAAGAATTCAAAAAACGATTCAATTCCCAAAAAAACACAGCCTAAAACAATCGCCCCTATAAAAAACAATACTTTAGCTGTTTCCACATATTTCATCTGCAATGTATTCCAATCTTCATTTTTAATTAAAGCTGAAACCTGAGGAGCACATATTGTAAATAATCCTGTGGCAGGAATTGCCAAAGCCGAAGCCAAATTCACAGCGATCCTATAAGTCCCGTTGTCTTCAAACTCGCAAAATAACGGAATCATAAAACCATCTACTCTAAAAGCTAAAAAAGAACCGAAGCTTCCAATAAAAGTATAGAAACAATAGCTTAAATATTCTTTCTTAGGAATTTCTGTAAAGAGTTCCTGGAAACTCCCTTCTCCTCTGATTGAAAAAAAGCGAAAGAGATATTGACTCAACAACAATAAGAGCAAAAAGTAAAAGGCTATAAATGTTGTGATGGCTATACTTTCTGTCATCCAACCGAGTAAAACCAATACAAAAACTACCGGAAGGGCTATTTTCGGGATTATCTTCTCATAAAATGTCGGAACTGCAATTTTCTGCAAATTGGCTGCCTGCCGTTTAAACAATTCAACAAACGCCAACACAACAGCTAACGGAAAGGCAAAAAATAAATACCGGTAACGATCCCAGTCAATGAGAAATTGTCCTAACAATAATAGCAACAATACTCCAATACCAATTCCCGAAATCGTAAAAATTCCGTATTTAAAAAGCTGGCGTTTATTATTATCGGAAAGATTCGGATAGAAGTGAATCAGAGCTTGTGCTCCGCCAAATACCAGAATCGGATACAACATTTGCGCAATACTATCTACAAAACCAACTTTACCTAAAAAATCTTTATCGTTAGGATATACAAAAACCGTAGAAATCACTCCGATAGCAATCCCTAAATAATTAATCAAAGTAAACCAAAATGCCTGTTTATGTGATTGTACGTCTTGCATTAACGATAACTTTTTCTTGCTTTAAA
The DNA here is from genome assembly GCF_024054235.1 of Flavobacterium sp. NRK F10. NCBI lineage: Bacteria > Pseudomonadati > Bacteroidota > Flavobacteriia > Flavobacteriales > Flavobacteriaceae > Flavobacterium > Flavobacterium sp. NRK F10. Next base: position 990,065 of record NZ_JAMXLC010000001.1, read on the forward strand.
AATGGTTAAAAAATGTAATTTCAGCAAAACATAATATCCCACTAATTGAACTGCCATCGAAAGAGTTTGCTCCAAACTATAGAATTTAGAGAAATATTTAGGCAAACCAATAGCAGAACGAAAAGCTGAAAAATATGCTTTTAACCATGACTGATTAACATCTAAAACTTCAGCCAACATTTTATATTTAGATTGCTTGATATCTTTTTGAAAACTTCTCGAAATTATCCTGTCATGACAAATTTCTGAATTTTTAACCACTATGGTTTTAAAACCGTGATAGTGTACCCTGTCTGAATAATTCCTATCCTCTCCATAATGACTGAACATCGGTTCAAAATACCCTACTTTTTCGATTACTCGTTTAGGTAACAGCCAAGCCGCAGCATTTATAAATGGTACTTCATCGACAACCTGAGAAACAGCTCTAGTTTTCCTATTCCAATACATTTCAAAATTAGCATCTAAAGCCTTTTCATCTGCCGAAAAATGCACTGGACTTACAATTCCATAATCTGGATTACCATCCGCTATCAGAACTAAATTCTGAATAGTTTGCGGATAAATCCAAGTATCTTGATTTAGTAAAAAAAGATACTCAAAACCAGCTTCTATTGCTTTATGTATCCCAATATTATTAGCCTTACCAAAACCTAAATTTTCTTTTGACTGAATTAGTTCTACAAAATCAAATTCCTTTAAAATAGAAATAGAGTTGTCTGTTGAAGCGTTGTCTATTGCAATAACCTGAACCTTAAAAATAGAGTTTTGCAGAGATTTCAGGCATTTTTCAAGCCATCTTTCTCCATTATATGTAACTAAAATAACAGCAACCTTTATATCCATGCAAAACTTTATTTTCTCTACAAAAATAAAGATATTTCTGCTGTAACCTCTTAATTGCTTATTTTTGTTTTGAATTACCATTTTCTATGAAGTTTTACATTGTCATCCCGGCTCATAATGAAGCTAATCTGATTGGATTAACACTAGAATCTTTGGCAAACCAAACCGTTTTACCGAGCAAAGTGGTAGTTGTCAATGACAATTCTACGGATAACACAGAAGACATCATAGATCAATTTTCCGAGAAATACTCTTGGCTATCTTTGATCAATAATTCTTCTGAAGCATTACATTTACCGGGAAGTAAAGTTATTTTAGCTTTTAACAAAGGTTTGGAAACGCTGGATACCGATTATGATTTCATTGTAAAAGCTGATGCCGACTTGATTTTTCCCGAGAACTACTTTGAAATGATTGTTAAGCACTTTCAATCTGACCCAAGATTAGGAATGGTTGGCGGTTTTGCTTATATAGAAAAAAACGGAGAATGGATTTTAGAGAACTTAACTGATAAAGATCATATCCGTGGTGCTTTTAAAGCCTATCGCAAAGCATGCTTCGAACAAATTGGCGGACTAAAACCCGCTATGGGTTGGGACACTGTAGATGAACTACTTTGTAAATTTTACGGTTGGCAAGTTACAACAGACGAAAGCCTGCACGTCAAACATTTAAAACCCACCGGTGCTAATTATAACAAATCCTCCCGCTACAAACAAGGCGAAGCTTTTTATTCTTTAGGTTATGGTTTTATAATTACAGCAATTGCATCGTTGAAATTAGCTTTACGAAAAGGAAAACCATTCCTTTTTATAGATTACCTCAACGGGTTTTGGAAAGCTAAAAAAGATAAAAAGCCATTATTAGTCAACCAAGAACAAGCTAAATTTATCAGACAATATCGTTGGAAGAAAATGAAAGAAAAGTTGTTGCATTAACAGATCAGATCATAAGGAACATTGAAAAACAAGATTTTATCATTTTCAAATTTTCAAATTGCTGTATTGCCACATTAATTTAGTACTTTAGCCAATATTTTCAGAATATATGTTTGTAATTCGAATTTTATCTCAAATAGGAAAATATTTCATTATGCTCAAAGAAATATTTAGTCGTCATACTAAATGGAACGTAATGAAACAGTTAATTTTAAAAGAGGTAAACGACTTAGTGATCGATTCATTAGGAATTGTTTGTTTTATTTCGTTTTTCGTTGGTGGAGTTGTTGCAATTCAAACGGCATTGAACCTTACTAATCCTTTAATCCCCAAATATCTGATCGGGTTTGCAACAAGACAATCTGTTATTTTAGAATTTGCGCCTACTTTTGTTTCCATCATCATGGCTGGTAAAATGGGCTCTTTCATAACTTCGAGTATCGGAACCATGAGAGTAACGGAACAGATAGACGCATTGGAAGTAATGGGAGTTAATTCTTTGAACTATTTGGTTTTCCCGAAAATTATAGCTCTGCTTTTGTATCCGTTTGTGATCGGGATTGCTATGTTCTTAGGGAATTTAGGCGGATGGATGGCTACTGTATACGGAGGGTTTGCTTCCAGTAACGAATTCATTACCGGTTTACAGGAAGATTTTATTCCGTTTCACATCGCTTACGCTTTTATCAAAACAGTAGTCTTTGCATTCATTCTTGCCACAATACCTTCTTTCCATGGTTTTTACATGAAAGGCGGAGCTTTAGAAGTAGGTAAAGCCAGTACTGTATCTTTCGTCTGGACATCGGTTGTTATTATTTTGATGAATTATATTTTAACCCAAATGTTATTAAGCTAATGATAGAAGTCAAAAATTTAGAAAAAACATTTGGCACACAAAAAGTTTTAAAAGGAATTTCAACCCTTTTTGAAGCAGGTCAAACCAGTTTAGTCATTGGTCAGAGCGGATCTGGAAAAACTGTATTTTTAAAGTCTCTTTTAGGCATACATACTCCTGAGAACGGAACGATTTCATTTGACGGAAGGATTTATTCGGAAATGTCAAAAGACGAAAAACAGGATCTCAGAACCGAAATGGGAATGGTTTTTCAAGGAAGCGCTTTGTTCGACAGTATGACCGTAGAAGAAAACGTTGGTTTTCCATTAAAAATGTTTTCTAATAAAACACCGAAAGAGATAAAAGAACGTGTTGATTTTGTTATTGAAAGAGTAAATCTGATAGATGCACATCATAAAATGCCGTCTGAGATTTCAGGTGGAATGCAAAAACGCGTCGCAATAGCCAGAGCTATTGTAAATAATCCTAAATATCTGTTCTGCGATGAGCCTAACTCAGGACTTGACCCTAAAACGGCTATTGTTATCGACAATCTGATTCAGGAAATTACTAAGGAATACAACATTACTACGGTAATCAATACCCATGACATGAACTCAGTAATGGAAATTGGTGAAAAGATCATATTCCTGAAAAACGGACTTCTGGAATGGGAAGGCAGTAACAAAGAGATCTTTAAAACCGATAACGAAGCGGTAACAGACTTTGTATACTCTTCAGAATTGTTTAAGAAAGTAAGGAGAATGTATCTCGAAGAAGATTCAGAAAGCAAATAATTTTACTCTGATCTCACTACTACTTTTTTACTTTTTAACTTGGTCTGCAGCCATTTAGTAAATCGATCCGTTTCTTTTTCTTTTACAGAACTTTGAATTTCCTTATCCCATTTTACAATAAAATTAGGAACCGTATCAACCGCCTTAAAATTAGTATGTAGTATATTATAGTAAGAGACTTCCTGAATATTCTCGTTCAAACTCTTCAATTCTTCTGCTACATCCACAAAAGAGATAGTAGATCCGTTGTTTAACCGAGATTTTAAACTAAAAATTTCTTTATCCTTTTCTAACAATTGCTCCTCTTTTTTCATCAGCAATTGTTGTGTTGTTAAATAAGAATTCTCAATTTCATTTAAACGCGACAGTGTTTTCTTGCTTTCCAAATCCTGTAAAACTTTAACCTGTACGCCGGGATACCCCAAAGATGTTATTTTATCCTGAATCTTTTTGATCTCCGTATTTTCCAGACTTTCTCCGATCACTGCAAAACTAACGGTATTGTCTTTATAGCTGGTCTGAATATCAAAAACCCCGATCCCTTTATCATCTTTCATTGCTAAAAGCACGGTTTCCACTTTTCTCTCAAAATCAGACTTCTTATATAATTTATAAAAGAAATAAACACTTGGCACAAAAATAGCCAGAGCGATTACCGTTAAAAGCTGAGAAATTTGCTTCTTACGCTGTTTGTCTGCATATTCTTTAAGTGGAAAACGCAAAGATTTAACCACTAAATAGGTTGCTGTTGCAATAAAAATTGTATTGATCGAAAATAAGAAAAGAGCTCCTCCGAAAAAATCCCATTTTCCCGTTGCCAAACCAAATCCTGCCGTACATAATGGAGGCATCAAGGCTGTAGCAATTGCTACACCGGCTATTGTATTTGTAGATTTATTTCTTCTGCTTAACGCTACTAATAGTGCCAATCCTCCGGAAAGAGCAATAATAATATCCAACACATTAGGAGAAGTTCTGGCTATTAATTCAGGGGTTTCATTTTGAAATAATGGCACACTGAAAAACAAAAAAGAGGTTGAAAGACTCAGGACAACCATAACTCCGAAGTTTTTCAATGATTTGCGCAACAATTCAATATCATTGATTCCTAATGCCAACCCCATTCCCAAAATAGGTCCCATCAAGGGAGAAATTAACATGGCACCGATTACAACTGCTGTTGAGCTGGTATTTAACCCTGTTGAAGCTATTAAAATGGAAAAGATCAAAACCCAGGCATTCTGCCCCCTCATGTCAATACCGGCTCTAATATCTTCTATTGTTGCTCTTCTGTCGGTATCTTTAGAGATATCGAAAATCTCCCGGATTAACTCTTTAAAGCTGCTCAACAATGAAGAAACTGAACTTTGCTCTTGATTTTGGTTTTCCATTAGCCATTAATTTTAGACACTATTTGCTTAATATCCTGCTCTTTGCATTTCGGGTAGATCAATAGTACATCATCCTTATCTACAATGATGTAATCATCTAATCCATCTATCACCACGAGTTTTTTGCCTTCGGCACGAATAATATTATTTGAAGAATTCTCTAATACTACTGTTGCATTTACAATGGCATTATTATTAGAATCTTTAACTAATTTTTCATGAAGTGAACCCCAAGTCCCCAGATCGTTCCAGTCAAAATTAGCAGCCAATACATATACATTCTTAGCTCGTTCTAAGACTGCATAATCTATAGATATATTTTCTGCTGAAATATAATTGTCTTTTATAAACTGTTTTTCATCTACTGTTTGATAAAAGTCGTACCCACTATAAAACAACTGGTACATTGTTGGCTTGAATTTTTTAAAGACATTCTCTATAGATTGCACGCTCCAAATAAAAATTCCGGCATTCCACAGAAAGTTTCCGCTTTCTAAAAATTTTTTTGCAGTATCATAATCCGGTTTTTCCCGAAACTGAACAACCTTTTTTACAGCGTGTTTATCTTCTTTATTATATTCAATGTAACCAAAACCAGTATTCGGAAATGTCGGCTTGATCCCTAATGTCACTAGCGAATCATGCTTTTCACAAAACTGGAAAGCCTGTTCGACATCTTTCGCAAAAGCATCTTCATCTTCTATCCAGTGGTCCGAAGGTGCTACAATCATAACTGCGTCAGGATTCTGTTTTTTAATTTTTAACGAAGCATACAAGATACAAGGCGCCGTATTTCGCATAATGGGCTCCAAAACAACCTGCTCCGGTTTCAAATCAGGTAGCTGCTTAAGAACTAAGTCATTATATTTTTCATTCGTTAAAACGAGAATATTATCAACAGGAATAACTTTGCTCAACCGGGAAAAGGTTTTTTGCAACAACGTAACTCCTGTTCCTAACATATCATGAAATTGTTTAGGAAACTCTGTTGTACTAACCGGCCAAAAACGAGAGCCAACTCCCCCGGCCATTATTATAGCATAATAATTTTTATTCATAGAAACACATATCTGCTAAGGTTCAAAAATACTAAGATTTTTTCAAATAAGAGGTAATTTAAGAATATGCTGTTTAATCTTTACAATTTTTTAGCATTAAAAGCTAAGTTGTTCAACTTCTGCATTGGGCTGAAAAAGGTAAACTCTACCTGTCTTTAACTCAATACATTCATAACGTTTTACCCGTAGCGCTATTTTTTTAAAAACTTTTCCGTTATGAATCCTGAAATGAGCACCATAAGGCAATTCAAACACATAAATCTTTCCGTTCTCTTCCTTTTCATCAAATTGCTTCAAAGCCAAGCTTAAAGTTGCATCGGTATCGCTACTGGCTTTCGGATTTCTGAAGTGACGAGCCAGAAGCGGTAACAACTGGTTTGGAAAAACTTCCGGACGAATAAAGGGAACCATTAGTTGCTGAAACGTATATTTCCATTCATTCCCATGGGGTTTTATCATCCTACCGTATTTCTCAAAAGCTACCAGATGCGCAATTTCATGGACTAAAGTAATCAGAAAACGATATTTATTCAAGCTTGCATTTACTGTAATCAAATGGTATCCGTTAGTATCTTTACGATAATCACCATGCCGTGTTACCCGATCATTAACGATCTTCAGATGTACATGATTCATCTTTATAAGTTCAAAACAAGGATGAACAGCATGCTCCGGTAAATATTTTACTAAAATTTCAACCATTTTTCAGATCACTCTTTACATTACGGAGTAGTGGAACTCACCTGCAAAACTTTTCCGTTAAAATATTTATTCCCTGTTAAGGCAAAATTGAAAATATAATCTGCCATTTCCTGAGCGGATAGCGGCGCTTCATAGCCCGGAAAAGCTTCTTGCAACATTTCTGTATTGACTGCTCCCAAAGCCAATACATTAAAGGCTATACCTTTTTCTTTATATTCTTCAGCCAAAAGCTCAGAAAGTGTAATCACGGCTCCTTTACTGGAACTATAAGCTGCTAATCCGGGAAACTTCATACTTCCTTGTACCCCTCCCATCGAACTGATCGTAACCACATGGCTTTCATTCAGCATAAACGGAACACAAATCCTTGTTAATTCTGCCACTGCAAAGACATTTACAGCATAAACATTTTGAAAATCCAAAGCCGTAAGATTTTCAAAAGGCTTATTGATCAAGCTTCCCGCATTATGAATCAAAACATCAATCTTTTTATCCCAAGCCTTTTCTACAAAATCTTCAACTTTTACCAACTCCTCTGATTTAGCAATATCAATTGTCAGACACGTAATATTAGGGTTCTCCATTAAAAGTTTCGGTGCTTTTCTGGATATTGCCAGGACCTGATGCCCGGATTCGGCAAATAACAATGCTAATTCATAACCTATGCCACGAGAGGTTCCCGTGATAATTATATTTTTCATTCAGATTCTTGTTTTGGGTAAAGGTAAAAAATAAAAAAATCCCAAGAAAATCTTGGGATTGAAAGTATTTTTAATATTCTTTTAAGCTAACATAGTAACTGGATTCTCCATATAAGACTTAAATGTCTGAAGGAATTGTGCACCGGTAGCCCCGTCAACTGTTCTGTGATCACAAGCTAATGTAATGGTCATGGTATGCCCTACTACAATTTGCCCGTTTTTAACTACAGGTTTTTCTACAATTGCCCCTACTGACATAATTGCCGAGTTCGGTTGATTTATGATAGACGTAAAAGACTGAATTCCGAACATTCCTAAATTAGAGATTGTAAAAGTACTACCTTCCATCTCTGTCGGTTGTATTTTTTTCGCTTTAGCTCTTCCTGCCATATCTTTTACAGCAGCTCCGATTTGTGATAGGTTCATCTGATCTGTAAATTTCAATACCGGAACCACTAAACCGTCTTCAACGGCAACTGCTACTCCTACGTGTACATGATGATTCAGCACCATTGCATCCTCTCTCCATTGTGAATTTACCTGTGGATGTTTCTTCAATGCCATTGCACAAGCTTTAACCACCATATCGTTAAATGACACCTTGGTATCCGGTAATGTATTGATCATGGCACGTGAAGCCATTGCATTATCCATATCTAATTCGATAGTTAAATAATAATGCGGTGCTGTAAATTTGGATTCTCCCAAACGACGCGCAATTGTTTTACGCATTTGAGAATTTTTAATTTCTTCACGGAATTCTTCACCCGCCGGAACAAAAGGTTTAACAGAAGCTACTGCCTGAGTTGCTTCAGCTACTGCCTGAACAGGCGCAGCAGAAGGCGTAAAGTTCTCCACATCGCTTTTAACGATTCTCCCGTTTTCACCGGTCCCTTTTACCTGATTCAGATCTATTCCCTTCTCCTCAGCAATCTTCTTAGCCAATGGAGAAGCGAAAATTCGCCCCCCGTTATTTGAATGAGCAGCTGCAGAAGAACTATTAGTTGTTGCTGTAGCAACAGCAGTATTCTCTACCTTAGATTCTTCTTTAGTTGTTTCTTCGGAAGCACCTCCTGCTTTAAAGTTTGCCACAACACCAGAAACATCAGTACCGGCAGGTCCTAAAATAGCCAAAATGCTATCTACAGGAGCTGTTTCTCCTTCCTTAACACCTATATACAACAATGTTCCTGCATTAAATGACTCAAACTCCATTGTTGCTTTATCAGTTTCGATTTCCGCCAGAATATCTCCTTCTTTTACGGCATCTCCTACTTTTTTCAACCAAGTAGCTACTGTTCCGGTTGTCATCGTATCACTTAGACGAGGCATCGTTACAACTTTTACCCCTTCCGGTATTGCAACTTCTGCCGAAGCTTTAGTTTCTTCTTTAACTTCCGGAGTCGCAGTTTCTTCTGTTTTAGGAGCCGCACCTGCACCCTGACTAATCAAAGCACTGATATCTTCTCCTTCGTCTCCGATGATGGCCAAAAGTGAATCTACAGGAGCCGTTTCTCCCTCATTTATTCCGATATGCAATAGCGTTCCGGCATTAAACGATTCAAATTCCATTGTCGCTTTATCCGTTTCAATTTCCGCTAAAATATCTCCTTCTTTTACTTTATCTCCAACTTTTTTAAGCCATGTTGCCACAGTACCTTCTGTCATGGTATCGCTTAAACGAGGCATTGTAATTACTGTTGCCATATTGCTTATAATTTATGAGGTAAAAATGGATAATTCTCTTGTTCGTACACCACATCATACATTACATTCAGTTCCGGATATGGTGAATCTTCTGCAAATTTTTCACATTCTGCTACTAAATTCTTTACCCTTTCATCGATAGCCTCGATTTCTGCTTCTGTCGCAAAATCTTTTTCTTTAATAACTTCTAAGACTTGTGTGATCGGGTCGATTTTTTTGTATTCCTCAACTTCTTCTTTTGTTCTGTAGTGTTGAGCATCTGACATTGAATGTCCGCGATAACGATATGTTTTCATTTCAAGGAAAGTAGGTCCGTCTCCGCGACGTGCTCTTTCGATAGCTTCATACATTGCTTCTGCCACTTTAATAGGGTTCATTCCGTCTACCGGTCCGCATGGCATCTCATACCCTAAACCTAATTTCCATACATCTGTATGATTAGCAGTTCTTTCCACAGAAGTTCCCATTGCGTATCCATTGTTCTCACAAATGAACACTACCGGTAATTTCCAGTTCATTGCCATATTGAATGTTTCATGAAGCGAACCTTGGCGAGCAGCTCCATCTCCGAAGTAAGTCAGCGTTACACCTCCTGTATTGAAGTATTTATCCCCGAAAGCAATTCCTGCTCCTAGCGGAATTTGCCCTCCTACAATCCCGTGTCCTCCGTAAAAACCGTGTTCTTTAGAAAAAATGTGCATTGAACCGCCTAAACCTTGAGAAGTTCCTGTACCTTTTCCTAAAAGTTCTGCCATAACTCTTTTCGGGTCAACTCCCATTCCTATTGGCTGAACGTGATTACGGTAAGCTGTAATAATTTTATCTTTTGATAAATCCATCGCATGTAAAGCCCCAGCTAAAACAGCTTCCTGACCATTATACAAGTGAAGAAATCCTCTTACTTTTTGTTGGATATATAACGCAGCCAGTTTGTCTTCAAACTTTCTCCAGAACTGCATATCTTCATACCACTTAAGGTAAACTTCTTTAGTTATCGGTTTCATTTTGATTTGTTTGTTAATTTAAAATGTAAATCCAAAATTCCCAAAGTAGAAATTTTAGCAATAGCAAAAATAGCACTTCAAAAAATATTGAAAAAATTAATTTCAAGGAAATTAACGTTTTTTATTTATAAAATGATATTTTTATTAACGAAATCGTTATAGGTATTTTTTATCGAAAAGTAATGGCAATAAATTCTTTAACGAATCAGATTTATATATTTCCCCTATTGCTCCCATAAAGAAAATTTCAATTCCGGCACTTTGTTTGACCTCATACTCGGCTATTGATTGACGACAGGCACCACAGGGCGGTATTGGATCTGCCAGTTCTTTATCTTGTGGCGAAGCTGAGATAAAGATCTTTTGTATCACCGCATCAGGGTAATTAGCTCCGGCATAAAAAACAGCTACTCTTTCCGCACACAATCCTGACGGATAAGCCGCATTTTCCTGATTAGCTCCTGTTACCACTTTTCCGTTATCCAAAAGCAACGCAACACCAACCTGAAACTTAGAATAGGGTGCATACGCAAGTTTTCTTACCTCATGAGCTTTTTCCATTAGCTCTCGGTCTAATGCTTCCAATTCATCAATAGAAGTGAAAACCGTAAAATCAGATGTAATTGAAATTTGTTTCATAATCGAGGAAAAAAAATCCAAACTCTGTTTAGAATTTGGATTTGAATTTAATTAGTTCTTATTATTATAATTCATCGTACGAATCACCGAAATTGAAAGTTAACGAAAATCTCAAAGTATTCTCCAGAGGGTTTCTAACTTTCGATGCTGAAAACAAGTACGACACATCAATTTTAACTATATTATATTTGAAGCCTGCTCCTAAAGTAAAATACTTTCTGGCTCCTTTTTGTTCGCTTTCGTGAAAATAACCGGTTCTCAAAGCAAATGAATCCTGATACCAATATTCAGCACCCAAAGCCCAGGTAACCTCTCTCAACTCTTCTGAAAAACCACCCGGTGCATCTCCGAAAGACTTAGCAATTCCACTTACCCAACCTTGCGAACGATAATCAGCCACCGCTTGTTGGTAAGCCGCATTAGCATCAGCTATCTCAGAAGCATCAATAGTACCGTCTTCATTCGAATCAACCGGTTCTACATCTGCCGGAGGTGTAGGCACTAATAACTTTGTAATTTCTCCTGTTACACTCACTTTATTGTAATCGTCAAAGATAAAATCAAAACCAGCTCCTAAACGCATATTTGCCGGTAAAAAATTGGCGTTTTCGTCGAGATTATCGTTGTTATAATTGATTTTCGGACCCATATTCTGGAAATTAAAACCAGCTCTCCATCTACCGTTGAAATCATTATATGCAACCTCTTCTGACTGATAATATCCTGCAATATCTACCGCAAAACTTGATGCCGGAGACGAATCAGTTCCCGCATCCGCAATTTTCAGATTTGAACGAATGTAACGACCTGCTACCGACATGGAAAAACGATCACTTAGCTTCAAGGAATAAGACCCGTCTAAAGCAAATTCATTAGGGCTCACTGTATTTAAAGCCTCTCCATTGCTATTTGTAAGCTGTATATCTCCCAAACCGAAATAACGAAGCGATCCTGCAAAAGCACTCTGCTCATTAATTCTATTGTAATATGTTAACTGTCCTAACGAAATATCATTGGCAATACTACTCAAGTATGGTGTATAACTCAATGAAAACCCTTGCTTTTGCAAAGAGAAAGCATATTTTGCGGGGTTATATTGCTGTGAATAAGCATCAGCAGAAGTTGCTACACCCATGTCTCCCATACCTGCTGATCGGGCATCAGCTGCAATTAACAAAAAGGGGACACCTGTTGTGATAACACGTTCCTGCGCCTGGACTATATGTGTTGCTATGAATAAAGTTAATAATACTGCAATTTTTTTCATTATAACAATTTATTAAGGTTGACAAATATACTATTTTATTATAGGATTACAAGTTTCTCATATTTTTCCTTTTTCACTCCGGTAGTTGTTGATTTTACTGTGAGCTTATAAACATAGACTCCTTTTCCTATCTTATCTCCGAAATCATCTCTCCCGTCCCAAGTAATATCTCTACATAAAAAACCGTCAGTTACCACTTGCTGATTAATCGTTTTTACCAACTTTCCGGTAATTGTTAAAATTTGCACCTGAACATCCAAAGGTTCAAACGGCATGTTATGAGTGAACCAGAACTCTGTATAACTCACAAACGGATTCGGATAGTTCAGCACTCTTTGTATTTGCAATCCGTCATTTGAACAAACTGCATTAAACTGAATCTCCATGGTAATTAAATTATTGTACACATCCCAAGCTTTAAAAAGAATGGTATGCAGACCGGACTCCAGGTCTCGAAACGGAAAACGTACTTTCCCTTTGGTAAAATCATCTAATTCAGTTTCGTAGTAATCATTCAAAATATACGGATTTTCTTCATCTCCGTCTAAGATCGCCACAATATCGTGACCTATACCGCTAGCTGTATTAATACCATGTTCATCTTCAAGGTAGGCAATTAAAACCGGTGAACAGTTTGTTATTTCTCCGGAGACAAAGCTTTCATCATTCATATAGAGAGCAACGGTCGGCGGAGTTGTATCTGCACCTGCATTTTCATTTACTCCTCCAACTTGAATTGACAGATCATAACCTGTTTCATCCCGAAGAGCAGGTGATTCACTTTTAGCATAAAAACTAATTTTACCATTTCCCAAAGGGATTCTTATATCCTGCGGAACAACAAAACTAATTTCAAATTTGCCATTTACCACAGAAGCATTCCCTCTAAAGATCGTTTCTCCTAAAGTAGTAAAGTCCATTATTATCAAACCATTACTATCTGTAGTTCCGTCATTACCCAAAGTACTTCTATCAATATCTTTATCAAAGATCTGTATTGCTACATCTCCGTTATAATCAGCAATCAGGGCATTATTCAAATCAACCACTTCTCCCTCTACTTTCATCAAATCCAAAGCCCTGAACGGCGGCAAAGCCTGTGCAACAGGAATATCATTTACTTCAGTTAAGACCACTCTTGGTTTAGGAATTGCCAATTGTAATGCCGGATCTCCCACACAAAAAACTACTCGCCTGTTAGAAGACCCCGTCTGAAGTTTTGTCAACCGCAAAGCCTCCCCTATTGTAGGATAATCATAAGAGCCATAAGCATATAATTCTTCATTAAAGATATTATTCATTATCAATCCGGTGGTCACCCCAATTTGCCTTGTCGTTGCGATCAATGCTATCGCTCCTCCTTCTGAATTCCAGAACATATACTCTCCTCCTGTAGGTTTCCCCGGATCATCAAAACGAGTAAACTCACAGGTTATTGTTATAAACAAAGGAAATCTATATTCGTTCTTCAAATTTTGAGCGTCTAACTTTTCAAACAAACGTTCCCTTGCCAAATACTCCTCATTTCCATGTCCGTAATAATTAAAAACCAAGGCTCCCACATCAAAAGCATTTAAAAAATCCTCTTTAGCATCAGGATAACGCTCTCCTCCGGCAGCCACTTCCTGAATATATGCGTCTGTATGGATCTTTTTCACATTTACGAATGGTTTTTCTGCCACCAGATCATCTGCTAATTGATCCAAGTCAAACTGTAAACCTGCATCTGTCTGATCATCCGCATCATCCGAATAGATCACATAATTATTTCGCCAGCGACCATAAGAATCTATACGGTAATACTTTATAAGCTTAGTAACCATTTCCTGAGCTTGAGCAACACTTGAAACAAGCATTCTTCCCACTGCTATATCAATTCCATCATATCCTGATAACATTTGCCCTTCTCCGTTATCCATCAATCCATAAAAATCATCAGACATAAACGAACTGTACAAAGAAAAATTAGAACTGTTATTTACCTCAGAGGTATTCGGATTAAAACCATGAAAAACCGGAACAATATTGTTATTATTACTAATTCTATCTTTATAATCATAAGATGCATCCCCGAATAAATTCACATATTTAACCCTATTTGCAGCCGATGAAGCATTATCATATACATAACGTATAAAATTCCGGATCGCACCGATATCTTGTTTTCCCGAACCAAACTCTTGATAAATATGTTCAAGTCGAACAACCTTTACTACCAACCCAGAATTGGAACGATGAAAATTTGCCAAAGTTTCTGCCTGAACAGCTAAAAAACCGGGAGTTATAATCAAGTAGTCAATATCCTCAAAAACACCTTGTGAATTCTTAAAGACATCTCCTTTAAGATTCTGATTATTTACAGTGCTGTTTGTCTCTTTTAAAGGTGAATAAAAATCAGCTCCGACCACCGCAATATATTTTTTTTCATTACCAAGATTTACTTTAAATGAAAAACTATTTTGACCATTATTCGTATACGATTCCACATTAAAGATATCCGTCACATCCCAAACTTGAGATACTCCGGAAGCATTAGCCAAGACATACGCCCCAACCCCTATATTAGAAGATTCATCTTCATTAAAAAATGAAAATTGCTGCCCATATCCCTGCAATCCACAAACTCCTTTTATTCTTATATAATCTAAAAAGCCATCAGAAGAAGGAACTCCACCATTATTATATGTTAAATTAATTGCAATAGCGGAAGAAGAACTATTAAACGAGCCGTTGAACACATTTTCATACCCTTGAATTCCACTACCGGACTGCAAAGACAAAAAGCCTACATTACCTAAACTTTGTCCATTAGCTTTAACTTCAAAAGACGAACTCCCATAAGATTGTGAAGCCAGATTTATTTTAAGCTCTAAAGGTTCTGTTGTGACCAAATTAGGAAAATTAAAGTCAAATGTCTGGCTATTTGTCAGTTTAAAATCCTCGCCAAACCATCTTCTTCCTATTTTCCCAGGGTTGACCAGATCTTTTTCATATATCTTAGTATTATGAAATGTCGTAAACTGCATTGTAGGCGTTCCTGACGGTTCAACTGCTTGCTGGATTCTTTTTCCGGTTCCACCACTACTTGTTACATAGTAATAAGATTTATCAGCATAAAGATTTACACTAGTGAGACTTTCATCATTCCATACATCAACTCCTTCGGCATAAAATAAAATGTAATCATTATCATTAAAAACTCCATCATTTTCACCAACGAACTGAATAGCATTTTCTTCCAGGTCAGCCAGATAATCTGATGCGTTTTGCAACGGGATCATTCTTCCTCCGTTTCCAAAAATCTTAATATTATGAGGGTCTACATTAGTATCAAACCCTAAACTCTGTAAAAAACTTTTATCAATTCGATAGACCCCTGATTTCTCAACATAAAACCTATACCAATTGCCAGTGGCAAGCACAGAGTTAGACATCTGAACTGCAGAATAATTCAAAGCTCTTTCAGAAGAAGTTGATAATGTGTAAGTAAAACTGATTGATTTTACCCTTTTATATTGTCCGTTTTCTTTAAATACAGGAGAAAAAGTAAACACTCCCTTAAAAGCATCACGAACAGACGAACTTTCAAGTTTTGCATTTACAGTTAGAGGCAGTTTTGTTTTATCCAGATCAGCCAACTCATTCTCCGACACATTCTCTACAACTAAAGAATTAATAATCAAAGAATTACCATTCACCCTTCCTCCGACATCAAAAACCGTAACCGAAGAAATGGTTTTATCAGTTAAGGATAAGCTAAATGATTTGTCTTTGAAAACCGGATATTTAAATACATACTCATTATTTGTATAAGTATGATAGCCATCCCAATCTAAATTTACCGTCAAATTACTTTGCGATCTAACGGTTAAAACAAAAAAAACGAATAAAAAAGCTATTTTTTTCATCAAGTGTACAACGTAAATTACCCTTATATATTACAAAGAGAAAAAAATATTTTATTTTAAACTAACAATTACAATAAAATTTAAGATAAAGCGTTATGCTTATTATAGTTTTAACAAAATTTTAATTTTTTTAGTTTTTTTTCAAAAACGTGTTGCATTTTAATACATAATTATTATCTTGCGTCACTAAAATTATTACCTACTAAAGTATGAAAATTAAGAGTATGAAGACTTTAAAATTGCTAGTTGCATTGTCAATAGCTTTAGGTTTGGCTAGCTGTAGTAAAAACTCTGGTACAAAGGGTGGCTCTAGAGCTACAGGTTGGAAGATTAATGACAAAAACGGCGGATTTCAGTACAACACTAAGTACAAAAAACAAGAAACTCCTCCAGGAATGGTTCCGGTAGAAGGTGGTACATTTACTATGGGTAAAGTGGAAGACGACCCTATGCATGACTGGAACAATACTCCGTCTCAACAACATGTTCAGTCTTTCTTCATGGATGAAACTGAGGTAACTAATTTAATGTATACAGAATACTTATTCTGGTTAAAAACAGTTTTCCCTCCGGCAGAAGAAAATTACAAAAACATTTATTCAGGCGCTTTACCTGATACTTTAGTATGGAGAAACCGTTTAGGTTACAACGAAACCATGACTAACAACTACTTAAGACACCCGGCTTATGCTGAGTACCCTGTTGTAGGTGTTAATTGGATCCAAGCTGTGGAATTCAGCAAATGGAGAACGGATCGTGTAAACGAGAACATTTTAGAACAAAACGGTTATTTGAAAAAAGACGCTAAAATCAAAGACGTTTCTGCAGAATCTACTTTCAGCACTGAAACTTATTTAGCTGCTCCGACCAAAGCTTTCGGAGGTAATGAAGATATCGTATTGAAAAAAGAAATGAACGGAGGTAGAAAACAAGTTGCAGACACTGCAAAAAATGTTTATGCTCAAAGAAGTTCAGGACTTATATTACCTGAATACAGACTTCCAACAGAAGCCGAGTGGGAATATGCTGCAATTGCACTTGTAGGCAACAGAGAATACAACCTTTACAAAGGACAAAAGAAATATCCTTGGAGCGGTCAATATACTCGTTCAGGAAAAAGACAATACAGAGGTGACCAATTGGCTAACTTCAAACAAGGTAAAGGTGATTACGGCGGAGTTGCAGGTTGGTCTGATGACGGTGCCGATATCACAAATAAAGTAAAAAGCTATCCTCCTAATGATTTTGGTTTATATGATATGGCCGGAAACGTTGCAGAATGGGTTGCTGATGTCTACAGACCTACAGTTGATGATGAAGCAAATGACTTCAACTACTACAGAGGTAATGTGTACATGAAAAACAAAATCGGTGAAGACGGAACTACTGAAGTAGTAACAACAGACGAAATTACCTATGATACTTTAAGTAACGGTAAAATCATTGCCAGAAACTTACCGGGACAAATTGCTCAAGTTCCTGTTGATGATAATGAAACTTATTTAAGAACTCAATTCTCTACTTCTGACAACAGAAACTACAGAGACGGTGATAGAGCTTCAACAAGATATTTTGACTTCGGAGTATCTGAAGACGAAGAAAGCGAAGGCGATGACAAATACAGAATGTATGAATCCCCTAAACACGAAATCCAAGTAGACAGCGCTGGTACAATGATTAAAAAGTACGACAAAACTAACATGATGGAAGGAAAACGTACGACTTTAGTTGATGACAACGTAAGAGTTTACAAAGGTGGTTCTTGGAGAGACAGAGCATATTGGTTAGACCCTGCTTCAAGAAGATATTTCCCTCAGGATATGGCAACTGACTACATCGGTTTCAGATGTGCAATGTCTAAAGTTGGACCAAAATCTAACAAAAAAACACCTAGAGGAAATCCTAAATTTTAATTTTCATATACTTTATACAAAAGCCCTTTCAAATGAAAGGGCTTTTTTAGTTATATTCGCTTTATGAAAATAGAAGAAATCCACCAAATATTCCTTACTACTGACGGGGTAAGCACCGATACTCGCTCTATTAAAAAAAACACGCTTTTTATCGCTTTAAAGGGAGAAAATTTTGATGCCAATTCTTTTGCTACAGAAGCCCTAAAAAATGGTGCTTCTTACGTTATTATAGACAACAAAGAGTACTACATAGACCAAAGAACTATTCTTGTTGAAAATAGTCTGAAAACGCTTCAAGAATTAGCAAAATTTCATCGGTTTTATTTAGACACTAAAATTATAGGACTTACCGGTAGCAACGGAAAGACTACAACTAAAGAATTATTCAACGCAGTATTGTCTAAAAAATTCAATACTATAGCTACCATAGGAAATCTGAACAATCACATAGGTGTTCCTTTAACATTGCTTCGCCTGACAAAAAAAACTGAAATAGGAATAATAGAAATGGGTGCAAACCATCAAAAAGAAATTGAATTTCTATGTTCTATAGCGCAACCGGATTTAGGCTATATCACAAATTTCGGAAAGGCACATTTAGAAGGATTTGGCGGAGTTGAAGGTGTCATCAAAGGGAAAAGTGAACTTTTCGATTATTTAAAAGCCAATCAAAAGATTGCTCTAATCAATTTGGATGACAGCATTCAGGAAGAAAAAAGCAAAACACTCAACAATTTTACTTTTTCAAATCAGTTAACTCACGCAAATGTCTTTTTTGAAGCCATTGAAGCCGATCCATTTGCTAAAGTCACGTTTAACGACACCATAATCCAATCTAATCTGATTGGTATCTATAACGCTACAAATATTTGTGCTGCAATTGCAATTGGAACATATTTTAACATTTCTACTTCAGAAATTAAAGAAGCTATCGAAACCTATACACCTGACAATAATCGCTCGCAGATCATTGAAAAAAATAGTAACAAGATTGTTTTAGACGCTTACAATGCTAATCCAAGTAGCATGCAGGCCGCTCTGACTAATTTTTTTCAACTGGAAGAAAACAATAAGACAGCTATCTTAGGGGATATGTTTGAATTGGGGTCTGAAAGTTTTGAAGAACACCAAAAAATCATAAACTTCTGCAAAGAACAGCAAAACATTCATTTTTTCTTTGTGGGTGAAGAATTCTTTAAGCATAAAATCAATTCTGAACACTTTTATTTTTTTAAAGGTTTTGAAGACTTATCTCAATATTTACAGAAGCTTTCTTTTTCAAACCAACTTCTTTTGATAAAAGGTTCCAGAGGAATGAAATTAGAACGAGTTTTAGATTTTATTTAGCCTCAATAGTCCCACTTATGAAATTCAAAATGAAATGGTACAGAAGATTGATTCTTTTAAACAGAAGAAGATCAATTCTCATCACTTTTGTAGTATTAGTAACATTATACTTGTTCATCCTTTCATTTCGAAATACTTTTTTAGAACAAGCCATCCAAAAAGCCAAACTGAAACTAAAAAGGGATTATGATTGCGAATTAACCGTAAAAGAAGCTCGCTTTTCAGGTTTTACGGAAGTTGAACTTCAAGAGATTGCGCTGGTTCCAATTCAAAAAGACACACTTTTCACAACAAGCTCTTTAAAAATAAAAATTAACTTTCTCCCCTTATTAAAAGGAGCTATACAAGTTCATTCCCTTACACTTGAAAACACTTCTTTAGCCTTACTAAAAAACAAAAAAGGAACTAACTACGAAGCTTTTCTAAAAAAAAGAGATGAGGACTCAGATGCAAAACACGAAAAGATAGACTATGCCGATCTGGTAGAACGAATCACATCCTCTCTTCTCAATTTTCTTCCGGAGAATATGAAAGCTCACAATCTCAAGTTTAAAGTTCAGGAAAATCGAAATTTTGTACAGGCAACAATTCCTGAAATTCAATTCACAAACCAAACTTTCAATTTCGAGACTCATATAAAAACTGAAAATTCAGAACAGCATTGGATCTTAAATGGCAAAGCCAATACCAGAAAAAGAAAGGCTACAATCCAACTTTCAGCAAAAAATGATTCCATCATCAAAATTCCGTTCATCAAAGAAAAATTCGGGTTAAAAACAGAATTCAGAAAGGCAATTTTCGAGATTTATAAAATGGAATTACACCGCAATGTCTTTCACATAGAGGGCAAGACTTCTATAGAAAACTTATTGGTCCATCACAAAAAAATTGCTCCGAAAGATATTACTATCTCAAACTCTTCTGTTTCGTACCACACCTTGATTGAAGAACGATCCGTTACAATTGACAGTAGTTCCGTAGTTGAAGTTGAGAAGATAAAGATCAACCCGTATCTGAAAATACAAAAAGAACAAGACACGACAATTACAGCATCAATTACTATTCCCAAAATAAAAGCACAGGACTTTATCAATTCGCTTCCGAGAGGATTGTTTTCACAGATAGAAGATCTACAAATTGAAGGGAATTTTGACTACCACTTCCTATTTGCTTATACAACTTCAAAACCGGATGACATTTTATTTGAAAGCACGTTGACTAATGATAAACTGAAAGTTACTCGCTTTGGCAATGCCGATTTACTAAAATTGAATAGCGATTTCACCTATCAGCCCATCGAAAATGGCATTCCTCAACAAAAAATATTCATTAGCCCAAATGATCCTAACTTCATTCCGCTACATGAAATTTCTCCCTATTTACAAAAAAGTGTTATCACATCTGAAGATCCGTTCTTCTTTCAGCATAAAGGATTTGAGCCGGATGCTTTTAAACAATCCATACTAAAGAATATTCACACAAAACAATTTTCAAGAGGTGCCAGTACGATCAGCATGCAATTGGTCAAAAATATTTTCTTGACCAAAGAAAAAACCATCACGAGAAAATTAGAGGAAGTCATTTTAGTTTATCTCTTAGAAAACAATACCAATGTCAAAAAAGAACGAATATTAGAAATCTATTTTAATATTATTGAATGGGGACCCGGTGTATATGGCGTTCAGGAGGCTTCACAATTTTACTTTGACAAATCAGCTAAAGATCTTAGTTTAGAAGAATCTTTATTTCTCACTTCGATTGTTCCCAAACCTAAAAAATTCATCTGGCAATTTGATGCTTACGGAAATCTAAAAAAACAAGTTTCTGACAGAAATAAATTTATAGAGAGCGTAATGCTAAAAAGAGGTTTGATTACACCAAATGACACATTGATTAAACCTTCTTTTTCAATAAAAGGTCCGGCTAAAAAGTACCTGAAAATTGCTATTCAGGATAGCATAATTCCTGACAGTATTTCTACGGATCTGCTTATTTTAGATCTCCCGCAATAAAAAAGAGGAAAATCACTTTTACAATAATTCTCCTCTTCTTTTCTGTTTTCAGAAATAAATTTAAGGCGCAGGATTCGGAATTAAATCCTGAACAGCATTAATTTCAGCAATAATTTCTTCATTCAACACAATATCAAAAGCGCTCCTATTCTCTTTTAATTGTTCCATAGTTGTTGCTCCGATAATAGTTGATGTTACAAATGCTTGTTCTTTCACAAAAGCAATAGCCATTTGAGCCAAAGACAGCTTGTGTTTTTGAGCGATTTCCTGATACATTGCAGTTGCTTTGTAGCAATTGTCATTTGTATAGCGAGTAAATTGCGGAAACAGACCTATTCGTGATTTCGAATCAACGCCGTTTAAGTGTTTTCCGGATAAAAAGCCGAAACCTAACGGCGAATACGCTAATAAACCAACTTCTTCACGAAGTGCTATCTCTGAAAGTCCGACTTCAAACAAACGATTTAGCAATGAATATGGATTTTGAATTGTAGCAATTCTAGGCAAACCGTGTTTTTCACTTTCCATCAAATAACGCATTACCCCCCAAGGATTTTCATTAGAAACCCCTATATGGCGAATTTTCCCTTCTTTAATCAAACCGTCAAAAGTAGTTAAAACATCTAAAACACTATCTTCCCATTGGTGATCAATATCAGAAACTCCACGTTTTCCGAACATATTCATCACACGCTCCGGCCAGTGCATTTGGTAAAGATCGATGTAATCGGTTTGTAAATTCTTCAAACTGTTTTCAACCGCTTCATGAATACTTTTTTTCGAAAAAGACAATGGCTGACGAATGTATTCCATCCCTCGATTAGGCCCGGCTATTTTAGTAGCAATAACCAACTGATCTCTTTTCCCTGTTTTTTTCAACCAAGAACCGATATAGCGTTCTGTACTTCCCAAAGTTTCTTTTCGGGCTGCTATAGGATACATTTCGGCCGTATCAATAAAGTTAACCCCTTGATCGGTAATATAACTTAATTGTTCGTGTGCTTCTTGTTCCGTATTTTGTTCTCCAAAGGTCATTGTCCCCATACAAACTGTACTCACTTTGATGTCTGTTCTAGGCAGATTTATATATTTCATTTCAATTTTTATTAAGATTTGTCCAAATTTACGAACTTTCAAAAACAAAAAAGGTCTAAACACAAATCGTTTTAGACCTTTTTAACGAAGACTTAAGAAATCTTAGATCTCGTTCATCAGTTTTGATATTTCATCTAACTTCGGAGTCAAAATAATTTCAATACGTCTGTTTTTAGCTTTTCCTTCAACAGTTTCATTAGATGCTAAAGGAGCATATTCTCCTCTACCAGCAGCCGTAAGGTTCTTTTTATCTATACCTTTATTTTCCGAAAGGATATTTACTATAGCAGTTGCTCTTTTAGTTGACAGATCCCAGTTGTTCTCTACTCCACCGCCAATGGTTCCGAGAATCTTATCATTGTCCGTGTGACCTTCAATTAAAACCGAAATATCCGGGTTTTGTGCTAAAACTTCTCCTAATGCTTTTACTGCTCTTCTACCTTCTGTTCCAACGGTCCAGCTTCCTGATTCAAACAGTAATTTATTTTCCATCGAAACGTATACTTTTCCGTTTCTGTGCTCAACTGTCAAACCTTTTCCTTCGAAAGCATTCAATGCTTTTGACAAAGATTCTTTCAATTTAGCCATAGCTGCTTCTTTTTCAGCCATCATCTTTTCTAACTCCGCTAAACGATTTGAAGAAGCTTCCAAATCTGATTTTAGTTTATCTAAACGCTCCTGTTCTGCATTTAATGCTTTTTCTTTGGCTTCAAGTTCGGCTAACAATTCTCTGTTCTTCTTCATATTGCTTTCCAAAGCATCATTGCTGTTCTTCTCTAATGCCGAATAAGATGATTTTAAATTATCCAGATTCTTTTTGGTCGCCGCATAATCTGATGCCAACTTATCACGTTCTGCTTTTACTTTATCCAATTCGGATTGTAAAGCAGTTTTTTCAAGATCCAGTTTGTTGTTATTTGATTTAAGATCTTCATTCTCATCAGCCAGAGCATTGCGCTCTTTCTTTAGATTAGCGTATTTACTTTCAAGATCCTGGTAGATTTTTTTGGATACGCACGAAGTAGTTAAACTTAAAACTACTGCGGCTAAGATCATTTTTCTTATCATATTACTAAATTTTATACTCCTGTGATTTTTATTCAATTTCAACTAATACCGGACAATGGTCAGAATGATGAGCTTCCGGTAAGATCAATGCTCTTTTTAATTTATCCTTTAACGGATCTGTTGCCAGACAATAATCGATTCTCCAGCCTTTATTATTAACCCTGGCTTTAGCTCTGTAACTCCACCAACTATAATTGTGCGGTTCTTTATTAAAGAAGCGAAAAGTGTCAATAAAACCACTTTTCATGAAAGCATCCAGCCAAGCTCTCTCTTCCGGCAAAAACCCGGAAACTTTAGCATTCCGAACCGGATCATGTATGTCAATTGCTTCGTGACAAATATTATAATCTCCACAGATTACCAGGTTGGGAATCTCTTTCTTTAATTTATCGACATACAATTGAAAATCGTCCATATATTGGAACTTGTGATCCAGACGATCGATATTAGTTCCGGAAGGCAAATACAGGCTCATAACAGAAATATCACCAAAATCAGCTCGTAAATTTCTGCCTTCATCATCCATATAATCAATCCCAGTACCATAAACAACGTTATCAGGTTTTGTTTTACTTAAAATAGCAACACCACTATAACCTTTCTTTTTGGCTGAAAAATAATATTGGTAAGGATAACCGGCAAGTTCAATATCAAATTTAGGCACCTGATCTTCAGTAGCCTTTATTTCCTGCAAACAAATCACATCCGGACTCGCCTGCTGCAACCACTCTAAAAAGCCTTTGTTTATAGCTGCTCTTATCCCGTTAACATTATAGGAAATGATCTTCATTTTTCTTTAGTTTTCGTTCAAACCTACATAAAAATTCAGACTTAACGAAAATTTTAAAGGACATTTTTACATCTAATCTGAAAGCAAAATTATAACATTTTAAGCATAAAACACAATGCCTTAAAAATCAACACAGTAACAATTTTTGTGAAATATATTTTAGGCTCTGTCAAGCAAAAACTTAAAATATTAAGGAGAATTGCTATCTTTGTTTTTCGTTCAAACAACAATTAAATGGGATTAGTTACAGCCAAAGAAGTAGCCAAAGCGATTAATGCTGATAAATATGGTTTTTTAGGTACATTTTCAGGATGGTTACTGATGAAGGTCCTTAAAATTTCTACTCTCAATAAAATCTATGACCGCAATAAGCATTTAAAAGACCTTGAATTTTTGAATGCTATTTTAAATGAGTTTCAAATTAAATTTGAAATTCCGGAAGAAGACTTTAAACGACTACCGAAAGACGGAGCTTATATAACGATTTCAAACCACCCTTTGGGCGGAATTGACGGGATCTTGCTTTTAAAACTCATGCTGGAAAAAGAGCCTGATTTTAAAATCATTGCTAATTTTCTATTGCATAGAATTGAGCCCATGAAGCCTTATATAATGCCTGTAAATCCTTTTGAAAATCATAAAGATGCCAAATCGAGTGTTGCAGGAATAAAGGAAACCTTACGTCATTTGTCTGAAGGAAAACCTTTGGGGATGTTTCCGGCAGGCGAAGTTTCTACTTATAAAGATGGCAAACTTGTCGTTGACAAACCCTGGGAAGAAAGCGCAATCAAAATTATCAAAAAAGCGAATGTCCCAGTGGTTCCTATCTATTTTCACGCTAAAAACAGTAAACTTTTTTACTTTTTAGCGAACCTGAATGATACCCTTAGAACAGCCAAGTTACCTAGCGAACTGTTGACTCAGAAAAACAGAATCATAAAAGTCCGTATCGGTAAACCCATAACAGTTGCTGAGCAAAATGAACACGAATCTATTGAAGATTACGGTGATTTTTTAAGAAGAAAAACATACATGCTTTCCAATGTTTTTGAAAGCGATCAAAAATTAATCAATACACCTTCATTAAAAATTCAAAAAACGCCTAAACAAATTGCTAAGCCGGCTAATCAAGAGCAGATTTTAGAGGAAATAGCATTTTTAAAAGGTGCTGATTACCGTTTGTTACAAAGTAAAAATTACGAAGTATTTTTAGTTACTGCCGATAAGATCCCGAACATCTTACATGAAATAGGTCGTTTACGCGAGATCACCTTTAGGGAAGTTGGCGAAGGAACGAACGAATCTATAGACTTAGACCAATACGACAAATACTACCACCACATGTTTTTGTGGGATGATGAAACGCAACAAATTGCCGGTGCTTACCGAATGGGATTAGGAACTGACATTTATACCAAATACGGAATTGACGGGTTCTATCTTCACGAACTATTCCGTTTTGAACCGGAATTGTATGACATGATGAGTAAGTCTATCGAAATGGGACGTGCTTTCATTTGTAAAGAATACCAGCAAAAACCAATGCCTTTATTTTTGTTGTGGAAAGGAATCGTTCATACTACCCTGCGATTCCCGGAACACAAATATTTAATAGGTGGTGTTAGTATCAGCAATCAGTTTTCTGATTTCTCAAAATCGTTGATGATTGAATTCATGAAATCGCATTACTATGATCCTTATATTGCACAATATGTAAGACCTAAAAAGGAATACAAGGTAAAATTAAAAGATGCCGATAAGGATTTTGTATTTAATGAAACAGAATCAGATCTAAATAAATTTGACAAGATCATCGATGAAGTTGAACCGGGAAATTTACGTTTGCCAGTATTGATAAAAAAATACATTAAACAAAATGCTCGTGTAGTTGCTTTTAATGTAGATCCATTGTTCAACAATTCTGTTGATGGTTTAATGTATATAAAAATCTCTGATTTACCGGAAAGTACAGTTAAACCGGTTATGGAAGAATTCCAAGCTGAATTAGAACGAAAAGAAAAAGGATAAAAAGAGAATCTTATATAAAATAAAAAAGTCTGCAAATTGCAGACTTTTTTATTTTAGAACCAAGGCCTTTTTCCTACCTGATATGTTTGATAAAATTCTTCGTCTGATTTCGTAAGGTATATAATCCCTTCTATAAAAGGAATAATTCCTAAAATACCACAACTTACAAAAGAAATGATAAGTTGGATAATCCCTTCTTTAGTATACCCTAAAATGAATTTATGAATTCCTAAACTTCCGATTAGGATTGCACAGATCCCAGCAACTAATTTTTTATTTTCCTGCTGAGGCTGATTCGTTTCATTAAATGTTTCCATAATTTGTTTTAGTTTTATTACAATGCTAAAATAGTTTTTTTATTTTAATTTATCATCTTTTGGCTCCCAAAGTTCAATTTTGTTTCCTTCCGGATCTAAGATCCAGGCAAACTTCCCATAATCGTATTCTTCCGTTTGTCCAACTTGAGAAATCCCTGCTTGATCCAATTGCAATAATAAAAACTCCAAATTATCAACTCTCAGGTTAATCATAAAATCTTTTTCAGACGGATCAAAATATTTCGTTTCATCATCAAAAGGACTCCATTGGGTTAAACAATCTTCTCCTTTATCATTCTTCCACCAAAAGGTACTCCCGTATTGATCACTTAAGAAACCAAGATGTTTTGCATACCAATCTTTTAAATCTTTCGGATTCTTACTTTTAAAGAAAAAACCGCCGATTCCTGTCACTTTCTTAAGCTGAACCTCGACATCTTCTTTCAAGCCATAAAATAGCTTAATTTTATCTACAATAGTTTGTGCTAACTTTTCGTGACTTTCAAAGGTCCAACCGGCAATATGTGGTGTCAACAAAACGTTTTCAGCTTCTAATAGGCACTGAAATGCTTTCGGTTTTTCTTCTTCAAATAATGTTTCGAATGAAAGTTTTTCGTATTCCAGCACATCCAATCCTGCTCCTAAAATTTTTTGGTTTTGCAGAGCTTCCACCAAGTCCTCCGTCACTACACTTTTACCACGTGCTGTATTAATCAGCCAAAATGGTTTTGCAAAACCCTCAATAAAAGCTTTATTCACCATTTTATCTGTTAAAGGTGTCCACGGCGTATGCAAACTGACAATATCTGCTTTTTGTTGAAATTCTTCAAACAAAACCTGCTTTGCATTAGCATCTCCTACACCTTCTAAAATATCATAGCATAAAACCTCAACATCAAAACCTCTTAATTTCTTGGCAAACGATTTTCCCATATTACCATAGCCAATAATTCCGACCGTTTTTCCGTCTAATTCATGTCCTCGGTTAGCCTCTCGATTCCAATGTCCTGATTTTACTTCATTATTTGCTTTATTCAGATTATTGAACAAAGATAACAACATCCCTAAAGCATGTTCCCCCACCGCATTCCTATTCCCTTCAGGAGCAGCAATTAAATGGATTCCTTTGGCTTCTGCATAATCAATGTCTATACTTTCCAGACCAGCCCCGACACGAGCAATAAACTTAAGATTCCTGGCTCTATCTAAAAAAGTTTTATCGATTTTAAATCGACTGCGAATAACAATTCCGTGATAATTTTCAATCTTAGCTTCTATTTCTTCTTTAGATGAAGTATAATCGGCTTCATTTTGAAAACCCAATGCTTCTAATTGATTCCATAATATAGGGTTATTAGAATCGATGTGTAGTATTTTAATATCTTTAGTTTCCAATCTTATCTTGTTTAATAAATATGTATAACAAAGATATTGAAAACTTATAATGATAAAGGAAGGTTTTAGAAACAAAAAATCCCGCTAAATGCGGGATTTAAATCTTGTGGGCGATGAGGGATTCGAACCCCCGACCCCCTCGGTGTAAACGAGGTGCTCTGAACCAGCTGAGCTAATCGCCCTTTCGGTGCTTTACCTTACTGTTGTTATCAGTTCTGTATTGCGAGTGCAAATATACACTCATTATTTATATTTACAAGTCTTTTTTGTAAAAAAATTATAAAATTTCTGCAACTACAAATGTGCTTCCGCCTACAAAAATCATATCTTTCTCATTTGCAAGCGCTAATGCTTTTTCATAGCCTTCTGCAACAGAATTAAATTTTTCACCTTTAAGTCCTATTTTATTCGCTTCTAGCTTTAATTCTTCGGCATCGAGCCCTCTTTCGATATTCGGGCAAACAAAATAATAGTGCGCATCAACTGGAAATAAAGGCAAGATCTCATTCAGATCTTTGTCTTTTACAAAACCTAGGACAATATGTAATTTTTTATAGGTCTGTTCTTTGATTTGATCTATTACATAACGAAGCCCATCAACATTATGCGCAACATCACAAACCACCAAAGGTTTTTTATGTAATTCCTGCCATCTTCCCTGCAATCCGGTATTATGAATAACATGCTTCAATCCATTCACAATATCTTGTTTCGCTATTGTAAAATATTTTTGCAAGATCGAAATTGCCGTTAAAACCGTTCTGATATTTTTTTCCTGATAATTTCCTTTTAAATCAGAATCGTAATGAGGAAAATGCTTATCCTGTGCGTAATGAAGTTCAGCTAATTTTTCTTCGGCTCTTTGTTCAAAGATCGGTTTTGTTTCCGAAGTATATTCACCAATAACTACAGGGATGCGACTTTTAATTATTCCGGCTTTCTCATAAGCGATCTGTGCTAATGTATCTCCTAAATATTGCTTATGATCCATTCCTATATTGGTAATAATTGCCAATAACGGATCTATATGATTCGTTGAATCTAACCTTCCTCCTAAACCGGCTTCAATTATTGCTACATCTACTTTTTCATGTGCAAAGTAATCAAAAGCCAAAGCAGTGGTCATTTCAAAAAAACTAGGCTTGTATTGTTCAAAAAACTCCTTATTCTCAGCAACAAAATTAGTCACATAATCTTTACCGATCTTTTTCCCGTTTATTTTAATACGCTCTCTATAATCTTTTAAATGGGGCGACGTATAAAGTCCGACTTTAAAACCGGCTTCTTGAAAAATGGAGGCCAACATTGACGAAGTAGATCCTTTGCCGTTAGTTCCGG
This sequence comes from Flavobacterium sp. NRK F10, assembly GCF_024054235.1. Taxonomy (NCBI): domain Bacteria; kingdom Pseudomonadati; phylum Bacteroidota; class Flavobacteriia; order Flavobacteriales; family Flavobacteriaceae; genus Flavobacterium; species Flavobacterium sp. NRK F10. Next base: position 1,019,161 of record NZ_JAMXLC010000001.1, read on the forward strand.
CTATATGAATTGACTTAAAATATTTTTGAGGACTATTGAGATGATTACAAAGTAAATGAATGCCTTTTAAATCTGCTTTATAGGCAGTAGCGCCTTTGCTTTGAAACATAGGCAACTGCTGGAATAACCATTCGGTAGTTTCTGTATAATTCATTTGGAGCGAAACTTTTAGGGTTAAAAAATCGTAATTACCAAAGTTACGTTTTTTCTTTGGGACTACAAAGTTACGGCAAGTTCTACTATAATTGTTCTCCTATTTTTGCTAAAAAGATATAGTCTAAACACAAAAGCCATCTTATAGTAACTATAAGATGACTTTTTAATTTATTTTCAGTTTACTATTCCCCTAATTTAAAGTTAATTACTACAAACCCTATTTGTGTCTCAGGTGCTTTGGCGTCAGGTTGCCATTTAAAACTTTTAGCCGTTTCTAAAGCAGGATTCACTAAGCAAGGATTGGTATTAGTAGTTCCTTGAGTTCGTTCGGCTTTTATAACCGTTCCGTTACGGTTTACCCAGACTTTCACTACAACTCTGCCTTCTTCATTACAATCCTGAACTTTTTTACTGTTCCCAGCTAATTTTCGTCCGGCTAATCCCCAACCCGTTCCGTTTCCGGAACCATTACCCGAACCGTTCCCATAAAAACTATTCGCATAAATACTTCCGTTCGGATCTCCTTTATCTCCCGGAAGTCCGTCATTTCCATGTCCTCCGGTTGTTTGCCCATCAGATTTAGGACCATTCAACAAAGCATCTAAAGCATTAGTAGCTTCTTTAGAAGGCTTAGGCGTTTCTACCTTTGGTTTTGGCGTTTCTTTCGGAGTTTCGGTTTTTGGTTTCGTATCATTTTTCGTCGGAATCACTGTGACCGGTGAATCTTCATCTTGGGTTAACACCTCATCATTCTGAGAAGTTACCGGTTGACTTACCGAAGGCTGAGGCGCGCTTTTTATCGGTTCTGTAGGTTGAATTTCTCCTTGCCCCACATCACTGGTTCCGAAATTGATAGCAATACCATTCTCAGGAGGTGGATCCATATAGGACAACCCTAAAAATGTAATCAACAGAAAAAGCATCACAAAAATTGCACTTGTGATGACAAAGGATTTTTTCTCTTCTTCTGTTTCTAAAAATTTCATTCTAATATACTTTAAAATCCGTTGAAAACTATAACTTATTTAGGATCTACTGCAGCAACCATTTTAATATGGTTCCGATTAGCAATATCCATCACATAAATAATATCCTCATAAGGAACCTTCTTTTCTGCTCTAAGAACAATAGCTCTGTTTTCTTCATTTTCAGCGGGAAGCATTTCCAATAGACGTCCTTCAATATCGTTTTTAGGCACTTCCGCTTTATCTATATAAAACTGTAAATCATTTGTAATGTTTACGGTAATACTTTTGTTGCTATCTGTCTTCCCTTTTCCTTTTGGCAACACCAAATCTAATGCATTGGTAGTCACCATAGTTGAAGTCAGCATGAAAAATATGAGTAGCAAGAACACAATATCAGTCATGGATGACATATTGAATTCTGTGGATACTTTATTTTTATTTTTTCCGATCTTCATGTGTCTTGATTTTGCTGCTTAATTTTATATCGGCTCATTTAACAGGTCTAAGAACTCAACTGCATTAGCCTCCATCTGATTCACTACTTTATTGGTACGAACCACTAAGTGATTGTACCCTATATAAGCCACAATCCCTACAATAAGTCCCACTACAGTAGTGGTCATAGCGGTATAAATACCTTCCGCTAAAGCGCCAACCTCAATTTGTCCGCCACCACTTGCCATTTTATGAAAAGCAAGAATCATACCTAAAACGGTTCCCAAGAAACCGATCATAGGTCCGGCTCCTGAAATTGTAGCTAACATACTGGTATTTTTCTCTAGCTTATACAGTTCCAGAGCGCCTGCATTCTCAATAGCTGTATTGATATCTTCAAGCGGTTTCCCGATTCGGGAAATTCCTTTTTCAATTAATCGCGCAACCGGAGAGTTCGTTTGGGCACATAGCATTTTGGCGGCATCAATTTTACCTGCCATAATATTACTCTTGATGTTGTTCATAAAATTCGAATCAATTTTACTTGCTTTATTAATTGCCATAAGGCGTTCAAAATACAGGTAAATTGCAAAAAACAACAGAATAAACAATACCAGCATAATGGCTTGTCCGCCAATACCTCCGTTTGTAATTAATTCCCAAATAGACAATGTTTTTTCTACCGGCTGTTGATCGTCGGTTAACATTTCATTTGCAACAGCTAAGCTATCTGCTTGAAGAAAAATACTCATACTTTTATTTTTTTATTCTAACGAAAATTAAAGCTAAAAATTGTTACGACACTGCATTTAGGATCAAATCTCTGATAATGAAGAATCCTATTGAACCTGCTAAAAATCCGACTAAGGCTAGCCAACCGATTTTTTTCAAGTACCAAACGAAATTAATTTTCTCCATACCCATAGCTACAACACCAGCTGCAGAACCTATAATCAACATACTTCCACCTGTACCCGCTGCATACGCAATAAAGTGCCAAGCCGGTTCATCCATTCCGATTTGGAACATACCAATACTTGCAGCCACTAACGGAACATTATCAATTACTGCCGAGCCGGCACCTAATAAAAGCACCACTAGATCTGAAATTTTAGTAGAATGATGCTCTGTTCCTAAATTCGGAACATTTGCTTCTAAAACTCCGGCAAAATCAAACAACATTCCAAGAGACTCTAAGGCTGCTACTGCCATCAAAATCCCTAAGAAAAATAAAATACTAGGCATCTCTATTTTTGATAGCGATCTATGAACCGGACTATGATGAACAGCTCCCTCTCCTGCAGTTGCATGCCCTAAACTAAATTTAGTATTGCTCAAATATTCTGCTAATGCAGCTACAACAGCTAAAGACAGCATCATTCCGACATAAGGAGGCAAATGAGTAATTGTTTTAAAAATAGGCACGAACAAAATTGCTCCTAATCCTAAATAGAACATTAAAGGGCCATATTTATTTTCAGTTTGTGTTTCTTCAACTTCGCTATCATCAACTACCTTTCCTTTAAAAATCTTCATTCTTGAAGCAATAAATGTTGGAACAACATAACATAAAATTGAAGGAATTAATACATGTTCAATCAAAGATGCAGCAGAAACTTTATTCGCGATCCAAAGCATTGTGGTTGTAACATCCCCTATAGGAGACCATGCTCCACCTGCATTTGCCGCAATAACAATTAAACCTGCAAACCACAAACGCAATTCTTTATCGTTTACAATTTTTTGTAAAATAGTGATTAATACAATAGTCGCCGTAAGATTATCAATAATAGCAGATAAAACAAATCCTAAAGTTGTAAACAACCAAAGTAGCCTTACTTTACTTTTAGTTTTAATAAACCCTTTTATGGTAGAAAAACCATCAAAATAGTCAACGATCTCTACAATAGTCATTGCCCCCATTAAAAAGAATAAGATTTCTGCAGTTTTTCCTAAATGGTGTAGCAATGTTCCTTCTAATTCATGTGGCTCTTTACCAACCCCGGGAATGATCTCAAAAACTTCCATGTGGTTTACAGCAATTAAGGCCCATAAAATAGCCATCATCCCCAAAGCGGGAATTAATTTATCTATCTTAAAAGTGTGTTCTAATGCAATTCCCAGATAACCCAGGACAAAAACTACTACTAATACTGTTTCCATTAAATTTTATTTATATTAATTGTTTTAAAGCAATTTCAAAAGCTCTGGCACTGATATTCTTTTTATCGGAACTAGCTTCATAGACTTTTTGAATTGCTGCTTTAATTGTATTCGATGTGTCAGCAAATATAGCTTCATCGGTCATTTGTACTTTGCGCTCCATAAAATAAGCAAAAACTCTTGCCATACCACAGTTTGCAATGAAATCCGGAATTAAACTCACTTTTGTATCCGTTTCTTCCATAATAGGACCGAAGAAAATTTCTTTATCCGCAAAAGGAACATTTGCTCCGCTTGAAATCACTTCTAAACCGGAAGCGATCATCTGGTCTACTTGCTCTTTAGTCACCAATCTTGATGCAGCACATGGTGCAAAAATTTGGGCTCCTGCCGACCAGATCTTAGTATTGATCTCTTCAAAAGAAATCATATTGTCTGCCACTAATTGGTTTCCGTTTTTACCTAAGAACATAGTCTTAATTTCTTCAAATGTAAAGCCTTCCTCTTTTAATACACCTCCATTTCTATCAATGATCCCGATAACTTTAGCCCCCATATCTGCTAAATAAAATGCAGCAGCAGAACCTACATTACCAAAACCTTGTACGATTGCTTTCTTTCCTTTCACATCTCCTCCGAAAACGGAATAATAGTGGCGAACAGCTTCAGCTACTCCATAACCGGTAATCATATCGGCTACTGTATATTTTCGGTTAACGTCCGGTGAAAAATTAGGATTCTCTAAAACTTTTATCACACCTTGACGCAATTGACCGATTCTGTTAATTTTATCAGCCTCTGTTGGTTTAAAATGCCCGTTAAAAACACCTTCTTGCGGATGCCAAACCCCACAATCTTCAGTCATAGGAATTACTTCATGGATCTCATCAACATTCAAATCACCTCCGGTTCCGTAATAATTCTTCAACAACGGGGACACTGCTTTATACCATCTTTTAAGCACTCCTTCTTTTCTCGGATCGTTCGGGTCAAAATTAATTCCTGACTTTGCTCCGCCGATAGCAGGTCCTGAAACTGTAAACTTTACTTCCATTGTTTTTGCTAACGAAAGCACTTCATTCATATCCAAACCTTTACGCATACGAGTACCCCCTCCGGCAGCTCCGCCACGTAATGAATTAATCACCGTCCAACCTTCCGCTTCTGTTTCCGGATCTTTCCAATTAAATATAATTTCTGGTTCTTTATTTTCGAATTTTGTTAATAATTCTTTCATTTTTATGGTTATGTTTTAAAGTTTGACAAATATAAGCAAAGAAAATTTGCTTTTCTGAAATCTGTCAATGATTTTTAAAACCCTTCATTTTTAAAAAATTCTTATTTCGGCAACCAGATTTTACCGGACGAATGGTCGTGCAAAGCCCCTGTTACTGAAGCCAAAACATTAACTTCATTTCTCAGCCTTAAAACCCCTAAAAGAGCAAAAAGCAAGGCCTCTTTAAACTGAACAAGACTATCCTCCGGAACAACCCACTTTACGTCAGGTTTATTTTTTTGCAAATTTCGTATTAAAAAAGAATTGTAAGCACCACCTCCTGTTACTAAAACGTTACTATTTTCTTTAACATTATCAGCGATTTGAAAAGCAATATGTTCTGTAAAAGTTTTAAGAACATCTTCAGCATTTATATCATAACTTTCAAGTAGCGGAAATACAAACTGATTTACAAACTCCTTCCCCAGTGACTTAGGATAAGATTGCTCATAAAATTCTAAAGCGTTCAATTCCTTTAGCAATTCTTTATTTAACGTCCCTTTTTGAGCAAGATTCCCTCTGTCATCATACGGAAAACCCAACTTTTCCGCATAAAAATTCAATACTGTATTTACCGGCGAAATGTCATACGCTATTCTCTTTCCGTTATCATCAAATGATATATTGGAAAAACCTCCTAAATTCAAACAGTAATCATAATCGGAAAACAGAATCTTATCTCCTATCGGTACTAAAGGTGCTCCTTGTCCCTTTAATTCTACATCTTGAACTCTGAAATCACAAACAACAGTTTGATTTAAAATTTCAGAAATAACCGGAAGATTTCCGATCTGAAGAGTAAATCCTTTATCAGGCTGATGCAAGATAGTATGTCCGTGAGAACATACTGCATCCAAATTTTGTATAGCATATTTATCTATAAACTTCCGTATATAATCTGCTAATAAAAACGTATATCTTTCGTTCAGACTATTCAGGTCTTCTTCAGAAAAATGAATCGCGTCAGTAAGTTCCTGAACCCATTCATCAGTGTATGAAAAAGTCTCTGCTTTTACAATCGAATAAGACCAAATCCCCTCTGTTTTAAACAGCTTAACATAAGCAATGTCAACTCCGTCAAGAGAAGTTCCGGACATAACTCCTAACACAAAATAACGATCCGCATGCATGGGCTAAAAATACAAATAGTTATTGAAAATATGGTATTTTATAATTACATTTGGGAACTTTATTTACAAAATAATCAAACAACTTATTCAAATAATATGGATTTACAATTAACCGAAGAGCAATTGATGATTCAACAAGCTGCTCGTGATTTTGCTCAAACAGAACTTTTACCGGGAGTTATTGAACGTGACGAACATTCAATCTTTCCTCACGAACAAGTAAAGAAAATGGCAGAATTAGGATTCTTAGGTATGATGGTTGACCCTAAATATGGCGGTGCCGGATTAGATAGTGTTTCTTATGTCCTGGCAATGGAAGAGATCGCAAAAATAGACGCTTCTGCTGCTGTTATTATGTCTGTAAACAATTCATTGGTTTGTGCCGGGTTAGAAAAATATTGTAACGAAGAACAAAAGCAAAAATACTTAGTCCCTCTGGCTCAAGGTGATGTAATCGGAGCATTCTGTTTATCTGAACCTGAAGCAGGATCTGATGCTACATCTCAAAAGACAACTGCAAAAGACATGGGTGACTACTATTTGTTAAACGGTACTAAAAACTGGATCACAAATGGTGGCAATGCTTCAACTTATGTTGTAATTGCCCATACACATCCTGAAAAAGGACATAAAGGAATTAATGCTTTCATCGTTGAAAAAGGATGGGAAGGTTTTGAAATCGGACCGAAAGAAAATAAAATGGGAATTCGCGGTTCTGACACTCACTCTTTGATGTTTACTGACGTAAAAGTTCCGAAAGAGAATAGAATCGGTGAAGACGGTTTCGGATTCAATTTTGCTATGGGAGTATTGAATGGAGGTCGTATCGGTATTGCTTCTCAAGCTTTAGGTATTGCTTCAGGAGCTTATGAATTAGCCTTAAAATATGCTCAAGAAAGAAAATCTTTCGGAAAACCAATCATTCAACATCAAGCTATCGCTTTCAAATTAGCAGATATGGCTACACATATCACTGCTGCTAGAATGTTATGCTTCAAAGCTGCTTATGAAAAAGATTGCGGTCAGGATATTTCTTTATCAGGAGCTATGGCGAAATTATATGCTTCTACTACTGCAATGGATGTAACTACGGAAGCCGTTCAGATCCATGGCGGAAATGGTTATGTTCGTGAGTACCATGTAGAACGCATGATGCGTGATGCAAAAATCACTCAGATCTATGAAGGAACTTCTGAAATTCAGAAAATTGTAATTTCGAGAGGTATTGCAAAATAAATTAAAAAGAAATAACCCGTAAAAAGAGCGCAATTGCGCTCTTTTTTTATTTTACATTTTTTATACTATTTTTTTAACAACATTTTACTTTTAACAACACTTTGTTATTTTTTTACTAATTCTTCTCAGAACTTATCCTTATTTGCTGTTTTTTTCATACTTTAATAGTTCCGTTCAATATGAAAAACGGAATCTCATGAAACTTTTCATGAATGAAAAAAGCAAAAATGAATGAAAGATCAAGGTTTATATAGAAGTTCTTTTGAGCATGACTCCTGCGGGATAGGATTTATCGCTCAGGTAAAAGGTGATGCTAATCACCAACTGGTTGCCGATGGAATTACCATGCTGGAAAACATGGAACACAGAGGTGGTACAGGTATTGATTCTTGTTCGGGAGATGGCGCCGGAATTTTAACCCAAGTTCCTGACGAATTTTTCAGAAATGAATTGATAAAAATCGGTATAGAATTACCTAAAAAAGGACATTATGGCGTAGGCATGATTTTTTTTCCGAAAGATAAAAAACTGCGAGCCTTATGTCGTGAAACTATTAACTCCATTCTGGAAAACAGGGATTTTGATGTATTAGGTTACCGAAAAGTTCCCGTTAATAATCAATCCCTAGGAAATGCCCCTAAACAAACAGAACCGGCTATAGAGCAACTTTTTGTTTCTCACACCGAATATTCTAATGATTCACGTGAGTTTGAACGCCGTTTATATGTTCTAAGAAAAGAAATAACCAAGAGCATTCATTTAAAATTCAATCTGACGGACGAAAGTTTTTATATTGCCTCTTTTTCGTCAAAAACGATTGTATACAAAGGACAGCTAACCACTTTTCAGGTTAAAGAATATTTTTTGGATGTTACCAATCCGCTATACAAATCCAAAGTTATATTAATCCACTCTCGGTTTTCAACCAACACATTCCCGAAATGGCATTTGGCTCAACCCTTCCGCTTTTTAGCACATAATGGAGAGATCAATACTATTCAAGGAAATGTAAACTGGATGCAATCGTTCCAAAACCATATCGAGTCTTCTCATTTTTCGCCAAAAGACATTGCCACTTTAAATCCGGTAGTAAATCATAAAAATTCAGATTCTGCTAATCTGGACAACATGTTGGAATTACTGTATCAGGCCGGAAGAAGTATGCCGTATAGCATGATGATGTTAATTCCGGAAGCATGGCAGGAAGATAAGAATATGGACGAAGGCAAACGCAATTTTTACCAATATCACGCTTCATTGATTGAACCATGGGATGGTCCGGCTTCCTTGTGTTTTACCAATGGTGATTTTGTAGGTGCCACTTTAGACCGAAACGGTTTACGTCCGTCGCGATTTTGCTTTACCAAAGACGGACGAATTATTTTATCATCGGAAGCCGGTGCTTTACCTATTGAAGAAGAAAACATTGAACGCAAAGGTCGTTTAGAGCCCGGAAAAATATTCTTAATTGACTTAAACAAAGAGCGTTTTATTGAAGATGACGAAGTAAAAGCGGAAATTGTTAACCAAAAACCCTATAAAACCTGGATTTCTAATAATGAAATTAGTGTTGAACAACTTCCGAAACGAAATACGACATATACAATTGAAAAGCCGGAAGATTTATTTATAAAACAAAAAATGTTTGGTTTTAGCGAAGAAGATATTGATCGCCATTTAGTGGAAACAATCACTTCTGGTAAAGAACCTATTGGTTCTATGGGATTCGATTCGCCTTTGGCTATTCTTTCCGGCAAGCCACAACATTTAAGCAATTATTTCAAACAACATTTTGCGCAAGTCAGCAATCCGCCTATCGATCCGCTTCGCGAACGCATCATGATGTCTCTGAATACAAGTATTGGTCGTTCGTTCAATATTTTATCGACAACACCGGCACATTGTAAACAAATCACCTTTGAACATCCGGTGGCAACCAATGACCAACTGGAAGCTGTTCGACAAATTGACCATACCAACTTTAGAAGTAAACAGATAAACGCCATCTTTGAAGCCGATGGAAAACCGGGAAGATTGCGTGAAGCGCTTCGAAAAATTTGCAAAGAAGCAGACAAAGCCTTGTTAGATGAAGGAATTAATATTTTAATTATTTCCGATAGAAATTCAAATGACAAATGGGCTCCTATTCCATCCTTATTAGCTGTAGGAACCATTCATCATCATTTAACCCGTAAAAAATTACGTGTAAGAACCGGTATTGCTGTTGAAGCGGGTGATGTTTTAAATTCACATCACTTTGCCACTTTAATTGGTTACGGAGCCAATGTAGTGAATCCGTATATGGCTTTTGCTTCGATAGATGCGTATTGCGAAAAATATCAAAAAGAAGACAAAAAAGCCCATTACTATAAAAATTTCACCAAATCAATCAATGACGGATTATTAAAGATTTTCTCTAAAATGGGAATTTCAACGCTACAATCCTATCATGGTGCTCAAATATTTGAAGCTGTCGGCATTCATAATGAAGTCATTCAATATGCTTTTACAGGAACTGTTTCTCGTATTGAAGGTTTAAACTTTGATGATATTGCTAAAGAAATTTTACAAAAACATTACTATGCTTACGACTACACCGAACATTATTTAACGACAGGCGGTTTCTTCCAATGGAACAAAGAAGGTGAAAAACATTTACTTTCACCGGAAGTTATTCATCTATTACAACAATCAGCTTGGAAAAATGATTACCAGCAATATAAAAAGTTTGCAGAATTAGTCAATTCAAGTGAAAAGATCTCACTTCGCAATCTATTAAAATTCAGAAAACGAATTAGTATCCCTTTAGAAGAAGTCGAACCGGTAACTTCTATTTTAAAACGATTTTCTACCGGAGCGATGTCCTTTGGTTCATTATCCTGGGAAGCTCATACTTCCTTAGCCATTGCCATGAATAGAATTGGCGGAAAATCCAATTCAGGTGAAGGAGGTGAAGATCCCATTCGCTACGAAAAAACCGAAATGCGTTCGGCAGTTAAACAAGTAGCTTCCGGAAGATTCGGTGTTACAATTGAATATTTAACTGAAGCCAATGAGATACAAATTAAAGTTGCTCAAGGCGCAAAACCCGGTGAAGGAGGACAACTTCCGGGCTATAAAGTAGACGAATGGATCGGACGGGTTCGTCATGCTACACCCGGAGTAAGTCTGATTTCACCACCGCCACATCATGACATCTATTCTATTGAAGATCTGGCCCAACTAATCTATGATTTGAAATCCGCTAATCCTTCTGCCCGAATCAATGTAAAATTAGTTTCTAAAGCCGGAGTAGGAACTATTGCTGCCGGAGTAGTGAAAGCTAAAGCTGAAGCCATTATGATTTCAGGCTACGATGGCGGAACCGGAGCTTCTCCGATCAGCTCCATTCAACATGCGGGCTTACCTTGGGAATTAGGTCTGGCAGAGGCCAATCAAACTTTAGTTATGAATGGCTTGCGCGATCGGGTAGTTCTGCAAACCGACGGACAATTACGTACAGCAAAAGATATTGCTATTGCTACTTTATTAGGAGCAGAAGAATGGAGTATTTCTACAGCTGCATTAATCACACAAGGTTGTATCATGATGCGCAAATGCCATACAAATACTTGTCCTGTTGGTGTGGCTACTCAAAACAAAACATTACGCGAATTATTCAAAGGAAAACCGGAATACGTAATTAATTATTTTACTCATATTGCTATCGAACTTCGTGAAATCATGGCTTCACTGGGCTTTAGAACCATTAATGAAATGGTAGGTCAAGTAGATGTTTTAAAAGCAGATACCACTAACAACTCTATATGGAAAACCAAAACTCTCAATTTAGATTCTCTTTTATACAAAGCTTATAATACCTATAACATACCTAACCATGTTTTCAGTTGCCAGGCTTTTAATTTAGAGGGAAGTTTAAATCAACGAATTGTTGATGATATTTATCCTCGCTTTAAAGGAGAAAACTTTATCGAGAAAAATTATACTATTTTCAATTTAGACAGAAGTGTCGGAACTACTTTATCACATTACATGGTAAAATATGAAAAGGAAAATCTTGAAAAGTTACCCTTCATTAAATTAAACTTTATAGGATCGGCCGGGCAAAGTTTTGGTGCTTTTGCACATTCTAACCTGTTTTTGAATTTAATTGGACAAGCCAATGATTATTTTGGAAAAGGCCTTTCAGGAGGGCAGTTAGTTGCTAAAAAAGCAAAAGAAGCAACTTTCTCCTCGAGAGAGAATTCTATCGTTGGTAACGTAGCCCTTTATGGAGCTACTTCAGGAAATGTTTTCATTAACGGAAGAGCAGGAGAACGTTTTGCCGTTAGGAATTCAGGTGCTGATGTTGTTGTTGAAGGTGTAGGAGCACATGGTTGCGAATATATGACCGGTGGAAAAGTACTTATATTAGGAACCATTGGAAAAAATTTCGGGGCAGGAATGAGTGGCGGTATTGCCTATTTGTTCAAAACACAAAAGAATTTAGAAGCTATGATAAACTTCGAAATGCTTGAAATCGACGAAATATCTTCAAATGAATATGAATTCCTCTTTGATAAAATTCAGGAACACATTAAATTAACTAATAGTACTTTAGGAAAAGAAATTATAACGGACTGGAATGTTTCCAAGCATTATTTCCTCAAATTGATTCCGGGCGAATACAAAAAAATCATCAAATCAACTGAGGCTAAAGTAGCAGAATACTAATAAAAACTGAAATGGACGGATTTTTAAAATATAAAAGAGAATTACCTGAAAAACAAAAAGTAGCTGAAAGAATAAAGCATTTTTCAGAATTCACATTGCCTTTTGACACACAAAAAGAACAGGAACAATCTGCCCGCTGTATGGATTGTGGAGTTCCTTTTTGTCATTACAAATGTCCTTTAGATAATAACATTTCCGACTTTAACAAAGCTGCTTTTGAAGGTCGTTGGAAAGATGCCTACCAAATATTATCAAAAACCAATCCTTTTCCTGAGTTTACCGGAAGAATTTGTCCGGCACCTTGTGAGCAAGGCTGTGTTTTGGGAATCAATAGTGACGCTGTTACTATTGAAGAAATTGAAAAAACGATTATCGAAAAAGCATTTGAAAACAACTGGATTACTATTGAAAAACCTAAAGAACGAAACGGAATCAAAATTGCTATCATTGGCTCTGGTCCTGCTGGTTTGGCAGCTGCCTATTATTTAAACTCTTATGGGTATACCGTCTCTGTTTATGAAAAAGACAAAGAGCCGGGTGGTTTATTACGCTACGGGATTCCCGACTTTAAACTAAATAAATCTGTTATCAAAAGAAGAATTGAACTCTTAAAAGAAGTGGGAATTCAATTTTATACTCAAACTGAAATAGGTAAAAATATCTCTTCGGAAGAATTAGAACAAAAATATGATAAAATCATCTTAGCAATCGGATCTCAAAAAGAGCGTCAATACGATATCCCTCTTGACACATTTACTAATGCTTATTATGCAATGGATTATCTGACAGAAACTAATAAATTTATCTCAGACGAAATTAGCAAAAAAAAGATCAATGCTAACGGCAAACATGTTATAGTAATAGGTGGCGGTGATACAGGTTCTGATTGCATCGGAACAGCTAATCGTGAAGGTGCCTTATCGGTAACTGAACTAGATTATCATGAAAAACCTCCTAAAGAGCGCTCTGAAAGCACACCTTGGCCTATGGATGCTCTACAATATAAAGACTCAACCTCTCATGAAGAAGGCAGTCAGCGTATCTTTAAAAACTACGCTACACAGTTTAATACTGATGAAACCAACACCATCATATCTATCACAATTAGTGAAGTAAAGATTGGAATAGATCAAAACGGCAACAGAACCAAAGAAATCATTTCCAACACTAGCCGCACACTACCCTGTGATTTACTATTAGTAGCGATAGGTTTTACGGGTTCAGTTGCTATTTCAGGGAGTTCTGTAACTTGGCATAAACAACGATTCAACAGCCAAAACTACAACACCTCAAATCCTAAATATTTCACTATCGGTGATGCCAGAATCGGTGCTTCCTTAGTCGTAAATGCTATTGCTGACGGCAGAAACCTCGCCAAATACATTCATACAAACGATTTTAATCAATAAAAAGATTAATTAGATTCTCCTTTTCATTTCCTTTTCTTTTTTTAAAAGAGATACCCTATTATGTGTAAACTCCATTTCTCAAAAATAGGGTAAAAAAAAAGAGGATCATATTTTATATGATCCTCTTAAAGAAAGGCGGCGACATACTCTCCCACAGGATTGCAGTACCATCTGCGTATTTAAAAACATATCTCGGCTGATTTGCGGGTGCAAAAGTAGTAGCTTTTTCCATTCTCGCAAACTTTTTTATGCCTTTTTTTCAAAGTTTTTTTTACTACCACTGAAATACAATAACTTACAAAAAAAACTTTTTTTAACCCTTGTTAATCTATAACAAAAAGGAAGTGCTAAATAAGAAATATCTCTAACCAATTAAAATGTGAGCTTAATCGAATTTTATAGCTTTTACAGGAGAAATTTTTGTTATCATATAAGAAGGAATCAACAAAACCAGCAAACAAATGACTATTGTCCCTAAATTTAACAAGCCTATATAAAGAAAATTTATATCAACCGGAGCAACCCGAACATAATAACTTTCGGGATTAAGGCTAATTATTTTAAAATATTTCTGCAACATTAAAAGTGTTAGGGCTATTGCATTACCCCAAAGCAATCCTTTTATAATAAGATGAGCCGCATTGTATAAAAATATTTTCCGAATACTCCAATTGGTCGCTCCCAATGCTTTTAATATCCCGATCATTTGTGTTCGTTCTAAAATAAGCACTAATAATGCTACCATCATATTAATAGTTGCAACCGTAATCATCACAATGAGAATTACTATAGTATTAAAGTCAAAAAGTTTTAGCCACTCAAACATACTATAATATTTTTCAGCTATAGTTTCACTATCATAATTTGACGGAATGGCTTTGTATATTTCTTTTCCTTTTTGTTCAATCTGGTCGAAATCATCTATAAAAACTTCGAAAGCTCCTACTTCATCTGATCCCCATTTATTAATTTTCTGAACGTGTTTTATATCCCCTATAATATAATTGGCATCAAATTCCTGAAACCCTGAATTAAAAATCCCTACAATTTTAAAACTTCGCAGATTATATCCTTTACCTCCTTCTTTTATAAAATAGGTTCGGCATATATCATTTAATTTTAAATTCAATCTATTGGCCAAATATTGAGAAATCACAATATCATCAGTAAACTTAGCTGTTATCTTAGGTAAAGTTCCCTGTACCAGATATTCTTTTACAGCGCTCCAATCATAATCTTCTCCTACACCTTTAAAGACAATCCCCTCAACAGTCTCTTCTGTTCTTATTAAACCGGTTTTATTAGCAACTGCCTGGATATGCTTTATCCCGGAAACTGAATTGAAATGGGGATAAAAATCCTGTTTCGTAGAAATCGGAACAATATTTGCCTGAGATTGATTATTATCAAAATTAGAAATAATGACATGTCCGTTAAAAGCCGATACTTTTTCCCGAATCTTTTTTTGCAGGCCTATACTGGTCGCTACTGCAACTATCATCATGATAATGCCTAATGCAATAGCCGCTATCGCAATTTTTATAATTGGAGAAGAAACGTTACTTTTATATGCTTTATCCTTAACTAAGCGTTTTGCTATAAAATATTCTAAATTCAACTTGATATGATTCCGAAATTAATGTTCAAAAATACATTTTTATTTTTTGGTTTACTAATTGTTTCTTGTGGTAAGAATAATGCTCAGGTCAACCCGACTATAAATGATACTATAATTGCAACAGAAGCAACTGAGATTATTACCGACGGACTTGTTTTAGGTTCTGAAAATTTTTCTTACTTACCTATTATAAAGGGGAAAAAAATAGCAGTTGTAGCTAATGCAACCAGTACTGTCCCTTTTAGAAGAATACATTTGGTCGATTATCTGCTTCAACGAAATTTTAACATCAAACGAATATTTGCTCCCGAACATGGTTTCAGAGGTACCGCCGATGCCGGAGAAGTTGTAAAAGACGGAAAAGACATAAAAACCGGATTGCCTATTATTTCTTTATATGGGAGTAACAAAAAACCTAAACCGGAGCAACTTGACGGAATTGAAGTTGTGATCTTTGACATACAGGATGTAGGAGCTCGTTTTTACACTTATATTTCTACATTACATTATGTAATGGAGGCTTGTGCCGAACAAAACATTCCTTTACTGGTTCTTGACAGACCCAACCCTAACGGATCTATAGTAGACGGTCCAATATTAGAACCTGAATATACAAGTTTTGTGGGAATGCACAAAATTCCGGTTTTACACGGAATGACCATAGGTGAATACGCTAAAATGATTAACGGTGAAAAGTGGTTGAAAAACGGCATTCACTGTGACTTAACTGTTATCCCTTGTAAAAATTACAAAAGAACCATGTCTTACAGTTTGCCTGTAAAGCCTTCTCCTAACTTACCCAATGATCAATCTATCAACTTATATGCCAGCTTATGTTTCTTTGAAGGAACTAATGTGAGTGTTGGTCGTGGTACTGATATCCAGTTTCAAATTTATGGTTCTCCTTATTTACCTAAAACTGATTTTACTTTTACACCAAAACCTAATGAAGGCGCAAAAGATCCTTTATATAATGGTAAAGTTTGTTATGGTGAAGATTTAACCGCTATTGAAAAAGTAACACAATTAGAATTAAAATGGTTATTAAAAGCATACCATCAAACTACTGATAAGACTAAATTCTTCAATTCCTTTTTTACCAAACTGGCAGGAACCCCTAAATTACAGCAACAAATCGAAGCAGGATTAACTGAAAAACAAATCAGAGATTCTTGGCAACCAGGCTTGGAAAACTTTAAGAATATCCGAAAAAAATATTTGATCTATTCATAAAAAGATAAAACCTGTATTTTTCACCATTAAGACCTTTTAGAAATGAAAAATATTACACGCACATCTCTGGAACAATTTTACAAGGAAGCTGTAGAGTTTACAGGTAAAGAACTGCATGAGATCCTGCCACAGGATATATCTAAAGAAATCGGTCATTTTAATATTTTCGATATTTTTGAAACGCTTAAAGATGTACAGCAACAGAAAGTAATGCCTTATAATCGCAGAACTTATTATAAAATAAGTCTGATCAGAGGTAAAAACAAAGCTGAATATGCTGACAAGGTGATCAACATACAAGAAAATGCTCTTTTATTTGCTACCCCAAAAATCCCTTATCACTGGATTCCTCAAGATGCAGAACAATCAGGTATGTTTTGTGTTTTTACTGAAGAGTTTATGATTAAAAATAAAAGCGGAGTCGTTTTAGATGACTTACCGCTTTTTCAGTCAGGAGGGATTCCTGTTTTTGAAATTACAGATGAAATCGCAGATGAAATCGCAATTATATTTCAAAAGATGAAACAAGAAATAGCTTCTGATTACACCTTTAAATATGATTTACTACGCAATTACCTTCTTGAATTAATTCATTACGGGCAAAAATTACAACCTACCAGCTCTTTAACTGTTACCCAAAATGCTTCTGAAAGGGTAATTTCGTTATTCATTGAACTTTTAGAACGGCAATTTCCTATTGAATCCACAAGTCAGAAATTAACTTTACGAACCGCTAAAGACTTTGCCGAAAGGTTAGCTGTTCATGTTAATCACTTAAATAAGGTGTTAAAAGAAAATATCGGAAAAACAACTACTGATATTATTAGCGGTCGACTAATTCAAGAAGCAAAAATACTGCTTAAGCAGACGAATTGGAATGTTTCTGAGATTGCTTATTGTCTAGGCTTTGAGGAAACAGCGCATTTTTCCAATTTCTTCAAAAAACATACTGAAATGACTCCTTTAACTTTTCGGTCACAGACTTAATATTTGATTTTTGCAACAAACTGTTTGAAACACGCAAACCTGTCCTTTCATCGTTATCATAATTTTGTATTAACAAAAAAAACAAAAATATGAAAACACAAAAAATCGCATTAGTTACAGGCGGAAGCCGTGGTTTAGGTCGTAATATGGCTATTAATCTGGCTAAAAACGGAATTGATGTTATTATCACCTATAATAGTAACCAAACTGAAGCCGGAAAAGTTGTTGCAGAAATCCAGGCTATCGGACAAAAAGCCATTGCTTTCCCGTTAAATGTGGAAAAAACAGAAATGTTTGATTCCTTTATTCAAAAAATAACTCAACATCTACAAGAAAGTACCGGAAGCCCTAATTTTGATTTTCTAATCAATAATGCCGGAACTGCTCTTTATGCTCCGTTTTCAGAAACTACAGAAGAACAACTGGATGCAATGTTTAACATTCACTATAAAGGGGTATTCTTTTTAACCCAGAAAGCACTTCCTTATATAAATAAAGGAGGTCGGATCATCACTATTTCTTCAGGTCTTGCCAGATTTTCATTTTCCGGATCTTCCGCTTACGGTTCAATGAAAGGTGCTATTGAGGTTTTAACCCGATATCTTGCCAAAGAGTTAGGACCAAAAGGAATTAGTGCTAATGTTGTGGCACCAGGTGCTATTGCAACTGATTTCGGTGGCGGAAGGATTCGCGATAACAAAGAGATCAATGATCAAATTGCAAGTATCACAGCATTGGGACGCGTTGGCCTTCCGGATGATATCGGTGGAATAGTTGCCTTTTTATGCAGTGAAGAAGCGCACTGGATAAACGGACAGCGTATTGAAGCATCGGGTGGAATGATGCTTTAAAAACAGAAACGGCTTGAGAAATCAAGCCGTTTTTGTTTACATCGGTAATTTCTTTTTCATTTCTTCCACTATATTATAAGCTGCAGGGCAAATGGCAACATTTTTTAATGTCAGGTTTGCTATCTGATAAAACTTTTTTCTGTCGGTATGCGGAAATTCTCTACAGGCTTTCGGGCGCACGTCATAAATAAAGCATTTATTATCATGATCTAAAAAA
Source organism: Flavobacterium sp. NRK F10 (assembly GCF_024054235.1). Lineage (NCBI taxonomy): Bacteria > Pseudomonadati > Bacteroidota > Flavobacteriia > Flavobacteriales > Flavobacteriaceae > Flavobacterium > Flavobacterium sp. NRK F10. The sequence continues at coordinate 1,037,553 of NZ_JAMXLC010000001.1, forward strand.
GTACATGGTAATGATTGCAATACATAATCATTATCTTCATCTATCCGAAGGTACTGTTCAATGAATTGTTGCGGTTTCAATTTCAAGAATTTTGCTATTCGCTCAATATCAGCCGCAGTAAACAAAGGTCCTGTTGTTTTGCAACAATTTGCACACTCTAAACAATCCGTCCGTTTGAATTCAGCTTCATGTAGATCTTGCATCACATAATCTAAATTCTTAGGTGGTTTCTTTTTTAGCTTGTCAAAATACTTTTTGCTTTCGTTATGCTTATCTTTGGCAAGTTTCGGCAATATATCGATTTGCGGATGTGTCAATTTAGTTTACTTTTTAAGAATACAAAATTACTCATTTCGTACTAACAAATAAAAACATTACTTATATACAATGAAAGATCTATTCGGAAAAGCCATTTTGGATTATCAAACTCAGAACGAGCCTGAAGATTTAATCACAGAAACCTCAATAAGTGAAGCTGACGAAATGAGCGTGGCTTATCTTTTCAGAAATTATGATGAAATGCCCCGAATAGAACAAAAAGCATTGCAAATGGCAAATGGCAGAATACTCGATGTAGGCTGTGGTGCCGGAAGTCATAGCTTGTATTTACAAAACGAACGAAAACTTGATGTAACATCAATTGACATTTCTCCCAATGCTATTAAAGCTTGCCAATTGCGCGGATTGAAAAAAGCCAAAGTTCAGGATGTAATGACATTAGAAAACGAAAAATTCGACACCATCCTTTTACTTATGAATGGTGCGGGAATGTGCGGAAAATTAAAGAACATTTCAAAGTTCCTTCAAAAACTGAAATCGCTTTTGAATAAAGGAGGCCAAATTTTAGTTGACTCATCAGACATTATCTATATGTTTGACGAAGATGAGGACGGAGGAAAATGGATACCCACTGATGTGGATTATTATGGCGAAGTCATTTTTGATATCCAATATAAGGGAGAAAAAGAAGACTCTTTTAACTGGATGTATATTGACTATAACACATTACAAAATGCTGTTCACGCAAATGGATCGCAATGCGAACTGGTTTTAGAAGGCGAACATTATGATTATTTAGCCAAGATACACTAAAACAACATTTTAAATTATTTTTTTTCATATATTTATAACATTGTCTAATTATAAATCAAATTTTATGAAAAAAATTCTACTCCTTTCTTTATTATTAACAAGCGGGTTAACCGCTCTTAATGCCCAAACGAATCTAATATCTGAAGGTTTTGACGATATTACCACATTAAGCGGGTGGACACAAACTAATCAGAGTTCAACAACCGGTACGAATCCAAACTGGTTTCAGGGAAACAATATAGGCAATAGCGGTCCTTTTGATTCTTATTCAGGAGCAGCGGACTCTTATGTTGCCTGTAACTATAACAGTGTTGGCACTGGCGATATCAGTAATTGGCTAATCACGCCTACATTGTCATTACAAAATGGCGATATTATTTCTTTTTATACCAGAACAGTGAGTTCTCCTGCTTATCCCGACAGGTTACAAATACTTTTAAGTACTACCGGAAACAGCACAACCATCCCGTCCGGGGGACCAACTGATGTAGGAAGTTTTACCACTACTCTTATTGATATCAACCCTTCCTTAACGACAAGTGGTTATCCGAGTACCTGGACCTTATATACTGCTACTATTAGCGGATTGAGCAGTGCAACTGATTGCAAAATTGCGTTTAGATATTATGTAACTGACGGCGGACCAAGCGGAACTAATTCAGATTATATCGGTGTAGATTCTTTTTCTGTAGACCGTCCACTTTCTACTGAAAACTTTTTCACTCAGAATTTTAAAGTCTACCCTAACCCAGCAACAAATTTCATTCAACTTGAAAGTAGCTCATCTTCAATCGAAAAGTTTGAGCTTATAGATATTAATGGACGAATTGTTTCAAGTCAGAATACAAATGCTATGGCTATCCATATCGATATTACCGACTTACAATCCGGTATGTATCTGCTAAATGTATATACCGAATCCGAAAAAAGTCAAACAAAGATTCTCAAATATTAGTAAAATAAAAAAAGCCCCGTAGTACGGGGCTTTTATAACTTAAAAAATCAGCAGATTATTGCATATATTTCATCATTAATCCCTGTAATTCCATTCCCCATTCCTGACCGGCAGCCATATTCTTTTTATATAATTCGCCTGCTTTTTCAGCCATTTTCTTTCCAACAGGAGTTTCATAAAATTTCAACATTGCTTTAATGTCATCGTGGGTATATGTTTCCATATATACTTTTGCCATTTTTTCGTATAATGATGGTAAAGTAGCATCAAAATCTTTAGAGAATGCTTCTTTATTAGCTTCAGGAATACTAGCCATGATTTGCTCTTTTGCGGCAGCCATTGGTCCTGCAGCTCCTGATTTTTCAATTACTTTTAACACATCTGCTTTAAAACCATCTTGAGCAAATGTCACTGCCCCAGACAATACTAAGAAAGCAACTAAAATAACTTTTTTCATTTTTTATGATTTATAATTTATACAAATATAGAAAACACGTAGAATTTCACTATGGAATATTCAAATATTTATGAGTTTGTAAAGAAATTCTCCATTTCGGATGCTGCATTACGTAATCTATAATAAGCGGAGTCATTTCTTCTTTTCGGCTCCATTCCGGCTGTAAGAACAAAATAGCATTCGGATTTACTTTTGCGGCTTGTTCTTCAGCAAATTGAAAATCATGTTTATTGTGTACGATCATTTTTAATTCATGCGCACATTCATAGGCTTGCTGAACGGGCAACTTTGTTTTTTTGGGTGACAAACAAAACCAATCCCATTCTCCCGTAACCGGATAAGCACCGGAAGTTTCAATATGTACTCGTAATCCTTCTGCTTTTAACTTTGCTGTTAAAACGGACATATCCCAAGTCAAAGGTTCTCCTCCTGTTACGACTACCGTTTCCGCAAGTTCTTTAGCATTCTTCACAATATCATCCGTTGTTGTGGGCGGATGCAGATCTGCATTCCAGCTTTCTTTAACATCACACCAATGACAACCTACGTCACAGCCACCTATCCTTATGAAATAGGCCGCTCTTCCGGTATGAAATCCTTCTCCCTGAATGGTATAGAACTCTTCCATTAAGGGAAGCATTTCTCCTTTATCTACTGCTAACTGAATTTCTTTACTGAGCATTTTTATTTTTTTAACTTAAGAGGATAAAAAATCCCAACTTATGTCGGGACTCTTTATTATATGATTAGCATTGCATCTCCGTAAGAATAGAAACGGTATTTTTCTTTAATCGCTTCTTCGTATGCTTTTTTCATCAAATCATGTCCGCAAAAAGCTGAGATCATCATTAACAAAGTAGATTTTGGTGTATGGAAATTGGTTACCATACAATCTGCTATACTAAAATCGTAAGGAGGATAGATAAATTTATTGGTCCATCCTACATAAGGATTTAATGTTTTCATTGATGAAACAGAGCTTTCCATAGCACGCATAGAAGTTGTTCCGATACAACAAACTTTCTTTTTTGCTGCTTTTGCTGAATTTACAACATCACAGGCTACTTGTGAAATGAACATCTCTTCAGAGTCCATTTTGTGTTTTGACAAGTCTTCCACTTCAACCGGATTAAAAGTTCCTAAGCCGACATGTAGTGTAATTTCAGCAAAATTAATTCCTTTGATCTCTAAACGTTTCATTAGATGTTTAGAAAAATGCAACCCGGCAGTCGGTGCTGCTACAGCTCCTTCTTCTTTTGCATAAATTGTCTGGTAACGATCCGCATCTTCCGGAGTAACATCTCTGTTAATATATTTAGGAATCGGAGTTTCTCCCAGATCAATTAGTTTTTGGCGGAATTCTTCATAAGAACCGTCATATAAAAAACGTAAGGTTCTACCTCTTGACGTTGTATTATCGATAACTTCTGCTACAAGAGAATCGTCATCCCCGAAATATAATTTATTCCCAATTCTAATTTTACGAGCCGGATCTACTAAAACATCCCACAAACGTTGTTCTGCATTTAGCTCTCTCAACAAAAATACTTCTATACGAGCTCCTGTTTTTTCTTTGTTTCCATATAAACGAGCCGGAAATACTTTTGTATTGTTTAAAACCATAACATCACCATCATCAAAATAATCAATGATATCTTTGAACATTTTATGTTCAATTTCCCCTGTTTTTCTGTGTACAACCATCAAACGGGACTCATCTCTGTTCTCTGACGGGAATTCAGCTAATAATTCAGCTGGTAAATTAAAATTAAAATTAGATAATTTCATGCTTAAATTTTAGAAATTAGAAAATTAGAATTCAGCTTATTAGGCTAAAATCCAAAACGGTTGCAAATATACTACTGCAAAGTAGGGGTTGTCAAGTAAATTAAGATTTATTTTTGAAAAACAGCTTAATTGTTATATTCTATCCATTTGAAACCCTACAGCTTTCAAATCGCTCCAAAAGTCGGGATAGGATTTGCTTACCACTTCTGCTTCTTCAATGATAAGCGGAACCTTAAGTGCTAAAGGCGCAAAAGCCATAGCCATTCTATGATCCTGATAAGTCTTTATAGCTATATTTTTATTAATCTCCGTTGTTGTTTTTAAATGTAACGATTCATTTGTAACGGATATCTCCGCTCCTAATTTACTTAGCTCAGCATTTAACGCCTCCAAACGATCCGTTTCTTTAATTTTCAAGGTATGCAATCCATACAAATCACAAGCTACTCCTAAACCGAAACAAGTAACGGCTATGGTTTGGGCAATGTCCGGACAATTATTAAGTTGATAACTAACCTTTGCTTGTTGATCGTTTTTTACTTTTTCAAGTACGATCGAGTGATTTTCACTGAAAACAGTTTGCACTCCAAAATCTTCATAGATCTGAGCCAAAGCTGAATCTCCTTGTAAACTGTTCTTCTTGTAACTGGACAAGGTAATCCGGGTTCCGATCTCTGACAATGCCACTATAGAATACCAGTAAGAGGCTGAACTCCAATCGGATTCTACGGTTAGTCGGGATGCTTTGACAAGCTCAGCATGACCAACCGAAATTGTATTGTTTTTAAAAGAAGTTTTTACACCGATCTCGTCTAAAAGAGCCAAAGTCATTTTAATATAGGGAATCGAAGTAATCTCTCCTTCTAAAGTCAGCTCAAGTCCATTTTCTAATTTAGATGCAATAAGTAGCAATGCAGAAATATACTGACTGCTTACATTTGCCGGAAGTGCAACTTGTGATTCGCTCAATTTTCTTCCTTTTATTTTAATTGGCGGATAGCCTTCCTTTTCTTCGTATGAGATTTCGGCGCCTAATTGTCGTAAAGCTTCGACCAGAATTTTAATCGGGCGTTCTTTCATTCGGGAAGAGCCGGTCAATAGTACTTCTTTTCCATCTTGGACTGCAAAAAAAGCTGTTAAAAAACGCATGGCAGTTCCTGCGTGGTGGACATCAACAGTTCTCTCTTTTTCAGACAATCCTTTTAAAGCTTTTTGCATTACTTCTGAATCATCTGAATTGGAAACATTATCAATAGTCAAGTGCGGATACGACGCTTGCAGCAATAACAAACGATTCGTTTCGGATTTAGAACCCGTTATTCTGACTTCTGACTTTTGATTATTGACCTTTGCCTTTTCTAAATGTAAATTCATTGTTCTTTTATGAGATTCCTACGGAATAACAAACTAATAGGTTTAAACTGAAAACTATTTCAGTTTTTCGTTATTGTGATGACGATCGTGATCGCGTTTGGTTTTTACATCCATTTTTTTATCAAAAGCCGCTTGTAAATCTACTCCGGTTTGATTAGCTAAACACAATACCACAAAAACAACATCTGCCAGTTCTTCTCCTAAATCTTTATTTTTATCACTTTCTTTTTCGCTTTGCTCTCCATAACGACGAGCAATGATACGGGCTACTTCTCCTACTTCTTCTGTTAATTGAGCCATATTGGTCAATTCATTAAAATAGCGTACACCATGTTCTTTGATCCAATTATCAACTTCTTGCTGTGCGTTTTTTATATCCATTATATTTTTTGTTTTAAAACTATTTTCTCATCGGTCTTTTTTAACAATTCATCAAAAAATGTTTTCAAAGACTGGTAATTATGTACCGGAACAATAGAAGACCTGAATTCTAATGTTGATACCATTTGGATACTATTGGGGGTTGGGTTTGCTATTTGATAGGTAAATAAAATTTCTCCCCCTTCAGTCACATAACTTACGGCCTCCGGCAAATATTCTATTTCAAATCCTTCCGGTAACTTAATCACTATATTATAATTTTCCTTAAATGGGTAATTGACCTCTATCGGAAATTTTCTTTCACTATCCTTAAATGGGTTTTCATCCATTTTCAGGAACATCATAGGTGATAAATACATTTTATTTCCTATTTGATCTACGAGGTTTGAACTTTCTAATTCAAAATTAACAATTACATTCTTTGGTTTGTCATCATTAACTTCAAATTCAGATATTTCGATATTATCATACTCATTTTCGGTATTTTTCCGAACTACATCTTCAGCTTTATCCGCAAATCTTTCGGCAAAAACAAATGCTTCATAATTTGTTAATTGTTCTCTGTATTTTCCTTTTATGGTTCCTTCTTCGTCCATCTCTACCATGAGGGTACTCGCCTGAATTGACCTCATATTACTTTCTAAAACGATATCTTCCATCGTTCCGTTTGCTCTTATGAGTCTTCCGAACCAGTTAATTGCTTTGATCGGGATGATGTTTTGTTCCGTGTTTTTATTGGTAGCATCCAGTAGAATCACCTCATCTCCCTTTTGAACTCCTGCAATGACATAGTTAAAAGCAAATCTACTGGGAAATAATGCAATTCCGTTACTTCTGGTACTTAAAAGTACCGGATTAGCATCAAATCCTGCATACTGAAGCATGGCTACTAACATTAAATTAATATCTGCTACATTTCCTATTTTTTCTTTATATGCTTTTTTGACTCCGTTGTCTACAAGGTATCCGTTCTTTTCATTCCAGTTCATTCTATTTTGAACAAACTTAAATATTGCTTCTAATTTTTCATCTTCACTCAAGCCTTTTATTATGGCTTCTAAATCTTCTTCAAAATATCTTTTCTGTTTGATCTCTTTTCCGAACCTGATTTCATCGTAAATAGTTTTTACAACAGACTTCCAGGTTGTTGCCACTTCTTTCGGTGCCTGATTCGGGTAACTGATTCTGGCCAACTCAAAACTGATCTTTGACGTATAATTATCAATATTTCTAACGAATTTTTCTTCTTTTATTGCCGGAATATTTTTTCCTGTATATGTATGCTTTAGCTTATTAAAATCTGTCGACCTAACCGTCTTTTCTTCTAATGCAATATTTTCATATCCTGTCATTAACGTTCTGTAACTAAAGAACTCCGGAATGTAAACCATATACTCTACAAAATCGACCGGAATATCATATTGAAAATACCAATCATCAAAATTGCTTATATAAGGTGAGGTGATCTTATAACTATATTCTATGATTGAGCCTACTTTAACATCCGGAAAAGCCAACTTTTTTTTACTCCATCTATCGTTAATCTCTTCTTTAAATTCACTATCTGACCTAACTTTAGTCTTTACAACTTTGCCATCTACTAAATTATAAGTGTTAGCTTCCGTGATATTTATCCTTTCACTGTTATGTCCTGAAAAATAAAGAATTTCCTGATTAGCAAAGTCCAGACCTTCTTTTTTATAAATTTTTATCTTAACCTCTACTTTTGTTACTATTTCCCAATTTCCTTCCCGATATAGGATAAACTCTGTCAATCCTTTTTTAAACATATAAGATGCCGATGCGGTAGAATCTGTAAGGTGATTTTTCCGGCTTAATTCTTCAACGGTAACTTCTCCTAGCTCGTAATCCTGAGAATAGCCCATTAATCCGATTAGAATGAATAGATATTTTATCATTTTTTATTAATTAGAATCTTTATGTTGTCTCCTTTTATAATCTTTCCTATAAATTTTTGGTATTCATCAAACCGATCATTTTGATACATCCCTTTCTTAAGGGTCAGTTTTCTGATATAACTTACTGTATTTTCAGACTTTAACTGAAAGCTTAAATCGTATTCTCCGAACTCAGAATGAATACTGATCTCTGATGGCAATTCACTTATTGTATAACCTTCAGGTAAAAGAATATCGATACGGTCTTCTTCATAGTAACCTCTTTCTATCTCAAATGGTAATAAGCGGTCGGGATCCTTTCGGGAGTTTTTCTGCATTCTGTTAAATGCATTATAGTGAAATATCAAATCGTTACCGTATTTTTCGACATAATTCACAGACTCCATAGCTATCTCTTCTTTAAAAAGAACGGCCTCCTTATCATTTATCAGATTTAATGATTGAATATTCAGGTTTTTAAGATAGCTATACGTATTTAAGTAATGGTCTTTTTTATCTCTTTCAGGAGCAGTATAAAGCTCTCTATACACTAAATAATCTAACCCCGAAGATTCTATGGTGATCTTTGAAGTCATAGTTCCGCTTTCTGTTATTTTATAAGACCCGGTAGTTATCTGCCTGTTTGTTTCGGCTTCGTATGTTTTAGTTCTTACAATCTTTGATTTGTCCTTATCAACAATCAAAACTTTTCTGTCATCTGTAAAATTTCCTTGAAAGCCAAACGGAATATCCTGACTTGTACATTCCAGCCATATTATATTCTCTTTGTCTGGTATTCCGAGAATCACATGGTTTCCTTGAACAGACACAAAGTCTTCAACTAAATCTCTTTTCGCCCGATCGCCGTAAACAATCGTATAATATGACGGAATATCAAATGCTTTTAATAAACTTCTAGTATAATTTGTCAATGCTTTACAATCACCATATCCTAATTTATCAACCTCAGCAGCTTTCATCGGTTTCCAGCCTCCTATTCCTAATTGAATACTTACATAACGAGTGTTATTCTGGACATAGTTGTAAATGATCTTCGCTTTCTTTAAATTGTCTTTTTCGTCTTTAATCAGATTTGCAATTTTCTGAATTGTCTCTTCCGGAATTTCTTCCGTATCTGCCAATAAATAGGTATACATCCAATTCCCGAATTCTTCCCAGCTTTTAGCCGTTCCTTTTATTCCTTCCAGTTCAAATTCTTCCAAACCAATCATCACTTTGGGAAAAACTTTATACATGCTTGGTGCATATCGCTCTTTCTGAACTGCGTTAACACTATCCAAACTAAATCTCAACAGCTCTTGTTCGTCTTCTACTTTTATTGAATGATCTGTTATTTTGGTTTCAGGATCTAATATTTTGTAGTTCAGATTCAATTCTTTGTTGTATTTTATTTCAAACTCAGAATGTATTAAACTCATGTTATAATCACTTATTGGCATCCACGAAGGTAAGAAAGCGGTATTATCGGAAACTATTTCACTTTTATAAACTATTGTAAAAGGATATTCCGTGGGTACATAGTCAAAATAAAGCACCCTGTTATCCGTTATTACAGATCCTTGACTCACTGAATTCTCTTCAAAATCTTTTTTACGGATTTTTTTTATTTCTTTACCCAAAGCATTAAAAACGGTAATTTCAACATCTCTGACAACTGTTGACTTACTAAAGAACTCGTAAGTATCCAAGCAATTTAGTCCTTGTTTATTAAATACTGTAATGACTCTGTACTTATTTAATTTAAACTTATTATAATCTGTAATTTCCAGATTGAGTTTGTAGTCTTTGATTACTGCATTTGCTTTTTCATATACATCTTTAGGGTAAAATGCTATAAAACTTTCTTGAGAAAATGCTATTGCTGAGTAGCATAAAAAAAGTAGTAATCTTAAATATTTTTTCATGGTTAAATTTACTCTCTGTTTTTACTATCCATTAAAATAGTGACCGGACCGTCATTCACTAAAGCAACTTTCATATCAGCACCGAAACGACCGGTTTGTACTTCCTTGCCCAATTCTTTCGTCACCTTTGCTACAAATTCTTCATACATCGGGATCGCAAAATCCGGTTTGGCTGCTTTACTATAACTCGGGCGATTCCCCTTTTTTGTTAATGCATGCAAAGTAAACTGGCTCACAATGATAAGATCACCTTCAGCATCTTTAACGGAATTATTCATCACTCCGTTTTCATCTGCAAATATCCTTAAGTTCACTATTTTTGACGCCAGCCAGTCTATGTCTTCCTGATTATCCGAATCCTCTATTCCTACCAGAACCAGTAAGCCTTTATTGATCTTGGCTACTTGCTCCCCTTCTATTGTTACAGATGCTTCTAAGGTTCTTTGAATGACTACTCTCATTTTTTATTCAGAACGTTTGCGTTTGTATTATTATTTTTCATTCCCATAAATATCATTGCGATATGTTTCATCATCTCCTTCTAATATTTGTAAATAGCTTTGGTAACGAGACCATGCAATTTCGTCTTTTTCTAAAGCTTCTTTCACCGCGCATTTAGGTTCTTCTTTATGCAGGCAATTGTTGAACTTACAATGTTCTTTTAAGGCAAAGAACTCCGGAAAATAATCTCCTATTTCTTCCGGTTCCATATCTACCATTCCAAAACCGCGAATTCCGGGTGTATCAATAATTTTAGCTCCGAAACTCAAATCATACATTTCAGCAAATGTTGTGGTATGCTGCCCTTGTTGGTGTTGTTCTGATATTTCAGCCGTTTTTAAGTTCAACTCAGGTTCTATTGCATTAACTAATGTAGATTTCCCCACACCTGAGTGTCCTGAAAACATAGACACCCTTCCTTTCATTAATTCCTTTAATTCTGTTATTCCTTTTCCTTCTCTTGCTGAAACTCGCAAACATTGGTATCCGATATCTGAATAAACAGCCTGCAAATAAAGTTGTTCCTCTAACGCTGTTTCATCCAGCGTATCAATCTTATTAAAAACAAGGACCGTTTCAATTCCGTAAGCTTCGGCAGCTACTAGAAAACGATCTATAAAACTGGTTGTAGTTACAGGATTGTTTATGGTAACCAGTAAAAAAGCAATATCAATATTTGATGCTATGATGTGAGTCTGTTTGGAAAGATTAACCGATTTACGGATAATGTAATTTTTTCGGTCATGGATATGATGAATCACTCCGGAAACTTCATCTGCTGAAGTATCCGCATCAAAATCTACCCTGTCTCCTACCGCAATAGGATTGGTACTTTTAATACCTTTAATTCTGAATTTCCCTTTTATACGGCAATTATACGTCTCTCCCTCTTCGGTTTTTACTACATACCAACTACCAGTAGATTTATACACGGTTCCTGTCATGAAACAAATATACTATTGAATTTTGAATTTATAAAAAAGGAGAAGTTTATAATTACTTCTCCTTTTTACTTTTAGTCTTCAAGAATCATTCTTCCTAACTTATCTTTTTTCTTTCTGGATGAGTAAACAATGAATTCTTTAGCTGATTTTCTGTAATACACTCCTGGTCTTAAAACTAATTCGTTTTTAATTACTTCTTCAGGATCTTTACGGGAAATATTTCCGTTGTCATCAAAAACAAATAGAGCCGGAACAGCTTTGTTATAATTTCCTAATGATTTAATCTCTTCAATATCTGTAATACCTTTGTTTTTTACATTATCATTGATCAAAACATTCAGAACACCATTTTTATAAATAGGAATTGCTCCTAAATATTCCGGACCTTTACCCATTTGTGCAATCGGGATCTGAATAGAGCCCCCAACTGTAAACGAACCACTAGAACTACTAACTCCTAATCCTATTGACATTACACTAACAGAAGCTTGTTGTTCTTTCGGTATTACATTACTCCAGTCAAGAGAACCATCCGGCTTTAAAGATGTTACGATAATCTCATTTTTAGTATATGTTATAGGAGTAAGTGCCAAAGGTCCTATTCCTGAAGATCTTCCAACCACTACTAACTGGTATTCAGAAAGAACAATTAAGCCACCATCGTTTTTCTCTATTATCGTAGTAATATTGTATAATGGTTTTACATCTTTTCCTTTCTTTGCTCTTCGCTCTCCGATCAATTTTACTTTAGTTTCATAATCAAACTCATTAAATTTCACACTTTCTACTTGATTTGTAGCCAGGTTGATCGTTCCGTTATAAACTCCTTTCAACTCTTTATTTGCCTTTCCGTTATCTCTAACGCTTGAATAAAAACCAACAACTTTTAATGTATTTTTATTGGTAGATAGTAAAGAACAGTTTATAATTTCTTTGTCTTTAATATCTATTTTCACTACTTCTTTAGCATAGTTATCCTGTGCCTTAAAAGTATGTATTTCAAATTTTTCTATTTGCTCTTTCTTTTTTGAATCTCTGTAACTCTCATTAATTACTAAAAAGGCATCATTTTGAAAATTCACTTCAAAATCAGAAATAGTAAACTCATAATCTTTTTTAGAGTCATCAAAGTTTACTTTTTCTACATTAGAGAAAAGCATTTTTAAATTTTCATCAAAGAGCTTAACGTCATATTTTATTGCATCTTCTTTAGGGAATTCTGAAGTGTGCATAATTAACAAGGTACTGTCATCCGGAGATAATTTAAAATAAAAATCTCCCCTTTTTGATTTTTTTGCAACTTCTGCATCAAATAAAACAGTTGAATTTTTATCTAATATCCCTTTTTCAGAAACTTGTGTCGCTGTTAAATTAAAGATCTTCTCTTTTCTATTGTAAACACTTCCAATAACATATAACTTCCCATTTAACATGAAGATCTCTTCAAAATCTACATCTTTATCAGACATTGTAGGAATAACAATCTCATTAGAAGAAAGGATTTTCATCGATGCCGAATCAAAGGTTTTAATAAAGAATTGATCTTTTCCTTTAATAGCTAATGCGTAAATTTTATTGGCTGTTTCACCAACAATCTTAACAATTTTTTTCCCGTCATCCGGTAATTCTTCACCGTACGTAAGGTTAATTTTGTCAATTTTATTTTGACCTATCGCAGGAACAGTCAAAATAAGCAGCAGTAAAAACTGGTAGATTTTTCTCATCTTATAAATTTTTAAGCCGCGATATTACAAAAAAATGGATATATTTAACAAATTATTAAGAGCGTTTTTTTCATCGTTTTTCATTGAAAATCATTTATTACGAAATCTTTATTTTTTATAAACTTTTTCTTGATGATTAATACTTTCCTGATGAATTGCCTTAAATATTCGCAATACGAATTCTTCGCTTAAACCTTTATTTTCTCCATCTAAGATCATTTTCCCTAAAACTTCATTCCAACGTTTATTTTGCAAAATAGCCACATTCTTTTCCTTTTTCAGTCCACCGATCTGATCTGCAATTTTCATTCGCCCTCCCAAAATTTCTAATATTTTTTCGTCATACTCGTCGATTTGGGCTCTTAATTTAGCTAATCTTGAATTGTAATCGTCTGCTTCGTCGGTTTCCTTACGAACTTTTAAATCTTTAAAAATTTGTTTTAAAGCAGTTGGTGTCACTTGCTGAGCAGCATCACTCCATGCGTTATCGGGATCAATATGTGTTTCAATAATCAATCCGTCGAAATTCAGATCTAACGCTTGTTGTGAAACATCCTGAATCATATCTCTTTTTCCTGTAATATGTGAAGGATCACAGATTAACGGCAAATCAGGAAAACGATTTTGCAATTCAATGGCAATCTGCCATTCCGGATTGTTGCGGTATTTTGTTTTTTCGTATGTTGAAAAACCACGGTGAATTACACCCAACTTTTTAATATCAGCATTATACAAACGTTCTAATCCACCAATCCATAAGGCTAAATCAGGATTTACCGGATTCTTTACCAATACAATTTTATCGGTTCCGCGCAAAGCATCTGCAACTTCCTGAACGGCAAATGGGTTTACCGTTGTACGAGCACCAATCCACAACACATCAATATCATGCTCCAGTGCTAACTGAACGTGAGCTGCCGTTGCTACTTCAGTCGCCATTAAAAGTCCGGTTTCTGCTTTTGCTTTTTGCAACCACTTTAATCCGATAGCCCCAACACCTTCAAATCCACCCGGACGCGTTCTCGGTTTCCATATTCCGGCTCTGAAAACTGAAACATCTGAGTCTTTCAATTCATGTGCAATTTTTAACACCTGATCTTCTGTTTCAGCACTACATGGTCCGGCGATCACTAACGGATGATCTAATTTGAATTCGTCTAACCAGGTTCTCATTTCTTTTTTATTTTCCATAACTCTTATTTTTTAATACTTATTCCGTTTAATATTTCTTTTATTCTATTGGTATTTTGCATTTCGTCATAAACTTTCTCAAAAGAATCATCCTCTAACAAAGCTTTGAAATTACTTAAATTATCTATGTACTCTTTTAAGGATTCTAAAACAAATTGTTTATTTTGTTTAAAAATAGGCGTCCACATGGCAGGCGAACTTTTCGCTAAACGAACGGTACTTTCAAATCCACTTCCTGCCAAATCAAAAATATCGCGTTCATTCTGTTCTTTTTCAATCACCGTTTTCCCTAACATAAAGGAACTGATATGCGACAAATGTGAAACATAAGCGATGTGCTTGTCATGTGCCACCGGATCCATGTATCGGATACGCATCCCTATTTTCTTGAACATGTCCAAAGCTCGTTCTTGCAACTTAAATGCTGTTTTTTCGACTTCACAAATAATATTGGTTTTACCTTCAAACAACCCTTCCAATGCTGCTTCTGGTCCAGAGAACTCTGTTCCGGCAATAGGGTGTGCTGCTAAAAAGTTACGCCTGTTAGGATGGTTCTTGACTTTTTCACAAATAGTATATTTAGTAGAACCTACATCAAAAACCAAGGTATCTCCTTTAACCAGGTCCAAAACTTGTTCCAATATAACAGCACTTACATCTACCGGAACCGAAACAATCACACAATCAGCATGCACCACGTCTTTTAGTGTTGCTTTTTGATCTACAACTCCTAATTCCAAAGCTGTATTCAGATGAGCTTCATTCAAATCAACACCAAAAACCGTTACATTATCCAACTGTTTTTTAAAATCTTTGGCTAACGATCCTCCAATCAACCCGATTCCTATAACATATATTTTCATCTACTATAATGCTATTTTAAGATCTAATGATAATTTTATTCTGTCGATAGCTTCTTCAAGTTGCTGTTCATTAGAACACAAAGAAAAACGAATGAACCCCGAACCATTGCTTCCGAATATTGTTCCCGGAGTAATAAAAATGTTCTTCTCATGCAATACCTTATCTATAAAAACTTCAGAATCCTGCCCTTCCGGCAGTTTTGCCCAAACAAACATTCCTACAGCTTTTTTATCATAGGTACATCCTAATTTATCTGCCAGTTTGAAAACTAATTTTCGCCGGTTCTCATAAATCTTATTCAATTGTATGAACCATTTATCCGGCAATGCCAATGCGACAACGGCTCCTTTTTGAATCCCATAAAACATTCCGCTATCCATATTGCTTTTTACTTTCAGAATGGCTTCAATAAATTTTGCATTACCACAAACCATTCCTATTCGCCAACCGGCCATATTAAAGGTTTTACTCAACGAATTTAATTCTAATGCCACTTCTTTGGCTCCCGGAACACTTAAAATTGATTGCGGGCTGTCGTTTAACACAAAACTATAAGGGTTGTCGTTCACCAAAATAATATGATGCTTTCGGGCAAAAGCGACCAATTTCTCAAAAAGTGCTTTACTACCTTTAGCACCCGTTGGCATGTGCGGATAACCAATCCACATCAATTTTACTTTTGAAAGATCTGATCTTTCTAAACGTTCAAAATCAGGTTCCCAATTATTCTCTGGTAACAAATCGTAAAAAACAGATTTTGCTTCCACTAAATGCGTTACCGAAGCATAGGTCGGATATCCCGGATTAGGTACTAGAACCTCATCTCCCGGATTTAAAAAAGCCATAGAAATATGCATAATCCCTTCTTTTGAGCCCATTAACGGCAGAATCTCCGTTGACGGATCTAATGCTACTTCATACCATTTCTGATAAAAAGCTTTCATTCCCTGACGTAATTCCGGCAAGCCTTGATAACTCTGATACTGATGCGCCTTTTCATGTGTCATACTCTCTACTATTGCATCTACGATAGATGCATCAGGAGCCAGATCCGGACTCCCGATTCCTAAATTGATAACAGGTTTACCTTCCTGTAGCATCTGAGCGACCTCTTTTAGCTTACGGGAAAAGTAGTATTCCTGTACCGTTTGCAATCTATTTGCTGTAGTTATCATATCGGGTTATTTTTATATTCTCCTAAAATTTTAAATTTTTCAGCCATGATCTTAATAATTGATTTGGCCTTTTCATAGTCTTTATATACTTCAAAAGTCACATCCACAAAAAAAGAATACTTAAAAGGTGTCTCAATAATAGGCATTGACTGTATTTTTGTTAAATTCAGCTTGCAATCACTCATTACGTTCAATATGGCAGCCAGACTTCCTCTTTTATGATCCAGTTCAAATTTCAAAGATGCTTTACTAATATCAGCTTGCGGAATTTCTACTTTCTGTTTAGACAGGATCACAAAACGCGTCATATTATTTTTTATCGTTTGAATTGAAGGCGCCAGTATTTCCAACTGATACATTTCAGCAGCCACTTCACTTCCTATCGCAGCAATTCCGGTTATTTTTTGATTAGATATCCTTTGTGCCGTTTCGGCTGTATCTTTATCTTCTACTAATTTAATATGCGGATATTTCTGTAAAAAATCCATACACTGTAATAGCGCCATTGGGTGTGAATGCACCTCTCTTATATCTTCTAAATCTTGCCCGTACAAAGCCAGCAGGTTCTGCTGAATAGGAATATGATATTCGCCTATAACCTGAAGATCATACTTATCAATTAAAGCATAATTAGGAATGATCGACCCGGCAATTGAATTTTCAATAGCCATAACTGCCTGCGTACTTTTCTCTTTCAGCAAACTCCCAACTAAATCCTCAAAAGATAAACATTCATCAATAGCCAAATCCTGCTTGTAATATTCCAAAACCACCTGATGATGAAAAGAACCTTTGATTCCCTGTATTGCTATCTTGTTTTCCATATATCAAAAAAAATCCCGAAGAAACTCTCCGGGATTGTTGTATATTTTTTTATGTTTTTACTAACCTGTTCATTTTTTTACATAACATAACAACAATCCCTTTTCTCTCCAGAAAAAGAAATAATAAAAGCTGTTAAAATATGTAAAGAAATTATTCAACATTTTGTCTTGTTTGATGCAGCTAATTTAATGAAAATTGTTAAACACCAAACATTTTTTAATATTTTTTTACGAAATCGTTTTAGTTTTAAATTTTGTTCAATACAAATTCATTGTATAATGTGATTCGTTCCGGTTTGGGTTTTTGTTTATCTTTACGACAAAATTTTAAATATCTTTACAGTTTAAAACAAGAAAGATCACGTATGTCAATAGTAGTTGAGAATATTTCTAAAACTTATGGTGAACAAAAAGCCCTTGATGCAATAAGTTTTTCAGTCAAAAAAGGAGAGATCGTTGGTTTTTTAGGACCGAATGGAGCCGGAAAATCAACTTTGATGAAAATTTTAACTACTTATTTAACGGCAGATAGCGGTAAAGCCGAAGTAAATGGCTTTGACGTGATTACTCAGGCTAAAGATGTTCAGAAATCAGTAGGTTATTTACCGGAACACAATCCGTTGTATCTGGATTTATATATCAGGGAATATTTGGCTTTTAATGCTGACGTTTACAAGGTAAACAAATCACGAATTGACGAGGTAATTGCCTTAACCGGACTAACTCCTGAAAGTCATAAAAAAATTGGCCAACTTTCCAAAGGATATCGCCAGCGTGTAGGTTTAGCCTGTGCTTTATTACACGATCCGGAAGTTTTGATTTTAGACGAACCTACTACAGGTTTGGATCCGAATCAATTAGTTGAGATTCGCGAATTGATTAAAAACATCGGAAAAGATAAAACGGTTTTTCTTTCTACACACATCATGCAAGAGGTTGAAGCTATTTGCGACCGTATCATTATCATCAATAAAGGAAATTTAGTTGAAGACAAAACCTTGAATTCTTTAGTAAAAGAACAAACACAGCAACAAGTTATAGAAGTAGAGTTTGATCTGGCTATTTCTGCTGAACAATTGGTTTTTGATTTTTTAATCCGCAAAAAACCTTTATCGGATACTGTTTGGGAGTTAACTTTTGAAGCGACCAGCGATATGCGTGGTAACGTATTTGATTTTGCTCAGCAAAACGGTTTTAAGATCTTACAATTGTCTCTTAAGAATAAAAATCTGGAACAAATTTTCAGAGAAAAAACATCCGGAAAAAAATAAATTAAATTCCGGATGCCTCTTCAACCTAAAAAACAACATTGATTTAGTTATTTGCTGCAATATACTCTTGCTGCAACTTATCTAAATCATCGTATACCTTAGCTAAAGCGTATTTAGAAAATTCCGGATCAATAAGATCACTGTAAATAAATACATCTTCTGTTAATCCATATTTAGCAATAGCAGTTTTCAGGCATTTTATTGCTTTTTTTGTATCGTCTAATTTATAATAACAATTAGCCATTTCCAGATAAATATCTTTTTTATCTGAGAAATCAGCGTCTTTACTATAGCTTTTATACAATTCTAAAGCTTTTTCGTAATTTCCGTTTTTGTAATAATCTCTTGCTTGTTTTAAAACTGCATCATTAAGATTTGCAAAACTAAATTGTAAAGAAAATACAACGAATAGAAGTAAGATAATCTTTTTCATAGGTAGGATCATTTAGAATTATCCCTTTAAAGGTACGAAAAAAATTATCTAACTTCAATAAAAAAACAGTAAATTTTAGAAGACTGCTGAAGCTATTCTTTTAATATTTTCGGCTTTCCCCATAGAATAATAATGTAAAACCGGTGTTCCTGCTGCAATCAATTGTTTGCTTTGTTCAATACACCACTCTATTCCTATTTGTTTTACGCCCTCATCATCTTTAGCCTTTACTACTTCCATAATCAAACAATCGGGCAGATCCACCTTAAAACGATGCGGAATAAGGTTCAATTGCTTTTTGGTAGCAATAGGCTTTAATCCCGGAATAATAGGTACTGTTATGCCTTCGGCTCTGCATTTACTTGCAAAGTCAAAAAACTTCTGGTTGTCAAAAAACATTTGGGTAATGATATAATCAGCTCCGTTTTTGATCTTTTGTTTCAGGAAATGAATATCACTATCCATACTTGGTGCTTCCATATGTTTTTCCGGATAACCGGCAACACCTATACAAAAATCAGTTGCAGTGGTATTCTTCAGATCTTCATCTAAATAAACTGACTTATTTAAGTTAGCTATTTGTTCCACTAGTTCAGAAGCATACCGATGTCCTTCTTTTTCAGGCTTAAAATAGATCTCGCTTTTTACAGCATCTCCGCGAAGTGCCACTACATTGTCAATTCCTAAGAAATCTAAATCGATCAGGAAGTTTTCAGTATCTTCTTTAGTAAATCCACCGCATAAAATATGCGGAATAGCATCTACCTGATACTTATTCTGGATAGCAGCACAAATGCCAACGGTTCCCGGTCGCTTTTTTACAATTTTTTTCTGCAACAATCCATTCGGAAGTTCTTTATATTCATATTCCTCCCGATGATAGGTAACATCAATAAAAGGAGGATTGAACTCCATTAACGGATCGATACCGTCAAATATCGACTGGATATTTTGCCCTTTTAAAGGCGGTAAAATTTCGAAAGAGAACAACGTCTTTCCGTTTGCGTTTTTTATATGTTCAGTTACTTTCATGAGCTTCCCCCGTTCCCTCCCAAAGAGGGGTGACTGAAGTGGGTAATCAGTTTTTAATTATTTTTTAGTTATCACTTATATTTGGTGCTAACCATTTTTGAGCTTCTTCAATGGTAATATTTCTTCTTTTGGCGTAATCTTCCACTTGGTCCTTTTTAATTTTTCCTAAACCAAAATATTTACTTTCCGGATTGGCAAAATAATAGCCCGAAACTGAAGCTGCCGGCCACATCGCCATGCTTTCGGTTAGTGTAACTCCTATTTGATTTTCAACATCTAACAGTTTCCAAATCGTTGGTTTTTCCAAATGATCAGGACAAGCCGGATAACCGGGAGCCGGACGAATTCCAACATAACTTTCTTTAATTAATTCGTTATTACTGAAATTTTCTTCTTGAGCATAACCCCAAAATTCTTTTCGAACTTTTAAATGCAAATATTCAGCGAAAGCTTCCGCCAAACGATCAGCAAGAGCTTTAACTAAAATAGAATTGTAATCGTCTAAATTCTTTTCGAACTCGGCTGCTTTTTCGTCTACACCAAAACCTGTAGTTACACAAAAGGTTCCAATGTAATCTTGTTTTCCACTTTCTTTTGGTGCAATAAAATCGGAAAGAGCAATATTGGGCGCACCAACCGTTTTTTGTGATTGTTGACGAAGCGTTAAAAATTTCTCGCTTCTCGACTCCGCTGGAAGTGACAAATCTAAAGTCAGAACTTCTATATCATCGTCATTCACTGTATTGGCTGGAAAAATTCCGAAAACCGCTTTGGCAACAAACCATTTTTCGTCAACAATTTGCTGTAACATTTTTTGAGCATCGGCAAATAAAGAAGTGGCTTGTTCGCCAACAACTTCGTCTGTTAAAATTGCCGGATATTTTCCGTACAATTCCCAAGATTGAAAAAATGGTGTCCAATCGATAAAATCAACCAATTCTGAAAGAGCAACTTCTAACGTTTGTGTTCCAATCTTATTTGGTTTTACCGGTTGGTACGTTTCCCAATCCACCTTGAATTTATTTTTACGCGCTTCTTCAATGGACAAGTAATTTTTCTCGCGACCACGATTCAAATAACCTTCTCTCAACTTATCGTATTCTTCACGAATGTTTTTGGCGTAATTTCCTTTGGTTTCGGTTTGCAACAAATTAGAAGCTACAGTTACCGCTCGCGATGCATCGTTTACGTGAACCACCGTATCTTTATATTCAGGTGCAATTTTTACAGCTGTATGCGCTCGGGAAGTCGTTGCGCCACCAATCATCATTGGAATATTGATATTTAGTTTATCCAATTCTTTGGCTAAATACACCATTTCGTCTAACGAAGGCGTAATTAATCCGCTTAACCCGATGATGTCCACTTTTTCTTTAATTGCTGTTTCAATAATTTTTTCGGGCGGAACCATAACTCCCAAATCGATAATTTCGAAATTATTACACGCCAAAACTACCGAAACAATATTTTTACCGATATCGTGAACATCGCCTTTTACAGTTGCCATCAAAATACGACCAGCCCCTCCCGTCCCCGAAGGGGAAGCTACACTGTTTGCGGTTATTTCTTTACGAATAAATTCAATAGTATTAAACAAATCATTTAACACTTGTCTATTGGTAAATCTTATCACTTTAAAACTTTTGGATTCAAGCCATTCCGTTCTTAATTGATCGTGCTCTTTCTGTTCTACTGTAGTATGAACCAAACCATCTACTTCTATAACCAATCGCTTTTCTAAACATACAAAATCAACAATGTATTCTCCGATTATATGCTGTCTCCTAAATTTAAAGCCATCCAATCCTTTATTCGATAAAACATTCCATAACATTTTCTCCGCTTCTGTCGGCTTATTCCGCATTTCTTTGGCTTTTTCTTTCAAAACTTCGTATAAAGCAGGGTTTGCAGTTTCCCATGATTGTTTTTCCTTATCATTTGAAACTCCCCCTTCGGGGGTTGGGGGGCTTATATAAGGCAGCAAATAGGCCACTGCTTTTTTCATCACTCGAGCCGATTTTACTACCTGAGGCAAAAACATTTTTCCGGAACCAAACAAATCACCCACTACATTCATTCCGTTCATTAAGTGATTTTCGATAACTTCAATAGGCTTGGTAACCGAAAGTCGAGCTTCTTCTACATCTTGCTCAATGAATTCGTCAACACCTTTTACTAACGAATGCGTCAATCGTTCCTGAATCGTACCGCTTCTCCATTGCTGACGCCTGTTCGCTTCGCTCGAGCCTTGAATTGCCTTTTCTGAAACTTTGGTATCGCCTTTAATTTTTTCGGCATACTCCAATAAACGTTCGGTTGCATCGTCTTTTCTGTCCAACAATACATCTTCAACATATTCCAGAAGTTCTTTGTCAATTTCATCGTAGATTTCCAACATTTCCGGATTTACGATTCCCATAGTCATTCCATGTTGAATGGCGTGAAATAGAAATACCGAATGCATGGCTTCGCGAACTTTATCGTTTCCACGAAAAGAAAACGAAACGTTACTTACACCGCCCGAAACATGAGCACATGGCAAGTTTTCACGAATCCATTTTGTTGCTTTGAAAAAATCAATTGCATTTTTACGATGTTCTTCCATTCCGGTTGCTACCGGAAAAATATTGGGATCAAAAATGATATCTTCGGCAGGAAAACCTACTTTTTGTACCAAGATATCATAAGAGCGTTTACAAATTTCAATTCGTCTTTCATAAGTATCGGCTTGACCTACTTCGTCAAAAGCCATAACAATTACAGCCGCACCATAACGATGAATTAATTTGGCATGATGAATAAATTTTTCTTCTCCTTCTTTTAAGGAAATTGAATTTACAACACCTTTACCTTGAACTACTTTTAAACCAGCTTCGATGATTTCCCATTTCGAACTATCAATCATCACCGGAACACGAGCAATATCGGGTTCGGCAGCAATTAAATTCAGGAATTTTGTCATAGCGTAAACGCCATCTAACATTCCTTCATCCATATTGATATCGATGATTTGGGCACCACCTTCTACTTGAGCTCTGGCAATATCCAATGCTTCATCGTATTTTTCTTCTTTAATTAATCGAAGAAATTTTCGTGAACCCGTAACGTTTGTTCGTTCCCCAACATTAATAAAATTAGATTCCGAAGTAACAATTAGCGGTTCTAATCCTGAAAGTTTTAAATATTTTGTACAGTCTGACTCTGCCATTATGCTTCAACTTGAGTAGTTCTTGGTTTAAATTCTTTTGCCACCTCAGCAATCAATTTAATGTGCTCGGGTGTCGTTCCGCAGCATCCGCCAACGATATTTACTAAATTTTCTTGTAAATAATCGCGAATCAATTGCTGCATTTCTTCCGGTGTTTGGTCATATTGTCCAAAGGCATTCGGTAAACCTGCATTAGGATGTGCCGAAATATTAAGACTGGTATTTTGACCTAATCTTTTTAAATACGGTTTCAACTGATCGGCTCCTAAAGCACAATTGAAGCCAACACTTAACAAAGGGATATGTTGAATAGAAATCAAGAATGCTTCTACTGTTTGCCCGGAAAGTGTTCGTCCGGAAGCATCTGTAATTGTTCCCGAAACCATAACAGGGACATCAAT
This sequence comes from Flavobacterium sp. NRK F10, assembly GCF_024054235.1. Lineage (NCBI taxonomy): Bacteria > Pseudomonadati > Bacteroidota > Flavobacteriia > Flavobacteriales > Flavobacteriaceae > Flavobacterium > Flavobacterium sp. NRK F10. The sequence continues at coordinate 1,060,991 of NZ_JAMXLC010000001.1, forward strand.
TTTTCGTTCTTCTTTTACTTCTTCAATAGCGAACAACGCCGCTTTGGCATTCAACGTATCAAAAATAGTTTCCACCAAAAGTAAATCGGCACCACCGTCTAACAACGCTTCAACTTGTTGTCGATAAGCAATCTTTAAATCGTCAAAAGTAACTGCACGAAATCCCGGATCATTAACATCGGGCGACATCGAAGCCGTACGGTTTGTAGGACCAATAGACCCTGCGACAAATCTTGGCTTATCTGTAAACTCATCGGCAACTTCACGAGCAATTTTAGCCGATTGAAAATTAAGTTCGTAAACTAAATCTTCCATGTGATAATCAGCCATACCAATGGTTGTCCCCGAAAAGGTATTGGTTTCCACAATATCAGCACCCGCTTCAAAATACGCACGATGCACTGATTTTACAGCTTCTGGTTGTGTTATAGAAAGTAAATCGTTATTTCCTTTTAAAGGGTATGGAAAATCTTTAAAGCGTTCGCCTCTAAAATCTTCTTCTTCAAATTTAAAGCGCTGCAACATGGTTCCCATGGCGCCGTCTAGCACTAAAATTCTTTTTTGTAATTCGTCTTGTATGGTTGGCATAACCTGATAACTTTATTCTTATTTCTTTTTGGTGTTTGTTATCAGTAGTTAGGAAAAAACTAAACGTTATCTGTTTCCGATTTGCATCAGAATAGAATGTAGCACCTTCTACAAGAGTAGGGTTGCTAAGCGTTCGTTGGGTCTATTCCCTCCCGCTTTCGTGATAACAAAAACACTATTTTTATGAACAATGCAAAAGTAATACTATTATTTTATTTTCGAAACATATTCTAAAAAAACAAATACAAACTCATTTTCTTAGAATATATTTCTGTTTTAATTCAAAAAATTAAACTTTTTTACAATAAAAATAGCCTAAACCTGATTTAAAGCCTGATCCAAATCAGCAATTACATCACTAACTGTCTCTAATCCAACGGAAATTCGGACTAAACCGTCAGTAATACTAACTGCTAAACGCTCTTCTACAGATAGTTTGCTATGCGTTGTTGAAGCTGGATGCGTCACAATTGTTCGGGTGTCTCCCAAATTGGCTGACAAAGAACATAATTTGATACTGTCTAAAAATCTTCTTCCGGCTTCTACTCCACCTTCAATTTCGATTGCGACAATAGTTCCGCCCAATTTCATTTGCTTTTTAGCAACCTCATATTGCGGATGCGATGGCAAAAACGGATATTTTACCGATTTTACATTCGGATGTTTTTCTAAAAATTGTGCAACTTCTAACGCATTTTCCGATTGTTTGGTTACACGAAGTGGTAATGTTTCTAAACTTTTTGACAAAACCCAAGCGTTAAATGGCGACAAAGCCGGACCGGTATTTCTTGAAAACAGATAAATTTCTCTGATCAAATCGGCTCTACCAACAGCAATTCCTCCTAAAACACGACCTTGACCGTCGATTAATTTGGTAGCCGAATGAATAACAATATCTGCACCAAATTGTATTGGATTTTGTAAATAAGGCGTTGCAAAACAATTGTCCACCACAAAAATCAAGTTGTGTTTTTTAGCAATTTTGCCTAAATATTCTAAATCCAAAATATCCACCGCCGGATTAGTTGGCGATTCTACATAAAGAATTTTAGTATTTTCTTGAATTTTAGACGTTACTTCTTCCGCATGATTTACATCAAAATACGTGGTTTGAATATTCCATTTTGGAAAATATTTGGTAAACAACGTGTGTGTTGAACCAAATACACTTCCCACAGAAACTATATGATCGCCCGCATTCAACAAAGTAGCCAACGTTCCATAAACGGCTGCCATTCCGGTTGCAAAAGCAAAACCATCTTCTGCACCTTCCATAATACAAATTTTCTCTACAAATTCAGAAGTATTTGGATTTGAAAATCGGCTGTATAAATTTCGTTCCTTCTCTTCAGCAAATGAAGCGCGCATGTCTTCTGCGTCTTCAAATATAAAACTTGACGTTAAGTACAACGGAACGGAATGCTCTTGAAATTCTGTTCGTTCTACCTGCGTGCGAATAATTTGTGTTTCTAATCCTAGTTTGTTTTGTGTGTTCATTTGTTTTATTTTTTTTCGGAAAGTCTTAAAATATCACCGAAAACGCCTCTTGCTGTTACCGAAGCTCCGGCTCCGGCTCCTTGAATGACGATAGGTTGCTCTCCGTAAGATTCAGTATAAATTTCGAAAATAGAATCGGAACCTTTAAGTGAACCTAAAGCTGAACTTACCGGAACGGAAACTAATTTCACTTCTAAATTTCCTTTTTCTTGTTGTAAATCGCCCGATAATTCACCGATGTAACGCAAGACATGATTCGATTCTTGTTGTTCTTTTACTTCTTGGTACACCGGATTCAGTTCGTTTAAACGTTGTAAAAAGTCTTGAGCTGAACCTTCACGTAAAAATTCCGGAATTAAATTTTGAATTTTGATTTCGTCGAACTCATTTTGTAATTCCAGTTCGCGTGCTAAAATCAATAATTTTCGACCTACGTCATTTCCGCATAAATCTTCACGCGGATCAGGTTCGGTAAAACCTTTATCAATCGCTTCTTGCAATACTTCTGAAAAGTTACGATCTTCTGCTGAGAAATGATTGAATAAATAGCTTAAAGTTCCTGAAAAAACACCTCTAATTTTAGTGATATTTTCACCCGAAAGATGCAATAATTTTATGGTATCAATTAATGGTAATCCGGCACCAACATTGGTTTCATACAAATATTCTTTTTGGTTTTTAGCCAAAACCGTTCTCAAATTTTGATAGAATTCGTAACTAATGGTATTGGCAATTTTATTGGACGAAATTAAATCGAAACCATTTTCGACTAACGGAATGTAGTTTTCTACGAAAGTTCCGTTTGCCGTATTATCAATCGCGATTAAATTTTCCAAATGATGGTCTTTTGCATATTCAATAACATCCGAAATGGCATAAGAAACACCCTTTTCGTTTACTTTTTCTCTCCAATTTTTAGTCGCTCCTTTTTTAGTTAACAACACTTTTTTAGAGTTGGCAATTGCGAAAACATTCAGCTTAATTCCTTTTTTCTCTTCAATCGTATCGGCTGATTGCAAAATTTGATCTAGCAATGTTCCGCCAACAGTTCCGTGACCGAAAACCGCGATATTTATTTTTTTGGCCACTCCGAAAATTTGTCCGTGAATTACGTTTAGCGCTTTTTTAACCTCATCGCGTTTGATGACTAAACTCACATTTTTTCCGGTAATTGTATTGTTGAATAAAATTGGAACGATATTATTGTTAATCAACGCTGTATACGATTTGTGAAACGTACTCAAATCTTGCCCAATGATAGAAATAACCGAAACATTATCTACAATTGAAATTCGGTTTACGTCTTTGGTATAAAAATCATTTTCAAACTCTTTTTCCAAACCAATAACCGCTTTGGTAGCATTGCTTGCCGCAACGACAATTCCTATTCCGCGTTCTGAAGAACCTTGCGAAATAATACTCACGCTGATATCATTATCGGCCATTACTTTGAAAATTCGGGCATCAACTCCGGTTTTTCCTAACAAACCTCGACCTTCAAAATTGATTAAAGAAACATCTGGCAATACCGAAAGCGATTTAATTCCTTCTAAAGTCAAGGCTGCACTAATTAAAGTTCCTTCGTTGTCATCATTAAACGTATTGACGATACGTAACGGAATATCTTTTTCTACTAAAGGCAAAATGGTTTTAGCATGCAGAATATTGGCTCCGAAATTGGCCAATTCATTCGCTTCATTAAACGTTAGGTGATCGATTTTTTTAGCATCAGCAACCCAATCCGGATTGGCAGTAAAAATTCCGTCTACGTGTGTATAATTTTGCAATTCTTTAGCTTCTAAAAAATTAGCTAATAAAGCCGCGGTATAATTACTTCCGTTTCTACCTAAAGTTGTGGTTTCGCCTGAAGCTGTTGCCGCGATGAATCCGGTTACCACGTTAACAACACCTTGATTTTCTTTGAAATACTGTTGGACTTTTTTCTTAGAAACCGCTTCAATAGGTTGCGCATTTCCAAAATTAGCATCGGTTACCAATACATTTCGGGCATCGACAAAATTGGCTTTTATTCCGTTTTCATTTAATAAATTGGTCAAATATTTAGCTGAAATAACTTCGCCTAAAGCCACCAATTGATCTTTCACTTTTTCACTATAATCGCCTAAAAGATTAACGCCTTCCAGGATTTTTTCGATCAACGAAAATTCTTTTTCTAAATTTAAAGTTGACGCATTATAACTTTGGTATTCTTTAAAAAGTTCCAAATCGTCACTATATGGAACATTGCCATGCGCTTTTTCCAACAACAATAACAATTCGTCCGTTGCATTCCCGCGAGCCGAAACTACAACGGTTACTTCTTCATTATTCGTTTGTTTTTTAGCTATAATTTGGAGTACATTTTGAATTCCTTGTCCGTTTGCTAAAGACTTTCCTCCGAATTTTAATATTTTCATTTGTTAAATATGTCTTTTAAAATAGTGTTGAGTTGTTCAAATTCGATTAAAAAGGCGTCGTGTCCGTGAATGGATTCAATTTGATGCCAGTTTACTTTTTTTCTTAGTTTTTTTAGGTTTTCATAAGTTTTTAGGTTCTCATCAGCTGTGAAAAAATAATCGGTATCGACCGCTACAATGTGAATTTCTGACGTTACTTTTTCAACGGTTTTTTCGAAATTTCCGTTGCCATTTGTAATATCAATAGTTCGCAACAAGTGATTCATCAATTTATAAGCCGATAATTGAAAACGTTTTTGCAGTTTATCGCCGTGATGTAACAACCAACTTTCAATTTGAAACAAATCGGAATCAGGTTGTTTTTCTCTGTTGAATTTAAACTGAAGTGATTGTGGCGTTCGGTACAACAACATGGCATGCATTCGCGCATCGGCAATTGGATTTTTAGAATTATTCAAAATCGAATCTTGAACCAAAACATTCGCCATTAACCAATCTGTCGATTTCCAATCGGTTGCCACCGGAATCAAATGCGAAATTTTTTCAGGCTCTTGAATTGCCATTTGCCAAGCAATTGCTCCGCCTAAACTTCCTCCTATGGCAGCATATAATTTTTCAATTTGTAAGCTTTCAACTCCTTTCCAAAAAGCAGCAGCGATATCAGCTACAGTAAAATCTTTATAATTCTCAATGCTGTTCTCTTGATCCTGATAGGTATTTCCCGGCACATTGAACGCTAAAATCGTATACTGATCGGTATCGATAGTTTTGCCTTCGCCAATAAGGCTATTCCACCAGCCGCTTTCGCCTATAACCTGAGAATTTCCGGTTAACGCATGATTGACCAAAACGACCGGTGCTTTTCCTAATTTTTGGCCAAATAATTGGTAGGACAAAATTATTTTGTCTTGAACTTTTTGATTTTGGAGTGTAAACTGATGAAAAACTAATTTCTGTATCACCTTAATAATTCTTTAAAAAAATGACTGCCGAAACTAAATCCCGACAGTCAAAAACAAACTAAAACACTAAATTGTTGTATTCACGGCAAGCTTTTCAAAAACCGCTTGTAAATCGGATTTCAAATCTTCTATATCTTCCAAACCTACTGACAAACGAATTAAATCTTGAGTCACGCCAGTGGTTTTTTGTTGTTCTTCTGTTAGTTGTTGGTGCGTTGTACTTGCCGGATGAATAATTAATGATTTCGTATCCCCGATATTCGCCAATAATGAGAATAATTCAGTTTCATTCACTAGCTGTTTAGCAGCATCGTATCCACCTTTTAAACCGAACGTCACAATCCCGCTTTGTCCTTTTGGCAAATACTTTTGAGCCAATGTGTAATATTCCGAAGTTTTTAGCCCTGGATAGTTTACCCAAGCTACTTCATCTTGTTCTTGCAACCATTGGGCTAAAGCCAAGGCATTTTCGCTATGCTTTTTGATTCGGATTTCCAAAGTTTCTAAGCTTTGTAAAATTTGGAACGCATTAAACGGACTCAAAGCAGCACCTAAATCACGTAATCCTTCAATTCTCGCTTTTGCAATAAACGAAGCTGCTCCTAATGCTTCATAATATTTTAATCCGTGGTAACCCGGTGATGGTTCTGTAAATTCAGGAAATTTTCCACTACTCCAGTCAAAATTTCCGGCATCGATGATTACACCACCTAATGAAGTTCCATTGCCGCCAATATATTTGGTTAACGAATGAATCACAATATCGGCTCCAAACTGAATCGGATTTAACAGATAAGGAGAAGGTACGGTATTATCTACGATAAATGGAACTTTAAAGGCTTTCGCTTCGTTAGCAATAGCTTCTAAATCGAGTATATCTAATTTTGGATTTCCTAGCGTTTCAGCAAAAAAAGCTCTGGTATTTTCTTGCGCTGCATCGATAAAGTTTTTGGCATCTGAAGGATCTACAAAAGTGGTTGTAATTCCTAATCTTGGCAAGGTAACATTCAGTAAATTATAGGTTCCGCCGTATAAACTATTGGAAGCCACAATATGATCACCCGCTTTTAGTAAAGTTAGCAAAGTTGTTGAAATGGCTGCTGCTCCCGATGCGGTTACTACAGCTCCAATTCCGCCTTCTAATGCTGCTAAACGTTGTTCTAAAACATCATTTGTAGGATTGTTCAATCTTGTATAAATATAACCGGGTTCTGCTAAACCGAATAAATTAGCCGCATGATCGGCATCGTTAAAAACGTATGATGTTGTTTGGTAAATCGGAATAGCTCTTGTTCCTCTATTTTGTTTCACGTCATATCCTGCGTGAAGGGCGTTTGTTGCAAATTTTTGTGTGCTCATAATTTTTATTTTTTATGAATGTGTTATTAATTTTTTAAGTTCTAACGTTTAGCCTAAGCAACACATTCGACAACATCGTCTCGGTAAATACATTTTCATTTTTTATGAGTTTTAGTTATAAAAAAACCTCTGCTTTTGCAGAGGTTTAATATGGTTTATAGTTTAAGAAAAATAGTTACTTTATGCCATAGTGTTCCTCTGCGGGTTATCCCACATCATCATACACATATTGCACATAGTTACTCTCATTGGTTTATTCATTTTGACGAAGCAAATTTAGAACTATTTTCTACAAATACAAATTATGTAGTTAATTTTTCTAAATTTTACTTATTTTAAACATAAAACTAGTTTTTTAAACCATAAAAACTTAGTTTAAATAAATTATTATTCTATTAAAAGAGAACTTCCCTTTAAAACAAACCTTCAACTGAAAGATAACGCTCTCCTGTATCATAGTTAAAGGTCAACACAACTGCATCATCCGGAAGCTGTTTTATCTTTTTAGACACTGCAGCTAAAGATGCTCCGGTAGAGATTCCAACTAAAATGCCTTCTTCTTTAGCTATGTTTTTTACAAAATCAAATGCTTCGTCTTTACCTACGGTAATTATTTCATCAATTAAATCTGTTCGGTACACTTCAGGAATAAATCCGGCTCCGATTCCCTGTAATGGGTGAGGTCCCGGCTCTCCTCCACTTAAAACCGGTGAAGCTTCGGGCTCAACAGCGATCACCTTCAGGTTCGGAAATTTTTCTTTCAAAACAGAAGCCACTCCGGTAATGTGCCCTCCGGTTCCTACACCGGTAATCAAATAATCAATCCCCTCCGGAAAATCGGCTAAAATTTCCTGAGCAGTCGTTTTTTGATGCACTTCTACATTGGCAGGGTTACTAAACTGTGACGGCGACCAAGCATTCGGAATCTCCTCAACTAATTCTGCTGCGCGTTCAATAGCCCCTTTCATTCCTTTTTCACGAGGTGTTAAATCAAATTCAGCACCATAGATCTCCATTAATTTTCTACGTTCAACGCTCATTGATTCCGGCATTACCAAAATTACTTTATAGCCTTTAACTGCAGCAACTAAAGCCAAACCGATTCCTGTATTTCCTGAAGTCGGTTCAACAATAACACTCCCCGGTTTTAAAATACCTTTTTTTTCTGCATCTTCAATCATGGCTAACGCAATCCTATCTTTAATACTATTTCCCGGATTAGTTCGCTCTAACTTGATGAATACATTTTTAGCTGCACCAAATAATTTATTAATTTTCACCACCGGAGTATTCCCGATGGTCTCTAAAATGTTATTTGCTTTCATATTTATTGGTTTTTATAGTTTTACAATATTTATATACTAAAGTCTATTATTTTACTTACATCAATTTTATCTTTCACGATTACTTCGCTTTTATGAAATACCAAAGTTTGTGATGGTACACTTTCTGTCAACCAAACATTCCCTCCGATTACCGAACCTCTGCCAACAATAGTTTTACCTCCCAGAATGGTTGCATTCGCATAAATAATCACACCGTCTTCTATGGTAGGATGCCTTTTTTGTTCGGCTTTATCTTTACTTACGCTTAATGCCCCTAATGTTACACCTTGATAAATTTTTACGTCATTCCCTATTTCGGCAGTTTCACCGATCACTACACCAGTTCCGTGATCTATAAAGAAGCGTTCTCCGATCTGTGCTGCCGGGTGTATATCTATTCCTGTTTTAGAGTGTGCATATTCGGAAAGAACTCTTGGAAAAACAGGGATCTTTTGATTCCAGAAGTAATGTGCAATCCTGTAAATCACAATTGTAAAAAAGCCAGGATACGACATCAATACTTCACTATGGGATTTAGCTGCCGGATCAAACTTCATCACTGCATCTAAATCGGAAAGAAGTATTTTATGAATTGAGCACAATTCGTTAAAAAAAGAATCTACAATATCCGAAGTCTTTTCAACCAGTAATTGTTTCAAAAAAACAGTTAGTTCATTTTTCAACTCAGCTTCTTTTTCTTCAAATAGATCAAAACGACAACTTTCTTCTCCTCCAAGAAATAGCCATTTGAAAAGCTCTTCACTCCAAATCTCGGCTCTGTATTTATCAAATAAATAATGTTGCTGGCTTTGCTTAAACTCGAATAACTGTTTTAATCTGTTTTCCATATTTCTCTGTAATAAATGTTAAAAACAAAAAAGCCTCTGTGTATTACACAGAGGCTTTTAATAGTATAGTTCTTTGATTAACTATATGTAATAGCGTTCCTCTGCGGATAATCTCCCCATGCAAGTACACACGCTACAACACGTAAATCTCATTTTCTTTGAATTTTATACCGTAAAGTTAGTTTTAATCCTTTAAAACCCAAAACTTATAACAAAATTTTCACAATTAAACCATAGCTTACGCAATTAATAGAATTTTTAAAAGTTATTGAAACAACTTTTAGAAAATGAATCTAAATTGTATTCCTCTTTAAAGCCCCTATGACGAACATAAATCATAATTTTTTTCAAAAAACTATTTGGATTTCATTTCCATTTCATAACTTTGCAGCCGAATTCGAGGAAAAATTTGAACTGATTGCAACCTCATAAAAAAATGCTAAAGCAGTGTTTTACTTCTTTTAGCTTTTCCCTGCAACAAATTTTCCTCACTCATCTTTAAAAATAAAATTATTATGGCTTATTTATTTACGTCAGAATCGGTTAGTGAAGGACATCCGGATAAAATTGCGGATCAAATTTCAGATGCATTAATCGATAACTTTTTAGCATTTGACCCTGATTCTAAAGTAGCTTGTGAGACATTAGTTACTACCGGGCAAGTTATTTTAGCCGGTGAAGTAAAATCGAAAACCTATTTAGATGTTCAGCAAATTGCCAGGGATGTCATCAAAAGAATCGGATACACCAAAAGCGAATATATGTTTGAAGCTAACTCTTGTGGTGTGCTTTCTGCTATTCACGAACAATCTCAGGACATTAATCAAGGGGTGGACAGAGCTAGCAAAGAAGATCAAGGTGCAGGAGACCAAGGAATGATGTTTGGTTATGCGACCAATGAAACAGAAGAATTCATGCCTCTTGCTTTAAAATTATCGCACCACCTTTTACAGGAATTAGCTGCTTTAAGAAGAGAAAATACCGAAATCACTTATTTAAGACCTGACGCCAAAGCTCAGGTTACTTTAGAATATTCTGACGACAACAAACCTGTTCGTATTGATGCTATTGTTGTTTCTACACAACATGATGAATTTGCTGACGAACCAACGATGTTGGCTAAAATTAAAAAAGATATTATTAATATCTTGATTCCAAGAGTTATTGCTAAAAATGAGCAATATGCTCATTTATTCAATGATAACATCAAATACCATATCAATCCAACCGGAAAATTTGTAATTGGCGGCCCTCATGGTGATACCGGATTAACTGGAAGAAAAATTATTGTGGACACTTATGGAGGAAAAGGCGCACATGGTGGTGGTGCTTTCTCTGGTAAAGACCCAAGTAAAGTAGACCGTTCAGCGGCTTATGCTACCCGTCATATCGCTAAAAATTTAGTTGCTGCAGGAGTTGCTGATGAAATTCTGGTTCAGGTTTCCTATGCCATCGGTGTAGCTCAACCAACTAATATTTATGTCAACACATATGGCACAGCCAAAGTCAATTTAACCGATGGTGAGATTGCTAAAAAAGTAAGTGAAATCTTTGACATGCGCCCTTATTTTATTGAACAAAGGTTAAAACTTCGCAATCCTATTTATAGTGAAACTGCTGCTTACGGTCATATGGGAAGAACTCCTGAGGTAATAACCAAAACGTTTATTTCTCCAAACGGCGAAACAGTAACAACGGAGGTTGAACTGTTCACTTGGGAAAAATTAGATCATGTTGAAAAAATCAAAGATGCTTTTAAAATTTAGTTTTTTTTCAAAATATTAAAAATCAGCCTATAGGCTGATTTTTTTTATACCTTTGCGCCTTTAATCCAACTACCAACCATAATGAAAGAAAAACTACTCTTTGTATTTTTATCTTTAGCCTTTATATTCCCTAAACTGATATTCGGTCAAGTAGGCGTCAATACGACCAACCCTAAAGCAGTATTAGATATCAAAGCGTCCAACGCTGCTACTCCAAACAACCAAGACGGAATTCTTATCCCAAGAGTTGCTGCTTTCCCTAGTGTCAATCCTACGACTGACCAAAACGGAATGTTGGTATTTTTAACGACCATCAACGGTACATACCAACCCGGATTGTATTATTGGGATCATCCGACGCATCAATGGATCGCATTAGCCTCTTCTAAAAACGTTTGGTTCACAACCGGGAATAGTAATATAGACAGTAATACTAATTTCATAGGAACTACAGACGATAACGATTTTCTGATCAGAAGAAACAACACTGAATCAGGATTAATAGGTATCGAGAATACCTCTTATGGTTATAACTCCCTCAAAACTAACTCCTCCGGCACGCACAACACCGGATTCGGAAGCAATTCCCTGAGTTCTAATTCATCCGGGAGTTACAATACAGCTATAGGAGACGGGACTTTAAATGCAAACAATTCCGGTTATGAAAATACAGCCGAAGGTTATAATGCTTTACACCTGAACAATTCAGGCTACTACAATACCGCTGTAGGCAGTAACAGTATGGTTAAAAACACTTCCGGAAATAACAATACAGCTATCGGTACTTATTCATTAACCGAAAATACTATCGGTATTAACAACACAAGTGTTGGTGTCAATTCTTTGCGAAACAATACTTCCGGAAATGAAAACACTTCCATAGGAGTCTATAGTATGTTCAATAATAGTAGCGGCAGGAACAATACCGCCGTAGGCTCTTATACTATGCTGAGCAATACCACCGGAAAATACAATACGGCTATAGGAAGTGCCGCATTAAACGCTAACCAAACCGGAGAGAACAACAATGCTTTCGGATTGGGAGCTTTGCGTTCTAACTCAACCGGAAACAGTAACACTGCTATCGGTGTAAATGCTATGTACTCCAACACTACCGGAAACAAAAACATTGCTATAGGTGAAAACACGTTGTACACCAATACTTCCGGAGATGAAAATATTGCGATCGGTTTTAATGCCTTAAATAAAAACACTATAGGAACTCAAAATATTGCTTTAGGAAGTAATTCTTTAGAAAGCAATGCTTCAGGAATTAAAAATAATGCCATCGGTTTTAATGCTTTAAACAAGAACACTACTGGTAGTGAAAACATTGCTTTTGGATCCAATACTTTAGAAAACAATACAACAGGAAGTCAGAACACTGCTATCGGGACTTATTCACTACAAAGTAATATCAGCGGAATTAAGAATACGGCTATCGGTGAAAATAGTTTATTAGTTAATTCCGGAGGAAATTCTAATACTTCAGTAGGAGTAGGAAGTCTTGAGAATAATTCCAACGGAAATGAAAATACCGCCTTAGGAACAGAATCCCTTTACTACAATATTAACGGTAGTTTCAACTTAGCTTTAGGAAAAGGTTCCTTAAGAGCCAACCAAAACGGCAATTACAATACGGCTTCCGGAGCATTAGCATTAAGCAGTAACGTTAACGGGAATAACAATACCGCCATCGGTTACCGTGCTTTTTACAATGGTAATTACAGTAATTCTACTGCTATCGGATACAATACCGTTATTAACGGAAATAATCAGATTCGCTTAGGAAATTATTATGTAACCAGTATCGGAGGTTTTGTGAACTGGTCTAATCTTTCGGACAAGCGTTTTAAGAAAAACGTGCAAGAAGATGTGATCGGTTTAGACTTTATTTTACGATTAAAGCCTGTTACTTATAATCTGGATCTTACCCGATTACAGCAATTTTTAGGAAATAACGATTTGGATAATGATCTAAACAAAAATGAAAACGTTCGTTTTTCCGGTTTTTTAGCGCAAGATGTTGAAGCATCAGCTAATGCTGTGGGTTATAATTTCAGTGGTATTGACAAACCTCAGAATGAAAACGGCCACTACAGTCTGCGATATGCAGAATTTGTAGTTCCGTTAGTAAAAGCGACGCAAGAACAACAAGCGGAAATACAAACACTGAAAAAAGAATTAGATAAAGAGCGTAAGAAGAATGAAGAATTAGAAAGTCGTTTAGAGCGTCTGGAAAAATTACTTTTAAAGGAATAAAAAAAGAGCCCCGTATTATATTCGGGGCTCTTTTTTATAAACTATGCTTCAAACTTAAAATAATATATCTCGGCTGAACTACATAACTTGAAAAACTGCTGGTTCCTCCCAACTGATTAAAACTATTGGAATTCAATCCTTTTGTTTCCAACAAATTAGTTCCGGACAATTTCCATTCCCATTTACTGTCTTTCTTTTGATACATTAAACTGGCTGACAAGAAATCATATTCAGAATCGATCGTTTTTCCTTTATTTCTATTGTGGTAATAACTATACTCTGAAACAAAAGAGAAAGCATCCCAAAAATAATATTCTAACTCAATCGACGGATTGTCTGTATAGAAAATATCACTGGAGTTATCGTTTATTGTGTAGGCGTATTCCAAGCTTAAATTAGGCAATTCTTTATAATTGGTCGAAAATCTGACATAGTAATTTTGTGCAAAGGATTCCGTAGCCTGAATCTGATCTCCTGTTGTATATACACGTATATTGTTGAATTTACTCCAATTTAAACTCAACCCTCCTGAAGCTTTGTAATATTTCAAGAAACTTCTTCCATAATTCCCGGAAGCTGTAAAAGTCTCATCCGCAAAGTTAGAATCCATATTAACAGCAGTAGAAACCTGATTGATACTACTTAAAAAAGCTCTGTTCTTAACAGCGTCTACTTGTCGGGTATATGTAATGTTTGCAAAGATATTTTCAAAATTGAACATATTGTATTTAAAATATCTCAGACTATGTACTTGTGACAATGAATTTTCCAGATAGCGATTCCCTTGAAACAAACTGTTATAATTTGAAAATACATAGCCTTCGGCTAATTTTACTATATCTGTAAAATTATTGGTCAACGAAAAGTTATAAGTTAAGGTCTCTGATTTTTTAATTTGCCATAAGGCATAGAAATCAGGTAAAAAACGGTTAAAATTTCTTGTAAACTCATCCCCTAACTGCGAATCTTTCATACTATAATAATGAGCGGTAACTCCCGGATTGAAGGTAAATTCACCTAAAATAAATTTATAATGCAATCCTAAAAACACATCATTAAACGAATAATCAACATTATTTGTATTCTCTGTATCATCTAAGTCATTTTGCGTTCCGTTATCTAAGATCTGAAAAATACCGGAATCAAAATTCTGATACGAGTATGTATTCCCTAAAGTAACATTGATATTACTTTTTGGTGTAACCATATAGTAATAATCAAATTTAGCATCTAATTTATTTGTTTTTACAAAGCGTTTCTGAGTAATATCGTCTCTTGTTTGCGTATTGTCATACCCCACAAGGGTAAAAGGAAGCATTTCAAGATTTGCATTGTAGAACGGATCTTCTTCCTGATATAAATGTTGTGTTTCAAATGCAAACACATTTTTATCATTTAGTGTATAATAATAATTCAGATTCTGATTAATACTAAACGGTTTTTGCTCTTTATTGGTAAAAATTGTCCCTGCTTCTGACGATACGACACTCTGGTTTTCATCCTGTTTGGAATATTTTAAGAAAGCATCATAATCAAAATGTACTTTATCGGACGGCACATAACTTGAGCTTAACTTAAACATTCCCAGATCACTTTTTTGTTCCGTAATCTGACTTCGGGTTTCCTGAGAATTAGCAGAACTTCCTACCGGCAGGTCGTTTACTGAATTTGTAATAATATTGGTCTTATTCCCTAAATAAATACCGAAACCACTGATTGTCCAGGCTTTAGAAGGGTTATAACTAAAGTTAGCTGCCCCGAACTTCGTGTCAATATTGGCTGCCTGATTATTTCGCAACCCTAAGATCCCTAAATCATTTGAAGTAACGTTAAAAGAAGAGCCTCCTTTTTTCATCATATTTCTAAATCCGCCGGTGAATTTAAAATAATCACTCATGGTCAACGGTAGTTCTCCTATATTATTGATATTCCCAATGACATTAATACTGTATTTCGGGCTGTAATAAAACAATTTGGGATTTACAATATGCCTGTCCTCTTCATGACCAACACCTATACCTGCAGTAATATCGCCAAACCAGAAGTTCTTTTTTCCCTCTTTCAGTTTAATATTCAGAGCTATACTTTCTTCATTGTTTTCCAATCCTTTTAAATTAGAGACCTCATTATAATTACGAAGCACCTGAATTTTATCCAAAGCATCTGCCGGAATGTTCTTGGTCGCAATTTTAGTATCTCCGTCAAAAAAATCTTTTCCTTCAACCATTACTTTTTGAACGGTTTTCCCTTCCACCTGAATTTCTCCGTCTTTATTGACTTCCACACCCGGAAGCTTTTTCAATACATCTTCAAGCTTACGTTCTGTTCCATTAGTAAACGAATCGGAATTATACACAATCGTATCACCTGAAATGGTAACCGGCATTTCATACACGACCTCAACATCTTTTAACTGAACTCCCTGACTCATCTCGATATCAAAGGTCATATTTTGCGCTGAAGTTCTCAGTGTCTTTTCATACGACTGAAAACCAATGTAACTGGCTTTTAACGTATAAGAAGTATTGGCTTTCAAATTCAATACGTATTTTCCTTTATCGTTGGTAATAGCATAGGAATCCATCGCTTTAGTATCATTGTTGACTGCCATAACATTAGCCATCTCAAGCCCCACACCTGTACTATCTTTTACAACGCCTTCAAAACGTATATTTTGAGCAACAGCACTTATTGAAAGTGCCATTGTAAGAACAAATAATATTTTCTTCATAAAAAATTATCTTGGCCCAAAACCTCCTCTATGTCCTCCGTTTCTGTTGTTACGAAACATCTCCTGCATCTCTTTCATCTTTTTCATAACAATTTCGTTGTATTCTTTTTGAGTAACTTCTTTTCCTTTAGTCACAGGTTTAATATCTACTTTCTCTTTAGAGTTCAATACTATTTTAGAGCATAAAATAGTGGTTTGCCCATCATTTACTTCTAAAATTAATCCCGGAAGTCCCCAATAATTTTCCGGTCCTTGATTTACCGGAATTTCCGGCGAATACCAAGCGGTGATGGTTACTTCTTTGGGAATTTCCAACTGATCCATAAAATTAGTTACTTTGGCAGAGTCGCTAAGTGTATCTTTTTTCTCTTCAGTTTCTTTAGCCTTTTCGTCCTCATTTCTTCTTCTCATACGAAAATTTCTAAAATCAGACTCGTCAATTGGTTTTATGGCCGTAGCTTTAAAACAGGTATAATTTCCTATTTGTTTGGTTTCATTCTCTAATTTCCATTCTAATTTCGGCAATGTATCCTTAATTAAGAATTCTTTCCCCATAAACTCCTTGTCTTCAACATATATTTTTTCTTTCACATTTTTATAATGTGTTCCTCCACCGCCCATCATTCGCATCATTCGACCGGCATTTTCTTGTCCGGGCATATCCAGTTTTTCTTCTTCTTTATAGACAGAAGCCGTTCTGTTAAAATTGAGAATGAATGTTTTTTCAAACATTTTTTTCATTCGTTCTTCCATTGATTTTTGCATCTCCGGGGTGATATCCCTGTTTTTAGGCATGTTTTTCATGAATTCTGCTGTACTGGTCTTTGACTCATATACCGCCATTCCTTGAAAATCTTGGGCAAATGATACAAATCCAGTCATGAAAGCTAAAGAAAATAATATTTTTTTCATGTGAATATTGTTTATTATTTTAGACTGTTATTTCTTTTATTTGTTACAAATTTTACTTTTTTACACAGTTAAAACACTAACTTTAGACAATTATTAACACAAAAAGTTTAATCTGGGATCACGATGAATACAAAATTTTTATTGTTTTTTTTCTTTTTTTGCTCTTTTGCTATTGCTCAGGAGAAAAAGAGCCCTGTTTATAAAGACAGTTTATCTTTCCCGGAAGCCGACAGATTCATTGGTCGTGATGCTTTTGACAATTATTACTATATCAAAGACAACGCATTAATCAAAAGTAATACACAAAATCATAAAGAATATAAAAATCTAGCTTTAGGCAAAATTGAAACGGTCGACATCTTGAATCCGTTGCAAATCGTTCTCTTCTACAAAGATTTTAACAGTATTGTTTTATTAGACAATCAACTCAACCAAACTACTATTATTAACGGTAATGAACTGAATGAACTTATCAGTTTTGAAAACATCGGATTAGCTTCTCAAAATAGAATCTGGTTTTTTGACAGTATCACTCAAAAAATAGGATTATACCAATTTAAGACTAATCAATTAAAATTGATTTCCACCCCTATTCGTTCTAAAATAAAATTTTTCAAAACCGATTACAATTATGCCTTTTGGGTAGATGAAGAAAATAATGTTTATGGCATCAATCTTTTTGGAAAAATCTTCCGAATCGGGAACATTCCTGTTACAGAACAGCTCCAATTTATCAACGAAAAGCAATGTCTTTTTGCCACAAGCAAAGAACTTTTTCTTTATAATTTTGAGAACAAAGAAATTAACACCATCAGTATAAACCAAAAAAGCTTTGTAAATTTCTTCTATAAAGAAGGAATTTTGTCTATTTTTACCCCTTGGAATTCTATTATTAATTACAAAATTAATTTATAAAATGCATATTGCTGTTGCCGGTAATATAGGTGCTGGAAAAACGACTTTGACCAAACTTTTGTCAAAACATTTTAAATGGGAGGCTCACTTTGAAGATGTCGTAGATAATCCTTATCTGGATGATTTTTATCATCAAATGGAACGTTGGAGTTTTAATCTACAGATCTATTTCTTAAATAGCCGTTTCAGACAAGTCTTACAAATAAGAGAGTCCGGAAAAGCCACGATACAAGACAGAACGATTTACGAAGATGCCCATATCTTCGCTCCTAATCTCCACACTATGGGATTAATGACGAACAGGGATTTTAACAATTATAAATCGTTGTTCGACCTTATGGAAGACTTGGTAGGCGCTCCTGACCTATTGATCTATTTAAGAAGTTCTATTCCCAATTTGGTGAACCAGATACATAAAAGAGGGAGAGAATATGAAAATTCTATTTCTATTGATTACTTAAGTCGACTCAATGAACGCTATGAAGCTTGGATCCAGACTTACGACAAAGGAAAATTATTAATTATTGATGTAGACAATATCAACTTTGTAGACAATCCTGAAGACCTAGGAATGATCATTAACAGAATTGATGCTGAAATTAACGGTTTGTTTTAAATCCGTTTTTTTATAGAAACAAAAAAACCGATTGTTTAGAATCGGTTTTTTTGTTTTATCTCTTAAATACTGAATAAACCTTCCGGTTTGTTCTCAATAGCGTCAAATCTGTTTTTACACGTTGCAAAAGCTTCTTTCGCTTCGTTAACATCTCCCCATCCGCCTACATCAACTTTTTTGTTTTCAAGATCTTTGTATACTTTAAAGAAATGTTCGATTTCCTGAATCAAATGCGGATTGATATCTGACAAGTTGTTCAGTTTATTCGCTACCGGATCAGAAACCGGAACACAAATAATCTTTTCATCCGGTCCTTTATCATCTGACATATAGAAAATAGCGATTGGTTTTACCTCAACCACACACCCGGGAACAGAAGGCTCTGTGAACAACACTAAAGCATCTAGTGGGTCGTTATCTAAAGCCTGAGTTTCAGGAATGAACCCGTAATCTGCCGGATACATCATTGAAGAATATAACATTCTGTCAAAACGGATTTTTTTCAAATCAAAATCGTACTCGTATTTATTTCTGCTTCCTCTCGGGATTTCTACTAACACGTCGAAAGTAGTAACATTATCTGCTGTCATGTTTTATTTTTTATTTATATAAGGTCGACAAATTTAGCACTATAAAACATTAGATGCAAAAATGTTATGCTAAAAAAATATACTTCTGAAAATTTAGAAATAGAAACCGAATGATGCTTTAACGGCAAACTTTCTTGCATTAGGCATATCCATATAACTTCCTCTCCAGGCAAAATCGATTCGCAAGACTTTAAAAATATTCCCCACACCTGCATGATATTCCCAATATACATTTTCGGGAGCCACATAATTCAGTCCGGAAGCATTAATCAGTTTATTCTCATCTGAAACACTTCCATAAACCCCTTTAATCCCTACGATCTCCCTTAAATTCAATTTTCTTAATCCCGGAATTCTGGAAAATAACCTTCCGTTAAAATGATGCTCAAAATGAAGCGACGCATATTCATCAGCTACAAAATCATAATAATCCAAAAGATTATAGGTATTCTCTATAATAAACCAAGACTGATTTCCGGGAACTACTCCCATCAATCCTAACGGTACTTCTCCGAAAATCTTTCCGGTTTCAAAAGTTGTAAACAAACGCCCGAAACCACCAACCAAAACAGGCTGTCTGTAAAATAGTTGTAGTTTCTGGTAATTAAAATCGCTATTCATAACTCCTTTAAAACCATTGCTGTAACTCACAAAGAAACGAGCATAATTATTGTCTACTTCCAGTCTCTCCACACCATAACCTACTGTTTTTCTCTTAGGTGTATACTCCACCACAAGATTGATCTCAGATTGTTTTACTTCACTTTTAATTTCTGATTGTGTGGCGTCTGTATAATAATCCAGACTAAAGGCATCTGAAGCCGATTTTAAAGTACGATACGAAAAGTTAGTCTGAAAAACCAAATTCTTCACCGGTTCTATTTCTGCCCCAACTGTCGTGAGGTTCACTGATGTCAGCTTATTATTCGTTCCGCTGGAAAATAAAGATGAAGAAGCAAAACTTCGACCTAAGACATCATTTGAAGTCGTTAAACTCACCCCGATCTGTTCTACGTCTCTACGGTTTCCGGCATTTAAAATCAATCTTTTTTTAGTATTAACCATCCATTTTCCTGAGATTCCGTATTTGAATTTATTATCCTTAAAACCATAAGCAGTATACCCCTGTAGCCTCCAACGATCATTTGGCCCGAAATAAGTCCTTCCTCCCATCCTTATACGTTGCCCTTCCACATCGTTATAACCAAAAGTGGAAAATATAGGTCCATAATCAAAATGACCGAATTGGATATACCCGCTTCCTAAAATAGTAGCCAGATTATAGATACGTTTAAATTTCGGCACTGTTTGCAACGTGTCCAACATTTTATAAATACTGGACTCGTTTCTATTCAGTTTTTCAAAACGATTCTCTGACCAGAATTCGTCAGACTTGTCAAAAACTTTATTGTCGTAAAAATTAACTTCTTCTTTATAAAATTTATCGTCCTTAGGCTGATTGAACACATGGTTCTTAACGATAGTAGTTCGTTTTCCGTAAAGTCCTTTTGACTCTTCTTTTTTAGAAAAACTAAAGTCGGACATCATATAATCCCGTTTCAATAAAAACACGGAATCATTTAACACATCAAACTCTTGTTCAATATAGATTTCTTTTACCCAGTTAATATTAGCACTTTTACTGGCTTCTAAATTAATCTTTTTGATTGCCCATGTAGAATCGTTCACCCAAAAATCACCTTTAAAGGTCAATTCTCCTTTTCTTCTCGGATAGTACACAATATTATAGCACCATTTATTATCAATAAATGCACTATCATTCAACACATAGTTATATACATCGATTCCCGTTCTTGAAAGCGGACTCACAAAAGCTTTGTCAAAAAATTTGAGATAATTGTTATAGATATCGTAATCGGCATACAGATCTTTAATAAATGTATTAACACCGTCTCCGTTACCCATTGCTTTTTTATTTGCCGTTAATATCTCTTTTTTCTTTTTCTTAATATTATCGCCATAAACTTCGCTTATACTTTCATTAATAAAAATCGGAAGAAAAGCTTTTCCGGTTATTCTTGAAGTATCAATATTATCAAATACAAACTCCATCCCTTTAAAAACTTTGCTGCTCATGAAAGCACTGTCAATCGTATTGATATCAAATTCTACCTTTTCGTATTTATCATATTTATACTGATCGAACATGTAAAGACCATTCTTTCGCTTGCGCGCCCATATCTTTCGTAAGATATCTAAAGCCGGATTGTTCTTTTTTGAGGTCTTACCGGTATACACTACCACCTCTTTCAAGGTTGTTCCCTCTTTTAAAACAATATTCAAATTGGAATTAAGCCCTTTTTTCAAGGGAACATCTAAGGTTTCAAAACCAACGAAAGAAACTTGTAAGACAGTATAATCATTATCCGATTCAAAATAAAAATAACCATTCTCATCTGTAATAACACCTTCTTTAGAGTTTTTAAAAATAACGTTGGCAAAAGGAATCGGCTCACCAAACTCATCTATAACCTTACCACCAACTTTAGTTTGTGAGAAAGCTACAGTACATATAAAACTAAAAAAGAAAAGATATTTTAACATAATAATGGTTTAAAACGAAAAAACTTCATCAGAAGTCCTGATGAAGTTTCAAATATAAGAAGTTCTATCTTATTTATAAGCTACTTTTTTTACGGCTTTTATTACATCGTTTGCATTAGGCAACCATTCCTTTAACAAAGCCGGCGAATAAGGGGCAGGAGTATCAGCCGTAGTTATACGCTGAACAGGAGCATCTAAATAATCAAATGCTTTTTCCTGAACCATATATGTGATCTCAGAAGCAACACTTCCAAAAGGCCAAGCCTCTTCTAATACAACTAAACGGTTTGTTTTCTTAACCGAATTAAGAATTGTATCATAATCCATTGGGCGAATCGTTCTCAAATCGATTACTTCAGAAGAAATACCTTCCTTAGCCAATTCTTCAGCTGCAATTAATGCTTCTTTTAATATTTTACCGAAAGAAACAATGGTTACATCTGTTCCTTCTCTTTTAATGTCGGCAACACCAAGTGGAATCGTGTATTCTCCCTCAGGCACTTCTCCTTTGTCTCCATACATTTGTTCAGACTCCATAAAAATTACAGGATCATTATCACGAATAGCAGATTTCAACAACCCTTTTGCATCATACGGATTAGAAGGCACTACTACCTTTAGACCCGGACAATTAGCATACCAGCTTTCAAAAGCCTGAGAGTGCGTTGCCGCTAACTGACCTGCTGAAGCTGTCGGACCGCGAAATACAATCGGGATATTAAATTGACCACCTGACATTTGGCGCATCTTAGCAGCATTGTTGATGATCTGATCAATCCCTACTAATGAGAAATTAAATGTCATGAATTCTACAATCGGTCTGTTACCGTTCATAGCAGAACCTACAGCTATCCCTGCAAAACCAAGTTCAGCAATCGGAGCATCAATAACTCTTTTAGCACCGAACTCGTCAAGCATTCCTTTTGATGCTTTATAAGCCCCGTTATATTCTGCTACTTCTTCTCCTATTAGATATATAGACTCGTCACGACGCATCTCTTCACTCATTGCTTCGCAAACTGCTTCTCTAAATTGTATCGTTTTCATTGTTTCTTATTATAGATGTACAAACGCAAAAATAACAAAAATTAATTTATCAGTATCTAAATACGTATTAATCCTAAATTTATTTACTAAAACCTTATAGTTAATAAAATATTAAATTTAAACCCGATTAATTGGCATTTTTTTGATTAAACCTCAAAAAAACTTAAAAATATTTTAAAAATCAAAATTTATTATGCGCGCATAGCTTTTTATATATTTTTTTTTAGTAACTTCGTGTCGTAAAAATAAAAATTCAAAAATCAGAATATGAAAATACTTGTTTGCATCAGTCACGTACCTGATACTACATCAAAAATTAACTTCGCAAATGGCGATACTGAGTTTGACACAAACGGTGTTCAATTCGTAATCAATCCAAATGATGAATTTGGTTTAACAAGAGCAATTTGGTTTAAAGAAAAACAAGGTGCTACAGTGACCGTTGTTAATGTAGGCGGATCAGACACTGAAGCAACTTTAAGAAAGGCATTAGCTATCGGTGCTGACGAAGCTATCCGTATTAACGCAAACCCAACTGACGGTTTATTTGTAGCTAAAGAACTAGCTGAAGTTGTTAAAAACGGAGGATATGACTTAGTGATTGCCGGTACTGAATCTATTGACTATAACGGAGGAATGGTTCCCGGTATGTTAGCTACTTTATTAGGTTATAATTTCATCAATGCCTGTATAAATATTGAAGTAGACGGAAATAATGCTACAGCGATCAGAGAGATCGATGGTGGTAAAGAAACCGTAAGCACTACTTTACCTTTGGTAATTGCAGGAAAAAAAGGATTAGTAGAAGAGAAAGATTTAAGAATTCCGAACATGAGAGGAATTATGATGGCTCGTTCCAAAGCTTTAGCTGTTAACGAACCTACCAGCTCGGCTTCAGCTACTAAAGCCGTTAAATTTGAAAAACCGGCTCCGAAATCAGCCGTTAAATTAGTTAGCGCTGACAACTTAGACGAATTGGTAAACTTATTACACAACGAAGCTAAAGTAATCTAATCTCTAATCTTAAAAAACAGGAAATCATGTCAATTTTAATATACGCTGAATCAGCAGAAGGAAAATTTAAAAAAGTGGCTTTAGAGTTAGCATCTTACGCTAAAAATGTAGCCGATGCTATGGGAACTACAGTTACTGCCGTAACTGTAAATGCAACTGACGTTAGTGATTTAGCAAAATACGGTGTTAGTAAAGTTTTAAAAGTATCAAACGACAAACTAGCTAACTTTAATGCTAAAGCTTATGCCGATGTCATCAAACAAGCGGCTGAAAAAGAAGGAACAAAATTAGTGGTATTATCATCAACGACCGACAGTTTATATTTAGCCCCTATCGTTGCCGTTAATTTAAATGCCGGTTACGCTTCAAATGTAGTTGCATTACCTGTAAGTACTAGTCCGTTCCAAGTAAAGAGAAATGCTTTCTCAAACAAAGCGTTCAACATTACTGAAATTTCAACAGATGTTAAAGTTATCGGCTTAGCTAAAAACTCATTCGGTTTAGCAGAAGGAGCCGTTTCGTTAACAGAAGAAGATTTTGCACCGGCATTAAATGATGCTGATTTTAACATAAAAACGGAAAACGTTGAAAAAGTAACAGGAAAAGTAACTATTGCTGATGCTGAAATCGTTGTTTCTGCCGGTAGAGGATTAAAAGGTCCTGAAAACTGGGGTATGATCGAAGAACTGGCTTCTGTTTTAGGAGCTGCAACAGCTTGTTCAAAACCGGTTTCTGACATCGGATGGAGACCTCACAGTGAACACGTAGGACAAACCGGTAAACCGGTAGCAGCTAACTTATATATTGCTGTAGGTATTTCAGGTGCTATCCAGCACATTGCCGGGATCAACGCATCAAAAGTAAAAGTAGTAATCAACAACGACCCGGAAGCTCCTTTCTTTAAAGTAGCCGATTATGGTGTTGTAGGTGATGCTTTTGAAGTTGTACCGAAACTAATTGAAAAATTAAAAGCGTTCAAAGCAAATAACGCATAATATTTATTTCTAAAACTTTAAAATAAGAGTTATCTTTGTTAGGATAGCTCTTTTTTTTATTTTTGACGAATTAATTAGAAGCGTGTTATTTATTTTTTACACTACGGAAGTATGAGTTTAGTTAAATTAACAATAAAAGGAATTTCGTATAGCCAAACCCAGAATGGTGCTTATGCGCTTATCCTAAATGAAGTGGACGGTGAAAGAAATTTACCTATTGTTATTGGTGCTTTTGAAGCCCAGTCCATTGCTATTGCACTTGAAAAAGAAATAAAACCTCCCAGACCTTTAACGCACGATCTGTTCAAAAATTTTGCAGAACGATTTGATATTGTCGTAAAACAGGTTATCATTCATAAATTAGTAGACGGTGTTTTCTTTTCCAGTATTATTTGTGAACGCGATAAGATTGAAGAAATTATCGATGCCCGAACATCTGATGCGATAGCATTAGCTATTCGGTTCGGAGCACCTATATTTACCTACAAGAACATTTTAGACAAAGCCGGTATTTACCTAAAAACTAATCTTTCTGAAGAATCAAAAGAAAATGCAGAAAACGAAGAAGAGATTCTGACTACCCCGGAAGCTTTTGGCCTAAATGAAGAAGAAAAACCGGAAGAAACAGAAAGCCTTAGCAAATACACTTTACAAGAACTTTACGACAAACTAGAAGAAGCTGTTCAAAACGAAGATTATGAAAAAGCAGCTAAAATAAGAGATGAGATCTCAAAAAAAGAATCCTAATTAATTCCAGA
>NZ_JAMXLC010000001.1:1086200-1237526 GCF_024054235.1 Flavobacterium sp. NRK F10
AAAAAAATGGCAACTGAGCTCTTCCAAAAATGATTATTTAGAATTAAAGGAAGGAACCTATCAACTTAAACTTTCTTCTGACAGCATTTTTCAAAAAGGGGATTATTGGATACAGGACAATTATCTTTTCTTATTTGAGAACGGAGCTGATTCCCCAACCAAACGTTTCTTAATCGAAACCAAAACAGACTCTACTTTAACATTAAA
Organism: Flavobacterium sp. NRK F10; assembly: GCF_024054235.1. Taxonomy (NCBI): domain Bacteria; kingdom Pseudomonadati; phylum Bacteroidota; class Flavobacteriia; order Flavobacteriales; family Flavobacteriaceae; genus Flavobacterium; species Flavobacterium sp. NRK F10. The sequence continues at coordinate 1,086,408 of NZ_JAMXLC010000001.1, forward strand.
AAAAGGAAATGAAGCCTATTCTTTCTTTGCCTCTAACAAAGTGAAGAAAAAAGAGCTTCAACAAGATACAATTATTCCTAATCAGGGATTAACAACTTCCGGGCTGATTCGAGGAATCATAGGCATGCTTGCTTTATTAGCGATTGCTTTCCTTTTTAGCTCTAACAAAAAAGCAATCAACTGGAAAACTGTCGGCTTAGGGTTATTATCACAATTGATCCTAGCCATTGGCGTATTGAAAATATCTTTTGTAAAATTAGCCTTTGAATACGTCGGGAATTTATTTGTCTTAATCCTAGACTTTACTAAAGCCGGTAGCGAATTTTTATTAGGCGGAATGATGAATGTAGAAACCTTTGGTTTTATCTTCATTTTCCAAGTACTTCCAACTATTATTTTCTTTTCGGCATTAACTTCTCTACTGTTCTATTTGGGAGTTATTCAGATTGTAGTAAAAGGAATGGCTATGGTTTTAACCAAAATACTTCAGATCTCAGGTGCAGAAAGCCTTTCAGTAGCCGGTAATATTTTCTTAGGACAGACTGAAGCGCCGCTAATGATCAAAGCGTATTTGGAGAAAATGAACAAAAGTGAGATCCTTTTAGTTATGGTCGGTGGTATGGCCACAGTAGCAGGTGGCGTTTTGGCAGCTTACATTGGTTTCTTAGGAGGAAATGATCCTGTACTTCGCCTGGAATTTGCAAAACACTTACTGGCAGCTTCAGTAATGGCAGCTCCCGGAGCTATTGTTATCTCAAAAATGTTATATCCGCAAACCGAAAGCATAAATACACAAGTTGAAGTTACCAAAGACAAGATCGGCTCTAATATATTAGACGCTATTGCTACAGGAACAACTGAAGGTCTGAAATTAGCGGCTAACGTTGCAGCCATGCTATTGGTTTTCATTGCATTTATCGCTATGATTAATTATATGCTAGGCTATTTTGGTGATCTTACAGGTTTAAATGATATTATTGCCGCTCATACACCATATACTAAGTTTTCACTTGAAACCATCCTAGGAATCATCTTCTCTCCGCTGATGTGGTTAATCGGTGTAGCAAAAGAAGACATGATGTTGATGGGGCAATTATTAGGTATAAAATTAGCAGCTTCGGAATTTGTGGGTTACATTCAATTAGCTGAGCTTAAAAATGCAGCAAACGATATACATTTTACGTATGAGAAGTCTGTAATTATGGCAACATATATGTTGTGTGGTTTTGCTAATTTTGCGTCTATTGGTATTCAGATCGGAGGAATCGGATCTTTAGCGCCAAACCAACGTAAAACGTTGTCTGAATTCGGTTTAAAAGCTGTAATCGGGGGTAGTTTAGCCTCATTACTATCAGCTACTATTGCCGGAATGATTATAGGATAAGCATAACCTTGTCATTCCGAACTTGTTTCGGAATCTCGAAAATTAGATGCTGAAATAAATTCAGCATGACAATAAAAAAAAAGAAAATGAAACAATACCACGACTTAGTAAAGCATGTTTTAGAAAACGGTCACCAAAAAGGCGATAGAACCGGAACCGGAACTATCAGTGTTTTCGGTTACCAAATGCGTTTTAATTTAAGTGAAGGATTTCCTTTGGTCACTACTAAAAAATTACACCTAAAATCTATTATTTACGAGTTGTTGTGGTTCTTAAAAGGAGAAACCAATATTGGTTACCTCAAAGAAAACGGCGTAAAAATATGGGACGAATGGGCTGATAAAAATGGTGATTTAGGTCCTATATACGGTCACCAATGGCGCAATTGGAATAGCGAAGAGATAGACCAAATATCTGAATTGATCGAAACGTTAAAAAACAACCCAAACAGTCGTCGTATGTTGGTTTCTGCATGGAATCCAAGCGTTTTACCGGATACTTCTGTTTCTTTTGCTGAAAATGTTGCCAATGGAAAAGCAGCTTTACCTCCATGTCATGCATTCTTTCAATTTTATGTCGCTGATGGAAAATTAAGCTGTCAATTGTATCAAAGAAGTGCTGATATTTTCTTAGGAGTACCGTTTAACATTGCATCTTATGCTTTATTAACCATGATGATTGCTCAGGTATGCGATCTGCAGCTTGGAGATTTTGTTCACACTTTCGGAGATGCTCATATTTACAACAACCACATTGAGCAGCTAAACCTACAATTATCAAGAGAATGCAGACCTTTACCGACCATGAAGCTGAATTCTGAGATCAAAAATATTTTTGATTTTACGTATGAGGATTTCACATTGGAAGGTTATGATCCGCACCCACACATTAAAGGTCAAGTTGCTGTTTAACATGAGGGAGATAATTATTATAGCTGCTGCTGCTGAAAACAATGCCTTAGGAAAAGACAATACTTTGGTGTGGCATTTACCGGATGATTTTAAGCGTTTTAAAACCTTAACTTCGGGACATTATATTATCATGGGAAGAAAAACCTTCGAAAGTTTCCCAAAACCATTACCAAACCGCACGCATATCATTATTACACGCCAAAAGAACTATAAAGTTCCTAAAGGTTGTTTAGTTGTTTCTTCAATTGAAGAAGGCATATCAGTCTGTCCTCAAGAAGAAAATTTATTCATCATCGGGGGAGGCGAAATCTACAAACAATCTATGTTAGTGGCTACTAAAATAGAATTAACCAGAGTTCATACAGAAGTGGAAGCCGATACTTTTTTCCCGGAAATCAAATCGGAAGATTGGAAACTTGCCGAAGAAAGCTTTCATCCCTCTGATGAAAAACATTCATTCCCCTTTACCTTTTTAACCTATGTAAAAAGAGATTTGTCTGAATAAAATTTGTACTTTTGCTTCCCACTAATTTGATATAGAATGTCTAAAAATATTACGCCATATAAAGATTCACAATTGGGTAAAAAAGAGCAAGTTGCCCAAATGTTTGATACTATTTCCGAAAATTACGATGGTTTAAACCGGGTTATTTCTTTTGGAATTGACATCAAATGGCGTAAAAAAGTATTGCAATTAGTTGCCGACAAAAAGCCACAAACTGTTTTAGACATTGCAACGGGAACCGGAGATCTTGCTATTTTAATGACCAAAACTTCCGCTACAGAAATCGTTGGTTTAGACATTTCTGCCGGAATGCTTGAAGTAGGAAAACAAAAAATAAAAGCCCAAAATCTGGATCATAAAATTAAAATGGTTTTAGGAGATAGTGAAAACATTCCTTATCCGGATAACTATTTTGATGCCATTACAGTTGCTTTCGGTGTTCGCAATTTTGAAACCCTAGAAAAAGGTCTGGCTGAAATTTTAAGAGTCTTAAAACCGGGTGGAATTTTTGTAATTTTGGAAACTTCCGTTCCTACAAGATTCCCATACAAACAAGGTTATGCCTTTTATACCAAATATATCTTACCTACTATTGGAAAATTGTTCTCAAAAGACAAAGTGGCTTACCAATATCTATCTGATTCTGCAAATATTTTCCCTTTCGGAGAGGCATTGAACAATATTTTGCGAAAAATCGGGTTTATAGAGGTAAAACACTTGCCGCAAACTTTTGGTGTGGCAACTATTTATCAAGCTTCTAAAAAGTAGTATGAAAAAGATTCTAATTCTATTCTTAATCAGTATTTCTTCTTACGGGCAATTTAAAATGTTCGGCAGAGATCCTCTTATCAATAAAGAAAACTTTGATAAGCAACGTGTGCATTGGGGATATTTCTTAGGGTTCAACAGCTTAGATTTTAAATTTGATTACTTATCCGTTACCGAAGACATTCAGGTAAACTCCACTATCGGATTTAATGTAGGACTGATAGGAAATCTTCGCCTGAGCGATCATTTTGATTTTCGTTTTGAGCCGGGGCTTTATATTACACAACGCAATTTAACTTATCCTACTATTGAGGATCCGATCGAGAGGTTTCGCGAAGTAAAATCAACCTATATTTTCTTTCCTGCCTTATTAAAATTTTCTTCAAAAAGAACAGGCAACATCAAACCTTATTTGATCGGAGGTTTATCTACAGCTTTAAACTTAGGGAGTTTAGCCAAATCACCTGAAGACAATTATAATCGTAAATTCAGAATGACCAATTGGTCTAGCTTTTACGAAATAGGTTTCGGAATTGATGTTTATTTTGAATACTTTAAATTTTCGCCCTCTATTCGCGGAGTGTTCAGCACTAAAGACGAATTAATTCGGGACAATAACCCAAACAGCCCGTGGACAGGAAACGTTCAATCCATGAAAACACGCGGGATCTTCATTAACTTCGCATTTCACTAATTTCGTCTGAATTCGCTCAATGTAATTGCCGTAGCTGTAGCTACATTTAAACTTTCTGTTTTTTGAATATTCCCGAAACGAGGAATCGCAATTCTCTTTGTTACCGCTAGTTCTACTTCCGGTGAAATTCCGTTTGCTTCATTCCCCATCACAACAACAGCATCTTCAGGCAATTTTTCAGCATAAATAGTAGCTCCGTCCATGAAAGTACCATAAACAGGTAACTTTGTTTCCTTTAAAAAAGGGATCAGATCCTCATAGATCACTTTTACCCTGCTAATCGACCCCATAGTAGACTGGATTACTTTAGGATTATATACATCTACAGTCTCTTTGGAGCACAATAATGTCTCCACTCCAAACCAATCGCATAACCTAATAATTGTACCCAAGTTTCCCGGATCTCTGATATCGTCTAAGGCAACTATTAATCCTCTAGCCTCAAAAGAAGCATGAACAGGTATTTTAAAAACAGCCAAACATTCGTTAGGTGTAACCAAAGCACTTATTTTTTTTAATTCTGCTTCAGAAATGGCACATATCTTGCTCTGATCAACCTGAGAAAACAGTCCTTCTTGAATTGTATAAATCTGTACTAATTCAAATTGAGCATCAAGAAACTCATCAATTACTTTTTTAGTCTCTGCAAAAAATAATTGATGTTGATTTCTATATTTTTTTTGCTGTAAACTCGTTATAAGTTTAATTTGGTTTTTACTAACCATAAAAGTTGTATTTTTGACTAATTATATAATGCTATTTTGAAAAAAAGTTTCCCAAAAATACTATTATTATTCGGAATAGGACTTGGTTTTTATTCGTGTTCCATCACAAAAAAAGTCCCGGAAGGACAACAGCTCCTGACTAAAAACACCATTTTAGTTAATGACACCGTTAAAAAAGATGAGATTCTGGAAAATTTTTATTACCAAAAACCAAACGGAAAATTTTTCGGTTACCCTTTGCGTTTGGCTATGTATAACATGGCAAAAGACAATCCGGATTCATTATACTATGACTGGTTAAGCCGCAAACCAAACCGTAGAGAGCGTCTGGCCAAATTACTTTCTGACAAACAAGTAGACCGCTTAGGTCAATCTTTTTTAGTTTCCGGACTGAGCAACTTTCTTAAAAATACAGGACAGGCTCCAGTAATTATCAATGATAAAAAGATAAAAAGTACCCGTAATAAACTTAAAGCCTACTACAATTACAATTTAGGCTATTTTAAAGCCGATGTGCAAACGCAAATAGATTCTTCAGGTCCCAAAAAAGGTCAGGTCACTTACAAGATCACAACCGGAAAAGCATCCGTTCTCGATACTATTTCACATAGAATTGAAACCCCGGAACTGGAAAAATTATTTACAGATATCGAGCAAGAGTCCTTGCTCAAAAAAGGAGACGTCTTTAATTCTCAAAATTTCTTAAGTGAAAGATCGCGTATCACTAATTATTTCAGAAACCATGGAGTATATCATTTTCAGGTAAACAATGTAAAATATGACATTGATACCTTAAACCCAAATTACAAAGTGAATGTTGTCGTTGACATTGAGGATCGAAGCGTTAAAAAGGGAGACACTCTGATCAAAACCCCTTTTAAAATTTACAAGATCAGTCAGGTTAATGTTTTCACATCCAATTCTTCCAGAAAGGAAACCGATCAAATAAAAGATAGTGTTTTCTACAAAGAGTACAACATATATAGCTCCGGAAAATTAAATTATAGGCCTAAAGCTCTAACTGATGCTATCTTTATTGAAAAAGGAGACTATTTCAGTGACGACAAAAAATCGTTAACCTCACAGTCTATAAGTAATCTCAAAGTATTTAATTTTCCAACCATAGAATACGTTGAAGACAGTCTGAGTGTAGACAATGACGGTTTAATTGCTAATATTTATTTAGTCCCGAAAAAAAAATACAACCTCAACTTTTCAACCGACTTTACTCATTCTAATATTCAGGATTTTGGTATTTCTGGTAATTTATCTTTAATGTTCCGAAACATTTTTAAAGGAGCAGAAATTCTGGAAATTTCAGGAAGAGGAAATATCGGATCTTCAAGAGATTTAGCCAACCCAAACAACACCTTTTTTAACATTTCGGAATACGGTGGCGATATGAAGCTGAATTTCCCCCGTATCTTCTTTCCTATCAACACCCAAAAGATCATTAAAAAAGAAATGCTTCCTACAACTCAAGTTTCCGTTGGTTTTTCAAGTCAACGAAATATTGGTTTAGACAAAGAGAGTGTATCAGGAAGTTTAAATTACAACTGGAAAACCAACAACCAAAGAAACAACTTTAAGCTTGAGCTTTTAGGTGTTAATTATGTCAGAAACTTAAATGTTGGCAATTACTTTAATGTCTACAGAACTTCCTACAATCGCCTGAATGAATTTGCGACTATCTATGGCACTGCCCCTGCAAATCTTGACGAATATGGTAATTTAACCAGTGAAGGAGCTGTCAATTTTATGGCTGAAGCATTAAGCGGAAGTTATTTATCGCCACAAGATGCGGATTTCAAATCGATTTTAAGTATTTCCGAACGATATGTCCGTTTGATTGAAGACAACCTGATCGTTTCTTCGAGTTTTACGTTCAGCAGAACTACAAAGAACAACATTACTGATAAGAATTATTACAATTTCAGAACAAAACTTGAATCTGCCGGTAATCTTCTGCGATTACTTGCAAATAGTTTTAGCAATTCAGACCAAACCAGTGCTGCCGGAAACCAAAAAGTTTTTGGTATTGAATATGCTCAATATGCCAAAGGCGAAGTAGAATACATCAAACACTGGGATCTGGGACGCAAAAAAAGTATTGCAATACGCTCTTTTGCCGGTATTGCTATCCCATACGGAAACGGAACGTCTATTCCTTTCTCCCGAAGTTATTTCGGTGGTGGATCAAATGATAACAGAGGTTGGCAAGCCTATAGCTTAGGTCCCGGAAGGAGTTCCAGCATATTAGACTTCAATGAAGCCAACATGAAATTGGCATTTAGTGCCGAATATCGCTTTAATTTCTTTGGAAATTTAGATGGTGCTTTATTCTCAGATATGGGAAACATTTGGAATGTATTTGACAATGTTGAAAATAAAGATTTTACCTTTAACGGTCTTAAATCATTTGAAGATCTGGCGGTAGGATCCGGTATCGGTTTCCGATATGATTTTAGCTTTTTTGTTTTCAGGATCGATTTAGGATATAAAACTTATGATCCTTCAAGAGAGATGAGTGACCGTTGGCTTAAAGGCATCAATTTCAGCAAAACTGTTTTAAATTTTGGTATTAATTATCCTTTCTAATTTAGATTTTATTAATTTTGCTTATTAATCATAAACCAACAAAACTATGAAGCACAATATTAAACCGGGCGTTGCAACAGGTGATCAAGTCCAGGAAATTTTCAACTATGCAAAAGCAAAAGGATTTGCGCTACCTGCAGTAAACGTAGTAGGTTCAAGCACAATTAACGGTGTTTTAGAAACAGCTTCAAAGCTAAACGCACCTGTAATCATCCAATTTTCAAATGGGGGTGCACAATTTAATGCCGGAAAAGGCTTAAGTAATGAAAATGAAAAATCCGCTATATTAGGAGCAGTTGCAGGAGCTAAGCATATCCACACCTTAGCTGAAGCTTACGGTACAACCGTTATCTTACACACTGATCACTGCGCTAAAAAATTACTTCCTTGGATCGACGGATTGTTGGATGCTTCGGAAAAGCACTTTGCCGAAACCGGAAAACCATTATTCAGTTCCCACATGATTGATCTTTCAGAAGAGCCGATTGCAGAAAACCTTGAAATTTCTAAAAAATATTTAGAAAGAATGAGTAAAATGGGAATGACTCTTGAAATTGAATTAGGAATTACAGGAGGAGAAGAAGATGGTGTTGACAATTCTGACGTTGACAGCTCTAAATTATATACACAACCGGAAGAAGTAGCATTCGCTTATGAAGAGCTGATGAAAATTAGTCCTCGATTTACAATTGCTGCTGCTTTTGGTAACGTTCACGGAGTTTACAAACCCGGAAACGTTAAACTAACTCCAAAAATCTTAAAAAATTCTCAGGAATATGTTCAGAAAAAATTCGGAACAGAAGAGAATCCGGTTGACTTTGTATTTCACGGTGGTAGTGGCTCAACTTTAGAAGAGATCAGAGAAGCTATCTCTTACGGAGTAATCAAAATGAATATTGATACCGATCTACAATTTGCTTATACTGAAGGAATTCGTGACTATGTAACTTCTAAAATCGACTATCTGAGAACACAGATCGGTAACCCTGAAGGTTCGGATAGCCCGAATAAAAAATATTACGATCCTAGAAAATGGGTTCGTGAAGGCGAAATAACTTTCAACAAACGTTTAGAACAAGCATTTGCAGATTTAAATAACGTAAACACGTTATAAAAACACAAAATATTAATCATTAATCGGTCGAGATCTTAGCCGGATTTTTCCGGCTAATACTCTGACATCTAACTAAAGACTATGGCTTGGTTTAAAAGAAAAGAAAAAGGTATACAAACTCCAACGGAAGAAAAAAAGGATGTACCTAAAGGCTTATGGTATAAATCACCAACCGGGAAAATTGTTGACACAGAAGAATTAGCTAAAAACCTTTGGGTAAGCCCGGAAGATGATTTCCACGTAAGAATCGGTAGTGCTGAATATTTTGAAATTCTTTTTGACAATAATGAGTTTGAAGAATTAAATCCGAATATGACTTCAAAGGATCCTCTAAAGTTCGTTGACACCAAAAAATATAGCGATCGTTTAAAAGATGTAATGGCTAAAACCCATTTAAAAGATGCTGTCAGAACTGCTGTAGGAAAATCTAAAGGTAAAGACATTGTTGTAGCCTGTATGGATTTCGCTTTTATCGGAGGCTCTATGGGGGCTGTTGTAGGAGAAAAAATAGTACGTGCAATTGACTATTCGATCAAACACAACGTTCCTTTTTTAATGATCTCAAAATCCGGTGGAGCTCGTATGATGGAGGCAGCACAATCACTGATGCAATTAGCTAAAACCTCTGCTAAATTGGTACAATTAGCAGAAGCTAAAATCCCTTATATCTCATTGTGTACAGATCCTACTACAGGTGGTACAACAGCTTCGTATGCAATGTTAGGAGACATTAACATCGGTGAACCCGGAGCTTTGATCGGATTTGCCGGACCTCGCGTCGTAAAAGACACAACCGGAAAAGATTTGCCGGAAGGCTTCCAAACATCAGAATTCTTATTAGAACACGGATTCCTTGATTTTATTATCCACAGAAAAGAGCTTAAAAACAAGGTAAATTTATATCTTGACTTAATATTAAATCAGGAAGTCAGATAATAAAAAAACCGCTCAAAAAAATTAGAGCGGTTAAAATTATTCTGTTTTTTTTTCGGAATTTTATTATATAGATTTAATACGCTTTGTTTTCTCTTTTTTAGTTCTGCGAGCAATATGAACTAATTTTAAGTTTTACATTTAATATAATAGCGGCTTTCATTACACCTGAAAGCCGCTATTGCTATAAGTTTATTATGTACTATATTTTTATTAAGCGAAAATTGCCACAAATGCAAGAACACCTAAAAAAATCACAGTACAAAAGAAACCATTCCAAGTTTGCTCAGTCCAATTTTTCATATCTATATAAATTTATTAATGAGGATTTACATTACAAGTTCCACCGCAAGATGATGATTGAAATTGATAGCTACAATTACCATGAGCACTAACACAAGCTTGATAAGCGGCTAAACACGTACTTGAAGCATTGTGTTGTTTCCATAGGCAATAAGCCCCACCAACAACGACAACTACACCGACTACAGCACAAGGAGGACACGCTTTATCTAATGTAGGAGAAGTTGTGGAATAATAATTTGAAAAACCAGCAAAAGACATTTGACCATCAACAATAAAGTCCTTTATTACCGTTGTAGTTTCAAATCTTATAGTTGTTGCAGTTTTATCAGAATTTAAAATTTTATATTTTAATAATTCTCCATTACTATAAAACTGGATTTCATTATCAGAAATATTTACAGGATTGTTAATTTCTATACCGCTCGAAATATCCATTTCGACATTTAAAAGTTCATCAAATGCAGATATTTCTCCATTTACGATTGTGGGAACGGTCTCGTTAGCTTCTAAATCAATATAAAAATCATCTGTAAGCCTATTTGTTGAACCATTGTTAGCCATTTTAAAAGTAGAAATTTTTGTTTGATTAATTTGGCTATCATCTTGTTGAGAACAAGAAACAAATAATATTGATAATGCAAAAAGTAATGATATGTAAGGTTTTCTAAATGATTTTAAGATATTCATATTTAAATTTATTGTTATTGTTTTTTAATTTATTTCAACTGTAAGTTTTGTGAGTAGATCTCAATCTATCTCACAAAAGTCGGAAAGATTTTTTGTCTTCTGAAATTTTTCATAATGTTATTTTCAATAACACGAAACAATTAGTATATACCGACAAATATATTAATTTTTTGTAAGTTATTTAAACCAAATTATTTAACAAAGAAACATACGTTACCTTTAAAAACTTCAATTTTCAACATAAAATAAAATCGCTCAAAAAAATAGACTGCCTCAAAAAATTTAAACACTATCTAAGAGTATTTTTATTATATTGCATTAGCCAATTCTTTAAACTACAGATTATGAAAAACAAATTCAGCTTAAATATCGACAATCCTTGTTCAGAGGACTTTAATAATTTTTCGTCTACTGCTAAAGGTGGATTTTGTGATTCCTGTAAAAAAGAAGTTATCGATTTTAGTAAAATGAATTCTGACGAAATCATCCAATACTTTAAAAAAGGTGATGTTATCTGTGGTAGGTTTAAACCCGATCAATTAAAAGTTTATGAAGAGAATCATCCAAAAAGGAAATATTTAAGTTTTTTTAGCGGAATTGGTTTAGCCTGTCTATCTTTTTTTAATAGCGGAAACATTCAGGCTCAGGAAATAAAATCTCAGGAAGACCCTAACCAGAAACCCATTGAAGAAAGTAAACAGCAACAAGAATACATTACCGTAAAAGGAACGGTTGTAGATGAATTGGGACCTGTTGCCGGCGCTAATGTTGTTCTTGAAGGAACTGCAATAGGAACAACAACTGACTTTGATGGAAATTTTGAATTTCCTGAAAAACTTAAAAAAGGAGACGTATTACTTTTTAGTTATGTAGGCCTGGAATCAAAAAAGGTTATCATGGGCAACGAGAATTCCAATTTACAGATTGAATTAAACGTTAATATGAGTTCCTGCACTCTTTACATGATGGGAAAAGTTGCTAAAAAAGGGGTATACTCTTCAAAGAAGAAAAAATAAGATTTCCTTGCATGAAAAGTATCCTCATACTCTTTTTATTTCTTTTCTTTACAACTGCAAATGCTCAAATTTCTGATTTTAATTCAATTGATCTAAAAAAAGCAGATAATATCGCTAAATTAAACGACGGAGAAAACTTAGAGAACCTTCCTGTCCTTTCGTATAAACTCACACATAAGCTTTCAACTGATATCGAAAAGTTCAGAGCTATTTTTTATTGGGTATGCCATAACATCTCTGCGGATGATTTCCTAAATTCAAAAGTCATCCAAATGCGAAAAAAATTCCAAAACGACAGTTTAGCTTATATCGCCTGGAGCAATAAGCATAAGAAAAAGACTTTTAAAAAACTGATCAAGCAAAAAACAACTGCCTGTACCGGTTATGCTTATTTAGTTAAAGAATTGTGCTTTTTTGCAAATATTAAATGCGAAATTATTAATGGATACGGAAGAACATCTGATGACAATGTCAAATCTTTAGATCTGGTCAATCATTCATGGAATGCTGTTCAGGTAAATAACAAATGGTATTTATGCGATGCTACTTGGGCAAGCGGTTATTTAAATGAAAAAGGATATTTCATTAAAGAATATAATGATGGATATTTCTTAACAGAACCTAATCTATTTGAAAAAAATCATATCCCAGAAGACTCAAAATGGGCTCTCAAAACTAATAGTAGAGAAACAAAAGAAATATTTCCACTTGTTTACGGAGAAACTTTTAAGTTAAATATTGATCCCATATTGCCCAATGAAATGATCAATAGATTTAAAATAGGAGAAGAAATTGCATTTAGCTATAAAAGCTCAAATAGTGAATACAAAACATCGCTTGTAGAATTAATAGGATCAAGAGAAATTCCTTTTGAAATTTATAATATTCAAAAAAAAGATGATATAACATCATTCGTATATAAATTTAACAAGAAAGGAAACTACGATGTACATCTTAAAATCAACGATTATATAGTTGCAACTTATATCATAAAAATAGTAGACTAAAATACAATAAAAAAACCGCTCAATGAGCGGTTTTTATTTTTAACAATTTTGTAAATAAAGTTATGTCATTACTAAAAATTAATACTTATGACTTACATTAACATCTTGGTAAATTTGCATTAGCACTAATGTGCCTATTACACAAGAAGCAACTCCCTCAAAGAATAGCACTCCACAATATTGTAGAATACTTACTTTACCCACAAAAAAGAAAGTATTAGATAAAGTGTTTAGATACGTTTCTCCTCCTTTTAAATAGATAAAAATGATAAGACCAACGATTCCTAAAAAAACACCTAAAACTCCAGTAATGAAGCCAGAAAAAAAGTTTTCAAAATAGTCTATTTTACCTTTTAAGTAACTTTCTCTTATGGTTTTACGAATACCGTACAAAACGATAAACGCATTTAAAGCTCTTAAGTAATTTTTACTTGCTAAACCCAAAAAATCCATTACTAGGAAAAACAAGGCAATTCCTATAAAAATTAGAACTGCATTTTTTAAAACCGAATTATTCATGACTAACAAAATTTAAACTATAAAGTTACAAAATATCAATATAAAACATTGATAATCAATACATAAAATTACGTTAAATTAAAATTAGCATCTCTATTCGACTAAAAAATATTTCCTCACAAAAAATAAAAAGCTAAAGCCAACTTTAAAAGTTGGCTTTAGTATGTTATATTAATTATAATTAAAAACTATTATCTCCATCTAAAAGGTTTCCTAAACCTCCCAATAAACTTCCTTCGCCTTTATCTTTCCCTCCCATTTGAGGTGCAGCCTGGATTACTCTGTCTGCCAATCTACTAAATGGTAAAGACTGGATATAAGCCACTCCGGGACCTCGTAAGGTAGCATAAAACATTCCTTCGCCTCCGAAAATAGTATTCTTGATCCCTCCTATAAATTCAATATCGTAGTGTACATCTTTTGTAAAGCCTACAATACAACCTGTATCTACTTTTAAAACTTCTCCGGGTTGTAATTCTTTTCTTGCCAGCGTTCCTCCGGCATGAACAAATGCCATTCCGTCTCCTTCCAGCTTCTGCATAATGAATCCTTCACCTCCGAACAAACCTCGACCTAATTTCTTTGAAAATTCAATTCCTACTGAAACTCCTTTGGCAGCACATAAAAAAGCATCTTTCTGACATATAAATTTACCACCGTATTTTTGTAGATCTATCGGAACTATTTTACCGGGATATGGCGATGCAAAAGAAACCTTCTTCTTACCGAAATCCACATTTTGGTAAGCCGTCATGAATAAACTTTCACCTGTTAAAACACGTTTCCCGGCAGACAACAATTTTCCGAAGATCCCGCTTGTTTGATTGCTTCCGTCACCGAAAATAGTTTCCATTTTAATACCATTATCCATCATCATAAAACTTCCGGCCTCAGCAACTACAACTTCTTGTGGATCCAGTTCTATTTCAACATATTGCATTTCTTCACCATAAATATGGTAGTCAATTTCGTGTGCAGTCATAATTTATATTTTTGATTGATTAGTCGAAAAACAGCGTTTTTTGTTACTGAAAAACTAATACTCCAACTTCACATAGCCAATATAACGGCTAATTGTTTTCTTACGACGATTAATATAAGGCGTTGAATTTACAGGTTTATATCTTAGAGGATTAGGCAAAATAGCCGCTATCCCTGCCGCTTCATAACGCGATAAATTCCGGGCTTCTTTATGATACCAATGTCTGGAAGCGGCTTCTGCACCATACACTCCGTCTCCCATCTCTATACTATTCAGATAGACTTCCATAATGCGCTCTTTACTCCACAACAACTCGATCAAAACCGTAAAATAAGCTTCAAATCCTTTTCGAACATAACTACGACCCGGCCATAAAAACACATTTTTGGCTGTTTGCTGTGAAATTGTACTCCCTCCTTTTATTTTTTTTCCTTTCTGATTGCCTTCAAAAGCTTTTTGCATAGCTGTAAAATCAAAACCATTATGCTCTAAAAAATGGCCGTCTTCACTGGCTATAACTGCTTTTTGTAAATTTGGTGAAATGTATTCTATTGCCACCCAATGATGTGAACAGGTCATTTCTTTCCCGACATTTTTTTGCTCAATTGCTCTGATAGCCATTAAAGGAGTATAAGGAACCGGAACGAACTTATACAACAACACCCAGAAAATACAGATCCCATTAAACCAAAGAATGAACTTCAGTACAAAACGAAGTAATTTTTGCTTAAAAGTTCTTTTTACCGGTTTTTTAGCCGGTTTCTTTTTGGTAGTTGTCTTCTTTGCTGTCATTTATAGTAAATCCGCTAATTCTTTTCCTGTTAAACCTCCTATTGCTACTCCCATTCCGCCTAAACGAACACCACAGGCCACATTATCAGAAAGTTGTTTTACAATCGGTCTTTTATGATTTCCTACTCCCATTATTCCGCTCCAACGGTGTTCAATTTCAAAATCAAATTGCGGCAAAATTACACTTTTAAGTAATTGTTCTAACTGTTCCTGAATAATTTTTGTTTGCCCTAAATGAGTTGTAGTTTCACCTTCAAAATCAAGGTTCCTTCCGCCACCAAAAAGAATTCTGTTCTCAATATTTCGGAAATAGTAATACCCTCTGTCTAGATGAAAAGTCCCCTTGACCGAAAGGCCTTCTATAGGCTTTGTTACCAATACCTGAGCCCGGGCCGGCTTGATATCTCCTTTCATCAATTCAGAAGCAAATCCGTTAGTAGCCAATAATAGTTTGTTGGTATAAAAAGAGATACCATTGGTAACGACCTCTACTTTAGCACCCGAATCATGGAAAGTAGTAACATTTTGTTGATTCAGAATTAAAATATCATTTGCTATTGCTTTTTTTAACAAAGCCTGCATCATGTTTCCGGTATCGATCTGACCTTCAAAAGAATTATACAGCAAATAATTAAAAATGTTTTGAAAACCAAAGCCATTGCTTTTTTTAATAAAAACTTTCTCTTTAAAAATCGGACTTAAAATTTGGTTGACTAATGAAAGCTGATTTACACATTCATCAAAAAAAGCTTCATCCTGCTGTAAAAACAACTCATAACCTCCATATTGTCTGAAATCTAAAATCTTATCTCCTAAATTCTTACGAAGCAATTGTAATCCATTCCATCTTTTTTCTACCAAAGAAACTACTTCATCTTCCGTATGTGTTTTTAAATCATCTAAAATTTCGGAAAGACTTCCAAAACAGGCAAAACCTGCATTTTTTGTACTGGCTCCCTGAGGTAATATTCCTTTTTCTAAGACCAATATCTTAGCTTTCGGAAAGCGTTGTTTTAATTCTATCGCACAATGCAATCCTACTATTCCACTTCCTACAATAGCAAAATCTACATTCGTAAACCAGTTTTTCAACTCCCAGTAACTTAATGGTATCATTCCTTTTTAGATTTGTTTTTAGCCGACTTTATTGCTTTCATTACTAAAGGAAAAGTAGTTACAGCAATAAGGATAAAAATAATCTTTTCAATATGTTTTTTTAAGTCCAGATCAAACTCTTCTAAGAACAAACCATAGAGATAATGTCCCGCAAAAACTAAAATAAACGACCACATAACAGAACTCAATACATTATAAAACATGAAGCGTGTTTTTTTCATGTGAACAATTCCGGCAATGATCGGGACAAAGGTTCTTATGATAGGTAAAAAACGAGCAAAAATAATAGCTTTCCCTCCATGTCTTTCAAAAAATATCTGTGATTCGTGCAAGTATCTTTTCTTAAAGAAAAAACTATCCTCTCTTTGGTATAAAAATTGTCCGCTACGCGCTCCGAACCAATAACCGAATATGTTTCCCAAAGTAGCTGCCGCAGCAATCAACAAACCTAAAATTGTAACGTTAGAAAAATCACCCGGTATATAGAAAAAAGTCTCCACTAATTCTCTGGAGTAGATTCCGGATAGAAACAACAAGCTGTCTCCGGGCAGGAAAAAACCGGCAAATAACCCTGTTTCGGCAAACACAATAAATAAAACCATATAGATACCGACAGGAACCCCACCGATTTCCATTGTGATGTAAAACTCAGGATTAAATAATTTCGTCCAGTGAAAATCTTCCATATTACGCTAATTTATCTACTGATTTTGCCACAACCATTGAAACTGCTGCATCTCCGGTTACATTTACTGTGGTTCTGCACATATCCAGAGGTCTGTCAATGGCAAAAATCAAGGCTAATCCTGCTTCGGGTATTCCTGCTTGTGCCAAAACAATTACCAACATTACCATACCTGCACCCGGAACTGCTGCACTTCCTATAGAAGCCAAAGTTGCTGTTGTAATAATTCCTAACTGAACTCCCAAACTTAAATCCATACCGAAAGCCTGTGCGATAAAGACAGCCGCTACGGCCTGATATAAACTGGTTCCGTCCATATTAATAGTAGCCCCTATCGGTAATACAAAACTGGCTACTTCATCATCTACGCCTAAATTATCGACTACTCGTTCCATCGTAACCGGTAAAGTTGCCGCACTTGAACTTGTTGAAAAGGCTAATAATTGAGCCGGAGATATACCATTAAAGAAGAACTTCGGAGATTTTCTTGCCAATACTTTCACTAAAAACATATAAACCAATATCATTATCCCCAATCCTATCAGCACTGTTATCCCATACATCCCCAAAGCTTTAAACAGATCAAAGCTAGGCGATTCAGCCACTAATGATGCTAAAAGTGCAAAAACACCAAACGGAGCAGCTAACATGATAATATCTATCATTTTCAAGATCACTTCATTAAATCCGTCAAAAAAAGCTTTGACCGGAGCAGCCTGATCTTGTGGAATAAGGATTAAGGCAATCCCGAAAAAGACTGCAAAAAAGATCACTTGTAACATATTACCGTTATCTGAAGCCGCCTTCATGATATTACTTGGCACCATATCTTCTAAAGCCTGTAGAGGTCCTGTTTCGCTCTGCTCTTCAGCCGCCATGATCTTAGAGTTAGCATCACTGGCATAGTTTCCGACCAATTCAGTACGTGTTTCTTTGGAAATATAACTTCCCGGCTTTATTATGTTTACAACAACTAAACCGATCGAAACTGCTAAAACAGTAGTCAGCACATACATCCCTATAGTTCTCCCTCCCATTCTGGATAGTTTCGATATATCTTTTAAATCGGAAACTCCTTTTATCAAAGATGCTAAAATCAAGGGAACGGCTATCAGTTTAAGCAGGTTAATAAAAATATTACCGAAGGGTTTAATCCAATCCACAATAATTTCTTTCCCCCAACTAAATTGTATCAAAACAACAGCAAAAAGTACCCCCAGAAACATCCCTAAAAGTATTTGCCAATGTAATGCCAGTTTCCTCATAACAGCTAATTAATATATTAAGCTGTGAAAATACGGATATTTTTTCAAATCACACCCCAATACTCTCTCTCTAATTACCCCAAATTCTAACAAAATTCATTTCTTAAATGTAATAAATACAGCTATTTTTTATCGTTTTGTTATATTTTAACAAAATATACAGAAAAACTGTAACTATTTTAACATTAGAATAAATACATTTGATTTGATAATTAACCTTAACTATTTTTTTATGAAACAAAAATTCCTAGGAATTGCCTTACTGGCAATCTCATCCTTTGCCTTTGGGCAAAACGGAGACTCATTCTGGTCCAGAACCCAGAAAAAAGCAGATTCTGAAATAGTTCAGAACAAAAGAATGATCCAAAATCCAAAACTCTTCGGATTGGATATGGTAAAAATGAAACAAAAGCTAAGTCAATTGTCCCACAAAACAACTTCAGCTGACCAATCTAACTTAACCTTATCATTCCCAAATGCAGAAGGTGCACTTGAAAATTTTAAAATTATTGAGTATTCCGTTATGGATCCCGATCTGGCTAATCGTTATCCGGATATTAAATCTTATGTCGGACAAGGTGTCGAAAACCCGGGAGCAACAATTTACATCAGTATTTCCCCGCTTGGGTTCCAATCCATGACTCTCTATCCCGATCAATCAGCACTATTTATTGAACCTTATACTTCAGATCTATCTTCTTATGCGGTTTACAGAAAATCAGATAAAAGACAAGCTTTTTCAAAATTTGAATGTTCTGTAATAGATCAGGTAAACCAATCTGCTGTTGTTGGCACTCAACTACGCCCTAATGCAGACGATTCAACCCTGAGAACATTCCGCTTAGCTATGTCTGTAACAGGTGAATACACAGCTTATTTCGGAGGAACAAAGACAAATGCCTTGGCTGCTATCAATAACACTATGACACGTGTTAACGGTGTTTTTGAAAAAGACTTTGGCGTTCGACTGGTTCTGATTTCAAATACTGATTCAGTTATTTATACCAATTCTTCAACTGATCCTTATTCACCTTCAAGTAGTATGTCGAATTGGAATTCACAATTACAATCGACTTTAACTAGTGTAATCGGCGAATCTAACTATGATATCGGACACCTATTCGGAAAAGACGGCGGCGGCGGAAATGCCGGTTGTATCGGTTGTGTTTGTGTAGACGGACAAAAAGGTAGCGGATACACTTCTCCGGCTGACGGAATTCCTTCAGGTGACAATTTTGACATTGATTATGTAGCTCACGAATTAGGACATCAATTAGGGGCTAATCACACTTTTTCAATGAGCAATGAAGGAACCGGAGCCAATATGGAACCGGGATCTGGCTCCACAATTATGGGATATGCCGGTATTACTTCTCAAGATATTCAAGCACATTCTGATGCTTACTTCCACGCTATCAGTATACAACAAGTCACTAATAACATTAAGGCAAAATCTTGTCCGACCCTTACCAGTACAGGAAATAGTGTTCCGACTGCAAATGCGGGTTCTGACTACACTATTCCTAAAAGCACTCCATTTATGTTAACCGGTTCCGGAACAGATGCTAACGGAGATGCACTTACATATTGTTGGGAACAAATGGACAATGCTTCAAGCTCACAAACAGGATCTAGCTCAGCCGCTAGCGCAACTAAAACCAGCGGTCCGAATTTCAGATCCTATACTCCAACGACTTCACCTACTCGTTATTTCCCAATGATGTCCAGAGTTCTGGCAGGCGCTACAACAACTTCAGGTTCAGAAATTACCGTTGAAGCTCTTTCTTCGGTAGCCAGAACTTTAAATTTCAGATTTACTGTAAGAGATAACAGAGCCGGCGGATCAGCTAATAATAGTGACGATATGGTCGTAACTGTAAATGGCACGGCAGGACCATTTGTAGTTACAGCTCCTAATACCGCCGTAACTTATACAGGTGGAAGTACGCAAACAATCACTTGGAATGTTGCAGGAACTACTTCTAACGGTGTGAACTGTGCTAATGTAGATATTTTACTTTCTACAAACGGAGGAAGCACTTGGACAACTCTTTTAGCAGCTACAACGAACGACGGAACACAGGATGTTACTATACCAAACACACCTTCTTCACAGTGTAGAATTATGATCAAAGGAACCAATCATATTTTCTTCGATGTTTCTAATACTAATTTTACCATTACTGCAGGTTCAGGAAATGATACAACAGCACCAAGCGCACCGACCAATTTAGCAGCTTCAGGAACGACACAAACAACTACCAATTTAAACTGGACCGCTTCAACAGATAATGTGGCTGTGACAGGTTATAATGTATATCAAAACGGAACTCAAATCGGAACTTCTTCTACCACTTCTTATAATGTTACCGGATTAACAGCTTCCACTACTTACAGTTTTACTGTTAAAGCTAAGGATGCTGCCGGAAATATTTCAAGCACAAGTAATACCGTAAACGTTACAACATTATCCGGTTCCACCACACCGACTTATTGTACTTCTCAAGGAAATACAGTTACGGACGAATATATCGGAAGAGTTCAATTGAACACCATCAATAATTCATCAGGTAACGGAAACGGCTATTCTGATTTTACTTCTATATCTACAAACCTTACAAAAGGAACAGCTTATACCATTACTATTACTCCAACATGGACAGGAACTGTTTATAGTGAGGGTTATGCGGTTTGGATCGACTATAACCAAAACGGAAGCTTTAATGACTCAGGAGAACTGGTTTGGAGTAATGCCGCAAGCACAACAACTCCGGTTTCCGGAACTTTCACTATACCGACAACAGCTACCAGCGGAGCAACTCGAATGAGAGTTTCCATGAAATACAACGGAATTCCGACTTCCTGCGAGACTTTCTCTTACGGAGAAGTTGAAGATTACACCGTTAATTTAGCTACCGGAACTGCAGATACGACAGCTCCTTCAGCACCTACTCTTTCAGCAAGCGGAACAACCCAAACCACCACTAATTTAAGTTGGACAGCTTCTACGGACAACGTAGGCGTAACGGGATATAACGTTTACCAAAACGGAAGTCAGATCGGAACCACCACTACTGCTACATCTTATAGTGTTACCGGATTAACAGCTTCTACTACATATAGCTTTACAGTAAAAGCCAAAGACGCTGCCGGAAACATATCCGCATCCAGTAATACGGTTAGTGTAACGACATCTGCTAACACAGTAACGTATTGTTCTTCACAAGGTAACAACACTTCTGATGAGCGAATTGCACAAGTAGTTTACGGTTCTATCAACAATTCTTCAACAGGAACTTCCGGATATGAAGATTTTACTTCTGTATCTACTAATGCTGCCAGAGGTTCTTCTCAAACCATTACCATAACCCCTTATTGGTCAGGAACTGTTTACAGTGAAGGTTATGCGGTTTGGATCGATTTCAACCAAGATGGTGACTTTGACGACTCCGGAGAGTTAGTATGGAGCAAATCTGCAAGTAAAACAACTCCGGTTTCCGGAACCATTACAATTCCTTCAACAGCTACACTTGGAGCTACAAGAATGAGAGTTTCGATGAAGTATAATGCAATCCCGACTTCTTGCGAATCTTTCACTTACGGACAAGTTGAAGATTATACTGTAAATATCACTTCAAGTGGAAAAGAAACTGAAGATACTGTGTTTACTTCAACTGAAATCACTTTATATCCGAACCCGACCAGTAGCATTCTAAACATTACCGGATTGAGTAATAGTAGTGCTTTTACAATCTACAATCTATTAGGTCAACCGATTAAAAAAGGAAATGCAGAAAACAATATGATTAACGTAGAGAGTTTAGAACAAGGACATTATATAATTGAAATTCAAAATAATGACCAAATCACAACGAAACGATTTATCAAAAAATAAAATCTTTAATCACTTCAAGAAAGCCTCAGAAATGAGGCTTTTTTTATAGCCTTTATTTAAGTAATTTTATACGCTACAAATTTAAACCCTATGAAAAAACAATTTTTATCTATTATTTTAATTATGGCAGGACTTTCACTTAGTGCTCAAGAAGTCATGACACCCGAACTTTTATGGAAGCTCGGACGCATTTCTCCTTTAGGAATTTCAAAAGACGGAAAATCAATCATTTATAAAGTATCAACCCCTTCTGTTGAAGAAAACAAATCAAATAGTGTATTTTACAGTATCCCTGTAACAGGCGGCAAAGCAACTGTAATTGAAAACGCTTCTGATTTAGTAAATGATAAAAATAATAATGAAAAAGGCGGCACTCTTTCTCATAAAGAAGTTAAAATTGATAACGTTTATGGAAAAGACTTTTATCCTGAATTAGAAAAAAGCGAAGTTCATATCTATAACGGATTAGATTACCGTCATTGGGATACTTGGAACGACGGTACTCACAACCATATTATTTTTACGAATAACCAAAAAGAAGAAATTGATATTATGGCTAACGAACCTTTTGATTCACCGCAAAAACCTTTCGGTGGGGATGAGGACTACATTTGGTCTCCTGATGGTTCAAAAATAATATATGTATGTAAAAAGAAAACAGGAGCAGCTTACGCTATTAGTACTAATACAGACCTATATGAGTACGATATAAACACCAAAACAACTAAAAATTTAACGAAGGAAAACAAAGGATATGATGTTGCCCCACAGTTTTCTCCTAACGGCGATCTCTCATGGCTGCAAATGAAACGAGAAGGCTATGAGGCCGATAAAAATGATATTGTAGTTAACTACAAAGGCTTTTTAATCAACTTAACTTCTGCTTGGGACGGAACTGTAGACAGTTTCATTTGGAGCGAAGATGGGAAAAAAGTATATTTTTTAGCGCCTGTTGACGGAACCAAACAACTTTTTGAAGTGAATTTTCCGGGGCTGAGTAAGATTATGGTAAGAGTTAAGCAACTAACAGAAGGTCAGTTCGATGTCAATCAGATTATCGGTTTTAGCGGAAATAATGTTTTAGTTACAAGAAGTGATATGAACCATGCCAATGAAATTTTTTCCTATGACCTGAAAAAGAAAAAATGGAATCAGATTACCAATGTAAATACCAAGACATATGCCAAATTAGCTTTGCCAACTGTTGAAAAAAGAATGGTTAAAACTACCGACGGTAAAGACATGTTAGTTTGGGTTATTTTACCGCCAAATTTTGACAAAACTAAAAAATATCCAACCCTATTATATTGCCAAGGGGGACCACAAGGGGCTCTTTCACAATTTTATTCTTTCCGTTGGAATTTTCAGGTAATGGCCTCACAAGGTTATATTGTAGTTGCCCCTAACCGCAGAGGTATGCCGGGACACGGTGTAAAATGGAATGAAGATATCAGCAAGGATTGGGGGGGACAAGCTATCCAGGATTATCTAAGTGCTATTGATGATGTTGCCAAAGAACCTTACGTAGATAACAAACGTTTAGGAGCTGTTGGTGCAAGTTACGGTGGTTATTCGGTTTTCTATTTAGCAGGAATTCACAACAATCGTTTCAAAACATTCATTTCGCATTGTGGCGTTTTCAATCTTGAAAGTATGTATGGAACAACGGAAGAAGTCTTCTTTACGAATTGGGATTTAGGCGGACCTTATTGGGATAAAAATAATGTTGCTGCTCAAAAAACGTATCAACAGTTCAATCCTATTAAACTCGTTGATAAATGGAATACTCCGATTTTTGTAATTCAGGGCGGAAAAGATTTCCGGGTTCCGATCGGACAAGGACAAGAAGCTTTTCAGGCAGCCCAACTGAAAGGAATACACAGCCGTTTTATGTTTTTCCCTGACGAGAACCACTGGGTTTTAAAACCTCAAAACGGAATTGTTTGGCAACGCGAATTCTTTAAATGGTTAAAAGAAACTCTGTAGCTGTAATCAATAATAAAAAAATCCCGATTCTTTGAATCGGGATTTTTTATTGAAATTATATTTCACTATTCTTTAATTTCTTCCATTTTGAAATCCTCCATAAACTTAGTGGTATAATTTCCGGCAACATAATCCGGATTCTCCATTAACTGTCTGTGGAAAGGAATAGTTGTTTTGATTCCTTCAATTACGAACTCATCTAAAGCTCGTTTCATTTTATTAATTGCCTCTTCTCTTGTTTGAGCTGTTGTAATCAACTTAGCAATCATAGAATCATAATTCGGCGGAATAGTATATCCGGCGTAAACATGAGTATCCAAACGTACTCCATGACCTCCCGGTGCGTGTAAAACAGTAATTTTACCCGGAGATGGTCTGAAATCATTATACGGATCCTCAGCATTAATACGACACTCTATGGAATGCAATTGCGGATAATAATTTTTACCTGAAATCGGCACTCCTGATGCAACTAATATTTGCTCACGAATCAAATCATAATCTACAACTTGTTCCGTAATAGGATGTTCAACCTGAATACGAGTATTCATTTCCATGAAGTAGAAATTACGATGTTTGTCTACTAAGAACTCAATAGTCCCTGCTCCTTCGTAATTAATATACTCTGCTGCTTTCACAGCTGCTTCACCCATTTTATCACGTAACTCCTGCGTCATAAAAGGCGAAGGTGTTTCTTCTGTCAATTTTTGGTGACGACGTTGAATAGAACAATCTCTTTCAGAAAGGTGACACGCTTTTCCGTATTGGTCTCCCACAACTTGGATCTCGATATGTCTTGGCTCTTCAATTAATTTTTCCATGTACATACCGTCATTTCCGAATGCTGCAGCAGCTTCCTGACGAGCACTTTCCCAAGCTTTTTGCAATTCGTCTTCTTTCCAAATAGCACGCATTCCTTTTCCACCTCCACCGGCAGTGGCTTTCATCATCACAGGATAACCTATTTCTTTAGCTACTTTTTTAGCTTGTTCAAAAGATTCCAAAATTCCGTCTGAACCGGGAACACAAGGTACACCCGCTGCTTTCATTGTTGCTTTTGCGGTAGCTTTATCTCCCATTTTTTCAATCATTTCTGCTGAAGCACCGATAAACTTTATTCCGTGCTCTTCACAAATCTTTGAAAACTTAGCATTTTCAGATAAGAATCCGTATCCGGGATGAATTGCATCTGCATTCGTGATCTCTGCAGCAGCTATGATATTTGACATTTTCAAGTAAGACAAATTACTTGGCGGCGGACCAATACACACTGCTTCATCTGCAAAACGAACGTGTAAACTATCAGCATCTGCAGTGGAATATACTGCTACTGTTTTGATCCCCATTTCTCTACAGGTTCTAATCACACGTAGTGCAATTTCTCCTCTGTTTGCGATTAATATTTTTTTAAACATAATAATCAAATTAGATAATTAGTCCATCCCGAAAAAACGGGACAAGTTGTGTCAATTAGACAATTAAATGAAATCAAAAAATATGATCTCTAACTTCTAATTTCTAACTTTATTAAGATGGATCTACTAAGAATAAAGGTTGATCAAATTCTACCGGGGAGGCATCGTCTACTAATACTTTAACGATTTTCCCTGAAATTTCTGATTCAATCTCATTGAATAGTTTCATAGCTTCAATCACACAAACCACATCTCCTTTTGAAATTGTACTTCCTACTTCTGCAAACACAGGTTTATCCGGTGCCGGCTTTCTATAGAATGTACCGATGATAGGAGATTTTATAGTGATATATTTACTATTTTCTTCTGAACTTTTAACTTCCGGAGCAACCGGCGCAGCTGCTGTTGTAGGAGCAACTGGCATAGGAGCCGCAGCCTGTGGCAAAGCTGTAGTTACAGGAACCTGTTGAACGTAAGTTGTTTCAGTTCCTTCCTGAGTGGTTTTAATGGTGATTTTAAAATCCTCCATTTCTAACTTCACCTCTGTAGCACCAGATTTAGCTACAAACTTAATTAGGTTTTGAATTTCTCTAATATCCATACTCTTTGAAATTTGGTTTAGCTTGTTGTTATTTTGTATCGTATGCCCATTTCAGATAAATAGCTCCCCAAGTGAAGCCACCTCCGAATGCTGCAAAAATTATATTATCTCCTTTTTTAATTTGCTTTTCGAATTCACAAAGTAATAACGGTAATGTAGCCGAAGTTGTATTACCATACTTGTGAATATTAATCAGAACTTTTGAATCATCAACTCCCATTCTGTTTGCTGTAGCATCAATAATTCGTTTATTAGCCTGATGAGCAACTAGCCAATTTACATCCTCATGCGACAAATTGTTTCGCTGCATGATCTTCTCGCTCACATCAGCCATTCCGGAAACAGCATATTTGAATACTGTTTTTCCATCCTGAAAAACATAATGTTGCTTATTTTTAACTGTTTCTTCTGAAGCCGGCAATATTGAACCTCCTGCATCGATCTTTAAAAATTCACGCCCTACACCGTCACTTTTCAATACTTCATCCTGAAGACCGAAACCTTCTTCATTAGGTTCAAATAAAACAGCGCCACCTCCATCACCGAAAATGATACAAGTGGCTCTATCTGTATAATCTATTATAGATGACATCTTATCAGCACCTATTAATAATATTTTTTTATATTTTCCTGATTGAATATAAGCAGATGCGACTGACATTCCGTAAAGAAAACTGGAACAAGCAGCTTGCAAGTCAAAAGCAAAAGCATTGGTCGCTCCGATCTGTGTTGCTACATAAACTCCTGTTGAAGCTACAGGCATATCCGGTGTGGCAGTTGCCATAATAACCAGATCAATTTCTTTAGGATCAAGATTTGCCTTTTCTATAAGGTTCTGAGCTGCTTTTATAGCTAAATAAGAAGTCCCGACTCCTTCATCCTCTTTTAAAATCCTTCTTTCTTTTATCCCTGTACGGGTTGTAATCCATTCATCGTTAGTGTCTACCATTGTTTCCAATACCTGGTTAGACAAAACATATTTAGGCACATAAGAACCGATTGCTGTAATGGCAGCCGTTATTTTACTCATTTGTCAATTTTTTAAAAAATGGTAACTACTTTTTTATATAGAAAAACAGCCTTGGTTATTTTTAGCGCACCAAAAATTTGTAATCTCCTAAAAAAGTGGTGGAAATTACAAAAAAATATACGATTATAAAACCAATGCTAAATAAAAGAGCTTTACTAGTAACAAAAAAACCCTCACTTCGTGAGAGTTTTCTGTATTTTAAAACAATTACGCTACTGCTTCAGTTTTATCAACTACTACCTGACCTCTGTAATATAATTTACCTTCATGCCAGTAAGCTCTGTGATACAAATGAGCCTCTCCTGTTACCGGGCAAGTTGCGATCTGTGGAACAGATGCTTTGTAGTGCGTTCTTCTTTTATCTCTTCTTGTTGACGACTGTCTTCTCTTAGGATGTGCCATTTTTACTTATTTTTATCCGTTAATAGTTTTTTTAAATTTTCCCACCTTGGGTCTATATCTTCTTTTTCTTTTTTCTCTTCTTTCGGAGCCAACTGCTCCAATTTCTGTAAAGCGTCCGTTTGTAAAGTTCCGTCTTTCACTCCCGGATGCACTCTCTTAGCCGGAACTGAAAGCACTATCATCTCGTAGATATACTGTGAAACATCTACTTGAAACTCTCCGTGTGGCAATATCAGCAATTCTTCATTTTCATCATTAAACTCCTCTCCGAACTTCACTATTAGTTTTAATTTTCCTTTTACAGGTAAATTAAAATATTCACTAGTCAAGTCACAAGGCACTCTAACTTCTCCTTTATGCTTAAAAGCCAACTCCAACATTGTACTTTTTTTCTCCAGAACTATATTCACTTTAATATCAGCCGCATCAAACTCATCATAATTAAAGTGTTTAAAGAACGAATTATCTATCTGATAATCAAACTGATGCTTACCTATCTTTAATCCTGAAAACGGGATCAAATATTCTTTAATATTCTTCATAACAACAGTTTACCCTCTAAAAGGGATGCAAATATATAAAATTATTACAAATCCAAAACCAGTTATAAACATTTTTTTGTTTACAACTACCCTTGTTTTATTTTCAAAGGGTTCTGTATAAGCCCCTGATATTCATTTCTTTTATGAAAAACATCAATCGCAAGATACACTGCTTCTCTGAAAGAATTATAGCTAGCCACTCCTTTTCCGGCTATCTCATAAGCCGTACCATGGTCGGGAGATGTTCTTATTTTTTCCAATCCTGCAGTATAATTCACCCCATTACCAAAAGACAGCGTTTTAAACGGTATCAAACCCTGATCATGATACATTGCCAATATAGCATCAAACTTCTCATACTGATTCGATCCGAAAAAACTATCTGAAGAATAAGGTCCGAAAGCCATTATTCCGCTATTAAATAATTCTTCAACTTTGGGACGAATAATATCTTGCTCTTCTTTTCCTATAACTCCATTGTCTCCACTATGCGGATTAAGTCCTAAAACTGCAATCTTAGGTTTTACAATTCCGAAATCCCGGATTAAAGATTGTTGAATGGTTCTTATTTTTGATTCCAGCAATTCCGGAGTCAGATATTTTGTAATTTCATTTACAGGAACATGATCAGTCAACAAACCTATTCGCAAGTTTCCACTCACCATCAACATTAAAGCACTCCCTTCAATTTCCTGATTCAAATAATCTGTGTGTCCCGGAAACTTGAATTCATCCGACTGAATATTGTATTTATTGATCGGAGCAGTAACCAAAACATCGACAAAACCATCCTTCAAAGCTTTGGTAGCAGTTACAAACGATTTAACGGCATAACGTCCGACATTGTCGTCTGCTTTACCGAAATCTAAATTCACACCTTCCCGCCAAACATTCAACACATTCAGCTTACCCGGGACAATCTGTTCTAAATTATCGATTCCCTGAACACTAACCTCTGCATTTAATGTTTTTTTTATAAAGGAAATTATTTTTGTATTGGCAAAAATAACCGGCGTACAAAAATCAAACATCCTATTGTCCTCAAAAGTTTTCAAAACAATCTCAGGCCCAATCCCATTCAAATCACCTATTGAGATACCAACTATTATATTTTCTACCTTTTTAACCATTTTCGGTTATTATTATTTACGTATTTTTGAACTGCAAATTTAATAAAATAAAATCAGTTATGTTTACAGGAATTATAGAAACACTCGGAACAGTAGAAGATATTCAAAAAGAGCAAGATAACCTCCATATTACAATCAACTCCACCATTACTAACGAATTAAAGATAGACCAAAGTGTAGCTCATAACGGCATTTGCCTCACAGTTGTAGCAATAGACGAAAACAACTACACTGTCACTGCAATTAAAGAAACCATCGACAAAACCAACATAGGATTGTGGCAAAAAGGAGACTTAATCAACTTAGAAAGAGCCATGAAATTAGGAGACCGCTTAGACGGACATATTGTTCAAGGCCATGTTGACCAAACAGGAACTTGCATAAATATTCAGGAAACAAACGGAAGCTGGCTTTTCACCTTTGAATATAATGACAAGCTCAACAACATTACAATAGAAAAAGGGTCAATTACCATAAACGGAACCAGTCTAACAGTAGTCAACTCCAAAAGAAATGAATTCAGCGTAGCCATTATACCTTACACGTATGAGCACACTAATTTCAAAACATTTAAAAAAGGAACAGAAGTCAATTTAGAATTTGATGTTTTAGGCAAATATGTAAAACGAATCCATGAATTAAATCAGTAGTAACAATAACAAAAAAAGCTCTTTTTTAAAAAGAGCTTTTTTTTGCTGATATATATTTTTTTGATATAAAATAGCCAAATATTAATGCCAAGAAGAACAAAAATACTAATCCCCCATCAATAGGTAAACCTGGCGGTGGTGGTGGCGTTGGTGGCGGCGGGGTCGGATCAGCTGCCAAAGCCATATCAACATTTAGTAATGCCACGAAAACTAAAACTATTTTTTGTACTGCTAATTTCATAGGCCTAAAGTATAAATTTTTATTCTTTAATGGAAGAAAATGGGTTTTCTTAATTATTTATTAACGATTTGCAAACAAAGTCGTTAAAACATTGCTTTTGAAAACACGAAAATAAAAATATTTTTATATTAATCAATGATTTTTAAAAAAAAACTTAAAAAAATCTTAATTTCTTCCTCATCAGCTAAAAAAAAATAGTCTTTTACCGACTATTTCTTTCAACTTGTGGTCCCACCTGGGCTCGAACCAGGGACCACCTGATTATGAGACTGTAACAAATGTCTTACAGATTATTGCTTTTCTTTGTAAATGTTTGAAAACAAATGATTTACTAATATTAATAGTTTCTTTTGTTTTCAGATTTTTACTCTTTTCAGCAAAAATGTTTGACCTATGTTTGACCTCAAATTCAATTGGTCTTTTTCAGAACCAGTTCTTTCGAGGTGCAAATATATTCTAAATATCTATTTTACAAAACTTATTCTTTAAATTTTGTTATAATTTTTAAAACCATCTCCTTTTTAAAATTTCGCTTTGTTTTAATTTTAATTAAATTCTCCTTATTATCAAATACACAAAAAGCACTTAAAATATCACAATTATAAAAGAGATAAATCTGATATTTTCTAATCTTTCTATATCTATATAATTCATAAGCAAAATTGTTTTCAGCTAAAAAGCAACCTAAAGGATTTAAATCAAACTCATGTAACTCATATTCTTCTCCTAATTTGAACAAAGGAATTGATACTTTTACCATAAGCATAAAAAAACCACCTAAAAGGTGGTAGATTAATTTGTACAATATTTTTCAAATATGGGTTTGACTTCTTGATTACCCAAACTCTCTGCAATAATCAATTTCAAACAGCCTTTGTCTTTTTCTCCTGTATTCAACATACATAAACCACCATATAAATAAGCTTCACTATTTTCATGATTATAAGAAAGTGCTAAATCAACGTCTTCATAAGCTGCTTCAAATTGATTAATTTTTATTTTAGCAAATGCTCTTAAACAATAAGCTCTACTTATCTCTGCTGGTTTATTCAACTTCAAAAATATTTGTAATCCATAATTAGCTTTGGAATCATTATAACTATTGATTATTGTATTTAGGTCTTCAATTGCGCTGTCAAAATGATTTAATTGGCATTTTAACATTGCTCTTTCTTGAAGAGCTTGATTCCAATAATACTCTTTTGTATTCATTGAACTAATTGATAGGTTATAATACTCTAATGCTTCACTATATTTATTGGTTTTAAACAATGTAAAACCTTTGAAATAATATAATTTGGAGTTAGTTAACGGATAGTTTAAATTTTGGTTTTCTTTTGAAAAGCTTTTGCTTTTAATTGCCAAATCAAAATTATTTAAAGCATTAACATAATCTCTCTTTGATAAAAATTCTTCTCCTAAATCAAAATAATAGTTCTTTGTTTGATTTTGAGAGTTTGCAATGAAAGAATAGCATAGAGCTAAAACGAATATAATTTTTTTCATGTTGTTCTGTATTTAATTTAAAAGTGATTTAATCCATTCTATAATAAAAAGTATGATGTGCATTGATATAAAGAGTGCAAATGATGTAAATGTTGAAACAGCTAAAATTGACAAGTACCCTAACCCTTTCTGAGAATTTTTTTTACTAACTCTTTTGTAAGAATTAATTATTACCAAAGCAATAAACATGAGTAAAAAGAAAATGATGAAATTCTTTTTATCAGAAATAAGTAACCTTATTTCCTCTGTGTAAACATAACAAGTAGTTAAAGACACTACTATCATTATTATAACAGTTAATAATAAAACTTCAATTTTTTTCATTTAATCTTTAAATAAATTTCAGTTGTATTTTATGATAACCAACTAAGCAAATTTATAACAAATTTTGACTTGTCGTAAAATACAACTCTGATTTGTCTAAAATTGAAAATAATACGCTTAAGAAAATTGGTAAAAGAATCCAAGAACTGAGAGAATTGCAAAATTTATCTCAACAGGATTTTGCTGCTAAAATCAATTATGACAAAAGTAATATGAGCAGATTGGAATCTGGAAAAACTAATATGACGGTTACAACTCTTGAAAAGGTTTCCAAAGCTTTAAATGTAGAACTTGTAGAATTATTCAAATTCTAAAAAGGAACATCTTCCCTATTAATCTGATTATTATTTTTTTCTACATTTTCAGGATTAATAGATTCAGTATTATAAGTATTTCCATCTTCAATTACAGTATCATACAAAAGGTAGTAACTTAAATTTTCGCTATTTATATAGGACTCCTCAATAAGGAAATTTACCCAATATGTAAACTGAATATGTTTAGGATTCTTCATATCCTTTTTCATTAATTCATCATTATATTCGGTGTAACAAATTTTAGCACGATTACAAGCTGATAATTGATTTTCACATTTACATTTTACTGCTGGTAAACCAGCAATTTCAGGAAACAATACTGCTAAATTGTGATACGCAATGATTAAGGGATTGGTTTGTATTGCTTCCCAATCCCATTTATCTTTGAATTTTATTAGTATTTCTTCATTCCAATTTACATACTGATTCTTTGAAAGTATTTTGAAATCAATGCTACTTTCATAATCCAGCATGTCCTCAAATGTAAATGGGAAGAAAGTAAACAATACTTCTCTTAAAATTTGGTTTTGGTATTCTAAAGGATATTCATTTAAGCTTTTCTCCACAATCACAAAGTTGTCATAAATGATAAAAATAAGAAAAAGCTATTTATAATAATCTTAAATTTTTTACACATTTCAATTTACTATCATAAAGATGGGTTTTTGAATACGTTCACATTTACATGAACTTAAAATAATCCTTCATTAGCCATACTCAAAAAGTTGTTTTTGGTAATAATGATATGGTCTAAAAGTGTGATTTCTAACAAATTTCCAGCTTCTTTAATTTTCTTGGTGATTTTAATATCCTGTTCACTTGCTTTTAGTGTTCCACTTGGATGATTATGTGCTACAATTATTGAAGTAGCATTACATTTCAAAGCTACAGCAAAAAGTAATTTTAAATCGACTACAGTTCCAGCAGAACCACCTTTTGAAAGCGGATAAATCCCTAATACATTATTAGCTCTATTTAAAAGTAAAACTTTGAATTCCTCTTGTAGTTCAATTGTATTTTGAGACCATGAATTGTAAAACAAATCAAAAGCAGATTTTCCACAAGTTACTTTTGGTCTTACTCTGCTATTAGTTGAATAGCTAACCTGAATTTCGGCAACATTATTTTCCATGATTAAAAAATAAAAGAGTGTCTGAAATTTATAATCTTCTCTTATTGAGTTTGTATAAATTTCAGACACAAGGTTAATACTGCAATTTGTTAAGCATGTTCTAAAACACCATTTTTGGAAAAGGTATGCTCTTCATCAATTCCTTGAATGAAATCATCTACTTTAGTAGAGCTTTTCTCAACATTTGATGTAATAGCGTTTTCTTGTTGCTGGTTTTCTTCTACATACTCAAATCTGTGAGCCAATGTGATAACTTCACCAGTATCTTTGATAACATACTCGTAAGGTTCACAAGCAACTTTCTCAACTTTACCAGGCAATTCAGAACCTATTAAAGCTTGACAAGTCATTTCATCAAATGTACTTGCAATGTTTGCCTTTCTTGCAGTTACATAATGTTTCCCAGTAGCTTGGGATTTTACTAATTCAATTCCACCTTGAATCTCTAACACGAAGAAATCTTTTCCCTCCTCCGTTGTTCTTTTTTGATAGTTTACAATTCTTACCATTTCTTTAGTTTTTTGAGTTAAACATAAAATTTGTAGCAACCTTTGATAAACCAGCAGTAGGAAAGAAACATTCACTACAAATGAATATTATTTATCCTGCTGGTAAATTTTGGATTGCTCCTAATGGGTGGGGGTATTTCGATGAGCTTTAGATAGGCGGGGGTAGTTTGTGGGGGTAAGTTGTGGATATTTATTTTTGAAGCTAATTTTATTTTTCAAAAAAAATCTATTACTTTATAAAAATTTTGTAGTAAATGAGCTTAAAGAGCAAAATAAAAAATGATTTCAAAACAAAATATCCTGAAATTCATAAAGACAATAATAATTTATTTATAAAATTTCAAACTATAATTTTTGCGTCAAATTTTTGGCAATTATTTTGTGCTTATTTATTTGTAATATCACTTATTACAATTTATTCCTTATATATAAATTTTGAGTTTTTAAAAATTCTTAAAGTGAATTTTGATGACAATGTCAAAACTTTTACATCAGGAGTAATAACATTGGTATCAATGAATTTATTTGTCACAAATTTATTATTTACACACCTAAAAGATGAAAGGGATGATATTCAAAATATTATTGATGAAAGAGTAAATTTTAAATTTATAACCTATTTAGGTTTTTCTATAATAATATGCATTCTCTGCTTATATTTTTTTAGTAATACTATTTACAATCAGGATATAAAATCAAATATTCTTATTTTTATTTTTATATCTTTTGTTTTTTATATCTTTTTATTAATAAAGTTATACAACAACGTTTTCAAATTTATTAACAAAGAACAAAGATTAAAGATTATTCGAAAAGAATTAATGTTAGAATTTTCAAGAGCTTATTATAATAATTTTATCAAAAATGAATTCAAATCGAGATATGAAAAATTTATTTTGAAAGAACAATCTTTTGAAAGATTTCCTTTTTTTACAGATGCTAATATTACACATATTTATATTTCAAAAAATAAAGTTTCATTTTTAAATGACATCAATTTAGATGGCTTAAAAAAAGCTTTAGATAAGGTTAATTCTGAGAAAAAGTATTTTCATGAATTAAATATTGATGATGAGTTTCCTAAAAAAGAAGAGATTAAAATCTATTCATTTAATAATAATATAAACCTCAAACTTTCTAAATATTTCTCATTTGCAAAAAATAAAAGATTTGAAGATAAGTTTGAAAAACAACAACTGAATAAATTATTGAACAAAATTGATGACAACTCAACTAAAAATAATTCTGTCGCCTTAAAAAGCAATCTTGAGAATTTAGAAGAAATTTATAAAAAATATATCGATTTAGAGGGATGAATTTCGGATTAAACAAATACTATGACACTATATCTTTAAATTATATAAATGATATATTTTTTGCTGTCAATAAAGGGGTAGCAAATGCTTCAAAGAAAAACAATATTGAATCTTTTAATGAACTTCTTGATTTCATTCAGTATACTCTTTTAACAGGTTCATTTAAGCGTTCTTTAAATTGTTATTCTAAAGCATGTACAAACTTAATTTACTTGTATCCAAATCTAAATTCTAATTTTAAAAAAATCTATATTGAAAGGATTTTTGATTCATTGAGTATGAAAATCAGTCTTTCTGAAAAATACGATAAAGAAGAATTTAACTATGTAGAATTATCATATCTCCCATTAATCAATTTATCAAAATTAATTCTTGAAGAAGAGGACTTTGATTTATTTAATGAAGGATTTCAAAAGATTGAAAATAGTTTGTTTAGTATTGATTATCGAAAAGATAATAGTGGTTATTCATTCAAATTTCTGACGATAATGTTATGCTGGGGTTATTATTTAAAATTCCACACTAAAATATCATTTGATAAATTTAACTTTAGTTACTTTGAAGATAATTATGATTCTGTTGTAGGATATGATAATAATTTTTTTAATGATTTTTTTAATTTATTTGATGAAATAGAAAAGGAAAATCTTTGGTCTGTAAATAATTGGGAAACTAAAAAACCTCCAATGAATAAAGCCTATTTTGTTTTACAACCAAAAACTTGGCTTACATTTGGTTTTGTAATGATACTATTAAAATACAGCTATCTTATTAGAGCTACAGATGACTTAAAAAAAATAAAACTTAAAGATAGATTCAAATATATTTTTGACGATATTGAAAAAATATTAAACGGGATTACCATTGAAAATAAAGAATATATGGATTTTGTTTTCAATGGAACTGAACAAACTGATGATGTTCAACTTAATTATAGAAAAGAGAAAATAATAAGCCTATTTAGTTATTTGAAAAAGGAAATAGAGATAGAAAACTACAAACAAATAATGAGAGTTCCTTTATCTAATAATAAAATTAAAGAATTCAGAAGCAATGTAGGTGAATTATGGGAAAGAAACGCAGTAATTTTTAATGTTCTACAAAAACTTGAGAAAGTAATTTATTTAGCTAACGATAGAAGTATTGATGGTTTTGGTTTTTTCAGAACTATGTTAAAAATGAGGTTCGCTTTTATAGAAGGTAAACATCATCAAAACATAATTGGGTTAGCTGATTTTGGCGCAAGTTTAGCAAAGAGTATGGATGATTTATTTTTTAAGAAATTAATCGATTTTAACACTAAAATAATAAATAAAAATATCATTGGACAAATAGATTTGTTCATTGAAAAATCGAAAAATAAAAATAATCTAATAATTTTCGCGAATTGGAGAACTGAAAAAAAACTTACAAATATTGAAGAAAATGTGGAAAACAATTTTCCTTTCTCTAACAAAACCTACAATAATATACCAATCATTAATGTTTTTAATTCCTATAAAGATTACATATTTATTGTAGATTTTAGTGACATTGAAATAAAAGTCTACACAAATGATGAAGAAAATTGGTATAAAAATATGCTAATTGTTGATGTTACTGAATACCAAAAAGAGATAATCACAGATGAAACAATTAGAGAATGGAAAGAAAAAGACAACATAACTTACAATCATGACGAAGTAGATGTTTTAGAAAACAATAATGTTAATGTTAAAGTTATTTTTAAGTTTGAGTATATTATTCCTGATTCCGTAGACTTTTTAATTTTAGAATAGTTTATCAAATGAATACAGTTAAAATAGGCAATGATTTTGAAGATAAATCATATAAAATTATTGAGAATGCTTTAAACAATAAAGATTTAGGATTAATCCCTGAAAATTGTAAAGTATATAGAAAAAAAGGATATTATTCTTCAAGAAGAAAAAAAGATATAATTTTTGATTTATCAATTGAAGTTACACCAGCAAAAGCTGATAAACCTACTTTACTTTATTTAATAGAATGTAAAAAATATTCCTCAACTATCCCTGTAGATGATGTAGCATTATTTGCAAAATATATTAGTGAAATTCACGACTATGCAATTAAAGGAGTTTTCATAACAAATAATAAACTTCAAAGTGGAGCAATAGAAGAGATAACTTCTCATGGGATAATGCTAATTGAAGTTGATGATGAAAATTACAATATTATCCATTACAAAAATGAGAAACAAAAAAATCAAACAGAGGATTTTGATTCAGTAATAATCAATGCTATTCAAAAGTCCTTATTACCTGACGATATAGAAGGACTTAGAAGATTGTCAGCAAAACAAATTGATGAGATTGCATCAAATTTTATCAATGAATTTAGACCAGAAATTTTAAATTATGGTTTAGCAATACCTTTATTTGATTTACTTAAACATCTTGAACAAAAAGATAATTTAAAATTCAAATATTCTCAAATTAAAGATGATAAAAAAAATGATGTTTTAGGTTACTTTAATTCAGAAATTAATGAAATAATATTGAATAAGTCAATAAAAAACACACCAAGAGAACCTTTTGTTTTAGCTCATGAATTAGGACATTATGTATTACATAAAGAGTTAAAAGTAAATAAAACATTATACAATAACTTTAAAGACACCTGTTTTAATTTCTTTGAACAAAATTATGTGTTAAACAATCCTAAAAACTGGGTTGAATGGCAAGCAAATTGTTTTGCCTCATGTTTGTTAATGCCTGAAAAAAGTTTTAAAGCAGTACTCTATGTAATCCAAAAAAATATGGGAATTAGTAAAGCTGGAAGAATTTTTTTAGATAGTCAAGATTGCAATAAAATTGCACATAGAGACATAATTGATAGATTAGCCCTACACTTTAATGTTTCAAAAGTTAGTGTGGAATATCGGTTAAATGATTTGAAATTAATAGACAGACCAACTATTAAAAATAATTCTGATGGTGAAAAAGAATTTTTAAGAAAACTATCTATTTTAAATTCTAAAAATAAATGGTAAAATGGCAACAGAAAGAGCTATAAAATTCGCTATTGATAAAAATACTGGAGAAATTATTGATGCAGATGAACTATATGATGATAGACTAATTGGATTTGAAACAAGAAAAAAATACAATAGAGGAGAGATTAAACCCATATGTTTAGAATGTAATAACAAATTATCTGTTCCTTTAAGTGTATATGATAGAGTATATTTTAAACATTATCCAACAGATGATATTTGCATACTAAAAGATGAAAATTTAAGTCCAAAAGAAAAGAAAGATTTTTTTGATTGTCTAAAATCAAAAGAATCAGATAGACACAAATACTTAAAAAATAGAATTGGAGCTTCTATTTCTGAGATTGAAGGCATTTCAGATGTTAGTATAGATGACAAGTTTATTTTTGAAGGCAAAAACAAAAGAAAACCTGATGTTTATTGCAAGTATTATGATAAAGAAATTGTTTTTGAAATTCAATTATCATCTTTATCTCAAAAATATATTTTAAGTAGGTATGATTTTTATAAAGCTAAAGGAATTTACTTAATATGGATATTAGATAATTTTGATGTTTTAGGTCAAAGTCAAACTGAGAAGGATATCAAATATTTATCAAATCATCAAAATTTCTTTAAACTTAATGAAGAAGAAGAAAAATTCAATTTGACATGTAAATACAAATCTACCTATTTATCAAATGAAAACATATTCATGGACAAATGGAATGAGGTGTACATTCCAATTGATAAATTGAAATTTGATTCTGACAATTACGAAGTTTATTTTTACAATTTTGGACATGAAAAAACTGTAATTCTTGAGCTTCAAAAAAAGAATCAAGAAAAAATCAAAGCTGAAAAGTTATTAAAAGAAAAATTACAGAAAGAAAAACAGAAAATTGAGGAAGAAATAAACACCAAAAAAAGGTTAGAATCGAAAATTAATAATGTTCTCAATGAAATTAAAAGACTTAAAGACAATAAAATAGCTGTTTATAAAAGTGTAACCGATGAGTTAATGAATTTTGAAGAAAATGAGTTATTAGAATTTAATTTAAAATTTAATTTAGATAAAAACGATAAACTTTTAAATTGGATTTCAAATGCATCTTATAATGATTTCTTCATTAAATTTATTTTAGAGACTAACTACCTTGAATACAATATAAATCTAATTGCTGATAAAGAGGAAAAAAACATACTTGATTATATATTTAACAGTAAAAATTTGAACTTCGTTTACTTTTTTAAGTTGGCACTTAAAAGAGGGTATAAATTTACAAAACAGGATGAAAAATATATTTTAAATTCTTTTCCTAATGAACCTCATAAAGCAGATAGCTTAATAACAATTTCTTATTTAGCTAACAATTTTGAAAATTCAATATTTATTCAATATTTATTTGACTTTGAAAAAGAGATTTGCATTATTGAAAGTGCAAAACAAAAAAGAATAATTGGTTATAAATATAAACCTAATGAATGGATAAATTTTGCAAATAATGCCATTGAACACTACCCTGAATATTGGGAATATATAGAGTTGACATTTAAGAAATTTGGGTTATTTGATGATCTGATTAAATTAGACCATAAAAAAACTTTTCAAAAAAAATTATATTCATTTTATAGTAAAGAAATAAAAACTGATTATTCAATAGATTATTTATTCAATGCCTTATATCCAAATATAGACAGGTTAACTACATTTTAAAAATAATTATTTTAAATAAAGGTTAATTAAATACTTTTGTAACTTTTAATGTTATATATTCGTATAACAAACAAAACTTATTATTATGTCAAATTTTTTTTCAGATTTAGATTGGAAGGAATTATTTCTGCCCGTGATAAGTGATTTAAGAAATATCAATAGAGAAACTAATACATCTGCCATCTCTACTAATAATCTTAATTTAGCTAATCAAGATAATGAAGAAGAATATGAAAAAATAATTACGGAAATAAACAAATCAAGAGAAATAGAAAATTCAGGTCATAATCTAATTATTATTGAATAGATTTGGTATCGTTAGGTATATATGCAATAACAATAATATTTATCTATGTTTTAATACCTGGATTTATTGTTAGAAGATTTTTTTATCATGGTGAATTTTCCAAGCAAATTAACCACTCAACAAATGTATTTGTTCATTTAATTTATTCTTCTTTTGTTGGCTTAATAACAATTTTAGTGTTTATCTCTTTGTTAAATTGTTTTGACAAATTAGAAATTAATTTAGACAACTTTTTAACACAGTTTGATAAAAAATTTATCTCAATTGATAGCGAAAAAGTGACCCCAACAGATTTTAAGGGTACAACTAAAGACATCTATAAATACTACTTCCCTTTTATTTTAAGTTTATATGTGTTTTCAGGAACAATTGGTTTTTTTACAAGTAAAATAATAATTCTTTTTAATTGGGATACTCGTTTTAAATTTTTAAGGTTCAAAAATAATTGGCATTATATTTTCAGTGGTAAAATTTTTAAATTCAAAAAATACTCTGAACATAGTTTAGAAAACACTCTTAAAGTCAAATATACTTTTGTTGATGTTTTGGTTGCAGAAGAAAGTGATAAGCCTTCATTGTATTCAGGTTTATTAGCAGATTATGATTTATGTTCAGAAAACATTAATAAAATTGAACGTATTCATTTACTTAAAGCCACAAGATATAAAAAGGTAAACAACAATACAGCAATTAAAAATATACCTGGAAATCTATTTACAATCATAGGAGATAAGATTTTAAATATTAATTGTACTTATGTCTTTTACAACGAAGATGAAATTCAAACCAAGAAATTCAACTCAAAAAAATATCTATTAATAACTTCACAAATAATAACCGTAATTGCATTTTTCGTTTCTCTTATAATATTATTATTCTCATTTAAAATTTTTAAGAATGATTTTTTAAATTCATTAATAGAAAAAGGTTTTTGGTATAAAATACTTTTATTGTTTACGATAAATATATTTTTAGGACTATTTACCCCATTTACAATTAATTTGAAAGATAAAAAAGTTGAGTTTATTGGGGGTAAGGCTTTCGTTTT
The DNA here is from genome assembly GCF_024054235.1 of Flavobacterium sp. NRK F10. Lineage (NCBI taxonomy): Bacteria > Pseudomonadati > Bacteroidota > Flavobacteriia > Flavobacteriales > Flavobacteriaceae > Flavobacterium > Flavobacterium sp. NRK F10. The sequence goes on from NZ_JAMXLC010000001.1 coordinate 1,127,478, forward strand.
AAAAATTATTTTATTAATAATCTTTGGTGCAGTTTTATACTTTATATATTAAAAAAAACAACCCCAATTAGGGGTTGTCATCTTTAACTCAAAAACCAAGAATAGTTAGAATTACTATCACTTAGTGCATTTGAGATACCTTTTACAAATGAAAAGGCATTCACTCCTCTATCAAGGAAAGTATCAATGTAAGAGCTTTTATTTGCTCCTGTGAATAGGTTGTACATATTCCAAAGATTGATTTCTCCATTGCTCTCTCTACAAAAACTTTCATCATTGTAATAATCCTTTGCAATAGTAGAAATATGTCCGTCATTCATAAGCAATTCAGGTAAAAGTGCTTTTTCACTCTTTGGTAAGTAATTATACAATCTACTTTTGCCAATAATTTGAGCAAACTGCTTTTCAGTTAATTTATAATCAACCAAATCATTCATATTCTTTATTTGCTGGTGTATGTTATATGATTGTACTATTTCCATGATTTTACCTGAAAGTTCATGACTACTTGTGGCTTTAATTTCATCTTTAAATCCATCAGTAGAAACACAAAGATTACAGCATACCATATTTTGGAAGCCAATAAAAAACTTGAACTTTTCAAAAGTCTTTTTGTTGTAAAGGTTTTCCAAATTGTAGCTTCTTACTCCGCCTATGGTTAAAGCTAATTCATTACCATTAATATTTTCAGTAATGGAAGGAATCCTAATAATAAAAGCCATTCTCTCATAATACATTGTTCTTTGATGTTCCAATAATTCCTTTGCTGGAACATGTAAAGCATCAGGGGTTCTACCCCTGATTAAATGACTTGTTCTAATTTCAGGAGTATCAATCACTTCATTTGGGAACAATTTACTTATACCAGCAAAAGCAGAATCAATAAACTCTTGGTGAGATATGGTAATTTCGTTATCCTTTGTAAAAACAGGAATAATGCAGTCTTGTTTTAATTTAGAAAGGCTAACCTCTTCTGTGTTAGCCTCTATAAATGGAGAAGTCTTTTTAAAAATTGGTGCTTCTCTGTGAAAACCAGCAGAAGAAATAATTATTTGCTTTGCTGGTATTTGTACATCAGTTTCAATTGTGTGTAGTTCCATTTCCATTTGTTGGTTTAATTGCGTTATTAATTAGGTTCTGAAGTAAATCTCTTTTATCAATGAAATCTTTCTCAATAGTTTTAGCCAAATCAAGATTATTTTGATAGAGTTCTGTGAGTTCTTTCAAAGTATTACATTCAATTACTTTTACTTTAAGTTCCTCTTTAGTCATGGTACTATTGCACCAATTCAAGATTTTCTTACCTGTTTGAATATTAATGATAAATTGTGGTTTGCCTTCAAATAGTAAAGTTCTGTCCTTACTGGAAGTAGCAAAATGTTTACTATCAATGTCAAACACAATGGTAAATTCGTAGCTAATCTCATCTCTTTGAATTGCTTTTAATCCTACCTTTTCAGGAACCATTTTACCATTCTTTTCAGATAAAACATAATCTTGTTTTACTCTCATAGTTGCTATAATATGAGAATTGCTATTAAGTATCTTATCTACAAAAGCTTTTTGTCTTGGTGTGATTTTATTCCAATTAGTAAAAGAATTACCAGCAAGAGAAGAATGATAATCAAGTAGAAAATCCCAGCAATGTGAGATTGAATCTAAAATAATTACTTCCATACCTGCTTTTTCACAAACTTCAATTGCTTCAATATACCTCTCAGGTGAATGTGGATTATCCAATGTAAGTACATTGAACTTTCCTAAGTGAGCATATAAGTCAGCACTTCCATTTTCTGTATCAATGATGGCAACTTTATTAAGGTTTCCATTTGTCAATCCTTGTGCAATTAAAATTGCACTCATAGTTTTTCCTGAACCACTTGGTCCTTGTAAAGCCATCTTGATTTTAGCTTTACTTCTTTCTGATTTTCTTAATTGCATATTTGTAATTTGATTAAATAAAAAAACCTGCTATACAGCAGGTTGTAAATTGTTTTGATTATAACTAACTAAACTCTCTTGAAGTAATTTTTCGTTTTCTTTATCAATAACATCATCTTCAAAATCCTTTAAATATGCTGTTGTGATTGCAACATTTTTATGTCCCATAGATTGAGATACTATATCAGTTGAAACACCAATTTGTTTCAAATTTGTAGCATAACTATGTCTTGCAACATAACTACTTAAAGGTTTATCAACTCCAACTATTTCTGCAATTTTCTTCAAGTCACTATTAAACTTTTTAAGCTTTTTGTGTTTTCTATTTTGAATCTGAGTTGCAGTTAAATTATTACTTAATAATATTGGGAAAACATAATCTGTTGTTGATGGTCTATTTCTATAAAAATCTAAAATTTCTTTGACAGGTTTTAGTATGTTGATGTTAAACTTACCTTTGGTTTTTGACCTAATATAGGTTATTCTATCTCCTGAAACACTTGACCATTTTAACATCATAATATCAAAATAATTCATCCCTCTACAGTAATAAGAAAAGAGAAAAATTCTTTTAGCTTCTGCAAGATTTGGATATTTTGTTTCATCAAAATTCTCTATCAATCTTACCTCTTCTCTTGTTAATGCTTTTTTAATATTTCCAACTTTTAACTTAGATACTTTATAAACCTTAAAAGGATAATACTTTTCATCAATAACATTTTTCTTGATTGCTCTATTATATAGTGAACGTAATTCTCTCATTTTAAAAGCTACCCCTCCATCTGAATTATTGTTTTCTCTCAAATAAACTTCGTACTTCTCCAAAAAAGTTGGTGTAATCTCCTTAAACATCAAGTTGTTTTTTTTATGAAAATTAAATACGGATTTCTTTGTTTCACTTAATGCTTTTGCATTTCCAGCTTTTCCTGACTTATTCAAATCTGAAATTACTTCATTCCAAAATTCTAACACAGTAATTTTGTTTGGCTCAATACCTCTAAACTTTTCTTCAAATTGGTCAAGACTAAAATCAATCTCTTCTAATTCAAAGTCATTGATAATCTTCAATGCTTTCTCTCTCATCTTAGCTAACAACAAATTACTTTGTGTATGATTTGGAAATGTCTTCTTAAATTGAATATTAATTTCATCCCAATCTGATATATTACACTTAAATCCTAATGAAATAATCTTTGACTTTCTGTTGTTAGTTATTCTCAATATGACTGGATAAAGTCCTTCATTTGTTGATTTATCTCTTAATAATATTTTTATACTTGCCATAATTTTATATTTTGAGTTGACAAATTCTAACAATAGGAAGTGTGGAATTTGTCAATATTTTTATTTGCTTAATAATTGATTGAACTTTTCTGTTAATTGTATTCTCAAATGATTTTTTACTTTCTGAAGATTGTGCTTTTCTAAAAGAGCTAAGTACTTCTTCTTATGATTGGATTTAACTTGTCTTTTATTTGCCTCATTTAGTTTATTCCAAAAAATGAAACTCGAATACATGTTTAACTTCTCATAATCTTTCTCAGATATTAAATCCTCAGAGTAATCATCAACAATTAATAGCTCATTAAATCTCTTTAGTAAATAGTCAAATAAGTTTTCAAGTACTTCTTTATTTTTTAAATCATTTAAATTGTAAACACCAAGTGGGTTAAATTCTTTTGAGCTTAAAAACTTAATTTCAAATCTTAAAATATTCTCATTACTAAGTTTATATTGTTTTGCTTTATCATAAATTTTTATGATATAATTGAAATGTTCAAAACTCATTAAGTAACCTTTTCCTTTAAACTTATTTATCATAGAATGTCTGTCAAAATTGTGCATTAATACACTTTTTGAAATTAATTCTTGAGCTGGAATAGGAATTCTTAAGTTAAATCCGAATTCAAGTTGTGTTAGTTTTTTATTCGTTATTTCAATAACATTATCTCTTAAGTAATCAATAACAGAACATAATTGAGAATAAGTAAAATCGTTATGATTGTGTTCTTTACCCTCAATCAACAAATTATTCAGTTTGTGAATTGAATTCTTTGCATATCCACTTTTCTCATTAACTACAACCTCAATATTTTCGAGATTAACTTTATAAGGATATAATACTTCTGCTGAATGATATTCTAAGACAGAAAACATCTTCTCAAAATTATTTGGGTCTTTGATAAAAGTCTCTAATTTGCTTTTATCATTATAGTGAACTCTTACAAAGTCAATCATAATCTTGATTTTTGAGTTCGACCTAAATATGAATTTATTTCATCTTCTATTTCTTCAGTAGAAATTGACTTGCTATTCAAAACCCAATTATCAAGTTCTGACTTTTTGAAATAAATTTTTTTACCTCCAGGATTATAAAAAGGAATTTCCTTTTTGCTGGTCATTTTATACAACGCAGATTTTGATAGACATAAATAATCTGCACTCTCTTCAAGTGTTAAAATTTCTTTACTTAAAGCATATTGTCTCTTTAATAATGCTTCAATTTCATTTAGTTTTTGGAATAAGTCCATAATCTTAAAAAAAATTATGGAAAAGCTGCTTTTCCTTGTTAATAATGAAGCAAAGAAAACGCATAAAAAAACCCTTATTTCTATAGTGTAATAAGGGTGTAAGGCAAAGTGTAAGGTAAAGTGTAAGACACTTATTCTAAATATTTTTTAGTAAGTTCGTTTATTAATAAATCTATATCACTTTTCAATCTGGTATTTTCAATATTCCCTCTTGATAATGCGGTATATAAATCTGATGATTTGATAAGCTTATTTTGTTTATTATAAAATTTTTGGCTTTTTTCAATTGTAAGAGGATTCAAATTATCAAAAAATACTTCAATTGATTTTAAGTAGTAAGCAATGAAAGGATTTGATTTTGTAAACTTCAATTTCAAATCATTCTCACTTTCCTTATAAACCAAAATACTCAAAAAATCATCCTCTGATAATTCCTCTGAATCAAACATTTCAATTTCTTCTGACTTTATATATAAATCAATAAAAAGTTCTATTCTTAAATTTCTTTTTGGTTTAAAATCAGATTTACTAACGTCATCGCCTTCAATAATAATTCTATATAATTTATGATTTATATCTAATGATTTGTATTTTGAGTACAATACTGATACAATACTATTTACTGAATAGCAAATTAATTCAAATTGATGTTGCTTTAAATCTTCTGCTTTTAAATAATAATTGAACAAAGTATCTAATTGTTGAATTAAATAATTCTTAAAATCAGTTTGTTGAGAGTTATTATACACTATTTCCAAACCAGCAGTAGAATAATAATCACTTACAACTTTACTATATTTTGGAAAATCCATTTGATAACTCATGTCTTTTTTCTGAACCCAAGATTCAAAAAATATATTTTCATCCCTATGAAAAATATACCTGTAATCTTTAGTATGGATTGTTTTATATTCATATGATTGGCTTAATCTTTCAAACCCATCACTATATAATAAATCATCCAAAAATTTAAAAGGAGTTAAATCAGAACCTAAATTAAAGTAAATAGATGTATTATGTTTAATTTCAACATTCTCTAATACATCGCTATAGTTTATCTTAATGTATTTAATGATATTTTCTAATTCAAAATTTACATCTTCTTGGTAATCTTTAATGCGGTCAATATTTGATTTGTAATTATTGAGTTTGCTTATTAAAGTACTAATGTAGTTTTCAATTTCAAGTTCATTTAAATTTGAAATTTCTTTAATAACATTATTAACTATCTTTTTCCTTATTTCTTGAAAAAATGAATGAATATAATCTTTTTCATTTGGGTATTCTTCAAAATTCTCTACGCCTAAAATTTCTTTTAAATAAACTTTATCGGAATAGTAATCTTGCTTGAGAATATTCAAGAAATCCTCAAAGTAAATTAAATGAAAAATATGAAGTGGATTATCTGTAAAATTGGATAACATACTTACTTAATTAATACCGCAAAGTAATAATTAAAATTATATGTTTTACCTATGTTTTACCTAAAAAAAAGAAAGCCTCCCAATTGTCTTGGAAGGCTTTGTTTTACTGGTGGTCCCACCTGGGCTCGAACCAGGGACCACCTGATTATGAGTCAGGTGCTCTAACCAACTGAGCTATAGGACCAGTTTTGAGGTTGCAATATTAATACTAATTTCTTTTTGTTGCAAGAAAATTTTAGTTTATTTCCTGACAAAGTTCAACTAGAACTCCATTTGTCGTTTTTGGATGCAAAAAAGCTACCCATTTATTATCCGCTCCCTTTTTAGGTTGTTCGTTTAAAACCACAAACCCTTCTGCTTTTAAACGCTCAATTTCAGCTACAATATCTGTTACATCAAAAGCAATATGATGAATTCCTTCTCCTTTTTTTTCTATAAATTTTGCAATAGGACTATCTTCTCTGGTTGCTTCCAATAATTCTATTTTATTAGGACCATTCATAAAAAAAGAAGTTTTCACCCCTTCACTTTCCACTTCTTCTTCTTTATAAGCCGGCTGCCCGAAAAGCTTCTCAAAAATCAAATTAGACTCTTTCAAGTCTTTTACCGCTATTCCTATATGTTCTATTTTATTCATCTTTTTTATAATTTATTTTTACCTATTATACCAAAACAAATTTGAATTCCTGACTCACAAAAGTAAAACAAAGTTTCAGCACTAAAAAACTAAATTACTTTTTATGTATTTTTGCAGTATGGAAACAAACAGACAAAAAAAAATTGGCAACCTCATACAGAATGATTTGGTTGATATTTTACAAGGTGAAGTGAGAAAAAACGGAATTCACAATCTTATTATATCCGTATCAAGAGTAAATGTCACCTCTGATTTATCGATCGCTAAGATTTTCTTAAGCGTTTTCCCTTCTGAAAAAGGAGCAGAAATCTTAAAAGCAATAAAATCAAACAGTCCCTTAATCAAAAATGACTTAGCTCAACGTGTTAAAAACCAATTACGAAAAGTACCGAACTTAGTTTTCTATATCGATGACAGCTTAGACTACATAGAAAAGATAGATCAAGCACTAAGCGGAGAAGAAAATCCGGTTAAAAACCCTGATCTATTAGCCAAAAGAAAAAAATCATAATTTGAATTTCTCTCTATACATAGCTAAACGGTATAGCATTTCTTTCAGTAAAAGTTCAGCAATCAACTTTATCACCATTATTGCCTCTATAGGCATTATTGCCAGCTCCATGGCTCTTTTTGTTGTCCTTTCTGTCTTTAGCGGCTTACGCGATTTCAGCCTGAGCTTTACCAATGCAACAGATCCTGATTTACGTATACAACCTATTCAGGGCAAAGTTTTAACACTTTCTCCGGAAATTGAAAAAGAACTCCAAAAAAGTACCATCATTGCCGATTTCAGCAAAACTATTGAAGAACGCGTACTTTTTTACTACAAGGAAAAAGAACAAGTCGCTTATATAAAAGGTGTAGACTCAAATTTCAGCAAGGTAACCGACATCAAGCGACATCTTTATGCCGGTAACTGGCTTGAAACCCAATCGAACGAAGTGGTTGTCGGTTCTGAGATAAGCAGAAAATTAAACTTAGGGCTTTTTGATTTCAACAATGCCTTAGAAGTTTACACACCAAAAGCCGGAAAAGGCGCTATTGACAATATAGAAGATGCTTTTACCATAAAAAAACTAGCCCCGACAGGTATTTTCAGTATTAGTGAAGACATTGACAATAAATATGTATTTTGCGATTTAAGTCTGGCTCAAAATTTATTATTCTTCAAACCGAACCAGATTAGTTTTATTGAAGTCAAACTCAACGAAGGCATAAGTGAAGATCAAGGAATTACAGAATTAAACAGAATTTTTAAAGACCAGATCAAGATTAAAAACAGAGCTCAATTAAACGATGCGCTGTACAAAATGCTCAATTCCGAAAATATTGCCGTATATCTTATTTTTACCCTTGTCATCATCATTGCTCTTTTTAACCTGATCGGCGCCTTAATCATGATGATTATCGACAAAAAGAACAATTTAAAAACACTACTCTCTTTAGGGTGTTTAAAACAGGAACTTTCCAGAATATTTTTATACCAAGGTCTGTTAATGACCTTTTCAGGAGGAATAATCGGTCTACTTTTAGGCATTTTGCTTGTTATTTTACAACAACAATTCAGCTTAATTATGATCACCCCTAACTTAGCTTACCCTGTTGTTTTTGAAATACAAAACATAGCTATCGTTATCATCACTATTACCACATTAGGCTACTTAGCCTCCTTAATTGCCAGCAGAAGTATTTCTAAGTTTATAAAATAAACACATATTAATATAAAAAAAGGGCTGTGAAATTTCACAACCCTTTTTTTATCTGTTTTTTACACTTATTAAGCTTCAAACGGAACTACAGAAACATAAGATTTGTTATCTCTTTTCTTTTGAAACTGAACAATTCCGTCAACTTTAGCATGTAAAGTATGATCTTTACCCATGTAAACGTTTTCACCTGGGTTATGTTTAGAACCTCTTTGTCTAACGATGATGTTCCCTGCGATAGCAGCTTGACCACCATAAATTTTAACGCCTAAACGTTTCGATTCTGATTCTCTACCGTTCTTCGAACTACCGACACCTTTCTTATGAGCCATGACGTTTTGATTTTAAAAGTTAATACTCAAATTAAACAGCTTTACCACCGTTTAATTCATCTTGTAATTTCTGTAATTCATCCCACTTCCCGTCAGCAGCTAATTGTGCTTGTTGAGCCCAAGTAGTAGGATCTAAATGTTGTACTTTAGCTTCAGCTACATCTAAAATTTCTTTTACTTTATCAGCAGAAGTTCCAGCTAATTTAGCATAAGTATCTACTCCGGCAGCTACTAACACCTCAGCAGCTTTAGGCCCGATACCTTCAATTTTTTTCAAATCATCTCCTTTTTTAGCAGTAGCTTTTGCTTTTGGCGCAGCAGCTTTTTTAGGAGCTCCTGAAGCTACAATACCTTCAATAATAATTTGAGTCAATGCTTGTCTGTGACCATTTTTCTTTTTGTAACCTTTTCTTCTTTTCTTTTTGAAAACGATTACTTTGTCACCTTTTACATGTTGTAAAACTTTGGCTTCCACAGAAGCACCTTCTATAGCTGGGGCGCCTAAAGTTACTGTACCATTATCCTCTAACAAAAGAACTTTATCGAAAGAAACTTTATCTCCTTCAGCTCCTGTTAAACGATGTACAAAAACTTTTTGGTCTTTGCTTACTTTAAATTGTTGCCCTGCTATCTCTACGATTGCGTACATACAGTATGAATTTTTTTAGTTAAAATTTCAAGTGTGCAAATATACAACTAATTCTTTAATTTCCAACACTTAAAAAATCACCTTGACTACTTTTTGTTAAAAAAGACAAAAAACAGCCCTCTATTGTAACAAAAAATCAGAAATTGCAACTTATTAAAAACGTTTTTTAATTAAATTATAATTTATGAAAAAATCTTTAATGGCTTTGAGTACTGCATTACTACTTGGAGGTGTTACCAATGCTCAAAAGGTAGCATTTGAAGAATATGATTTAGCCAATGGATTACACGTTGTGCTTCACCAAGACAACTCAGCACCGGTAGTCATTACATCTGTAATGTACCACGTAGGAGCTAAAGATGAACAACCGGACAGAACCGGATTCGCTCACTTTTTTGAACACTTATTATTTGAAGGCACTAAAAACATCGACCGTGGAGAATGGTTTAAGATTGTTACAGCCAACGGAGGGCAAAATAATGCCAATACTACCGACGACAGAACATACTACTATGAAGTATTCCCTTCAAACAACTTAGAATTAGCCATTTGGATGGAATCGGAACGTTTGATGCATCCGGTTATCAATCAAATTGGTGTTGACACGCAAAATGAGGTAGTAAAAGAAGAAAAAAGACTTCGTGTTGACAATCAACCTTACGGAAATCTTATTAAAGCCGTAAAACAAAACATGTTTAAAGTTCACCCGTACCGTTGGACAACCATCGGAGAAATGGAACATTTAGACGCAGCGACCTTAGAAGAATTCCAAGCTTTTAACAAAAAATTCTACATTCCTAACAACGCTGTTTTAGTAGTTGCCGGTCAATTTGATACAGCTCAGGCAAAAGAATGGATTGCGCGATATTTCAGTCCTATTCCAAAAGGGACTCCTGTAACCCGCAAGCATTATGAAGAAGCTCCGATCACTGAGTCATTCAAAACCACCTGGGAAGACCCGAACATTCAGATTCCTATGTATGTGGCTTGCTACAGAACACCCTCTATGAAAACACGTGATGCCAGAGTTTTAGACATGATCTCTTCTTACCTTTCTGACGGAAAAAGTTCAAAACTATACAAAAAGTTAGTTGACGATCAGAAAAAAGCATTGCAAATCGGCGCTTTTAACTACAGTCAGGAAGATTATGGTATGTACTTTATCTACAGTTTACCAATGGGACAAACTACAGAAGAAGACTTATTAAAAGGTATAGATGAAGAAATAACCAAACTGCAAACAGAACTTATTTCTGAAAAAGACTATGAAAAACTTCAGAATAAATTTGAAAGTGACTATGTAAACAGTAATGCAAGTGTGGAAGGAATTGCTAACAACTTAGCCAATTACTATTTACTATATGGAGACATCAATCTGATCAACACAGAAATTGACATTTTCCGTTCTATTACCAGAGAAGAAATCAAAGAAGTAGCTAACAAGTACCTAAAACCTAACCAAAGAATGGTTTTAGATTACGTACCTGCTAAGGAAAAAACTCAAAACTAAGACGACAATGAAGAAAATAGTATATATTGCTACCTGCTTATTTTTAACAATAACAATGCAAGCACAAGACAGATCCATGCCGAAACCGGGCCCGGCTCCTACAATTAATATTAAAAATCCTGAAACGTTCACTTTGAAAAACGGATTGAAAGTTTTGATTGTAGAAAATCATAAATTACCCAGAGTTTCTTACACCTTAACTTTAGACAATGCTCCTTATGCTCAGGGCGATAAAAAAGGAGTTGCCGACTTATTGGGTTCCATGTTAGGAAGTGGCACTGAAAACATCTCTAAAGATGCTTTTAATGAAGAGATCGATTTCTTAGGAGCAAATATCAACTTTTGGTCAGAAGGAGCTTCTGCAAACGGATTATCTCGTTATTCTTCCAGAATTTTAGAGTTAATGGCAGATGGTGCTTTAAACCCTGTATTCACTCAAGAAGAGTTTGACAAGCAAAAAGATAAAATGATCGAAGGCTTAAAAGCTGACGAAAAAAGCGTTCCTTCAATTGCTCGTCGAGTTGAAAACGCATTGACTTTCGGTAAAAAACACTATAAAGGAGAATTCGTTTCAGAAGAAACTTTAAAAAATGTTTCCTTAGCAGATGTTAAATTGAACTACAACGAATATTTCGTTCCGGGAAATGCTTATTTAGTGATCGTAGGAGATATTGATTATAAGAAAACAAAAAAACAAGTAGAAAAACTTTTCGGTAAATGGAAAAAAGCAATTGCTCCGCAAATTGCTTACAACGACCCTAAAGACGTTCAATATAGCCAAATCAACTTCGTTGATGCTTCAAACGCTGTACAGTCTGAGATTTCATTAGTAAATCTTTCTAATTTGAAAATGACAGACAAAGACTACTTTGCAGTTTTAATTGCGAACCAAATTTTAGGCGGTGGCGGAGAAGGTCGCTTATTCTTAAACCTTCGTGAAAAACACGGTTGGACTTACGGTTCTTACTCTTCAATAGGAGCCGGAAAATATATCAATAAATTCAGATCAAGTGCTTCAGTACGTAATACTGTAACTGACAGTGCTGTTGTTGAAATATTCAATGAATTAAAAAGAATCAGAACAGAATTAGTTTCTGAAGAAGAACTGAAAAACGCTAAAGCTAAGTACATCGGTAACTTTGTAATGCAGATCGAGAAACCTACAACTATCGCTCGTTATGCTTTAAACAAAGAAACACAGAACTTACCGGATGATTTCTACGAAAAATACATGCAAAACATCAACGCTGTAACTTCAGAGGATGTTCTAAATGCTGCCAAAAAATATTTCTTAGCTGACAATACGAGAGTAATCATCGTTGGGAAAGCAGCAGATGTTTTACCGGGACTTGAGGATTTAAGCAAATCCGCTAAATTACCTATTTTCTATTTTGACAAATATGGTAACCCTACTGACAAACCTGTTGTAAAAAAACCAATTCCTGCAGGCGTAACTGCAAAATCTGTAATTGAGAAACACATTCAGGCTATCGGTGGCTTAGAAGCTCTTAAAAAAGTAAAAAGTGTTATGAGCTTTTCAGGTGCTACTATTCAAGGACAAAAACTTGATATGGTTACTAAATCAGCTCAGGATAAATTCTCTGCTGAGATCAGCATGATGGGAATGACTGTTTCAAAAACCGTTGTGACTCCTAAATACGGTTACACTATTAACCAAGGACAAAGAATGGACATCACAGGAGATGATTTGAAACAAATGCAGGAATCTGCAGGAACTTTCAAAGAGTTAAAACTTTTAAACAACCCTGATATTGAATTAGCCGGAATTGAAACGATCAAAGACAAAGATGCTTATGCTATCAAAAAAGGCGAAACAACATATTACTACGACGTAAAATCAGGATTAAAAGTTGCTGAATCCAGAGAGAAAGAACAAATGGGACAAAAAATGACTCAGTTCACTTACTATGATAATTATGTAGATGTAAAAGGAATCAAGTTTCCGTACAATACGACTTTAAGCGTAGGAATGGATCTTGAATTCACAACTTCTGATGTTAAGATCAATGAAGGGGTTTCTGATTCGGATTTTGAATAAAACTTACTTTTTATACAAACAGAAAAGGGTTTCCTAACGGAAACCCTTTTTTTATTTTCTACTGGAGAAATAGACTCCGATTAACACTACTACAGCTCCGATTATCTGAAGAACGTTCAAACTTTCATTCATAAAAAATGTTCCGAGAAAGATAGCCACAACCGGAATGATATAAGTAACGGAAGAAGCAAAAACCGGTGAAGACAACTGGATCAACTTAAAGAAAATGATATTCGAAATCCCCGTACCTACCATTCCCAAGATCCCGATAAACAACAAGGAAGTCTGTACTTTCGGCTGATCTGCGATCAAAAAGAAATCTGAAAAATACAATACCAGAATAGCGGGTATTATCATAATTGAAAAATTCCCCACACTAATGGTCAACGGATGCAAATCTGAAAGATACTTCTTTATCAGATTTACATTGGTTCCATAAAAAAGTGAAGCCAGAACTATCAGTACGGCATATAAATAATTTTCTGTTGTTCCGTGATTATTTCCGAATAATACCAATAAAACACATCCTAGAAAACCTAAACCTACACCAAAAAACTGTCTTCTCTCTACCGGAATTTTAAAGAACAGCAAGCCTACCAAAAGCGTGTTCAGCGGAGTAAGTGAGTTTAAAATAGAACTTATGGATCCGTCAATTTTTGACAAAGCCATAGCAAACAGAAAAACCGGAACAAACGTTCCGCATAAAGCTGTTAAGGCTATATATTTCCATTTATAGGATGGTATTTTCTTTAAATGATTAAAACCGATCACTAACAAAAACAATCCTGCAAAAATGATCCGCAACGAACCTAGTTGAATCGGATTTACGCCTTTTAAACCTAATTGCATCAGGATAAATGAGCTACCCCATACGCACCCCAAGAACCCTAACAAATACCACTTTAAATTATTCTTTCCCATACCTTTTTTTTAAGGTTCAAAATTCTAACTTTATTTTTAAATACGGTTTTAAATTTTGTATTTTTGTCAATAATTCATGTTAAACCTCAATTTGTTATGAAAAAAATAAAAGTTTTTTCCCTAATAATCCTTTCTGCTATAGCTTTAACAAGCTGTAAAAAAGAAAACGAAGAATCTGCCAAAGTTCAAGTAGCCGAAACTACAAAAACAGAAACTCAAAATGACGTTCCGGCAAAAGTTGAAACAGCTAGTTTTACAATTGACGGTATGACTTGCGAAATAGGTTGTGCTAAAACAATTGAAAGTAAACTTTCCGGTCTGGAAGGTGTAGAAGAAGCAAAAGTAAACTTTGAAGAGAAAAAAGCTACTGTTGTTTTTGACGCTAACAAACAATCTGCTGAAAGTTTAAAATCAACTGTTGAAGATGTAGCCGGCGGCGATACTTACACCGTAAGTGATATTCAGGTAACTCCGAAAGCATAATGAAAATTTATTTCTAATAAAAAAGCCTCTGTATAAAACAGAGGCTTTTTTATTATTCTTTCCATTCAACAGATTCCATAATCCTCCTGATATCGTCCTTGACATAACTGGCTGCAGGTAAAATAGAATCAAAATTAGGTTTTGCATAGAAATACATACTGCCTACTAAAAAGTTCTTTGTACTATCCGTAACATAAAACTGTGCATTTGTAGCTGCATTTCCTCCGACTTCCGAAAACATACCGTATACCTTTTTTTCTGAATTTATATAGGGTTGCGTACTGATCTCATCTGCTTTAATGGCATGTTCGTATGTTAGTTTTTGAGCATCTCTCAATAAGTCTTCTACATTTCCTTCAACTTTTTTATACGTAACATATATTGTTGCTTTCATTTTAGGATAATGCAGTTCAAAAGAACAATTCTCATTTCCTTTTATTTTTGTTTCATTATTAACGTCAAAAGTAAAAGGACAACTACCTTCTAACTTCCCGTAAACAGGATTCGGATATTCCAATCGCAATTGCCCTTGCGGTTTAGGCAAAGTGTCTTCACCACAAGATTGTAAACCTAAAAAAAGCAGAATCAATATAATTTTTCGCATAATACTCTTTTTCAACATTACGATAACGTAACTTTAATCTGTTTTATTCTTCGCTTATCTAAACTCTCAATTGTAAACAAGTAAGATTCAAATGAGATTTTCTGTCCTTTTTTAGGAAAATTACCGGATATCTCTAATATAAATCCGGCTAAGGTTTCTGCCTCTCCTTTTGCTTGTTCAAATACTTCTTCATCAACCTCTACAATTCTGAAAAAATCTTTCAGTCCTATCTTTCCGTCGAACACATAATTTTTATCATCAATCTGCGAATACACCAAGTTTTCATCGTCAAACTCATCGCTTATATCCCCAACAATTTCTTCCAAAATATCTTCCAGAGAAATCAAACCGGAAGTTCCTCCGTATTCATCTACCACAATGGCTAAGTGATTTTTCATTCCCTGAAATTCTTTCAACAAGTTATCCAGTTTTTTATTCTCAGGAACAAAGAACGGTTCTCTGATCAGACTTTGCCATTTAAAATCTTTCTTTTCGTCTATATAAGGAATAAGGTCTTTAATAAAAAGAACGCCTTCTATCTGATCGACACTTTCTTTATACACCGGAATACGAGAGTATCCTTTATCTATGATTTTCGGTAAGACTTCATCAAAAGTTTCTTCTATATCCAATGCGAAAAGGTCAATACGAGGACTCATTACCTGACGTACTTCCGTATTCCCGAAAGAAACAATTCCTTCCAACAGCTTTTGTTCTTCTACCGTTGTTTCTTCCTGATTGGTCAACTCTAAAGCCTGAGAAAGCTGATCTACCGAAAAATTTGTTTTTTGAACACTAAATTTCTTTTCTATATACAAGGTGATATTTCGCATCGGAATGGCTATTGGTGCCAGAACTCTGAACAATAGAGAAACCGGAATTAAAACCATTTTAGCAAAAGTTACATTATTTCTATTAGCATAGATCTTCGGTAACACTTCCCCGAAAAGCAATATCAGGAATGTAACGACAACTACTTCGAGTACAAAACGCATCACAACCGAATGAACACTTCCAAAAAGCCTTTCGCTAAAAGAAGAAAAAATAATAACTACACCAATATTAATGAAATTATTAGCCACTAAGATCGTAGCCAATAACTGCTTGGGTCTGTTAAGTAATTTAGTAACCTGATTGCCTTTATTTGTATCCTCATGCTCTAAATCATCAATATCTTTCTGTGAAAGCGAAAAAAGAGCTACTTCAGAACCGGAAATAAAAGCTGAGCAAATAAGCAGAACGAAAACAACTAACATTCCGGTTAGCATTTCAAAATCAATAGTAGAAAAAAAACTGGAAGGGTCCGAGTCCAAATTAGTACGTATTAGTTAAACATTAAAAAGGTAAATCGTCATTACCTAAATTTTCGTCGTCAAAATTACTATTTTTCGGAGATTCCTGTTCATTAGACTTTAAGTTTTGTCTGTTTGCATCAGGATCTTTTTTAGTAGTCAGAAAAGTAAACTCTGTAACCTGAATCTCAGTGGTATATTTGGTATTACCATCTTCAGCCTGCCATTGTCTTGACTTAATACGACCTTCAATATAAATTTTATCTCCTTTAGAAAGATATTTTTCACAAATTTCAGCAGCTTTATTACGCACTACAATATTATGCCATTCTGTAGATGTAATTTTCTCTCCTGTTGTTTTATTAATATAAACTTCATTGGTTGCCAACGGAAATCTGCCAATACAATTTCCTCCGTCAAAATAATGCATCTTCACTTCGTCTCCCAAATGTCCTATTAAAAGTACTTTATTTACTGTTCCGTTCATGGCGTATATTTGTGTTAGTATAAATCAAATATAGTATTTTTTAGAATACCGTACTAAGGTTTGCTATAATAAAATTATGCAACACTATAGGAACAGGCAATTTCAAAAGCGCTTCCGGTTCGATCGCATTTTTTACTTCTGTATGCAATTGTACCTGAAAGAAACGAATGTTCAAATGTTGATGTGATAATTTATGAATCACTGAGGCTCCTTCAAAAAAAACAGAAGTTGCTCCCTTATACTTTTCCGCTATTTTATTTTTCACTTCAGTTATCGGGATCTCTTTTTCTGTTTCGACTAACGGAAATTGATACAAGTTATGCCAGATTCCTTTAGATGTTCTCTTTTCGACCAAAAAGTTCCCATTAACATCCGTTACTATTAAATAATTAAAGTAGCGATCTTTTATTTTTACTTTCTTAGACTTTACCGGCAACGCCTCCACTCTTTTTCGTTGCAAAGCAAAACAGCTTTCATTTAAAGGACAAACATTACAATCCGGATTTTTAGGCACACATTGCATTGCCCCGAATTCCATAACCGCCTGATTGAACAAAGCCGCTTTCCCTTTGGGTAATAAACTGTTTGCCAATTCCTGAAATTCTTTTTTAGTTTTCGACTGGGCAATATCTGATTCAACACCAAAATAACGTGCCAGCACCCGGAAAACATTTCCGTCTACAACTGCCACATCTTCATTAAACGAAATAGAAGCTATCGCAGCAGCCGTATACTCCCCCACTCCTTTTAATTTCAGCAATTCTTTATAGGTATCCGGAAAATTACCTTGCAACTCCTTACTAATATATTTAGCGGTAGCGTGCAGGTTACGCGCTCTGGAATAATACCCCAGTCCCTGCCATAGTTTCAAGACCTTTTCCTCACTCGCTTCTGCTAAATCATGAATTACAGGAAAAGCCTCTGTGAAAGCCTCATAATAAGGCATTCCCTGGGCTACTCGGGTTTGCTGTAACATGATTTCAGAAAGCCAAATATGATACGGATTTTGCGTTTTTCGCCAAGGCAAGTCCCGTTTGTTTTGTAAATACCAATTAATTAAAGAGTTAGAAAAATTCATTTTTTACAATTGAAAAACAAAATTATAACTTTAACATTTAAAATTTAATCAATTAAGGTTGATTTATTGTTTTTTTAATTTGTATATTTGCACACTCTAAAAATGAACATAAAAATTAATACGAAAGAAAATGACGAAAGCAGATATCGTAGCGAAAATTTCTGAAAAACTAGGTCTTGAAAAAGCAGATGTTCAAGCAACAGTTGAATCTTTCATGGAAGAAGTGAAAAATTCATTAGAAACAGGAGACAATGTTTACTTAAGAGGTTTCGGAAGCTTCATCATCAAAACAAGAGCTGAAAAAACAGGAAGAAACATCTCTAAAAACACTACAATTAAAATTCCTGCACACAACATCCCTGCATTTAAACCCGCTAAAGTTTTTGTTGAAGGAGTAAAAACAAAGACTGAAGTAACCGTATAATTATTTATTAATCTAAACCAACAAAGTTATGCCAAGTGGTAAAAAGAGAAAAAGACATAAGGTAGCAACTCACAAGCGTAAAAAGAGAGCGAGAGCTAACCGTCACAAAAAGAAAAAGTAGTATAATACTACTTTTCTTTTTTTAAAAGTTCTTTGAAATGGATCGATCACGTGATCGATTCTCGGGTAAAATACCTGTAAAAAAATGTTTAATCCATCCTTGCAGAAGTTAATGACTAGTGTAACAAACGCTTTGTCAGATGCTAATTCACGGATAAAAATGTACTGCATGAACAAAGAATTAATTATTCGTTCCAGTTCCGGTGCCGTAGATTTTGCCTTATTAAAAGATGGAAAACTAATAGAATTACACAAAGAAGAGGAAAAAGGAACCCAATTTCAGGTTGGTGATATTTTTATCGCTAAAATAAGAAAACCTGTTCCCGGCTTAAATGCCGCTTTTGTTAATGTAGGTTACGAAAAAGATGCCTTTCTACATTATCATGACTTGGGACCTAATCTGACTTCTTTGATGAAATTCATTAAACTTGTAAGCGCAGGTAAATTAAAAGACTATTCACTCAAAAATTTTCCTTTTGAACCTGAAATTGATAAAAACGGTGCTATTGCTGATGTACTTAGTGCCAATCAATCTATTTTAGTGCAAATTGTGAAAGAACCCATTTCGACTAAAGGACCAAGAATTAGTTCTGAGATCTCTTTAGCCGGAAGATATGTCGTTTTAGTTCCTTTTTCAGACAGAGTATCGGTTTCTCAAAAAATCGTTTCCAAAGACGAAAAAGAGCGTTTAAAACGTTTAGTTCTTTCCATTAAACCAAAAGGATTCGGCGTAATTGTCCGTACGGTAGCCGAAGGCAAAAAAGTAGCTGAACTTGACCGTGATTTATTAAACCTCATGGATCGTTGGTCAGCTATGTGCAAAAGATTGCAAACGGCTCATCACCCGTCAAAAGTTCTTGGTGAACTCAATAAAGCATCTTCTATTTTAAGAGATGTATTTAATGATACTTTCACCGGAATACATGTTGACGAAGAAGAATTGTATTTACAAACGAAGGAGTATTTGCAAGAGATAGCTCCGGATAAAGTGTCTATCGTAAAACACTATCAATCAAAAGAATTACCTCTTTTTGAGAAATATCATATAGAACGACAGATAAAAACGTCTTTCGGCCGAACTGTTTCCATGAGCAAAGGAGCATACCTTATCATTGAACATACTGAAGCTTTACACGTAATTGACGTGAACAGCGGTAACCGTTCAAACAAAGCTCAAAGCCAGGAAGAAACAGCTCTAGAAGTAAACCTAATTGCTGCCGCTGAAATTGCGCGCCAATTAAGACTTCGGGACATGGGCGGAATTATTGTCGTCGATTTTATTGACATGCAAAACGCAGAAAATAGAAAAAAACTATATGACTTCTTAAAAGAAGAAATGAGTGACGATAAGGCTAAACACAAAATCTTGCCTCCTAGTAAATTTGGTTTGATACAAATTACTAGACAAAGAGTCAGACCAGAAGTTCACATTAAAACGAGAGAAGAAGACCCGAATGAAAACGGGGAAATTGAAGCTCCGATTTTATTGATCGACAAAATAGAAGCTGACCTGGAAAGAATTACAAAAGACCACAAAAAGGTTGTATTGAATACACATCCGTTTGTGGCAGCATACCTTACAAAAGGTTTTCCATCCGTTCGTTCAAAATGGTATTTTGAACACAAACGTTGGGTGAAAGTTATACCTCGTGACGCTTACACGTATTTAGAATATCATTTCTTTGACAAAGAAGGAAATGAAATTAAATAACTTAAATCCGTTATTCTTAATTGAGTAACGGATTTTTTATTTTCCACTACTCCTTTCAATCACTATTCGCTGTTTAATTTCATTGCCATTTTCATCTACAACAGTGACCCAATGCAATCCGTTTGAAGCTATTAAAGGTTTCTCATGAAAGGTTCTGGTTGTCCCTAAAAACTGATCATCAATATACCAGAAAAGCTCCACATCCGGATTGGAATGTGCCACTTTTAAAATCACGGGTTGTTCGATTCCGTTAAAATCTTTTGTCAAAATAATTTTAGTGAATTCACTCGGATAAATAAATGCCATTCTCGGTTTTGCATTAGCATCCTTACAATCGTCGCGCAACGGTGGCACCGGAATATAATCTACATGCTTGCTTTTATAATACCACTCCATAACCGGAGGTAAAATAAACCACGATTTAGAAACTATATTCTCTATCTTTTCACAATTGCTATTTACCGTATACTTCAAACTCTTATCTAAATGGATCATCTTATGGTACGGACATGTTTCCGTTTTCCTAGAAGTTCTCGGGATCCATTGCTCTATGGTCGGACAGTTTTCCTGTGCTAAATAGCCGGATTGCTTACAAACCATTACTTTCTCCATATCATTGTATGGCTGATTAAACCATTCCCCTCTCGGTAACGTCCTGAAAACATCAAACAAAACCGGAGCAGCACTTTCCACACCTGTTAATAACGGCCGACCTTCTCCTGTGGCATTACCTACCCAAACACCAACAACATAATCCGGATTTACTCCTACAGCCCACGCATCCCTACCGCCAAAACTGGTTCCGGTTTTCCAGGCAATTTCCAAAGAAGAATCATAAAAACGCCATGCTTCATCTCCTTCCGGTCTATTTACCTCTTTCATAGCATTAAAAGTTTGCCAAATAGCTCCTGCTCCGTAGCTATTCTTTTCCCTTTTTTCTTTTCCGAAATCAATTGGTTTATTCCCGATATATTGAAGCGCGGTCATTTCATTACTTCTGTACAAATCCTGCGTTTGTGTAAAATGATTCAGGGTTGAAGCCATATACGCATACGCTCCACACAAATCCCATAAACTGGTTTCTGCACCTCCTAATATCAATGATAGCCCATAATGAGAAGGATGTCTGTTAATATGATGTTGTTTTAGTTTTTGCAGCTTTTCATAAAAACGATTCACTGAATATTCTTTTAACATAAGTACTGCCGGAATGTTTAAAGAACGTGCCAGAGCTCTGCTTGCCGGAACAGCTCCGTCATAAGTATAATTATAATTCTGTGGCGAATAGCCGCTGATCTGCGTCGGTATATCAGGAACCAATGTATGTGACAGCAACTCTCCTTCGTCTAACATCGCTGCATACAAAAAAGGCTTCAAAATACTACCGGTACTTCTGGGTGCCTGAATTACATCGACATCTTTTTGGTGTTCTTTATCTGTTGGCGAATTCCCCACATACGAAAGCACTTTTCGGGTTTTGACATCAACTACTACAACTGCCATATTAAAAACCTTATTTTGCTTATACACATTATAATACTGTGCAACAATTTCATTAACTCGCTCCTGTAGGTTATAATCAATAGTTGTGGTTATTTTTTGCCCTCGTTTTTCCTGATTGATCTTTTCCGTCAAATGCGGAGCTATTTTAGGTATGGCATAAGGCTTTTGAGGAAGCGGTTCCAACAAGGCCAAGTCATACGTCTCTTTATCGATAATTTTTTCTTGCCAAAGCTTATGCAACAAGCGATCTCGTTTTTGCAATAACAGTTCCTGATTTTTACCGGGATAGATCAACCTTGGCGCATTAGGTAAAACGGCCAAAGTTGCGGCTTCTGCCCAGGACAATTGATGCGGTTGCAAACCGAAATACCGCCAGGAAGCCATTTCCAAACCTACAACATTCCCTCCGAAAGGCGCATGCGAAGCATATAGATTCAGGATTTCATCTTTAGAATGTCGCGACTCCAAACGAGTAGCCAAAATGACTTCAAAAAATTTTTCAAGATAACTTCTTTCCGCATTTTTTCTATATAGACGAATAACCTGTTGCGTTAAAGTACTTCCGCCCCGAACTACTTTTCCGGCAGCTCTATTCTGTTGGAAAGCATGTAGCATGGCTACCGGATTGAACCCGATGTGCTTGTAAAAATATTGATCCTCAAATGCAACAATACATTGCCTGAATTTATAAGGTACACTGTCACTTTCCGGAAAACGCCATTGCCCGTCATTTGCAATTTTGGCTCCCAAAAACTGTCCGTTACTACTTTCAATAACTGTTGCATACGAATCCTTAAACAAGGTTCGGGGCAACGAAAAATAATAAACTACCACAAGAATAATCCCTATGGTAGTTTTAATTTTATGACGTTTGAAATACGCAAAAATCTTATTTTGCATTTAATTCCGTTTATTCATTTACAATGGTAATCCACTGTCCTTTATTTCTGAAAACATAATTATCATCATACATGGCTTCACATTGGATTCCCGGCAAATAGTAAGTTCCCAAATAAGAAGCATTTAACAATACTGTAAACGTTTTGCTTTCTCCTCGTTTTAATCCGAAATAGAATTGCGTCCTATCATCACGTATATCAATATAATCGGCTTTATTTTCTGCAAAACTTCCGAAATCTGTAAAACGTGAATTTACAATTTCGAATCCGGAAGGGAATATCTGTGCCAAAGCTACATTTTGAATAGCTTCCGTAGCTGTATTTTTAACTGTAACCTGAGCAACAAGTTCTGTTCCTTGCTTCACATTTGATAAATTGACAGCTTCTCCGTTTCTAGTCTTATATGCTATTTGAGCTGATAAATTTTTCTGCATCTCACGTTCTCGTCCCATTGGTAGCACACCTGAATTCAAGACTCTGACATACAAAGTAGCATTTCCTGTATTTTTCAGGCTTACACTATACTCCCCTTGGTTTACCACTAATTCTTTTTCCAGTACTGATTTTGTCGTAGTCAGTTTTTCCGTTTTTCCATTAAACGTCACATTACAATTAACACCTTTACTCCCATTCTTTATAGCAAATTTTGACATAGCATATAAAGAGTAAGCCGTGGTTTGTGTACTCATATAATATCGTCCGGATAAGTGTTTTGCCAAAATATTTGCAGTCTGGAATGCTTTGGCTTTATCATCTACCAACAAATATGTTTCCAATAACATTGCTCTGTTTCGATCTTCTGAACCATAGTAATAATAGTAGTAGCGATTTTCATCATTTACAGCATTCCAGTTTATGGAACTCATAATTTTTTGTGCCGTTGCTTTTTGACCTGCTAAAGCGTAGGCTGCTGCCAAACGCAACTTAGAATCAGTTGATATACCAACGGTTTCTCGCAATCGGTTCATGGAGGCCAGATCGGCTTGCCCGACTACTGCCAGAGTATACAAACGGTATGCCTGAGCAAAATCATTATGAAAATCAGTATTGTAACGCCATTGTTTAGCTTGTTTTTGCTGGAATGCGATCCATTTTTGTTTGAAACCGATCGGTAATACAAAACCTTTTTTCTCTGCTTCCATCATAAACTGACCGGCATAAGACGTCCCCCAATCATTAGCTGTGCTATTTCCCTGCCAATACGACAATCCCCCACTAGCTAACTGAAAACGACCCAAGCGTTGAATTCCTTCATTGATGTTTTGCTGGATTTTTTGCTTTTGACTATCGCTTACAGCTACAACATCAGCCAGATACAGTTGTGGAAATACACTTGATGTGGTTTGTTCCACACAACCATGCGGGTATTGGATCAAATATTGTAATCTTCTACCAAAATCGATCGTCGGGAATGAAGAAACTTCAACCCCCGCTTTATTGGTTCCGGCAACTCCGAAAGTAGACCAATTGATCTCTTTACTTTCATTCGGTTCCAATACTACATCAACAAAATCATTGGTTAACGGATTCGGATTTTCCACATCCAATTCCACTTCATACGTTGCTTTTTGGCTACCGGACGTGGCAATTACTTCTAACTTAGCAATTCCGATCTTATCTGTGGCTTCCAGATCAAAATACACCATTTTTTCATCCGGTGATTCAAATGAAACACTTTTTTGTGATGCTCCCTGAACGCTTAAGAAACTGTTCGTTTTAATCTGCACAGAAACATTTTTAACCTTATTTTCCATAGCGAAGACCGTGATCGGTAATGTGATCTTCTCTGTAGGAGATATTTTTCTCGGCATTGAGGCCAAAACCATCAGCGGGTTTTTAACCGGAACTGTTTTTTCTGTGCTTCCATATGCATCTTCCTGAGCATTTCCGGCTACAACCATTGCTCTAACCGAGCCTACGTAGTTAGGCATTGTGAAATGATGCGTTGCCTTTTGACCTTTTTCCAGTTTAAAAGGTCCTTTATAAATAATTACCGGTTTAAAACGGTTGGCTTTTTTAGCTTTGCTTCCGCCTAAATCTTCATCACCACCTATACTGAATATCTGATTGATCTTCCCGCCATAAGCTCCGATCACATCGTCATAAATATCCCAAGTACGAACGCCAAGTGCTTGTTTTGCATAAAATTTATCCCACGCATTAGGTGTTTTAAATCGGGTTAAGTCTAATAATCCTTCGTCTACAATAGCAATTGTATAGGTCATTTCTCTTCCGAACTGCTCACTTACCTTTATAGTGGCTTCTTTTTCCGGGCGTAGCACTTCTGCCATTTCAATCTGCGGTTTCAAAACGGTATTTTTATCTATAACTTCGATAGGTAAAATTCCGTACATGCGGATAGGAGAATCGTTCTGCGTTGAGGCATGCGGCTTGAGCAATGAAATATGGATGTAAACATTAGGCGCCATTTCCGGAGTTATTTCCACCTCTACTTTAGTTTCTCCTTTTGTGGTATTTGCCCAAAGTGTTTGCACCACTTTTGAACCATTTTCAAAAGACAATAATGCACGCCCGCCTTCACTCGAAGGGAAAGACACAACGGCTTTTTCGCCTACCTGATAATTTTCTTTATCTGAGGTAAAGACCAGCATGTTTGCAGTTTCTCCATTTCCGGATTTCGATTTCCCGGACCAGATAGGCCAGTCAATAATTTGAGTTGTACTGGTTGCATGACCTCCCTCTTCATCAACAACCCGAATTAAATAGCGTCCCCAATCTTCTTCAGGTACTTCAAACTGAAAGGAAGCTTTTCCTTTAGCATCAGTATTGACCACAAAGTTTTTGTAAGCTGTTGTACTACTCGCCGAATTGTATTTCGCTAAATCATCATTTGACGAATTCCACCACCACCGCCAGTCGACTTTATATACCCGAACTTCTAAATTCTTTACGGCTTTTGGTTTGCCCTTTTCGGAAAGCGTTATGATTTCAAAGCGATTCTTTTTCCCGGTTTCCAGCATACCATATTTATTGGTTTCCGGACTTTTTAAACCTACATACGTTTCATAAGGCGAAAAATGAGCCGTAACGACATCGGTACTGAAATCCCCTCCGTTTTCATAGGCTTTGGTTTGAAAAACCACTTTTAGTTTTCCTGGTGACTGACGGTTCACTTCTGGCTGAAGTGTTACATTTGCCAAACCTGTTTGGTCTACTTTTCCGGAATACACATTAACCTCTTCCGTATAAAACTTTCGAACGTCGTCATCAAAATCGTATGGAGCATATCCTTTGAAAGTAGTTTTTTCTTTCATGAATTTTGCCTGCATTTCTACTTTTAAATTCTTAGCCGGTGCTCCGTGCAGCCAATTTACCTGAACGGTTCCTTTATTAGGCTGATTGCCATAAATCTGAGCATCATTGAAACTGTTCTTTATTTTTAAACGATTCGGCTTGATGGTTTCAATCTTAATGGATTTATAGAAATTAGCCCCGCCAATGCTGATCTTTGCTTCCCAGTTCCCTGTCAAGTCACTCGGTTTAGTAGCTACATCAAATAAATAATGATTATTCTCTTTGTATTTCTGAACTGTCTGATACATTAATTTCCCTTTGGGATCTGACAAACGGAACTTGATCGGGTGTTTTCCGGCTAATTTACTTTCGTTATCATTAAGCATAAAAGCAATATGCAGGGTATCACCCGGACGCCAAACGCCCCGTTCTCCATAGATATACCCCTTTAACCCTTTTTGCAGGGTTTCGCCACTCACATCAAAATTACTAACAGAAAGAGATTGTCCTTCGTCTAAACGAACATACGTAGTATTGTTATTTTGTGTCACTACAGCAAAATAAGCATATTTCTCAAGGTCAATTTCTGCCCAACCTTTATCATTCGTTTGTACCGTTCCTAATTTTTGCTGTTGGAAATTATACAAATCGATTGTTGCTCCGGGTACCGGTTCTGTAGTTACAATATTGTTTACGGCAAAGAAATAAGAACCATTCTCGCCTCTTTTAGCAATTACGCCTAAATTTGTAGCTGCAACATTAGTTGCAATAGCTTTTCTGTAATAGTATGAATTGGTACATGGATCTTCTCTTTCTGACCAGTTGTAATCATCATAATAATAGTCGTCTTCATAGTAATAATACCCTCCGTCATTTCTTCTGACTTCTTCATCCTGCTCTTCAGTTTCTTCCTGATTTTCTTCTTCAACAGCTCCGCATTTGTAAAGTGAGTATTTTTTATTGAAATTTAATTCGACTCTGTAAATTGCCCCCGGATCTGGATTAACGATTTTAGACAAATCTAAAGCGTACGTATTCCATTTGCTGTAATTGGTCAGATTATTTTTTTTGAGTATTATTTTCTGTTTTGCAATTGGTCCGGCTACTTTTCTGAGATTATAGTTCCCGTTAAGTTCGTTATCTTGTAAGAACTGTAACACGTTATTTTTATATATCTTATATACTTTAACATCTACCGCACTTAGGTTAACAGCCTCGAAATTGATCTTCAGATTATCGGAACTTGGCAAGATCGTCCCGCTTTTTACAAAACGAACGCTTGGTTTTAGCTGTTCGAAAGCTATTTTTTGCGAAAAACTTTGTTTTAACTTGTAACCGTCTTCACTTTGAATTCCCTGAAAAACCTCAACTAACAACTCTCCTTTTAACGGTTCGTTGAAAAACACTTTCAGTAAATTTCCGGCTGTGGCAAATTTCAGATGACTTGCCGATTCCACCTGTACCAAACCATCAAAATCCTGATTTTTCTTTAACGGATCGGAAAAATTCAGTAGTAAAACCTGTGTATTGCCGTCTTCTACTTCGCCACTTAAAACTGAAAAATTGTTTTTCCCGGGAATGTCTATTGCTGTTTCTCCTTTTTGTTTAATGTCAAAATCCTTGCCATCCCAAGCTATTTTTATCTTAGAATCGTCTTCAAATCTTTTAATACTATCGACAATGAACTTAAATTCACGGGCATTACTCAATTCCTTGTCCAACTTGATTTTCAACTTAGCTCCATCCTGTTGCACTGCAATCAACTGTGTTACTTTTTCTAAAGGAAAATTATCACTAGTATTGATTGTTCCGTTCAAATAAAAATAATCTTTACTGTAAGATTGTAAATCCTGAAAATTAACAACAAAGTCCTGCTTGATCGTTTTTAGCGAAAAATTGAAGGTTTCTAACTCACTCGGAACGTCTTTTAGCTTTTCTAAATGAAAACTAACTTTGTATTCCTGATCGTTCTTTAATGGTGAAGCCGGCACAAAAGCTACTGTATTTGCAGACAAAGCCACTACTTTTCCATCAACTGCCGGATTTATGGTAAATAATTTACTATCCAATTTTGTTTCAGGTGTCC
The DNA here is from genome assembly GCF_024054235.1 of Flavobacterium sp. NRK F10. Classification (NCBI taxonomy): domain Bacteria; kingdom Pseudomonadati; phylum Bacteroidota; class Flavobacteriia; order Flavobacteriales; family Flavobacteriaceae; genus Flavobacterium; species Flavobacterium sp. NRK F10. The sequence goes on from NZ_JAMXLC010000001.1 coordinate 1,155,130, forward strand.
AATCGGGTATGTCAAATGCGAGAACAACACGAATATCGTCGTGAGCAGAAATTAATCCGGAACTGAAATTCTGGATATATTCTTTGAACAATCCGTAATCGGAATTAAATTCCTTATTTGATTTGGAACAAGAAATAATTAACAAAAATGCTAACGCAAAGAGCCCTTTTAAAAGCGTTTTAATTTTAATCATGGCGGGATGGATTATAGATGTTTTTCGTACTTACAAAAATGATGCAAAAATCACCTTAAAGATATTGTTTTTTTACTAAAAATACGACAGTTTATCTTTTAGTTCTAAAAAAAGCACGTAGTAATAAGGCACACTCGTTTTTTAAAACGCCTCTGACTACTTCCGTTTTCGGATGCAGTTGTGTTCCCAGCTTCATAAATCCTCTGTTTTCATCGGCCGCGCCGTACACAATTTTAGAGATTTGGCTCCAATAAAGTGCTCCTGCACACATTTGGCAAGGTTCAAGTGTTACATATAGCGTACAATCTTTAAGGTATTTTCCTCCCAGATAATTTGCGGCACTTGTTATGGCCTGCATTTCGGCATGTGCCGTAACATCGTGAAGTAATTCGGTAAGGTTATGACTTCGGGCTATTACTTTGTTATCTATTACAATAACGGCACCAACAGGTATTTCTCCTTTTTCAAAAGCTATTTCGGCTTCCATCAAGGCTTTTTTCATGAAATATTCGTCGGTAAAAATATTTTCCATAGCCACAAATTTACATTTTTTTCAAAAATGCTATGTTGATTTATGGTTATTCTTATTATGATTTTACAGTTTGAAATTTCTGGAAAAGGGAATTTCTGTTTTGTCGGTCATCACTACTGAAGTTTTATTCATTTGACCGATAAAGTTTTTATTAATGATATAGGAACGATGGCATTTTACAAAATTTGGCGGTAACTGCTGAATGATCTCTGACAATTTCCCTCTTACAAATTGATTCTTACCTGTTGTAACGAGTTGCAGGTAGTGGTCTTCTGATTTTATATAGATCAATTCGTTCAAATATACTTTTGCTTTATTCTTAAGTGTAATATGGTCTTCTATGACCAATTGTTTTACTTTTTCAAGTTCCTCGACAGTAGTTGTATGCCGATGTTCTATAGCTGTTTTTTCCTGAAGTATCTTTCTTTTTTTAGCATCTACTTTTTTCCAACGGAGGAAGGAATAAAATGCTAATAAGAATACCAAGAACAGTAAGATACTATAGACCACTCTATTTTTATTGAACTTTGTCTCTAACGAGCTTAATTCTCTTTGCTTTTCTTTGAGTTGGAATTTTGAATCGATCTCATAGAAATTACTGTTTTTTCTAAAATCATCTAATAGGGAATCTAATTTTGTAAAGATGAGGTCGCTCTTACGGAATAAGGCGCTATCTCCTAATACAGAATAGATTTCTTTTCGCTTAAAATACAACAAGCGATACGATTTCACTTTGTATTTCGGTATGGGCAATGCTTCCGCTTTGTCTAAATATTCCAATGCTTCTGAATATCTGGATTGATCTACATCATTTACCGCTAAATTCAGGTAATTGTAAAATTGATTTTGTATGTCTGCTATTTTACGGGACAAATAGAGCGATTTTTGAAAAATAGCTGTCGCTTCTTTGTAATTCTGCTGTTGATTTTTTAAATAGCCGTAAGCCAAAAGTGTTTTTGCCTGAAAGTTTTCTTGCTTTTGGTAATATTCCGTTTGGAATATTTTTTCAAATTCTTTTTCCGCTTCCGGAAATTGAAGGCTATCAACCAGATGGTCTTTGGCTAATTCCAGATAGTAATAGGATCTCCACTTATCGCTTTTATCTTCCTGAGAAAGTGAATATAGTTGATTCAGAAAAAAACGCCGGTCTTTATGATAATAATTTTTAGAAGATTCTACATAATGAATATCGTACAGCAATTGTTTGTACTCTTCCTCACTGATCGTTTTATCGGTCTGTTCTTTTTCGTAAGCTTTATAATAATTAGCATAAGCCGAGTCTTCTATATTTATATCTCTGTATAACTCGGCTATTTTCAGCAATTGTTGAGTTGTTACCGAAGAAGCAGTTGTAAACTGCTTCTTTAAGGCAACAATTTTTTGTATCTCATTTTTATAAAAGTAATTGTATGAAACAGAGTCTTTGTCTATTTGTGAAAACAGAAAAGAATGAAAAAAAAAGATAAGGAATATATAGTTCTTCATTAATTACAATTGTCTGCAATTCCTACAACACCTCCGTTCCCTCCCTGACGCGGAATTAACTCATTACAAAAATTCATTTTAAAAGGTCCTACAGGAATTTTACTATCATCAAGTTTAACTTCAATAAAAAGAGTTTTAAAACAGTCCAAAACACTACTTAATTCTCCGACATTATCATTCCAATAAAAAACTCTCAGCTTTTTACCCTCGCAATTAACGGTTTTAGGTATGTTAACTGATATGGTTTTTGAGAAAATTTCGCTTCCATCAGACAGAACGGTACCACTGATATCATTAAAATGAAATACTACTGCATAATCGTATTCATTTTGCACACTGCCAGGTAATGCAATCAGCTCGTGAGCTATAAATCCATATCGAACACTAATATTATGTAATGAAAGTGCTACTTCAACCGTTGTTTCACTTGTTCTTTTTGCGTTAATCTTTGTTGTCCACATTTTCTTATTCTTTTAAAAATTGTTCTAAAATAATTGTTTTTTGCAATAAATTATAACTTATTCCTACAAAACATCGATTTATTGATTATTCTTTTAAAAACACATCAAACGTCGAATTTAATTCTGTAATAATCCCTATATCATCTTTCCCTAATACAATATCATATACTCCTACATCTAAACTATTAACCACAAATCCGATCTTATCATGTTGGTAAGCATTTGCTTTTTCAAGCAGCTTTTTTTTAAGATCTTCGATAGGTTCTGAAAGATCTCTTGTTGTTTGTTTCTTAACTTCTCTTATAATGAGAGGTTTGAATAATGAAGATATGACCGGATAAAATTTGTTATCCACATCCATGCTAAAATCCAGATTTTTTAATTCGAATTTTTTATTATCCGTCATTGTCGGTTTTCCTATTAAATAGACCCAACCGGAAACCGGAAATAAATTTCCAGGGAGTTTAGCTTTTAATTTCACCCCTACTACTACCTCATCACCGTTAGGATATATATCTATTTTTTTCAGTTTGATATGAGCTTTCTTTTTGAGAATCAATTCAGGTTGTAGTTCTACTTTCTTCTCCTTTAAATATTTATTTGCCGTACCTGATATATCTTCATATTTAAGAATAAACGGTAAAAATGATTTTACTTCACTTGGAACTTCTACTTGTTCTTCCAGTAAAGGCAAAGTTGCTGTTGTATTTATAATATTGTCATCAATAGTTATATTCCCTCTTACTCCCACAAACAGAGCTATTGAGTCTTTATAGACCTTCAAGCTTGACAATGCTGCTCCGGTCGGGTTAATATTCAGTTGATATTGCTTATCATTTACTAAGGTTGGTAATGAAAAGTTATAATGTTTCCATCTCTCTTGAATGGTATTTCTAAAAAGATCACAATCGATTTTGTTATAAATGATTTCATCCACATCTTCTTCAATCTTTTTTATGTATTTGTCTGCAACATTTGTTAATGAAATATAAACATTGTCTATTATTTCCAACTGAGGATTACTTATCCAAGAATGAGTTACATCTGCCTCTACTTTAGGGCACCATTCGGGAGTCATAAAAACTCTTGTATTGATATAAAAATTAATTTCTCCGTCGAAATTCTTCTTGTCTAAATCTAATCCGGCCGGTATTTTTCCTTTAAGTCCTGCTTTCCCTTTAAATGCAATCGGAACAGACACTTTAATTGTATTATTATCAAAATATGAAAGCTTCACTTTATCTTTCAGACGTAAGGCATATTGGTACTGATAGCCCACAGCTACTTCCGGACCTTTAGTTTCAATCCATTCATTAGGATGGTACAACGGATTTTTTGTTTTTATCCATTCATTAGGGTCATAAGCCGGATTCTCTATTTCAATCCATTTATTGGGATGGTATAGTGGATTTTTTGTCTTTATAGGACCGACTTTTATCCATTTTCTGGGATCATATAAAGGATCTTTTGTTTTTATCCATTTATTAGGATTGTACAAAGGGTTTTTTGTCGTTATAACTTCACTAGGATCATATAAAGGGTCCTTCGTTTTTATCCAGGATTTGTATTGAAAGGTTCCTTCTCCCTGATCGTTATATCCATTTTTAAAAGCCTCATTTATCTGATCCTCTAAGGTAGATAAATCTGCTTTTAAACCGACTATAAGCTTACTTTCGTAAGAAGGCATTTCAATGGCATCGTGTAACCGATCCGGTTTTTTTGTTATCTCTTTATAACTTTTACAGCTTATTAAGACTGTAGCCAATAACAATGTTAAGATGTATTTATTTTTATTCATACTTTTATCAGATTACTAATTTACTCTTAGACTTTCTTAACCAGATTCACATTAATCTTCCGATTTGAAAATATTAAATGTCACTCCTACAAAAAATGCAGGCTTATAGACACTATCATAACGTATTTCTGTATCTGCACTATTTGTGAATACATACGAACCACTTTCATTAACATGAGTTAGATTAACCGTATTTAACTGATCGATTTTCACAAAGGATAATCCTGCCGTAAACACTAAGCGGTTTTTCTCAAGAAATAAGGCAGAAAGACCACCATAAAAACCTATATTCGTGTCTTCTGAAACACTGGCTCCGAAAGAAAACCCGAATTGCGGCAATGACATATTGGAATGATTCCAATAAACATTCATTAAAACCCCTAATGCCTGAGTTATTTTATCTGCCTTCGATTTCTTGATCTCTTTATCTCCATCGTTATTTGTAAACGAACTATAATTCTCATTTCCATCAAAACTCAACAAATATCCTGTACTAAAATCTACCTTTATATTTCCATTTGTTCGTAATGTATAAGAGTTGAAAGTATGCTTCACTTTACCGTCTGTCGATTTTAGTTCAGGAGTAATGGCTATAATATCATTAGTTACTTGTTGTGCATCAGTTGTATAAACAAAATCTTCTTCCTTTATCCGATAATACAGATCTATTCCGGCAAAAGCTTTATTCGCGATACTATCAGATTTATATTCAACAGCTTCACCTATCTTTTTAGCATACTCAAATTCTTTTTCAAACCTCTTAGCATCTGCATATTTTATAACACCATCGGTTATCTTAATCTTTTCCTTCTCTTTTGAGGTCAGATTTCCAGAAAAGGAAAATGTTCCGGATTTTACATCTTTATTCAAGTCTGCATATAGTTGAGTTAATTTAGAATAGGTTTCTACTAATTCTTTTATTCTATCCCTAACATTTCTCTTAGCACTTGAAGCATCAGAACCACTGTAGATCAATTCATAATCATTCGCTGCATTTTCCCGAACTAAATCAACATTCTTAATAAAGACCGAATCTCCTAAATGCATTTGCAGTCTGTTTTCCAGATTCTGATAGTAAAGCAGATCTCTATATTTTTCCATAAAAGATTTATAAACTGTGGTGAAATCTATTGTATCATCAAAATAAATCTCTTTATTCACTCCCTCACTTATTACACTATCTGTTTCCTTTTCTTTAGCAGATTCAAGTAAGCTAATGACCGATTCAGGTATTTCATAAGTAATATCAGATCCTTTAGCGATAGTATAACCTTTCACTTTAAAAACATTAACATTATATATCTTAGTTTTTATATAATCTCCTTTTTTTATTCTTTGCGGAATACAATCTTTTCCAAAAGGATGGATTTCTAATTCCTTAGTTTCTATACTTTGTGCCTTACTGATACTGGCACAAAACAGTAAAATCATGAATAGTAATCTTGTTTTCATCGTTCATTGTAGTTAAAAAAACACCTACTCTATCAGCTTTTCGGCATCCGCTATTTTTTATCAAAATTCCCATGAATAAAGGGCTTACGCAAAAAAATGTCGTGAAATGCAAGAAATACAACGCGAGAAGAGTATTGAGAACAAAAAGCTTTCCCTGATTTTTAATTCCGAATTAAAAAACAACCGTTAAAGCACTGATTTTATCCTGTAGAAATAGTATTTTTGCATTTTAAAACATGGATTACACACTACTAAATAGCATCCAGGATCCGAATCAGGTAAGAAATCTCAATTCAAATCAGTTGCTTCAGCTTGCAGATGAATTAAGATCTTTTATTATTGATATTGTATCACAAAAAGGAGGACATTTAGGAGCCAGTTTAGGTGTAGTAGAATTGACCATTGCTTTACATTATGTGTTTAACACACCTGAAGATCTACTGGTCTGGGATGTAGGGCATCAGGCTTACGGGCACAAGATCTTAACCGGGAGAAGAGCTGAGTTTCATACTAACCGAGAACTCAACGGGATTTCCGGTTTTCCGAAAAGAAGCGAAAGCGAATATGACGCCTTCGGAGTCGGACATTCTTCGACCTCTATTTCAGCAGCCCTCGGAATGGCTTTGGCTTCCCAATTAAACAATGACTTTGAAAAACAACATATTGCAGTTATAGGTGATGCCTCTATTGCCAGCGGAATGGCTTTTGAAGGTTTGAATCATGCCGGTGTTACCGATGCTAATCTTTTAGTGATCCTAAATGACAATGCTATTGGAATTGACCCGAGTGTAGGAGCCTTGAAAAATTATCTGACTCAGGTCAAAGAAGGGAAAAATCCGAGACAAAACAATATGATCAAATCGCTCAATTTTGATTATACCGGACCTATTGACGGACACAATCTTCCGCTTCTGATTAAAGAATTGAATCGATTAAAAAAGATTAAAGGACCTAAATTCCTTCATGTTATAACTACTAAAGGAAAAGGCCTACAATTAGCAGAGGAAAATCAGGTAAAATATCATGCTCCGGGAAAATTTGAACCTAAAACAGGTAAAATCATTCCTCAGGACGAGTCTAATTTACCTCCTAAATTTCAGGATGTTTTCGGTTTAACTTTAGTTGATTTAGCCAAAACTAATAAAAAAATAATCGGGATAACTCCTGCCATGCCTACCGGAAGTTCCATGAAATTTATGATGGAAGCTTTCCCGGAACGCGCTTTTGATGTAGGTATTGCCGAACAACATGCGGTAACGCTTGCTGCCGGAATGGTTACTCAAGGTATGGTTGTATTTTGCAACATCTATTCTACTTTTTTACAACGTGCTTACGATCAGGTGATCCATGACGTAGCTTTGCAAAACCTGCCCGTAATCTTTTGTTTGGATCGCGCAGGGTTAGTAGGTGAAGACGGAGCTACCCATCACGGAGTTTTTGACATCGCTTATTTGAGTTGCATCCCTAACCTTATTATTGCAGCTCCTTTACATGAAATAGAGCTTCGCAATATGATGTATACCGCCCAAAAAGGCTTGGAACACCCTATTGCTATTCGCTATCCCAGAGGTCGTGGTAAACTATTGGACTGGCAACAAGAATTTAAGGAAATTGAGATCGGTAAAGCCGTTTCTTTGCGAAAAGGGAACAAAATAGCTATTCTTTCAACCGGAACAATTGGCACTGATGCTTCTCAAGCAATTGACCAATGTGTTAACCCGGAAGATGTTGCTCTTTATCATTTCCCTTTTGTAAAACCTTTGGACGAAAGGCTGTTAAAAGAAATTTTTGAAAACTACACAAGTATCATAACAATAGAAGATGGTACAATTATTGGCGGTTTCGGAAGCTTGATCGATCAATGGAGTAGAAAAAATCATTTAAAAAACAATATATACAATTTAGGAGTGCCTGATGCGTTTATAGAACATGGTAAAGTGTCAGAGCTCCGGAAAATCTGTAACCTAGATACTAAAAACATTATTAACCTATTAAACACCCTTATTACAACATGAAAAAGACCTTTTTTATGGGTTTTTTAGCTCTTTTTATTCAACAAAGTTTTTCACAAATAGTTGTCACTAAATTACCCGACTCAACAACCTACTGGACTAAAACAAATAAAATTGGTTTAGACATTTCCCAAATTACATTTGTTAATTGGAATGCCGGTGGAAATAATTCAGTTTCCGGATTAGTAAAAGGACAAGCTCTCCGAAAATATGAAAAAAAGAATTTTTCATGGAATAATGAGCTAATTCTCCGTTACGGTATCAACAAACAGGAAGGACAGGAATTACGGAAAACAGACGACCAGATTCAAATTAATTCAACGGCTGGTTTTAGAAAAGACAGTACCTCTAATTGGTTTTACGGAGGAAAGTTCACTTTTAATACACAGTTTGCCAACGGTTACAACTATCCGAATACAGATGAACCTATCTCGAAATTTTTTGCTCCCGCATACGTTTTCTTAGGTATTGGTTCGGAATATGTTAGAAAAGATATTCATTTAAATTTATACTTATCGCCTTTAACCCAAAAAACCACTTTGGTTCTGGACAGAAGGCTAGCAGACCAAGGAGCATTTGGTGTAGATGCTGCGGTTTATGACGAAGTAACCGGTGAATTGATCAGACACGGGAGAAAGAGCAGAACGGAAATCGGTATTTTAGTAACGAATCAATGGCAAAAAGAAGTTTACAAAAACATCAATCTGGAACATCGGTTGAGTCTATATACTGATTATATCAATAAGTTCGGCAACATTGATGTAGACTGGCAATTACAACTCGACATGACTGTAAACCAATATGTTAAAGCCAACATCGGCTCACATCTTATTTACGATGACGACATCAAAGCGAAGGAAGAAGTTAACGGCGAACAGATTACGGTAGGTCCTAAAGTTCAGTTAAAGCAAATCTTAGGTGTTGGGGTTACCTATACATTTTAAAACTACTTAAAAAATATTTTCAAAACTATTTGTTTATATAGTACAATTAGCTATATTTGCACCCACATTTAAACACACGCGGGTGTGGTGAAATTGGTAGACACGCCAGACTTAGGATCTGGTGCCGCAAGGTGTGTAGGTTCGAGTCCTATCACCCGCACCAATACAGAAAACCTGAACAATTGTTCAGGTTTTTTTGTTTCTGCCTTAGTCAATTGCATCCTTAAAGATAATTTCGTATCTTTGCATCGCTTATGATTTTAAAAACCAGAGAAATAAAAAATCTAAGGATATATTCTTTTAAGTACTTAGTTTTCAGAGTACAATCAAATAAATTTATTCCTCCTCAATTATACTTTAGCGTCTAAAGATTCTAAGTATCAAGTATTTGCATTCAGATTTCATTTAGCAAAATGAAGGCTTAATACATTATTTTCTCTAAAATTAAAAAAATGGCTTTTTTGTACATAAAACGATTTACTAAAACAGAAAATCGTTTTAACCCCAAAATGGGTAGGTTAATAGCCAATGTTACCTATATTAAGAAATACGTTGCAGGCATACCTATTACAACTCTTCACAAATACAGAAATACGTATTACGGAGAAGTTAAAACCTGTAAAGAATGCAATATAAACAAATAAATAAACCCAATTAATATGTTAAAAATAGAAATAAAACAAGGCGAAAGTATTGAGAAAGCCTTAAAAAAACTAAAACGAAAATTCAGAGACACAAAAGTAAAAGAGGAATTACGCGAAAGACAACATTATACTAAAAAGTCTGTCGGAAGAAGAAAAGAAATTCAAAAAGCTAAATACAAAGAAGAGTTTCTGAGAGCCCAATACAACTAAAGCTCATTTGTACAACATAAGATTAATCTTTTATTTTAATCTTATGTTGTTACTTTTTTTATCTTTTTAAAGCAAAGTGTGCTTTAAATTTTTTCTGTTCGCCTTTATACAGATAATCAACCGTAAACCAATAATCTGTTGAAGGCAATGCTTTACCATTTAACATTCCATCCCAACCATTTCCGGAAGGCGATATTTGTTTCAAAAACTTGCCGTAACGATCAAAAATAGAGATTATCGCATCTGGATATTCATCTCGTAAATCCCAGATATTCCATGTATCATTGTAGGTATCTCCGTTAGGAGTAAAGAATTTCGGGTATTTAATTACCGTAAAGGGCAATGTAAAGTCACCACAATATCCAAGAACATCTCTCACAACAATTACGTGTTCGCCGGAACTCAGATCAAAAAATTCATTTCCGGACTGAAATTCCTCTTCATCTAAACTATAGATATATGTTCCGAAACCATTTTCAATAGTAACTACAGCATTAGCTACATCTTCAAAAGGAGAAGTTACCGCGACAGATGCAATAGCCGGACTCGATTGAACAACAGCGACATCTACCGGAGCATAATTACAATCAGGCGGCACTTCCGGTGTTAATTTGACGGGCACTGCTGTATAAATCCCTTCCTCCACAGCTACATAAATTAAGCCTATACCTACCAGTTCCTCATTCAAATACCATTCAACATTAAAGTCACTTGAATCCAAGCCTGCCTCTAAAACAAAACTTTGAAAAGTTTGATTGGTTTCCGGATCCACACAAATTATTCCTTCTTCAACGTCAAAGAGTAATCTGGGATAAACCGTAAATTGAAAATATTCTTCATCATAACATTTTGCCATAGTATCTGTAGACTCATCGTAAGCAGATATTTCTGCATAGACCCATACTTCAAAAGGTTGGGGTTGCGATCCCGGATCAACGCTAAACTCATAATTTTGCGGATTTAAAATATCCGTTGGATCTCCACCCGATTGTGTGTAGTAATTCACCGTAAAATTCCCTGAAGGCAAAACCGGCAACGTAAATTCTCCACAATAATTTTGATTATCATAAGACGAATAATCAGGTAATACAGGTGTTTCCAAAACAGTCACAATAAATGATCTTTCTTCTGTACAATATGCTAAATGATTATCCGTATTTATTCCATAAACATATACTGTTTGAGGTGTATTATTCGGCGTAAAAACATAATTACTAAAATCAATTTCATCAGCCGGATCTCCGCCGGAACTAAAATAATATTTCACATAATTTACAGATTCCGGATTAGGTGTCGGGTTAATTAAAGGGGGTAACATATAACTATCACAACGAGCAACATCGGGATAATCCGGTAAATTAAGCCCTTTAAAAAGTATCTGGAATTCCTTATCTATCGTACAACCCGTAACCGGATCTTCATAATAGAGATAAAATGTTTCGGTCGACGTAAAAATAGTATTGGGATCAACTATCTGACCGGATCCGTTTGGACCGCCTTGTTCCGTATAATACGTTCCGAGTTGAGGCTGAGAAAGACTATAAGGCATACATTCATTTCTATTGATCGCTTGGTCCAATCCCGGGAAAGGACGAACAACTATAGTAAAGGCATGCTCATTGGTACACGTTATCAACGAGCCATCCGGTAAGGTATAACTTGTCTCATTGTAAACATAATAAGTACCAGAAGGATACGTCCCTCCTATCTCTATCTTAGCAGGTAACACTACTTCTTGTTGCCCCGCTACCGTTGGCCCACCTGATAGCCTATAGTAAGTCCCATTTGTTAATGACGGAAAAATATACTCTCCACAATAATTTCCGTTAGGTACCTGGTCGACAGCCGGAGCATCGTAAATAGTAATATTGTAATTTAAGTTTTCCGTACAATTCGGAGACAAGGTTGTCTCTGCATAATAATACACTACTTGAGACGAAGTCAAAGGAACATTCGGGTCAATTGAACTCCCTTGACCTCCCGGCTGGTTAAAGTATCCTCCAAAATCTATATCCGGCAACATAAAGCTACCACAAGTATGTATATCGGTAAACTGAGAAGTATCCACAATGTTCACCTGAAACATGTTTTCAAGTGAACAAAACCCCTGACTCCCGTCTGAATTAATATGATTTAATTGATTGTATACATATATTGCTTGATTTGCCGTTATAACATCTCCCGCAAAAAGTGCTGTTCCATTTCCGCCCGACTGCGTAAAATAATTTCCATTTGATAAACTTGGCAGAACATAGCTATCACAATACGTTACATCATCCGGTTCATCTACTAAAGGCATCGGGTGTATGTAAATATCAAATTGATCATCACGACACAGAACACCATTAACCTCAGCATAATAATAAATCGATTGTACAATAGTCGAAGAAGAAGAGTTAGAATAAACCGTCCCTGAGGGAATTAGTGTCCCTGTACCGTTAGGACCTCCAAAATCAGTATAGAAACCTCCTATTCCCTGAAGAGGAACAGGCACTACAAAACGACCGCAATTATTGATCCGAGGCCCGTATTCGTCAATAAAAGTAACCTGAAAACTAGTCTGATTTGTACAACCGTTTGCATCCGGTCCTGCGAAAATATAATAAGTCCCGCTATCCTCAATATAAGATCCCGGACCACCCTGACCTAAATTCAGTCCTGAGCCGTTTGGCAACGAGAAATAGGTTCCGTTAGTGATCACAGGTAAGATAGTATTACTACATTCAACAATATCTGAAATCGAATCAACCAGAGGTAAAGGATGAATCATTATTTCAACATTTGTTATATCAAAACAAGAAGAATTATTTGCATAAGCTATACGAATCCAGTAAACGATTGTTGAAGTTCCCGCCGGAATTGCAACTACGTTATTTATACTGTTCTCACCATTAAAGGCATCAGATTCAGAATTATAATATGTAATAACAAAGTTTCCGGTCTGACCATTTACAACATCCGGATCATGTAGTGACAAATCATAAGATATACTAGTTCCAAGTTCATCGCAAATATCTCCGACAATCTCTGTTCCTGCCACTACAGGAGGATCTATCACAAGATCAAACGAATAAAGAGCGTCGCAAAAATTCCCCGTTTGTATATTAAAAATTCGCACATAAATAGTTTGTCCGGAACTTTGAAAAGCGGTCAATTCACTTTGAGAAATGGGATTATCTGCTGTTACATCTGCCATTGAAGCATAATAGAATATATCATATTTTATATTGTCTATTCCTAAATAGTTTTCATCATTTAATGTAAGATCAAATGAGTACGTGGTCGCTCCGCTGTCGCAAGTAAAAAGATTCTGTGGAACTGTAACCGACAACGGATGAAATGTTATACTCTCTTCTATATGGCACCCTCCTTTATCTATGATTACCTCATAAATACCGGGTTCGGTAACCGTGTAAGCTGATCCGGTTTCATTAGGAATTACCCCTCCGTCTTGCAGCCATTGAAAAGTATAAGTACTGTCTAACCCTGTATCCAGTAAAAACTGATCTCCTGAGCAAATGATCTGATCAGGACCTAAATCAAAATCTGTTGTAAAACTCCCGGCACCGATAAATACCGCTGAATCGTAATTACTACTCAAATAATCGGCTACAACCATTTTTAATCGGTACGGATGATTAGGTATAATTGCAGAAGAAGCAGAAAGCACAACAGTATATCCTCTCATATTGATTGTCGATGCACCCGGATCATCTACATTATAAACAGCAAACAATCCCGGATTTGTTGAGCTACAAGTAGTATTATAAATCGAATTTTTAATCGTTTTAACAGAAACCGGAGTAGTTGTATTAGGTACTACCGCCAGATTCGTGATTGAATTCGTTACCAAATCTATTAATTCAAAAGCAAAAATATCATTAGACAGGCATTGGTAATCCCCATATTCATTAGAAGCAAAAAGAAAATTAAAGTTAAAAGAATTAGCTACCGAAACAAAATCAAACTGTAAATAAGCTAAATCTATAATTGACTCGGTAGTCCCGCTACTCAAATCACTTAAACCTTGCAGAAAGGCATCACTGCCACCGTTTAATGTAGTTGACCCTAAATTAGCTCCGGTATAGTTTCCCTGAGTATCTGAAACATTACCGCTACGTATTACAATTCCCTCCTGAATAGGAAATGCCGACCCATTATTTGTAAAATAAGCCACTGACTGATTAGAAGAAAATGTAGCATTCGCAAATTCAACACAGGAAGTATTAAGCAACAGACTTACCAGATCATCAGCCGTGTAACTTGAATCATCGATTGTAACTACTTGCGAAAACGATACAACATTTACTAACAGCACTATTTTTAAAAATAGTCTTTTCATATTTATCGCTTTTTGGGAAGGGGAAGCGGTAAATAGCAGTAACAATCAGTATAAAGATACTAAAAAATATTACATTAAATATAAATAAAAAATGGTTAAAGAACATTTCCTTAACCATTTATATCTTTTTACTATAAAAAACTATTAGTCGTTCAGTTTCAATACCGCCATAAATGCTGATTGCGGAATCTCTACATTACCTACCTGACGCATACGTTTTTTACCTTGTTTTTGTTTTTCCAATAATTTTCGTTTACGTGAAATATCTCCTCCATAACACTTAGCTGTAACGTCTTTTCTCAAAGCTTTGATCGTTTCTCGCGAAATGATCTTAGCTCCTACGGCAGCCTGAATCGGAATATCAAACTGTTGGCGAGGAATCAACTCTTTTAACTTTTCACACATCTTTTTACCGATAGTATACGCATTATCTTCGTGAATCAAAGCTGATAATGCATCCACGGATTGTCCGTTCAATAAAACATCCAGACGTACTAATTTTGATGTACGCATACCTATCGGGTGGTAATCAAATGAAGCATATCCTTTAGAAACCGTTTTTAACCTGTCATAAAAATCGAATACAATTTCCGCCAACGGCATATCAAAATTCAATTCTACTCGTTCAGGAGTTAAATAGGTCTGATTCGTTATTTGTCCACGTTTTTCAATACACAAACTCATTACCTGTCCGACAAAATCTGCCTTTGTGATAATGGTAGCCTTAATATAAGGCTCTTCCACTCTGTCTAACTTTGAAGGTTCGGGTAAATCCGACGGATTATTAACGATAAAGGCTGTTTCCGGCTCTTTTTTAGTATAGGCTAAATACGACACGTTGGGAACTGTTGTGATCACCGTCATATCGAACTCACGTTCTAAACGCTCCTGAATGATCTCTAAATGTAGCATCCCTAAGAATCCGCAACGAAAACCAAATCCCAAAGCAGCCGAACTCTCTGCTGCAAACACCAATGATGCATCATTCAACTGAAGTTTCTCCATTGAAGTTCGCAAATCTTCAAAATCTTCCGTATCTACAGGATAAATCCCTGCGAAAACCATAGGTTTCACATTCTCAAAACCTGTAATCATATTTGTCGTCGGATTTTTAGCATCTGTAATTGTATCCCCGACTTTTACTTCTTTTGCCTCTTTAATCCCTGAAACCAAATACCCGACATCGCCACTAGAAATTTTGTTTTTCGGCACTTGGTTCAATTTCAGGGTACCTACTTCATCTGCAAAATATTCTTTTCCGGTAGCCATGAACTTAATTCTTTGCCCCTTTGTGATCTCTCCGTTGATAACACGGAAAATTACTTCGATCCCTCTAAAAGGATTATAATGAGAATCGAAGATCAAAGCTTGTAAAGGTTCGTTAGGATCTCCTTTAGGAGCAGGAACTTTTTCAACAATTGCCTCTAAGATCTTATCCACTCCGAAACCGGTTTTACCTGATGCGTGAATAATATCTTCCAGATCACAACCTAACAGGTCTATGATATCATCACTCACCTCTTCAGGATTTGCACTGGGTAAATCAACCTTATTCAAAACCGGAATAATCTCCAGATCATTTTCTAAGGCCAAATACAAATTAGAGATCGTTTGTGCCTGAATACTTTGTGCTGCATCTACGATCAACAAAGCTCCTTCACAAGCCGCAATAGATCGCGACACTTCATACGAAAAGTCAACGTGACCCGGAGTGTCAATTAAATTTAAAATATATTTTTCTCCTTTGTATTCATATTCCATTTGGATGGCGTGACTCTTAATTGTAATACCTCGTTCACGTTCCAAATCCATGTTATCTAATAACTGAGCCTTTTCCTCACGTGCAGTTACGGTTTGTGTTGCCGCCAAAAGCCTGTCAGCCAGCGTACTCTTACCGTGATCAATGTGCGCAATAATGCAAAAGTTTCTAATATTCTTCATCTTCAAATCTGTCGTTTTCCCTAAATATAACGGGGATTTAATCCGCAAATATAAACCAAAGTTTTCATTAAAAAACAGTCTGTGAAGTTAATAACATATAAAAGTTGTATTTTTGCCAAAAATTTACGCTATGCCTAAGATCGGCAACATACAATTACCTGATTTCCCGCTTTTGTTGGCTCCAATGGAGGATGTAAGTGACCCGCCATTCAGACGTTTGTGTAAAATGCACGGCGCTGATCTGATGTACTCAGAATTCATATCTTCTGAGGGGTTGATTCGTGACGCT
Organism: Flavobacterium sp. NRK F10; assembly: GCF_024054235.1. Taxonomy (NCBI): domain Bacteria; kingdom Pseudomonadati; phylum Bacteroidota; class Flavobacteriia; order Flavobacteriales; family Flavobacteriaceae; genus Flavobacterium; species Flavobacterium sp. NRK F10. The sequence goes on from NZ_JAMXLC010000001.1 coordinate 1,171,433, forward strand.
ATTAAAAGTCGGCAAAAACTGGACATTTTTGATTACGAACGTCCGATTGGTATTCAAATTTTCGGCGGTGATGAAGAAGCTATGGCCATGAGTGCCAAAATCGTAGAAACTGTCCAACCCGATTTAGTTGACATCAATTTTGGCTGTCCTGTAAAAAAAGTCGTTTCTAAAGGTGCCGGAGCAGGAGTTTTAAAAGATGTCGATTTAATGGTTCGCCTGACACAAGCTGTTATTAAAAGTACTAGCTTACCCGTTACCGTAAAAACCCGTTTAGGCTGGGATGAAGAATCTATCAACATCGATGAAGTAGCCGAACGTTTACAAGATATCGGCGTACAGGCTTTAACGATCCACGCAAGAACAAGATCTCAGATGTATAAAGGCCATTCTGACTGGACGCATATTGCCCGCATTAAAGATAACCCCAGAATTACCATGCCGATTTTCGGTAACGGTGATATCGATCAGCCTGAAAAAGCTTTGGAATACAAAAACAAATTCGGCGTTGACGGTATTATGATCGGTCGTGCAGCCATAGGTTACCCATGGATATTTAACGAAATCAAACATTTCTTTGAAACAGGCAAACACTTGGCAGCCCCAACAATGAAAGATCGTATTGAAGCGGCTAAAAATCACTTGATCTGGTCTATGGAATGGAAGGGAGAACGTTTAGGGATTGTGGAAATGCGCAGACACTATACGAATTATTTTAAAGGCATTCACGGTTTTAAAGCATACCGTCAAAAATTAGTCACTACTGACGGTGCTGAAGATGTTTTAAAAGTTTTTGACGAAATCGCTGATGCTTACCATGATTACATTATAACAGAGCAATAAATAAAAAAGCCAAACTGAAGTTTGGCTTTTTTATTATTAGCTATTTTTTAGATTAATGATCTCCTGATCGGTTAAAAATCTCCAGTTTCCACGGGGTAAATTCTTTTTAGTTAACCCGGCAAACATTACCCGATCTAATTTGATCACATTATATTTTAATTGTTCAAAGATCTTACGAACAATCTTGATATTAGCGGTTTTCATTTTCACACCGATCTCGCTTTTAGGCTCATTGTCAATATATGTGATCTCTTCTACAAAAACTTTGTGCCCGTCAATGGTTATTCCTCCTTGTATCTTTTCTAAATCTTCAAATTTCAGATTCCTGTCTAAACTTACCTGATACAACTTAGTAGAACGCTGATTAGGACTTGTAAACTTTTTAATCAGGTCAGTATCATTTGTAAACAACAACAACCCTGTTGTGGTTTTATCCATTCTACCTACCGGTTGCAGTTTAGCTCTACTTGCATTTCGTACCAAATCCAAAACACTGGGCGCATTCTTCTCTTCATCGTGCGATGTGGAGAAATTCTTCGGCTTGTTTAATAATACATATTCTTTCTTTTCCGGAGTAATTGTGGCTCCGTCAAACTGAACAGTATCGCCCGGCTTAACTTTATAGCCCATTTCAGTTACAACCTCTCCGTTAACTTTTACGTTTCCGCTTTGAATATAAATATCTGCTTCTCTTCGGCTACACATACCGGAATTCGCGATGTAACGATTCAAACGGATTTCATCCGGATTAGCGGCTACTGGTTTTGGTTTTGGCTTAGCCTCCTGTTTAAAGAACTTAGGCTGACCACTTGCAAATTTGTCATTCCCTCTCGAACTTCGTTCCTTTCTAAACCCTCCTTGTCTTCCTGAACCAGGATTCTTTCTATCATTCCCTTGATGACGTGACATAAACTATTTTTTTGCAAAGATATATTAATAAATGGAAAGTATTTTTTTTCCGTGAACTAAAACACTCGGTTTTATTAAAACGATACAAAAAACACCACTTAAAATAATGATTTTTAATAAGAAATGTAATTTAACATACATTTCCTTCTTATTAACTTTCCATAGTTGGATCAAGAAAAGGATAAGCAAAAAATAACTGATGTAAAAATAGATTTCCATATAACCTACATTATATATTTCCGTTAAAAAATAAACAGGAATAATGGAAAAAACTGTCAGGAATGTAATAATCGTTTTAGCCGTTCTTTCTCCGAATCGCACAGGGATTGTTTGGTAATTATTGGCTAAATCGCCTTCAATGTTTTCCAAATCTTTAACTAATTCACGAATTAAAATCAATAAAAACAAGAAAGTAGCATGCGCAAAAATAACATGATAAAAATTCTTAAAATACATTAACACTCCAAAGAAAGGTAATACCGCTAAAAGCACAGCCGTTAAATTACCAATCATGGGATAGCGCTTTAATTTATGTGAATAAAACCAGATGAGAAAAATATAAGCCGAAAAGAAAAAAACGGCTCGCCATGAAATAAAACTCATTAATATAACGACAATAAAATTAACCGTAAAGTACACTTTTAACTTAGTACTTTGGCTAACCAACCGATCAATCATTACTTTCTTAGGACGATTGATCAGGTCTTTTTTAGCATCGTAAAAATTATTGATGATATAACCTGAAGCTATACTTAAAGAAGAAGCTAATACAATTAAGAACAACTTCCAGTCAAGTAAAATATGTAAAGCACTTTCTTCCGGAGCTAAAATAAAGATAGACGAAAGATATTGTGCCAGCGCAACAACCCAAATATTGTACCCCCTAACAACTGAGAAAAAGCTGAAGATCTTGGTCAGTAATAATTTGAATTTTCTGGAAAACATTCTCAATTTATCAGGTTAATTTAAAAGATTTTGAACTCTTAAAGGAATCTATAAAAATCGAATTTACACCTAAAAATTGTATACTACTTCTAATTTATAATCTTTTAACGCTTCTTTAGCTTTTTCCAGATCCTGAGTGAATCCCAGAATATAGCCACCACCACCGGATCCACACAATTTCAGATAGTAATCATTGGTGTCAATTCCTTTTTGCCAAACCTGATGAAACTGTTCCGGAATCATCGGTTTAAAATGATTTAAAACCACTCCGGAAAGTTTTTTGGTATTTTCAAACAATGCTTTCACATCGCCATGCAAGAAGTTTTCCACACAAGCATCTGTATACTTAATGAATTGCGATTTTAACATGTTTCGGAACCCCTGATCTTTTAAGTTCTCCATAAAGATATTCACCATAGGTGCCGTTTCTCCTACGATTCCGGAATCAATCAAAAAAACAGCTCCTTTGCCGTTAGTCAATTGGCTTGGAATCCCTGTAGGTTCAATATTATCTTTTGAATTGATCAGAATAGGCAAACTTAAATAGCTGTTCAACGGATCCAATCCGGAACTCTTACCATGGAAGAAAGATTCCATTTGCGAAAAAACAGTTTTCAACTGTAATAATTTATCACGTGTTAAATTTTCCAGAACCGTGATCTTATCATTCGCATATTTATCATAAATTGCTGCTACCAATGCTCCACTACTCCCCACACCATAACCTTGCGGAATACTTGAATCAAAATACATCCCATCAGCCACATCTTTATTCAGGTCTTCTAAATTGAAGGTAACCAAATCCGATTGATCTTGCTGTAATCCGGCTAAATAGTTTGCAAAGCCTTTCAAACTTTCATTAGACTTTTTCATCTCTGAAGACGGATTATTGTCTGCTTTTTTCAAAGCGCCTTTGTAGAAATTATAAGGAATAGAGAGCCCCTTTGAATCCTGGATAATTCCATACTCACCAAAAAGTAAAATCTTCGAGTAAAATAATGGTCCTTTCATAGTCTAATTCACAATTAATAATGAATAATTGATAATTATTTTTTTGATGTATTTATGATGCTGGTCAGCAACTTTAATATCTCAAAATTTTATTTTTAACACTTTAAAACTCTTCAACAGAAATATATTTAGTTTCAAACAACAAATCTAACCAATATTCTGTTTCATTCGCTTCTTTTAAGGCAATTGATGTTTTATGGATAAAATCTGCTCTACTTTGTGCGTGTTCAGCCTCTCTGACATTTGCCCCAATGTCGTTCCGGAACGCAAAAGTTATTTTGACTAAACAAATTTTTATTCTCTGCTAAATTCTTATAAAGATAAACTATTTCTTTTGCAAATTCAAACGTTTTATCCTTAATAACATTCTTCTTTTCCATTGTCAATTATTAATTATCCATTATTAACTGACTTCCGTTTCCAATTTGATCGCAAATGTACTGCCCATTTTGACAATATACAACTAATTCATTCTGAATAAATTGTAAAACTTTTTCTTTTACACTTTCCGGATACAACACATGTACGTTAGCACCGGCGTCAAGCGTAAAACAAACCGGCACCTGTGTTTCGTTTCTGAATCTCCAGATTTTATTGATGATTTCCAGTGTATTAGGTTTCATCAAAATAAAATACGGCATAGAAGTCATCATCATGGCGTGTAAAGTCAGGGCTTCGCTTTCAACCAATTCTACAAATTTCCCCAAATCTCCTTGAGAAAGAATTTGTTTTATTGCCGTTAAATTGTATTGCGCCTGGTCAAAACGTTGGCTAGCGTACGGATGATTGTGCATTAAATTATGCCCAACGGTACTCGACACTTGTTTTTCACCTTTATCTACCAATAAAATAGTGTCTTGATAATTCTTGAAGTTTTCATGAACCTCCGAAAATTCAACTCCAAACAAATCGGAGCTTTCTGTCGTGTCCTGATGTTTTCCCCAAATCACTACTTTTCCATGCACACTTCTGCAAGCACTGCCGCTTCCTAAACGCGCTAAAAAAGAAGCTTTTTGATTAAAATAGTCTTCCGAAATTTCAGGTTTCAGCATTTTTTCCAAACTCATAATATTCACAGCCAATGCCGCCATACCAGATGCTGATGATGCTATTCCGGAACTATGAGGAAATGTATTTTGGGTATCAATCTCTAAATGATAGGATTTCAAATATGGACAATAACCTTCTATTCGTTCCAGAAACTTTTGAATTTTCGGTTTAAAATCTTCTTTCGGTTTTCCTTCAAAAAGCAAATCAAAAGAAAAATCATCGGACGGATTTTGTTTTGCACTAACGTTTAGAGACGTAATCGTTTTACAATTACTCAAGGTAAAACTAATGGATGGATTTGCCGGAATCTGATCTCCGGTTTCTTTTTTTCCCCAATATTTTACCAATGCAATATTACTTGGCGCACTCCAAGAAAATGTCGCTTTTTCAACACTTCCATAGTTGGTTGCTACAAAATCCTGATTTGAAAACATATTGTTTTTTGCTGCAAAAATACCACTTTTGACTGTTTATTCGTTACTTTGCCAAACAAATTAAAAACATGAATTCTTATTTACGTATTATCTATGTAGTTGCTATTTGTTTAGCCGTTGGTTACTTATCATCTCTTGTGACACAAAGTTCTGTTGAAACCTGGTACCCCACTTTAGAAAAACCGTTCTTCAATCCGCCTAACTGGCTTTTTGCCCCGGTCTGGACACTACTGTATATTTTAATGGGAATTGCAGGCGGCATGATCTGGACCGCTTATGAAAGCAATCCTGAAAAAGTAAAAAAAGCCATGTTATTTTTTACCGTTCAGTTATTACTTAATGCCTTGTGGAGCTATTTGTTTTTCGGGCTCAACAATATTCTTATTGCACTTATTGAAATTATTTTACTGGCTCTGATTATTTACGAAACGATACATTTGTTCAAAGAAATCAAACCCAAAGCAGCCTGGCTTTTAATTCCGTATTTAGCATGGGTTCTTTTTGCCACTGTTTTAACAGCCTCTATTTTTTGGCTGAATCGCTGAAAGCTATGGCTTGGGCCGCAATAAATCCGCCTGTCCAAGCATTTTGGAAATTAAAACCTCCGGTAATAGCATCAATATTCAGTACTTCACCAGCCAAATAAAGATTGGACAGAACTTTGCTTTCCATCGTTTTAAAATTGATCTCTTTTAGATCGACGCCACCGGCAGTTACAAATTCTTCCTTAAAAGTACTTTTGCCGTTAACCTGAAAAACAGCATTGGTCAATTGGTTTGCCAAAGCGATCATTTGCTTCTTATTCACATCAGCCCATTTGGTTTCGGGTTGAATCGCTGAGGCTTTTAAGATGCTTTCCCACAATCGCTTCGGAAAATCAAAAGGACAGAATTTATCGATATTCCTTTTGGCATTTTCCAATTTCAACTTATTCAATTGCTCCAGAGTTTCTTCAAAATTCTGATCTTTTACCCAATTAACCTGTATCTTGAACTGATACTCTTTATCGGCTAATTCACGAGCGCCCCAAGCCGACAAACGTAAAATAGCCGGTCCGCTCATTCCCCAGTGCGTAATCAGCAACGGACCGAAAGCTTTTAATTTACTCCCCTGTATTTTTACACTGGCTTCAGCCGAAACCCCCATTAAATTTTTAATGCGTTCGTCCTTACTATTAAAGGTAAAAAGTGAAGGAACCGGAGCAACAACTGTATGCCCTAATTCGCTTAACATTTCCCAAATTTTCGGATTACTTCCGGAAGCAATGACAATATCTTTTACTAAAAAAGTTTCTTTAGTGGTTTCCACTTTCCAAAAATCTTCCGTTTTATATAACGACTGAACACTTTGTTGGGTTAAAACATTTATTCCCGACTGATCCGCTGCTTTTAAAAAACAATCTACTATTGTTTGTGAAGAATCCGTATCAGGAAACATACGCCCGTCTTCTTCAATTTTTAAATTGACACCGTGTTTTTCAAACCATTCTATGGTATCGCCCGAACAAAATTGATGAAAAGGTCCTCTTAATTCTTTTTCCCCTCTAGGGTAAAACTTCACCAACTCATTAGGCACAAAACAAGCGTGTGTTACATTGCAACGTCCGCCACCCGAAATTTTCACTTTCGACAACACCTCTTTTCCTCTTTCCAAAATAGCTACCCTTAAGGCAGGATTTTGCTCTGCAATATTAATTGCCGTAAAAAAACCGGCAGCTCCTCCTCCTATTATTGCTACGTCGTAATTTGAATTCATATTCTATCCGGAAAATCGGTTATTATTCCATCTATCGGGAATCGTTTTATGTGCTCAATATCTTCAAAATTATTGACTGTCCATGTATTGATCTTAAAGCCCATTTCTTTCGCTTTATCACAACTCTCTTTAGTCAATAACGAAAAATGCGGGTGAATTGCCGAGGCTTTGAATTCGACAGCCAATTCTATTGCCTGATCTATGCTCGCCTGAGTCAGTACTGCAACAGGGATTTCAGAATTGAATTGAGAAAATGTTTTTAATTCGGAATATTGAAAACTGGAAATGACGAAATCGCCGGTTTTCCAGTTTTTATCTGAAATATATTTTTCTAAAATCTTAAAAACAGGAACTGCTGTATGTTCTCCTTTTAACTCGATATTAATCCAACATTTTCTATTGACCAGATGCAGCACTTCTTCTAAGGTCGGAATATAAAATGTATCTTTTATTTTGATCTTTTTTAATTCCTCCAGACTGAAATCGGAAATAGCCCCGATGGTATCGGTCAATCTATCTAAAGTAAAATCATGAAAAACAACCACTTCTCCGGAAGCACAGACATGAACATCTATTTCAATAGCATCAACGTTTAAATCTAATGCTCTTTGAATAGATTCAAGTGTATTTTCGGTTATATGTCCCGAAGCGCCCCGGTGTCCAATTATATAAAACATTCCGACAAAGATATAATAGTTTCGGTTTTTGTTCGTTTAATTTTGCAAAGAATAAAATCGGAAAACATGAAAAAGACATTAATTCTATTGACACTCGCTTTATTTTTGGTTCGTTGTACCAGTACAAGTTCTTTCAATTACCGGGATGATTTTAAATCATTAAACAAAAAAGAAACAGAAGCTTTTTTAAAAAGCAAATCTGCAACGGGCAGTAACAAATCGGTCATCATCTTAACACAAGGTTTTAAAGGTGAACAGGTCATTGCCACACAAAACGGGAAAACCATTTACAAACAATATCCCATTAGTAATTTAAAAACAAAATATGCAGACAGTTTTAGTTTTAGCAATACGAGCAATTTAATTATTGAAGATAACTTTTTGAAAAAACAGGTTACAATCCCTGTTAAAGAAGCTAAAGAATATAAGTTTGTCTACGTAATGATCGAAGGAAGCGGAACTAGCGCGAAGTATAAGATCACTTTTAGCCATAAACTAAGACCTTTGGAATGAGTCTTATATCAAATAAAAAAGCCAGACAATGTCTGGCTTTTTTAAGTGGTACCTCCAGTATCAGATGTGATTAAAGTAATAATTTATGTTAAGCATGGTGCAAAAAGTTATATAATTAAAATATTTAATTAAATTTGAAAATTGCAAAAACATAATATTTTTCTTATGAGTGATTTAAGCGGATTTAGAGAGAATAAAATTTCATTAAAGAATTTGAAATTATGGTCTGAAAATCCTCGATTTCCACAGGCTTATCTTGGAAAACCAGAAAATGAATTAATTGACTATATTGTCTCTGTTCCTCACTATAAAATTAAGGCATTTGCAAAAGAAGTTGTCGAAGATTTTGATATGCCTATTTTTGAAAAATTGGCTATTTATGATGGAGATGGGGACAATGTTACATATGAGGGTAATAGAAGATTGACGGTTTATAAATTACTTCTAAATCCTGAATTGACTTCAGATAATGACGTTAAAGATTATTTTATTCAATTAAAAAGATCAATAAATATTGATGAAAATTTTAAAATTGATTGCGTTATATCAAATGATAAAAAAGAAATTCTAAGATATGTAAATAGAAAACATTTAAATAATAATAATGAAGTTGCTTGGGGATCATTAGAAAACTCAAATGCTAAAATTAGATGGTTAGATAATCCAGGTAAAGTAGATATTTTTAGAAGTAATCTTTCTGTAATAATAAGAAATTTAGATATCCCTTCAGACGATAAAGATAAGATTTTAGGGAAAGGATTCGTTACAACTTTGTTTAGAATCTTAAATACAACAACAACTGCAAAATTTTTTAAACTTACTTTTGATAATGATAATAATTTATTGTCTGATGATGATAATTTTATTTCAAAATTAAAAATAATAATTAATGATATTCTTTTAAAAAAGACCTTTAATGGTAAAATCTTTTCACGTTTAGAAACAAATGATATTGACGCTTATTTAAAATCTATCACGTTAAATATAAATGAAGAAACACTTCCTAAAGTTAATAATTTAACGGACAGTAATCCAATTAAAGTGTCAAATAATAACTCTACAGTAGATTTAAAAAAGGAAGAAGATAAAACAGATGATAAAAGCAAAGGAGTAACAAAAAAAATAAGTACAGTAAATAATAGTAGTATAGGAAGTAGTGGGGCTATAATTCCTGTTAAAAAACCTAAGGTTAAAGCAAAATCTACACTAAGAAAGCACTTAATACCAAAAGATTGTAAATTGACAATCGAAGAAGTTAAAATAAATAACATCTACAGAGAGTTAAGGGATGATTTGATTATTGACGATTCTTCTAAATCTGTTCCAAATGCAGTTGGAGTTTTATTTAGAGTTTTTATAGAAGTCTGTCTAGATCATTATGCTGAAAAAAAAACGGACATGTTTTTAAAAAAGAAGATGGTATAAACTCAAAGATTAATTGGGTAACTACTAAAATGATTCAATTGGGTTATGATAAAAAAATATTTAACAATATAACTGTAGTTGGCTCTTCAAAAATGCAACATTCATATCTTTCAATTGAAAAATTTCATCAATATGTGCATTCAAGTACTTTAGAGCCATCATCTAGTGAATTAAAAGCAAAATGGGATTTATTACAGCCTTTCTTCGTAGTTTTGTGGCAAGATTTTAACAAAAAGTAATTTATGTTTTATTCACCATTAAGATATCCCGGCGGGAAAAATAAATTGTCGGCCTTTTTAGCAAAAATTTGTATTGACAATAATATTAATGGGCATTATGTTGAGCCTTATGCAGGTGGGGCTTCAGTCGCGCTGTTTCTTTTGTTTGAAGGGTTTGTTGACAGAATAACAATTAATGATAAGGATCGTTCAATATTTGCATTTTGGCATTCAGTTTTAAATGAAACTGATGAATTATGTAGGTTGATTTTGGAAACTGAAATTACAATTGAAAACAGAAAAATAATGAAAGAAATTCAAAAAAATAAGGAAAATACTTCATTGTTAGATCTGGGTTTTTCTACTCTCTTTCTAAATAGAACTAATAGAGACGGTATAATTAAGGGAGGTGTAATTGGTGGAAATGAGCAGAAAGGTAACTATAAGTTAGATTGTAGATTTAATAAAGATGAAATCATAAAGAAAATCAAATTAATATCATCTCAAAAAGAACGGATTGAACTCTATTCTTTAGATGCATTAGATCTTATTGATTTAATAACAATTGAGTCAAATAACTCTAATACAATTTTCTACTTTGATCCTCCATACTATTTAAAAGCATCTACATTATATATGAATTACTATCAAAAAAGTGATCATGAAAAAGTAGCTGATAAAATAAAACAGATTAAGAAAATAAATTGGATTGTTTCTTATGATAATCAACACGTAATTAGAGAATTATACTCTTCATATCCAAAAAAAGAATACACTTTTAACCACTCTGCATTTAAAAGTAAAATAGGTAAAGAAATATTATTTTTTAGTAAAAAAATTAAATTCCCTGAGATTGAAAATTGGAATCCTATTTTATTCAAATTATCTAAGAAATCGAATACAAAAAAAATTCAATATTCTGTCTAAATTTATTTAAATGTTGAGTAGTTCTCTTATTTCAGTAACAATTTTAATGTCAGATTCTGCAATATTGTACTTGTAGCAGTCATCGTTGTTAAGAAATTGTATTTGTTTGTAATTTGGTTCAATGTTCTTTTCATGAACTAAATAAACTTTAATTTTTTCATCTTCTTTAATGAATTCTAATATAAAGCTTGTTCTATGTTCAATAATTTCAACTTCAAAATCTTCTAAATTAAGGAATATTTCCTTTAACAATTGTTCGGTTTGGAGAATATCCTGATTGCTATTTGTCAAAACACTCTCTTTATATGTTGGATAATTATTTTTAATTTTTAAATTCTCAATTGAAGCTGAAATAGGATAAGGAATTATTTCTGTAGAAATTAGATTACTACTATAAGGTAAATAATAGTGATACAAATTAGTTGAATATCCTATGGTAATAGAATTAATTTTCAATTCATAATAAGAGTAGTGTTTTTTTTTCATATGAGATTTTTGTTTACTAAAGTAGCAAAAAAATGAATAAAAAATTTAAGTTGGAGTATATAATAGGGAGCATAAAACAAAAAACCCTCAAAAACTAAGTGTTTTTAAGGGTTGTAAGTGGTACCTCCAGGAATCGAACCAGGGACACACGGATTTTCAGTCCGTTGCTCTACCAACTGAGCTAAGGTACCTTAACAATTAAAGCATTACTGCTTGTTGATTGCGGGTGCAAATATAGAACCAATTTTATATTTTCCAAAACAAATTTCAAAAAAAATCAATTCGTATATTTGCAAACATAAATAACCCGATATGCTTTTAACACTTGATGCCGGAAATACGCTCATCAAATGCGCTGTTTTTGAGAACGATAGAATGTTAGAAAAATTTACTTTCGCTTTTTCCGATGCTGAAAAAAAAATTCAAAAAATTTTTTCTCAGTATCCTGAAATAACCCATTCTATCTATTCTTCGGTAATAATAGGGGATTCGCAACTAGTAGAAACACTCAAAAAGTATTCACAGCTATTTCAAATCGATCACCGATTTTCATTCCCTTTTCAAAATCTATATACAACTCAGACCACTCTCGGCATTGACCGGATGGTTTTATCAGCCGGTGCCAGTTTACTCTACCCGAATGAAAATAAATTAATCATCGGAACCGGAACCTGTATCACATACGATTTTGTCAATTCAAAGAATGAATATTTAGGAGGTGCCATTTCTCCCGGAATTCAGATGCGATACAAAAGCTTAAACAATTATACTTCAAAACTTCCGTTATTAGAAAAAGAAATTCCGGAAGACTTTATTGGTAACAGCACGAACAACGCTATTCACTCAGGAGTTATGAACGGAATTATCTATGAAATTGAGGGGTTCATTTCCCAATATTTTCTTAAATATAAAGATTTAACAATTATTTTAACAGGTGGCGACACAGATTTTTTGGCTAAAAGCTTAAAAAGCACCATATTTGCCAATTCAAATTTTCTTCTGGAAAGTTTGAATCTAATTTTTACACATTGTACAAATAATGATTAAAAAGATAATTCTATCAGCAGGTTTGCTATTCGGCTTACATTCTTTTGCACAGGAAGGGACTTCTTCTCCTTACTCTTATTTCGGTTTAGGTAAAGATCGTTTCAGAGGCACTCAGGACCAAAGAGCCATGGGGGGTTTAGCTATTGAAGGAGACAGTACGGCTTTAAACCTTGTTAATCCTGCTTCTTACTCCCACTTAAGATTAACTGCTTTTGCCGTGGGCGGAACTACAAATTTCACCACGTTAAAGAACGAAAGCAACAGTGAAAATGCAAAACGAACAACTATTGATTATTTAGCAGTGGGTATCCCAATGGGGAAATTCGGTGCTGCAATAGGTCTTATGCCTTATTCATCTGTAGGGTATAAATTCCAAAATATCGCAACAGACGTTAACGGTATTGAAAACACTAAAAAATTTACGGGAGACGGAAATATCAACCGTTTTTTCGGTGGTGCTTCCTATACTATCAACAAGAACTTCAGCGTAGGAGCCCAATTAGAATATAATTTCGGAACTATAGAAAACGAACTTATCGAATCGCATAGTGGCTTACAATTGAGTTCCAGAGAAAGAAACACGGCTCAAATAAAAGGAATGACCTATAACATAGGTTTACTTTATAAGAAAAAATTAACTAATGGCTTAAACGTTCACGGTAGCTTTACACTTAGTCCGGAAACAAAATTAAATGTTGCTAATACCCGAAATATTGCCACAACTGTTTATTCACAAAGTTCAGGTGCTGAATATGTAAATGACAGTGAAGACATTGACGTTCCTGACTATAAAATTACTGTTCCGACAAAATACAGTTTCGGAGCCGGAGTAGGCAAACAAAACCGCTGGTTGGTCGGAGCGCAAGTAACCTTACAAAACAACAGCAAGCTGATCAACTTGTCAAGTGCAAACACTAACGGCGAGTTTGAAAATGCGCAAACTTATACCGTAGGAGGTTATTACATTCCTAAATTTGACTCTTTCTCAAGCTACTTTAGCCGAGTGGTTTACAGAGCCGGTTTTCGTTATAACAAGACCGGACTTATCTTAAACGGGCAGAGCATAAATGATTATGGCATGAATTTTGGTCTTGGTTTACCGCTGGGAGCTTCCAAAATAGATGTAGGCTTTGAATTAGGAAAAACAGGAACAACAAATTCAGGACTGGTTCAGGAGAACTATTTTAACATCAGCATAGGATTCTCTATAGCAGACAAATGGTTTAGAAAAACTTTAATCGACTAATATTACGTAAAGAAAATTAATGAAAATGAGAACTAAATTAACTTTATTAGCCCTTGCTTTAAGCGTGTTTTCATTCGCACAAAACGTTGATTGTGCCGAAACTTTAAGCCTTATGGCAACTTCTGTTAAAGCTAAGGATGTAGCAGCTTACGACTATTTAAACAGCTTGAGAAAAGAATGTCCGACTTATGACTACAGAACTTATGCTTATGGTGTATTTGCTATCAAGCAAAAAATTGAAAAAGCAACAAACAACACAGAGAAAGAAACGTATGTTCGTGATCTGTTAAAATTGTATGATGAATACCAACAATATTTCCCGCAAAAAATCAGCGGTGTCGACATGAAGAAAGGATTAGATCTTTTCAATTATGAAGTTGGTACTAAAGAAGAGGTTTTTAATTATTTTGACAAAGCTTTCAAAAATGACTTAGCTAATTTCAATAGTACTAAAGCTTTATACGCTTACTTTGAGATTTTAGTTAACGATCACAAAGCAAACAAAGGTGTTACTTTACAGCAAGTATTTGACAAATATGATGACATCTCTGACAAGTTAAGTGAATTAAAAGAATCTGACTCTAATGATTTAGACAAATTGTTAGAAAAGGAAGAAGCAGGTCAGGCTCTTGACAGCAAAGAAGTAAAAGCTAAAAACAAGTTAGAAGGCAACATTGAAGATATCGGTATTGTTACTTCAAGTATGGATGCTATCATCGTAGAACTTTCTACTTGTGATAAATTAATTCCTTTTTACCAAAAAGGTTTTGAAGCAAACAAATCTAACGAACAATGGTTAAAACGTGCTGCTGACCGTTTAGAGGCAAAAGAGTGCGACTCAGATCCTTTATTCTCTAAAATATCAGAAGCTTTATACCAATTGAATCCAAGTGCTGATGCTGCTTATAAATTAGGTGTTGTGGAAGCTCAGAAGAAAAATACTTCTAAGGCTTTAGAATATTTCAACAAAGCAGCTGATATGTACACTGATAATACTAAAAAAGCTGCTGTATATTACAGAATAGCTACGATGTATTCTAAATCAAATAAAAGTCAGGCCAGAAACTATGCTCGTAAAGCTTTAAAAGTAAAACCTTCTTACGGTAAAGCATATTTATTGATCGCTCAGATTTACGGAAACAGCATTAACGAATGTGGTAATGACCAATTTGAAAAAAGAGCAATGTACTGGTTAGCGGCTCAATATGCTGATAAAGCCGGTGCAGTTGATCCGTCTTTGAAAAGCGCAGCTAACAAAATGGCTTCGGGTTACAGAGCCGCTGCTCCTACAAGAACTGAAATTTTCCAATCAGGAAGAGCAGGACAAAGAATCGCGTTCAACTGTTGGGTTGGTGAAAGCGTTTTAGTGCCAAGCCTATAATATGAAATTATATTTCAGAAATAATATCTTAATCATGGTCACGACACTATTTGTCGTGACTATGTTTTTTTCATGCGAAACTACTTTAAAAGACAAACAGAAATTCAACAAATCATCCTTTTTACCTATTAGTGAAGCAGATTCCATCAATTTGAAGTATACCGATTCCGGCAAAATAAAATCTACTTTACGCAGCCCGAAAATGTTGGATTACAGTCAGATTGAAAATCCTTTTACAGAATTCCCTAAAGGCGTTTTGGTTACTATTTACGATAATCAGAATAATATTACCACCATTAAATCAGATTATGCCATTCGTTACAAAATGACCGACATCATCGACCTACAGGGCAATGTGGTCATCACTTCTTATGATGGCAAAAAAATGGAAACTTCCCAATTGTATTTTGATCAAAAGAATGAATGGTTTTTCACAGAAAAATTCTTCAAATATTCTGACGGGGAGGGCGGTTACCTTCAAGGTCCCGGTGTAGACTTCAGTCGTGATTTTAAAATCTTCAACATGCAAAACAGTAGTGGTGAAGTTACAACCGTAGAATAATCCTTCTTTATTTTATAAAAATATTTAACTACATTTGGTAAAAAAACCAATTATGACTTTTTATAAAATCTTTTATTTTATCTATCTTGTTTTTGCAGGTTTCTTTATCTATGATGCTTATATGAAAATACAAGAAGATAAAAGCCCTTGGCTTAGCATTATCATTGCTTTAGTAGCGATCGGAATGTTTTTGTTCAGAAGGCATTTTTACAACAAATACCAGAATCGCGATAAATAACACATAAATGGAAGTGGTCATAATTATCGTCTGTTTAATACTTTCTGCTTTTTTTTCAGGCATGGAGATCGCCTATGTTTCTTCAAACAAAGTCTTCCTGTCATTAGAGAAAAAGCAAAACAATTTCAACGCTCAGATCTTAGCTAAAATAACGGAAAAACCTTCGCAATTCATCACAGCAATGCTTGTAGGCAACAATGTGGTCTTAGTGATCTACGGAATCTATTCAGGTGACCTGATCATGGATTGGCTTAATTCTTTTTCTATCGGTTTTTCCTCATTTACCAATCTGCTTTTACAGACCCTTATTTCGACTGCGATCATCCTGATCACAGCCGAGTTCTTACCGAAAGTATTCTTTCAGATCTATGCTAATAATTTCATGAAGCTTTTTGCTTTTCCTTCTTATCTGTTTTACCATCTTTTCTATTGGGTTTCCCTTTTCATCATATGGATATCCGATTTCGTTTTAAAAAGATTCTTCAAAACAGAAGGCGATCAGGTTCAGGATTATTTCAGCAAGGTAGAATTAGGAAACTTCATATCAGAACAAATGAACGGCGTAAGCGATGAGGATGAAATTGACTCAGAGATACAGATCTTCCAAAATGCTTTAGAGTTTTCTGATTTAAAAGCCCGGGATATCATGACGCCCCGAACTGAAATTGCGGGTGTCGACATATTGGATTCTGTTGAAGATTTACGCCAATTATTCATAGAAACCGGCTATTCCAAAATTGTGGTCTATCAAAATTCCATTGACGATATTTTAGGTTACGTTCATTCTTTCGAATTGTTTAAAAAACCGAAAACCATTAAATCAGTCATGATCCCTATGGAATTTGTTCCGGAAACGATTTACATAAAAGACCTACTCAATATTTTAACCAAAAAGCGAAAAAGTATGGCCATTATTCTGGACGAATACGGCGGAACTTCAGGTATTGTTACAGTAGAAGATATCATTGAAGAACTTTTTGGTGAAATTGAAGACGAACACGATTTAGACGAAGAGCTGATAGAAGAACAACTGGAAGAAAATATTTATTTATTTTCTGCGCGTTTAGAAGTGGAGATCCTTAACGAAAAGTACAATCTTAACATCCCCGAATCAGACTCATACAGTACTCTCGGAGGGTTTATTGTACACAACACTAAGGAAATACCACAAAATGAAGAAAAGATACAAATCGAAAACTTTGAAATAACCATTCATTCAGCAAGCAATAAAAAAATTGAATTGGTTCGTTTTTGCGTTAAAGAAGAAAAATTATAAAAATTTTAATTGAAATATTATTTTTTCTTTTTTATTATTAAATAGATAATCGTATTTTCGCCCTCTGAAAAAAAGTAAATTGATATAAAATGGCAGTTTTAGGTAAAATTAGACAAAAAACAGGACTACTTATATTCTTAATAGCACTTGCGCTAATCATCTTTGTAGTTCAAGGAGCTTTAGAGAATGGTTTTTTTGGTTCTAATGCAAATAATATCGGTTCTGTAAACGGAACAGATATCGATGCACAAACTTTCATGCGCAAAGTAGCTCAGGTTGAGAAACAAAACCAGAACATGAGCAACACTCAGGCAATGAACAACGTTTGGGAACAGGAATTAAGAGGTATTATCGTAGGTGAACAAGTTGAGAAATTAGGACTTGGCATTGCTGATGACCAATTGATCAACGTTATCAAAACCAACCCTTACTTTTCACAAAATCCGCAATTTTTAAATGCTGCCGGACAATTTGACGAAGCAAAATTCAAAGAATTCGTTAAGTCAATCAAGAACGACCAAAACCAAGATCGTTGGGCTGAATGGCAAAATTTTGAAAATGAGGTAGAAAAATCTGCAATTGAGCAATTGTATTTTAACTTGATCAAAGGAAGTATCTATACTACCAAAGCAGAAGGAAAATTCAAACATGTTGCTGAAAATAAAAAAGTAGATTTTGAATATGTTACTGTACCTTACAACACGATCAATAATGACGAAGTAAAAGTTTCAGACGATGAGATCATTGCTTACATGAAAGAGCACCCGAAACAATACAAGTCTGATGCTACAAGAGCTATTGATTATGTTTTATTTGAAAACAAAGCTTCTAAAGAAGACGAAGATCTTGTGGGGAAAACCATTAACGAGGTTCTATATGGAAATGTTGAATTCAACAAAAAAACTCAAAAGAACGACACAATTCCTGCATTCAAGGATGTAGTAAATGTTGCTGAGTTTGTAAACAAATATTCAGACATTAAATTTGATTCTACTTATTTAGCTAAAAAAGAATTACCTCTTGACTATCAGGAGCAATTATTCAATTTAGGAAAAGGCGAAGTATTCGGACCTTATTTGTTTAGCAATCACCAATGTGTTTCAAGAATGTTAGACAGAAAGCCTAATGCAAGCGCAAAAGCAAGTCACATTCTGATCAGTTTTGAAGGAGCTGAACGTTCGACTGCTACCCGAACTAAAGATGAGGCTCAGGCATTGGCAAACGAATTATTAGCTAAAGTAAAAGCTAACCCTAATGAATTTGCTTCTCTGGCTGCTGCTAACAGTGATGATCCAGGTTCTAAAAACAACGGAGGTGTTTATGACAATATTGCACCGGGGCAAATGGTTCCTACTTTCAATGATTTTGTTTTCAACAACCCTGTAGGTACTACCGGTATAGTTGAAACTGATTTCGGTTTCCACGTGATTAAAGTATTAGACAAATACGATGCTGTTCTATTAGCAACTGTAGCACAAAGTATAGAGCCTTCGGAAACAACTATTGACGCTATCTACACTAAAGCAAGTAAATTTGAAGCTTTAGCCAATGAAAAGAAATTTGACGAAGCAGCTAAAGAAGTTGAAGCTACTATTGTTCCTGCATCTAACCTAAAAGCTTCAGACGAATATGTAGCCGGTTTAGGCGCACAAAGAGAAATTGTTCGTTGGGCTTTTAACGATGACACCAACAATGGCGATGTAAGACGTTTTGATGTACCACAAGGTTATGTTGTAGCTGTTTTAAAAGACAAAAATGAAACCGGTTTATTATCAATCGATGTGGCAAGACAATCTGTTGGAAACATCTTAATGAATAAGAAAAAGGCAGAGATCATCAAGAAAAAAATGTCAGGAGCTACTTTAGAAGACGTTTCTAAAGCTACTGGATCATCTATGATTTTAGCTTCAGGTGTTGCTACTTCAAGTCCTTTTATTCCGAACATCGGTAGTGAGCCGAAAGTTATCGGAACTGCATTTGATCTTGAAGCCGGTAAAACATCTAAATTAATCGATGGTAACACAGGTGTTTTCATGATCCGAACTAAGAGTATAACTGATGCTCCGGAGGCTGCAAATATTAATTCGTATGTAGAAACCGAGCTTACTCAACAACAAAATGCTGCACAAATGAGAGCTTATCAAGCACTTAAAGAAAAAGCTAAAATTGAAGACGAAAGAGCACGATTTTAATCTCTCTTTTTAAATAAATCATACTAAAAAAGGAATCGATAATTCGATTCCTTTTTTTATGCACCTCAATGTCTTTTTTTAAAGAAAATCAAATACCAAATCCTTTTCTCCTCTTCAAAACAAATCTTACTACTCAAAAACAGTATTATACACAGCAAATCATTAATATTTTCCTTATACCATCCTTTCATTTGAGTGCCATCTTCAAAAAGCCATTAATAAGCTTTTCTATTCTGAAAAAGCAGGTGTTCTCAACACCTTTACTTCCTTCTAGCACAATTATTCTTATTCGGCTTAAACACCTTTATACAATACAAAAAAAGGAGCCTTCAAGCTCCTTTTCTATATTACCTTATTATTTCTTTAGTCAACTCTTGAAAATTTATTTTTCTTTTGATTAACACTAGCTGTTTTTTGACTGTATAAATTCGTTTTTATATCACTTAATACATTCAATGCTTCATCTATATAAACATCTTTTTGCATTTCCTCGTGCCAACGATTACGTTTTTCCTGAAGCACCGTATCTTTTGCAACAGCTTCAACTTCGTAAGGCAAAGACTCAAATGCTAAATGATTGGTATAATTTGATATCGGTTTGAATTTTTTCAAGATAGCATCAGTCTTTTCTTCTTCTTTTTCATATTTTTTCAGATTCAGATCAAACTCATTGTCATCTTTTCTTTCAAAGATCCATTTTGCATTCTCATCAATTAATTTGAATTGGGCATTTTGAGCAACTCTGGCTTTACTTCTGTTAATAATAGGCTCAAAAGTATTAAACACCTCTTGGTAATCGGCCGGATCAATTTTATCCCAAGGTAATGCGTATTTTTCATCGCGCTCACCCATATCTAAATACCCAAATCTATCCGGTAACACTACATCACTTAAAACCCCTTCTCTTTGCGTTGAGCCCCCGTTAATTCTATAAAATTTCTGAGTCGTCGTTTTCAAAGCACCTAAGTCACCATAAGAATTCCCTCTGACAAACTGATTCAAATCAATAACATTTTGTACAGTTCCTTTACCATAAGTGTGCTTACTACCGATAACGATTCCTCTTTTATAATCCTGAATAGCTGCTGCAAAAATCTCTGATGCAGAAGCTGAAAAATTATCTACCATCACAACCAAAGGACCATCCCATTGCACTTGCGGATCTTTATCGAATAAAACATCTTGTTTTCTGTTGGCTGACTTTACCTGAACAACCGGTCCTTCTTTGATAAACAATCCGGTCATATTTACAACCGTTTCCAGCGAACCTCCTCCGTTTCCTCTCAGATCCATAACAATTCCTTGCACCCCTTGCTCTTTCAATCGTTCAATTTCTAAAGCAACATCTTTAAAAGCATCTCTCTCTGCTTTGTTATCAAAACTGATGTAGAATTTTGGCAAATAGATAATTCCGAATTTTTTTCCGTCTTTTTCTACGGTAGATGACTTGGCAAAAGTTTCTTCTGTTTCCACTTCGTCTCTTATAATAGAAATAACTTCTATAGTTCCATCTACTTTTTTAACGGTTAAACGCACCTCAGTCCCTTTAGGCCCTTTTATCTTTTTCACTACATCATCCAAACGCATTCCTGCAATATCCAGAGGTTCTTCATCAGCTTGTCCTACTTTAAGAATCACATCACCGGCTTCTAATTCTTTTCCTCTCCATGCCGGTCCGCCTGAGATTAATTCCGAAACCTCAACAGCATCATTTTTCTTTTGCAATCTGGCACCGATCCCCTCAAATTTTCCACTCATACTGATATCGAACTTATCTTTATCATCCGGTGAAAAATAGAATGTATGCGGATCAAAACGCTCCACGATTGAGTTTAAGAAAATAGAGAACCAGTCGTTTCTATCTAATTCTTTCTGGATAAAGTTGAAATAATCATTTAACGATTTTTCAGAACTTTCTCTGGCTTCTTTTTCTAACACTTTAAAAGGTTTCTTTTCGTAGGTACTATCCTTTTTAAACTTCTCTTCTTCTAATTTTTCCTTATCTGTTACCGTTGACAAAACAGAAAGTTTTAATTGCTTTCTCCATCTGTCTTTTAACTCCTTTTCATTTTTAACATAAGGCAGGTGATCATAATCTACATTAATCGTCTCTTCTTTAGAAAAATCGAATGGTTTACTCAATATTTCATCGTATATAGCTCTTGATTCTTCAATTCTTTTTAACAAACGATTATTCGTCAAGTCAAAAAAGGTAAGATCTTTATCACGAATCAAATCGTCAATTTTATCCTGATATTTTGAAAATTCATCAATATCCGACTGTAAAAAGAAACGCTTAGTAGGATCAACCCCGTCAATATATTTAGTATATACATCTTTTGAAAAATCATCATCCATAGCGATCGGACTATAATGCCCTTTTTCTAAAATGAACGACAATAATTCCAATAAAAGTTTATCTTTTTCAGGGTCTTCTACTTTTTTAGAAGGCATAAAACTCCATAGCACGGCTGAAATTACCGTAACGAACAAAATAATCTTATAATTTCTCTTCATAAATTCAAAAATTCTTTTCATTGAAAATTTTTAACTAAGTTACATAAAAAACCATGCCACTACATTGCAAGGTACGATAATTTTTTGTTAAAGCCTCCCTACTAATGGGGCATGAATACTATTATTGAGCGAATTTTAATTATTTTAGCAAAAAAAATTATGGACAAACCCTTAATCTTAGTTACAAACGACGATAGTATAGTTTCACCCGGTATCCGAACCCTAATAGAAGTGATGAAAGAAATAGGACATGTTGCGGTAGTTGCTCCGGATAGTCCGCAAAGCGGAATGGGACATGCCATCACAATCAATAACACATTACACTTAGATAAAGTACTGCTTGACAAAGATTTAGAATACGAATACAGTTGTTCCGGTACTCCAGTAGATTGTGTCAAAATGGCGGTTCATGAGATTTTAAAAAGAAAACCGGATCTATGCGTTTCCGGGATTAACCACGGCTCTAATTCTTCTATTAATGTTATCTACTCAGGCACGATGTCGGCAGCTGTAGAAGCCGGAATTGAAGGTATTCCTGCAATCGGTTTTTCGCATTTAGATTACGGTTGGGACACCGATTTTGAACCGGTAAAAAAATATGTTAAGAAAATAGCCTTGGAGGTATTACAAAACGGGCTTCCTGACGGAATAGTTCTGAATGTTAATTTCCCTAAAGCTGACAAAGGAGAAATCAAAGGAATGAAAGTATGCCGACAGGCTAAAGCGATGTGGGTAGAAGAATTTGACAAACGCATCAATCCTCAGGGAAAAGAATATTATTGGTTAACCGGAGAATTTATCAATCAGGACAAAGGGCATGACACAGATGAATACGCATTAGAAAATGGCTTTGTATCAGTCGTTCCCGTACAGTTTGACCTAACAGCTCATCATGCTATTCAAACCTTAAACAATTGGGATTTATAATATGAAAAACAAGAAAGATATTTTTATCGGATTCTTATTGGGGCTTTTAGGAGGCTTCATCGGGTGTTTTATTGTACTGCAATTTTTTACAGAAGTAGGTTTTCTAAACGGGTTCACTGCGATGCGTCAGGCAGGAATGATCGGCAAAATCATTACCCTGGGAGCTGTACTGAATTTGATTTTATTTTTTATTTTACTGAATAAAAACAAAGAATTAATGGCAAGAGGTATAATCCTAGCAATGTTCTTTTTAACGGTTTTAACCCTAATCCTCTAATATGAAATATTACATTATTGCAGGTGAAGCTTCCGGTGATCTGCACGGTTCCAATCTTATGAAATCCCTTTTCAAAAAAGATGATAAGGCAGATATACGCTTTTGGGGAGGAGATCTTATGCAAAAAGCCGGCGGAACTTTAGTAAAACACTATCGGGATCTGGCTTTTATGGGGTTTGCCGAAGTAATAATGAATCTCAAGACCATCTTAAATAATATCTCTTTTTGTAAAAAAGACATTTTGGCTTTTCAGCCGGATGCTTTAATCTTTATTGATTATCCGGGTTTCAACATGCGCATTGCTAAATGGGCAAAAGAACAAGGTATTCCTACGCATTATTATATTTCTCCGCAAATATGGGCCTGGAAAGAAAAGAGGATCAACGCCATAAAACGTGATATTGACCACATGTATGTTATTCTTCCTTTTGAAAAGGATTTTTATGAAAACAAACATCACTTTAATGTTCACTTTGTAGGACATCCGCTTATCGACGCAATTGAAAACAGACCTTCGGTTGATAAAGAGACTTTTCTTAAGACTCATGGATTAAGTAGCAAACCTATTATTGCTTTATTACCCGGAAGTCGCAAACAGGAGATCAACACAAAGCTCCCTATTATGCTGTCTGTTGTAAAGCATTTTCCAGATTATCAATTTGTAATAGCCGGTGCACCCGGGCAAGATGATAGTTTTTACGAGCCTTTTCTAACCAATCAGAACATTCATTTCATTACCAATAAAACCTATGATCTGTTAAGTATTGCACATGCTGCTTTGGTAACATCCGGTACTGCCACTTTAGAGACCGCTCTTTTTAAAGTTCCGGAAGTGGTATGTTATAAAGGAAACTGGATTTCCTATCAGATTGCAAAGCGAATTATAACCCTGAAATACATCTCACTGGTTAATCTGATCATGGATCGGGAAGTTGTAACAGAATTAATACAAAGCGAATTAAACACTAAAAACTTAAAGAGAGAACTGGAAAAAATATTAGATGAAAAGGGACGCACTAAAATGATCAAGGATTTTAATCTATTAGAAGTTAAACTCGGCGGATTAGGAGCAAGTGAAAAAACGGCTGAATTAATTATTGACAGTTTTAAGAAATAATCTTACATTAGCAAAAAAGTAAGCAATTTTGAAACAACTGGTATACATTTTAGGACTGAGTCTGGTAGTAACAAGCTGTAAAACAAAATCATCAATTGTAACCTCTAAAGAAGAAGCAAAATCAAAGGGAATTTACAGCTATACTAATGCAACTTCTAAAAAAGATAAAGTTTCTGTTACTACTTCCGCTTCTTCCCCAAAAAGTTATACTGCTAAAAAAACAGGAATTGCTTATGAAATTGTTGATAAAGCAATGGACTACAAAGGTGTTCGCTACCGAACAGGTGGTACTACCAAATCCGGAATGGATTGTTCCGGCTTAGTCTATACAACTTTTAAAAGTTTTGACATAAATGTTCCGCGTACATCCGGCAGTTTAGCCTTACAAGGAAAAAAGGTCTCTAAAAGCAAAGCGCTACCCGGTGATCTGATTTTTTTTAAGACTAACGGCAAAAGATCCATTAACCACGTGGGCATCATTACAGAAATAAACGGTAACGAAATAAAATTCATACATGCCTCCACAAGTAGCGGAGTTATTGTATCATCTACTGCTGAGCGCTATTATGCTAACACTTTTGCGCAGATTAACCGCTTAATTGAATAAGTTATTGTTGGTTTAAGTATATTTCAAACATTTGAAATTTTTTCCTTATCCGCTAATTGTCTATACTTTAGGTATAGCTCTTGGCATTGCGCTACATCATTTTTTAAGGTTTTCATACCTTTTTATCAGCATAGTTGTTGTACTGACATTGTGCTTGTGGCTTTATGCCTTTCTGCAAACCAAACGCCAACTTATTCCCAGTGTTCTTTTTGGAGTGAACTCGCTTATTTTAAGCCTACTACTAGGTTCAATTCTTCATACCGTTCATATAGAAAACCAATATAGGAACCACTATACTCATTATAAAGAGAATACCACACAACTCATTTCCGGCACAATAATCAGCGAATTAAAAACTTCCGAAAAGCAGTCTAAATATCTTATTGAGATAACTTCTATAGAAGAACAAGCTACTTTTGGAAAAGCGCTATTATATATACCTAAAGAATTATCGCAACATTTTATTCCTGACGACAAAATTGTTTTTCGTTCTCAGTTTTCTCCGTTACTTCAAAACCTGAACCCCTATCAATTCAACTATGCTGACTATCTGAGAAACAAACAGATCTATCAGGTTATCTTTCTAAAAAAACAAGCCATACTTTACATCGGGAATGACAAAGGCTTTCGTTTTTATCTCTATCGAATTAAAAGAAAATTACTTTCCGTCTTTGAAAGTTACAATTGGGAAAAACAAACCACAGCCATCATTGAAGCATTAATTTTAGGAGAACGTTTCTTATTGGATGATACGATCACTCAAAATTATCAAGATGCCGGTGTCATGCATATCTTAGCTATTTCCGGCTTACATATCGGAATCTTATATCTTATTCTACTTTTTCTGACCAATCCGCTTAAACAGCTTACATATGGTTTATTCATACAACTCTTCATCATTCTTTCATTATTATGGGGTTTTGCCTTATTAACCGGTTTTTCCCCATCCGTAAGTCGAGCTGTTACGGTATTCAGTTTAATTGCTTTAGGAAAGATACTCAATAAAACGAATGCTGTCTATAACCTTATTGCTGCTTCTGCACTCCTATTATTGCTTTTTAATCCGAATTCCTTATTTGACATCGGGTTTCAGTTGAGCTATGCAGCAGTGCTAAGCATTGTTCTATTCAATCCTTTTTTCAAATACTTCAGATTCAGTTCCAATAAGTTCATTATCTATTTTATAGATATTATTCTGGTTTCTATATCTGCCCAAATAGGTGTATTACCTCTTAGCATACTTTATTTCAACCAGTTTCCGATATTATTTCTACCGGCCAATATTGTTGCTATCCCTTTAGTCACCTTGGTGTTAATTTTAAGTTTAAGCTTACTTATCTGCCATTTTATGATTCCTGCGCTATCAAAATTCATTGCTGACCTGATAGAATTTTTTGTTCATTATTTAAACTTATTCATTGACCGATTAGCCCATTGGCACGATTTAACCATTCGAAATATAGCTTATACTCCACTACTCTGTTTTCTAAGTTATACCTTTATTTTTAGCTTTCTGTTCTGGCTTTACAACAAAAACTTCAAAAACTTCAGATGGGTTTTATATAGTTTGTTATTTGTTCAATTAGGATACATTGGCACCATTGTGTACCAAAACAATAAAAAAGAGCTTATTCTGTTTCACAGTCCTCTTTCCGTTTTAGTACAAAGAACCACCCCTAACCAGACCGTCTTTTTTACAAATAATCCGGAAGAAAACCGCAAAATCATTATGGATTATAAGAAAGGTAGCTTTACAGATGACATTACGATCAAACCTCTTTCCAACACTTTCTTCATTCATAAAAAAAGATGTTTAATTATCGATAGTTCAGGTATCTATAATACTTCTTTAAAACCGGACATTGTAATCTTGACACAAAACCCGAAAATCAATTTAGAAAGGCTCATTAAAGATATTGATCCTCAAAAAATAATTGCAGATGGCAGTAATAATTTTTACTTCATTAAAATCTGGAAATCGACTTGCAGAAAAGAAAAAATCCCTTTTCATGCTACTACTGAAAAGGGATTTTATAAATTTTAATCTTTTTTATTTCTTGTCCTCTATAAGACCATCGGCTACTTCGAGCCATTTAGTTGGTCCTCCAGCCACATATCCGGTATTGCCTAACGGATTCAGGTTTACTTTTTTCCCTTCTTTCTTTTCAGGTTGTACAAACCAAATTGTAGGGTATCCTGTTACTCCGAACATTTGTTGCAAATTAAAGTTCTGCTCTCTTAAGGCTTGTTCTTGAGGTGTTCTTTTGGGATAATCCAACTCTACTAAAACCACATTTTTCTTTGCCCATTTTTTAAATTCAGGTGTTTGAAAAACTTCTTTTTGTAAACGTTTACACCAGCCGCACCAATCGGAACCAGTAAAGAACAGCATTAATGGCTTTTTAGTCTTTAACGACTCTTTTGCCGCATCGGATATATCTGTGTGCCATTCCAGTTCCTGTGCCTGTACTGACAATACACTTAAAAATAAAAATGATAATACAATAATTTTTCTCATTTGAGTTCTTTTCTATAAAATTAACAAAAAGAGTGCCAAGTTGTGTAACTTATTTTACACCGTGCATTAATTTCTTTATAACTGGCGACATTACTACGGCTAAAACTGCAATTACAACAGATACAATGGTTAACATCCAAAAGAAATAACTTAACCCATGCTCATTTGCAATTTTATCAATATTTTCACCAAATTTACCTGCCCCTTTCATACCTATTGCAACTGCTAAATACCAAACCCCAAACATAAAAGCAATCATTCTTGCCGGAACTAACTTCGAAACATAAGATAATCCTACCGGCGAAATACATAATTCTCCCATTGTATGGAAAAGATAAACCAGTATCAACCAAATCATGCTAACAGAAGCTGTTTTTGCTCCTGGTTCAATACCTGTTGCTCCTACTGCAACACAAGCCATACCTAATGCTAATAATCCCATTCCAATTCCGTATTTTACGTTTGCACTAGGATTGTATTTACTTTCCCACCATTTGGAAAATAAAGGTGCTAATGAAATAATAAATAAGGAGTTTAAGGTTGAGAACCAAGTTGCAGGAACTTCTGTGAGAGGGTTTGTAACTTTTTCTATTTTTAGAAATTCTAATGTTGAATCTGAAAGTGTTAAATAACCCGCAGAATAAAAATCTTTAATTAACATCCAAATAGCAATTCCCCAAATGATCACGAAACTTGTTGATAGAATCAAATTAGCAACCGCATAATTTTTAAATGTTTGTTTGAACAATAAAAACAAAACCCAAGTAATAATTGCTAAAGGAACTATAGTTATTAGAGAATTAATTATCAAGAAAAATGTACTCCAATTCCCGTCTAATACTCTATTAGTATAGTCATTAGCAAAGATGGTCAAAGAGTTAGGAGATTGTTCAAAAATTGCCCAAAAGAAAATAGTTAAAAAAGCAAAGAATGTAACCGCAATCATTTTTTCTCTGGTAATTTGAGAATAACGTAATAAACGACTCACCAAAAGAATAATAAAAGTACCTAATGCTGTTAGAATAGCAATATTGTTACCATTTTCACCTAAAAAACCAAAAATATCAACAGTCCCTCCAGAAATTTTAGAAGCGGGATCATTCAAAATCCATAACAATCCTAAAACGGAAGAGATTCCTATTAAAATTAAATCAACGGTTGTAAAAGGATTTCTTTTATCAGTATCACTACTTTCAGCTTTCGCTTTACTTTCTGCAGTTGGTTTTAAACCAATGTCTCCAAAGATATTTTGAGATAACCAAAATTGTAACATTCCGAAGAACATAAAAATTCCAGCCAAACCAAATCCGTAACTCCATCCTACTTTTTCACCTAAGTAACCGCATAATAAAATCCCGAAAAATGCACCTGCATTTACCCCCATGTAAAATAAAGTATAAGCTCCGTCTTTTTTCTCGGGTCTATCTTTATACATTTCGGAAATTATCGAAGTCATGTTGGGCTTAAAGAAGCCATTTCCAAAAACCAAAAGAACTAATCCTAAATATATTGAAAATTCAGTTTCTACAGCCATAGAAGCGTGACCTAAAGTCATTAAAACAGCTCCTACAACGACTGCCCATCTAAAACCAATAATTTTATCTGCAAAATATCCGCCTAACATGGTAGACAAATAGACTAAGCCAACATATGACCCAAAAAGAGCAGATGCATTTTCTCTTGTCCATTCCCAACCACCATCAGTAAATGATGCCGTCAGAAACAATATTAATAAAGAACGCATTCCGTAAAACGAAAAACGCTCCCACATTTCGGTAAAAAACAATACAAATAATCCTGCAGGATGTCCTAAAACTGGATTTTTAAAAAACTGGTCTGTTGAATTTTGGCTCATAATAATTCTATTTAATTCCGTGCATCATTTTCTTTAACGTTGGTGTCAACATAAATAATATAACTGAAGCGACACCACATAAGATTACAAATACCATAAAAAACTCGAATAAATTATGAATTTCGAAACCTGCAAATACTGGATTAGCTGCAACGATAGTCTTTTCAGATTCAATTTTTGTAAGAGTGTCTACTGAAGGAAAAGTCAATTTTTCTCTATCAAGTTTGAAGTTTTCATTTTCTTTTTTAGAGGTCTCAATCATCTTATTGTTTTGCTCAATAATTGGTTTCAACTCTTTTTCCAAAGATTCATTTTTAATTTTAGCAATATTAAATTGAGCTAATAAGAATAAATCTTTACCTGTAGGCTCTACTGTTTTATCTAACACTGCTTGCAAATCAATTCCTGCTTCTTCAGCTCTAGTAAATTGTTCACCCGTTGCTGGTAAAATAGAGCCTAAAGTTCCTGCTAATGCGTATCCTGATGCGTTTGACAAAAAGAAAACGCCAAACAATAATGAAGCAAAACGCTTAGGCGCTAATTTACCTACTAATGACAACCCAATTGGCGATAAACAAAGCTCTCCAAAAGTTTGAATTAAGTATAATAACACAAGCCATTTAACAGCTAACAAGCCTGAATTACCTAAATCTTTTACATTATGTGCAATAATAAAATAACTCACCGCAATTAATAATAAACCTACAGCTTGTTTAAAAGGAGATGTTGGTTCTTTTCCTGCTGCTCTTAATTTATCCCACAACATTGAAAATGGTACAGCAAAAGCAACAACAAAGATTCCATTAAAAATTTGCACCATTGAAGGTGGCATATTCCATCCGAAAAAATTCCTGTCTGTTTGATTGTCTGCAATAAAAGTCAAAGAAGATCCCGCTTGTTCGAACGCAGCCCAAAAGAATATTACGAAGAAAGAAACAATATAAATCACTAAAATTCTATCTCTTTCTATCTTAGTCAATGAAGTGTCTGATAAAATTAAACCTGCTAATGTTAAACCACTACCATAAATAATAGAATATATCCAGTTTTGACCAAACAATTGATTGAAAACTACTGTCAAAACTACAAATGCAACTACTGCAATACCGATTGATTTTGTTGAAAATTTAGCCGATGTTGCTTCTCCTTCTTCAAAATCTGAAGCATCGTTATTTTTCGGCAAGCCTCCAATTGGTTTCCCTTCCGGAGTAATTACGTATTTATCTTTCAAAAGATAGAAAGTGATTGTTCCAATCATCATTGCTATTGAAGCTGCTAAAAATCCCCATTTAAAAGCAAAAATATCACGTGTTCCATCTGCATTTACAACATCTCCTACCATTGGACATATAAATTGCCCTAAAAATGCTCCTACATTAATCCCCATATAAAATATCGTAAATGCGGTATCCAATTTACTTTTTTCTTCTTTTGGATACAAGCTACCAACCATTGAAGAAATATTCGGTTTAAAGAAACCATTTCCTAAAATGATGATTCCTAAAGCTACATACAATAATGTTTTTGCCAAATCAAGATTAGAGCTGAAGATGCTAGCACTAAAAAATAGCAACATTTGACCGATGGCCATTAATAAACCACCCAACATTATACAGTAACGGTTACCTAGAAACCTATCTGCTATAAAACCGCCTAACATTGGTGTTAAATAACAAAGCCCTAAGAAACCTCCATAGATTAAAGAGGAATCTTCTTTACTCATCATTAATGAATTAACAATAAATAAAGTTAATAATGTTCGCATTCCATAAAAGTTGAAACGCTCCCACATTTCCGTACCGAATAGTACCCAAAGTCCTTTTGGATGTTTTTGACTTGCTGTAACTTCGCTCATATTTTGATTAGTTTGTTAGGTTTTATAGTTTTTCTTTTATGAAATTAGTCATTTTAGTATACAGTTGAAGGCGGGTTTTACCTCCGTAGATCCCATGATTTTTATCCGGATAGATTGCCCAGTCAAATTGTTTGTTAGCCTGAACCAGAGCTTCTATCATTTTCATAGAATTTTGAACATGTACGTTATCATCTGCTGTTCCGTGAATTAACAAAAAGTTTCCTTGCAACTTTTGTACATGTGTTATAGGCGAGTTGTTATCATAGCCTCCCGGATTTTCCTGAGGCGTTTGCATGTAACGCTCTGTATAAATACTGTCATAATATCTCCAACTTGTTACCGGAGCTACTGCAATAGCTGTCTTAAACACATCTGCTCCCTGGAAAATACAGTTTGAAGCCATAAAGCCTCCGTAACTCCATCCGAAAATACCAATTCGGGTAGCATCTACATAAGGGTATTTCCCAATCACTTTTGCCGCATCAATTTGAT
Organism: Flavobacterium sp. NRK F10; assembly: GCF_024054235.1. Lineage (NCBI taxonomy): Bacteria > Pseudomonadati > Bacteroidota > Flavobacteriia > Flavobacteriales > Flavobacteriaceae > Flavobacterium > Flavobacterium sp. NRK F10. The sequence goes on from NZ_JAMXLC010000001.1 coordinate 1,202,730, forward strand.
CTTCTACTTCATATTTTCCCAATTCCTTATAGGTACATTTTTTAAATTCTGCTCCTTTGAAACCTGTTCCTCTACCGTCAACACAGACTACAAGATAGCCTTGTTGTGCCAACATCATGAACCAGTAATCATTGATATTGTTCCAGTTATTGGCTACTTGTTGGGAACCGGGTCCTGAATATTGATACATGAAAACCGGATATTTTTTAGATACATCAAAATTTTTCGGTTTAATGATCCAGGCATTTAGTTCATGCCCCTTTTCTGTAGTAAGTGTAAAAAATTCTTTAGGGGCCACATCGTATTGAGCCAGTTTTGCTTCCAATATTTTATTTTCAACTATTGTCTTTAACACTTTTCCGTCCTTAGAATTGTTCAAGGTATAAACCGGTGCTGTTGTGGCATTGGAAAAACTATTGATATAATACTGGAAATTAGGACTGAAAGTAGCCTCATTTGTTCCGGTTTGCTCTGACAATCTTATTTTGCCTTTACCATTTATTTTTACAGCATAAATATCACGGTTAATAGATCCGTTCTCTACCGATTGATAGTATACTGTTTTATTTTTTTCATCATAACCATAGTAAGCTGTCACTTCCCAATTTCCGTTAGTTACTTGTTTTTTCAACTTCCCGCTCTTATCGTAATGGTAAATATGATTGTATCCGCTTTGCTCGGAAGTCCAGATAAAACTATTATCACTTAAGAATGTCAGATTATCTGTAACATCAACATAAGCCTTGCCTTTTTCGTTTAAAACGACTTTAGCGATTGCAGTTGTACCATCAATAAACAACAAGTCTAAATTATTCTGATGTCTGTTTAAAACCTGAGCACTCAAAATATCTGAGTCCTTAGTCCAATCAATCCTAGCGATGTAAAAATCATTATAATTGCTTAAATCAACGGTTTTTGTTTTATTTGATCTTGCATCAAAAACATGCAAAGAAACTTCAGAGTTTTTCTCACCGGCTTTCGGATATTTGAACACTTCCTGTGTCGGATATAATCCTTGATTGAAAATGTCCATTGAAAATTCCGGAACCTGAGATTCATCAAAACGGATGTAAGCCAGTTTATCTCCGGAAGCATTCCAGTCAAAGGCTCTCACAAAAGCAAATTCTTCTTCATAAACCCAGTCTGTAATACCGTTAATGATATGGTTCTTTTTACCGTCAGTTGTAATTTGTTCTTCAACTCCGGAAAGCAGGTCTTTTATGTATAAATTATTCTGGAAAGCAAATGCTACCTTAGTACCATCAGGGGAGAAAGTTGGTTCCTGAACCTCTTTGTTTGTTAATTTTTGTATTTTTTGGGTCGCGATATCTAATACAAAATATTCAGCAGTAAAAGAATGTCTGAAAATAGGTTTTGAATTAGTCGCAATAAGGATTTTTCCTTCTTTTTCATCAAAAGTATATGAGTCTACATATTGAATTTCAGTAAAATTCTTGGTATCGAAAAGTGTTTTTACTTTATCCAGAGTCTGAAAGTCATACAAGTCGATCTGCATGGTACGAGTACTTCTATCAAAATTTAATACGGTATATTGGTTCGTATTTTTCATAGCATGTAACTCATCCATTCCTTTAGTCCTAAAAGCACCCGACCAGATCTCTTCCAGCGATAACTTTTGTTGGGCAACTAATGAAACTGAACTACATAAGAATAATAACGTTAGAAATTTTATTGTCTTCATTTTATAAAATATGTAAAAAACCCCCAATTTTAGTGAAAATATATGAGACAGCCATAAATTTTAACCTATTTTAATCAAACAAATAATTTTTTTTTAACTTTAAAACATATTTTTTTTACAATAAATGACGCAAAGTTACTGCCTGCTTTTTAACCTGATAAACGGAGTGGAAATTTCATCCGTTCAGGCGTCGTTGTGTTTTGTTCTCAGTTTCTTTTCTTTTATTAAACTGAGTATTTTTTACAAATATTTAGTTATTTATCTTTTTTCATTTATTGTTATCTCTATTTTCTTTGCCCGAATATGGAATAAGTCTACAAAATTCAAATTCAGAAACAGTATTCTGTTAGAAACGCATGACGCTGCTGAATTCAACACTTACTTTCTGTATTTAGGTCTTATTTTCCCTTCTGTTGAAATTTTCCATCAGATCTTTGGCAGCACTAACCATTACAAGCTTATCGACTCTCTTGTTCTTGGCGGAATTTGTCTTTTCTTTTTTTATCTTACTTCCAAGAAACAATTCATAAAGTATTCCCAAACGCTATTTACAGTTTGTTTTTTAGCTTATTATGCTACAACTATCTATAATTTAGTATTCTATAAAATTGATTTCATCACTTTTTCAGAATATCTTCTATTGCTTTTTTTCTCTTTCAATATTTTCAAACAAATAAAAATATACTTTTTATTCATTTCTCTGTCTTTTCTGTTTTTGTTGGGACTTTTATACCTGAAACCGGGTGAAACAATACCGCTTATAGCCTTAATCAATTCGATCTTTATCATATTAGTCATCAACTTTGCCCGAAGACTTAATATCATTCACACAAACGAGAAGTTATTTCTCTCAAATGAGATTATCAATAATGCGAATTCATTAATCATTGCTACAGATAAATTAGGAAATCTGGTTTATTGCAACGATTCAATCTCTAAAATTCTAGGCTATACACCGGAAGAGGTAATGGGAGATAATTTTTGGAAACTGACACAGGATACCGATTTTAAAAATGTTGATTACAATCAAAAATTTAAGCCTAACACTATTTACAATCGGAAATTACGATGTAAGAACGGAGAAATCAAATACATTCAATGGTCTGACTTCAAATACAACGACAATCTTTTTGTTGCCAGCGGACAGGACATTACGTCTAAAATCCTCATTGAGAATAAATACTATGAATTTGTTAAAAATGCCCGAGATATTATTTATGAAACAGACAAATATGGTGTTATAACGTATTGTAACGACTTTACGTTTCAACTTACAGGATATGAATCTCATGAACTAATAGGTAAGCACTATAGCAATTTTATAAGAGACGATTATAAAAAAACCATCGAGAATTACTACATCAGTAACGGAGTAGAGAATGCAGAAATAGAAATTCTGGAATTTCCTATTCTAGCTAAGAACGGAACAAGTATTTGGGTTTCTCAAAAAATCTCCATTCAAAGAAATGAATATGGCAAAATTACCGGATATTCTTCTATAATGCGGGATATCACGTTTACAAAGTCTGTAGAAATGGAGGAGAAACGACGCTTAGACCGCATCACTCACCTCAATCAGATTTCAAATAAATTATCAACGCTTGATTTTCTGAAATTTGAAAGCCTGAGTCAATTATTAAAACACATCACTAAAGAGGCCTCCATAGGTTTAGAAATTGAACGCGTAAGCCTTTGGGAAAACTTTGATGACCACATCAGTTTAGAAAATCTATACATCCACAAAGAGAAAAAGCATTCTACAGATCTTAAATTATTTAAGGATAAATTTCCGAATTATTTTAGCTCAATTGATTCAATGCCTATAGTAATTGCTTCTGATGCGTCTAAAAACCCATATACCCGAGAATTTTACAACTCTTATTTTAAGAGTTATAACATTACCTCACTTTTAGATCTTCCCATTTACATTTCCGGAAAATTAACTGCGATTTTATGTTTTGAGGCTACTGACAAAATCAGAAACTGGACACATGAAGACATTAATTTTGCAAAGACAGTTTCTGAGATCATTGCATTAGCAATACAAACTTTTAAACGAAAAGAAGCGGAAAGTCAGATCATCTATAAAAACAAAATATTAACTGCTATAGCAGAGGTTACCAGCAAACTTTTGGTAAAAAAAGAATACAATCAGATTCTGGATTCCTCTGTTGAAGTTATTGCAAAGACATTAAATGTAAACCGCTTATATTACTTTGAAAATGATCTGAACAGTAATTTACTGAGTCAAAAATTTGAATGGGTTTCTTCCCCTGAACTTGCTGAGATCAACAATCCTGATCTACAGAATGTTCCTCACAATACATTTCCTACCTTGATGCGCAAATTGCTGAAAAATGAAAATTTTGAAGCCATTGTACAGGAATTGGAACCAAGTAATCTGAAAGAAATACTTTTAGCTCAACAAATCAAATCGATCTTGATCATTCCTCTTTTTTACAAGAGTACCTTTTTCGGTTTCTTGGGTTTTGACGACTGCTATGTGGAACGGAAATGGTCTTCAGAAGAAATGAACATTCTTAGAACATTAGCTAACAATATATCGGCAACCATTGCCCGTATTAATAATGAAAGGATTATAAAAGAAAATGAAGATAAATTTAAGCTCTTAGCCAACAATATCCCTGCAGGTGTCTATCTCGTTCGATTTGACGAGAACCGTTCTAAAATATACTTAAATAATGAAATTGAAAGACTTACCGGCTATAGCAAAGAAGATTTTCTAAGTAACAAGATCAAACTTTCGGATCTGTACCATCCGGAAGATAAAGAAGCGGCTTTAGAAGAGATCAGCCTTAGTGTAAAAAATAAAACTCCGTTTCATATTACAAGTCGAATCATAAAAAAAGACAACAGCATTATATGGATCGAAGAATTTGGCGAAGCCATCTTTATTGACGGAAACATAGAATATATTGAAGGAGTAGTCTTAGACATTACAGAAAGAAAAAATATTGAAGAAGCTATTTTGGCTAAAGAAGTTGCTGAAAAATCAAATAAAGCAAAATCTGAATTTTTAGCCAATATGAGCCACGAAATCCGTACTCCGCTCAACGGAATCATTGGGTTTAGTAAACTATTGCTCAACACTGATACGACCGGAGTACAAAAACAATACTTAGAAACTGTAAATCAATCTGCAGAAACACTTTTAAACGTGGTAAATGACATTCTGGACATTTCAAAAATTGAGGCTGGAAAATTACTTTTGGAAAACAGTAAAATCGACATCCATTCTGTGGTTAACGAATCTGTTGATATGCTCAAGTTCAATGCCCACCAGAAAGGTCTGGAAATCCTGATCAATATCCACGAAGACATAAAATGCAACATCTGGACCGATGAAATACGATTGAAACAGATCCTGCAAAACTTGCTTAGCAATGCGATAAAGTTTACTTTAAAAGGTGAAATTGAAATTGAAATTTCAAATGTAGAAGAAAATCCCGATCAGGAATTTTCCAAAATAATGTTCAGCATTAAAGATACGGGCATAGGAATAAAACCGGAAAACAAGACTAAAATATTAGAAGCTTTTTCTCAGGAAGACACCTCCACAACTCGTAATTTCGGAGGAACCGGACTGGGATTATCCATTACTAATAATCTTTTGAAATTAATGGACAGCGAACTGATTATTGAAAGCGAACCTAACAAGGGCAGTACATTCAGTTTTATTCTTAATGTAAAAGCTGAAAAATGCAAAACTCATTTTATATTAGTCAATAATCAATTTAAAGATACATTAATCATAGAAGACAATCCGCGTGTTGCGGCTATCATTCAACGTATATTCAATTCATTTGACATCAGAAACACCGTTGCAACCGACAAAGACACATTATGCGAAACCATTGCCAACTCAAATTATGACCTGATCTTATTAGATTATGAATATCTGGGTGATAAATTAACCGCAAAAATCATCAAAAACAATCCGAATATTAAGTGTATTGTTATGCATAATGCAACTACGAACTTTCCTGAGATCAAAAATTTCAAAAACGGTTCTTCAATCATAAAACCGATAAAGCTTAATATCCTCCAAAATTACCTGAACAAAATAAATAATGAAAATGAACCGATCATTATTCCTGTTTCTGAAGAAAAAAACAAATCAAACAGTACAATAGACCTATTAATAGTAGAAGACAACAAGATCAATTTACTACTCACCAAAACACTTATATCTAAAAGCTTCCCTAATATCATTATTCACGAAGCACATAACGGATTAGAAGCGCTAAAAAAATTCAAACAAGTTAACCCTAAAGTCACTTTAATGGACATCCAAATGCCTGTTATGAATGGTTATGAGGCAACTGTTGAGATCAGAAAAATTAATCCGAGGGCAATAATTATTGCTCTTACTGCCGGAATCATTGCCGGTGAAAAAGAAAAATGCATGGACATTGGCATGAAGGATTTCATCATAAAACCTATTGACAAAAAAATATTTAAAAACACACTTCAAAAGTGGCTTAAAACTTTAGAACGCTAATATTTCCTATCTTTGCATTTCTAAATTAACGTGCAAAATGACCCAAAACATAAAAGGCTTTTCCAAACTTACAAAAGAGGAAAAAATCAACTGGATTGCTCAAACTTATTTTTCCAATCCGGCAGAAGCCAAAACAGTAATTACACAATACTGGAACAACAATGAGGAACTTCAAAAACTTCACGACGAATTTATCGAAAACACCTTAACTAATTTTTATTTACCTTATGGTGTGGCACCTAATTTCCTTATTAACGGAAAGAGCTACACAATCCCTATGGCTATTGAAGAAAGTTCTGTCGTAGCTGCAGCTTCTAAAGCGGCCAAGTTTTGGAGTGAAAGAGGCGGTTTTAAAACTACCATCATTGACACCGAAAAAATCGGTCAGGTTCATTTTTTATTTGACGGAAACACAGATGAGTTAGAAGCCTTTTTTGATTGTATAAAAGCAAAATTCTGGATCGACACGGATGAATTCACCAAGAATATGCAAAAAAGAGGTGGAGGAATTGTCAATATTCAGTTAATCAATAAAACACACGAATTAGAGCACTACTATCAACTTCATGCTACTTTCAACACAAAAGACAGCATGGGAGCTAATTTTATCAACACCTGCTTAGAACAATTTGCTAAGACGTTAGAGAACGAAGCTCAGGAATATACTCCTTTCCTAAAAGAAAACCGGACAATCCAGGTTATTATGAGTATCTTAAGCAATTATGTCCCGAATTGCCTGGTTCGCGTAGAAGTATCGAGCCCCGTTGATAATATGAGTGATGATAAAAGTATTGAAGGAAAAGAATTTGCAGAGAAATTTGCAACAGCAGTCAAAATTGCCGAAATAGAACCTTATAGAGCCGTTACTCACAACAAAGGCATTATGAACGGTATTGATGCTGTGGTTATCGCTACCGGAAATGATTTCAGAGCGATAGAAGCCGGAGTACATGCCTTTGCCGGTAAAGACGGACAATATTCTAGTTTATCTCATGCTAAAATAGAAAACGGAATCTTCACTTTCTGGATGGATATTCCACTTGCTTTAGGTACCATCGGAGGCCTAACTTCCCTGCATCCCTTAGTAAAGTTCTCTCTTGAAATGTTAGGCAAACCATCAGCAGAAGAACTTATGCAAATTATAGCTGCTGCCGGTCTGGCACAGAATTTTGCTGCCGTTCGATCCTTAACCACTACAGGTATTCAAAAAGGGCACATGAAAATGCACATCATGAACATTCTGAATCAACATCACGCCACTAAAGAAGAAAAATTACAAGTCTTGGAATACTTTAAAGACACTACTATTTCTCACAGTCTGGTTGTTGATTATTTAGAAAGTTTAAGAAGCTGATTTTAAACTATTACAACAGTATTTCTTCCTCCAATAAAAAGGATATTACTATCGCAAACCGGTTAAAAACTATGGAAATAAAAAAATATTATAGTAACGGGAAATTACTTTTTACAGGTGAATATTTAGTCCTTGACGGAGCCAAAGCATTAGCTGTTCCTACAAAATACGGACAAACCTTAGAAATTGCACCTGCTGACCAAAACCAAATTGAATGGACCAGTTATGACGCCGATCAAAGTATCTGGTTTCAAGACATTCTTTTATTTGAAGATATTATTAAAAAAAGAAAATCGGATGATTACTCTGGTGTAAAAAATAAACTGATAGAGATTTTGCATCAGGCTTACAAACAAAATCCTGCTTATATTGACGAAAATAACGGTTTTAAAATAGAAACACACTTAACCTTTCCCAGACTATGGGGACTGGGAACTTCTTCAACGCTTATAAATAATATTGCACAATGGTTACAAATAGACGCTTTTGAACTATTAAGAAAAAGTTTTGGCGGTAGCGGATATGATGTTGCCTGCGCACAAAGTGATGCTCCTATAATTTATTATCTGGAAAACGATGAGCCACATTTTAAAAAGGTAAATTTTAACCCGCCATTTAAAGAAAACATACACTTTGTATACCTCAACAAAAAACAAAGTAGCACAGCAGCTATCACACAATATTTTGCTAAAGAGCATAGCCACAGCAAAGTTTTCTCCAAAATAAACAAAATTACTTTTGATGCTTTAGACTGTCAGGACGGACGTGATTTTGCTCTTTTAATGGAAAAACATCAGGCTTTAATGAGTGATGTTCTGGAAACTGAAACAGTAAAAGAAAAGTTATTTCCTGACTTCAAAGGTGTGATTAAAAGTTTGGGAGCTTGGGGTGGTGATTTCGTGATGGTAATCAGCAAAGATGATCCTACCGAATATTTTAACACTAAAGGGTTCAGCACCATACTCAACTATAGTGAAATGGTTTTATAAATAAAAAAAGAGAAGATATAAATCTTCTCTTTTTTTATTATCTACTATCTAAAAACAGTTTATTGCTTGATGATTTTTTGCGTATAACTTAAATTATCGCCTTGAACTTTCAACATATAAACACCCGCTTGCAACGACTGAATATTGATTGTACTTTCTAAATTAAAGCTATCTACTTTTTGTTCTACAACAACTCTTCCATTCAAATCAAACAACTGAATGTTTAATTTACCTGAATAATTCAGGATGGAAATATTTAAGTTGTTGTTCGCCGGGTTAGGATATACTTTAAACATATCCGTATTCTCAAAATAATTAGCTGATAAAACACAGTTCGGACCCGGTGCAGGCTCAGTAAAATCTTCTGTTTGATCATTAATACCTGCTATTCCGCTATTTGTTCCTGATGAAGCATTTACCCCAAGACCTCTTCTGGCGAATACTTCCCAGATCATACAATAATCCTCACCTCCTGTTGTTGCCTGATCAGCTGCAATAATAGCATCTCTACCACTAACGAAAGATGGGTTACAAGGCTGTAATTTCATTGCATCTAATACTAACTGCATTACTTTATTATTACCTCCGGTTCCGTTATACTTATCAGGATCAAAACCATACTTATCAATATACGCCCATGTTAAGTCCCAAAGCATAGTAGCCCACACTGTTCCTACTGAGTGCACATCTATATAATCTGAACCGTTATATGTATACCACATTCCGTTTGTATCTCCAAAAGTTAAAGGATCTATAGACATATCGGTTGAATAAGGATATTGTCTGATACCTGTTCCGTTTGTAGGCTCACTATATAAAAATGTAGCGATCCCTTTTACATCAGTAGGTTGGTCTCCTGCCTGTACTTGCATCATCAATGCTGCCCAATCAGACCATCCTTCTCCCATTTGTTCTGAACTCTGCAAACAAGAAGAATTTGATGCTCCACCTGTCAAACGAGTTGATATACCATGAGTATATTCGTGAGCTATAACTCCATTATCAAAATCTCCATCAGAATTGATAAATGTAACATCATCGTTTTTCAATGTAGCATTTACAGTTCCGGAAGCCATTTCCGCAATTAATGCTTCCCCTATGTTATAGGTAACAAAAACAGCCGGAATAGTAATTCCAGCATCTGCTCCCGACATGTTTACATATTGGTTCGGGTTTGCAGTATCATTATTAACAATGATAACAGCTGCAGCTCCTGCATTCTGTGCATTTAAAACTTTAACCGTGAAATTACATGTTCCTCTTCTAATCACTACGATTTTACCTGCTAATTGAGCAGCATTTACTGCTGTTTCACAAGCATCGGTATTATCAGGAGTTGCATCCTGATACAATACTAAATCAGTAGTCAATCCCGGAAGAGCAGGTAAATCTATATGCCCCGGATCAAAAGCATTATCTGCCGCATAATAATCTCCGGCTATCGAAGATGGCGAATTTATTGTCAAATAATAAGGAACAGGTCCTACATCCCATAAATACATTTGCATTCTAGGGCTTGAACCATCAACAGGTGTAGAAAAGTTTGCATTATTCGTTCCGCTTCCATCTTGAGCATCAGCATAAACAAAATCACCAAAGAAAGTTGTTGTTCCTCCGTTACCGTAATTATTCTTTTGAAAATTACCATTAACTTCATTAAATCCGTAATGGTACCAAACATCGTGCATGATGTTGTTCATATAAAACAAATTCGTTGTCGCAGCATCAGTATAAGTTGTCGCAGCAACACCTATACCTCCATAAGGGAAGTCGAATACTAAACTAGCACCTCCGTCAGGATAATTTCCGTTTCCGTTATTCCCGTTCTGATCTTCCTGAGCAAAAACATTATTACCTCTGGTATATGTATACTCTGCTCCGTCAATTTGATTTATATCATGCCAACCGTAAGGCGAAGCCACTAAGTCGTAAGGACTGGACAGTAATTGTCTGGAACCGTGATTAGGACTTTCTATTTCAAAAGGTAAAACATTATATGTACTTGACTCACTTAACAGTGTAGTTGTCGGTACATTAAACATTTTTTTGTATGAAAAGAAATTTTGTGAATCATGATGATGTTCCGGATCAGCACATCCTTTAAAGTCACAAGAAATAACCCAGTCGTGTTTTTCCAAAAGTTCTCCGTTTACTGCATCAATCCTAACGCTCCATAGATGTTTATAATCTTGAGAGTAATATGTCAGATCCCAAGCTAAGTGCAAATAATCATTTACTGAAGCATAAACTATTTTAGCCGTAGCTGAATCATCCAAATTTCCGTTAGAAAGTACAATTCGACCTCCGTTATAATCGAGCACCTGGTGAGAAACTGCATTCTCTCCTAAGTTTTGATGTGCATAATTGAAAGCTTCTAATACATCTACAACAGGTGTAGCTGTATTTATCTTTGAGCTTAAATTCTGAACAAATTTCACATCCGCATTTATTACCGCATCATTTTTAATCCAGAAATTAGAAACTGAATTAAAAACTTCAACTCCTTGATAATTTTGTTTTACGTAGTAATTGGTTATACCAGTCGCTTCACTGTTTGCAGTACTTTCAACAAACCAATCATTCACATCAGATTGGCTTAATCCTAATTTTTGTCTGTTAGTGTTCAGATACTCCTGAACCTTCGAATTATAGTCTTGAGCAAAAGTTACCAGACCCACCGAAAACAAAACAAAAAATTGTAATGTTTTTTTCATTATTAATTTATAGTTAAGTTAAGTTCAACAAAATTAAAACATTACGCAATAAAAGCAAATAATTTTGACACTTTCCACATTTTAATCACAAATTCCCTTGAGTAAGTTTAAAAAACTGAATCACTTTACCGTCTGTTAATAATGAAACGAAATGACAAACATGTAATAATTGCTCATAAACGGTTCCTTTTTCTACTTGGAATTTTTCCGGTAAAAGCTTTAATACTAATTTATCATAATTTGATTCCGTTCCGTTCATCTTATTATAATATGCCTCACAAAAAGCTGTTAACAAACCATTAATCACATTATACCCTACAATCTCTTTCTCAACTACTTCTTTACTTTGATATACTTTTTTGACGCTTATAGCTATTATATCATCCATCTGAGCTTTATACTTGCTTTTATCCATTAAGGAAACTGTAAACTCTCCTTTCAATATTTCTTCTTCATAAGTTAAAAAAACCTGAACAGCATCGCTAATTAAACTTCCTATTGCCAAAGCTCTCAAATAACTGATCCGGTCTTCTTTGGTTTTTAATGCGTTGTATTTGCTCTTATCAATAGAATGCTGTACTAACTTAACTAAAAACTCCAAAGCATAATCCTCTTCAATTAAGCCAAGGTTGATTCCGTCTTCAAAATCAATTATTGTATAGCAAATATCATCTGCTGCTTCAACTAAAAAGGCTAGCGGGTGTCTTTCATAACCTATATCTTCTCCTGACTTATTCGGAATGAGACCTAATTCTTCCGCCACTTCTTTAAAGAAAACTTTGTCTTGTTGAAAGAAACCGTACTTTTTATCACATATCTTAGAAGTTGGTTTCTTAGGCAAACTCTCTTTCGGATATTTCATAAAAGCCCCCAAAGTCGCATATGTTAAACGAATAGATCCCTCAACACCTTCTCTGGAAGTTGAAACCACCGAAAAACCATTAGCATTTCCCTCAAAGTCAACTAAATCCTGCCACTCTTTAGCCGTCATCTTGTCTTTAAATTTAGCTCCAACTCCGGTTTTAAAATATTCCCCTATAGCCTTTTCGCCAGAATGTCCGAAAGGAGGATTCCCGATATCATGCATTAAGGCCGCTGCTGCAACAATTGCTCCGAAATCATTCATATGATAGCCATGAACAGATTGTAAATGCGGGTATTTTTCTAAAATTTTTTTTCCGACCAAGCGTCCTAACGAACGTCCCACTACAGAAACTTCCAAACTATGAGTCAGCCTGTTATGTACAAAATCAGTTTTAGAAAGCGGAATAACCTGTGTTTTATCCTGAAGGCTTCGAAAAGCTGTCGAAAAAATAATACGGTCATAATCCACTTCAAAACCTAAACGTGTATCATCTTGTTCCGAACGCAATCTTTTTGTAGTATCTCCTTGTCGTTTTAAAGAAAGTAATTGTTCCCACTGCATCATAAAAGTAGAAGTTTTTGGCATATTGTTAATCGTTCAAAGTTACTCAAATTGAAACTATAAAAAAATGCCATTTCAAACAGATATAAAATCTTTATAAGATCTATCGACTCCGCTTGAAATGGCTATTTAAATAAATATTTTACAAAAGATTATGATCCGCACATTTCACAATCTTCCGGTCCGGAATTTTGTGAACGTTGCAACATAGCTCTAAACTCTTCTGTGCTCATTGCTTCCGCTTCTACCTTTACCGTTTTCGCTTCAACTTCTTGTTTGGGCTGTGCTTTTTTCTCATTGTCCAATGTAAATTTGATAGCATCAACTGCTGATTTAGTTCTCAAATAATACATTCCTGTTTTTAAACCGCTTTTCCAAGCATAAAAATGCATCGAAGTTAATTTAGCATAAGTAGCTCCTTCCATGAACAAGTTCAACGATTGCGATTGGTCAATGAAATAACCTCTTTGGCGAGACATATCAATGATGTCTTTCATACTCATTTCCCAAACGGTTTTGTACAGTTCTTTGATATCTTGCGGAATTCCGTCAATATTTTGGATCGAACCGTTGTTTCGCATCACTTCTTGTTTTAAGTTCTCATTCCACAAACCTAAATCTACCAAGTCTTTCAACAAATGTTTGTTAACCACAATGAATTCTCCCGACAATACACGACGCGTATAAATATTTGAAGTATAGGGTTCAAAAGCTTCGTTGTTACCTAAAATTTGAGATGTTGAAGCTGTAGGCATTGGCGCTAATAACAATGAGTTACGCACTCCGTTTTCCATTACTTCTTTACGCAATGACGTCCAATCCCAACGACCTGACAAATCATTATCATTTAATCCCCAAAGATTATATTGAAACTCTCCTTGTGAAATCGGCGACCCTGCAAATGTAGAATAAGCACCTTCTTCTTTAGCCATTTCCATTGATGCTGTAACGGCTGCAAAATAGATGGTTTCAAAAATTTCCTGATTCAATTTTTTAGCTTCATCACTGGTAAAAGGCATTCTCAATAAAATGAAAGCATCTGCTAAACCTTGTACTCCTAAACCAACCGGACGGTGGCGCATGTTTGAGTTACGCGCTTCCTCTACCGGATAATAATTTCTATCAATTACTTTGTTTAAGTTACGGGTAATACGTTTGGTTACATCAAACAAATATTGATGATTGAATTCTCCATCTTCTACAAACATTGGCAGTGAAATAGACGCCAGATTACAAACAGCGATCTCATCCTCAGAAGTGTATTCTAAAATCTCGGTACACAAATTTGACGATCGGATCGTTCCTAAATTCTTTTGATTCGATTTTCTATTTGCCGAATCTTTATATAGCATGTATGGTGTACCTGTCTCAATTTGAGATTCTAATATTTTTTCCCAAAGTTCACGAGCCTTAATCTTTTTTCTTCCCTTTCCTGCTGCTTCATACTCTTCATACATTCTTTCAAAGTCTTCACTATGGGTATCATAAAGTCCCGGACATTCATTCGGACACATTAATGTCCACTCTGCATCAGCTTCAACTCGTTTCATAAACAAATCAGGAATCCACATTGCATAGAACAAATCTCTTGCTCTCATTTCTTCTTTTCCGTGATTTTTCTTTAAATCTAAGAAATCAAAAATATCAGCATGCCAAGGCTCCACATAAATCGCAAAACTTCCTTTACGTTTTCCACCGCCCTGATCTACATAACGAGCAGTATCGTTGAATACACGTAGCATTGGAACAATTCCGTTTGAGGTTCCGTTTGTTCCTCTGATATATGAACCTGTAGCCCTTACATTATGAATTGACAAACCGATCCCTCCGGCAGATTGCGAAATCTTTGCCGTTTGTTTTAATGTATCATAAATCCCATCAATACTATCATCCTGCATTGTCAATAAGAAACAAGAAGACATTTGCGGCTTTGGTGTTCCCGCATTGAATAAAGTTGGCGTAGCGTGTGTAAAATATTTTTTAGACATTAATTCGTACGTTTCAATAGCCGAATCGATATCGTCTAAATGGATTCCGACAGAAACACGCATTAGCATGTGTTGCGGACGTTCTGCTATTTTCCCGTTAATCTTTAACAAATAAGAACGCTCCAACGTTTTGAATCCAAAATAGTCGTAATTGAAATCACGGTTATAGATAATTGTCGAATCCAAACGCTCCGCATTATCCATGATAACCTGATACGCCTCGTCTGAGATCATCGGGGCTTCCTTCCCTGTACGTGGATTTACATACTGATACAAATCAGTCATCGTTTCAGAAAATGACTTTTTAGAATTTTTATGTAAATTAGAAACAGCGATACGAGCAGCTAACTGTGCATAATCTGGATGAGATACTGTCATTGAAGCAGCAGTTTCAGCAGCTAAATTATCCAATTCTGAAGTGGTTACACCATCATACAAACCTTCAATTACACGCATAGCAACCTTTACCGGGTCAACTAAATCGTTTAATTCATAACACATCATTCTAATGCGGTCGGTAATCTTGTCGAACATTACCGGCTCTTTACGGCCATCTCTTTTTACTACGTACATACTCTATTGGATTATGAAGTTTTGAATACAGACCCTACACTTAGTCTATATACAAAATGGTTAATTTTTTTCTCTAAAATGTGCTCTTATTTTTCTTCCCGGCCCTTACGGAAGTATTCTTCTTCAGAAATTATGATTTGAGACAAAAAAATCCATTACGAATTAGCAACAGGCTTATCGTTGTCTCAAAAAAAGGTAACAGACGACAGAAAAAACAATATGTAATTCTGACGTTTTTGTTACTAAAAGCTAAAAATCGGCGTCGAAACTAATTTTGTTACCGCTGGTATCGTTGTTTAAAACTCCCGCTTTTTGATAATCAGACACTCGTTTTTCAAAGAAATTAGTTTTTCCTTGTAGTGAAATCATATCCATGAAGTCAAACGGATTGGTCACATTGTAAACTTTAGGACAGCCTAGCTCAACCAACAAACGGTCAGTTACAAATTCCAGATACTGTGTCATCAGTTTAGCATTCATACCGATCAAACTTACCGGTAAACTTTCGGTTATGAACTCGCGTTCTATATTTAGGGCATTTGTTAAGATCTCTGTAATTCTTTCTTTCGGTACTTTATTCACTAAATGATTGTTGTGTAAGTGCACTGCAAAATCACAATGTAATCCCTCATCACGCGAAATCAACTCATTGGAAAAGGTTAAGCCCGGCATAACCCCTCTTTTCTTTAACCAAAAGATAGAACAGAACGCTCCTGAAAAGAAAATTCCTTCTACAGCCGCAAAAGCAATCAATCGTTCAGCAAAACTCGGAGACTCTACCCATTTGAGAGCCCACTGTGCTTTTTTGGCAATAGCCGGAAAATTTTCAAGTGCTTTAAAAAGTATATTTTTTTCTTTTTCGTCTTTTACATACGTATCAATTAATAGCGAATAGGTTTCAGAATGGATATTCTCCATCATTAACTGAAAACCATAGAAAAATTTAGCCTCAGCGTACTGAACCTCGCTTACAAAATTTTCTGCTAAATTTTCATTTACAATACCATCAGATGCCGCAAAAAATGCCAAGATATGCTTGATGAAGTATTTTTCATCATCATTCAATTTGTTTTCCCAGTCATTAAGATCCTGATGTAAATCTATCTCTTCTGCTGTCCAGAAACAAGCTTCTTGTTTTTTATATTGTTCCCAAATATCATGGTGTTTGATAGGAAAAATTACGAATCGATCTTTGTTTTCTTGCAAAATAGGTTCGACTACTGACATAGTGGCTTGATATTTACTGCGTTATTAAATGATTACTTTAAGCGATAAGGGGAATACAAAGTTTGCCATTTGAATTGAAAAATAAAAGGCAAACTTATTCACAATTAGGGGAAGTTTTTAACAACTTTAAAAAATAACAATTGTTTTTTTACAAGTTACAAGATGTTGATTACCAAATGTTTAAATTTTTAAACAAACAAACAAAATCCCTGTTAACAAGTGAAAAAACAGGCGTTAAGGAACGATTCAAACAAAATCTTTTTCAGAATTAACAGCAATAAAAAAGTCTGTAAAAAGTTTTAATTCTCACAGACTTTATTTTGATATTTTTAATAAAAAAAACAGCATTGCTACTTCTTAAACTCTTCAGCTACTTTTTCCAATTCATCATACCATTGTTGACCGAATTTTCGCACCAAAGCTTCCTTTACAAATTTATAGACCGGAACTCCTAATTCTTCTCCCAAGGCACATGCATCAGAGCAAATATGCCATTTATGATAATTCACCGCCGCAAAATCAGAATATTCTTTAATACGGATAGGATACAAATGACAAGAAACCGGTTTCTTCCAATCTACTTCTCCCTGATTGTATGCTTGTTCAATTCCGCATAAGGCTGTTTTACCATCAAAGATAACATATGCACAATCTTTACCGTCAATCAACGGTGTTTCCAATTCTCCGAAATCAGAGACCACATGGGTTCCTTGCTCTTCAATCGCTTTTATTCCTTCCGGTCTGAGAAAAGGTTTTACCTTAGCATAGATTTCTGCCATAATTTTAGTTTCCTCTTCTTCTAAAGGTGCTCCGGCATCTCCATCAACACAACATGCCCCGTGACAAGCATTCAAATTACAAACAAATTCTTTCTCAAGAATTTCTTCTGAAATTATGGTTTTATCTAACTGAAACATTTTACAGGTGTATTTAAGCAACAAAGATACTTTAAAATTTAGAATTTAGAATCTTGCCTTTAAAAAAGTGCTATTTTGATAAGGTATCGTTAAAGTTAAGGCCACATCTTTAAGTATTCTCTATATTTGCATAAAATTTTAACAATGTTCAGCTGGAAAGAAACTTTTACTATCACAATGATCCTGTTTGCCGTAATAGATATTATAGGCAGCATTCCTATCATTGTTGACCTCCGCAGTAAAATGGGTCATATTCAATCGGAAAAAGCAACTATTGTTGCTGCAATTATCATGATATCTTTTTTATTTGTAGGGGAAGAAATCTTAAATTTGATCGGTATTGATGCTAATTCATTTGCCGTTGCCGGGGCATTTGTTTTATTCTTTTTGGCATTAGAGATGATACTAGGCATCCGCTTGTACAAAGAAGACAATCCGAGTACGGCATCAATCGTTCCTATTGCTTTTCCGCTTATTGCCGGAGCCGGAACGATGACAACGTTACTTTCGTTACGTGCGGAATATGAAAAAATTAATATTATTGTAGCCATATTAATCAACATCATTTTAGTATACACTGTTTTAAAATTATCAGGAAAAATAGAAAAACTATTAGGTTCTAACGGTTTAGGTGTCATACGAAAAATCTTCGGAGTTATATTATTGGCTATTGCTGTAAAATTATTTGCAGCCAATGTAAAAGGATTATTGAATTAAAAATAATAAAATGAAAATCTTAACTTATGTTATCATGGCTGTTGCCATAGCCCTAATAATCTTCAATCTGACTCAGGTAGATTTTTCCAACCCTTTTCAAGGCGATAGTACTATCGCTTCGATTGGTGTCGTTGCCGGATTATGTGCTATTGTTCTCTTATTGATTTTTAGAGCAGCCAGAAAAATTGATGAAAAAGTAAAATAAACTATGTTTGACGTTTTAATTATCGGCGCCGGAGTTTCAGGAGTTTCTTGCGCTTTAATTTTAGGATCTGCAAAAAATAAACCTTTTGCTACCGACAAAAAAATAGGGATTATTGCCCATCAGAAAGCTTCGTCTTTACAAACGGCTGTTTTTAATAATGCATACGGAATTCCTCCCGGAAAATTAGGATCTGAAATTTTATCGGAAAGTTTAGCTCATTTAGGCCAGACGTATCCGCATGTGGAGCAAATTTCCGGAGAAAAAGTAACGGAGATCAAGGAGCAGGATGATTTTTATATTGTTGTTACGAACAAGGGTCAATACAAATCAAAAGTCATTGTAGTCGCTATTGGTGCCGGAAACCCTATCTCTTTGGAAGGATTAGATGCCTACATAGAACCTCATCAGAAAATAGCGGCTGTCAAAAATAAGATCCAGCTTAAAAATAACGATCACTTAGTAAAACAAGGATTATATGTATCCGGAGTTTTAGCAGGACACAGAAGTCAGCTTTCTATTGCCGCAGGCAGTGGCGCAGCTGTCGGAACTGACATCCTAACCCTTTGGAATGAAGGCAACCCGACAGTTGTTCATGATGCTGTCAATAAATAATATATTTAGCTATTATTCTTTTCTTTTTTCTTAGCTCTGTAATAAAGAAAATAAGCTATTCCGATCAGAACCAGAAAAGGTAAAAAAGTTCCGATAACCACTCCTATTTCGTATTGTTTATCCGGAGCGTTTTTTATCTTTTCTTCTATATTTACTTGTTGAATTAAAGCGATCCACTTCATGATTTATTTGCTTTTAAATTTTGACAAGGCCTTTTTCGTAAAATCTGACAAAACAAGCCTTCCTGAAATAGCTGCTCTCTCAAACAACAAATGATCCCAATCATCAATTCCTTCCCACAATACTTTTTTAAGCTCGACTAATGCTTCCGGATTATATTCTGATAATTCTTCAGTATAACTCTTCAAAGCTGTTCTCATTTCTTCATTTGAATCAAAAACACGATTGAACAAACCATTTTCTTTTGCCCAATGAGCATCTTTCCATTGTGTCGGTTGCAATGCCATTTCTCCAACACCTGTTTTTCCTATTTTTCTGGAAACAGCAGGCTCAATAACAAACGGACCGATACCAATTGCCAATTCTGATAATTTGACTGAGGCATTTACTGAGGCAAAGACATAATCACAAGCAGCGATCAGACCCACTCCGCCTCCTACAGCTTTTCCTTGTACCTCTCCGACTATAATCTTTTCACATTTTCGCATTGCATTAATCACATGCGCAAAGCCTGAGAAAAATTTGGTTCCTTCTTCAAAATTGGAAATACTTAGTAGCTCATCAAAAGAGGCACCGGCACAGAAAGTAGTTTCCCCTTCACTTTTCAACACAATCAGTTGCACGGAATTATCTTTTCCTAAATTATAGAAAGATTGTGCTAATTGATTCAATAGATCACCCGGCAAAGAATTTCCCGCCTTATTATAAAAAGTAATTGTTGCAATTTTAGTATTGATTGCTGTTTTAACAAAAGCATCCATATTTTATCTCTTTAAACTAAAGTGTGCTTTAAATTCTTGAGAAGTACCATTAACAACATAATCAACTCTGAACCAATAGTCTGTTGAAGGCAAAGGCTGCCCATTATAGGTCCCGTCCCAACCTTCTCCATTTGTACTAATCTGCTTTATCAATTTTCCGTAACGATCAAAAATATAAATCTTAGCATCATATTCTGACAGCCCTTTAATATTCCATGTGTCATTATACCCATCACCATTAGGAGTAAAATAATTAGGATACGTTATAGCATTCAGGTTACTCACAGAAAGTAACTCTCCACAACCTTGTATATCTTTTACATATATCGTATAATTTCCGTTAGGCAAATCTGTAAAAGTAGGATTGGTTTGCCAATTCACAAGGTCTATACTATACTCATAAATTCCATAACCTCCTTCAGCAGCACCTACTATAGTAGCAGTACCGGCCGAGAACGGTGGTGTTATTACCTCAGCTGTAAAACTAACCGGTTCAGAAGAATAGGTTGTCGTTATCTGATCTGTATAACTACAAGAAGTATCCAGATTTGTAACTATAACTGTATAAGTTCCTTCCTCAGTCACTACATATTGAGAACCTACCTCATTTGTCAGGTCTAAGCCTACAATATCTGAACTCCACTGATACGAATAATTTCCGGATGTTGCAGGAGTTGCATCAATAACTTGTGATCCCGAACCCGTTTGCGGATCAACACAAAGAAAGAAATTATCACCTAAATCAGTATCAGGCAACGGATTAACTATTAATTTAAGAAAAGGACCTAAGGCAGCACATTCATAAAGATTACTCTCCATACGAACCCATATTTCTTGGTAATCAGGCACTGTATTTCTAAAATTAGTAATATCCTGAATACTATTTTGCTCTATTAAAGCATCCGTCTCATTTTCATAATATGAAAAAGTATAGGATTGATTAGAAGGAAACTGACTGATAAGTGTAGCTTCTATCTGAGTTAAGTCGAAGTAATCAATACCGTCATCATCAGGATCATTAGCATCCAAATAATCATCACATTCCTCTAAAGGAAAACTAAAGCTTTGCGCTACAGTAGTGGCAGAAACTATCAAATTTACTTTTGCTGTTCTGTAACATCCATAATCATTTTCAATTCTTACCCACACTTCACTTCCGTTTGCAGCAGTATAATTTGTATCGTCTGCTACATAATCTGTTTGACCTTCAGCTCCCGACAAGGAATTGTGATAGGTAAATACAACATCACTATCTGTTGAAATCTGACTATTCGCTTGAATCAGATTAAAATTAGTTATAGCATCTGTATCAGTATCACATTGCTTCAATGTAATCTCTGAGACAGAAACCGGCAATGGATTAACCTCTAAATCTAACGTTCCTATTTCATAACATCCGTTATTATTAGTAATTCTAAAATAGATCGTTTTAGAGTTCGAATAGTAACTATTGGAAAGAGGAGGCATATTGTTTTCCGCATCAATCATGGTTTCATAAAATTGAACACTTAAGATATCCGTTTGATTTCCTATGATTTCAGCATTTTTTGTATCTAATAAAAACGTAGCATAACCATTCGTATCGTCACCATCGTCATCCGTATCGCAAATTTCATACGATGTTACTGTTAAAGCATCGGGTGATGAAACAATGTCAACAGTCACAGTTGCAGACACCGGATCACAAATCCCATTAACATCTGAAACAGTATAAGTATATTGTCCCGGAAGGTCTATAGTCGGATTAAAATCTCCATTATCCGGATTTCTAGGCGTTCCATTATACGTCCAGGTCCCTCCGGAAGTAATATTTGCACCTAAAAAGCTTGTTAAATCAATTGATTCATTTACCTGGCATAAATTCTGAGCCGAAGAAACACCGGCACTAGGCCCTGGCACAATAGAATTTACCGTAATTGTGATATCATAAAATCTTGTGATTCCGTCACATGTCTTTGAAAAATGATAAGAATAATCACCCGGTAAATCAATAGTCGGATCAAACAGCCCGTCTGCTCTCGGAGTTCCGTTATAATCCCAAGTTCCGTTGGTTTCCGGATTTCCGGGTATCTCATCAAAAAGATCAATAGTCGTCCCGGAACAAACATCCATCGTTCTATTACTCGGAACACTTCCGAAACCCGAAAAATACCCTCCGTATCCCGCAGCTCCTGAAGCACCGAAAACCCCTACTGCCAATGCTCCGGTAGAAGAAACTTCAGTATCTCCCGTAAGATTGTCAATTCGATATGTTTTCCAGTTAGGATTTCCTGTTACCGCAACCGAATTAGCACTGACCGGAACTCCGTTTATAGTTACAACTGTTGGGTTTGAAGGATCTCCGTTAACAAAAGATTCCGTAGCAACTAATATCCCTCCTGTATAAGCTGTGTTACCGATTCTATCCACATCAGGAATCAAATCGACACTTTTTTGCCAGAAGCAACTCAACGGAGGAATAAAAAAGAATCCGGAAGTAGCATCGGATAAACTTCCTCCGATTATTTGGTAAACAAATGATGGCTTAGAGGTCTGAATTAACATATTGAAATTAGAAGCAGAACCTAAAAAATAAGAAGTTGGAACCAAATAATATTCTCCCGCATCTATAGTCGCTACAGGAGTAGGACTTCCGTTAAGTCTTATTTCCGTATTGTCTTCATGTGCAATTATTAACGGGTGCTCTGTACTGTCACTCCCGTTACCTTTCATAACAATATATTCTTTCCCTACTTGTTCTAAAGGAACAATTTGATCTAAGTTAAAATCCTGCCCTGCACTATCACTTAGCATTCCTCCGGTTAAATTCCCTGTATTCACAACAATTGGTTTATCCGAAGTCAATAAAGCCCCTATAAAACCGACTCTATTTACAGAAGTACTCACGTCTCCGCTCACAACAACACTTTCCCCTTTATTGAGGACAAAGGTTTGAGAAGGAGCTGAAAAAGTAGTATTTCCTAAAATAAAGCTTACACCAACATCATAATCTGACAATACAACGGTTGTATTATCCTCTGTCGCCATAAAACTGGTTACAAAATTTCTAATGGACCCACCGCTTGTTTGCGGCAAACTTCCTAATCTAAACACCGTCCCTGCGCCGGTTCTTCCTTTTGAAGCCAAAATTTCAGCATGATTATCTGCCCTCACTCTGAAACTTACATAAAAATCATACTGTCCTTCTAATATTAATCCTCTGTTTGCAACAACACTACCTACCTGACTTATATCAAGCATCATCAATGAAGGTTGGTCATCTCCTATTTTAATTCTCACCGGATTCCCTTGAGAGATTGTAAAAGGTGACCCGTTAATCGGCACTCCATTACCTGCCTTTATTGTAACAGGAAAAGGAGTTGGTTCAGGTGTTGATAAATATATATAATGATCTTTAACCAGATTAGTAGACATCGTCTCATTAGCATATAAAGGTGGTATCCAATGCTTATTACTAAGTTGGCTAAATGCATTTATCGCAAAAAAAGATACTAATAATAAAAAAAATATTCGTTTCATCATCAATGAATGAATTTTATACAAAGGGGTAAATTTAATCACTTTAACTCAAACCAATACAATTTTAACTAAAAAAAGGCTCTCAACTGCACATTTCCGGTATGGACTGCTTTACTTGTTTCGGATCTGCGTCCTTGATAGTTAATATTTATATCGAGGTATTGTGTGATGTTTTTCTGAAGTACCAATTGCCAGACTGAATTCTTTCCGGCTTGCAAGCCTTGTAACATTTGAAAGGAAACAGGTGACAGACTATCTCCTGTGAGCTTATTATTGTAAAAAGAATAAGAAGCATTTAACGTAAATCCTTTTTCAGAATTAAATGTAAGTCCGGTTCCTAATTGGTTCTGCTCTAATGTTTCCATTAAATTAATTGTGTTCTTTTGATTTTTATATTCGTAAAAAACATCCCAACTGGCATTTTTTGAAAAAATATAGGAAATTTTAGGAGAAACAGAATAATTATCTATTTCATAGTCTCTGGAACTGTAATTTTCAGAATAACTTTTAGTATTTCCGATTTGAGAGACTAATTTTAGTAACCACATTTTAGCAACTAAATGTGCGTATTGCAATTGATGTGTAAATGATTTATTTTCCTGACTTCCCACATTCAGAAGACTTTTTGCATGGTTATTAATATAAGTATAGGTTACGGAATGATACTGTCTTCCTTTATTGAAAAACAAACTATTCCTGAAATTGTTATTGAGTCCTAAAATATTATCGTTCTTAGAAAAAGGGTTTAAGTCAAAATTGCTATTCTCTTTTTTAATCTTCCGCTCTACCAAAAATGAGAATTGGTTGTAAAATTTAGATAGAAACTTCTGTAATCCGATTTTATTTTGCCATGCCAGTCCGTTAAAAATAATCGATTGCGAAAATTTGTTCTGGTGTGTTTTCACATATACCTGATTAGGCAGATAGACTCTTACATATTTCGCCTGATCGGAAAAAGGTGCTATCTCAAATTCCTGGATCTCCTGAATTCCGTTATTGTTATAATCATTCCACATATAAACTCCTTGTCCGGGATCTACTTCTAAATAGGTAAATTCTTGTTGTGGTATGGTTCCGGAAGTGGTTTCATAGATTGTAGAACTTTGTATCAGATTTGAGAAAAACGAATTGGTATACAACAGCCTAGAATTTAACGACGTTTGCTTAGGTTGCTGCTCGTCTTTGTATTTTAAATTCCGGTAATTAAAATAAATACTTAAGTTGCTTTTTTCCGTTTTGATCAGTTGCGATTTTAAATAATAAGAATGGGATTGATTTACTCTTTCTATGGTATTGTTAACCAAACTATCATTCGCTCTGTTTTTATATCCGATTTCAACATACACATTCGTAGAATCGCCTCTTCCGGCAAAAAAACCGTATTCCGTAAAGCGTTGACTAAGTGCTGTATATTCATCACTAACACTATTCTTTTGACGATTGTTCTCTATATTGAAAGTGGCTCCTACCCAATTTTTATCGATATGTTGCAATACTTTGCTCTGGTTTCTGATAAATTTAGAATTATAAGCCTCATTTTGACTGTTCATAGCACTGAAGTTAGTAACTATAGCTGTTTTATTGAATTTCAGGTTTGATTCTACCAAATGACGATTCCCCGAAAAATTCTTGGAAAAGTCTAATTTCTCAAACTGATAATGTACAAAACCATTCCTGAAAAAATTGAAATTTAAACCACTCTGCAACAAGGATTGGTTTCCGGAAACCGTACTAATATTCCAATCCCGATTGAACTCAATGTTGTACAAACGCTCAATAGTTTTAAAGTCTTGCTGAACAAAATCATATTTCGTCGTCAGATCTAAATTGAATTTTCCGGTATAAAGTCTTTGTTTACCATCTATTTTAACTGCTACTCCTTTGTTATTGTTATCATCAATTGTCGAATATAGATTCTGGTCATTGTTACTGACAGCTACTTCAAAATCAACTGTTGTCTTTTCAGAAGGTAAATAACTTCCCAAAACCGTTGCTATCTGAATTTTTGTAGGTGCAATTAACCTCACTATAGGTTCATAATCGCCTTGCAAAACTCCGTTTACAGGAGCTACATACTCATAGATCTTCCCGATAGCATTACTGTTGCTTATGACATAGTTCCCTTGATTTTCGCCAATATAAGTAAAGCGAACGTTATACAATTCTTCATTGGGATCATTAGAATACTCATAAATTTGTTCAGCACCCACCGTAACGACTCTATAGAGTATTTTATTTTCAGAATAAACGTCCAAATAAGCAGAAGGCGCATTCATCAGACTTTGATCATCACCGGCTTCTTGCAGTGCACTTACTTGCTCTTCAGATAAATTTTGTTGTAAAGGTTGATTTTTTACATCATTTTCTGAATATAAAAATGTTCCTATCTTAAATTTTTCTCTTTCATGGGTTACTCCTCCATAAGTTACAATTCTTGTAAAATTCCGATCGGTGTATTGATATTCTACATTAATACGCATTTCAGAGGTAATAGGAAACAAAGAGGTAAAAATAACTTCTCCGGCATTGTAATCAATAACGTAATCATTATTTTCTCCACGTTCCAATAATATCCCGTTAACATAAACTCTTTCTGAACCTGAAATCACCAGAACATACAATTCGTCATTATTTCCTTTCAGTTTGTAAGGTCCTTGATTCCCTTCCTGCCCGGTAAAAGTACTTCTGGCATATTGACCGCGAACAATTGCAGCTGCTGTATAAACTTCTGTTTTGCTATCGGATTTACCGAACGAGAACCTTGTCGATAAACCTTGTACTTTTTTATTGAAATTTAAAAACTGAGACTGTCTGTTCTCTAAGAACAAATCTCCCGCTCTGATACTCCAATTATCCGAAAAGAGTTCGATAAAAATCTGATCAAATTCATCTAACTTTTGCGAATATCCTCCATCTTGCAATGGAATATTACTATCCTGAATGGAAGCCCTCAGACTTACTTTATCTGAAATTTTTCCGGTGATCTGTAAATCTAAATTAGAATTAACAACAGTATTTTGATTGTTACCTATAGTAATCCCTCTCGAAATACTTCCGGAAGTATTCAAACCGTCAAATGGCTTAAACTTTGTTACGGACTCTCTTTTTAAACTGTAAAGATTTCCGGCTGCCGCATTGGGTACTATTTTACTATCATCATAAATGGCATATTCCTTTGTAATATAATCCGGAAACATTAAATACCGGATCTCTAAACTGTCCGGAAGCATGGTATTGGGATGAAAAATAATCTTCCCTTTGGGAAAATCAACATGGTAAAGCGTTGAGTCAATTTCATTACCGGCAAAATCTTTTACCTTAAAAAAAGCTTTGTTAATACTTACTTTTTCCAATGAGATCGTATCTTTTACAACAGCGATCTTTTTAGATTTGTAAGGCGTTTCGGTTTCCTGAGCATACAACTCCGAGAACCAAAGAAAAAACAATGCTATAAATCCGATTTTTACCATTAATACCTATAACTCTGAAAATTCAAAAGTAGTATTTATTAATGTAAATAACAGTACATTCCTTTTTTGAAAAGTAAAAGCCTCTGTCTGAAAAATTCACTCAGACAGAGGCAACATAAAAAAGGGTATATATGAAACTTATTCTTTTGTTACAATTTGAAGGGTTTCTCTTGAAATCTGTTTCAGAAGAACGGTTTTACCCGTTTCAACTGTTGCTGCTGATTTTTCATTAAAATGTCTGATCGTGTAAAGTGATACATTTTCGTTGAATGACACTTTGAATTTTTTGGCTAAATGATTCCTCAGCTCTTCAAAATTGTTGAATTTGTCTTCTATACAAACTGAAAAACTAATCGCCGAGTTCTGAATAAGGTTTACTTTCATTTTGTACTGATGGAACAAAGCAAAGATCTCACTTATATTCTCTTCCATGATAAAAGAGAAATCGAGTGAAGACAATGAAAGCAGCAACTGGTTTTTCTTAACAATAAAACATGACGTTTGCGGTTCCAGATCGGCTCCTTTAGAAACGCTGGTACCCGGCAACAACGGATTGAGGAATGACTTTACATACAATGGAATTTCTTTTCGTTGTAAAGGCTGTAATGTTTTCGGGTGAATTACCGTTGCCCCGTAAAAAGCTAGCTCAATTGCTTCCCGATAAGAGATCTGGTTCAATAAAACAGCATTTTCAAAATAACGAGGGTCGGCATTCAACACTCCCGGCACATCTTTCCATATTGAAACACTTTCAGCATTCAAACAGTACGCAAAAATAGCCGCTGTGTAATCTGACCCTTCTCTTCCAAGTGTTGTGGTAAAATTATTTGAATCTGAACCTAAAAATCCTTGCGTAATATATAGTTTATTTTTGTCAACACCTTCCTGAATTAACTTTTGTGTTTCTTCCCAATCTACGTTAGCATCTCTATAAGTTACATCTGTTTTTATAAAATTGCGGACATCTAACCATATGTTTGTCAATCCTTTTTCGTTAAAATAATAACTCACAATCGTTGTTGAAACAATTTCTCCGAAACTCACTACCTGATCGTAAACAAAATTATAATTAGGCGACTTATTACTTCTGATAAAATATTCCAGATCATTAAAAAGACTATTCACGGCAAAGAAAACATTGTGTTCTTCATCTTCAAATAAATCTATTAAAATCTGATTATGATACTTTCGAACTTCCTGAATGGATGCATTTAAGTCATTAGACTTTTCAAAATAATTTTTTATAACCACCTCTAGTGCATTTGTTGTTTTTCCCATTGCTGAGATCACTAAAAGTGTATTTTGGTGTCCCACTTTTTCTAGCACTGAAGCTACATTTTTAACACCTTCGGCATCTTTTACGGATGCTCCTCCAAACTTAAATATCCTCATATAATCTGATTCAATTACAATTCATAAAATTAATTTAGCTTCGCTACAAATCGTTTGATTCCTTCTTCATCCATTTGTACTACCCGCCAATCTGATAAAATTTCAGCTCCGGACTTCTCATAAAAATTAATTGCGTTTATATTCCAATCCAGCACATTCCATTCGATCCTTCTCACACCTTCTTTCTCTCCTTGTTCCATTATTTTTTGGTACAACGCACTACCGGCTCCCGTTCCTCTCATCTTTTCTTTAACGATCAGGTCTTCCAAATGGATCGTTTTTCCTTTCCATGTTGAGTAGCGATAATAATATAAAGCCATACCTACGATTTCTCCTTCAACTTCTGCAAAAAATGTATAAAACAGTGGATTCTCAGAAAAACCGTCTCTGATTAAATCCTCCACTGTAACCACAACTGCTTCCGGCTCTTTTTCAAAAATGGCTAATTCTTTGATCAGTTCCAAAGCTGCCGGCATATCTTCTTTTGTTCCTTTGCGTATAATCATTTTTTATTAATTCTCTATTTTCTGATAAAATGAAAGTGCAAAAATAATAGCTTGAAAAACAAGTTTGTAATTTTTTTAATCATATCACAAAAAAACCGATATTTGTGCCATTAACACAACTACATCGATTTCGACATGGAAGAAAGAAATACCACCTTAGGTGAGTTTATCATTGAAAATCAAAACTCATTTCAATATTCGACCGGCGAACTGTCACGCATCATTAATTCAATCCGTTTAGCGGCTAAAGTAGTAAACTACAAAGTAAACAAAGCCGGATTAGTTGATATTGTAGGTGCTGCCGGCGAACAAAATATTCAAGGAGAGGATCAGCAAAAACTGGATGTTTTTGCCAATGAAACTTTTATCCAGACATTGACAAACAGAGAAATCGTATGCGGAATCGCTTCTGAAGAAAATGATGATTATATCACGGTAGCAGGTGCAGATAACAACCATAACAATAAATATGTTGTTTTAATGGATCCTCTGGACGGTTCATCTAACATTGATGTAAACGTTTCTGTCGGAACTATTTTTTCTGTTTTCAGAAGAGTTACCCCTGTTGGTAGCCCTGTTCAACCGGAAGATTTTTTACAACCGGGTGTGAATCAGGTAGCTGCAGGTTATGTGATCTATGGTACTTCTACCATGCTTGTTTATACTACCGGACATGGCGTTAACGGATTCACTTTAAATCCGGCTATCGGAACCTTTTACCTTTCTCATCCTAATATGAGATATTCTGAAGACGGAAACATTTATTCCATAAATGAAGGGAATTATGTTCATTTTCCACAAGGTGTAAAAGATTATATTAAATATTGTCAGAAAGAAGAAGGTGACCGACCTTATACTTCTCGTTATATCGGAAGTTTGGTTTCTGATTTTCATCGTAACATGATCAAAGGCGGTATTTATATTTACCCGACAAGCTCTAAGGCTCCTAAAGGAAAACTGCGTTTGTTATATGAATGCAATCCGATGGCTTTTTTAGCGGAACAGGCAGGCGGAAAAGCTTCTGACGGATTCAGCCGAATTATGGAAATTCAGCCGACAGAATTACACCAGAGAGTTCCGTTCTTTTGCGGAAGTAAAAATATGGTAGAAAAAGCTGAAGAGTTTATGAAAAACGCTCAATAATAAAAAAGCTCCCTAATTGCACTGCCCCCAAAAAGTTAGACACTATTTGGGGGTATTTTTATGGAAAGAAAAGTCAAGTATAATTATGCATTTAAGCTTGATACAATATCGAGCTCATTATTCTCAAAATTAATTATAAATTTGTCTAAACTTTTGGGGGCAGTCTAAATTAGGGAGCTTTTTTATTTTATCTGTTCATGTTCTGCATTTCGTAAATAAAAGTGTCTAAATCCACGTTTAATTGTACCAGAGATAAAGCTTTATCAACAATATACTGAATATTTCCCGGTGTAAAACCTAAAGCCACACCAAAACGTCTTAGTAATTCGTGTTGACTCTCTCCCAATTCGTGATCTGCATATACCATTCTGGCCAGATCATACAAACGCTCTAACCTTCTGGTATGCAACAACGGAGGGTTTACCGGATATTTTGTCGGGTTCTCTAAAATCTCTTCGTACTCTTGTTCTGAGATTTCTAATTTAATTGCTAATTTATCCAAGAACTTTTGCTCTTCTTCTGAAATTTTTCCATCCGCAAGAGCCACTCTTACAATGGCAGAAAAATGACCTTTGTTTCTGTTACGGAATCCACTATCGAATAAATCTGAAATTGACATCTGTTAAATTTTTAGTTTCGCAAACATACGTAAATTTACGATTTTTATAAAATAAATACTATCCTTTTACTAAAAGAAAACTTCCTTGAAGTTTCTCTTTTTTAATGAAAAAGATTAAGTAAAAAAGCTTTGTATTATTTTAACCGCGTTTGTGTATCTTTACGATTTAAAAGTTTATTATTTTTAGATAATTAATTTCGTATGTCAGAATTTTGGCCGTACTTTAAAATAGGACTTACTCACGTATTAAATATACATGCCTATGATCATGTATTATTTTTAACTGCATTAATGATCCCTTATACTTTTAAGGACTGGAAACGTGTGCTGATCTTAGTTTCCTTATTTACATTAGGACACACATTGTCTTTGTTCCTTGCCGTATTCGGTATTGTCAGCGTAAATCCGTTATATGTAGAGTTTTTAATTCCCATAACCATTTTAGCAACCGCTGTTTTTCATTTATTTACAGCCGGAAAATCTGCTAAGACCGAAAGCATTTCTTTTGTTTCTATTGTAACTTTGTTTTTCGGAATTATACACGGCTTAGGCTTTTCTAACTATTTTAAAGCAATTTTACCGGGCAGTGCTTCCGATAAACTATTGCCTTTATTAGAATTTGCTTTAGGCATTGAAGCCGCACAAATCATTGTTGTTCTAATTGTTCTGATTCTGGCTTACGTTGTACAAACATTTTTCCGTTTTTCAAAAAGAGACTGGGCCTTGGTAATGTCTGCATTTATAATGGGAGTAGTAGTTCCTATGATCATTGAAAACGAAATCTGGAAAAGATAAAAATTTATGTCTCAAAAAAGATCCAAATACGATAAAGCCTACTTGCGCATTGCTAAAGAGTGGGGGCAATTATCTTATTGTAAAAGAAAACAGGTTGGTGCCATCATTGTAAAAGACAGAATGATCATTTCTGACGGTTATAACGGAACTCCTTCCGGTTTTGAAAATTGTTGTGAAGATGAAGTTGGTCTAACTAAATGGTATGTGTTACATGCAGAAGCCAATGCTATTCTGAAAGTGGCTCGTTCTACACAATCCTGTGAAGGTGCTACACTTTATATTACATTATCGCCTTGCAAAGATTGCAGTAAACTGATTCATCAAGCCGGCATTAAAAGAGTAGTTTACCATCAGGAATACAAAGACTGTTCCGGAATAGATTTTCTTAAAAAAGCCGGGGTAGAAGTAGAATTAATAGAAGAACTCTCATAAAAGACAAAGCATTGAAGCCAAATAAAATTTACTTCCCGTTATTCTTATCAGCAGCAGTAGCTCTGGGTTTACTCTTAGGAAGTAAACTGTCTACTTTTTCCGACTATCAATCCAATAATAAAAAAGCAAAGCTAAACCGATTAATTGACTTAATCGACCGGGATTATGTAGATGATATTAATACTGATTCTATTGTGGATCTGACAGTAAATAAAATTCTGGAAAATCTGGATCCGCATTCTGTTTACATTGATCCGAAAGAAATGGTTGCCGTAAATGAAAGTATGCGTGGTGACTTTGTAGGGATCGGCGTGAACTTTTATATGTATCATGATACTGTTGCTGTTATAAAACCTGTAAAAGAAGGACCTTCTGAAAAGGCAGGAATCAAAGCCGGTGATCGCATTTTAGCTGCCGGTGATTACACACTCTATGGTAAAAATCTGCCAAATGACTCCTTATTCGGTAAACTAAAAGGTCCTGAAGGTTCTGCTGTTAACTTAACTATTTACCGTAAAACTGAAAAAAAAGAATTCAAGGTCAAAGTCCTTAGGGATATTATTCCTCTGAAGAGTGTTGATATTTCTTTTATGACGGATAATTTAACTGGTTACATAAAAATAAATCGTTTTTCAGAAACTACCTATAGAGAGTTTCACAATGCCTTATTAAAATTAAAAGCGCAAGGTATGACTCGCTTAATGATTGATTTGAGAGGTAATGGCGGTGGTTATCTGGAAATGGCTGTTGCTATTGCTGATGATCTTTTACCAAAAGGAGATGTTATAGTAAAAGTTAAGAACAAGAAAGGAAAAGTTGATACTACTTTTGCAACTGAAAAAGGAGAATTTGAGACCGGAGAACTCTACATCCTTATCGACGAGAATTCAGCCTCAGCGAGTGAAATCTTAGCCGGTGCTATACAAGATAATGACAGAGGAACAATTGTGGGACGTCGTTCATTCGGCAAAGGCTTAGTACAACGTGAAATGCCTTTAGGCGATGGTTCAGCCGTACGTTTAACTGTTGCACGCTATTACACTCCTTCCGGACGTTCTATTCAAAAACCTTACGGAGACAAAGGAGAAGGTTATTTTAATGAATTTGAGAAGCGTTTTGCAAACGGCGAGCTATACGAAGCAGATAGTATAAAAGTAGCTGACAGCTTAAAATATAGAACCAAAGAAGGGAGAACAGTATACGGCGGCGGCGGAATAATTCCTGATGTATTTGTTCCCTTTGAAGCTAATCACGGAGAAGAAGCCACTATAATGGTCATGCAATCCGGCTTGGTGAACTATTTTGCTTTTGAACAAATTGATAAAAGCCGGAACTATTTTGACCAACTCAATTTAACCGAGCTTAAAGAAGAAATTTTTTCTGATGAAAAGTACCTTGATGAATTCAAAAAATACATTTCAGGAAGTGGTATTCTACTTAGTTTCCATCAAAAAGACAAGATCCTGACTTATCTGTATGCAGAGTTCGTCAGACAGCTTAAAACAGACTTGGATTATTACAAAATCCTGTTACAGCAAGACAATATGGCTCAAAAAGTATTGAGTCTGGAAAAATAAAAAAAAGACACTATCCCGTAAAGTGTGTAAGTTATAAATCGAGGGTTTGGCTTTTATTAAAGCTGAACCCTTTTTTCAAATATATAAAATTTAAAATTAAGCAAAAAAATATCGAGAGCTTTAACCCTCGATATTTTATACTTTACACACTTAGTGAGATACTACCAAAAAAAAACAGTCAAACAGACTGCTTTTTTATAGTCTCCTCGTTTTTAACCAACCTGTTATGCTTAAACGCTCCCGCATAACCGGTAAAACTTCATGTTCCAATACTTGACTCTCAAAGATCACAACACGCCCTTTTAACGGATATACTTTTACTTCATCATGTTCTTTATAGATGACTAATTCCCCTCCGTATTCCGGTAGCCAGTTCTCATCATTCAGATAACACACTACAGATAACTTGCGACTGTCGTCATTCTGAAATATATCCAAATGTCTTTTATAAAATGTCCCCACCGGATATAATGCATAATGAAATTCACGATCTTGGATTCCCAAAAAGCAGGTTTGATTCAAATAATTTGAAAAATGATCTATTCTTGAAAAAAAGTTTTGCTCAACTTCACTCAGTTTATTCTCTTCTATCCAGGAAATAAAATCGCCCCGAATGGATCGTATCACTTGTTCATTAAATTGATCTCCTATTGCGGATTTCTTAAAATAATCTTCTTCATACTTATCCAAAAGACTATTTCTTAAACTTGTTACAGCTTCTTCAGTAAAAAAATCATCAACAATACTATATTGTTGATTTAAAAGATCTTCAATGATCTTTTCGTACATTGGATTTTCAGTTAACCCATTCATATATGTCAAAAAAAGTGAGCAAATATAGCATGAAAAACAATACAAAATTTACTTCGAATAATTTATTAATTTTGTATCGTAATTTTTTATAAAGAATGAGTAAAATTAGAATCACCAAGCAATTTACATTTGAGACCGGACATGCTTTATACGGATATGACGGAAAGTGTAAAAATGTTCATGGTCACAGCTATAAATTATCAGTAACCGTTATCGGAGAACCTATTCAGGACACTTCTAATGTTAAATACGGAATGGTGATTGATTTTGGCGACCTTAAAAAGATCGTTAAAGAAGATATTGTAGACATCTTTGATCATGCAACTGTTTTCAATCAGAACACACCTCATATAGAATTAGCAAACGAGCTCAAAAAAAGAGGTCATCACGTTATTTTAGTAGACTATCAGCCAACCAGTGAAAATATGGTAATTGATTTTGCCGAAAAGATCAAAAGAAGGCTTCCTGAAGACATCAAATTATTTTCACTTCGCTTGCAGGAAACTGAAACTTCCTTTGCGGAATGGTTTGCTTCTGATAATTAAAAATTTAGATGTATAAAAAAAGCTCCCTAATTTAGACTGCCCCCAAAAGTTTAGACAAATTTATAATTAATTTTGAGAATAATGAGCTCGATATTGTAT
>NZ_JAMXLC010000001.1:1237626-1368713 GCF_024054235.1 Flavobacterium sp. NRK F10
CAAGCTTAAATGCATAATTATACTTGACTTTTCTTTCCATAAAAATACCCCCAAATAGTGTCTAACTTTTTGGGGGCAGTGCACAATGCGGGACTTTTTAGTTATAAGAGAAATGTCTTATTTTTTCACAATCATGAATTCAGAACGTCTGTTTTGAGCATATTCCTCATCCGTACATTTTTTACATTCAATTTTTGGCTCTGATTCACCAAATCCTTGACCTGAAATTCTATCTTTAGCAATTCCTTTTGAAATTACATATTGTACAGTAGCTTTAGCTCTTCTGTCAGACAAGTTCATATTGTATCGATCACTACCTCTGCTATCCGTATGTGATTTTACAAAGATAACCATATCCGGATGCTCGTTCATTACTTCAACTAACTTATCCAACTCTTCAGCTCCTTGCGCAGTAATATTGCTCTTATTGAACTCAAAGAAGATTGGTTGTAAAATAACTTCTGTTTCAGTAATAATTGGTTTAACTGGCTCTAATAATATTTCAACTATCTGATCACCACCTTCAGATGGGTTTAACGTAGTTACAGCAGGCTCAAATCCTGACTTACTTGCTTGGAATGAATACGACTTATCACAAAGTAAATTGAAAGCTGTTTTTCCATTCATAGCTGTTGATTTTGTTGCAACAGTAGCATTTTTGTCATCCAAAGCAATAACATTTACGCCTTCGATAACTTCTCCTGTTTTTGCATTTTTAGCTATTACTAATCCGTTAACTCCACAAATCGGTGTTGCAATATAAATATTATCTACTCCTGCTCTATTACTAGAAAATAAAGCTACTTTTTTGTCTTTGTTATAAGCAAATGAAAAATCATCTTTTTCTCCATTTACAGGAGCACCTAAATTAACGGCTTTATCACTCTTGTTTAAATCAACCTTGTAAACATCCAAACCTCCGAAACCTTGTTTTCCGTCAGAAGCGAAATATAAAACATTATCATCAGCAATGAAAGGGAAACTCTCATTTGCTTCTGTATTTACAAGCGAACCTAAATTAACCGGTTCACCGTATTCATCACCGTTAACAGAAACTTTCCAAATATCTTCTCCGCCTATACCTCCCGGCATATCGGAAGAAAAGTATAAAGTTTTTCCGTCTTTACTTATACTTGGGTTTCTAACAGAATAAGTAGTATCATTAAAAGGAAGCAATTTCTTATTTCCCCATGTATCTCCCTCTTTAGTTGCTTTGTATAAGTAAATCTTACCTTTTTTCAATGTTTGGTAGCTAGCTTTTTCTTTTTCAAACTGACCTTCATTGAAACTCTCACTGGCAAAATAAATAGTATTACCATCATTTGTAATTGCCAACGGTCCGTCGTGCCATTTCGTATTTACACCATCTAATTCAGTTGCTTCACTTATTGTTCCGTTTGAATTATAAGTCGCTTTATAAATATCCAAATAAGGCTCATCATTCCAGCCGTGAGTTTTTCTAGCTGTATTTCTGGCGCTGGTAAAATAAATGGTGTTATCAGCAGTCAAAACAGCTCCGAAATCAGATTTATCACTACTGATATCTGATGGTTCAATCTCAAACAATTTAGCCTGTTCCTTTAGTGCTGTTAAATAATTCGGATTTCCTTTATAGGCAATAGCTCTTTGGTCTTTTGGCGCTAAAGAAGCAAATTTATCCATTTGCTTATCCGCTTCTGCATATTTACCTTCTGCCTTCAACATTTGAGCATATTTAAAATATGTTTCTGCATCCTGAGGTTCTTCAACCACTTTAGCATACCACTTTACTGCCTCTTTAGAGTTGAAAACATTATAATAACATTCTGCTAATTGTTTATTGATGTAAGAATCCCCGTTTCCTTTATCCGCAAGTTTCAGGTATTCATTAGCAGCTTCGGTATATTCATATCGATCAAAAAGCTTATCAGCTGCTTTTGTCTCTTTTGTTTGTGCGCTTAACATCTCACAAGCGATCACAAAACTAAGTGTAATAAAAATTTTCTTCATGTCGTTATCGCTTTTAGGTTAGAAAAATCTTGGTGAACTTGAAACTTTCTTAGGGAAGTTCAAATCAAACAATAATATAATCTCATGAGATGAAGGCGTTGTTACTTTCAAATCAGAAATAATATGGTCATATGCATAACCAATTTTTAAATTTTGAGTAATTGCATAACTGGCCATCGCTCCGAAACTGTCATCTAATCGGTAAGTTCCACCAATTTCAAACTTCTGATTAAACAAAAAGTTAGCTGATAGATCTAATGAAGGAGAAACATTAAATGCTGACTTCAACATGAAAAACGGTTTGAATTTTACCGTTTGAGAAAGATCAAATACATATCCCCCCGTTAAGAAATAGTGAGACGTTTCAGAACCGAACTGGTATTGATCACCATTCACAGATAAATCCAAATGTTTTGATTTTAACATATTAGGAACTGAGAAACCAACATAGTATTTATTGGTATAGTAAAAAAGTCCCGAACCAATATTAAAATAGGTATTACTCACATTCTCTTGAAAAGCAGGGTCATTCGCATCCGGAACATGACCATTTCCGATATCAGAATATAGCCCGACTTTATGCAAAGTTAAACCAGTTTTGATCCCAAAAGCTAATTTATGCTCTCCGCCTAAGTTTAATGTATATGAGAAATCTCCGTAAATATTATTTTCTTCAACCGGACCTATCTTATCTGAAATAACCGAAAGCCCTAAACCTACATTCTTACCAACGGGACTATGTCCAAAAAAAGTAGCTGTAGTCGGAGCGTCCTCAATATCTACCCACTGCTTTCTATACAATAACCCTAAGGCTAAATTCTCCTTAGAACCGGCATAGGCAGGATTCATTACACTCATGTTATACATGTATTGAGTATAGTGGGGGTCTTGCTGAGCTAGCATCTCATTTGAGATTCCCAGCAACGTAATTATAACTAATAAAAGTTTTTTCATTATTAAATGCTTTTTTAAGGTAGCTTCCTCTTTTTTTAAAGAGGAAGCTTACTCTACTAATTTTACTCTTCTCTATTGATATAAACCCAACCGGTTCTTGTCGGCATGTCATTGAACTCAACCACATAATAGTAAGTAGCAGAAGGTAAATCATTACCATTGTCTGATTGTCCATGCCACTCATCTGTATAACCCGATTTAGAATAAACTTTCAATCCGTAACGGTTAAAGATTTCTACTTTAGTTACATTGAAAGATGTTAAATCCCATTCATCATTTAAGCCATCACCATTAGGAGAGATTCCTTTCGGAATTTCACAAGCAATAACATCAACTACAAAAGTACCTTGAGCATAACAAACATCATCCGGAGTAAAGGTATAAGTATAAGTTCCTATACTTGTAGCTATTTCAGACGGATTCCATGTACCTGTTAAAGAATATCCTTCGTAAGATTCTACTGGGAATTCTAAAGCAGCGTTAGCACAAATCTCAACGCTTTCAAAAGACACATTTAATTTATCGCTAATTGTAACGTCTAATGTTCCTTGAGCAGCACATTGACCTCCATCCGGAGTAAAGTCATATGTAAATGTTCCCGCTACAGATGTATCAATATTCGTTACTGCTGTTCCACCGTAAGTCCACTGACCTGTATAACCTTCTAATGAAGTAGCAGGTAGCGCTATATTAGCTGCATTTACATCATCCAAACATAATGTTACAGGGTTAAATGTTGCAGGAGCTGCATCTGTTATAGTAACTGCTAAAGTACCGGCTGTTGCACATTGACCAGCATCCGGAGTAAAGTCATACGTAAATGTTCCTGCTACTGATGTATCAATATTTGTTACAGCTGTTCCCCCATAAGTCCACTGACCTGTATAACCTTCTAATGAAGTAGTCGGTAGTGCTATATTGTTAATATCGCCTAAACACAATGTTACCGGATCAAATGTTGCTTGAACAGCCGCCGGAGCCGGATCTATTGTAACGCTTAAACTAGCTGAATAACATCCAACCGCTGTATCATAAGCTGTCACAGTATATGTACCAGGAGTCACATTAGTAAATGTTGGCAACTGTGATAAATCATTCGGATCAGGAACAGTTATCGTCGTAGAGTTATTACCATCACTTAAGATATATTCATAACTCGCTACAAATAAAGTATAGATACCAACATCTGAATAGTCGTCTGTAGCATAAGATGTCCAGTCTGTAACCGTCCAATCAGCCGGATCCCAGATCGGTGAAGGAAGGGTTGTCCCTAAAGTATTTCTCTTATAGTTATATCCTACCTGATTTCCTGGTGTAAAGTATGTTAATTGTCCCCAAACATCAATTACAACGTCATTTAAATCTGTTAACAGTACCATATCATTGTTATTGATATCACCCGTACATCCTGTAAATTCAAAATCATAAGCAACACCGGCAATCGGAGTAGCCGTACCATATTTCACAACTATTAGATCATCATTTGCTAACATTCCGCTTAATGTTATCTCACAATCCACGTTAGCATCTACTTTAACTTTATAGTTACTTAAATCTACAGGTGCCCCTGTTCCGTTATAAATTTCAATATAATTTAATTTCACCTGTGACGATCCGTTATTAGAAGCATCAGTCACTTCAGAAATAAATAAGTTTCCTGGATAATTCAATTGAGAAATTAATGGTTCTGCTATAGTAATTGTTCCTTCTTGAACATCACATGTCGGCTGAACTACTTCATCTAATACAACATCAGGCACAGAAACTATTGCAACTGTTGCAACCTGTCCTGCGATTGTATTTGTACAGTTAGTCGTTGGATTTGTTACATCTAACAACACAACTTCTAAATTAGTTGTTGAAGTTATGTTAAGAACATAATTTCCTGTTGCATCAAGAGTCAACATTTGTGTTGCTCCACCGTTTACTGAATAATTAACTTCAGCATCTGCCGTACCGGTTATATTGAATATCGCATCAGTTCCTAAACATGTGTAAGGAGAAGCAGCCGATATACTAGCAGTCGGTAATGGATTAACCGTTACAGAAGAAGTATCAAAAACTGTTACATCACATACTGTATTGAAAATATTAGTTAATGCTAAATCTACCGTACCAACAGCAGGAGCAGGAATAGTAATTGTTGTTATTCCGGTGTTATCAACTCCTATAGTCTGTGGCGCTCCGCCATTAATTGTATATCTTATATTAAAGTTAGGTGTTGCTACAACAGTGAACACTGCGTCTTCACCATAACAAATCGGATCATTTGATGTCACTTGTGTTACTACAGGTGCAAAATTTGTAATAACAATAGGTGTCGGATCAGAAATAGTACATCCGTTAATAACGAAACTGAAATCTGAATATGTACCGGCATCTAATCCCGTAATAATAATATCCCCGTTAGATGTAGCTGTATAATTAACAGGACCTACAACTGCTGTATCATCCTGATAAGTTACTGCATAAACATCGCCAGGATTAAATCCTGCAATAGTGATTACAGCATTTGAACTATTACATTCCTCATTTTGTTGTGTAAAACTAGGTGTATTTTGAATTGAGAACGAAGCAACGAAATTATTACCTGCATTATCAACTAAAATAGTATCATCACATTGAGTAGGGTCATTGTTATCCCCTACTAAATCATAATAAACTTCTAAATAATAGTCTCCCGGTGCATTAGTTGTTAGATCAATCGCTTGAGAAAGCTCAGCCCACATCTGATCTCCCGGATTACAAACGGCTCCTGAAGTAAAAGTATTTCCGGCACCACAATCTTCTACATAAGCAAACGGAATAGTTGTAAAAGTTCCAGGCGTAGCAGAAGCTTCATATACACGGTAATACATATTACCACCACAAACATTTGATGTAGCTGTTTTGAATGACTTTAATGCTCCACCTTTTAATACTAAGTTACCTGAATTCTGAACATAAGTACCTAAGTCATTGTTAGAGAACGTATTCAAAGCTCCTCCATCAAATGAATCTGAACCGGTGGTATTAAAATATTCTCCCGGATCAGTAGTCTCACAATTATCTAAATAAACAGCTGTTGAATAAGCATTAAATGTACATGTTGCTAAAACTTGTACTTGCATCGTAAACGGATCAGCACACTGGAAACTTGCATCCGGAGTAAATATATAGTCGTAGATACCAGCCGTAGTTGCATCTATTTCTGTAACAGCCGTTCCTCCTTGTGTCCATGTACCTGTAATACCATTTGAGTCTGATGTCGGTAACGTTACATTAGGAGATCCTTGACAGATAGGTCCCGGATTTGAGAACGACGGATCTGTATCATCTAAAACTGTAATTACGACAAAGTCAGAAGTAGCACAAATTGTATTAGTATCGTCTGTTTCTGTTGTAATTGTATATACACCAGGAGCTGTAGGAGTAAACACTACAATATTTCCTGTTGTTGTATCAAGCTCAGGAGCAGGTGACCAATCTGTTGACCAGTTAAACACACCATTTCCTCCGGTTGCATTTAATGTGATAGATTCACCCATACATATTGTAGTATCATCTTCTACAATATTAACATTTGTTGCTGTTGAACCACCTGAACCAGCAGCTACAGATACAGAATAGTCACATATTGCACCGGCAAAACCGTCAATCATTAAATAATAAGTCACGCCAGGTGTTAAACCAGTTATATTCAAAGTATTAACCCCTGGATTCATAGAAAAGAAACACTCAATTTCGGTAACAGGTCCACTTCCACATTGAGTAGCAGTAAAGACCATAAACTGAATACCACTACCGTTTGTACAGTTTCCTACGTTTACATCTAATGTAATTGAAGTAGACGTAGCTTGGAAAGTCAAAAATGAATTATTTTCAATTGACCCACAGAATGCACTTGACAATTCAGGCCAAGTATTAACTGTATACGTTCCCGAAGTATTACCACAATAACCATCTAAAGTACATACCGGAACTGCAGTAACACACTCATTCCCTGCGGGATCTGAGCCATTACATCCCGGGAAAAGCGTATTAAACGCTAACGGCCCTGTCCAATAACTTACTCCGTCTGTTGCGCCACAATCTGCCAACACATAATATTCATAAGAAGTATTTGGATCTAAATTCTGAACCGTATACGTTGAAGAAGTAACAGGAATAGTAGTTGATGAACTGGTTGGATATCCTGAACCTACCGGTTGTACCACAATTTGCCAACTGCTAATTGCAGGAGTATTATTATCTGTCCATGACAATGTCGCTGAATCAGATGTAATATTTGTAACTGATAAATCCGTTGGTTGCGCACACGCTGGTGGCGGACCACAGATAACTGTTGCATCCCAACCCGATGAAACTATACTAGTATCAGATGTAAACTGAAATGTCAAACAACCTGAAGCTGCCGTTGAAACAAGAATCGGCGGAATGTTTGTTCCTACATAATCTCCTAATAAAGGAGCTGAAGTATTATCCCCGTCATAAACTAATAGGTGATCACAACAAGATTCTGTTTGAAAAGAGTTAAATATAACCGTAACTATATCTCCCGGATTATCAGGACAAATAGTCGTTATTACATTCTCATTATTTGAATAATTCCCTCCGATTCCTCCTGAATCAGTAAATGAATCTCCTCCACAATAATCCTTAGTTGTCGCAAAGTTTTGAGGTCCTGACCAAAAACTCGGATCAGGAGTTGTTGTTGCATCACAGATTGCATTGATATAAACTTCATATTCTGTATCTGAATTCAATCCTGAGAAATTGTAAGAAGTACTATTTACAGTTGCTGTTATCGTTGTAGTTGCATCCGGATAACCTGTACCTGCCGGTTGAATAACAATATTCCATTCTGATGCATTACCAGAAGTATTATCTGTCCATGTAATTAACCCGGAATCTGAATTAACACCTGATATTGTAATATTTGTCGGCTGAGGACAAGTAGGTGGTGTACATGCTGCTATACTCTGGAACAAGATAGAATTCTGTAGATTAGTACTCGGAGCATGTGTAAACTCTGTAGTTCCCGTAGAAGGATTCTGGATCTCAATGCCCACCTGAGTTGGACTTGTTCCGCCACTATTCCAGAAAAGTTGATAAGGCTGACCCTGGCATAACGGTACCCCTACTGTAACCGGCCCTCCACCGGAAGTAAATGTAGAACCGATAGTTGCTACATCAACACCGTTTTGAGAAATGGTCATAGTATTTCCTTGCCAACCGTTTCCTCCTGAATCAGTCATAATAAAATTAAATACACACTGATCTGCTATCGGACATAATGCCGTTGTAAAAGTATATGGATCAGTCGTCCAATCACTATAATTTTCTCCCCCACAGTCTGCTCTTACATAATAATCATAAGTTGTTCCTGCTACGAGACCCGTTAGTAGATAATTATTACCGGTAATATTTGTAATAACCGTACCTGTACCCGGAGCAAATCCGGTAATACCGTATTCTATTTCATAAATAGGAGCTCCTGAAGTCCAGCTAAGGTCTGCAGAAGTATCAGAAATGGAACCCGCGGTTAAAGCGGTTACCGGATCACATTTAGAATCAACATAAACATTATCCACCAACCATCTATCTCCGTTGTCCGTCTCCATAACGAAAGCGATGTAGACATTTTGACCTATATAAGCTGCTAGGTCAACTACTTTCTGTTCGTAAACGCTAAAGTTAGCCACCAAATCACTTTCTGTCCATGTCTGAACAATCGTAAAATCAGTAGCTGTTGTTTGGGTCGCAGTAGAGACCCTGATAGTATAAATACTACCATAGTTAGCGGCTTGGGTTTTTCTTGTAAAGAAACGCAATTGCCCGTCTGCCGGCACTGCTACCTGCGGAGTTACCAACCAGTCTAATGCAGTTGTCCCGTCTGTAACATTCTCTTTGTTAAGAAAAGCAGCTCTTGACCCGGCATACACAGCAGATGTTGTCGGCTGCCAAGTTTGAGCCAATCCAATTCCATTGTCAAAAATCTTCCAAGTACCTGATCCTAAACTCCAGTCTCCTGCAGCAGGCGTACTTGTTCCTTCAAATCCTTCAAACAAGACCTGACCTGAAGAAAACAAGAAACTTAATGACATGAAAAAAAGTAAAAGTTTTTTCATTATGTTAATTTTTTGTTATGGTTTGATTAATTTGCCAAATTTAACAATTTAAAACTACTAATAAATATTCTTTCTAAAAATTAACATTTACCTAAAATTTTGTTATATAACCAATTTATTATTTAGTTATTTTTGCAAAGTCTCTAATAAAAATCAATAAAAGTTGAATAAAAATAAAAAAGTATTTTTCGCTTCTGACCAGCACTTCGGAGCCCCTACACCTGAGAGAAGTTTTCCACGCGAACAAAAATTTGTAAAATGGTTGGATGAAGTAAAAGAAGAAGCCGAAGCTATTTTCCTTTTAGGCGACTTATTTGATTTTTGGTTTGAATACAAAACAGTTGTTCCTAAAGGCTTTATAAGAGTATTAGGTAAACTGGCTGAGATCCGGGATTCCGGAATACCTATTTATTTCTTTGTAGGCAATCACGACCTTTGGATGTTTGATTACTTT
The DNA here is from genome assembly GCF_024054235.1 of Flavobacterium sp. NRK F10. Lineage (NCBI taxonomy): Bacteria > Pseudomonadati > Bacteroidota > Flavobacteriia > Flavobacteriales > Flavobacteriaceae > Flavobacterium > Flavobacterium sp. NRK F10. Next base: position 1,247,134 of record NZ_JAMXLC010000001.1, read on the forward strand.
GAAAAAGAGCTCAATATTCCCGTATACCACGACAATCAAGAATTTACTTTTAACGGTAAAACGTTTTTAATCGGTCATGGTGACGGAAAGGGCCCTGGTGATCTTGGTTACAAACGCATGAAAAAAGTTTTTACCAACCCTTTCTCAAAATGGCTGTTTCGCTGGTTACACCCTGATTTGGGAGTACGATTAGCACAATATCTTTCTGTGAAGAACAAATTGATATCCGGAGAAGAAGACGTAAAGTTCTTAGGAGAAGAAAACGAATGGCTAGTTCAATATACTAAGAGAAAATTAGAAACCAGACATTACGATTATTTTGTTTTTGGTCACCGCCACCTACCATTAGTGATTAATGTTGGCAAAAACTCACAATATATCAATTTAGGAGACTGGATCAGTTATTTTACCTATGGCGTTTTTGACGGCGAAAAGTTTGAACTGAAAAAATATTAGAGATTTTCCATATCCTTCTCTATATCTAACTCTCTGAATTTGGGTGAAACAACTGCCGTACCTGTAACAACCACTAAAGTCATAATTCCGCCGAAAACAACAGCATTCACAACTCCTCCCATTAATTTTGAAGTAAACCCACTTTCAAAAGCACCTAATTCATTAGATGATCCGACAAAAATAGAGTTCACAGACGAAACCCTGCCGCGCATGTGATCCGGAGTATATATCTGCAGGATTGTTTGACGAATAACCACTGAAATTCCGTCTGTCACTCCGCTTAAAAACAAGGCAAAAACCGACAGCCAAAAATTAGTTGACAATCCGAAAACAATAATACAGATCCCGAAACCAAAAACAGCCGTCAATAATTTTTTCCCTGCTTGTCGGTGTAACGGTAAAGATGTGGCGATCAACATAGTCAGCAAACTTCCCACTGCAGGTGCAGCTCTTAAAATTCCGAATCCTTGCGAACCTACCTTTAATATATCTTGTGCAAAAACCGGAAGTAGTGCTACAGCACCGCCAAACAAAACAGCAAACATGTCGAGTGCCATAGCGTTAAGAACTGTTTTGTGCGTGAACACAAAATCCAATCCTTCTTTTAAACTTTTCAACATCGGTTCGCCCAGTTTCTGATTCAAAATAGGCTTTCTTTCCACCTGAAACAAAGCTCCGATTGCTATTAAAATACTAAATACTACAAAAACCAATGACCAAAAAACCCCGATCCAACCAATAGCAAAACCTGCAATTGCAGGACCAAAAACTGCTGATATTTGCCACGTTGAACTACTCCAGGTCGCTGCATTCGGATATTCTTTCTTAGGAACTATCAAACCTAGTAAACTAAAAACAGACGGAATAATAAAAGCTCTTACAATTCCTCCTAAAAACACTAACCCGTAAATGGTCCACAATACTATTTTTTCATCCAGATGTTCTGTAAATTCAGAATACACTAATAAACACAACATAGAACTAATAGATACCAAAGCCGCCAAACATTTCAATAACAAGCCTCGTTTTTCATTTTGATCTACTATATGTCCTGCAAACAAAGCCATACTCACAGCCGGAATCACCTCCATTAAACCGATCAATCCTAATGAAAAAGGATCTTTAGTTATACTGTAAACTTCCCATTCCACTAAAACAAATTGCATAGAACAAGCCAAAACCAAGGCTAAACGCATTAAAATAAACCAACGGAATTCTTTTATCCGCAAGGATGAAAACGGATCTTTTTTAGGCTTCATTCTGTATATCTCTTATTTGTAATTGAATGGAAACGACATCTTTCCATTCGTTTTCTTCTATAGAAAAAACCATGTCAAATGATTTTCTATTGCTTACATTATCTAATTTATTCCCCAAACCGAAGCCCACTGCTCCAAAGCCTGTAGAATCTCCCTGTTTCAGATATAATTTCAAATGCTCATCTTCAGCTCCGATAGTTTTTGCATAACCTGAATCTATAACATTGTATGCTACAAAAACCGGTGTCATATTCTGCGGTCCGAAAGGTTCAAATTGTTTTAAAATCCGAACAAGTTTAGGCGTTATTTCATTTAATTCTATTTCAGCATCAATTGAAACCTCAGGTGTCAACATCTCAGGCTGAATTGTAGCTTTAACTTCTTTTTCAAAAGCTTCCTTAAACTTTTTATAATTCTCTTCTAAAAGCGTCATTCCGGCAGCATACATGTGCCCGCCGAATTGTTCCAGATATTCGGAACAAGCCTCCAGCGCATTATATACATCAAACCCCTGCACGGAACGTGCAGATGCCGCTAATTTAGTTCCACTCTTTGTAAAAACTATAGTCGGACGATAATAATTCTCCACCAATCTCGAGGCTACTATTCCTATTACACCTTTATGCCAATCTTCCTGATACACTACCGTACTGAAATTTTCGCCCTCCTCGTTTTTTTCGATTTGAAGCAAAGCTTCCTGCGTAATTTGTTTGTCCAGATCTTTTCTATCAGCATTGAACAACTCAATTTCAGAAGCGAACTCAACGGCTTGCTCCAAATTAAACTCTGTTAGTAATCGAACAGCATAATCTCCGTGTTTAATTCGTCCTGCTGCATTAATTCGTGGCGCTATGTAAAACACCACATCAGAAATGGTTAATTGCTTTTTCTTCAGATTTTGAATCAAAGCCTTGATCCCGGGTCTCGGATCCTTATTAATAACTTCCAAACCAAATTTAGCCAGAACTCTGTTTTCTCCGGTTATCGGAAGGATATCGGCCGCAATGGCTGTTGCTACTAAATCCAGATATGAAACTAAATCATCTATTGTTTGATCTCGATTTATTCCTAAGGCCTGAATCAATTTAAACCCAACTCCGCAACCACACAATTCATCATAAGGATACGAACAATCTTTTCGTTTCGGATCCAAAACCGCAATGGCTTCCGGTAAAATTTCTCCCGGACGGTGGTGATCGCAGATTACAAAATCAATACCTTTGTCTTTTGCATATTGTACATGCTCAACAGACTTGATCCCACAATCTAATGCAATAATTAAGGAGAAATCATTATCATCAGCAAAGTCAATTCCCTGAAAAGAGACACCGTAACCTTCAGTATATCGATCGGGAATATAAGTTGCAATATTAGGTGTAATCGTTTTTAAATAAGAAGAAACCAGAGAAACAGCAGTAGTACCATCGACATCATAATCTCCGAAAACTAAAATATTTTCTCCGTTTACAATAGCACTTTCAATCCGATTCACCGCTTTATCCATATCCTTCATCAAGTACGGATCGTGCAAATCTTCTAAAGTCGGGCGGAAAAATTCTTTGGCTTGCTCAAAGGTTTCAATTCCCCTTTGAACCAATAAAGTAGCAATAATTTCATCTACTTGCAACGCTTGTTGTAAGGCTTGTACTTTTTCTTTTTGTGGCTTTGATTTAAAATTCCAACGCATATTAAATTACATTTTAATGATTTGAATAATTGATTTTGGCATGTACGAAATACAAATGTAAACAGAAATGTCGAATTAAAATTATTGTTTTTAGCGTTGGTCTTATTTTTTATTTAATTTTGAAAAAGATCTGTTTAAAACCCATTAAAATGCAAATTCAAGGACAAATTGTTGACATTTTCAATAAGAGAATCTTTCCCGGTGAAATCACCGTAGAAAACGGAAAAATTAAATCCGTCATAGAAAAAGAACACAATGTGAAACATTACATCATGCCCGGATTTATTGATGCACACATTCATATTGAAAGCTCTATGTTAGTTCCGTCAGAATTTGCTAAAATTGCCGTTTTACACGGAACCGTAGGCACTATTTCCGATCCGCATGAAATTGCTAATGTATTAGGCGCTGAAGGTGTTTTTTTCATGATCGAGAACAGTAAAAAAGTTCCGCTGAAATTTCATTTCGGAGCTCCGTCGTGTGTACCGGCTACTTCTTTTGAAACCGCTGGTGCTGTAATTGATTCAGAAGGCATTAAAGAACTTTTAGCCTCCCCTGATATTCATTATTTAGCTGAAATGATGAATTACCCCGGAGTACTTCATGAAGACGAAGAAGTTATGAAAAAGATTGCTTGGGCAAAGCATTTCGACAAACCTGTTGACGGTCACGCACCCGGTTTACGAGGTGATGCTGTAAAAAAATATATTTCAGCAGGAATAACTACCGATCACGAATGTTTTACGTATGACGAAGCTGCCGAAAAATTATCCTTAGGCATGAAAGTCATCATTCGCGAAGGAAGTGCCGCTAAAAACTTTGAAGCATTAATCGATTTGCTTCCTGAACATTATGAAAATATGATGTTTTGTTCGGACGACAAACACCCTGACGATTTAATTGTAAGTCATATTAATGCTCTTTGTGCCAGAGCTGTTACCAAAGGAATAGACGTTTTTAAAACATTACAAGTCGCTTGTATCAATCCGGTGAAGCATTACAACATGAACGTAGGATTATTACAAGAAAATGATCCGGCAGATTTTATTGTCGTAAAAGATTTGGCTCAATTTGAAGTACTTCAAACCTATTTAAACGGTGAACTAATCGCTGAAAACGGCAAATCGTTTATTACGGAAATTTCTTTTGAAACACCAAATAATTTCAACACTTCTCTTAAAAATATAAGCGATTTTGAAGTATTGAGTTCAGCAAATAAAATCAGAGTTATTGAAGCTTTAGAAGGACAATTGATTACCAATGAAATCCATCATACTTCTCTAACACAAGATGGGAATTTGATTTCCAACACTACTGATGATATTTTAAAGATGACGGTTGTTAACCGTTATCAGGACGCAAGACCGGCTATCGCTTTTATTAAGAATTTCGGGCTAAAAGAAGGCGCCATTGCAAGTTCGGTAGCACACGATTGCCACAATATTGTAGCAGTAGGAACTTCTGACGAAGAAATTTGTAAAGCGGTTAATCTTTTAATTGAAAACAAAGGTGGTGTTTGCGCTGTAAACGGTTCGGAACAGAAAGTTTTACCTTTACCTGTTGCCGGAATTATCAGTGATAAAGACGGTTGGGAAACCGGAAAATTATATCAGGAAATTGACCAAATGGCAAAAACATTGGGAAGCTCGTTAAAAGCGCCATTTATGACGCTTTCATTTATGGCTTTATTGGTCATTCCTGATTTAAAACTTTCTGATAAAGGATTGTTTAGCGGAAATGCGTTTTCTTTTGTGGATTTAGAAGTGGAGTAAATTAATACCAGACTTGTCATTTCGACCGTAGTGAGAAACGACAATGATTACGATTTATGAAACAAAACCTTAATATCAATTTTCGCAAATTGACGGAACATTTCCATAACACCACAGTATTTTTCAACCGATAAATCGACTGCACGCTGTAATTTAGCTTCGTTTAAATTGCTGCCATAAAAATGGTATTCTACGGTAACAGCATCATATACTTTCGGGTGTTCTTCTGTTAAGCTGGCAACGGTTTCAATTTTGAAATCGTCAACTTCTAACTTCATTTTTTCCATTAAAGAAGCGACATCTAAACCTGAGCATCCTGCCAAAGCAGAAAGCATCAAAGCTTTAGGACGCAATCCTTCTCCGCCTCCGCCGTGTTCCGGTGCGGCATTGATCAATAAAGTTTCTCCGCTGGGATTTGTGGATTCAAACTGCATGTTGTGTTTCCAAGTTGTAGTCACTGTATGTGTTGTCATAAAAAAAACATTTTTAAATAAAAATAAGAAAAAAAATACAAAAAATTGTTTTTCTTATTTTTATTTTTTTCTTTTACACAATAAACTTAAAAATTTCATTAATGAAAACAAAAAAATTATTATTTGGATTATTTGCAATTACTTTAGTTCTATTATTTTCTTGTGAAAATAATTCTGAGGAACTAAGTAGTTCTCAAAATTTGATTAACGATCCAACAATTACTAGTAAATTACCTGCTGGTGGACCTTGCCCAGACGGAATGGTTGCCGTTTTAAGCTATGAATTTGATTCATTTCATTTTCATAGACCTAAAAAAAATTGTGAAAGTGGGTTTTGGTTTTGCACAAAAGGAGGTGAATGGGTTGTAAACTGTGTTTCAAATCCAAAAGGTAAAATTTATTCAAGTATTTCTGAAACAACTACAACGGTAGCCGCAATAATTGACAGAGAAAATGAATCAATAAGTTTCCACTTTCCAATTGAATTAATTAATAAAAATGGTAATACAATAAATGACTTTGAAACTTTTAATGTTGATGAAGAGTTAGAATTCGGGGACGTTACTCTAATAATAGGAGATTATCCTTCAACTTTCACTAATGACGAAATAATAATTGATGTTCCAGTTAAATAAAATCATTTTATTACTCCTAATTGCTTTATTAGGAGTAATCTCTTTCTCTTGTAAGCCATTGTATAATTTATCAAATGGCGTAAACAAATCTATTGATTACACTACAAAAGAAGATTATTTAATAAAAATTAAAGAAAAATATAATTTAGACACTGAAAATATTGTTTTTGTAGACAGCTTACAAAAAAATGATTTTATAAATTATATAATCGAAGAAAAAGTAGCCTATATTTATGGAATTGTTGTTAATCGAAAATTAAAAATTGACAATGATTTTATTCAAGAAAATAACTCCTGCTATTCAAGAGTTACTAATCTTATAAAAAACAATCCTGACTTAATTGGAGAAAAACTTGTCCCTACCAAAATTTTAGATATTAACTACATCAATTCAAAAAACGAACTGATTAAATTAGAAGGTAATAAAATACTATTATTTATTTTTTCGACAAAATTAGGGACAAGCATTATAAATGACATAAAAGGTATAATGGAAGAATTTAAAACTAATGAAAAGTTCAAATCATACAATTATTATCTAATTTCAATTGATTAAACAACTATTTCTTCCCGCCAACAACCGTTACTATTTCGCCTTTTGCAGGTTTAGCTTCAAAATGTTTTAAGACCTCTTCAGCAGTACCGCGAACGGTTTCTTCGTGTAGTTTTGAAATTTCTCTGGAAACCGAAACTGGTCTGTCGGCACCAAAGTATTGTACAAATTCCGCTAATGTTTTGTTCAATTTATGTGGTGAAACATAAAAAATCATAGTTCGGGTTTCTTCAGCTAAAGCCAAAAAACGGGTTTGGCGTCCTTTTTTATCGGGTAAAAAACCCTCGAACACAAATTTATCGTTAGGCAAACCACTATTCACTAAAGCCGGCACAAAAGCCGTAGCTCCCGGAAGACATTCTACCTCAACTCCGCTCTCTACACAAGCTCTGGTTAACAAAAAACCCGGATCAGAAATCGCCGGTGTTCCGGCATCGCTGATTAAAGCAATTGTTTCGCCCCCTTGTATGCGCTTTACCAGATTTTCAACGGTTTTGTGTTCGTTGTGCATGTGGTGACTTTGCATGGATGTTGCAATTTCAAAATGCTTTAGAAGTTTTCCACTTGTGCGTGTGTCTTCTGCTAAAATACAGTCTACTTCTCTGAGCACTTTGATAGCTCTGAAGGTCATGTCTTCTAAATTACCTATAGGTGTGGGGACAAGGTATAGTTTTCCCATGTGTTAGCGATTGAACGTTTGTTTGAGCTCTCCCGCCCTGTGAGGCGGGAAGCGAGTAGTGAAAGCGCGCCCTGAAAGGAAACACCCCAAAAATTATAAATATTTCTTTTCTACGAATTCTAAGAAACGAACTTCGTATTCTTCTTTACCTTCCCAATTGTTATAATCAGGTTTCACAAAACTATCAATAAAGCCTCTGGCTTCATCAAAAGAGTCAAATGTGTTTAATTGTGACAATACACGGTTAAAATCGTCAGTACTACCATCAAAAAGTTTTTTCTCAAAAGCAATGCGGTCATTCAACCCGATATTGATTCCGCCTTTGTTCAATCGGTCATTCAAGGACATTGCTTTAGGTTCTTCAAAAACGACCTCAGGCACTTCCTCTATTACGATCTCCTGAACGTTAGTTTTGTCAACTCTTAGTTCTACAACCGGCTCAGCTTGGGGCTCTATCTCTGTTTCTTCGATAACTGCAACAGGTTCTTCTTGTTTGTCTTCTGCAGTTAATTGTTCTTGAGATTCATCTGTTTCCGGCGCTGCTTTAAAAGTTAGGTCGGCAACCTGCTCTACTTCCTGCGGAACGTCTTCTACCTTAACAAAATCCAATTCCTTGAAATCCGCTGCAAAAACATCATCAAACAAAGCTACTTGTGGTTCAGATGCTATTTCCGAAACGGTCTCTTCTTCTACAACTTCAACGGCTTCTATTTCTTCTTGTTGTGTTGGCTCTTCCTCCGCCAGCTCTGCTGCAACCTCAGGTTCAAAAGCAGGCTCCTCCTCCACTGTTGGTTCTTGTACTTCTACTTGTTCTTCTTGTGCTACTACATCCGATTGCTCAGCCACAACAGTTTGCTGAGAAATGGTTTCTAACTTTTCCTCTAATACTTCAGGTGCTATTTCCTCTTTTACAATTTCAAAGTTTTCTTCATAAAACCTCAAAATCGTTAACTGTTCATATAATTTTTTGGCCTCTTCCTGTAATTGTTTAGTCTCAGAACGATTTTTTAATTTTAAAACCCTATGAGCTATACTGATTAACTCTCCTTCTAACTTTTTCTTCATAACTTTATGGAATAGAAATTGAAAATATGGATGCTTTTTTAATAAATTTGTTGTGACTACAAATGTAGCAGAATTTAATATTAATTTCCCGAAAGATACAAAATGTTTCTCGAAAATACTGTAAACCAATCTGAACAATTTGGCTGGATCGAAGTGATCTGCGGCTCAATGTTTTCGGGTAAAACCGAAGAATTGATCCGTAGACTGAAACGTGCTCAATTTGCCAAACAAAAAGTAGAAATTTTTAAACCCGCTGTTGATACCCGCTATCATGAAGAGATGGTGGTGTCTCATGATGCAAATGAAATTCGCTCTACTCCGGTTCCGGTTGCTGAGAACATCCGCATTTTAGCTCAAGGGTGTGATGTGGTCGGAATTGATGAAGCGCAATTCTTTGATGATGAGATCGTAGCGGTTTGTAACGACCTTGCTAATCAAGGCATTCGCGTTATTGTAGCCGGACTTGATATGGACTTTAAGGGCAACCCGTTTGGACCTATGCCTTCTTTGATGGCTACAGCCGAATATGTTACTAAAGTACATGCCGTTTGTACCCGAACGGGAAATTTAGCGAATTACAGCTTTAGAAAATCGCAAGACGATAAATTGGTATTACTCGGCGAGACGGAAGAATACGAACCGCTTAGCCGTGCCGCTTTTTTCAGAGCGATGAAGAAAAACAAAGAAAACGACAATAAGTAAACGGTGACTTTTTCTCTCACAAGCATTATTTCAGCGCTTAACGCAAAAGTTTCAGGCAGTTTTGAAGATTTCAAACCTGAAAATATCTCTATAGACAGTCGTTCATTGCAAAATGGAAATGGCACTTTATTTTTTGCTTTAACAGGTTCGCACCATGACGGTCACCAATACATTCAACAATTAATCAATAAAGGAGTTCGCAATTTTGTTGTGCAGTATATTCCTGACGGATTAGAAAACAAAGCTAACTTTTTAGTGGTTGAAAACACACTATTTGCCCTACAACAAATGGCAGGTTACTATCGCAGTCTGTTTTCTTTTCCGATAATAGGGATTACCGGAAGTAACGGAAAAACCATCGTAAAAGAATGGCTCAACTTTTTACTGAGTCCGGATTACAGTGTCGTACGAAGTCCTAAAAGTTACAATTCGCAGGTAGGGGTTCCATTGTCGATCTTTGGTATTAATGAACAACACGATTTAGGTATTTTTGAAGCCGGGATTTCGCAAAAAGGCGAAATGGAAAAACTGGAAAACATCATACAACCAAATATTGGGGTTTTTACCTCTATCGGTTCGGCGCATGATGAAGGTTTCCTCTCACAAGAAGAAAAAATAGCCGAAAAAACAAAACTTTTCAATCATTGTTCTCTAGTTGTTCTGGAGAAAAACCCATTGATCGAACACTATATCTCACAACCTAAACTCACTTGGAGTTTTACCGATAAAAACGCTACGCTTTTTGTATCCCAAAAATGGGCTGAAAATACAGCAACTCGTTTAACTTTGGTTTACCAAGATCAAACTTTTGAAGTTACGCTTCCTTTTACAGATGAGTTCTCAATTCAAAATGCCATGAATTGCATCGGTGTTTTATTGTATTTGAACACTTCGATTTCTGTAATCACAGAACGTATTCAGAATTTATATCCGATCGAAATCCGGCTACAGGCAAAAAAAGGAATTAATAACTGTATCATTATTGATGATTCTTATTCCTCAGATTACCAATCGCTAAAGATAGCACTGGATTTCTTAGAACAACAAAAATTACATCAAAAGAAAACGATCATTGTATCGGATATTTTTCAAAGTGGCTTACCCACTGAAGTTTTATACCAAAAGGTTTTTTCTACTTTACAAAACAACCATATTGACCGCATCATTACCATTGGCGAAACTATTTCTAATTATTTAAGTAAATTGCCTCATGTAATCTCTTTTTCTTCCACTGCTGATTTTTTAAAACAATTCAACACCCAATCATTCCAAAACGAAACGGTTTTAGTCAAAGGTGCCAGAAGTTTTAATTTTGATGAGATTGTTGTACTACTGGAAGAGAAAAAACATGAAACGGTTATGGAAATCAATTTAGATGCTATAACTTACAATCTAAACTTTTACAGATCAAAATTAAAACCGGAGACCAAAGTAATGGTCATGCTCAAAGCTTTTGGCTATGGCAATGGAGGTTTTGAAATCGCTAAGCTATTGGAACATCTGAAAGTTGATTATCTAGGGGTCGCCTTTGCCGATGAAGGTGTAGAATTAAGAAAAGCCGGAATTAGCACCCCCATAATTGTGTTAAACCCTGAAAATTATAGTTTTAACACCATGATCGCTTACGATCTGGAACCGGAAATTTATTCTATAAACGGCTTACACAGTTTTTTAAAAATTGCTCAGGAGAAAAATATTTCGCAATATCCCATCCATATCAAACTGGATACCGGAATGCACCGCTTAGGTTTCGAAGCGGCTCAGTTAGACGAACTGATCGCTGTTTTAAAAAACAATAATTTTGTAGCCGTTAAAAGTATTTTCTCGCACTTAGCCGCCAGTGATGACAAGCAATTTGACGCGTTTACTTATAAACAGTTTGAATGCTATCAGGAAAATTCAAAAAAGCTGACAGAGGCACTTCATATCAAACCGATTCGGCACATACTGAACACTTCGGGGATCTTTAATTATCCCGAAATGCAAATGGAAATGGTTCGTTTAGGCATCGGCCTATACGGCATAGGCAATTCTGACTACGAGAATCAGCAATTGCAGAATGTAAGTACTTTAAAAAGTATCATTTCACAAATACGGATTGTTGAGAAAGGAGAATCTGTAGGATACAGCCGAAAATTTATAGCTAACAAGCCAACTACTGTAGCCTCTATCCCCATCGGCTATGCTGATGGTATCCGAAGATCTTTAGGTAACCAAAAAAGTTACGTTACTATTAACGGACAAAGAGCAGATATAATCGGAAATATTTGTATGGATACACTTATGGTTGATGTTACCCGGGTAAATTGCAAAGAGGGAGACGAAGTTATCATTTTCGGTGAAAGACCAAAAGTCACAGAACTAGCGGAATTTCTCAACACCATCCCTTATGAAATCCTTACGGGTATTTCACAAAGAGTAAAACGCGTTTTTTATAAAAATTAAAAGATTTTCGCTATATTCGTTCTTATAAAAACCAATTAAAACAACTAAAAATAATTTTATGCTTAAAGAATTCAAGGAATTTGCTATGAAAGGAAACCTAGTCGACATCGGGGTAGGTTTTGTAATGGGGGCTGCTTTTAACAAAGTCGTTTCTTCTTTTACCGGAGGAATAGTTTCGCCTTTAGTCGGTTTAATTTTTAAATCAAATTTCAAAGATCTAAAGTGGACTATTATAGAAGGAGTTGCAAATGCTGAAGGAGTTGTAGAAGGCGAAGTTTCTGTTCTATGGGGTGAATTCCTGACCAACCTTATAGATTTCATCATCGTTGCTTTTGTAATGTTTATGATCGTTAAAGGTGTAAACGCTATGAAGAAAAAAGAAGCACCGGCACCTGCAGCGCCGAAAGGACCAAGCCAGGAAGAATTGTTAGCTGAAATAAGAGATTTATTGAAAAAACAGTAAACTAACGCTACATTACATATACTATTAATCCACACTTGTCGAGTGTGGATTTTTTATATTATTTGTTATAAATATAAAATTTTGTGATATTATTATAAAATAATTTTTTTAGATTCAAATATCTATACCTTTGCAAAAAATAAAAAAACAATAATGAAAGTAGCAGTTGTTGGCGCTACCGGAATGGTAGGCGAGGTTATGCTTCAGGTCTTAAAAGAAAGAAATTTTCCGGTTACGGAACTTATCCCTGTGGCTTCTGAAAAATCGGTGGGTAAAGAAATTGAGTGGAATGGCAAATCATACAAAGTTGTAGGCATGCAAACCGCTATAGACATGAAGCCGGAAATTGCTTTATTTTCAGCAGGCGGACAAACTTCATTAGATTGGGCTCCAAAATTTGCTGCTGTCGGAACTACCGTTATCGACAATTCATCTGCTTGGCGTATGGATACTACTAAAAAACTGGTTGTTCCTGAGATCAATGCGAATGAGTTAACTAAAGAAGATAAAATCATAGCCAATCCTAACTGTTCAACTATCCAAATGGTCATGGCACTGGCTCCGCTACATAATAAATACAAGATTAAAAGAATTGTTGTTTCTACTTACCAATCCATCACCGGAACCGGTGTTAAAGCTGTTCAACAGTTAGAAAACGAATACAATGGCGTTCAGGGTGATATGGCATACAATTACCCTATTCACAGAAATGCCATTCCGCAATGTGATGTTTTTGAAGATAACGGCTACACTAAGGAAGAAATGAAACTGGTTCGTGAAACTCAAAAAATATTAAATGATAAAACAATCGCTGTAACAGCAACTGCTATCCGAATTCCTGTAGTAGGCGGACACAGTGAAGCTGTTAACATTGAATTTGAAAATGATTTTGATGTAAATGAAATCAGAGAAATTCTTGATAGCACTCCGGGAATTGAGGTTCAGGATAATTTAAAGACTTTTAGCTATCCGATGCCAATTTATGCTCAAGGTAAAAACGAAGTATTTGTAGGTCGTATCAGAAGAGACGAAAGCCAACCCAATACTGTTAATATGTGGATTGTTGCTGATAATCTAAGAAAAGGGGCTGCGACCAATACAATTCAGATTGGAGAATATTTAATTGCAAACGGTTTAGTTTAATTCTTTATCTTTGCAATTGTGAAGAAAAAGCTAGCCATACTTAATATGATTTTGATGCTTTCGGTTCTATTTGCCGTAAGCTATCAATCTTTGCATGCTTTTTCACATCATAACGAAGTGGTTTCCCATTGTTCTGAACACAGTGATTCCACTCACACAAAATTTAAAAAAGTAATTTCAGAGAAAGAAAACTGTCCGGTTTGTGATTTTAAATTCACCAGTTTTCTTTCTCCTGAAATTTTCACATATACTGTTTTTTCAACTTTTAAAATAAGCCCTTATTCTTTCAGCATTAAGGAAGCTACGAGTTTCTTTTGCGGAAGTTTATTTACGCATAGGGGACCTCCTGTTTCTTTTGTTTAAAATTAAAACTGCCGGTATCTTTTATTAGCAGTCATTACCTGTCTGTCTTGTCAGATAGACAGCTATTTATCTTATCCTTTTTAAACAAAAAAACATGAAACATTTATATATGCTTGCCTTACTAATGGTGAGTACTTGGACATTTTCCCAACAAAAAATATCCGGAAAGATCACTAATGAAGCAGGAATGCCTCTACAATTTGTAACACTTCACTTAATAGAGAATAACGGTTACACGGAAACAGATGAAAACGGAAATTATCAATTAAAATCAGTTCCACAAGGGAATATTACCATTGTTGTTTACTTATTCGGTTATGAACAGCAAACCCTCAAAATCAACTCACTTGACGTTCAGGAATACGATCTTACGCTAAAAGAAAAAGAACAACATTTAGACGAAGTAATTGTCTCTACTGCTTTTAATAAGATCCAATCACAAAATGTGATGAAAGTATCACACGAAAGTATGGAGGAGATCAAAAAGAGCGGAGCTATTTCGTTAATGGATGGTGTAACTAATATTCCGGGAGTAAGCCAAATCTCTACAGGAACATCTATAGGTAAACCGGTAATCAGAGGTTTAAGTTCAAACAGGGTTTTAACCTATGCACAAGGAGTGCGTTTAGAAAACCAGCAATTCGGCGAAGAACACGGTTTAGGACTAAGCGCCTCAGGTATTGAAAGTGTCGAAGTCATCAAAGGTCCGGCATCATTATTATATGGTTCAGATGCCATAGGAGGTGTCTTATATTTTAACCCTGAAAAATATGCCCCGAACAATACTACCAGAGGGAATGTATTCCAACAATTCGCTTCCAACACACAAGGAACTAATACTTCATTCGGTATCAAATCATCACCTAATAACTGGAAATTTTTGTTACGCGCCAATTACAATTCGCAAGCAGATTACAAAATTTCTTCGGGTGACAGAATTACAAATACACGTTCTATTGAAAAGGATTTAAAATATGGAATTGGTTATGCGAATTCCCGTTTCTCAACTGATATTCGCTACAATTATAACCAATTAAATTTGGGTTTACCCGAAGAGGGCATTGAAAACACAGGATTTCGCAATCCCCTATATCCGAAACAGGATATCGACAATCACATTTTGAGTTTGAACCAAAAAGTATATTTCAAAAATTCAAAATTAGAGGCCGATCTAGGTTACACATTCAACAACAGGAAAGAATTAGAAGACGTTGATGTCATTGCCTTGCACATGAAATTAAAAACAGGTAATTACAATATCAAATATTATCTACCTAAATGGAAAAATCTGGAAACAATTGTAGGCGTTCAAGGAATGCATCAAACCAATAGCAATTTTGGCGAAGAAATGTTAATCCCGGATGCTACCGTTGACGACTTTGGTACTTTTATTACATCAAACTACGAATGGAACACTAATGTTTTACAAGCCGGAATTCGTTTTGACAATAGAAATGTAATCACTTCCGAACACGGAACTATAGGTGAAGAAGGCTATTTTGGAGCCATCGATAAAAAATTCAACAGCTTTAATTTTGCATTGGGCTATAAAACCAATCTTACTGACAAAATCATCAGCCGCATTAATTTAGCTTCCGGTTTCAGGGCACCGAATTTATCGGAATTGACATCAAACGGTGTACATGAAGGAAGTAATCGTTATGAAATTGGTAATCAAAACTTAAAAAACGAGCAAAATTTTCAAGCCGACCTGAACCTTGAGTACAAAAGTGAACACTTTGAATATTTCATCAACGGATTCTATAATCACATTAACAACTATATCTTTATTTCACCGACCGGAAATATGTTAGATGCTAATTACGTATACGAATACCTGCAAAATAATGCAACATTATATGGTGGTGAAACCGGGATTCACCTTCACCCGCACCCTATTGACTGGTTGCATTTCACCAGTAGTTATGAGATGGTCATCGGAAAACAAAAAGGAGGTGAATATTTACCTTTAATTCCTGCTAATCAATGGAAAAACACATTACGAGGAGAATTTGAATTGGGGAAATGGTTCCAAAAAGCTTTTGCCAACCTTCAGGTAAATTATACTTTTGATCAAAATAATATCAGCTCATTCGAAACCAAAACTAATGATTATACTTTAGTCAATTTAGGCTTAGGGGGAACTGTTAAACTACAAAAAATGAAATTTGATCTTTCATTGAATGCTAAAAACCTATTAGATAAAACTTATGTTGCGCATCTCTCTCGTTTAAAAAGTGATGGTATCCCAAACATGGGAAGAAACATTGTTTTAGGGATCAATTTTAATTTTTAGCTAACTGCAAATCTGTGAAGAAAAGGCTTGCCATACTAAATTTTATTCTGATGCTTTCGGTGATTTTCGCTGTTAGCTATCAGTCACTGCATGCCTTTTCGCATCACCATTCAGAGATTTCAGATTGCTGTCAGAACAACAAAGAGCAAAAGAAAAGTTTTAAACAAACTATTTCCGAAAAAGAAGATTGTATTATTTGTGACTTTAAATTCGCCAGCTTCCTTTCTCCGGAAATTTTTACATATACATTTTTTTCTCCTTTTAAAATAAGTCCTTATTCTTTTAGCATTAAGGAAGCGACCTGCTTCTTTTGCGGAAGTTTATTTGCTCATAGAGGGCCTCCTGTTCCTGTTCATTTCAATTAATTTAAAAAACCTCATCAGATTTTTATTTGGTGAAGGAACCTATTTTATAACTATGAACAGAACAAAATGCGATATTTTTATCTTCATTTATTACTGCTGTTTTCCAGCTATTCTGCTATTTCACAATATACAATAAGCGGAAAAATTTCAGACGAAAACAACAATCCTTTAGCAGAATGTCATATACATATTCAAAATAAAAATGCGATTAGCCACCAAGATGGTAAGTTTTCTGTTTTTGGCATACCAAAAGGAAAAAACAGACTGTTAATTTCCTATATCGGTTATGAAACCATTGATACTACTGTAGTTGTTACTCAAAATTTGGTTTTAGATTTTAAGATGAAAACCTCTGTTTCATTCATCAATGAGGTTGTTGTTAAAAGTGACGGATTAGAACAAAAGATCAAGAAAGAATCAGCACAACACGTTGAAATCATAAATCAGGGTTTCATTGAAAAGAATATCAATGGAAGTTTAATGCAATCCCTTGAAAAAATTGGCGGAATCAACACCATTTCCATTGGTTCCGGACAATCAAAACCAATTATAAGAGGACTTGGATTCAACCGTGTCGTGGTAACTGAAAACGGTGTTAAGCATGAAGGGCAACAATGGGGTTCCGATCACGGATTAGAAATCGATCAGTACGCTGTAGATCAGGTTCAAATCATAAAAGGTCCGGCCTCGTTACAATACGGTTCAGATGCGATCGGAGGCATTATAGTCATTGAGAAAAATAAAATCCCGAAAAAAAACACCTTTGGAGGCTCATTGACATTAACAGGCAAAACAAATAATGAACTTTTCGGTTCTTCGCTCAATGTTTTCAAAAGAAAGGAAAGTCTTTTTTTTGATACCCGGATCACCTATAATGACTATGCCGATTATAAAGTTCCGACAGATCACATCTCTATTTACTCATACAGAGCGCCTTTGTACAAAAACAGACTGCGTAATACCGCCGGAAATGAACTTAACCTTCATTTCTCAACCGGAATTTTAAAGGACAAATTTAGTTCTGTTTTTTACATTAGTAACTTAAAGACTAAAACAGGTCTTTTTGCCAATGCTCATGGTTTAGAACCTAGAAATGTGGACACCGAACTTCATGATGCTTCTGACAGAGATATCCAAAATCCGTCGCAAAACATCAACCATTTCAAAGTAATTAACCGTACTAAATTGAATGGTAACACTTTCAAACTAGAATTTGATCTAGGTTTTCAGAATAATTTCAGAGAAGAATACAGCGACTACATCAGCCATGGTTATATGCCTTCAAACTATCCTGAAACATTAGCCATAAAAGAAACTTTGGAGAGAGGTTTCAATAAGAATGTTTACTCATTTAACGGAAAAATCAGCTTCACAATTAACAAACATGCTATTTCTTCCGGAATAAATACCGAACATCAAAACAATTCTATTGGCGGTTGGGGATTTATTATTCCGGCTTATACACAAACGAATGCCGGTCTTTTTGTGTATGATAAATTTAAAATAACTAAAAAAACAATACTACATACCGGAATTCGCTACGATTACGGAACCATAAAAACTAAAAGTTACTACGACTGGTTTACAACTCCTGTTAATGGAAATAACGAATATTTACAACGTGCCAATACTGTTAACAAGAATTTTGGAAACATCAGTTGGTCTTTTGGCATCAATTACAATTCAGACTATCTATTAATGAGAGCTAACATTGGTAAAAGTTTCCGTATGCCCATAGCAAAAGAACTAGCCTCAAATGGTGTAAATTACCATCAATTCAGCTATGAGTTGGGCAATCCTGATCTGTCTCCCGAGGAATCTTATCAGTTGGATTTAGGCGCAACCTGGCAAAAAAATAAAATTTATGTTGATATTAATCCTTTCCTAAACTACTTTTCTAATTATATATATCTGAACCCGACACCTGAATATGATTATGCGTATGGCGCCGGAAATCAAATTTATGAATATACGGAAAGTAGGGTTTTACGTTACGGAGGTGAACTGAAAATAGATTATAACTTTAACGATAATTATACCGCAGGAATTGTTGGTGAATACGTATATTCCGAACAGCTTTCAGGAGTCAAAAAAGGATACACCTTGCCTTTCTCTCCTCCACCATCAGTACTGCTTCATTTTACTTACTCTAAAGATTTTGGACAAAATATACAAAACACTTTTGCTTCTGTTGATCTCAAATATGTTACTGAACAAAACAATATTGTGCCACCGGAAAACAAAACTCCTGATTATCACGTAATCAATCTAGGGTTAGGTAGCGATATTGTTTGGGGCACTCAGAAAGTAAACATTCGTTTTCAAATCCAGAATGTATTCAATAAAAAATATTTTAACCACACCAGTTTTTACCGCCTGATCGGAGTACCCGAACCCGGAAGAAACTTTGTCTTATTCGTTAAAATACCTTTTTAGCCCAACATGCGAAATAAACAAAATAGAAATATAATCTCTCGGATCAGCATTTTAATTCTGACTTTCATATTCATTGGCTCTCTGCTATTTGAACCGATCCATTATTTTCTTATTTCACATGAAAGCAAAACGATCACTACACCTAAGTCACAATCTACTGTCACTAAAACTTCTTACGATTGCCCTATATGTAAGTTTCACTTTTGTTCTTTTATCAACGGGACTCCTTTGTTCAAAGAAATATTAGTCATCATTCTAAATTACAAGATAAAATTTCCATTTAAAAACCATTTAATTCCCATCTCTTTAACATATAAAAAAGGTAGAGCTCCTCCCTTTTTAATGCTCAAAAAAACAGACAAATTAGAATTAAAATACTTTTAAAAATTAAAAAACATGAAAAAACATATCACAAAATTTGCCCTTTTTATAACCCTAATCTCATTTTCATTTTTAGCTTCTTGTAGTAATGATGATGATCCCAATTCAACCGACAACACTATTGCTGTTGAGTTTACCGAGATAGGTTTAGAGAACAGCGGACATGCAACAGCTGGAGATGACCTACATATTGAAGCAACTATTGTAGCTCCTGCTAAAATAGCCTTAGTAACCGTTGAAATACACAGCGAAACAGACAGCTCAATCGAAGAAATTTCAGAAACATTCACAGATTATTCAGGAATGATCAATGCTGAATTTCACAAACACATTGAAATTCCTGCCAGTCAACCCGCCGGAGATTATCATTTACATTTTACAGTAATTGACGAACAAGGAAATACTAAAACGGTAGAGGCGGAAGTAGAAATCTTAGCCAATACTGACAACCTGTTCCAAATTACAATTGACGAATTAGGCAACGGAACTGTTGGAAATTCTTCTGTAAGCGCAGGTAATGACCTTCATGTAGAAGGAACAATAGTTTCAACCAATCCTATTGCTACAATTGAAATAGAAATACATAATGAGGAGGACAACTCTGTCCCGGGAATTGAAGAAACCTATACAAATTATGCCGGACAAACTAACGCTAATTTCCACGAGCATATAAGTATCCCGTCTGGCCAACCAACAGGGGAATATCATTTTCACTTTACAGTTACCGATAATTTAGGAAATACTTCAACCGTTGAATATACTTTAACCATAGAATAATCATACTAATAAAATACTACTTCCTGTTAACAGGAAGTAGTATTTATAATTAAAAAACAGAGACCATGAAAAAACTATTTTTTTTCACACTAATAATCAGCTTAACAATACAAAGTTGTAGTAATGATGACAGCAGTGAAAAAGACACTACAAAACCAGAAATCAATTTAACTATTGCCGATGCTTTTCCGACAAGCTGTTCCTCTATTTCAAAAGGGAGTACTATTCCTTTCAAAGCACTTTTCACAGACAATCAGGAATTAGGAGCCTACAGTATCAACATTCATAACAATTTTGATCACCACAGTCACGACACCGAAGTTGATGCTTGTAATTTGGATGCCATAAAAGATGCTGTAAACCCATGGATCCTTACATTAACATATTCAATTCCTGAAAACACTAAAGAATTCATCAGTGAACAACAGATACTGGTTCCTACAGACATTGATACAGGAGATTACCACTTTATGATTCAACTTACTGACGCTGAAGGTTGGGCAACTATGAAAGGAATCAATATTAAAATTACAGAATAGCACTACCAACAAAAGCTGTCTTTAAAAGCAGCTTTTGTTTATTTAACATTTCTTCACAATTCAAATGATTATTTTTGTTATCATTACCAATTAAAAGATGAAAAAAACAATAATTTTAACCACTATTGTTTGTTCCTTAACTATGAATGCACAAACAAAAATTTCGTACCCTAAAACAAAAAAAGTAAAGCATAGCGATATTTACTTCAATACTAAAATAGAAGACCCTTACCATTGGTTAGAAGACGACAGAAGTTCGGAGACCGAAGCTTGGGTTAAAGAAGAAAACAAAGTGACTTTTGGTTATTTGAATCAGATTCCGTTTCGTAAAGCACTAAAAAACCGGATGGAGCAACTGTGGAACTACGAAAAAATTTCAGCTCCGTTTAAACGTGGAAAGCACACATATTATTACAAAAATAACGGACTGCAAAATCAATCGGTTTTATACCGGAAAGGAGAGGACGGAAATGAGGAGATTTTTCTGGATCCAAACACCTTTTCAGAAGACGGTACAACTTCCCTCAGCAGCTTAAGTTTTACAAAAGACGGAAGTTTAGTAGCTTATTCCATTTCAGAAGGAGGAAGTGACTGGCGTAAAGTTATAGTTTTAAAAACGGACACCAAAGAAATTATCGGAGACACTATTATCGACGTAAAGTTCGGAGGGATTTCTTGGTACAGAAATGAAGGTTTCTATTATTCCAGTTATGACAAACCGGATGGCAGTGAACTTTCTGCTAAAACAGATCAGCATAAATTATATTTCCATCAATTAGATCATTCTCAGGAAGAAGATAAAGTTATCTTCGGACTCAATGAAAAACGCCGATATGTTGACGGCTATGTAACCGAAGACGGAAACTATCTTGTTATTTCAGCAGCCAATGCAACTAACGGAAACGAATTGTACATAAAAGACTTGGCAAACAACGGTCCAATCGTAAATATAGTTGGCGACTTTAACAGTAACAATTATGTTTTAGATAATAAAGGAACTCAATTCTACATCGTAACGGATTTCAAGGCGCCAAACAAAAGAATTGTAACCCTTGATCTCGCACAACCACAACAAGAAAACTGGAAAGATTTTATTCCGGAAACCGAAAATGTACTTTCTCCTACTAAAGGAGGCGGTTATTTTTTTGCAGAATATATGAAAGACGCCGTGTCTCATGTCAATCAATACGATTATGAAGGCAATCTGATCCGCGCCGTTAAATTACCGGGACTAGGTTCAATCGGAGGTTTTAGCGGAAAAAAGGAAGAAACTATCTTATACTACTCTTTTACCAATTATATCACTCCGGGAACCATTTATGCCTATGATCCTGCAACCGGAATCTCCGAAATATACGAAAAACCAAAAGTTGATTTCAAATCAGAAGAATATGAATCTAAGCAAGTTTTTTATACTTCAAAAGATGGTACCAGAGTGCCAATGATCATAACGTATAAAAAAGGACTCAAATTAAATGGCAAAAACCCGACAATTTTATACGGTTACGGTGGATTCAACATTAGTTTAACCCCCAGCTTCAGTATTGCTAATGCTGTCTGGATGGAAAACGGAGGAATTTATGCGGTAGCGAATTTACGGGGCGGTGGTGAATACGGAACCAAATGGCACAATGCCGGAACACAAATGCAAAAACAGAACGTTTTTGATGATTTTATAGGAGCAGCGGAATACCTGATTCATGAAAAGTATACTTCATCTGATTTTTTAGCTATAAAAGGAGGGTCAAACGGAGGTCTACTTGTAGGAGCTACCATGACCCAACGTCCTGACCTGATGAAAGTAGCACTACCACAAGTCGGAGTTTTAGATATGTTGCGCTATCATACTTTTACAGCAGGAGCAGGTTGGGCTTATGACTACGGAACTTCAGAACAAAGCGAAAAGATGTTTCATTACTTAAAAGCCTATTCTCCCGTACACAACGTTAAAAAAGGAGTTCAATATCCGGCAACTTTAATCACTACAGGAGATCACGATGATCGTGTAGTGCCGGCTCACAGCTTTAAATTTGCCGCTGTATTACAAGAAAAACAAAACGGGCCGAATCCGGTTTTAATACGAATAGATGTTAACGCAGGTCACGGTGCGGGTAAATCAACAGAAGCTATCATCAACGAACAGGTGGATATGCAAGCTTTTACTTTATACAATATGGGAATTAAAACCTTAAAATAATAGATCTGTTTCATACCTAAAAATAAAAGCGACCAATCAAGATTGGTCGCTTTTATTTTCTTTTATTTTTTTAAAATTTTACATTCCTGTTCTTATAGCTTCTACCGGATCTAATTTTGAAGCCGAAATAGCCGGTAAAATTCCGGAAACCAAGCCGATCAACCCTGCTAATCCGGTTCCTAAAAGTATATTCTGAGTACTAAGCACAAATTCAAAATCTAGAACTGAACTTAATATCACAGCACAAAGCCATACTAAAAGCATCCCGACAATTCCTCCAATAATAGAAAGTATAATGGCCTCAAACAAGAACTGAAACAAAATAAAGCGTCTTTTAGCACCTAAGGCTTTTTGGATCCCAATCAAATTAGTTCGTTCTTTTACAGAAACAAACATAATATTTGCAATACCAAACCCTCCCACAAGTAGAGAGAAAAGACTAATGATCCATCCTACAAAGTTCAGTTGCCCAACGATACTGTCAATAAAATCGGTAAACCCTGAAAGGATATTCAAAAAGAAATTATTCATTTCATCAGGTCTTAGCCCTCTGAAAGTTCTTAATTTCTGAGTAACCATTGCTTTGAACTCATCTATATCAATACCTTTTACCGGTTTCATAATAATAGCAGGCGTTAGCATATCACTATTATCACCATACATCCGTCTCAAAAAATTCACCGGAAAAAAAACAGCTATATCATTACTGTCGCCAAACATTCCTTGTCCTTCCTTTTTTAAAACCCCGATAACCGTAAATTTCTGTCCGTACAATCGGATTTTTTTACCCAACGGATCCGTATCTCCGAACAATCCGCTTGCCACTTCACTACCGATCACAATTACAGGAACTCCGGAATTTGATTCTGATTCATTAAAGAACCGCCCTTGCTCAACTTTTATCGGTTCAATATCAATAAACTCATCAGTAGATGGCTTTATACGAATAGAATTAACCGTTTTATCTTCATACTTGATATTTTCATTTCGGGTAAAAAGATTAAAAGATATTTTATCAATCCCGTTCACTGAACGTCTTAAATATTCATATTCTTCATACGTTACGTCAGGAAATTGCTCCCTTTTCCAGCGAGGAACATCAGAAGGACCAAAAGAAAAACGAATCAGGTAAATAGTATTCAGATCCATATCACTCAGATCTTCTTTGATCTTTTTATCCATGGAATCTACTGCTGCCAATACGGCAATAATCGAAAAAATACCAACAGTTACACCCAACAATGACAGTAGTGTACGCAGTTTGTTATTTCGAAGCGCATTCAGTGCAAAAGCCAGACTTTCTTTTAGTAACCTTAAATATAAAAGCATAAATTTATGATTCTTGTTGATAAGTAGAAATAATTACTACTTTGTTACAAAAAAAGAACAAAATCAGGTTATTAATTTTGAAAGTACACCTAACAATAACTACTTTTGCAGCTTAAATTAAACAACACAATGAACACAGCAAAATCAATTCAATCTGCCTTAATTTCGGTATTCGATAAAACGGGATTAGAACCCATTGTAAAAGCCCTGCACCAAAACAGTGTAACTATCTATTCTACAGGAGGTACGGAAGCTTTTATCAAAGATCTTGGAATCCCAGTAGTAGCAGTAGAAGATGTTACTTCGTATCCTTCTATTTTAGGCGGAAGAGTTAAAACATTACACCCTAAAGTTTTCGGAGGTATCTTAAACCGGCAAGATAATCCATCCGATGTTCAGCAGATGGAAGAATACAACATTCCGCAGATCGATTTGGTGATCGTTGATTTATATCCTTTTGAAAAAACAGTAGCATCAGGAGCAAGTGAAGCAGATATCATAGAAAAAATAGATATCGGTGGTATTTCTTTAATCAGAGCTGCTGCTAAAAACTTTAAAGATACAGTTATTGTTCCTTCTGTTGAAGAATATGCTTTGTTCCTAGATTTCTATACAAACGAAAAAGGAGCCACGACTTTAGAACAAAGAAAATTATTGGCTACTAAAGCATTCCACGTATCGTCTAATTACGATACTGCTATATTCAATTACTTCAATACTGACGAAACTTACTACAAAGCCAGTGTGGCTAACGGACAAACACTTCGTTACGGTGAAAATCCGCACCAAAAAGGTTTCTTTTTCGGCGACTTTGACGAAATGTTTACCAAATTAAACGGAAAAGAGTTATCATATAACAACTTATTAGATGTTGACGCAGCTGTTAACCTGATAGGAGAATTTAAAAATGACTTACCGACTTTCGCTATCTTAAAACACAACAATGCTTGTGGTATAGCTACCCGACCGTCTATGAAAGAAGCTTATGTAGATGCACTAGCCGGTGACCCTACCAGCGCTTTCGGAGGTGTTTTAATCGCAAACGGTAATATCGATTTGGCAACCGCAGAAGAGATACACTCACTTTTTTGCGAAGTGATTATCGCTCCTTCATTTGATGAAGATGCTGTAGAATTATTAAAAGGAAAGAAAAACAGGATCATTTTAGTACTACATAACGTAGCTCTTCCGGAAAAACAAGTGAGAACTTGCTTAAACGGAATATTGATCCAAGAAAAAGATAATGTAACAGACAATAAAGAACATCTAACTGTCGTTACAAAGCTAGCACCGACAGAGGCTGAAATTAACGATCTGTTATTTGCATCTAAGATTTGCAAACACACAAAGTCAAACACTATTGTTTTAGCTAAAAACGCACAACTTTATGCTTCAGGAACCGGACAAACATCAAGAGTTGATGCATTAAGACAAGCTATTGATAAAGCAAAATCTTTTAATTTTGACTTAAAAGGAGCTGTAATGGCAAGCGATGCTTTCTTCCCGTTCCCAGATTGTGTGGAAATAGCAGATCACGCAGGAATAACAGCTGTGATTCAACCTGGCGGTTCAATAAAAGACGAATTAAGTACCAACTATTGCAATGAAAATAATATGGCAATGGTATTTACAGGTACTCGTCATTTTAAACATTAATTTTATTAAATTTGTGAGTTAGATAAATATTAACTTTAAAACCCTGGAGAGATTAGTATGGGATTTTTTGATTTCATGACCGAGGACATTGCAATTGACCTTGGAACCGCAAACACCTTGATTATTCATAACGACAAAGTTGTAATTGACAGTCCGTCAATTGTTGCTCGTGACAGGATAACAGGGAAAATTATTGCTGTTGGTAAAGAGGCCAATATGATGCAAGGGAAGACCCATGAAAACATCAAAACCATACGTCCTCTGAAAGATGGTGTAATTGCAGACTTTGATGCCTCAGAAAAAATGCTTCAGTTATTCATTAAAAGCATTCCGGCATTAAAGAAAAAACTATTCACTCCTGCATTGCGTTTGGTTATCTGTATTCCTTCAGGAATTACAGAGGTGGAAATGCGGGCAGTAAAAGAATCTGCAGAAAGAGTTAATGGTAAAGAAGTATACTTAATTCATGAGCCTATGGCTGCTGCAATCGGTATCGGTGTCGACATTATGCAGCCTAAAGGAAATATGATCGTGGATATCGGAGGAGGTACTACCGAAATTGCAGTAATTGCTTTGGGTGGTATCGTTTGTGATAAATCAGTAAAAATTGCCGGTGATGTTTTCACAAATGACATCATTTATTACATGAGAACGCAACACAACTTATTCGTAGGAGAAACCACCGCTGAAAAAATTAAGATCCAAATCGGTGCTGCTACAGAAGATTTAGACAGCCCTCCGGAAGAAATGTCCGTTCAGGGTAGAGATTTACTAACAGGTAAGCCAAAGCAAGTTGATGTTTCGTATCGTGAAATTGCAAAAGCATTAGACAAATCTATCCAAAGAGTTGAGGACGCCGTTATGGAAACATTATCACAAACACCGCCGGAATTAGCAGCAGACATTTACAACACCGGAATTTATTTAGCCGGAGGAGGATCTATGTTAAGAGGACTTGATAAAAGGATTTCATTAAAAACCGACTTACCGGTCTACATTGCTGAAGATCCCCTAAGAGCTGTTGTAAGAGGAACAGGAATTGCTCTGAAAAATATTAACCGTTTCAAAAGTATACTGATCAAATAAAAAGTAGTTCATGCAGCAAATATTAAATTTCCTAATAAAAAACAGCTATAAGATGCTGTTTTTGCTGCTTTTGGGCATTAGCTTAATTCTCACTATAAAATCTCATTCTTACCACAGAAGTGAGTATATTAATTCAGCAAATGCTATCACAGGAGGTGTTTATGAAAACATAAATTCCATGAATGAATATTTGAGTCTGAAGCAAAAAAATAACAGCTTAGCGGAAGAGAATGCTCGTTTGAAAGAGTTGCTGTTCAACAAAAAAGACACTTTGCTTAACATCAAAGATATCGTAGTAAGAGAACATGATAAATTTACTATCCGGAAAGCAAAAGTTATCAAAAATCAATTCAACACGAGAGAGAATTACCTGACGCTGAATATTGGTGCGAAAGACAGTATCAAAACAGATATGGGAGTGATTAACGATAAAGGAATCGTTGGCATTATTGAAAAAACATCCAATCATTTTGCTACCGTATTAAGCGTATTGAATACCAAATCCAGAATCAATGCCAAAATCAAAAATTCAGAACATTTCGGATCTTTGGCTTGGGATGGCAAAAATGTAGGATATGTTCAATTAATGGATGTTCCCAGATTGGCATCTCTGAAAAAAGGAGATTCTATTGTAACCGGTGCTGATTCCGAGATCTTCCCGGAGAACATTCCCATAGGGAAGATAGACAAAGTTTATATCGATAAAAAAACAAATTATTATATTATTAACGTAAGACTTTTTAACGACATGACGGCATTAGGTTATGTTTATGTCATCGAAAACAAATTAAAAACCGAAAAAGAGACTTTAGAGTCACAAACTGAATCTAACCCGTAAATTTTGTGAATATTTTTTTAGAAAACATAGTCCGCTTTATAGTTTTACTTATCTTTCAGGTATTATTGTTCAATAATATTAACCTGTTTGGTTTTCTAAACCCATACCCTTACTTATTATTCATTCTGCTTTATCCAGTAAACGGAAACAGAAGCATTTTGCTAATAACTTCTTTTTTACTCGGTCTTTTTTTAGATATGTTTTGTAATTCGGGAGGTATTCATGCGGCTTCTTGTTTAATAATTGCGTATATAAGACCTTCACTGTTTCGTTTTTCCTTTGGTTTAAGTTATGAATATCAAACCATAAAGATTGCTGACAAAATCACTTCTGAACGTATCACTTTTTTAATTTTATCAATATTTATACATCATTTTGTATTGTTTTTGCTGGAGTTTTTCAGATTGAGCCTGTTCATTGACATCATTTGGAAAACAGTAACCACTACCCTGTTCACCTTTATTGTTTGCCTTTTGATTATTTACCTGATTAAACCTAACAAGCGATGAGAAAGTTTCTTTTACCCGGACTAATCGTTGCGGCCACCATTTTACTGTTAGCCAAAATTTTCTATCTGCAGGTAATTGACGATTCGTTCAAATTGCAATCAGAGAACAACGCAATCAAAAAAGAATTTGATTTTCCTGAACGAGGTTATATTTATGACCGTAATGGAAAACTTTTGGTAGCCAACCAGCCATCATATGATATTATGGTCGTACCGAGAGAAATGAAAAACATTGATACTCTAGAACTCTGCAAACTACTGAGTATTACTAAAGAAGATTTTATAAAAAAGATCACAAAGGCAAAAAAATACAGTCCGAGACTACCCTCTGTTTTTATTCCGCAATTAAACAAAAGAGAATATGCCGGTTTTCAGGAAAAAGAACGAAAATTTGAAGGCTTCTATACTCAAAAAAGAGCGTTACGAGATTATCAGGTTTCTTATGGTGCCAACATTTTTGGATTTATTGCCCAGGTAAACGAGACTACAACCAGAACAAACCCTTATTACAATAGCGGTGACTTGATCGGAAAGCAGGGTCTTGAAAAAGAATACGAAGAGGTTTTAAGAGGCGTAAAAGGTGTAAAATATTTACTTCGGGACAAACACAATAAAATTATTGATTCTTATAAGGAAGGAAAATTTGATACTATTGCCCAACAAGGGAAAGATTTAACATTAACCATTGATGCTGATCTGCAAGAGTATGGCACCAAATTAATGGTTAACAAACGAGGTGGAATTGTGGCTATTGAGCCTAGTTCGGGAGAAATATTGGCATTAATTTCGGCTCCGACCTATGACCCCGGTCTCTTAGTAGGCCGTCAACGCTCCAAAAACTATACGAATTTATATTATGATTCCATCGCAAAACCTTTATATGACAGAGCACTATTAGCGTCTTATCCACCAGGATCTCCTTTTAAAATTTTAACAGGCCTCATCGGTTTGCAGGAACAAGTTATAGACGAACACACCACTTTTTACTGTAACCACGGTGCTAATTTCGGCAGGTTCATGGGATGTCACTGCGGTTATCACGCTTTGCAGCTAAATAACGGAATTTACAGATCATGTAACAGTTACTTTGGCAACACATACAAAAGAATCATCGAAAAATACCCTAATTCCTTTGAAAGTGTAGACACTTGGGCCAATCATGTTAAAAGCTTTGGCCTCGGGCAATATTTAGGTACCGACATGCCTATCGGAGCCAAAGGACTTGTTCCCGATTCTAAATTATACAAAAGGGTTTACAAAGGAGCACCTATTAGAAGTTCTTACATCATTTCAAACGCCATCGGTCAAGGAGAAATATTGACCACTCCTATCCAATTAGCCAATATGATGGCTGCAGTTGCTAACCGGGGGTATTTCTACACGCCACACATCGTCAGAAAAATAAAAGGCCAGGAAATAGATAAAAAATTCACAACAAAACACGTTACATCTATAGATAAGGAATATTTTGAACCGGTAATTCAAGGATTAGCTGACGTTTACAATCCCGGAGGAACAGCCGCCGCATTACATGTGGACAGCCTTCAGATTTGCGGTAAAACAGGTACTGCTGAAAATAAAATAAGAGTAGGAAAAGTAACTTATAAATTACAAGATCATTCTATCTTTGTTGCTTTTGCTCCCAAAGACAACCCTAAGATAGCTATTGCTGTTTTTATTGAAAACGGCTATTGGGGAAGCCGATGGGCCGGACCTATTGCTACCTTAATGGTTGAAAAGTACGTCAAAGGTAAAATTACCCGAAAAGACCTGGAAGATCGCATGTTAAACGGTTCCATTCAGGATGAATACCAAAAACTGGAAGACATTATTTACGGAAGAAATACAGTGGGCACAAAAAAGGATGAGCCTATAGCCGACGCAACGGACAATAACAACAGAGAAGCTAAAGAAGAAGAAAATCATTAATGAGTTCATCAAAGAATGTAAATAGAGGAATTGACTGGCTGACCATTTTACTATACATAACATTAGTAGGAATGGGATGGATGACCATTTATTCGGCTTCATTACCACTGGAACCAACAACCGTTTTTGACTTAAGTCAAACCTATGGTCGTCAAATGCTTTTTATCTTTCTTACTATTCCACTAATTTTAATCATCTTGTTTCTGGATGCAAAAATTTTCGAAAGACTCTCTTTTGTTTTTTACGGAATCGGCATTATTTTATTGCTCGGACTGTTTGTTTTTGGTGTAGCCAAAAAAGGGCAAACCAACTGGTATCAGTTCGGAGGTTTTGGTTTTCAACCCTCTGAATTTGTCAAGACAGCAACTGCATTGCTATTAGCTAAATATTTGAGCTACCCGCAAATCAATTTAAATCAGTTTAAGCACCAACTCATTGCTTTTGGCATAATCGGATTACCTATCTTATTGATAATGATGCAACCGGATGCAGGAAGCGCTATGATCTTTTTATCGTTGATCTTTGTTCTTTACAGAGAAGGTCTGCCTAGCTGGTACATAATTTCAGGAGTGAGCGCTATTATTTTATTCTTTGCGGCATTATTAATAAATCCCTTGTATATCGTTATCGGAGTTCTGCTCTTAATCATCTTGCATTTTATTAATAACAAAAAGATCTCCAGAAATCCATTTATCTATGCTTTTGTTTTTATAGTTGTAAGCGGATTTGTTTACTCGGTAAACTATGTCTACAACAATGTACTTGAACCGCATCAAAAGGACAGGATCGATGTTTTAATCGGAGATAATGTGGATCTGAAAAAAGAAGGTTATAATCTGAATCAATCCATGATTGCCATAGGCTCGGGCGGATTAACAGGAAAAGGTTATTTAGAAGGCACGCAAACAAAAGGAGGCTTTGTACCTGAACAACATACAGATTACATTTTTACAACTGTTGGTGAAGAATGGGGCTTTGCAGGTAGTGCCGTAGTTATTTTACTGTTTATGACTTTATTTTTACGAATTCTTTATCTGGCAGAACATCAAAAGACAAAATTCAGCCGTGTATACGGCTACTGTGTGGCTACTTACCTCTTTATCCATTTCTTTGTAAATATTGCTATGCTTATTAAATTGTTCCCGACAATCGGAGTTCCTTTACCTTTCTTTTCGTATGGTGGTTCCAGTTTGTGGGCGTTTACAATTATGCTTTTTATCTTTGTAAAATTAGATGCCAACAAAGTAAACGAATGGTAACAATAGAACTAAAAACTCCAGGATTTATAATCAGAATTTTGCTCCAATTGGTTTTCCAAACTATCTTCTAATTTCGGAAAAAAGTCAATGCCGGTCATTTTTTCCAGATCATTAACTGAAACAACAAATTCATACAAGGCTTTATTTGACTTTTTATGTGGCACTAAAAAAGCGATCATTCTTTTTTTATCTTTAGTTAAGAGAACCTTGTAAAAATAGTTAGGAACAGCCACTTTTTCATAACCGATAGTCTTCAAATTATCACTCAAAACTCCTCCCGTGATAACATAAACGCCATTATATTTAGAAGCCCAGTAACGTACTTTTTGTTCTAAACGATTCCAAACTCCAGCGTTAAAGTTATACTTTTGAGGAGAAACATTGGAAGTATAAAATGTTTCTTCGTACTCTTTAAAACTATTCTTTCTATCACCTGCCGGACACAAATGCCCTTTATTATACCCTGATTTTTTATAATTTCTCCAATCAGCCGAAGCTGTTTTCACTATCGGATCCTGATTAAAAAACGGGCGTTTATATGTCGCATTCTTCAGATCTTTTTCTTCTAAGGTATATGCAACCCATTCTGATTGTTCAGAAGTTTCTTTATATGAGAAACTATAACTTTCATGATGGTAAACTGATTTTGTTGTAGATGTTGGTAGAAAATCAAAAGGCTCATCCGGACTAACCGATTCAGAAAGAGCATAATCAGTTACTGTCTCATCATTTGGAATCACTTCTCTACAAGAATTTAATCCGAAAAAAAGTAAGAAATAGAATAGAATCAGTCTATATCGCATTAATCTTTATTTAGTACATTTGTGTAAATGTAAACAAAATTGGATGCAATGAAAATTTATTTAATGACTTTAATGGCTGTATTTTGCTTTCAGCTCAGTAATGCACAGGAAGACAAAGCAACTATAAAAGAGCAGAAGGAACTTTTAGCTCAGCAGAAAAAAATGGAAAAAGACAGAAAAAAAGCTGAAAAAGCTTTAAAAGCAGCTGAAAAAGAGCAAAAAAAAGCAGCAAAACGTCTTGAAAAGATCCATGATGCAGATAAAAAAGTAGAAAAGATCGAACAGAAAATAAAAAATAAAACTGGCGATGTAAAAGATTTGCAAAAAAAACTGGAGAAAAATAAGGCTAAAAACAAACTAACTCCGGAAGATGAAGAAAAGTTTCATGAAAAAATAGCTAAAAGGGAACAGGAGATACAAGGGCTAAATAAAGATCTTCAGAAAGCAAAAGAAAAAAGAGCAAAGCTCAAATAATCAAATAAAAAAGGGAACCAAATGGTTCCCTTTTTTTGTATAAAGATTGAAAAAATTATTTCTTTTTACCACCTTTAGCAGCTTTTTCAGCTTTAGCAGCTTCCTGAGCAGCTTTCATAGCAGCACGAGATACTTTCACTTGACATACAACAGTATTGTCCGGGTGCATGATTTTAAAATCATCAGACGCTAATTTAGTAACGTATAATCTGTTACCCATTTCAAGCGGAGTAATATCAGCCTCAACGAAATCCGGTAAGTTTTTAGGCAAAGCTTTTACTTTTAAACGACGTAAGTTTAAACGTAAAGTACCCCCTGCCATAATTCCAGGAGATTTTCCTGTTACTTTTACAGGCACTTCCATAACCACTTCTTTCTCATCATTTAAACGGTAGAAGTCGATATGTAAAATTTTATCGTTTACTGGGTGAAATTGAATATCTTGTAAGATACAGTCAATTGTTTTTCCACCTTCTAACTCAACTACAACAGTGTGTGCGTTCGGAGTGTAAACTAAGTTTTTGAAAGCTCTTTCGTCTGCAACAAAATGAACTGGTTCTGATCCTCCGTAAATAACGCAAGGAACCATTCCAGCATCACGTACGGCTTTAGTTGCCTTTTTACCTACGCTTTCTCTTTCTGATCCTTTAATCGTAATTGATTTCATTTAAAAAAATATATAATTAATAAAAAAATTTACATTAAAAATTTGCCACTGATAGAATTATTATTCTGTACCATATGCATTACTTCGGCAAAAAGAGAAGCACAACTTACCACTCTTATTTTACCTGACTCTTTCTTCAACGGAATAGAATCTGTAACAATCAGTTCCTTTAAGCTAGATTTCTCAATTTTCTCATACGCATCTCCTGAAAGTATTGCATGAGTACAGATCGCACGAACACTTAAAGCTCCTTTTTCAATCATCACATCGGCTGCTTTTGCTAAAGTTCCTCCGGTATCAATCATATCGTCTACCAAGATCACATTTCTACCTCTCACATCCCCGATCAGCTCCATTGTGTCAATAACATTTGCTTTTTTTCTCTGCTTGTAACAAACCACTACATCCGATTCTAAAAATTTAGAATAGGCATAAGCCCTTTTAGAACCTCCCATATCCGGTGAAGCGATTGTTAAATTTTCCAATTTCAAACTCTTCACATAAGGCAGAAAGATCGTTGATGCAAATAAATGATCCACCGGCTTTTCAAAAAAGCCCTGAATTTGATCTGCATGTAAATCCATGGTCATAATTCGGGTTGCTCCGGCTGATTCTAACAGTTTTGCTACCAATTTAGCTCCTATTGGAACCCTTGGTTTATCTTTTCTATCCTGTCTGGCCCAACCAAAATAAGGGATAACTGCTGTAATATGACGAGCTGAAGCACGCTTAGCGGCATCGATCATCAACAACAGTTCCATCAAATTGTCTGAGCTTGGAAAAGTTGAACAAATTAAGAAAACTCTAAGCCCTCTGATTGATTCTTCAAAAGAAGGTTGGAACTCTCCGTCACTATATCTTGAGAACGTAACTTTACCTAGCGGTACTCCATAAGCCTCAGCTATTTTCTCCGCTAAATATACACTCTGAGAACATGCAAAAATTTTTGCTTCTGGCTCGTTGAATGACATTTTTAATTATTTGTTTAGTAGTTAGTTAGTGTTGTGTCTGAAATAATCAGGCTGCAAATTTAGGAATAAATTTCAACTCTGAAAGTAAATTTTAAACATTTTTACTTTTTAATTTAGAATTTTTCTATACATTTGCACTCACAATTTCAAGAAGCCGCGGTGGCGGAATTGGTAGACGCGCACGACTCAAACTCGTGTTCTACGGAGTGTGGGTTCGATTCCCACCCGCGGTACAAGGCAAAAGACTGTTTTTAAACAGTCTTTTTTTGTTTAAAACAGTTTCTTTTATAAATTTCAGCTTTAAAAAAACATATTCCAATATCATGAAAAAGTTTTTAATCATCGGTTTAGGAAACATTGGCTCAGAATACGTTAACACTCGTCACAACATTGGGTTTAAAATTTTAGATCATTTTGCAAAAACAGAAAATATAGATTTTAGTACCGCTAAATTAGGCGATGTTGCCGAATTTAAAATTAAAGGCAGAACATTAATCCTCCTAAAGCCTAATACTTATATGAATCTAAGCGGGAAAGCCGTTAAATACTGGATGGACAAAGAAAACATTTCTAAAGAAAACATTTTAGTAATTACTGATGACCTGAACATTCCTTTCGGAACTCTTAGACTAAAAGGAAAAGGAAGCGACGGCGGTCACAACGGACTGAAGAACATTCAGCTTCTACTGAATACGAATGAATACCCCAGATTCAGATTTGGCATCAGTGATTCGTTCAAAAAAGGGCAACAAATTAACTATGTCTTAGGCGAATGGGACGAAGAAGAAAAAGAAAAACTACAAGAAAGACTTCAAACAGCTTCAGAGGTAATCAAATCTTTTGCTTTAGCCGGTTTAAGCAATACAATGAATACTTTTAACGGAAAATAAAAAGGGCGCTTAAAGCGCCCTTTTTTGATAAACTATTTTAAATCATTATTCAACAACGATCTTTTTAGTCACTTTTCTGCCACCATCTTGAATGGTTACTAAATAAATTCCAGATTGAGCATTGTTTAACTGAATCGCTTCATTAACTAAACCGTTTGCTTGGAATTCTTTATTCAAGATCAATCTACCTCTCATATCGTAAACATTTACAGAA
Organism: Flavobacterium sp. NRK F10; assembly: GCF_024054235.1. Lineage (NCBI taxonomy): Bacteria > Pseudomonadati > Bacteroidota > Flavobacteriia > Flavobacteriales > Flavobacteriaceae > Flavobacterium > Flavobacterium sp. NRK F10. Next base: position 1,282,444 of record NZ_JAMXLC010000001.1, read on the forward strand.
ACTTCATCTGAAACAGCAGTTAACTGTAAATTGAACGAACCGTTGTTAGGGTTTGGATACAACACAAAATCATTAGATTCGAAAGACTCGGTTGCTAATACAGGTACATATTCTGCATGACATAACTGAATAGTAAAAGTATTAAGAATACCATTTGAACCGTCAACAACACCATCTTTATAGTAAACCCCCCAAGTACCGGCACTATTTTGCCCTACACCAGCATTAATATTTCCTATTGAATAAGGTACAAAGTCACTTCCAGTTGTTGTTTGAGCACAATCTACAGCTACCCCAGAAGTATCAAACCATTTATCCAAATCTGCAGTAGTACATGTGTTATTATACCACAATGCAGTAATCAAGCCGGCAGAAGTATCTTCCCATGGTTGTTTTAACAAGATATTTACTTGACCAATACTTGGATGAGTAACATCAGCATAATAATTAATATCCGTTATTACAAAAGAATCTGTAATAGGTAAATTATACCCTGCATAGCTATTAGCTGTTGATTCAGCAATACTTGCATTTAAATTAAAAGTATAATCTTCACAAACATTTTGAGCTTGATAAGTATAATCTCCAACAGCTATATTTTGTAAATTAACATTAAAGAAGATATTTGCCGAAGCTTTTACCATAACTCTACAGTTAGCAGCAGTTACGTTAGGAACAGTAATCGTTTCAGAACCATCATTAGCAGTTGCAGAAACTAATGTTGTTCCCCAAGTTTGTCCCCCATCCGTAGACAACAAAATATCCACATTATCTCCGCCACTGATCGTATTTGTATTATTAACTGTCCATGTAATAGTTTCCGTTGTTCCCGGCGTCCACACAATTCCAGTAGTATTTTGAGACGTTACTGTCAAAGGCCCTTTAGTACCACTTACGGTAACAATCACATTATCATAACCTGTTTGCCCCTGACCTACTACATTGTCCCTAACAGTTAATCTAAAGCTTAAAGTTCTGGCTACAGAACTTAATGCTTCTACTAAAATCGCATCTCCATCGGTAGTAGTTGAACCGCTCAATACAGAAGTCATATTAGGAAAATATCTTGTCGGCGAAGTTACAGGATCATAAGATCTCCAGTTTGGACCAGAAGTTTTTGTTTCTGACGCTGCTGAATTTGCCCCTGTTAAAGTACCGCTTGAATCATCATATTGTTCCCAACAATAGGTAAGGTTACCTCCTCCAATATCCGTAGCAGAACCTGTCAGCATAAAAGGAGTACTTTTCGGAATTGTATAATCAGCCCCGGCATTAACAACCGGTGCACCATGAGTTATCGCTGTCGAAGTAGGACAACTTTTTGTTGCCATATTAGACTGAACCTGAGCGATACTAACAGCATGAAAATAATCATCAGAATGTGACTGAACATCTTGAGATGTAATTCCTGCATAGCCCATAATTGTTGATCCGGAACCAACTTCCATATTTGCCCCATAACCTTCATAGCTCATAGAAAAAGTGTGGTTTGCACCAAATTGATGCCCCATTTCATGCGCTACATAATCAATATCAAAATTATCTCCGGCAGGAACTCCGTCAGCCGGTGAGGTAAATCCACTTCCTTTATTCTCATCAAGTGGACTCAATGTATCGTTAACACAAACACATCCGATACATCCTGCATTTCCTCCACCTCCGGAAGCCCCAAATAAGTGACCAACGTCATAAGCCGCATTATTTGCCGTTATAGAAGTTGACGCACCGGTTAAACTTGAACTCAACGTATTCTGAAGTTCCGTATTCCATGCTCCGGAAGCTCCGGAAGAAGCATCTGAATAAGGATCTGTTGAAGCATTATAATAAATAACATTAGTAGATTGAGAAACGATATTCATATGAATAGCAAAATCATTTTCAAAAACACCATTTACTCTAGTCATAGTTGCATTATATGCTGCCATAACCAAGGCTACATCAGAAGCACTTGTTGCTCCGAAATAATTTGCATATTCTGCAGTACAAGACAATGCCAATCTGAAAGTCAATAATTGACTGGCACTTGATCTCCCAACTTCAGAAAATCTATCTGAAAAATCTGAAGCTAAAGTCTGTTCCTGTGTAGAACATGTAAAAGGTAATTTCCCTTTTTCACGACCAGAGCTGTAAACAGCATAAACCTCTCCGTTTTTAGAGATCGGTTCTAAAAATTCATTTCTTTTCCCCGTTCTAAAAATTACACCTTGAATTCCTTTCGGGTCTAAACTTAATCTTAAACGAGCGAATTTATCATCTATCCCTTCACCAACATAAGATCTGATTCCCGGGAATTGTGCCTGTAAATCAGAATCGAAATTTGATGCTTCATACATTCTAAACTTCTCTAAATTGCCTGATGCATTCGGAATTTCAACAATAACTGTTGAATAATCCCCGGAATTTCTTTCCGGAGCAGCTAAAAGTGATCTTGTCATACTTGACAAATCAAGACTTCTTGTCAGATAGCTCGTAGGAAAACTTACTCGCTCAATCGTATTTCTTTTTTCAAATGATCCTTTTTTTACATCCGACCAAACTTTACCGGTTTGACCATAAGAAGCCTGTAAAAAAACGAAAGAGGTGAAAAATGAAAATAGTAATGTTTTTTTCATTTCTTGTTAACAATTTGGTTAAGCCACAAATATAAAAAAACAAGGGAGATAATTAACATCTCCCTTGTTTTTTAACATTATATATAAATATTATGTTTTTTATTCAATCACTATTTTTTTGGTTACTTTTCTACCTCCGTCTTCAATTGTAACTAAATAAACACCAGATTGAGCATTTGATAACTGAATAGATTCATTTACCAATCCATTAGCCTGAATTTGTTTATCCAATATCAATCTACCTCTTATATCATTAACTCTTACAGTGATATTATCCGAAACGGCTGTTAACTGTAAATTAAACGAACCATTGTTCGGATTAGGATAAATTACAAAATCATTTGAATCAAAAGTTTTTGTAGCCAAAACTGCTGTCTGCGTACAAACTTCTATAGACCAAGAGTTAATTTGCCCTGTATCTGCATTATAAAAATCTGCTGTATATAAGGTCCATGTTCCATTAGGATCAAGCCCGTTGAATACAGATAACGGATTTGAAGGAGAAAAAGTTCCGGTCATATTTGCAACACATGTAAATGTAGGCGAACCATCACTTAAAGTGACATTAAAATTATCATTACCTCCACAAGCTCTATCCCAAACAATATCGTAAGTAGATCCATCCGGATGATCAATCTCAATCACTAAATCGTTTGGCCATGTATGAGTAACATCTAAACTAACATTCACATCTGAAATTGTCCCTGTAGCCGGTACACTTATTGTATTAGAAACAACAGCCCCCGGTGTATTTGCCGCAGTACCATCAGGAATTACCAACGGTGTACTGTTTGTATAAGTATTACAAGTTGTAGTTACCACATATCCTACCGCAAAATCTTCAGTATTAACATTGAAGAAAATATTATTACTCGCTTTAACCATCAACCTACAGAAAGGCGAAGCCGTTGCAGGCATTGTTACAGCTTCTGAACCATCATTTGGCGTATTTGCTAACAGTGTAGTCCAAGTTGCACCTCCATCTGATGTGATCAAAATATCAACGTTTGAACCTCCTGTTATGGTATTTGTATTATTAACGGTCCATGTTACGGTTTGAACTGAATTCACATCATAAGAAATTCCGGTCGCATTTTGAGAAGTAACTGTCAAAGGTCCTTTGCTCCCATCAACTGTCACAACCATATCATCAAAACCGGTTTGTCCCTGACCTGTCACATTATCTCTAACTGTCAATCTAAAGTTTAAGTTTCTGGAAACAGAACTCAAAGCCTCAATTAATATCTCTGAACCACTGGTAGTTGTTGATCCATTGAATACCGATGTTAAATTAGGCATATACCTTACTGAAGTTGATACCGGTTTATAGGACATCCAGTTAGGTCCTGAAGCTTTAGTTTCAGAAGCTGCTGAATTAGCTCCTGTTTGAGCAGGACTTGCATTATCGTATTGCTCCCAACAATAGGTCAAACTTCCTCCTCCTGCATCTGTAGCTGAACCATCCAAAATAAACGGTGTGCTTTTAGGTATCGTATAATTTGCTCCTGCATCTACAACCGGCGCTCCATGCGTGATAGGAGTAGAAGTAGGACAACTTTTTGTTGCCATATTAGCCTGCACTTGAGCTATACTTGCCGAATGGAAAAAGTCATCAGAATGCGACTGAATATCTTGAGACGTAATCCCGGCATACCCCATAATTGTTGATCCTGATCCAACTTCCATATTTACACCTGTTCCTTCATTACTGAAAGAAAATGTATGATTAGCTCCGAATTGATGTCCTAATTCGTGTGCCACATAATCTATATCAAAATTATCTCCTTCCGGAATACCATCAGCCGGCGATGTGATACCGCTTCCTTTCTGTCCGTTAACACAAACACATCCGATACATCCTGCATTTCCTCCTCCTCCTGAAGCACCGAACAAGTGTCCTACATCATAATTTGCTTCACCAATGACAGATGTTAATGTTGTTTGCAATTCCGAATTCCAGTTCCCCATGCTTGAAGCATCTGAATACGGGTCAGTGGCAGGGTTGTAATAAATTACACTACTGGTATTGGCAATCATAGTCATGTGGATTGCAAAATCTTTCTCAAAGACTCCGTTAACTCTGGTCATTGTTGCGTTAAATGCGGCCATAACCAAAGAAACATTAAGCGAGCTGGTTGCTCCAAAATAATTAGCATATTCAGCCGTACAAGATAATGCCAATCTGAAATCCAATAACTGACCTGTACTAGAACGACCAACCTCATTAAGTCTCTCACTTAAATCTGTAGCCAAAGACTGTTCAGGAGTAGAACAAGTAAACGGCAATTTACCTTTGTTTCTTGACGAATTATAAACTACATACACCTTACCATCAGTAGAATAAGGTTCTAAAAATTCATTTCTTTTGTCAGCTCGAAACACCATAGATTGAATTCCTCTAGGATCGATACTTAATCTAACCTGAGCATATTTATCTTCAATACCTTCTCCAACATACGATCTGATATCAGGAAACTGTGCCTGTAAATCAGAATCAAAATTTGACGCTTCATACATTCTGAAGTGCTCCAATTCCCCTTTAGAATTAGGCAAAGCAATAATAATATTAGATTTTCCTCCCCCGACTCTATCCGGAACATTTGATAAAGCAGTTTTTAAAACATTATAATCCAGCTGAATTAACTTAAAATCAGAAGGAAAGCTTTGTCGATTAGCAGAATTAACAACCTGAAAATCTCGGTTCTTTACAGCACTCCAAGCTTTTTCCGTTTGGGAGTATCCCAAAACACTAAAGGCAAAAACTCCGAGTGTTAATAGTAGTGTTTTTTTCATTTTTGTTATTTTAAAATAGTTGTTAACAAGCAAATATATAAATTAATTTTACTTTTACAAAAATTTAACATTTATTTTACTTTTTGTTTATTTTTTCAAAAAAAAGGGCTTTTCCTCATGAATGGAATTTTCAGTTGTATTATTTTTGTTAGAAAATTTCAGGATTTGAAAACAATAGAAGGAATAAATCATTACAAAGCTTCTGAAAAAAAAACCATCTTGACCCTTGGGACATTTGATGGCGTTCATATAGGGCATCGGTCAATAATTGAAAAAGTGGTCTCGGAAGGCCAGAAGAAAAACCTGGAAAGCATTGTGCTTACTTTTTTTCCGCACCCGCGAATGGTTTTACAACAAGATGATACTCTAAGACTTTTAAACACTATTGAAGAAAAAGGAGAACTACTTGAAAAATTAGGCTTAGACACATTAATTGTTCATCCTTTCAGCCAAGAATTTTCAAGGCTTACCGCTGAAGAATTCGTTAAAAACATTCTGGTTGAAAAGCTTAACATTGCTAAGATCATTATCGGTTATGATCACCGATTCGGCAGAAACAGAACAGCGACGATTGACGATCTGATCACATTCGGAAAAGAATATAATTTTGAAGTAGAACAGATTCCTGCGGAAGTAATTGACAACAATTCAGTAAGTTCGACCAAAATCAGGAAAGCATTAGAAAACGGAGAAATTGAACTGGCTAACTCTTACTTAGGTTATCCTTATTTTATAAACGGAACTGTAATAAAAGGACAACAATTAGGTCGTAAAATCAATTTTCCTACCGCAAATATTGAAATCAAGGAAAAATACAAGTTAATCCCCAACTTAGGAGTCTATGTTGTGCAGTGCAGCATTGAGAAAGAAACTTATAACGGAATGATGAGTATTGGTTTTAACCCGACGGTAAATGAAAACAAAAAGCTGAGTCTTGAAGTGAATCTCTTTGATTTTAACAAAGATATTTACAACAAGGAAATTCGTGTTTGTTTTCTAAAACGAATACGTGACGAAGAAAAATTTGATTCGATAGAATTATTACAAACCCAATTAGAAAAAGACAAAATTTACAGTTTAAATTACTTCTCAAAAGAAGAATAAATAACATGTTCAAAACAACTTTTTTTAAATCTGTTGATATTGCTCCGCTAATTGTATTCCGGATAATTTTCGGGTTCTTAGTTGCCATGGAAAGTTTCGGAGCTATTTTAACCGGATGGGTCAAAAAAGTTTTTATTGAACCGGAATTTACCTTTCCTTTTATCGGATTTGAATGGTTACAACCCTTACCTGAAAACGGTATGTATTTGTACTTTGCCATAATGGGCATCTTAGGCATTTTTATTATAACAGGATTTTACTACAGGATAAGCATCGCTTTTTACACTCTCTTATGGGCCGGAGTTTATTTCATGCAAAAAACATCTTACAACAATCATTATTACTTATTGCTATTGATAAGTTTTGTAATGATCTTTTTACCAGCCAATCAAGAAAAATCTTTGGACGTAAAGCTAAATCGTACCATTAGAAAGCAAACTATGCCAAACTGGATTCGGATGTTTTTTATAATTATGATCGGTATTGTTTACACCTATGCTGCTCTGGCTAAATTTTATCCTGATTGGCTCGACGGAACTTTTACTAAGAATCTATTGTTAACAGCGCCATTATTTAATTGTATCAGTAAGGATTCCTTTATTTACGATCTGTTCAACCAAAAATGGTTCTACCTTTTAATTGCCTACGCAGGGATTTTTTATGATCTGCTTATTGTTCCCTTACTTTTGTTTAAACGAACCAGAACTATTGCTTTAATCAGTTCTCTAATATTTCATTTATTCAATTCGATCACTTTGCAAATAGGCATTTTCCCTTATTTCGCCTTAAGCTTTGCTTTATTTTTTTATCCTCCGGAAAAGATCAGAAGACTGTTCTTAAGAGACAAAGAATATATTACATCACAAGAACATTATAACTATCAGAACCGAAACGTTTTCTATTTTCTATTCATCCCGTTTTTAACGATTCAACTACTTTTACCCTTACGCCATCACTTAATTGAAGGGGATGTATTATGGACAGAAGAAGGACATCGGTTAAGCTGGCGAATGATGCTCAGAAAAAGAAGCGGATATATCTCTTTCAGGATTGTGGATCGCAAAACCGATCAGTCTCACATTTACAACCATTACGATAAACTTTCTTCGAAACAACATACTCAAATAGCCACTAAACCTGATTTTATATGGCAATTCTGCCAAAAAATTAAATCAGAATACGCAGACAGAGACATCAGTATTTATGTCAATTGTAAAAATGCTATAAACGAAAAAAAACACCTTATTTTCATTGACCCTGAGTATGATATGGCTAAGGCTGAATGGAATTATTTCACCCATAATGAATGGATTTTGCTCCATGAACCCGATAAAGTTTTCTTAAAAGAATAAAAAAATCATAACACTTTAATAACTTTGTGGTTTAATTTTTTGTATGGATTATGGGACAGTTTCAATTAACTCCAATTGAACGTGTAAAGAATATTTCTAAAGAAGATTTTTACAATAACTACTTTAAAAAGCAAAAACCGGTAGTAATTGAAGGGCTCACCAAAGACTGGCCTGCCTTTGAAAAATGGAACTTAAACTATATCAAAGAGGTTGCCGGTGACAAAATTGTCCCTTTATATGACGACCGACCTGTTTCTCATGAAGATGGCTTTAACGAGGCTCATGCTAAAATGAAAATGAGTGATTACATCGATTTATTACAAAAAGAGCCTACTAACTACCGTATTTTTTTGTACAATCTGATGAAAGAAGTTCCCCAACTTCAAAATGATTTTAAATGGCCAAATATAGGACTACGATTGGTTAAACAGCTTCCGATGTTATTCTTTGGTGGCGAAAATGCTAAAGTTTTCATGCACTTTGACATTGATTATTCTAATATTTTACATTTTCATTTTCACGGCAAAAAACAGTGTATCTTATTTGACCCGAAACAAACACCGTACATGTACAAAGTTCCGCATTCCTTAATTTCAAGAGAAGATATTGACTTTGACAACCCTGATTTTGATAAATTTCCGGCACTTCAAAAAGCAAACGGTTTACTCTGTGAACTTAATCATGGAGATGTTTTATTCATGCCTGAAGGATTCTGGCATTATATGAAATATGTTACTCCTGGATTTTCTATGAGTTTAAGGGCATTTCCCAGCAAGCCAAGCAATCTTTTAAAAGCCGCCTACAATGTTTTTGTCATGCGTCATTACGACAATTTTATGCGTAGAAGAAAAGGACAAGACTGGATCGATTATAAAAACGATAGAGCTATAGCTGATACACACAAGAATATATAAAAAAAGCGACTTAAAGTCGCTTTTTTTATTTTGTATTCAATTCTGTAAAGTATTTATAGAATAACGGAATGGTTTCAATACCCTTAAGGTAATTGAACACTCCAAAATGTTCGTTTGGCGAATGAATAGCATCGCTATCCAAACCGAATCCCATCATAATTGTTTTGCTTTTGAGCTCTTTTTCAAACAAAGCTACAATCGGAATACTACCTCCTGAACGAACCGGAATCGGCACAATGCCAAAAGAATCTGCATAAGCCTTTGAAGCGGCCTGATATCCAATTGAATCTATTGGCGTAACATATCCTTGACCACCGTGATGTGGTGTAACCTTTACTTTAACTGCTTTAGGTGCTATACTTTCGAAATGTTTTGTAAATAATTCAGTGATCTCTTCCCAATCTTGATTGGGCACTAAACGCATCGAAATTTTAGCATACGCTTTACTCGGAATTACCGTTTTTGCTCCTTCACCGGTATAACCACCCCAAATACCATTAACATCTAAGGTCGGACGGATGGAATTACGTTCATTGGTCACATACCCTGTTTCTCCGTAAACATCTTCTATATCTAATGCTCGTTTATAACTTTCTAAAGAAAACGGCGCTTTAGCCATTTCTGCTCTTTCCTCTGCTGAAAGCTCTTCTACTTTATCATAAAAACCGGGAAGGGTAATATGGTTATTCTCGTCATGCAAAGAAGCGATCATTTTTGTCAAAACATTAATAGGATTGGCCACTGCTCCACCATACAATCCGGAATGCAGATCCCTGTTAGGGCCGGTCACTTCCACTTCCACATAACTTAATCCTCTTAACCCGGTAGTTATTGAAGGTTGTGTATTAGAAATCATTCCTGTATCGGAAATCAAAATAACGTCATTGGCTAATTTCTCCTGATTCTGTTCTACAAACCATCCCAGACTTTTTGAACCTACTTCTTCTTCTCCTTCGATCATAAACTTAACATTACAAGGCAGGCAATCATTCTTCATCATATACTCAAAAGCCTTGACATGCATATACATTTGCCCTTTATCATCACAAGCTCCTCTTGCAAAAATGGCTCCTTCCGGATGGATAGTCGTTGCTTTTATAACAGGTTCGAAAGGAGGTGAAGTCCATAATTCTACCGGATCGGGCGGCTGAACATCATAATGCCCGTAAACCAGTACTGTCGGTAAATTTTTGTCTATTATCTTTTCACCGTAAACGATCGGATAGCCCGGAGTTTCACATAATTCTACTGTATCACAACCTGCCTCTTCTAATCTTCTTTTCACTTCTTCAGCTGTAGTGATCACATCATGTGCATAAGCACTATCTGCACTAACTGAAGGTATTTTTAATAAATCAACTAATTCATTTAAAAAACGTTCTTTGTTTTCCTGAACGTACTGCTTTATATTTTCCATTCTTTTATTTTGAATATTTTCAAAAATACAAAATTGTTTTAATAGTAAATTCTTAAAAATTGTTATAAAAACAAAGCCTATTATTTATAAAACTCAAAAACAACTTTTTAGTACATAAAAAAAGCGACAGAAATCTGTCGCTTTTTAATGGTTTTATTATCTTGATTAGAAGATCACTTTTCTAATTATTCTTTCATTATTTTCTAATACAACCTCAACAATCAATGCCTGATTTGATTTTGCAATACCTTCCACCTGAAGTGTTGAAGTACTCACTTGTTTATTGAACAACAACTGACCTAGTACATTGTGGATCGTTACTTGTTTTATTGTATTATTTGCAGAATTAATAATCAAGTTTTCAGCAGATGCTATTGTAACTTCATTTTCATTACCCGTAAAAACGTCTGTAGTCAGTGCTACTGTAGTATAGCGAAGGACAAAACGATCGTTATCCTCTCCGGCAACAGTATAGAAGCTATATGGTGCTTGTCTTAAATCATGAATAACATTTAGTTCTTTATCTTCAAGATAGATATCCTGACTGCCTGTAAAAAGGCCATCAACAGCAGCAATTGAAATATTATATGTTCCGTTTGAAGGTGCAAAATAACCCATTTGTACTTTATCTTTATTATCAAATGGTAAAACTCTACCCTGGATAGTCATTTTATCTTCATCAATGATAGAATAAATCTTCATGCTGGTTTTAACCGCTGTTACAGCATCAAACATTCTGTCTTTTCCTTCCGTTGCCCCGGCAACATACCCTACTAATGTTCTGTCTGAAACAGCATTTGCATTTGAAATATCCAACCAAATTCTATGCTTTTCAATACCTATATTTGCTATTTTACCATTAGACTGACGATAAAACTGACTGTTATCATAACTAGTACTTCTTAAAGCATTATTGAAAGTTACTGTTTCAGATGTTGTAGAACCATCCAACATATTCACCAAGAACGATTGCCCTCCTGCAATATACCCGTTAAATCCTGCCGGACCACTTACTGTACCTGTCCCGTTAAAAGTAATATAATCGTTCGGAGTATAGTTGGCTACAAACGTTCCGTAAAAAGGGTTATTAATAGCTGTTGAAGGCGATGTTGAATGTGTCCAAACACGAACAGCTCCTTCGATATTTGTGTTTGCCAATAAGAAATCTTCTGCGCTGATCGCTGACGGATACGGATTACCGACTAAGTTCCAGTTATCGTCAAAACGAGTAATTGTCGTTCCGTTAGTTCCCGCATAATCAGCCCCTTCATACGTTCCTCTTTGAATTGTTGGTGTAACAATACCATTTCGAGCAACACCTGTAAAAGTTCTACTGAATACGTCTCTCATAATATAACCTACTCCGGCTGCCATTGAAGATCCTCCGGCTGCAACCCAATTTCCTTCTCCTCCGTTTGTGTTGGCAACTGTAGTAGCCCAAGTATACACATAACCTGATGGTGCATTAGCGCCATCAACAGGTGAAGACCAGTAAACGTAGTCAAATGTATTGCCCGTTGTTGTTCTTTCATAAGTAATGTCTCCGGTATTTACTCCTGCATCATTTATCTGTACCAAAGAACCGTCATTATGTACTGTTAAAGTACCATCAACTACCAGATTGTTTTCAATCAAAACATAATCAGCTGCCTGAATATCCAAAGCAAAACCTGTATTTATGACTAAACTACAACATTCAAAACTTCCGTTTACAGCTGTATCATAGTTTCCGTTAATAGTCGCTGCTTTCGTTAAATCGGGCACGCCGTTTGACCAAGTTGTTCCATCCCATACAGTAGCGCCTTCTTTTATGATTGCCGCATCAGTAGCAGTAAAACATGTAACTGCATCTTCTCTGATTTGACAATAATATTGATAGCCATTTAAACCACTTGTTGATGAAATATTTAAAGTCGTTGAAGTCGCTCCGTTATAAACACCGCCATTACTAACTGCTGACCAACCTGTGTTCCCTGGCACATTTACATACCACTGATATGTTAAACCAAAACCTCCGGCTACTCCTTCGGTTCCTGAAACAGTTAGCGTTGCCGAAGTAGATGAGCAGCTAGAATTAACATCTACCGGATTAAGAGTTACCGAAGGGCTATTCCCGTTAGCATCCGGAAGAACCAATCCTGCGCTAGGATAACATTCGCCAGCCACTAAAGGTGTAGTACTCCAATCTGCAGCAACAAAAGAAGTTCTTGCACTTAATGCTCCTGTATTTCTAACCATGTAATATCCAGGCGCTGTAGCGTATGTATGCACATCATCAATTACAACACTTCCGTCCGCATTTCTTAATTGAATTCCGTCGTCCTCATTAAAGCCGTTATTGATAGTACCATTTGTTGATGCTGGCCCGCAACTACCCACAGAGACTTTTAATATTCCTAAAGCCCCCGGTGCAATTGTACCTGTTAAAACAGCATAATCTATCTCATTTCCGTCATTATAGTTACTGGTTCTCCAAATACTATAATTGGTCATATCAACTGTCGCTGCGGTACCATTATACAAAGTTATAAACCCGCCAGAGCCTGTTTGTTCATCATGAATATCATATATTATCAAATCTGTAATCGTGCTTCCTTCACAAGAAGTTCTATCATTTGTAATTAATGTAAATGCAGCACTTGTATCGCAAGGCTGACTGTCTGTAATTATGATATCTCCGGTAGTAGCTCCACTAGGCACTATTGCTACTATTTCCGTTGCAGAATTAGAAACTATACTGGCACTTACTCCTCCAAAAGACACAGAAGAACCTGTTAAATCTCCTGACGAAGCTGTAATTGTAACTTCAGTACCTACAGGTCCGGAAGTAGGCGTTACTGATACGACCGCCGGAGTACAAGGTGTTCCACAAAACACATTAACATTACTCAAATACCACGGTGAAGTAGTAGAAGATGCTTTTGTAAATCTTATATAAACTGTAGAAAAAGAAGTATATGCAGATAAATCAACTGTACAAGCAGTTATACTTCCTGAAGTAGTATTAGAATGGTCGTATGTAAAGACAGTAGTAAATGGTCCTGTCTGAGAAGTTGTTGAAACTTCAATTATTAAATCTTTTGCACTTGTATTTGTTGTTCTTCTCAAATCAAATGTTAAACTTGCGGGATTTGAAAGCGCTAAAGTTGTTAAATCACCCGCAAAGCTTCCAAAAACGGCTTCTCCTGAAGAATATGTAACACTATTAGCATCCCAACCTGAAGGCGTAGCCGAAAAACTTGATTCAGATAAACAAGGGCTATCCGTAATTGTAATTACCAAAGTTTCAGTATCCGTTCCATAAGCATTAGTTGCACTAATAGTTACATTATAAGTTCCCGGTGTTGCAACCGAACCTGTAATTTCTCCTGTAGTTGTATTAATCGACAAACCGGCAGGCAAACCGGTTGCATTATAACTGGTGGGTGTATTTGTAGCAACAATATCATACGCAAAAGCAGTACTTATAACCCCTGTTGCCGTTAAAGCACTCGTAATAACCGGTGGTGAAGTCAACAACCACTGAGCATACAAAGTTGTATTAGCAGTAATAGTAAAAGTTGTACTGGCTGCATAAGCAATTCCACTACCATCATTCGCCGTATTCCAACCATTAAATGTATATCCCGTATTTGTTAAACCGCCTGTATTCCCCAGAACAGTAACAGTATCTCCTGAATTATATGCATTAGCATCTGTAGGCACGGAACCTCCTGTATTTCCATTTCCGTCATAGGTTACTGTATAGGTCGAAACCCCGGAGATATAAGTTACCTCAAAAAAATCTACATAAATCCTATTACTACTACTACCATCTTTTTGATAAAATTCAACTTCACTAGTAGCTGTCAAACCGGACATTGTATAAGTAGTTCCAGCAGCTAGATTAGTAGCTCCCCCTCCATCAACGGTGTAAGCCGCAGGTCCTGTAGTTCCAGAAGCATGAACCACTACATCTGTTATAGTAACTCCATTTGAAGCATAAACTATTATAGAGCCTCCTTTTGTTGCGTTTTGATATAACCTTAACTGACCACTAAAAATAGCAGGATTAGAAGTTCCACTATTTTTAAAAGAGCCAAAGCCTATATTTGCGTCTAAAGCAATACCTGGTGCCGCTTGATTTAATCCAGTAACAGCTCCTGCTGCTGAAAAGTCATAAGAAACTGTCGTTTGCCCAAAAGAAAGAGCTGAAAAAAATAATGTTAAGAGTAGTAATTTTAATTTCATTTTTTTACTAATTTGGGTTAATAAAAATTAGTTTCGCCTTTAGAAAAGCGGGCAAATTTATGCAAAAATATTTGAGAATCAGTCTTTTTGTTAAAAAAAGGCTTTAATAAATTGTTAAGAAATTGAGTTCAAAACCTGAAAAAACACTTTCTGTTGCTGAAATCACAGCTAAAATGGAATATTATTGTTCCTACCAAGATCGTTGTTATAAAGAAATTTATGAGAAGTTAAAATCGTTTCATTTAATACCGGAAGCTAAAGAAAAAATTTTACTCCATTTAATGGAAAACAACTTTGTCAATGAAGAACGTTTTGCCAAGAGTTTTGTTCGCGGTAAACATCGTTATAAATACTGGGGAAGAGTACGCATTACGAATGAATTAAAGTTTAGGGATATTTCATCCCGACTAATTCGGGAAGCACTGGCTGAAATTTCTGAAGAAGAATATTTTGATAATTTTCACCAATTGGCCGAAAAACACTGGATTAGTTTAAAAGAACCGAAAGGTTCTAAAAAAAACAAGAAGTTTGCCGACTTTTTATATCGGAAAGGCTATGAATCCCATTTAATTTTTGACAAACTAAATGAGTTGAATACTCACTAAAATAAATTGAAAAATGAAAATTTAGATTTTCTTTTTTTCTTATTTTTCTGTGGTTTCTTTTGCTCCTCTTTGTTTTGCAGCGGAGCAACACCTACGTTTAAAACTTCTTTTAAATGTTGATTGATTTCCATGTTTAATTTTTTTTGCAAAATTACTCACTACTTATTAAGATTGTCTTTATTCAAAATAAAGTAATCGTTAAATCTAAAATACAGATAAAACTTATTGCCTTATCTTTGCACAAAAATTAAGAACATGCTGGAAGATAAAAACCAACATAAAACCAATATAGAGTCTTTAGGTGAATTCGGACTAATTGATTATTTGACTAAAAATATTGAAATATCTCAAGAATCAACTTTGAAAGGTATCGGAGATGATGCTGCTGTTTTAGATTTTAAAGATAAAAAAGCGGTTATTTCTACGGATCTGTTAGTAGAAGGTGTTCATTTTGATTTGGCGTATATGCCTTTAAAGCATTTAGGATATAAGGCTGTAGCAGCTAATGTATCTGACATTTGTGCTATGAACGCAACACCTACACAAATCACAGTTTCATTAGCTCTTTCTAACCGATTTCCTTTAGAAGCTGTTGAAGAACTTTACGAAGGAATAAAATTAGCCGCTAAGATCTATAATGTTGATATTATCGGAGGAGATACAACTTCTTCACAAAAAGGGTTAATTATTAGCATTACAGCTATAGGCGAAGCCAATTTAAACGATATTGTATATCGTAGCGGAGCCCAACCCAATGATCTACTAGTGGTTACCGGAGACATAGGAGCCGCTTATATGGGGTTACAGGTTTTAGAACGGGAAAAGCAAGTTTTTTTGGTAAACCCTAACAACCAACCGGATTTAGAGGCTTACACTTACTTAATAGAGCGACAGCTTAAACCGGAAGCACGAAAAGACATCAAGGAGATTTTAGAAAAACTCGAAATAAAACCTACCGCTATGATCGATATTTCAGACGGATTATCGTCCGAAATATTGCATTTGTGTAAACAAAGCGGCGTAGGATGCAACTTATATGAGGATAAAATTCCGGGTGATCCGCAATTGATCAATGTTTGTGAAGAATTTAATCTGGATATCACAACTATTGCTTTAAACGGCGGTGAAGATTATGAATTACTGTTTACCATTTCAACGGAAGATTATGACAAAATAAAAGGGAATCCGAACTTCACTGTTATCGGACATATGACGGAAGAAAAAGAAGGTACCCACCTTATTACTCGTGCCAACACTAAAATTGCTTTAAAAGCCAGAGGTTGGAATGCAATAAAAGAAGAATAATTTATTCTAAAGAATTATCATTTATATAGGCTAAGAATTGCGGTTTATATTGTTCTGAAACCGTAATTCTTTGTTTATTTATCACTATCTGACCCCTTTCTACCACTTCAACATTGGACAACGACACAATAAATGATCTGTGTACCCGCATAAATCTGTCAGAAGGCAATACTTCTTCCAAACTTTTCAGACTCATAAGTGTTAAAATCGGTTTTGGATTGTCTTTAAGCCAAATTTTGACATAATCCTTCAGTCCTTCAATATAAAGTATTTCATCGAATGAAATTTTCAGTTGCTTGTATTCTGATTTCACGTAGAAAAAAGAATTCTCTTTTATATTTTCTTTTCTCTTTTTCCAAAGTGCAAACCATTGTTTTGCTTTATTAGCTGCTAAGAGAAATTCAGCATAATTGAACGGTTTCAGTAAATAATCCAAAGCCTCCGCTTTAAAGCCTTCGATAGCATATTGATTAAAAGCAGTGGTAAAAATTATACGTGTTGATTTCGGAACTACTTTAGCGAATTCCAAACCGGTCAGATCAGGCATTTGAATATCTAGAAAAACAACATCTACCTTTTCTTTTTCAATATAAGCTAAGGCTTCTACAGCGCTATTACACTTCCCTGCCAATTGCAGGAATGGTGTTTTCAGAACATAACGTTCCACTAAATCCAGCGCCATAGGTTCATCATCTACAATTAAACAACTTAGTTTACCTTCTTCCATCCCAAATTTCTTTAATTCAACAACTGTTCTCTTTAACATTTTGACAGCAACTTACCCTGTTATCTGCTACAAATTAATAGCCAAAGTTGTTATATAATTCTTATTACCGATCTCTATATCCATTGTATACCGATCTTTGTAAAGTAATGTCAATCTTCTTTTTAAATTCTCTAACCCAATGCCGGAACCACTTCTGTCAGCAGTACTTTTAGAGAAATTTTCATTCTCTGATCTGAAAATAACCGTATGATCCTCAACTTTCATATCAAAAGAGATCGTGGTACTCTCACTGGCGGAGACTCCATGTTTAAAGGCATTTTCAATTAAAGATACAAAAAGAAGAGGCGCTATTTTTATTTCTTTAGCATTTTGCGGAAAATGATAGATTACATTTACATTTTGATTAAATCTCAATTTCATTAATTCTATATAATTAACCATAAAGGTAATCTCGTTATTGAGATCTACTTCTTTCTGGTCTGTTTCATACAAGAAATAACGCATCAATTTACTCAAACTATGAATAGCATCTTTTGATTGTTCCGGGGAAACATCTACCATTGCATAGATATTGTTCAAAGAATTGAAAAAAAAATGAGGTTGCAATTGGTATTTTAAGTGTTGTAATTCTGATTGTAAACGTTCATTTTCGGCTTCTTTTTGCAATGCTTCTGTTTTAATCCATTTTTGCGTTGTTTTTAACGCAATGGAAAAAACGACGGGAACAGAAAAAGATATGATATCCACATAAATAAAAAGCTTTTTAGGAGGTCCCTGCCCTTTTATTTCAGGCCTTATCAATTGATCGACAAGAAATGTTTTTATCTCATTATTGACTAAAACAAATACGGCTACCATGATTACATTCAATACAACAAACAGCAGGATCTTTTCCCGAAACAGAAATTTATCGATCAAAATAAAATAGTTTCCGTAAAAAATCAAAGCATAAAAACACAGTGGTATCCAAGAATGTACCAATACTTTTTGAAGTGCTTCCGACTGACCTGAAGAGAGCAGATACGGAAGACTAAAAAGTATTATCCAAACTAAAAAATGGAAAAAAACAATGCTTCTTTTATTCTTAACAATATTCATTAGTTTAATTATTCGTATCTCAATGCGGATATCGGTTCTAAAGCAGCTGCTTTACGAGCCGGATACCATCCGAAAAAGATACCGGTTATGGCACATACAATAAAAGATATTATCACGGAATAGCTGGTAACTGCCGTAGGCCAATTTAATACTTTTTCTATAAAGATCGTAGACGTTAACCCTAAAAAAACTCCTATAAGACCTCCTGTGATACTGATCATCATAGCTTCGATAAGGAATTGCATCAAAATATCAGCTTCCTTGGCTCCTACTGCCATTCTTAATCCTATTTCCCGGGTCCTTTCTTTTACGGAAACGTACATAATATTCATAATTCCTATTCCTCCCACCAGAAGGGATATACTGGCAATAGCTACTAACAATACTGTAAGCATTTCGCTGGTTGAACTGAATGTTGATATCAATTCTTCCATTGAAAAGACATTGAAATCATCGTCGTCTCCTACTGATATCTTATGCTGTTTTCTTAATATCTCTGAAATTTCTTCCACCGCTGCCGGAGCATCATTCTCGCTCTTTGCGGAAGCTACAACTGACTGTAAATAATCGATCGCTAAAATACGTTTTTGTACTGTTGTAAATGGTGCTAAAATAACATCATCCTGATCCTGTCCGAAGGTATTTTCTCCTTTTTTTTCTAATACCCCTATAATTTTAAGCGGAATATTATTATACCGGATTGTTTTTCCTACCGGATCGTCTCCATTCGGAAAAAGATTAGACACAACTGTTTGCCCCACAACAGCTACCTTGGCCGCTGATTTGACCTCTGCATTCGTAAAAATACTCCCCGAGCTAAGATCCCATACCTTAATAGTGAGGTAATCGGGGGAAATTCCGTAAATAGAGGTCGGCCAGTTATTTGAACCGTTAATTGCCTGTCCGCTTCCGTTAACTAAAGGAGATATAGCGGTGATATTTTGTGCCGTTGCTTTTAACACATTAAAATCACTTAGCGTCAATGACTGCATTTCACTCGGATCCATTCTCACTCCTCCTCTCATATCTGCTCCCGGACGAATGGTTATCATATTAGATCCCATACTGGAAATTTGTGTCTTGATACTTTCTTTTGAACCTTCTCCAATGGCTAACATGGCTATAACAGACCCTACCCCTATAATAATTCCTAACATTGTAAGGAATGTTCTGACCTTATTAAGCACTATGGCTTTCCATGCTATTTTAAATAAATTTAAAAGTCTCATTAGTCTTCTGTCTTTTTAATGTTTGCTAAAGCTTCTGCTGCTGACAGAACATTATTATTTAATTCGTCTTTAATAATGTTTCCATCCTTAAGCACTATTGTTCTCGAACTAAAAGCAGCGATATCAGGTTCGTGTGTTACAAAAACTATTGTTTTACCCTGCTTGTTCAGTTTCTGAAACAGTGCCATAATCTCATAAGATGTTTTTGTGTCCAAATTCCCTGTTGCCTCATCTGCCAGAATAACCACCGGATTATTAACCAGTGACCTTGCAATCGCAACTCTTTGTTGCTGCCCTCCTGATAACTGAGCCGGAGTATGGTATAAACGTTCTGACAGTCCTACTAATTTTAAGGCTTCAATTGCTTTTTCTTTTCGCTCTGTAGATGTAACCTCATTATTGTAAAACAAAGGCAATTCAACATTTTCTATTGACGTTGTTCTGGGTAAAAGATTATACGATTGAAAAATAAATCCGATCTTTTCATTTCTAATTCCGGCCAGTTCATTCTTACTTAACTCTTTTACAGAGACTCCGTCTATTTCATACGTCCCTAATGTTGGTTGGTCTAAACACCCCAGAATATTCAACATGGTGCTTTTTCCGGAACCACTGGATCCCATAATGGTTACAAACTCCCCTTCTTTTATAGCAAATGATATCCCTTTTAACGCATGGACGGTTTCATCTCCCATCACAAAAGAGCGTTTAAGTTCTTCTATTTTTATGATTATTTTTTCCATTTTTTTATTTCTTTTTTCCGGGTGGTTTTGGCATAAAAGGACTTTCGGCACTACTACTTTCTGTATTTGCCTCTTGCCCGCTGACCTCTTTTAATCCGTACACAACATCTTCTCCTTCTAACAAATTATTTAAAACCTGTACGTTTACGCCATCACTTGCTCCTAATTTTACATTTCGGGATACAATTTGATTGTTTTCCAACACCCATAATGTTGTTTGATTCTCATAATCCGCAACTGATTGTTTCAGCCTTTTACCGGTTACTGTTTCACTTTGTCCATTAAATTGCTCTAAATAAGCCTCATTCGGAATAAAATTAACAGCCTTGGCTTCAACAGTTAATACATCTTGTAATTCTAAAGTATAAATTGAAATAGTTGCCGTTAGTCCCGGTTTTAATTTTAATTCCGGATTTTCCGCTTTTATAACAACGGTGTAAGTCACTACATTAGATGTAGTTGTAGGATTTAGCCGTACCTGCGTTATTTTTCCGGAAAACTCTTCGTCCTGATAAGCATCTACCGTAAAAGTAACTCTCTGCCCTTCTTTTACCTGTCCGATATCGGCTTCATCAACATCGGCTTCAACCTGCATTTCTTTAAGATCCTTAGCAATAGTAAACAAGGTTGGGGTACTATAACTTGCTGCTACTGTTTGTCCCTCATCTACATCTCTTGACAGAACAACTCCGTCTATAGGAGAATAGATATTTGCATAACTCAGATTGGTTTGTGCTTTTTGTAATTCCGATAACTTTTGTATAGCAGCACTTTTTGCATTATTGTAATTGTATCTTGCTTCATCATAATCTGACTTACTGATCACATTATTCTCAAAAAGTGTTTTTTGTCTTTTATAAATAGTCTCTAAATAATTTTGTTCATTTAAAGCACTGTCATAAGAAGCCTTAGCCTGAACAAGTGCTGCCTGCAGATTGGTTTTATCCAATTCGGCTATCAATTGTCCTTCTTTTACTTCGCTATTATAATCAACATAGATCTTTTCTACTACTCCGGAAACCTGTGTCCCTACTTCTACCTGAGTGATCGGTTCTATTGTTCCCGTTGCCGTAACAGCAGATACAACATTTGCTTTTTTAGCTTTTACCGTTTCTGCCTTAATCTCAGACTCTTTATTTCCCGAAAAGAGAAAATAAGCCAGTGTAAGAACTATAACAGTAACTCCTGTTAAGGCTATCCATTTTATTTTTTTATTGTTCATATTCTTAAAGTTTAATTTCATTGCTTTGGTAAAACTGTAATAATTGTGTGTATAGAATACTTAGGTATTTTGCCTGAAAATAATTCTGTTCTGCATTTGTCAGTGTATTTTGCGCCACTACTAGATCTGATGTACTAAGTGCATTTAGCTCGTATTTTTTTTGAGCTAATGTATACGATTCCTGAGCGGCTTCTTTTGCTGCTATGGCTTGCTCTGTCTGCTCTAAGGAAGCTTTAGCATTTTGCCATGCCGTTTCTATTTTCTTATACAATTCTTTTTGTACAGTCCGGTATTCAATTTTTGATTTTTCAATACTAATCTTTGCATTCTGAACCTGTGATTTGCTTTGATTTCTATTAAAAATAGGAATAGATAAAGACAAGCCTACCCTTTGATTAAAGTTCAAATCGAGCTGATCGGCAAAGCCCAAATTCTGTGTACTGGTATATCCTGAACCTAAACTTCCTGACAAAGTAAGTGTCGGTAAAAAAGTTCCTTTTGCAATATCCAGATCTTTTTCCGAAATAGCAATCCCTAATTTCGAAGCCTGAATTTCAGGCATTTGAGCTAAAGCATTAGTATAGACTTCTATTTTATCCGGCAATTCGTTAACTACTAAATTATTTACGGTTGTTTCAATTTCAAAAGCATCCTCTGGCTCTAACTCTAATAATTGTTTTAATGTCAGTAATTGCAAATCATAAGTGTTTTGTGCAGCAATAAGGCTATACTTATTAGTTGCTACTTGCGATACTGCATCTGTATAATCCTTTTTGGCTACACTTCCTGCTTCAAAACGCGCTTTTGCAACTTCCATCTGTTTTTGAGAAGATTCTAGATTTTTTAAAGCAATAGTCACACCGTCATTACTATACAATGCCTGCATATAAGCTTCTACAATACTTAAAACAACATTATTCTCTGCTTCTTTTACATACATAGAATTCTGATCTACCTGAAACTTGTTTTGTTTGATCTGGTTGTTCACCTGATTTCCCTGAAACAATGTTACTGAGGTATTCAGTCCTAAACTTGTTGAGTGGATTTGCTGTGCAACATAATCACTGGTAATAGGGTCAATAGTATTACCATTTGATAAGCTTTGAGAAGCACTACCTGTCAAATTAGGCCATCTGGATGATTTTGACTGACTATAATTTACTTCAGCAGAATTCTGATCTAACGCAGCAGACTGTATGGTTATATTCTTTTCTTTTGCATACTGAATACAATCCTCCAAAGTCCACTTCTCTTTTTTCGCGACATCCTGTCCGAACGTCAAGACCGAAAAAAGTAAGGCAATTATTAATTTTACAGTATTCATTCTTTTAAATTTTTACTCAAAGTTACCTTCGAAGCAAAATCTAAAAAAACAAAATAGACCAATCAGCTATCTGAATATACCAACTGCTCCATTCTATCGACAAAAAAGCCCCGCACAAATGCGGGGCTTTTCATATAAACAATAATTGATTCGTTTATTTTTGTTTAGCAAATTCTAAATTTACAGTAATTTGAACTTCTTTAGCTACTGCCTGACCGGTTGGGTCATAAGCTACACCAAAATCAAAACGGTTAATTGTAGTAGTCGCCTGGAAACCTACTTTCTCATTACCAAAACCGTCATTATCGATTTTTCCACCGTAAACCAATTCAAATGTCACTGATTTTGTTACATTCTTGATTGTTAAATCTCCTGTTAAACGGTATTTGTTCTTTTTAATTTTTTTAATTGATGTTTGTTTGAATGTGATTTTATCATATTTTGCCGCATCAAAAAAGTCTGCTGATTTTAAGTGCCCGTCACGAGCTTCCACTCCTGTGTTAATTGAATTCACATCAATAGAAAAATCAAAGTTTGTAGTAGTAACATCTTCTCCTGTCATTTTCAATGTTCCTTGATATTGGTCAAATTTCCCGTCAACAAACGAAATCCCTAAGTGTTTAATTGAAAAGGTTAAAAAGGAGTGATATGGATCAACAATTCCACGTTTGTGTTTTAGTTTGTGCATTAGCAGCTATAACAAATGTAAAAGCTATAACTAAGGTCATTAATTTTTTCATGATTTCTTTTTTTAATTTAACAAGACAAATTTCCGCAGAAAAAAAATCAAAATGCTTAACCTATGTTAATAAAGAAAGCCGATGATAAAATCATCGGCTTTCCGGTATAAACTGAACTGTTTTTTTATTTCATTTTCATCAACCAATTTCGCATCGACACCTCTTCATTAATCAAACCACGCAATTCAGTAATGGCAACACGTTGTTGCTCCATTGAATCTCTATGACGAATGGTTACAGTCTTATCTTCTAAAGTCTGGTGATCTACTGTAATACAGAATGGTGTTCCTAAAGCATCCTGACGGCGGTAACGACGACCTACTGCATCTTTTTCATCGTATGCCACATTGAAATCCCATTTCAGATCTTCTACAATTTGTTTAGCCACTTCCGGCAGACCATCTCTTTTTATCAATGGTAAAACGGCTGCTTTTGTTGGTGCCAATACTGAAGGCAAACGAAGAACTGTTCTTGTTGATCCGTCTTCTAAGGTTTCTTCCTGAAGTGATTTAGAGAAAACGGCTAAAAACATACGGTCTAAACCTACAGATGTTTCTACCACATAAGGAACATAACTTTTATTTTCTTCCGTATCAAAATACTGTAATTTTTTTCCGGAATATTGTTCGTGCGCTTTTAAATCAAAATCTGTTCGGGAATGAATTCCTTCCAACTCTTTAAAACCAAACGGAAAATCAAACTCAATATCTGTGGCAGCATTTGCATAGTGTGCTAATTTCTCATGGTCGTGGTAACGATAATTTTCAGCTCCCATACCCAATGACTGGTGCCATTTCAGACGTGTTTCTTTCCAATATTGGTACCATTTCATTTCTTCTCCCGGTTTCACAAAGAATTGCATTTCCATTTGTTCAAACTCACGCATACGGAAAATAAACTGACGCGCCACAATTTCATTACGGAATGCTTTTCCTGTTTGCGCAATACCAAAAGGAATTTTCATACGCCCTGTTTTCTGAACATTCAAAAAGTTCACAAAAATACCCTGAGCGGTCTCCGGACGTAAATACAGATCCATTGCTGAATCAGCAGAAGCACCTAATTTTGTACCGAACATTAAGTTGAACTGACGTACTTCTGTCCAGTTTTTAGAACCGGTTTCAGGATCGGCTATTTCTAACTCTTCTATTAAAGCTTTTACATCCGCTAAATCTCCGGAATCTAAACCTTTAGCCATTCTTTCTAAAATTTCTTTTTTCTTAGAAAGGTATCCGGATACTCTCGGATTAGTGGTTACAAACTGCTCTTCGTCAAAAGCTTCTCCAAAACGATTCTTTGCTTTTTCGATTTCTTTCTGCGCTTTTTGATATAATTTTTCACAATAATCTTCAATCAGAACATCTGCACGATATCTTTTCTTAGAGTCTTTGTTATCAATCAGCGGATCATTAAAAGCGTCAACGTGACCTGAAGCTTTCCAAGTTGTAGGGTGCATGAAGATCGAAGCATCAATACCTACAATATTTTCATGCATTTGCACCATGGATTTCCACCAGTATTCACGAATATTTTTCTTTAGTTCAACACCATTTTGAGCATAATCATATACTGCACTCAAACCGTCGTAAATTTCGCTTGACGGAAATATATATCCGTACTCTTTTGCATGCGAAACTACATTTTTAAATAAATCGTCTTGTTTTGCCATGTTGCAAAAGTAAAAATAGGATTGAAATTTAGAAAAGTTTTTTTGTTTAAAATACGGAATTAATTGTATTGAAAGGTAGTAGTCCCTATTTTAAAGAATTTATTGAAGATATTGATCTTATATGTTCCTTTACTGACCTTTGCCTTTTCTAAAGGAATATAGGTACAAACATCTGTATCTTTTTGATTATAGAACGTTTCAATATAACCACTATAATGCAGTACAATTCCTTTTTGTTCTATATACGTCTGATCTATTGATATGACTTCATTTTCAGGATTTATTACCTGTATGTAGATATCTTTGTTTCCGGGCAATACGAACTCATTTGCTTCTAATGTAAAACAAACCCGTATTTCCTGAATTTTTTTTCTTTTAGAATCTTTATAGACATTGGACAATATCTTAACGCCTCTGGCTTTTACATTCAAAGCGTTTAATTTTCCGGGATTTGTTTTTTTATTGGCTTTGCGCAAAGACTGTAATTTTAATAACGTATTCCGGTTAGACTCTACTTTCCCTTTTAACTCCAGAATATTGTCTTCATCGCTGGTAATGCTCTTTTTCAGTTCGTTGATCTGATCAACGATTTCATTATTATCAATTTCTAATTTCAGCGTTTCTTGCTTATTTTTAATCTCTTTATTAACGGTTATCACATTTCCTTGCTCCAGAATATAATATACAGAATCATATTTTCGGATCATTTCGCTCAATTGGTTTTGGAGCAATTGATTTTCAATAGTCGATTTTTTATTCAGCATCTGATACTTTTGGTAAACATTCAAATAACCAAAAGAAATAAAGACAGCTATAACACTTGCCGCGAGTGTCACATATTTTAAATTAACCGCTGCTTTTAACGCCATTCTTACTTTTTTTCTTTAAATTAAGGAAATATTTAGTATATTTCTGAATATTTATCGACAAGATGCTAAAAAATCTGTTAAAACTGCTTTTTCCGGATATTTGTTACGGTTGTGGTTCGTTATTAATTAAAAACGAGAGGGTTATCTGTACAGCATGTCGACATACATTACCCAGAACGTATCATCATCAATCTCCGGAACAAAATGAAATACATAAAAAATTTTACGGTTTATTACCTTTAGAATTCAGTTGTTCTTTTCTATACTTTACACATAAAAACAACGTAAAAGAATTGATCCACAATCTCAAATACCGCAATAAAACCGCAATTGGAAAAGAACTGGGCATGATTTACAGCAGCGACATTAGAAAAGTTATTGAAAAATACCATGTAGACTGTATTGTCCCGGTCCCATTACACCCTAAACGACTCAAAGAAAGAGGTTATAATCAAATAGAAACTTTTGCCAAAACTATAGCCGAAACCTGTAAAGTGGATTATAATCCGACTATTTTATACCGAAAAACATATTCCAAAACGCAAACTAAAAAGAATAAGGAATCACGCCAGATGGACAAAAAGAATGTTTTTGCCGTTCAATACAATAAAGAAAACGAAGGGAAACATTATTTACTTATTGATGATGTTTTAACGACCGGTGCAACCTTAGAATCCTGCGGAAATGCTTTATTAGAAATTCCGAATACAAAAATCAGTATTCTGACAATAGCTTATACCTTATCATAAATAATTTTAAAAATTTAGCATTGTAATAATATAAGTTGTTATTTTGTGATGAATTAGTTTTTACGGTATGAAGAAAGTTTATTTTATCATTATATTTAGCATTCTGAGTTTTACAATAGCCTTTACCGGTTGTGCCAAAAGAGGCACTATCACAGGAGGACCTAAAGACACTATTCCACCGGCAATTCTTTCTTCTCATCCGGAAAATTATCAAACTAACTTTAATGCTCAAGAAATCAGAATTACTTTTAATGAACTTATCAAAGTAAAAGACATCAGTAAGCAGTTGATCATTTCACCTCCCATGAAAAATCAACCTACAATTTTACCGCAAGGAAGTGCAAGTAAATTTATTTCTATCAGAATAAAAGATACTTTACAACCTAATACTACTTATAGTTTTAACTTCGGACAAAGTATCACTGATAATAATGAAGGAAATCCTTATTCTCAATACAAATATGTATTTTCAACCGGAAGTTATATTGACTCGCTGGCTATAATCGGAAAAATCAAAGATGCTGTTGAACAGAAACCGGATAATTTTGTTTCCGTACAATTGTATGATGCCCAAACGTATACTGATTCCACTGCTTATAACGAAGTACCTTTATATGTAACCAATACGTTAGACAGTTTAAAGTTCTTTTCATTAGAAAACTTAAAAGAAGGTCAGTATTATATTGTTGCGCTAAAAGACAAAAACAACAATTATAAATTTGATCCGAAAGCCGATAAAATAGGCTTTTTAAAAAATGTTATTACTATCCCAAACGATACTGTTTTTGAACTGGAACTTTTTAAAGAAGAAACTCCTTTTAAGGCTGTAAAACCGATTCAGGAAACAAACAATAAACTTTATATGGGCTTTGAAGGAGATCCGAAAAATGCCAAGATCAAGATCAAGAACGGAGAAGAAGATGTTCCGGTAAGGATGACTAAATTCCCTCAAACCGGTAAAGATTCCGTTCAACTATTCATTCCGATACTCAAAGCCGATTCTCTTAATATTACTGTAAGCAATGGTGATTTTGAAAAATCGTTTACAACTAAGCTCAAAGAGTTAAAAACAAAAGATTCTCTTTCTATTACTCCTAAATCGACCGGAGTATTGCATTTCAGGGATCAATTCCGGTTAATTCCTGCTACTCCGATAGAAAAGATCAATCAGGAAAAGATCACTTTACTGGATAAAGATTCTGTTAAAGTATCTTTTGTACTGGAATATAGATTATTTGAAAATGAGATCATCCTTGATTTCCAGAAGAAAGAAAATCAAAAATATGCTTTAACGGCTCTGCCCGGAGCCTTTGAGGATTTTTACGGAACCATAAATGACACTTTAGCTGTGGGAATTTCAACCAAATCCTATACAGATTACGGAAACCTAAAGGTTAATTTAAAATCTGTTAAACGCTTTCCTCTTATCTTACAAATACTGACTAGCGATGGTACCGTTAAAGAGTCTGCCGTTTCTACCGGAGAAAGAACCTTACAATTTGATGCTATTGAACCTAACCAATATACCCTTAGGGTTATTTATGATGATAACGGAAATAAAAAATGGGACACCGGAAACTTTTTAGAAAAACGCCAGGCTGAAGAGATAGAATATTACCCAAAAGAGATCGATGTAAGAGCTAACTGGGATGTTGAACAAGATTTTTAAAATAATAAAAAAGAGCCAATGGCTCTTTTTTATTTTATATTTAGGTATCTCTTTTTATTTCGAAAACATCCTTGTCCTTCAAAAAATTGAACTTGTTTCGGCTTTCCGTAACTTTCTTCTTATCTAATGTGATCACTTTTATGGCATCTTCTTCAAAAGGAGCTACTATTTCGTTACCCAACTCATCTATCACTTGTGAATGTCCTACATAAGGCATGCCGTTTGCATCTGATCCGATCCTATTAACTGCCGCCACATAACACATGTTTTCTATTGCTCTGGCTTTTAAAAGCGCATCCCAAGCCTGTATTCTCGGCTTAGGCCAATTGGCTACATATACTAACAGATCATAATTCTCAATATTTCGGGCAAATACAGGAAATCGCAGGTCGTAACAAATTAGCGGACATATTTTCCAATCCTTATATTCTACTACCAATTTCTTTTCTCCTTTTGTATATACCTCTTCTTCACCTGCCAAAGTAAACAAATGACGTTTATTGTA
Source organism: Flavobacterium sp. NRK F10 (assembly GCF_024054235.1). Classification (NCBI taxonomy): domain Bacteria; kingdom Pseudomonadati; phylum Bacteroidota; class Flavobacteriia; order Flavobacteriales; family Flavobacteriaceae; genus Flavobacterium; species Flavobacterium sp. NRK F10. The sequence goes on from NZ_JAMXLC010000001.1 coordinate 1,311,320, forward strand.
GTATTGAATAGCTCCGTCAGGAAAAACAAATACCAATCGGTTATAGTAATTTCCTTCTTCCTCGATCACTAAGCTCCCTGTAATAGCTGTTTTTTTTGATTTTGCCAGACTTTTAAGCCATAGGATACTTTCTCCATCCATCGTTTCAGCCACTCGCTCAGGATTCATTGTAAAACCGGAAGTAAACATTTCAGGCAAGATCAACAGATCAAATTTTTTAGGACAGGATAAAATCTTGCTTTCCAATGTTAATCGGTTAGCGATAGGATTTTCCCAATGTAAAGACGTTTGCACTAAAGCTACTCTCATTCTTTTTCCTTTTTCACAAATGTACTTAAAAAAACAAACCTGTCAGGTTTTAGATCTGACAGGTTTAGATTATTTTACTCAATTGAAAGGTACCTTTCAATTGATATCCGATTATTTTGTACTCGCTTTTAAGAACTCACGATTCATACGGGCAATGTTCTCTAATGAAATTCCTTTCGGACATTCAATTTCACATGCTCCGGTATTGGTACAATTACCGAATCCTTCTTCGTCCATTTGGCGCACCATATTCATTACACGATCCGTTGCTTCAACTTGCCCTTGCGGCAACAATGCATATTGTGAAACTTTTGCTCCTACAAACAACATCGCAGAACCATTTTTACAAGTAGCTACACAAGCTCCGCAACCAATACATGCAGCAGCTTCGAAAGCTTTATCAGCATCCTGTTTCGGCACCGGAATAGAGTTAGCGTCAATAGTGTTTCCTGAAGTATTTACAGAAACGAAACCACCGGCTTGCTGAATTCTATCAAAAGCGCTTCTATCTACTACTAGATCCTTAACAACCGGGAAAGCTTTACTTCTCCAAGGTTCGATGTAAATAGTATCACCATCTTTAAAAGAACGCATGTGTAACTGACACGTTGTAATTCCGGTTTCCGGTCCGTGAGCACGTCCGTTGATGAACAAAGAACACATACCGCAAATTCCTTCACGACAATCGTGGTCAAATGCTACCGGTTCTTTTTTCTCTGTAACCAATTGTTCATTCAATTGGTCTAACATTTCTAAAAAGGAACTATCTGTAGAAACATCATCTAATTTGTATGTTTCCATTGCTCCATTCGCTTTAGCGTTTTTTTGACGCCAAACTTTAAGGTTTATATTGATACTTTTTGAAGCCATAATCTAATTATTTATAATTTCTAGCTGCGATTTTGATGAACTCATATTTAAGTTCTTCTTTGTGTAATTGCTCTTGATTGATATCTTCTCCTTTATATTCCCAAGCTCCAACAAATGAGAAGTGCTCATCGTCACGAAGAGTTTCTCCTTCTGCATCCTGGTACTCGTCTCTAAAGTGACCTCCACAAGACTCTTTACGCTGTAAAGCATCCATTGCCATTAATTGTCCTAATTCTAAGAAATCGGCAACACGGAAAGCCTTTTCTAATTCAGGGTTCAATTCGTCTGCTGATCCCGGAACATAAACATCTTTATGGAACTCTTCGCGTAATTTAGCAATCTGATCGATAGCTTCTTTTAAGCCTTGTTCGTTACGAGCCATTCCTACTTTATTCCACATAATGTTTCCTAACTCTTTGTGGAAGTGATCTACTGATCTGGAACCGTTGTTGTTCAGGAATTTTCCAATCTGATCTTTTACACGTTTTTCAGCTTCAAGGAACTCCGGTAAGTCTGTTGAAATCTTACCTGTTCTAATCTCTTCAGCTAAATAATTAGAAATTGTATAAGGTAATACAAAATACCCATCAGCTAAACCTTGCATCAAAGCCGAAGCTCCTAAACGGTTAGCACCGTGGTCAGAGAAGTTCGCTTCACCGGCTACGAAACAACCCGGAATTGATGATTGTAAGTTATAATCAACCCAAACACCTCCCATAGTATAGTGAACGGCAGGGTAGATCTTCATTGGGGTTTCATACGGGTTTTCGTCAGTAATCTTTTGATACATCTGGAATAAGTTACCGTATTTTTCCTCGATCCATTGTTTTCCTAACTTGATGATCTCTTCTTCAGACGGATTGTGGTTACCGTGAGCGTAAGCTACCTCTTTTCCTTTATTTTTAATTTCAGAAGAGAAATCCAGATAAACACCTTCTCCGGTTGCATTGTTTTCAATACCGAAACCGGCATCACAACGCTCTTTAGCTGCTCTTGACGCTACGTCACGAGGCACTAAGTTACCGAAAGCAGGGTATCTTCTCTCTAAGTAATAATCTCTATCTTCTTCAGCAATTTGAGTTGGCTTTAATTTACCGGCTCTGATTGCTTCTGCATCTTCTTTTTTCTTAGGAACCCAAATACGTCCTGAGTTACGAAGTGACTCAGACATCAAAGTTAATTTTGACTGATTAGTTCCGTGAACCGGAATACAAGTCGGGTGGATTTGTACATAACACGGATTCGCAAAATGAGCTCCTTGTTTATGAATTTTCCATGAAGCCGTTACATTACTTCCCATTGCATTCGTTGATAAGAAGTATACGTTTCCGTAACCTCCCGAAGCAATTACTACAGCATGCGCCGAATGTCTTTCAATTTCACCTGTAATTAAATTACGAGCAATGATACCACGTGCTTTCCCGTCTACTTTTACCAAGTCTAGCATTTCGTGACGGTTGTACATTTTCACACGTCCTAAACCGATTTGTCTTGACAAAGCTGAATAAGCCCCTAACAACAACTGTTGTCCGGTTTGTCCTGCAGCATAGAACGTACGTTTTACCTGTACACCACCGAATGAACGGTTGTCTAAAGTTCCGCCGTATTCACGAGCAAAAGGAACACCTTGAGCCACACATTGGTCAATAATATTTCCGGAAACTTCCGCTAAACGATAAACATTTGCCTCGCGTGCACGGTAGTCACCTCCTTTAATTGTATCATAAAACAAACGATAAGTACTATCTCCGTCGTTTTGATAATTTTTTGCTGCATTAATACCTCCCTGTGCCGCAATTGAGTGTGCACGTCTTGGAGAATCCTGAAAACAAAATGCTTTAACATTATATCCCATTTCTCCTAAGGAAGCTGCTGCTGATGCACCAGCTAAACCTGTTCCTACAACAATAATATCAATCTTCGGACGGTTATTAGGAGCAACTAATTTTAAGTGATTTTTATGTTCAGTCCATTTTTGTGCTAATGGTCCTTCAGGTATTTTAGAATCTAACTTCATAATAATATGTGTTGATTATTTTGTAAAATGAATATATAAAGGAATAATAGCAAACAATAGCGGAACTATGATTGCAAAAGCTCTACCGACAAACTTGATTGTTGGCGTGAATTTATTATTTATCCCTAATGATTGGAAAGCACTTTGGAAACCATGCCATAAATGGAAAGCAAGCGCTAACATAGCAATTACATATCCTAAAGTAGCTAACAATCCAACTTTAGGATCTCTGAAGAAGTCTACTGTTATCTTATGTAAATCTTTATAGACATTTCCAACCTTAACATTAGCTGCTGCATTATGAACTTCAGTTCCGTTAACAATTTTTAATTGCTTAGGAGGCATCATTCTATTAGCAGTTGTATCTTTAATTTCTCCTGCCAAAGCTACCTGATCTACCATGTAGTATTGTCCTTCTGCTGTACCAACATAAAACTCTTTCGGTTGTTGTCCTTTAACAGAAATAGTAGTTTTCATTAATGGCATATTTTTGTCGAAATGCATTCTTGCCCAAAAATTCACCATGTGAGTTACGATGAAAACCAAAATTACCGTTCCCAAGATTGCCATGTTACGAGAAGCAAAACCGCTGTTAGCAGCCGGATTTGTCTTAACGTAACGAACCGGACGAGCCGCTTTGTTCTGGAACGTTAATAATATTCCATCTACCGCGTGGAATATAATTGAAATATACGTTAAATACGATAAAATTTTTACTGCCGGATTGGTAGTCATAAATAATGCGTATGCATTAAATTTTTCGCTTGCATTAGGTAACAACAATTGTAAATTACCTGCCAAGTGACCCGCCAAAAACAAGCATAAAAATAAACCTGTAAGAGCCATCCAGTATTTCTTTGCAATAGATGACTTTAAGAGCGCTGATTTTGCCATAATTTTATTTGATTGTAATAGTTTTATAAAAATCAAACAAAAATACGCTTATTTGAAATTAACTACAACCTTTTCGAGTTAATTTATAATGAATATAAAATGAATTTTAATATATTGATTAACAATAAAATACAAACACAAACCATTATATAAAAAGAATTAAAATTCGTTTTTTTTGCTATTTTAATATACATAAAAGGCTTTCGTTTTTATTTTTTTGATTCAATTAACAACAATTCCATAATTATCTTTTTACCTTTGATACATTAAAAATCTATACTTATATTACTATGAAATATCATGCTATAGACCGTGAATTATTCGTCAAAAATCGTCAAAAATTCACGGCACAGATGAAACCTAACAGTGTCGCTGTTTTTAACTCTAACGATATTTACCCTGTAAGTGCTGACAGCACTTTACCTTTTGCCCAACATCGCGATATTTTCTATTTGAGTGGTGTTGATCAAGAAGAAAGTATTCTTTTATTGTTTCCTGATGCTCCTTACGAACACCTGAAAGAAATTTTATTCTTACGGGAAACCAATGAACATATTGCTGTTTGGGAAGGCGAAAAATTAACTAAAGAAAGAGCTTTTGAGGTTTCAGGTATTAAAACCGTTATCTGGCTTAAAGATTTTCACAAAACCTTAAAAGAGGTCATGAGTTACGCCGATACTATATACCTAAATACGAATGAACATTACCGTGCCTCAGTAGACACTCAAACTCGGGAAGATCGTTTTATTAAGTGGTTCAAAGAAATTTATCCGGCACATAAAGTTGAAAAATCAAATCCTATTTTACAAAAACTACGTTCAATTAAAGAACCTCAGGAATTAGAACTTATTCAGACTGCCTGCAACATTACTGAAAAAGGGTTCAGAAGAATCCTGAACTTTGTAAAACCGGGAGTGATGGAATATGAAATTGAAGCAGAGTTTGCCCATGAGTTTTTACGCAACCGCTCTAAAGGTTTTGCCTATACTCCTATTATTGCAAGTGGTGATAGTGCAAATGTTCTACATTATATTGAAAACAATAAAGAATGTAAAGCAGGAGATTTATTGTTACTGGATGTAGGAGCAGAATATGCTAATTATTCAAGCGATATGACTCGAACCATACCGGTTTCAGGAAAATTCACAGAGCGTCAAAAAGCGGTTTACAATGCTGTTCTGAGAGTTAAGAATGAAGCCACTAAAATGTTGGTTCCGGGTACACTTTGGAAACAATACCATATTGAAGTAGGTAAAATCATGACTTCTGAGCTATTAGGGTTAGGGCTTTTAGACAAAGCCGATGTTCAAAATGAAAATCCGGACTGGCCGGCTTACAAAAAGTATTTCATGCACGGAACCTCACACCACATGGGATTAGACACGCATGACTATGGTTTGTTACATCTACCAATGGAGGCCAACATGGTATTTACCGTTGAACCGGGAATTTATATTCCTGAAGAAGGTTTCGGTATTCGAATTGAAGATGATGTTGTTATCCAACCTTCGGGCGAACCATTTAATCTGATGAAAAACATCCCTATTGAAGCTGACGAAATTGAAAGCTTAATGAATTCATAAAATAAAAATCGGTTCTTATAGAACCGATTTTTTTATAATCAGAAAAAGCTACTGACAAACTGTTGTCACATTGTGTTTTTAATTTTGTTTCATAAACATAAAAAAACAAACAAAATGAACACTAATGCACAAGTAATCAGCCCTGAACACCTGTTAAAACACTGGCAAGGTCACCGTACCCTAACCCGTCGTGTTATTGAGGTCTTTCCCGAAAAAGATTTCTTTGATTTCTCTATCGGAGGGATGCGTCCTTTTTCTCAATTGATTTCCGAACTTTTAGCTATTGCCGCTCCCGCATTAAAAGGGATCGTAAACAGAGACGAGCAACCGTATCAAGAAGGACAAAACGCATCATTAACCACAAAAGCACAATATTTACAAAAATGGGATGAAGCTACAGAGGAGATCAACCAGTATTGGAGTAAACTTTCCATTGAAGATTTTGAAAAAACATTCAATCTTTTCGGGCAATATGAGTTCCCGATCATTGAAAACATCTTATACTTCATTGATAACGAAATTCATCACAGAGGGCAAGCCTACGTTTATTTAAGAGCACTTGGACAAACACCTCCTCTTTTTTGGGAAAGAGAATTATAATAAAGTATGACCCCGAAGCATTTTCGGGGTTTATTTTAACAAGCCTGTTTTATAAGTTTCCAACAATTCCAACACCCGTTCTTTTAACCTTTGTGGCTCGACTATAACGGCAAAATCCATAAACATCAACACCCATCTTGAGAAACCGTTTTCAACGTCACGACTTAAAAAAGTCATCTCTATCTTATCCTCTACATTTTTCTGAGAAATAAAACCATGGTATTTTTTCTCATTTTCAAGATATTTGGAAATCTTTTTATCTACTAAAAGCACCACTTTTGTAGTAGGATATTCTTTTTCTTTGTTCAGGTACATTTCTAAAGCTCCGTGTTCTTTTACAAACGGAAACTTTGTTATTTTGATACCTTGAATCCTGTCTGCCCGAAATTGACGATAATCCTTTCTCAGATGACAGAAACCGAACACATACCAGTTATTATTATCGTGAAAGATCCCAACCGGCTCGATAGTTCTTTCCGACACCTCTTCAGCCTCAAATGACTGATATTGTAATTTCACTTGTGTTTTATCAGCAATGCTTTCAAAAAGAACAGCCATTGCTTCCGGCACAGCATCATTAAACAACTTACTTCCGGTTCTCTGAACAATAACTTTTGACTCAATGGCCGACAACCAATCCTTATCAGAATTTCTCAAAACAGATTTGATCTTAAACATAGCAGAAGTGTAATGTGCTCCTAATTCTTTATCAATGAATGTCTGCATCAATTTTTCAGCCGCAATAAAACTACCGGCTTCTTCACGGGTAAACATTACCGGAGGCAATCGGTACCCTTCTACCAATGAATAACCGACACCCGGTTCTCCATAGATCGGAACTCCGGAAGCCTCCAAAGAGCGAATATCTCTGTAGATTGTTCGTAAGCTTACCTCAAAACGATCTGCCAGTTCTTGTGCTTTTACAACTCTTTTTGATTGCAATTGTATGAGTAGGGCAACAATCCGGTCAAACCGCTTCGGAGAATCATCAAACATAACTAATTCGTTTTCTCAAAAATAACCATTTGCTTCGGATTCCTAAGCATAAATAATTACAATCTACTACTTCTTATTATTTCTTTCATTCTTCTAAACTTTCTTTCTGTACTAATACTTTTTCTTGATCTATAAACACTTCACTATTGCTTTCTAATCCTTACTTTTGCAAAAAATTGATTCTTTTGAAAAAAACACATTACAAAAATGCTTCTATAGCATATAGTGATAAAGGCTCCGGAAATGCCGTAGTTCTTCTTCATGGCTTTTTAGAAAATCAAAAAATGTGGCGTCATTTAGAACCGCTTTTAAAAGAACAATATCGTGTTATTAACATTGACCTTTTAGGTCATGGTCAATCTGACTCACTGGGTTATGTACACGCTATGGAAGACATGGCAGATGTTGTTTTTCACGTACTACGGGAATCAGGAATTAAAGAAGCCGTTTTTATAGGTCACTCTATGGGCGGATATGCTGCTTTAGCTATTGCCGAATTATATCCCGAAGCCGTAAAAGGTATCGTTCTTCTGAATTCGACTTCAAAGGAGGATTCGGAAATAAAAAAGAAAAACAGAGACCGGGCTATTAAAGTTTTCAAAAAAAACCATATAGCTGCAATTAATATGGCGATTACCAACTTATTCAGCGAGGAAAACCAAACCACTATGCAAGCAGAAATAGAACAAGTGAAAAAAGATGCTATCAACACTCCGCTTCAAGGCATCATCGCTACCCAGGAAGGGATAAAAAACCGTAAAGACCGGGAATTTATTCTTCACCAGTCTGATTTTCCTAAACTTCTCATTTTAGGAAACAATGACCCTGTTCTAAATTATGAAGAAAGTCTTAAACAAGCAGAAGGCACAAACACCAAGGTTGTTTCATTGCATGGAGGACACATGAGCCACTTAGAGAACAAAAAGGAAACTACTCATGAGATTCTTTCTTTTTTAAAAACTTGTTTCAACTAAACCCATTGCTCTTCAAAAGCTAAATCAGGATTTAAGATTTGTGCTATTAAAAATGCTAATTCTTCTTTAAAAAGCTCTACTATTTCCAGAGTAATATAGGTTTCCTTATCGTATGCGAAAGGCATAAATCCTCCTTTGAGATTCTTAAATGAAATAATTCCGGCTTCAATCTCCTCTTTCGGAAACCCGAATTGTTGAACATACATTAATGCATAACAAAGCAACTGAATGGATTTTTCATTTTTTAAATCTTCTGTCATGCCCTCAAAAGACTTGATCCTTAAATTTCTTGCTTCTACTTTTCCGGTTTTATAATCCACAATGCGCAATTTTCCGTCACATAGCTCTATTCTGTCTACTTTTCCGGAGATCTTTACTGTATAAGGCAATCGAGCATGTTCTAATTCTCCTCTTAATTCTGTTTCCAACATTAAGATCTTAATTGTTTCACCGGATTCTATCCTATTCTTTTCTAACTGCAAAAAGTTGTATACATTTCGTTTAGCTACCTCAAAAGCTAAAAAATTTTTACCTTTTTTGATCTCACCTTCTTTATAAACTTCTTTAAACTTTTGCAAAACCACATCATCAAGTTGGCTTGTCATTAACGCAATACTTTGAAGCGATAAAAAATCTCCTACGAATGGCTGATACAATTGTTCCAAACTTTCATGAACTATAGTTCCCAGTGTATTAACAGCAATATTCTCTTCTACTTCATCCGATTCCCTTATTCCTAAGACTCTCTGAAAATAAAACCGGATCGGATTTCTGATATAAGCCGTTAAAGAAGAAGGTGAAAATCCTTTTCCTATTGCAATTTCCTGTAAGCGATCTAAGGCAAGCTCTGATTTTTCAATTCGAATTTTTTCATACGGTTTATCAGGCAAAACAGCATTATAGATCAGTTGTTGCATGTGATGCTTGGGGAGTTTTTCAATCTCCAACTGAGTAATAAACCTACTTTTTTCTCCTGCGTCGATCCCTTCACTATCCGTATTATACAAAAGAAAAATATTTTTTGCCCGAAATAGCAAATGATAAAAATGGTAACTATAGATAGCATCCTTTTCTTTATAGGTTGGCAAACCGATCTCTTGCTTTACATCATAAGGAATGAATGACTGCTGACTCTTTCCTGAAGGAAACTTCCCTTCGTTAACAGAAGTTATGATTACATTTTCAAAATCTAAAACCCTGCTTTCCAGAACACCCATTACCTGCAAACCGGTCAAGGGCTCCCCTTCAAAAGACACCTCTGCCAGATCCACAATCTGTTTATACGTTGCCTGAATGTCTTTTACGGAGATCATTTTTTCATATTTTTCCTGATAAACAATCATCTTATTAAGCATCTTATAAACGCTATATACGAAAGCCTGCGAAACTTTCTCATCCTCTCCTTCTGACCTAAGAAAGTCGCGAAGCATAATTGTGATCCCCTTAAGTGATTCCAGAATTTGAATGACGCTCATACCATCCCAACGAGAGAATAATGTTGTGAAAAGAGCTTCATTTACAAATGCAACTTCATTCTTTAAACGGAAAAGCGTTTCTAAGGAGAAAAAAGTGAAGTTATTGAAATTAATAATTTGTACCAGTTCGTGAAAATTACCGAATGGTTCTATAAAGGGATGATTCAGAACTTCTAGTACTTCTTTATAATACAACGTGTAATGCTGCTCATTGCGTGTCAGTGCATTTACATGAAGTTTAATGATCTTTGCAATAAGAAGTTGCGCCGGATTATTTTTACTGGGATAACCCATAGTGATGTTAAGGCTATCAACCTTTTTCGGCAAACTATTTAAAACCGGAAGTAATAAGTTCTCGTCGCCCAGAACCAATGCTGTTTTATCTAAAGTATGTCCATCTTCTGTCAAATCACTCACCAGCTTTCCTGCAATTCTGGCCTGACCAACTGATTTTGGAGTACCGATTATCTTAATATTCTTTTCCTCTGAAAAATGATTAAAGGCCCAATCAAAAGAATCTGACGCTAAATAAGGTTTCCAGTTCTTCTTAAAACGTCGGATAAACAAGCCGGCATCATGATGTACATTTTCCAGAAAATAATTATCGATATCCCAATAAACCTTACCTAAACCATTTGTTATGAAATGCAGTATGATCTTTTCTTCTGAAGCATTCAAGGCATTGAACCCTGCAAAAACATAATTAGCTTTTTCTGAAGAAAAAGCAGGTAATTTACGAACTGCTTCTCTGTAAATTAATCCCTGGTAACCAACTCCCCTTTCTTTAAGATGTTTATACAACTGTTCGTAATACTGAGGTAATTTTTTCCAGAAAGCCAGATGCTTATCGATCAGCTCTGTAGTATCGTTGTGTTCAAGTTTCCACCGTTTTAAAGCTTCAATATCACTCAAATAAGAAAATATGTAAGTCGGCTCTATTAAATAACGATCGATTTCATTAAAGTCCTGAATTGCTATTTTTGCCCAACCTGAAAACACATCAAAAGACTGCTGATCTTCTTTCTCTGTCATTGAAAGGTAAACATCATAAAACTCAAACAAAAGTTCAATACTATCAACACTTCTAATGCCTGAGATTTCCTGAATAAGCTCTTCTATACTGGCAATCTTTGGTGCAAAATTAGTTTCCGACCATTCTTCCCTGAGAATATCCAGTAAAAAAACACGGGCTCTCTTATTAGGCAAAACGATAACCGCTCTGCTCAAATCATCTTCATAGTCAGCTAATATCTTACCGGAAAGTGTTTGTAGAAAGGTTTTTGCCATCATATTATAAAAATAAAAAAACGTCCCTAAAATCGGGACGTTTTCTTTATCTATTTTTTTAAACTATTTCCGGTAGAAATTATTTTACTAATTTAACTTCAACTCTACGGTTGTTAGCTCTACCTTTAGCAGTTTTATTTGTATCGATTGGTTTAGTTTCACCAAAACCAACAGAAGTTAATCTTGAGTCATCGATACCGTTTTCTACTAAATAAGTTTCAACAGCAGAAGCTCTTTCTTCAGATAATTTTTGGTTTAATGCATCTGAACCTTGGCTATCAGTATGTCCTTCGATAGAGAATTTAGCAGAAGGATACTCTTTTAAGATAGCTGTAATAGCTTGTAAAACTGGATACGTTTGTTTTTGGAATGAAGATTTACCAGAGTTAAACAAGATAGTTTTAGCATACTCGTTTAATTTTTTGATAGCTTCATCAGAAACTTCAGGACATCCGTGGTTAGCAACTGTACCGGCAACTGTAGGACATTGATCATCTTTATCAGCTACTCCGTCACCGTCTGTATCAGGCCAAGGACAACCAGCGTTTTCTTTAGGACCTTTAACGTTAGGACAGTTATCATCTTTATCAGCTACTCCGTCACCGTCAGCATCCGGACAACCTTTCATGATTTTAGAACCAGCTACATCCGGACAAGCGTCTTCTGAATCAATGATTCCGTCACCGTCTGTATCAGGACATCCGTTGAATTCTTTTAAACCAGCTACATCCGGACAAGAATCATCTTTATCAGCAATTCCGTCACCGTCTGTATCAGGACATCCGTTGAATTCTTTTAAACCAGCTTCTTCCGGACAAGCATCATCTTTATCATAGATACCGTCACCGTCTGTATCTTTACCTCCGAATTTGAAAGTAAGACCTGCAAAATGTTGGAAGTGAGTAGGAACATCTAAATCCGGCACTCTATTATCATCAAATGAGTGTTTGTAAGTAGTTTGTAATTGTAAACCTACTTGTTCTGTGAACCAGAAAGTTAAACCAACACCTCCGTTTACAGTACCTGCAGAAGCATCACCAACGAATTGGTAACCTCCACCAACTTGTAATGATGGGTCTAACCATTTTGTACCGATTAAATCCATAAAGCTGTATTTAACAGCTGCATCGATACCATAATATGATAAATCACCTGGGTTGTAAACTAAATCTGTAGATTCAGTACCAGGAACTCTGTCGATCCATTTGTCAATTTTGTTAACAGATCCTGTTAACCCTACTGAAAAACCATCTCCAACGTATCTGGATACGTTTAAGTAAGAAACTGATGGCAAGATGTTCCAGTTACTTTTTGCGTTTACTAATTGCACAAATTTCGGACTATCGTTTCCTTCAGCACTAATTTTAGTATCAACAGCGTTAACACCAAATGATACTGCCCATGGGTTGTTGCTGTCCTGTGCTTGAGTAGCTAAACCTGCAAACATAAAAGCAGCAGCAAATAATTTGTTTAAATGTTTCATACTTTACTATTTTAATTACAATGCGTTATAATTAGAACAAAAGTAATATTTTTTTTTAATTACAAAAAACTTTGTTAAAAAAAGTAAATATTAAAATTTCTTATCCTATGATATTTAACAACTTACCAACTTCTGTAAAGGCCTGAATAGCTCTATCTAAATGTTCTTTCTCATGTGCTGCCGATAATTGCACCCTGATTCTCGCCTTATCTTTAGGAACAACCGGATAGAAGAAACCAATCACATACACTCCTTTTTTAAGCAATTCATCAGCCATTGTTTGCGACAATTTGGCATCGTACAACATAACCGGGACAATAGCAGAATCTCCGTCTATAATATCAAATCCGGCTGCTTTCATTCCTTGTTTAAAATAATTAGTGTTCCACTCTAACTTATCGCGTAATGAAGTGTCTTTTTCTAATAATTCGAAAACTTTCAAAGAAGCTCCGACAATACTTGGTGCCAGAGAATTAGAAAACAAATACGGACGTGACCGCTGGCGTAAGATCTCTATGATTTCCTTTTTGGCTGTAGTATATCCTCCCATTGCTCCTCCAAGCGCTTTCCCGAGTGTTCCCGTGATAATATCAACTCTTCCCATCACACCCTTAGCTTCTAAAGTACCTTTACCTGTAGCACCAATAAATCCGGCTGCATGACATTCATCAACCATTACCATGGCATCATATTGTTCTGCCAAATCACAGATCTTGTCCAAAGGCGCTACTAAGCCGTCCATAGAAAAGACCCCGTCTGTTACAATCAATTTGAATCGACGACCTTCAGCATTGGCTTTAATTAATTGCTGCTCCAGATCTGCCATATTATTATTTTCATATCTGTAACGAGCCGCTTTACACAAGCGAACACCGTCGATAATAGAAGCGTGATTTAAACTATCTGAGATAATAGCATCTTCTTCCCCTAATAACGGTTCGAACACGCCACCATTAGCATCAAAAGCCGCTGCATATAAAATTGTATCTTCAGTCCCGTAGAAATCAGCGATCTTTTGTTCCAATTCTTTATGAATATCCTGAGTTCCGCAAATAAAACGAACAGATGACATTCCGAAACCGTGTGAATCCATCGTGTCTTTTGCTGCCTGAATTACCTCCGGATGTGATGAAAGTCCTAAATAATTATTAGCACAAAAATTCAAAACAGTCTCTCCCGTTGAAATGGTAATTTCTGCTCCTTGCGGCGAAGTAATGATTCTTTCTTTTTTATATAGACCGTTCTCTTTTATGGTCTCAATCTCATTTTGTAAGTGTTGTTTAATTTTTCCGTACATTTTATTTAGTTTAGTTTTTTGTTGTTTACAAAATTACAACTTCTACCTGATCTCCTATTGTGTAGACCAAAACTTTTTTCACCACACTAAAACCCATTTTTTCTAAAGCAGATGTATAACTCAATACTTGCCGGATATGCTCTTCTTTTTTATCTCCTGTTTTATAATCCAACAAATAGGCTTTCCTTTCCTCAACGACTACTCTGTCCGGTTTTATATTCCCTAATTGCTGATCGATAATCGTTCGTTCATTGTAAATTTCGCCTTCGGAATTAAAGAACTCGTGAAGTTCAGGATGTGTTACTATTTGTACCAATACTTCTTTTACTTCTTTTTGTTGTCCCATTGTAATCAAGCCGTTTTCTTTTGCCTGCTCCAAGGCCATTTCAAGATCATCTTTTTTGTGGATATAGGATAAAATTTCATGCAATACGTTTCCGAAATCAATAGCTTTTTGCTGATTACTCCCCCACATCAGAGCTTCTCTCTGAGCGATCCTGATATTCTGAAAAGGTAATTTTTCAGACACAACTTCAATCTTTCCTTGCTTTCCCCTTGCTTGATGAACAGAAGAAATTCTTTCAGGACTACCGAAAGTAATTGTTCTTTTTTCTTCCCCAAATCCTTTATACAGCTGTAAAAACTCTATAAAATAGGATGATAAATTATTAGGCAGTCCACTTTTATTCACTAAATAATTTGACACAATATGCAACTGTTCTTCGGCTCTTGTAAGTGCCACATAAAGTACATTAATTGCATCTAAAATCTCCTCCTGACTTCTTTCCTGATAAATTTCTTTTGCTTTTTGACCATAAGTCTCGACCTCACTTTTTTGATTCACCAAAGCTTTCGGAAAATCGATTTGATCTTCTTCATCAAAATCAATCCAAAGCTTGTCTTTAATTCTTCTACTGAAATTTTCTTCAGCAAACGGGTAAATGACCACCGGAAATTCTAATCCTTTTGATTTATGAATAGTCATGATGCGAACGGCATCACTTTCTTCCGGAGAAGGAATACTTTTCTGAAATCCGGTTTTATCCCAATACTCCAGAAAATCTGCAATACCGGATTGTGTTTTACTGTCACGCTCTAAAACCAAGTCTAAAAAATACTGCACATAAGACGTATTCGCTTTTGGCTGTATAAAAGCTGTCACTAATAATTCTACGGCTTCATACAAGGATTTTTTTCTACAATGAGCAAATGACACCTGAACCCCTGCTTTTTGAAGCTCCAGTTCGATTTCTTTTTCGGTCAACCCTTTCAGTTTCACAATAAAATCATGCACCGGCAATTCCGTTTGTTTGTATTTAGCCACATAGTATAGCAGAAAGACTTTTGATTCTTCATCTTTACTGTTATTCAAATACCGAAGCAAAGCAACGAGTAATTTTACTTCCGTTGCATTTTGAATCAATAAAGTCTCTGAGGAAAGGATCGGAATTCCGCTTTCGGTCAAATAATTGGCCAGCAATACCCCTTCAGACTTTCTTCTCGTAAGCAACGTGATGTCCTTATAGTCAAATCCGTTTTGTCTCACATTTTCGATGATTTCTTTCGTCTTATCCAGATAAATCTTTTCCTTTATAGAATAATCTGAATCATCATCAAAAGTTTCAGCATTCTCTGTATCCGGAATATCAATAAAAGAAACCGAAACACAACCTCCCGGTTTGTCGTTCTTTTCCTGAAATGAAAATTCTTTATATAAATTTATATAATCTTCATTTTCAAACTTCCCGGACAAAAAAGCGAAAAACGCATTGTTAAAGTCAACTACCTCGTCATAACTTCTGTAATTGACCTTGAGCCTTTCCACTTGTTTTGATTTATTAGAAAACGGATTTTGATCTTTACTCAAAGCTATAAACTGTTCTGCTTTTCCGCCCCGCCAACGGTAAATGGCTTGTTTGGGATCGCCCACGATCATCAAAGAGCCCTGCACACCATTTTCTTCAGAAGCCAAAGCATTATCAATCAAGGGAATTAAATTATGCCACTGCAACACGGAAGTATCCTGAAATTCATCAATAAAAAAATATCGATACTTATCTCCCAGTTTTTCATAAATAAAAGGCGCCGGCTGATCCTGAATTTCATTTGAAATGATTTTATTAAAATCAGAGATCGACAATACATTTTGCTCTTCCTGTATTTTTTTATACTCCAAATGAATAATATTAAGCAATGAAAGCGGATTGATATTTTGCAAAAAGGCTTCATAAAAAGCTATTTTCCCATAGTTAGCATAAACCTGAGCCAGCTTTTTCAATATCTCGGGCTTCCAGTGTTCAATACTATCCGCATCTTTGGCTTTGGCTTTCACCTTAATATCTTCTGGCTCCCAGTATTTCTTCTGTGTCGGTTTAAGTTCATTTTCCTGAATATTATCGAGATGTCTTATAAAATAAACCTGAAAAGAGTTAATATCAATTCCCTCATCAGCAATAAGATTTTTTATTGCTTTTCCTAATTCCATAGTGTTTTCCGTCAGTTCCTGAACTTTTATTTTCAAGACTTTCTTTATATCACTAAAATCACCGAAATTCTTATCTTCAAAAGCAGCTATTTCTGCTGCATTATTTTCGTTCACCAATAATTTAGCAACCTCAAAAAGTTCGCGTGAAACGTCCCAATTCTTATCATCATCTGTCTTCGCTTTCGTAAACTCAAGCAAGAACTGAGTAATTGCCTCATCTTCTCCTACTTTGGCAATAACTACATCTACCGCTTCCTGTAACAGCGTATCTGTATCTAAAGCAATTTCAAAATTGGACGGCAAGTTAAGATCTTGCGCAAAAGAACGAATGACCTTATGTGTAAATTTATCAATAGTAGAAATTCCAAAAGCTGTATAATTATGGATAATATGCGTGATAATTTCCTTCGCTTTTTCTTTTATCGTTGCAATTGACAAACCGGTTTCAACAGAAATATCCTTTAAAAGCGGCTCATATTTTTCTGCAGTATCGCCTTTTGAGAATTCATACAAACTATTTACAATTCGATTCTTCATTTCCTCAACAGCCTTGTTTGTGAAAGTAATAGCCAGAATTCTTTTGTAAACATCAGGAGTTTGCGCCCGAAACAAGATTTTTAAATATTCTCTCGTGAGTGTATACGTTTTCCCGGAACCTGCTGAAGCATCGTAAATTGTAAAAGCGGCTTGTTTCAAATTGTTATATTTATCTTAATTATGGTGATATAAAAACTATCTATTTTACAGAACAAAGTTTATTTCGTAAATTTGGGAAAAATATTAATAATCTAAAAATATAATATTATGGCATTTGAGTTACCAAAATTACCCTATGCATACGATGCATTGGAACCACATATTGATGCAAGAACCATGGAAATTCACCATACAAAGCATCACAACGGATACACTACTAATCTTAATAATGCAATTGCAGGTACAGATTTAGAAGGTAAAACAATCGAAAACATCTTAATTAATCTGGACATGAATAACACTGCTGTTAGAAATAACGGAGGTGGTTATTACAATCACAATTTATTTTGGACCATTTTAAGCCCTAATGGTGGTGGTGCTCCAACCGGTGAATTAGCTGAAGCTATTGACAGAGATTTCGGTTCGTTTGAAGAATTCAAAAATCAGTTTTCAAAAGCGGCTGCTACTCGTTTCGGTAGTGGTTGGGCTTGGCTATGTGTTCACGAAGGTGGTAAGTTAGAAATTTGCTCTTCTGCTAACCAAGACAATCCTTTAATGCCGGGTATCGGTTGTGGAGGAAACCCAGTCTTAGGATTAGACGTTTGGGAACATGCTTACTATTTACATTATCAAAACAGAAGACCGGATTATATTGAAGCTTTCTTCAATGTAATTAACTGGACTGAAGTAGCCAGACGTTTTGCTACTGAAAAATAAATTTTATTGATTTTATATTTTTTAGTTAAAAAAGGGAGAACATTATGTAATGTTCTCCCTTTTTCTTTTCAGTTCCTTACTAAGTAAAAATAAAAAAGGTGAAATTTCTTTCACCCTTTTTGCCCCAAATCTACCATAAAACTTAACCTACTAATTTTCTGGTAGTGCTAAGATATGGCGACATCTAAATTATTTCATAAAAAAATTGTTGAACAACACAAAAAACCGATAAACTGCATTTTTAAAACTCTTTTTTTAATATATCTAAGTTAAAAACAAAAAAAAGGTGAAATTTCTTTCACCTTTTTGCCCCCAAATCTACCATAAAACTTAACCTACTAATTTTCTGGTAGTGCTAAGATATGGCGATAATTAAATTATATCCTAAAAAAATTGACAAATGCTTAAAAAAATCGACAAAATACAATAAATTAGTAAGCGCGAGCATCTTTCCCTTCATAAAAATTCATGAACGCTCTATTCACTACCCGGTTTCCTCCCGCTGTAGGATAATCACCGGTAAAATACCAATCTCCTAAATTTTTCGGACATGCTTTGTGCAAATCTTCTACTTTTTGATAAATAACCTTAACAGTAGCACTTGTGTTTGGCGGAGTCAACATTTGAGCGATCTTGTCTGATATTTCCTCATCTGTAAAAGGAGCATAGATCTCCTTTACATAATTGACCACTTCTGCATCTGAGAAATTTTCCTGTGCTTTTGATTTTTGGTAAACCTCTTCGATAAGATTGTGCATATTTCTTTCCTTTAAGAGCTCAAGTGCTGCCTTGAATGCCACCAACCCTTCTAACTTAGCCATATCAATACCATAACAATCCGGAAAACGTATTTGTGGTGCAGAAGAAACAACTACAATACTTTTAGGTCTTAGTCTATCCATCATTTTAATAATACTCTGCTTCAAAGTTGTTCCTCTCACAATACTATCATCAATGATTACTAAATGATCTGTATGTTTAACCACTCCATAAGTCACATCATAAACATGCGCTACTAAGTCATCTCTACTACTATCCTCAGTAATAAAGGTTCTAAGCTTTGCATCTTTTATCGCAATCTTCTCTGTTCGGATCTTAACATCCAATATTTTATGCAATTGCTCGTCTGTCAGTTGTCCTTTCGCTTCTAAAATGGCTTTTGCTTTCCTTTGGTTTAAAAAATCCTGAGCCGCTTCGGCCATACCGAAAAAGGAAGTTTCAGCTGTATTAGGTATATATGAGAATACTGTATTGTCTGTATCATTATCAATAGCTTTCAAAACCGCCGGAAAGACTCTTTTTCCTAAATCTTTACGTTCCTGATAGATTTCCGCATCACTACCTCTTGAAAAATATATCCGTTCAAAAGAACATGCTTTTTTAATTAAAGGAGTCCTGATCTCTTTAATTGAAACATCTCCGCTTTTTTTAACGATTATAGCCTTACCGGGATCTAATTCCTGAACTTTATCAAAAGGCACATCAAAAACAGTTTGAATTACAGGACGCTCAGAAGCTACAACCACAACCTCATCATCCTGATAATAATATGTTGGACGTATTCCTGCGGGATCACGCATCACAAAAGCATCACCATGCCCTAGTAATCCGGCCATTGCATAGCCTCCGTCCCAGTTTCTTGAGGCACGCTCTAATATTCTCTGTATGTTTAATCTTTCAGCAATAGCCGCTGAGGCTTCCATTTTTGAAAGTCCTTCTTTTTTACATTCTTTATACACATCGTTAACCTCATCATCCAGAAAATGACCTATTTTTTCCATTACCGTTACGGTATCTGCCATTTCTTTAGGATGTTGCCCCAGATTTACCAAATCCTGAAATAATTCTCTAACATTGGTCATATTGAAATTACCGGCAACAATCAGGTTACGGTGCATCCAGTTATTCTGGCGTAAAAAAGGGTGAACGCTTTCGATGTTGTTTTTTCCGAATGTTCCATAACGAACGTGACCTAAGAACAGTTCACCTATATAAGGAATAGTTTCTTTTTGCAACTGAACATTATCATGAAGTTCCGGATGTTCTTCCAGCTCAAAATTGATACGGTCATTGATTTGAGTAAAAACATCTTTTATCGGTTGGGCATCATTGGAGCGCACTCTGCTGATGTATCGTTGGCCGGGTTCCATATCAAATTTTATACTAGCCAGACCGGCTCCGTCCTGTCCGCGATTGTGCTGCTTTTCCATCAACAGATACATTTTTTGTATTCCGTAGAAAGCTGATCCGTATTTTTCTTTATAATATTCTAATGGTTTTAATAATCGAAGTAAAGCAATACCACATTCGTGTTTAATAGCGTCGCTCATGAGTTGTTGTGTTGTTTGTTATTGGTTTGTTTTTAAAATCTAAATTAAAAATGCCCCGAAAAATCGGGGCATAATCTTACTCGTCTAATTCTATTTCAAATTGAGTCAATGCTTTAAACTGTTTTAAACGGGTATTAACATCTTCTCTTTTTAAATCTTCCATTCGTTTGGTTCCGAATTGTTCTACACAAAAGGAAGCCAGATTGGATCCATAAATAATCCCGTTTTTCATATTGTGAAATGAAATATTCTCACTTTGGGCAATGTATCCGGCAAAACCACCGGCAAATGTATCTCCCGCACCTGTGGGGTCAAAAACTTCTTCCAACGGAAGTGCCGGCGCGAAGAATACTTCTTTTTTGTGGAACAATAATGCACCGTGTTCTCCTTTTTTGATCACAACGTATTTCGGTCCCATTTCATGAATTTTTTCAGCAGCTTTAACTAAAGAATATTCTCCAGAAAGTTGGCGAGCCTCTTCATCATTAATGGTTATCACGTCTACACGCTTAATCACTTCCATCAATTCATCCCATGTATTATCCATCCAAAAGTTCATTGTATCTAATACAATTAACTTTGGTTTTTCAGTCAACTGATTTAAAACAGCTGTTTGAACCAAAGGATGTAAGTTACCTAACAGAACTACATCCGCATTTTTATAGGCTTCCGGAACTACAGGATTAAAATCAGCCAAAACATTTAGCTCCGTTACCAGAGTATCACGAGAGTTCAGATCGTTGTGGTATTTTCCGCTCCAAAAGAATGTTTTTCCCCCTTTAACCACTTCTACACCTTCGATATTTACGTCTTTATTCTCTAATAAATCTAAATATTCTTTTGGAAAATCTTCCCCTACAACGGATACAATTCCTGCATCGACATTAAAAAAAGAAGAAGCTAAACCAATGTACGTTGCCGCACCTCCTAAAATTTTATCTGTTTTCCCGAAAGGAGTTTCGATAGCATCAAAAGCTACCGTTCCTACAATCAATAATTTGTTCATTGAATTTCTATAAAAAATAAGGTGCAAAGATAATCTTTTCTCAGCAGAGTTGCAAAAGTTAAATTTTACGAAAACAACTTAAAAAGTAAACAAAAACTGTTCTGAAACAAGGTTTCGTTTCCTTAATTCTTAAAAGTAAATCTGTTAGTTTTTTTATACTTTTGAAAAACTATAAAACCAAGTTAATCAAGTCTTCAGATCATTAATTCCTATTTGGGCTATGGTCTTTATCCCCTGAGGGTTGTTTCCTTCAATTTCAAATCATGCAATTCATAAAAAATGTGATTGCATTCTAGTTCTTCATCTTGTTAAAAGTACCTAATAAAGTCTCGCACTGCATTTAAGGTAGTGAGTTCAGTAAAAGTTGCCATTGCACTACTTAGCATTTCACTCTCATAAGTTATTCCATCAAAAGTGATTTTATAAAACGACACATCACCTGATCCCGTACCTGAAGAATCGCAATTATTTAAACAGAAAGCACTTGTAAATAAAAGCGTGTAAATAATTTACATGGCAAAATTGCCCAAATGTTTTAGGGATTTTTTAAGGGTAATTGTCGAATTTTAATCTAAGGGTTTCCCTTGATTAAACTTTAAAAGTCTGGTTATTTTCTCCCGAAATCAGCCGGAATTTCTCCCCAGGCTTTAGTTTCCCATTTAACTATTGGCGTAGTATAGGTGTTTTTCTCTAACCAGATTTCTGCCCGTCGTATGAGCTCAAAAAGAGATTTGTTCTTTGCTGTAGGTTCTAATTTTGTATTGCATTTCTTTTTTTTTACCCAGCTCATTGCTGTTCTGGAGTCCGTATAAATAATACGATTACTTTGGTGCTTTTTTAAAAATGCTAATCCGTGTACAATGGCCAAAAATTCACCGATGTTATTGGTCCCCTCTTCAAACGGTCCTTGAATGAAAATTTGTTTTTTCGTTTTAGTATCCACTCCTCTATATTCCATTATTCCCGGATTACCACTGGACGCAGCATCCACTGAAATAGAGTTATAGTTCGGCAAACCGATCTTTTGAAGTTGAGCTTTATCAAGCTCGCTTTTAAACGTCTTTGGTTTACCTATATAATTTTTGTAGTCGTCTTTATAAGCTTTTTTAGCTTCTTCAAAAGTAAGAAATGATTTATATTGTGCCCCCAGATAATTTTTAATCTGAGCCTGACAATCTTCCCATGTTTCAAAAACTCCGGTATGGTGTCCTCTCCAAACAGTATAATATTTTTTCTTTTTTCCCACTATAATATCGGATAAGCCTTTTATTGTAACAACTTCTCAATAATTTTCGGAAAATGCTCATGTTCCAGTTCATGAACCTTTTGTGCAATTTCTTCCGGTGAAGTGCATTGTTCTATATTAACTACTTTTTGAAAAATATATTCTCCTTCGTCATAATGTTCATTCACATAATGCACTGTGATCCCCGTTTCTTTTTCCTTATTATGAAGAACCGCTTCGTGAACATATTTTCCATACATTCCTTTTCCTCCGTATTTCGGAAGCAATGCCGGATGAATATTTATAATTTTATCAGGATACAAGGCTATAATATCAGCAGGAAATTTCCATAAAAAACCGGCCAAGACGATCAAATCCGGTTTAATTTCCTCAATTTGTCGTGTAACGCCACCATTTTCAAACTCCTCCCTATCAAAAACAATACTTTTTATACCGTTTTTTCTTGCAATTTCTAAAACTCCTGCATTAGCTTTATTGGAAAAAACAGCAAAAATCTTTGCAAAAGTAGAATTTTTAAAATGCAAAATAATCTTTTCGGTATTAGAACCTGCTCCGGAAGCAAAGATTACTATTCTTCTCATAACCCCTTGATTTAACAGCACAAAAAAAAGAATAATAATTGGTAAAAAACAGAAAAAAAATCACTTTGTGAATTATTTTTTTTAATTTCGTAAACACATTTAACGTCAAAAATGTTGTTTTAAAATAAAGTTTTTTATTTTTGCCAACAAATTAAATTAAAAAATTGAAAGATTATGTCAGACATTGCATCAAGAGTAAAAGCGATCATCGTGGACAAATTAGGTGTTGACGAAAACGAAGTTGTAGCTGAAGCAAGCTTCACTAACGATTTAGGAGCTGATTCATTAGACACTGTTGAGCTAATCATGGAATTCGAAAAAGAATTTGACATTCAAATTCCAGATGACCAAGCTGAAAACATTGCTACTGTTGGTCAAGCTATTTCTTACATCGAGGAAGCTAAGAAATAATATTAATACACACCCGTAATAAGCTTATTGCGGGTGTTATTATTTAATCAGTTGATTATAACCCAAAAAGCAACTGATTTTCTAAGCTTTCGCTAATATTTTTTCAATGTAATTACTACATTTGCATTTGAAATTTTATTCATTTTAAAAACATTGATTGTATTACAATCATTAAATAAAGCATTATGTAATACCCATTGTTTCTTTTAGTTACCTTAAAAGCACTTTGGGTTTTTTTATATAACATAAAAATCTAGTTTATGCAATTAAAGCGTGTTGTAGTTACAGGTCTTGGGGCTTTAACTCCTATAGGGAATACCCTTCAAGAATACTGGGATGGCTTAATAAACGGTAAAAGTGGTGCTGCACCTATTACTTATTATGACACCGAGAAACATAAAACAAAATTTGCCTGCGAAGTTAAAAACTTCAACGTTGAAGATTTTATAGACCGTAAGGAAGTACGAAGACTGGATAAATTTTCGCAGTATGCTATAGTTGCCAGTGATGAAGCTATAAAAGATGCCGGAATAACACCGGAAAATGTAGATAAAAAAAGAGTTGGTGTCATCTGGGGTGCCGGTATCGGAGGTTTACAAACTTTCCAAGATGAAGTAATGAGCTATGCTCAGGGAGACGGAACGCCACGTTTCAGTCCGTTCTTTATCCCTAAAATGATCGCAGACATTGCTCCTGCACACATTTCTATGCGAAATGGGTTTATGGGACCTAACTACACTACAGTTTCTGCTTGTGCTTCTTCAGCTAATGCTCTTGTAGATGCCTTAAATTACATTCGTTTAGGAATGTGTGATGTTATTGTGTCCGGAGGGTCTGAAGCAGCCGTAACTATTGCAGGAATGGGCGGATTTAACTCTATGCAGGCTCTTTCTACAAGAAATGAATCACCCGAAACGGCTTCAAGACCTTTTGATGCTACTCGTGACGGTTTTGTTTTAGGAGAAGGTGCCGGTGCATTAGTATTGGAAGAGTACGAACATGCTAAAGCTCGTGGTGCAAAAATATATTGTGAAGTAGGCGGTGGTGGTTTATCATCAGATGCTTATCACTTAACGGCTCCACATCCGGAAGGAATCGGGGTTATAGCTGTAATGGAAAATTGTTTGAGAGACGCCGGTATAAATCCCGAAGATGTTGACCATATCAACACTCACGGTACTTCTACTCCTCTTGGAGACGTGGCTGAATTAAAAGCTATTTCGGCTGTTTTCGGTGACCATGCCAAAGACATCAATATCAACTCAACTAAATCCATGACAGGTCACTTACTGGGAGCTGCCGGCGCTATTGAAGCTATTGCTTCTATTATGGCCATCAAACACGGTATTGTTCCTCCTACGATCAATCATACAACTTATGATGAAAAGATCGATCCTTCTTTGAACCTGACTTTAAACAAAGCACAGGAAAGAGAAGTCAAAGTAGCCATGAGTAATACTTTTGGATTCGGAGGTCATAATGCGTGTGTGTTATTCAAAAAATTTGAAGATTAATTCCATGCGTAAACTTTTCAAAAAAATATACAAAAATTCCCGTTCTCCTGAAGACGGGATTTTTTTTGATCAACTTTACGAAATTCTGGGTTTTAAACCTAACAATCTTACCTATTACAAAAAAGCTTTTACACATCGATCGACTAATAAAGTAGATGCTAAAGGCAACCCATTCAACTATGAACGCCTCGAATTTCTTGGCGATGCAATGTTAGGCAGTGTGATCGCCGCTCACCTTTACAACAAAGTCCCTACCGGAAATGAAGGTTATCTAACTAAAATGCGTTCTAAAATAGTAAGCAGGGAACACCTTAACGAACTGGGACGTGATTTTAAATTAATCGATTTTGTTGAAAGCAAAGTAAATCCTCAGTATTTCGGAGAAAACATTCACGGAAATATTTTTGAAGCTTTTATCGGCGCTATTTATCTCGATAAAGGATTCATTTATTGTGAAAAATTTATCCAAAAGAAAATTATTGAACCTTATGTAGACATTGCTCAATTAGAAGGCAAAATCATTAGCTATAAGAGTTTAATTATAGAATGGTGCCAAAAAGAGAAAAAAACGTTCCATTATGACGCTGTTGATGACACCACTAAAAATGAAGAGCAACGTTACTTTAGTGTTAAGTTACTAATCGATGATAAAGTAATGGGCAAAGCACGGGCTACTTCAAAGAAAAAAGCAGAAGAAAAAGCGTCCCAACGTGCTTTTTTTGCGCTACAGGAAAAAATACAAAAGAAATAACCGAGACTATATCGATTTCGTTTATAAAAAATCGTTAACTCTTACCAAAAGTAGCATTTTTGTACCTAATTAATAGTATATTTACGGAGCAAATTTGGACTAATGGCTATTCATAAAATTCAAATAAACGATTTTATTTCAACTGATTATGAATTAATCGCCATTCATTCTAATTTGGAAGATTACAGATTGGCTTATTTTATTAATCAGTTACTCAATATTAAACTTCAGAAAAATTCGAATGCAATTGAAGTAAGTGTTTTAGATAGCAAAAGCTCTTTTGAGCATTTTATCTTTGATGATGAAATACAGGATATCTGCTGGCATTTAGTTGAAAACAAAAGTGTACTGACAACCAAACAGCAAACTGCAAGTTTGTTTGATAACGTTGATGCCACTATTCATTTAGTACCTGAATTTAAAAAAGCCGATTACATCTTAAAAGTTGACAATACTGATTCTTTTTTTGACTCAGATATTGTTCTTAAACAATTAAGCCGGATTAAATTTATTACTATGGCTTATACCATAAACCAAGACAAACTAAAATCAAAAAATAATTTAATTTTTTAATTAAAAATGCCAACAACTAAAAAAACTAAAATTGTAGCAACATTAGGACCTGCCTGTAGTGAAAAACACATTTTAAAAGACATGATCGAAGCAGGTGTTAACGTTTTCAGAATTAACTTTTCACATGCTGATTATACAGATGTAAGGGAACGAATTGATATGATTCGTGAGCTAAATGATGAAATGGGACATACTACATCGATCCTGGCTGACTTACAGGGACCTAAACTTCGTGTAGGTGTAATGAAAGAAGATGTTGTTGTAAACAAAGGAGACAAAATCACCTTTACTACTGCAGAAGATATTTTAGGAACAGCAGAACGCGTTTACATGAACTATAAAACCTTTCCTAATGATGTAAACCCGGGCGAACGCATTTTACTTGATGACGGAAAGTTGATCTTTGAAGTCACTAAAACGGATAAAAAGACAGAAGTAGAAGCTGTTGTAATTCAAGGAGGACCTTTGAAATCTAAAAAAGGGGTTAACCTGCCTAATACTAAAGTTTCGCTACCGGCACTTACCGAAAAGGACATTCGCGATGCTATTTTTGCTATTGAATGTAATGTTGACTGGATTGCTCTTTCATTTGTAAGAACTCCG
Organism: Flavobacterium sp. NRK F10; assembly: GCF_024054235.1. Taxonomy (NCBI): domain Bacteria; kingdom Pseudomonadati; phylum Bacteroidota; class Flavobacteriia; order Flavobacteriales; family Flavobacteriaceae; genus Flavobacterium; species Flavobacterium sp. NRK F10. The sequence goes on from NZ_JAMXLC010000001.1 coordinate 1,338,018, forward strand.
AAAGATTTAGAGGACTTACAAGACCTTATTGCTAAACACTCTGATCATAAGATTCCGATCGTAGCAAAAATCGAAAAGCCGGAAGCAGTTGAAAATATCGACAAAATCGTAGCTTTCTGCGACGGTTTAATGGTTGCCCGAGGGGATCTTGGTGTAGAAGTACCTGCTCAGGAAGTACCATTGATTCAGAAAAAACTGATAAACCGAGCTAAAACAGCCCGTATCCCTGTAATTGTAGCTACTCAGATGATGGAAACTATGATCACAAGTTTAACGCCTACAAGAGCTGAAGTCAATGATGTTGCCAATTCAGTTATGGATGGTGCTGATGCCGTTATGCTTTCGGGAGAAACCTCAGTAGGAAACTATCCGGTTCAGGTTATTGAAACGATGACAAAAATTATTGAGAGCGTTGAAGATTCGCCGTTGATCAAAGTACCTTTAAACCCACCTCATATCCGCACAAAGCGTTTCATTACAAAATCAATCTGTTATCATGCCGCTATTATGGCAGATGACATCAATGCTAAAGCAATTACAACATTAACGAATTCAGGTTATACGGCTTTCCAGATTTCTGCTTGGAGACCTAAATCCCATATTTTAGTTTTTACCTCTAACAAGCGTATTTTAACACAGTTAAACCTTTTATGGGGCGTAAGAGCTTATTATTATGATAAATTTGTCAGTACTGACGACACTATTGACGATCTGAATCATATTTGTAAAGAAAGAGGTTATCTAAATATTGGCGACATGGTAATTAATCTTGCTGCTATGCCAATCATGAAAAAAGGGATGGTAAATACCTTAAGAGTTTCTGAAATCGAATAAAAATCTCTTATAATTTTTTTGATTACTTAAAAAGCAGGCAAAAGCCTGCTTTTTATTTTTTTCTATTACCTCGTTTACTAAACTTAATGATTTTTATCGAGACAACAAGCAAGAAAAAAAGCATCCCCCATTCAGAAATATTAGAATTTTTTTCAAAACATCTAACATTGTTGTTGACTTTAAAAATAACTAAACAGGTTATACAATAAATATAAAGAGTTTTTGCAAATTCATTGAAGAAAGTAGCATTATTGCTTTATTAAACTATATTTTGTTGAAATTTTATTTTTTACAATTTTAAAAATCTATAAAAACAAAAAGTCCCGAAAGGATTTCGGGACTAGATGTTCTTGATAAGAAATAAAATTACTGCTATTAACCGTAACAAATATAGGTGCTATATTTGTTAAATTGGATACAGAAAAAATGTATATTTTGTTAAAGTTTTAATCCTTAAAATTAAACTGCAACTGAATAGAGATACTTTTTTGTTTAGGTTCAATGTCTTTTGAAAACTGATTGTTCAGATTGTGAAGAGAGATTCCCAGAAGCCGTACAGAATTTTTCAGTCGCTCCTGATACAATAGCTCTTTTGCCACATCAATGATTAAATTCTTATCGGATATAAAATAAGGTAATGTCTTACTTCTGGTTTGTAGTGAAAAATCAGAGTATTTCAATTTTAGCGTGATCGTTTTACCGGCTATTTTACTGCGTTGCAAACGTTTTTCCAATTCATCGGCGATGTTTATAATCTTATCTTCCAGGAAAATTTCAGATGAGAGATTCTCAAAGAATGTGCGCTCTGCTCCTACCGATTTAATCGTGCGATTCGGTTTTACGGCACTGTGGTGTATTCCTCTTGAGATCTGATAATAATAAGTTCCGCTGTTACTAAAGTGTTTTTCCAGAAACTCCCGGCTTTTTTGTTTTAGATCCAGTCCGGTAAATATTCCTAACTGATACATTTTTTCTGCTGTAACTTTACCGATCCCATAGAACTTTTTAATATCTAATTGTTCCAGAAAGGCTTCCACTTCTTCAGGATTAACTGTTTTTTGCCCGTCTGGTTTATTGTAGTCAGACGCCACTTTTGCGACAAATTTATTAATTGAAATCCCTGCCGAAGCGGTCAAACCTGTTTCTGTAAGGATTCTTTTTCTTATCTCCTGAGCAATTAATGTGGCACTGGGCATCCCTTTTTTATTAACTGTGACATCTAAATAAGCTTCATCTAATGACAAGGGTTCTACCAGATCAGTATACTCTAGGAATATCTTCCGGATTTTTTTAGATATTTCTTTATAACGGTCAAATCTGGGTCTTACAAAAATAAGTTCCGGACATAATCTTTTGGCATGAATACTGCTCATTGCACTGCGCACACCGAATTTTCTTGCCTCATAACTAGCTGCACTTACTACTCCTCGCTGTTCGCTTCCTCCGACAGCGATCGGTAAGCCTTTTAATTCAGGATTATCCATTTGTTCTACAGAGGCATAAAAGGCATCCATATCAATGTGGATTATTTTTCGATTGGCAAACAAATTGGAATCCATAACAAAAATGATTTCTATTTAGCTTCGGCATCATTTATCTTTGCCGGAAAGAAAAAACGCAATGGTTTTTTTCTGAAATATCTCCAAACTGCTCTGCTGATCGATCTCAATTCCTGAAACGGTATGTTTCTGGATTTAAAGGCCAATGCTAATGACAAACCGAAGCTCGCTATAAAGTTAATAAATCCGATCAGAACCAATCCTACGGATCCCCATGCGATCTGTGAAATGGTCAATTGATACTGCGAACCATACATCGCTAATGCAAAATTCCCCGCGGAAAATGTAACGTGACGGATATCCAGATTAAGCCCTATAAAAGCACCTATAGAGGCTGTTGTTCCCATGAATACTCCAAACCAGAAATTAGATATTATTCCGGCCCATTTCCTTTCATACCATTCTGAAATTCTTTTCGCCATACCCTTTCCAAAGTTCCGTTTCAACCAAGGATGTTCCTGGATACGGTAATATACCTGAAAATGCTTATCTCTGTTTGATACACTTCCGGATATGATCCCGGAAAGAAAAAGAAATATCCCGGCAATAGCGGCATGTAGAACAGCAGGGGATTTCACCGGGCTTAAATGATTTATGAGTCTTAGCCATTTTTGCTCTGCGATATTATAACTAAAAGCGGTATCTATCAGCCAAATCCCTAACCATGCAATTGGGAAGGCCATGATAATATTGCCTAAAAAGGCAATAAATTGTGAGCGAAAGATATGCGAAAATAAAACTGCAAATTCATGATGTTTTTCTTCCGGAAGGGTTTTCTTTTTTTTCATGCCCTCCTGAATGGCTCTAACAAGTGCCGAAGCGGTCATTGCGGGTTGTTTTGTAGCCAATGTAAATCCCATTAAATAAATCGCTATAAATCCGAAAGCATAATTCATACTATAGAGTACTGCATGACCGAAATCGCTCACCGGAAGTTTAGAGAACAATACTTTAATAATACAAAGTATTCCCACGATAAAACCTCCTCCTAAAGCCGCTTTAAACATTTTAAAATATTCTTTGCGGGTTTCTGTAATATATTTTTCTCCGGTTTTGGCCGTATGCTGTGTAATTTCATAGGAAAGCACCTGAACGCTGTCGCTTACTAAAGTTTCAATATTATTTTTCTGGGAATTGTGTCTGATAAGCAGCAGAACTAATTGAATGGTCTTAGGTGTCTTGTCTTCTTCGTTATCAATGACCAGAAAAGGCATTAGTTCTCCCAAGCGTTTTAATTGCTGTCGAATGCGCAGCAGGTTTTGGTTTACCCGTAAAGATATCCCGTATTTTGAGGCATTATGAAATGCTTTGTCTACAAAATCATTACACTGCCGGAACATAATGTTCAACTGCTTGTAAATAATATCTTCAGAGCTAACATAACAGGGTGTATTCTCTTCTTTCAGAATATCTTCTAAAAGATATAGTTCTTTTTCAAAACCGGAAAAAGGACTTCTATGTTCATGATATTCCGGAACCATTTGTACCACATCTGTTTCTAGTGCTTTACCACTGGAACGTTGCAATAACAGATTCATCGATTGTATTACTTCAGCCAAAAACAAATCCGGTTGATTCTCTTCGTAAATATTGGTGAATTCTAACAGATAAAAAAGTTCCGTTAGCTGGATCATTGGAATTTTTTCCAGCCATTCCGGATCTGAAGCGTCATAAAATACCTGATTCAGAACAAATTCTAAAGTATTCTTAGGTGCCTGATAAGGTATTATCTTTGCAAAAATGCGTTTTCTTACCTCATAGAAGAAATCGGTTTCCTGTAAAATCCCGGCATCTGAAAAAATGGTATTAATTCGTTTATAAACTAAGATTTCTTTTAAAAAAGCTATAAAATTTTGGCGTTCTACCTCATTCTCCTTAAAAAAATCAATTATAGGATCGATATTGAAGAACTTCAGGTTTGTTGTTTTCTTAGGGCGAATGGTATCTATCAGGCCTGCTAAAATCTCTACTTTATTCTCTGTATCTTTCCAGACGTGTAATTCATTAAAATAAGATTTCGTTAGGCTTTCAAAGGTGTCGTTGGTATTTCTTCTAAAAATTTTCATAGGTAAAAATCTCCCGTAAATATAGCAAATACTGGTATTTTTTAATACTTTCGTGACATAAAAAAGAAGAAACTTTGAAAGAGATTGAACGTAAATTTTTGGTCAAATCAGACGATTTCGTCAAAGAAAGTACTTGTATAAACCGAATTGTTCAAGGGTACTTAAACTCTGCTCCCGAACGCACGGTTAGGGTTCGCATCAAATCGAACAAAGGGTACATTACGGTTAAGGGAAAAAGTAGTGCAAACGGAATCAGCCGGTTTGAATGGGAAAAGGAAATTGATGTTCATGAGGCTGACGCTTTATTAGTACTTTGTGAGGAAGGAATGATCGATAAAACCCGTTATGAGGTAATGGTCGGGATTCATGTTTTTGAAGTAGATGTTTTTGAAGGAGAAAACAAAGGCTTGGTTTTAGCTGAATTGGAATTAAAATCAGAAGACGAGGAGTTTGAAAAACCGGAATGGTTAGGTGAAGAAGTTACACAGGATCCCCGCTATTACAACTCTTATTTAAGCCAACATCCTTACGCCACTTGGTAAAAAATAAAATTAAGAGAATAAAAACAAATCCAGATAGTCTACTTTCACAATGCCTTTAAGTTTCTGGATCACAAAATATTCCAGTGCCATTTTATTGGAATATTCTTCAAAGAATTTTAATTGCCACAATCGCTCTGCGATATCATCAAAGTTTACTTGGTAAAACAGCTCCAGTAATATCTCAGTATCGATCTTACCTTCCTCCTGAGCTTGTTTAAGCAATGGTAATACAATGTGATCTCTGAAATATGCTTTATAGAGATCGTAATCCTCAAATGACTCTTTGTGATACTTTTTTAAAGAGAAAACAAACACAGGTCTTATTGAACTAATATGCTCTATTGCTTTTTGATAGATCAGAATAATTTTTCTGATCGGATCTTTCACTTCAATTTTATCTAACTCTTCAAGAAATCTTTCCCACAAAAATTGGGTACAGTCACGAACGAGTTCTTCCTTATTTTTAAAGCAGGAATAGATCGTCTTTTTGGAAACACCAAACTCAGAAGAGATATCATCCATAGTAACATTTTTACTTCCGTATTTCAGGAAATAATCCAATGTTCGCTGAATCAACTCGTGTTTCTTTGTTTCCATATCTAATAAAAAAGCTGTCTGAAATCATTTTACCTCCTAAGAAATAATCAACCCTTTCTCTCAGAAAACCAAATATTCAGTAAAATGGATTTTCAGACAGCATTATTTTTTAATTTGCTCCGCCACCCAGTGCTTTGTATAAGCTGATCACAGCATTCAACTGTTGGTACTTATTATCAATATAATTTATCTCAGTACTTAACGCATTATCTTTAGCCGTTAATACTTCTAAATAGTTTACCATACCATATTGAAGCAATTCATCTGAATAATTTGCGGCTGCCTTTAATGCATCTAATTGCTTTTTTCGAGACACCAGCTTATTTGTTTCATTTGTATAGCTTGCTAAAGCATCTGACACTTCTTTTCCGGCGGTTAAAAGCGATTTTTCGAACTGTAAATAAGCTACTTGTTGATTTGCTTTAGCAACTTCATATTGTGTTCTTATTTTTCTTTGGTTGAAGATCGGTTGTGTTAAACCTGTTACAATATTTGCAAATAATGATTTCGCACTAAACCATTCTTTCAACTCTAAACTTTGAAAACCTCCCGTAGCTGTTACTGTTAATGAAGGATAGAAATTACTACGAGCCACATTGGTTTGTTCAAAAGTATTTCTGAAATTTAATTCGGCTGAAACTACATCAGGACGATTGCTCAACAACATTGCCGGCACTCCTGTTTTGATATCAACCGTTATATTCTGTTCATTAAAATTACCCTTTTCAACAGAACCCGGTTTTTTGTTTAACAACACATTAAATGAGTTTTCCAGTACTCTCAGATTGTACTTTAAATCACTAAGCGTTACTTCGGTAGCATATTGTTGCGCTTCCGTTTGCTTAACTCCTACTTCATTAACATTTCCGGCATCTTTCAGAGCATGGATGACTTCAACACTTTTTTTACGATTCTCTAACGTTTGTGTTACCACTTTGATTTGCTCTTCTGTTGCCAACATCTGGTAATATAAAGAGGCTATTTGGGCAACTAGTTCTGACTGAACTGTTCTTTTAGCGGCTTCTGTTTGAAGATAAGCCGCTAAAGCACCTCTCTTTGTACTTCTGATCTTACCCCAAATATCTGCTTCCCAACTTAACACGCCCGATAGTTCATACTGATCGATACTGCTGAAAAGTCGCCCAAACTGACTATTTGAGGATGTTTCCTGATGTGTCCAAGTTGCATTACCAGTCAAAGAAGGTATGTAGCCTGCTTTTCCCTGCTTTAACACTGCTTCCGCTGAAGCCATGTTTTGCAAAGCAATCTGAAGATCTAAATTATTTTGGATCCCTTCGTTGATGTACTCTTGCAATTTAACATCCGTAAAAAGCTCTTTCCAAGATAGGGTTCCTATGGAAGTGCTGTCTAAGACTTCTTCTGTTCTATATAAATTAGTTGTATCTACTTCGGGTTTTTTATAATTTTTGGCAACAAAACACGATTGCATTGTCAACCCTACAACTATTAAAAGAATGATTTTTTTCATTTTATGACTATTTTACCCGTTATGTGGTATCTTTTTCTCTTTACGGCTAATTTTTTCCTTTCAGTTTTCCCATAAATGCTCTGAAAGTCGGTGCAAATTCTTCAAACCTGTCTGATTCTTTAGTTTGCTCTGTCAGGTTGAAAATATCATCGTGATTATCAAATTCCAATGACTTTCCCCGTCTTTCAATTCTATTTCATATCACTGAATTTTATATTTATTACTCTTTTTGGCCGCCCTTATTTATGCATTTTTTGAACTTACTTTTTCCTGTAAACTTTGGAATACAACAAACAGCACCGGAATAATCAAAACACCAAAAATAGTTCCTATCAACATCCCTCCGATTGCTCCTGTACCGATCGACTGATTTCCGACGGCTCCGGCTCCTTGTGCCAACATCAACGGAACTAACCCCAGAATAAAGGCAAATGAGGTCATCAAAATCGGACGAAGACGCGCTACAGCACCCTGAACGGCTGCTTGGGAAATACTCATTCCCTTTCTTCTCGCATCAGCAGCAAATTCTACAATCAAAATGGCGTTTTTCGCTAACAGACCGATCAGCATGATCAATGTAATTTGCAGGTAAATATTATTGCTCACATTAAACAAATAAGCAAAGATAAAGGCTCCTGCCAAACCAACCGGCAAGGATAGCAATACTGCAAACGGCAACATATAACTTTCATACTGTGCAGATAACAAGAAATAAACAAAGATCAAACACAATAAGAAAATAAAGACTGTTTGACCACCGGCATTGATCTCTTCACGAGTCATTCCGGAATATTCATAACCATATCCTATCGGTAAAGTTTGCTGAGCTACTTCTTCAATAGCGTTAATAGCATCTCCTGAACTGAATCCGTCAGCAGGCGCTCCATTAATATTTACGGAAGTAAATAAGTTAAAACGATTGATTACCTGTGGTCCGAATACTTTTTTCAGATCAATAAACTGTGATATCGGTGCCATAACGCCACTAGCCGTACGAACCATTACTTTGTTCAACGATTCCGGATCACTTCTGTATTCCGGTTCGGCCTGATACATTACACGGTATTGTTTTCCAAACTTATTAAAATTAGAGGCATAAACCCCACCGTAATATCCTTGCATAGTACCCAACACATCCGATACTGTTAAACCTGATTTCTTAATTGCCGGAACATTCAAATCAATTTGATATTGCGGATAGTTAGGCGAGAATGAAGTCGTTGCATACTTAATCTCAGGACGACTGTTCAATGCTCCCAAAAACTTATCTTTAATGGTATTCAGTTCCTGAATAGTTCCTCCTTTTTGATCCTGTAACTGAAATTCAAATCCACTACTGAAACCGAAACCGGTTAAAGTAGGGCGGGCAAAGAAAATTACTCTAGCATCTTTGATCGTAGCTGTTCTTTTAAACAATTCGCCCACAACTGCATTAATTTCCTGATTCACTTCTTTACGTTCGGCCCATGGCTTTAAGTTTACGATGATCATTCCGTAATTACTTCCCGTACCACTGATCAAACTTCGCCCTGAAATACGCAAAACTCTTTCAATTTCAGGAATGTCTTTTACGGCATTTTCAATTTGTAACAGTACAGCTTCCGTACGCTCTAAAGAAGTACTTGGCGGCAATGACACGTCAGACATAATTGTTCCGGTATCTTCATTCGGCACGAAAGACTTTGGTGTAATATTCATTAAGAAAACGAAGATTCCTGCAAAAACAATGATGCCGAAGAATGCTAACCATTTACGATTCAAGAAAAACTCAACTGATCTTTTGTATTTACTGGTTGTAGAATCAAAAGCAACATTAAATGCTGTGTAAAAACGTTTCAAAAGTCCTTTCTTACTGTTTTCATGTTCATCATGCGGTTTTAAGAAAATAGCACACAATGCAGGTGATAAAGTAAGTGCATTAATCGCTGATAAAACAATCGAAACGGCTAATGTTAAACCAAACTGCTTATAAAATACTCCGGCTGATCCACTAATAAACGAAACAGGGATAAATACGGCCGACATTACTAAGGTAATGGAAATAATAGCCCCACTGATCTCATCCATTGCACTGTGAGCTGCCTTTTTAGGATTGTGCTCGCCGGCTTCCATTTTAGCATGGACCGCTTCTACTACCACAATAGCATCATCCACAACAATACCTACTGCCAACACTAATGCAAACAAGGTTAACATGTTTATCGTAAATCCGAATAAGTTCAGGAAGAAAAATGTACCTACAATAGCTACCGGTACTGAAATTGCCGGAATCAATGTAGATCTCCAGTCCTGTAAGAATACAAATACCACGATAAACACTAATATAAAGGCTTCAATTAAGGTATGAAGTACTTTTGAAATGGATTCTTCCAGGAAATCATTTGCGTTAACCAAAGATGCGTATTCAACTCCTTTAGGGAAACTTACTTCTGATTGTTCTAAAACTTTCAAACAACCTTCAATAACTTCCTGTGCATTTGAACCGGCAGTCTGTGCAATAGCTACTGCCACTGCCTGATGTCCGTTGATCAAAGTATTACTTGCATAATTTTGAGCCCCTAGTTCCACACGGGCAATATCTCCTAAACGTAAAACTTCTCCATTCTCTGTTGACTTCACTACTATTTGCTCAAACTCTTTGATACTTTGTAAACGTCCTTTATATTTTAGAGTATATTGAAAAGATTGGTCACTATCCTCACCGAATTGTCCTGGAGCCGCTTCAATATTCTGTTCCGACAATAAATTCATTACATCAGCCGGAACCAAACTATGTGAAGCCATTACATCCGGTTTTAACCAAATACGCATCGAATAATCTTTCTGTCCGAAAACCATAGCCTCACCAACACCTGTTACCCTTTTTAATTTAGGGATAATATTGATATTAGCATAGTTTTGGAGAAATGTCATATCATAAGTTTCATTGGCACTATACAAACCAAAGATCAAAATGTTATCACTTTGACGCTTAGCTGTTGTAACACCTGCCCGGGTAACTTCCTGTGGTAATAACGGAGTGGCTCTTGACACGCGATTCTGAACGTTTACCGCAGCCATATCCGGATTTGTACCCAGCTTAAAATAAATATTAATCGTTGCCGAACCGTCATTACTTGAAGTAGAAGTCATATAGGTCATATCTTCTACCCCGTTGATTTGCTCTTCTAACGGAATAACTACCGAGTTCATCACTACTTCGGCACTGGCTCCCTGATAACTAGCCGATACCGTAACTGTTGGCGGTGCAATTTCCGGATATTGAGATACCGGAAGAGTGATAAGCCCCAGGATTCCCAAAATCACGATGATAATAGAAATCACCGTTGACAACACGGGTCTGTCAATAAATTTTCTTAACATAAAATAATATTTTCAAATATTGATTAGTCGATTATTTTGCAGTCGGATTTAATATGTCGTTCAATGGAACTACTTCCGGTTTAATAGGTGTCCCTTCTGTAATTAGTCCTACTCCTTCGATAAGAACTTTATCGTTTACATTTAAGCCTTTGTCTACTACAAAGAATTTTCCTCCGGGAACCGGACGCACTTCAACCGGTACCATTTTCACTTTGTTTTCCTTATCAACTACTAAAGCAATTGTTTTATCTTGCATTTCCATAGTAGCGCTTTGAGGAATAAGAATTACATCTTTTAAATCTGTCGGAATTGTTACAGTTCCTGTTCCTCCTGAACGTAATATCTTTTCCGGATTAGGAAAACCAGCTCTCACATTAAACGAACCTGTTTCCGGGTTAGCTAAACCACTAAAAGTTTCTACTTTTCCTTTTTGACTGTATTCTATCCCATTACTTAAGATCAGGCTTACAGCCGGCATTTTAGCAATTTTATCCTGAAATGTTTTTCCTTCGGAATTCATTACCATATCCAGTTGCTGCTTTTCACTTACTGAGAAATAAGCATATACTTTAGTGATATCAGAAACACGGGTTAGCGGTTGATCTGTCTGACTGTTTACATACGTTCCTAATCGATACGGGATTGTACCTACAACTCCGTTAACCGGACTTGTTATAGTAGCATATCCGATATTTGCAATTACACTTTGATAAGTGCTTTTTGCGCTTGCAAGATTTGCTTTAGCTGTTTCTAATTGTACTTTACTAATGATGTTTCTTTCCACTAACGGAACTAAACGATCCACTTCAACCTGAGCAGCATCTACTTTTGCTTTTGCTGCTGCTGCGTCTTGGGATACAGATTGGGTTTCTAATTTAAAAAGAACTTGTCCTTTTTTTACTTCCTGTCCTTCATCAACAAAGATTTTTTGAATATAACCGTCAACCTTTGGACGGATGTCAATATCCATGACCCCTTCAAGGGTAGCCGGATATTCTGCCTGCAATGTTGTATTGGTCTTAGCAATTTGTACAACTTTATAAGGCATTACTGGTTTCGCTTGTTGCTGTTGTTCTTTTTTACACGAAACAAAAAGAACACTAACAAACACTACGGCTGAAACAAACTTCTTTTTCATAAAATTCAACTATAAAATAAATGGGTTATTTGGTTTCTAATTCTTCTATTTTCTTGATGGAATCCTGAAGCAGCACTTCAAAATTATTGACGTATTCACGATAGATCTCCAGACTTTTCTCTTCCATAACCGTCAAAGGTTTTCTTTTGTACTTTTCTTCGTAACTACTGATTCTTTTTATTATATTTTGTTCTGACTTTATAAAAACCAGATGGTTTTTAATTCTATCGGCTAGGCTGGCAGGTTTAAAAAACTTTTTACGATCTCCGCAAATTGTATAATAGATGATTTTTTCTAGTTTAAGTAGCAGATTAATGTTTGTTGAGACCGAACTTTTACTTGCCCCTGTAATACACACCAAATCTTCAAAACTCAGGTCTTTTTCTCTGGAGTTCAGAATTAAAGTAGCCAAGATTCTGGCTGCTAAAGGTGGCAACATGTGAAACTTTTCAAAATGTACCCCAAACATTTCTATTAATTCTTCTTTTTCCTTTTCTGCATTATTATCCATAATTACAATTTTGACGCAAAAATAATTAATAGTTCGGTTAGTTCGGTTGCAACCGAACTTAAAGTTTTGTTAAATTTACTTAAAGAAAAAAGTCAGGCAAAATACCTGACTTACTCTATGATCTCTAGGTTTACAATTAAGAAACCTGCTCTTTTACTATCTGCTATTTCACTAAAGGCTTTTTTGGTGAGGTCTATTTCCCTACCCGAAACAAACGGTCCTCTGTCATTAATTACCACGATCACTGATTTATCGGTATCGGGATTAATCACTTTAACTTTTGTCCCGAATTTCAGTGTTCTATGTGCTGCAGTATATAATTTATTATCAAATAGTTGTCCGCTTGCTGTCTTTCTGCCATTGAATTTATCATGATAATAAGACGCATGGACATTTGTTTTGTAGAATTTATTTCTTTTTAGTGAATCCTGTTGTACTGAATCACGCTTTATTTTATTAGAATCATCTGTTTCAGACGCTTTGAATCCCAAACTCAAGGATAAGCCCCCTACTAACAGGAGAGCTATCAGGGAAAACCTAAAAAATCTATTATTCCATGAAAACAGATGCATACTATTTTAGCCTAACCAGTTTGACCAAGGAATTCTGGATAGAATCAACAAGAACCCAATAGAATAAAACAGGGCTATTTTTTTAAACTTCCCGTTGTTGCTTTCTTCTCTTTTGTGCTTAGACCAACCGATTGTAACGAATGCTATAGCAATAACATTAATTAGCGGATGTTCTAAAGATGTAAGTCGCAAAGCAGAGTTTGACATTTGTCCGAATGCGGATAATCCTAACGGAGAGATAAAATAAACAACAATTCCCAATACTAATTGTAAATGGGTAACAATAAGTGCAAATAAGGACAAACGCAGATCCTTATCTTTAAAAAGTCTCTTACTTGCCAAACCTGCAATGGCGTTTATACTAGCTAAAAACAATAGTGCTAATACTACATAAGCAAAAATAGAATGGGCAGTTTGAACGGCTGTATACATACTGATTAGTTTTATTTGTGTTTTTACAAAGATATAAAATTTAAAAAGCCCTTTAACAAAATTGCTAAAGGGCTTTTTTATAATTAAAACTAAACAGTCATTAGAAATTGTAACGGATTGAGAAATTCCATGTTCTTCCTAAACCGAAATATCCTGCATTTGAAACATTAATTCCATTCCAAGTTTCATCTCCGGCTTGAACTTTGTTTGCTGTAGTTAATTCAGATAAATAAACTTCATTGAAAACGTTATTCATATTGAATCTGAAACCAACAGAGTTCTTTTTATCTTTCCCTACTAACATTTTATATGAAATACCTGCATCTACTAAATCATAAGACGGTAACTCTATATTTTCTTTTCTTGCAGAAACATTTGCATACAATTTATCGTAATTTCTCCAGTCAGCGTCAATTGAGAAACGTTCAAAGATTTCATATTTAGCACCTAACCCCCAAGTTGTTTGAGCAGCATCACCTACTTTACCTCCTTCAATATCAACTTTTGATTCATCTAATACATCTAAGCCTTCATTATATTTTCTTTGAACAGCATTTCCTCTGTACTCCCAGTTTCCAACTGATGCAAAACCTTTAACACTTAATGTTTTTATTGGTTTTAATGTGAAATCTACCTCAGCCCCTGTATGCAACTGCTCATCGTTTTGACTGGTTGTATAGATCAAATCGCCTGTTGATACCGGTGTGGTTCCAATTGTTCCATCTGCCGTTAATACAGTAGAAGTTGTAGTTACACGATCTTTCCAAGATGTTCTGTAAACATTTAAGTTAGCGGTAAAAATTGATGAAGTAAATGTATATCCTGCTTCTAACCCTAATATTTTTTCGTTTTCTGTTAAAGGATTAACTGCATTTGTATAGTTCAAATAGATATTATCATGATACGGTTGACGAGAATAATATCCTGCATTAACAAAAACTGTGTGTTGCCCTGTAATATTATAAGCTACACCACCTTTAGTATTGAAACCAAAGTTGTCTACTTTCTTAGCATCTTTATATTCCGGCAAATAATCATAACGGTCAAATCTTTGGTGCATTTGTTCAGATACTGATCCTTGGAAAAAGGCTGATACCTTTTCTGTAGCATACTCTACTTGTCCGAACACTCCTCCGTAAGAAATTCTCTCACTATAATCGTAATCAATTCTTTGGCTTTCCCCTACAGTATTAAACATTGCTTCCCAAGGTTTAGCAATACCGTAATCTGTAACTGTATTTGAAACAATAGTACCGGTAGGTAAATCATTCTGTCCTTTTAAGTTTCTACTTTCGGTCCATGAATTTAAGCCTAAGAAATTTGCAACTTGTCTATAGTGTGTACCATAATAGGTTCTTAAGTCCATCCCTGCATTAAAAGAAAGGTTTTCATTAATTTTCTTTTTCAAATTAGTAACCATTCCGTACCACGCATGGTTGTTCATTGAAGCTCTGATAAGATAGTTTCCGTTTGAATACGATCCTTCTCCGTTTGCTGTAGCTAGGTTATTAGCATACATTGTGTCAAAATCAACTAAACCATCAGCTGTTCTTAATCTGGTTCCGTAATTACCGGTTCCACCACCTCTACCCCAAGAAGCATATAATACAGTTGATAACTGTGTTGTTTCATTAATATTGAAATCCCAGTTTAAATTAGCTACCGGTTTGTGGTAAAAGTTTGTTCTTTCAGATAAATACTGACCATTTAAGTATCCGTAGTTATTATTGTATTTTCTACCGTATTGCAAATATGTACTAATTGATTTAGTAAAATTCTGATCATGGTATTGTGGTGCACCTGTCAATAAGAAATTGAAATTGTGTTTATCACTTGGCTTATATCCTAAAGAAATAAAATAATTTTGTCCTTCCCCTCTGGTTCCCATATTGTAACCGTCACCTTGCCAGTGAGACATCATTACGCTGAATCCCCAACCTTTTTTAGACATTCCTGTGTTGTACCCTACAGTTGATTTGAAATAATCACTATTTGCTACACCCATTGAAGCAAAACCACCTTGTTTCTTTTCGGTCGCTTTAGTAACAAAGTTTACTGTACCCCCAACAGATGAAATAGCTAATTTTGAAGATCCTAAACCTCTTTGAATCTGGATTACATTAGCAATATCAGACATACCTGACCAGTTAGACCAGTACATTTTACCGTCTTCCATACCGTTGATCGGTTGACCATTCAATAAGAAAGCTGTATTGTCTTGTTGAAATCCACGAACAGTCATTCTTGAATCACCATAACCGCCTGATTGTCCTGCTACATATACCGAAGGTGTATTCACTAATGCCTGCGTTACGTCTGCAGTACCGATCTTAGCTTGAATTTCAGCTGCTTTAATTGTTGAAACGGCAATAGGTGTCTTTCTATCTTTAGCTAAGTCAATTACTCCACTACCTACTACTACAACTCCTTCTAATTGATTTTCATCAGGAGTTAAAGTAACGTTTCCTAAGTTAACTGTGTTTCCTGAAACTGTAAAAGAAATAACTTTAGACTCAAAACCTAAATAAGACACTACAATCTGTCCTGATTTTTCTGAAGTTGTAAATTCAAACTTACCATCAAAATCGGTAGTTGCACCATCTGTAGTTCCTTTAACTACAACATTAGCTCCTGCTAAAGGCTCGTTCAAATCGGCATCAACAATTACTCCGGTAACTGTTGCCTGAGAAAAAACCGTTAAGGAAGTCAAAAAGACAAATCCAAAAAGTAATTTTTTTGCAAAATCTCTCATTTCTTGTGTTTTATGTTTTTTTTGCAAATTTCAAACAACAGATTTTAACTAAGGTTAAGAAATTGTTAACAATAAAACACTTATAATAATCTTTCTAAAAACGAACTTTTTAACGTTTTTTTTAACAGATCACCGATAAAAATTCAAGCTTTTTTTAAAGTTCTTATTTATTCCGATAGAAAATTGCGTAACAAGAACTCCGTTGACGGATCATGTGCATTAATTTTTTCTTGATTTATCTCTTCTAAAATTGAATTTGCCAATTGTTTACCCAGTTCAACTCCCCATTGATCATAACTAAAAATATTCCAAATTACTCCTTGAACAAAGATCTTATGTTCGTATAGAGCAATTAATGACCCTAAGGTTTCCGGTGTTAAGGAATCAATTAAAATCGTATTGGTCGGTTTATTCCCGTCAAATACTTTAAAAGGCAATAAATAATCCGCAAAATCTCCGGTAATTTCCTGCTTTTCAAACTCTGCTTTCACTTGTTTCTCAGTTTTACCCATCAACAAAGCTTCTGTTTGTGCAAAAAAATTGGACATCAATTTGTTGTGATGATCTGCATCTCCGTAAAGCGATTTTTTAAAACCGATAAAATCAGTCGGAATCAGTTTCGTACCTTGATGGATCAATTGAAAGAAAGCATGTTGAGAATTAGTTCCCGGTTCGCCCCAAATGATAGTTCCGGTCTGATAATTTACCGGATTTCCATCTCTTCCGATGCTTTTTCCGTTACTTTCCATAATCCCCTGTTGAAGATAGGGTGCTAATTTTTGTAAATATTGGGTGTAAGGAATCAAAGCTTCCGTTTCAGCTCCGAAGAAATTATTATACCAAACGCTTAATAAGGCTAAAACTACCGGTATATTTTGTGAAAACTCAGCCGTTTTAAAATGAGTGTCCATTTTATTAGCTCCTTTTAACAGTGCATCAAAATTATCATATCCTACACCTAAAGCTATGGATAGTCCCACCGCACTCCAAAGCGAAAATCTTCCTCCGACCCAGTCCCACATCGGAAAAATATTATCTTCAGCAATACCAAAATCTGTTACTTTTTGAATATTGGTCGAAACGGCTACGAAATGTTTGGCGACATCTTCTTGTTTGGCAGATTGCAAGAACCAACTTCTTATTGTCTCAGCATTAGACAATGTTTCCTGAGTCGTGAATGTTTTAGAAACAATAACAAAAAGAGTTGTTTCCGGATTGACTTTCTTTAAAACTTCCTGAACATGATCACCATCAACATTAGATACAAAATGAACATTTAAGTGATTTTTATAATATTGTAAAGCTTCAACCACCATAGCCGGTCCTAAATCAGATCCGCCTATCCCAATATTCACTATATCCGTAAATGCTTTACCCGTAAAACCTTTTATACCTCCCGTTATCACTTTGTCGGAAAAAGTTTTAATTTTCTCTTTAACTGCAAAAACTTCCGGCATTACATTTACGCCATCAACTAAAACAACATCTTCTTTATTAGCTCGTAAAGCTGTATGAAGAACAGCTCTTTTTTCGGTCCGGTTAATTTTTTCACCTCCGAAATAGCTTTCAACAGCCTCTTTTAAACCTACTTCATTTGCCAAATCTAAAAGCAATGCCAATGTTTTTTCATTGATCTTATTTTTAGAATAATCCACTAAAAACTTTTCCCATTTGATATGGAATTTTTCGGCACGTTTTGAATCTTCCTGAAACATTTCCTGCATAGAAACATTATACATTTCAGTAAAATGTTCTCTGATGTTTTGCCATGCAACCGTACCTGACGGATTAATAGATTGTAAGCTCATTATTCTTTAAATTTAACTTTTAAAATACTGTCTAATTCTTTTCTGAACGGTTTAATATATTCTATATATTTCAACCTGTCTTTTTCTGCCATAGGTTCTGCACTTGGCAATTGTACTTTAAAAGGATCTACCTGTACTCCGTTTTTCCAAAAACGGTAACATACATGTGGTCCTGTTGCTAAACCTGTACTTCCTACTTTCCCGATGACTTGTCCTTGTGCAACGTACTCTCCTTTTTTGACTAAAATTTTAGACATGTGAAGGTACTGTGTGGAATAGGTTGCATTGTGTCTTATCTTTACAAAATTACCGTTCCCGGAAGTATAGCCTGCTCTCGACACCACTCCGGCTGCTGTTGCCTTAATCGGTGTACCATGCGGAGCAGCATAATCCGTTCCGTTGTGAGCTTTCCATCTTTTTTGTACCGGATGGAAGCGTTTCCCTGAAAATTTTGAGGATATCCTATAATAATCTAAAGGCGCTTTTAAAAACATACTTTTTAATGCCTTTCCCTCTTCATCATAATAACTATATTCTCTTTGTCCCGGCTTTAATTTATATGGAAAAGCATAAAAATCCCTTCCTCTGTGCTGAAAGTACGTTGATTCAATATGGTCAATTCCTGCATAGATAGAATCTTCTATAAAATTCTCATAAAGTGTTACGGCAAACTTATCTCCTTTCTGAATTTTAAAGAAGTCAATGGAATAAGCATATACACTGGCCAGCTTGGGCGCTAAAGAAGCGCTTACTCCTTCTCTATCTAATGTTTCAGACAATGAGCCTTCTATCTCTGCTGCAATTGTTCTTTTTTTAATAGAAAGCGGTCTTTTCTTATTAAGAACTGCAACAGAATCTCTTAGATCAATTACAGTATAGTGTATCTTATCTTTTACATATATAAAAGCTTTCAGGTCGTTTTGCTTTTGCTTATCAAAAAGTAAAACATAAGGCTTACCGGCTTTCATTCCTCGTAAATTAAAGGAATCTCTGATCTTTTCAGTCAGTTGATGTACATTCATACTATCCGGAAGGACATAATTCTGTAGTAAGGTACCGAACGTATCACCGCTTTTAATTGTATCGTTTACAACATGAAAATCATTATATACAAATCCGTATCTTTTAATTACAGGTTCTGCATTTTCAATTTTCTCTTCTTGTTTTTCTTCTTTCTTATTTTTAGTATCACATGCTATTACAGCAGTAAGTAACAGCAATAGAGATGTTAGGTATTTCAATTTAAACTCTTTTTCACATTAAACATTTTCGCCCCACTTATCCAATTCTTCTTTGGTCCACAGCTCCGGAAAGAAAATTCTTTTTTGGTATTTCGGCAGCATGTATTTTTTCCAATCACTTCCTCCGGTTGCTTCTCCGTTCCCTTGCGAACTTTCAATGTACTTCACCGCAGTCCGAAAATGCCCCATTACCCAAGTAATATTAACCGTTTTATCATAATGCCTCATTGCTTCTACCAAATCTTCATTCTGCTGATCTTCAAGAGGAAGTTGTTTAAACTTTCGCCAAACATTGATTGTATTATATTCCTCCATAAAATCAAGAAATTCTTTTTTATAGCGTTTCTCAAATTGTTGAATCAGATAAGACTTCTCTCCTGTTTTATAATCCTTCCCGGCTGCCTGCCAATACAAATGTTCAAAAGCATGCTCATACGGTGTATTTCTGTCAATTGTTGCTCTGAAGCGGGCATCTATAAGATTAATAAGATCTGTAGATGCAAATTCAATCAAACGATATTGCGCACTCTGGAATCCGCTTGCCGGTGTTAATGTATTCCTGAACTTCAGGTATTGATCCACTTCCATTCCGTCTGTCATAATATCAAAAGAGGTCGTTAACATGTCGAAATAACGACTGATACGACCTAATTTCTCAGTAAAATATGCTGTAGACGGAAGTTCTGTATGACACAATTGATCTATTTCCCACAAGATCATTTTAAACAACAGTTCATTGATCTGGTGGTACATAATAAATACCATTTCATCGGGCAACGTTGTTCTTTGTGTTTGTAAATTTAAAAGTGCATCTGTTTGTATATAATCCCAATATGTTATGGGTTTTGACCATAACAATCCTTCCAAATGCGTTTCCGTATTTTGATTGATTGCCTTAAATTTTTTTTCTAAAGCCTCTATCTTATCCTGATAAAGCGATTCTGTATTCATGAATTAATTTTCAACTTTAATTTTAAAAGAATTTTTTAGTCCTTTAAAAGCTTCTAAATCTGCCTTTAAGGATCCTACTGCCAAACTGGCTTTTATACGTATCGGAATTCTATTTTCATCATTTGATATCCAAACCGTTAAGCTTTCTTCTTCCTTAAAAACGCGACCCGCTTGTACATAAGGTCTGAAGACTTTACATGGAACCGTTCCAAATTTAGTTTTTAAATCTTCATTACCAATATATTTTAACTTAAACTTAAACGTTTCGTCGTCAAAAAACATATCAATAACAATTGATTCTCCGACTTTTAGATTATCGAGCTGCGGATGATTTCTTAAGAAATAAAATGAGGAAACAATATCCTGAACATTGTCAGGCACAGAAAACGTTTTTTCGGTATCTTTTTTATAATCTTTTACCAGAACGGTATTTCTATTCTGATTGAAGTACCCTATCTGGTTTTTAGTATAGCCGCCTTCGTCTATCTTTCTTATAAACTGATACGGCTTTCCGGTTTCCTTATCAAAATAACTTTGGTAGTCGTCTTCTACTTTAAAGAAAAGTTTCGCCATCCCTACAGTCCAACCTTTCCCTACTACATGATGTACTTTTTTATTGCTTCTGGTTGCTTCTTTGATTTCAAGAGTAGCATAACCGGCATTAATCATTCCATAATGTATCCGCAACTTGAACCATTCTCCCGTTTGAAATGCTTCTTCATTTTGTACAAAAGAATTTGTCGTAACAAAAATTAAAAGTAAAAGGGCTATTTTTTTCATTTGTCAGCTTTTTAGTGAGTGTCTAAATTATAACAATCACATAACCTACTCATTACCAATATGTAACTTTTCTGTTGTGATTAAACACACTTGAAATGCAATTTCTGTTCCAAAAATACTAAAACAAAAAAACCCAGTCAAAATTAATGACTGAGTTTTTTATGCTATTAACCAACCAAAAACTATAAATTATGAAAAATTATCTGCAAAAAAACGAACATATTGTTCCTTTTTTTGCGAGTGCAAAGGTAATTACTTTTTAAATTTTTCTTGATGAAAAATAAACTTTAACCTTTTTAACACATTATTTTCAATACTTTAGGTTTAAAAATTGATTACTTTATAATAAAAATCAGTTTTTATAATGTACCTCTCAAAGCCTGTTCTCTTTCAATAGACTCAAAAAGTGCTTTAAAGTTTCCTGCTCCAAAGCCTCTTGCTCCCATTCTTTGTATAATTTCAAAGAAAAGTGTAGGTCTGTCTTCAACAGGCTTTGTAAAAATCTGTAACAAATATCCTTCTTCATCGGCATCAATCATAATCCCTAAGCTTTTTAACGTTTCTATATCTTCTCTCAATTCATGAGAGTGCTCTTCCAAACGCCCCGGAACTGCTTTGTAATATTCTTCCGGCGGAGTTGTTAAAAATTCCACACCTCTTGAACGCAATGCTGATACTGTTTCAATAATATTATCTGTTGCTACGGCAATATGCTGTACTCCTGCCCCTTCATAAAAGTCAAGATATTCTTCAATCTGTGATCTTTTAATTCCTTCTGCCGGTTCGTTAATCGGGAATTTAACACGTCCGTTACCATTGCTCATTACTTTACTCATCAAGGCAGAGTATTCAGTATGGATCTGAGTATCATCAAAAGATAAGAAATTTTCAAAGCCCATTACATCTTCATACCATTTTACCCAGGTGTTCATTTCGCCCCAACCTACATTTCCTACCATGTGATCTATGTATTTTAAACCTACCGGCTCCGGATTATATTGTGTTTTCCATTCTACAAAGCCCGGCATAAAAGTACCGTTGTAATTTTTGCGCTCTACAAACATATGAACAGTCTCTCCATAAGTATAAATACCTGCTCTTACAACCTCCCCGAATTCATCTTTTTCAACAGTAGGCTCCATAAATACTTTTGCCCCTCTTTTTGTTGTTTCTTCAAAAGCAGAACGCGCATCTTCCACCCAAAGAGCCACTACCTTAACACCATCACCGTGTTTTACAATATGTTCATTGATAGGCGATTTACTATTTAGCGGTGTTGTCAACACCAATCTGATCTTATTTTGTACCAAAACATAGCTCACCTCATCTCTTGATCCTGTTTCTAATCCTTTATATGCTAAAGATTGGAAGCCGAAAGCTGATTTATAAAAATGAGCGGCTTGTTTTGCATTTCCTACATAAAATTCAACGTAATCAGTTCCTAAAAGCGGAAGGAAATCTTGTGCTCCTTCAAATATTTTTTCCAGTCCGTATTCTACGGATTTTACTTCTTTTGCCATGATAATCTATAGTTTGTGTGTTATTTTAGGTCAATGACCTTATGTGTTTATTTAATAGTTTTTGTTTTCCAACGAAAATTAGTCCAACCAAGATTGGTAATACTTCTCATCTGCTATTTTCATAGCATCTTCCGTAACCATTAAAGGTTTAAAAGTATCTACCATAACTGCTAACTCCAATGTTTCTTTTTTCCCGATACTTCTTTCGACTGCTCCGGGATGCGGACCATGTGGAATCCCTGCCGGATGCAGTGAAATATGTCCGGCTTCAATATCGTTACGGCTCATAAAATCACCATCAACATAATATAGTACTTCATCACTATCAATATTGCTGTGATTGTAAGGCGCCGGAATAGATTGCGGATGGTAATCGTACAAACGCGGAACGAATGAACATATTACAAAAGCGTCTGTTTCAAAAGTTTGATGGATTGGCGGCGGAAGATGAATTCTTCCCGTAATCGGTTCAAAATCATGAATTGAAAAAGCATACGGATAATTGTAACCGTCATACCCCACTACATCAAAGGGATGTGTAGCATAGACCATATCAAAGATCTCATCTCTTTTCTTGATTTTGATAAGAAAATCTCCTTTTTCGTCATTGGTTTCTAATTCTTCGGGGCGACGTATATCGCGCTCGCAAAACGGAGAATGTTCTAAAAGTTGCCCGAACCAGTTACGGTATCTTTTAGGAGTATAAACCGGACGATGAGACTCTACTATAAACAGACGATTATCTTCTGTATCAAAATCTATTTTATAGATCATCCCTCTCGGAATAACTAAATAATCACCATATTTAAAATCCAGATTTCCTAACATGGTTCTCAGCTTTCCGGTTCCTTTATGAATAAAGATGACCTCGTCTGAATCCGTATTCTTATAGAAATAATCTGTAGTAGATTTTTTAGGCGCTGCCAAAACAATATGACAGTCAGAATTTGTCAACACAATCTTCCGGCTCTCCAGAAAATCATCTTGTGGTTCCACCTGAAACCCTCTCAAGCGATACGATTGAATATTATTAGATTTTGCGATTTTTGGCGCAACATCATATTGCCCTTTTATCTCTTTTACCTGTGTAGGGCGGTGTTCATGGTACATATTGGTTGACATTCCGTCAAATCCAATAGTACCGAAAAGTTGTTCGTAATACAAATCACCATTTTCTTTTCTAAACTGAACATGGCGTTTGTGTGGAATTTTTCCTAGTTTGTGATATATCGGCATCTCTTCAATTTTTTAAATTAAACAATGTAGTATGTAGCAATTTTCATTGTTACACTGAATAATTGACAAATTGAATTTCTCACTCAGGATTTCTCTTGATGAGGAATTTTAAATGAGATAATAAATTTTTCCAATACAAATTCATGATATCACAAATATAGGGAAATATTTTTGAACATTTCTAAAAATCAGAACCAAAAACCAACTGTAAACCATGTAAAATGATCTCGGGTTTCGGGTGCCCAGGAATGTTTTATTTCAATAGGCCCTATGATTGTTTCGAGTCCATATCCAATTGCATAACCTGTATAAGCAGGCTTTTTTAACCAATTATCGACATCTTGGAATAAATTGTTACCAATGTTAGCAAAGTTTCCGGTAAAATTCAAATGATGTTTTCTGTAAACTTCCACATCCAGCGTTGCACTGCTTTTTACATAACTGTCACCCATTAAACTTACAAAATCATATCCGTAAAACGGTCTGAAGTTAACGATCGGCGCAAAGCCATACCCTCCTAAAACAAAATCAAAATAATTTATTGATTTATCTCCGACTTTAAACCCTCCTTCGCATTGTAGCTTAATCGTTGCTTTTTTGTAAAATGTTTTAGCAAACCCCATATCGGCTTTAGCTATGGTAAAATTTTGGAAATTATCGGGATCGTCCGATGAATAAATAAACGATTTTAACTCTCCGTTAAAATACCAACCTCTTTTAGGGAAATACCTGTTGTCAAACGAATCATATTTGGCATAGCCAAAAACAGAAAAATAATTGTTATCTTCAAAAACCGGATTGGTATTACCAATATTTTCAGATTTGATTTTTAGGAACTTCAACTCGCCGCCGCCGCCTATGGAAAATTTTTGAGCGAAAATGGTTTGCAAATAGATCTGATTACTAATATCTGTAAAATCAACATTAATTGAACTCAACCCTAAATCTGTCAAGGTTAAGCCGTTGTTAAAATCATTGGGTATATTCCTGTTGAAACTTATCATTTTAGAATTAAAACCAAAACTCCAATAAAAACCGTTGTCTATATAATAATTCAAATTATAGCGAACATTATCCCCCAAAATAAAATCAAACGAAAAAACATCATTCTTTGTTAAAAATTTCTTCTTGGTATAATTGATCAAAATAGAACTTTTCAATAAATCATCGTAATGCAATCCGAACTTTAAAAACGTTGTTTTCTCTTTTTCCTGTAAAAACAAATTGAATTGTTTAGTCCCTTTTATCGATCCTTTTGTAAAATTATAACTGATAGTTTTAAAGTTTTGAGTTGCATTCAAGTTATCAATTCCTCTCACAATATCATCAAAACTAATTTTAACATTGGTCTTAAACTTTAATTTTCCTCTTACGTATGCCCTGGTAAAATCCTGCAATTGATTAATCTCAATATCAGAAACCACTAAAGAATCCATCACTTTTAAGGGTTCCCTGTAAATCGGTTTTTCGGGAACTAACTTTACCAATTCTTTTTCTTTAATAGTAGCGGCCTCAATTCCTTTCAAAATAATATTATACCCTTCATCAAATGACATCATATTGTAATTACGGATATCCGGTTTAATATAAACATCGGTCAACTTTCTTTTGTTTTGCATTTTCTGAATCATTCCCAGATTATTGACCTGTAACAAAACACTAGAAGCGCCTTTTAAATCCTCACGTGATTTTAAACCATCTTGTACATCTACCCCAATAATGATATCCATACCTTTTTCACGCAACAATTCTACCGGGTAATTGTTAACAATTCCTCCGTCGATCAACAATTTTCCGTCTATTTCAATAGGATTGTACAATGAAGGTATTGCGCCACTGGCAATGATAGCTTGAGGAAGGCTTCCGGAATCTAAAATCACTTCTTTTCCGGTCTCTACATTAGTTGCAATACAGAAAAAGGGAATCGGTAAATCTTTAAAATCCTGAATCCCGCAAACATTAAAGGTCAACCTCGACAACAAATTATAATTATAAAGCCCTTTTGAAAGCGCTGTAGGCAAGCCTAATCTGAATTTATCGAACGGGAGCGTGATCGCATAGATCTCATCATTTCTTTTTTCGTAGAAGTTCTTTGCTCCTCGTGGAATATAGTCCTGGATCAAAGCATCTGTATCTACGTTACTGAAAATAGAATCTAATTGTTTAGCAGTATATCCGGAAGCATACAAGCCCCCTATGATAGCACCCATACTGGTACCACCAATGTAATCAATTTTTATACCGAGAGAATCTATGACTTTTAAAACGCCTATATGGGCTAAACCTTTGGCTCCACCACCACTTAAAACCAATCCGATCTTAGGGTGTTGCTCTTGATTTGTCAAATTTTCCTCTTGTGCTAAGCTGGCTGGGGCGAGAAATAGTAGGCTTATCAACAAGAAAATATATTTCATTCTTTTTTAGGATTCAATGTTTTGTAAAATTCGGAAATTTTTTTGGCTTTTGAAACTCCTACAACCTCAGAAATTTGCTTTTCTGAAGCTGCTTGCAATCTTTTAACACTTTTGAAATGCTTTAGTAACGTAATCATCGTTTTTTCACCGATTCCCGGAATCGTTTCCAAAGAAGTCTGTAAGGCCGACTTGCTGCGTTTATCTCTGTGATGCGTAATACCGAAACGGTGCGCTTCGTTACGCAAATGTTGTATGATCTTTAAGGTTTCCGATTTTTTATCGAGATACAACGGAACGGGATCTTCCGGATAAAACAACTCTTCCAATCGTTTAGCGATTCCTATGATGGCTATTTTGCCCCTCAATCCCAGATCATCCAAACTCTTCAGAGCCGATGACAATTGCCCTTTTCCTCCGTCAATGACAATAAGTTGAGGCAACGGTTGGTTCTCATCCAGTAAACGCTTGTATCTTCGGTATACCACTTCTTCCATAGAGGCAAAATCATTGGGGCCTTCAACGGTTTTGATATTAAAATGGCGGTAATCTTTTTTACTCGGCTTTCCGTCCTTAAAAACTACACAGGCCGAAACCGGATTGGTTCCCTGAATATTAGAATTATCAAAACATTCTATATGTCTCGGTTCCACAGAAAGCCGTAAGTCTTTTTTCATCTGCGCCATAATACGATTCGTATGCCGATCAGGATCAACAATCTTGATTTGTTTCAATTGATCTAAACGGTAATGTTTGGCGTTGCGCTCTGATAGATCGAGAATCTGCTTTTTATCTCCTAATTTAGGAACGGTTACTTTTATAGTTTCTCCTAAATCTACTTCAAACGGAACGATGATCTCTTTAGAAAGTAAATGAAAACGCTCTCTTAGTTCCACAATAGCTAATTCTAAAAGTTCCTGATCCGTCTCACTCAATTTCTTTTTTAACTCTAACGTATGTGAACGAATGATAGCACCGTGCGATATCTGCAAGAAGTTAACATAAGCCATAGTTTCATCAGAAACTATTGAAAAAACATCGATATTGGTAATCTTCGGATTTAAAATCGTTGATCTGGCCTGATAGTTCTCTAAAACTTCTATTTTATCTTTTATCTTCTGCGCTTCTTCAAATTTCATCTCTCCCGCCAGTTCCAGCATCAGGTTTCTAAAATCTTTCAGGCTCTCTTTGAAATTTCCTTTTAAAATCTCTCGTATTGCCTGTATCTGGTCTTGATAATTTTGTAAAGTCTGATAACCTTCGCAAGGACCTTTACAATTTCCTATATGGTATTCCAGGCACACCTTGTATTTTCCGGAATCAATATTTGCTTTTGACAGATCATAGTTACAGGTTCGCAACGGGTACAGTTCTTTGATCAGATCTAAAAGTGTATGAACTGTTTTACCACTGGTATACGGGCCAAAATATTCTGAACCGTCTTTAATCATTCTTCGGGTCTGAAACACTCTGGGAAAAGGTTCGTTTTTAATACAAATCCACGGATAACTTTTATCGTCTTTCAGCAATACATTATAACGCGGCTGCAATTTCTTAATCAAATTGTTCTCTAAAAGCAAAGCATCCGTTTCCGTAGGAACTACAATATGTTTAACAGAAACAATTTTTTTAACCAATACCGTTGTTTTATAATTATCATGATGCTTGGTAAAATAGGATTGAACTCTTTTTTTAAGGTTTTTAGCCTTGCCGACATATAATATCTTTCCGTCTTTATCAAAATATTGATAAACTCCCGGACCGTCGGGCAAAGTTTGTATCTGAAGTTCGAGTGGCGTTTGCATGACACAAAATTACAAAATCAGCTTTAGGATTTACCAATTAAATTTTTACTTTTAGGCACTTAATACGTTATGTGATTGATATGGAGTCATTAAAACCGTTAACCCTTTTTGGCGAAAGCATTTTAGCCGGCGAAAGCAAAACTATCAGTATGGAAATTGCGAAACTTCATACTATGAATAAGCTGAAAGTGCCTATTATCATCGAGCGCTCTAAAGTTCCCGGACCCACAGTCCTTTTTTCGGCAGGGCTTCACGGCGACGAGATCAACGGAACGGAAACCGTTCGCCAGATGATCATAAAAAAACTCAACAAACCAAAACGCGGCACAATTATTTGTATTCCCATTATCAACATTTTCGGTTTTGTAAACCAAACGCGTGAATTTCCAGACAAACGTGACCTGAACCGTGTTTTCCCCGGAAGCAAAGGCGGTTCTCTGGCCAGTCGTTTCGCTTATTACATTGTAAAAGAGATCTTACCGAATGTAGATTATGTAATTGACTTTCATGCCGGAGGGGCTCAACGTTTTAATGCGCCTCAAATCCGCATTGAACAAGGGAAATCTGAATTAAAAGAACTGGCTGAAGTTTTTCATGCTCCTTTTACTTTATACTCTAAGAACATTTCGGGTTCATTCAGAAACACCTGCGACAAACTTGGCGTTAAAATGTTACTTTTTGAAGGAGGAAAATCACTTGACCTAAATGATGACATAACAAACGAAGCTTTGCAAGGTTCTAAACGTTTTTTAGAACATTTAGACATGTTAAACCCGAAGAAGAAAGCCTCAAAACCGCCACATTCATCTATTTATATTCAAAAATCGAACTGGATCCGAGCTAAATATTCAGGCATGTTCCATGGCATAGCCCAAATAGGCAGTTTTGTAAAAAAAGGAGACATTCTGGCTACGATTTCAGATCCTTACGGTAAAGTAGAACACAACGTTAAATCTCCTAATAACGGCTATCTGATCAATGTGAATCACACTCCTTTTGTATACCAAGGAGATGCTATTTTTCATATCACAACAAGTCTGGACACCTAACATTTGTCATGTTCTTTATTTTTTTAAAGCAGTACCTTTGTCAAAATTTTAGGTATGCAATTCTGGAAAAAACTTACTCAAGAACAACGCCAACAGAGGATTCAACTGGCTTTACAGCAAAATGTCAACTTTTCAAAGGATGCTTCTTTAGGCTATCCTGCCTCAAAATTAGACAGTCGGGTATTTAATGACGATGCTCCTTTTCTAAAAGATGCTCCGACATTGCAAACCTATGTTGCTAATCCTAACAACATCGGTTGCCATACTTTCGGAACCTCTGAAAAAGCTTTCAGCGGTACTCAGGAGATCGAACGAGAAGTACTAAACGTAATTGCCATAGATATTTTTAAAGCCAAAGAAAACGAATTTGACGGTTATATTGCTCCGGGAGGAACAGAAGCAAACATTCAGGCACTTTGGATCTTTCGTAATTATTTCCTTAATACCTATAATGCTAAACCGGATGAAATAGCTATTTTATCTTCTGAAGACACTCATTATTCTATTCCGAAAGGTTCAAACCTTCTTCAGGTAGAATGGCTAAAGATCCCTGTTGATTTTAATACAAGAGAAATCCAAAAAGACCAACTGGAACAAATTGTAGAAAATGCTATTCAAAACGGAAAGAAATACTTTATGGCAGTGGCTAATATGGCTACTACCATGTTCGGTTCTGTTGATGATCCGGATATATATAGTACGGTTTTAGAAAGACATAATGTACCCTATAAATTACATATAGACGGCGCTTACGGCGGGTTTGTTTACCCATTCAGTAATCCGAATTCCAATATCAATTTTTCTAACCCTAAAATTAGTTCTATTACTATTGATGCTCACAAAATGTTACAGGCTCCTTACGGAACCGGTGTTTTTATTTGCAGAAAGGGTTTAATTGAAAATGTTTTGACCAAAGAGGCCGAATATGTTGAAGGAATGGATCTGACACTTTGCGGAAGCCGTTCGGGGGCTAATGCCGTTGCGGTCTGGATGATTTTGTTTACGTACGGCGCTTACGGTTGGTACGAAAAAATCAGTGTTCTTCAAATGAGAACTCAATTTTTATGTCAGGAACTGGATCAACTTAACATTGAATATTTCCGCGAACCTTTTATGAATCTGGTGACCATTCATTCTGAAAACATTCCTGAAACTATAGCCGAAAAATACGATTTGGTTCCGCAACAACATAACGAACACAACAAATGGTATAAAATTGTCTTAATGGATCATGTTGAAGTAGAACATTTAACTACTTTTATAGCAGATTTGAAAGCGGCTATAAATGGATAAAAAAGAAGCACGAAAAAAGAGTAAAGAAGCACGAAAAAAACTTTCTTCAAACGATATTGAAGAAAAGAGTTTAGCGATAGCTAATAACTTATTACAACTGGATATATGGGACAAGACGTATTATCATCTTTTTTTACCTATTGTGGAACATAAAGAAGTGGATACTGAATTTATCTTGCAAATCTTAGCCGGAAAAGACAAGGAAACCGTTGTGTCAAAAAGTGATTTTGAAACCCGAAGAATGACTCATTTTTTATTGACTGATGCTACACGAATCAAAAAAAATGAATACAATATTCCGGAACCTGTTGACGGAATTGAAGTCCCTGTATCTAAAATTGACGTGGTCTTTGTTCCTTTATTATCCTTTGACAAACAAGGACATCGTGTAGGTTACGGAAAAGGCTTTTATGATATTTTCCTAAGTGAATGCAAACCGGATGTTATTAAGATCGGGCTTTCGTTCTTTGAACCGGAAGAAAAAATTAAAGACATTCTGGAAACAGATATGAGACTGGATTTTTGTGTAACGGATAGTAACATTTACAAATTTATCTCTTAATTAATTGTATATCCAAAATAATCTCCATCAATCCTCTCTGTCACATTCCAATATCCTTCTTTTACATAATTCATCAATAATGTCATAAATAAAACACCGTCTTAAGTAATTACAGAAAAAATGTACCAAATGTTAAAGTTTGAATTTTTCTCACAACATTTAGTAAAAAAATATACATTTACTCT
>NZ_JAMXLC010000001.1:1368910-1501278 GCF_024054235.1 Flavobacterium sp. NRK F10
CACGATACCATTTATGACTTTACGATCAATACAGATTTTGCTGTTTTCATAGACGACGGTTTGTCACAGACCTATACTTTTCCGGTTATTCGTGACAGCCAAAATTACACTTCTGAAAACTTAGTGATTAAGATCGATTCTGTAAGCACAGTAGCTATATTGGTAGATTACGGCGTTCCCATAGATTCCATGAAAAACATGTCATTAAGCGAAGTACAGCAACTTAATGAAAGATTCTATTTACTCGATTTAGATCCGGCACTTTATACCAATCCGGATGCTAAAATGGAAGCGCCTCATTACGAATATGTTTGTACAGATAACTATGTGTGGGGTGTTGTTGAATACCATGAAGGAGACTTAACGGGAGGTCCTTTATATGAATACGGCTGGATCTACCAAGGAGCCAGTTGTACCATGGTTTATGTCGAGGGCGGGGGAGGTACCGGAGATTCGGGAACTACAACGACGACAAATACTGACAATTCTACTTATTCCGGTAGTAACGGAGGTAGTGGTTCCGTCAATACTTCACCTATATCAGGAAGTCCATCATCCCCTCCGGTTGATTGCAACAGTGATCCATGTTGTATTTTAAATATATTATTCACTACTCCGAGACCCGGATTAAAAAATATAGTTGATAACCACCTGCAAACAGATATTCCTAATAATCCACATGGAGAAAAAGGGGCTTATTTTTTAAAAGATAATGCAAACCGATTGAACGCTTCAATTATTCCGCCTACCATTACAAATGTTATAGGAATACCTGATGCCTCAATTATTGCTAACATCTTTTCTGCAATTCATACACATCCTACAGATACTTTCCCTATGTTTTCTTGGTCTGATGTTTTTGTACTGTATACATTGCATTCTAATTTAGATTCACATAATCAAGGTATGGCAAGCTTTTTGCTCACTTGTTTAGATGATAACAATACCCCTCAAACGTATGCAATTGTGTTTAATAACGCTACTGCAAATATTATAGATATGGTTTTAAATAACCCTTTTAATAATGGAATGTCCAAACAACAAATTGCAGCTGATTTTGATAAAGAGCTAAAGAAAAAATTTAAAAAAGAAGAGTTAAATACAAAAAATTATGAAAAAGCATTTTTAGAACAAATGTTAAACACAAATGTCTCGTTATACAGAGCTAATGCAGGTCTAACCTCATGGACCAGATTAGACTTAAATCAATCAACTAATAACGTACAAGATACTCCTTGTAACTAAA
Source organism: Flavobacterium sp. NRK F10 (assembly GCF_024054235.1). Classification (NCBI taxonomy): domain Bacteria; kingdom Pseudomonadati; phylum Bacteroidota; class Flavobacteriia; order Flavobacteriales; family Flavobacteriaceae; genus Flavobacterium; species Flavobacterium sp. NRK F10. The sequence goes on from NZ_JAMXLC010000001.1 coordinate 1,370,157, forward strand.
TTTAACTTTATGAAAAAAATCATTTTAATTATAGCTTTATCATTTCCATCATTTATTTTTTGCCAAACTCCTATAATCGATTTATTAGACGATGACGGATCAGCAATTCCTAATGCTTATTATAAAGATGTGAACAACTTATTGGATCCTTTTGTGGGAACTTATATTTATTCTGACATTACTACTAATACCAGTTTTAAAGTAGTGTTGGTAAAAAAAACATTGCAGTTTAACGGACGTTATTATGAAGATGTTATCATCGGGGAATACCAATATATTGAAAACGGAGTAGAAAAGGTGAGCACCATAGACGAGTTAAATCAAAATTATAGTAATTATAACAAATACAATATTGTTGGGAATATCTTAATTAACAATAACAACTTTAGGTATTGGAGATGTTTTGATTGTATTTCCAATGAAATTAGATTGATGCTCACAATTAATGATGATTTATCCCAAAGATTTGCATATTTAATTTTAAGAAGAGCTACTGATCTGGCAGGGCAAGAAATTATAAAAATAAAAATTGTAAATATTTCACATAGCTTTTCCGACAACCCTAATCTAAGCTTGGATTTTGTTCTCCCATTTACAGAGTTAACCCTTATTAAGCAATAATTCATCAAAACACTATCAGTATCTTAATTTTATGAAAAGATATATTTTAATATTCGTTTTTTTTATTTCAACTTATAGTTTTAGCCAGACTCCTGTAATTGACTTACTGAACAATGATGGCTTTTCTACAGCTAATGCTTATTATAAAGATGTAAACAACTTATTGGATCCTTTTGAGGGAACTTATATTTATTCTGACATTACTACTAATACCAGTTTTAAAGTAGTGTTGGTAAAAAAAACATTGCAGTTTAACGGACGTTATTATGAAGATATTATCATCGGGGAATACCAATATATTGAAAACGGGGTAGAAAAAGCGAATACTCTTAATGAGTTAACTCTAAACTATTCAAACCCGAACAGGCACAATATTGTAGGTAATGTATTGATAAATGACAACAATTATAGAAGAGCTAAATGTGACGATTGTATCCCTAATGAAATTAGATTATTGCTCACAATTAATGATGATTTATCTCAAAGATATGCGTTTTTAATTTTAAGAGGAACTACTGATCTGGCAGGGCAAGAAATTATAAAAATAAAAATTGCAAATATTTCACGTAGCTTTTCTGACAACCCTAATCTAAGCTTGGATTTTGTTCTCCCATTTACAGAGTTAACCCTTATTAAGCAATAATTCATCAAGACTATATTTTTAATTGACTTACTGAATAATAATTATTTTTCAACAACTAACACTTATTGATGTAAATACCTAATTGGGTACATACTGTAGAAACTTATTCATATTTATTAAAATACCCCTTTAAATAAGGGGTATTTTAGTAAAAAACACTACTGTTTAATTTATTTTCCTCCAAAAGCTCTTTTGTTAAAAACGATCAAAATTCCAACGCCCACAGAAATAGCAATATCTGCTACGTTGAAAATAGCATTGAAAAATGTAAAATATTTACCGCCCCAGATGGGCAACCATTCCGGCAAATTGCCTTCCCAAATAGGAAAATAGAACATGTCTACCACTTCTCCGTAAAACCATTTACCGTAAGGATCTTCAGAAAACAGTGTTGCTACCTGATGGTAACTATCGTTAAAAATGACACCGTAAAAAACAGAATCAATGATGTTTCCTACAGCTCCTGCCAAGATCAATGCAATAGCGACAACTAAGTAATTTGAAGCTTTCTTTTTCACAGAATCCCATAACCACCAACCGATACCAAAAACGGCTATTATACGAAAAACTGTTAATGCCAACTTTCCGTAATCTCCGGGAATTACGGCTCCCCAAGCCATTCCTTCATTCTCAATAAAATGAATCTGGAACCATTCCCAACCTAATACTTTAACGGATTCTCCTAAATAAAAATGGGTCTTGATATATATTTTGGATACTTGATCGATTATAAGGACTAAAAAAACTAAAATATAAGCTTTCTTTAATGACATATTCTTGAATTTGAGCTGCAAAAGTACTGAAATTTCTACATTCCTATTTTAAAAACGAAAAAAAGTAATTTTATTGAATTAACCACTTATTTTAGCCTAATTTTAACTTTTCTATTTACTAAAAAAAATTCCAAACTCTTCCTGCTCAACCTCGGTTAAGTCATTGGGAGTCTGGAATCTTTCCCCTAAATCGGGAATTTGTTTGTATTTTATCGTTGCAAATTTTTTGCTTCGATACTCATAGTGGCATGAGGAACAATTTTCAAACGCTCCTTACCAATTAATTTCCCTGTTACTTTACAAACACCATAAGTCTTGTTCTCAATTCGAATCAAGGCATTCTTTAAATCGCGGATAAACTTTTCCTGACGTATGGCTAACTGAGAATTGGCTTCTTTAGACATGGTTTCGCTTCCTTCTTCAAATGCTTTGAATGTAGGAGACGTATCGTCTGTTCCGTTATTCAAATCATTCATGTAAGCACTCTTAATCAAATCTAAATCTGCTTTCGCTTTTTCGATTTTGGCTAAAATCAACTCCTTAAATTCCGCAAGTTCAGCATCGGAATATCTTACTTTCTCGTCTACCATAATTTCGATCATTTAGAAATTAATACTATTGTTTTCAAATCATCAAACTCAATTTCCGTACCATTTTCTATTTGGCCCACAAAAACAAGTTCGTTTGTTAAAGTTTCGGACTTGATGTAACCTTCATTTGCTTTAACAGCTTGTTCAATCTGATCGTTTTTTAGCAATTGAACTTTAATCTTATCGGTAACTTCAAAACCAGAATCTTTTCTGATATTTTGAATTCTGTTCACCAGCTCTCTTGCTATACCCTCATTGCGCAGAGCATCCGTAATAGTGATGTCAAGTGCTACTGTGATACCATTTGCATTGGCTACTAACCATCCCGGAATATCTTGTGACGAAATCTCTACATCTTCGGTTGTTAAGTTAATACTTTTTCCTGAAATGTCAAGCGTTATTTCACCTTGTCGCTCTAATGTATTGATCTGCTCCTGAGAAAAATTCTGTATTTCTTTGGAAATCAACCCCATATCTTTACCGAAACGTGGTCCGAGTGCTTTAAAATTAGGTTTTATCTGTTTTACTAAAACCCCTGAAGCATCATCCATTAATTCCACTTCCTTAACGTTTACCTCCGCTTTAATCAAGTCTGAAACAGCTTCAATTTCAGCTTTAAAAGCAGCGTCAAGCACAGGAATCATAACCCTTTTCAACGGCTGACGTACTTTTATCATCTCTTTTTTACGCAATGACAAAACTAACGACGAAACAGTTTGCGCTTTCAACATTCTGCTTTCCAAAGATTTATCAACAAACTTTTCAACATATTTCGGAAATTCCGCCAAATGTACACTTTCAAAAGCTTCAGTTTGTGTCGTTAAAGTTAAGTCTCTGTAAAGTTTATCCATAAAGAACGGAGCCACCGGAGCTGAAAGCTTCGCTACCGTTACTAAACATGTATATAGCGTTTGGTATGCTGCTATTTTATCCTGTGCATATTCACCTTTCCAGAAACGACGACGACATAAACGAACGTACCAGTTACTCAAATTCTCCTGAACGAAGTCAGAAATAGCTCGAGTGGCTTTTGTAGGCTCGTAATCCGCATAACATTCATCTACAAATCGGATCAACGTGTGTAACTCTGATAAGATCCAACGATCGATTTCCGGTCTTTCTTCTAACGGTACTTCTGCCTCAGCATATTTAAACCCATCGATATTAGCATATAACGCAAAGAATGAATAGGTATTATACAGGGTTCCGAAGAACTTACGACGTACTTCTCCTACGCCCTCCAGATCAAATTTTAAATTATCCCACGGGTTAGCATTGGAGATCATATACCAACGTGTAGCATCCGGTCCGTATTCGGCTAAAGTAGTGAACGGATCGATCGCATTTCCTAAACGCTTCGACATCTTTTGTCCGTTTTTGTCTAACACTAAACCATTTGACACCACATTTTTATAGGCTACACTGTCAAAAACCAACGTTCCGATAGCGTGTAACGTATAGAACCATCCACGAGTTTGATCGACACCTTCTGCAATAAAATCAGCCGGATAGGTTTCGTGCTTGTCTATATACTCTTTATTTTCAAAAGGATAGTGCCATTGTGCATAAGGCATAGAACCGGAATCAAACCAAACATCGATCAGATCAGATTCACGCTTCATTGGTTTTCCTGAAGGTGAAACTAACACAATATTATCAACCACATTTTTATGCAGATCCACAAGATCATAATTGGTTTCCTCCATATTTCCGATTTCAAATCCTTTATATGGATTCTCGGTCATGAAACCGGCTTCAACCGCTTTTTCAATAGCATTGAACAATTCTTCTACCGAACCGATACAAACTTCTTCTGTTTTATCTTCCGTTCTCCAGATCGGTAACGGAATTCCCCAATAACGAGAGCGTGATAAGTTCCAGTCGTTTGCATTTTTCAACCAGTTTCCGAAACGTCCTTCTCCGGTTGCCTTAGGCTTCCAATTGATCGTTTCGTTCAATTCGAACATTCTGTCTTTTACCTCAGTTACTTTAATGAACCAAGAATCTAACGGATAATATAAAATAGGTTTATCGGTTCTCCAGCAATGCGGATAACTGTGTACGTATTTTTCAACTTTGAACGCTTTATTTTCTTCTTTTAAACGAATCGCTATTTCAACATCAACTGACTTCTCAGGAGCTTCACCATCAATATAATATTCGTTTTTTACATATTTACCGGACAGATCCCCTAACCCAGCTACAAACTTACCTTGTAAGTTAACTAGCGGAACGGGGTTGCCATTTTCGTCTAAAACCAACATTGGCGGCACTTCCGGAGTAGCTTCTTTGGCTACTTTAGCATCATCTGCACCAAAAGTTGGCGCCGTGTGAACAATACCTGTACCATCTTCTGTAGTAACAAAATCACCAGAAATTACGCGGAACGCATTTTCAGGATTTTGGTATGGTAAAGCATAAGGTAATAATTGTTCGTATTTGATACCAACCAGATCAGCACCTTTAGCTTCAGCAATAATTTGATAAGGTATTTTTTTGTCTTCCGGCTTATAGCTTGCAAAATTTTCCTCACTTTCAGCCACAAAGAATTTTCCTCCGAATTGTTTTCCAACTAATGGTTTCGCTAAAACTACATTGATTGGCTCAAAAGTATATTGATTGAAGGTTTTTACTAAAACATAATCAATTTTTGGTCCAACGGTTAATGCTGTATTACTTGGCAACGTCCAAGGCGTAGTTGTCCATGCTAAGAAATGAACAACTCCAAAACCTTGTAAAAAGCTTGGCAATGTTTCTTCTTTTGCTTTAAACTGAGCGACAACTGTTGTATCACTTACATCACGATACGTTCCCGGTTGGTTTACTTCATGCGAAGACAATCCGGTTCCGGCTTTTGGCGAATACGGCTGAATGGTATATCCTTTATACAATAGGTTTTTATCATAAATCTGTTTTAGCAACCACCAAACGCTTTCCATATATTTGGGTTTATAGGTCACATACGGATCTTTCATATCTACCCAATAGCCCATTTTTTCGGTCAAATCGTTCCAAACATCTGTATAACGCATCACTGTACGTTTACAGGCTTCGTTGTATTCGGTTACTGATATTTTTGTTCCGATATCTTCTTTGGTTATACCCAATTCTTTTTCGGTTCCTAATTCTACCGGAAGTCCGTGGGTATCCCAACCTGCTTTACGTTTAACCTGGAATCCTTTTTGTGTTTTGTAACGACAGAAAATATCTTTAATAGAGCGTGCCATTACGTGGTGTATTCCCGGCAATCCGTTTGCGGATGGCGGTCCTTCGAAAAACACATAATGCGGATTTCCCTCGCGTGACGTCACACTTTTTTGAAAGATATCGTTTTGTTTCCAAAAATCTAAGACTTCCGTTGCCAGATTAGGCAAGTCAAGTCCTTTGTATTCAGTAAATTTTGTACTCATTTTGTCGTTTGCTTAAATCGATTTGCGAAAGTAAGGATTTTTAATAAAAGAGAACAAAAAATAGGCTAAAGAGAGCTGATTTTTATCTGAAAACAGGAAATTTTAAGTCTTTTTTAAAAATTTAAAAAGTTTGTTTCTTTAAATGTTATCCGAAAACTTCTTTTAGAACTTCTAAAGATTTGGGTTTCCGGAAGCCTTCGATATTAAAACTGTAATAGTCTACGATCATTTTAAGTAACTTTTGTCTTTGACTTCCTGAAAATACTTTTTGATCGTCTGAAAATCTCAGCTGAAGCAGTGTTTTAAAGAGTTTGGTTTCTTCTTCTGACAAGCAGGTAAGGGACTGGAAAGGCACAAAAATGCCTTCTGTCATTTCGAAAAAAGGTAAATCAACGTCTGATTGCGGATAAAATCCTAAATAGCGCGTTAATTGCAGCAAGGTGATCAAATGGAAATTAGAGACTTCATCATGCGAATCAAGCCATGTTAAGGCTGTTTCTAAAAACGTAAATAAGGTTTCATTTTTTCCGTCTTCTTTCAGCGCATGGTGCAGCATGTCTGAAAGAAAAAGTGTGATGGTCGTTTTATAAATATCCTGATGGATCGTTTGGTACGGTGTTTCTATCTGAATTTCTTTAAATCGCTCCAGTGTTCCTTTGTTTTTATGATAGGCTTCTATTCCTAAGATAGTCAAAGGCTGGAAAAATGAGCTTTTTTGCTGGTTTTTCTTTCCGGTGAAAGCGTTGGCTATGAAATACGATTTCAAGCCATCGGAAACCGTCAGGCATTTTACAATTAAGCTTTTTTCCTGATACTTTAGGGATGAGATAACTATTGCTTTCGTTTTGACCAGCATACAACAACTAACTACCTGATGATCATTACTTTTTTAACTGTAGTATCCATTCCGTCTTCGGTTGCTACAAAAATCATGTATACTCCCGATGCTACTCTGTGTTTCCCGAAGGCTGTTCCGTCCCACTCTATTGTTCCTCCGGCAGAAGTAGTTTCAAAAACCAGATTTCCTTCTATATCAGTTATTTTTACATTTGCTTTATCGGTCAAACCGGCTATTTTTATAGTTCCTACATAATTAGGTCGCACCGGATTAGGGTAAACATATACATTTTCCAGATCGTCACTTGGTTTAGTAGATGTCCCTAAAAAGGATACCATTCCTTTATCGGTTGCGAAAAATATCTCACCGGTAACTCCGTCAATTTCAATATCATTTACATTATTACTTGGCAATGGCGAATTGTTCTTATTAAACTGATATATGGTTTGTTGTCCGTTTGAAGACACCAAGAACACTCCTCCGTCAGCTACAGAAATCCATTTTCTATTGGCTCCGTCTACCTCGATATCGATTAATGATTGCTGATAAAAAAGTTCTTGTGCCAGATCTCCTTCTTGTATCACGATATTATTAGTGGTCAGTTCTTCTTGCTGCAAAAATGTACTGACATTGTACAAAATCCTTAATCCTCTATACGTAATGATCCACAGCTGGTTATTATTATCAATCACGACCTTTCTAACATCGTTATCCGGTAAATTTGCTGTTTCCGTATCTAAAACAATATATTTATTGAGTATTTCATTATAAGCCAGCAAACCATCATTCAACGTAGGAAGCCATTTGGTTAAATTATTATCTATCGCCATACTTCCGTAACGACCGGTAGCAATATTTGTCAATACATTTGACAAATTATATGACTGCCATTGTCCACCGGCTCTCAACACTTTGAGTCCTCTGTCGACAAAGGCATTGCTCATCCATAAATTTCCTTCTCTGTCAAAGGCTAAACTATTGATCCTGATGTCTACATAATTAGGATTCCCGCTTAACACAAGTGATTCTAATCCGTTTGACCCTGTATTCTGATCGTTATACAGTGTAATGTTATCGCCGTTAATTTTTAATAGTCCCGAGAAATATGACGCGATGTAAACCTCATTTGCATTGTTCGGGTTTAAAATGATATCGCTTAACGATTTTGCCTGATAAACATCATCGTATGGTAGTAACTCCCAGCCGTCCTCTCCGGAATATTTGCTTACACCGAATTCATCTAACGGATAAGGGTTATATAATCGGGTGTAATCTCCGTAAACTGCCCAAAGATAATTTGGTGCTTTTTTTAGTCGAAAAATATAGTTTCTTACCGGCCCGTCCGGTGATAAGTTCTCAAACGAAAAAAGATTAGACAAAGAAGCCGAAAAAAGCCCGTTTGTCGCTGTTCCTATAAAAACATGATCGTTTACAACTGTTGCCGCTGTAAAAATCACTGAATAGTCAGGAATGTTTGTAACATGTGCTACTTGCAAAAACGAATCGTCTAAAACATAGACATTATTTTGAGTCGTGACGGTCAAATATCCCTCGTTTACTTTTAAAGTTAATCCTGCCTGATTATGATTGAGTATTTCTACAAAGCTACTTCCATTATATCTATAGGTTCTGGAATTTGTATTCATAGCCACCAATTGATTGTTAAATGTTGCTATGCCATTCCAATAGCCTGTATCAAAAGTTTGCCATTGTGAAAAGTCATAAATAAAGGGATTGGTTACTGTTGCTTTTCGTATTCCGAATTCCTGTGTTGCCGCATACAACTCATTATTGTAAACGGTTGTCTGGTATACTTTGGTTTCTTCTCCTGAAGTACCGATAAAATAGGTGGAAACAAATTCATTGGTTGCCAGATTGAGTACTGAAATTCCGTAATCACATGAAATATATAATTTACCGTCGTATTCGTAAAAGCTGTTCACTCTTTTAACATTAGGCGCTACCGGAACTTCCTCTATTATATCGACCTTCGTTACAACTGTCCCATCATTGTTAACGATCAGCAACAAACCGTTTGAGTTTCCTGCAATAAACTTTTTAAAACTATCAGAGTAATAGATTGTCGTGATATCTTCAGGTTTAAATCCATTGACAGAATTTATCTGCTCAACGTTTGATAGTAGGAGATCTTTATAAAAAGCCGAAACTTCAGTGGTCGCATATATTTTATTTGTAGCAGAAGCCACATCAACAATTTCATTATAAGAAAAATATCCTTTCCACAACTGATTGTTCTGTGAAAAAGAAACCGTAACGGAAATTAATAGTGCAAAGGCAAAAAAGATATTTTTCATTTTTCAACTACTTTTTACAAATATAGTATAAACGAAGGAATAATAATTTCGGTATATAAAACATAAAAAAAGGTTCTCTATCGAGAACCTTTTATATATTATCAGTTTTCTTTAAGAAAACTATACAACTCCTTGTGCTAACATAGCGTCAGCAACTTTAACGAATCCGGCAATGTTAGCTCCTTTTACATAATCTACAAAACCGTCTTCTTGTTTTCCGTATTTTACACAAGCTTCATGTATATCTGCCATAATAGCTTTTAATCTTTCGTCTACTTCTTCTCTTGTCCAGCTTAAACGCAATGAATTTTGAGACATTTCAAGCCCTGATGTCGCTACACCACCGGCATTAGATGCTTTACCCGGAGAGAATAATATCTTCGCAGTATGGAACACTTCAATTGCTTCCGGAGTTGATGGCATATTTGCTCCCTCTGCCACACAGATACATCCGTTAGCTACTAATGCTTTTGCTTCTTCTCCGTTTAGCTCATTTTGGGTTGCACAAGGTAAGGCTACATGAACTTCAACCGGTACATTCCATGCTCTTTCATTAGGAAAAAACTGTACATCTTCAAATTTATCTGCCATTTCCTCAATTCTACCTCTTCTTTCATTTTTAAGTTCCTTTAAGAAATCTAACTTCTCAGTATGGATACCGTTAGGTGCATAAATATATCCTGAAGAATCAGAAGCTGTGACTACTTTTCCTCCCATTTGCAGTACTTTTTCTATTGCAAATTGTGCCACATTTCCAGAACCGGAAACCGCTACGATTTTACCATGAATCGTATCTCCTTTTCTTTTAAGCATTTCTTCAGCAAAATAAACAGCTCCGTAGCCTGTTGCTTCCGGACGGATTAACGACCCTCCGAAAGTGATTCCTTTTCCGGTCAGAACTCCTGTAAACTCGTTACGTAATTTTTTATATTGCCCGAACATATATCCTACTTCACGTCCTCCGACACCTATATCTCCGGCAGGCACATCTGTATCTGCTCCGATATGACGGCTTAACTCAGTCATAAAAGCTTGGCAAAATTTCATAATTTCATTATCTGATTTGCCTTTCGGATCAAAATCTGATCCTCCTTTACCACCGCCCATTGGTAAAGTTGTTAATGAATTTTTGAACACTTGTTCAAAAGCTAGAAATTTAAGAATGCTTAAATTTACCGAAGGGTGAAAACGAAGCCCTCCTTTGTATGGTCCAATAGCTGAATTCATCTGAATTCTGTATCCTCTGTTTACTTGTGTTTGCCCTGCATCATCAACCCATGCTACTCTAAACATAACCACTCTTTCCGGCTCCACCATACGCTCCAACAGCATTTTGCCTTGGTATTTAGGATTAGCCTCAATAAATGGAATTACAGTTTCTGCAACTTCTTGCACTGCTTGCAAAAATTCAGGTTCGTTTGCATTACGCTTAGCAACCGTTTCAACAAAAGATTTTACACTTTCTTTCATCACTCTTTTTTGGTTTAGTTTTTATAATAAATCACAGTTTGTTTTTGTCCAACAAATATACATCTAATTATAAAAGTAGTTATTTTTTTGGCAAAATTTTATCAAATTGCTAATTACCCTGATACTCAGTTTTTTTTTAATATTTTTTAAAGAGAATTTTAATATTTTTTTTTGAAGTGTGCATTGTTTTTATATATTTGTCAGATAATAGAAAACTTTTAGTGATGACTAAAAAAATAAAACACCTACTGTTATTGTTATTTTTGGCTCCCCTTACCATTCAAGCCCAGTTTGGTTTTTCACATGAGATTGGAGCATTCGTTGGAGGAGTGGCTTTTCAGTCTGACTTTGGGGTTCGTCACGACTTTAAGACAAATGCCGGTAATACCGGTTTTGCAATCGGATTAGTTCATTATATGAACTTTTCTTATCGTGCTGAATGTAACTGTTACACACCGGACACTTATTTTAATGACCACTTTAAACTTCGTTCGGAGTTATCTTACAACAGCACTAAGTTAGAACACTTTGGTAAATGGGCTGATAAAAACAGTATTTTCGGAACGCAATTGGCGGCTATGAAAGGTGAAGCGAAAGTAACCGATATCGGTATGCAATTAGAATATTTTCCTTTGAGCATCAGAGAGTTTACAGCTACTGAAGGTTCATGGGCTCCATTCGTTGCTTTAGGTGCTCATTTCTCTATTTTCCAAAACAACACGTATTCTGAACTAGGCCCTTTAGGTTCTCCGTTAACTACCTATCCTGATTATTTACCGGATGGCTGGTCAACTGAAGGAGGAACAACTTGGTCTGTTGTATCATCTGTAGGTACTCGTTACAAATTAACTGAGTTATCCGATTTATTTGTTGAGTTACGTTGGCAATACTACTTCTCTGACTGGGTTGACGGTTTACGAAAAGATCCGGATATCTACAGTGAGAATAAATCTAACGACTGGAACTTGTGGCTTAATTTCGGATACATTTATTACTTAGATTAAAAAGATAAAAAATTGACTTTACATAAATAAAAAATGCCTTGAGAAATCAAGGCATTTTTTATGATATTATTTTTCTTTATCTTAAAGCTTGTTCTAAATCTTTCAATAAATCCTCGATATCTTCTACTCCGACACTTAGACGAACCATATCATCTGTAATTCCAACCTCAGCTCTTTTATCTGCCGGAATTGAAGCGTGTGTCATTAACGCCGGATGATTAGCTAACGACTCTACTCCCCCTAATGACTCTGCAAGTGTAAAAACCTTTACTTTTTCAAGAAAATGGATCGCATCTTCTTTTTTTCCGGAAACAAAGGTAAAACTTACCATTCCGCCAAAGCCACCTTTCATTTGTTTTGCTGCAATGGCATGGTTCGGGTGAGATTCTAAACCCGGATAATACACTCTTGCAACAGCAGGATGAGCATTCAAATACTCTGCTACTTTTTGTCCGTTTTCACAATGGCGTTGCACACGCAAATGCAATGTCTTAATACCTCTTAATACTAAATAACTATCCATAGGCCCTAAAGTTCCTCCAGTTGCAAATTGTGCAAAATGTAATTTTTCGCCTAACTCTTTATCTTTTACTACAAGAGCTCCCGCAATGACATCTGAATGTCCTCCCAAATATTTTGTTGCGGAATGCATCACAATATCCGCACCAAGATCTAAAGGACGTTGTAAATACGGCGTAGCAAAGGTGTTATCTACCGCAAATAATACATTAGGATATTTTTTAGTAATCTTAGCTATTTCCTCAATATCTGCCAACTTCATTAACGGATTCGTTGGTGTTTCAACCCACACTAATTTTGTATTCTCGTTTATTAAAGACTCTAAAGCTTCCAAATTCGTCATATCTACAAAGTGAAACTTGATCCCGAATTCGCTATAGATACGGCTGAACATTCTATACGTTCCGCCATATAGATCATCCATCGCTATTACTTCATCTCCGGGTTTTAACAATTTTAAAACCGAATCAGTAGCTGCCAAACCGGAAGAAAAAGCCAAACCTTTCGTTCCGTTCTCAATACTTGCCAAAGCTTCTTCTAACGCTGTTCTGGTTGGATTTGCGGCTCTACTGTATTCATATTCCCCAACCGGTTTGCCCGGAGAAACCTGTGCAAATGTTGATGTTTGAAAAACAGGCGGCATTACTGAGCCTGTAACCTTTTCATGATGTTGTCCACCATGTATCGCTTTTGTGTTGAATTTCATATTTTCAAAATTTTAGGGTACAAAGTTAGCTAATTATACAAACTTTTTAAGTTGTAACATAACACCAACATGTAATGCTTCATGATAATTATTAAACTCTAAGGCATCTTCAACATTGTGTATATCAAAGTTTCCGGTTTGAGTAGTATATTGCATAAAATTTTTAAACACACCATTTTCATAATCTTCTTTTGTTTTTTCAATCGTTGAAAACAATAAAGACCTTATTTCATCGACTTCTTCCTGAGAAGCCGGCTTTTCCGGTTTTGTCCCTTTTTGATATTTAGCAATCAACTCATCCGAAATCTTCATTGGAAGTCCCGATAATTTATAAACTAAAAGTTGCTGTGTTACTATAATATGCCCTATATTCCAGATAATATTATTTTTAAAATTGTCCGGAATTTTATTAAGTTGGTCTAAGCTTAAATTTTTTAAAAAACTTTCTGAAAAGTTTCTACTGGTTTGATTAATTCTAAACGTTGTTTCCATCATATTTTTATTTATAACATTATAAAATCGTCTGCTTTCGGAAATGTATTCATTACTTTCTGTACAATTTCCGGAACAGGGTTAGCTAATTTACGTAACTTCGTATCGAGCCATGCTCCTTCGACTGATATCACTGCACACAATTCCTCTTTTTCATTCTTTAATTCATGTACAATAGTCCAACGGGAAGCATCGGGTTTCATTTTTCCGATCTTAGTACTTATAGTTATACGATTTCCTAAGTGAATTTCTTTCCTGAAAATACACTCTTCCCGAAAAAGAACAGGACCAAAATGTTCCTTTTGCATCACTCGTAAAGTCAATCCCTGACTGTCTAAAATCTCTATACGATGCTGAGCTCCGAAGTCATAGTAAGCACTATGCCGTAAATGAAAATTAGGATCTAAATCTGACCAGCGAATCGAAATTTCTTTTGTAAAAACACTCATTCTTCTTAAAGTTTATCAAATGTAATCAGATTTTTTTGTCTGAATTGAAATAACGTTTATTTTAACGAAAAGCTTATTTTTGCAAAAACTTCAATCCTATGCGTAAAATTTATTACTTAAAGACTTGTGACACTTGTAAAAGAATTTTACAATCGATCCCTAATTTAGATTCTTTTGAACTTCAGGACATCAAAGAACAGCCTATAACAGTTAAGCAATTAGAAGACATGCACTCACTTTCTAAAAGTTATGAAGCTTTATTCAGCAAAAGAGCTAAGTTATACAAAGAAATGGGACTAAAAGACGAAAAGCTTTCCGAAAATGATTTTAAACGCTACATTCTTGAACATTACACTTTCTTAGCACGACCGGTAATCATTATTGACGAACAGATATTTATTGGTAACAGTCCGAAAAATTTAAAGGCCTTGGCTGCGTTTTTTAATTAAATTCGTCAAAAATTATACCTATTTTTCTTTTAAAAAAGATAATTTTTCTTAAATTCGCTTAACATCCGTATCTTTTTAACCGAAGATCGAGATCATTTTCAAAAGGTTTTGTAAATCCTTACTATAATTATAAAGCGTTATATAAAAGTCAGATTCTAACGAATCTGGCTTTTTACTTTTATAAATGATACTACCTGATATTTTGGGTTATCCACCACAATTAATTACTTTTGTAGACTATTTAATATATATATGATACAATCTATGACCGGTTTCGGCAAAGCTTATTTGCAATTGCCAACCAAAAAAATTACCGTTGAAATAAAATCCCTGAATAGCAAAGGGTTGGATTTAAACGTAAGAATGCCTGCTGCATACAGAGAAATGGAACTTTCACTACGTAATACTATTTCTCAAAGCCTTGAAAGAGGAAAAATAGATTTTTCACTTTATATTGAGATCACAGGGGAAGAAACCACTTCAAGAATAAATGTCCCTATCGTTAAAAGTTACATCCACCAGATGCAAGAAGTTATCCCAGGTGCTGACCTAACTGAATTGATGAAGATGGCGGTCAGAATGCCGGATGCCTTAAAAACGGAACGCGAGGAAATTGATGAAAATGAATGGAAACAAATTGAAACCATTGTACATGAAGCGTTAACCAACATCAATCAGTTCAGATCTTCTGAAGGAGCTTCCTTAGAAAAAGACTTCAGATTGCGCATCGGAAATATTCAGAACCTGATGGAACAAGTTGTTGCATTGGACGCAGAACGCATTGAAAATGTTAAGAATCGTCTGCAAAATGCCATTTCTGAATTAAAAACGGAAATCGATGAAAACCGATTCGAACAGGAATTGATTTATTACCTTGAGAAACTGGATATTACAGAAGAAAAAGTACGTTTAGGCAATCATTTAGAGTATTTTCTTCAAACTATGGATAGTAAAGATGCTAATGGAAGAAAATTAGGATTCATCTCACAGGAAATGGGACGTGAAATCAATACGATGGGATCCAAATCCAATCATGCCGGAATGCAAAAACTGGTGGTTATGATGAAAGACGAACTTGAAAAAATTAAAGAACAGGTTTTGAATGTCCTTTAAGAAAAATAGAAAAACAACACAACGATACTAAAATGAGTTCAACACATAAAGGCAAACTAATTGTTTTCTCAGCTCCTTCAGGCTCCGGAAAAACAACAATTGTCAGGTATTTATTAGGTAAAGAAGATTTAAACTTAGAATTCTCCATTTCTTGTACTACCCGCGCTCCTCGTGGTGAAGAAATAGATGGAAAAGATTATTATTTCATTTCCTGGGAAGATTTTAAGAAGCATATTAAAGCAGAGGATTTTGTTGAATGGGAAGAGGTTTACACCGATAACTTCTACGGAACTTTAAAAACAGAAGTGGAGCGCATTTGGGCAAAAGGAAAACACGTGATCTTTGATATTGATGTAGCCGGAGGACTGCGTATAAAACGCAAATTTCCGGAAGAAACTTTGGCCGTTTTCGTCAAACCTCCTAGTGTTGACGAACTAAAACGCCGTTTAAAAGAACGCTCAACCGAAAGTGAGGATAAGATCAATATGCGGATTGCCAAAGCACACGTTGAATTAGCTACTGCTCCGCAATTTGACAGAATTATTAAAAATTATGATCTAGACACTGCTAAAGAGGAATCTTATCAATTGGTTAAAGATTTTATTTCTAAATAATCAGCATTTATTAATGATTCTCGATGCCCTAATTTGGCTAAGCTGAACTGTTACTCAAAATTAAGAACATGAAAATCGGATTATATTTCGGAACGTTTAACCCTATACATATCGGGCATGTGATTATTGCTAATCATTTTGCCGAATATTCCGATTTAGATCAGATCTGGATGGTGGTAACTCCTCATAATCCGCATAAGAAGAAAAACACGTTGCTGGACGATTACCATCGTTTACACATGGTACATCTAGCAACAGAAGCTTACGAAAAAATACAGCCTAGCGATATTGAATTCAAACTACCTCAACCGAATTACACGGTTAATACCTTAGCCCATTTACAGGAAAAATTCCCTAAACATGAATTTTGTCTCATCATGGGAGAGGACAATCTCAATTCGTTACATAAATGGAAGAATTATGAGGTCATTTTACAGCATCATGAGGTATATGTTTATCCGAGAGTGAATTCGGGAGAGATTGATGAACAATTTATCGATCATCCTAAAATACACCGTGTAGGTGCTCCTGTCATTGAACTTTCTTCTACATTTATCCGCAAAAGCATTAAAGACGGCAAAAATGTGAGACCTATGCTTCCTCAGGGTGTATTGGAATATGTAGCACACAATTTATTTTACAAGAAATAAAAAAAAGAAAAGGCTGAAATTATTCAGCCTTTTACATTCTATCGCATTCTTTTACGGATATCTTTTAAAGAGTGGTTGATCAATAATTTTCCGTCTCGGAAAACTTCTTGTAATTCTCCTGTTCTCTCTTCTTCCCAAGAAACCTCATCCACCAGTTTATACTTTTCGTTCTCCCTTTCAATTTTTATCAATCCTTTAGCCGATTTTTTAGTCCCGTCATCAGTAATCGGATCTTTAAAAATAGCTCTTCCTTCGCCATTAACCTCTCCATAGGTGGCTTTCATGGCAAAACCGAAAGTATCCCGGGTATTGTACTGATAAGTAAAGGACCCTATTCCCAGAACTACATTTGTAGAAGCATATCCTTTCTCTTTCAGCATCTCACATATTTGAGTCGCTCTATCGATTGTAATACTATCACCATAGATAGCTCCGATTTGCGGAATCAACTCTTTATAGCCTTTTTCATTTACTGTTCCTCCGAATATTTCCCAAAGTAATGCTACTACTCCTTTTCTTTCCTCATCCGTCTTACCGTTCGGATTCCCGCATAAAATATGAACAGGATCGCCACTATCAGGACGAATTACTACTTTTCCTTCACGATTTACTATTTCATCTTTCAAACGTGGTAAATAATCCGTCAGTACTTTCCATAAATTCCATGTATCAGAAACTATAGAGACAATACCTTTCGGATAAACTTCGCAAATCAACCGTTTAAAAGTGTCGTATTCCCCTTCTGTCGTCCCCATACACATTACAGAATGTTCTGTAGCAGCAACTGATCCTCCGATTAATTCCTCATCCGAATCTGCATTATAATATTCTTCCAAAAACTCGATAGCGGGAATTGTATCAGTTCCGGTAAAACTCAATAAATGTCCGGCTGCAGAACTAACTGCCGCTTCAATACCTGCCATCCCTCTCATGGAAAAATCATGTGCCTGCCAATCCACAAATTCAGGAGCAGAGGAAGTTTCTTCTGCATATTTGTCTAACACTTTTCGGTACTGTTTTGCTATAGTAGCAGAATTACAAGGCAACCAAACAACAGCAGACAATAAGGTCTCAAAATAATTTGTCAGCCAAAAAAAGTCCGGCAAGGTATTGTACATCGTAAACATAGGTATACGAACCGGAACAGTGGCACCCTCCGGCAATGCTTTGAAGACCATCGGGATATAGCCCAGATCGTGTAATGCTTCGATGTGTTTTACACCAACCTGATTTTCTCCTAAATAATTATTGATACGACGCGCGTACTTTTGAGTAACTTCTTCTTTCGGTTTGCTGAAAAAATGGGTTTGAAAATCTTCTAAAATATATTTTTTAATGAAATACTGTAAGCCGAAGAAGACTACTTCATCTACATTTTGAATTCTTGATTTTCTTGGTGTCCAGTTCGAATATACTAAACTGGTTCCCATCGGATACTGTCTTCTGTGGTCGACTTTGTATCCGTCTGTTAATAATATGGGGTTCATGTTTTTTGTTTTTATAATAATTAAACTATTTCCTTTTACTTCGTTTTTAATAGTCCCAGATCAGTCCTTTTTCATTTAACCTATATTGAAATTTTTGGGTATCTCAAAAATTTAATGATTTTTGTTTTTGACCTTCCCTCTATAAACTAATTTGATTTGTAACATTACATTAAAATTTAATATATTCAACAAGTACGTGCTCTGTAAGCCAAACACCATTTTCTGAAAGGTAAAAAGAATAACCGTCTGCTATCATTTTTGGTGCATCAATACTTAAAATGATAGGCTTACCTCTCCTGCTTCCGACTTTAGTAGCCGTTTCTTTATCCCTACTTAAATGCACATGTTGGCGACTCATTTTTTGCAAACCTTCTTTTTGAATAGCTTCCAGAAATTTTGTCACTGTTCCATGGTATAAAAAATGTTCAGGATGAGCTTCTTTTAAATCTAACTCTACTTCAATAGAATGTCCTTGACTTGCTCTTATCTTTGTCTTGTCTTCATTAAAAACAAATCTCTTTTTATCATTATTTTTAACAACATAATCTAGTATTTCCTCGTCCAATTCTTTACCAAACTGATTGCTTTTTGTGATAAGCTCATTTACACTAGCCCAACCGTTTTCATCTAATTGCAATTGTATTGTTTGTGGAGCGTGTCTTAGAATTAAGCTAAGGAATTTGCTGGTCTCTTTTGCGTCTTTCCCGTTCATTTTAATTTGATATTTTTAGTTTTTTATTCAACATTTCGTCTTCAAAAACTAAAGGCTTTTCTTTAGGAACCATCAAAAGCTCTAATGAATTGTTTTTAACATGCGTATATTGCTCAGCCACAAAATCACTTATATCCTCTATTAAAAGAATATCCTCTGTAGCGAATGCTCTTATAAATTCATTTCGAAGCCCGATTTGAATAGCTCTTCTCTCTAGGTTAACGCCATAAGGGTCATGATCCGGATCCCATTGCAAACGCACATCAGATTTTTTTACAGCTTCTTTCCATTCTTCATGAGTAATTTCCCCGTCTACCTGATTATAAGAAGAATAGACTGCATTATTTAAATATTTTTCAAAAGATTCTTTTCTTAAATGAATAGCCAGAACAACTTCCTGTCCGTTATCTTTCGTTCCCCATCCGTTCCTATACATCATCCAAAGAAAGTTGGGTTTTATCCATGTCATCCTTTCAAAGCTAAATGCGCCACCAAAAAATTGGTTTTGAACCGCAAAATTTCCTATTTCTCTATTATAGGACTGATAGACTACAATTTCTTTATCGCCATATTGTGCCATAATATGATAGCCAGTTTGTGGCCATCTTTCAATTTGTTCTGTATATCTCTCTAATTCTAATTTCATTTTTCTCTTCTTTATAAAAGTTGTTGGTACAACTTATAGTTTTCTTCATCAAAACAAACAAAGGTTATTTCTTGTATGCTTTGTGTTTGAAACTGTTTTATAGTATCTATTGCAATTTTTGCAGCTCTATCTTTTGGAAACCTGTAAATTCCGGTACTTATATTAGGAAAAACTATCGTTTTTAACTGATACTCTTCTGCAATCCGTAAACAATTGCTATAACAACTAGCTAATAATTGTTCTTTCTCTGTTTTATTTCCATTCCAAACCGGACCCACTGTATGAATCACGTATTTTGCCGGTAAATTACCTGCCGTTGTTATAACTGCTTCGCCTACATTACAACCGCCTTGTCTGTTTCTGATAGCTATACATTCTTCTAAAATCAGTTTTCCTCCTGCTTTATGAATAGCCCCGTCTACTCCGCCTCCACCTAATAATGAAGTATTCGCTGCATTTACAATACCTTCGGCTTTAATTTGAGTTATATCTCCCTGAATAAGCTTAATTTCCATGCTACAGTTTTATTTCATCTCTAACTTCCATTAAAGCAAACCCTAATAAGTTCAATCCATTCCACTTTTCCGGATTGTAAACATCTTTATGGTCACTTGCCAATCCAATCCCCCAAATAGTATCAACCGGACTTGCCTCTACAAGTATTCTATTCTTAGTGTTCAAAAGGAACTCTTTAAGTAACTGGTTTTGATTAAATTTATGATAATTACCTTCTTTCACTATTCTGAATTGGTTTTCATTCCAAACAGAATCCTCATAATTTTTAACTTCTCTTCCTAATTTCTTTGCTTCAGCAGGAGACTTACAAGCCAATATCTTTTCTAAAATTTCCTGATCTCCGAACAAATCAGCTTTTTTAGCCATCATCCAGTGCTCTGCTGTTTTATATTCCACCTCATCTACACTAAAACTACTTTCCCACCACTGGCTCAGACACGTTTTGATTATTCGTCCATCTTTGACCGGTTGATGCCCCCAAAAGAAAAGAAATTTGTTCTCTGTATTTATAGTTTCAACTGGGTATTTCATATTTTTCACTTAACCTATCACATAATTTTGTAATATCATCTTTTCGAACCAATTGGCTTATCCATTTTTCCGGGATAATTTTATATCCATAGATCAATCCCGCTAAACCTCCAGCTATGGCACCGGTAGTATCAGTATCCTCTCCCAGATTTACAGCTTTCAGTACTGTTTCCTCATAGTTGTCTGAATTGAGTACACACCATAAACCTGCCTCTAAACTATCCAAAACATAACCGCCTGAACGTATCTCATTCTCTTTTAAATTAGAAATATCTGTTCTGAGTACCCGATCAAATAATTGCAACTCCATTTTATTAAAGCTTTTATCCGATATAAAGTCACTGACAACCTCTTTCATTTTATGATAAGCTTCTTTTTTATTTAATCCTTTCATTATTTCCAAAGCATAAACAATATAAATAAAGCATGAAAAAACAGAACGAAAATGGGCATGAGTAATAGATGAAACGTCTTTTACTCTTTGATACACAACATGATAATCTTTCTCTTTCTTTAAACAAAATACTAATGGTAATATTCTCATTAATGACCCGTTACCATTATCTCCTATATTAAAACCTCCGCATAAAACGGGTGATTCCCCTTGAGAGATTCTATGAATAGCTTTCCTTGTAGCAATACCGATATCAAACACTGTTCCGTGAGGTGTCCATATTTCTTCATTATACCATTGCAAAAAAAGCAATGCTATTTTATCTATATCAAATCCTTCGCACAAGCTTTCAGCTAAACAAAAGGCTAATGAACTATCATCACTCCATGTTCCTTTTGGCTGTCCATGCGAACCATTTTCCTGCATGTCCTGTACCGGATATTTTTTTAAAAACTCTCTGCTTTTAAATTCTACCGGAACACCTAAAGCATCGCCTATTGCCAATCCGAATAATGCACCATATAATTTATCTTTCTCCATTTTTTAAAGATGTATGATTTCTACTTTATCATCTTCTATATCCTTAAATGAATTGGTTGTAAAGATTCGTTCAAAATCATTCAGACTATCAAATCCTTTACTAAAAATACCATGGCTCACAGCCAGATACAATTGGCCTGCATTTTTATTTTTCAATTCTTCAGCCAAACCGACAAAAGTTCCTCCTCCGTCACAAATATCATCAACAATCAAGCAAGGTTTACCTTGTAAATCTTCTGCATAAACCTTAAATCCGGAAAGCTTTCCTGTTTTCACATCTCTGCTTTTACTGCATTCCACTACTTCAACACCTCCAAGATATTCCGACACTTTATAAATTTTCTTCAAAGCACCACCATCAGGAGAAATCAACAAAACATCCTGTCCTGCTCTTCTCTTGACTTCTTTAATAAACTCATGATTGCTAATAACTTCACAATTATTCAACAAAGCCGGAGTTACTTCTGAATGTGGATCAAAAACCTGTATTTTATTTAGATTTAAACCATTTACAATATCCGTATAAACTTTTACAGACAAAGGTTCTCCTGCCACCATTAACCGATCTTGCCTCGCCGCCGGAAAATAAGGAATAAATCCATTAATTGTTTTTACCCCCATTCTTCTTAGAGCATCTACAGCCAAACAAAACAAACCCAGATCATTAAATGAATTTATACGATGGGTAACCGTAACAATGTGATTGGTATCAAAATCAGCCAGGATTTTGATATGTGGCTCCCCTCCGGAAAAAATAAAACTTTTGAACTCTATTTCATTTTGTTTTCCGAAAGGAATAAAGTGTGGATCTAAATTGAGAAACATAATATTTGCGTTTATTTTACACAAATGTAAATTATATTTCTTTTATCACAAAATAATTTGTGTAAAAGTTACGCAAATTTAATTTCAAAGTGAAAACCTTCTTTTTCAAGTTTCTGATATTCGGCACTTTTAAACTTATATAATTTAGCCGGTCTTCCGCTTTTTTTATTGGCAAATTCTTCAGTTTCTTCTATAATTCCGAAACTCAACATTTTTTTTCTAAAGTTTCTTCTATCAATCTCTTTCTCTAAAATTGTTGCATAGAGATTCTCCAATTCTGAAAATAAGAATTTTTCAGGAAGTAAATCAAACCCGATCGGTTTATAGGTCAGCTTATCTTTTAAACGCTGAATAGCCTTAATAATCATTTCATTGTGGTCAAATGCCAGATTCGGAATATCTTTAATCTTTACCCAGGCAACATGATCTGCATCCGTATCAGCTTTCAAAACCAGCTTTGCAGGATCAACCAAACCAAAATAAGCAACAGAAACCACTCGGTTTCTCGGATCTCTGGTGATATCATCACCAAAAGTGTACAGTTGCTCTAAATAATTCACTCGTACATTGGTCTCTTCTCTCAACTCTCTTTTTACAGCATCTATCAACGACTCATCTTCCTTGACTAAACCTCCCGGAACTGCCCAATATGAATTTTGACTCCCGAACTTCTGCTGGATCAACAATACATAGAGTTCCGTATCTCTATATCCGAATATAATTGCATCAACCGCCAGTCTTATTTGTTGCATATTCTCTATTTTGTGTAACTGATACACAAAAATAACGAAATAAGCTTAACATTCTATTACCAATTGTTCTCTTTTCCTTTTTGTAACTTTGTTAGGCACAATTTATAAAACAAACGCTATGAACAATTTTGAGTTATACAATCCGGTAAATTATGTCTTTGGAAAAGGACAAATTGCAAAACTTTCAGAATTAATTCCTTCACAAAAAATACTTTTGACCTATGGAGGGGGAAGTATTTTTAAAAACGGTATTTATGAACAAGTTAAAAATGCTTTACAAGATGTAGAAGTAATTGAATTCGGAGGAATTGAACCCAATCCTCGTTTTGAAACACTAATGAAAGCTGTTGAGATCATTCGTCAAGAAAAAATAGATTTCATTTTAGCTGTTGGAGGAGGAAGTGTTATTGACGGGACAAAATTTATTTCGGCTGCCGTTCAGTTTGAAGGTGACGAAGCTGATATTCTGAGAAAACGAATTCTTTTCAAGGATCTCAATGACGTAGTTCCTTTCGGAACAGTTCTAACTCTGCCGGCAACCGGTTCTGAAATGAATTCTGGAGCTGTCGTTACAATTGAAGCTACTCATGAGAAACTAACTTTGGGCGGAAGTGCTTTGTTCCCTAAATTCTCTATTTGTGATCCGACAGTTATTGAATCACTTCCTAAGCGTCAACTACAAAACGGCGTAGTAGACGCTTTTACTCATGTCATGGAACAATATTTAACTTATTCTCATGACGCTATTCTACAAGATCGAATTGCCGAAGGAATTTTACAAACTTTAATTGAGATCGGACCTAAAGTTGTTGAAAATCCCACCGATTATAGTTTAGCTTCAAATTATATGTGGAGCTGTACAATGGCTTTGAATGGCTTAATCAGCAAAGGTGTTCCTACTGATTGGGCTACACACATGATTGGTCACGAATTAACAGCTCTATATGAAATTGATCATGCTCGTACTTTAGCCATTATTGGACCGAATTTGTACAAAGTAATGTTTGAAAGTAAAAAAGAAAAACTAACGCAGTACGGAAAACGCGTTTGGAATTTAACCGGAACGGATGAAGAGATAGCACATCAGTCCATTGAAAAAACAGTAGATTTTTTCCACACTATGGGAATGAAAACCAAAATTTCGGAAAACACTGATAGCTATGAAGAAACAGCTAATATCATTGTAAAACGTTTTGAAGAACGCGGATGGAAAGGCTTAGGAGAAAAACAAAATGTGACTCCGGAAAAAGTTCGCGAAATCGTAGAGATGAGTTATTAATTCTCTTTAAAAAAATAAAAGCGGCTTGGTCTTAAAACCAAGCCGCTTTTTTACCAACCTAAACTTAAATAGACTTAACCCAAAAACTATTTAACGGTAGCAAAGCTATAAACATGAATTACCAAGATAACGCCCTTATCCTTTTTTTAATTGCCTCCTACTGTTTTAAAAATTTGTTAAAGTTTTATCGAACGGCAAATCCCGGCCAACGAAAACGTTTTTTATTTCTCAACAGAATGTTTACCTTTGAATTTCCTTAATTTGTAAACGAATGGAAGAAAAACCCAAATTTGCCGTTATAGGCGGAGGAAGTTGGGCTACAGCAATAGCCAAAATGTTATGCGAAAATCAAAGTGAGATCGCTTGGTATATGAGAAGTACTTATGCTGTTGAACATTTAAAACACCAAAAACACAACCCTAATTATTTAAGTTCTGTTGAATTTGATATCAAACAGTTACACCTCACTAATGACATCAATGAAGCCGTAAAATTTGCGGATTATATCATTTTTGCTATTCCTTCAGCTTTTTTAAACGGGGAACTTGAAAAATTAACGGAAAGTCTTGACGATAAAGTTATCTTTTCCGCTATTAAAGGCATTGTTCCGGAAACCAGCCTGATCGTCGGTCAGCATTTTCACGACCACTATAATATTCCGTATGAAAACATAGGCGTTATTACCGGACCATGCCATGCTGAAGAAGTAGCTTTAGAAAGGCTTTCTTATCTGACGATTGCTTGCGGCGACCTGAAAAAAGCTAAAATAATGGCTAAAAACCTGAGTAGTAATTACATTACTGCTAAAACTTCTGACGATATTGTAGGAACGGAATATGCTGCCATGCTTAAGAACATCTATGCTATTGCAGCCGGTATTGCTCATGGCTTAGGTTATGGTGACAACTTTCAATCAGTTTTGATGAGTAATGCTATTCGGGAAATGAAAAAATTCATCCGAAAAGTACACAAAATGAAACGTAACATTAACAATTCAGCTTATTTAGGTGACTTGTTAGTAACCGGTTATTCAGTTTTTTCAAGAAATCGTATGTTCGGGAACATGATAGGCAAAGGGTATACTGTAAAATCAGCACAAATGGAGATGAGCATGGTCGCTGAAGGATATTACGCCACTAAAAGCGCTTATTTGCTGAACCAAAAGTACGGTGCAAAAACACCTATTATTGATGCTGTTTACAGCATTTTATATGAAAATAAGGATCCGAAAACTGTCTTTAAAAAATTAACAGAAAAACTGGATTAAAGCCGTTTCTTAAAAAAACAAACATAAACCATTAAAAAACAAGTATTTATCTATTTTTTTAATGGTTTTTATATTTTTATAATAAATTGATTTTCAGAAAAGTAATTACAAATCCCTTGGTTTAAAAAACACCTCATATCTTTGCAAAAACTTTCTACATGGACCATTTAATTAATCATCCGGTTATAATTACTGTTTTTGC
Organism: Flavobacterium sp. NRK F10; assembly: GCF_024054235.1. Taxonomy (NCBI): domain Bacteria; kingdom Pseudomonadati; phylum Bacteroidota; class Flavobacteriia; order Flavobacteriales; family Flavobacteriaceae; genus Flavobacterium; species Flavobacterium sp. NRK F10. Next base: position 1,395,964 of record NZ_JAMXLC010000001.1, read on the forward strand.
GATCACTATTTTTGTCATGCTTCTTTTAGACTTAGGTATTTTAAATAAAAAAAGTCATGCAATATCCAGTAGAGAAGCTGCAATATGGTCTGCCATCTGGATCTCGTTGGCTATGGGATTCAGCGGTATCATTTACCATTATATGGGAATCGAGAAATTCTCACAATTTCAAGGAGCCTATTGGATCGAAAAAGCATTATCTGTCGATAATCTCTTTGTTTTTATCTTGGTTTTCGGTTATTTTAATGTAGGTCGTGAATTACAACACAAAGTTTTATTTTGGGGGGTTTTAGGAGCTTTATTTTTCAGAGCCATATTTATTTTTTCAGGGGTTTGGATCTTAAATTATACGTATTTACCTGAAATGGAGCTTTTCGGGCATCATGTAAGGATCAATTATCTATTAACTATTTTCGGATTCATCCTGATTGTAGCAGGGATCAAATCTTGGTTTAGTCACGGAGAGGACGAAGGAGATAAAGACTTTTCTAAAAGTCCAGGAGCCCGAATTATTCATAGATTCTTTAAAGTAAGCGACCGATTTGACGGTGATAAATTCTTTACTGTTCAGAACGGAATTAAAATGGCTACGCCTCTTTTAGTTGTATTAGCTATTGTGGAATTTACCGATCTGTTATTTGCCGTTGATAGTATTCCAGCCATTTTTGCAATTGCTCCGGACGATCCTTTTATTTTATACACCTCTAATATCTTTGCTATTTTAGGGCTTAGATCGCTTTATTTTCTTTTAGCTAACTTCATGTATATGTTCGGGCGTTTACATTACGGATTGGCGTTAATTTTAGCTTTTATCGGTACAAAAATGATTATTGCTCCTTTTGTTCATATATCTTCTCCTACTTCTTTAGCTGTTGTAGGGAGCATTTTGGTTATCTCGATTTTCTGGTCCATATTATTTCCTTATAAAAAATAATTCTTTTTTAAACACAGAGATTAGTTCACTTCTATTTCATCTATAAAGATAAATGCAAAACCGTCGAAAGGATAACCCTGATGCCATTCAGGGAGTTTTCCGAAGTTTCGTGCAATGACTTTTACATAACGTGCTTTTGCAGATACTTTTGTTGTCAATTTTTGAGTTTGCACTTCATAATCCTTAGGATCAAGAGTATTTTTAACTACGGCAATCTTTTCAAAATTCACATTATCATCAGAAACATAGAGTTCAACTTGAGTCGGCATTAAAATCCAAGCACGAGTATCTTGTAAAAAATCAACTGAAACTGTTTCTATTTTTGTTTTCTTCTTTAAATCAATAACAGCTTCAAAATCCTTATTTTGATACCCTTGCCAATCGCCTTTTCTCCAGTTGACAGAACCGAAAATTCCGTCGATCAAACCTTCCGGTCCTCCGGCATGGTATTGTGGGTTATATTCCGATTTAATGTCGATCGTATAATTGTTTGGCTTTTTGAAATACTGAGCTGTAATCGTATCACTTCTATTTCCTTTTTCATCATCTGAATAAAAATGAATAGTGGCAGATTCTTTTAAGGTAAAAGGTTTTTGGTAATGGGTAAAAGTTGATTGATTTATACTGTAAAACACTTTTGCCCTTTTATTCCATGTTTTAAACTGTATTGGCAATTCTTCCTTAAATGATTTACTTTTCGCTACAATTACAGGGACAGTTGGAAATATAGAAACTAAACCATCTGGAGGAGCAACTAAAGTATCTGGTCCTTTAAGAAAATAATTCAAATTATAGTTTACAAACTTATTCTCACTTTCATCAGTATTAGGAACTACAATTTTATTTTCATTGATTCTGATTTTTGCATTAGGATAAGTTGATTTACAAGTGTTAAAGTATTGTTGTCCTGGTGTCACTTGATAAATTCCCATCGAACTCAATACATACCAGGCACTCATTTGACCACAATCTTCATTCCCAATCAAACCATCTGGTGTATTCTTGTAGAAATTATCTAAAATATATGTTACTTTTTCATTTGTCTTTTGGGGTTTACCAATGTAATTATATAAATATGCCATGTGGTGACTTGGCTCGTTTCCATGAGCATATTGTCCGATCAAACCTGTAACATCTACCTGCTCTCTTCCAGTCGTTTTACTTTCGCTGTTAAACATTTCGTCTAACTTGGCTTCAAAGATTGACGGTCCGCCGTACGCCTCAATCATACCGTGAATATCCTGAGGCACGAAAAAAGTATACTGCCAACCATTCCCTTCCGTAAAATTATTATTGATCTCTTTGGGGTCGAATGGCACGTCCCAACCGCCATTTTTCTTCGGACGAATAAATCCGATCTCCCAATCGAATACGTTTTTCCAATTTTGGGAACGCTTCATGAAATATTGATAGTCGTCTTGCTTGTCTAACAACATTGCCATTTGGGCAATGCACCAATCATCATAGGCATATTCTACCGTTTTAGAAACACTTTCGTGTTCATCGTCAATTGCTATAAATCCGTTGTTCTTATAAGCTTCTAAACCTAAAACATCTCGCATAGCGGAAGCTTTACTAGCTTCAAAAGCCTTTTCGTAATCGAAACCTTTAATGCCTTTTGCCATTGCATCAGCTATCACAGAAACGGAATGATAGCCAATCATACAATCGGTTTCATTTGAAGCCAATTCCCAAACCGGTAATCTTCCGCCTTGTTCGTATTGTTTGATGAACGTATTGATATAATCTGAAGTTCGCTTTTTGTCAATTAATGTATATAAAGGATGTGCTGCTCTAAAGGTGTCCCAAAGTGAAAAAACCGTATAATAATCAAATCCTTCCGCTTGATGAATTTGGTTGTCGCGACCGCGATATTTTCCATCCAAATCTTGTGCAATATTGGGTTGCATCATGGTGTGATACAAAGCGGTGTAGAAAATAGCTAACTTGTCTTTATCTTTAGAAGTGATTTCAATCTTTGATAACTCATTGTTCCAAAGTGCTACTGCATCCTGATGTGCTTTTTCAAAATCCCAATGTTTGATTTCGGAACTATTCAATTCGGCGCCTTCATAACTGGTTGGTGAAAGCGATACTTTTATTAGAATTTTTTCACCTTTTTTGACTTGTTTTGAAAAACTTAAAGCTAATTCAACACCTTCGTAAATTTTCCCGTCACTTTTATACCTCGTTTTTTCCTTGTTAATAATCATAGGAACATTGAATTCTATTCGTGCGAAAACATATTGATTTTGTGCCCAAGCTTCACTTCTTCTTAAAACTTCAATTGTTTTATTGTCAATAACTCTAATTCTTCCTTCTAATAATTTATCACGATGGTTTAAATCCAAAATAATATTGGCTTGTCCGGCTTTATTAAACGTATATTCATGAAAGCCCACACGAGTAGACGTTGTTAAACGTACATCGATATTGTGTTTGTCTAATTTTACGCTGTAAAATCCGGCTGAAGCTTTTTCATTAGTATGTGAAAAAGACGAAGAATACACTTTATGATCAAAAGAAGGCTCACCCATAGTTGGCATCAGCATCATATCGCCATAATCAGAAACACCAGTTCCGTTCAAATGTGTATGCGAAAAACCATAAATTACAGCATCAGAATAATGATAACCGGAACAACCATCCCAACTACCATCAATACGGGTATCCGGCGATAATTGCACCATTCCGTAAGGAACTGTTGCACCAGGAAACGTATGTCCGTGACCACCCGTTCCGATAAACGGATTTACGTATTGTGCAACCCCTTGCGCTAAAACAGAATTGACAATCAAAAGTATACTAAAAAGAAAAATCCTCATTTTACAGTTTGTTTAGAATCGTAAATTTGAGAATTTTATATAAACTTTACAATTATCTGAAATAAAATAACAGTAATTGTGGTAAAAAAGATTTCTGAATTATAGCGTTTTAAGATGCTGAAACAAGTTCAGCATGACAGGCGATCTTGTCATCCCGAACTTGTTTCGGGATCTAAAAATCAATCTAAACTTATTTACTAAGTCAGTAACTTACTCATTTTTCAGATTCTGAAAAATTCCATAAATTTTCCCAATTTGGATTGTGCTCTTCTATCAAATTGATTTTCCAATTTCGATGCCAGTTTTTTAACTGTTTTTCTCTCGCAATCGCGTCATTAATAAACTGAAATTCTTCACAATAAACTAATATTTTCAATTTATATTTTGCTGTAAATTTACTTCCTTGTCCACTAATATGTCTTTCCATTCTATCATCAATTCCTCCGGTAACTCCAATATACAAAGTCCCTTTTGGCTTGTTAGTCAATATATAGACCCAATAATTATGATAATTTCTAAAAGACATAATTAAAAAGATGCTGAAACAAGTTCAGCATGACAATAATATACATTTACACAGCTAAAACACCTCTACGTCCAATAACCGGTAAGTCGGTTTGTGCTTTTTCGTTGATACTGTTTGTTTTGAAAATGAATTTTTTATCGTACAATTTGCCCTCTAAAAAATAACTCAGCATAAATTCATTGTTCAACTGCAACACATTATTCTCTAAGAACTCAACTTTTACCGCCGATTTAGGCTCCACTTCTTTGAAAGCATGACGGAAAGTCCCGGTTTTTCTATTTTCACCATTAATTAGTCCATAAGCTCTTGAAACTACAATTGCCATTTCTAACTTTTGGTCAGTTTCATTCAATAAATAAGCGTACCAAGAATGTTCCTGAAAATCATCGTTCCATTCTTGAATCGCTACGATTTGAACGCCTTCTACTTTTGGGATGATAATGTCTTTTTTCATGATAATTAAAAGGAACGAATATTTCGTTCCTTATTTTATTAAGATTATGAAATTCCTCGACTTCGCTCGGAATGACAAACCACTTGATTACAAACTTGATTTGAATTGCTCTAAGAAACGTACGTCATTTTCGTAAAACATACGAATATCTCCGATTTGGTACAACAACATAGCAATACGCTCTACTCCCATACCAAAAGCAAAACCGGTATATTCATCAGCATCAATGCCGCAATTTTTCAACACATTCGGATCGACCATACCACAACCTCCGATTTCTAACCAACCGGTTCCTTTCGTAATGCGATAATCGGTTTCTGTTTTAAGTCCCCAATAAATATCGATTTCAGCACTTGGTTCCGTAAACGGGAAATAAGAAGGTCTCAAACGAATTTTTGACTTACCGAACATTTCTTTGGTGAAATATAACAACGTTTGTTTTAGATCGGCAAAAGAAACGTCTTTATCAATATACAAACCTTCTACTTGGTGGAAGATACAATGCGAACGAGCTGAAATATCCTCATTACGAAACACTCTACCCGGAGAAATCGTACGAATAGGCGGTTGATTGTTCTCCATATAACGCACCTGTACCGATGACGTGTGCGTGCGCAACAAAACATCCGGATTTGTCTGAATAAAAAAGGTATCCTGCATGTCTCTTGCCGGATGGTATTCCGGCAGGTTTAATGCCGTAAAATTATGCCAGTCGTCTTCAATTTCAGGCCCTTCGGACACATTGAAACCTACACTGGAAAATATATCAATAATTTGATTTTTTACGATGGATATCGGATGACGGGAACCTAAAGTTACAGGTTCGCCGGGACGTGTTAAATCGCCATAAATATTTTTTGTTACTTCTTTACTTTCAATTTGTTCTTGTAAAGTAGCTACTTTTTCTTCAGCAATGGTTCTTAACTGATTGATCACTTGCCCGAAATCTTTCTTCATTTCATTCGGAACCGTTTTTAAATCAGCAAACAGATCTCTTAGCAATCCTTTGCTTCCCAAATATTTGATACGGAATTCTTCAATTTTCTCCTTATTGTCAGCATGAAAAGCTTTTACTTCTTCAATGTGCTCTTTTATCTTGTCAATCATTGCAAATCTTAAAAATAGATCGCAAATTTACAAATTAAATTTTTTTTGGTCTGATTTAATTGTAAAGTTTCTCATTTTAAGAAGAAAAACTATTTGTTTTCTTCAACCCCGAGTTTGGAAGCTATGACGCTGATAATAAAAATTTGTGTGGCATGAAACAACATTAGGGGTAATAAAATCACTCCGGTAGCCATCGTGGTCGGAAACAGAATTTTTGAAAAAACAGTTCCGTGTACCAATGATTTTTTGGTTCCGCAAAATTGAGCTGTAATCTGATCTTCACGGTTAAATTTTAGTTTCTTCGCAAGAAATCCAATTAGATAATAGACCCCGAAAAACAATAAAATATCTGCTGCAAAAATGAAGAGTAAATCTATTAACTTCACAGAAGTAAAGACTTTTTCTTCGAAAGATTCCGAAAAGCTTTTATAAATAATCAACAGAATAACTGATTTATCAAACAAGGTCAATTGTTTGTTGTACTTTGCAGCGTATTTTCCTAAAAATCGTTGCAATAACAACCCTAAAACAACCGGTAGAAGAATCTCTGTCAACAATTTGATATAGATTGCACCTAAATCGAAATCACTTGTTGATTGCTGCAAAAATAATCCCATCCAAAGTGGTGTTATCGCAATACCGATCAATCCGGAAATACTGGCGTTGAAAATGGCTGCCGGAATATTTCCATTAGCGATAGAAACCATTACCACTGAAGATGAAACAGTAGAAGGTAGCGCAGCTAAAAATAAAAAGGCTAACCAGATCATTTCGGTATGTTCCGAGTGAATTAATGGTTTAACTATTAAAATAACTAAAGGAAACAATAAAAACGTAGATAATTGAACTACAACGTGCAATTTCCAGTTTTTGAGTCCGCTTTTGATTTTATCCGGATGTAATTTTAACCCATAGAAAAAGAAAATCAGTGCAATTCCTAAACTTCCTATCAAACCTAAAGGGATGGGACTGCTTTTGGCTCCCCACTGCGGAAATAGATACGCCAGAAAAACCGTAGTTATTATTGCTAAAACAAATTTGTCGATTTTCATCAGCCGCAATAATTTAATCGATCAGTTCTTTCTCTAAAAAATAATTCACGACAGCTTCTTTCATTAAAACGGCTTGTTCTCCGGCTTTAAGCGTTGGTAATTGTTCTTTTACTTTGTAATGTGGCCAACCTTCGTTATCGAAATGTTCAAATTCATAATACCCATAAGGTTCTAGTAAACGACAAATGGCAATGTGCATTAGGTTTACTTTTTCGTCTTTCTTGAAAGTTTGCTTAAATTTACCTAATTCCTGAATTCCAATCAAATAGATAATTCCATCTAGATCAAGTTCGTCGCCATCGGCAAATTTTTCAGATAATATTGTGACCACACGTTCCCAACGTGCTTTTAATTGTTCGTCTCTGGACATTTTTTTTAAAGATGAAAGAAAAAAGAGAAAAGAAAAAAGATTCTTCTCGTTTTTCTATATTTGTTTTGCAAAGATAAAAGATGGTTTTGGTTTTTACGTAATCTGTCGTCTTTGTTCTTTATTCTTTCATCTATTTTCTTGAAAAAATGAGCTTTATTGATATTGTATTCGCCGTATTCTTGAGTTATGCTTTGTATAAAGGTATTAAAAACGGGCTTTTTGTGGAATTGGCTTCGCTTATCGCCTTAGTGGCCGGAATTTTTGTAGCTATAAAATTTTCGTATGTTTTAAAATCAGTTTTAGAAACCAAAGTGAGTTGGGAACCGAAATACATAGAAATTGCAGCATTTGCGCTGACTTTTATTTTTGTGGTAGTTGTTATCCATCTTTCGGCAAAATTATTGACCAAAATAGCCGATTTTGCTTATTTAGGTTGGATGAACAAATTAGCCGGAGCTTTTTTCAGTGCTTTAAAAACCATTTTGATGTTAAGCGTGGTAATTTTACTTTTCGAAAAAATGAATGTGAATAATATGTTGGTTGAACAAGAAACGTTAGACGAATCTATTTTTTACAATCCAACCAAGGAAATCTCAGCTTTTTTGTATCCAAAAATTGAAGAATGGTATGAAAATAGCGTTCAGCCTTCAACTGACAATGAAAATGCAATTGACTTAGAGAACGAAGATGTTGGACCTGATAATGAACAAAAAACAGAATAAATCAAATAAAAAAAGGAGCTTTTAAGCTCCTTTTTTTATTTATCCACATTTAGACGAACCACAATCTTTACAGGTTAAACAACCTTCCTGATACATTAAATGGGTTCCGCCGCAATTGCCGCATTTTTGTCCGCTTGCAGTTGTACCGTCCGGAATATAGCGTTTTAACGCACGAGCCACTCCGTTTTTCCAGGTATTGATCGATTCGTTATCTAACTGTAATCCGTTGATTAATTCTACTACATTATCGATCTCTAATCCGTGACGTAAAGTTCCCGAAATAAATTTAGCATAATTCCAGAACTCCGGATTAAAGCGGAAGGATAAGCCTTCAATAGTCGTTTTATAACCTCTGGTATTCACATATTGGAAATCGTAACGTGAATTTCCTTTGTCATCTCTGTTTTTAATAATAAAACCATCATTTACCCAACGTGGTAGTAAGATTCCGTCTTCATCATCGGCCAGACCGGTAAAGATCTCATACGGCTGACCATCAATTTTTCCGATAAAAGCAATCCATTTTTCTTTATTATTCTGGAAACGAACAACATCAGCTTCAAGAATCTGCGGACGTTTAGTCGGGAAAACGCGTTTGAATGTTACATCAATATCTTCAACTTCTTTTTCTTTTTTCTCGTCTTTAGCAATTAAAACGCCTGAACGCGAACCATCACGATAAACCGTTACGCCTTTACAACCTACTTCCCAAGCTTTCAAATACAGTTGGTTTACCAATTCTTCTGTAGCATCATTCGGAATATTAATGGTTACCGAAATAGAATGGTCTACCCATTTTTGTATAGCACCCTGCATTTCTACTTTGCTCAACCAATCCACATCGTTTGAAGTGGCTTTATAATAAGGCGATTGTTCAATGATCTTATCTAGTTCTTCGTTGGAATAATTTACAGAAGTGTCGATTCCATTCACTTCCATCCATTGTTTGAATTTATGGTGAAAAACAATATATTCTTCCCATGAATCACCTACCTCATCTACAAAATCTACACGAACATCTTTATCATTTGGATTTACTTTTCTTCTTCTTTTATAAACCGGCATAAACACAGGCTCAATTCCTGAAGTTGTTTGTGCCATTAACGAAGTTGTACCCGTTGGTGCAATCGTCAATAAAGCAATATTTCTACGACCATACTTTTGCATGTCCCGGAACAAAGCTTCATCAGCTTCTTTAATTCGTTGTACGAATGGATTATTCACTTCTCTTTGCGCCTCAAAAATGGTAAAAGCGCCACGTTCTTTAGCCATTTCTACCGACGAACGATAGGCCGCTAAAGCCAATGTTTTATGAACATCAATTGAAAACGCATTACCTTCTTTACTTCCGTAACGAATTCCCAGAGCCGCTAACATATCACCTTCTGCTGTGATCCCAACACCGGTTCTGCGGCCTTCTTTTGCTTTTTTACGGATTTCTAACCAAAGGTTACGTTCAGTTCGCTTGATTTCATCATCTTCCGGATCTTTATCAATTTTAGCTAAAATAGTATCTACTTTCTCTAATTCCAGATCGATGATATCATCCATCATTCTTTGTGCGTAGCCTACATGCTCTTTGAATAATTCAAAATCGAAATATGCTTGTTTTGTAAAAGGATTCTTTACATAAGAAAATAAGTTAATTGCTAACAAACGACAAGAATCGTACGGACACAATGGAATTTCACCACACGGATTTGTAGAAATGGTTTCATATCCTAAATCTGCATAACAATCCGGTAAAGATTCACGAATAATGGTATCCCAAAATAAAATCCCGGGTTCAGCCGATTGCCAAGCGTTGTGAACAATTTTCTTCCATAAATCTACTGCATTTATTTTTTTGGACACCACCGGACTCGGACTGAAAGTCGGATATTTTTGGGTATATGCTTCGCCACTTTTTACAGCCTGCATAAAACCGTCGTCTATTCGAACGGAAACATTTGCCCCTGTAATTTTTCCTTGTTCTAACTTGGCATCAATAAAATCTTCCGCATCTGGATGATTAATGGAAACCGATAACATTAAGGCACCTCGTCTTCCGTCTTGTGCTACTTCCCGTGTTGAATTAGAATAGCGTTCCATGAAAGGAACTAATCCGGTTGACGTTAACGCAGAATTTTTTACCGGAGAACCTTTAGGACGAACGTGTGACAAGTCGTGTCCTACTCCACCCCGACGCTTCATAAGTTGCACTTGTTCCTGATCAATTTTCATGATTCCACCGTAGGAATCACTTTGCCCTTTGTTTCCGATCACAAAACAATTAGACAATGAAGCCACCTGATATGGATTTCCGATTCCTGTCATCGGGCTTCCTTGCGGAATAATGTAGGTAAAATTTTTAATCAAATCATATACTTTCGTTTCTGAAAGCGGGTTTGGATATCTGGCTTCTATTCGGGCAATTTCTTTAGCAATCCTATAATGCATATCATCAGGCGATTTTTCATAGACATTACCCTCTGAATCCTTTAAGGCATATTTATTCAACCAAACTCTGGCTGCTAAATCATCTCCTTTAAAGTACTCTAATGATGCCTGATAGGCTTCCTCATTAGAATAGATTTGCTTTTTTTGAACTTCTAAACTTGTATCCATAACTTCAGATTTTTTAACTCTGTAAAAGTAAAAAATAAAATTTTTAAAAACAGTTAATTTTAAAAAGTTTACAAATAAAAATAACTAAATTACTGTTTTATAGATAATTAATTTTTTTGAAAATTAAAAAAGTTTACAATTTTTAAAAAACAATAAAATATCAAATTTAAAACAGTATCCATTTTTTACAAAGTAAAAACGCTAAAAGAACAGATTAATTGTTTACTCTTTTTGATTTAATTAATTCCCACAACCTCCGCAGCCTCCTCCGCAGGAACTGCCACATGAGCTACCACAAGAACTACCGCAAGAAAAATTATCATGATTAGAGGTAAATGTACTTTGACCTCCCTGAGATTCTAACAAATAACTAAATGAAACAGATAATAAAGACGATCCAATTAAAAAATAATTCCATTCCCAACCGTCAAAGTGAGTTCTGTCTTTGGGGATAATTTCTTTTTCATAATGACCTGAGACTTCTTTTAAGACGTTGTTATATAAGTATTGCAAATAGATGGCACTAATTACGATCAACACAATATTTATCAGCACAATAAAGAATATCGGTTTTTCTCTTGTAAAACCAATGAAGGCTCTGGTTAAACCAACAGTCGAAACAATAGAAAGAACCAAAAGATTAACGAAAAACTGTCTTTTGAAAGACACTGAATTTGACACTGTTGATTTTATGATATCTACAGCGTTTTTCACTTTTAGAAATATAGGCTTTTGTTCTAAGTTTGTTAATAAGTATTCATATCTCCATGACGTTCTTTCGTTGCAAACATCCATAATCACATTAAATTCTGTTTGCTCATGTTGCTCATACTCTTCTTCAGCTTCAAAACTATTTCCGGACACAATTCTCAGATCTCTACTAACAACCAAATTATTCAGATACCCATGAATTACATTTCTAAGACGATTTGTTTTAATGTAGATTAATTCGCTTGCATTCAGATTCCGAATAGCAGGATGGGTAAAAAGAACTTTAGCTATTTTTTTTAGCTTGATACGATTGTAAATTGTCAGTCCTAAAAAACTAATTGTTATTAAAAGGAGAAAATCAAACAAAAATTCAGGGGTATTAATTCCAATATAGAAATCATATAAATAACGACTGAATAGAAACACTCCTGTTACCATTATACCAATAGCTATTACTACCTGCAAAACCACATTGACCTTTGAAGGCTTAAACGTAAATGAGTCTTCGAATGATTGATCGAACCAAAATTCTTTTGGCTGCTCACCAAAATTTCTCTCATAAAGTTCTTTTGTTTTGATTGCTGCTTTATCAAACTTTTCTTTTTCTTGCGGATTGTGTGTTGAAGGGATATGTTCAATTCTTTTTCCTAAAATGCTACAAAAATCATTATACGATCGGGTAAAGATCAAATGCTGGTGCCAAACCACATCTACGATCTTTGAAGGTGAAACCATTACATTTTCAACTGCCGCCAGATACATAAACTTTTTGTATTCCTCTATTGCTTTTAAAGTAAAAAATGCAGTCCAGTTATTTTCAAAAGCTAAACGAGTAATAAATCCGTAACCGGATACCGCCTGATCAAACTCAAAACGTTCAATCGGATCCCAAATCTCATGATTCATATAGACAATTTTCCTTTTTTTCAAAAGTAAAAAAATTAGTCTCTTTTATGTATCAGAAATTTGCTTTTTATCCTAGACTTAAAAAAGAACTTAACTTATTTTTAAGGTTTGCTATGGTAAAATCAGCTTAAATTTGCACTTTTAAAATCCTTTTTCTATAACATGTTCCCCAAAACACTTTTACCTTTGTCGTTTAACAACCCTAAATTGCAAATCGTCAGTTTTGTTTCACTGACTTTCTGGGGTTATTTGTGCATAGGTCTTCCTTTAGCAGTTTTACCCGTTTACATCCATAAAACACTTGGATTTAGCGAAATTATTGCAGGGGTTATCATAAGCTTGCAATATGTTACTACTTTTTTAGTAAGAGGAATTGCCGGTAAAATTGTAGATACCAAAGGCCCTAAACTAGCAGTTATTATCAGTATGAGCAATTTTTTACTCAGTGGTATCTTACTGTTCATTGCTTTTCATTACGAAGAAAACCGAATGTTAAGTTTAACTCTTTTAGCCATTACTCGATTAATCACCGGATGTGCTGAAGGTATGGTAGGAGCAAGCCCTATCAACTGGGCCATGTTAGTTGTAGGCGACCAACATACGGCAACAGCTATCTCATACAACGGAATTGCCAGTTATGGTGCTTTAGCCTTAGGCGCTCCTCTCGGGGTTATTATCAGTAAAAATTTCGGAATAACTACAATTTCGATCTGCATCTCGATTGTGGCCTTATTAGGATTGATGTATACGCTTTTTCAGAAATCTGTCGTAGGAAATTCTAAATCAGAACCTATTCCCTTTTTAAAAGTCTTAGGTTTGGTTACTCCTTACGGAATCTGTCTAAGTCTGGCCGGATTAGGATTCGGGGGATTGTCAAATTTTATTACATTATACTATGACTATTTTAACTGGACGAATGCCGCTTTATGTTTGAGTATTTTTAGCACCTTATTTATCCTTGGTCGCGTATTTTTTGCGAATCAGATCACTATTCGTGGCGGATTAAAAGTATCTCTGATTTGTCTAATCACCGAAACGATAGGCTTACTCCTCTTATTTTTAGCTACGAATCCTGGTTTTGCTCTGGTAGGTGCTGCAATAACCGGCTTAGGATTTTCTCTTATTTTCCCGGCCTTAGGTGTTGAAGCCGTTCGGCTGGCACCACCTTCAAATGCGGGAGCAGCACTGGCATGCTATGGTCTTTTTATTGACCTTTCTCTAGGTGCTACCGGTCCTCTGGAAGGAACCGTGATCAACCTCTTCGGAATGAAATATTTATTCTTGTTCTGCGCTATTATGGTCGCTATAAGTATTTTTATCGTATTGAAATTAACAAACAAAAAACTTAAAAAAGAACGTATTTAAGGTTTTAGCTCTTTAATTGCATCTTTTTTAATCCAACCTTCCGTTTTATCCGTCAACTGAATTCGTTTCCAGTTATCTAATGTTTCTTTTACGAATACTTTAGTACCTTCGTGAAGTTCAAAAGCATTTTCGGCACTATTTTTAGGTTCTGATTTCACAAAAACACTTTCTGCAAAAACAATAGCCGGTCTAATTTTTCTATCAAAACGTTTTTGCAAAAACGCAGAAAGCACTGTCATTCCGAGAAGTCCTAAAACAACAAACATTCCCACAAAGAATGTTCGTTTTACATTGGTAATCGCTGAAAAATAATAGCCTACAAAAAACAATAAAAAAACTATGGAACAAACAACTGCAAACCAAGCCCAACTGTTATAGGTAAGCAATGAAGTAAAGTTATAGACCCATTTTGAGAACCCGACTTCCGGTACTACTTTGATGTCGTCTATAGCCCGCTTTTGAGCAAAATGTAAATTAGTCTCTATGGTTTCGTCATTAGGCTTTACTAATAGTGCTTTTTCGTAATTATAAACAGAAGGTGCTATTTCCCCCAATTTATAATAACAATTCCCCAGATTGTAGTACAGTTCCGCTGAAGCTACTTTCTGCTTTTCTAAAATCGATTCGTATTGCTCTGCTGCCGCTTGGTATTGTTCTTTCCGGTAATTTTCATTGGCTTTTTCAAAAATTACTTGTGCCGCATCTTGAGCCAAAACTATATTGGAAATAAAAAATACGATATAAACGATTACTTTGTTCATGACCTATAATTGTTTTTCCAGTTCCGAAATTAAACTTACTGCTTTATCGTAATCTTTTTGCATAGCTACATCTGAAGATGGTGTATAACGAGCAAATTCGCAATCGTTCATCAATTGGATAAAGTCAGAAACCGTATTGGTATTCGCATTTCTGTCCAACAATAATTCCTGAATATTCTCTTTACTCATTTCAGATGTTTCTAAATGTAATTTAGCTTTTAAGAAATTATGCAAAGCCTTCTCCATTGCCATATAGAACGACACCTTGCTCTTCATTTGTTTCTTAGCTTCTGAAAGGTATTTTTTAGCTAATTTGTTGTTTCTTCTGATTCTGTTTCCTACTACATCAGCATCTATGGCTTCTTTTTTCTTTCTGCCTAATATGATAAACGGAATTAAAGCAAAAGGCAAAAGCAGATACAGGTAATAACGTGTTGTTCCGAAAAAGTCTTCTTTAACTAATGGTGTAAAAACTGTGTTTAATTTTATAAACTGGAATGTATTGTTTTTTACCACTTCTTGCTTAGCAACAGCGGCATTGTTTCCTCCGGCAGTATTTTCTGCTCCCTGTGTTACATTGATATCAACTTCTTTTGAAGTAATGGTTTTATATTTCTGTGTGTCCAAATCAAAATAGGAGAAAGAGATCGGTTTAATCGTATATTTCCCTTTGTATTGTGGCACAATGGTGTATGTGTCCGAGATCTTTCCGGTCATACCACTCAAAGGGGTATTGACATTTTCCTGATGTTGCGGTTCAAACGCTTCAAACGCACTAGGAAACTCCGGTTTCGGCAAATTGAATAATTTTAAGTTACCGTTACCCGTAACACTAATCTCGAGATCAAGCGATTCTCCGCTTTTTAATTCATTTTTAGACGGTTTCACCTGAAAATCAAAACTCCCTACCGCTCCTGTAAAATCAGCCGGTTTTCCGTCTTCCGGCAATGGTTTTACCGTAATACTTTTGGCTCCTGCCGAAACAGTTTTAGAGGTCGTTTCATAATCCATCATTTCAAAGAAACCACCCATCCTCTTCCGAACCGGAACGTCTACATCCAGCTCTATTTTTAAAGGTTCTAATTGTTTCACTCCGGTTTCTTGCGGATACAACAGTACTTTTCTCCATACTACCATAGCATAATCCTGCCCGTTGTACGTTCCCTGAACAGCCCGTAACTTGTCGATATCTATATGCTGACTCCAGAAACCGTTGTATTTAGGATTTTCTATTTCGCGAACATTCCGAACTGAAAAGCGCGGATCAAAATAGAGTTTGTAAACTACCGTAATAGGCTCATTCAAATAAGGATTTCCTTTAGACACTTCAGCTACAAGATGAATACCTTCTCCTGCCTTGTAATCAGGACTATTAGGGTCTTTCGGTAATTCAACTGCATTTGTAACCTTCACTTTAACCGGTTGGGTTTTGTAGACCTCTCCTCCGTATTCAATGGTCGCCGATTTGATTGTCAACGTTCCTTTTTGCTTAGGTTGCAACACAAAAGAATAACTTCGGTTAAAAGATTTTACTCCGTTTACCCAGGAAAAATTAGTGGACTGAAACGGACCGCCTACAACATTAAAACCATCAAAAGAAGGCGCTTGAAAATTATCGCCATCCTGATTAATAGAAAAAGTAACCTGAAGTTTTTCATTTAATCCAAGGGAGGACTTACTCAGTTTAGCCTCAAATTTCACTTCTTGGGCTAAGGCTGTCATTTGAAATAAAATCAATATGTAAAATAGCAGTTTTTTCATTTTACCAATCTTTGTCATTTGAAGCAGGCTGAGCCTTTACTTTCTTAGCATTGATCTTATCCTGAATTTTCTTTTCGGCGTTATTTACCGCTTCTAAAAGGTTTTCAATTTGTTGTTTATTAGCTCCGGAAGGTTTAGGTTGTGGCTTATTTTGCTCCTCCTCTTTGTCCTTGCCGTCACCTTTGTCCTTTTTATCGTCGCCTTTATCACTATTATCTTTTTGATCTCCTTTATCCTGATCGTTCTTATCCTTGTTGTCGCCCTTATCTTTGTTCTCTTTGTTGTCGCCTTGCTCTTTGTTTTGCTGATTCTGCTGGTTTTGCTGATCTTTATTGTTATCCCCGCCGTTTTTATCTTTATTGTTATCTCCTTGCGACGGGTTATCTTTTAATTTTTGTTTGGCCAACGCATAATTGTAGCGTGTTTCTTCGTCATAAGGATTATTTCGCAACGCATTTTTATAGGCTTCAACAGCAGCCTGATAATTCTCTTCTTTCATAAAGGCATTCCCAAGATTATGAAATGCTTTATGTTTTTGTTCCTTTGTTTTAGCCGTTTCGACTGCATTATAGAATTTATATTTGGCTTCGCCGGGATTATTCTGACGATAAATACTATTCCCGAGATTGTACTCTGCAACGGCTTTTTTATCAGCATTATTAGATTGCGAAACTCTAAAATCAGCCTCAGCATCAATGTATTTTTTCTGGTCAAATGCTACTGTACCGTCATAGAGGTTTTGGTCTTTGTTTTGTGCAAAGATGATTGATGATACAAAAACCGTTAAAGCTACTATAATCCTTTCCATACTATCTTTCGTTAAATAAATTCAATTTTTGCAACCATTTTGTTTTGCGTTCCAAAAAGAAAATATCTAATAATAACAGGACAAATGCTATTCCTACAAACCATTGGTATTGTGTTTGGTATTCAGCTATTTGTTGTGTTTCAAATTCAGTTTTTTCAATATTGTCTAAAGCATTTTTGATTTGCTCTACTACTTCTTTGGTTGAATTCCCCGGAATATAGCCTCCGTCTGCATTTTCTGCGATAGTTTCGAGTGTTTCCGGATGCATCTGAGTAATTACAGTCTCTCCGTTGCTATCTTTCTTATATTCTTCAACCCGACCGTTTCGATCTTTAATAGGTATAGGACCTCCTTTTTCAGTTCCTACTCCGATCGTAATGATCTTAATTCCTTTTTCTTTGGCTATTTCACTCGCCTGATCGGCTCCGTCACCATGATCTTCTCCGTCAGAAACTAAAATAATCAGTTTACTGGTGTCAACAGCATCAAAGTAATTTGTTGCCATATTGATCGCATCATTCAGAGCTGTTCCTTGCGATGAAACCATATCGGTATTCATGTTCTGAAGATACATTTTTGCAATACTATAATCCGTTGTCATGGGTAAAACCGGATATGCACTTCCCGCATAACCTACAATACCAATCCTGTCACTCCCTAAACTATTGATGATCTGACTGATTAGCTGTTTTGATTTTTCAAGACGATTAGGAGCCACATCTTCAGCCAGCATACTCTTGGACACGTCCAAAGCAAAAACAATATCAATTCCCTGACGTTTTACCGTTTCCATTTTGGTTCCTATTTTAGGATTTACCAAAGCAATAATCAAAGCTACAAGTACTAATGCTAGCGTAACAAATTTCAGAATCGGTTTAAAAACGGAGCTATCGGGTGCTAATTGTTTTAACAGTTCATCATCGGCAAATTCACGACGTTTTTTTCTTCCCCAGAACAACTGAAGCATGAACAAAACGGTCACCAATGCCAGTAACACTAAAAAATATAAATATTTTGGTTCTTCTAATTGCATAATTTTATAAGAAACCTCTAAAAACGGTGTTTTTTAATAACATTTCTAATCCTAACAGGATCAAAGCAAAAAGCACATAGGGTTTAAATTTTTCATCGTAATTGAAGTATTTTTTTTCTTCAACCTCTGTAGTTTCCAACTTATTGATCTCTGTATAAATTTCTTCTAATTTTTTATTACTGGTTGCTCTGAAATATTTTCCTTCAGTAGTTTTAGCAATCTCTTTCATCAGATTCTCATCGATTTCAACAGGCATGTTCCGGAATAAGAACTGTCCGTTTCTCGGATCCTTTGCATAAGGAAAAGGCGCTGTTCCATTAGTCCCTATACCAATGGTATATACTTTTATTCCATACTCCTTAGCAATATCTGCCGCCATTCGCGGATCTATAGTTCCGGCATTGTTTACTCCGTCTGTTAAAAGGATTATGATTCTGCTTTTTGCCTTGCTGTCTTTCAAACGATTGATAGCCGTAGCCAAACCTACACCAATACCTGTTCCGTCAGCTAAAACCGTATCGTCATATTCAATGGTATTTAATGATTGTTGTACCATTGCTTTGTCTGATGTTACCGGAGTTCTGGTATAACTTTCTCCGGCGTAGACCACTAAACCGATTCGGTCATTTACCCGGTCTTCAATAAATTTTGAAGCTACTCTTTTTAACGCTTCTAAACGGTTTGGTTTTAAATCTCTGGCCAGCATACTTCCGGAAACGTCAATTGCCATTACAATATCAATTCCTTTAGTTACTCTTGATTTTGCCGAAACATCCACGCTTCTTGGCCGTGCTAAAGCAACAATGATAGCGCTCAGTGCCAGCAACCTCATCACTAATAAAAGCGGTCTAAGTTTGGCTAAAAGTGTACCGCTATTTTGAAAAGGTCGGATTGAACTTATCTTTAACGTTGCGGTTTGTTCTTTTCGTTTAAAAAAATACCAGGCTATTGCTAATGGCAAAGCCAAAAACAACCAAAAGAACTCCGGATGTAAAAACGTTACATTAGTCATTTGGTATTGCTTTTTTTAGTTCTACTGAGTCTAAGACTTTATCCATTACCTCTGTAGCGTATTGGTCGTCTTCTCTCGATATAAGCCATAAGATTTGAGCTCCTCCTTTTTGAGCAAAAACCAATAGCATGTACTTCATTTTTTCCTCTTCTTTAGTAACCTGATTCAAAGCGGTAAATGTTCCTTGTGCTCTCTTGCCGGTTATCCCTTTCGGATCTTCATAATCATCAGTCTGAACAACCATATTATGTGCGCCTAACAACTCAGCTTGTCTTAATTCTCTTTCTGCCGCCTGACTTATATCTAATTGCGTGGTATCTTTGAAAGCTATCGTTTTCAGCGTTATTGAAAAATTATCTGTTAAACTTCCGTAACTGAACATTGCTGTTCCTTTTATGTGCGCCGGAAGATTATTCTGGGTTTTTTCATCCACAATTCGTTTCAACACTTTTGGTGTCGACACTATAATTGCCGGATCTCCGTAATCCGATGTAACCCATTCTCCTTCTAATAAAGACTTAGCAGAATGTCCGACCCATTTATCCCGAATATAGGTTGTTCCCTTGGAAACAAAAAAGAACGTCAGAACAATCATCATCAGGAAAGCCATCACTCCTAACGGGATCGCTAATCGTTGCACTTTTTGTTTCTTTTCCTTTTTCCGTTTGAGTTCTTCTGCAAATTGATTTTCTGCTTCTTCATCTGTTCTCGGAATTGCTTTATCCAAAGACATTAAGAAACTGTCAATTATTCTTTTATCATTTTCGATCTCAAAGTCTAACGGTTTTGACTTGGCAAATTTAACCAAATCAGCAGTTGCCATTACTCTTTTGAACCGCTCTAGGGTTTCTCTGTTTAACTTAATATTTTTTTGGCGAACTGCGACGATTAAAGACTCGTATAATTCTCCGGAAGTACTTTCCATTGCCGGAACTTCAACTGCTTCTTCAATGTAAGTTCGTGTAATATCGGTCAATTCAGAATAGTATGCTTTTGTTTCTCCTTTTTGCCAAAGTTCTTTTTTCTCTAAAACCTGTAGCTGATTTAACGCTTTTTCAATAGGAGATGCAAATAATTCTTCTTCAACCTTATTTTGTTTATCCTGACGATTTTTAATAAAATAATACAACCCGAAACCAATAGCAGCAATTGCCAGTAAAGCTAATATCCAATACAACCATTCGTAGTTGAACGGTTCTTCAACTGAAACAATCGGTTTAATATCATACAGCTGTTGCTTCAAAGTATCCACGACAACATTGTTTACTACAACAGCAAAAGAATCGGTTTTAGTGATCTTATTATTAATTACTACCTGAAGTGGCGGTACCACGTATCGACCGGAATCGAATTGGGTTAAACCATATTTTTTAATTAATTCCAGCTTGTCTTCTTTTCTGACAGTATCAACCGGATATGATTCTACTATTTCTAACGGTCCGAAGAACTGACCTTCAGGGAAGACTACTTTATCGGAACTTTTGATCCCCTGGGCTTTTATTGTTAAATTAAACTGAGAGCCTATTTTTATCTGAGTAGAATCAACCGAAGACGTTATTGATTGAGAAAAGGAAACTGAACTGATGAAAAAGAAAAAGATAATGAGACATCTCGACTCTGCTCGATGTGACAAAATCTTAAAAAATAAGTCTTTAACATTAAATTTTTTACTAGTTTTCATTTTAATCTTTCTTCTTTTCTCTACTTTCTATGCTCTAAAATCTAATTTCTCGATTTAAAATAGCCTAAAAGCTTGGTCACATAACTTTCATCGACTCTTGAACTTACACTACCGGCACCACAGCGTGAAAAGGTATTGGTAAAATAGTGTACGTTATCATGATAGTATTTCTCATAATTTTGGCGTACTGCCTTAGAATTAGTATCTACCCAAAGTGTTTCTCTTGTTTCAGCGTCCAGCATATTAACCATCCCTATGTTAGGCAAGGCTTCTTCTCTTCTGTCAAAAACCCGAATTCCGGTTACATCATGCTTTTTAGCGGCTATTTTTAATGTATGCTCGTAATCTCCTATCATAAAATCGGAGATCAAAAATACAATTGCTTTTTTCTTAAGCACGCTCGACAAAAAACGCAATGCCTGAGCCAGATCGGTTTTTTTACTTTTTGGTGTAAACTCTATGAGCTCTCTGATAATTCTCAGAACGTGAGATTTTCCTTTTTTAGGCGGAATAAATAATTCTATTTCGTCTGAAAATAAAATCAGTCCTACTTTATCGTTGTTCTGAGTGGATGAAAAAGCTAATGTTGCCGCAATTTCAGTAATAATTTCGCTTTTCAATTGATTTTTGGTACCAAAACTTTCCGAACCACTACAATCTACCATCAACATCATGGTCAACTCCCGTTCTTCTTCAAAAACTTTCACATAAGGTTCATTGTAGCGTGCCGTTACATTCCAATCAATAGCCCGAACATCATCTCCAAACTGATATTGACGCACCTCAGAAAATGTCATCCCTCGTCCTTTAAAGGATGTGTGATATTCTCCCGAAAAGACATGATCGCTCAATCTTCGGGTTTTGATTTCTATTTTTCGAACTTTTTTGAGAATTTCTTTGGTATCCATAATTTAAGTCTTAAAGTGAAAAGTCAAAAGTCTTAGGCTCTTAAAAATTATTTTCTTTGAACTCAGGACTTCAGGCTTGAGACTTCTATTAAGGCACTTCTATTTCGTTCACAATTTTGTTAATAATGTCTACGGAAGTGATATTTTCTGCTTCTGCCTCGTAGGTTATTCCTATTCTGTGGCGCAATACATCATGAACAACTGCTCTCACATCTTCCGGGATCACATAGCCTCTACGCTTAATAAATGCATAGCATTTGGCTGCCGTAGCTAAATTGATACTACCACGGGGAGAAGCTCCGAAACTGATCAGAGGTTTTAATTCTTCCAATTTGTATTTTTCCGGATAACGGGTAGCGAAGATAATATCTAAAATATATTTTTCAATTTTTTCATCCATATAAACTTCACGAACTGCTTCCTGAGCCCGCAAAATCTGTTCTGTTGAAATAACTTGTTTCACTTTTTCGAAACCACCGCTTAAATTCTGGCGAATAACAATACGTTCGTCTTCCATTTTAGGGTAATCAATTACCACTTTTAGCATAAAACGGTCCACTTGCGCTTCCGGAAGCGGGTATGTTCCCTCTTGTTCCACCGGATTTTGTGTTGCCATTACCAGAAAAGGCTTATCTAATTTAAAAGTTTCATCTCCGATGGTTACCTGTTTTTCCTGCATGGCTTCCAACAAGGCAGACTGTACTTTTGCCGGAGCACGATTAATCTCATCGGCTAAAACGAAGTTAGCAAATATAGGTCCTTTCTTTATTGTGAAATCATTTTCCTTGATATTGTAGATCATTGTTCCTACAACATCTGCCGGTAATAAATCCGGTGTAAACTGAATTCTGCTAAAGCTACCGTGAACTGCTTGTGATAGCGTATTAATCGCTAACGTTTTTGCTAATCCCGGTACACCTTCCAGTAGAATGTGTCCTTGACCTAATAGTCCGATCAGCAACCTTTCAATCATTTGCTTTTGCCCCACAATTACCTTATTCATCTCCAAGGTCAGCAAATCCACAAATGCACTTTCTCTTTCTATTTTCTCATTGATTGCCCTGATGTCTAAAGTAGCCGTATTATCTTCCATCTTTATTTGTTTTTAACATGTCAAAAATTGAAAATATTTTTAACATTTCAAAATTCAAAATTTATTTAGGACTACGGTGTTAATATAGCGTTAAAAAAAATCAGCTAAACACTATAAAAGCTGCTTTTTATGAATTTCTTTTTATACTTTTAAGAAAATTTTAAATTGTTTCATATTCAACATGATAAAATCAAATGTGATCGCCGGAGTTATGAACTGGGGTGTATGGGGTAAAAATCTCAGTATTTCAGAAATGGCGGAGCGAATAAATTGTCTTATTTCCGAAGGTATTTACTGCTTTGACCATGCTGACATTTACGGCGGTTATTCTACAGAAGAAAGTTTTGGAAATGCCTTACAAAAGGCAAATGTTGCCAGAGAAAAAATCCAATTAATCACAAAGTGTGGTATTCAATATGTTTGTGAGGCTAAGCCTCACACTATCAAACATTATGATTATTCAAAAGAGCATATTACAGCAGCAGTTCATCAATCTCTTAAAAACCTGAAAACAGATTATCTGGATATTCTTTTACTCCATAGGCCAAGTCCGCTTTTACAAGCAGAAGAAGTTGCTGAAACTATTACGCAGTTGAAAAAGGAAGGTAAAATACTGGGGTTTGGCGTGTCGAATTTTTTACCACACCAAACAGCACTTTTGCAACGTTACATTCCTGTAGACTACAACCAGATTCAATTTTCCGCAACTCATTACCATCCTATGACAAATGGTGAGCTTGATTATATGAAACTCCACGATATTCAGCCAATGGCATGGAATCCACTGGGCTCGGTTTTCAGAGAGGAAAATGAGCAAACCAATCGCTTAAAAATGTTATTGGCCGATCTTATTTTAAAATATGAGGTTTCAGCCGAAATCATCTTGCTGACATGGATATTAAGACATCCGTCTAAAATTATTCCGGTCATAGGAACTACTAATTTAGATCGTATTTTGAATTTAAAAAAACTACTGGATTTTGAATTAGAAACAGAAGATTGGTTCGCTATCTGGACTGCGAGCATGGGACATAGGGTACCTTAAAAAATTAGAGAATGATTAATAAACGCTTACTTATCAAGAATTTATTAGCTCATCATGACGAGAGTTCGTTTTATGATAAAAAGCGACAATTAAATCTGCACACTAAAGAAGGAAAAGCTAAGTTCCTAAAACATATTTGTGCGTTATCAAACTCTAATCCGGCTAATAATTCTTATATTATTGTGGGAGTTGAAGATGAGAGCAACGAAATTACCGGAGATGATTTTTTTGATGACAGTAAAATTCAGAATTTAGTCAATGCCTATTTGAACAATCCTCCTAAAATTCAATATGAAAACATTCATTTTCCTAACCTGAATAAGGACAGGGTTGTAGGATTGGTCACTATAAAACCTAAAAGTAAAGTATCTTCTTTTAAGAAAGGGATTTATACTATTTTACCTAATACTATTTTTGTAAGAAGAGGCAGTAATTCTATACCTACAGAAGATAGAATTCCGTATTCGAAAAGTAACACAGAGACTGTCATCAGCATCGAAAACAATTCGAGAAATAGTATTGAACATACTTTAGATGGTGTGATTGATTTTCTGTACAATCGGCATAGCGACTTAGAATCCGGTTATAAGGTTTTTAAAGAGTTATTTGTAGTTTGCTGGGCCGGTATTCAGAAAAAAGTAAGGAATAAAGAGTTACTTTCGCGCGTTGATATTGAGCTTATTAACGAACAAATCAAACTATTCTATTCCGCGCAGGACGAGGTAACTTTAGAGTTTGACGACCATACTTTTATCATAACGGAATATATTGCTTTGGGAATCAATGACAGGACAAGTTACTATCCGTTAGAAAAACTTGTAATCACTTTTTTTGATAATGGCTACTATAAAATGGAAACGGAAATGTTGTTTGAACCTCCGCAGTACAATAGAAAATTATTGCATCACATATACAATTCGAATTTAACGCTACTGAAGAAACTAGGAAATGGAATCACTCTAAATACAAGAGAAGGATTAGACTTAGAGCATTTGCCTTCTACTTTAATGTTGTGCTATTTAAACGGGTTTGAGGAAGCCAAAGAAAAGCTCATTAACGCTAAACCTCTTTTAAAATCCTGGCAAGACCCTAAGGCTTATCAGTCTTTTAAAGAGGTTATGCGCGTCTTGAGAAAAATGAAATACAATTAAAAAAACTGTGTTCTTTTTCTCATTAAGATCATTCCGAGAAATCCTAAGTTCAAAATAATTCCAAAGAAATAGATTACTTTAAATTCAAGATTTACATCGTTAAAAATCAAATTTTTAGTCTCTCTTGTAAAATCAAAGAAATACAGAGCTAAATCCATGATGGTATAAACCCAAAGAAAAGCCAAAAAGACTAAAACCATAACAACTTTTGAGAACATTTTCATTTTACTGGGTGTTTTTATTCTATAACTTACTACTCTTTTTCAAAAATTAAAGTTACGGGAATATACCCTTTACTTGGATACAGAAAAAATGTATATTTTGTTAAAGTTTTAGATTAGATAAATCCATAGTTTTTTGCTTCCCTAACGATATCTTCGTCAGTTCCGCCTTTAATTAAGAAGTATTCTTTGATCTGTGCTTTTCTTTTATCGATAGCACTTATTCCCAGATTTATATAATTCGGCATGTTTTTAGTCAGTACTCCTTTTGCCAATAGCTGGATAATTTCACGATTATGTTCGTCTAAAAAAATAGCATTTTTATTATCCATTAGTTCGTTGATACTTTCCTCGACCGTTTTTGTGTAGTACACTTCATTTTCCATTATACTCTCAAAAGCATTGAGCAATTCATCAGCAGTAAAATCACTTTTGACTAACAATCCTTTAGGCTCAATATTCCTTTTTATGTCAAATAAAGTAAATGCTTCGGCATGAGAAGTCAGGATCATAATCTTAATTACTGGGAACTTCTTTTTAATAAGCATGGCTAAATCCTGCCCTGAAAAAATTTTCTCTTGCTCATAAGGCGGCAAACTTAGATCTATAAATGCCATATCAAAAGCATACAAATCTTCAGTTTTAGTAATAATTTCATAGGCTGATTGACAATTATAAGCCGGGGTTACATTGATCCCATACCCTAAATCATTAAAAGTCAAAATACTTTTATATCCTTCAATCATGGAAGGGTGGTCGTCAATCATTAAAATATTAAGTACTTTTTTATCCATGGTTAGCGGCGAGATTAATTTTAATCAAAAGTGTTGTTCCAGTGCCAATTTCGGAAAAAATTTTGAATTGACCATCAATGTTATCTGTTCTTTCCTTAATGTTCTTAAGTCCAATACCTTTCTTAACTTTATCTGTATTAAAGCCAATACCGTCATCTTTTATCAGAAGTTTCAGTTCATTATCTACTAATGAAACCTTTATAAATAAAGTTTTAGCTTTAGCATACTTATTACAATTATTCATTGCTTCCTGAATAATACGATATAAGTTCATTTTTACAGAAGCACTAATGGTGTCCCATGTTATATTCTGATCAATTTCCCGAATACATTTTGTACCGAATACGGTTTCCTGTTCCTCGCAGAGTTCCTCCAGAATCGCATTAAAATTATTCTGATTATGAAATAAAGATTCGTTTGATAGTTTATGGGAGATACCTCTTACTTCTTTTTCAATATTCTGGATCTCATTAATATAGGTAAGGCATTTTTGAATAGTTTCGGGGTCTGTTTTTTTGTTTAAAATAAAAAGATTTAATCGGGTGCTAGCCAGTTTATTCATTACACCATCGTGTAATTCTCTGGCAATCCTTTTCTTTTCAAAACTACGTACATTATCTAATTTGGACTGTTGTTCCAGCATTAACTGGTAAATTTCTTCATTTGCCTGTTGTTGCTCTTGGGTCAATAGTAATTGTTTTTGCCTGTTTCTCTGGTAAAAGATAATAAAAAGCAACACTCCGAAAAAGGTTATTGCTAATGCTCCGTATAAAATAGTGTTTTTTTCTGATGAGATTTTTTCTTTTTCACTTAATATTTCATCTGTCTCATATTTTATTCTGGCTAATTTATTTCTGGTATTTCGTTCCAGATCCTGAAGGCTATCACTTAACCTGATATACTCCTTAGCATATTTCAACCCGTTTTTAGGATCAATTTGTGTGAAAAAGTCAAGAGTGGTCAGTACCTCTATATTATAACGAGATGCTTTTGCTAACTTGTAAGCTTCTTCGTTTAATTGCCAAGCTTTTACAGTGTCTTTTTGTCCTAAATAATATTCTGAAAGATGAGTTCTGCTTTTGATCTTTCCGGCTGTATCGTTAATACTATCTCTTATTTTTAAGGCATTATTAAAATCTTTCAGAGCATTGTCATTATTCAGTTTAAAGTTAGAATACGCATAATAATCTAATATTGAAGAATAAAGAACCGGATGGATCTCCCTGATTTTTTCATTTTTTAAAGCTACGGAATAATATTCAAGTGCCTTATCAAACTTATTCTGAATCAGATAAACATAGCCAATATTATTAAGAACTTGTGCTTTATACAGTGGCATATAAATATCCTTCTGAAGGTTATCTGTTTGCTTTAAGGCTTTGAAGTGATACTCCAGAGATTTTTCATAATTTTTTAACCCGGCTAAGGAACTCCCCAAATTAACATAGCATTCGTAAATCAAACCTTGGTCACGGAGCTCCTTTGCAATATTTAAGACTTTAATAGTCTGTGCTTCACTTCCGAGAAAATCTTTTTCATACAATAGCACGTAGGCTATATGAAGCATTGTTTTAGCTAGGTTATATTTATCATTAAGTTTATTATATTTTTTTTCTGCTTTTAAGTAATAATAATAAGCGCTATCGTTTTTTGATGTAAAAAAATAATAATCTCCGATATAATAATTCCCTTTGGCAATACCTAAAGAATCATCTTGCAGCTTACTTAAAGATAGCGCTTTTCTACTTTCTATTAAATAATTATCATATTCCAATAAAGCATAATAACGATTTGCTACTTTAAAAACATTCTTAACTTTAAGGGAATCCTTATCTGACATCAGATCGACAATGGTTTTTGCCGAATCCAAATAGCTGAGCTTTTGATTTTTACTTAAATCATTATTATAAACTTCTTGAAAATAATAATCCAGCTTACTATCAGAACGAACCCTCTTATCGTTACCTGTACAGGAAATGATAAAAATTACACTTGCTAAAAAACCAACAAAATACTTCAAGATCAAATTGCTTTTATAGCAAATCTAAACAAAAAAAATATCAATCTCTCTTTATATCGATAATTGGCAATTGTTCGTTAGAAATTATAGAATTACTTGTTCCTATCGATGGGTCATTTTTTACAATATTATTATTTTCATTGATCTTATTGAAAGATTTTTTTGTAGCTACTGATAATAAAGCATATAATACTACTAATCCGAATAAAATGGTTGTATTTTTCATTTCTATATATTTTCTTAAATTAATCAATCTTTTTTAGGTAAAGTTACTATAGGATTTGTATCCGAATCACCAACTGCTGATGTAGTTGCTACTGTATCCTGAGTTGTTGTTTGTGAATCACGGTCAGCTAAAGAATAATCAAAATCATCAACGATAATTTCTTTGTTATTCACATCTTGTTGAATGTCTAAATCATCAGCCGTACATGAAACTGCAATTAGGCTTAACGTTGAAATTGCCAAAATAAAGGTTAATTTTTTCATAATTTTTACTTTTAAAGGTTAATGCTTACTTTTGTTTGTTTTTTTAATATTTTTTTTACAAAAACATATAATCTATTGATTATCAAATGTTTTTACCAAAAGTAAGAAGCTAAAAAATTCTGACCATCCAGTTTTTCTGTATATTTTGTTAAAATTTTATTATGAAGAAATTTGTTATCGGTGACATCCACGGAGGGCTAAAAGCCTTGCAACAGACCATTTTAAGTGCTCCTGTTACAACTAATGACACCTTGATCTTTTTGGGAGACTATGTAGACGGATGGAGCGAATCTCCGGGTGTCTTAGATTTTTTAATAGAAATTCAGGCTTCTCAAAATTGTATTTTCATAAAAGGTAATCATGACGACCTGCTTCTGAATTATCTTAAAACGGGACAATATAAAGACGAGTGGTTCATTCATGGCGGAGCATCAACAATAAATGCCTATCAAAAAGTTTCCTTTGAACAAAAACAAAAACATATTGAATTCCTCGAAAATTTAAACGATTACCATCTGGATGGCCAAAACAGACTTTTTATTCATGCAGGTTTTACTAATATCCGGGGAGTTCATGCAGAATTCTATAAACCTATGTTCTATTGGGACAGAACTCTTTGGGAGGCTGCTTTGGCTTTAGACCCATCCATCCCGATTGAAAGTGATCTATATCCTAACCGATTAAAGCTATACCGTGAAATTTTCATAGGGCATACTCCTGTTACCCGTATTTCCAAAGAAACTCCGGTTAATGCTGCTTGTGTATGGAACGTAGATACAGGTGCTGCTTTTAAAGGCAGGTTAACGCTCATGGATATCGATACTAAAGAATTCTGGCAAAGTGATCCTTTACCGCAATTGTATCCGACAGAAAAAGGCCGTAATTAATTCAAATTTCTATCTTTGCTCCTTCAAACTTTATTATAAATGAAAAAAATAGTATTTTTTACATTATTCTTTTGCGGATTAATGAATGCTCAGGTTTTCAAAGGAGAAGGAGATCAAAAGTTTCAGGTAGGTGCCAATCTCCAAGAACACGGAAGCGGTATTATATTAATGTATGATTATGGATTGGGAAAAAACTTTTCCATTGGTGGTGTTTCAAGTTACCTGTTAGGAGTAGATAAAATTTCAGGAGAAAAACCCGATTTCAAAGATCGTTTTGATCTTAAAGCGCGTTTTAATGCTAATATTGCTGATGTCTTCGGGCTTGAAGATCATTTTGATTTTTATCCCGGATTGGATTTAGGTTTAAAAAACTTCGGCGGACACGTTGGTGCACGTTATTTTTTCACTGATGGTTTCGGCCTTTATAGTGAGATCCAGTTCCCTATTGCAAAATACGATTCAAATGTTGTAGGGTTTGAAAAATACAACAATCAGTTTAACTTCTCAATCGGAATGAGTTTTAATCTATAAATAGAAAATGAGCGTTATTGAAAAAAAATTAAAGGACAGAAGCGGCTCTAAATGTGAAATTAGCGGCGCAGAACATGATTTAATCGTTTACACTTTACCTCCGTATACTTCAGAAAGTCTTGAGCATTCGGTTTTAATTGCTAAAAATTTAGCCGAACAAATTGACAATCCGGAAATTATGAATGAAATAGACTGGAGAGGACTAAGCGAAAGTATGTGGAGTGAATTTTTACCGGTTCAGGTACTTTCTTGGCGAATGCTGGCACGCTTAAAGAATCATGATCTATTAGACATGATGTACCTTGACGAAGAAGCCTTGGAATGGGCCAAAGCAACAGGTGAAGGTGAAGATGAAGAAGGCAAGATCGTGCACAAAGACAGTAATGGAAACATTCTTCAAGATGGTGATTCAGTAGTTTTGATTAAAGATCTGGATGTAAAAGGGGCTAATTTTACAGCTAAACGCGGTGCTCCGGTTCACAACATCAAATTGGTTTGGGATAATGCCGAGCAAATTGAAGGACGGGTAGAAGGACAACATATTGTAATTTTAACGCAATATGTAAAGAAAACAAAATAAAAAAAAGCTCAGTTAGAGCTTAAAAACAAATAAAAATCCCTGTTCATGAAAATTGAACAGGGATTTTTTATTCTTTAATTTGATCTTACAAATCAAATTTAATCCCTTGCGCCAA
Source organism: Flavobacterium sp. NRK F10 (assembly GCF_024054235.1). Classification (NCBI taxonomy): domain Bacteria; kingdom Pseudomonadati; phylum Bacteroidota; class Flavobacteriia; order Flavobacteriales; family Flavobacteriaceae; genus Flavobacterium; species Flavobacterium sp. NRK F10. The sequence continues at coordinate 1,426,433 of NZ_JAMXLC010000001.1, forward strand.
AGGCAAATCAGTGGTATAGTTAATTGTATTTGTCTGACGTCTCATATATACTTTCCAAGCATCTGATCCTGATTCACGTCCGCCTCCGGTTTCTTTCTCTCCTCCGAAAGCACCTCCGATTTCCGCACCTGATGTTCCGATATTTACATTAGCAATACCACAATCAGAACCGGCATGCGACAAGAATTTTTCTGCTTCGCGTAAATTATTAGTCATAATTGCAGATGATAAGCCTTGGGCTACTCCGTTTTGGATATCAATAGCATTTTCAACATCTCCGCTATATTTCAACAAGTATAATACCGGAGCAAACGTTTCATGTTGCACGATCTCAAATTCATTTTTAGCTTCAGCTATAGCCGGTTTCACATAACATCCGCTTTCAAAACCATCTCCTGATAATACTCCGCCTTCTACTAAAACAGTTCCTCCTTCAGCAACTACTTTTTCTAAAGCATTATTATACATTTCAACAGCATGTTTATCAATAAGCGGTCCAACGTGATTATTCTGATCTAACGGATTACCGATGCGCAATTGTCCGTATGCAGAAACGACTGCATCTTTTACTTTATCATAAATACTTTCATGGATAATTAAACGGCGAGTAGAAGTACAACGTTGCCCTGCCGTTCCTACTGCACCGAAAACTGCTCCGATTACCGTCATTTTGATATCTGCATCGGGAGTTACAATAATAGCATTGTTACCTCCTAATTCCAGTAAAGATCTTCCTAAACGCCCGGCAACTTCTTGTGCTACGATTTTTCCCATACGGGTAGAACCTGTTGCAGAAACTAACGGCACTCTTTTATCTTGAGTCATGAACTCTCCTACTTTGTAATCTCCGTTAATCAAACAAGAAATTCCTTCCGGTAAGTTATTTTCTTTTAAAACCTCAGCAATTATATTTTGACATGCAATACCGCACAAAGGGGTTTTTTCAGAGGGTTTCCAAACACAAACATCACCGCAAATCCAGGCTAAAGCCGTATTCCATGACCAAACTGCAACCGGAAAGTTAAAGGCAGAAATAATCCCAACTACTCCAAGAGGATGGTACTGATCATACATTCTATGTCCGAAACGTTCTGAATGTAATGTTGATCCGTTTAACTGACGGGATAAACCAACAGCAAAATCACAGATATCGATCATCTCCTGAACTTCACCCAAACCTTCCTGATATGATTTTCCCATTTCATAAGAAACCAATTTACCAAGCGGTTCTTTGTATTGTCTTAATTTCTCTCCGAATTGGCGAACGATCTCACCTCTTTTTGGAGCCGGCATTAATCGAAATGTTTTAAAAGCTTCCGTTGCAGCCTGCATTACCTGTTCGTAGTCTTCTCTTGTAGTAGCAGTAACTGATGCGATCAATTGTCCGTCTACCGGAGAATAACTATCTATTTTCTCACCGTTAGAAAACCATTGGTTCCCAGTTGATGTTCCTTGGTTCACCTCTTTAATACCTAACAATCCTAAGGCTTCTTTCATCCCGAATTGTTCAGCAACTGATGATAGTGTTATTGTCGACATTTTTTAACTTTTTTATGGTTGTTTTGTTATATTTTTCACAAATATACACTTTTTTACGGAAGAAAAAATGAACAAATAGTTAATTAAAAAATCACAACATTTTGAAATATAACTACTTAACAAATTTAGGATCCGTTTCCATTGTATGTCCACACTTCTTACAGGTTCTTAAGTCTTCTGATTGATAAAAATGTTTAAAATGTGGTAAAAAATCTTTTTCAATATCATGTAGTTCAAAATAAACTTCATGTAATTTATGATTGCAATTGTCACAAAACCACAATAGACCATCGTTATACCCTTTCCCTGCTCTTTTCCTTTCAATAACTAAACCTATCGAACCTTCTGTTCTCGCCGGGGAATGAGGAACTTTAGCCGGATGCAGATACATATCCCCTGCCGAAAGTTTCATCGCTTTCTTTTTTCCGTCTTCCTGAACAAAAACGGTAATCTCACCTTCTAATTGGTAAAACAATTCTTCCGTTTCATTGTAATGGTAATCCTTTCTTGCATTGGGGCCACCTACTATCATTACTATATAATCATCTGAATCTACATATAGATTTTTATTAGATACCGGAGGTTGTAACAAATGTTTGTTCTCTTCAACCCATTTTTGAAGATTAAAAGGTTTTGCTATTGCCATGATTTTTTATTTGTAAAGTTACGAAAAAAGAAAAGGTTGGCGAGTGCCAACCTTTTCAAAATTATAATCTTAATTCGTTTATTTTGCTTGTTTAATCAAATAGATATAAACGGCAAAGTGGTCACTGAAACCAGGCACACCATTTGAATTTCTTCTCGGATAACCTTTATATCTGCCATCTGATTGTATCAGATAAGGTTTTATAAATCTTCCTGCTTTCCAATACGTCCATGTATTGAAATTTTTAGTTTCGTATTTGCTTTTTCGAACTAAAGGTTCAGAAAGCATAATTTGGTCAAATAAATTCCAAGCATCTCTATAGCCTAAAGTCCCCTCTCCGTTCTTATACATTTTCTCCATAGGGTTGTACATACCATAAGGTTCAATATCTTCCTTATTAGAAACTGTACCTATTTCTTTTTTAACGCTTTTATTAACCGGATCATCATTTAAGTCACCCATTGTAATGATATTGGCATTCGGATTGATCTTGTATAGAGAATCGATTATTTTTCTATTCAATTTACCGGCTTCTTCACGATAAGGACTACTTCTTTTTTCACCTCCCGAACGAGATGGCCAGTGATTTACAATAAAACTGATTTCTTCGCCATCTAGTAATCCTGTTACTAATAATTGATCACGAGTATATACTCTTTTTGACTTTTCATCAGTTTGCTCCTGATCTTCATCTTCTACTGTTTCTTCTTTTGCTTTTTTCCCTTTTTTAGCATCCAGCATATCAGAATAGATCATTAAAGGAATATTAGTATAACTAACCGGCTTAAAGTATTTTGGCTGGTACAATAATGCCACATCAATTCCTCTTTTATCCGGTGAGTCAAAATGAATAATACTATATCCTAAATTTTTAATTCTCGGTTGGTTTACCAGATCTTCTAAAACTCTTCTGTTCTCAATTTCACTACATCCTATTACTACCGGAGGGTTCTTTTGAACATCACTAATTCCTAATTCAGAGATTACACGAGCTAAATTATCCAATTTTTTTTTGTAATTTTCAGACGTCCAGCCATTTGCCGGAGTGTATTCTTCATCATAATTTACAGGATCCTTGATGGTGTCGAACAGATTCTCAAAATTATAAAAAGCAACAGTGTGAATCTTGAATTGTTTGTCTTGTGAAGTTGCATTCTGTATTGCGAAAAAAGCAAAGAATAGGACAAAAACGTGTTTAATTTTCATAAAACGAATGTTATATTACTGTCAAGTTTATTACAAATTAGGTGCCAAAGGTAAATAATATTATTAAAAATTATACATTTGTGGGCTGTTAAGTTTTAATTGCTTAACGTTTAAATTATTATTAATTTTAAATTTGTTTATGAAGAAACTTGTATTGAGTACCTTGTTTGTACTACAAGCCATTTTCGTTTTTGCCCAGCAAAAACCTGCCTTGAGGGGTAAAGTAGTGGATTCGAAAAGCTTAAAACCGCTACAGAATGTAGCTGCAACTATTCAGAGCACAAATGTTTCAGTTGTGACAGATGTTGATGGGACTTTTGAATTTGAAACTTTACCAAACGATGAACCTGTGTTGGTAATTTCTTACACAGGATATGTGTCACAAACCTTAATTCTTGAACCAACTAAAGGTGAAACTCTTGAATTAGGTGAAATTTTATTAGAAGAAGATATTACTTCTGAGCAACAATTGAGTTTAGTAACCATTACTGAAAATGACTTGGGTGATGAAAATACAGGTTCTGAAAGTACTTCAGGACTTTTACAGGCATCCAGAGATACATACCAGCAAGCTGCTGCTTTTAACTGGGGTATGGCTCGTTTCAGAATAAGAGGTTTAGATAATGCTTATGGTACTACCATGATTAATGGTATTTCCATGAATAAATTATATGACGGAAGACCGCAGTGGAGTAACTGGGGTGGTTTAAATGATGCTACTCGTAACCAAGAGTTCACAATGGGTTCAGGTCCTTCTGATTATACTTTCGGTGGTATCTTAGGAACACAAGAAATCAATACTCGTGCTTCACATTACAGAACAGGAACCAGAATTTCCCTATCAGGAACTAATACAAACTACAGTTGGAGAACTATGGGAACACATGCTTCCGGCTTTAACAAAAAAGGATGGGCTTTTGTAGTTTCCGCTTCAAGAAGATGGGCTAAAGAAGGTTTCTTTGAAGGAACCGATTATAGTGCAAATTCACTATTTGCTTCTGTTGAAAAGAAATTCAATGATAAACACAGTTTAAATTTCACTTCTATTTATGCTGAGAACAGTAGAGGAAAAACATCCCCTAACACTAAAGAAGTTAATGATTTAATGGGTGTTACTTACAATTCTTACTGGGGATGGCAAAACGGAGAGAAACGAAATTCAAGAGATAAAGACATCGCTGAACCAATCAATATGCTATCTCACTATTGGAAAATAAGTGAAAAAACTTCATTAAACACTAATGTTGCTTACCAAACCGGTAAAATAGGTAATAGTAGAATTGATTATCAAAATGCTAACAATCCTGACCCTACTTATTACGGGTATATGCCGAATTACTACTATAATCAATCTGATTTAGAAGGTGCAGCTATTGCATTGGATCATTTTTACCAAAATCCTCAAATTAATTGGAATGCAATGTATATTGCAAACCAAAACTCAGCTGATGTAGGTAGAAGTGTTTATGCTTTATATGAAGACCGAACTGATGATACACAATGGAGTGCAAACTCAATCTTAAACTCAAGTTTATCTGATAATATCAGTTTAAATGCTGCTGTTAACTTTAAACATTTAAAATCTCACAATTTCCAAAACTTATTAGATCTTTTAGGAGGTCAATATTTCTTAGACATTGATCCTTTTTATTCTGGTGACACTTCTCAATCTGATTTGAATAACCCGAATCGTCAAGTAGTTGAAGGAGATACATACGGCTACAATTATAATTTATTTGCTACCGTAATTGACGGATTTACTCAATTCAAATTCAATTATAGAAAATTCAACTTCTATTTAGCGCAATCTTTCTCCAGAACAGAATATCAAAGAGAAGGTTTGTATAAAAACGGCATCTACGCTGACAACTCTTACGGAAAAAGCGACAAAGTTACTTATGAGAACTTCGGTTTTAAAGGTGGTCTGACTTATAAAATTAACGGAAGACACATGCTTGATTTCAACGGTTCATATATGACTAAAGCACCGATCATGCGTAATGTTTTTTCAAATGCTCGTTTAAACAATACTATTACGCCTAATTTATCCGACGAAAATATTGTTGCCGCAGATGCAAGTTATATTATCAAAGCGCCTAAATTCAAAGGTCGTTTAACCGGATTCTATAATAAAATCCAAAACAGTACCGAAATATCTTTCTATTATGCTGAAAGCATCGGTGATGCAGGTGGTGATAGTGACTCTTTCGTTAGTGAAATCGTTACTGGTTTAGACAAACAAGCTATAGGTGGAGAATTAGGTCTTGAATACCAAATTACTTCAACAATAAAAGCAATGGGATCTGCTTCTTACGGACAATACATTTATTCTAACAATGCACATTTGGTAACAAATGACGATGGTAGAGCTGCTGATGGTCTGAATGCTTTAAAAGACTTCGGAACAGTGTATATTAAAGATTACCGTCAACCAGGTATGCCTCAACAAGCTTATTCAATCGGTTTAGAATATCGTGATCCTCATTTCTGGTGGGTTAGTGCAAACGTAAACTATTTAGCGGACAATTATATTGATGTTGCAAGTATCTTGAGAACTGATAACTTTACCATTGATCCTTCTACTGGCGTTAACTATGACGGTGCTACTGAAAGTTCAGTAAGAGACTTATTAAAACAAGAAAAATTCGACAACTTTACATTAGTTAATTTAACTGGTGGTAAATCTTGGAGAATCAGTAAGAAAAACAGAAACACTTTCGGTTTCTTTGCTTCTATCAACAACTTGTTTGATGTTGAATATAAAACCGGAGGTTTTGAACAATCAAGAAAGGCTACTTATCCTGATTTAGCCGCAGATCAGGCTAACGGAACACCTTCTTTTGGCTCTAAGTACTTCTATGGATACGGAAGAACTTATTTTGTTAATTTCTACATTAACTTCTAAAAAATTGCTTTATGAAAAAATTAATTAAAACAATATTTACAACAGCTTTGGTTCTTTCTTTAGTTAGCTGTGTTAACGATGACGATGCTGCTATTCCTACTATGAAAGTTCCTTTTTATAGTGAGACTTTTAACGACGCTTCTAATCTTGATAACTGGAGCAATGTTTCAATAAACGGAGGTGATTTATGGCATAGTTCTTCTTACGGAGGTGAAACGTTTGTTCAACTCTCAGCTTTCGGAAGCGGTGAGGCTAATATGGACGCATGGTTAATCAGTCCTGCTATAAATCTGGATACTACAGAAAACGAAGCCTTTTCTTTTAAATACCTTACCGGGTACTATAATGGTCAGGCAGTTTCTGTTTGGGTATCTACAGATTATGATGGCAGTAATACGGCAGAAGGAATAACAAATGCAACATGGACTGATATGAATGTTGAACTACCTGTATATACTACAAGTGGTTATTCAAGTGATTTCTCTCTAACTGATCCGGTTGATATCTCTGGATTTAATGGTGATATCTATATTGCTTTCCGTTATCAAGGAGGAAGCAGCAGTGGTGTAACAACTACTTACGAAATTGACAATCTTAATGTTTATGAAAATAAATAAGCTATGAAAAATATAAAATTATTATTAACATTAACAACATTTGCAGCTTTAACAAGTTGTGTAAATGGTGATGACTACGGTACACCGGATTTGTCATCTGAATGTGTTTCTGAAACCCCGACTAAACAAGTTTCAGATATCACAAGTATTGCAGCCACAGATAACCCGACACAATATATGGCTGATGATGTAATTGAGGCTTATGTAACTTCAAGTGATGAAGGAGGTAATTTTTATAAAACTATCTCTTTAGTCTCAACAGATGCAGTTAACAACCCTAACAGTAGCATCGGTTTTACAATTCCGATTAATGCTTATAACTTGTACACTAAATTTGAACCCGGTCGAAAAGTATATGTTCACTTAAAAGATTTATACTACTCCTATACAGGATTAACAGATTCTTATGAGATTGGTGAATTATATGTTGACCCTACTTATGGTAACGAAATCGGTAGAATTTCTGCTGTTAAATACGAAAATGTTATTTTAAGAGGATGCGATAAAGTAGATGAGGATGAATTAGTAAACCATATCACTATTGATCAGGTAGATGATTCCTATATGCATAAATTAATTGAATTTGAAAACGTTCAATTTGCAGATGGATCTTTGGGAACTACTTACTTTGATCCTACTAATACTGCCGGTACAGGTACTAATCATTCTATTACTGATATGAATGGAAACACAATTGATTTAAGAGCTAGTGAATATGCTTCATTTGCTTCTGATCCGATTCCAAGCGGAAGTGGAAAAATAAGAGGTGTTTTAACTAAATATAATGGTAGCTACCAATTTATGATCAGAACACTACACGATGTTCAACTAAATGATGACCGTTTTGATGTTGACTTCTACCCGCCGATTGTCGGAAGTTCTTTAGCATTCAACGGTTCTTTATTTGAAAACTTTGAATCTTATGCTACTTATGAAAACGAATTCCCTCCATATATTAATGATGCTGCGGTAGGTAGCAGATATTGGCAAGTACGATTATTTAGCGGAAACAGATATATTCAAGCAACATCTTTCGGAGGAAATGAGGACAATAGAACTTTATTTATTGTTCCTGTAGACATGACATCAGCCAGTACATTCTCTTTTAGAACAAATGATGGTTATGATAATGGATCTGTTCTGAAAGTATATTATTCGTTAGATTATATTGCCGGCGGATTGATTACTGACGCTACTTTAGTAGATATTACTTCTAATTTCACTATTTCTTCAGGTCACTCAAGCGGATACGGTACATTTATCGACAGTGGGGTTTATAATATCCCATCCGGTATCACAGGAAATGGTTATTTTATATTTGAATACGTTGGTAACGGAGCTTCAGGGCCTACAACAACTATGCAAATCGACAATATTACAATAAACTAATTGTAAAACGTTTATTTAAAAAAGTCCCGCAAATGCGGGACTTTTTTTATTGTAAATAATTGTATTTTTGCACTATCAAGAAAAGACTATGTTAGAAAAAGAAAATCACGTATTTGAGAAAACGGTTGTGGTAGGGATCATCACACAAAACCAAGATGAAGATAAACTTAATGAATATCTTGATGAATTGGAATTTTTGACCTTTACTGCCGGTGGTGAAGTCGTAAAACGTTTTTCTCAAAAGATGGACAAACCGAATCCTAAAACTTTTGTAGGAGCCGGAAAGTTAGATGAGATCAAATATTACATTAAAGATAACGATGTTTCAACTGTAATCTTTGACGATGAACTCTCTCCGTCGCAACAGAAAAATATCAATCGTGAATTAGGAGATGACTGTAAAGTATTGGACAGAACCAACCTCATCTTGGATATTTTTGCGCAAAGAGCACAGACTTCTTATGCCAGAACACAGGTAGAATTGGCACAATACCAATATTTATTACCGCGATTAACCGGTATGTGGACCCACTTGGAACGCCAACGTGGAGGTATCGGTATGCGTGGTCCCGGTGAAACGGAAATTGAAACTGACCGTCGTATTGTACGAGATCGCATTGCCTTATTAAAAGAAAAGATCAAAACTATTGATAAGCAAATGGCCGTTCAGCGCGGCAATCGGGGCGCCTTGGTTCGTGTTGCTTTAGTAGGATATACCAATGTTGGTAAATCTACTCTTATGAATGCCATAGGAAAAAGCGAAGTTTTTGTCGAAAATAAACTCTTTGCCACTTTAGACACTACTGTAAGAAAGGTGGTCATTAAAAACCTTCCGTTCTTATTGAGTGATACCGTAGGTTTTATCCGAAAATTACCCACACAGTTAGTAGAATCCTTTAAAAGTACTCTGGACGAGGTTCGCGAAGCTGATCTATTATTACACGTTGTAGATATTTCTCATCCTGATTTTGAAGACCATATTGCTTCGGTAAATGAAATTCTAAAGGAAATAAAAAGTGACGACAAACCGACCATCATGGTCTTTAATAAAATTGATGCTTACAAGCCCGTTCATTTTGACGAAAACGACTTATCTATCGAAAAAACATCAAAACATTTCACTTTAGACGAATGGAAACAAACCTGGATGCACAAAATGGGTGAAAACAACGCACTGTTCATCTCAGCAACGAATAAACTTAATTTTGAGGAGTTCAGAGAAAAAGTATATGAAGCCGTTCGTGAAATCCATATTACGCGTTTTCCGTATAACAACTTTTTATATCCGGAATATAAAGAAGCAGAAGATACCGAATAAATAAAAAAAGACCTCAAAATTGAGGTCTTTTTTTATTTATAAGCATTCTTTCTATCAAAAACTAGCATTAACCCCTACACCAATAACTTGACGTGTCTGAAAGCCTCTAAATGCGTTATCATCATAAATAGTTTGAAAAGCAAAGTTCGTAGATAAGTACTTATTGATCTTCATTACTATATTCAATTGGTAATCTATATCAACATTTTGAGCGTCTTCCAAATAATTAGAATATAAGTTCAGAATATTCTCCACGGTAACATTTTCCATGATCGTGAACTTATAGTAAGCATTTAAGGCTGCACCCAATTCATAACGGATCGTTTTCCCTTGTTCTACACCGAAAGAAGAACCGAATTCTGTAAAATGATCATGAACTATCACAAGTTTAGAAGTAGCAGGAGCTATATTCACTTTCAGATTATCACTTTTTTTCCACAACATACCCGGACCGAATTGGAAATAAGCCGGCGAAAAGAAATGTGAGATTTTGAGGGTTTGGTCGTCCGGGTCAAAACCGGAATCCATTTGTGTTTTGAAATTCAAAAAAGCAGAATAAAACCAATACCCTGACGCTTTTTTCCCTAACAAAGAGCTAAACTCAATTCGATCATCGGTTTTCTTAGTATCTTCTCCTTTGATCTTTGTCAAACCATAAGCAACGATCAATTTATTATCCCAGTTCCAGTCTCCGTTTTTATAATTGAAATCGTAATTAATATTTGTATTCCCTGCAAAGTTATTTTGACCACCGGCTAACCAATTGTTAAATGATGATTGATTGGCTAAAAGTGTAAAAACTCCCTTTCTTGTCCAGTGCTTTACTGAATCTGTTTCCGTTTGTTGAGCACTCATTCCAATAGTTACTAAACAAAATACCCATACCAGTTTTTTCATATCTCTATTTTAATATTTCGGCAAAGATAAGATTTCTTGCTAATTCAATAAAACACAAGCTTTAACTTACAAACCTACCTTGTTCTTTTATAAAGCGGAACTGCTGAACACGCCTCACCGAACATAATACTTCTGGCAAAAGGCATCAACTTCTGTATCGCTAACGTATAAACACTCTGAGGGACTTCTTTTTTGGAACACCCTTTTAAGATCACCGGTTTGTCCTGAAAAGGGGAATAATCTGTTTTAGCAAGTATATCTTTATACCACTCCTCAACAACCTGCTCTTTTGTACCGTGAATAACTTTAAGCACTATCGGTTTTAAATACACCGCTATTAAAGCAAATGTCCAAGCAGGTAAAATAGCATCAGTGGAACACGTTATCCCTACATATTTATCCTGATAAATTGACCAATCAAAATCTTTTAATTGCTGCCGAAACTCTTTTTCTTTTAGAATAAAACCTTCTAAAAGCCATTGGGAAATATCCAATTCCACCACATGTTCACCCGGAAAATAATCTTCCAGATCAAAAACTTCAAGTGAGCTTTCGGCTATTTTATTTACAATCTCTTCCATCTTTAAATCATTTTCAATTATTAGTGCTATAATAAAATAACTTACAGCATTCCTAACTGAAGCTGGGCTTCTTCACTCATCAGATCCTTGCTCCATGGCGGGTCAAATGTGATCTCTACTTCACAAGACTTCACATGATCTATTGATTTTATCTTCTCTTCTACTTCCTGCGGCAAAGTTTCCGCAACAGGGCAATTAGGCGAAGTCAAGGTCATTAATATCTTAACGTCATTATCCTCGTTAATCATTACGTCATAAACCAATCCTAACTCGTAGATATCAACCGGAATTTCCGGATCATAAATGGTCTTCAAAACGTTTACTACGTTTTCACCAAGGTTTATAGTATCATTAAACTCTTCCATAACAAAATTAGTTTTTAATCTATAGTTTTTATTGTTTTCTTCTCATGTCTTTTTGCAAACAACCAGGCTCCTAATCCTAAAATAACATAAAGGACAATTATGAATGACATCTGCTCCCAATTATGGGTAAATTCATAGTATAAAATTAATATTCCGCCACATGCCAGTCCTAAAATAGCAGTACTTGTTGCAAAAGTTGAGGCTTTTGTCTTTTCTTTTATTTTATAATTAGCTATTGCCATCAATAAAGAGACTAATAAAAAAGTAATACTTCCGAATTCTAAAATCAATTCCAGCCCTCCGATCACAATTAAAAATGAAGCGGTCAGAGTCATGGCATAAATGGCATTTTTAGGAATACTGTCCTTTCTGATCGATAACCATTTCGGGAAATAACCATCTGTTGCAATAACAGCCACCTGACGAGACGAACCGAATACTGTTCCGCTTATAGCACTACTCGTTGCTAAGACAGCTCCTAATACCACGAGGTTAGAACCTAACTTCCCGATAGCATTCTTAGCCCCGATAGCTAAGGCATACTCTTTATTTTTAACAATTTCCTGTGGTGTTATAGAAAACAATGCGCCTGTAGCAATTACCAAATAAATAATTATCGCTAAAAAGATAGCCAGATAAATAGCTCTCGGTATATTTCTGTCCGGATCGGTCATTTCATTAACCGCATTGATGACCAATTGAAATCCTTCATACGAAACAAAGGTTACGGATGCCACAATTAATACTGAAAGCACTGTCGAATTTTTATAGTCAACAGCCATGTTTTGTAAGAACGTATTAAAATCAACTTCTCCGTATTGGATCAAAACAAAAGAAATGGCAACCAAAATAACTAACTTGGTATATACCATAATATCTTCAATTTTTCCCATTCCGTTAACACTCCAAACATTAATAAGAGTAAAAACACCTAAAATGAAGATTGCTGCCGCTTTTCGAGCCCAAATAACGTCTCCAAAACCGAAAGCACTCAAAGCATAAGACGAAAACGTGAATGAATACAATGCCAAAGTACTGATATACCCGAAAATAATAAACCAGCCTATGATGGAAGCGGAAAAGTGAGAATCAGGATACGTTCTTTTAAAAAAGGAATAGGTTGCTCCTTCATCTTTGTAATACAATCCCAACTTAACATACGAATAGGCTGCTAAGAGCGCTATCAAACCTCCTATAATTAAAGCTATCGGAGTTAAATTACCAATCATTGAAACGGATATCCCTAAAACTGTAAAGATACCACCACCTACCATACCGCCAAGTGCTATAGCGACCAGCTCTAATAATCCGAGGTCTTTATTTCTTTTTCTGATTACCGACATGCACTTATTAGTGTTTAGCCTGATAAGCCAAAGCGTACATTTTTATTTGCTTTATCATCGATACTAACCCATTAGCTCTTGTAGGTGAAAGGTGTTCCTTTAAACCTATTTCATCGATAAAGTCTGTATTGGCATCCAAGATCTCTTGGGGTGTATGTCCTGAAAAAGTACGTATCAGAATAGCAATGATCCCTTTGGTCAAAATGGCATCACTATCTGCTGTAAAAATAACTTTCCCATCCTCATCATCAGCATGCACCCAAACTTTGGACTGACAACCTTTAATACTATAATCGTCTGTTTTGTATTGTTCATCTATCAGAGGAAGTGATTTTCCCAACTCAATGATATATTCATAGCGTTGCATCCAATCGTCAAACATTGAAAACTCATCTACTATTTCTTCCTGTATTTCCTGAATGGTCATTTATTGTTCTTTTATATTATCAGCAACTTCAATTAACTTGTTCACTATTTTTTCTATAGCTTGTGGCGGAAAACCTCCATCAAACGCAGCAGATTCATATATTTTATCTCCGTCGATCACTCTTAAATTAGCAATCGGTGCTCCATCGTAAAATCTCTTTTGAGTTGGCGATTCTAGTGTAGCCAGACCTTCTTTATCTACTGTAGCATATAAACTTTGTAATTCCTCCCAATCCTTATCGCTTATAGGTGTTACTACAGCTTTTCCATTTCTTGTCGTAACAACTGAAACTTTTTGGTCTGTTACTGTGATCTTTTGATAAAAGCCTCTTGTAAAAGCTTCATATTCCAAAACAGGAATTGTTTGTTGTTTCATGATCTCTTGAGAAGTTATATTTTCCTTTTCTGTAACTGCCTTTTGGCAATTACAACCGGTTAAAGTCATTAAACCTAAAATAAATGTGGCCAAAGTTTTCATAATTCCTTAATTTTTAAGACAACATAACTTGCGCTTTTTGAACCGCTTCTACAAAGATATCAATTTCTTCTTTGGTATTATAGAACGCAAAACTGGCTCTTATTGTTCCCGGAATATTGAAATATTGCATGATCGGTTGGGCGCAATGATGTCCGGTTCGTACTGCTACTCCTAACTTATCTACAATCGTGCCAATATCATACGGATGGATTCCCTCTATATTAAATGAAATTACAGAAGCTTTATTTTTACCCGTTCCGTAAATTTTCAAACCTTCAATTTGCAGTAGTTTCTCAGTAGCATATTCTAATAACTCTTGCTCGTAAGACGCTATATTTTCAAAACCTATTGTATTAAGATAATCTAAAGCAGTACCTAAAACAATCCCTCCTGCAATATTAGGCGTTCCGGCTTCAAATTTATGTGGCAGATCAGCATAGGTCGTTTTTTCAAATGTTACCTCAGCAATCATTTCACCTCCTCCCTGATAAGGAGGCAATTTACGCAACCACTCTTCTTTACCGTATAAAGCCCCTACTCCTGTTGGCCCACATACTTTATGTCCCGAAAAAGCATAAAAATCGCAATCTAACTCCTGTACATCCGGTTTTAAATGTGGTGTTGCCTGTGCTCCGTCTATAAGAACTGCTGCCCCGACCTTGTGTGCTTTTTCAATGATCTCTTTGATCGGATTTACTGTTCCTAAGGCGTTTGAAATATGATTTACAGCAACAACTTTTACATTATCGGAAAGCTGTTTTTCAAATTCATCAAGGTTTAATTCTCCTTCATCATTCATTGGAATTACGACTAATTTTGCACCGGTACGTTCACAAAGCAATTGCCAAGGGACAATATTACTGTGATGCTCTAAATGTGAAACCATTACCTCATCACCCTCTTTTAGCAAAGCGGCAAAACCGTTGGCTACTAAATTGATCCCGAAAGTGGTCCCGGCAGTAAAAATGATCTCATAGGAATGTTTGGCATTCAAATGCTTCTGAATCGTGTTTCTGGACACTTCATAGGCATCTGTTGCCAACTGGCTTAATGTATGTACTCCACGATGGATGTTAGCATTGATCTCTTTATAATATTTTTCAATAGCCTCAATAACTACTAAGGGTTTTTGGGCTGTAGCCGCATTGTCAAAATAGACTAAGGGTTTACCGTTTACCGTTTGGTTTAAAATAGGAAAATCGGCTCTTATTTTTTGAATGTCAATCATGTTGCAAATTTACAACTTGATTGTTTATAATAAGAATAAATAAAGGTTAAAATCGAATTAAAACTTCTCTCCGGCTCCGCCACCACTAAATCCGCCACCACCAAATTCCATTGAATTGGTTTGGTCCTCTGTTGGTGTAGCTACATTAACAAACGATAAAACTGCTTGAGCATTAAACAATAATGAATTGTCTAAATCTCTATCGGGCTTAAAAGTAACACCTTCAGTTTTATTCTTTAATTTTTGAATTATTAAATACGCTAACCCAAAAAGGAAAATACCACTAAATACCATTACAAATTCGATTGGAAGAATATTGTAATAATACCGTATGGAGAAAAACCCAAATACCAATGTTAATAATCCTGAGTATAAAACCAATTTGTCTTTCCATTTTATTCCCCAAAAGATATACAGTAAAGGAATAAAAAAAGTTAGTATATAAAAAACTATTGCAAACGGAACATCTGAAGTATTTGTAATAGTTAACTCCATCAACGATTCTGATAATTCTCGAACTACCAGATAATTCATAGACAAATAACCTAAAAGTAAACTAACTATTCGAATAGTATCAAAAGTCTTAAAATAAGGATATAAATTTTGATTTTTAATTAAATAACCTACAAAAAAATAAATAAAAACTGCCAATGCTAATCCGACAAATGACAAATAAAATTTAGGCATAAAATCGTGTTCAACAATACTATTGAAAAAAATACCAACCAATCCTATATATGCAATTAATGCCGAAATGGTATTGATAAATCGAATTGTAAAAAAAATACCTAAAACAACCATCGTTATTAATACAGATATAACTGATTCAGAAAGAATTCCTATTCCGATTAAAAAAGAAACTTGAGAGGAAAGAATAAATGCATCGTCTAGTCCATGACGGAAAAACTTCATTTTAACCAACACTTCCAAACCAATGTAAGCTACTATAGCATATAAAAAGAAAATAATTTGATAATCATGCGAAATAATTTGAAGTAAAACCACAGCAAAAGCACTAATTATACTTGAAAATAAAAAACTACCCAACAGAAAAAAACCAATTCGAAAGAAAATATTAGAATTAGATTTCAATTGGACTAATTGAGAACATATTGTTATTAATTGTTCTTTATTTAAAAATCTCTTTCTATATAACTTTTTCGCTTCTTCTGCTAAAAAATAATTCTCTATATTTAATTTATTGTATGCTTGCATTTTTTTTGGAATTAAATTGTTTTACTAATCGGATAAAAAAATAAATACTTGCAATAACATAAAACGGAGAAACAATAATTAACTGTTCGTAAAAAGGATCAAAATTTATTAAAGTTAATATTTTCCCTCCCAAAACATTGAAGCTGAAATAGCTATACAATAACATAAAAGCGAAAACAGAAGTTGCTAAAACTTTATAACTGAATTGGTAAAAATAATATACAAAACCTATTAAAATAGGAATAAAGATAAACCAATGTTCTGAAAGTAAACCAGACAAAATACAAACACCTAACAAATGCAAAGCAAACGTGGCATATACAAAATAAAAATGGGCTTTTATCTTAGTTCTTAATGTATATTCCATCCAAACTAATAAAAAGATTCCTAAAACCAATCCGGAATACGTTAATTGTAAACTAGAATAAACTTCATTTTCAAACAAACTTTTTGGTGTTATTGTTATTCCAATAAAAGCGGCTAAACTGGTGATCGCAATGGAAAGTACAATTCTATTATCAAAATAATAAGCTACAAAAAAACAAAGTATTGCTGAAATCAAAGAAACATAAGCATACGATTCTCCAAAAATTTCATATTGGAAATTAATATATCCTAAAAAAATACAAGCAAGTAAACTACCCGTTAAAACTAAATAATCATAAAGTGGATTTTCGAATAAAACCTCATGGTTAGAATAGCCTTTCGCTTTTTTAAAACTAAAATAAAAACATACCAACATCAAAATAAAATTAGCCGAAAGTATCGCTAAATGTCCAATAGAGTCAATATTGTTATACACAATCACCCCTATTCCTGAAGTAAATGAAATCACTGAAAAGTAAATTACCAAAAGTAATTCGCTTCGTAACGAAAAAATGTTTTTCTTTTGATATTCAGCTATTTCTTCTAAATTATTATCATTCAAAAACTCTTTTTGATATAATTTTTGAAGCAAAATTTTCGAAAATTTTGATTTCCCCATGAATTAAAGTTTGAATAAAGGTATGGAAATTATAATTTAACATTACAAAAAGACCGCCTTTAGGGCGGTCTTTAAAATATATTATAATTTTTCTCTACAAATCAAATCCTAGATTAACACCTAATTTATTAGCAATGATCTTAGTGATTCTATGTTTCAAGTCCGGTAATTTAATACTCTCAATTACTTCATTTGAAAAAGCATACATCAACAATGCTCTGGCTTCCTTTTTAGGAATTCCGCGTTGTTGCATATAGAACATAGCGCTTTCATCTAACTGTCCGATAGTACATCCGTGCGAACATTTTACATCATCTGCAAAAATCTCCAATTGTGGCTTAGCATTGATTGTGGCTTTATCGCTTAACAAGATATTATTGTTTTGCTGGAAAGCATCGGTTTTCTGGGCTTCTTTTTCCACATATATTTTCCCGTTAAAAACGCCTGTAGCACTATCGCCGAAGATTCCTTTATAATTCTGATGACTTTCACAATTAGGCTGTGCATGTTGCACTAAAGTATAATGGTCAACGTGCTGTTTGTTGCCAATGATTGTAATTCCTTTTAATGTAGAATCTATTCTTTCCCCTTGATGGTAAAAATTCAGGTTATTTCTTGTTATATTACCACCAAATGAAAATGTATGGACTGAAACTCTGCTCTCTTGTTTTTGAGCAATATAGGTGTTATCTATCAGGTTAGCTGTCTCTACATCATTTTGTAATTTATAATAATCACAGATAGCTCTCTTCTGTGCAAAAACCTCTGTAACACTATTTGTTAACACCGGATTTTCATTCAAGCTTTGATGGCGTTCAATAATTTGAACATGGGCATTTTCACCAACGATCACTAAATTCCTTGGCTGCAACATTATGGCTGCTTCAGAACCTGTAGAAAAATGAACAATTTCAACCGGTTTATCTGCAATTTTTCCTTTCGGGATATTGATAAATGCACCTTCCTGAGCAAAAGCTGTATTTAATGTCGTTAAAGATTCTTCCTTACTGGCAACCTGATTGAAATAAGTATCCAGAATCAGTTTGTATTTAGGTTTGTTCAAAACGGAAGACAACAAACATACGTCGATTCCGTCATGTGTTGTTTGCGACAGAAAAGAACTGAACTTTCCGTCAATAAACACCAATTTATAAGTATCGATGTCGTGTAAAAAATATTTTTTTACATCTTTAAATTCGATTGCCGGTTCTGATTTCGGAAAAACACTGTAATCGTTCTTTAAAACAGCATTTAACGAAGTATATTTCCAGGCTTCTTCTTTTTTGGAAGGAAACCCTTTTGTTTCAAAGTTTTTTATAGCATGATTTCGTATATCGTGAAGGGAAGAATGATCATCAAATTTCTCCTCAAAAGCAAGATAAGACGAAAGTAATTTTTCTTTTAAATCCATATTCTTTAGTTTACAGTTTACAGCAAATTAGTCTTACTAAGACTGTTTACTGAATTTCTGCTTTAATCCAATCGTATCCTTTTTCTTCCAGTTCAAGAGCAAGCTCTTTAGTTCCTGACTTCACAATTTTTCCATCCATTAATACATGAACAAAATCCGGAACAATATAATCCAGTAAACGTTGGTAGTGAGTAATTACAACTACTGCATTTTCAGGACTTTTTAATTTATTAACACCATTAGCAACAATACGCAAGGCATCAATATCCAATCCGGAATCCGTTTCGTCCAAAATAGCTACTTTAGGTTCCAACATGGCCATTTGAAAAATTTCATTACGCTTTTTCTCTCCACCTGAAAATCCTTCATTTAAAGAACGTGACAAGAATTTTTTATCCATTTCCAACAGCTCTGATTTTTCACGGATCTTTTTCAGCATTTCATTTGCCGGCATTTCTTCCATACCTTTTGCTTTACGTCCTTCATTTATAGCCGTTTTTATGAAGTTTGTAACGGAAACTCCCGGAATTTCAACCGGATACTGGAACGATAAGAAAATACCTTTGTGTGCTCTTTCTTCCGGAGCTAATTCAGAAATATCTTCACCATCAAGGATAATTTCTCCTTCCGTTACTTCATAATTCTCGTTTCCGGCAATAATAGAAGAAAGTGTAGACTTTCCGGCACCATTTGGCCCCATAATAGCATGAACCTCACCTGCTTTTACCTCTAAATCAATTCCTTTTAATATCTCTTTATCTTCTACAGAAGCGTGTAAATTTTTAATGCTTAACATTATTTATCTTTTTTGTAAAAAACTTATCTTTTTATTAATTGTCTCTTCTTTTATATCAGCATTGTAATGCACATTTCCTAAATATTGCATTCCTAAATAATCAGCCGATTTTTTAAACGGCAGATAAAATGTGTCTTCAATTTCACTATCGTGTGAATTAGATAAAACAGCCATGCCTTTACCTCTTAATTTTCTTCCGGTTTCTTTCTCTATCCGAATCAAATCGGAAAACCGGTCAAAAAATACTTTCATAACACCACTCATCGTATACCAATATACAGGAGTAGCAAAAACCAAAACATCATAATGTTCTATAACTCTCTTTATCAAACTAAAGAAATCATCATTTCTGTTTTGGGCTTCGTAATCATAGTACGAAAACTCATAATCACTAAGGTTAACTACCTCAACGTCATATTGTTCTTCAATAGCATCAACTATACGGGTTGTGTTCCCTTTTTTACGAGATGATCCTACAATGATTACAGCTTTATTCTTCATTTTATTACAGAAAGGGCATTAATTTTCAGGCTTTTTTTCCGGAAGAATTTCTAAAAAATAATAGACGATCTCCCCGATAATCCCCGTAAAAACAAAAAGTAAAACCCAAACCAACACTTTATTTCCTGTCTCTCTTTTATTTGATTTTGTCAAATGAATAATGTCAAAAACTTTAACTCCTATAGAGACAAACATTGTTATGATTATAATAACAAATGCACTTAAAAATCCGCTTAAAACATCTGCCGGTGGATTTTCCTGATCTTGGTTCTCAAAAGAAGGAATAGTACTTATAAAAAAACTAAAAAAGAAAATGAAATACGCTATCATCCCTATTACAGGAAGAAAGTGTAAAATTCCTATTAGTATTTTTTGATTTTTTGACAGATTCATTATTCAAGAACATTATTTATCCTACGGAACCTTCTAATGAAATTTCTAATAATTTTTGCGCCTCTACAGCAAATTCCATCGGTAGTTTATTCAACACTTCTCTACTGAAACCATTCACAATAAGTGCAATAGCTTTTTCAGTAGGAATACCTCTTTGATTACAGTAAAACACTTGGTCTTCCCCTATCTTTGAAGTCGTGGCCTCATGCTCTATCTGTGCCGTTGAATTTTTACTTTCAATATAAGGAAACGTATGCGCTCCGCACTCATTTCCCATTAACAACGAATCACATTGCGAAAAGTTACGTGCATTTTCTGCTCTGGAGCTAACCTGTACCAACCCGCGATAACTATTTTGCGATTTTCCGGCAGAAATACCTTTTGAAATAATCGTAGATTTAGTATTGTTGCCCAAATGGATCATTTTTGTTCCTGTATCAGCTTGCTGAAAATTATTGGTCACTGCAATTGAGTAAAATTCTCCTACTGAATTGTCTCCTTTTAATATACAAGAAGGATATTTCCAGGTTACTGCCGAACCTGTTTCTACTTGTGTCCAGGAAATTTTAGCATTCTTCTCACACAAACCTCTCTTGGTAACAAAATTGTAAACTCCTCCTTTGCCTTCTTTGTTTCCCGGATACCAATTTTGAACTGTCGAATATTTTATTTCTGCGTCTTCCAACGCAATCAATTCTACAACTGCTGCATGCAATTGATTTTCATCGCGCATGGGTGCGGTACAACCTTCCAGATACGAAACATAACTACCTTCATCGGCAATTACCAATGTTCGCTCGAACTGACCGGTCCCTCCCTGATTAATACGGAAATAGGTCGATAACTCCATCGGACAACGAACGCCTTTAGGAATGTAACAAAAACTTCCGTCTGAGAATACTGCTGAATTTAATGCCGCATAGAAATTATCCGTTTTAGGTACGACTGTTCCTAAATATTTTTTTACTAATTCCGGGTGATTTTGAATCGCTTCGGAAATAGAACAGAAGATAATTCCTTTTTCTGCTAATGTTTTTTTGAAAGTCGTAGCTACTGAAACGGAATCCATTACAATATCTACAGCTACTCCGGCTAATTGTTTTTGCTCATCAATCGAAATACCTAATTTCTTGAATGTCTCCAATAATTCGGGATCAACCTCATCTAAACTCTGGTATTTATCCTTTTTCTTAGGTGCAGAATAATAGGACACCGACTGGAAATCCGGTTTTTCATAATGTACATTCGCCCATTCCGGCTCAGACATTTCATTCCAAACCCGAAACGCTTCCAAACGCCATTCTGTCATCCATTCCGGCTCGTTTTTCTTTTTCGAAATAGCACGAACAATTTCTTCATTCAAGCCCGCAGGAAAAGTCTCCGATTCTATATCGGTATAGAACCCGTACTCATATTCCTTTGAAGCCAGTTCTTCTTTTAAATGTTCTTCTGTATACTTACTCATAAAATTAAGTCTGATATAGACATATCTTATTTTTGTTTTTTAACTAAAGGGAGAAACTCTCTCCGCATCCACAAGTTCTGTTTGCATTAGGATTATTAAATACAAACCCCTTTCCGTTCAGACCTCCTGAATATTCCAATGTTGTACCTATCAAATACAAAAAACTTTTCTTGTCAACTAAAATCTTAACCCCATTGTCTTCAAACAACTTATCGTCATCTCTTTGAACGGAATCAAATTTCAACTCATAGGACAAACCACTACATCCGCCGCTTTTTACTCCTACACGAATAAAATCTTTAACGGCATCAAAACCATCTTCCTGCATTAATTCAATGGCTTTTTTCTTTGCAGAATCCGACACTTTTATCATACCTTAAATTGATTTTGTCTAAATTAACCGCAAAGATATGGTTTTTAACACTCATATCATAGCTTATAACATTTTTATAACTTATGAATCTATAAGATTTCTTTATACAAAAAAGCAGGAAATCCTCCCCTTTTCCTTTATCATATCACAAAAAAATTAAACTTTATATTCTGCTTTTCTGAATTGTATTCAGTACTTTTAGCTTTTGAATGTTAATTTTATAAAAATCCCCTATAGCAAAATGAAAATTCATGCAATTGAAGCCGGCAATTTCAAATTAGACGGAGGAGCAATGTTCGGAGTTGTTCCCAAAACTATCTGGAACAAGACCAATCCGGCAGATCATAACAACCTGATTGATATAGCTGCCCGATGTATGCTGATTGAAGACGGTAATCGATTAATTTTAATTGATACCGGAATGGGCAACAAGCAGTCGGATAAATTTTTCGGTTACTATTCTCTTTGGGGAGATTTCTCTCTGGAAAAATCTTTAAAAGAAAAAGGGTTTCTCCCTGATGATATAACTGATGTTTTCATGACTCACCTGCATTTTGACCATTGTGGCGGAAGTGTAAACTGGAACAAAGACAGAACCGGATATGAAACTGCCTTTAAAAATGCTACGTACTGGAGCAATAAAGACCATTGGCAATGGGCAACTGTTCCTAATGTACGAGAAAAAGCATCTTTTTTAAAAGAAAATATCTTGCCTATGGAAGAGAGCGGACAACTTAAATTCATAGAAAAACCGGATGGAGATTATTTAGCTGAAAGCCCACTTGGATTCGGAATTCTCTTTGTAGATGGACATACCGAAAAGCAGATGTTGCCGCACCTTCAATACGAAGGCAAAACGTTAGTATTTTGTGCAGATTTATTAGCAACTGCCGGACACATTCCTATTCCTTACGTTATGGGATATGATACCCGTCCTTTACTAACCGTAGATGAAAAAGCGAAATTCATGAATAAAGCTGCTGACGAAGATTATTTATTATGGCTGGAACATGATGCACACAACCAGATCATAACTGTTCAACATACTGAAAAAGGGGTTCGCTTAAAAGAAGTTATGACTTGTGAAGAAGTCTTAAAATAGTGTTAATTGTGTAACAAATTAGAGTTTTTATATACGTATTACCCAATAATTAATGATTTAAGAAATAATGAAAAAAATTAATCCTTTCTATGTCTCTGCCTTACTAGCTTTAGCTTTGGTAAGTTGTGGACCTCAAAAAATGATTTCTACTCCTATAGAAAACGTTGATAACCTTCCTCTTAAAATCACGCCTCTTGCTGAAAAAGATCTAAAAAGATGGAGTGACTTGGATTTAGTAAAAGACACTGTTCCCGGAATGAGCGTTGACAGAGCTTATGCTGAATTACTTAAAGGGAAAAAAGGACAAACAGTTATTGTAGGAGTTGTAGACTCCGGTGTTGATATCAACCATGAAGATTTACAAGGAAAAATCTGGACTAACCCGAAAGAAATTGCAGGTAACGGAATTGATGACGATAAAAACGGTTATATCGACGATATCCACGGATGGAACTTTTTAGGCGATGCCGTTAACGAGCAATTAGAATTGACTCGTATTGTAAAAAAAGGACCGGGAACTCCGGAATACAATAAAGCTAAAGCTGAATTAGATGAAAAACTAAAAGAACTTCAGCCTGCTAAGATGCAATTAGACATGATTCTAAATGCGGAAAAAACAATTGCAGATAAATTAGGTAAAAAAGATTTCACTTTAGCTGAAGTTCAAGCTATTCAAACAACAGATACAGGCTTAACACAAGCAAAAGCTATGTTTGAAAACATTTTAGCAAAAACAGATAAAGCTGGTTTCGACAAACAAATCGAAAGCTATAAAGATTATGTTTATGGTCAATTGAATTACAACTTAAATGTTGAATTTGACGGACGTTCGATTGTTGGCGACAATCCGGAAGACATCACAGATACTAAATATGGTAACAATAATGTGATCGGTCCGGTTGCTAAAGAAGCAAAACACGGAACTCACGTTGCGGGTATTATTGCTCAGGTTAGAGATAACAATTTAGGAGGCGACGGTGTAGCTACTAATGCTAAAATACTAGCTGTAAGAGCAGTGCCAAACGGAGACGAGTATGACAAAGATATTGCTTTAGGTATTCGCTATGCAGTAGACAACGGCGCTAAAGTAATCAACGGTTCATTCGGTAAATATTTTTCACCTCACAAAGAGTGGGTACAAGATGCTTTAAAATATGCCGCTGAAAAAGACGTTTTAGTAATTTTTGCTGCCGGTAATGAATCGTATGATCTAGATGTAATTAACAAATATCCAAGTGATTCTTACGACGGTGAGCCTGAAATCTCAAACAATGTATTGATCATTGGTGCATTAAATGTTGAATATGGTTCTAAAATGGTAGCCCCTTTCTCAAACTACGGAAAACGCAATGTAGATATCTTTGCTCCGGGTATGAAAATTTACGCTACTACACCGGAAAACACGTATGAATATTTACAAGGAACGTCAATGGCTTCTCCAAATGTAGCTGGAGTTGCAGCTTTAATCCGTTCTTATTATCCTAAATTAACGGCTGCACAAGTAAAACAAATCATCATGGAAAGTGGTATTTCGCTTAAAAATGATATTAAGGCAGGTGAAGACCAGCACAAAGCTAATTTTTCTGAAGTTTCTAAAACCGGAAAAATCGTAAACGCATATAATGCTCTGATCTTGGCTGAAAAAATGTCAAAATAACCATTTGACCAATCAATAATGAAAACCACGAATTCACAACTAAAGTTTTGTGTTTTCGTGGTTTTTTAGTTACTTGATAAAAATTTTAAAAAAATGAAAAAAATAGCAATCTTTTCTCTTTTTTCACTTTTAGGTTTTAGCCAAAACAATCCTAATCCGGGATATTGGCAACAACATGTCGATTACAAAATGGAAGTTGACATGAATGTGAAAAATTTTCAATATAAAGGAAAACAAGAATTAGTTTATACGAACAACTCCTCTGACACTTTATATCGTGTATTCTATCATTTATATCCTAACGCCTTTCAACCGGGTAGTGCCATGGATGCTCGTTTAACCAGTATTTCTGATCCGGACAAGCGAATGGTAAAAACTTTTAAACAAGCCGATAAAGAAGTATATGAAAGCCGAATAAGCCAACTAAAACCGGATGAAATAGGTTATTTAAAAATTTCCAATTTAAAACAAGATGGTGCAACTGCTGAAACTAAAGAAGAAGGCACTATTTTAGAGGTGAAATTAACAAAGCCTCTTTTACCTCATCAAAAAACTACGTTCACTTTAGATTTTGACGGTCAGGTTCCATTGCAAGTGCGTCGTTCCGGAAGAAATTCTGAAGAAGGCATTGCTCTTTCTATGACACAATGGTACCCAAAAATGGCAGAGTACGACTTTGAAGGTTGGCACGCTGATCCTTATATCGGAAGAGAATTCCACGGTGTTTGGGGAAATTTTGATGTCAAAATTACTATAGACAAAGAGTATACTATTGGCGGAACCGGCTATTTACAAAACAAAAATGAAATCGGTCATGGTTATGAAGATGAAGGCATAACGGTAAAATATCCCCGAAAAACCAAAACTTTAACCTGGCATTTTATAGCACCAAACGTACACGATTTTGCATGGGGTGCTGACAATGAATATATTCACGATAAAATCACAGGACCAGACAATGTAGAACTACATTTCTTCTATAAAAACAAGAAAGAAAACCTTGAAAACTGGAAGAAAATGCAACCTAAAACGGCTGAATTATTAGATTTCTACAACAAAACAGTTGGTCCTTACCCTTACAAACAATATTCTGTTGTACAAGGCGGAGACGGCGGAATGGAATATGCTATGTGTACGTTAATTACCGGTAACAGAAGCTACGGAAGTTTAGTTGGTGTAACTGCTCATGAATTCGCACATTCTTGGTTCCAACATATTTTAGCATCAAACGAAAGCAAACACGAATGGATGGATGAAGGCTTTACTTCCTTTATTTCTGATTTAGCCATGGAACAAGTATTGCCATCCAAAAAGAAAGAAGGGGAAGATCAAAATCCGTTTCAGAGCGCTTACGGAAATTATCGTTATTTAGTAAAAACAGGAAAAGAGCAACCGTTATCAACGCATGCTGATCGTTACGATTACAATATGGCTTACGGAATTGCAGCTTATAGTAAAGGAGAGATCTTTTTAGCACAATTAGGTTATGTAATAGGAACTGATAATTTAATGAAAACATTAAAACGTTACTACTACGATTATAAATTCACACACCCTACGCCTAATGATATCAAACGTTCGGCTGAAAAGATTTCAGGAGCTATTTTAGATTGGTATTTAGTAGACTGGACACAAACTACCAACACAATTGATTATGCCGTTAAATCAGTTGATGAGGAAAACGGCAAAGCCAAAGTAACATTGGAGCGTATCGGACGCATGCCAATGCCTCTTGATCTGTTAGTAGTCTTTGAAGATGGCACTCAGAAAACCTATTACATTCCGAATACATTAATGCGTTGGGAAAAAGAAAATCCATACTCTATTGAACGAACTGTTTTAAAAGGTTGGGATTGGGCATTTCCTACTTTCAGTTTTGAAATTCCTAAATCAAAATCCGACATCAAAGCCATTGTAATAGACCCAAGCGGTTTAATGGCTGATGTAAATTTAGACAACAACGTTTATGAGAAAAAATAAGCAAAACAAAATCTAATACTATTAAAAAAGCGGACTTTACAGTCCGCTTTTTTAATTCATTGAATTTATTCTTATACTCGCTTTCACCAAAGCCAAAGCTCTTATCTTACTTATCTCAACTTCCTTATCCTGATGATGTTTATTTTGACTGACTAATTTCACATATTGAGGATTTTCTGCTTTCTGAATATACTTAACCATCACAAACTCTTCTCCACTCATTTCTACGCTCAATAAATACATTTCTCCCCAAAATATTTCATTTTTAATATCATTTATTGCTTTATACAGAACAATATCACCACTTTTCAATAAAGGATACATACTATCCCCCGTCACATAAATTGCACCGTCACACTTTGGCAGGTTAGGAATGGTAATATAATCCAACGGAATATTATTGGCCGATTCTGTAAATAATGGGATCAAGCCAGCCGTTGCTTCAAGATCATACAACGGAATTTGTTGATGGTGCATAGAATAATCCGATTTCAACGGATAAGCCTGAACTGATTTGTCCATCAGGAAATCATCATCCCTAAGCATAGAACCTTCTCCGGTTAATAACCATGTAGGGTTAAGATCCGGATATAAATTCAATATATTCTCTAATGTATTTGAACCTATATTCTTTCCTTCTTTAACAGCCTTAGAAATACTTCCTCTACCGGCATTCAAAGCATTTTCAATAGCATAAAAACTTATGCCCTTTTTCTCTAAATAAATTCCCAATCGTTCTGAAACCATACGTTATAAGATTATTTTTCAACAAAAATACGACTATTTTCTAAAAATCAAAATAAAAATATGCTTATAGTCAAACATTTAGATAAAAAACAACAAAAAAGAAGATTTTTTTCTAATTATAATTTGTATAATTGATTTTAATCTTATATATTTGCAATGTAATTACAAAAACAAAGAATATATTCTTATTATTAAAGTCAATTTTAATCTTTTAAACAATGAGTAACGAAATTAAAAACACGCTTTTCCGCTTTGTTAGCATGAGAGCTCCTGAATTATCAACCGAACATGAAGCGAATAAAGGTTTCATTTTGCAACCCGAAATAGCCTATGGCGAATTTAACGAAGCCATTGCAAATAAGCCGGCCGAAACAACAAAACTGGAAACACTGAAAGTAACGGCTTTAAACTTTAAACCCTTAACAATAGAAGAAATTAAAACTTTAGACAAAAAAGTATATGATTTTTCTGTTTGGGTAGCCAAAAACAGAAGCACTATTACAGACGCTGAATTAAAAGCTAAAGCAGAAGGCATGCCTTTGTTAACAGACGAAAGCATAAAACTTATCTGGCAAAACCTTTATTACCAAGTAATCACGCAAAAGGATTTTTACGCCAAAGAAACTTTGATGCAATTGCTTATAGCACAACATATTTTAGTAAACTATGCTTCTTTTAAAATCGAAGATCTACTAAAAGCCAAAGTGATCTTACCTAAAGCATTGTTTATCGAAGATCAAACTGAAACCGGTCTGATTGCTGCTAAAATTGCTGCTCCTACTAATGAGATCAACATTTCGAATCCGGCTATGCAAAAACTGGAAACAGCCGCAAAACTAAAAGAAGATAATGCCAGCTTACTTAAATTGCAAAGAGAATTACAAAAAGCGGAAAAAACATATCGCAAAGAGTATGAAGCGGAATATCAGAAACAATTAGAAGCACATGAGTTGAAGATCAAGCCACTCTTAGATCAGTACAACAAAGATCTGGAAGCAGCCAGACAAGAATATTGTAGCGTTAAAGATCCGAGCATTACGTATGATCCGAATGACCCTTGTCAACAACCTGTTGAAGTGGCTCAGCCAGATCTGCCGAAATTTGAATTCAGCTTCAGAGATGAGATGGATATGGATTTTCTATCCAACCAATTATCAACAGAAAGTTTTGAAGTTCTTAATACATTGATTAACCCATCAGCAATAATCAGTACCGGAAGAACGACTGAACAAAGCCGATTATTAGAAGATTTTTCACTCGTTCAGGATTTTAATTCCTTTGAAAGCACCTATAGTGGTTTACAAGAATTAACCAATGCTAATGATGATCTCATTTCTCAAAATCAAACAGGAAACAATAACACAACAGTTGTAATTGGAGGAACAACAATTGAAACCAATAACAACGCAAGTAATTTGGCTCCGTTTGAGTATGAAATTAAAACAAGAGAAAGAGGTACATTAAGCACTACCCGATTCATGACTTTAATGGTTGGTATTCCTGATCCTTCTTGGAGAATCTCAAGTATCACATACAAAATGACACAATTAGATGATTTTGTCATTGAAAAATCATCTACCGGAGTTATTCATTTAGGAGGCTATGATTTGTTCCTAAGTTTAAATATGGATACTATATCCAGTGATCTTAAAGAACTATCAGCAACTGTGCAGTTTACTAACGGAAGCGAAAAAACATTTGTAATTCCTGATTTCAAATTAGCCTCAATTTACAGAGCCTTCTTAATGGATCCGGTTATCGGAACAAGTGGTGATACATCAGGAAGTGCTGTTAGTCCGGATTACACTTTTATTCCGAGCGGATTTGGCATCAAACAATTGGGTATAGCCGATTATAATAAAGTAGAGCAAACCATTCACGGTTATGTAGAAGGTGAAGTTGCCCACATTGAAAACGTTATGGCTCGTGAATACAAAGAGAAAGCGACAAGACGTTTACGAAAAAGTGAAGTTACGGAAACTACTTCTACCGAAACCGAAAAAGAACAATTGACCGATACCTCAACTGTTGACCGTTTCGAAATGCAAAATGAAGTTTCAAATGTTATTGCAAACAGTAAAGACTTTTCCGCAGGAGCAGGAATAAGTTATCAACCGATCAAGAAATTAACAATTACTGCAAATGTAAACTATGCTACTCATAACTCAAAAGAAGAAAGTACACGTCAGGCAATGACCAATGCTAAAGAGATCACGGAAAGAGCCTTAGATCGCATTGTTACCAAAGTAAAAGAAGAGCGTATTGAGAAAATTGTAGAAGAGTTTGAAGAAAACAACACACATGGCTTTGACAATCGTAAAGGCGATAAACATGTGGTAGGCGTTTACCGTTGGGTAGACAAAGTCTTCAAAAACCAGATCATTAATTACGGTAAGCGTTTAATGTTTGAATTTATGGTTCCGGAACCGGCAAAACTACATAAACTGGCCATGGAAACACTGGTAAGCAATAATACGGCAACTGTAGTAGAAAAACCAGAAGACCCTAGAACTTCAACAGGAGCACACAAACTGGAAAATTATGCACAGCTCAATGATGCAAATTTAAAGTATTGGACTGGAAAATACAATGTGGAATTTGAACCTATGCCGAGTGAATTCTTATCTATTGGTGAATCATTCAGTATTCTTGGAAATCCTAATGGTGCTAAACTTTCCCATTTTGAATCAAACTCAGGAAATGGTAAAATCAACATTCCGGAAGGATATGTAGCCTACTATGCAAGAGGTGTTTTTAATGCCAGTGGTGATGGCGACGGAGGGTCTTTACTATCTCTCTCAATAGGAAATGCTGTAGAAAAATACGAAGGATCATTTCATAGATACAGCATGAGAATGAACAAGTCGATTAATAATTTTGAACAAGTCGTTCCGGTATCCTATACCTTAGGAAATCACGTAGCAGGTGATATTACAGCTTCTGTTGATTGTAAATTATCGGATTCTCAAAAAACAAAATGGAAAAAAGAAACCTTCAACGCTATTATTAAAGCTTATGAAGATGCTTTAGCCGTTTATAATAACACCCTGGCTGAAAAACAAACAGAAGGTGTTCAAATTTTGGGTACAAATCCATTATTCTATCGCGAAATTGAAAATACTATTTTACGTAAAAACTGTATTTCGTACCTGATCGACCAAACACCGACAGCTAAAAGAACGTATGGTAAAAGCTTCCTGAATGGTGTTAATACATTTAGTGGTAATGAAGTTAATTTGAGCGATAACCTTGATGATTATGCTTCCTTTGTAAAATTTATGGAGCAAGCCTTTGAATGGGACATCATGAGTTATAATTTTTATCCGTATTACTGGGCAAACCGTGAAGAATGGGCAAAAATGTATCAATACGACCAATCAAACGACTCTGTTTTCAGAGCATTCATGCAAAGTGGTATGGCTCGTGTTATTGTAACCGTTCGTCCTGGCTTTGAAGAAGCCGTACGTTATTACATGCAAACCGGACAAATCTGGAATGGCGGAGAAGTTCCGGTTATTGAAGACGAATTGTACTTGTCAATTGTGGACGAACTACGTGCGCCGGAAGGCGAAAAAGTCGGTTTGGCTTGGCCTACACGTGTGCCAACGTCTATGACTATTCTACAAGCAGAAAGCATTGGTTTAAAAGTAGATAAAGCTTTACCGTTTAACACCGATGTAACTGACTTTGAGAACCCGGATGAAGTACCGCAATCATCACAAATTAATTTTAACGATGCTCAGATAGGCGGTGCACAAACCGTTGTGAGAACTGCAAGAGTATTGGGTAAAATTGCAGGAAGTAACGGAATCAGTTCTAAAATTCTATTGAAGAACATTGACGGTTCTATACAAGACCTTACGTATTGTGATGCTAACGGAAGCTGGGAATTGAATCATTTACCGGCCGGAAGATATGAATTGTTATTAGATGCGGAAAATGACTTCCCTACCGACACGTATCAGGTAACCGAAGGTTCAAAAGAGCAAGTAGTGGAATTACAAGACGATCAAACGGTTGAGATCAACATCATGGTTGAACTTCTTTAATTCTTATTTAATAACCTAAACCTCCGGCAGGTAAAAACCTGCCGGAGTGTTTTTAATCTATTATGATTATGAGTGATTTTAAAGAAATAATAAACTACTTAAAGCTTTATAAAGAATCAAAACCCACAGAAAATCAAGAAATTGTAATTGTAGATTTTAGCTATGAAGAAAACAAAGAAGCTCATGAAGAAGACATAATTATTATAAAGAAAAAAGATTTGAATTCTGGGTCTTATACCAATCTTGGAGGCGAAATAATCGCTGAAGAAATCTATCTACTGGAAGATGGGGGTAACCTTCTTTATTATGTTAAAAAGAATTTCGAAGAAGATAATGCCGTTGTACCTAAATACAAAAGAATTCCTCTCAAACTAACAGATACTTGGGAAACTTTAGAGGAAAGTACATTAGTAAGAAAAGAAATCTCCTCTTTTTCAGGCTATTATTATAGCTTCGATCTTAAACGAGTAATTTTCACAAATACTTTAGACGAGGTTGTCGCTACAAATGATGTTTTTATCTATCATTTCGATGACATCAATTTTACTGATGGTGAGGAAGCAAGTTTTAATTATCTTGACCATGAAGGTTATACAGAAAATTTTGGCGATCAATTTTTAAGAGCATTACTGGATTCTTCTATCGAACTGGCAGAAAATGAGCAAAGAAGAAGTGTTACTATCAATAAAAAACAAAAAAACGGGCGTGTTCATTCACTTCCTGATATATCCAAATTATTCGGAAACTATAAATTAAAATACAATTATGTAGAAAAAGGTATACGCTTCAACAGTTTCATGGCAGAAAGAGCCATTAAGTTAGAATTTAACTATTTCGGTTCTCTTTTAGAGTTTTTGAACCAAACCGTTTTTAACGATTTGGATACTTTGGACGCTTTTACATCGGGAAACCGTGCTCTTTTTTTCCAAGATTACATCCGATTCGTCAATCAGCTTTTACGAAAAGCCAGAGGAAGGCAAAAACTGGAAGTTCTATATTATATTCCTGTCTTTGTTTTCAAAAAAATAAACGGCAATTTTTTATGGAATGTATTGGATGAAATTCTAGATGGATTGGTTACTAATATCGGGCTAAATGTAGAAGATATTGTATTACATTTATTAGAAGGTTTGTCAGAAAGTTATGAAAATAAAGATGATTTTTTTAAAGCCCTACTTAAAGAATACAACAATAAAGACACCCGTTTTTATGTGCTTTATGACAAGTTAAATGGAGAGAACTTTGAAAAACTTGTTCAGCTAATTCAAAAGGTTTGGTTTAACTCTAACTATAAGAACCCTGAACTTGAACTTTACAAAAACTTAGACGGACCACTAATTGTAAATTATCAATCCGATAAAGCCTTAACATTTTTCTACAGCAATATGAATATCAACTGGAAAAATGCTAATCTGCTCGAATTTGAACCAGATACAAGTTGGTGGGATGAAGTAGCTTCATTTTTAGTACCCTCTTTAGGAGAAGTTGTCAAAGAATTTACAGAAACTGAAAAATCCTTTTACTATCATCCGTTTCAGCCTATTGCCGTGTTCAATTTTGACAAACAAAAAACCGGAATGGAGCTTACCTCTCCTTTAATGCCCGCCTTTGTTTTAAAAGCCGCAGAGGATAAAGCCTTTTGGGAAAATGTGATAACAGCTTCAGAATATGTTGTAGATATTTTAACCACTTTTTCCGGTGTCGGAAATTTAGCAAAGTTCAGATATCTGGCAAAAGTAGCCGGAAAAGCCAGTAAGTTACGATTTGTAAGCAAATTAGGCACAGCTGCTTCTTATGTAAAAACAGGTCTTAGAGCCACTGTTGCTGCTATAGAAATAAGTTCGGGAACTATAAATGCTTTATTGAAAATAACCAATCAAAGAGATGAACCTTGGGCTAAAGAACTTTCAGAAGTATTATTATATTTAGAATTATTATCTTTGGGTGGCGAGCTTGGAGAAGTCCTCTTAAAAAGAATCAATAAAGCGGCAAAAAATGCTTTAAAATATGAAGATGATATTATAAAAGCGGCAAAAAAAGAAGGTTTAGAAGCCAAGCAGATTGACGAGTTAATTGATGAATTTAAAACGTTTACAGGAGATAATATTACAGGTAAAGGGTTATATGGCGGTAAAATATTATCCAAAGTAGATCTAGATGATTGGGCAAAACTATTAAAAGAAAAATTTGGTACAAATCTTGAAAAAGTAGATCGTTTTGATAACTCAAATGTTTTAGCACAATTTGACCCAAATACTAATACCATTCGTTATAAGGATGATGTTACAGAATACTTTATGGCTCATGAATCCTTTCATGCAGAAGAAATGAATAAAATAGGGTTTGACGCTTATGTGAAAGATGCGCCTTTAAGAAATGTTGACCCTAAAGATTATACGAAAGAGAATTGGCTAAGATTTTACAGAAGAGAAAAGTATGTTTATGATAAAATAATAGAAAATCTAAAAAAACATTCATTAAATAATGAAGAATTAGCTCATAACTTTTTTAATTTAGATTACTATATTCTTAAATTAGAAAAATTAAATATAAAAATACCTAATTAAATAAATACAAATGAAAGAGAAAGTTTTAAAAATAGCAGAAAATTTTTTAGAAAGAGAAAAAATCAAAATAATTGATAATAGTTTAGAATATTTAAGCTTTAGAAAAGAAATGGATTTAATGAATAATCAAAAAAAAGATGTTCATGTTGTAGGATTCTTATCTGATTTCAATACAACTAGTGTTGATGGAATTAAAGGTGGTACAATATATATTGACGACTTAACAAATAAAATAGTCATGTTTGTTACACCTTATTTTATGAAAAGATTTGAAGATTAAAATAATTTAGCTATATATACCCCCAAAAGTTAGACACTATTTGGGGGTATTTTTATGGAAGAATTCTAGCTTTAGTGAAATAGATCCTGAACAAAACAAATGGGTAAAAATAACCGATAAAAGTCCTGTTTTAAAATTATCGTTCAGATAAAAAAAATGGATTTCATGTAGATAATGCAGGTATTAATTGGGACTTAAACACAAACAAAATAACAGTAGATTTAAACGTAAAAACTGGTGTTTTTGTTGAAAAAATAATTGAAAAAGAAGATGGAAATGTGACCTATTTGGAAGAAATAATTGAAGCTGAAAAAAACAAAATCTCATATGAAGAATATATTCTCGTAGAAAAACAATTAGATGATGTATTAAATAAAATATACTAAAGACATGAATCGCACAATAAAGAATTTATCGCATGATAATAATTTCATTATTGAAATGAAAGTTACGCCAATTGAGAAAAAAAATGAAACATTTGAATTTTCCAATTCAATGTTTTTATTAGAAAAAAATCTATTGAAAATTATGGATGATAAAGAAAATATTTTACACCCAGATGCAATAATTTCAATTATACCAAGAAAAATTGATAGAGTAAAAATTATAATTTCAAATAAAAATCCATTTATTTATAACATTGAAGGAGTCTTTGTTAATGAAGGAAAATTTATCAGATTGAAATTACATTCAGTTGAATATTTATTAAAGAAAGATGAAAAATATTTTGTTGAATTAAATAATGGTGATATAATTAGCAATAGGGTAATTTTTAAACTATAATGATTTCAAGAGGCTGTCTCAAAAGGACAGCTTCTTTTTTATGACTCTGTTTAGAATTATTATCTTTGGGTCGCGAGCTTGGAGAAGTCCTCTTAAAAAGAATCAATAAAACGGCAAAAAATGCTTTAAAATATGAAGATGATATTATAAAAGCGGCAAAAAAAGAAGGTTTAGAAGCCAAACAAGTTGATGAAGTTATTGAAAACATAAAACAACTAGCTAAAAATGAAAAAGGCGTAGAAGGTGATATACATAAATCTTTTTTTGAAAATGCAAAAATAGCTTTGAAGGAAGAAACAGCTTTAGGGAATGTGTTTGGTCAAACAAAAGATTATACCTGCGTATCAAACGCTTTAAAAATGGTTTTAGACGATTTTGGATCCATCCGATCCGAAGATTATTTTGCAGATTTAATTGACACTGTTCATTTCGGAAAAGAAAGAGGCGCTAATATATTAGATGTTCCTTAAGGTTTGAAAAAAAGACTATTTTGATCATTTAGAAGTTATTGTAAAAGGTGGTGGAAATGATTTTACAAGCATAAATGATTTGGAAAAATTAATGGAAAATTCAGGTAGAAAAGCGATTGTTAGTGTAGCAACTGATGATTTTGGAGCACACGCTATAGTTATAGATAAAATTGAGAATGGCAGAGTGTTTGTTAGAGACCCATTGCCTTTGTATCAAGGTTCTTCTTATAGTGTTTCTTTAGAAGATTTTGAAAAAGTATTTAATGATAAATTGTAACTTTAAAATAATTAAATCATGACTGAAAAAGAACAAATTCTGAACAATAATAACGGAGAAATACCAACAGGTGAATACGATATTATAAGAATAAAAAACATTCCTAATCCGGAACAAGAGATTAACACCTTTAAACAAACAATCATTGCTTTTTTAGACAATAAAAATTTGGATGTTAAAGACCCGAAATGGAATGAATTATTACCTAAAGCTTTGGTACAATTTACTAATCAGTTAAAAGAGGAAGATTTTCATAAAGATGATATCATAACAGCAATTCCAAATATCCTTAATAAGCTTAAGAAAGTGAAGGAATGGGAATGGTATAGTTCAAAAGTTACTAAAAATGGTTTTGAAGTATATATGAAAGGAATTTTTAGATATATTTTTAGACCGATGATTCATCAACAAGGGATACCTCATACTAGCATTTTTGTAGAAAGAGAAGGCAAAGAATACCCAACAAGATCACTAACAGATGTTCTCACTTATAGAAAATGGAATCCCGATACTTTGGAGTTAAAATAAGTAATCAACCACCTTCGGGTGGTTTTTTTATGAGTCACTTTTTTAAAAGACACTATCCCGTAAAGTGTGTAAGTTATAAATCGAGGGTTTGGCTTTTATTAAAGCTGAACCCTTTTTTCAAATATAGTAAAATTTAAAATTAAGCAAAAAAATATCGAGAGCTTTAACCCTCGATATTTTATACTTTACACACTTAGTGAGATACTACCTTTTAAAATTATTACCCTTGGACTAACTAACCTAAAAGAGATTTTCATCTTAATCAAATCACCTTCCTCAACTTTTCTATTTTAGCATCAACTGATCCTATTTCAAATAAACGCATGATTTTAAATAAAAACGAAGCAATTTTTCCCGGTTTTACTACCAGATCTGCAACCTTTGTTATGGAATAATCTCTCTTTTCAATGCATTCCTCCGATTGGTTTGCATTTAACGGAGCCAATTCAACAGCGAATTTCCAAGCTCCTTCCCTAGCCTCCTGCATACTAAAGTCTATTAAAAAAGTATCGATATGTTTGGTTTTCTTCAAAATCCATTTCAATACCGGCCACACATCAGATAAGGCTTTTTCAACATTTCCGACTAGACCTGACAAAATCTCGTTAATGGTATTAAAGTCATCATGCAGGTCATTGATAGCATCCTTTGGAGCCACTTCAGCCGCAGCTATTCCCAAATCGAGGTTAATATGAGCATTCATTCCTAACAACAAATGCTGTAAAACAATAACCCAGTAATCCTCAGCATATTCAAAAGCAACTTCCCAACAAGACGATGCTTGGATTCCATTCCTGTACTCATAATAAGCCTTGATATACCGATTAGCAAAAATAATATCTAAGCGCTCCATTCTGGGACCGTTTTGAAACATTCCGTTAGCAATACCTTCTTTTACTTTTTCTGTAACCTTACAATACAAAACGGCAAAATAGCCTAACGGTGAACTCTGTTGGACAGATTCATCTATTATGGTATTTAAAATAGCAATAACTTCATCAATAGATTGAGCTTGTGGCATCGTTGACATAACAAAAGTTTAAACTAATGTAATAAGAAAATTTTTAAAAACGAATAATACTATAAATAAATTTTTACAAATTAAAATATATTGGGTAGATTATTTTCTTTATAATTAGATTATTTTCTTTATAATATTTGTATATTAGATTTTTTTCTTGTATTTTTGTATTCTAATCTTATCAAATATAAGACATGGACAAGTTTACTCAAAAAAGGATCAATCTTTTGCATCCAATGGTACGCGATGAAATAACAACCATCATTAACGAATGCAATCGTTCTTTAACCGGAAAAGCAAAAATACGCATTACGCAAGGCCTGCGATCCGTTGAAGAGCAAAACAAATTATATGCACAAGGAAGAACTAAAGCCGGTAAAAAAGTAACCCATGCTAAAGGCGGACAATCCATTCATAATTACGGATTTGCCGTTGATATTTGCCTAATCATTAACGGTAAAACAGCTTCTTGGGACACTGCTAAAGACTGGGATAACGATCAGGTTTCCGATTGGTATGAATGTGTAAAGATCTTTGCTAAATACGGTTGGGAATGGGGCGGAAACTGGAAGAATTTTAAGGATTTACCTCATTTTGAAAAACGAGGTTACAACAATTGGAAAACATTATCAAAAAAGGAAAAAGACCAGAACGGTTATATCATAATTTAATAATAAAAAATCAGAAAATGAAAACACTAAAAAAATGGATCGGATTTACAGTGATTATCTTATTTACTTCTTGTCAGTCCTTGCAAACTGCTGTTTATGACCAATATTCCTATCAAAAAACAACAGCCCTTAAAATTGAAGCAGAAAGCCTAATGTCAAAAGCTTCTTCAGCGTATGAAACCCATAAAAAGGAAGTCGAACTGTTTCTCATGGAAGTCGCTAAGCTTAAAGAATATGAAAAAAACAAACCTAAAAACGAAATAACGTATGAAATGTGGAACATTCTAACGGATGAAGAAAAAAATCTTCTAACGGCTTATTTCAGGAAATGGGAAAAGGAACGATCACTCTCCCCTTTTTTCATAAAAGAAGCTTCAGAACAAATCATTGAAGCTTTTGACCTGTTGATTGAATACGAGATTAAAAAAGACAAAACATCTCAACGCAACCTATTAAACGTTATATCACAAAATTAAAACCCTATGGAAAAGAACAATAGTATTGAAGAGTTAAAAAAAGCTTTGGTAGACACTTTAGGAGAAGAATACAAGCATTTAAAACCCGAGATCCAAAAAGATATCGATGATTTCATACAAAAATCCGAAGCAAAATTGATTCGCTGGACAACCTATGTTGCTGATGCCGTTTTGACTGCATCTGAACTAAAATGGTTGCTTAAAAGCCAACAATCCATTTTAACGTTAAAGGCTTTACAGGCTGCCGGTCTCTCAAGAATACGATTGAACAACATTAAAAAACGTATTTTGGAAACCACTTTAACGGTACTAATTTCTACAACTTTAAAATAAATACTATGGCAAAAAAAATCAGAATTCTCAGTTTAGATGGCGGCGGCATCCGGGGTATCATAACCTGTGTTATTTTGCGTTATATTGAAGAACAATTACAAAAAATAGATAATCCGAATGCAAAAATCGGTGATTATTTTGATTTGATTGCCGGAACCAGCACAGGAGGTCTATTAACCGCCATTTTATTATTTCCTGACAACACCAATAACGCTAAGTTTTCCGTTGAAGAAGCTTTGGATCTTTATGCCAAAAAAGGAAACTCTATTTTTAATGTTTCTTTCTGGGAAGGAATCATCAATCCTTTTGGCCTATTTAATGAAAAGATCTCTCAGAAAAATCTGGAAAAACAACTGGAAGATGTTTTTAAATATTTAGAATTAAAAGACCTGACCAAGCCTTGTTTGATTACGTCTTACGACATCAATCAGCGAAAAGCTAAATTATTTTGCAGTCATGAAGCACATTCTTCTTTGGAAAATTTCTTTGTGAAAGATGTTTGTAGAGCAACCAGCGCCGCTCCCACCTACTTTGAACCGGCAAAAATAAAATCTTTATACGGACAAGAGTTTGTACTGATCGACGGAGGTGTTTTTGCTAATAATCCGGCGTTAAGCGCTTATGCAGAAGCCCGAAAAATCCCTTTTTCAGAAGTGCTACACGACAGTTTAAAACCGAACTATCCGGATATTAATGACATTATATTAGTTTCTATAGGAACCGGAGAAGTTTTCAAATCCTATACATTTGAAAAATTTGAAAATGCCGGAAAAATAAAATGGATTTCGCCTTTGATCGATATATTACTATCATCCAATGCAGAGACCGTAAATTATTTATTAACCAAAATATATGGCACGTTGGGCCCTCGAAATCGAAAAAATTACTATCGGTTAATGCCACAACTTAAAAACGCCTCTTCAGATATGGATGACACCTCACAAAAAAACATCTTTGAACTGATACAGGCCGGATTATATTACGTGGATCAAAACAGAAACACTCTGGATGAAATTGCTAAAAAATTGGTGAAGAATAAATAAGGAAAGGCTGCATAAATGCAGCCTTTCCTTATTTCAAAAATATTAATCCGTCTTTATTACTTCTTTCAATTCATCTTCCTCCGTAATGCCACCGGCAAAATTAATTGCCGTCTGAATCAATGCCAAATGAGAATAGGCTTGCGGGAAATTCCCCAATAAACGTTTGGTTTTAAAGTCAATATCTTCACTGAACAAACCTAGATGATTGCTGTAAGACAACAACTGACCGAAGTACTGAATCGCCTTCTTCTTCTCTCCTATCTTAAACAAACTGTCAATAAACCAGAAACTGCAGATCGTAAAGGAAGAACTAGGCAACCCGAAATCGTCTTTATTTTTATAACGATACATTAAGCCGTCCTCACACAAATCTTTTTCAATAGCTTTAACTGTGTTGATATAACGAGAATCATCTGCTCTTACAAAACCATAATTCTGCATCAAAAGTGTTGAAGCATCTAAATCAGAAGAACCATACGATTGCGTGTAAGCCTTTATCTCATCGTTCCAAGCATTGTGATAAATATCGTCATAAATATTGGCTCTTAATTGCTTCCATTCTTCTAAAGGAGCTGTTTTATGGATCAATTCTGCAATCTTAATAGCCCGGTCTACTGCTACCCAACACAAAAGCTTTGAAAAAGTAAAATGTCGGTCTTCTGTTCGTAATTCCCAAATTCCTTTATCGGCTTTCATCCAATTCTCTTCAACGACATAAACAATGCCGGTTACAACCGTCCAAAGTTCTTCACTGTTCTCTAAAGTAGTTTCAAAACGGAAGAATTGCTGATAGATCACTTCCATTAAAATTCCGAAAATATCGTTTTGTTTTTGAACATAAGCAGCATTCCCTACCCTAACCGG
The DNA here is from genome assembly GCF_024054235.1 of Flavobacterium sp. NRK F10. NCBI lineage: Bacteria > Pseudomonadati > Bacteroidota > Flavobacteriia > Flavobacteriales > Flavobacteriaceae > Flavobacterium > Flavobacterium sp. NRK F10. The sequence goes on from NZ_JAMXLC010000001.1 coordinate 1,467,358, forward strand.
TTTGGAATTTTCATATCCGGCGAGATGATCTAAGAAATATTCTTCCAACTTTTGTTCACCGTTTATTCCATACATGATTTGCATCTTGTTCCCTTTTTCCGGAATAATATCAATCAGGAAATTTAAAAAATGCTGGGCAGATGAAGCATGCCCTAATTCTATCAGAACACTTAATACCATAGAAGCATCCCGTATCCAGCAAAAACGATAATCCCAATTTCGCACCTCCCCTATCGTCTCCGGAAGAGAAGTTGTCACAGCCGCCAATACAGCACCTGATTTTTGATACGTTAAGATTTTTAAAACCAGTGCACTTCTTAAAATTTCTTTATTGTAATATTTATAGGAAGTCGTCCGTTCAGACCAGTCTAACCAATACGCATACGTCCTTTGATAATGTAAAATACAACGATTAATATGTTGAGGTAAGATCTTTTCATAATAACTCAACAAGAAAAAGGATTCTTCTGTGAGTGTTATTTCTTCCTGGCTTAAAACAGCCTCATAATCCACATTAGAATATAAATACACGGAATCGTAGGTTCCTTTCACCGTATGGCTTTTAATATAACCATCTTTAACTCGGCTTATCGTTTCTTCTTTAGCATAAACCACTTTTGGGTCATAATTGACTTTAAACTTTGGCTTGCCTTTTAACGGAACCAGATAACGAATGATCACGACCGGCGCATGAAGTTTCCCTACATTATCATAATAACGCGGCATAAAATCCCGGACTTCAAATGCGGCATCCGGACTTTCAAATCTGGTAACCAAAATATTGGTCTTGGCTAAATATTCTTGTGAAATGGTATACGTTTCATCAACAATAAAAGAAAAACTTCCCCCTTTTTCATTATCTAACATTTTAGCAAATACAGATGGCGAATCAAATTTAGGCAGGCAACACCAGTCTATCGAACCCTCTTTAGAAATTAATGCTGCACTCATACAATTCCCTATGATTCCATAATCTAAGTTTTTCATTTATTCGGTAAATTTTACGGCTGTTTTAAAAAATATTTGTAAATTAAGAAATTAAATTTTCATCTTAAAATATTTTTTAATGAAAAACAAAACCATTATTGTCTCAAACAGATTACCACTAAATGTTTCACTACCCGAAAATGAAGAAGAAAATGAAATAAAAATTTTACCGAGCGTTGGCGGCCTGGCAACAGGGATGAAGTCAATCCATCAAAACTCAGACAGTTTATGGATCGGTTGGTCAGGGATAGCAACAGACGATATCGATGAAAGTACCCGTAACAAAATAAACAAAGCCATCCAACAACAGAAATGCATCTCAGTAGACCTGACACAAGATGAAGTAGAGGATTTTTATTTTGGTTTTAGCAACGATCTTTTATGGCCATTATTTCATTATTTCACAGAATATACCCATTACAAAGATGAACACTGGGAAGCGTATAAAAAAGTCAACCGAAAGTTCGCTGAAAAAGTTTTGGAACACTTAGAAGACGGCGATCAGGTTTGGGTTCACGACTATCAATTATTACTTTTACCTCAACTCATTAAAGAAGCAAAACCGAATGTTTCCATTGGTTTCTTCTTGCATATTCCTTTCCCTTCTTATGAAATTTTCAGGGTTTTGCCGAAACGGGAAGAACTCTTAAAAGGAATGTTGGGCTCTGATCTCATCGGTTTTCACAACTACGATTACGAAAGGCACTTTATCAGTTCCGTTAGTCGTATTCTGCGTTATGATGTTAATTTCAACACGATTCAGGTAGGTCGGAGAAAAGTAAAAATCGATTCTTTTCCTATGGGAATTGATTATCAAAAATTTAAAGAAGCGGCTATTGACAATACAAACAAATCTCAAGAAGAAAAAAGTCAGTTAAAAGTCAGATTAGAACAGCATCTTCAGGTTTCTAATGATGCTAAACTGATCTTGTCCATCGATCGTTTGGACTATACCAAAGGAATTGCCCAACGCTTAAAAGCATTTGAATATTTTTTAACCAAATATCCGCAATTTCAGGAAAAAGCCCGACTGGTAATGCTAGCCGTTCCGTCACGGGAAAACGTTCCACAATACCAACGGTTAAAACGAGAAATAGACGAATTGGTCGGACGTATCAACGGTAAATTTTCAACTGTTAGTTGGACTCCGGTCTGGTATTTTTACCGTTCCCTCCCTTTTGAACAATTGATAGACCTGTACACTTCGTGTGAAATAGCGCTTTTAACCCCAATACGCGACGGCATGAACTTAGTTGCCAAAGAATATATTGCTTCCCGAACGGACAGGACCGGAACCCTTATTTTAAGCGAAATGGCAGGAGCTGCTCAGGAAATGAGTGAAGCACTGATCATAAACCCAAATGATTCCAATCAAATTGCCGAGGCTTTAAAAGTAGCATTCGAAATGCCCGAAGAAGAACAGATCATGCGGAATAAGTTCATTCAAAAAAGAATCAAACGTTATGACGTGGAAAAATGGGCTACGGAATTCATGAAATCTTTAGAAGCAACTAAAGACTTACAAAAAGAAAAGAAAACCAAATGGCTCAATGAGCCGGAAATGAAAGATGTTCTCACACAATACCGGACTGCTCAATCTAAAATTTTCTTTTTAGATTACGACGGAACCTTAGTCAATTTTCATCCGGATCCGCATTTAGCTTTACCAGACGCTAAACTGTATACTATTTTAGATCAGCTTATAACTAACAATAATGATCTGGTCATTATCAGTGGAAGAGATAAAGATTTTCTGGAACAACAATTCGGACATTTGCCGGTTACTTTAATTGCTGAGCACGGTGTCTGGACTAAGAAAAAAGGAAAAGACTGGATCATTAATCAGTCTTTGAACAACAACTGGATGGATTCTATCCGACCGATTATGGAGAACTTTGTAGACCGCACACCGGGTTCTTTTCTGGAAGAAAAGAATTATTCTTTGGTTTGGCATTATCGTAAAACGGATCCTGTATTAGGCGAAATAAGAGCTAACGAACTCTCAACGGTACTAACCGGATTTTTATCAAATCACAACATTGCTGTTTTAAAGGGTAATAAAGCCTTAGAAGTAAAAAACGGCACTGTCAATAAAGGTGCGGCTGCTAACCGGTTGTTAAACAAAGCCTACGATTTCGTTTTTGCAATAGGCGATGACCGAACCGATGAATTTATGTTCCGGTTATTACCTAAAGAAGCTGTATCTGTAAAAGTAGGCAATGAAGACACAAGTGCCCGCTATTTTATTGATGACACTGACAAAGTGAGACAAATATTACTTTCTTTTACCGAAAACACAGAAGAAACAACTGAAAAATAACTCCTCCTTTAAAACTAATATCAAAAATCTGCGTTCTGTAAAGAACGCTTTTTTTATACCTTTACGCCATGAAATTCAACTATCCGAAAAGCGAGAAATTAAAGAGTCAGACAACTATCGGTTTACTATTCAGTGAAGGTAAATCAGTAGCAAAATACCCGTTGCGAATAGTATACGTTGAAGACCCTGAATCGGATATAAAGATCCGAATGGGAGTCTCTGTTTCTAAAAAATATTTCAAAAAAGCAGTTGATCGCAATCATTATAAACGATTACTTCGTGAAGCTTATCGTTTGAATAAGCATATTTTAAACGAAAATTTAGAAAAAAAATATGCTATGATGTTCTTCTATCAAACCAAAGAGAAATTAAATTTTCACGAAATTCAGGAAAAAACCGTTATTCTTTTTAAGAAGTTAATTGAAACAGAGGCCGATTCTTAATGCTTTTGGTTCGTTTTTTATTCAATAATAACTACATTCGTAGTATTAAATCTTTTTTATATGAAAATTAATTTGCCTAAAAAAGTTGTAATTCCTGCCTTGGCTTCTGCTTTTTTATGGGTTGCCGTAAGTTTTAAAAACGATTTTTTTGAGATTGCCAAACAGATAGAGATCTTCACTAATACCTTTAAAACCGTTAACCAGAATTATGTTGATGAAACCAATCCGGGTGAATTAATGGACGTAGCTTTAAAGAGTATGCTAAAAGAATTAGATCCTTACACCGTTTTTTTCAGTGAACAGGATGTTTTAAAGTTCAAAATAAACAGCACCGGTGAATATACAGGAATAGGCGCTATGGTTCAACGCAAAGAAGGACGCGTTTTTCTAAAAGAAATTTTCAAGGGATTTCCCGCCGATAAAGCAGGGTTAAAAGCAGGAGACGAGATCGTACAGATCGGAGATGTCAGACTAGCTGATTATAAAGACGATGCTTCTCAGCTTTTACGCGGCTCTAAAAACACTACTATTGCGTTACAATTTTTGAGACAAGGACAAACAAAAAATACAACTATTGTTTTAGATGAAGTTGAGCTTAAAGCTGTGCCTTATTCTACCTTACTGAATGACAAAACTACAGGCTATATTGTTCTTTCAAAATTCACGGAGACCGCAAGCAAAGAAACGAAAGCAGCTTTATTAGAACTTAAAGGGCAAGGAGCTACTAAAATTATATTAGACCTCAGAGGAAATCCCGGCGGATTATTGCACGAGGCTGTAAACATCTGTAATCTTTTTGTACCCAAAGGAGAGGTCATCGTAACTACAAAATCTAAGAATGCAAAGCATAACAACACTTATGCTACCCGAAACGAACCTTTGGATCTCGAAATTCCATTAGCTATTATCGTAAACGGTAAAAGTGCCTCAGCATCGGAAATCGTATCCGGCGCTTTACAAGATTTAGACAGAGCCGTAATCATAGGAAGCAGAAGTTTTGGAAAAGGATTGGTACAAAGACCTTTAAACTTACCTTACGGAACACAGGTAAAAGTGACTATTTCCCGTTATTATACACCTTCAGGGCGCTGTATTCAAGCTTTAGATTATTCCAAAAAAGATGAAAACGGTAAAGCCATTAAAAAAACTCAGGAAGAGTTTAATGCGTTTAAAACGAAAGCCGGAAGAACTGTGTATGACGGTGGAGGAATTTCGCCTGATATAGCCGTTGCTGAAACCAAGACAAGTTCTATAACAGACGCCTTAACCGGAAATGATGCTATTTTTGACTTTGTTACCCAATTGTATTACAAAAACCCTGATGCATCAAAATATCCAACGGTAAGCGATGCTGATTTTAATACCTTTAAAAGCTTTATAAAACAAGATCGCTACAAGTTAGACACAGAAACAGAAATAGCTCTGGAAAATGTATTAGAAAAAGCTAAAAAAGAACAGATTGAAAGCAGTATCACTGCTCAATACGAACAACTGAAACAAGCTCTTAAAAAAAGCGAGGAAACCGAAGTTGAAAAATATAAAAATGAGATTAAACGTTTACTTCAGGAAGAACTGATTATTCGTTATGCTTATAAAGAAGGTCTTTATACGTATTTTACTCAAAACGCCGGTGAAATACAAAAAGCACAGGAAATTCTTAATTCAGTAACAGAATACAACAAAATACTAAAAAAATAATGACATGAAATGGATCTATAGCTTTCTGCTTCTCTCTCTTTCCGCCTTGGCACTGGCGCAAGAAGAAGAAGTTCATTCTATTTATTTTGAATTTGATAAATACAATTTAAAAGAAGAACAAGCCGAAGCTGTCGTAAATTTTGTTAAAAGTTTAGATACCGCTAAAGTTGAGACCATTGAAATATTCGGATATTGTGACGACAGGGGTAAAGATGAATACAACTATAAACTTTCCACCAATAGAGCTAATACAGTAAAAGACAAATTAATTGAAAAAGGCGTCAAAAGTAAAATCATCATCACGATTGAAGGTAAAGGACGTATCTTGATTGATGAAGATCTACAGGAAAATGTACCTGAAATCCGTTCTAAAAACAGAAGAGTAGACGTTGTTGTCAATTACAAACCCGTTGTTGTTGAAGAATTAAAGATCCCCGGGGTTTACAACACTGTCCCGAAAGATCCGGTTGTAGGAGACCGCATTTACTTAGATAAACTTCTGTTTGAACGGGGTAGTAGTGTTCTGAACTACAAAGCTAAAAAAGAACTGGAGCGTGTAGCTAAATTACTTTTAAGGCATAAAAACATAAAATTTGAAGTACAGGGTCATGTTTGCTGTACCCCATCTTATCATAAGGAAGCTATTGACCGCGGTACTAAAAAAAGAGAACTTTCTACTAACAGAGCTAAAGCTGTTTACAAATATCTGTTGTTAAAAAAAATAGCTAAGACCCGGATGACTTATAAAGGCTATGGCAACACTCAACCACTGGGAAAAGGTGCTCAGTTTGACAGAAGGGTAGAGCTTGTAATCACTAAAATCTAAGCTTTTATTTCCTTCACTAATCGGCTTAAAGTTTCTCTCGACAAACCTAAATAATGAGCAATCATTGTTTTAGAAACACGTTGAAACAACTGTGGATACTGGCTTAATAACAATTCATATTTTTCTTTGGCAGAGTTCTTTAACATGGATAAAACTCTCTTTTGCAAAGCTACATAACCGCTAAAAGCTTTTTGTGCGTGAAACTGATACATTTTAGGTACTTCTTCACACATTTTCTTTTTATGTTCAAGCGGTAATTCCAGCACTATGCAGGTTTCTAAGGCTTGTACACATATTTCTCCGCTTTCTTGTTTAGAAAATGCCGGATAATCAGATACCCACCAATTCTCCATTGCAAATTGAATAATATGTTCTTTACCTGAATCATCAAACATAAAGGCTTTAAGTAGTCCTTCAACGACCAAAAACTCAGAAGTTACAATTTGCCCGCCTTTGATGAGGTACTCTTTCCTGCTTACTTTCCTTGGTACAAAATACCCTGAGATCATCTCAAATTCATCATCTGTGAGCCTTACTATTTCTTCTATATGTTGGCGCAAAAAAGAAGCATATTCCATTTCGTAAAAATACAAAAAGGAATATGCTTTCAGAAACTAATTAACCTATTAATTATTTCTTTAAAAGCTCTTTTATAGCTTCTCCCACATCTTTAGCAGATTGTGGATTCTGACCGGTTACTACTCTTTGATCTACAGTTACATGAACCTGCCAAGGTTCTGATTTTTCAAAGATACCTCCGTGTTCTGTCAATTTATCTTCTAAAAGAAAAGGAACTACATCTGTCAATTTAACAATACTTTCTTCTTCATTGGTAAAACCATTTATCTTTTTACCTTCAACTAAATAATTGCCATTGCTCAATTTAACATTGACTAAACCTGCCGGTCCGTGACACACCGCTGCTACAACTCCATTATTCTCATAAACCTCAGCTGTGATCTTTGCAATGTCTTCATTTAAAGGCAAATCCCACATAGCTCCATGTCCGCCGGCAAAAAAGATAGCTTTATATTCAGAAGGTTTCACCTCTGAGGGTTTTAAACTATTAGAAATTTTATTGTGATAATACGAGTCTTCCCAAAACTTTTTATTAATAGAGTCTTCAAGATCAAAACCGTCAACCGGAGGGTTTCCACCTTTAGGGCTAACAAAATCTATTTCATAACCGACCTCTGTTAATACTTCCCATGGATGGGAAACTTCCCCTAAATAATATCCGGTCTTTTCTCCGGTATCTCCTTTTGTGTCATGACTTGTTACCACAAACAATATTTTCTCTTTCATTTTTTCTTCTTTTTTAATTTCTACGGATTCTTTTTTTGACTCTTCTTTACATCCCGAAAAGCTTATCATTAAGCATAATACACTGATGCCTACTCCTAATTTATTGCTCATTTTCATTGATTTTATAATTATTTAAAACTTTCTCTAAATGGTTTTGATATAATTTCACATAATTTTCAATTCGTTCTACGGTTCCGTTTTTCTCCAGATCATGAAAATGAAAACTGTCAAGTCTTTGCATTCCTGTAAAAGCATTCATTTTATGAAATCCGAACATGACTCCTTCATCTACCGTTTTTTGTTCAAAAAATTCTCCGGGTAATGTAAATGCTGTTTCCGGTGCATTCCAGCTAGTCGTTAAAAGATAGTTCCTGCCGTGTAAAGAACCTCCGGTTCCATAATTAACTTCCGGATTTTCATTTTTTCTTCCGTCACTGTAATAAATGCCTTTTCGATGACCTGCAGTAAATACAAGATCTATATATTCTTTCAGCTTATAAGGGAGTCCGAACCACCAAACAGGAGTGTGGTAAATAACCACATCTGCCCATACAAATTTTTCAACTTCATCTTGCAGATGATATGGCTCATTAATGTCTGTTACTTTTAATTCAAATCCTTTTTCTTGCGTAAAGAATGCTTTATCAGCATCCGTTATTGTTTTATTGAATTTGCCTCCGGAATGGGCAAAATGTTGTCCGCCGTTGATTACAAATATTTTCTTCATTACTGTTCTTTTTGCAAAGTTCTGATATCTACTTCAAAAACACCTGTGACCTAGGTCACAATTTATATGTAAAGAAAAAGGCTGAATTAATTCAGCCTTTTTTCATTCTAATATGTGGAATATCGTCTTCCAGATACATCTCGCTTATTTTTACAAAACCATGCGCCTCGTAAAACTTTTGGAGGTATTCCTGCGCTGAGATGGTTATGGTCTCTTCTCCGTAAAAATCTGAAATTGCCCGGATAGAGACTTTCATTAATTCATGTCCGAATTTTTTATCTCGATATTTCGGGCTTACTACTACACGGCCAATGGAACTTTCATCAAAATAATATCCTTTATCAAAAAGACGGGAATAGGCTGCTAAATTGCTTTCATAATATCCCAAAACATGCAATGCTTTTTCATCTTTACCGTCAATATCCTGATAAACGCAATTTTGTTCCACTACAAAGACCTCTGATCGTAATTGTAATAGTTCATACAGTTCTACTATTGAAAGTTCGTTAAAACGCTTTATTTTAAATTCTAAATCCATTCAAAAATATCTAATACCAAAAATTGTCATTCCGATCAAAGAAGAAGTCTCATACTTTTTTAAAAATGAGATTTAGCTTAGCTAAGATTTCTCCCTTCGTCCGAAATGACAATTATAATGTTGTTTATCTTATTTCAAAAATTTTACTGATTTGATAATGGCTTCCAGTTCAAAAATCAGATCACGTTTTGATTTAGACGGATTATAGGTAAATCCTTCTAAAATCAGGTAGCGATTGTTCTTTTCGTCACGAATGGCATAATTGATAAACGGTCCGGCCATATAATCATTTTTCAATTCCCAAGTTCCTTTCGTTTCGTATGTTTTTCGACCTTTAATAGTTGTATTAAAAAGATAAGGTGCATAAGCCTCTTCTGTAATCATCCAGGTATTATCAAGAGTTCCGTGAATAAATTGTTTTCCGATGGAATCCCGCATGGCTGTAATATTTCCTATGGTATTACTATCCTTGTCTATTACGTGAAGCGGTACTTCATAAACCAAAACACTGTTATAACCGGAAGAAAATTCTTTTCGTATCCATAAGAATTTATCTTTTACCATATCGTATTTGTAACCGTAACCGATATTAAGTTTTATACCAAATTGATCCTGTATCTTCTTGTCACTGATCAAAGATTTATTTAATCTTCTTTGATTTTCATCAACTTCTGATGATTTGATACTATTGATAATAACTGAAGACTTTTCTTCAATTAACTGTAGTAACTCTTCATTGGTTTTTCCTACCAGATAAAACACTTTTTGCGGTACAGCAAACTCATTTTGTTTTTCAACAAAACCGGATCTATTACCTTTATTTACAATGATAATGTTTCGGCTTTTGCGAATGATCCCTTCAAAAATCTTTATCGGATACTGATTCAGATTAAACAAGGGTTCCTCTTGTGGTAATCCGTCAACCGGTGCAGCAAATTTTTTACGGATAGAATCTCCTATTTCACCACTCCATAAATTTTCATCAATAACAACTGATACATTATTAATCTTTCCGTTAGATTCCGGCAGGAGAGCCTTAGGATCTTGCTTTTTCTCATCACACGAAAATAAAAGCAACATACTGGCAACAATTACAAAAAACTTCTTCATTTTTTAACGTTTATGGTTTAATATAAATAAGGAAATTAACCGTTTATTTTAAGTTTCATTCCCGGTTTTATATTATCCCCACTAATATCGTTCCATTTTTTTAAATTATCGGCTGAAATTCCCGGAAATTTTTTAGCGATGGAATATAAAGAGTCCCCTCTCTTTACAATATAATAGCCGTCAGCTACTGAATTTGCTGATCGGGAAGAAGATGAATAATCATTGGTATAGATCTTTAATGTTTTACCTGCATGAATCATATTTCCTCGTAAATTATTCCATCTTTTGATATTAGAGACAGACGTATTGTACTTTTGTGCTATAAGACCAATACTTTCTCCGGAACGGATCTTGTGATAAATCAAACTTCTATTCAGATTAGCATCTGCCAAGGCAGAATTGGAAGTAGAAACTTTCTCTTTCTGTTCATCCAGATGCTCTACATACGCATAGATCTTTTCTTCGTTAGACACAAATAAACCTATTTTGTTCTTAGGCAAACGCAAAAAATGAGCTTTTTCAGTTGAAAACGGAATAACCTGAATTTTATAGATCGGGTTCAGAAATTCAATTTGTTCAACCGGGATATCTAAAATATCTGAAACTTGCTGAAAAGTCATTTCTCGTTTAACAGCAATAGTATCGGTTTCAAAATATGTTACAGGTGCTTTATTTGGCTTGATAGCATGCTCTTTATGGTATTCATAAATGTACATTGTCGCCAGAAAGGCCGGAACGTAGTTCGCTGTTTCTCTCGGTAAATTTCTACGAATATTCCAATAGTTCTGACTTCCTCCGGAACGACGGATTGCCTTAGAAACATTGCCGGGTCCAGCATTATAAGAAGCTAAAACCAAACTCCAGTCGCCAAAAATATCGTATAAATTAGATAAATATTGACAGGCAGCTTCTGTCGCTTTTAACGGATCATAGCGTTCGTCTACATACGAATTTACTTCTAGGTTGTATTGTTTTCCGGTAGGATACATGAACTGCCACAAACCGGTTGCTCCGACACGCGATCTCGCTTTCGGATTCAATGCAGATTCTACAATAGCTAAATATTTGATTTCCAAAGGAACATTGTATTTGTCTAAATGTTCCTCAAACATAGGAAAGTAATACTCCGAAATTGCCATCAAACGCTCAAAAGAGCTTTTTCTGTTCTTTAAAAACGCTTTGATTACATTTTCTAATGCCGGAGTATATTCAACATTGAAAGGAGATTTTGCATCCAGGCTTTTTAAACGTTCCTTTAACAAGTCTGTTGATAGATCAAATGTGACCGTTGAGTCGATATCTGTCGTTACTACATCTGTTAGCATTTCTTCAAAAATCTCATCATTAGATAACTCCGCCATCCATCTTTCATCGATACAAGTACTTGTATTGTGATTGACAAAAGTGCTTTTAAGAGAATCTAAATACGACAGCTTAGGTAGCTCTAAATTAGGCTCATTAAGCTCTTTTTCCTGTGCAAAAGAGCTTAGTGCAGCCATAATAATTAAAGCGGATAATTTTATTTTTTTCATCGTTTGTATTGTTTATTTAGGGCAAAACAAACTTAAGGAATATTTTTCTATTCTAAAATAGCCGCAATTCCGGGTAGTGTTTTACCTTCTAACATTTCCAGCATTGCCCCGCCACCGGTTGAAACATAACTCATTTTATCTTCCAATCCGAATTGTTTAACTGCTGCCACACTATCGCCTCCTCCTACTAAAGAAAAGGCTCCTTTTTCGGTTGACTCGGCAATAAACTCTCCTAATTGGATTGTTCCTTTTGCAAAACTTTCCATTTCAAAAACACCAAGCGGACCGTTCCATAGTATCGTTTTTGAATCCAGAATAATTCGTTTGAAAATCTCTAATGATTTCGGACCTGCATCTAAACCTTGCCATCCGTCAGGAATATGATTTACATCTACCACCTGTGTATTAGCATCATTAGCAAAGGCATCTGCAGCAACTACATCAATTGGTAAATGGATTTGAACTCCTTTTTCTTTTGCTTTTTTCAAAATTTCGATAGCCAGATCTAATTTGTCATCTTCACAAATAGAGTTACCTATTTTTCCACCCAAAGCTTTAACAAAAGTAAAGGTCATACCTCCGCCGATGATCATGTGGTTTACTTTGTCTAAGATATTTTCGATAATGGTAATTTTAGACGAAACTTTACTTCCTCCTAAAATTGCCGTTACCGGTTTAACAGAATCGTTCAATACTTTATTGATACTTTCGATTTCTTTTGCTAAAAGGTAGCCAAAACATTTTTTATCACTGAAAAACTGGGCAATAATCGTCGTTGAAGCATGAGCACGGTGGGCTGTACCAAAAGCATCGTTCACATAAATATCACCTAATTTTGATAATTTTTCTGCAAAAGCTACATCTCCTTTTTCTTCTTCTGCATGAAAGCGAAGGTTTTCTAATAAAACAATATCTCCGGCCTGCATTGCCGCAACTGTAGCTGCAACTTTGTCACCGATACAATCATCAACAAAAGTTACTTTTTTACCTAAAACTTCTTCTGTTTTAGCCACAATATGTTTTAAGGAATACTTTTCTTCCACGCCTTTCGGTCGTCCTAAATGGCTCATTAAAATCACACTTCCGCCATCATTCAATATTTTATCAATTGTAGGCTTGGCAGCTTCAATACGAGTAGCATCGGTTACATTGAAATTCTCATCTAAAGGAACATTAAAATCTACTCTGATAATTGCTTTTTTGTTATTGAAATTAAAGTCGTTAAGTGTTTTCATTTTTATTTTATTTTTGGAATACTTGCAAATATAAAGTATTGTAACCTACAAATTTAATACAAACGTCACATTTGCCATATTTTTTAACGGAATCGTTTTCGGATTTTGAAAAATTAAAATTTACAGTTTAGCAATTTTTGATTAGGTTTGTGCTATGCTATTTCAAGACGTTTTAGGACAAGAACACATTAAAAATCACCTGATTAGAACTGCTAACTTAGGAAGAATACCTCATGCACAGCTTTTTGCCGGTCCGGAAGGTAGCGGAACTTTGCCTATGGCAATCGCTTATGCGCAGTACATTTTATGTCAGAATAAAGGGGAAAACAACAACGGCAATGAGGCTTGTAATTTAAAATTCAATCATTTTTCCCATCCCGATCTGCATTTTGTTTATCCGGTGACTACAAGCGAAGAAGTTAAAAAAAATGCAACCAGTGCAAGTTATCTGACCCACTGGAGGACTTTTTTAAAAGAAAATCCATACGGCAATTTATTTGACTGGCTTACTCAGATCGGCGTTCAAAACAAACAAGGTCAGATAGGAGTGGATGAAGCCACGGAAATCAACAAAGCTTTGTCATTAAAGGCTTATGAAGGTGGATATAAAGTAATGATTATATGGATGGCAGATAAAATGAATATTGCCGCTTCAAACAAATTACTAAAGCTGATTGAAGAGCCACCTGCCAAAACCATTTTTATCTTAATCACTGAAAACCAGGATGAGATTCTTCAAACCATTCAATCCCGTTGCCAGGTAATTGATTTTTTGGCAGTTGATGAAAATTCCATTGCGAAAGCCTTAATGAAGCACAAAGGCTGTGAAGAAAATCTGGCTTATAAAATAGCGCATCAATCCAACGGAAATTACAACAAAGCGTTGCACTTGTTCCATCATGATGCCAGTGAGTTTCCTTTTGAGAAATGGTTCATCGATTGGGTGAGAAGCGCCTTTCGTGCTAAAGGGAATGCTGCTGCTATTTTAGACTTAATTTCTTGGAGTGAAACCATAGCCGGATTAGGACGTGAGGTTCAAAAACAATTTTTATATTATTGTATCGATTTTTTCAGACAGGCCTTATTACAGAATTACGGGGCAGAAAAACTGGTATATCTGGAACCTGAGACTGAAAAGTTTGAACTTAGAAAGTTTGCTCCATTTGTTGATGGTGGCAATATTTTACCTATTTTTAAGGAGTTAGAAGATGCTATTTACCACATTGAACGCAATGGAAATAGTAAAATTATTCTAACAGATCTATCTATTAAACTAACCCGACTCATTCATAAAAAACAATAACTATGATTCCTCAAGCAGCACCTATTTTAATTTTAATTCTATTAGCCCTAACTTTTTTACAATCCGGTTATGACAAGATAAAAGACTGGAAAGGTAATGTAGAATGGCTTAAAAGTCACTTTAACGGTACTTTTTTAGGAAAACAAGTTCCGCTGGCCTTATTTCTTATTTTAGTTTTGGAAATTTGTTCCGGTGTAATGTGCGTTTCCGGTATAATAGAATTATTCAATACTCCTGATACTATTGTAGGTTATTATGGAGCCGTTCTATCGTGTATAACGCTTTTATTTTTGCTTTTCGGACAAAGAATTGCTAAAGATTACGATGGTGCCAGAACCATTGTTATTTACTTTATTCCGGCTATTTTAGCCGTTTACTGGTTAGGGTAAAGTAGTATTTGTAAAATAAAAAAAGACCAGATAAAAATCTGGTCTTTTTTTATTTTATAGAAAATGGTATTATTTTTCTTCTTCTTTCGTTTCTTCTGTAGCTTCAGCTTTTTCTTCTGTTTTACCTTGAGAAGCTTTAAACTCATCGTTTAACGATTTTAAAACTTCTTGTGTAATATCATAGTTATCTTTAGCATATAAAACTGTAGCAGCATCACCCGTTCCGTAGATATAATCATACCCTTCTTTTTTACCGTATTCTTTGATATAGTCTTTCATCGATTTAATGATTCCTGTACGGATACTATCGCTTTCTACCTGAATTTGACGTAATAAAGCATCTTGTTCCATTGCTAATTGTTGCTCTCTTTGTTGTAACTCAGCACCTTTTTGTTGTGCCCAAGCCATCCCTTTTATTTGAGCATTGCGTTGGAAATTATTAGCCTCATCCTGAAAAGCTTGTAATTTTGCTTGCAACGGACGACCCATTTCCTGCGATTTTACTTTGAACTTTTCGTCTTCATCTTTAAACTTTTCATATTTTTCTAAAAGTTCAGCTGTGTCAATATACGCTGTTTTATAAGCCGGTGTGCTTTCTTGTTTGTTACAAGAAATCATTGCAATTGCAAGTCCTAAAATTAAAAATGCTTTTTTCATTTGTTATTATTCAAAATTTTACGGCGGTAAAAATAAGAATTCCTTATCAAGTTACCAACTCCTAATTTTTAATTGGATGGAACCGTGTTTTTATACTTTCTCTAAAAGTAAAGCATAACCTTGTCCTACACCCACACACATGGTGGCTAAAGCATATTTTTTATTTTGTTCCTGCAACTCTAAAGCCGCACTATAAACAATTCGCGTTCCCGACATTCCCAGTGGGTGACCAATAGCAATAGCACCGCCATTGGGGTTAATTCGGGCATCGTCATCTGCTAAACCAAATGCTCTGATACACGCTAAACTTTGAGCGGCAAAAGCTTCGTTTAACTCAATAACATCAATATCTTTTAATTCTAATCCGGCTCTTTTTAGTGCTTTATACGAAGCACCAACCGGACCGATTCCCATAATTCTCGGTTCTACACCTACAACACCGGAACTCACAATTTTAGCTATTGGCTTCAGATTGTATTTTTTTACTGCTTCTTCTGATGCTAAAAACACGGCTGCTGCACCATCATTTAATCCGGATGCATTACCGGCTGTTACAGTTCCGTCTTTTTTGAAAGCCGGTCTTAACTTTGCTAATATTTCCGTTGTCGTATTTGGTCTGACGAACTCATCTTTTTCAAAAAGAACGGCATCACCTTTGCGCTGTGGAATTTCGACTGTCATAATTTCTTTAGCCAATCTTCCGTTTTCCTGCGCTTTTGTAGCTTTCATTTGTGAACGATAAGAAAATAAATCCTGATCTTCCCTTGAAATATTGTACAACTCTACCAAATTTTCGGCAGTTATTCCCATTGGGTCAACACCATACATTTCTTTCATTTTCGGGTTTACAAAACGCCATCCGAAGCTTGAATCTTCCATTCTAGAATCGGTTCCAAAAGCTTTAGACGGTTTAGAAACCACTAACGGTCCTCGAGTCATGTGTTCTACCCCGCCGGCAATATAAATATCACCATCACCACAAGCTATAGCTCTGGCTGCATTTACGATAGAAGACATCCCTGATGAGCACAAGCGATTAATTGTTTCACCCGGAATAGTATACGGCAAACCTGCCAATAATAAAGCCATACGCGCTATATTTCGGTTGTCCTCACCTGCCTGGTTATGACAACCTAAAATGACATCTTCAATTTCTTCAACGGGAATCTCAGGATTTCGTTTAACCAATTCTTTGATCACTGTTGCTGCTAAATCATCTGTTCGTACTTGTGATAATCCGCCGCCGAAATTTCCAACGGGAGTACGGATACCATCAATAATATATACGTTTTTATTCATTTTTAATATTTTTAAAGCCTTCATCTTCAGGCAAATTCCATTTTTTTCGCAGAAAGTTAATTCCGTAAGAAGTAATCACTGTTATTGCTAATCCTATCAGACAGCCTAAAGCAACACCGGAAAACCTTTCAATAGCTCCCATCCAACTCATGTTGTCCCGTTCGTAGATCAAAACAATGATCAAAGCCACAATTGCTGTACGTACCACATTCATCAATTTAAAAACATAACAGATAATGATGGCTAAAACAATCCCTACAATGATCATAAAAAAGTTGGGAGCTCCTATCAAAAAGCAAAGCAATCCGATTCCGGATCCGATAAAATTGGCTTTAAAACGCTCTATTGCTAAGCGTTTGGAATCTTTGGCCTCCGGTGAAATCACCAGAACGATAGACAACAAAGCCCAATATAACTGGTGCTCAATAAAATGAACATATAATTCATATCCGATCCAGAAACCTAAACAACATCTGAAAATATAGATTGCTAAGTCAGAACCTATGCTATATTTGATTACTTTTTCCAGCATATTTTATCTTATTTATCTCAATTAAAATTAAGATAATTTTTCTATAAAATGTGCTTCTGTTTTTTGTTTTATTTCTTCTAATGTTGCTCCTGGCATCACTTCTGTCAAAGTCAATTGACCATCAATATACTTAAATACTGCCAAATCAGTAATAACCATATCTATCGACTCAATTGCGGTTAATGGCAATTTACACGTAGGTACAATTTTAGACGAACCATCCTTGTTAGTATGCGTCATGGTAATGATCAATTTTTTAGCTCCCGAAGCCAAATCCATAGCGCCACCAACCCCTAGTAAAGGTTTTCCTGGAACAGCCCAATTGGCTAAATTAGCCGATTCGTCTACTTCCAAACCTCCCATAACAGCCACATCAATATGTTTCCCTCTGATCATGGCAAATGATTCGGTACTGTCAAAATAACTACTTCCCGGTAAAGCTGTCACCGGAATCTTTCCGGCATTAACCGGATAATCTAAAGCGCCTCCACCATCTTTCGGAGCAGGACCAACGCCCAACATTCCGTTTTCAGTGTGTAAAATGATCCCATGTTCCGGTGTAATTAAATCGGCAACCAGAGTAGGAATACCAATTCCCAGATTTACTACATCGCCTTTTTGAAGTTCCTGAAGCGCTCTTTTTGCCATATTCATTCGGCTCTCGCTTACTTTTTTAGAAGAACTTACGGAAGCTGAACTACCTAAATCGTCCAAATGCAGCGTAGCTTGTACTAAGTAATCTACAAAACAACCCGGCGTATGAATTTCGTTAGGATCAATAGAACCTTCCGGTACAATTTCTTCTACCTCAGCAATAACCAAATCAGCAGCTGTTGCCATGGCTCTATTGAAATTTTGTTCAGTCATCCTGTAAACCAAATTTCCGGCGGTATCAGCTTTCCAAGCTCTGATAAAAGCAATATTTCCGCGAATTCCTTCTACAAAAACCTGTTGCACGCCTTTCAATATTTTTGTTTCTTTTCCTTCAGCAATTACCGTTCCGGCAGCCGTTGGTGTAAAAAAACCACCAATTCCGGCTCCCCCAGCTCTTAACGCTTCGGCCAAAGTACCTTGCGGAATTAATTCGTATTCCACTTTTCCTTCCTGAGCTGCTTTAACCGCTTCGGGATTACTGGTAAAAAACGAACCTATCATTTTTTTGATTTGTCCGTTACGCAATAATAGACCGCCACCTAAACCAGGTTCACCTACATTATTTCCGATAAACGTTAAATCTTTCGTATCTGTTTTGGCTAAAGCATGCATTAAGTGCACCGGATTTCCTGTCATTCCGAATCCGCCTTGTAGCAACACATCGCCATTTTTCACCAATTTTGCGGCCTCTTCTAAAGAGATTTGTGGTGTTTTTTTCATTTTCTTAGTTCTTTTATTTTAAAAAATCCAATAGTGCTTGATTAAACTCAGCGGCAGCTTCTACATTGGAAAGATGTGCTGCGTAAAATGCTTTTAATTGCGCATTTGGAATTTGCTCCTGCATAAATTTTCCGTCTTCAACGGTTGTAACGACATCTTCCGTTCCGCAAATGACTAGGGTAGGAGCTTCAATTTCATGTAATTGTGTTCTGAAATCGGCATCGCGAACCATAGCACAATTGGAACAATATCCAGCTACATCCGTTTTAGCGAATACGTCTAAAATAGGTTGGATTTGATCGTAAGAAGATGCCCTGAATTTTTCGGTAAACCATCTTTCGGCAGTTGCCGGAACAATATTGGCCAACCCATTTTCGGAAACGGTTGCAATTCTTTGGTTCCAACCATCAAGTGTTCCAATTTTAGCCGCTGTATTACAAATGATTAATTTTTCAATTCGTCCTTTAGCGTGAATTCCTAACCATTGTCCGATTAATCCGCCCATAGAAAGTCCGCAAAAAGCGAATTTTTCAATGTTCAAGAAATCGAGTAGTGCTAAGACATCCTTACCTAATAGTTCCGCAGAATATTCGCCCGAAGTCACTTCACTTTGTCCGTGACCGCGAGTGTCCTGAAACAATAAGTTATACTCCTGAGATAACGCTTCTATCTGAGGGTTCCACATGGAAAAATTGGTTCCTAAAGAATTAGAAAATACCAATGTTTTATCCTTGCCGTTTTGCAAGTATTCGTAGTGGATTTTTGTGTTATTTACTTTAGCAAAAGACATTTTTATTTCTTTTGAAGTTTTTCTTTAATCTGAGTAACTGTTTCACCAGCCATAGCAAAATTATCATCTGGATATTCATGAATTTTTACTACGAAATATTCCTTGGGAGTTCCTGTTACCTCAACCCCAACTTCTACTAATTTTTGAAGCAATTCTCGCTTTTTTTCTTCGCTAATTTTTCCTGATTCAAATGTTATGATTGGCATAATTCTATTTTTTATAAAAGTGTTTCTCTAACAGCATTTGGGTGTTTGCAAAGTGCTTTTACTTTGATGTCCATATATGGAAAAAGGGGTAAAGAGCTGATGATCGCATGCAATTCATCCGGGCTTTCTACTTCTAAAACACTTACGTTAGAATATTGTCCGGCCACACGCCACAAATACTTCCACTTTCCTGATTTTTGCCATTTTTGAGAGGTTTCTTGTTCTCTCTTGATATAATCTTTCAATTTATCTTCATCCCAAGTGGTTGGAATATTTACATCCATTTCGACTAAGAATACCATAACTTTATATTTTTATTATTTTCTTCTGTATTTTTCTAATTTGTCTAAATCTAATTCTAATCCTAAACCAGGACCTGAAGGTAATTTCATAGATGAATCTGTAAATTCAATTCCTTTTTTTACAATGTCATCCGTTAGCAATAAAGGTCCGAAAAGTTCAGTTCCCCAAGACATATTTTTTAATGTACTGAAAGCATGCGCTGAAGCGACTGAACCAATAGTTCCCTCTAAAAGTGTACCTCCATACAAACTGATATCGGCTGCTTCGGCAACGGCTGCTGTTTTCAACACATTGTACAAACCACCTGATTTTCCGATTTTTAAAGCAAAAACATCACCTCCACGTATTTTTGCCAGTTTATACGCATCGGAAGCATCATTCAACGCTTCATCAGCCATAATGGGTACAATAAACATATTGGTTAAACGTGCCAGACCTTCAAAATTATCTTTTACAATGGGTTGTTCAATTAAATCAATTCCCGCATCTTGAAGTTTCGCAATTCCAATTTTAGCCGTACTTTCATCCCAAGCTTGGTTGACATCTACCGTGATCTTAATTTCTTCTCCTAAAGCCTTTTTAATAGCCGCTACGTGAGCAATGGAAATTTCCGGAGCTCTCCATCCGATTTTAAGTTTAAAAGTATTGTGACGGCCTATTTTGATTAATTCCTGAGCTTCTTCAATGTCTTTTCCGGTATCACCACTAGCTAAAGTCCAAAGTACCGGTAAACGGTCTGTATTGGCTCCGCCTAATAACGTAGCTACAGAAACACCTAATCTTTTCCCTTGAGCATCTAACAATGCGGTTTCTACGGCCGATTTTACAATTCGGTTTCCGCGGATGCTTTTTTCCAACACATACATGATTTGGTGAATATTGGTCGCATCTTTTCCGATTAAAAGAGGAGCAAAGTAGGTATCAAAATTCAACTTCATGCTTTCCGGAGATTCTTCTCCGTAGCTTAATCCTCCGATAGTTGTGGCTTCACCGATTCCTTCTATTCCATCACTACAGAAAAAACGTAGGATAACCATAGCTTGATTACGCATTACCGTCATGGATAAATGATGAGGTCTTATTGTAGGTAAATCTACGATTATGGCTTCTACTTTCTGAATGGTTATATTTGACATATTCTTTTTAATTTTTTTAAATCCCGTAAAGTTACTAATTGATTCAGGTTCAAAAATTATACTTTTCTTATTTTTATTGGATGAATCTAATCCGTGTGATTAGTGCGCTTCTTTAAACTTTGACAACCTGTGCAACGATAACACCACGACAATCAAATAGATAGCAGCCATACTCATTGCAATTACATAACCATTGTAATTATTTCGAATGGCAAAGAAAAAAACACTTCCGATTACACTTATTCCTAATGCCGAAGAAAATTGTTGAACCGTTACATAAACACCACCGGCGGCGGCGGCATGTTCCACGGGAATCTTTTTCAAGGCATAATTCAAAATGGAAGGTAAAAGTGTTCCTTGTCCTAAACCGTAAATAAACATAAAAAACGGAATCAAGAAAATATTTTCTTTACTGTCTAATGTAAGCAATTGTAATACAATGGAAAGAATCATTAAAATTCCGCCACCAATCAGGAGCTTTATTCCATATTTTGCCAAGAAACGAAACGCTATTAAAGACGAAATTAGAAAACCTACGCCATTAAATGAAAAATATCGACTTGCTGTTAAAGCATCGATATGTAAAACCCTTTGGAACTGAATTGCACACATTAACAAATACGAATTATGTGCTCCCCAAAAAAACAAGGCTATTACTAAAATTAAATTGAAACTTCGTATTTTAAATAGGCTAGTGGTAAGCAATGGGTTTAATTGCCGAATGGTTTTTTTGTGTTGATTTCTTCCAAAGAAAAACAAAAGTAAAAACGCCGACAACAACAATGAAACCAAGCTTACTGAAAAACCGGTTTCGGGAATTGTGGTTAAACTATAAATTAATGCTGAAAGTGAAACGGTTAACAATAAAACCCCTGATAAATCAAATCGTTCTTCGCTTTTTTGCTTGGTTTCTTGTAAACTAAACCAAGCTAAAGCTAAAGTAATTATTCCTAAAGGCACATTGATTAAAAAAATCAAGCGCCAACTTTCTTCAATAAAGTTTGATGCTACAAAATAGCCTCCTAAAAATTGCCCGATAATAGACGCAATTCCTAGTGTAACGCCATAATAACCAAAAGCTCTAGTTCTTTCATTGGGTTCTCTAAACGCCACTTGAATCATGGTCAAGGTTTGTGGCACCATGAATGCAGCAGAAATCCCTTGAATAAAACGGAAGGTAATAAGTTGCCAAATGGTTCCTGCCAACCCACACATGGCCGAACTAAACGTAAAGACCAGCATACTCCACAAGAACATTTTTTTGCGTCCGTAAAAATCTCCCGCTCTTCCGCCTGTTATCAAAAAAACGCAATACCCTACTAAATAAGAACTTATTACCAGCTCCGTATGACTATCGGTCGCTGTGAATTGCGCCCTGATTGCCGGTAGAGCCATGTTTACAATGTAAACATCTACCACAGTTAATAAGGGCGACATTAATATCACAGCAAGAGAAATCCATTTATTTTGTAGCATCAAACTATGTTTTAAAAATTGAATGTAGTTGCAAAAATTATTCTGGAATTTGCCACATCACTTAAATTTGTAACGGCTCTTCCTCTGTTATCAGCATCTCCCCATTCAGCCATAGAATATTCAAACTCCAAACCAAATTTTAATTTGTTCAACACATACTCTAGTCTTGGCGCAACGCGATAGATATAATTAATGGTTCTTGATCCGGATCCGGCTCCAATTCCGCTAACAACTGCCGAAAATCCGTAAGCTTGTGCCGTAACCGTTGGGTCACTATTAGATTTGTCAACACCATTGTTTTTACTGTATCCAGCAAAGAAACCCGATACCAATCTTTTATTCGTTTTAGCAGTAAAATCAATCCAATATGCCTGAGTATTCATCGTTTGATAGGTTTCTAAACTGCCATCAGGCTTGGTAAAGCCAACAAAACCTCCTAACATAATGAAAGATGCTGCATTTTGAGCCAAAGTAGCTTCTGATTTAAGCGTAAAATGTTTTGTATCCAATCTTGAATACAACATTCCGGTTACACTATTCAATCTTTCGTTAGAATATAATCCTAAAGTTCCTGAACTTGTTTTCGGGCGAATGTTTTCATAATGTCCGGCTAAACCAATGATAAAATTATCTGTTTTATAATTGAATTGTAAATGCCCTGCCGGAACACCACTATTTGTATAGGGTTCTGTATTTGCTGTGAAATCACGTTGTGAAATTGCCGCAACAATCATATTGAAATGATTTCCTAATTTTTGTGTTAAACGGATTTGCGGATTCCTGTTATAAGGCATATACGGCGCTCCGCCACTGAAGTTTACCGTTCCTGGAAAGATTTCAGGAATCGTTAACGGATGCCAAAACTGTCCTGCTCCGATTTGTGTTTTTTTCCAATTTAAGGTAATCCAAGCATGTCGCAAACGAAATTCATTGATTCCTCCTTCGGCATTACCAAAATAATCTCCTTCTAAAACTCCGTTTAATTTTGCTCCAAAAACATCAGGTCCTTTGATTTTTACACCCATTCTGGAAAGAATTGATAACATTTGAAATTGTGATGCCGAATTGATATCCTCTCCGTTAGCATCATATTTTCTGTCTTTGGCCCACATTACAACAGCCGCTTCTCTCACATCTACTGTTTGTCTGGAGTCTAACATCGCATCGTGACGGATAAATCCATAAAATTTTAGGTTAACATCACGCTCTTTTAAATATGCATCTACAGCGTTTTGTATTTTTTTATTTTCAGCTATTGAATCTAGTTCTATGTTTTGGGAAAAGCAAAAGCCTCCTATGAACATTAACAAAATGCTAATGCTCTTCAATATATTTTTTCTCATTTTTGATTAGTTCTTTATTTATTTTTGATTAACCCAAGTCGCCTCCCGAAACCGGAAGTGTAATTCCGGTGATATAAGAAGCTTCGTCAGAAGCTAAGAATAAAATAGCTCCAACTTGTTCGTTGATAGTGCCATAGCGTTTCATTAAGGTAGAATCAACCGTTTGATCTATAATTTGTTGGTACCAATTTTTCTCGTTTTCCGATTGTTCATTTGGATTACGCGGAATTATTCTTGGTGGAGCTTCCGTTCCTCCGGTGGCAATTCCGTTTACCCTAATATTTTTGGTTGCATTTTCAAAAGCTAATGACGCTGTAATAGCATTCACTCCGCCTTTTGCTGCAGCATAAGGAACACGATTGATACTTCTTGTAGCTATAGAAGAAATATTGACAATAGCTCCAGAATTTTGTTCAAGCATATAGGGTAAAACCGCATGACATCCCCAAAGTGTCGGAAATAAAGAACGTTTGATTTCTTTTTCAATTTCATCTACTTCGTAGTGTTCGTAAGGTTTTGCCCAAATAGTACCTCCCACATTGTTGATTAAAACATCAATTCTATTGAAAGTAGCTTTAACCTCTTTGAATGTCGCAACAAAATTTTCATACACTTCTAAATCGGCAACAATTCCTATTGCTTCGCCGCCTAAAGCCTTAATTTCATTAACAACTTCGTGCACAATTTCAGAACGGTCTACCAATGCTACTTGAGCCCCTTCTTGAGCAGCTCTAACAGCCACTCCTTTACCAATTCCTTGACCTGCACCGGTTACTACAATAGTTTTATTCTGGAAACGATTGGGAAAAAATTTATTCATTTTTGTAAAAAATAGGTTCTGTATTTATCCTAATTTGGGTTCTGTTTGAAGTTCAACTTGTGAAGTTACTTTGTTAACGTAAGCATATTTTAGACTTACAAAACAAATAGCCAAAGCACCGATAGCTCCTGGAATAGCGAAAATCATGAAATTTGCTTCGAATGGTAATCCCATACTCAATAACGCTCCTCCAAGAATTGGTCCTGCCATTCCTCCAAGTCTACCTACACCTGAAGCCCAACCAATTCCTGTTGAACGAATGTCCATAGGGTAGAACTGTGCTACATAAGCATATAATAAAATTTGAGTTCCAATAGTAGTTGCTCCAGCCATACCGATCAACAAATAAAGTACAAAAGTGTTACTCTTGAACCCTAATAAACTCAACGAAATTGCAGCTAGCGACAAGAAGATGATCAAAACTTTTCTCAAGTGAAATTTATCACCTAACCATCCGCCGCCAATGGCACCAATCATCGCTCCAACATTTAACGCTAATAAGAATGATAAACTAGATCCTAATGGATATCCCGCTTGATTCATCAATTTTGGTAACCAAGAATTTAATCCGTAAACCATTAACAAACACATAAAAAATGCTATCCAGAACATTACAGTACTGATACCTCTTTTATTTTTGAAAAGTTGTACTAAACTTGCTCCCGGAACTTTTTCAGGTGTTTCAAAAGTTACTTTTTCATTGGCAGCAATAGCATTTGGGTCAATTTTTGAAACGATTTTTGAAGCTTCTTCATTTTTACCACTTCTCACTAAAAATCCTAAAGAATCTGGGAGATATTTTAAAATAATAGGCAATAAAACTAGTGGAATTGCACCTACATAGAATACAGATTGCCAGCCGAAACTAGGCAAAAGCAACATTCCTAAACCTGCAGAAAGCATTCCACCTACTGCATAGCCACTAAACATTATTGTTGTTAACAAAGAACGCATTTTTTTAGGTGCATATTCTGTGATTAATGCAACGGCATTAGGCATTAAACCACCAATTCCTAAACCTGCTATAAATCGGCTTAATCCAAACTGGAATGGCTCAACTGCTAAAGTACTCACTAAAGTAAATACGCTAAAAAGAACCAAACAAATTATAATCGATTTTTTTCGACCAATTTTATCAGCTAATGGTCCGAAAATAAGTGCCCCGAACATCATGCCGAATAAGGCATAACTTCCTAAAGTCCCGGCTTCCATCGGTGTTAGGTTCCATTCTTTCATCAAAATGGGTAAAACCACACCGTAAATGACTAAATCATACACATCAAAAATGATGATTAAAAAACACCAGAAAAGTACTTTCCAGTGAAAACTTCCGAATCGAGCGTCGTCGATTACCTGTTGAATGTTGATAGTTCTCATGAGTTTTATTTAATTTTTGGTTGTTACGTTATTGGGTTAGTTTTTGTTTTTTGGTTAGTTTTTGTTTTTTGGTTAGTTTTAGGTGGTAACAGCGTGGCCTGTCGGTAAAAATTTTTCTAAATAAAAATTGCTGTATTGAATTCCTTCTGTTGCTAATGATTCTTTAACGGCTTCCACCATAGGATTGGGTCCGCAGATGTAGATATCATAATCGTTTTCCGTTAAATTGTCCTTGGTAATCCATTGGGTAACAAATCCTTTTGGAAAACGAGATGATTCTTGTCCAGAAACACAACACTCAAAGTTGAAATTTAGCTTCGATTGGAATTCTTTTAATCGATCTATTTCCACTAAATTTTCTTCTGTTGTAGCTCCGTAGTATAGTGTAATTGGATTGGAATTTCCTTCGGCTGCTAAGCTTTCCAGCATGGCTAAAAATGGTGCAATTCCTGTTCCACCTGCAAAAAATAAAGTTGGTTTTTCAATTTGTCGCAAATAAAAACTTCCTAAAGGTCCGGTTACATTCAATGATGCGCCTACTTGAGCTTCATTTTTTAAATATTCGCTCATTAAACCATTGGGAACCATTCGAATTAAAAATTCTAATTCATTTTGGCTACCTTTATTTGCAAAAGAGTAGGAGCGCGTTTGTTCACTTCCCGGAACTTCAATATTTACATATTGTCCTGCTAAAAATTCTAGAGTAGCATTATCAGGCAATTGTACTTTTAACTGAACGATTTCGGGAGATAAATAGTTAACGGCTGAAATTGTAGTAGCAAAAGTTTGTGTTTCTACCTTACAAGCTGTTGAGCTGGCAAAAATTTCAATAATCATATCCGATTCCGGAGTCATTTGGCAAGCCAAACCAAAACCTTGAGCTGCTTCTTCATCAGTTAAGGCTTCATCAATGTAATCGCCTCCGTCATAACTTCCTGATTTTACTTTGCACTTGCATGTTCCACAAGCTCCGTCTGCACAATCTAATGGAATATTAATTCTATTGCGATAGGCTGCATCGGATACTTTTTCATTCGGTAAACCTTCAATTATCTTGGTTACACCATCCTCAAAATTTAAAGCAATTCTTGACATAATTTTAAATATGATAAACGTCTAAAACCTGACGTATGTAATCGTTTTTGACTACAACTTTTTTGTTAGTAATTAAAAAGGAATCTTCTGTTTTTTGTAATGTGTAGTTACTGGTTCCGAAATAAATATCTGTTGTTTTGTAACGGAACGAGTAGGTGTGCCAGTTAAAACGAACTTTAATTTCGTTATCGTTTTCTTCTACGATTTCCACATTTGTAATATTATGAGAAGTTCTGGGTTCAGGCATTGAGGCAGAAGAGCGCTCCGTTTTGATACGGAAAACACGATCTTCCAATCCACCGCGATTAGGATAATAAATCAATGAAATCTCGGATTGAAAATCAGTAGTGGTTTCATCTTCATCAGTCCAAGCGGGCATCCAGTACATGGCATCTTCATGGTAACATTCTAACCAATTTTCCCACTCTCTATCATCTAAAAAACGAGCTTCTTTGTATAAAAAAGCAGTTATTTTTTCAAAATTTGTCATTTTAAATTCTAATTAATTAAACTAATTCTTCTTTAGAAACACCTTTAATCAAAGTTTCTTTCCAGTATTCATGTTGCGAAACAAACAAACCTTCGTCTTCCGATTTAATTCCGCTTATTACCGGATTAATTCCCATTTTTTCAGCATGATCATCTGGTCCGTAAACCCAATGTGTTGCACCGCGACTCATGTCGTTATAAGGCAATTCAGTAGATTCATAAGCAATTTGACATGAACGGAATTCCTCTAAATCATCGGGAGTTCCCATACCGGTTACGTTGAAGAAATCTTCGTATTGACGAATTCGGGTTGAACGTTCTTCTTTGCTTTCGCCTTTTACACCGAAACAATAAATAGTGATTTCGGTCTCATTCACTGAAATTGGTCGAACTACACGAATTTGAGTAGAAAACTGATCCATAATGAACACATTAGGATAAACCCCTAAATTGCGTGTCATTGTTAGCATAAATCCAGCTTTTTCTTCACCGAATTCTGCTATTAAACGATCTTTTTGTTTGTAGATAGGACTTACTTCCGGATTTAATTTGGTTGTCCAAAGCAATATATGACCGTTTTTAAAGCCATATCCGCCCGCTCTGGGCGATTTACTCCATCCGTTGGCATCAACTGCCTTTGTACCTTCTTTTTCGTAATTACGGCGCGCCATTGTGGCTACATAATTCCAGTGTACAGAAGAAACATGGTAACCATCGGCTCCGTTTTCCATTTGTAACTTCCAATTTCCGTTGTAAGTATATTGTGATGAACCGTTTAACACTTCTAAACCTTCCGGAGCTTGATCTACAATATGATCGATAATTAAAGTAGTGTCATTAAGATATTCTTTTAAAGAAACTACATCAGGATTTAAGGAACCAAAAATGAAACCTCTATACGATTCTAAACGTGCAATTTTTTTTAGATCGTGAGAACCTTCGCAGTTAAATTGTTCCGGATATCCGCCTGCCTTGGAATCTTTTACTTTTAGTAGTTTTCCTGAATTGTTGAATGTCCAACCATGAAACGGACATGTAAAAGAGGATTTATTTCCTTTTCTGTAGCGGCACAGTTGTGCTCCTTTGTGTGAACAGGAATTGATAAGTCCGTGTAATTGTCCTTCTTTATCGCGAGTAATTACAACCGATTGACGACCAATAGTTGTTGTATAATAGTCGTTTGCGTTAGCTACTTGCGATTCGTGTGCTAAATACACCCAATTATTCTCGTAGATGTATTTCATTTCAAGTTCAAATAATTCAGGATCTGTAAAAGCTTTTCGGTTGTGCTGATACTTTCCGTTTTCTTTATCGTGAATTAATAAAGAATCGATATAATTTACTGTGTTTTGTTCCATAATTACTTCATTTTAGGCAATAGAAACCCTCCTCTGGAATAGAGTTTTTTAAAAGATTTAAAATAATTTGGTGATTACTTGTTAAGAAGAGAAAAAAACCGTGTTATAGAAAACACGGTTTTCATGTAGTTTATTAGGCTGTAACAATAGCTGCTCTGGTTCTGTGGTTTTCACCCGGAGCTATTTTTGTAGAGTCATGAACCATGTTAAAATCGAAATCGATAGAAGCAAATGCTTCGTCTTTTCCTAAAGCTTTCGCTTGTTCTGCAGTATAGTGAGTGATTGGCGGAACCAATTCTTCTCTATCTGCAAAAGCAAAATCCTGACCTAATAACGGATCTCCGTCAATATTGATCTGCGTTGTTAATTTTCTGTAGTTAGGAGCAGTTACAAAGAAGTGGATATGTGCCGGACGAGAACCGTGACGACCTAACCATTTCATTAAATTATCGGTACAACCATTCGGAGGACAGCTATATCCTACAGGTAAGAATGATTTGAATTGGTATCTTCCGTCTTTTCCTGTACGAATAGCTCTTCGCAAGTTAAATTCAGATTGTGTGGAATCAAAATACGAATACAATCCTTTTAAGTTACAATGCCAAACTTCTACTAAGGCACCTTCAACAGGATTTCCTTCTTCGTCAACTACAGTACCTTGCATGTACAATGTTTCATCACCTTGATTTGGTTCATTTTCTAATTCAGCATAGCTTAATGACTCCGGTGAACCGGCAACATATAACGGACCTTCGATAGTACGAGGTGTTTTTAAATGAACACCTGCTTGCTCGTCTTCCCAGTCCATTCTTACATCAATAAAGTGCTCAATTCCTAAACCTGCAAATACAAGCCCCCATTCGTTGTTTTTTCCTGTTTGAGTTAGCCAATCACACGCATGCCACATTTCTTCTGAAGTGATATTCAAATCGTCCATGGCATAAAATAAATCTCTCAACAAACGAGCTACAATTTCTTTTACACGCGGGTTACCTTCTCCATTTTTTTCCTGAGATTGAATTCTATTCAATACTTCATCGATTAACTCTCTAGTCATAATTTCTGATTTTTTAATTAATAGTAAGTTTTTATATAATAAAAGAGCGAATTATTAATTTGATAATATTCCTCAAATCTTAATATGTATTATTTATTTTTTTATACATATTTTTTAGTTATATGCAAATTTTGCATTTATTTGGAGCAAAAAATTATGTTTTTAAATAAAAAATAGGACAAATCGATTTTTTTTACACTTTAAATAAAAAAAAATAGCATTTTTTACGTTTTCAAACGTTATAGTAACCCAAAAAAGGGGACTTTTGAATAGAACTGAAAAATATAAATCAATTTGAGAAGAAGTTAAGAAACTGATTTATACAGTCTTTAAAGAAAGAAAAGATTTAAGAGTAATATATTGATAAGAAATTATTTAGCACCTATTGAAGCTCGGTATTCTTTTGGAGTCATCCCTGTTTTCTTTTTAAATAACCGAGTTAAATAACCAGGATCGTTTAGCTCAATTTTATAAGCGACATCAGATATAGATAACTCAAAATCAGCTAGCATTTTTTTGATCTCATCAATGTAATATTCAATAATAATATCTTTTGGTGATTGACCGGAAACTTCTCTGCAGATCTTATTTAAATAGCCGGCAGATATATCTAAAAGTGAGGCATATTCTTCTACACCGAATTTGAATGAATTCTTCTCCCTAATTAACTGTAAGAATCTTCTGTAAAATAAAGTAAATTTATTATCTTGAATTTGTATCGATAATTTAGAAGTTGTAGGGATCCTATACAATCGTAACAATAACATTCCTACCAGATATTGCAATGCGTGTTGTTTTGCCGGTAAATCGCTATGGTATTCATAAATACACTTGTGCAAAGTATTATAAGCATCACTAATCAACTTGTCTTCAGCATCATACTTAAAAATATGTACTTCATCCATTCTGATAATTATATCAGCATCCAACTTAAGCATGTTTTCCATACTCTTATCATGCAACGAAATAACCCAACCTTTTACATCGGGATGCATTTTAAAACCATGAACAATATTTTTAGGAATGGTTAAAAAAGAAATACCTTCAATTAATTCGGAGCCATCATTAATCAAAAACTCAACAGAACCTTCTTCAATGAGAAAAATTTGAAAAAGGTTACTATGAACATGTGGCTTAATAAGCCATTCATGTCTTTTTCCTGTTGCTTCGAAAGAACCGATATGGATTGTTTCCCGAACCATGTTAATGGAATCGTCCCCATAGATACCTTTAAAAAAAAGTTTTTCTTCCGAATTCATAAAATTTCAAGTTTAAACAAAAATAAGAATAAACTATTAAAACAGCAAAAAGATAGTTTTTTATTATAAAAACCGACTTAAATAAATCGATTTTGATTGATTTTTATATTTTTTGAATGGTTTTATGTGTTTTTACATTTAAAACACTTTAAAAATGCCTTAAAATAAGTTTTAGTTGTTTTTTAAGACGTAAATGTGTGATGAAAATTCCTTTTTAAAGATTCCATATACATTTGAAGCAAAACCGATATAAAATGCTTTGACCGGATTCATTTTTCCGCTTTTATATTTTTCTGACAATAAGCTCACATAAAAACTATCAAACCACATCGGTTTAATTTTTAATAACCCGATATTTTTCTCAGAAAACATTTTTCGGATCGATGTTGCTGAAAAATGCCAAAGGTGACGAGGAACATCATAGGCTGCCCAAAATTCTTTGTAATGCTTGGCATCATATGATTTGTAATTAGGAACTGCTATCACAATAATTCCTCCCGGTTTACAAATTCGTTTCAATTGTTCTAATTGATAATCCAAATCCGGAACGTGTTCCAAAACATGCCACATAGTAATCACATCATAACTCTGATCTGGAATGAGTTTTAAATTTTCTCCAAACGGAATTCCTTTACTCTTTGCAATTGTTTTTGCTTTTTTATTCGGTTCCAAACCTAAAACATGCCATCCTTGTTTTTGAGCAGCAACTAAAAAATCTCCTGTTCCGGCACCGATGTCCAATAAAGCTCCTTTTGTTGCAAAATTCGAAATTAATTGCACTTTGCTTTGAATGGCATATTTTTTTACTCTTTGGTATATTTTTTCAAAAAATGTGCGTGAACCATCCGTATGTGAAATATAATCTTCACTTTCATAATAAGAAGGCAATTGCTCTAATGATGGAGTAGGAGTGGTTTTTAAAATTCCATACTCAACATTTTCTAACAAAGAAAAAGATTCTCCGGAAACCGAAAAATCTTTTACGTTTATGTAAATATTGTTTTCTTTGAATATCATTCTTTTATTCCTTTATGTGACTTCTCGACTTCGCTTAAAGTGACAAAATTAAATTGTAAGATTAAATGTTTCACGTGAAACAATTTTAAAAAATAGAATCAAAAGGAAAGCATAAAATATTTCTTTTGTATCTTCTTTACTCTTTTCTCTCTAAAATTATCTTCCCATATAAATCAACAGCACTGAAATATCACTTGGTGACACACCACTAATACGTGATGCTTGTGCAATTGTTTTAGGTCTTATTTTATTTAACTTTTGTTTTGCTTCTATTGAAATAGATCTAATCTTATCAAAATCGAAATTATCAGGAATAGTTACATCTTCTAATCGATTCAATTTATCAGCATGATTTTTTTCCTTTTCAATATAACCTGAATATTTTACCTGAATTTCTGCTTGTTCTACAATTTCGTTATCTAAATGATGTTCGTTAATATATTCACTTACCTTTTCGAATTTTTTAAAATCTTCTAATTCTAATTGCGGACGCGAAAATACTTTAAACATTTTATCTGGCTGCGCCATCGGAGAAGATCCTTTTGCTTCTAAAATAGGATTAGCTTCTTCCGGTTTTACACTGGTCTCTCTAAAAAACTGAAGAAATGCTTCCGATTTAACCATTTTTTCTTCCATACGCTCCATACGTTCTTGTTTTGCTAAGCCTATGGCATATCCTTTAGGAGTTAAACGTAAATCTGCATTATCCTGGCGCAATAAGGTTCTGTATTCTGCGCGAGAGGTGAACATACGATACGGTTCTTCTGTTCCTTTAGTTATCAGGTCATCAATAAGAACACCAATATACGCTTCGTCACGTTTTAAAATTAACGGCTCTTCTTCTTTCACTTTTAATGCCGCATTAATCCCGGCCATTAAACCTTGAGAAGCTGCTTCTTCATAACCCGTGGTTCCGTTAATTTGTCCGGCGAAATATAAACCTTCGACCAATTTGGTTTCTAAAGTATGTTTTAACTGCGTAGGAGGGAAGTAGTCATATTCAATAGCATAACCCGGGCGGAAGAATTTTACATTTTCAAATCCTGCGACCGAACGCAAAGCATTGAATTGAACATCTTCCGGTAAAGAAGTAGAAAAACCATTTACATAGACTTCAACTGTATGCCAACCTTCCGGTTCTACAAAAAGTTGGTGACGATCTTTATCTGCAAAACGATTAATCTTATCTTCAATTGAAGGACAATAACGTGGCCCAATACTTTTTATTCGTCCGTTAAACATCGGACTACGATCGAACCCTTCACGCAACAAATCATGTACTTCAGGAGATGTATAGGTCATCCAACACGAACGTTGTTCTTTTAAAGGTTGTGTTTGATTAGAATAGGAGAACTTTTGAGGATTCACATCACCAGGCTGTTCAATCATTTTAGAATAATCTAAAGAACGTCCATCCACACGTGGCGGCGTTCCGGTTTTCATTCGCCCGGATTCAAAACCTAAATTCACTAGATCTTCTGTAATTCCGTAAGAAGCACTTTCTCCGGCACGGCCACCTCCGAATTGTTTTTCTCCGATATGGATCAAACCATTCAAAAAAGTCCCATTGGTCAACACAACCGTCTTTCCTTTTATTTGTAATCCTAAGCCGGTTTTCACTCCGACTAACTTTCCATTCTCGGTTAAAATACCGGAAACCATTTCCTGATAAAAATCTAAATTAGGTGTTTGCTCTAACATCAATCTCCATTCTTCAGAAAAACGCATTCTATCACTTTGGCATCTTGGGGACCACATAGCAGGGCCTTTTGAAACGTTCAACATTTTGAATTGGATTGCAGTTTTATCAGAAACAATTCCTGAATAACCACCCAACGCATCAATCTCACGAACGATTTGTCCTTTTGCGATTCCACCCATAGCAGGATTACAAGACATTTGAGCTATGTTTTGCAAATT
>NZ_JAMXLC010000001.1:1501378-1640924 GCF_024054235.1 Flavobacterium sp. NRK F10
AAAAAAAAAGAATAAAGAAGCGACTTAATGTTTCACGTGGAACATTTTTATTTTTTCTTCTTCTTTAGCTCTCATTAGTTGCTCATCAG
This sequence comes from Flavobacterium sp. NRK F10, assembly GCF_024054235.1. NCBI lineage: Bacteria > Pseudomonadati > Bacteroidota > Flavobacteriia > Flavobacteriales > Flavobacteriaceae > Flavobacterium > Flavobacterium sp. NRK F10. The sequence goes on from NZ_JAMXLC010000001.1 coordinate 1,501,468, forward strand.
CTTCAGACTTATCTTTATAACCACAATAATGTAAAACACCATGAGCCATTACTCTTTTTAGCTCTTCAGAAAAGGGAACCTTGAAATCCTTGGCATTATCTTTTACACGCTCAATAGAAAGAAAGATATCACCACTAATAATATCCCCTTCTGTATAATCGAAACTAATAATATCAGTTAATGTATCGTGGTTTAAATATTGCATATTGATCTGATGCAAATACTCATCATTACAAAATATATAATTGATTTCGCCAAGAGTTTTTCCTTCAGATTCAACAACAGACTCAATCCACTCTGAATATAAATCTTCATTTTCTAAAGCAAAATCAATTTCGTAGTTAAAACTAATCATGTTGGTTAAAATAATTTTGAACCTTTTTATTATAATTCGGGTGCAAAGGTAGTGTTTGTCTGTTTAAAATTTCAATACTATTCAAATAATCTTTCACGGTGTCGGGCAAAGCTTTAGACGTGCCATTGTAAACCTCCTTATTGGTGTTAGATTTTCTCTTATTATCCTCTCCTTGTTGCTGAATAGCTTTTTCTAATTTTAATAATTCATGATTCAGATTCAACATCTTTTGTAACGTTTCATTTTTAAAACCTTTATTCAACAACTGCTTTTCAATATCTTTCATCTTATCTAATGCAGACTGACCTATCACTGTATTCCCCTCTTTTTCTAAAGCCTGTTGCAAAGCATTACGCAATTGTTGTTGTTGTTTTAATATCTCTAAAATTTCACCGGCTTTTCCTTCGCTTGTCCCGTTGTCACCATTCTGTTGACCACTATTTCCCTGACCCCTTTCACTGCCACCTTCATTACCGCTCTCTTTTCCTTTTTCACTTCCTTTCTCTTTTCCTTTACCCATTCCTTCTTCCATTTTACCACCCAACTCTTGTTGCTGTTTGATAATATCCGGAAGTTGCATACCTCCACCGGAACCTTTACCAGGTTGCGGTTTACCCTGACCCTGACCGGACATTTGCATCTGCATTTGCATCATCATATTACTTTGAATATTACTCAATAGATCAGCAAGTGTGTTAGCAGCAGTCAAAGTATATTGCTGGTGTCCTTTTCCTTTGTAAAAATTATTTTCAGATAGGGTAGAAAGGGCGTGATCTAAATTATAATGAACATTTCCTACCTCATTCAAAACAACTTCTGAGATCATAGGATTTCTTTTGGCTACAGCAAAAATACTATCATCAATGTGCTTGAACTGTATCTTTAAATTTTGCTGCTCCTTTAAAATTTTATTGAATTGTAAAGATGATGATTGTGCATGATCAGTGGTTTCTAGCAAATCCTCCTGGTTAAAAGAAAAAGCTAATAAATTATCCAAGATCTGACGTAATGCTCTTATATCTTCCTGCATCTGCATTGAATTTCCAGCATCTAAAGAATTCATCATTTGACTACTCATTTCCTTCATTTTTTGCCCTGCTGATTTCTGACTGGACTGCGCTTTTTGAGTATTCTTTTTTTGAAGTTGGTCAGACGCCTTATCCAAATCGTTATCAATATCCTTTTCTTCACTATCAGTATCAGGTATATCTAAAGGAGACTCCAATTCATTATTTTCCTTTTCTAACTGATTTAATTCTTCCTTAATTTGATCGAACTCCTGATTGATTTTATCTTGTTCTTCTTTGGTGTTTTTCTCTTGATTCTCTTTTGCAAGTTCTTCTTGCTTATCTCCCAGCTGATCTAATTTTTCTGCAATTTGTTTAGCCTTTTCTTCAGCATAATATCGCTTAGTTAATTCTACAAGTTGCTCTAAACTCATTTGCTGATTCTTTGCATTTTGCTTTAATTGATCTGCTTTTTTAAATAAATCTTCTTTCTGTAATTTCTCTGTTAGTTTCTCTAACTCTTCCAGAAGCTTCTCATTCTTTTCAGATTCTTTTTGAAACTCATCTAAACGCCGTTCTAATTCTTTGTTTTCGGGTGAATCTTCTTTCTTAAAATCCTTAATATTTTCCTCTAATTTTTTTGAGAATTCTTTCATCATTTCTTCCTGTCTTTGTTGCTTAAAAATGAAGTCTTTTATTTTCTTTTGATCTGGAAAATTTAAAGATGATTTTTCCTTATTCAGACGTTCTAAATCGTTCATCTTTTCTAATTGTTTCTCTTGATCCTGTAAAGATTTTTCTAATGCATTAATATTCTCCTGTTGATTTTTCAGTAAAATATCATCTTTTTCATTGGAAGTTAACTCATAATGTTTAAAAATATTAGTTTTAGCACTTTTATTACCATTAACTATATCATTATCAAATACTTCGAAATAATATTCATAAGAAATCCCTGGTTCTAATTTTAAACCTGACGGAAAAGTGTAAACAAAGCGATCATATAAACCTTTTTGCAATGGGAGAATAGCTTTTCTTAGTTTTTCTTTATCATCCTTATCATAAAAAACTACTTGTAATTTCGATAAACCATAATCATCAGAAACTTGGCCAATGATCATTTGAGAATTAACTTTTAAACTATCAGGAGCAAAATTAGCATTGATAACCGGATGCTGATCTTTTACCACATCAATAGAATACACTAATTTTTCATAAGCTTTTAACTGTGCATTAGATGTTACTATTTGGTATTCTAAAGGGTTTTTGATTACTTTGGAATACGAAAATACCTTCTCGTTTAACTGAAAAGCAAAGGTCTTACCATTATCAACAAAATCAATCTCGGTAGTAGCCTGTGCCGAAATATCCCAATTAATCTTTGTTCCTTCCGGAACAATAATATTTCCTGTTCCAGTAACTGTTTCACTTGCTCTATCAAGATAACTAGGAAAGATCAGTTTCATACTAAAATTTGAAATAGTTGGAACATCTACAACTTGTAAAACATATTGCTCAGAAACCACTTCATTGGAAATCAATTGGAATTCTACATTATGCAAAACATTATCTAAATTATATTGAAATTTACCCGGAGAAACTGTTTCCATAAAATAGTTCTCATTACCAATCCTTATCTTAACATTCTCAGGAATAACTTTCCCTTGTGCAATGACAATTAAAGTAAAATTATCGTGTTGTTTAACAACTAAATTTTTATTCAAAATATCAAAATGAAATGGAGCAGGGGGAGTGTAAGCCGTTTCATAATGCACTACACGTGATAAACTATTTTCAATTACCGAAGAATTACCGGTAATAAAAAACAGAAGCAATACAATGATCGGTATCAGAGCATAAGGCAAATACTTCCTGTTTTTAGAAAGATCAACAGCATTGGAAAAAGGAATAGGCTGTAAAGCATTAGCCTTTTGATCGATCGAAGCCAATAACAATTCTGATCGCTGAGCAGCATCTGAAAGTTGTAAAAAATTCAACAGTTTATCGCCTACATCAGAAAAATGATTTCCAATGATTTTTGAAGCTTCCGCGTAATCAATTCCCTTTTGCAATTTAAAGAGTTTGAAGAACGGCAAAATAATAAACTTGGCCAACAAAAAAACTTCGACAACAATAAAAAGCCAAAATAAAATAGTACGCCCAGAAGTAGAAAGCCATAAAAAATGTTCCACGAGCAACGTAAATAAAAAGTATAAAAGTCCTAAAGCCACAAAAAGTAAAGTTCCTTTTATGATCTCATTCGTATAATACTTCTTAATGAAAGCCTCTAATTTACTGTAAATGATTGATTTTGTTTCCAAGGTTCTTTTGCATTTGCATTTAACCAATAAAAGTACAATTTATTTTTACATAGGGCAATAGCTAAAATTTATAGAGAAACTAATCATAAGAGCCTAAATTTTAACTGTGTATCGTATCTTTGCAGCGAAATTGAATCAAAAAAAGAATCAAATACTAAACTATGTCAAAACCAGTTAGAGTTCGTTTTGCTCCAAGTCCTACAGGTCCTTTACATATCGGAGGAGTTCGTACAGCTTTATTTAATTATTTATTTGCCAAAAAAAATGGCGGAACGTTTTATTTAAGAATTGAAGATACTGATCAAACTCGATTTGTTCCGGGTGCTGAAGCTTATATTTTTGAAGCATTGGAATGGTTAGGAATTGCTCCTGATGAAACCGTTGGAAAAAATGAAAAATTCGGTCCGTACAGACAAAGTGAACGCAAGGCCATGTATAAAGAATATGCAGAACAATTAATTACAAATGGTTGGGCATATTATGCTTTTGATTCTGCTGAAAAATTAGATGAATTAAGAAAGCAAGCAGAAGCTGAAGGTAAAACATTTATCTATAATCATACCGTCAGAGAACAATTAGATAACTCATTAGCATTATCTCATGAAAAAGTTTCAGAGCGTATTACTAATGGTGATGCTTTTGTAGTCCGTTTCAAAACGCCGACCAATGAAGTTTTAGAATTGAATGACATCATTCGTGGAACGGTTAAGTTTGATACCAATTTATTAGATGATAAAGTATTGTACAAAAGTGATGGTATGCCAACCTATCATTTAGCTAATATTGTTGACGACCATTTAATGGAAACCTCTCATGTAATTCGTGGAGAAGAATGGTTGCCAAGCTTACCGTTACACTATTTATTATACAAAGCTTTTAGTTGGGAAGCACCTGAATTTGCACATTTACCATTGATACTAAAACCAGTCGGAAACGGAAAATTATCTAAACGTGATGGTGATAAAATGGGATTCCCTGTATTTCCTTTAGAATGGAAAACAGAGGAATCTACATCAATGGGGTATCGTGAACAAGGCTATTTTCCGGAAGCTGTAGTCAACTTCTTAGCACTATTAGGTTGGAACGACGGAACGGAGAAAGAATTGTTTAGTTTAGACGAATTGATTGCTTCTTTTGATTTAGCCAGAGTAAATAAATCGGGCGCAAAATTTGATCCGGAAAAAAATAAATGGTTCAACCATCAATACCTGATCAAAAAAACTGATGAAGAATTGGCTGTCCTTTTTGCTCCGATTGTTAAAGAAAAAGGAATTGCGACAACTTTAGAGTATTTAACTAAAGTTGTTGCTCAGGTAAAAGACAGGGCTAATTTTATTACGGATCTTTGGGATTTATCCGATTATTTCTTTGTAGCTCCAACATCATACGATGAAAAAGTAACAAAAAAATGGAATGAAGCAACAAAGGAATTACTAAAACAAGTAATTGAACAATTAGCTTCTTATTCAGATTTTACGTCTCAAACTATTGAAAACAATTTGAAAGAATGGATGACAACAAATGAAATAGGGATGGGAAAAGTAATGCAACCACTACGTTTAAGCCTCGTAGGCGAGTTAAAAGGTCCCCATTTGTTTGATATCATTGAAATGCTTGGTAAAGAAGAGACCATCAAACGTATTGAAAAAGCAATTACTACAGTATAAAAAAAGAAACCCCTCAACATTGTTGAGGGGTTTCTATTATAAATAAAAAGTAATCATTCCACTTATTAATCCGATATTTCCTTTAAATTTTTTATTACCATTTAAAAGGACTAATTCATCCTTTTTATTTAAGTTATTCATGATGTTATTTAAACCATACTGATAACTAAAATGTAAACGAACTCTTTTCAATCCGGCTGTAACACCTGCATACAGATTTCCGTTTATTTTTGTAATATCCACTATATCGTTAGCTGTCAATAACGGACTGTCTTTCAAAAATTTATATTCATCTTTCCCATCGATCTTTAATTTACTGTTAACTTGTAAAACCGGACCAATTTCTAGTGTTAAATGGTTTTCAACAACCATATAACTAGCTACTAAATATATCTGAACAGCACTTAATTTAAAATTAATATCTTCATTTGTAACGGATTGTAAAGAAAAATTACTATCCGTAAAATGCATACCAAAAACTGCCTGCCAGTTGTTATAGTAATTTCCTCTAAGTGATAAACCGGCAATCCAACCTGCTTGCGGGCTGGCATTAAATTGATTTGAAAATAAACTTAGCTGAGTAATACCTCCTGATATTCCGATTCTATTATTATCACGATATCCATATTGTGCTATAGAACTGATGGAAATTAAAACGGTTAATAGAACAATTATTTTCTTCATATAAATTAGGGTTTTGTGTCAAAATTAGGGTTTAATATTAAATACTGTAACTTTTTTTCTAAAAAAGCGTATAATAACCGTAACCAATTAAAAATTAAAATATGTACATTGTTCTCGGAGTAATCGTTATTTTTATTATTTCCTTATTTTTTACCGTTAAACAACAAACTTCTGTAATTATAGAACGTTTCGGGAAGTTTAATAGTATACGTAATTCTGGTTTACAATTAAAAATTCCTATAATTGACAGAGTAGCCGGAAGAGTTAACTTAAGAATTCAACAGTTAGACGTTATTATTGAAACTAAAACTAAAGACAACGTATTCGTAAAACTTAAAGTTTCCGTTCAGTTTAAAGTATTGCAAGACAAAGTATACGAAGCGTTTTATAAATTAGAATATCCTCACGATCAGATTACATCTTATGTTTTTGACGTAGTTCGTGCTGAAGTTCCGAAACTAAAATTAGACGATGTTTTCGAAAGAAAAGATGATATTGCAATTGCTGTAAAAAGAGAATTAAACGAAGCCATGTCAACTTATGGGTATGACATTATCAATACTTTAATTACTGATATTGATCCGGATATTCAGGTTAAAAATGCAATGAACCGTATTAATGCCGCTGATCGTGAAAAAACTGCTGCTGAATATGAAGCGGAAGCATCACGTATCAGAATTGTAGCCAAAGCTAAAGCAGAAGCGGAAAGTAAAAGATTACAAGGTCAGGGTATTGCAGATCAACGTAGAGAAATTGCACGTGGTTTAGTAGAATCAGTAGATGTGTTGAATAAAGTAGGCATCAATTCTCAGGAAGCATCTGCATTAATTGTGGTAACGCAACATTATGATACTTTACAATCAATCGGTAGTGATACAAATAGTAACCTGATCCTGTTACCTAATTCTCCACAAGCGGGAAGTGACATGTTAAATAATATGGTAGCTAGTTTCACAGCAAGTAATCAAGTTGGCGAAGCCATGAAAAAAGCAGCTAAAAAGAAAAGCTCAGAAGATGACCAAGAAGCTTAATTATATACTGAAATAAAAAAATTCTGTTTAACTAACAAAAAACCATCAGTTTCAACTGATGGTTTTTTTGTTTATAATAAAAATATATATTAATTGATATAAATTATAGTTTTCATCTATATAATTTCTTTTACAAAACTAAAATTAAAAATTAAGCCTTTAAATCAACTTACTTTAGTTCTACTATAAAATCATATTACTCTTTTTTTAAAATGTCTTAAATTTAAAATATAAAAGTCGTTTTTAAAAGATATAAATTATAAAAAAATATTTTTAAATAGTTTTTATTTATTATTAGATAAAATAATAAAAAAAGATAATATAATAATTTTTAATAATAATTAAAAGCCCGAACTATCAAAAATAAAAAACCTTCAAGTTTATTCTTGAAGGTTTAAAATATTGTATGTGATTTCTCCTTTTAGTCGAAATGACAAATCTATGGAAACTGAAAAACGAATTACTATTCGCTTATTTTTGCCCAAGTGTCTCGTAAACCAACCGTTTTATTAAAAACTAATTTTTCCGGTGTTGAGTCTCTATCCACACAAAAATAACCTAAACGCTGAAACTGAAAATGATCCAGATCTTTAGCCGTAACTAAACTAGGTTCTACATAACCTGTGATAACTTTCAATGATACCGGATTAATATATTCTTTAAAATCAACTTCTTTATTTCCATCAGGATTTTCATGTGTAAACAAACGATCATATACCCTAACTTCTGCTGCTTTAGCATGAGAAATTGAAACCCAGTGAATAGTTCCTTTTACTTTACGCTTACTAGCTTCAGTACCGCTACCCGAACGAGAATCTTCATCATAGGTACAATGAATTTCGGTAATATTACCATTTTCATCTTTTACAACTGATTCACCTTTAATAATATATGCATTTTTTAGACGTACTTCTTTTCCGATTGATAAACGGAAAAATTTTTTACTAGCCTCTTCTAAAAAGTCTTCCCTTTCAATATATAATTCTCTTGAAAAAGGTACTTTTCTATAGGTCATGTTTTCTTCCTCAGGATTATTTTCCGCATCAAGCCATTCTTCTTTTCCTTCCGGATAATTAGTAATTACCAATTTAACCGGATCTAAAACAGCCATAACACGAGGAGCTATTTTATTCAGATCTTCACGAACACAAAACTCAAGTAAAGAAACATCTATCAAATTTGTACGCTTAGCAATACCGATAGTTTTTGCAAAATTACGGATGGATGCCGGTGTATAACCTCGTCTTCTCATACCGGAAATAGTACTCATACGCGGATCGTCCCAACCGGTAACATATCCTTCATTTACTAATTGCAATAGTTTTCTTTTAGACACCACTGTGTGCGACAAATTTCTACGTGCAAATTCACGTTGTTTTGGTCTTACTTTTGACTCATCGTAAATGTTAGTTAAAAACCAGTCATACAATTCTCTATGTGGCAAAAACTCAAGTGTACACAAAGAATGTGATACTTGTTCTATATAATCACTTTCACCATGTGCCCAGTCATACATTGGGTAAATACACCATGAATTACCAGTTCTGTGATGAGCTGCATGCATGATTCGGTACATGATCGGGTCACGCATTAACATATTAGGCGATGCCATATCAATTTTGGCACGTAAAACATAACTTCCATTAGGAAATTCACCGTTTTTCATGCGTTCCAGTAAATCTAAATTTTCTTCTACTGAACGATCTCTATTCGGGCTATTAGTTCCCGGTTTCGTTGGCGTACCCTTTTGTTGCGCCATTTCTTCAGAAGTCTGATCGTCAACATACGCTTTACCTTTTTTGATCAATTCAACCGCCCAATCGTACAATTGCTGAAAATAATCAGAAGCATAACACTCTTTATCCCATTGAAAACCAAGCCATTCTATATCTCTTTTAATAGCATCTACATATTCCTGTTCTTCTTTGGAAGGATTCGTATCGTCAAAACGTAAATTAACCGGAGCCTTGTAATCAATACCTAAACCGAAATTCAAACAGATAGCACTGGCATGACCCACATGTAAATAGCCGTTCGGTTCCGGTGGAAATCGGAAACGTAATTTATCTTTTGACAAACCGTTTTTTAAATCTTCTTCAATGATTTGTTCAATGAAATTCAATGATTTTTCTTCAGTTGACATATTATTTTTTCAATGTTTTTGCAAAGATAGAAAATGTTTAATTGTTTAAATATAAAATACATCTTAACTTTGAGCGTATAACTTGAAACTAAGTATTAATGGGAACCATAAGATTAAATAATATAAGAGTTTTTGCTTATCACGGTTGTTTAATTGAAGAAGGAAAAATAGGAAGCGATTATAGAGTAGATCTGGAAATTAAAACTGATCTGAGAAAATCTGCTGAAACTGATGATCTTCACGATACTGTTGATTATGTACATCTGAATAAGATAGTTACTGAAGAAATGGCTGAAAAAGCTAAACTATTAGAACATGTAGCTCATCGTATCATTGTAAGAATTTTTAAAGAATTACCACAAGTCTCGCGCATCAAAGTGGGTGTTTCTAAATTAAATCCTCCGATAGGTGGTGATGTAGAAAGTGTTACTATAGAAATGGAAGAATTCAGAAATTAAAAAAGAAGCTCTTTCAAATTCAAAATCTGAAACAAATTCAGATCTACAAAAAATATTCTTTGAAAGAGCTTCTTTGGATTATTTACTTTTATATTTTCTTTCTTTATACAAATAACTTGAAGTTACTATATGAGCTAAGCCATCCGCTGCCAATTCTTTATTTAAAGGCATAGGAATCATAGTAGTATCATTCTTCAACTGAAATTGTAAAGGCTCTGCATTCGGATTAAAAACTACAATTTCGTTACCTATTCTGAATGAATACGTTTCATGGAACAACATTATAGCTCTTCCTTCAACCTCTTCTTTTTTCATTAAATTTCTTCCTACCATCGGCGAATACGTTGTAATACCTGATAATTCTAAAAGGGTAGGAGCTATATCCATTTGACTGGCTAATTTATCATATACTCCTGCTTTTACTTTTGGACCTATAATCAAAGCGGGAATGTGGAACTTATTCACCGGAACCAGGTTTTTACCGTAAGTTCTCGTATTGTGATCAGCTATAACAATAAAAATGGTATTCTTAAAATAATCTTCTTTTTTAGCTAATTCAAAGAATTTACCGATAGCAAAGTCAGCATATTTCATAGCATTATGAACCGTATTCTTAGGCTGTTCATACAAATCAATTCTACCGTCTGGAAATTCAAAAGGTTCGTGATTAGAAGTAGAAAACATCAAAGAAAAGAAAGGTGTATTACCTTGTGATTTGAAGTAATTATTAGCTTTAGTAACTAAATCTTCATCACTATATCCCCAAGTTCCTTTTAGAGCATAGTTGTTACCATCTGAATCAAAGTCGGTTTCATCAATAATATTTTTAAATCCGTTACCGTTAAAAAATGAAGCCATATTATCAAAATTAGCCATACCGCCATAAATAAAACTGGTATCATAACCTTGATTACCAAAAGCTTCCGCTAACGTAAAGAAACCTTGTTGAGCACCACTTAATTTTACTACACTTTCTGAAGGATTCGGAATAAATCCGGAAGTTACCTGTTCTATACCTCTTACACTACGAGTTCCGGTACAATACAAATTAGTAAACAATAAACCTTCTTTTGATAGTTTATCCAATTCAGGTGTTAAAGGCAAACCTCCTAAACAACCCACATATTCTGCTCCTAAACTTTCCTGTAAAAAGATAACCACATTATATTTCGGCTGAACAGAATCCGGTTTGACTTCATGTAAAAAAGGAACCTCGGATGGAAGAAAATCAGTTACATCCATATACTTTTTCACACGATTATATGCCTCTTTTTCATCCATTTTTCCGTATTTTTTTACATTTCCTTCATTCTTTAAAGAATAAGCAGCAAATCCAACGGTATAAGTTGAATTCAATGCTAAGGCATTTGTCATCTGATCGGATGAAAAAATAGCATTACTGGCGTTTATAGGACGTTTTGAAGTCAAACTGGAACGAGCACCCCAAAACAATAAAAAACCTACCGGAAGAAAAGTAATCAGTTTATACAAATAGGAAAAGTTATACACCGGAAAGAAATATTTCTTTCCCTTTTTAATTACATAAACCAAAGCAAGCGTTAAAACAACGAATGTACCTATTAATGAGCCTAAATAACTTTTTACAAGAGTTCCCAAGACCTCTTTAGGATAAATTAAATAATCCAAAAATAATCTATTAGGCCGGGTATCGTATTGGTGTACAAAATCCGGAGTGGAAAGTTCCATTAAAAGCATTATAAAAAGGAAAAATAAAAAATAAACGGTGAAGAAATTTTTTATTTTTTGTAACCAATTATCCGGCAAAAAAGTAATTAAAACAAAAGGTAAGAAAGATAAATAACTCAATAGAATAACGTCAAAACGTAAACCAATTAAAAATAATTGACTATAATTTTCAGTTTCAACTACTCTCTCTTTAAAAATATAAAAAAGGATTATTCTGCTTAAACTATTGATTATTAAACCAATTATAAAAAAATTAAATAAAGGTTTTAAATGCTGTAATTTTTTCATGAATAAAATTTTAATGAAAATCGGTCAAAAGTACAGTAAAAAATAAGCTTTGAAAGTGTATTAAAATTAAAATTTACTAAAAAATTCTTGTGTTACATTAAAATATGTGTAAATTTGCGTTCCTATAAAAAGGCGTCGTGGCCGAGCGGCTAGGCACCGGTCTGCAAAACCGTCTACCCCGGTTCGAATCCGGGCGATGCCTCAGAAATAAAGAGTTACTTTTTTAAGTAGCTCTTTTTTTATGTCTAATTTTTAGAAAAAATTAATTAAAGATATTCCGGACGATGCCTCTAAAATGAAAGAGCTACTTAAAAAAGTAGCTCTTTTTATGTCTTAAAATCACTCACGTTCAACTGTTTCAATTTTCTTAGTGATGTCATCTTTCATTTTCGGAAAGAATCCTTGTAGTATAAAAAATAAACCGAAGATCAATAATATCATACTGATAACCCGTTTTATTTTGTAAATGTTCTGAGCTGTTAATTTGTTTTTTAATTGTTTGGCTAACAAAATTTTAGCAATATCAAATAATAAGTAGAAACCTAAAATAGCAGCAAAAAATATAGAAATTCGTTCCGTTTCCATATTCATTTGGGGACCATAAGTGATAATGATCATCATCCAGAACCCTAATACTCCGATATTGATAAAATTCAATAAAAAACCTTTGAAGAATAAACCGAAATAATTGTTCTTACGAATATTATCATCGTCTTTTTCAATTTCAGTTTGCTTTTTAAAATTTCGTTTTAACAAAATAAAAGACACTAATCCGTAAACAAACATGATTATACCTCCGACAATAAACAAAGTAGGATTATCTTTTAATTGTTCTAAAAGTTGATTAGTACTTAAATATGCTATTAAAATAAAGATGAAATCAGCAAATACAATCCCGAGGTCAAAAGTTAAAGCTGCTCTAAAACCTTTTGTTATACTGGTTTCTAAAAGCACAAAAAATCCGGGACCAATAGAAAATGCTAAAAGCAATCCCCAAGGGATTGCCGTTATAATATCTTGATAATGCACTATTTCAGTAATTAGTTACTAGCTATTAGTAATTATTATAATACGAAATTACGAAAAACTATCTATTTGTTACTAAAACTGAGAAAGTTTTAAAAAAGCTTTGTCTGAATTGTTAATTATAAAAAACTATCTATTTATTCGGCTTGTTCAATTGAACCTCCGGCAATTGTTTTCTGATTGATCTGTTTCGGTTTACCATAAATTAAAATATCGCCTCCGGCTCTTACTTTAGCATCTACAAAATCAGTGGCATAAATTTCGGCTTCTCCACCGGCATTAGCCGTAATAACGGTTTGTTTAGTAATCAGATCTTCAGCTTCATATTTGGCTCCTGAATTTACTAATACATCAGCATATTCAACCGTACCTTTGAGTTCTAATATACTCCCGTTTGCTGTTCGGGCTGATAAGCGTTCCACTTCTAATTGTAAAGAAATTTCTGAACCTTCTTTTAAAATAATTTCAAAATTAATCGCTTTAAACACATCATTAGATGCAATTCTGGAACCTTCGTTTGCTTCAACTGCTTCTAAATGTGTATAATATAAAGTAACAGAAATGTTATCGCCCTGTAATAATTTAGTAAGAGGCATCCTTATTTTTAATTCGCCGTTTTTATTAACAACTTCTACTTCATTAGCTCTGTCTCCTTTAATTATTATTTTATTTTCATTTCCTTTAACCAATTGAACATCAATCTGATCAAAAGAAGTAACTTTATCAAAATCTCCCAGTTTTTTCTCTACTTGAGAAAAAGCTAATGAACTTACTAATAAGGTTGTAAAAAATAATTTTTTCATTTTTATTGATTTTTAAAGTTTAAAATATATCCCAAACTTATATTAATCTTCTTTCTTACGGATATACCAAAAATCTAGTTGCTTTTTAACCAGATCAGCATTTTTAACTTTAACGTAAACTTCATCTCCTAATTGTAAAATGTTCTTAGAAACTTCGCCTACTAAAGCATATTGCTTTTCATCAAAAACATAATAATCATCTTTGATTTCACGAATACGACACATTCCTTCACATTTATTTTCAACGATTTCAACATAAATTCCCCATTCGGTCACTCCGGAAATAACACCCAAAAATTCTTCATCTTTATGATCCTGCATAAATTTAACCTGCATATACTTCACAGAATCTCGTTCGGCATTTGCAGCTAAATTTTCCATTTCCGAACAATGGCGACATTTATTTTCATACGCTTCTTCGTCAACACTTTTACCTCCGTCTAAATAATACTGTAGCAAACGATGTGCCATAACATCAGGATAACGACGAATAGGCGATGTAAAATGACTGTAGAAATCAAATGCTAAACCGTAATGACCTATGTTGTCTGTAGAATAAGCTGCTTTACTCATACTTCGGATCGCTAAAGTATCTACCATATTTTGCTCTTTCTTACCCTGAACATCTTCTAACAAAGTATTCAAAGATTTTGAAATTGTATCTTTTGATTTAAAATTCAAAGAATACCCGAATTTTTTGATCACCATTTGTAAGTTCATCAACTTATCTTCATTCGGTTCATCATGAACACGATACACAAAAGTTTTCTTTTGTTTACCTATGAACTCAGCTACTTTACGGTTAGCCAATAACATAAATTCTTCAATTAAATGATTAGCATCTTTAGCTATTTTAAAGTAAACACCTGTTGGCTCTGCATTTTCATTCAAATTGAATTTAACTTCAACTTTATCAAATGAAATAGCTCCGTGTGCCAAACGTTTTCTGCGTAAAATTTTAGCTAATTCGTCAAGCTTTAAAGTAGCTTCAACAATACTTTTATCTACTTTATATTCATCTCCGGTCAAAGAAATTTCAGCCGGAATTATATCCGATTTTGTTTCAATAATGTTTTGCGCTTCTTCATAAGCAAAACGCTGATCAGAATAAATAACGGTTCTACCGAACCATGAATCGACAACTTCTGCTTTAGTATTTAATTGAAAAACAGCCGAAAAAGTGTATTTTTCTTCATGCGGACGAAGTGAACAGGCAAAATTACTCAACACTTCCGGCAACATAGGAACTACACGATCTACTAAATAAACAGAAGTAGCTCTGTTGTAAGCTTCATCATCTAAAACAGTTCCTTCTTGTACATAATGCGAAACATCGGCTATATGAATACCAATTTCATAATTTCCGTTCTCTAAAACCTGAAAAGACAAGGCATCATCAAAATCCTTTGCATCTTTCGGGTCTATAGTAAATGTTAAAACATCACGCATATCGCGACGTTTTGCAATTTCATCTTCTGTAATCGAAGTATCTAATTTTTTTGCAAAAGTTTCTACTTCAACAGGAAATTCATACGGTAAACCATATTCTGCTAAAATTGCATGGATCTCTGTATCATGTTCACCAGGTTTTCCAAGTACTTTTAAAACTGTTCCGAAGGGAGAATCAGCTTTTTTAGGCCAATCTTCCATTTTAACCAATACTACATCACCATGCTCTGCTTTTCCGATTTTATTTTTCGGAATAAAAATATCAGTATACATCTTCGGATGTGAAGTGGTAACAAAAGCAAAATTCTTTTGAATATCAATTACACCTACGAATTCTTCTTTATCGCGTTCTAAAATTTCTAAAACTTCTGCTTCTGGCCTTCGAGAACTTCTTCTGTTATAAATATAAGCTTTTACTTTATCGCCGTCTAAAGCGTGATTCAAATTAATGAACGGTATAAAAACATCGTTTTCTAATTCATCACAAACAAAATAACCGGTTTTACGAGAAGTCATATCAACATAACCTTCATAATATTCTGCTTTAGAAACCATTTGGTATTTACCCGGTTCTACTTCGTGAATCTTATCCTGGGATTTTAAAAGTTTTAAATCCCTGATGATCTCATTTCTACTCTTAGTATCAGTCAGTTCAAGCTTTGCAGAAATTTGCTTATAGTTAAAGGATTTAGAAGGTTCTTTTGCAAGTATTTTAAAAATGGAAGCCGTAAAGTCTTTGGCTTTTTTTCCTAGTTTTCTAGATTTCTTACTCATTATATCATTTCAAATTTTAGTGAAAGGTACAAATTAGTTAGCACTATTTAATAGTCCATTCTTAGTTTTAATAAAAAAGTAACAGTTTTAAAATTTTGAAGTTTTCAACAATTATTAAAAACAACAAAAAAAGATTTTTTAAAAATTTAAAATTTTGGTTATGATTATAGCATGTTAATATGTGGAATAACTTTTTGAAAAGAATAGTACTTTTTAAGTTTTACAATTTTATACAAAGCTATTAACAATAGTTTTTTTTAATAAAAGCTTGATTTTTAATTTGAAGAAGTGTTTTATTTTTCAGTTATTAACAACTGTTGATTTCCTATTTTATATTGAATTTGTAAAAAACTTTAGCTATTCATATCTGTTGAAAACTGTAAAAAATAACCTGATAACTTTTTTGAAAAAAGCGAAAACTTCTCTTGATTTATTCGATGCAATTTTTGATTACAAAATTTTTTGAATCATTCTAAAAAAACTTCTCTTTTTCTGTATTTAGTTATTAACAATTAATGTTAATTTATAATTAACTAAAAATCAATGAATTGTAAACCTTAATTAACATCTTCTATTTTTTGATGTGAATTAGTATATAATTGATTGGTATTTAAAGAAATAGTTATCAAAAACGCATTTTGTTACGGTAATCTTTAAAATCTTGTTGGAGTATTTTAAAATCAATCTGACCTTTTAATTTTTTTAAGTGTTCCAAAATCACAAAACTACGTTCAATGCGCAATTGAGAACTCTTTATTTTATTAACAATAGTAATTAAGGTTCGTTGTTTTCCGGGAGTAAGTTGATGAAAAAGCGTACTTCCTTCAGGATCTGAAAATAAAACTTCTTCCATTTCTTCAGTAATTTCAATACCGTATTTTGATTGATCCGGTTGAAGTTCAACATTTACAGTATCACTAATGGTAACATTAGCCAGCTTTAATACTTCTTTGTTCAATAAGATATAATGAAAATCACCTTTGGGAGACATGGCTCTGCTTACAGTAACTAAATAATTTAAGGTACATTTTATTCTTTTGTCAGGTGAAAGTTTCAACATGGCTTCAAATATAGTATCAGGAATTTTTATATAAGGACCATGCCCTAAACTATTTTCATCAAATGAATCAATAACACCTTTAAACGTCATTTTTACTAAAATTATTCTATAAGTAAAGCAAGATACGACGATAATATCTATTTTTGTAGTTATAAACAACACAATAGTATTATTATGATCATTTCAATAGGAAACGACCATGCAGGTCCGGAATACAAAAAAGCAATCATTAAATATTTAGAACTTAATGAGCATACCGTTATCAATCACGGTACTGATACTTTTGAAAGTGTGGATTATCCGGATTTCGGTCATCCGGTGGCTTATGATGTTGAATCTAAAAAAGCTGATTTTGGCATTGTAATTTGCGGTTCCGGAAATGGAATAGCGATGACGGTGAACAAACATCAAGGTGTTCGTGCGGCACTGTGTTGGACCAAAGAAATTTCGGCGCTGGCGCGCCAACACAATGATGCAAATGTGATTAGTATTCCGGCTCGATTTACAGCTATTGAACAAGCTGTTGAAATGGTGCATACTTTTTTAACGACTGAATTTGAAGGAGGCCGACACGATAGAAGGGTTCAAAAAATTGCCTGTAAATAATTTTGGGACACAGCCACAGTCATAAACACGAAGTAAAAGGTAAAAACCTGTTATTGTCCATTATACTCAATGTAGTCATAACCTTGGCTCAGGTGATCGGTGGATTGATCTCAGGAAGTTTGGCTTTGATTTCAGATGCACTACATAATTTTTCAGATGTTTTGTCATTGGTTTTTAGTTATGTGGCGCACAAATTAGCGCATAAAAAAGCTTCATTCGATCATACATTTGGTTACAAAAGAGCCGAATTAATTGCGGCTTTTACTAATGCCGCTACTTTAGTTATAGTGGCTTTATACCTTATATATGAAGCAATAAACCGTTTTTTTAATCCTCATCAAATTCATCCTACCTTAGTAATTTGGTTAGCATTGTTAGGAATAGTTGTAAACGGATTATCTGTTTTATTACTGCAAAAAGATGCGCATCATAACCTGAATATGAAATCAGCTTATTTACATTTGTTAACAGATATGCTGGCTTCAGTTGCCGTTCTAGTGGGCGGATTGTTGATGATGTTTTATAAAATTTATTGGGTAGACAGTGTTTTAACTTTATTGATTGCAATTTATCTTATCATAGTTGGTTATGATTTACTGTTAAAAGCTACTAAAATGCTGATGCTTTTTACCCCGGAATCAATTGATATTAAAGATATTATCAAAGAAGTTCATCAAATAAAAGGCGTTAAAAAAATGCACCACATTCATTTGTGGAACTTAAATGAAGACGAATTACATTTAGAGGCACATTTAGATTGTGAAGAAGATATTAAAATGAGTGAATTCAATCAAATTTTAAATCAGATAGAACAAATTTTATTAGAAAAATTCAATATCAATCACGTGAATATCCAACCCGAATTTAAAAAAGTAGATCCAAAAGATTATATTGTACAAGATTAATTCAGTTTGCTGAATTTAGCTAAATTGCGTCAGTTAACTGGCGCAATTTTTATTTTTATAAATGCTTATAAATAAATGACGAACACACAATTTATTCAAAATGCAACTCAGTTCCCTGTAAAAGGAATTGAAAATACATTGCAATTACTTTCAGAAGATTGTACCATACCATTCATTTCACGTTATAGAAAAGACAAAACCGGAAATTTAGATGAGGTTCAAATAGAAACCATTTCGAAATTGAACAAACAGTTCGATGAAATTATAAAACGAAAAGAATCGATTTTAAAATCGATAGAAGAACAAAATGCGTTAACTTCTGAATTACAGACAAAAATTGAAACCAGTTTCAATTTACAGGAATTGGAAGATCTGTATCTGCCATATAAAAAGAAACGCAAAACGAAAGCTGATACTGCCCGTGAAAACGGATTAGAACCTCTGGCAAAGATCATCATGAGTCAAAAAAGTGATGATTTAGAGTTTTTGGCTTCCAAATATATTAACGATAAAGTAGCGAATGAAGACGAAGCCTTGCAAGGAGCTCGTGATATTATTGCCGAATGGATCAATGAAAATATCTTTATTCGTAAAAATCTGCGTCGTACTTTTCAACGAAAAGCTGTGGTAGAAACCAAAGTGGTTAAAGCAAAAAAAGAGGAAGACAATGCACAAAAATTTTCACAGTATTTTGAATGGAGCGAAAACCTGATGAAAGCCCCGTCACATCGTTTGTTAGCCATGTTGCGGGCTGAAGCTGAAGGTTTTGTAAAGTTTAAAATTTCACTTTCTGATGAAGATAAAGACGAAACCCTGCGTTTTATTGATAAAACAATCATTAAAAATGAAGGAGAAAGCGCTTTCCATATTGAAAAAGCTATTGACGACAGTTATAAGCGTTTGCTGGAACCAGCAATTTCAAATGAAGTCTTACAAGAAGCTAAAGAAAAAGCAGATAGCAAAGCTATAGACGTTTTCTCTGAAAATTTACGACAGTTGTTATTAGCACCGCCATTGGGCGAAAAACGAATTTTAGCTATTGATCCGGGGTATAAAACAGGTTGTAAAGTAGTGTGTTTAGATGAAAAAGGAGATCTGTTACACAACGAAAATATTTATCCGCATGCGCCACAAAACGAAACAGGAATGGCAATGAAAAAAATCCGTTCTATGGTAAATGCGTATAATATTGAAGCGATTTCCATAGGTAACGGAACAGCGAGTAGGGAAACGGAATTCTTCATTAAAAAAATTGCTTTTGATAAGCCGGTTCAGGTTTTTGTAGTTTCCGAAGCCGGTGCATCTGTTTATTCAGCGAGTAAAATTGCGCGAGAAGAATTTTCAAGTTACGATGTTACCGTTCGCGGAGCTGTTTCAATCGGTAGAAGATTGAGTGACCCATTGGCAGAATTGGTAAAAATTGATCCGAAATCCATCGGAGTAGGGCAATACCAACACGACGTAGACCAAACCAAGCTGAAAGAAGAACTGGATTCTACTGTAATCCGATGTGTAAATTCCGTTGGAATCAATGTCAACACAGCCAGTAAATCATTGTTAAGTTATGTTTCAGGAATTGGTGAAAAAATGGCTGAAAATATTGTGGCTTTCCGTTCTGAGAACGGTCCGTTTCAAGACAGAAGCCAATTGAAAAAAGTACCGCGTTTAGGTGATAAAGCCTTTCAACAAGCTGCAGCCTTTATTCGTATCAAGGATGGAAAGAATCCGTTGGATAATTCTGCCGTACATCCTGAATCGTACAAAATGGTCGAAAAAATGGCAAAAGATCTGGGGATTCAGGTTTCGGAACTCATTGGTAACAAAGAACAAATCAGTAAAATTCAAGCCGAAAAATATATAACGGAAGACGTTGGTATCTTAGGAGTTCAGGATATTGTTAAAGAATTAGAAAAACCGGGATTAGACCCGAGAAAAGCAGCTAAAGTTTTTGAATTTGATCCAAGCGTACGTTCAATAGCAAATGTAAAACCCGGAATGATAGTTCCCGGAATTGTGAATAATATTACGGCATTTGGTTGCTTTGTAGACATAGGGATCAAAGAAAGCGGATTGGTTCACATATCACAATTAAAAGAAGGTTTCGTTTCTGATGTAAATGAAGTCGTGAAACTACATCAACATGTACAAGTAAAAGTCATTGAGGTTGATGAAGCCAGAAAGCGCATACAATTAAGTATGATTATATAAAAACAAAAAACCTAATTACAGCTGTAATTAGGTTTTTTTATTGTTGTATAAAACGAGAAAGTTTATTCTTTAGTATCGTCTTCTTTTTTAGAGCTTTTTGGCTCTTCCTCATCTTTCATAGCGTTTTTAAATTCTTTAACACCGCCACCTAAACCTTTCATTAATTCCGGAATTTTTTTACCACCAAAAAGTAATAAGATAGCTATCCCGATAATTACCCAAGAACCTGGACCAATTTGACCTAAAAATATAGCTAATGCATTCATGTTTACATAAATTTATAAGACAAAGATAATAAGAAATTGACAAATACATATTTTTTAACGAATTATTATTACTCCTGACAAAACACCTCTTTTGGGATTTATTATATTTGTAAAGCCTAAATACTATGAAATGTCCAAGAAAAAGCACAAAAGAAAGTTATTGATACAAAAACTCTTCAATAAAAGAAGACTGATCGTCCTTAATGAAGATACTTTTGAAGAAACTTTTTCATTAAAACTTAACTTAATGAATGTGTTTGTTGTGGCAACATTAGGAGCCATCTTTTTGATAGGAATTACGACATATATCATTGCTTTTACACCGCTTCGGGAATATATTCCGGGATATGCTTCAACCAAACTGAAAAAAGAAGCTACAAATCTGGCTATAAAATCAGATTCGTTAGAAACTTATGTAAAAGAAAATCAAGCCTACATTAGCTCAATTAAAAAGGTTTTGACTGGGGAAGTTGAATATACAAAGTTCAATAAAGATTCACTGATTGCTGCCGAAAAACAAGTGGTAGACGAATCTAAGCTTAATGCAACTAAAGCAGAACAGGAATTGCACGATCAGGTAATGCAGGAAGATAAATTCAACGTATTCGAATCGGCAAAACCAAAAGTAAGTTTTGTGTTATTTCCGCCGGCACAAGGTAAGATAATTGAAAAATACAATGCCGCTAATAAACACCTTGCAGTTACGCTGACCTTAATGAACAATACACCGATCAAAGCAGTAGCAACCGGAACTATTGTTTTTGCAGACTGGACGCCATCTAACGGATACGTGATTATCATGCGTCATCAGGATGGGATTCTATCGGTTTATAAAAACTTGGCTTCAATTACTAAGAAACAAGGAGACACTATCCGTTCGGGTGAAGTAATTGCTTTGGCAGGAACAACAAATCCTAATTCCGGAATTACATTACATTTTGAACTTTGGAAAGATGGTTTCCCTATCGATCCAACGCAATTTATCAATTTTGAATAAGTTATGTCTCTAAAGTCATTTGCCGCGAAACTTTTTGCGCAATACATTCACAATACAACCCAAAAATGGGCTGATAATCCAATAGAAACCCAAAAAAAAGTTTTTGAAGATTTAATCCGTCAGGCAAAGGAAACCCGATTCGGGAAAGACCACCAGTTTGCCGATATTAAATCGTATGAGGATTTTCAAAAAAAAGTTCCGATTCGCGATTACGAACAATTACGTTCTTATGTTGATGAGGTTGTAAAAGGAAAAGAAAACATACTTTGGCCCGGAAAACCCATTTATTTTGCTAAGACTTCCGGAACGACCTCCGGCGCTAAATATATTCCGCTTACTGCTGCATCAATGCCTTATCATATTGAAGCTGCTCGAAATGCTATTTTGAGCTATATCCACGAAACCGGTAAAGCAGATTTTGTAGATGGCAAAATGATCTTTTTACAAGGAAGCCCGATTTTAGATGAGAAAAACGGAATCAAATTAGGCAGACTTTCCGGAATAGTAGCACATTACGTCCCTCAGTATTTGCAAAAAAATCGCATGCCTAGTTGGGAAACTAATTGTATTGAAGATTGGGAAACTAAAGTAGATGCTATAGTTGAAGAAACGATCAATGAGAATATGACGGTAATATCAGGAATACCTTCATGGGTACAGATGTATTTTGAAAGATTAAAAGAAAAAGCGCATAAACCGGTTGGAGAGATCTTTAAAAATTTCGACTTGTTCATCTATGGCGGAGTGAATTATGAACCGTACAGAGCAAAATTTGAAAATCTGATAGGAAGAAAAGTAGATTCCATTGAATTGTTTCCGGCGTCAGAAGGTTTTTTTGCTTATCAGGATTCCCAAAAAGAGAAAGGAATGTTGTTGTTGTTGAATTCAGGAATTTTCTATGAATTCGTAAAAGCAGATGATTTTTTCAATGAAAACCCTAAAAGATATACCATAGGCGAAGTAGAATTAGGAGTTAATTATGCAATGATCTTATCAAGTAATGCCGGACTTTGGGCCTACAATATAGGCGATACGGTTCAGTTCACAAGTATGAAGCCTTACCGTGTAATTGTTTCCGGAAGAATAAAACATTATATATCAGCTTTTGGCGAACATGTTATTGGCAAAGAAGTAGAAGCAGCATTACAAGAGGCAATGCAAGGAACCGATATTCGTATCAATGAATTTACTGTTGCACCTCAAATAAACCCGAAAGAAGGGTTGCCTTATCATGAATGGTTTATAGAATTTGAAAATGAACCTACAGATTTAGAGGCATTTTCTTTAAAGATCGATAAAGCGATGTGCAAACAGAATGTTTATTATGATGATTTAATTTCGGGAAATGTTTTACAGCCTTTGGTTATTACTAAAGTACAAAATAATGGATTTCAGGAGTATATGAAATCAATCGGAAAATTAGGAGGCCAGAATAAATTACCAAGATTGAGCAACGACCGTAAAATTGCCGATCAACTGAATAAAAGTTGATATTTTCTTTTTTACATGTTAATTATCGCTGTTTTTTCTTAAGAATTAACTAAAAAATAACATTTTTTTAAAAAATATTTGGATTTTTAACTTAAAACATCATAATTTGGGACGATTTTTTAAAGCTCCGAATAATTATGAAAAGATTTTTGATTGTATCTGGCCTGTTATTTTTTTCTTTTTTAACAGGGCAAAACCAGAGACCATTAAGTTTAACCGACACAACAAAAGCAATTAATAATCGTCCCGTTACATTTGGTCAAAATTTAACACCAAGTGGGCACATTCGTTGCCATACGGATGAATACGAAATTTACTTACGAAATAAATTTCATAACAGATCAACAACTCAGGAGTTTGAATCTTGGCTGGAACCTAAAATCGCACAGATAAAAGCTGATAGAGCTGCGGGTAGAAATATACAGGCAGTGTATAGTATTCCTGTAGTTGTCCATGTTATTCATAACGGTGATGCTTACGGAACAGGTGAAAATATTACCGACGAACAAGTACTGTCTCAAATTCAGGTATTGAATGAAGATTACAGAAAAATGCTTGGAACTCCGGGCTATGGAGCAGGGGTAGATGTTGAGATCGAATTTTGTATGGCTCAGACAGACCCTAACGGAAATCCTACTGACGGAATTGACAGAGTTGATTTAGGAACTGCAGCTTGGGATCAGGCAGGTGTTGAAGGAACCCTTAAGCCAAATACTATTTGGGATCCGGATAATTATCTGAATATGTGGACAGCCCGATTTACCGGAGATTTGAACGGTGTTTTAGGATATGCACAGTTCCCTAGTAATTCAGGATTAACCGGACTGGCAGCTAATGGAGGTGCAGCAACAACTGATGGTGTAATAATGGGATATAATGCGTTCGGTTCATCAGATATTTATCCGGCTGGAGTTTATGCTGCGCCATACGATAAAGGAAGAACGACAACGCATGAGGTAGGCCATTGGTTAGGCTTACGCCATATATGGGGAGATGGTAATTGTACGGTAGATGATTTTTGTGCTGATACTCCGGTAGCAGGAGCAGCAAATTTTGGTTGTCCGGCAGGTACCGATTCATGTCCTACAAATGCCGGAAATGATATGATTGAGAACTACATGGATTATACAGACGATACTTGTATGAACATTTTTACTCAAGATCAGAAAGACAGGATGGTAACCGTTCTTTCAGTTGCTACCAGAAGAGCTACTTTAGTAGCTTCAACAGCTTGTCAGGCTCCGGCTCCGTATATTAAGTTTGGGGAACCGACCGGTTCTATTAACGAAGGAACAAATTGTAATTATTCTGATTATGATTTTCCGGTAACTATTGCTAAGGCTGCTACTGCAAATGCCGATGTTACTTTTACAGTTACTGGCGGAACTGCTACTCAGAATTTAGATTATTCAATACTAAATACTTCTGTTACTTTCCCTGCCGGAACAACAGCTGATCAGTTTTTAACCCTTAGAGTTTATAATGATGGTTTAGTGGAGGTAGACGAGACTATTCAAGTAGAGCTGAGTGTTAATGCAAACGGAGGAGATGCTTTGGTAAATTCAGGTTCGTCAACAATGAATATTACTTTGTATAACGACGATTTTGCACCAAATCCTTTACAGACAATAACTATTTTAGAAGAAGATTTTGAAGATGTGACTGGTTGGACAGTAATAGATCAGGATGGAGACGGAAACAACTGGGGAATAGTGAACGGAGCAGACGGAATGGGTACCGCTCCTAATACAATAACCGGACGTTGTGCTTTTTCAGAAAAACGATTGAGCTATTTGGGAGGAACAGGAAATGCCTCTCCGAATAATTATTTCATCAGTCCGCAGATCAGTATACCATCGGGTGTAAATTCGGCAACATTGTCCTTTATTATGGCTGCATATGGTGCTAATGCCGGTAATTATACCGTATATTTTACTACGGATGCTAGTAGCGAACCAACAATCCTTGCCGGAACACAATTGTTAGGAGCGACAACAGTTGCTAATGGTGCTTCTACTTTACACAGTATTGATATGACGGCTTTAGCCGGACAAACAGGATATTTAGTTTTCAGACATACTAACAATAATACAACGGTCGGACTTTTATTATTAGATACTTTGTTATTAGAAACGGAGATCCAAACGGAAGTTCAAACGGAAGTGAATAATGCAACGCGTTATGAAGCAACTATTCCTACTTCCGGTCAGGTATATGCTTCTGACACAGCAACAAATAAAATAATGACGGAAATAGACAATGGGATTGTTTTTGACTATGGATGTGTTTCTGTTGAGGTTGACCAAAGTCAAACCTCTGTAGGAGCACCAACAGTGCCATTTGTTGATACAGCCACACAAAATTATATTCTGTCAAAAACATATTTTATTGATGTTGCAAACGATACGTCACTTTCTAATTATACCGTTAGTTTCTATTTTACAGAAGCTGAAGTTGCGGCTTGGGAAACAGCAACAGGTAAACTACGTTCAGAATTGAAAATTATTAAAGTTGTTGATAATCCGATTAGTGTAGTAAATGGTACTAATTTTGAAAACTATACTATTGAAGAGATACCGGTAACGATTGGCTCATTTGGAACAAATGTCGTTTTTAGTGCAGCTTTTTCTTCTAAATTAAGAGGAGGTTATGCTGTAGGTCCTGCAACAGGAACAGTATGTGGTGATTTAATGACAACCTGGGACGGAACAGCTTGGTCTAACGGAGTGCCTACAAAATTGACTGCAGTAACCTTTAGTGGTAATTATTCCTCATCTTCAGATATCGAAGCATGTACAGTTACGGTTATAGGCGGAGCTGATGTCGTGTTTAATACAGGTAACTCTCTGATTGTAACAGGCAAAGTAACTGTTGATTCTTCATCGTCACTGACCATTGAAAATAATGCCAGTTTAATTCAGAAACAAGACGTTGCTAATTCAGGAATAATAACGGTAAAAAGAGATGTTTCCATTCGAAAATTAGATTATGTGTATTGGTCAACACCGGTAGCTGATTTCAGTACAGGAGCTATTTCTGTTAATACACCGGGTAATAGTATCTGGAAATGGATTCCTACGGTTGCTACACATGTAAACGGTTACGGATCTTGGACAAATGGAAATGAAACTATGACTCTCGGAAAAGGATATATTGTAAGAGGTCCAGATAATTTTGATACTACTCTGCAAACTTTTACCGCTAATTTTGTGGGAGTACCTAATAACGGAACTATAGCAATCCCGATCGAGAGAGGTACTTATACAGGAGCAGATTATAACACCGGAGCGTCAGGTACTTTAGCTACAAATGCAGACGATAACTGGAATTTAATCGGAAACCCTTACCCAAGTGCAATTAGTGCTATCGATTTTTTAACAGCAAATACAAATATTGATGGATTCATTAACATCTGGACACATGGAACAAATCCTAACAGTTCAATAGCAAATCCGTTCTATGGTTCTTATGCGTATAATTATTCTGTAAATGACTATATTACCTATAATGCTTTAGGAGCATCATCCGGACCGGCAACTTTCAACGGAAATATTGCTTCAGGACAAAGTTTCTTTGTGAAAATGAGTGACTCAAGCATATCAACAACTGAGAACGTAACGTTCACTAACGGAATGAGAAACAAAACGTATTTGAACGATCAATTCTTTAGAAATGCACAGCCAACAGCAGTTAACGGTTCAGGGAATAGTATTTGGCTAGATCTGGTTTCCACTAATTCCGGAGAGGTGACCCGAACATTGATAGGATATGTTAACGGAGCTCAAAACGGAATAGACAGATTGTATGATGCTCCGACGGATAATAAAAAAGAATACAATTTTTATTCATTAATAAACGATCAAAAAATGGTTATCCAAGGAAAAGGACTTCCTTTCTTAACTACAGATGTAGTGCCTTTAGGATTAAGAGTTCCTCAGGATGGCAATTATACAATAGCGATCGGTGCAGTAGAAGGGCTATTTGCAGATGTTAACCAAAGTATTTATTTAGAAGATGCCGCTTTCGGAATTATTCACGATCTGAAAAATGCACCTTACAGTTTCACTACAACTACTGGAGTTACGGATAACAGATTTACATTGCGATACACAACCTATCTTTCGAATGAGAAAGATGAATTGACAGCATCTAATGTTTGGGTAAATACTGATAGCGGATTAACAATCCATTCGAGTAAAGAAATGATTTCAACGGTTGATGTCTTTGATGTTTTAGGAAGAAGCTTAGCACAAGTTACTAATGCTTCCTCAACAGCTATTGAGTTGACAACTGTAATGAAGAATAACACTCTTTTAATTGTTCAGATTACTTTAGAAAACGGAAAAGAGATCACAAAGAAAATCATGTATTGATTTGTGCGAAATTTTTAGAGATTAAAAAAGAGAGTGTTTTTATGAAATGCTCTCTTTTTTTATACCTTAAGTTAAACTAAGCCTAACAAAAGAAAATAAAAAAACACTACATTTGTAGGTTAGAAAGAAAAAATAAATTAATGAAAGACATTAAAAACATTTCGCGCTCAAGAGCGCAAGAGTCCTCAGCAGCTATTGAGAGACTGTACATTACCATGAGACATTTATTTAACAGAGGATTTTATAAACCAATGGGTGTTTCAGGAGATACTTTAAGAGAAGCTTTATTGCAATTACGACCTGAGATCTATGGTTCCATTGCAGAAGAAAAAGTGGAATTAAACGGCTTACTTTATGTTATTGAACGCCTTCCGATAGGAATTGAACAATGCCGTTATATTAACTTAACTTCAGATGAAGGGTATTCACATTCACATTTCAGAGCAATTGTTCCTCCTAAGAGAAGACGTAACTGTTATCGTATCGACGAAGAACAAATGAATGTTGAAATAACCAGAGGACGTTCGGATATTTATGATATTCTGACCCATTTGACATTTATTTTCATAGAGTCTCATAAAATTAAAGATCGTGTTTTAATTGATGACGAAGGAAAAGTATCCCGCGATTGGGAAAAACTGGAACAGGTTGTGAAGCAAAATATGGAATTGTCACTGGAAGCAAAAGAAGTAGCAGTTTCTCATGCTGCAAATGTTCTGGGAAGAACTTTTGCCGAAGTTCAGGATATTTATGACAAGTTTGCTATTGCAGAACAACCGGATCGATTTTTGCACGTTATTTATTGGTTAGGAAAATTAGCCATTGAAGAAGTGGTTGATAATAATAAACGTACCATTACGTTTAGCCCTATATTAAGAGAGCGTTTAGGACATCATATTTATGGTGAGATCTGGGCTAATGCTATAAAAAAGGTTTTGACGGATAATGAATTAATCGAAAGACCGATCCATATCATTAGTGCAAATATGCACAGTGTAATGAATTCAGTATTTGCAGAACCGGTTTTAGGTAAAAAATACAAAGAATCTACTGATTTTCAAATATTTGAAGATCTTAGTAAGTCGGGAAGTGACGATCTGAGAAGTAAAGTGGAAGAATATGCATTAAAACAAGGAATGACCTTTCTTCCGGATACTTCAGGAACGAATATTGATGTGCAGGTTTTTGATACGGCAAAGATTGATTTCAAGAAAACTATTTTTCCGACAGCTAAATTAGAGAAAGGAAAAGAACCAGTTCTGATTGTCATGGATTATGCTTTCGGAGAGCAGGCTTTTGAAACGATTGACGAATTATTAAAACCATACAAAGCAGATAAGAAAAATAAGATTTTCTTAGGAGTAGAATCTGTTTCAATTATGGGTAAGGCCGGAATTTTACAAGGAGGAAAAGGAGACATCATGATCCCTTGTGCTCATGTTAATGAAGGTACGGCTGATAATTATCCTTTTGAAAATGAATTGACGGCAGAAATGTTTGACGGAAACGGCACCCCAGTTTTTACCGGAACTATGATTACTGTTTTAGGAACATCTCTTCAAAATAAAGATTTATTGAAATTCTTCCATGAATCCACTTGGCAGGCAATAGGATTAGAAATGGAAGGAGCCTATTATCAAAAAGCAATTCAATCGGCCTCAAAGATCAGAAAAAGTATCAATCCTAATGTAAAAGTGCGCTATGCTTATTATGCTTCCGATAATCCTTTGGAAACAGGAAGTACTCTTGCATCCGGAGGATTGGGAACTACAGGAGTTAAGCCAACATATTTAATTACAATCAAAATATTAGAGCAAATTTTTAATAGTAACTAAAAAGATGAGTACAAATTCTCAAGACCAAGAAATTGATTTAGGGCAGGCTTTCCAAAAAATTGGAGGTATATTCCAATTGTTAGTTGATAAACTATTTGACGGTATACTTTTTTTGAAAAGAAATAGTATCTATTTAGGTGTTTTATTGGTTACAGGAGTAATTGCAGGTTATTTTATGGATAAGACGAATAAATCATATATACATGAAATAATTGTTTCACCAAATTACGGAAGTGTTGATTATTTGTATGCTAAAGTAGCATTACTGGACTCTAAGAATAAAGAAAACGACACTGTTTTTTTTAATGATTTAGGGTTCAAAAATCTGAAAAATTTCTATGGAATTGAGATCGAACCGATAAATGATATTTATAAGTTCGTTGACGGAAAACCACAAAATTTCGATCTGATCAAGTTAATGGCTGAGGACGGCGATATCAAAGAAATTACGGTTGACCAAGTGACCAGTAAGAACTTTCCGTTTCATCTGATAACTTTCTCAACAGGAGAGAATACAAATGAAGATGAAATAGTTAAACCATTGATGAATTATCTTAACAGTTCAACGTATTTTGAGGCTATTAAAGAGCAATATATTGAAAATCAAAAAGAAAAACTTGCTGCTAATGACAGCATTATTAAGCAGATCGACAATTTAATAAATGAATTTTCCAATACTGTTTCAGGTGGTTCTAAGAGCGACAAATTAGTTTATTATAGCGATAACAACCAGTTGGGTGAAATTATCGGAACAAAGAATAATTTGATTGCTGAGCAGGGAACGATCAAAATGAATATATTAAATAATGATAAAATAATAAAAGAGATCAGTACTGCTTTAAATAGTAAAGATACAAGAGGATTAAACGGGAAAATGAAACTGTTGTTACCGGTTTTATTTATTTTTGTTTTTCTGATTTTGGCAGTTTTGAAGAGTTTTTACAAATACCAGCTTGCAAAAAGAAATTTGAATTAGATGAAAACAATACTTGTAACAGGAGGAGCCGGATTTATCGGTTCTAACTTTGTTCCTTACTTTATAGAAAATAACGAAGAGTACCATTTAGTAAACCTTGATGCCTTAACGTATGCCGGAAATTTAGAAAATGTTAAAGAAGTAGAAGACCATCCGAGATACACCTTTGTAAAAGGAGATATTTGTGATAGAGAATTTATTCAGCAGTTGTTCCAAAAATATCAATTCCACGATGTGATCCATTTTGCTGCTGAAAGTCATGTCGACAATTCCATTTCCGGACCGGAAGCCTTTATTAAGACCAATGTTTTAGGAACTTTCAATTTGTTAGATTCTGCCAGAAGTCTTTGGATGGAAAAGCCCAATCAATACAAAGCTGAATTTAAAGAAGCCCGTTTTCATCACGTTTCAACAGATGAGGTTTACGGAACTCTAGGAGAAACCGGTCTGTTTCATGAAACTACAGCGTACGCGCCTAACAGTCCGTATTCGGCATCTAAAGCCGGTTCAGATATGATAGTTCGTAGTTATTTCCATACCTACGGGATGAATGTGGTAACAACAAACTGTTCTAATAATTACGGACCGAAGCAGCATGATGAAAAATTGATTCCGACAATTATTCGTAAAGCTTTACAAGGAGAGAACATTCCGATCTATGGTGATGGTAAAAACGTACGCGATTGGTTATATGTATTAGACCATTGTAAAGGAATTGAATTGGCTTTTAAAAAAGGACAATCCGGAGAAACCTACAATATAGGAGGGAGAAACGAAAGAAATAACCTGTATATTGTGGATAAGGTGTGTTCTATTTTAGATGAGAAAAAACCCAAGGAAGAAGGAAGTTACAAAGAGCAAATTACTTTTGTAACAGATCGTCCTGGACACGATATGCGCTATGCCATAGATGCTACCAAAATAGAAAATGAATTAGGGTGGAAAGCAGATGAGAATTTTGAGAGCGGTATTGTTAAAACCGTAGCGTGGTATTTGAATAAGTTTTTAAATTAAAAATTTTAGTTGGCTATATTTTTTCCAACTGTAAAACATAAAAATGAAAGGAATAATATTAGCAGGAGGATCAGGAACACGTTTACACCCGTTAACGTTAGCAGTGAGTAAACAATTGATGCCTATCTACGATAAACCAATGATTTATTACCCATTATCAACGTTGATGTGGGCAGGAATTCGTGAGATATTAATTATTTCAACACCGCACGATTTACCCTTGTTTCAAAAGCTATTGGGAGACGGTAGTCATTTAGGCTGTCGTTTTGAATATGCTGTACAGGATCAACCTAATGGTTTAGCCGAAGCATTTATCATAGGTAAAGAATTTGTAGGAGATGATAAAGTGGCATTGATATTAGGTGATAATATTTTTTACGGAACCGGCTTAGCTGAACTGTTACAAGCTAATAATGATCCTGAAGGAGGAATAGTTTATGCTTACCACGTTCATGATCCGGAACGATACGGAGTAGTTGAATTTGATAAAAAAGGAAAAGTACTTTCAATTGAAGAAAAACCTGAGCAGCCTAAGTCTAATTATGCTGTTCCGGGAATCTATTTTTATGACAATGAAGTATTAGAGATAGCAGCCAATATAAAGCCCAGCCCTCGTGGTGAATTAGAAATTACTGATGTCAATAAAGCATATTTAGAAAAAAGAAAACTACAGGTATCTATTTTAGACAGAGGAACAGCTTGGCTCGATACCGGAACATTCAAATCATTAATGCAGGCAGGTCAATTTGTACAAGTTATTGAAGAACGTCAGGGGTTAAAGATAGGTGCCATTGAAGAAGCAGCATATACTATGGGCTATATTGATGCAGAACAATTAAAGAAATTAGCAGAACCGTTGTTAAAAAGCGGTTACGGAAAACATTTGATGAGCTTATTATAAATTTTAAAGCTTCATATTTCAAACAAAGAGAATTCAGTTTGAAATATGAAGACATTATTAAAATTGAGAATGAAATTTATTGAAACCAAACTAAAAGGATGTTTTATCCTTGAACCTAAAATAATTAAAGACGAGAGAGGCTATTTTATGGAAAGTTTTAACGAAAAGACTTTTCAGGAAGGAGTAGGGCAACATGTAAATTTTGTACAAGACAATCAGTCTTTTTCGTCCAAAGGCGTTTTACGAGGCCTTCATTACCAAACCGGAGAGCATGCTCAGGCTAAATTAGTTCGTGTTTTACAAGGAGAAGTACTAGATGTCGCAGTAGATATCAGACCGGATTCCCCTACTTACGGACAATATGAATCGGTATTACTTTCCGGAGAAAACCAAAGACAATTTTTTGTTCCGAGAGGATTTGCTCATGGATTTTTAGTCCTAAGCGAAACCGCTACTTTCTTTTACAAATGTGATAATTTTTACAACAAAGAAAGTGAAGGCGGAGTTATTTTTAACGATCCAACGATCAATGTTAATTGGAATTTTTCGGAAGAAGAACTGATTATTTCCGAAAAAGACAAAGTATTACCGAAACTCGAAAATGCAAAAAAAGTATGGTAGTTTTAGTAACGGGAGCTAACGGACAATTAGGACAAGCTATACGATCGGTTGCAGGGAAATACCCTTCAATCGATTTTGTGTTTTGTAATTCGTCAGAATTAGACATAACCGATCCGGAAAACTGTAAAACCGTTTTTGCAGAAAAAAAACCTGATTTTTGTATCAATACAGCAGCTTATACAGCAGTTGACAAAGCAGAAAGCGAACCAGAAAAAGCTTTTGATAGTAATGCGAACGGAGCTCAGAATTTAGCCGATGCTTGTAAAGAGCATAATACCGTATTAATCCATGTTTCTACCGATTTTGTTTTTGATGCCTATTATGCTGATGGAACGGCTTTCTATGATAGAGAATTGCGTTTACCTTTAAAAAGTAAGTTAGGACTTCAGGAAAGCGATGTACCTTTTCCAAGCGGAATGTATGGCTTAACAAAATTACAGGGCGAACAGGCAATTCAGGCAACCTGGAAAAAACATATAATCGTAAGAACATCTTGGGTGTATTCTGAATTCGGGAATAATTTTATGAAGACTATGTTGCGATTGGCTTCTGAAAGAGATTCACTTTCTGTTGTAAATGACCAAATCGGAACACCGACGTATGCAGTGGATTTAGCAAAAGTATTGATTGAAATTATCCTTTCACCTATTACCCGAAACTCAATACCCGATATATATGGAATCTATAATTTTAGCAACGAAGGGCAATGTTCTTGGTACGAATTTGCTAAAGAAATTTTCCGGCAAAAAAATAGTACAATCGATTTAAAACCGATTCCTACAGCAGCCTATCCTACTCCGGCAAAACGTCCGGCTTATAGTGTACTTGATAAATCTAAAATAAAGACTACGTTCGGTATCACCATTAAAGACTGGAAAGAAAGCTTAACAAATTGTCTGCAAAATTATTCATGAGAAAAATCAGTCCCCTTTACTTGCTTTTATTAACCGTTGCTTTTTCTTTTTCTCAGGAAAAAGAAAAAAATGCGACATACATTGATGCACAGATTTTCAGGGGAAATATTATCAAACATGCCGATTATGTCGGACATCTCATTTCCGGGCATCCTGACGGAGTCTTTGTCGGGTTCAACTGGAAGACACACGGAAAAAAGGAATGGCAGCAAGTTTATAATTATCCTGACTACGGGCTCTCTTATCAGTATATTGATTTTAAGAATAAAAGTTTAGGCGTTAATCATGCCATTGGGGTGCATTATAATTTTTACTTTTTAAAAAGGCATTTAATGTTACGTATTTCCCAAGGAATAGGAATGACCTCAAATCCTTATGATAAGGAGACCAATAATAAGAATAATGCTTTCGGGACAAAAATATTAGACAACAACTATTTTTTACTGCAATATCAGAAACAAAATTTGTTCGATAAAGTCGGAATCCAAGTCGGATTGATGCTTACACACTTTTCTAACGGTCGTTTTAAAGCACCTAATAGCGGAATTAACACCTTTGCTCTTAATGTGGGTCTGAACTATAACTTTGATGAAGAAAAGCCTTTTATAAAAGACAGTTTGCCGCCTAATTCTTCTTTCAGAGAACGAATTAAATACAATATTGCTTTTAGAACCGGACGTTCAGAAGGTCCTGTTCCGCGTTTAGGACAACGCCAGTTTTATCACATCGGGCTATATGCCGATAAGAGAATAGGAAGAAAAAGCGCCTTACAATTAGGAACGGATATATTCTTTTCCAGATATTTAAGAGATTATATTAAGTTTGTTTCCATTGCCTTTCCGCAAGATCATAAAGATTATGCCGATCCGGATACCGATTACAAGCGAATCGGTTTATTTGTAGGACATGAATTGTTTATCAACAAAGTATCGGTTGAAACGCAATTTGGTTATTACGTCTACAAACCCTTTGATTACGAAATAGACATCTACCAAAGGGTCGGATTAAAATATTATGTATACAAAAATTGTTTTACCGGAGTCGGATTAAAAACACACGGAGGAAGAGCAGAAGCAATTGAAGCAACTATCGGAATCCGATTGTGATTTTAGCGGAACATTTCGAAATGTTGCTCTTCTACCCACTGTAAGGTTTTCTCAATGCCTTCTTTCAAAGAAGTTTTATGTTTCCACCCCAAATGGTTTATTTTAGAAACATCTAAAAGTTTTCTTGGTGTACCGTCAGGTTTTGAAGAATCAAAAACCAATTCGCCTTCAAATCCTACAATATCTTTAATGGTTTCTGCTAATTCTTTAATGGTAACATCTTCACCGGTTCCTACATTTACCGTCTCGGTCTCATTGTAGCTCTGCATTAAGAATACACAGGCTTCAGCCAAATCATCTACAAACAAGAATTCACGCATCGGAGTTCCGGAACCCCAAACAACAACTTCATGTTGGTTATTTTGTTTGGCCTCAATGAATTTTCTCAGCAATGCCGGTAAAACATGTGAGTTTTGCAGGTTGAAATTGTCATTTATACCGTAAAGGTTTGTTGGCATAGCCGAAATAAAATTACAGCCGTATTGTTTTTTATAGAATTCACACATTTTCAAACCGGAAATCTTTGCAATGGCATACGCTTCATTAGTAGGCTCTAATGCTCCGGTTAAAAGATATTCTTCCTTAATAGGCTGAGGTGCAAATTTTGGGTAAATACAAGAACTTCCTAAAAAAAGCAGTTTAGTAACATGAGTTAAATGAGCAGCATGGATCACATTATTTTGGATCATCATGTTGTCATAGATAAAAGCTGCAGGATAAGTATTATTAGCATGTATACCGCCTACTTTAGCGGCAGCCAGAAAAACATATTCCGGTTTTTCAATTTCAAAAAAGGATAAAACAGCTTGCTGATTGCGCAGATCAAGTTCTTTAGACGATCTGATGATAATATTTTTAAAACCGTTTTTAACCAGATTTCTGACAATGGCTGAACCTACCATACCGTTAGAACCGGCAACAAATATTTTAGAATCTTTTAGCATACACGAGGCAATTTTACATACTCTAAGTCATGTTTCATCATGATTTTCACTAACTCCTCAATAGAAGTTTTACTCGGATTCCAACCTAATAGTGTTTTTGCTTTATGCGGATTACCCAATAAGGTTTCAACTTCAGCAGGGCGGTAATAGTTCGGATCCACTTCTATTAAGACTTTTCCGGTTGCTTTGCAGATTCCCACCTCATTTTCACCTTTCCCTTGCCATTCAATAGTAATTCCGGCTTCTTTAAAAGCCAGTTCGCAAAAGTAACGTACAGAATATTGTACCCCTGTTGCGATCACAAAATCTTCCGGTTGGTCTTGTTGCAGCATTAGCCACATACATTCTACATAATCTTTAGCATATCCCCAGTCTCTTTTGGCATCTAAATTTCCTAAATATAGTTTTTCCTGTATTCCGTGCTTTATTCTGGAAGCAGATAATGTTATTTTTCGAGTTACGAAAGTTTCTCCTCTTCGTTCAGATTCGTGGTTAAAAAGAATACCGTTTACAGCGTACATTCCGTAAGACTCTCTGTAATTTTTAGTGATCCAGAAAGCATATAGTTTTGCCACACCATAAGGAGAACGAGGGTAAAAAGGAGTTGTTTCCGATTGCGGGATCTCCTGTACTTTTCCATATAGTTCAGAAGTAGAGGCCTGATAGATCCTGGTCTTATCTGTTAAACCGCAAATCCTGATAGCTTCTAACAATCGTAAGGTTCCTACAGCATCTGTTTCGGCAGTGTATTCAGGCATGTCAAATGAAACTTTTACATGTGACTGTGCTGCCAGATTATAAATTTCATCAGGTTGGATCTGTTGAACCAAACGGATCAGGTTTGTCGAATCCGTCATATCACCATAATGCAATTTTATCTTTTTTTCTTTATGTAGATCCTGAAGTAAACTTTCGATGTAAAGATGTTCTATTCTTTCTGTATTAAAGGTGGAACTTCTTCTTATAATTCCGTGAACATCATAACCTTTTTCTAGTAAAAATTCAGCCAGATAGGAACCGTCCTGACCGTTGATACCTGTAATTAGAGCTCTTTTCATTTTGAAACAATATGTACAAAGATAGCTTTTAAAAGGAATAACTAAAAATTTTGTTATCTTTTGTGATTTGTAAGTATCTTTGGTTTCTTACAGAAGAGAATGTCTAAAATCAACTATTGAGAAAGTAGAGGCAGGAAAAAATAAAAGATGAAGAAAATATTATTTTTAGTACTATTAACAATAACAGTGAGTTGCGGTATTTCTGAAGATTGTTTTAAGGGAAACGGTAACACAGTAACTCAAACTTTTCCGTATGATAACTTTACGAAAGTAAAAGTCTATTCCGGTGTTGGTTTAGTAATTAAAGAAGGGCCTGAATATGAAGTTAAGATTGAGACCAGCGAAAATATTATGGATGATATTGAGGTAAGTTTACAAGGAGATCTATTAGTGGTAAAAGACAATTCTTCTTGTAATTTGGCTCGTGATTATGGTCTGACAAAAGTATATGTTACAGCTCCGAATTTAGAAGAAATACATAGCAAGACCGAACAGGATATCAGAAGTGAAGGCGTTTTACATTATGGTTTATTCCGGTTATTTTCTATAGGAGAAGATGGCGACGGTTCGGGAACAGGAGATTATTATATTAATATAGCATCAACCGGACAATTTGTAATAGAAAGTAACACGGTTACTAATTTTTATATTAACGGAACAGCCGGAGAACTTTTATTGAACTTTTATTTTGGTGACGGTAGGTTTAACGGAGAGAATTTTGAAGTCCAAACCATTAAATTTTATCAAAGAGGCTCCAATGATATGATCGTAAAACCGATACAGAGGATAGAAGGACAAATTGTATCAACCGGTAATGTGATCTTAAAACACACACCGCCGGAAATTGAAGTGGAAGAACTATATACGGGACATTTGATTTATTAGGTTTTATGGACAAGTAGCTATATTATAAATATAGATATATTGTTGAAAATAAATTTACTTACCAAGTTTCTATATCAAACTGATTTTTTAATAAAATGTATAAAATAAACGCTATAGAATTAATTAGATTTTTTTAGATATTCATAACAGGATTTTATGCCTTTATGAATCGGAGTGAATTTTTTTTCAGGAAACGAGTTCTTAATTTTAGAGTTATCAATATAGATATTAGGATTATCACTATTCCTGTGGTGAAGGTAGGTTAAGTTATAATCTTCATCAACTATAGAATCTATGACAGTTAATAAGTTATTAATGCTTAGGTTATCATCTGAAGCGAGATTGTAAATATTTGAGGTATCATTTTTTATGTCTAATGAAGTAAGTAGGAAATCAACAACATCTTTGATATAAATATAGTTTCTTACGATATCACCTTTTCCGTAGATATTAATGTCTTTATGATTAATTATATTTTCCAAAAATGTATTAATAATACCTAATCCTTTGCTTGTATCTTGATCTTCACCATAAATATTTGAAATTCTGAAAACATCATAATTTAGATCATTTTTAACTTTATAATAGTTAAGATAAAGCTCCATACTAAGTTTAGTAATGCCATAAGGAGAAAAAGGGTGTTTATCATCAATTTCTTTTAGCTTATCATTTGAACTACCATATATTGTACCTGCGCTTGATGTAAAAACAACTTTTTTAACACCTATCTTACTGGCAAGATCTACTAAATTAAGAAAAGGAATAAGGTTAGATTCTATTTCGAAAATAGGTTTATCCCAACTAGTTGCCGGAATAGTTGTCGAAGCCAAGTAATAAATAATATCAAGATTTTCAATTTTTTGTTTTAAATTTTCCTTGTCTGAAAAATCAATGTTTTCATAAGGTAAATCCAATCCGGTTTTATTCTCAGAAGATCGCCCGAATAGTTTTAGATTTATATTATCAATTTTGGATATTGCTAAAGACAAATGCTTGCCAATAAAACCATTACATCCTATAATCCCGACATTCATCTTCATACATTTATTGTTTCATCAATTACTGTAAAAGGTCTGTTTCTGACTTCATCATAGATTCTTACAATATATTCTCCTATGATCCCTAAACAGACTAATATCAGAGAACTGAAAAAAGAGATAATTATAATTAAAGAAGTATACCCTTTTACAGGAATTAAATTGACAAAGTATTGAAAAAGTATATAACAAGAGAAAAAGAAAGCAAAAACTAAACCTAACGAGCCTAAAATGGTTATTAGTCGAATGGGAACATTAGAAAATGAAAAAATACCGTCTTTAGCTATTTTGAATAATTTTTTAAGTGTATATCCTGATTCACCAGCAACTCTTGCTTGTCTTTCATATTCTACACCAATCTGATTAAAACCTATCCAAGCTCTTATACCCCTTAAAAAAGGGTTCTTTTCTTGTAGTTTTAGCATATTCTCTACGACCCTTTTTTTCATCACACAAAAGTCGCCACTGTCTAATTGTATATCAGTGTTACTGATTTTTTTTAAGATCTTATAAAAAGAAGCGTAACTAAGTTTTTTGATAAAAGATTCTTTTCTTTTCTTTCGTACTCCGTAGGCAACATCATATCCATTATCTAAATAAGTGAAAAAGCTAGGAAGTAAGTTAGGGGGATCTTGCAAATCATCATCAATTATTGCTATGTAATCACCAGAACAGTAAGTAAGACCGGTTTTTACAGCTATTTGATGTCCGAAATTTCGGGATAATTTTATTCCTTTGATGTATTTGAAAATTTTGGCTAATTCAAATATTTTTTTAAAACTGTGATCTTTACTACCATCATCAATTAAAATTAATTCTAAATCCCAGTTATTTTTGTTTTTTTCAATATCAACAGCTTCAACAAGTAAATCAAGAAATTTTTCAGAGTTATATACCGGTACAATAATAGATATCTTTTTACCTTTCATTTTTTGAGAGTTTATTGTTTTTAGTAATCCAATAAATATACTTATTCTACTGATAATTTTGATCCTTTTTCTTTTCCAAGCCTAACGATTACTACATTATCTATTTTTTTAATAGACTCAGGATTAGGCCAAATAGGAATTGACTCAATTGAATCTGCAATTTTTAAAAAGGTTTCTTTGTTATCGATTTCACGATAATATGCAATATCATAAAATTTAATAAAATTAATTATTCTGTTATTGCTTCCTCCGTCCCAACTAAAAAATGAACCTCCGAAAATCTCGGATTTAGGTAATACAAATCGATTATGCTCAGAAGCCGGTAAACTTCCATAAAAATATACATAATCGGTATTGTAGTTAAAAGTAGGGTATTTTGTATATATAAAAGCATCTATTTTTCTGGCTATTTGCTGGTCGTGTTGACAAATTTTATAACTAGATAAGAATAAAAGTGTGATCAAATAAATATTAGCAAGTGAAATAATACTTGCAAAAAGTATGCCTACAGTCTTGTATTTAAAACTTGAAAAGAAATGGATTATTATAAATGCAAAAATAATATTTGTTGCCACATATAATCTTGGTGGATGAGCGCCATTTGTAATAAAAAAGGAAATAAAGAAAGTTAAAACAAAAGAAGCTAAGATTAAGGTAAATCGAATAAAGAAATGCTTTTTTTGATAAATATAAACCCCAATAAGAACTAAACTAATGAGCGATGCAAAGAGAAAAGGTTTGTCCCCATAATAAAAGTCTCCTCTGAAATTATCAACAAGTAAATTATAGAAGTCAATAAATCTATTATAAAAACTGCTTTGATTAGATGATGTATAGCTATCAAGATGACCGATATCGCCCATCGGAGGACAAAATAGTTTTACAGAAATATAATATAAAATACCGGATATAAACATTAAGATCGTAAAAAAACCAACCCTTACAAGATCTTTCTTAAAAGAATAATCTTCTTTGAAAGTATTTTGAAAAAGAGAAATAGTAAAGATTACAACAGGTAAAAACACTAAAGCTTGATAAATAGCAATTACAAAAACAATTAAAATTGCAGAAAGAAGTAAAGCCAGATAAGATTTTATGGATTCAATTTTTAAATGATCCAAAGCCCATAGAAACAAAATGATTGAAAGGGATGAAGCAAAAAAACCTATCGCAACAGCATCTGCTTGCATTGTAAAAACCATTTGATAAGCCATTTGTGGAAATGATAAAAATAAAGCACAAAATAAATAGCTGTATATATTTTTAAAATTGAAAAGGCGTGAGAGTGCAACAGCTG
This sequence comes from Flavobacterium sp. NRK F10, assembly GCF_024054235.1. Classification (NCBI taxonomy): domain Bacteria; kingdom Pseudomonadati; phylum Bacteroidota; class Flavobacteriia; order Flavobacteriales; family Flavobacteriaceae; genus Flavobacterium; species Flavobacterium sp. NRK F10. Next base: position 1,542,604 of record NZ_JAMXLC010000001.1, read on the forward strand.
TAAATGCTAAAAAAAACAGACTAAGCAATAATGTATAATAGGGAGTAATTCCATCAAAAATTCTACATCTTATTAAGTTTGTTCCCCATCTTCCCATTCCCAAGGAATGATCTTTAGGAAAAACTTGCTCATTGTCAATTGTTAAAGTAAAATTTGTTAATGCAAAGCCGTAGCAGAGAACTGCATATAGAAGACTGAAAACAAATAGACTAATGTTTTTTTTTTTGATTTTTAAAGACATAGTTTTTCTTATATCGAGCAAAAATAGTAAAAAAGATATTATTTGTAATTGATTTTAATAGAATAAAAAATTTATAAATAATAGTAAAAAAGAAATATATTTGCTATAAAAAAATAATGATGAAAACGAAAATATTTACTTTTTTAGTTTTGACTTCTTTTATAGTTTTAAGCTGTAAAATTGATAAAGAAAATAAAGAAGAAAACAATAATAGTGTACCTCAAAAAGAAGTACAGAAAGATAGCGAAGTAAAAATAGTAATAGAGGCAATAGTTCCTAAAGATGATGTTTTTCAGATTTATTATACTGAAGACGGGTCTCCAAATTGTACAGAAGAACAATCTGTTAAGGCTGAGATAAAAGGAAGTGAAGAACCTCAAAAAATCACTTTTAATATTCCTGAAGAAGTTGTTATGACTTATTTACGAATTGATCCGGGACAAAATCCTGATCAAGGAATAATGAAATTTTCAAGATTTACTTACGAGTATTTTGGTAAAAAATTCGAAATTATCGGAAGCGATTTTTTTCTTTATTTTTCGCCAACAGAACATTTAAAAATGGATTTTAATTCAGCGACCCTTACACCAACCGGGAAAGGGGAAAATTATGATCCTGTTTTATATGCACAGCCACCTTTTGCACCTGAACTTGAGAAAATTCTTGTGCAGTAACAGTTTGAATGGAAGTAATTTCTATGACTAAAAAAATAAAAATTGCATTTGTTACAGCTTCTGACCCGTTGGATAAAAAATCGTGGTCTGGAATCTACTACCAGATGTATCAAAATTTAAAAAATAATGTGGAAAAAGTGGATTGTATCGGACCAATTCCACTTTTTTTCATTAAAGCAATGGCTGTTACTAACAGATTGACCAAGCTTATTTTTAGAAAAGGTTATAACTATAAGAATTCAATCCTTTTGAGTTATATACATTCAAAATATATTCAATTAAAGCTTAGAGGAAAACATTACGACTATATTTTTGCGCCGGCAGCTTCCACAGAAATTGCTTTTTTAAATACAGATATTCCCATTATTTATTGTTCAGATTCCTCCTTTGGTCAGATGAATGAATATTATGACACCTATTCTAACTTGTTTGAGTTTTCAGTAAAGGAATCTAATATAATTGAACAAAAAGCTATTGAAAAAGCAGCTTATATTACGTATCCTTCCAACTGGGCAAAAAACTATGTAGTCAATCATTATAATTCAAAAGCAAAAATAGCGGTTCTTCCTTTCGGAGCAAATATTGACGAAAGGTATGTTCATTTTGAACCTAAACAGATTTCAAAATACGAAACGGTTAATATTTTGTTCTTAGGAGTCGATTGGTATCGAAAAGGAGGAGATTTGGTATATGACACTTTTTTAAGGTTACTTGAGGCAGAATATGATATTCACCTGACGGTTTGCGGATGTATTCCGCCTGTTAAGCACGATAAAATGAAAGTCATTCCTTTTTTAAACAAAAACAAAGAGTCTGATTTAAAAGAATTGGCTGCCATTTTTAAAAATAGCCATTTTTTATTTTTACCCAGTAAAGCAGAATGTTTCGGCATTGTTTTTTGTGAGGCCAGTGCTTATGGCGTTCCGAGTATTTCAAGAAATACAGGAGGGATAAGTAATGCTATAGCAAACGGAGTAAATGGATTTTGTGTAAACCCTGAGGCTACTGCTGAAGTGTATTTTGAATTGCTTCAAAAGTACATTGAACAACCTGAGCTTTATAATGAATTGAGTAATTCTTCAAGAAAATTGTATATTGAGAAATTAAATTGGAACGTTTGGGCAAATGATTTATTAAATTTGCTGTAAATAAAAATTAGCTATTCTCTGAATGAAGAATTCTACTAAACTAAATATTATATTTAGAACATGCGATAAAGTTAATGCGGTTCATGGTTCTCCCAGACCATTTGACTTAGATAAAAAAGAGTTAATAAAGATTTGTTTTTTGAGTTTAGTAGACTCTTTAAAAGCTATTGAACACAGTATATTTATTGTTGCAGATGACCTTTCAGAAGAAATGATCCGTTTCTTTGAAGCTTTTAAAGTTGAAATGATCCATGGTAAATACGGTAACGATAATTCCTTGCGAGAATGCTTCAGATTAGCAGCATCACTACCTGATGATGAGTTTGTGTATTTCTGCGAAGATGATTATTTACACACTTCTGATTGTTTTTCAGAAATAGTTACTTTAATAGAGGAATATCGTACAATTTATCCCGGAGATATAAAAGTTAAACAATTATTGCGTAAGAGAGAGCTGTTGTTGTTTCGTATGAAACGTTACTTTAAAAAACCTGAATTTTTAGTTTTCCCTTGCGATTATCCCGATAGATATGCTCCTTTTTATATGGAGAAAAGTTTTATTTTTAAAACGAAGACCTTGCATTGGAGGCAGATAAGAGATATAACCTTTACTTTTTTAGTCAAGACGAATACCTTTAAAAAACATAGAAAGGTTTTTGAAAGGTCAGCAAATAGAGCAAATGACAGATTTTTGAGTCGAAAATTATTAGGCAACAAATTTTTCTATTCAAAATTGCTAGGATTGTCGCCTTTGCCTTCTTTATCTTGTCACATGCACAGAGAAACAATGTCTTATGTTGTTGACTGGGAAAAGGTTGTGAAAGATTACCGGGAAAAATTAAAAAAATGGTAGAAAGCGATAAAATAGCAGAGCTTTTAAAAAAGATCCTTTTCAGAAAAGGAGGTAGTACCTTTATTTTTAAGTTATTGGGAATGGTTTTGAATTTTTCAGTGACTTTAGTTATTACAAATCTTTTTGGTAGTTCGTCTTATGGGTTATTTGCTCTGGCACTAACTATTTTACAGCTAATAGTAATGTTTTTTTCGTTAGGTATTCCTGCTGCTTTTATTGCTTTTACCGGAGGGTTTAATTCTGAAGAACAAAACAAAGGGTTACTGATAAAATCGTATAAGATTTCCTTTTTTATAGCCGTCATCCCTCTTGTATTACTTTTTCTTTTTTCAAAAGAGATTGCATTTTTTTATGATAAACCAGACTTAACAAATTTTTTAAAAGTTGTTTTCGCCTCTTTAATTTTTTTTGTTTTCCACGAAATTAACGTCAACTACTTTTTATCTGTAAAGAAATTTTTAGTTTACGGATTATTGTATTTTATCTTTCCCAATTTGTTTTTTTTACTTTTTATTATAGCGTTTAAAGCTATGGGGTTAGAAAGTTTTACAACAATTTTGGCCTATGCTTTGTCAGTTCTGCTTACCGTGTTAATAGGGGTATCAATTATTTTCAAAAACGGAAGCTACAAAAAGGTTGATCTGAAAAGCTTTGAGATCCTCAGAAAATCGGTTCCGATGATGATCAGTGGTTTTTTTCTGGTTCTTTTGAATTGGACAGATGTGCTGATGTTAGGAAAATTTGAAACAGAAGAAAATATCGGAATTTATAATGCGGCCTTTAAATTAGGGTACTTAACCCTTTTTGTTGTAAATACAGTTGGAGTTATTATTTTGTCGGATGTTTCAGAAAAATATCATTTAAAAGATATTATTGGATTGAAAAGAACAATCAATAAAGCGACCCAATTAACCATAGTGTTAACTATGCCTATAGCATTACTTTTAATTTTTCTCGGTTCTTTTTTTCTGAATTTTTTTGGAGAGGAGTTTGTACAAGGAAAATTAGCTCTTGCTTTGATAACATTAGGCGCCTTGTTTAATGCTATGACGGGAAATGTAGACCAAATTTTAAACATGACGGATAATGAAATTACCGTTAGAAATATTATGTTTATAGGGTTTTTGGTAAATGTGGTTTTAAATTTTCTTTTAATTCCTTTATATGGATATGAAGGGGCTGCCTTTTCAAGTTTATTAGTAAATGTTATTGTAAATGGTATCTTTGTTATTGTGATAAAAAAGAAATTAGGCTTTTTTACCTTTATGTAATATGAGTGTAGAATTATCGGTTATTCTGGTTAATTATAATGGAATACAATATCTGGATGCTTGTTTAAAAAGTATTCAGCAACATTTATTAGAAATTGACTATGAAATTATTTTGATCGATAATAATTCACAAGATGAGAGTTGTACATTTATAAAAGAAAATTATCCGACGATTTGTTTAATAGAATCGAGATCCAATAACGGATTCGGAAAAGGAAATAATCTTGCCGTTCAACAAGCAAAAGGGGAGTACGTACTACTTTTAAATATAGATACTGTTCTACAGGACAATTTAAAACCGGCATTAGATTATGTAAAAACTCATAAAACAGTAGGAGCATTAGGAATTAACATGTTGAATGGTAATAAGGAATATTTACAAGCGGTCGGACAATTCCCGAATCTTACCAATCTTTTTTGGATGAAGAGGGCATTTCAATTTGATGACGATTTTATTTCAGGTGATTTTTCAAAAGAAATTTATGAAGTTGACTGGCTTACAGGATCCTTTATCTTAATGTCTAAAAGGATTTATGATGAAATTAAAGGCTTTGACGAAGATTACTTTCTGTATGTAGAAGATGTGGATTTTTGTAAACGAATCGCTGATTTAGGATATAAAAGAGTTTTTTATTCAAAACAAAAATATATTCATTATGTCGGATTTAACAAAAAGAAAAATCCCATGTTGATTAAAGGTTACAGGCTCTATATAAAAAAGCATTTTAAAGGTTTTTATAAGTATCTTTGCTTAGGTGTTTTAAAAATAAACCAATCAGTAAAAATGATTAAAGGCCTGTTTTGATGAAAATTAAAGTTGCTACCTTATATTCCGCACTATTTTCTATTATTTTACTAGCACAATTGTATATTCCTTCTTTTAAAGTGAATATGCTGTTACAGTTGATAATCCTGGCTTTTTTTATTTTTTCAGATGATGCGAGCATATCAATCCGGTTCTTAAAAAGGATTATACCGCTATTTATACTTTTTAGTATTCCTTTCTTTGTGATGTTTTTTTATAACTATCAAACTGGGAATATTATTAAAGATATTTCTTACTTCATTAAGCCGGTTGTTGGGATAACGCTGGGTTATATGTTCTTCAAAAAAATTAATAATTTTCAAATTTTTTTAAAAGCAATTATTCTGAGTGGACTCATATCTGCTAGTATGCATTTTGTGCTTTTGCTTTTCTTTACAAATGTTTTGTCCGGAAGTGTCTCCCAAATTCGTGAATTCGGAAAAGATAATTTTCTTGAGCTTTTTGCATTATTGCTTTTATGGTTTTCAGATGCTTTTTCTCAACTTCCTTTATTCAGTAAGAAAAGAAAGAGACAGATCTTAATTTTGCTATTAATATCATGTTTTTTTTATTTATCCAGAACGATGTTTGTTGTAGGTATAATGATGGTTTTGGCCGTTAAAGGTTATACCATAATTACAGCGAGAACATTAAAAATAATGGCCTCATTAGTATTGGGTATACTTATACTGTATGGATATTTATTTTCTGTGAAAATTAACAGAAATGCAACGGGTATTGATGGCTTTTTGTATAAATTAAAAATTGCACCGGGCGAAATATTTATTACTAAAATAGATCGGGAAAACCACAAGGATTTATGGGATCACTGGAGAGCTTATGAAGCATCAAGAGCAATTGCATTGATGGATGACAATCCGTCAAGTTATTTTTTAGGTACAGGGTATGGTTCACAAATTAATTTAAGGTTTCACTCCCCTTTAGGAGGTACAAAAAAGGACTAAAATTTATCTCAGAGATTCATAATGGTTATGTATTTGTTTTCTATAAAACAGGCTTAATAGGGATCATCGCTTATTTATTTTTCCTCATAGGACTTTATAAAACGAATTACTATCAAAAAGATTATTCCTCACATCTGATTTCAGCAATAGGCTTGTTCTATTTGTTCTCTTCACTGACCATTACCGGTATTTTCAATAAAAGAGATGTTTTAATACTGATTTTAGGAGCCTTGTTGTTTTTTAATTATGAAAAGAAAAAAGAATTGTCCCGATGAACAACGAGCGTAGATTGAGAATAATGGTTGATTGTCACAAGTTTGATGAAGATTATCAAGGCATAACTACCTATATTGAAGGCTTATATAAAAAGTTGGTCGAGCAGGAAGCTATTGTTTTTTATTTTGCGGCAAGAAATATTAATAAACTAAAAGAAACATTCGGAGAGAAAGAGAATATAAAATATATCAAACTGAACTATAGGAATAAATGGCTGAGGTTATTAATCGATTTTCCCAGAATAATAACTTTACATAAAATTGATTTTGCTCATTTCCAATATATTGTTCCACCATTCAAATTCTGTAAATATATTAATACAATTCATGACGTGTTGTTCTTGGATTATCCTGTATTCTTTAATCGGAAATATATTTTAAAGAATAAATTTTTATTTAAAGCTTCATCAAAACTATCAGATGTGGTCCTGACAGTTTCTAATTATTCAAAGGAGAGGATTATCTCAAATTTTAAATTGAATAAGCCTGTATTTGTTACACCTAATGCTGTTAATGAAGTATATTATCAGAAATATAATAAAGAGGAGATACAGACTAATCTTAATAAAAAATATAATTTACAAAAATATTTTCTACTCGTTAGCAGAATAGAACCCAGAAAGAACCATTTATTACTTTTAAAAACCTTTGTTGAAAAGGCATATTATAAAGATTATGATTTAGTCTTTGTGGGGAAAAAAGATTTAGATTATAAAGAGTTAGAGGTTTTTTTATCAAACCAGACAAAAGAGGTTAAAGAAAAAATATATTTTTTTAACCATGTAAATAATACAGAATTATTAGATCTGATAAGAGGGGCTGAACTGTCTGTATACCCTTCCTTGGCAGAAGGTTTTGGGATTCCGCCTCTGGAAACATTAGCAGCAAATATTCCTACTGTTTGTTCAAATACTACAGCAATGAAAGATTTTTCCTTTCTAAAAGAGTATCAGTTTAATCCGGAAGATTCAAATGATCTGGCAGGAAAAATAGATTTTGCATTGCACAATAAAGGGATATTGCCGTTAATAAAAGAAATGAAAACCAAGTATAATTGGGAAACCAGTGCAAATAAATATTTAGAAGCCATTAGGTTTAAGAATCCAAATTAGTATTTTTGTTTTTCATTAGATAAGAGATGAAAATAGGAATACTCGGTACCAGAGGAATACCCAATTATTACGGTGGTTTTGAACAATTTGCAGAATATTTTGCAACCTATGCAGCAAGTCAGGATCATGAAGTTTATGTATACAACTCGCACAAGCACCCCTATAAAAAAACATCTTTTAAAGGGGTTTCAATAATTCACTGCTATGATCCCGAATATGTTATAGGTACAGCCGGACAATATATTTATGATCTGAATTGTATTCTGGATTCCCGGAAAAGAGATTTTGATATCATTCTTCAGTTAGGGTATACCAGTAGTTCTGTTTGGTTTGGTTTACATCCAAAAAGAGCAATTGTAGTGACTAATATGGATGGTTTAGAATGGAAACGAACCAAATACTCTAAACCGATTCAGAAGCTATTGCTTTGGGCAGAAAAGCAGGCTGCACAAAAAAGCGACGCACTAATTGCAGATTCGCTCGGAATTCAAAGTTACCTCAAACAAAAATATAATCTCAAAAGTCATTATATTGCTTATGGAGCTTATAACTTTAATGACCCGAATCAGGAAGTGCTAAGCTTGTTTAAGGTTGAGCCATATAAATATAATATGATTATGGCACGATTTGAGCCGGAAAATAACATTGAAATGGTTTTAGACGGAGTAATGGCAAGCGAGGTAACAACTCCTATCTTGGTCTTCGGAAATCACGATACAAAATTCGGAACCTATTTGAAGAATAAATTCAGATCGGTTGAAAAGATAAGGTTTGTCGGGGCGATATACGATATTAAGATATTAAACAATCTTCGTTATTTCTCTAATTTATATTTTCACGGTCATACAGTAGGAGGTACGAATCCTTCTTTACTTGAGGCTATGGCTTCACAGGCTTTAATAGCGGCTCATAATAATGAATTTAACAGAGGAGTTTTACAGGAAAATGCCTTTTACTTTACAAATTCGGAAGAAGTTAAAAATATCTTAAATACAGTCAAAAAAAGTGATAACTTGCAACAAGTTCAGAACAACTTTGAAAGAATCAGAAAAAATTTTAATTGGAACACTATAAATGACCAATATTTACAGTTTTTTGAAGAATGTATGGCAAGATTTGATAGAAACACAAAAGGAAAATAATTTCTTTATTCCTTTTTTGCTTTTATTGGCAACTATTGTTCTTCCGCTGGGAATAAATAATATTACTTTAGGGATTTTGTTTCTGTTTCTTCTTCTGAATAGAAAAAAAGTAACGTTTAAAAGATCCTTTTTTCTGGCAATACCTATTCTTTTGTTCATTTGGATGGCTTTGTCATATTTCTGGGCCATTGATAAAGAAAGAACACTTAAAGCGATTCCTAAAGAGATCACATTGCTTTTGATCCCTTTTCTTTTTTCCTTTATTCCGGTTTTTAATCAAAAAACCAAAGAGAAAATACTTAAATACTATAGTTTTTCTATTGTTACCTTCACTTTAGTATTTATGATGCGGGCACTGATACGATATGCGATAACAGGTGATAGCAATGCTTTTTTTTACCATGGCGAATATCATGATGACTATGGGTTAGTCCCTAAATTATTAAATGCTATTCATGTTTCCGTTTATGTAGCAGTGGCATTTTTTTACTTCCTTACTAAAGAAGTAAAATCTAAAGCAGACTATTCTATAGTACTTTTTCTTTTTCTCTTTATTTTACTGTTATCGTCAAAGAATATTATTGTTGTTTTTCTCTTACTGACGTTTTTTTATACTTCTTTTTATTCTAAAACAGTTCACAGAGTCCGTTTGCGCAATATAGCTATAATGGTGTTTGCAATTGGGTTTATTCTTACTTTTAGTAGAATTAAAGAACGTTTTTTAGTTGAAATTCAATCAAATACAGAAAGAGGAGTGCGTAACGACATGACTACCATTCATACAGAGCAAGTTCATGTTGTGAGCATTTATGAAGCATGGAACAATGAAAAATTTTCTCATGGAGATTTTTTCCCGGGAGCTGCTTTCAGAGTATATCAGGCCAGAATGTTTTTTGAGTTTTTACAGGAAGAACCTATTTTCTGGAAAGGGTTCGGATTAAATGCTTCTCTGAAAAAATTATTGGATAAAGAAAAGCAGTATGATCTTTACCCAGGTTATGGAACGCTCAATTTTCATAATCAGTACATACAGAATTTTGCCGAGTTAGGAGTAATAGGATTTATTCTTTTAATAGTTATGTTGGGCGTATTACTTTACAAAGCTTTACAGGTTAAAGATTTTATGCATATTGCTTTTACAATTCTGATGATAAGCTTATTTTTGACAGAATCATTTTTATGGAGGCAGAGAGGAGTAGTTTTTTTTACCGCTTTCTATTCTTTTTTCGCCGTTTCAAATAGTAGAAATTAATAAAGAAATGAAAAGAATATTAATTACAGGAGCAGCAGGATTCCTAGGTTCTCATTTGTGTGATCGTTTTATGGCAGAAGGATATTATGTTATAGGGATGGATAATCTGATTACAGGGGATCTAAAAAATATTGAACACCTGTTCAAAGAAAAGAACTTTGAGTTCTATCATCACGATATCACTAAGTTTGTACATGTTCCGGGAAAACTGGATTATATTTTACATTTTGCTTCTCCGGCGAGTCCTATAGATTATTTAAAAATCCCCATCCAGACCTTAAAGGTAGGTGCCATGGGAACACACAATTTATTAGGATTGGCTCGTGTAAAAAAAGCACGGATTTTAATTGCTTCAACGTCTGAAGTATACGGAGATCCGTTGGTACATCCGCAAACTGAGGAATACTACGGAAATGTTAATACGATAGGACCTCGCGGGGTATATGATGAAGCCAAACGTTATCAGGAAGCCATTACAATGGCCTATCATACATTTCACGGACTAGAGACCAGAATTGTACGTATTTTTAATACCTACGGTCCGAGAATGCGATTGAACGACGGACGAGTAATTCCGGCATTTATAGGCCAGGCCTTGAGAGGAGAAGACCTAACTGTTTTCGGAGACGGGGGGCAAACGCGTTCGTTCTGTTATGTAGACGACCAAGTAGAAGGAATTTTTCGTCTGTTGCATTCTGATTATCATTTACCGGTTAATATCGGAAATCCAGATGAGATCACTATCAAGGATTTTGCCGAAGAAATTATTAAATTAACAGGAACAACCCAAAAAATAATTTACAAACCATTACCGGCTAATGATCCGTTACAACGCCAGCCCGATATTACTAAAGCAAAAGAATTGTTAGGCTGGGAACCTAAAATAGGAAGAGCAGAAGGAATGAAAGTTACGTATGAGTATTTTAAAGCACTTTCTCCTGAGGAATTAGCCAAAGAAGAGCATAAAGATTTTACCAATTTTATTCATTAAAAATTGTCATCAAGAACAGGTAGATATTCAGGCTATATAAGGCCATTTTCTTATGGAATTGATTTATTGATAATCAACTTCCTGAGCTATTATTTTTTACCTGAACCGCTAAATATCTTTAGCTATCACCTGTTCATATCAATTGCCTGGATACTGATTGCCTGGAATGTAGCTTTTTATGAAGTTTTTCGATTCACAACTGAGTTCCAGATCTTAGGTAAGATCGTAAAACAATATGTTTTATTCCTCATATTCAATTTTGCCTACTTAGGATACTTTTACAAGTTTTCCGAACCTTCTCAAATGATAAAATTTATTTCGTTATCATTAGTTTTGGTTACAGTAGAAAAGTTTTCAGTGTATTACTTTTTAAGGCGTTTCAGGGTTACTTTCGGAGGGAATTTCAGAAGAGTCATTATTGTAGGAAACGGTAAACAAGTAGATCAGCTGATCCATTTTTTTAACGACAATCCCGATTACGGATATAAGCTCATACATGTTTTTGATACTAAAGAGCTAAAGAAGAACAATTTTAAATCATGTTTCGAATATGTAACAGAAAATAAAATCGATGAAATCTATTGTTCCCTGAATAGTTTGACCAACAATGAACTAAACCGTTTCGTTAATTTTACAGATAATAATCTTAAAAAGTTAAAACTTTTACCCGACAGTAAAAATGTCTTATCCCGTAATTTGATTTTAGACTATTATGGGTATATACCTATAGTTTCATTGCGAAATATACCTTTGGACAAAAGAACCAGTCAAATAATTAAAAGAACATTTGACATTGTTTTTTCATTGTTTGTCATTATCGGAGTTCTATCCTGGTTGACACCTGTTTTGGCTATTTGGATTAAATTGGAGTCAAAAGGACCGGTGTTTTTTAAACAAAAAAGAAATGGTTTAAATTATGAAGAGTTCTATTGTTATAAATTTCGTTCCATGCGTTTGAACCCGATCGCTGATTTGGAACAGGTACAAAAGAACGACCCCAGAATTACCAGAATAGGTGCTTTTATGAGAAAGACCAGTATTGACGAGTTGCCCCAGTTCTTTAATGTGTTGTTAGGAGATATGTCAGTTGTCGGTCCGAGGCCTCACATGGTAAGCCACACTGAAATGTATGCTAAACGAGTAGATAAGTTTATGGTTCGTCATTTCATTAAACCGGGAATTACAGGTTTAGCCCAGACGAATGGTTATCGGGGAGAAGTAGAAAATGAAAAGGATATTATCAACAGGGTAAAATACGATATCTTTTATTTAGAGAACTGGTCTATTTTGTTGGATATTAAGATCATTATAATGACCATCGCAAATGCTGTGAGAGGAGAAGAAAAAGCATACTAATGAAATTAGTCTCTGTTATAACACCCACATTTAATGCAGAAAAATTTGTTGCAGAAACCATTCAGTCGGTTTTAAAACAAACACATACTCATTGGGAATTAATTCTGGTAGACGATGTTTCAACGGATCATACGGTTTCCGTCCTCCGGTCTTTTGCTAAGCAGGATACGCGTATAAAAGTTTTCCAATTGGCTGAAAATTCAGGACCGGGTGTAGCTCGTAACTTTGCTATTCAACAAGCTCAGGGAAATTATATCGCTTTTTTAGATGCAGATGATTTATGGAAACCGGAAAAACTGGAGAAACAACTTCAATTTATGGAGGAAGAACATCTTCCGATGACATTTTCTTTCTATGAACAGATAGATGAAGAAGGAAATAGCCTGCAAAAAGAAATTACAGCACCTTTAGAGGTTACCTATTCTAAATTATTTTATTGCAACTGGATTGGTAACTTAACAGGTATCTATTCTGTTGATTTTTTCGGTAAAATTCCGATAGCAAGCATCAAAAAACGCCAGGATTGGATCTTATGGCTTATATTGGTTAAAAAAATTGGTAAGGTAAAACCGGTTCCGGAAAGTTTAGCTTATTATCGTGTGCGAAAAGATTCTGTTTCGTCATCCAAAGTAAAATTGATTAAGTACAATTATACCATTTATAAAGATTTTCATGGCAATAATCCGTTGAAAGCAGCTTTCAATACAGGTTTGTTTTTGATTCACCAATTGTTGGTCAAGCCCCGTTTCACAAAGTAATCTGGTTATAGTTCCGTTTGAAATTGTTTTAGCTTTCCTCTGGCTGTTCGTTTTAAAACCTCTTTTCTGTTGTAGGTAAAATGCAATCCGGGTTCTAAATACTTGGCAATAGCTTTTTCAATTTCTGTAATTTGATTCAAAGTCAATTCGTTTTCGCTTACATAATCAATCTCAAAGGAATCTAAGGTCTTCTGGCGGACAATAAATTCTTTTACATTCCCGTCGTCTTCAATGATGCTTTTGGTTACATAGTAAAAGGTTAGTCCGGGCGATTTTTTGCCACTTGGCAACAAAGCAATGTCACTGGTTCTACCGATTAGTTTTTTTAAAATAGGTTTTTTAGCAGTGCTTTTTTCATCCAGAATCCCCATATCGCCTATTTCATAACGAATGAAAGGATGGGCTTTATTGTCTAAAGAGGTAATCACTACTTTTCCTTCCGTGCCGTATGGAACAGGTTGATTGTTTTCGTCTAAAATTTCCACGAATAAGGTTTCACTGTTTACTTGCCATTCGCCTTGCGGATTTTGAAAAGCAATCAAATCCAATTCCGAAGCGCCATATTCGTTTACAATAGGAACTCCTAAATACGTTTCTAACAACTTTTTGTCTTCTTCAAATAACATTTCCGAAGTCACCATGCAGACTTTTAAAGTCGGACAAACTTCGGTTAAAATGATGTTGCGCTGTTGTAAAAATTTGGCAAACAATACAATCGAACTGGTGTAACCGTTGATGTAGTCAAATTTTTTAGTTTTAAAATGTTCTAAAACACCTTCCAAAACCTTGTCTGATAAATCAAAAATAGGAAATCGGTAACGGTGACTTAAAAAATCTTTAAATCGTTCTTTGTAATAACCTGTTTTATCTAAAGGAATACCATAGAACCGTGCTTGATATGACGAATTAAAATCAATGCCAAACCAACCAAAGCGATACATATTGGAAGCCCAGGTTAAAGCATGAGCATGTTTATCCTTGGCAAAAACAAATGGGTCGCCACTTGAACCGGAAGTTTTATTCACAAAAACGGTCTTTTCGGTATACCCCTCAGAAAGTCTTTCAACTAAAGGCTTTTGAAGATGTTTTTTAGCTAAAACGGGTAAATGATTCCAGGAAGTAAAGGTTTCGTTGCCTGCTAAATTGCGGTAAAAAGTATTGTGCTTCAAATGAAAATCGACAATAGCTTGTTTTCGTTTTTCAATAAATTCTGGGTAATCATCTGCTGAAACTGCTGTAAATGAAGCAAATTCTTCTTGTGCTTTGGCAATAGGAAAGCCGTTTAATTTTAAGCTTAGATCAAATAGTTTCAGCATTGCTTTGGGTTTACCCAAAAGTATAAAAATTATGGTAAAAAATTTCTTTTCTCTTTCTTCTTTAGAAAATGTATTTTTGCAGAGAATTAACAACACTATCTGAACGATTCAGATTAAAAAACAACACAACACGATGAATATTCTTCTTTTAGGTTCGGGCGGTCGCGAGCACGCATTGGCTTGGAAAATGTTACAGAGCAATAAATGTAGCCAACTTTTTGTTGCTCCCGGAAATGCCGGAACAGCCCTGATTGCTAAAAATATAGCTATTAATCCAAATGATTTTGAAGCAGTAAAACAACTGGTTTTAGCAGAAAAAATAGAAATGGTAGTAGTAGGACCGGAGGATCCGCTAGTTAACGGAGTATATGATTTTTTTAAAAATGATGCAGATCTGGTTTCTGTTCCGGTGATCGGCCCGTCAAAATACGCTGCACAATTAGAAGGAAGTAAGGAGTTTGCTAAAGAGTTTTTAGTAAGACACAATATCCCGACGGCTCGTTATGAAAGCTTTACAGCAGAAACCGTTGAAAAAGGTTATGTATTTTTAGAAACATTGAATGCCCCTTATGTGTTAAAAGCAGATGGTCTGGCTGCCGGAAAAGGAGTTTTGATTCTAAATGATTTAGCTGAAGCTAAGGAAGAATTAAAGAACATGTTGGTCGATGCTAAATTTGGCTCTGCCAGTGCTAAAGTAGTTATCGAAGAATTTTTAAGTGGGATCGAATTGAGCTGCTTTGTCTTAACAGATGGACAATCGTATAAGATTTTACCAACAGCAAAGGATTACAAACGAATAGGGGAAGGCGATACCGGATTGAATACGGGAGGTATGGGAGCTGTTTCTCCGGTTCCGTTTGCAACGCCTGAATTTTTAGCTAAAATTGAGGATAGAATTGTAAAACCAACAGTTGCCGGTTTGCAGAAAGACAACATGGATTATAAAGGCTTTGTTTTTATAGGTTTAATTAAAGTTGGTGATGATCCTTTTGTAATTGAATATAATGTTCGAATGGGTGACCCGGAAACGGAAGTAGTAATGCCTCGTTTGAAAAGTGATCTGGTTGAGATCTTTGAAGCAATTTCCAGACAGGAATTAGATAAAATTTCATTAGAAATTGATGAAAGAGCAGCAACAACAATAATGATGGTGTCAGGAGGTTATCCGGAAGACTATGAAAAAGGAAAAACAATTACAGGCATTGAAAAGGTAGCCAACTCAATTGTGTTTCATGCCGGAACAACTTTAAAAGAGGGTGAAGTTGTTACAAACGGAGGTCGTGTTTTAGCCATTACTTCTTATGGGCAAACCTATGAAGAAGCTATAGCACAATCTTACCGCAGCATAGATGCAATAGCTTTTGATAAAATGTATTTTAGAAAAGACATTGGTTTTGATTTATAAGAGTAAAACCAAAGACAATAAAAAAAGTCCCGAAATTTTTATTCGGGACTTTTTTTATTATTTCAAGAAAGAGTGAGCTGTTGTATCTTGCTCATCTTCACTGTTTGCTTTAAAAATACTTAATTGTTTCATCCAGTAAACGAATGCTACACAACAAATAATCATAAAGATCCAATTAATTGTATTAGCAGTCCACCAGTTTTCTAATTCTAGTGCTCTTAATGCATCATAAGGTTTTAGTAAAAAGTCAACAAACAATGATTGTATAGCCTCAAAAAACGATTTCATCTTTATAATGTATTATATTTACACCACAAAAATATAAAATATCCTGATGATTACAAGTATTTTTAGCAAAACAAGACCATTAAATTATTTATTATTAGGGGTTGTCCTGCTTGTATGTTCTTTTTTATACTTTTTTAGCAACGATCTTTTTACAGAAGGCCTAATTTCAGTAGGGTATTTTACATTGTATTTTTCGGTTATTGTTTTCAGTATCGGTTTAGTTGATTTCATTTCGGTAAAGAACAGTTTAACGAAAGGGAACAACTATGCCATTGCACTATTTCTGATCTTTCTCTTATTTTTTCCGAAGACTTTTCAAAACGGAGAGATCCTGATTTCGAATTTATTTTTATTGCTGGCACTCAGACGCTTAATATCTTTAAAATCATTAATTGCCACAAAAGAGAAAATTTTTGATGCTTCATTTTGGATCTTTTTGGCAACCTTGTTCCATTTTTGGAGTATACTTTATATTGCATTGGTATTTATTGCAATTATTTTGCATGCGTCAGGAGATTATCGCAATTGGATCATCCCTTTTATAGCTTGTTTTACAGTAGGGATCCTGTTCTCTATGGTAAACTTAATGATGGGTAACCAATTACTACCTCATTTATTGAACCAATCGTTCTTTAGCTTCGATTTTACCTATTTTGAAAGTGTTTATCAGAATATTGCACTGGCATTGTTTTCATCAATAGCACTTTTGTTTTTTTTCAACATGATCTTTACGTTACAGGGAAAACCATTGAATATGAAAACATCGTTTAAAAAACTTATTTTTTCATTTCTGTTAGGTGTTGCTATCTATGTGTTTTCGGCAGATAAGAATAACAGTTGTTTGCTCTTTAGTCTGGCACCGCTTTCTATTATGGGAAGTAATTTTTTTGAAGGAATAAAGAACAATATCCTAAAAGAAGTCGTTTTTGATGTGTTGCTCCTTTTAGGAATTGTATTTTTTGTGGTCTCTTTATAGCTTACTGCCGTAAGCTAAATCTCCGGCATCGCCTAATCCCGGAACAATATATTTTTTAGCATTTAAATGATCGTCAAGTGCCGCTACCCATAAATGACAATTTTCGGGTAGGTTTTCCTTTAAAAACTGAATTCCTTCCGGAGCAGCAATGACTACAGCGATATGGATCTCTTTTGGTTTTTGTTCCAGATGCAGTTGATTTAAAACAGCCACTAAGGATTGTCCGGTGGCCAGCATAGGATCTATCAGGATCAGGTTTTTACCTTCAAAAGACGGAGCTGCTTGGTATTCTACTAAAATTTCAAACTTATCATCATTGTCATAATGATGACGATAGGCAGAAACAAAACCGTTTTCAGCATCGTCAAAGAAGTTCATAAAACCTTGATGCAGTGCTAATCCGGCTCTTAAAATGGAACACAAAACCACTGGCTCAGCAATAGTTGTGGTGTGTTTCACGCCTAACGGAGTTTGAACATCAATATTTTTATAATCTAATGTTTTACTCAATTCGTAAGCCATAATTTCGCCAATGCGTTCAATGTTTTTACGGAACCGCATGCTGTCTTTCTGAATGGAAACATCGCGCAATTGCGTTAAAAAATGATTTAAAATACTGTTTTGTTCTGAGATATAATGAATGTGCATAAGTCAAAAGTTATGAAATGTTTTCAAGGATAAAAGTATAAAAACTATATTTGTAAATAAAATTTAAAATCATGTTTGCAGAATTTGCTTTTCCCATTTTTGAACAATCTATTAAAGACTATCATATAATTGACGATGTGTACCAACCGGTTAAGAATCCGTATGAAAAAGGCACTATAGAATATTTATTATATGCTAAAAATTGGGTAGATACAGTACAGTGGCATTATGAAGACATTATTCGTGATCCGCAAATTGATCCGGTGGCAGCATTAGACCTAAAACGCAAGATAGATGCTTCAAACCAGGTTCGTACGGATATGGTAGAATTTATTGACAGCTACTTTCTTCAAAAATACAAGGATGTTCAGGTAAAACCGAATGCTAAAATCAATACGGAAAGTCCGGCTTGGGCCATTGACCGTTTGTCTATTTTGGCTTTAAAGATTTACCACATGAGCGAAGAAGCTAATCGTGAAGAAGCTACAGCAGAGCACCGTGCAAAATGCCAGGAAAAATTGAATGTTCTTTTGGAGCAAAAAAGTGATATGTACACTTCTATTAACGAATTGTTGACAGATATTGAGAACGGAGACAAATACATGAAGGTGTACAAACAAATGAAAATGTATAACGACGAGGAATTGAATCCGGTGTTGTATCAAAATAAGAAATAGAGTTAAAATTTGTCCTATTGATAAAAAAGTTATACATTTGTATAACAATATAACGTCCAATGAGCGGATTTGTCAGCTTTAGATTTTTTTAAATCTAAAGTACTATAGCGGCAAATACTGACTTTGGACTTTTTTTTTATCTGCTTTTTATGATGAAAACAGCAATTTTAATAGATGGAGGTTTTTTTATTCGAAGATATAAATATATCAAAGGATTTGAAACTACTGATACGCCTGAGATAATGGCTAGAAATATTGTTTTGTATTGTTTCAAACATATTCAAAAGATTAATAATTACAGATCACGTTATAATCTCCCTCCAACCGAATTGTACAGAATATTTTATTACGACGCAGAACCTTTTGACGGAGATTCGAAAAATCCAGTTTCTGGAAGATCAATAAGTTTTAAAAACACGGATCTTTATAAGTTTAGACATGCTCTTTTTACTGAATTGAAAAAACAAAGAAAAATTGCACTTCGTTTAGGGTTTTTAAAAAATAGTTCAAGAGAATGGCAAATAAAATCAAAACATACAAAAGCTTTATTAGAAGGTAAAATAAAAGTTTCGGATTTAAAGTTTGATGATGTTGAATTTCCTTTAAATCAAAAAGGAGTTGATATGAAAGTAGGTTTAGATATAGCCACCTTATCATTTAAAGAACAAGTTCAACAAATAATTTTGATTGCTGGAGATAGTGATTTTGTTCCTGTGGCAAAATTTGCAAGAAAAGAAGGAGTTGATTTTATTTTAGATCCAATGATGAATAATATTGATCCCTCTCTTCATGAGCATATAGATGGATTAATGACTATTAAGAATATGCAAAAAAAGGATAATGGATTAATAAATCCAGAAATTTTGTGAAAAATTATCCCAAACACATTTTAGTTATCAGGCTCTCAGCTATGGGTGATGTCGCAATGACGGTTCCCGTGTTGAGAGCTTTTTCTTTGCAATATCCCGAAGTGAAAATCACAGTGGTTTCCCGACCTTTTTTTGCGCCTTTTTTTGACGGAATTTCGAATGTCACTTTTTTCGGTGTTGATGTAAAAGGACGGCATAAAGGTTTTGTAGGGTTATTGCGTTTGTTTTTCGATGTAAAGCAATATCATATTGATGCCGTTGCAGATCTGCACAATGTATTACGTTCAAAAGTGGTACGGACTTTATTTGCACTAAGCGGAAAGAAAGTCGCTGCAACCGATAAAGGCAGAGCCGATAAAAAGGCCCTGACACGTGTTGAGAATAAGGTTTTTGCTCCGATACAATCGATGGTTGAAAGACATGTTGATACCTTTGAAAGATTAGGTTTTTCTATTTCTTTAGAGCATCCGATATTTCCGGATAAAGCGAAACTTTCAACAGAAATTCTTGCAATTACAGGAGAAAAAAAACAAAATTGGATAGGAATTGCACCTTTTGCGCAATATGAAACCAAAGTATATCCGCAGGATCTGATGCAACAAGTGGTGGATGCTTTAGCAAAGGATCAGAAAAATACTATATTCTTTTTTGGAGGCGGCGAAGCTGAGATACAAAAATTGAATCAATTACAAAACCAACATAAAAATGGGGTAGTAGTTGCCGGAAAATTGAAATTTAAACAAGAACTTGATCTGATTTCTAATATGGATGTGATGCTATCTATGGATAGCGGAAATGCTCATATTGCAGCCATGTTTGGTGTAAAAGTGATTACACTTTGGGGTGCTACACATCCATATGCCGGATTTAAGCCTTTTAACCAACCGGATGATTTTTGTCTTACGGCCGATAGAACACAATATCCGTTGTTGCCAACATCAGTTTACGGAAATAAAAAAGTGGAAGGCTATGAAGATGCTATGAGAAGCATTCAACCGGATACTGTAGTAGAAAAAATAAAAAAGGAGCTTAAATAGCTCCTTTTTTATTTTTATGTCTTTTACTTTTATACATCATCATAATCCACTTCTATCTCGCTTGATGTAGGGTGTGCCTGACAGGTTAATGTTAATCCTTGTGCTACTTCTTTATCCGTTAAGATTTCATTTTTCTTCATTTCGGCAGTTCCTTTTTTAATACGGGCAATACAACTGCTACAAACACCACCGCGGCAAGAATAAGGAGCATCTAATCCTTTTTTAACGGCAGCATCTAAAAGCGTTTGACTTTTATCCATTTCAAAAGTAGTTTCCTCATAATCCAGTAAAACAGTAATCTTAGTTTTACCTTCTAAGTTTTCTACTTTTTCATTTCCGCTATCGGAAGTAGTGAATAATTCGTATTTGATACTTTTTTCAGGAATATGATTTTCTTTTAAAACTTCGTTAGCTGTTTTAATCATCTCTTCCGGTCCGCAAAGGAAGAATTTATCAAATGTTTTTTCGCTGTGTTTGTTGCGAATGATGAAGTTGATATTGGGCTTGTCGATGCGACCAAAGTGTTCGCCCGGAATATTAGCCTGACTGTATACATAATGTACAAAGAAACGGCTTAAATATTGTTCTTGTAATTGAGAAATTTCCTCGTGAAAAATAGTTTCTTCAGGGGTTTTGTTTCCGTAAAGTAAAACAAATGAACTGCGTGGTTCTTCTTCTAAAACGGATTTAATGATAGATAAAATAGGCGTAATACCACTTCCTGCAGCAAATGCAGCTAAATTACGTTGCTTATCAACATTCGGTTCAAAGGTAAATTTACCTTCAGGTTGGCTTACTTCTAAAACATTTCCTGCAACCAGTTTTTCATTGGCAAAAGTAGAGAACAGTCCGTTAGGAATGGCTTTTACTGCAATTCGTAATTCACCGCTTTTTGGTGAAGAACAAATAGAATAAGCACGACGGATCTCTTGTCCGTCTAACGTTAATTTTACAGTTACATATTGTCCGGCTACAAAAGTGTAGTGTTCTTTTAATTCGGCAGGAATATTAAAGGAAATAGAAACAGCTTGAGGGGTTTCTCTTTTTACTTCTTTTATGCTGAGTTTATAAAATGACGACATTAAAATATAATTTTTGAATGGCAAAATTAAGGAAACTATTTTTTTATTATATGATAAAAATCAGAAAACTATACCTAAGATCATTATACATAAGTTTTTTATGTATATATTTGTTTTGCATTAGAGATGAAAGTAGCATTTTCCGTAAATATAATAGACAAACGGGATGCCTAAAAAAGAATACAAATGAAAAATTCGCAATTGTACAAAGGGAGTTTGAATACCATCATTATGAAGTTGCTTGAAGAGAACGGCAGAATGTATGGCTATGAGATTACGCAGCGAGTAAAGGAAATTACAAAAGGAGAACTCCATATCACAGAAGGTGCATTGTATCCGGCGTTGCACAAACTGGAGGCAGAAGGTCTGTTGGATGTTGAGGTAGAAAAGGTAGACAACCGACTGCGGAAATATTACAAGCTCACAGAAAAAGGTTCGGAAGAAACAGTAAATCGTCTGGCTGAACTGGAAGAGTTTATTAAGAATATGCAAACTATTGTGAACCCTAAATTGAGTTATTGAGATGAAGTTAACGAAAGAAAACATTGTGCTTGTAGACAACTATTTACAAAATAACGGTGTTGTTTATTACGATATTCGTATGGAGATGGTCGATCATGTGGCAACTGCTGTGGAAGAAAAAATGAAAGCAGAACATGTTGATTTTGAAGAGGCTTTCGAAAATTTTATCTTTAAAAAAGGGAAATTGTTTAAAAAAATAAATTCGGAAGCAACAAAAAGAGCAGGGAATAAGGCAAAGAGAATTTTGCTAAATAGATTTTATTTACCCTCAACAATTTTGGTAGCATTTGGTTCTTTGGCTTTATTGTTCGGGATAAATTTTTTGTGGGACAGTGATTTAAGTTTTGACGTATTTAGTGTTGTCTATATGGTTTTCATTATACGATTGGCTTTGGTTTATCTCTATAAAAACTTTTCCGGGAAATACAGATTTAAAAGAATAGCTGTTGTCGATAAAATGATTGGGTTTTATGGACTGTCAACCTATTTGTTGAATTATGTTTTTAGGGTAGATAAACACATTGATTCTGAATATATCCGAATGGTGTTTTTTGCTTTAATCATTGTATATTCATGGGTTGTATACCAAACAAGCTTAACCCTGGAGAGAGAATATAAACAATACGTAGAACTATGAAACTAACATCGGAACAGATTGATCGCTTGTATCAATTTACATATCAGTATCATGTAGAAAGGTATGATTTGCAAACGGAATTAGTAGATCATTTGGCAAATACATAGAAGCACAATGGAAAGAAAATCAGAAATTGGAATACTAAAGACTCTTTTTTTCAGTGTTTTTATTGTATTGTTTTATCTTTTAGAATATATCATTTTATTTGAAATTCCGTCAAAAGCAGAAATCTATTTAAAAGAAACTTATCCGGAACATTCTTTATAATTAACGTTTCAATTTAGATATTATGAAAGTTTATCGAGTTTCCAGGTTCTGGAAGTTTTTCCTTTTTAGCACAGCACCAATTTTGATTGTTTTTTTACATGGCTATTGGTGATGCCTTTCTTTTTAAAGATAGATGATTTAGAACCTGAAAATTTATGTTTTGCTCCTCTGTAATGTTATGGAATTAAGCAAACAAAGCTTTTAATTCAGTTGCATCCTGAGGCTTCATTTTACCGGATAAAATTAAACTAAGTTGTTTTCGTCTCAAAGCAGCTTCAAAGCGTTGTTTCTCTAATTCCGTTTCAGGCTCTATTGCCGGAATAGAAACAGGATTTCCATCATCATCAAGAGCAACAAAAGTATAAATAGCTTCATTAGCTTTTATTCTGCTGCCTGATTTGCGGTCTTCACACCAAACGTCAATAAAGATTTCCAATGATGTATTAAATGCGCGTGACACTTTAGCCTCTACAGAAACAATACTTCCGGACGGAATAGGGGAGTTAAATGCGACATGATTTACAGATGCCGTAACACATTCTCTGCCGGAATGACGGCTGGCAGTGATACTGGCTGCTCTGTCCATACGGGCTAAGAGTTCTCCGCCAAACATATTGTTAAACGGATTAGTTTCTCCCGGCAGCACCAGATCTGTTAGAATAGTAACGGAATCCGAAGGGTGTTTAGGTTTCATAGTTTTTTTGACAAAGATAAAAAATGGTAGCGACTTTATGAGGAAATAAAAAAGACAAGGTCAATAACCTTGTCTTTCTGTAAAAATATTGGGATAGAATATTATTCAATAAATAACCAAGCCTCTGCATTGACTTCTTTTTGAAGTTTAACTTTTTCTGCTTCGGCTTCTTCTAAAGTTTTATAGCTACCGTAGGTAACAGGAATTAAATCATATTTATTGCGATTTAATTTATTAGGCTGGAAACCTTGTTCTTGTAATAGCCTTACAGCTTTGTCTGCATTTTCTTCACTTCTGAACGCTCCCGCAATTAAATGGTAAGGCATTTTTTCTTCAGCTACCGGTAACGAAACGGATAGTTCGGGTACATCAATAACAAAAGTGGCTTCCTGAATCTTTTTTTGAACTTCTTCCTGAACTTGTTTTTGAACGATCAGAGTTTTAGTTGCTATTTGTTGGTCATAATACATTTTATAGCCGTATGTTCCCATAGCAGCAAGTAAGGCTATTGATGCAACAGCATATCTGGCGAAACCGAAATTTCTTTTAGTTGCGACCGGTTCAAAAGGTATTACTTTTGTATCTTCTTCCTCTTCCTTAACTAGTGTGGTACTTGTCTCTATTTTTTCAAAAATAGGCTGTTCTTCGATGGATTTAAGAACTTCGCGCTTAATTTCAGGAGAAATAAAACTGGTTAATCCAAAAGAAGAAGTTAAGTAATTCACAGAATCAATAGGAGTAAAAATCCAATTCAATTCTTCACCGTTTACACTAATATTTCCGATATTAGGAAAAGAAACACTATTGCGTTGCTGTAATTCAGCAATCCAAGAATTCGCTTTTTGAGTTAATAACGCAACAGCTTTTTCAAACGTGATTTTTTCCCGTTGTGCAATATGATTGGCCAATAAGCCATCATTGTTTTTAATATTCGGATTAAAAGAGATTATTTTTCTGGGCGGAAGAAAAGTAGCAGCACTACCGTTAACCTGAGCCGATACAATTTCTGTAACAAATGCACCGAACCCGGGTATCGTAACGCATTGATAGCGATACAGTAAATCAGATATATGTTTTTCAATCATCATAAATACAAAATTAAGGAAACAATACGCTCTTCAAAATTTTATCAACAAATTTTATTAACAATCCTAAAAAATGCAGATTGTGTGACAAAAGTCACCTTTTATTTTACTAAATCATATTACTTTTGAGTGTTAGTTTGCAAATACAAAACAAAATGAAAAAAGTTAAATTAAGTTTCGCTGCTTTAGCTGTTCTTGCACTGGTTAGTTGTGGCGATAAAAAAGAAGCAGAGCCATTTGGCAAAGCAACGGAAGAGCCTGTTGCTACCGAAACAACAACTGAAACGGTATCAGAACCAGTCACGGAATCCAATACGTTAGCAGATCAGGGAAAAGAAATTTTTGAAGGAAAAGGAACTTGCGTTTCGTGCCATCAGCCTTCAACAAAGGTTATCGGACCAAGTTTAAAGGATATATCAGCGACCTACAAAGCTAAAGACGCCAGTATTGTTACTTTCTTAAAAGGAGAAGCAGATCCGTTGGTCGATCCGACGCAATTTGAAGTGATGAAAGCTAATTTTGCTATTACGAAACAAATGACCGATGAGGAGTTACAGTCTTTAGAAGCCTATATTAAAAGTTTTTAATAATCATCTATAACCATTTTAAAGCCCACGCGTGGAATATTTTCAATCCTAACGTGGGTTTCTTCTTTAAAGATCTTTCGTAATCTGGAAATAAAAACATCTAAACTTCTGCCCGAAAAATAATCATCTGTTCCCCATAAAGAGGTTAATATCTTTTCACGCTTCAGAACGGTATTCGGGTTGTCTAAAAAGAATTTCAGCAAAGCGGCTTCTCTTTCCGTTAAGGTAATTTCTTTATCGGACAGTGACAACAAATAATTTTCCGGCTCAAAAGTGAAATGCCCGAAAGTGTAAGCCTTAGGTGCCTTATCGTTGTATTTTTGACTACGGTTTAAGAAAATTTCAATTTTTAAAATCAGCTCTTCAATAGAATAGGGTTTCACTAAATAATCATCAGCACCTAGCCTTAGCCCTTTAATACGATCTTCCTTCATAGTCTTTGCCGATAAAAATATGATCGGAATATCGGCATTGCGTTTTCGTATTTCAGTAGCCAGTTCAAAACCATCCATTTCAGGAAGCATAATATCACAAACACATAAATCAAAATCTTCCCGACAAAAAAGATCAAATGCTTTTTTTCCGGTATTACAATGAACAACATCAAAGTGTTGTTCCAGATTATCAGCTGTTAAAAAAGCCAGTGTTTCATCGTCTTCTACATACAAGATTTTCTTTTTATCCATTGCTGATATTTTTAAGAGGTATTTTTATTTCAATGCACAATCCGGATTCTGAATTTTTGGCCGTAATATGCCAATGGTGTAATTCACAAATCTTTTTTACATAAGCCAGACCTATCCCGAAACCTTCTACTTCTTCATTGTCTTTGCGATTTACGCGATAAAATTTATCAAAAATAAAAGGCAGATCTTCTTTAGGAATCCCCGGTCCGTTGTCACAAATAATTAATTTTAAATATTTGGATTCACTTTGTGCTGCAATTGAAATTTCTGGTGTATCATTTCCATATTTAACAGCATTATCAGCTAAATTAAAAAGTAAATTGTAAAAGTGAAAAGCATCAGCAAATATTTCGATGTTTATGGTGTCTTTAAACACAAAGGAAACTTCTTTATGATGTTTTAAGCTGATGTTTTCTTTAATGAGATCTAAGGTTTTTTCCAGATCTACCCAACTCTTTTGTAATTGGATTTGATTGCTGTCGGCTTTAGCTAAAGATAAGATTTGTTCAATATGTTGGTTTAATTTATTGCTTTGATCAATAATGATTTGAATATAACGGCTTAATTTTTTGTTGCTTGAAATTTCTTTTTGTGAATTCGCGTAGTTTGAAGCAATAAGAATGGAAGACAACGGTGTTTTGAACTCGTGCGTCATGTTGTTGATAAAGTCATTTTGTAAAGCTGTGTAATGTTTTTGCTTTAGTAGCAATATAACGGAATAAACATAGATAACTAAAACAACGATCAGAACAAAAGTAAATATCCAGTATTGTTTTAGATCATTCGCGTAGGTCTGCTTTAGTTTCGGAAAGCGGATAGCAAAATAATAAATGAGCTCATTCTTTTTTGTGAAGCAATTTTCACATTTTTTTTGCGGCTTACCGTTGGCAGAAATATAATTCCCATATACCATATCATCCGTTGCACAGTTGTAAATGGCATATTCAAAATCCTGATCGAGCTTTACTTTATTGAATTCCGTTCTCAGATAATGTTCCAGAATGTTGTTTTCAAAAACATCATCAACATTAACAATATAATAGTTGTCAGATACTTTTTTGATCTGATTGGTAATAGGGAGGTTCGATTGATTGTCATTATAGATCTTCTGAACTACATCCTGTAAAGCAAAATGAATTCTTTGATCGAGTTCCTTTCTTTCAAAGTTGTAAGCCTGACTTAACAAAAAGAGTTGCATTATAATAACCCCTATAATAGCCAGTAGCCCTATGAAGATTACGATATTTAGTTTATTTACTTTCATTTTTACCCTGTTAACAAGTCGTTAACAATCATTACGGTTTGGTTAACAACAAAACTACCATTTGTTTTTTTAAATTTGTGAAACAAAATTAATAATAACTAAAAATTGTAAATATGAAAGCTTTAAAATTATCTTTAGTGGCTTTATTTGTTTCAGCATTATCATTTGCTCAAACACCGGCTACAGCAAAAAAAATGACAGTTCAACAAAAGCCTGCTATGGCAGCAGCAGCTAAAGCAACAAAACAGTCTGACTTGAAATGGGATAACG
This sequence comes from Flavobacterium sp. NRK F10, assembly GCF_024054235.1. Taxonomy (NCBI): domain Bacteria; kingdom Pseudomonadati; phylum Bacteroidota; class Flavobacteriia; order Flavobacteriales; family Flavobacteriaceae; genus Flavobacterium; species Flavobacterium sp. NRK F10. The sequence continues at coordinate 1,569,757 of NZ_JAMXLC010000001.1, forward strand.
ATACTCATGATTTTGGTGAAATTGAAAAAGGGAAACCGGTTTCTTATGAGTTTACATTTACGAATACTTCGAAACAAACGATTTTAGTAACGAATGTAAAACCATCTTGTGGTTGTACTGCAACTAACTACACTAAAACTCCGGTTAAACCAGGAGAAAAAGGTTCTGTTACAGCTACTTATAATGCAGCTCACCCAGGAAATTTCCACAAAACAGTTACTGTTACAACTAATGAAGAAGGTGCTGCTCCTAAAGTGTTAATCATAAAAGGAACAGTTCAAAAACCTGAAACAGAAGAAAAATCAATCTTATTAAAGTAATAAAAACAACTTTTTTATATCTTTACAGTGAACCACCTTATATTTAAGGTGGTTTTTTTATTTTATGGAGACAGCTTATTTTTATACACCTTTAGGGATAACTAAAATAATTGGAGATGAACATGGCATCACGGAAATTTCAATTGGGCATGATGATGTAGCTCCTACTGGACATATTCCTCAAATCTTAGAAAAAGCAGTTGTAGAAATGGAACAGTATTTTAAAGGTATTCGGAAAGATTTTACCTTTAAACTTAATCCGCAAGGAACTGAATTTCAACAAAAGGTATGGACAGAGTTGTTAAAAGTTCCCTTTGGAAAGACACTTTCTTATTTAGAACTATCAAAACGTTTGGGAGATGTAAAAGCAATCAGAGCCGTGGCTGCAGCAAACGGAAAAAACCCACTATGGATTGTAATTCCTTGTCACAGGATAATCGGTTCAAACGGTTCACTTACCGGTTATGCCGGCGGACTTTGGCGTAAACAATGGTTGTTAGAACATGAACAGGAAGAAAAACAACAAACACTCTTCTGAATTCTTTGTTTTAATCTGTTTAAAATAAATCAAAAAATTAGTACATTCGTGTATTAGTGGTCTTTTAAACTTTTTTAAAACATGAAATTTCTCAATAAACTTACCAAGTGGGCTATTATCCCGATACTATTTCTGGTACTGTTAATGTATATCTTTAATGTTGATTACTTGTTACGAGCGGTTCGAACAGTTTATTTTAACGGACACGATACAGCCTTTTTAGATGATTACCATTATTTTCCGAATCGGGAAGTTAAAAAAGGAGCAGCGCAGCCTTGGGCAATTGCTAAAGATTACAATTCCGTTCCGGCAACAAAAATTTTAGAAAACACGCATAAAGAATTACAAACGGTTGCCTATATGATCATTAAAAACGATAGTATCTGGCATGAAAGTTATTATGACGGTTATGGAAAGGATTCAAAATCCAATTCATTTTCAATGGCTAAAAGTATTGTAACATTAGCTTTAGGAAAAGCCATAATGGAAGGAAAGATTACTGGTTTGGATCAAAAAGTAGTTGACTTTTTTCCTGAGTTAAAGGGCGAATATGCTAAAGATGTAACGGTAGGAGATTTATCATCAATGGCTTCCGGGTTAAGTTGGGACGAACATTATTACAGTCCGTTTTCTATTGTAACCCGTGCTTATTTTGACGATGAATTAAAGAATGTTATTTTAGGATTAGAAGTTAGTGAGAAACCGGGTCAATCATTCAAATATTTAAGCGGAGCGACGGAATTGCTGGCCATGTGTGTTGAAAAAGCCACCGGAGAATACCTTTCAGATTATGTGTCTAAAGAGTTTTGGCAACCGTTAGGAGCAGAGAACGATGCACTTTGGCAATTGGATCATGAAGGAGACGGAATCGAAAAAGCATATTGTTGTTTTGCCAGTAATGCCCGTGATTTTGCTCGCTTCGGAAAGTTGATGAAACAAGACGGAAAATGGAACGGACAGCAATTACTGGATTCGGCTTTTGTACAAAAATGTATAACACCTCGTTTCCCGGAAAGTCCGCAATATGGTTATGGCTGGTGGATGCATACGATCAATGGTAAAAAACTGTATTATATGCGCGGTCATTTAGGGCAATTTGTTATTGTAATACCGGAAGACGACTTAATTATTGTGCGTTTAGGGCATATAAAAGGAGTGCAAACAGAAACAGATCCGCATAGTGATGATCTGTATGTGTATGTAGATGAAGCTTATGAAATGTTAGCACAACGGAAATAATTGAACTTTCACAACTATAAAAATTATGCTCGAAAAAATTCAACTTAATAATATTTTGTTTCTCGATATTGAGACTGTTCCTCAATATGATTCCTACATGGGAATGGATGAAGAAACGCAAAAATTGTGGGAACAAAAAACACAATACCAACGTCGTGATGAGGTTACAGCAGAAGATTTTTATGAACGTGCGGGAATCTGGGCTGAATTCGGAAAGATCATCTGTATCTCTGTGGGGTACTTTACAAACAAAGGAGATATTCGTAATTTTAGAGTAACTAGTTTCTGGGGAGAAGAACCTAAGATTTTACAGGATTTTGCTAACTTGCTGAACAATCATTTTGGCTCGGCTGCTCATGTTATGTGCGGACATAATGTTAAGGAATTTGATATTCCTTTCATTGCAAGGCGAATGATCATTCACGGAATTGCTTTGCCGGATAAATTAAATTTATTCGGAAAAAAACCATGGGAAGTTCTACATTTAGACACACTGGAATTGTGGAAATTTGGTGATTTTAAACATTTTACATCACTGAAATTACTGACCAAAGTTTTAGGTGTTCCGTCACCCAAAGACGATATCGATGGTAGTGAAGTAGCTCGGGTATACTATATAGAAAAAGATATTGATCGTATTATAACCTATTGTGAAAAAGACGTGATTGCCGTAGCTCAGGTCTTTCTTCGTTTTCGTAGAGAAGATTTATTGATTGAAGAGGAAATTACGCATGTATAATAAAATTGTTATTGGAATTGATTTTTGACATTGCTATTGAATTCATACTTTTACAAAAATTCAATTTATGGTTTTAAGCAGATTTTGGCTCGTTATATTCGTTTGTTCCATTACATTTATTATTGCAGGATTATTTACCAATCAATATTATTCCATTGATTATGTATTGAACGGAAAACAAGGCGAAGCCCTTTTAATTGGTGAAAAATATCTAAACGAAGTTCCGAAATTTGTACAAGACAGTTTACAAGTATCAAAAAGCAAAGAGTTTGTTTTAAATAAAGTTACCACAGATGCAGACACTACTTATGTTTACAACAAACAAACTGTAAAAATCTACAGTGGTAAACAACAGGCAGATGGTTTGTTACCCATGGCCAAAAGTAGTTTGTTGGATCTGATTATTCCGTTAATTGCTTATTTAGCCTTTTTTTGCGGCATCATGGAATTACTAATTATTTCAGGAGCTTCCGAAAAATTAGCTGGCTATTTGAGTCCGGCATTTGCCAAAATTTTCCCTTCGATTCCTAAAAATCATGAGTCCATTTCATACATGACGTTGAATTTTGCAGCTAACTTTTTAGGACTTGATTCTGCGGCCACACCATTTGGTTTAAAAGCCATGGAAAAACTACAAGAGATAAATCCCGATAAAGACAAAGCCAGTGATGCACAAATTATGTTTATGTGTTTGCACGCAGCCGGGTTAACATTAATTCCGACATCCATTATTGGCTATCGCGCTGCTGAAAATGCTGCTAATCCGGCCGATGTAATGTTGCCTTGTATCATTACGTCTTTCGTGGGGACGATTGCGGCTTTTATTTTGGTTGGAATAAGACAACGTATTAATTTCAAAAGCGCTTCTCTGATTGCCGGTTTAATGGCTTTGATTGGGGCAATTGTTGGATTGTTGTTTTATGTAAACACATTAGATTTAATTGGTAAAAATTATTTTACGGCCAATTTATCTGGTGTTTTATTGTTGGTAATTATTGGTTTTACCTTGGTTTTTTCATTTGTAAACGAAAAGAAGTTTATTGAAAAGAATACTAATTTGTTCGACACTTTTGTGGTAGGTGCTAACAATGGTTTAAAAACAGGCGCTATGATTTTTCCTTATGTGATGGGAATGTTAGTAGCGATTTCTTTGTTTAGAAATAGCGGTTTATTTGAATTGATAAGTTACGGAATTGCTTTTGTTTTCTCGCATTTAGGTGTTCATAAAGAAATTATCGATTCGTTACCGGTTGCCATGTTGCGTCCGTTTGCATCGAGTGGTTCGCGCGGATTTATGATTGATGCTATGCGTGTTTATGGTCCCGATTCTTTTGCGGGTCGTTTGAGTTGTATTTTTCAATGTAGTGCCGAAACCACGTTTTATGTCATTGCGGTTTATTTTGGCTCAGTGAATATCAAGGATACGCGTTACACGCTTTGGATGATGTTACTGGTTGATTTGATTTGTGTGTTGACAGCCATTTTTGTGGCAAGTTGGTTTTTTTGATTTCCTGCAAGGTTTCCTGAACCTTGTAGGTATGTAACTTGAGAAGATGAAATTAGAAACATTACAAAAAGAGAAGTTTTATCATATCTACAACAGAGGAATTAATAGTACTGCTATTTTTGTTTCTAACGAAAACAAGTCTTATTTCTTAAAGCTAATGGCTAAACATTTAAAAGATAAAGCTGCCATTTACGCTTATTGCTTGATGGATAATCATTTCCACTTTGTGATTCAGGTTGTTGAAGATGAAAAAATAGTGACTCAAGCTTTTTCTAATCTTTTTAATGCTTATGCGAAAGCCTTTAACAAGCAACAAAACAGAACGGGAAGTTTGTTTGAAAAACATTTTAAAAGGATAAAGCTCAATTCGGAAGAATACTTGAAAAATGTAATTGTTTATGTTCATTTAAATCCAACAAGTCATTTGAACATAGATTTTAAAAGATTTCCTTTTTCATCGTATCAATCAGTTTTAGCGCATGAAGAAACGCTGGTTGCTAAAGATGAGGTTTTAACGTTCTTTATCGATGTTGAAAATTATATTTTTTGTCACGATGCAAAACAAAAAGTATTAGAAAATAAATTCTTGTTAGAATAACATACCAACAAGGTCTGTCCCGACCTTGCAGGTATGAAACCAAATAGAACTTTTGGTTAGAATTCATATCGTTTTTCATAGCCCCGATAGAGCCAAGCACCGTGTGCAGGCGAAAGCGGGATGATTGTCGATTGGTAAACCCAATATGTGCTTCTAAAAAACATATACCAAATAACCACACAAAACTTTTTCTCAAAAATATAGAATCCTTAACTTTACGCAACAAAACACAAACACAATGGATTTTATATATCAAGAGCCGTTTCCTATTGAAAAGGACGATACGCAATACAAAAAAATTACTTCAGATTACGTTACTGTTGAAAAATTAGGTGATCGCGAAATTTTAGTGGTTGACCCCAAAGGATTAGAGCTTTTAGCAGAAGAAGCAATGACTGATGTTTCGTTTATGCTTCGTACCAAACACTTGAAAAGTTTACAAAACATTTTAGACGATCCGGAAGCAACGGATAACGATCGTTTTGTGGCGTACAATTTATTAGAAAACGCTTCGGTTGCGGTTGAAGGTCAGTTGCCGTCATGTCAAGATACCGGAACAGCAATTGTTGTGGGTAAAAAAGGAGAAAGTGTGTACACCGGAACGGATGATGCCGAATGGTTGTCGAAAGGTATTTTTAATACGTACCAAAAGAAAAATTTACGCTATTCTCAAATTGTGCCTATCAGTATGTTTGAAGAGAAAAACTCAGGTTCAAACTTACCGGCTCAAATTGATATTTATACTAAAAAAGGAGCTTCGTACGAATTTTTGTTTTTGGCAAAAGGCGGAGGTTCTGCCAATAAAACATTTTTGTACCAACAAACCAAATCGTTGTTGAACGAGAAAACCTTAACAGAATTTGTAAAAACTAAAATCAAAGATTTAGGAACATCGGCTTGTCCGCCGTACCACTTGGCTTTGGTTATTGGAGGAACTTCTGCTGAGGCGACTTTAGCTGCGGTTAAGAAAGCATCTGCCGGATATTATGATAATTTACCAACTTCCGGAAACATGGGAGGTCAAGCTTTCCGTGATTTAGAATGGGAAGAAAAAGTAAAACAAATTTGTCACGAAAGCGGAATTGGTGCGCAGTTTGGTGGTAAATATTTTGTGCATGACGTTCGTGTCATTCGTTTGCCGCGTCACGCTGCTTCTTGTCCGGTTGGGTTGGGCGTTTCGTGTTCTGCCGATAGAAATATCAAAGCAAAAATTAATAAAGATGGTATTTTCTTAGAGCAATTGGAAACCAATCCAAGACAATTTATGCCGGAAGTTGCGCCACATTTGGAAGAACCTGTAAAAATTGATTTGGATAGACCAATGCAAGATATTTTAGCCGAGTTGACTAAATATCCGGTTAAAACACGTTTGAAATTAAATGGAACGGTAATTGTTGCTCGTGATATTGCGCATGCTAAGATTAAAGAAATGCTGGATGCGGGTCAACCTATGCCAGAGTATTTCAAAAACCATCCGGTTTATTATGCCGGCCCTGCTAAAACTCCGGAAGGAATGCCATCGGGAAGTTTTGGACCCACAACTGCCGGACGTATGGATGTGTATGTAGAGGAGTTCCAAAAACACGGTGGAAGTATGGTGATGTTAGCCAAAGGAAACCGTTCGAAACAAGTTTCGGATGCGTGTACAAAATATGGCGGATTTTATTTGGGTTCAATAGGTGGACCAGCAGCTATTTTAGCTAAAGAAAACATCTTGAATGTTGAGGTGGTTGATTTCCCGGAATTAGGAATGGAAGCAGTTCGTAAAATTACAGTAAAAGATTTCCCTGCATTCATTATTACAGACGATAAAGGAAATGACTTCTTTGCTGATTTGAAATAATTTTTTCAGAAGAAAGAAGAAAGAAACAAGAATAAAAGAAAACCTGTTAGTGAAAGCTAGCAGGTTTTTTAATATCCATTTACAAAGACATCAAAGCACTCGAGGGTATTTAAATTAACTTTTAATTTAAAGTAGCAATGACCTCCATCATTAGTGTTTGATATGTAATATTTAAAAAGGTTTTTTGCAATTCCTGAACATGCGCAGTTTACCCAAACTTGAACTTCTCCTTTTTCGTTAAGTGTTGCAATACATTGTTTGGAATAGTTATTAGTGTGCTTCATTCCATCAAAATATTTTGTTTCATTCATACAGTGAGGGAATATTGAATCAATTTTAAGTAAATCATTTTCGGTTAAATCATAAGGGATAGAATTTTCTTCAAAAGGATAAGCTCCTTTTGTTTTATTAAAGGTAAATACTGTATAGGTAGGGAACTTTTTGAAATCAATTTTTGGTTTTAAACTAATCTGTGAGTTTATGATTTCATATTTCATAAATTCCTTATTGGACTCTATAAAATTATTTTTTATTGTTCCATTAAAATCAAAATCTCCAAAGCAAAATAGTTTATCATCTACTAATTTGTAATTTCCTTCTAATATTTTATTATTGATTGAGTCAAATTCATATTTTATTTTAAAAATATAAGTACTATCACTATACAAACGAATCGTTTCATTATTGTGAAATCCATTAATTTCAGCTTCCAAAATTAATTTTTTAGGATTTTTACATCCCCAAAAAATAATTATTGTAGTAAGTAATAATATATATCTCATTTTAATGAATAGATTGAATATAAACTATTCCACATACAAAACCAATCCTTTCAAATAATGTCCTTCCGGATGATAGATATTCGTTGGGTGATCCGGTCCTTGTGACAATTTGTGTAATACCCGAATGGTTCTTCCGGTTTCAATGGCTGCAGCTGCAATGGTGTTGTAGAACAATACATCGTCAATGACTTGCGAACACGAAAATGTAAATAAGATTCCTTTGGGCGCTAATGCTTTTAATCCGGCAATGTTTAAGCGTTTGTAAGCTTGTGTTGCAGTATGTTTGCTTTTAATACTTTTGGCGAAAGCCGGCGGATCTAACACAATGACATCATAAATCTGGTGGTTTTCTTTCATGAAATTGAATACATCATCAGCAACCGCTTTATGATTGGCTCCCGGAAAGTTCAATTCCATATTTTGAGCGGCTAAATCAACTGCTTTTTGTGAAATATCTACTGAAGTTACCAATTCAGCTCCGGCACTCATGGCGTAAATAGAAAAACCTCCGGTATAACAAAAGGTGTTCAATACTTTTTTGCCTTTCGAAAATTCGCTTAATAGTTTTCGGTTATCACGCTGATCCAAGAAGAAACCTGTTTTTTGACCTTCTACCCAATTCACGTGAAATTGAATGTTGTTTTCTTTGGCTACAGTGCTTTCTTGGGCTCCGAATAAGAAATAATCTGTTCCGGTATTCGGTAAAGTTCCCGAGCTTTTGCAATAAATGGTTTCGCAATTATCTGAAAAATTAGCTTGAATAGCGGCTGCTATTTTTTCCATTTCCTGAAAAATCCCGGAAGAATGCGCTTGAATAACCCAACAATTATTGTAAAAATCAATAATTAATCCGGGAATGCCATCGCCTTCACCGTGAATAACACGAAAAGCATTGGTTACTTCCAAATCCAACAAGCGAGTTCGTAATTCCCAAGCCGATTGTAGTTTTTCTGCCCAAAAGTTTTCGGTATATTTTTCGTTTCCAAAAGTCAATAATCGAACAACGATACTTCCTCTGTCGCTGTAGAAACCAGTTCCTAAATGTTTTTGGTTACTATCTACAACATCTACTAATTGACCGTCAGTTAGTTCTTCGGTAACGCCATAAACAGCACCACTAAATACCCAAGGATGTCTTCTTAATATTGATTTTTCTTTGCCTGATTTTAAAATTACTTTTGGATTCATTGTTTAAATATGTCAATTTGATAATTGAAAAAAACCTACAAGGTTTAAATTACTTGTAGGCTGTTTTATTTTCTTGTCCTTTCAAACATAATGTGATTTCTCTTCACTACGTTCATCGAAATGACATAATGTTTTTTAGTCTAAAACCATTTCAGGAATTTCACCTTCTACGATTAGTGTTCCTTCAGTTGCTTTTTGAATTTCTTCTACAGAAACACCCGGAGCTCTTTCTAAAAGTTTGAATCCTTGTGGCGTTACTTCAACAACGGCTAATTCGGTTACGATTTTTTTCACGCAACCCACACCTGTTAATGGTAAAGAGCAACGTTTTAATAATTTCGATTCACCGGCTTTATTCACGTGCATCATGGCAACGATGATATTTTCGGCAGAAGCGACTAAATCCATAGCGCCCCCCATTCCTTTTACCATTTTACCCGGAATTTTCCAGTTGGCAATATCTCCGTTTTCGGCTACTTCCATAGCCCCTAAAATAGTTAAATCTACTTTTTGAGAACGAATCATTCCGAAACTGAAAGCAGAATCAAAGAAACTAGCTCCCGGTAATGTAGTAATGGTTTGTTTTCCGGCATTGATGATGTCAGCATCTTCTTCGCCTTCATAAGGAAAAGGTCCCATGCCTAAAACACCATTTTCCGACTGAAATTCTACGGCAATATCTTCACGAACAAAGTTGGCTACCAAAGTTGGAATTCCAATTCCTAGATTTACGTAGTAACCGTCTTTTACTTCTTTAGCAATTCGTTTTGCAATTTGATTTTTATCTAAAGCCATTTTAATTTGATGATTTGGTAATTTGACAATTTGAAAATCATTTCTTTTTAGAGGATGAAATAATTTTAGAAATAATCAAATGAATTGATTGTAATTTTTTTAATAATTCTTCACTTGGATTTGGATAAAAATCTGAATGTAAACAAAGTTCTAACCAATATTGCAATTCATCTGCTTCTTTTGCTGATATTTTAAATTTATGAATGAAATCAGCTTTGCTTTCAGCATTCTGAGCTTCTTTGATATTTGCTCCAATTGAAGTTCCACATCTGAAAATTTGAGAAGCCATTTCAAAACGATTATTGTTTCTTATAGATTCTGAGTAAGCGATAATATCTAAAGCGAATTCAAAAGTCAATTTTACAATTAGATTTTCTTTATCGTTTCTCATTTTCAAATTTTCAAATCAATAAATCTTTAAAAATTAACGTTTACGGGTTGTACGTTGTTCAATGCGTTTTTCAAATTTCTCGCCTTGGAAAATACGATTGACCATAATTCCCGGGATGTGAATTTGATTAGGGTCCAAAGTTCCTGCCGGAACTAATTCTTCTACTTCGGCAATGGTGATTTTTCCGGCACCGGCCATAGGCGCATTAAAATTACGAGCTGTCCCTTTAAAAATTAAATTTCCGGCTTCGTCACCTTTCCAGGCTTTAACGATGGCAAAATCGGCTTGAAAAGCATGTTCCATGATGTACATTTTTCCATTGAATTCACGAGTTTCTTTTCCTTCGGCAACTTCTGTTCCGTAACCGGCAGGTGTAAAGAAAGCGGGAATTCCCATTTGAGCGGCACGACATTTTTCGGCTAATGTTCCTTGTGGAGTAAGTTCTACTTCTAATTCTCCGGATAGCATTTGACGTTCAAATTCGGCATTTTCACCCACATAAGAAGAAATCATTTTTTTGATTTGTCGTTTTTGCAACAACAAACCCAAACCGAAATCGTCAACCCCTGCATTGTTGGAAATACAAGTAAGGTTGGTTACACCTATTTTCACGAGTTCGGCAATACTGTTTTCAGGAATACCGCTAAGTCCGAAACCGCCAAGCATGATGGTCATGCCGCTTTCAAGACCTTGTAAAGCTTCCTGAACGTTGTTCACTTTTCGAGTAATCATGTTGTTTTATTTATTTTTGGTTTAGTTTGGTTCCTTTTTCAGAAATTAAATTCCCCCATATCAGGTTCATCAATAGCTGTAGAGTCAACTTCTTTTTTCCAACAATCTACTTTTATAGATAAATCTTTTGGTCGTTCAAAATCCTCTTTAGAGATATTTAAGTCTTTGTCCTCATAACATTTCTTCATGAATAATCCCCAGATAGGTAATGCCATAGTAGCTCCCTGACCATAATACGTTCTACTGAAATGGGCAGCCCGGTCTTCATTTCCAACCCAAACACCGGCAGCTAAATTGGGAACAACGCCCATAAACCAACCGTCGGAATTATTTTGAGAAGTACCTGTTTTTCCGGCGATAGGATTATTGAATTTATAATCATAATTTCTAAATCCGGCTCCGCCCCAACGAAGTCTTCTTCCGGTACCGTCTTCTGTTACTCCTTCAAGTAATTTGATGATAGCATAGGCCACATCTTTGTTCATGACATCTTTGCTTTCCGGAATGACCTGATCTAATACAATACCGTTTTTGTCTTCTATTCTTGTAATGAAGGTAGGTTTTATATAAACACCTTGATTGGCATACGTACTGAAAGCTCCTACCATTTCTCTAACGGTTATTTCCGGCGCTCCCAAAGCGATAGCAGGTTGGGCGGGAATATCAGAGGTAACTCCCAGATCATGAGCCATATCGGCTACGGCTTGTGGTCCCACTCTGTCGATTAGTTTAGCAGAAACAGTATTGATGGAATTAGCTAAGGCTTGTTTTAAGGTGATCATTCCTTTGTATTTACCATCAGAATTAGATGGAGACCAATCTTTTTCAATTCCCCATCTGCCTTTATGCATGGTAAATTGTCCGTCAATTATAGAATCACAAGGAGACATTCCTAATTGTTCTATCGCTGTGGCATAAACAAAGGGCTTAAAGGTAGAACCTACCTGACGGGCTCCTTGCCCCACATGGTCGTATTGAAAATATTTGTAATTGATACCGCCAACCCAAGCTTTGATGTATCCGGTTTGAGGTTCCATTGCCATCATTCCTGTTTGAAGGAAATGTTTATAATAACGGATGGAATCTCTTGGTGTCATGATCGTATCTTTTTCCCCTTTCCAAGAGAAGATTTTCATTTTTGCTTTGATGTCAAAAGATTTTAAAATCTGGTCTTCTGATTTTCCTTCTTCTTTCATAATACGCCATCTTTCGGATGATTTCATTGCGCGCATCATAATTCTTTCTGTTTCTTCTTTTGAAATGTTTAAGAAAGGTGCATTTTTATTGTTTTTGGCTAATTTAAAAAACTCCGCCTGAAGGTTTGGTAAATGTTCTGCAACAGCTTCTTCAGCATATTTTTGCATTTTAGAATCTAATGTTACATAGATTTTTAAGCCATCTCTGTAAAGGTCGTATTCCGTACCATCTTCTTTTGGGTGGTCTTTTATCCATTTTTTCATATAGTCACGCAAATATTCTCTGAAATAAGTAGCGTAACCAGTGTTATGACTATCTGGTTTATAATCTAATGCAATAGGTATATTTTTAATTGAGTCAAATTGTTTTTCGGTTAGAAAGTTATTTCTAACTAATTGACCTAAAACAACATTTCTTCTTTTAGTTGATCTTTCCTGAAACTTGTTAGGATTAAAGCGAGAAGGGTTGGTTAACATCCCTACAATTACGGCGCTTTCTTCAATACTTAGATCTTTTGGGTCTTTGTTAAAATAAGTTTTTGCGGCAGAATTTATACCAATGGCATTGCTAACAAAATCTACTTGATTTAAGTACATAGCAATGATTTCTTGTTTGGTGTATTGACGTTCCAAACGAACAGCTATAACCCACTCTTTTATTTTTTGGATAATTCTAAGTATAATATTTTTTGCGCCATCACTCCCATGAAAAAGATTTTTTGCTAATTGTTGGGTGATAGTACTGGCTCCACCGTCTTGACCGAGTTTAACAATTGCACGAAGTGTACCTCGAGCATCAATACCGGAGTGTTCATAAAAACGTTCGTCTTCTGTTGCAATTAAAGCATTCACTAAATGCGGTGGTAAATCATTAAATGTTATAGGGACACGATTTTGGGCATAGTATTTTCCGATTACTTCTCCGTCTGAAGAGATAATCTCTGTTGCAATGTTTGAATCTGGATTTTCAAGTTTTTCAAAACTAGGCATTTCTCCTAAAAGCCCCCATGAGGCAAAAAGGAATAGAAGTACAACAAAAGCAATTCCCAGGATAAAAATTTTCCAGAACCATTTTATGTAAACGGAAAACTCATTTGTATTTGTCTTTTTTGTTGCCATATTTTTAGTTGGTTTTTTCAATTCTGAATCCTACATCTGTGATGCCAGGTAAATTTTCTAATCCGGTAATGCTTCCGGTTTCCCTAAGGGCATGAGTGACGGAAACTTTGTAGTTTCCGGCTTTTTTAAATACAAAATTTTCCTGATACCAGAGTTTGTTTTCTTTGATATCAGTAAAACCTTCTCCTAAAAGAGAACCGTCCGGATTTGCCATAGCATATTCCAGAGTATCTGTTTTTATTTCGTTATCCGGATTTTCCATGGTAACAATAACGAATAAATTATTAAACGGGTAATCAGCATTGTCCCTTATGTTTAAAAACAAATTATAGGGAGATACCGTGTCTTTTTGTTCAAATGTAAAAGAGATGGTATCCTTGTGATTCCAAGTGCCGTTTAATTTAGCGTATTGGTCAAACACCCTTTTTTTGTCACAAGACAAGAAAAAAGATACAAAACCTAATAAAAGGATGTATTTAGTTTTTCTTAGGCGCATTTTTTTTATTTGCAGGTTTTTGCTGTTGTTGTTTGTTATTATTTCTTCTTTTTTTGTTTTTGTTAGGTCTTTTCTTAGGTTTGTCAAAACGATTAAGAGAATCTTGTCCTACAACATTTTGGAAATTCTTTTCAATGGTTTTGGTGTCTTCCACTACAAAATCTTCTAAAGCAGCAACTTTCTGATTTTTAGCATTGACAGCTAAGATCTCTTTTACTTGCTCAACAGTTAGAACGTGCCAATGGGCAGGATTGTTTTCATAACAGAACCACATTAATTCTTTAAAAATGTCAACTTTCTGACAATTAGCATTTCCTTTTTCCGTAAATAGTTTAGTATCCAGATCCGGGAAACTCTTAAGGGCATCTAAATAAGTGTCTAATTCATAATTCAGACAGCATTTTAACTTACCGCATTGACCGGCTAGCTTTTGAGGGTTTAGTGACAATTGTTGGTAACGAGCAGCAGAAGTGTTAACACTTCTGAAGTCGGTTAACCAGGTTGAACAGCAAAGTTCTCTACCACAAGAACCGATACCTCCTAAGCGAGAAGCTTCCTGACGGAACCCAACTTGCTTCATTTCAATACGAATACTGAACTCTCTTGCAAAATCTTTAATAAGCTGACGAAAATCTACACGGTCATTTGCTGTATAGTAGAACGTAGCTTTTGAACCGTCACCCTGAAATTCCACATCAGAAATCTTCATTTCCAAGTTCAGGGCAATAGCTAACTCACGGGCACGCATTCGCACCGGTTCTTCACGGTTTCTGGCTTCACTCCAGATATCGATATCTTTTTGAGATGCTTTTCTATAGATCTTAGGTAGTTCTGCGTTCAGAGCGGTATTCTTTTTGTTCATCTGAACTTTTACCAGTTCACCTGCAAGAGATACAATGCCGACATCATGTCCGGGAGATGCTTCAGTAGCTACAATGTCGCCCATGGAAAGCGATAATTTTTCAGGATTTCTGAAAAAATCTTTTCTTCCGTTTTTAAAGCGTACTTCCACTACATCAAATGGTTCTTGTCCCTGAGGTAAACCCATGTTAGATAACCAGTCGAATACCGTTAATTTGTTGCAGCTTCCGGTGCCGCATGAACCGTTATTATTACATCCTTTAGGAACACCATCTTTAGTTCCTGTGGAACAATTATTACATGCCATAGTTTTATATATTGATCGTTCCTTAAATGGAACTACTTGTCAAAAGTGTGTTTTGTGTGTAAAGATAATACAAATTTATGAATGGTTTAAAAAAGAAAAACCTGCTTTCGTATATAACGAGAACAGGCTTTAAAAAAGTATTATCAATGGGGGTTTTATGTTTCTTTTACCGAAATAATGTGAACCGGACAAGCTTTTTCGGCTTGTTCACAGGCTTCTGTTATGGTATGATCGTGCGATTTTAGCGTGTGAAAACCTTTATTGTTTACTGATTTTATCAGAACGGTTTTTCCGTCTTTTTTAGACATCTGGAATTGCTTGGGCGCAAATTCAACACAATAATTGCAACCAATACATTTGTCTCGTTGTAATGTAACAATGACCATTATGCTTCTACGATTTTATACAACTTGTCAGACAATCGGATTCTGAATGGGAGTTTTAACGTTAAGCTATCTCCTTTAGTGGCTTTTTCAGAATTCTCATCGTTTACCATCATCTTCTCAATAACTAATTCCTGAACGCCTGTTGTAGGACCGGTAATTAAAACTTTATCTCCTTTTTTAAGATCGTAGGCTTCAATTTTGAATTCAGCAATGCTGGCTTTAGGGAAATAGTGCATCCCTTTACCGATATATACTTTCTTTTGTGTAGCACTGCTTCCGGATTCTTTACTCCATTCACCTAATTTTTGACCTAAATAATAACCGCTCCAAAAACCTCTGTTGTAAACGGTATTTAGAGCTTCCATCCATTCTGCCACTTTTTCCTGAGAAAATGTTCCGTCATAATACGAATCAATAGCTTCTCTATAGGTTTTGATAACTGTAGCCACATATTCCGGAGCACGACCGCGACCTTCAATTTTTAGTACTTTGATACCTGAGTCGATTACTTGGTCTAAGAAATCAATCGTACATAAATCTTTTGGAGACATCATGTATTCGTTATCGATTTCAATTTCAAAACCAGTTTCTTGGTCGATAACCGTGTATTTTTTACGACAATTTTGTTTGCATGCCCCGCGGTTTGCAGAAGAATTGTGAGAATGCAGGCTCAAATAGCATTTTCCGGAAACTGCCATACACAATGCACCGTGACCGAAAATTTCAATTTCAACTAAATTGCCGCTTGGTCCTTTTACTTGCTCTTTCTCTATTTGTTCCGTAATTTTCTTTACTTGGCGTAAACTTAATTCGCGGGAAAGCACAATAGTATCGGCAAACATGGCATAAAACTTCACTGTTTCAATGTTGGTCACATTTACTTGAGTAGAAATATGAACTTCCATTCCAATGCTTCTAGCGGTCATAATTACCGCTTGATCAGACGCAATAACGGCTGTAATGTTGGCCTCTTTTGCTTTGTTTAAAAGTGTTTTTACAATCGACAAATCGTGATCGTAAACAATTGTATTTAAAGTGAGATAGGTTCTAACGTTTTTTTCTTGGCAACGACGTGCTATTTCCGGTAAATCGTCTAAGACGAAATTGATGGAAGCACGAGCACGCATGTTCAACTGCTCTACACCAAAATAAACCGAATCA
Organism: Flavobacterium sp. NRK F10; assembly: GCF_024054235.1. Taxonomy (NCBI): domain Bacteria; kingdom Pseudomonadati; phylum Bacteroidota; class Flavobacteriia; order Flavobacteriales; family Flavobacteriaceae; genus Flavobacterium; species Flavobacterium sp. NRK F10. Next base: position 1,585,955 of record NZ_JAMXLC010000001.1, read on the forward strand.
CATCCGTTGTCTAAAGCTGCCTGTAAGGATTCAAAATTACCAGCAGGCGCCATTAATTCTATTTTTCCTGTAGAAGTCATTATTTCTTAGTGATTTTAAATAGTTTGTCTGATTTTCTAATTTTAAAAGGCAATTCGATAGTAATTTTATCGCCAGCTGTTGCCAATGTATTTTCAACTCCGTTAACCAACATTTTTTTCAAAGTAAATTCAACTTCACCGGTTGTCGGACCGGAAATTAAAAGTAAATCGCCTGTATTGATTTCTTTATTCGTAAGCTTGAACAAAGCGACTTGCGATTTAGAATAATAATGTTCGCCATTACCTACCAAAACTTTTTTAGTGGCAATTTTTTGACGAATAGGTAAATCGCTTTCTGGTTTTGCTTTAGCCAAAGAAACATCAGACAATGTCCCTGAATGTTTGAATTTTAAAGCATCGGATTTTCCTTTTTTGAAAATTTTATTGCTGTTGCTTTGTCCTTTTCGTAAGTTAATTTGTTCCACTAAAGGCAAATGAATGATGTCCTGACATTCGGTAGAACAACAATGATCCATTTTGGCAGCACATTCGTCACATTGAATGAATAGTAAGTGACAGCCGTCATTTGCACAATTGGTATGGGTATCACAAGGTTTTCCGCATTGGTGACATTGCGAAATGATATCATCGGTAATTCTTTCGCCTAAACGATTGTCAAAAACGAAATTTTTACCAATGAACTTGCTTTCTAAATTTTCAGTTTTTACCTGACGTGCATATTCAATAACGCCACCTTCTAATTGGTATACGTTTTTAAAGCCTTGATGTTTGAAGTATGCCGAAGCTTTTTCGCAACGAATTCCTCCGGTGCAATACATCAATAAGTTTTTAGATTCTTTGTAGTCTTTTAGTTGGTCGTTAATAATAGGCAAACTTTCACGGAATGTATCTACATCGGGTGTGATGGCGCCTTTAAAGTGTCCTACTTCACTTTCGTAATGGTTGCGAAAATCGACTACAATTGTATTAGGGTCGTCTAATAATTGGTTGAATTCATTCGCTTTTAAGTGAATTCCTTTATTGGTTACATCAAAAGTAGCATCGTCTAATCCATCGGCAACAATTTTGTGACGCACTTTTATGGTTAACTTTAAAAAAGAATGATCGTCTTGTTCGCGAGCGACATTTAAACGAATGCCGTGCATGAAATCATATTCGTCTAAAGTGGTTTTGAAAGCTTGAAATTGATCGGCTGGAACACTCATTTGGGCATTAATTCCTTCATGAGCAACATAAATACGACCTAGAGCTTCCAGTGGATTCCAGGCTAAAAATAAATCGTCGCGAAATTGTTGCGGGTTTTCAATTTTGGCATACGCATAGAACGAAAGTGTGATTCTTTCTTTTCCCGCTTCGTCAATTAAACGGGCACGTTCTTCTGCGCTTAAAGTGTTGTACAGTTGCATGCTATAACATTTAAGTGAGAAATATAATTTTTGAATTCTAAATGGAAGAATTCGGGGCAAAGGTAACAATAATCGATTAAAAATAACTGTAAATCTTTTTTTAGAGAATTTTTCAGAAAAATAGTTTATATTGCGATGTAAATTTTAAGGCTATGAATAGACGTAACTTCTTAAAAAATTCAGGAAAGGTACTTTTGGCTACTTCAGCTATTGTAATTACAGGTAATTTAATAGCTTCTTGTTCCTCGGATGACGGTGATAACTTTAGTAATGGTTATTATGACGACGGATATTACGATGACGGGTATTATGATGATGGTTACTACGATGATGGCTATTATGACGATGGTTATTACGGGGGTTAAGATTTGAAAAAAATTCTTTTTTTACATGATACAGCCCTTACTTTAAAAAGAGGGGCAGAGTTAACGATTGCCCAACTGGTTTCAAAAGGAAATGAGTTGGGCTTTCTTGTTGAAGTCGATTTACTTGATAATCTTGAAGAAGTCCAAACACATATTTTATCGCAAGATCTACTTATCATTTGCAATACATCAAGATGTAAGTTTGAACGTGATATTTTAAATTTTGTTTTAGATTCCGAAATTCCGTTTTGTAAGATAGAGTTTGACTATAATTTCTGTGTTCGAAGGAATATTCTATGCACGTTAGACAGAAATATCAGAAATTGTTGTGATACCGATAAATTTCATTTGTATCGTACCCTTTTTGCTAATTCTCAACTTAATATTTTTCAATCGCCAAAACACTTTGAGGCTCACGTTGCATTCTATGGCGAAGCTGTTTCCCATAATTATTTGGTTATGCCACCTACAGTGGATGTGGAAAATATTTCTATTTCAGATGAGAAAACAGATGCAATTCCTTTTTTTAGTGAGTTAAGTTACTTAAAAGGTGGCGATGCTTTTGTGGATTACGCATTGGAACATCCTAATAAGAGTTTTGTAGTCTATGGAAGTAATAAACTTAGAAGAGATATTCCTGAAAATATAGAATTCAGAAAGCCGATTGATAATGCGGAAGTTTTAAAAGTTTTAGGTAAAACTAAAGAGATAGTTATTAAACCGGTTTGGCCGGAACCATCGGGAAGATTGGCTGCGGAAGCATTTCTATAAGGTTGTGAATTGATAACCAATGATAGAGTAGGAACATGGTCTTTTGACTTTTATCCAGATGATAAAGAGCGTGCAAAAGAAGAAATGCAGTCTGCTATTCCGGAGTTTTGGGATAAAATTAAAGCTATTTCAAAACAAAATGTTGTTTCCAAATCGTTAGGAAAGGTTTTGTTGTTGAAAAGTTATGCCGGTTTAGGGGATATCTTTTTTACACTTCCTGCTGTTTATAAACTGAAGAAAGTTTCTGAGTCGGTAACCTACGCATTGAGTCCGCGTTTGGTAAGCTTCTTTCAAAAATACTTGAAAGGAATTCAAGTTGTAGATGCTACTCAAATAGACCATGCTGAATTTGATACGGTAATTGAATTCGGTAACTATCCTATTTTTGATAGGAGTGTAGATCAAATAGAGTATGTTACCAGTAAAAAAGTAAAACAGCATTCAATTCAACATTATATAGATGCGGTTTGTCGTTTTCATAAAGAGTTATCAAATAAGTATACAGGATTTCCGTATTTTGATCGTGAAACGGATTTTGATAATCTTCACTACACACTACATCCCGGAGCCGGATTTCTATTAAAAATTTGGCCTACGGAAAACTATGCAGAGCTTATAGAAGAGATTTACAGAGTTTTTCCAAAACTAAGATGTAAAATTATTTTAGGAAAAGACGACCCCAATCCGCAGCAATTTTTGTCAAAAGAATATTCTCATATTGATTTGGTTACGGGAGATTTACATGAAGTTGGCGAAGCCATGGCAGCAGCAATCTTTCATATTGGAAACGATGCAGGTATTACCCATGTAGCAGGAGCTTTTAATGTGCCAACGGTTGGTATTTACGGGCCGACAGGTCCGGGTTCTTGGGGGAGTTTTTCTGAGCAGAATGAAATTGTATGGGGAAAACCCGGAAATTGTACGTTGAAGTGTAATTATGATGTTATCATTAACTGTAAAGATAGAGTTTGTTTGTCGTCAATTTCTGCTGTAAAAGTTATGGAAGCATTGTTTAAGTTATTGCAGAAAACTTATGATACTGAAGACTTTGATGTTTTTTTAAACCCTGTTTCAGTATATGATTTAACCGAAAAAGATTGTCTTGTTAAATGGAGGGAAAATGAAGTTTTACTTGAATTCCAAAATGAAGAGATAAGAAAGTATGTTTCAGAGTTGCTAAAAAAACCGATCCATACTATGGAAGAGTTAGAACATAATGATATTTTTCATTTTTTTTATGAAAATGAACTTTTATTTTTAATACCCAAGATTTTACGAGAATAAAAAAATTGTATTTTTACACAAAATAAATTGATGTATGAGTTCAGATAAAGAAGCCAAATTAAAAGCCCTTCAATTAACGTTAGATAAGCTAGATAAAGCTTATGGTAAAGGAACCGTAATGAAAATGGGAGATTCTGCTGTTGAAGAAGTAGAATCAATATCTTCAGGATCGTTAGGACTTGACCTAGCTTTAGGAGTAAATGGATATCCGAGAGGAAGAATAATTGAGATCTACGGACCTGAATCGTCTGGTAAAACAACGTTAACATTACATGCCATTGCAGAGGCTCAAAAAGCAGGAGGAATTGCCGCTTTTATAGATGCCGAACATGCATTTGATCGTTTCTATGCAGAAAAATTAGGTGTAGATATCGATAATTTAATTATTTCACAACCTGATAACGGAGAACAAGCATTGGAAATTGCAGAAAGTTTGATTCGTTCAGGAGCAGTTGATATTGTAGTAATAGACTCGGTTGCTGCTTTAACACCAAAAAGTGAAATTGAAGGAGATATGGGAGACAGTAAAATGGGATTACATGCCCGTTTAATGTCACAAGCGTTGCGTAAATTAACCGGTACTATTCATAAAACAAATTGCACGGTTTTCTTTATTAACCAGTTGCGTGATAAAATCGGGGTAATGTTCGGAAACCCGGAAACAACAACAGGAGGTAATGCCTTGAAATTCTATGCTTCGGTTCGTGTGGATATTCGTAAATCATCTCAAATCAAAGATGGAGAAAATGTGATAGGAAATCGTGCCAAAGTGAAAATTGTAAAGAATAAAGTGGCACCGCCTTTCAGAACAGCTGAGTTTGATATTATGTATGGAGAAGGAGTTTCTAAGGTCGGTGAAATTTTAGATCTGGCAGTAGACTTTGAAATTGTAAAGAAAAGCGGTTCGTGGTTCAGTTACGGAGAAACAAAGTTAGGACAAGGTAGAGATGCCGTTAAGACACTTATAAAAGACAATCCGGAACTGATGGAAGAACTGGAAGAAAAAATCAAAGAGACTATTAAAAATCAACACTAAAAAAGAGAATCCCGAAATATTTCGGGATTTTTTTTTAAATTCAACGCAACCTTTTGATTAAAAGTGTATCATATAAATAAATGCCCCCATATAAAAAATAAGAATGATGAAAAAAATAGTTCTGTTATTAAGTTTGTTGTTTATAGTTTCGGCTTGTAGTGTTAACAATGATGAACCGAACTTTCATTATGAACTGTTGCCAATAGAAGAAGTTGAGCTGCCTACTGAATTTGTAATGGGTGAGACCTATCAGATTAAGGTATGGTATTATAAGCCCTCTACTTGCCATTCTTTCGGAGGTTTTTATTATGAGAAGAATTTGAATGAAAGAACAATTGCTATCCAAAGTGTCGTTTTGGATTCAGAAACATGTCAAACAGTTACAGATGAACTGAAATCGGCGACATTAGACTTTTATGTAACGAACAATGGTTCTTATGTGTTTAAATTTTGGCAAGGTGTTGATGAAAATTTGGAAAATATTTTTTATGAAGTAGAAGTACCGGTTGTGAATTAACTAAAATGAATTTTGATAGTAGAGCAACTTATACATGATTGTAAGAAAGGAAATACTAAAGCTCAGGAGCAAATATACAGACTTTTAAGTCCTAAGATATTTGCAGTCTGTCTTAAGTATTCAAGAAGTTATGAGGAAGCTCAGGATAATTTACAAGAAGGTTTTTTATTGCTCTTTGAAAAAATAAATCAGTATCAGTTTAAAGGTTCTTTCGAAGGTTGGGCTAAGCGGGTAGTTATTAATTATGTATTACAGCAGTATAGGACAAAAGGAGTTTTTGAGATTATAAGTGAGAATCTTCCGGAACAGGAAGAAGTAGAAGTAGAAGATGAGAACATTTCATTAGAATTTCTGACTCAGATCATTCAGGCATTACCGGATCGTTATCGACTGGTTTTTAACTTGTATGTTATCGACGGATATTCCCATAAAGAAATTGCCGAAATGCTGGACATTAATATAGGGACGTCAAAATCTAATCTGGCAAGAGCCAAAGCAATATTAAAAGAACGTATTGAAAAACATAATCAGTCTATCTGGCCCAATGTAAAGTGATGTTTTACAAATAGTGTAATGAAAGAAAATAAAAACATAGAAAGATTGTTTCAGGAAAAATTCAAAGATTTTGAGGTACAACCGCCTCAGGACGCTTGGAGCAATATTGAAGAAAGACTAAATGAAAAGAAGAAAAAAAGACGTGTTCTTCCGTTTTGGTTTAAAGCTTCCGGAATAGCGGCTTCTTTAGTTTTAGGCTTTTTCTTGTTCTATTTTGCTAAAGATTCCTTTTTCCCGGGTATTATAGATAGAAGTAAACCTGACGGAGGACTAACAAATGAAGTGCCGGGGTTAGTAAACGGAAAATCGAATACAGAAAAAACAGAACAACAAGATAATGAAAAATCAGGTTTCGACCAGAATAATCCAAATGGGGTTTTTGTGCAACCCGGGGAGATCGTTACGGGTGTTGATAATGGCAGAACCTTAAATGAAGCAGGGGAATCATCTTCTTACCGGGAAGATCAATTTGTTGATTTAGAAAAACAACAAAATAAACGGACTGAAAGAGGAAATCGTTCAGAAAAGAACCAATTGGTAAAGCCGTCAATTTTAAAGAAAGGGGAAGCTTTAGTTAATAACAACCGAGAAGAAAACGAAAAAGCAGGTCAAAACAATTCGGATAGAAATAGTTTAAAGTGGGTTGAAACCGAACCTTTGACCAATAATAATTCAGGAATATCTGATCATAAAAACAAACAACAGGAAGGTTTGATTTTACAAGAAGAAGGAGATTATCAAAATGACCTGATAAATGAATTGAAACAGCAGCAAGCAGAGCAAAATATTGCTGATGCAAAGACCAATAAAACGAATTACCAAAAGGGAAAAATTGCTATTGAAGAAGACAATGACGGACTTGTAAACGGACAAGGAGTAAATAATACAATTGTTCAGAATAACAATAACGGAAAAGAAAAAACTAATGTAGAGGAATTGTTAAATCAGATCAATACCGGTAAGGAACTTACAGAAGGTGTAATTGATTTTAACAAAAATGAAATTGATGGAATAGCAGAGTTTGACAACAACGTCAAGGTGATAGACAGTTCCTTATTTAATAATAAGGTTCTGGCTGATTTAGAGAAACAGATTGTTCAAGATAGTTCTCAAGTTGCAGAAGTATTAAAAGAAGAAAATGCGCTTGAAAAATTGCTCAAAGAAAAAGAAGAGGGAAAGAATGCTGATGAAAAAGAAAAAGAAGAGAAAAGAAATAAATGGGCTGTCAGTACTAGTGCGGCACCCGTTTATTTTAATTCTCTAACAGAAGGATCTCCTTTGGACGAGCAATTTGCATCTAATACAAAAAGCTATCAAACATCGTTGAGTTACGGAGTTGGAGTACAATATCAGGTTACGCCAAAATTAGCACTTCGAGCCGGAATAAACAATTTGGCACTTAGTTATGATACGCAGAATGTGTATCATTCTTCTGTATTGAAGCGAAGTATCGGAACACAACAGTTAGCAGAAAGTACATTGCATGTAGATAGAACCCAAGCGGCTCAAAGTGTAGTACTTTATAATAAAAGCGCAAATGTTTATGGTGATGTTGAGAATTTCACACAAGATGAAATAGGAAGCCTGAATCAACAGATCGGCTATATTGAGGTTCCGTTTGAGTTGACGTATAAGCTTTTAGATAAAAAATTCGGAATAGAAGTTATAGGTGGTATGAGTACCTTATTTTTACAACAAAACGAAGTGAAATTACTTTCCGAAGGAATGGAAATGGATTTTGGTAAAGCCAATAATTTGAACAATATACATTTTAGTAGTAATGTCGGTTTGGGTTTTAAATATGTGTTTTTTAAATCATTTCAAGCGAATTTACAACCAATGTTTAAATACCAGATCAATACGTTTAGTGAAAACGCCGGAAATTTTAAACCGTATGCCATAGGTTTATATACCGGTATAAGCTACCATTTTTAATAAACTTTAGTTGGTTAGGCTTAAATTTTTAGTTAAGTGTTCTGTAGCTTGTGAAAGTATAGAACTGAAAAAGTCCCGCAGAATACGGGACTTTTTTTAATGTTTTAAATCTTTTAAAACAATTTCCCGTACTTCTTTCTTCAAATGGGATTTATGGTCAAGTGTCATACCTGTAGTTTCAATAGGTTTGTGAACGGTAACACGCATTCTCCCCGGTTTTCCGCTAAAGAAACGAAATGGAAATCGCCTTTTATTGTCAATAAAACTCATGGGAACAACAGGAATTTGGTGTTCAATGGCTAAACGAAAAGCACCGTCTTTAAACTCGTCTAAAATAATACTTTCATCGTCCGGTACACCGCCTTCCGGAAAAATACAAATGCTTAACCCTTGATGTAATCTTTTCTGTGCTCTCTCAAAAACTTGATATCGGCTTTTGCTACTACTTCTGTCGACCATGATACAAACCCTTTTATAGAAAAAACCGAAAATAGGAAACTTAGAAAGTTCTTTCTTGCCGACAAATACAAAAGGATTGTTTTTAACAACGATCAGCATTAACATAATATCGGTCATTGAGGTATGATTGGCAACTAACATATAACTTTTTTCTTTTTCAAGAGGAGCTTCCCATTTGATTTTATGATAAAACCCCATACCCCAAAGGACAAATTTGGCCCAAAAGCGAGCCACTCTGAAAAAAAGTTTATAAGTACTTTCTGAGCTTACTAATACTAATAAAACCGGTGAAAGAACAAGAATCGGGATCATTACCAGAATGTAAAACCAAATACGCCAGAAAAACCAAAAGATATATTGTAGAATTTTCATTGAGAATTGTCTGTAGGTGTTTTTTATTTAATTACTTTACCTCTATGTAGGCAAAACTTCTGATGTCAAAAATAAGAATATTTGACATTAAACCGAGAAGTTCCCGGTTTCTTTATGAATAAAAGCATAAGTATGGCGGTTTTCTTTTCTCCTTACATTGAAATGTCCTAATTTTGCAAAAAATTATATAAAATGGCAAAAATACTTACCGGAGTTCAAAGTACAGGAACGCCACACTTAGGAAATTTGTTAGGAGCTATTCTTCCGGCCATTGAAATGACCCAAAAGCCGGAGAACGAATCGTTCCTATTTATTGCAGACTTGCATTCTATTACACAAATTAAAGATGGCGAGTTATTACGCGCTAATACCTATAGTGTTGCGGCTACATGGCTGGCATGCGGATTAGATACTGAAAAAGTAGTATTCTATCGTCAAAGTGATGTTCCGCAGGTTACAGAACTTTCGTGGTATTTGAGTTGTTTTTTTCCGTACCAACGTTTAACGTTGGCACATTCTTTTAAAGATAAAGCAGACCGTTTAGACGATGTAAATGCCGGATTGTTTACCTATCCGATGCTAATGGCAGCCGACATTTTATTGTATGATGCTGAATTTGTTCCGGTAGGGAAAGATCAATTACAACATTTAGAGATTACCCGAGATGTTGCTTCCCGATTCAATCATCAAATGGGAGAAACGTTTGTGCTTCCGGAAGCAAAGATCGATGAAACTATTATGATCATTCCGGGAACTGACGGAGAGAAAATGAGTAAATCACGCAATAACTTTATCAATATTTTTGAAGAGGATAAAAAGTTGCGCAAACAGATTATGGGTATTCAAACAGATAGTACGCCTTTAGAAGAACCTAAAAATCCGGATACGTGTAACTGCTTTGCTATTTACAAGTTATTAGCCACTCCTGAACAAACAGCGGAAATGCGTAAAAACTATTTAGCCGGTGGTTATGGTTACGGACATGCAAAACAGGCTTTGTTTGAATTGGTCGTTGAAAAATTTGCAACACAAAGAGAAAAGTACCATTACTATATGAACAACCTAGAGGAGGTTGACAAATTGTTATTGGCCGGTGCTGAAAAAGCAAGCGCAATTGGTGGTAATGTGTTAAAACGTGTTAGAGAAAAATTAGGATACTAAATTTTTAACCGATAATATAGCAATAAAAAAACTGTCATTCTCTACATTGAAAATGACAGTTTTTTGTTTTTTTATTTTCCCGGAAAATTAGCTTTGCGTTTTTCTAAGAAAGCGGTTGTACCTTCTTTAAAATCTTCAGTACCGAAACAAGCTCCGAAGTTGTTGATTTCTATTTCAAAACCGTTTACACCATCCTGATAGTTGGCGTTTATAGCTTCAATAGCTTTAGCAATAGCCACTCCTGAATTTTTATTTATCTTTTGAGCAATTCCTTTGGCAAAATCCAATAATTCGGCTTGTGTAACTACATGATTTACGAGTCCGTAATTTAGCGCCGTATTAGCATCGATCATTCCGGCTGTCATGATCATTTCCATTGCTCTTCCTTTACCAACTAATTGTGCCAGGCGTTGCGTTCCTCCATAACCCGGGATAACACCTAAAGTTACTTCGGGTAAGCCCATTTTTGCGTTATCTGATGCGATACGGAAATGACAAGCCATGGCTAACTCTAATCCACCTCCTAAAGCAAAACCATTGACAGCAGCAATTACCGGTTTGTTAAGATTTTGTACATAGTCAAAAAGTAATTCCTGACCTTTGGCGGCAAGTTTTCCGCCTTCTTCTACACTAAAATTAGCAAATTCCGAAATATCAGCTCCTGCCACAAAAGCTTTTTCACCACTTCCGGTTACAATAACGGATTTAACAGTTTCATCAGTAGAAAGTTTTGCAAAGGCTTGGTGTAATTCTTCAATAGTACTTTTATTAAGAGCATTAAGTTTTGTTGGGCGGTTGATCGTAACAACAGCGACATGGTCTTGAATGTCAATTAAAATATTTTCCATTTGTTTTTAAAATTTATTCAGTTATAGGTAAATGAACATAAAATATTGTTCCTTTGTTTTCTTCACTTTCAAAGGTAATAGTTCCGTTATAATTTTCAATAATGTTTTTAATGATAGCCAATCCTAAACCCATTCCGCTTGATTTAGTAGTGAATTTAGGTTCAAAAACATAAGGCTTGTTTTCTTCCGGTATTCCCTTTCCGTTGTCCTGTACTTTAATCAAAACAGAGTCGCTCTCCTGTGTTACGGCAATCAGTACTTTTTTATTTTCCTGTTCTTCCGGTATAGCCTGAATACCGTTTTTAACTAAATTAGTGATGATGCGGATAAGTTGGGTTCTGTCTAATTTAGTAACGATCTTCTCTGTTGAGGATTGAAATTCAATATAGTCTTCATTGAAGATCTCCAGAGTCAGTTTGATTACCTTAACGATATCTAATGTTTCATTTTGCTGCGCCGGCATAGAAGCAAAATTAGAAAAAGCACTGGCTACTGAACTCATGGTATCTATTTGCTGAATGAGTGTTTTAGTAAAATCATCTAATTTTTGCTTAATGTCAGGATCGTTTTCATTAAACTTACGCTGAAAGCTCTGAACTGTTAAACGCATTGGAGTCAACGGATTTTTAATCTCGTGGGCAACTTGTTTTGCCATTTCACGCCAGGCTTGTTCTCTTTGGCTTTGAGCCAATTTTGTAGCGCTGGCCTCCAATTGATCTACCATGTTGTTGTAGGACTGTATCAGTAGATTGATCTCTTTGCTTCCGGCTTCCAGCTCAATCTTTTGATTCAACTGATTAAAATTAGTTTCTCTTATTTTATCACTGATGATCTTTAAGGATTGGGTGATATAACTCGATAAGAAATAAGATAAAATGATAGCAATCAAAAACATTAAGATATAAACCTGGCCAAACCGGATCAGAAAGTTCTTGATCTCATTATCATAAAAAGTAGTATCCTCTTCATAAGGAAGGTTTAAAATAGCCAGAGGTTTAAATTTGGTATCTTTGATATAAGAGTAGGACGATCGAAATTGTTGTCCGTCGCGAGTAGTAAATTCAATATAGCGTTTTTCTAAAGAATTTCGTAAGATTTGTAGTGTGGCTTTATTGATCTTAGGTTGAACACTATCCAGTTTAAAAACGGCTTTCGAAGAAACCAAAAGATTTCCTTCCAAATCATAAAAGTTGATTTCCATACTGTGGATATCAGATAGCTCAAAGATCTTTTCTTTAAAAATATAGGGGATATTTTCAGTCGTCAGCGGGTAAGTTGTGGTTTGCAGAACATAATTGATATGTTCTAAAATAGAGTTCTCTTTGCGCTCTAACCGATCTTGATGGTAAACTTTGGCTTCTTTGCGAAATTGATAGATAGAAACTCCGGCAATTAAAACAGAAGCAATCAAAGTCAACAAGATCATGGAGAAAAAAATTCTCGTACGCAATGATAACCTTTTTATGCTAAACCAATCAGTCATTGTTTTTTTCGTTACGCTCTCTTATCTTTTTATAGAGTTTAAATCCTATCATTAATAAAACGGAAAATAAAATAATCCCGATAACACCAAAAATCCAGTTAATGGCACTTTTTAAAATCACTAAAAAAACAACAGCAAATAAGATGATCGTTGCTCCCTCATTCCATAGTCTGAAGAATGAAGAAGAATGCTTTATCTCATTTTTTTGCAATTGCAAAAAGATTTGATGGCATTTCAAATGGTATAGATACAGTAAAAAAACAAAAAAGAGTTTAACATGCATCCACGGCATTTGTAACCAGATTTTTCCCGCTTCTGTAAAAAATAACATCCAAAAAGCAAAAATACTTGCCAGAACAGCACTGGGCCATGTAATGATATACCACAAACGGTATTCCATTAATTGGTATTGCTTCATTAAAATATCTTGTTCCGGTTGAGATTTATCTTTTGCTTCTGCATGATATACAAACAGCCTAACAATATAGAAGAGTCCGGCAAACCAGGTTACGACAAAAATAAGATGTAGCGCTTTTATATAATTGTATTCCATTTTACGATTTGTTAAGTGTAGCTATAATTTCTTTTCTCAAAAAATATCCGGTGACTATTGTAGCCAGAAAATCAGATATCGGAAAAGCAAGCCATACCCCAAAAGTATCGAAATATTTCGGTAAAATTAAAACTAACGGTATTAAGAAGAAACCTTGCTTGGTCAATGTCAATAATAAAGCGGGGATCGCTTTACCGATAGCCTGAAAGTATGCAGCGCCGATCAATTGGATAGCAATAATAGGGGTAACAGCAAAAACCCATCGCAAAGCATCAGAAGAACTGTGTATAATGGTTTCATCAGTCGTAAATATCCGAATGATAGATTCAGAAAAAACAAAAATCCCTAAGAAAATGATGCTGGCTAAAACTGAAGCGGAAATTACAGAATAATAAATGGATTGTTTAACTCTGGCAAATTGTTGAGCGCCAAAATTATAACCCGCAACAGGCAAGAAGCCTTGTGTAATGCCTAAAATAGGAAATAAAGCAAACATAAGCATTCGGTTGATAATACCATAAATAGTAACGCCTGCTTCTCCTGAGTGCACAAATAAAGTAGTGTTAACAATAATAGCCAGAAGACTTACAACCCCTTGACGTGCAAAAGTAACGAAACCTAATGATGAAATTTCCTGAACTATTTTTCCTTTAAGTATAAGATGCGAAGTTGAAATTCTGATTTCTGATTTGGCAATGAAAAACCATAAGATGAATATGAAACATAAAAAATAAGAAATTGAAGTAGCCAAGGCTGCACCGAAAATACCATAATTCAAAACCTTAATAAAAAGAATGTCAAGAATTAGATTTCCAAAAGCAGGTATTAACATGGCATACATGGCAAATTTTGGTTTTCCTTCAGCACGGATCACAGTGTTTCCTGTCATGCAAAGCGCTAAAAAGGGAACTCCGAACAAAACGGGAAAATAAAATTCCCGGGCAGGCTTAAGAATTGCCCCGTTTGCACCAAACAGAACAAGGACCTTATCTGAAAATAAGTAACCGATCGTTACAGAAACGACAGCTAAAACAAGAGTCATGGTTAGCTGGTTGCCAAAGGTGTTTCTTGCTTTTTCCGGTTCTTTAGCACCTAAAGCTCTTGAAATAATAGAACTTCCGCCTACACCGATAGCCATCCCTAAAGATGAGATCAAAAAGGTAAAAGGTAATACAACGGAAACCGCTGCAATTGCTAATGAACCTATCCATTGTCCTACAAAAATGGTATCAATTAAGATATTCAATGACATGAATAAAATCCCTATTGATGCCGGAATAGATTGCTTCAATAAAAGTTTTTTAATATCTAATGTACCTAATTCGTCAGAAGTTATTGCCATTTAATAATAGTTGATTTATGCTAAAGCCCATTGATCGATCCATCGACTCAAGGTTTTCACCCAGTCGTCATTGTCATTAAGACACGGAATAGCTAAAAAGTTTTCGCCTCCGTTTTCTTTAAAGCTATGAGCGGCTTCCATTCCTATTTCTTCTAAGGTTTCCAAACAATCTGAAATAAACGCAGGAGTAACTACAGCCAGATTTTTGATCCCTTTTTGTGCCAGTCCGTCAATTGTGGCATCTGTATAAGGTTGTAGCCAAGGATCTTTTCCTAAACGGGATTGGAAAGAAGTGCTATATGTACCTTCGGCTAAGCCCAGGAATTCTGCAACCTGCTTCGTCGTTTCATAACACTGATGACGATAACAAAAGTCATGAGCTTTTGATGGAGTGTTGCAACAAGTTCCGTCTATCTTACAATGCGATTGGGTAACATCTGATTTTTTGATATGACGTTCCGGTACACCGTGATAGGAAAACAATAAATAATCAGAATCAAAACTTTCAAGAGACCTTTTTATAGCGTTAGATAAATCTCTTATATAGTCCTTTTGGTTGTAAAAAGCAGGTAAAACGGTAAATTCCATATTCGGAAAATTCTTTTTCCGGATTTTTTCAGCCAAAACTAATATTGTTTCAGTAGTTGCCATAGCAAACTGCGGATACAGAGGAATAAGCAATACTTCTTCAACTCCTTTATTGTTTAATTCCTGAAGTCCCTTTTCAATACTCGGACTTCCGTACCGCATGGCGAGTTCAACGGGAACACTCACATTTTGTTGAACTTTATTTTGTAATCTTTCTGAAAGAACGATTAACGGTGAGCCTTCCGGCCACCATATTTTTTTGTATGCCTCAGCAGATTTTTTAGGTCTGGTGTTTAATATAATTCCTTTGACTAAAAAAGCTCTTAATAAATAAGGGACATCAATGACTCTTTCATCCATTAAAAATTCGTCCAGATATTTTTTTACGTCTTTTACAGATGTACTATCCGGAGATCCTAAATTAATTAATAAAACTCCTTTTTTCATTTTTTTCTTCAAATGTAAGGCTAAATTTTTTTGAATGGAATTTTTTCAGATTTAAAAAATAATGCTTTGTAAAAAAATCAAAAAATGTTTTTAATATAACGCAATTTTTTATTTAACACATTTTCGTAACAATTAACATAATTACAACATTTTTTTAGGAAATTGTTAAAATAAGTTTAAGCAGTTTCAGAAAAAATTGATATCTTCAATGCTGAAAATCAAATCTATACATAAAATCATTCTTATGAAGAAAAATTACTTACTATCAGTGATTTGCCTCGCTGGTCTTGCCTGTGCACATGCACAAGTGAGTGGTGTAGGCATTAACGAAACGGTACCGGAACAAGCGTTGCATCTGGGATCTCCTACAGGTACTATCCGGGTTGAAGGATTAAATGAGACCAATAATGAGTTTAACGGAGGTAGTACAAACACATACCCATTATTTGTTGATGATCAAGGAAGCTTAACTCTTGAGTTCAGGTCTCTTTATAATAGTGAAGGTTCTGATGCTTTAAATCCAGCTACCTTGCCGGAATCTGTAGTTTATTTACCCAGCGGAGACGAAGACGGCGTTGAAGTGGCAGAACTCTTTAGCTTTACGATCAATACAAATAGTTTAGCTTTATTGGAAGTAAAGTACAGTATTAGTTTTGAGGTTTTTCAAAACTTAGCGGAAGATGTTTTAACAGATATGGCCGCAAGAAGAGTCAATACGTATTTTATGCTTGATGGTTTGTCTAGACAGTTTGGACACGCTTCAAAATGTTATACCGGAGGATCGCGTGATAGTAAAACCGGATTGATGTATAATACTTCTACAACCTACATAACTCTGCCGGCAGCTGGTAGTTATACGATTCGCTTTTTTGGTGAAGTTTCATCCGGAATCACAGCCAGTACATCTTTTACAGGAAAGGAAACCTGCGTGAAATTTGCCAGAGGAAATGATTCATTATTGTTCAGATTACATTAACCCCCTCATAAACTACTTACTATGAAACATAATTATTTTAAAAAAATACTACTGTTAGTCATACTGTTAAACTATTGTGTAGTGAATGCCCAAGATGTAGGTATAGGAACTGAAACTCCGGAGGAAACGTTGCATATTGCAGGTCCTAATACTATAAGAGTGGAAAGTTTTAGTACAGCAAATAATCCACTGAATAATGGAGTAGACTTAGCTCCGGTATATGTGGATTATAGAGGTAATTTAACTTTGACTCCGCCAAGTTATAATCTCGGAATGGGGCTTCCGATAAACTTTTTAATTGATGTGCCTAATTTTGTTCCGGATAACCTTTTGATGTTAGCTCCTCCTTATGATAAATTAGGGAGAGTGGTTAGTAATCCGGCTGGAGTTACTTATGCAGAGCAATTTATTTATAGTGTTCCTTTTACAGCTCCTCAGAATTGTACTATAGAGGTTAAATACGGACTGACGTTTCTGATGTCTTCTCTTGATTTAACAACAAATCCACCGGAAAGTATAAGTGACCTAAAAACAAGAGTTATTCAGACATTTTTTTGTATAGATATTAATAATGATGGTTTATCACCTGCAGAATATGCTGTTAAATATGGTTTTAACGGACAATCATACGGGAGTGATGCCGGAGGAGCATTGGGGTATTCTTATATGAATAGTCAAGGTTTTGCTTCATTACCACCCGGAACACATTCATTATATTTTTTCGGTGTAGTACTGGATAACCCGAATGTTGAAACTTATGTAGGTTTTGGCGGGGCGAGTGATTATTTAAAAGTTAGAGTGTACAATTAAATTTTACAATCATGAAAAAAATTACATATATATATATTGCTTTAAGTGCTTTTGCTGCTAATTCGCAAGTGGGAATTAAAACCTATACACCGGAGGAAGAATTGCATATCGCGGGAACCGATTCTAATATTAGAATAGAAGGTCTTGGGCAGTTTTACAATCCGAATAATTTAGGAACCGGATTGACGACCAAAGTTTATGCTGATGCAAATGGAGACTTGGTGCTTGGAACATTACAGGACAATGTTGACGTTATTTTTGATTCTGAAAATTATTTAGAAGATGTTCAGAATCCAACCTCTTTAATTAATCAAACAGGAGAAGGATCAGGATTTAGTGAAGTTGGTATACCCATAGGTGGTACAGCTACTTCCTTTATATTGACCCAGCCGGCAATTGTTGAGGTTAATTATTCTGTGAGTTGGAATATCGGAAAAAATGCTACGGACAGATCCAGACTGGATGACTATAGAGCAAGGATTATTCAAACAGGAATATATTTCAGGCAAGGTAACTATTTAGGGCCAACAGTCATAACTGATTATTATGGAAACCCAATTAACGGAATACCTCTTTGTATTACGTCAACCTGTAGTGAACAAGCTGGTGTTATTGCAATTAACGGGCAGTTTTACAATAATAATTACCTAAAAGAAGGAGAATGGAAAAATTTCAGAAATACGGCTTCCGATTATGTGATTTTGGGACCGGGAACCTATACACCTATGTTTGTGGCGCAGTTAGCGGTTCGTGATACTTCAGGAACCGGAGCCGTGAAGATGTATGTAGGAGTAGGGGCTGATGAATTGCAGATTATTGCTTATTACTTTAACTAAAATAAAGGATGAAGATATAAAATAAAAAAGAGCGCTATAAGCGCTCTTTTTTATGAATTGACATTTAGATTCAATAGATATTTTTTTGGGGTTATCCCGAACTTTTTCTTAAATGCTGTAATAAAATGACTGGAAGTACTATAGCCCACTTTTAGTCCCACTTCGTTAACATTATAAGATCCGGAATCAAGCATCTTACGAGCCACTTCCATTTTATAATCAAATAAAAAATTGAAAACGCTATCGCCGTAAATTTGTTTAAAGCCTACTTTTAGTTTTTTTAGAGATAATCCTACTTCATCTGCCAGTTCCTGTAATCCGGGAGGCTCTGCTAAGCGATTGATGACTATTTCTTTAGCTTTTTTAATTTTTAATACATTTTCTTCATCAATGAGAAACGGACAATTTTCAGCCGATGGATCTTCATTTTTATTAAAATACAAACTCATCAACTCATAACATTTTCCTTTTAAATATAGGTTTTTCAGGGACGAGTTTTGATTGTAATTAAAGATCTGGTTTAAAACAATAGCCATTGAAGGGCTAATGTCTTCCTCTCCATAGTATTTTTTTTCTAAGTTATCCGGACTTAAAAAAGGTATTTTTTCGGCATCGTTAGAGAATAATGTATGGAAACGTTTTATTGATATTAAAACAGATACGACCCATGATTTCGGGGCAAGTTCTAAGTGCAGAGGAAGCTCTTTTTGCGGATTATAGAGTAATAACGAAGATTCCTCTTTTAGTTCTAAGGCATAAGTGCCTTGGTTGAATATGAATTTCCCTTTGCCTTTCACATTAAAGTGAAATTGTATGAAGCCTATTTTTACCTGTTTTTCAAAATGTTCTTTAAAATCAGAATCATTCTGAAAACGCAACATGGTTAAATCCGGTTCTATTTTTATTTCTTCAAATGAACTCATAGCGATATTTTTTAATAGCTTTACAAGTCGTTTCTTTTGGTGTTTATTTAGAATCGTTCTATATAAATAATTTCAAAAGTATTGGTTTTACTACAAATTTAAGATAAAGTTTGTTAGCAAACTATTTTATTACGAAAAAAACCAATAACGAAACAAAAAGTACTTTTAGCGTTATTTTTATAAAAATCATAGTTATACATTTGCTATACTTTAAGGTATAGAGTAAAATTATGAACAACAGTAATACAAATAAGCCCTTGAGCTTTTATGTTGTAGGACTAAGCTATAAAAAAGCAGATGCTGAAATGAGAGGGAAATTTAGCTTAGACGAAAAAGCTAAAAATGATTTATTACAGCAGGCAAAAACTGAACATATAGATAGTTTAGTAACTATATCTACTTGTAACCGTACAGAGATTTATGGTTTCGCTCAACATCCGTTTCAATTAATAAAACTACTTTGTGATAATAGCCAGGGATCTGTTGAAGACTTTCAGCGAGTGGCTTATGTGTATAAAAATAGAGAGGCTATTGATCATATTTTTAGAGTAGGAACGGGTTTAGATAGTCAGATTTTAGGTGATTTTGAGATCATTTCACAGATCAAACAAGGGTTTGTAGACAGTAAAAAGGAAAGTTTGGCAAATGCTTATCTGGAACGATTGACCAATGCAGTTATTCAGGCGAGTAAAAGAGTGAAAAACGAAACTGAGATCAGCTCCGGAGCCACATCCGTTTCATTTGCAGCCGTACAATACATCATGAACAATATTCCGGATATCGGAAACAAGAAAATTTTACTTTTCGGAACCGGTAAGATCGGACGAAATACATGTGAGAATCTGGTAAAGCACACCAAAAATGATCATATTGTTTTAATCAACCGAACCAAAGAAAAAGCAGAAAAGATTGCCGGGAAGTTCAATTTGATTGTAAAAGATTATGCTGACTTACAGGTTGAAATTCAGAATGCGGATGTATTGGTCGTAGCAACAGGGGCACAAAACCCTACGGTTGATGCTGCTATTCTGAATTTAAAGAAACCTTTACTGATTTTAGATCTGTCTATTCCTAAAAATGTAAATGAAGATGTTCGAAACATTGATGGAGTGACTTTGATACACATGGATCACCTTTCTCAAATTACAGATGAAACCTTAGAAAAGCGAAAACAGCATATTCCGGCAGCAGAAAAGATCATTACAGAAGTTGCCGATGAATTTGCAGGATGGACCAAAGCCAGAAAATTTGCCCCAACCATTCATTCATTGAAAGAAAAATTAGCCGATATCAAAAAGGCTGAACTGAATTACCAAAGAAAAAAGTTCGAAAACTTCAACGAAGAACAAGCAGAAATTATCAGTAATCGTATTATTCAAAAGATAACCACACATTTTGCCAATCATCTTAAGGATGAAGACACAATGGTTGATGAGAGCATTCAGTGGATAGAGAAAGTCTTTCGGTTAAATAACAATTAAAACCCTTCCCTTGAAAACAATTCGAATAGGAACACGTGATAGTGAATTAGCCCTTTGGCAAGCCCATACAGTAGAAAAACAATTAAACGATCTGGGGTATAAAACAGAGATTGTAGCTGTAAAGTCACAAGGAGATATTATTTTAGACAAACCACTTTATGAATTAGGAATTACCGGAATTTTCACAAAAACACTGGATATTGCTATGCTAACCGGTCAGGTTGATATTGCCGTTCACTCTATGAAAGACGTGCCGACAAGCTTGCCGAAAGGAATTGTACAGACAGCAGTTTTAAAAAGAGCGAATGTTTCTGATATATTGGTTCATAAAGGCAATCTGGATTTATCAAGTGATAATGTCACAATAGCAACCGGGAGTTTAAGGAGAAAAGCACAATGGTTGCATCGATATCCTGAACATACAGTAGTTGATTTGAGAGGGAATGTCAATACACGCATGCAAAAATTACAGGACAACGAATGGAATGGGGCTATTTTTGCAGCAGCCGGATTAGAACGTATTAACTTAAAACCGGAAAATGTCATTGATTTGGACTGGATGATTCCGGCACCGGCACAAGGAGCTATGTTAGTCGTTGCATTAGAAAATGATCCCTTTGTAATAGAAGCTACAGCTAAACTTAATGATAAGGAAACTGAAATTTGTACGTATATCGAGCGGCAATTTCTCAAAACTTTAGAAGGAGGCTGTACCGCACCGATAGGAGCTCTGGCTAAAGTGGAAAATGAGCATATTTCTTTTGAAGGTGTTCTGTTCTCATTGGATGGTAAAGAAAAATATTTTATCGAAAAAAGTTGTAATTTTGACAATTATAATACTTTTGGCGAAAATTGTGCAAAAGAAATTTTAACCAAAGGAGGCGGTCAGTTAATGCAACAATTAAGAGAAGTATTAAAGACCAAACAAAAATAGAACACTAAAAAATGGAAAGAGAATCTTTACTCAATTATATATATCGATTTTTTGATCTTATTGTTCTCCTTTTCATAGTGTTTGATTTTGGTTATGACTTTGAAGAAAACTTCAACACTCCCCATGTCATAGGATTAATTATTCTGACTTTCGGTTTACTGGGATTTAATGTCTTTAAGTTTTACAAATATAATTACAAAAGCAATATCAAATTAGCTTTAGTGAATATTGTACTTTTAACTTCTTTGTTAATTATTTCCGGAGTCTTAGCCGTTGTCAATAACGATTTTAGTACCCATTACGTTTTACAAAAAATAAAACCGGTCCTGGAAGGAGGTCTGATCTTTTATTTCCTCCTAAGATTAATGGTTTTTGTGCGCCATATTTACGATATTTATTTTAACCCGGCGATTGTATTTGTAGGAAGTTTTGTGATTCTGGCATTAAGCGGAGCTTTTTTAATGATGTTGCCCAGTGCTACAACAAACGGAATTACTTTTACCAATGCATTATTCACAGCAACCAGTGCCGTTTGTGTAACGGGTCTGGCTGTAGTAGATACCGCTAATGATTTTACTATTGTAGGACAGTCTATCATTTTAGTTCTTATTCAGTTAGGAGGAATCGGAATCTTAACATTCACTTCATTCTTTGCTTTCTTCTTCAGAGGTAGTTCTTCTTTTAGAGAAGGTTTGAACACACGTGACTTTATTGCTCATGAGGGTTTAAAAGATGTATTCAGAGCGGCATTAAATGTGGTGATCTTTACTTTATCAGTTGAAATAATCGGAGCTATATTTATTTATACATCCATACTAAAAACAGCAACAATAGAGAATAAATTATATTTTTCTATATTCCATTCCGTCTCAGCATTCTGTAATGCCGGATTTTCCATTTTATCATCCGGACTTTATGACGAACACATCCGTTTCAATTATTATTTCCAATGGATCATAATGATATTGATTGTTTTCGGAGGATTAGGACACAATATCATATTCAACTTTTACCAATATATTAAAACTTACGTCACAGAATTTTTTGATAAAAAAATTGTTCATAAAGACGTTAAGATCATTACACTGAATTCTAAAATTGTAATTTATACGACAACAGTATTGTTGGTTTCCGGTTGGATATTTTTATTCTTTTCTGAATACAACAATACAATGGAAGCTCACCGAACCTTTTTCGGAAAAATAACAACAGCGGCTTTTAACTCAGTAACACCCAGAACGGCAGGTTTCAATGTGATCGATTTTAGCCAGATGACGGTTCCTTCTTTGTTGTTTGTGATCTTCCTGATGTGGATCGGAGCCTCACCGGCATCGACCGGGGGGGGTATAAAAACCAGTACGTTTGCCTTGGCTACCTTAAATATTTTGGCCATAGCCAGAGGAAAAGAACGCATTCAGATCTTCGGTAGAAGGATTTCAAGTGAATCCACTTCCAGAGCATTTGCTATTTTATGTATTTCCTTAATTGTAATAGGAATAGCGATTATGGCACTACTGATTTTAGAGCCACAAGGGACACCTCTTTTAACAGTAGCATTTGAATGTTTCTCAGCTTACAGCACAGTTGGATTGAGTTTAAATTTTACACCTACATTATCAGAACCCAGTAAATATGTCATTATTGCGGTCATGTTTATAGGTAGAATAGGTATGCTGAACTTAATGATAGGAATCTTACGTCAGATCAACCATCAGTTTTATCAGTATCCGAAAGAAAATATTTTGATTAACTAATAGGAAATAGATATGAAAATCATTGTTTTTGGTTTAGGAAATTTCGGTATGTCTTTGTCTTTAAGTTTGACGGAAACCGGAAATGAAGTGATAGGGATTGACAAAAACATGGAAAAAGTGAATCTTGTTAAAGATAAAATTTCTCATGCTATTTGTATGGACTCTACTAATGAATTGGCTTACGAAGCAGTTCCTTTGAAAGATTCGGACAAAGTTGTCGTTGCGATAGGAGAAAATGAAGGAGCAGCAATCATTACAACGGCAATCATTAAAAAGCTAAGCGATGTAAAGATCATAAGCCGCGCATTATCGCCTATTCACGATACGGTTTTGGAAGCAATGGGAATTCAGAATATCATTCATCCGGAACAGGATAGTGCCGACCGCTTGACAAAGCAGATCAATTTTAAGTCAACATTAGAAAACTATCAGCTCGATGATAATTTTACGATTTCAGAAGTATTGGCAAAACCGGAATTTTTCAACAGAACGGTAGAAGAACTGGATACAGTGGACAAATACCATTTGACATTGATCACCATTATACGTAAAAGAGAAAAACGAAATTTAATCGGGAAAAAGAATATCATTAAAGAGTCTATCGGCAGACCTAATTCTGACACTAAAATAGAGCCCGGAGATATTCTGGTAGTTTACGGAAACAATAAAGACATCGAACATTATTGTTTAGGACAGGAAGAGCACGAGATCAGAAAATAAAATGAAAACCGTTTTATCCACAAAAAAACTTTCTGAAAAGAATAAAATTGTACTTGAGAATTCAGGTTTTCTGATTATTGAAAGGAATTTTATCAAAGTAAAACCCATTCGTTTTCAACTGGAAACATGTAACAATATTATGTTATTTACCAGTAAGAATGCCGTAAAAAGCGTATTGCAAAATAAAAAAGAACGTACAGCTATACTAGAGAAAGAATGTTTGTGTGTAGGTAAGAAGACAAAGAAATTTTTAAAGAAAAAAGGGTTTAAAGTTTCAGATCAAGCCGGAAATGCTAAAGAGCTCGGAAAGTTAATTCTTAAAAAATACAGCGATCAAAGTTTTACGTTTTTTTGTGGTTCCTTACGACGAAAAGAATTACCGGAAATACTAACGGAGAACGGAATAAGCTTTAATGAAATTAAGGTTTATGAAACAGCACTAAAACCCTATAAAATAAACATAAAAACAGATGCTATTCTGTTCTTCAGTCCGTCAGCAGTTGAAAGCTTCTTAAAAGAAAATATACTGGATGACCAGATGTGCTTCTGTATCGGGAGAACAACAGCAAAAGCGTTGGAAAACCGAACGCAAAATATTGAAATAGCTAATCAACCTACAGTCGAAAACGTAATGGAGGCTGTAATTAAATATTATAATTAAAACCGTGCTGTATGCTATACACTACAGCTTTATATCCTAAAAGATGATAAAAAACGATTTATTCTTAAAAGCCTTAAATAACGAATCCGTAGAACGCCCGCCGGTTTGGATGATGCGTCAGGCAGGAAGATATTTACCCGAATTCAGAGCATTACGTGAAAAGTATGATTTCTTTACGCGTTGTAAAACCCCTGAGTTAGCGTCAGAAATTACGGTGCAACCAATTCGTATTGTAAAGCCCGATGCAGCTATTTTATTCTCTGATATTTTAGTGGTTCCGCAAGCTATGGGAATTGATGTAGAATTAGAAGACGGGATAGGACCGATCATTCCGAATCCGATTCGTTCGATGAAAGATGTAGAACAGGTTCGTATTCCGGATATCAATGAAAGTTTGGGCTATGTAATGGATGCTATTGACATGACAAAAGAAATGTTGAACAACGAAGTTCCATTGATCGGTTTTGCAGGTTCTCCATGGACTATCTTTTGCTATGCAGTTGAGGGAAAAGGCTCAAAAAGTTATGATAAAGCAAAAGGATTTTGCTTTTCAGAGCCGGTTGCAGCACATCTATTATTGCAAAAAATTACCGATACCACTATTGCTTACTTAAAAGAAAAAGTGAAACACGGGGTTAATGCCGTTCAGATCTTTGATTCTTGGGGTGGAATGTTGTCGCCAACTGATTATCAGGAATTTTCGTGGTATTACATTAACCAAATTGTTGAAGCTTTAGCTTCGGAAACCAAAGTGATCGTTTTCGGAAAAGGTTGTTGGTTTGCCTTAAATGAAATGGCAAGATCAAAAGCATCTGCTTTAGGAGTAGACTGGACGTGTTCGCCTAAAAACGCCCGTTATTTAACAGGTGGAAACATTACATTACAAGGTAATTTTGATCCAAGTCGTTTGTTGTCGCCAATTCCGACGATCAAGAAAATGGTTCACGAAATGATTGACGAATTCGGAAAAGACAATTACATCGTAAACTTAGGTCATGGTATTTTACCAAACATTCCTGTGGATCACGCGAAAGCATTTATTGAAGCGGTGAAGGAGTATAATAAATAGTTAACAGTTTTAAGTTTACAGATATGATTGATTATAGGAAATATATTGTTTGGCAAAAATCACATCAATTGGTTTTAGATGTTTACACTATAACTTCAAATTTTCCTAAAACTGAACAGTTTAATCTGATTTCACAAATCAATCGTGCTGTTGTTTCCATACCTACTAATATTGCAGAGGGTTGCGGGAGAGAAACACAAAAAGAGCTTATTCGATTTTTGTATATTTCATCTGGTTCAGCTCATGAATTAGAGTATTTACTATTTCTCTCTGCTGAATTGAACTATTTAGAACTTGAAATTTCAAAGAAAATACTTTCAAATATAGATGAAATTAAAAGAATGTTAGCTTCATTAATTAGTAAAATTTCATCAACACTATGACTGTTAACAGTAAACTTAAAACTGTAAACTAAAAAATGAAAGACCAATTTTACGCCTACATACAACAATTACAAGATCAGATCTGTAAAGGTTTAGAAGATAGTGATGGCAAAGCCAAATTTCAGGAAGACCTTTGGGAACGACCGGAAGGCGGCGGCGGAAGAACGCGTGTTATTGAAAACGGAAACGTTTTTGAAAAAGGCGGTGTGAACATCTCAGCCGTTCACGGAAAATTACCCGATACCATGCAAAAAATGTTCGGTGTGGGTGAAGCTGATTTTTTTGCTTGCGGATTGAGTTTGGTTATCCATCCTAAAAGCCCGATGGTGCCAACCGTTCATGCGAATTGGCGTTACTTTGAGATGTACAATGAAGAAGGAGAGATCATCAACCAATGGTTCGGTGGCGGACAAGATTTAACGCCTTATTATTTGTTTGAAGAAGATGCGAAGCATTTTCATCAAACGTGTAAAACAGCCTGTGACAAACACAATCCTGAATTTTACCCTTTGTATAAAAAGAAGTGTGATGAATATTTCTGGAATGCGCATAGAAATGAAGCACGCGGCATAGGTGGATTATTCTTTGACTATTTAAAAGACACGAGCAATAGCGAATTGGCGAAGCAAACCGATACAAAAATGTCTATGGAAGACTGGTACAATTTCGTAACCGAAGTCGGAAATAGCTTCTTGGACGCATACCTGCCAATAGTAGAACGAAGAAAAGAGTTGCCGTATACAGAAGCCAACAAAACCTGGCAGGAAATTCGTCGCGGACGCTATGTAGAATTCAACTTGGTATACGACAAAGGAACTCTATTCGGTTTAAAAACTAACGGAAGGATTGAAAGTATATTGATGAGTTTACCGCCACATGTTCAGTGGGTGTACAACCATCATCCGGAGGTCGGAAGCGAAGAAGAAAAGTTAATAAAAGTATTAGCCAGTCCGATAGATTGGGTATAAAAAAAGAGCAGTTTTTAAACTGCTCTTTTTGTTTTTAAAAGTTCTTTTTCTTATTTCAGATAGTCTATTAAATCTAAAGTCTGAATAATGATATTTTGATCTTGAGAAGTAAAGTTAAGTTCAGCTTCCAATTTCATTTTGTTGTGCTTTATTTTTTTAGAAGCACTAACCTGAAAGTTTTTAACCTGATCACTTATTTTTAAAATAGTAGCAGTGTCTTTTCCGAAATCTTCATTCATTAAATAACGTTTTACAAAACGATTGATGTCAAAATTTCCGAAACAGTAATTAGAAGATACATTCTTTTTAACCTTTTTAGCAAAAGCAGATGGAGCATTATCTCCTAGATACTCAAGTCCATTTGTAAAAACAAGCACTGCACCGTCTCTGAGTATGGCTACTTCTCCTAACTCTTCGTCTGTAAAAGTATAGTGTCCGTTTTCAGGAGTTAAAGCGTGTTTGCGAACCCCCAAATTGATAAGTTTTTCGCTCATAGTAGGATGAGAAGATGTTATGATCATAGAAAAAACAGGTTTGTTTTTAGTGATTGTTTTTTCTACTTCTGTTTCCTGGTAATCCTCATCATATTCAATACTGGTGTAGCTGTATTCATATTGTTCCATATCGTGGAAAAACAAAGTAAAGTCACCGTCAAATAAAGTTGCCGTTGCTTCCTCATCGATTAATGTAGTGATCAGGTCCATCATGATATCAACGTCTTGTTTTTCGACTGGTAAACTTGATAACATTTGTTCTGCTATTTTTGGGTAATTTTTCAAAGCCTCAGCAGTATTGATATGGTAGCTTAAATATGCTAAAGGTTCGTTTTTCGGAAAATGATTAAAAGCTTTTTTATTTGGTTTTCTGCGCACTATTTTTGACATGATTTTAGCTAAAGCTTCTGTGTATTCAACAGTTTGTTCCATTCTAGCTTTCCCGTTTTCAAAGTATAAATCGGCTCCCATTCCTTTAATAGCATAGTCTGAAGGCACATTAGCTTTAGGAGTGAATGTAGAGAAAAGGGAGTAAAGACTGCTCACTTGACTGTAAACCGATTGGTAATCGATCCATGAAGAGATATCTGCTTTAGCATTGACTTTAGCAGAAGTAGGAGCAACAAAGCTTTTCTCAAACATTTGAGCAACCAAGGCTTCTTGTTTGGCTATTTTTTCTTCCTGAGTTTGCTCTCTTTCTTTTCTGTAATCTTGATAAAAATCATCATCATATTCATCATCTTCAACAACAACTTCTTCCGATTCCCAGTCTTCATCATAAGGCTCAACTTCAGCTAAATTTCCAATCTCTTCTTCTGTTGGTGGTGGTGGCGGTAATATTTCTCCTTCTCTGATTGTGGGTGTATCCTCATCATATTCTTCTATCTCAACTTCAACAACCTCTTCCTCCTCTTCATAGTAATCGTCATTATAATCATCATACTGATATGAATAAGGATTAGTGTTATAATTCGGAATATTCAATAACTCGAAAACAACCAGATTTTTTGAATCCCAAGCCATAGTGAAACCGGATCTAGATGTAACCATAGCATAAGTTGCATGTTTCTGGATAGAATCTCCTTTTTTTTGTGTTCTGTTTTGCAAAAACTGTTCAAACTTTTCAACCTGAGCTAAAGGGATCGTAACCTGATAATAAGGAATACTGTCCGTAAAATTACCATGAATACTGATCGCTCTTTCTTTATCTATAAAAGAAATAAAATCGTTTAATTTAATATTAGCGTTTTCTTTGTTGAATTCTTTAAAAGCTTTGTGAGTGAACAATTGATCAAGATCAACTTTTTTGTTCAATTGAGGCGTGTTGAATTGTACAAAATAATCGTAGTTTTCTTTTTTTACCTGACTAAAAGCGACGACAGGAAGGGCAACTAAAAAATAAAATAACTTTTTCATATAAAAAATTAAGGTGTAAAACGAATAGTATTGTTCATTAGATCATTGTTCTTTAACACATCCCAGATGTTGTGTTTTAAAAAAACAGTTCTCTTGGTTTTGGATAATTTAGAGTCAGGATTTTGAACAGAAGCAACATTTTCATCGAATGTATAAACAGCTACAATATTAGCTTTTAACAGGTCTTCTTTCTTATCTTCTTTTTCTATCAGGTTTTCGGGAATAGGATAAGAAGCAATACGTTCAAAAATTCCTTGCTTATTTTTAAAATGAATGAATCCTTTATGATTTTGATTGATGGAATTTAAAACAGCATTTAACGATTCAACAGAGGCGTATGAAAAACGGATCTTGAAAATGTAATTGCTGAAGTCATAAGACGTTGTCACTTTTGAGATTCCTTTTATTTTGGAAGCTTTTGCTCTGAATTGGGTCAGTTTTTCTTTGATCTCTTCTTCGCTGGGAATACTTACACCATCCACTTCTTTTAAAAAAATAGCCGATTTGGTTCTCAACCATGAATCAGAAAAATCAACAACTAAGCTATATTCACCGCTTTGGTCACTATTGTGTTTGATCTTTTCCGTGATTTGGAAACAACCCGTTAACAGCAAACACAAGCAAAGAGTGATCATTTTTTTCATGCTGCAAAAATAAGAGTATTTTTCAGAGATTTCTAACACTTTTAAGGAAAGATAAAGCTTCTAATTCCAGATCACGGCTTTTTTGGTGGTCTCCTTAAAGGTATTACTAATATGAAACATCCGGGCTTTGAGTAATAATCGTCTGCCTTTTAAGTGACGGGTAAAATAAAATCGGGATTCACCTACTCTTTCTTGCCAGTGTTTTTCAAAAAGCTGACAGTTTTTCTTTTTGTCGCCAAAAATGTCCGGTACGGAATAATAATTCTCGATCTCAAAATTTTTTCGAAACCAATTGGTCTTTATAATTAAATAACGCGGGTTTTGTATCGGTTCTAAAATTTGCTCTAATGCTTTTATGAATAAACCGCTTTCAAAATCAGAAACCCCTTTAATAGAAACAATAACGTCTCCTTTAGGATTAACGGACGAATTCAGAACAATAGTTTTTTCGGGAGTATTGATAAAGCCAGTTTCACACATGGAGGCTAAAAGAGCCTGACTGATCTTCAGGATGTCTTTGTGTAAAAAACCAAATTGGATATAAGCTTTAACGGCTTTATACGATTTAATGCCAAAGGTTAGTCCAAGAGCTGTTAAAAGAGAGTAAACAAAGGTAAGAATACCTTTGGTGAGTAAAATGTTCAGGTTCTTTAATAAGAATTGAGGCAAAAATAAAGAAAGAGAAACTGTTAGCTCTACGACCGAATACTTGACAACATCTTTAAATTTTTGCTCTTTTTCCTTTTGAAAGGGTTTATCTCCCGGATAATATTGTTTTATTTCTCTCGATAAAGAAGAACCTAGCCGAATAGCGTTGTTCCATCTCTCTTTCATTTGATCTCTCTGACCGGATTGTAATAAGGTATTGCGATTAAATTCCTCTAGGTTGAAAGCATTGTATTCAAAAGGGAGGTTTAAACGATCTATTCCGCTTTCAATGTAAACTTTCTCATCGTTTGAAATGCCTACATAAGAATCAAAACGACGTTTTAAGGTTTCAATATCTTTTCCGCCTTTACTATCAGTAGGGTCTAAACATACTAAATGCCAAATATTCCCGGTTTTATCAGGATTGTCTTTTGATGTTCGTATAGCCCTGCCTCTCATTTGATTGGAAGAAACAAAAGAACCCACAAAGGAAGCTAAGATCAGAGTATTTATAGAAGGGGCATCCCAACCTTCTCCTAAAAGTGATTTTGTGCCGATCAGTATGGTAATCTTACCTTCTTCGAAGAGTTGCGTAATTGTTCGGACAATCTTATCAGAGGTATTTCCGGCATTGAGAACAATGTACTCTTCATCCGTTTTTAAAGTAGAAAAACTAATGTTTTCGCTAAGTGAATTTTGTAACGATTTATGAATGATAACAATGCTTCCGGAAAGTACCGCAATTTTGTTTTTGGGCAATTCACCTTTTAAACGATAAAAAATAGGAATAACGCCTAAGCGGTTAATGCTATGGATTTCAGCTTCAGGAACATCAAGGAATTCTTTTTTGATATAATCCGTTAATACAACAGCTCGTAAATCAGATTTTAAAGTGGTATTTTCGCTTTTCAGGATACTAATTATACTTTCTAATTTACTGATGCTGTTAGCTAACGAACGATAAAGAGTCTTGGTTCCGACAAAATCAACAGTGTTATTTTCAAAAGCATGGATTTTTCGTATTTCCTGTTCCGTTTTCTCCAATAAAGATTCATAGGCTTCCAGATTTTTTCTGTCATTGATTAATAGGTTCTGCAATAAAATCTGAGCCCATGGCAAATCAAAAGCGGGAATCTCTATTTTTTCTGTCTTCTTAAACCCTAATAGGAGAAAATAGTTTTTAGAAAGCTTTGTTCCGCAATGGTTCAGGAAAATTAAAAGAGAGGAAAGGTATTCCGGATTGGCATAAATAGCAGTAAGGTTTTTATCCGTTTCCTTTAAGAAACGATGCTCGTTTACAAAATTAATGAAAGCCTCATTTGTGCTCATAGCGTCAAAAAAAGAGGCGATTTTCATTCTGTAATCAAGAATAAAATCGATTTCCTTTTGCTCGGGTTCAGAAAAGTAAACATAATCCTGATGCGGGCATAAGTCGCCTTCCTTAACCAAGTCGGGAACTACAATTTCATCATCAATTTCACCGCATAGTTTAAAATATTTATGAACTTCCAGTGCTTCGCTATCATAAGGAGGAGTTGCTGTTAAAGCTACAATGGTTTGCTGATGTTTTTCCTTCAGTTCGTATAAACATTTCCACCATTCACTTTTGAGATGGTGACACTCATCCAAGATCAAAACTTCAATATTGTTTTCCTGAAAGAAGTTAAAATACTCTTCTTTAGAAGCACACTTCTTATAAAAAGAATGAAGCGATTGATAGGTTGAAAAAGTAACATTTGAAGGGTTAGCAATATCAAAGGAAAATGCTTCAAAATAACACCCGTTCATAAAAAAAGTCTGTAGCCGATCCTGCCATTGATTCCGTATGGTTAAAGTAGGACAAAGTACTAAGGCTCTTTTATTGACCCTTCGCATTAGTTCAATTCCTAAAATTGTTTTTCCGGAACCCGGAGGCGCAATTACATGTAAGTGATTATCTTGTATATGAGATTGAAAATCGGCTAAAAACTGCTCTTGGTAGCTTCTCCAATTATAACAAAACTTTAGTTCTTTGAAAGGCATTTTACCTTATATATTTTTTAACTTTGTTCTCCAAATATAAGAATTATGTTCCCAATACACAGAGGCAGAAGATTAAGAGTAAACGAAAGCATTCGCAGTTTAGTTCGCGAAACTACTTTAAGTCCGGATGATTTTATGTTTCCCATGTTTATTGCCGAAGGCGAAAATGTAAAAGTAGAAATTCCGTCAATGCCCGGAATTTACAGAAGATCTATTGATCTGACAGTTGAAGAAGTTAAAGAATTATTTGCTCTGGGAATCAGAGCCGTTAATATTTATGTAAAGGTCAGTGAAGACTTAAAAGACAATACCGGAAAAGAAGCATGGAATCCAAATGGGTTAATGCAAAATACAATCAGAGCAATTAAAGCAGCTTGTCCGGAAATGATCGTAATGCCAGATGTGGCTTTAGATCCGTATTCCATTTATGGTCACGACGGGATCATTAAAGATGGCGATATTGCGAATGATGAAACAGTTGAAGCTTTAGTTAAAATGGCTGTTTCACACGCACAGGCCGGAGCCGATTTTGTAGCACCTAGTGATATGATGGACGGTCGTGTATTGCGGTTACGTGAAGGATTAGATGCAGCCGGTTTTCAGAATGTCGGAATTATGAGTTATTCGGCAAAATATGCTTCAGCCTTTTACGGTCCGTTTCGTGATGCATTAGATAGTGCTCCGAAAGAAGCAACAGTAAAAGTTCCGAAAGACAAGAAAACCTATCAAATGGATTATGCTAACCGTATTGAAGCTATTAAAGAAGCCCTTTGGGATGTAGAAGAAGGCGCTGATATGGTTATGGTAAAACCGGGGATGGCATATTTAGATATAGTTAGAGAAGTAAAAAATGCAGTGAATGTTCCGGTAACAGTATATCATGTTTCCGGAGAATATGCTATGATTAAAGCAGCAGCAGAAAAGGGCTGGCTGGATCATGATACAATCATGATGGAACAGCTAATGTGTATTAAAAGAGCCGGAGCCAGTTTAATTTCAACCTATTTTGCCAAAGAAGCGGCTATTTTGCTGAATTCAAAATAAATTGCTCAAACCAAAACTTTAACAAAATATACATTTTTTCTGTATCCAATTTAACAAATATAGCACCTATATTTGTTACGGTTAATAGCAGTAATTTTATTTCTTATCAAGAACATCTAGTCCCGAAATCCTTTCGGGACTTTTTGTTTTTTTATAGAATTTTAATTCTATATTTGTATCATTATAAGCCAATTAATTCATATACGCCATGCAACAGAACGATTTGTTCTTTACACTTGCTTTATTGCAAGTGGAAGGAATAGGAGATGTGATCTCAAAAAGATTATTACAAAACTTCGACACTGCTGAAGAAGTTTTTAAAGCCAAAAAGACAACATTGGCAAAAATAGACGGGGTAGGGAAACTACTTATCGAAAATTTAAAGAACCCCTCAGTTTTTCAAAAAGCAGAAAAGGAATTATTTTTTCTGGAGCAGGAAAAAATAAAAGTTCTGTTTTACAAAGATGATATCTATCCGGAACGATTGAAACATTGCTTTGATGCTCCGGTTATCTTGTTCCAATCCGGAAATGTAGAAATGAAACAGCAAAAACTGATAAGTATTGTCGGTACGCGAAAAATGACAACTTATGGTTCTGATTTTACCAGAAGATTTATTGAAGATTTAGCACCGTTAAATCCCACAATCATTAGTGGATTTGCCTATGGAGTAGACATCCTTTCACATCAGATGGCGATGGATCATGGTTTACAAACTATAGGTGTTCTGGCACACGGTTTAAATCAGATATATCCTAAAAATCACAAAAGATATATGGTAAAAATGGAACAGAAAGGAGGTTTTCTAACGGAGTTTTGGACACATACAAAACCGGACAGAGAGAATTTTGTTAAAAGAAATCGTATTGTAGCCGGAATAAGCGAGGCCATTATTGTAATTGAAAGCGCAGAAAAAGGAGGTTCACTCATTACGGCTCAGATAGCCAATGATTATAACAGAGAAGTATTTGCTGTTCCGGGAAGAGCGGGAGATAAGTATAGTCAAGGGTGTAATCATCTTATTAAAACACAAAGAGCACAATTGTTAACATCGGCAGCAGATTTGGTCTACATGCTTAATTGGGAAGTTAAAAAGAAAGAACCTAAACCTGTTCAAAAACAATTATTTGTTTCTCTGACGCCTGAGGAACAAAAAGTATATGATTTCTTGTTTCGTAACGGGAGGGAGCACTTGGATAGTCTTTCTCAAATATGTGGCATACCTGTTTTTAAATTGTCAGGAATCTTATTGAATATGGAATTGAAAGGAGTCGTAAAGCCTTTGCCCGGAAAATCTTTTGAAGCCATTTAAAAAATCGTTACCTTTAAATGTTTTTTCAAAAAGAAAGCTATGTATTCTTTACCTAAATTAGAACGTTTTAATCAAAACGTCGCCTCAAAATACAATATTTACAACAGCATATTCATTACACTCCCATTCGATGAGATCAATAATACCGGAGTTTTATTGCCGCTATTTTCTGAAGTCTGCGAGCAGGGGTTTAAAAGCAATATGAGCCCTGATGAAATTTTTAATGCGTTTGTAAGCAAGTATTTGGATAACCCTACTGAGGGCCAAAAAATAAGCCTGATGTTGCGATTTATTCAATATGTTGAACGACAGGTAGTGTTGTTTGATGCAATTGAAGATGCTGCTTTTTCAGTAGTGAACAACCTTGAAGGAAGAGGATCACTTCGTGATATGAAAGAAAATGCTGACCAGCGTTCTAAACTTCAGGAGCTAAATGATTTTCTGGAAGATTTCAAAGTGAGAGTTGTACTGACAGCCCACCCTACACAGTTTTATCCGGGTTCGGTTTTGGGTATCATAACAGATTTGACAGAAGCTGTTAAAGTCAATGACCTCAATAAAATAAAAGAATTGTTGGCTCAGTTAGGTAAAACTCCTTTTATCAAAAAAGAAAAACCGACACCTTTTGATGAAGCGGTAAGTTTGATCTGGTATTTAGAAAATGTATTTTACCATACAATCGGTGAAATGATGCAATATATTCAAAAGAATATTACAAAAGGGAAAGGTCTGTCCAATGACCTCTTAAACTTAGGGTTTTGGCCCGGAGGAGATCGGGACGGGAATCCGTTTGTTACTACTGAGATCACATTAAAAGTAGCAGACCGATTGCGAACCTCTATTTTGAAGTGCTATTATTTAGATGTTAGAAAACTGAAAAGAAAATTAACTTTTTCCGGTGTTGATGTTTTAGTAGCTGAACTGGAAAATAAATTATACCGTTCGGTATTCTACTCGAGTGGAAACATTTATATTACAAAAGATGAATTTTTAGAGTCATTACAGCAAATCAGAAAATTGGTGGTAGAAAAACATCAATCGCTTTATGTGGATGAAATCGATTTGTTAATCAATAGGTATAATGTATTCGGATTCCACTTCGCAACCTTAGATATTCGTCAGAACAGTAAAATTCATAAGCAGGTTTTTCAGGATATTATTTCCCATGTTCCTGCAATCTTTCCTGAAGATTATGACGAACTGGATGAAGTTGAAAAAATTGAAATTCTGTCCAATGTAAAAGCAAACCTTCAGGAATATGATTTTGATAATGAAATGACCAAAGCAACAATCAGCTCGATAAAAGCTGTTAAAGTTATTCAGGACAAAAACGGAGAATTAGGATGTAATCGTTACATTATCAGCAATAATGAAAGCGCTTTGAATGTAATGGAAACTCTGGCGATGTTTCATTTGACAGGGTGGGAAAATCCTACAGTTGATATAGTGCCTTTATTTGAATCGGTAGAAGATCTGATGAATGCAGATAAAGTAATGGAACGTTTGTATACGAATTCTGTGTATTCGAAACATTTAGCAAAAAGAGGAGGCCAACAGAGTATTATGCTTGGCTTTTCTGACGGTACAAAAGATGGCGGGTATTTAATGGCTAACTGGAGTATCTATAAAGCTAAAATGGCATTGACGGCTATTTCCAGAAAATATAATATAAAAGTCGTTTTCTTTGACGGGCGAGGAGGACCACCTGCACGCGGAGGAGGAAAAACACATCAATTCTATGCTTCTTTAGGTCCGAAAATTGAGAACAAGCAAATCCAGCTTACAGTTCAGGGGCAAACCATAAGCGCTAATTTCGGGACTCTGGATTCCAGTCGTTATAACATGGAAAATCTTTTGAGTGCCGGAGCCAATAATCAAGTATTCCATAGTGATGAAAATGAATTGACAGCCAAGGA
This sequence comes from Flavobacterium sp. NRK F10, assembly GCF_024054235.1. Classification (NCBI taxonomy): domain Bacteria; kingdom Pseudomonadati; phylum Bacteroidota; class Flavobacteriia; order Flavobacteriales; family Flavobacteriaceae; genus Flavobacterium; species Flavobacterium sp. NRK F10. The sequence goes on from NZ_JAMXLC010000001.1 coordinate 1,622,129, forward strand.
AGAAAATGTACTTCAGGAACTTTCTGAAGTGAGCTATCAAAAATATATTGATTTTAAAAAGCACCCTAAATTTGTTCCTTATCTGGAGCAAATGAGTACATTGAATTATTATGCTAAAACGAATATCGGAAGCCGTCCGTCAAAAAGGAAACAATCTGCTCAGTTGAATTTAGATGATCTGAGAGCAATTCCTTTTGTAGGTTCCTGGAGCCAATTGAAACAAAATGTTCCCGGTTTCTTCGGAGTGGGAACTGCTTTAGCTCATTTTGAGAATAGCAATCGATGGGAAGAAGTAGAGCAATTGTATCATTCTTCCTTGTTTTTCAGAACTTTGATCGAGAATAGTATGATGGCTTTAAGTAAATCTTTCTTTCCGCTAACGGCTTATATGAAAAAAGATCCTGAGTTTGGAGCATTTTGGCAATTGATATATGATGAGTTCTTAGAAACCCAGCGCTTATTGTTAAAATTGTCAGGCTTTAAGGAATTAATGGAGAATTATCCGGACAGTAAAGCTTCTGTTGCTATGCGGGAAAAAATTGTATTGCCATTACTAACGATTCAACAGTTTGCCTTATTAAAAATCAAGGAATTAAAAGAGTCTCCGGAAGAAAATGCTGATAAGATAGCGATATATGAAAAAATTGTAACACGGTCACTCTTCGGAAATATCAATGCGAGTAGAAACTCAGCATAGTTGATTGATAAGATACAGTAAAACAGAGGCAGTTATTTTAATTAACCGCCTCTGTTTGTTTTTATTTGGTCTCTACAAAGAATAAGATTCTGTTCTTTCAGTAGTTTCGGTATAATTTTCAGTGAATACAGAAGAAACGAAGTTCCATTCAGCATCAACGGTACTTGGTGTAAATTTTACAGTTACATAACCCCTGTCGGAAGCATTCAGATAATCCATATCATCAATTAAGAGTTGTAGGGCATCTTCAAAACCGGAAATGCCGGAAGGATCTATTCCCAGATAAACTTCCAGTCCGGGAGAACTGACGGATGAGGTTGCAAACTCTTTACCTTTCTCATTATTGGAATTATCAGTCAATTTATTGTACCAGGCATTGTGTGTGTCTCCGGCAAGGGAGATAACTTTTTTTCCGGCAAAACCGGCATATAACATTTCCCGTTCCATTGGATAGCCATCCCATGCATCTAAATTATAAGGCAGAACAGTGTTTATTCTGGCTAGTTCTGCCGGAGTAAGTGTAGGATCTCCATTTGCAAAACGCAATTTGATTGTAACTAATTCTGTGATTTGCTGTTGAAAATATTGTAATGTGGCTGGCGAAGCAGATCCTTCAGACTGAATGGCAGCTAAAGTTCCTAATAATTCAGTCGGTATCATCATTTTACCCATTAAAACTTGTTGTCCCAGAACCTGCCAATGTGCAGGGCTTCCGGTTACTTCGGAGATCAACCAGTTTCTTTGTGTGGAACCTAAAATAGAGCGGTTAGGGTTCAGCCAATCTGTCTGGAATGAAACCACATCAAAGTTTCCGGATGTGTCGTAATAATTTGCATAATCCAATTGTTGATCTCGTCCTATGATACGGGTGTCTAACATGATTAAGTTAACAAGGTTTCCGATTTTAAAACTTCTGTATATTAAATTGATATCGTTGGTTTTCATCGGTAAAAATTCGCTGTAAGCTTTGATAGCAGCCTCTTTTCGGGCTTCAAAACTACCTTCGCTTGCCTGATGGTTTTCAGCTCCGTCTTTATAAGTATCATTCGCTATTTCATGATCGTCCCATACACAAATAAATGGTTTTTTCTGATGAGCTAGTTGTAAGTTCTTATCAGAACGGTATTGTTTATAACGTGTTCTATAGTCGTTTAAAGTTATAATTTCATTTGCCGGATGATGGGATCTTCCCAATGTGTTGGTGTAATCGTTCGTCCCATATTGATCTTGACCATATTCGTAGATGTAATCACCTAAATGAACAATAATATCTGCATCAGAGTTAGCCATAGCATTGTAGACATTAAATAAGCCGGCCGGATAATTAGAGCAAGAGCAAACAGCCAGTTTTATTTCATTAACATCTAAAGGTAAAGTGATTGTTTCTCCTACAACAGAGGCATTTCTTTCTGTCATATTAAAAAAGCGGTAGTATAATTTTTTATTTGGCTCCAGATTTTGCAACTCAATAGCAACAGTATAATCTCTTGAAGCATCAGTTGTAACTTCACCGGATCTGAAAACTGTTTCAAAATCAGGATCATAAGCTACTTGCCAAATGATGGAAACAGAAGACTCTGTTGTATTGTAGCGGGTCCATATAATGACTTGGTCATGAGTGGGATCAAAACTAGCTACGCCATGAGGAAATTTATCTGAGGTATAATCTCTGGGAATAGCATAGACAGTGTCGTCGTCACTACAACTGATAAAATTAGGAGCTAATAATAAACCACCTGTTGTAAGAACAGAATTGATTAAAAAACGTCTTCTGGAAAGAGAGTCTTGATTCATTTTTTTGTTTTTTTTAATGAATCAAAATTCCAATTCTATTTTTTAAAAGCCTTAAAGGCAGTATTAAAACTTTATTAAGGAAAAAGAAAGAACGTTATAAATTGTTCCTCTTGTTAACATTTTGTAAAACTTTACGTAAAAAATGTTTTAAAGCAGTCCGTCCCATTCCGAGTAAAATTGAGCTAAAAAAAGCTCCATAAACTGATGTCTTTCTTTTGCCATCTTTTTACCCGTTTCCGTATTCATTTTATCTTGAAGAATCAAAAGTTTTTCGTAAAAGTGATTTAGAGTAGGAGCATTACTTTTCTTATACTCTTCTTTAGTCATATTCATTTTAGGTGCAATTGCAGGATCGTACATCGGACGGTTTTTAAAGCCACCATAATTAAAAGTTCGGGCTATGCCTATGGCTCCTATAGCGTCTAAACGATCTGCATCCTGAACTATTTGAAGTTCAAGAGAAGAAAAATCGGGATTGAAATTTCCTCCCTTGAACGAAATATTCTCTATTATGGAGACAACGTGACGAACAATCTCTTCGTCAACCTCTTGTTGTAAAAGAAATTCACGAGCGATCTTAGGTCCGACGGTTTCATCTCCGTTGTGAAACTTTGAATCAGCTATGTCATGGAGTAAAGCTGCTAATTGGACAATTTCTATATTACAATCAGTTTCATGCTCTGCAATTTGAACAGAATTTTGAAATACCCGTTGAATGTGAAACCAATCGTGGCCACCTTCGGCATTTGCCAATTGTTTTTTTACAAAACCTATAGTGTTGTCGATGATAGCTTTACCCATAGTAAACTTAAACAGTTGCCGGTTGAACCCATTTAAAGATATGGCTTGTTTCCGGAATTACCAAACGTTCTGATATTTTTGCCATTCTTTGCGGTAATTTCATTAGAAAATCCCTTGCTTTCTCGGCTTCATCAGTTAAATTGGTCATTTTGTCAATTTCCCATTTGTCAATCAACTTTTGAAGGATTTCAACATAATCCTGAGCGGTATATACACCGATGCGTTGGGCTGAATCTGAAAATTGTTCAAAAGCGGTACTGATTTTTTGACCTGATTCTCTCAGGAAATGAGCTGGCATGGTAATTTTATGTTTCATCATGTGTTGGAAAGCCAACATCATCTGACTCGGATCAACTTCAAAAATATTTTTTACGAAAGTGCTGTAAGCCATGTGGTGACGCATTTCATCTCCGGCAATGAGTTTACACATTTTGGACAACTTAATGTCTCCGTATTTTTTAGCTAATAAGGCTACTCTGTTATGTGAAATATATGTTGCTAACTCTTGAAAACTTGTGTATACAAAGTTTTTATAAGGGTCAGTTCCTGTACCGATATCAAAACCGTCATTGATTAAATGGTGAGTAGTTTGTTCTACTTCTTTCATATTTACTCGTCCTGACAAATACAAATATTTGTTCAGAACATCACCATGTCGGTTTTCTTCTCCGGTCCATTGACGAATCCATTTACTCCAACCATTTCTTCCTTCCTGATCGACGCCTTCAACATTCATTAACCAAGATTCATAGGTAGGTAAAGCTTCTTCAGTGATAGTATCTCCTACTAATACTACCCAAAAATCATAAGGAAGATCTTTTGCTATTTCCCGTAATTCTTTAACGTTTTCTAAAAAGTTTTCGTTTTCAGAGTCCGGAAGTAAGTCAGATGGTTGCCAGATCTTTTCAACCGGAATTAAAAATTCTTCCACGAAGCTGTCAATTTTTTTCTCTAAAAATTGCATCACTTCTAATCGGATGTTGTGTATAGACATTATTTTTTTATTTAAGATTATTTATAATAACATTTTCGGTCTTTTCGAATATCTCTTCAAAAGAATAATCCGAAATTTTTAAAGGTTCATGGATATTAAAATATAAACGATTTCCAAGCCCTAACGGGAATTGTCCGAATCGAGTCATTTTCCAAGAATTACTGATGCTGATAGGAACAAAATAAGCATCCGGTGCAAACTTGTAGAGCATTTTTAACCCGTTAACAGAAAAAGCTTTAGGCTTTCCGGTTTTACTTCGGGTTCCTTCCGGAAATATAACGACAGAATAGTTGTTTTTATTGATATATTCTCCCACTTTTTTTATGGCCGGTAAAGCTTGTTTCGGATCTTTACGGTCAATAAGTGCCGAACCGCCATGTTTTAAATTATATGAAATACTAGGAATTCCTTTTCCTAATTCTTTTTTACTGATGAATTTCGGATGCCAATGACGCATGAACCAGATGATCGGTGGTATGTCATATAAGCTTTGATGATTTGCAATGATGATCAAAGGTGCATTTTTCGGAAGCTGATCTCTTCCTGTAATTGAATAGGTCGTTCCTAAGATATGAGTAGTCCGAACTAGAAATAAATTTAAGATGGCCACGCTCCGGCGATGAGCATTATAGCCGAAAACGTTAAGACATATACGTTGGATCGGTTCAAATAGTACGAGCCATAAAAAAAACAGCACGTAAAAAATAATAGACAACGGTATAGAGATAATCTTTTGCATCAGATTTAGTTTGTATTACAAAAGTAACTTTAAAAACAAAAAACCATCGTTTTTTTGATGGTTTTTTGCTAGAATGCTATACACTGTAAGTTTTAATTTAACAAAACTCGTCGAAAGCGTCTTTTAGATTTTCTGCAATTAATTCTGCCGGACGCCCTTCAATATGGTGTCTCTCTAACATGTGTACCAATTCTCCGTCTTTAAATAAAGCAATACTTGGTGATGAAGGAGGAAAAGGGAACATGTGTTCTCTGGCTTTTGTCACAGCATCTTTATCAACCCCTGCAAAAGCGGTTACTAAATGAGCTGGTTTTTTAGCGTTGTCTAAACTCATTTTTGCACCCGGTCTTGCGTTTCGGGCAGCACAGCCACAAACGGAGTTTATCACTACTAAAGTAGTTCCTTCTTTAGCTAAAGCATTTTCTACATCTTGTTCTGTATATAATTCCACAAAACCGGCATCTGTTAACTCCGCTTTCATAGGTCTTACCATTTCTTCTGGATACATAGTCTTTTTTTTAAATTATACGCAAATTTACGAATAAAAGTTTATTGAGAATCAATAAAAATATTAAAGTCTTCTTAAAGACGAAATGAAAAGCCTGTAGCCCAATAATATTTCGGAGCAGCTGAATTTAAGCCTAAACCGGTCGAACAATCAACCATAAAATCGGATGAAATCAAATAGGTAAATCCGCCATCAAAAAGATGTTGGGCTGGTTCTTTTTTCGTAAGATCACCAAAAATTTCTGCATAAACCCCTAATCTGCCAGTAATTGAATAGCCATAAGAAACAGTATAAATATAAACCGGAAATAAATCATTAGTATCCCATTCTGTTCCTAAATTATAGCTGAATGTTTGATTGTGGTGTAGATTGTGTAAAAATGTAAGTCGGAATTCAGGTGCCCATTTTTCATTGCGAAATGCTTTTGAAGCACTTTTAACTAAGTGAGCATGGGCAATGAGAGAAATCTTTGGGAAGATTCCGTTTTCTTCAGTAAGTTTTATTTTAGTTCCGAATGCTATCGGACGGAAGCCGCTTACTTCCTGAGTTTCATCTTTTTCTTTTGTAAATTCGGTTATCATTCTGAATTCGATTTTTTCTGAAAAACCATATTTCCATAAGTTTTCGATAAAATTGATGTTATAACTTTTGCTAGTATGCTTCGTGTAACTAAAACCATTTTCCATTTGAAATCTCCCTTTAGGAACCAAAAAGGCTGTTTCTGTCTGGTCGGGTCTGTCCGTATTAATAGCTGTTACTGCGGATTCCTGTGCCTGTAAAAAACTACCGAAAAGAATTAAATAGATGTGTTTTTTAATCATGTTTTAAATTTATTTTAGACAAACCTAAAAATTAAATTTGGTTATACAAAATATGTTTTTAAATTTGCTAAACAATTTGATTATCATGACTATTTCAGAAGAAAACTATTTAAAAGTAATTTATCACTTGTCTTTAGTTTCACCAAAAGGGGTTAATACGAATGCTATTGCAGGAATGATGGATGCCAAAGCTTCATCGGTAACGGATATGATTAAAAAACTGGCAGATAAAGAATTAGTGAGCTATATTAAGTATCAAGGTGTTTCTTTAACTGAAAAAGGCTCTTACTCAGCTAAGATGATTGTGAGAAAGCACCGTTTATGGGAAGTCTTTTTAGTAGAAAAATTGCGATTTTCTTGGGATGAAGTACACGAGATCGCGGAAGAACTCGAACACATAAAGTCTGAAAAACTAATCAATCGTTTGGATGAATTTTTAGGTTTTCCGGATTTTGATCCGCACGGAGACCCGATTCCGAATACAAACGGTGAAATTAAGAAAATAAACAAACTATTATTATTGGAAGGGATGTTGCAAACACCTTACGTTTGTATAGGAGTGAAAGATACATCATCAGATTTTTTACGATATTTAGACAAACAAAAAATAGCATTAGGTTCTGTAATTACTATTTTAGAGAAAGATGATTTTGATGATTTGCTGAAAATTGAAGTGAATGGGGTCAGATCTGTGATTTCAACGAAGATTGCCGGAAATTTATATATTAAAAAACAGTAGTTTATGAAGAAGAATAACTCATTGGAAGAAGTTCACAATTCGATAGATACAGGAGCAAAAACATCTGTTTTTAAAAGGATATTAGCTTTTTTTGGCCCGGCTTATATGGTAAGTGTCGGGTACATGGATCCCGGGAATTGGGCCACAGACCTTGCGGGAGGAAGCCGATTTGGCTATACTTTGTTATGGGTTCTTTTGATGTCTAATTTAATGGCCTTGCTTTTACAAAGTTTGAGTGCCAGATTAGGAATTGTACGGCAAAGAGATTTAGCTCAGGCCTCCAGAGATACTTATTCGAGACCTGTTAATTTTATATTGTATTTTTTAGCAGAGATTGCAATTGCCGCTTGTGATCTGGCGGAAGTTCTGGGAATGGCAATAGGACTTGAACTTTTATTTGATATTCCATTATTATGGGGCGTTAGCATTACGCTTTTAGATACGTTTCTTTTATTGTTTCTGATGAACAAAGGCATCAAAAAGATGGAAGCCTTTATTATTTCGTTAATTGCAATTATTGGCCTCTCCTTTATTATAGAAATATTCCTTGCTGAACCGGAAATGAGTGAAATGGCAAAAGGATTGATTCCTTCTATTCCCGGAGGTGAAGCGCTTTACATTGCTATCGGAATTATAGGAGCAACTGTAATGCCGCATAACTTGTACCTGCATTCTTCATTAGTACAAACCCGAAAGTTTGACCGGACCAAAAAAGGAATTAAGCAGGCGATCAAATACAATTTCTGGGATTCAGTAATTGCTCTGAATTTAGCTTTTTTCGTTAATGCGGCAATTTTGATTCTTGCTGCAGCCACTTTTTACAGAAACGGAATGTTTGAAATAGCTGAAATTCAGGACGCTCATAAATTGTTACAACCGCTTTTAGGAACAAAATGGGCTGCTATTTTATTTGCACTGGCTTTGATCGCCGCAGGACAAAGCTCAACAATCACAGGGACATTAGCCGGACAAATTGTAATGGAAGGCTATCTGAATTTGAGAATTCAACCGTGGGTTAGAAGAATTTTAACCCGTTTGGTGGCTATAGTACCGGCTTTTTTGGCTATTTATTATTTTGGAGAGAGGTCAACAGGAGAATTATTGATCTTAAGTCAGGTTATCCTGAGCTTACAATTAGGATTCGCGATTATTCCATTGATTCATTTTGTGAGTAATAAACAGAAAATGCAAGGCTTTGAAATTTCTTTGCCAACTAAAATAGTTTCCTGGTTAGTAACTTTGGTGATCGTTTCATTAAACATTAAATTGGTGTATGATGAGATCCACTCATGGCTTATGTCTTCTGAAAATCCGGTTTATATCTGGGTATTTGTAATACCTTTAGCTGTTTTTTTCTTATTCTTACTGGTCTATATTACAATTAAACCGGTCTTAGAAAAAGCACGAGGGCAAGCCAAATTAGTACCGCATATCGATAAAATAATCGTGTCAGAGAATAATCGTTCTATTACGTATGCTAATATTGCAATTGCATTAGATTTCTCTGAAATTGATAAGAAAAGTTTAGAGAGTGCTTTTCAGCTTGGAGGAAAAGAAGCGAAATATGTTTTGATTCATATTGTAGAAACTGTTGGAGCGTTTGTTTATGGAGACAAAGCGCATGATTTTGAAACTATGAGCGATGCCAGGTACTTAGATGAATATAAAAAGAAAATGGAAGCTTTCGGTTATAAAGTAGAGGTTAGATTGGGCTTCGGAAATCCTAAAACAGGTATACCGGAAGTAGTAAACGGAGCCGATTTTGATATTTTAATTATGGGAGCTCATGGCCATAATTGGGTCAAAGATTTGCTTTTCGGAACAACCGTGGGAGCTGTACGTCATAAAATAAATATTCCGGTTTTAATTACAGTTTAAAAATGAAAAAGCTCATGATAATAGCAACGCTTATTTTAGTAAGTTGCAATAGCGTTAAAGATTTTACAAAGGATGGGATACTGGAAATTTCCAGCCAGAATAAAGTACAAGTTAGTGAGACAACATTTCTGAAAATAGAAAAGATAGTTTTGGATAGTCGTTGTCCGAAAGGAGTTGCTTGTGTTAGAGCCGGAGAAGTAAAACTGATTTTAGGTGTTTATGATGAAACAGACCATTCGGAAGTCTTACTAACATTGGATCCTCTTAATTTTGAAACGAATAAAAAATTTTTAGAAAGCCGTATCAAGTTAAATGATCAGACAATTTCAGCTATACATGTTTATCCTGAAAAAGTAGCAGGACAGACAATAGTTCTGAAAGATTATTGGTTGAAGATCATTTTGGAAAAGAAGAATTAATGACAATTACAATCTTCTCCGCAGGAATTGGATTTCTTTGTTTTTTTTCGCCAAAAGAATTTACGAATCAGAAAGATCAGGGCAAAAGCGACTGTTATATAAACTAAAATTTGTTGCATTTTCTGAAAGATTAAAAATAATGTCCGATACCTAAAGTTACAAAATTATATTGAGGTGTCCCAATTTTAAGATGCTCAAAGCCAAATGAACAGACGTTTTTTCTAAAATGATAATTTCCTTTAAAAGTGTATGTGTTTACAGGAATGCTATTCATAGAACTCCAGTTCAGATCTCCTGAAAAACTGATGTTTTTTATTAGAAATGTATCAAAATGAATGCCTAAATTCAATCCCGCCTGTTTGATGTCATTGCCAATATAGGTTAGGCCGATATTCCAACCGAAATTAAATTCCTGAAAACGTATTCGGTCATACATCAAGTTAAACTGAAATAATGACAACTGATCCTGGGTATGGGAAATAGGGTTTCGTTCAAATAACTGATGAAAATCGGTTTTAAAATAAAAATGACTGAAAGGTCTGTATTGCAATGTAAGACGATTGGCAAATAAATTTGAATTGCTGTACAAAAGGTTTTCACTTACCAGAAATTGAAAGTTGCGTTCTTTTTTTAAAGCTGTATAATTGCCGAGTGTTTGCTCTTGAAAAGGATGTCGGTTAACATAATTTTCAAGATGTTCTTCACTGTTATAGTCACCTATAACGACATATTTAAAAACACCCCAAGTCATATACATAAAAACTTTACCGACTAAGGGCATTTCTTTGCGATCGTCAGCAGTAGTTCTCTTTTTTGTCTCGGGTTCTTCTTTTGCTGCTTTTAATTCTTTTTTTGATCGGTCAATTTTGTTTTGACTCAGGCTTACTTGAAATGACAGAAAAAGCAGTAGGAGGAAAATGAGAAAAACTTTTTTCATAAGTTATTTCAGAGCTTGATAAGCAATTAAAGCAATCACATAAGCAAATCCACTCATAAAAACTAATTGTATAACCGGCCATTTCCATGAGTTTGTCTCTTTTTTAACAATAGCTAAGGTTGAGATACACTGCATAGCAAATGCATAAAATAACAGTAAAGAAATTCCTGATGCAAAATTGAAAATCTTGTTTCCTGTAACGGGGTTGACTTCTGCTGCCATTCTGTTTTTGATCGTTACTTCTTCGTCACTATGACTTCCTACACTGTAAATGGTTGCCAGAGTTCCGACAAAGACTTCACGAGCCGCGAAGGAGCTTACAACTGCTACACCTATTTTCCAGTCATATCCTAAAGGTCTGATTACAGGTTCTATCATTTTCCCGGCAATACCAATATAAGAATTCTCTAACTTATAAGAATTAATTTCATCTTCTAATTCAGAGCTCGATTTGTCCTGATGTTTAGCATTTACAATTGCTTCAGCATTGTCAAAACTTTCTTTTGGACCATGAGACCCTAAAAACCAAAGGATCACAGACAGCGCTAGAATGATTTTTCCGGCACCTGTAACAAAGGATTTCGTCTTTTCAACAACGTTGATGGCTACATTACGAAACAATGGAATTTTGTATGAAGGCATCTCCACAACAAAATAAGACTTGCAATTTAATTTCAGGATTTTATTTAAAATGTATGCTGATAAGATTGCCATCCCGAATCCGGCAAGATACAATCCCATTAAGGTTAACCCTTGAAGATTTAAGAACCCCAATACTCTTTTTTCAGGTATTATTAAAGCAATTAAAATAGCGTAAACGGGAAGTCTTGCAGAGCAAGTGGTGAAAGGAGTGACTAATATTGTGATCAGACGTTCTTTCCAGTTTTCTATATTTCGGGTTCCCATAATGGCAGGAATAGCGCAGGCAGTTCCTGAAATTAAAGGAACAATACTCTTTCCTGATAAACCGAATTTCCTCATGATTTTATCCATAAGGAATACAACACGACTCATATAACCGCTTTCTTCCAGAATAGAAATGAATAGAAATAAAAAGGCAATTTGCGGAATAAAGATGACGATTCCTCCTATACCCGGAATCAATCCCTCACTAATTAAATCGGTAAATTCACCAGGTGGCAAATGAGTCTTAGCAAACGAACTCAAATTAGCAAAGAGCTCGTCTATAAAATCCATAGGAACGCTACTCCAGTCAAAAATAGACTGAAAGATCAAAAGCAGAATACCAAAGAAAATTACATAACCAAAAATTTTATGGGTTAATATACGATCTAGCCGAGCTCTCAGATCGGTAGCTTTTGTAAGATCAATCTTTTGCCCTAATTTAAGGGTGTCATTAATAAACTGATAGCGTTTTATGGTTTCTTTCTGCTGTAAACGTTTTAATTCAGAATGCGATTTTGTAAATGAACTTTTGATCTCATTTCGTTCTAAATTTAAAAAGTTTACATCTTGCGTAATGACCAGCCAGAGTTTATATAATAATTGATTTGGAAAAGCTTTTCGAAGTTTATCAAAATATTCCTGATCAATGCCGGAAGCATTTAAACAAGGTTCTGTGGGTAGATCTTCGTAATTTAAGATTAACTCTTTTAGAGTATCAATCCCTGTTTTTTTTCGGGAACTAATTAAGGCTATTTTGGTTTTCAGTTGTTGTTCCAAAACCGGAATGTCTAATTCAATTCCCTTTAACTGCATTCGATCCGCCATGTTGATGACCAAAATAGTAGGAATTTCCAAATCTTTAATTTGAGTAAATAAAAGAAGGTTTCGTTTCAGGTTTTCAACTTCAGAAACAACCACCGCAACATCCGGAAAATCTTCGTCATTTTTATTCAAAAGCAACTCAATAACCACATTTTCATCAATAGAGCTGGCATTTAAACTATAAGTCCCGGGAAGGTCAATGATTTTAGCTTTTACATTCTCAGATAATTTGCTGTACCCTTGTTTCTTTTCAACGGTAATTCCCGGATAGTTGCCTACTTGTTGGTTTAACCCGGTTAGCTGATTAAATACAGAAGTTTTACCTACATTCGGATTACCAATCAGGGCAACTTTTAAAATTTTATTTTGCATCTACATTTAGCGAATTTTCCAGAACGACGGTTACTTCATGAGCGATTTCCTTTCTGATAGCTACATGAGAATCATTGATGTTAAAATAATATGGATCGCCTAAAGGTGCGATCTGTACCAAGGCAACTTCATTTCCGGGCAAACATCCCATCTCTAAAAGTTTTAGTGGGATTTCATCAATATTTACATCAATAATTATAGCCTTTTCACCAATTTTTAATTCTGAAAGAGAGACCGACATCCTTATTTAGATTGAATTAAAATACAAATATACGCTATATTTAATAAATCGAAATGATATTTATCATTAAAATTTATTCGTTGCATAAGAAGTTAATATCTTCTAAGAGCTTTTCCATGTCCTCTTTGTTTGTACCGTCATAAAAACCTCTGATCCTTTTCTTCTGATCTACCAGAACAAAATTTTCTGTATGAACCATGTCATATAGATCTTCAGGTTTTCCCGTTTTAACGACTAAATAAGACTTTCTTGCCAGATAATAAATGTCTTTCTTATTACCGGTTACTAAGTTCCATTTTTCATCAATCACTCCTTTTTCTAAAGCATATTGTTTTAAGACAGGAACGCTGTCAATATCCGGTGTAACCGAGAATGAGAGTAGTTTTACTTTTGAATTATCTTTAATTTTATCCTGTAACCACGCCATGTTATCGGTCATTTTCGGACAGATAGTTTGACAAGTGGTAAAGAAAAAATCGGCTACATAAACGTTGTTTTCGTAATCTTTCTGAGTAATGGTTTTACCATTTTGATTAATAAAAGCAAAATCAGCAATGACATGATTGTAACCAACATGTTGTACGGTAGAATCTACCAGTTCCGGATTTACATCTCTGGGAGTAAAGACCGGGAGAGTCTTTTTAGGAATAGAAAGTTCATATATTCCGATGAATATGATTATAGAAAGTAGACCGAAAAGAATAATGAAGTTTCTGTATTTTCTGAAGCCTGTTATCATCTTTTTTTTGCAAAAGTACAAAGGAAGAATAGTAGATTAAAATTATTTTAGAGATTAAACAAAGAATGAATAGTTGTAAATATTGCATATTTGCATATTTTTGTTAAAAAAATTTAAAAGTGTATTGGTTTTTGAATTAAAAATTGAAAATAAATAAATTTGCAGATTAAATAAATAGAATTTCAACAACAAAACTTAAATAACCCTAACTATATGAAAACCTCAATGATAATTGTAATAACAGCACTGCTTTTCTCTGTAGGTCATGCTCAGCAAAAAGATAAGCCTGTTACGCATCAAAAATTTGTAAAGATCAGTCGGTCAAATGTGTCTGCTCAACAGGCATTGAACCAATTTTCAAAAGCATACGAATTAAATGATCAAAATCAGTTCAGGCTGATCTCAACTTCCAGAGACAGTAAAGGGGATTTACATCAAAGGTTCCAGCAATTCTATAATAACGTTAAAGTTGAATATGGAGTTGCTATTACTCATAGCCAAGATGGAAGTATTATTCTTGTTAACGGAGAGTTGTATAATGCACAAAATTTAAACACTTCTCCTCAGTTAACAGGGCAAGAAGCTTTAGAAAAAGCGAAACAAGATGTTAATGCATCCCGTTATTTATGGGAAGATTCTGAACAGGCTCAATTGATGGGGTATAAAAAACCGGAAGGAGAGTTGGTTGTGTTTCCGGATCTGAAAGATAATACGGTACATTTAGCATATAAATTAGATGTATATGCAATACAACCAATCTCAAGACAAGTCATTTATATTGATGCAAATAATGGGAAAATTCTTTTTAAGGATTCCGTTATTAAGCATTTACATGAACATGCACACGGTTCAAAAGAAAGTTTTGGAAAAAAAGAGACCAATGCACTTATAGCCGGAACAGCAGCTACACGTTATAGTGGGTCCAGAAATATTGAAACAGACTTCACAGGAACAGAATATAGATTAAGAGATTATTCCAGAGGAAATGGGATTTTAACATACAATTGTCAAACGACAACAAACTATCAGAATGTTGATTTTACCGATGATGACAATAACTGGACTGCAGTCGAATACAATAATTCAGCTAAAGATGACGGAGCATTAGATGCACATTGGGGAGCAGAAATGACCTTTGATTTTTGGGGGAATGTTTTCGGAAGAAACAGTTTTGACGGCAACGGTGCTGCTATCAGAAGTTATGTTCATTATGATTCCGGATTTAACAATGCTTTTTGGAACGGTTCAGTAATGACGTATGGTGACGGAAGCGGAATGGATATTTTTACAGCCATTGATGTTTGTGGTCATGAAATTGGTCATGCCATTTGTTCTTATACAGCTGATCTGGCATATCAGGATGAATCCGGCGCAATGAATGAAGGGTTTTCGGATATATGGGGAGCTTGTATTGAACATTACGGAAGAACAGGAACTATGTCAGGAACAGTAAGTAGTGACGTTTGGCTTATAGGAGAAGATATCAGTTCTACTTATTTGCGTTCAATGCAAAACCCTAATATTAAAGGTGATCCGGATACTTATTTAGGGACGTATTGGTATTCCGGAACTGCTGATAACGGAGGAGTACATACAAATTCAGGAGTATTGAACCATTGGTTCTATATTTTAGCAGCGGGAGAATCCGGAACAAATAACGCTCCGACTCCTGACACCTATAATGTAACAGGTATCGGTTTGTTGAAAGCTGCTGAGATTGCCTATTTTATGGAGAGAGACTATCTGACTTCTAATGCTACTTATGCTGATGCGAGAGCAGCATCAATTGAATTAGCAAGTAGTTTGTATTGCGGAAACAGTCCGGAAGTTATGGCGGTTACTGATTCATGGTATGCAGTAAATGTAGGCGAAACTTATGTTAATGCACCGGATGACGTGGCATTACATGCAATTCAAAACACGAACTTAGTGAGTTGTGACGGAACAGTAGCCGTAAATCCTGAAATTACAATGAAAAATCACGGAACAAATGATATTACATCTGTTGCTATTTCATATAGTATTGATGGAGGAACAGCGACAAACTTAACATGGAACGGGTTGATCTCACCTTGTGGAGAAGAGAATTATTCATTCCCTGTAAGCGGCTTAACAAGAGGAGCTCATGAAATTGAAGTTACAACGACAATAATAAATGACGGTAGAAGCGAGAACAATACACGTTCGGCAATTTTATTGGTAGACGATCAGGGTACAATAGGGGTAGTTAATCCTTTTACAGCAGCTACAGATGCTTTAGTTACATATAACGAAGACAATTCTGCAACACCATGGGTTAGAGGAATCAGAACCGGAGGTAGCCTTTCGGGAGGATTCAATAATTATATTTACAGTACAAACTTAAGTGGCAATTATACTGATATGACAAAAAAATATTTGGTGTCACAATGTTATAATTTAGCCAATGTTAGCGGACCCACGATTAATTTTGATATGAAATATGATCTGGAAGAAAACTGGGACATAGTGTATATAGAATATACTACCGATTTCGGAGCTACCTGGAATGTATTGGGAACAAAAACTTCCGGTTGGTATAATAGCGACAGAACTTTAGCATCATCAGGGGGTAATGACTGTTACAACTGTCCGGGTGCACAATGGACAGGAACTAATACTACAAATACCAATTACTCTTATCCGTTAACAGCATTAAACAATGAAACAAATGTAATATTCAGAATTGTATTCCATTCAGATGAAGCTGTTAATCAGTTAGGAGTAAATATTGATAATTTTGTGATCAACGGAACTTTAGCGGCAGATAGTTTTATGTTAAATAACGAAATTGTTGTTTATCCGAACCCTTCAAAAGGAATGTTTACCGTAAACTTGGGGACGCTGGAAGCAGAGAACATTGAAGTATATGATATTTCCGGAAAGAAAGTATTAGTAAAAGAAAACATTTCCGCAGTTGAAACCAATTTAGACCTAACAGCAGCAGCTCAGGGAATTTATTTTGTAAAAATCAATTCGGATTCGCAAGCAGTTGTAAAACGAATTGTTAAAGAATAGTTGATTTTAGAGAGTTAAAAAACAAAAACTTATATTTGCTTTTTAACTTTCTTTAATTCAAATAAATGAAAAATTATATTATTAAAGGAAGCTTAGGCTTCCTTTTTTTAGCTTCATTCTTAAATTCTTGTAAATCATCGCAGGAATCAGTATCGGTGGCAGCATCAGAGAAGCCGGTTCAAGCGAAGATTGGTATTAATACCGATTATATGGACACTTCGGTAAGTCCGGCTGATGATTTCTTTCGCTATGTAAATGGCAAATGGTTAGATAAAACAGAAATACCTGCTGATAGAACACGTTGGGGAAGTTTTGATGAATTGCGTAAAAATACGGATGATGATGTAATGGCAATTCTGAAAGAGGCCTTAGCAGATAAGTCTATTACTCCTGATTCGGATCAAGGAAAAGCGTTGAGCCTTTATAAATCCGTATTGGATACAATTACCCGAAACAAAATGGGAGTTGCTCCTTTAAAACCCTATTTGGCTAAAATTGATGAGGTTAAAAATGTGAAAGATCTAGTTGCTTTGATTACGGAAATGGAATCAGAAGGAGGAATCGGATTTTTTGGTAGTTACGTGTATACAGATGCTAAAGATAGTAACCGAAATGTAGTATATGTCGGAACCGGAAGTTTAGGTTTACCGGATAGAGACTATTATGTCTCCGACGCGGCTGACACAAAAGAAAAGAGAGAGAAATACGTTGCACATATTACACGTATGTTGCAATATTTAGGAGATAGTGAAGCCTCTGCAAAAAATGCAGCAGAAAAAGTATTAGCATTGGAAACAAAGATGGCAACAGCTTCTTTAGACAGAGTTGCTAGAAGAGACAGAAGAAATACATATAATCCGATGAAAGTTTCCGATCTGCAAAAAATTGTTCCGACTGTAGATTGGAATAATTATTTTGAATCCACAGGAATCGGAGCCATTGATTCAGTAGTAGTTTCGCAACCGAAATACATGGAAGAAGTAGAAACTATTTTTCAGGAAGCCGATATCGATTCGTGGAAAGCTTATTTACGTTGGACTTTATTAAATGATAATGCCGAAGTATTGTCGACAGAAGTTGCCGATGCAAATTGGGAGTTTTACGGGAAAACATTAAAAGGAGCCGTAAAACAACGGCCGGCCGACGAAAGAGCTTTAGCGACTGTTAACGGAAGATTAGGGGAAGCATTAGGTAAATTATATGTAGCTAAAAAGTTCCCGCCGGAAGCAAAGACAAAAGCACAAGCAATGATTGCTAACGTGATGAAGGCTTTTGAGAACAGAATCGACCGCTTGCCTTGGATGACTAAAGAAACAAAAGAAAATGCCAAGTTAAAATTAAATAAACTGACAGTAAAGATCGGTTATCCTGACAAATGGAAAGATTATTCAAAATTAACAGTGACCAGCCCTGAAAATGGAGGAACTTATTTTGAAAATACAATCCGCTACAGACATTGGTCACACCAAAAGAATATTGAAAAATTAGGAAAACCGGTTGATAAAACAGAGTGGGGAATGTCTCCTCAAACAGTTAATGCCTATTTCAACCCTTCTAATAATGAAATTGTATTTCCAGCGGCTATTTTGCAGCCGCCGTTTTATGATTATAAAGCAGATGAAGCCGTAAATTACGGAGGAATCGGAGCCGTAATCGGTCATGAAATTTCACATGGATTTGATGATTCAGGTTCCCGCTATGATTCTAACGGTAACTTAGTGAACTGGTGGAGCGATGAAGATCTGAAACAATTTACAGGACTTGGAGGAGCTTTGGCAGACCAATATTCAGCCTTACAACCGCTACCGGGAATCTATGTTGACGGTAAGTTTACTTTAGGCGAAAATATCGGAGATTTAGGAGGTGTAAATGCTGCATTTGACGGTTTACAAATTTATTTGAAAGAAAACGGAAACCCAGGATTGATCGACGGATTTACTCCGGAACAACGTTTCTTTATTTCATGGGCGACCATCTGGAGAACTAAGATGCGTGACGAAGCGATTAAGAACCAAGTAAAAACAGATCCGCATTCACCGGGAATGTATCGTGCATCAGTGCCTTTGCAAAACGTTGACGCATTTTATAATACGTTTAATGTACAAGAAGGTAACGGAATGTATGTAGCACCTGAAAGCAGAGTTAAAATTTGGTAATATAGACCCTACAATTAAAGTAAAAAGCCAACTTTATTATTGAAGCTGGCTTTTTTTGTTCTTTCAAAACTTTAACAAAATATACATTTTTTCTGTATCCAATTTAACAAATGTAGGCGCTATATTTGTTACGGTTAATAGCAGTAATTTTATTTCTTATCAAGAACATTTAGTCCCGAAATCTTTTCGGGACTTTT
>NZ_JAMXLC010000001.1:1640934-1753995 GCF_024054235.1 Flavobacterium sp. NRK F10
CTGTTTTTTTAATGGATAAAATATAAATTTTAACAAAATATACATTTTTCCTGTATCCGAGTTATAAGAACAATGCTATACATTTGATCCCGATTTCTTACGATTACAAAATACATGTATCGGAAAAATTGAATTAAGCCCCAAACGGATCATAAACCCTTTTCAGCCGTCATAGTGAGAAATAAAAAGGTATAATGTTTATTAAATGAAATTAAAACGAAAGAAAAGACTGCTCTTAAGTTTATCGGGACTCTTAGTGCTGCTGTTGACCAACTGTGAGAAAGACTATGAGGAAAGTACAACAAACTACAATCTGACAACCTCCCGTTTTGACATTCGGGTTCTGGATAGTGAACAGATCCTGTCCAATGCTAAGGTTATGGACGAATTACAAAAGATTGCAGGGCAAACCAAAGCACAAGCCACCGGAACGGGAACACCGATAGGTACTTCCCGAATCCTTTACAATTCAACCTACGGCTTTTCCGTAAACACCGCTTATGTGAAATACGTGGAAGACACCACAACGGGGAAACATTCCTATAACTTTCCGCTCACGCGGGACAGTTTGGTCACTTCCCATTTGGAAAACCTCTTGCTATCGTCACGTTCCGACGGGAGTTACGATGCGTATATTGTGGAATACGGTTTTTCAAAGTACGAATACAATGCTGTGTCCCAAACGACGCTGAACAACACAACGACCCGTTATTATCCGATAGATTTTGACACTTCGGTCTTCAACAGCGGTGAGTTGAATAAAATGGTGCTGGAATACAGTTGTGTAGAAATATGGTCATTGGAAGTCGTACCGGCGCATCAGGGCGACAACACAGGTGGGGAACTGTACACGGAAGAATGGGTATTGGTCTCTAACGAATGCACATGGAATTACTACGATGACGGAACAGACGGCGGCAGCGGAAGCACCACCACCACAACCGGAGTAGAGACCTCGGGCGGTGTAGGCGGTAGTGGCAGCGGAGGCAGTACCGGAGGTACAACAGGAGATAATTCTGATACCGGAGATAGCTGCAAAGGTTGTAGTGATGGCGCAATAATTTCTATTCCGGCAGTTGAATCTGCTGTAGAACTAATCACACCTTGTAAAAAAATTTTAGATCAGTTGAATAACTCTGATTTTAAAGAGAAAGAACATATTGTTAATAGTAGTTCTGCTTTTAATGCCGATCATGAGATAGGTTTTTCCCAAAATTCAGATAATAGCTTCAATGAACTTACAGCAGACGGGGGGCATGCTTTAGATATTCCGATAAATAGTAATATGATTGGCTATATTCATTCTCATATAAATCGCTATGAGGTACCTGATAGTAATGGTGATGGAATCCCGGAGGAAGTAAAACCTATAAAAATGCCATCTCCGGGTGATGTGATTAAATTTCTTATCTTACTTCAAAATGCTGATAACAATGGAATACCTTTGTCAGATGTTTATGGAAGTATGTATTCAGCAGTAAATGATTATACATTAAAATTTACAGGAGACATTCAGGATGTTCTGGCAAATATTAATAATCTAAGAACTTTAAAGAATAATAAAACATTGGATAAAAAATACATGGAATATTTTAAGAAATATAAACTTAACAGAGAAAAAGCCTTTTTAAAATTTCTAAAAAATGAGATAGGGATTGAGGGTATAAGGCTTTTTAAAATAAACGGTAAAACGGTTAAGGAAAAGTTTTTAAATGAAAATGGAGGAGTATCTTCTCAAGACTGTTAGTAAATTAAATAATTTTTAAAATTGAAATAATGATTAAAAAGATAATATTAATATTCATTTTAATAATCAACTTATTGGGTTGTAAAGCACAAATCATATCATCTTCGCAAAATATAATACCTATAGAAGATTATATAACATATCCTTACGATGTTCCTGAAGGATATTATATAAAAGATGTAAATAATTTATTTGATAAATATATTGGTACATGGACTGGAATTTATGATGGTAAAAATTATGAATTTGTTGTTACGAAATATACATCTTCTTTTTTAGAAATTGCAATGGATGAATTAATAATCCGTTACAAAATAACAGATGCTTCTACCGGAAATGTGATTATAGATACTACTCCTCTTTTAGATGATTCACCAATGATGATAACAGGAAGCTATCTGGATGAAAATGGTGAAACCTATCATTTAGAGTATATGGGAGAAGATTTTATATGTGGTCAGAACGGTTATGTACTAATAGCTGTTGTGAATAACAATACTCAGATGAATTTAGCATATGCTGTTAAAGGAGAGAAAACGACTGATTGTTTAACCGGGACAGCAGAACAGGTGTTGCCTCCTTTTATCACTTTGACGAAACAATGATGCCACTTTATAATGTGAAATGGATTCGGTTTATGAATTTATGTTCTTTTATAAAACTTTAACAAAATATACATTTTTTCTGTATCCGAGATAGGTTCAGGCTGTCGTATATTTGTGATGGTTAATAGCAGTAATTTTATTTCTTATCAAGAACATTTAGTCCCGAAATCCTTTCGGGACTTTTTGTTTTTAAAATGTAATGTATCGTATTTTATTGTAAAAATTCTGCTTCAGCTAAATAAATGGGTTATTTCTGAACAAAGCAGGATCAAAAAATAAGACTGTAAAACTAAATCATAAACTGAAAAGTAAAGTTGTACTTTTCACGCAAATATTTACAACTAATATATTTGCCTTTTGAGATAGAGTTTTCTTTAAAAGTAAGGGAATCTAAATTTAATTCTAAGGCTTTTTGGGGATAATAATCTTTTCGTTTGGGATGTTTCGGATAAGCTACATTTAAGGTTTTGTTCCAGAGTTTATTATTGATAATATGAAAAATAAAGTTAATACAATCTTGTCGGTGAATTAAATTAACCGGAGCTTCCGGATTATCAATGTTACTTTTTCCTGCAATGTGATAAATAGGATGTCTATCTTCACTTATTAATCCTCCGAATCGTATAATGGTAGATTGAAAGTGTGTGTTATAACGCAATCGATTCTCTGCTTCTAAGAGTTGCTTACCTCTTTCGTTATTTGGGTGAGGAGCTGTGTCTTCATAGATGGTTTGCATAGGAAAGCTATCCGGAAATACGGCAGTTGAACTTACGAAAATAATATGTTCAATCGTTGATCTTTCAATTATCGGGAGGCAGTTTTCTATTTTTTTTACTAAACTTTCAGGGGAATCTGCTTTAAATCGGGGAGGAAAGTTGATGATTAGAATCTGACTACCGTCTAAAAAATGGTCAAAATTTCCAAAAACTTCGTTCTCTTTCAATTCTACTAAGTACGGAATAATGTTTTTGCCTTTTAAAAGGTCATGATTAGCGACAGAAGTTGTGGAGCCCTTAACAAGGTAATCCTGCTCCAGAAATTGTTCAGCTAACGGTAAACCAAGCCAACCGCAGCCTAATATAGAAACTTGTTTTTGCAATTTTGCCATTACGAATCTTTTTTTACTAAAACATATTGGTCATTTTCAATAGTCATATACCCCTGATCATATAAAAAATAATAGGTATTCCCGTTTTTGGTTTGATAAATGGAAGTCATGAATTCAAAATCAAACCCCTTACTTAGTAATTTGGTCCGACTGATTTTTGTTTTTCCATCAGGATTCAACTCATTTAAGATACGATAATTTTTGCGCAATTTATTATTAATATTCCGCATTAGATTATTATGATCTTTATTCATTTTATTATTGTAGGCATTACGACAGCTATCACTACAAAATTTTTTATCTTCACGGCCTACAATTTTTTCTCCGCATTCTAAACAGGTCTTACTCATGATTTTTCCCTTTTATAGTTAAAGAGCATTTCTTCGCCCGATTTCTCAAAAACAACATAAATGTTTATTTCGTTATCGGATACTTTTTCAAAGGTAAAGCGGTCAAAATAAACGCGGTTTTCATCTTGTTTCACTAAACGGAATGTTTGTTTTTCATCTGCTTTTTCCCAGCCTTTCAGGTCAGGGCCGAAATGTTTGAGCTCTAAAAAAAGCGTATTGTCTGCTTCAATAATATGTCCTAACTCATAAAAGATCACCTTGTCATTTTCGAGAAACTTAAAACAAAATAGCATTGTATTACCACTTGGTTGATCCCAAAATTCTTCGCAGGTTCCTCCCATGGCTTCACCCCGCCAGGTTCCGGAAATCCATTTTACATCCTGTAAAGTAGCTTTAGGAGAACCTTTTTCGTCATTATAGGTTAGGGTGTTTTGCCCTATGATTTTACCAGATAAACTTAATAGCAATAAGATGGAAAATAAATGCTTAAGCATAGGAAAAAGTTTAAATTATTTTAATTTTTTTAGTTTGTATAGATCATGTCTTCGATCCTTGAGTGTTTGAACGCTTCCGTGTTCATGTAATTCTTTCAGAACATCGATGTCAACATCAACGATCAGAGTCATTTCTGTATTCGGAGTAGCTTCAGCTTTTACACCATTGCTTGGAAAAGCAAAATCTGAAGGGGTAAAGACAGCTGCTTGTGCATATTGGATATCCATATTATTTACTTTAGGCAAGTTGCCTACACATCCGGCTATGGCAACATAACATTCATTTTCAATAGCTCTGGCCTGTGCACAATGACGTACACGTGTATAACCGTTTTGTGTGTCGGTCAGAAAAGGAACAAATAAAATATTCATTCCCTGATCAGCCATTAATCGGGATAATTCCGGAAACTCAACATCATAGCAGATAACGATTCCTATCTTTCCGCAATCGGTATCAAATGTCTGAATGGTATTGCCTCCGGTTATTCCCCAATGGAAAATTTCATTTGGGGTAATGTGTATCTTGCGATACATATCGAATGTTCCGTCCCTACGACAAAGGAATCCTGCATTATACACATGGTTTTCTTCAACAAAAGGCATACTTCCGGTAATGATGTTGATATTGTATGATATGGCAAATTCTTGCATTCTCTTGCGAACGAGTTCTGTATATTTTGCCAGTTCTTTAATGGCTTCTGCTTCAGACAGGTGATTGTAATCTGCCATGAGCGGAGCAGTGAAGAGTTCCGGAAACATGGCAAAATCACTGCCATAACCTGAAACAGCATCGATAAAAAATTCTACTTGTTCAAATAAGGCTTCCAGATTTGCTAAAGGACGCATTTGCCATTGGATCAAACCTAATCGAATGACACTTTTTTCAACATTGATGAGTTTTTTGTTTTCTTCGTAGTAAATGTTATTCCAGTCAAGTAAAACCGCATATTCTTGCGATCGTTTGTCGCCTTCTAAATAATTCCGCATCACACGTACCGGCTGAAAGTCATTGCTTAATTGAAAAGTCAGAACAGGGTCATATATCTCTTTTCGGTTAACTTTATCAATATATTCTTTAGGAGACATTTCGTTTGCAAATTGACTATAATGTGGAATTCTACCGGAGAAGACAATGGCTTTTAAATTCAGTTGTTCACACAATTCTTTCCGGGCATCATACAAACGTCTTCCTAAGCGTAGTCCGCGATATTTAGGGTGTACAAATACGTCGATACCATATAAGATGTCTCCTTCTTCTGTATGAGTAGTGAACTTGTAATTGCCGGTTACTTCTTTGTAGTTGTGAGTTTTATAAGCTAGTTTTTCAGGAACAATAATTGAAAGAGCAGAACCTACAACGACGTCATCTGCTAAAATTACTAATTGCCCTTCCGGAAAAATATCAAGTAATTTTTTGATGTCGGTCTCTGCCCAATAGGAATTTTCCATATCAGGATAGGCCTCTATCATGGAATTTCGCAATTGTTTATAGTCTTCGATCTGTAAGTTTCTTAATTCTACTTTTTTTATTTCTTGGCGCATAAAGTGTTGGTTTTAAGTAAAGATAATAAAAATATTTTCCGTTTACAAACGGTTACAATTATTTACAACCGAAATCAAGTAGATAAATACCGAATAAATTTTGCGGCTCACTTCATCTTTGCCTCGTCAAACAGTGTAATTGTTGACAGTAAATTATTTTTTAACATTTTAATTTTTATACGCCATGAAAAACAGAGTTCAATTAATCGGACATGTAGGTCAAGAACCGGAAATCAAAAATTTAGAATCAGGAAAGTTCGCCAGCTTTTCAATTGCCACAAATGAAAGCTATACTAATTCTAAAGGAGAAAAAGTACAACAAACGGAATGGCATAGAGTTGTTGCTTGGGGAAAAACTGCACAAATTATCGAACAGTATGTAACCAAAGGGAAAGAGTTAGCTGTTGAAGGCAGATTGTCACATAGAAACTATGAGGATAAAGAAGGAGTTAAACATTATGTAACGGAAGTGGTTATTAATGAGGTTATGTTTCTGGGTAAATAATTTAAAAGATAAGGATATGAAAAATTCAGTTCAATTAATCGGTTATGTAGGTCAGGAACCGGAAATAAAGATTTTAGAGGAAGGGAAAAAATTAGCGAATATTTCTATGGCAACCAATGAAGTATATTTCAGGGAAAATGGTGACAAAGTAGAAAAAACAGAATGGCACAGAGTTGTTGCTTGGGGGAAAATTGCAGAGATCATTGAGAAATATGTAGTAAAAGGAAAGAAGATTGCCGTTGGGGGTAAATTAACGCATAGGAGTTATGAAGATAAAGAGGGAAATACCTGTTACGTTTCAGAAATTCTAGCAACAGAGATTACCTTTTTAGGAAATTGAAAAAAGCGGTCAATTGACCGCTTTTTTTATTTTTTACTTTCTAGTATTTTGTTTTCCAAAGGTGACTTGATGGTTACTACTTCTTTAGCATTTTCGTTAGGGATTGTCATGGACAGAACATAATGTTTAATCTTCCATTCCCCTTTTTCGCGAATCAGAATACCACTTCCCCGACAAAGTTTCATCTGGGTATCCAAGAGTTCGTCGAACCAAACTGTTTTTTTATCGGGCGACAAATAAATATGTCTTTCAAGAGCTATGAAATTCCATGCTTTTCCCCTGTCAAAATAAGGTTTGGCAAACGCCATGAATTCTTTTTTGATCCAATTTTCATTGGCATCAGTACCAATGTAAATAGATTCGTCAGACAATAGGTGAAAGTAGGCATCAAAATCTGCCCTGCCGGCAGCAGCATGCCAGTTATCTAAAATTTGGTTGATCTCTTTTTTTATCTTTTCATCATCTGAAATGTTCTTTTGGAAAGAAAACAAACTACAGATAATTAAAAAGAAAATACCTTTTTTAAACATATATTAAAGCTTTTCATCGTGTTGCGATAAATCTAAGCCAATGCGCTCAGCTTCATCAGATACGCGTAAAGGTATAAATAAATTAGTTACTTTATATAAAAGTAAAGCTCCGAAAAAGGTGAAAGCAGATACAAGGATCAATGCTAACATGTGATGACCGAAAACTGACCACCCACCATGTAATAGACTGGCATTTTCACCTTCTGCAAAAATAGCAGTAAGAATCATTCCCATGATACCACCAACACCGTGACAGGCGAAAACATCCAATGTATCATCAAAAGCTTTTAATTTTTTCCAGTTAACCATCAGATTAGAAACAATAGCTGCGGCAAATCCGAAGAAGATACTTTTAGGAATCGAAACAAATCCGGCTGCAGGTGTTATTACAACTAAACCGACAACGGCTCCGATGCAGGCATTCATTGCAGAAACTTTTCTTCCGTTGATTCGGTCAAAGAATATCCAGGTTACCATAGCAGAAGCAGAAGCAATAGTTGTTGTAGCAAAAGCCATAGCGGCTGTTCCGTTTGAAGCTAAAGCAGATCCGGCATTAAAACCGAACCAACCGAACCATAGCATACCTGTTCCCAATAGCACAAAAGGAATATTGGTTGGAATGTGTTCACTGTTCTTTCTTTTTCCTAAAACTAAAACACCTGCTAAAGCAGCAAAACCGGCACTCATGTGAACAACGGTTCCACCGGCAAAATCCTTAACCCCGAAGAAACTTCCTAATAGCCCGTTCGGATGCCAAACCATGTGGCAAAGCGGTGCATATATAAAAACAATGAATAAGCAGATAAATAATAAATAGGAAATAAACCGAACTCTTTCTGCAAAAGATCCGGTTATGATGGCCGGAGTAATTACGGCAAATTTCATCTGAAATAAGGCAAACAGTACAAAAGGGATTGTACTGGCTAATGCATTATGAGGTAACGAAGAGACATTGTTGAAGAAGAGAAAATCTAATGGATTGCCGATTAATCCATAAGTTGTTCCTCCGATTTCAAAACCGATAGGAGAGCCAAAAGACAAACTAAAACCGACAATTACCCATAGTAAACTTACAACGCCCAAAGAAATAAAACTTTGGAGCATAGTGGAAATGACATTTTTTTTACCGACCATCCCCCCGTAAAAGAACGAAAGTCCGGGAGTCATCAACAAGACAAAAGACGAAGAGGTTAATAGCCAAGCAACATCAGAAGTGTTAATGTTGTCTTCTGAAAGAAACTGATCTTTTAAATCATTTGAACCAGTCCAAAATAAACTGGTAATAGCAATAAGGGTAATCAAAGCAAAAGAAATAACCCATCTTTTCTCTATTTTCATAATTCAGTAGTTTTAAACAAAACTAAAAAATATTTTGAAACACCCCTGTAAAAAATAGGGGTATTAACGCTTAAAAACAAAAAAGAGAATATTTGTTGTGTTTTTTTAAGGGTTATCCAAATAATTCGCTTACGACATCTTCTATTTTGGAAACCAATACAATTTTTATTTTACTGCTTTTTAGTGAAATTTTATTGTGTTTAGAGACTAAAATCGTCGTGAAACCTAATTTTTCAGCTTCCTGAATTCGTTGGTCAATTCTATTCACAGGACGAATTTCTCCGGAGAGTCCAACTTCTCCTGCAAAACAGAATCCTTCCTCTATAGCAATATCTTCATTGGAGGATAAAATAGCCGCTACAACAGCCAGGTCGATAGCGGTGTCGTCAACAGAAATCCCACCGGTCACATTTAAGAAAACATCTTTCGTTCCTAACCGGAAACCGGCGCGTTTTTCCAAAACAGCTAAAATCATATTCAGGCGTTTGGCATTATATCCGGTTGCACTGCGTTGAGGTGTTCCGTAGACAGCAGAGCTTACCAAAGCTTGAATTTCAATCATTAACGGGCGCATACCTTCTAAAGTACAGGCAATTGCCGTACCCGAAAGAGCTTCTTCTTTGTGAGAAATTAAAATTTCAGAGGGGTTTTCAACTTCCCGTAAACCGTTGCCTAACATTTCGTAAATGCCTAATTCAGCAGTAGAACCGAAACGGTTTTTTAGGGAACGTAAAATCCGGTAAACATGGTTTCGATCGCCTTCAAATTGTAAAACGGTATCAACCATGTGCTCTAAAATTTTAGGACCGGCAATAGTTCCGTCTTTAGTAATATGTCCGATTAGGATAACCGGTGTATTAGTTTCTTTGGCAAATTTTATTAATTCAGCAGTACATTCTCTGATCTGAGAAATGCTTCCGGCTGATGATTCAATGTAATCGGTTTGTAAAGTCTGAATGGAATCAATAATGACAATTTCCGGTTCTATTTCCTGAATTTGTCTGAAAATATTTTGTGTTTTGGTCTCTGTTAAAATATAGCAATTCTCGCTAGATGGTAAAATACGTTCAGCACGCATTTTAATTTGTTTCTGACTTTCTTCTCCGGAGACATAAAGAGTTCTGTAAGGAAGTTTTAGTGAGATCTGCAATAAAAGAGTACTCTTTCCGATTCCGGGTTCGCCCCCTAATAAAGTTAAGGAACCGGGAACTAAGCCACCGCCTAAAACCCGGTTTAACTCTTTGTCATTAGTGTTTAACCGGATTTCCTCAGTGGTGTCTATTTCTTTTATGAGAAGTGGTTTGCTGCTTTTTGTTTTTTCTTGTGAGGAAGCTGTTCGCCAAGTGGATTTATCTTCTTTTTGGATTACTTCTTCAACTATAGTGTTCCACTCTTTGCAAGTATAACATTGGCCTTGCCATTTAGAATAGGACGTGCCGCATTTCTGGCAAAAAAAAGCAGTTTTTATTTTACTCATGTTTATTCTTCTCCTTCTTTTTTCTCGCTGCCATCTTCCGTTGTACCTTCTTCCGGTAGTGGTTCTGCGTATTCTTCTACTTTAGAGTCGTCTTCTTTGTCTTTTAAGCTTTCAGCTCTGGATAGCATAAAATCTTTAGTCAGTTCACGAATAGGTTCTCTTGAAAAGGCTCTTTTGTATTCTTTAACGGCTTTTTTGTATTCTCCCATTTTTTCATAATACAATGCTTGGTGGTAGATACTTAAAGTTGTCTTCGGATATTGCTTTTCAGCATATTTTGAAAGTTCCTGTAGTTCCGGATATGCTTTGTTTTTTATGATAGCCGCTTCAATTGCTTTAAAATCCGTTAGACGAGGCTGTATCTTTAAGCCTAGTTTTTCTTCTAAATTTTTGTATTTGTCAATTAAATATTGAGCATAACCTGAATCCAGTTTTAAGATCTTTTCCTGAAATTCTACCATTGAAATAGGTTGGTAACCGTCAAATATGAAATAAAGTGCCTGCGGTATAGCCTGAGCTACTAAAGAATAGTGAGAAGCTCCTTTGATAATATCAGAACGGTATTTAAAACTTTTATCGGGTATTGCATTGATATTTTGGTCCAAAATAGCCGCGCGCTCCTGCAACTCTTTTAGATCACCTTCTCCGGAGGCTTGATAGTAGAAAATAGGTTTCGTGATAACAGCTAATCTGTCAGCTACTCTTTTTTCCATATCGGGTGCAAATTCGGGCGCTAAAGAGATATAACCGTTAAAAATGGGGTTGTCTTTATACAGATAGAAGTTTAAAAATCCGGCGGTTGTATCGTGACCAGCTATAATTCTGAAAGGTTGGGTTCTATACTTCCCTTCAACGTAAGGGAGTAATTCAAAGCCGATAAATTCGAAGAAATTGGCTCCCGTTCCTGAAGGAAGTCCGGCTTCGTCAAATTCGCTGTCCTGAAAGCGTTTGTCTCCGTTTTGGAAAACCGAAACAACGATCATTTCCGGCAGATCGTCCCAATAAGCACCATATTTTAAAATTCCGGTAAACGGACTGGCTAGATATTCTCCGTCCAATATGACTAAAACGGGGTATTTTTTATCTACATTTTGTTCGTAACCGGGAGGAAGAACGACATTAAATTCTCGGGCTTCACCTAGTTTTTTAGATTCGATGGTTTCGCGAAAAGTTTGCGAAAAGCCAATAGAAGTAATGGAAAACAATAATAATAAAAGTGCTGTTCTCATGGGGAGTTGTTTTTACAGAAATTAAAAGCAATATACTAATTAATTTCTTTTTTCGTAAAAGTTGATAAAATTAAAAAGGCAATTCCTCCGAGAAGAATTGTAATGATTAGTTGAGAGGTCCAGACAACCCAGCCGAATGCTTGTCCTGATTCTTCGGGAATGTTATATAGAAAAAGGATCTTAGCGATCAAAACAGGGAAAAAGCCAAATCCGCCGTTAGTAAATGCAATGGTTAAACTGCCGATTACAAATGCAACAATTACAGCATTGAAAGAGATCATTCTGGTTTCCTGCAGGGCAAATACAACAGAGTAGAACATTAAGATATAAGTAAACCAGATTAAAAAAGTCTGGAATAGAAACATCCATTTGTGAGGCATTTTAAAAACGCTTAACATGCCTTCCGTTAAACCGGATATCTTTGATTTAATGGTTAAAATGAATTTCCATTTTGAAAAGATAAGCAGGTAAATCCCGATAAATGCTGCTGTAAATCCTAAAACACCTAAAATAATTAATGGTTTCAGAGGAATGTTTTCTAACAGGAAAGCTTTTAAAGTGTGGAATTCAATTGAAACAGCAGTTAATATGAATAAGAGTAATACAATAAAGTCAATTATTCTTTCAGAAATAATGGTTCCGAAGCCTTTGTCAAAAGGGACATCTTTGTATTTGGTTAAAAGAGCAGCTCTTGAGATTTCTCCTGATCGGGGAATGGTTAAATTTAAAAAATAACCAATGCTTACAGCGGTTAGATTGAACTTAAAATCTGCCGGATAACCGACATATTCCAAAGTGTATTTCCAGCGATAAGCCCGCAAGGCATAGCCTAAAAAGGATAAAATTCCGGACAATAAGATGAAAGAGTAATCAGCTCCGTAGATGGAGTGTTTCATTTGTTCGATCTGATCGTCGGAAAACTTGTTAAATTCATATACTATCAGCATAGCTCCTAATAAAATAGGTAGCAATACACTAAGTATTTTTTTGAACTTTTTCAAGTTTTAAGTTAAAGAATTATCCTTCTCGTTAGGGAAAACAATTGTAGGCTTAAATGTTTTTGCTGCTTCAAAGTCCATTAAACCATAAGAGATAATGATAACGATATCTCCTCTGTGTACTTTTCGGGCAGCAGGACCGTTTAAAGTGATCTCACCAGAATTTCGAGGACCTTTAATAGCGTATGTTTCTAATCGTTCACCGTTGTTAATGTTAACAATTTGAACTTTTTCACCTTCAATGATATTAGAAGCTTCTAGTAAAGCTTCATCAATGGTGATGCTACCGATGTAATTTAGGTCGGCACCGGTAACGGTCACTCTGTGAATTTTTGATTTTACTACTTGAATTTGCATGGTGCAAAGGTAATTATCTTCAAATAAATTATGTAATTTTTTAACTAAAAGAAAAGAATTGAGAAATTCGGGTTAATTTAATACAGGGCAATATTATCTATTAATCGTATGTTTTCGATAAAGGCAGTAATAAATCCCCTATATTTTTTATGAGGATCTTTCTCAATGCATGACAAAAGCGTTTCTTCATCTGCGATCTCAAAATATTCCAATTCAAATTCAGGTTCTTTCTCAAAAGTGGTGTATACAAAATCAATTACTTCTTTTGCAGAGCGTTGTTGAAATTGTTCTTTGGCTTCTTGTAAGACCTTGTAAATAAAAGCAGCTTTTTCTTTAGCGTCAGCGGAAAGTCTTTCGTTGCGGGAACTCATGGCTAAACCGCTAGAAGCTCTGTGGATAGGACAGCCAACTATTTTTACCGGTAGTTTTTCTTTGCTGACTAATTTTTTGATGATCTGAAGCTGCTGGAAATCTTTTTCTCCGAAATATGCTCTTGTAGGTTTAACGGTCGCAAATAGTTTTTTGATAATAGTTCCTACTCCGTCAAAATGACCCGGTCTTTGTTTTCCCTCCATTTGTAATTCTAAACCATCAAAATTAAAATGCTCGGCAATGGGAGATTTACCATAAATATCTTCTACTGTGGGAGCATATATTAAAATAAGATCATTTATTTCTTTTACTTTGTCAATATCCTGATCAAGTGTTCTCGGGTATTTTTCTAAATCTTCGGTGTTATTAAATTGAGTCGGATTAACAAAAATGCTAATAACGGTTATTTCGTTTTCTGCTACAGATCTTTTTATTAATGATTGATGTCCCTCGTGCAGAGCCCCCATAGTAGGGACAAAACCAATGGTCTTTTTTTGATTAATTAAAGGGTTTAGAAAAGCTTCTAATGAGTCCTTATCGTTAAAAATAAACATCGTGTAAATATTATGTTTGCGGTGCAAACTTACTATTTTAATGGATAAGTCCATAAATTTTTGTAATTTTGCATGTTTTTTGAGAGCAATTTGATAAACAAAATATTATGAAAGACAAGAGGATATTATATGTATCATCTGAAGTAGTGCCATATTTGGCAGAAAATGAAGTGTCAATACAGTCGTATGAATTCCCTAAGATGATTAATGATCTGGGTGGGCAAATACGAATCTTTATGCCTAGATACGGAAATATTAATGAGAGAAGGCATCAGCTGCATGAGGTAATTCGTCTTTCAGGGATGAATTTAGTGGTAAATGATATGGATATGCCTTTAATTATCAAAGTTGCTTCAATTCCTAAAGAGCGTATTCAGGTTTATTTTATTGATAATGATGAATATTTTAAAAGAAAAGCAACTTTTTCAGATGAAGAAGGGAATTTCTTTACAGACAATGATGAGAGAGCTATCTTTTTTGCAAAAGGGGTTGTGGAAACGGTAAAGAAATTGAATTGGGTACCGGATGTAATTCATGTACATGGCTGGATGGCAGCATTGTTGCCGGTTTATTTGAAACATTATTATAAAAATGAAGGGATTTTTACAGATACTAAAATCGTAAGCTCTATTTATAATTCCGGATTCGAAGGCACATTAGAAACAAATTTCAAAGATAAATTAGCATTTGATGCTATTGGAGAAAACGCTTTAAAAACAGTTGAAGATCCTACGTTTGAAAATTTGATGAAGTTAACAATTGATCATTCAGATGCGTTAATTATAGGTTCAGAAGAGCTGAATCCAAATTTAACAAAATATATAGAAACTTCAGAAAAACCTTTTTTACCTTTCGAACCAAAAGATAAAATCAAAGATGAATACGTTGATTTTATTCGAAAGAATTTATTTTAAAACATTTTAAAGTCAGGATGAAAAGAAAAAAAGTATTAGGTTTTTTAGGGTTGATGTTACTTTCGTTAGTGTCTTGTGATAAAGATTTTAACACTGTCGGGGCTGATTTGATAGGCGACGGAAATTATAATTTTAACAGATATCCGGTTCAGAACTTGACGGCTTATACAAGAGCTACCGGTCCTGTGCAGACTAATAATATGCCTTTAAATGCTTTAGGAGTGTTTGAAGATCCTGTTTTTGGTACAACTAAGGCCAGTTTTGTAACACAGTTGGAATTAAATAGTACAGACCCGGATTTAGGAATTGATATTGAAATTCAAGCAATCGATTCAGTTTATCTATATGTCCCTTATTTCAGTACTCTTGAAGATACTGACGGTGAGGGAAATAATACTTACAGCCTTGATTCAATACACGGGAATTTAAGTGATTCTTTTGATTTGAAAATATATGAAAGTGGTTATCTCTTAAGAAGTTATGACGCTGTAAATCCTTCAGAAATACAAAGATATTATTCTGATGATAAAAACTTAATTGAAGGGAACTTAGTAAGTGCTCAATTGAATACTTCAATCAATACGTCTCAGAATAGTCAGTTTAAATTTCAAAATGGCGAAATTGTTGTATATGAAACGGACGGTGAAGGTCATTTTTTGAATTCAGACGGAAATACAACTATAGACCTTACTCAAAGAGTTGTTAAAGAACGAATGAAGCCGGGTATGTGGCTTGATTTGGATAAAAATCATTTTTTGACAAGAGTTTTAGAAGCTAATTCAACAGATTTGTTTAATAATAATAACTTTAAAGAGTATTTCAGAGGTTTGTATTTTCAAGTAACACCTAATTCCGGTGCAGCCGGTGCATTAGCAAAATTAGATTTTTCTTCGGGCTATATAGTGATACAATATCATTCCAGAGCTAGTGCCAGTGCTGATTTGAAGAAAAAATCTTTAAAACTTAATTTAAGCGGAAATACAGTTAATTTTTTAGACAATACATATAATACTAATTACCAAAATGTCTTAAATACAGCAAATTCAAATGATGCAATGTTGTATTTAAAAGGGGGTAACGGATCAGTGGCATTTATTGATTTGTTTGGGACAGATGATACCGATGGTAACGGAGTGGCAGATGAATTAGATGAAATAAGAGAGCATGGTTGGATGGTTAACGATGCGGTTTTGACATTTACAATAGCTAATGATGTAATAAATTTTGATGAAGAGGCTAAAAGAATCTATTTGTATGACGC
Organism: Flavobacterium sp. NRK F10; assembly: GCF_024054235.1. Classification (NCBI taxonomy): domain Bacteria; kingdom Pseudomonadati; phylum Bacteroidota; class Flavobacteriia; order Flavobacteriales; family Flavobacteriaceae; genus Flavobacterium; species Flavobacterium sp. NRK F10. The sequence continues at coordinate 1,656,656 of NZ_JAMXLC010000001.1, forward strand.
AACTAATAATACTGTTTTATTAGATTATACGTACGACTCAACCACTGCTTCAGATGCTAAATATAATAAATATGTTTTTGGAGGTATTTTAGAGGTTGATGATAATGATGTAGGAACAGTTTACAAATTCAGATTATTGTACTACATTAATAATTTGTTGCAAAGTGAAGATATAGAAGATCTTAAGAATATCAGGTTAGGCTTAGCAGTTACTGAAACCATTGCTAATGTGGCTAATTATAATTTAAGGAATACATTTGATCTACCGGTGGCTATTCCAAGCGGGAGTGCTGATTTCACTGTTGAAACAGTACCTTTGTCAAGTATAATGAACCCTTTAGGAACAGTAGTTTACGGAAATGACCCTAGTGTTCTTGAAGAAAATAGATTAAAGCTCGAAATTTATTATACAGAACCTAATTAATTTTTTATGTGCGGAATTGTTGGTTATATCGGTCACAGAGAAGCATATCCTGTTTTGATTAAAGGGCTAAAGCGCCTAGAGTACAGAGGGTATGATAGTGCAGGAATTGTGCTTTATGACGGAACTGATCTGAAACTTTCAAAAACTAAAGGAAAAGTTTCAGATTTAGAAGAAAAAGCAGAGAAGGAAGGAACATTAAAAGGCAAGATAGGATTAGGTCATACACGTTGGGCTACTCATGGCGTTCCGAATGATGTAAACTCTCATCCGCATTTTTCAAATTCGGGGAATCTTGTAATTATTCATAATGGAATCATTGAGAATTATGAGCCTATAAAAAAAGAACTAATAAAAAGAGGGTATACATTCAAATCAGATACAGATACTGAAGTTTTGGTTAATCTGATTGAAGATGTTAAGAAAAAGGAAAATGTAAAATTAGGAAAAGCAGTACAGATCGCACTGAATCAGGTTGTTGGTGCTTATGCTATTGCAGTGATGGATAAACAAAAGCCGAATGAAATTGTAGTAGCTCGTTTAGGTTCTCCTTTAGCTATCGGGATCGGAGATGAAGAGTTTTTCATCGCATCTGATGCTTCGCCTTTTATTGAATATACTTCAAATGCCATTTATTTAGAAGATGAAGAAATGGCTATTGTGCGTTTAAATAAACCGCTTAAAGTTCATAAAATTAAGGATGACTCAGAAGTAGACCCTTATGTTCAGGAGCTCCAAATGAATTTAGAGCAAATTGAAAAAGGAGGATATGAGCACTTCATGCTTAAAGAAATTTATGAGCAACCGAATGTTATTAAAGATACATATCGCGGACGTTTATTAGCGAATAAAGGAATTGTGCAGATGGCTGGTGTGGAAGATAATCTGGAGAAATTCTTAAATGCTGAAAGGATCATCATAGTAGCTTGCGGAACATCGTGGCATGCCGGTTTAGTCGCTGAATATGTGCTGGAAGAATTTGCCCGTATACCGGTCGAAGTAGAGTATGCCTCAGAATTTCGCTACCGCAATCCTATTATAAACAAAGACGATGTTGTTATAGCTATTTCACAATCAGGAGAAACAGCAGATACATTAGCCGCCATTAAACTGGCTAAAGAGAATGGAGCCTTTGTGTTTGGTGTTTGTAATGTTGTCGGTTCGTCAATTTCCAGAGAGACACATGCGGGAGCTTATACCCATGCAGGTCCTGAGATCGGTGTGGCATCAACAAAAGCTTTTACAACACAGATCACAGTTCTTACTTTAATAGCATTACGTTTGGCGAAAGCAAACGGTAAAATGTCAAATTCTGATTACCAAAGGTATTTGTTAGAATTAGAGTTAATTCCTGAAAAAGTGGAAGAAGCTTTGAAAAGTAATGAAGTGGCAAAAGAAGTAGCTTCAATTTATAAAGATGCAACAAACTGTTTGTATTTAGGAAGAGGATATAATTTCCCAGTAGCCTTAGAAGGTGCTTTAAAATTAAAAGAGATCTCTTATATACATGCAGAAGGTTATCCGGCAGCGGAAATGAAGCACGGTCCTATAGCATTGATCGATGAGTCAATGCCGGTTGTGGTTATTGCTCCTAATAAAGGGCATTATGATAAGGTAGTGAGTAATATACAAGAGATCAAATCAAGAAGTGGTAAGATTATTGCCGTAGTAACTAAAGGAGATGTGCAGGTAAAAGAGTTAGCGGATCATGTTATTGAAATACCGGAAACGAATGAAGCCTTAACCCCTTTGTTGACAACGATACCTCTTCAATTGTTATCGTATCACATTGCAGTCATGCGCGGCTGTAATGTAGATCAGCCAAGAAATTTAGCAAAATCAGTAACTGTAGAATAGGTAATAATAATAAAAAAGCGAAACTTTAAGTTTCGCTTTTTTATTATGCAAAAGAAATAAGTAAAAAAAGAACCTTTTACGATAACGATGTAGATAAATTTTGAAAGCAGGTAAAAGAAACTATACTAAATTTGCTTGTTTTTCTATTTTTATTACAAAAAACACAAAAAATAAATTGCAAAATTGTTTTTAAAAAAACTATCTTTGCACTCTGAAAAATAGAAGTGTTTTTCATTAGGTAAATAGCTATTAAATAAATACATAAGCAATGTCTAAATTCACAGGAAAAGTTGCAAAAATTATCGGGCCAGTTGTAGATGTGGTGTTTAACACTGAAAATGCTGAGCTTCCTAAGATTTATGATTCATTAGAAATCGCTAAAGCTGATGGTTCTAAATTAGTTTTAGAAGTACAATCACATATTGGTGAGGACACCGTTCGTACAATTTCAATGGACTCTACTGATGGTTTGTCAAGAGGAACTGAAGTTGTGGCTACCGGAGCTGCAATCCAAATGCCGGTTGGTCAAGAAGTTTTCGGACGTTTATTTAATGTAATTGGTGATGCTATCGATGGTTTAGGTAATTTACCTAAAGAAGGTGCTAATGGTTTGCCAATTCACAGACCAGCGCCAAAATTTGATGAATTATCAACTTCAACAGAAGTTTTATTTACAGGTATTAAAGTAATCGATTTGATTGAGCCTTACGCAAAAGGAGGTAAGATCGGTTTGTTCGGAGGTGCCGGAGTAGGTAAAACAGTATTGATTCAGGAGTTGATTAACAATATTGCAAAAGGTCACGGAGGTCTGTCAGTTTTCGCCGGAGTAGGTGAAAGAACTCGTGAAGGAAATGACCTTTTAAGAGAGATGTTAGAATCTGGTATTATTAAATATGGTGAAGATTTCATGCACTCTATGGAAAATGGAGGATGGGATTTAACTAAAGTTGACAAAAACGGAATGAGAGATTCTAAAGCTACTTTCGTTTTCGGTCAGATGAATGAACCACCGGGAGCTCGTGCTCGTGTGGCGTTATCAGGTTTAACTATTGCTGAATATTTCCGTGATGGTGCCGGTGAAGATCAAGGGAAAGACGTATTGTTCTTCGTTGATAACATCTTCCGTTTTACACAAGCAGGTTCTGAGGTGTCAGCATTATTAGGACGTATGCCGTCTGCGGTAGGTTACCAGCCAACATTGGCTACTGAGATGGGAGCTATGCAGGAGCGTATTACTTCAACAAAAAGAGGGTCTATTACTTCTGTACAAGCGGTTTATGTACCTGCGGATGACTTAACTGACCCGGCGCCGGCTACTACTTTCGCCCACTTAGATGCTACAACGGTATTGTCTCGTAAAATTGCAGAGTTAGGTATTTATCCTGCGGTAGATCCATTAGATTCTACTTCTCGTATCTTAACTCCTGAAGTTTTAGGTAAAGAACACTATGCTTGTGCACAAAGAGTAAAAGAGATTTTACAACGTTATAAAGAATTACAAGATATTATCGCTATCTTAGGTATGGAAGAGTTATCAGAAGATGATAAATTGGCCGTAGCTAGAGCGCGTCGTGTACAACGTTTCTTATCTCAACCTTTCCACGTTGCTGAGCAATTTACAGGAATTCCTGGTGTATTAGTAGATATTAAAGATACTATCAAAGGTTTTAACATGATTATGGACGGTGAATTAGATCACTTACCGGAAGCAGCATTCAACCTTAAAGGTACTATCGAAGAAGCTATTGAAGCCGGAGAAAAAATGTTAGCAGAAGCTTAATCAATGTACAATAAACAATTGATAGTTGACAATAATTATCCATTGGCAATTATTAATTATCAATTTGAAAAGTATGATTTTAGAAATAGTATCACCAGAAGCAACATTGTTTAAAGGAGAAGTTACTTCAGTAGCAGTTCCGGGTGTTAATGGTGAATTCCAAATGTTAAACAATCACGCACCTATTGTGTCATTATTAACTAAAGGGAATATAAAAATCAATGCTCAGAACTTTAAGATCGAAAAAGAATTTGTTTCTAAATTCACTAAAGTAAGCGAGCAGAATTATTGGTTGCCGATCAGTTCCGGAACCATTGAGTTACAAGACAACAAAATTATTGTTTTAGCAGATTAAGCTTTAACATAAGTCAAAATAAAAATCCTATCTGAATAAGATAGGATTTTTTTATTGGAAGAAATTTACTTTTTAAACCGTTCTCTCATTGCTTTTTTTATTGTGAGTACTAAAAAGACAATTTCACAGCCCACTCCGGCTAAAATAATTGTATCAGCATAAGCAACAAATTTTAATTTCAGGGCTATTCCCACTAAAACTAATACAAGGCCGATGAGTATAAGAACAAATTGCTTTTTCATATTATTTCTGTTTTGATACTTTGAAATTCTAATCAAAACTACACAAAATAATTCAGCCTGAAATGGAATATTTCAGAAATTCTATCGCAATACATTTGTAATTCTGTTATATGCAGTTCTTAATTTTAGAACTGCAATTTCTATTTCTTCTTCATTCAGATGTCCAAAACCAAAACGAATAGAGCATGTATCCTTATCTTGATATAAAATGGTCTTAGGTAAAAACAAATCTTCTTTTCGGGCTTCTTCTGTTAATTGAACCAAAGATATCTTAGGTTCAAATTCTAACCATACAGCCAGTCCTCCGTTAGGTTTCTTCCATTGAATAGCTTTCCCTAAATACGTATTCAGACATTTGCAGAGAAGATCACGTCTTTGTTTGTAAACCATTATGTTTTTCTTTAATAATCGATAAATTTCGCCTTCATGGATCAATTCAGAGAGCATTTGTTCCTGAATCAGATCTCCTTGGCGGTCCAGCATTTGTAAATAGTTTTTAGCTTCTGTAATTAAATTTTGAGGAGCCACAACAAATCCGGTTTGAAAGCTAGGAAACAGTGATTGTCCCAGTTTTCCTAAATAAATTACCATTCCGTTAATATCTGAGCTTGCCATAGGAAGCATGGCTGAACCTTCAAATTGAAAATCGTAATCAAAGTCATCTTCAATAATAGCAAATTGATGGTTTTTAGCCAATTCTAATAGTTTCAGGCGTCTTTCAGCACTCAGCGTCCGGGTAGTAGGATAGTGACGATTAGAACAAACATAGATACAGCGAATAGAGCCTTTGGTAAAGTGTTTTGAGATATAATCAATATCAAGACCTTTTTCATCAACAGGAATAGTTTTAATGATAGCTCCGGCCTGTTGAAAAATCATATTGGCGGCATAATGACTCAGGTTTCCCACAAGAATAACATCATCCGGGCGAATGAGCAGTTGGGAGACAATGTATAAACTCATTTCTGTGCTACGTGTATTCATTATATTACATGGTTGAATGTGAAAACCACGCGTTATATTTAGATAGTTGCTCAGTTGTGTTTCAAAATTTGAATGCGTTGAAGCTGTCGTTTGATTCCATTTAGAGAGCAAAGATTTACGTTTCATAGAAGCACTATACCATTTTGAAAATTGATGAACAGGGTGCAGTCTCAAATCCGGCTGACCATCATTTATATTATATTTAGTAGTTGATACTTCTTCTGTAGATGCCAGATGAAAGGAAGATTGAAAGGGGAAACCTGTTTTCGGAGCGTAATCATTAACGGGGCTAACATGCTGGTGCGTTGCTTTTATTGTTACGGTTTTTTGTTCGGGAACCAAAATAAAAGTACCTTTATTTGGGATTATCTCAACCCAACCTTGTGAAGCCAATTCATCATAAATCGCTACAACAGTATTTCGGTGTACTTGTAATAACCGACTGAATCTTCTTGTTCCGGGCAATGCAGTTCCCCGAGCCAAATAACCTCGCTGAATAGCATTAATGATTTGTTGGGCGATTTGGATATAAACCGCTGTTTCGCTATTTTTTTCAAAACGAATGTTCTCCTTCAAAAAAGCATTAACCGGACTATCTGTTATTTTCAAACTGGACTATTTTGCTAGTCCGGAAAGTTACGAATTTTGTGCCGTTAAAAAATGAATACAAATTACTGTTTATGAAAAATAAATATTTTTTATGGCCCTTTGTTCTGCTCTCTTTAATAGGAAAAGCACAGGAAGATCAAAACATCGATACTTTAAAAGAAGTTATCGTGAGTTCTTCCCGAATTGATTTGCCTTTTAAAGAGAATTCAAGAACTATTCAAATTGTAACGGCTGAAGATATACAAAGATCAGGAGTAACAAATGTTGCGGATGCTTTGCAGCAGGTAGCCGGAATAGATGTTCGCCGTCAGGGTGTCAGCGGAATGCAATCGGATTTATACATCCGAGGCGGAAGTTTTGACCAAACTTTGTTATTGATCGACGGGATTAAAGTTGATGATGCGCAAACAGGACACCACACGATGAATTTAGCTTTGCCAATTGAAGTTATCAAACGAATTGAAGTTATAAAAGGACCGGCTGCTCGCATTTTCGGACAAAATGCTTTTAACGGAGCTATTAATATTGTAACCAAAGACGCGCCTGAAAATTCATTGGTAACCAAAATTCAAGGTGGTTCGTTCCATCAGTTCTTAGGAGAAGTTACCGGAACGATCCGTCGGGAAACATCAAGCCATTTAATTCATGTTAGTAAAAACTTTTCAGAAGGCTATCGGGAAAATACAGATTTCGACAACACCAATGTTTTTGTAAAAAGTCAGTTTAATACAAACAAATTACCAATAGATTTCATAACCTCATTTAGCGAGCGAAAGTTCGGAGCCAATGGTTTTTACGGAATTGCTACTGCAACCCAACAATATGAAGAAACACAGGCGAGTTTAATTGGATTTTCAACTACAATTAAAAAAGGAAATTGGACATGGAAACCAAAAGTGTATTGGAGGAGGAACCAAGACGAATATTTGTATATCAGGGATAATCCTTCAGCCTACAGAAATTTACATATTACTAATAAAATAGCGGCTGAACTAAACGGTTCGTATCAGTCTAAAGCAGGAATTACAGGTTTCGGATTTGAGTTCTCTAAATATTATATTTCAAGTAACCGTTTAGGGGATAACCAAAGAGAGATCGGAACGTTGTTTTTAGAGCATCGTTTTCAGTTCTTTGATACTCTTTTAGATATAACTCCGGGAATTGCAGCATCCTATTTTTCTGATTTTGATAATCAGGTATTTCCGGGAATTGATTTAGGAGTGAAGGTTTCTGAAAATATAAGAGCCTACGCTAATGCAGGTTATACCTACAGAGTGCCTACATATACGAATTTGTATTATACTTCGCCTACAACCATCAGCAATCCTGATCTAGAGGCAGAAAAAGCCGTTTCGGAAGAGGTTGGTCTGAAATGGATCAACAACAGATTGAGTTGGACGTTTGCTGTATTTAATCGCGATGCAGATAATTTAATAGACTATGTCAGAGCGACTGAGACGGATGCCTGGCAGGCGAGGAACATTCAAAATGTAAATACGAAAGGTTTTGAAACGCAAATGGATTATCAGTTTACAATCAATGAATTAAAGCAGAAGTTACATTTAGGATATTCGTATCTGGACAATGATGTTAAACAGAGCGAAGCTAATTTTTCACAATATTCCATTAACTCAATGAAACATCAGTTTACAGGTAGTTTAATACTGAACTGGATTAAAGGGTTTAATTCTACCATTGCGTATAGATATGTAGAACGAACTGCTGGAATGAGCTATAATGTATATGATGCCAATGTCAGTTATAAAATTAAAGCTGTGGAATTGTCCATGTATGCGAATAATATTTTTAATGCAGAATATATAGAGGCAGGAATGATTCCGATGCCAAAAGGAAATGTACTATTCGGGTTAAAATATTTTTTCAAATAAGACTAAAAACAACTAAATTTGAAGAGAGGTTACAATTTTGTAATCTCTTTTTTTATGAGATATGAAGATGAATATAATTAGCTACCAGAAAGAAATTCCTTTTGTAAAACGTTTTTTTGGAATTGCGTTTGCTTTGTTAGGAGTTGTAATGTTAATAGGAACCGGAAGTTTAATGGCCTTGATTTTTTTAGTTATTGGTTTGGGATTAAATGTAGCAGAAGGTTCTGATATTAATTTAACCAGTAAAGAGTTCAGAACCTTTTATTCTTTATTCAGTGTGAAAATCGGAAAATGGAAACCTATTCCTGAATTTGAATATATCTCGGTTTTTAAAACTAAAGAAGGTCAAACAATAAGGGTTGTTACTGCAGAGACTACTCAGAAATACGATATCATTCTGGTAAATTTATTTTACGACAGAAATAAGCATATTACATTTTTTAAAACGACTGATAAAGGTAAAGCTTTTGATGTTGCGGAACATTTTAAATTAGCTTTAGGGATTGATATTCTTGACGCTACTGAAGCTGAGAAAAAATGGGTGTAAAATAAAAAATCTCTGAGCAATTGCTCAGAGATTTTGTTCCCTTAAGGTAATCAAAAATTAATAAGTAATCTATATTATTCTTCGATAACTACTACCTGAGCAGCTATTTTACCTTTTTTCCCATCTTCTTCTTCGTAGCTTACGCGTTCACCTTGGTTAACTTTTTCTACTTTTAAACCAGTAGCGTGTACGAAAATGTCTTTTCCGGTCTCTTCATCAGTGATGAAACCATAGCCTTTTTCTTCGTTGAAGAATTTAATTGTGCCTGTTCGCATTAAAGTAATAAATAAAAATAATTAATAATGAATCAAAGATAGTCTTATTAATTACATAACAAAGTTTTTTTGGATATAAATTTACTGATCTTCAGAATTTTCTTTGTTTCCTTTGTCAATATTAGAGTTAATAAACTCTTTCAGCTTGCTTTTTTTATATCGATAAATTATGAACAGAGGCATTAAGCCAAAAGCTAAAACTAAAACACCTAAGCCAATCCATTTATCACCGGATTTTGGAATGAAAGAATTTTGGTAAAAACCATATCCTACAAGGCCGAAAAATAGAACTAATAATAGTTGTAATACGTATTTCATTTTGTAAAGAAAATGAAGTTTCTGAAAATCTCCAAATTTGTCATTTCGACCGGTTGGAGAAATCTCATCATATTGATTATGAGATTCCTCTTTAAGTCGGAGATATAAATTATAATTTCAATTTAATATGTAATTCTTCCAGTTGAGCATCATCAATTGTTGCCGGAGCGTCTATCATGATATCGCGACCACTGTTGTTTTTAGGGAAAGCAATAAAATCACGAATAGTTTCCTGTCCGCCTAAAATAGCAACCAAACGATCTAGACCAAAAGCCAAACCACCATGCGGAGGAGCACCGTACTGGAAAGCATTCATTAAGAATCCAAATTGGTTTTCAGCTTCTTCTTTAGTAAAACCTAATAGTTCAAACATTTTAGCTTGCAGCTCTTTATCATGAATACGAATAGAACCACCACCGATCTCATTTCCGTTCAATACCATATCGTAAGCATTAGCTCTGATTGCTCCCGGATCATTTGCTATTAAATGAATGTCTTCAGGTTTCGGTGAAGTAAACGGATGGTGCATGGCATGGTAGCGAGCACTCTCTTCGTCCCATTCTAACAAAGGAAAATCAATCACCCAAAGTGGAGCAAACTCATCTGGTTTGCGTAGACCTAAACGGTTACCCAATTCCATACGTAAAGCACTTAGCTGTGTACGCGTTTTGTGAGCAGGACCGGAAAGAACCAAGATGAGGTCACCAGGTTGAGCAGCTGTTATTTCAGCCCATTTTTTCAAATCTTCCTGATCGTAGAACTTATCTACAGATGATTTTAAAGTTCCGTCTTCATTGTATTTACAGAAAACCATTCCTGAAGCGCCAACTTGCGGTCGTTTTACCCAGTCGATCAATTCATCAATTTGTTTACGAGTGTATTCATTACAACCGGGAACGGCAATTCCTACTACTAATTCCGCAGAGTTGAAAACACCAAAATCTTTATGTTGTGCTACTTCGTTCAACTCACCGAATTTCATTCCGAAACGAATATCCGGTTTGTCGTTACCATAAGTTTTCATGGCGTAGTCATAGGTAATTCTCGGAAATTTATCTACATCAATACCTTTTACTTCTTTTAATAAATGACGTGTTAAGCCTTCAAACATATTTAAAATGTCTTCCTGTTCTACGAAAGCCATTTCACAGTCAATCTGTGTAAATTCCGGTTGACGGTCAGCGCGTAGATCTTCATCACGGAAACATTTCACGATTTGGAAATATTTATCCATTCCGCCTACCATTAACAACTGTTTGAAAGTTTGCGGCGATTGAGGTAACGCATAAAACTGACCTTCGTTCATACGGCTTGGCACCACAAAATCACGGGCTCCTTCAGGAGTTGATTTGATCAGATAAGGTGTTTCTACTTCACAGAAACCTTGTTCCGAAAGATATTTGCGAACTTCCATGGCCACATTGTGACGGAATAGAAGGTTATTCTTAACAGGGTTTCTTCTGATATCCAGATAACGGTATTTCATTCTGATGTCTTCACCGCCATCCGTTTCGTCTTCAATAGTAAAAGGGGGAAGCTTAGCTTCATTTAAAATATTTAATTCGGAAACAAGGATTTCGATATCACCCGTTGCTATATTTTTATTTTTCGACTCGCGTTCAATCACAGTCCCTTTTACTTGGATTACAAACTCACGTCCTAATGTTTTGGCTTTTTCAAAAACAGAAAGGTCTGTTCTTTGTTCGTCAAAAATCAATTGGGTAATACCATATCGATCCCGTAAATCAACCCAAATCATGAAACCTTTGTCACGTGTTTTTTGGACCCAACCGGCAAGTGTAACTTCTGTATTGATGTGAGAGGCATTTAGTTCGCCGCAAGTATGACTTCTATACATTTTTCTTTATTTTTTGCAAAAATAACACAAAAAACAGTATAGCTGTGCAGTAAAGAAATTATTGTGGCACTTTTTTATTTTTCAAAAATCATTAAAAAGAGTAACTTTACAAAAATTAAACGTTAATTATGAAAAAACTAATTGCCTTATTATGTGTTTTTGCGCTGTTTTCATTTGCTATGGTTGATGATGATACAGTTACATTTACTGCTAAGATTGAGAACAGAAACGGTGATTCTTTAATTATTAAAGGAGCAAATCGTTTTACGAAGATAATTGTAGCCGATAAGAATGGTGTTTTTAAAGATAAGTTTGCCGTTGCAGAAGGTTTCTACCAATTGTCTGACGGAACAGAGTATACCCAGCTTTATCTTAAAAACGGTTATGATCTGACGTTGACTATGGATGCAAAAGAGTTCGATGAATCTATAAAATACAGTGGTAAAGGTTCAGAAGAGAATAATTTTATCGCTCAGATGGCTCTTGAGGATGAACAAATGGATTTTAATACGTTGTTGAATTCACCGGAAGATAAATTCAGTGCAATTATCGAAAAAAAGAAAAGTGATGTAGCTGCTAAATTAGAAGGTAACAAGAAGTTGGGAGAGACTTTTGTAAATCAATACAAGTCGACTTTTGAGCAAAATATGAAAGCATTATCTGCTTATTATGAGGAATCACAGAAAGTCAAAAAATTGAATGGAAAACCGTCACCGACTTTTGATTATGAAAATCATAAAGGAGGTAAAACAAAGTTGGAAGATCTAAAAGGGAAATTGGTTTATATTGATGTTTGGGCAACTTGGTGTGGTCCGTGTAGAGCAGAGATTCCACATTTAAAAGAGTTGGAAAAGAAATACCATGGTAAAAACATTGCTTTTGTAAGTATTTCTGTAGATGCTCTTAAAGATCACGATAAATGGAAAAAATTTGTTACAGATAAAGAGTTAGGAGGAATTCAACTTTTTGCAGACGATAGTTGGAAATCGGATTTTGTAACGCAATACCAGATCAACGGTATTCCGCGTTTTATTTTGGTAGGTAAAAACGGTGAAATCATTAATGCAGATGCGCCGAGACCTTCTTCAGCTGATGTTCATGAATTATTAGATACTAATTTGTAATGAATTAGTTTTCGGTTAATAAAATGCAAAAGCGATATGAATTCATATCGCTTTTTTTATGTTCCAATGTTAAATTTTGTTCCAATGTTACCAAATTGTTAAGTAAAAGTTTTTTAATTGTAAAACAATTTATATATTTGTTACATAATTGTTAATCTAATTAATACTTTTGCGTTATGAAAAATTTAGTGATTGCAGGATTTTTGATGGTTTCAACTTTGATATTTGCGCAAGAAGTTAAACCTAAATTTGAAATAGTAGACCAAATGGTTAAAGCGACATATTATTATGATAATGGGCAGGTAAAACAAGAGGGATATTATTTAAACGGAAAATTACATGGTAAATGGGTTGCCTACAATGAAGACGGAACAAAGCAGGCCATCGGAGAATATAAAGACGGAACCAAAGTTGGAAAATGGTTCTTCTGGGGTGAAAATACCTTAAGTGAAGTTGATTTTAGCAACAGTAAGATAACTGATGTTAAAAAATGGTCTAGAGAAGCATTAGCAAAAAACTAACTCAACCAAATAAATTCAAATGTAAAAGGCTACTTTTTAAGTAGCCTTTTTTAATTTTATATTTTGATTTCTGCTTTTAAAAGAACGAATCATTTTTTCCATACTGTCTAAATGTTCCTTTTTACTATCAAATAAAGTCCAGGTCAGTATTTGAAAAAAATGGTTTTGAGTTTCTATAAAAGTTACGTAGTAAAAGACATTGATCTTACTTTCAGGATCAACAGCGTTAAAAGTCATTTCGATAGCATTTGATCCGTTGATCGTTACAGGTATGTATCCTGAAAAATTAGTAAGCGTTAATGAGTTTTCATAATTTTTCAGTAAAATATCGGCATACAGCTTAATTCGTTCATCAGCGTCATTTTCTTCACGGATTTCCGGAAAATAAAGAGAAACATCAGTTTTAGGCTCTTCCAGAACAATAAGATATAATTCCTGAAATTCATTTTTAAATTGTAAAATGGCCTCATCGTTTAAAGCATCGGTTTCACTCAGGTCGTCACGAACCTTAATGCTGAAATTTTGAGATTTATGTTCAGTATAGGTTTGACTGCCTTGACATGCAATTAAAAAGGCAGAAACCAGAAAGGAATATAGAATCTTTTTCATGAAAATTTTTTCTAAAAATAAAAAAAGCTGCTTAAGCAGCAGCCTTTTTTAATCTAAAACTTTTTGTTTTCGTTCGTTAAACCACCAAATTTTAAGTATACAAACCAAATAGAATAATACCGGAACCACAATTAATGTCAAGAAAGTGGCAAAAATTAATCCGAAGATTACAGTCCATGCCAGTGGTCCCCAGAAAATTACATTGTCTCCACCGATGTATATTTTCGGGTCTAGTTCGCTGAATAGCGAAAAGAAATCGATGTTAAAACCGATAGCTAAAGGAATTAATCCTAATACCGTAGTAATGGCTGTTAAAAGTACCGGTCTTAAACGTGACTTTCCACCTTTTACAATAGCTTCAAAAACATATTTTTTATCTAGAAACGTTCCTTCAGGAATGTTCAATTGTTCTTTTTTACGATCCATCAATAACTGAGTATAATCCAGAAGTACTACTCCGTTATTTACCACAATACCGGCGAGGGAAATAATCCCCATCATGGTCATCATGATCACGAAAGGCCAACCGGTTACCATCAGTCCTAAAAATACTCCAATGAAACTTAAGAATACCGCGATCATAATGATCGAAGGTTTAGATATAGAGTTAAATTGAAATACTAAAATGAGCATAATCAAGCCTAATCCGCTTATTAAAGCCCCCATTAAGAAAGCCATCTGTTTGTTTTGTTCCTCAATTTGCCCTGTATAATCAAATTCAACTGATTTAGGCGCATCAAAGTCACCCATTTCAGCTTGAATTTGTTTTACGATAGCACCTGCATCTGTAAATCCTGGCGCCAAAGCAGAATAAAGGACAACTACACGGTCAAGGTCACGGTGTTTAATGGCACTAAACGAAGACGCATTTTTTTGTGCAGCGACAGTTGAAACCGGAATTTCTTTTAACTGACCGGTAGCAACATCTCTAAACGTAATATTCTGATTGAAAATGGCACTTTGATTGTAACGATTGTCTTCGTTAAAACGGACATAAATGTCATAATCGTCTTTACCTTCTTTATATATACCGGCTTTTTCTCCGAAAACGGATCTTCTTAACTGATTACCGACTTGTCCGGCTGAAACGCCCATTTCACCTGCTTTTTCTCTGTCAACGACCACTTTCATGGCAGGTTTATCTTTGTTGACGTCTACTTTCAGCTCTTCAATTCCGGGAATGTTTTTAGCATTCAGGAAATCTTTCATCTTTTCAGCAGTAACAATCAATTCATTGTAATCATCACCTTTGATCTCGATGTTGATCGGATATCCGGCAGGAGGTCCTACCGCATCTTTTTCAACTGAAATCAATACACCGGGATAAATATTTTTCAGAGATTCTTGTACTTTTTTACGTAAGTCCTCAGAGTCTAATCCGTTTCGGAATTTATATTCTCTCATAGAAACGGTTATTTTACCTTTGTGCGGCATTTCGGCACTCGAACCTCCGTCAGTTTGAGGGTTTCCGGCACCTTCACCTACTTGGGATACCGCAGATTCAACAAGGAAGTTGTGATCACCTTCGGTGAATTCCGGAGAGTTCATTACTGCATAAACCCTTTTTTCAATGGCTTTAGTTATTTTATTGGTTTTTTCAATATCGGTTCCTTGCGGGTATTCAATATAAACTATAACCTGATTAGGTTTGTTATCCGGGAAGAATTCTACTTTTGTTCTACCACTACCAACGCTCCAACCAAAATAAGTCATTAATACAACAAAGAACATAACGATCATTAAGCCGACAACAACGTATGGTTTTCTTCCGGAAAGGAAAAATAAAAGCGAACGCTCATAAATACTTTCCCAACGGGATAAAATTTTGGTCTGGAAAACCGTCGTGATTTTTTTGATAAAATAACGATAGATCCAGAAACAAACAGCCGTAAAGATCAATACTGTTCCTAAACCTCTGACAGCACCACCGGTAATTAACATAAAGGTTCCGATAGAAACAAGGATAGCACTTAAGATAAGAAGTTGTCTTCTACTCAGTATTTTTTCATTGACATCCATAAATTGAGATACCATCAAAGAGTTGAAGAACACGGCAACAAATAAGGACGAACCTAATACAACTGAAAGTGTGATCGGGAAAAACTTCATGAACTGTCCCATTACTCCCGGCCACAATCCTAGCGGAACGAAAGCGGCAACTGTAGTTGCAGTTGAAATAATAATAGGTAATGCAATTTCGCCAATTCCTTTTTTAGCAGCTTCCAGTCGGCTCATACCTTCTTCGTCCATTAAGCGGTAAACGTTTTCAACAACTACAATTCCGTTATCTACTAGCATTCCCAGTCCCATGATTAATCCGAAAAGGATCATGGTATTCATTGTGTAGCCCATTAAATTTAAGATCATGAATGACATGAACATCGACATCGGGATGGCGAAGCCAACGAATAAAGCGTTACGGAACCCTAAGAAGAACATCAGGACTCCTACTACCAGAATAATACCGAAAATAATATTGTTAACCAAGTCGTCAACCTGATTCAAGGTTCTTGAAGATTGGTCATTTGCTAATGTGATTTTTAAGTCTTTCGGGAAAACGTTTTCTTCGGCATTTTTAATGATTTCTTTTATCTTTTCGGAAGCTTCAATCATGTTTTTCCCAGCACGTTTTTTAACGTCGAGCATCACGACACTGTTACCGAATTCACGTGCATACGTAGTTTTGTCAACATCTTTGAACTCTACTTCTGCGATATCTCTTAGGTAAACGACCCCGTTTTGAGTTTTTACTACAAAGTTTTCCAGATCTTTAGGCTGGTCAATTTCGCCTTCAATTCGAATGGTTCTACGTTGTCCGTTAGCAATTAAGTTCCCGGCAGAAGTAGTTACGTTGCCTCCTCTGATCGCATTTAAAACATCGTCAAAACTTACTTTTGAGGCCATCATTTTATAGATGTCAACACTAACTTCTACTTCTTTGTCCTGAGCTCCCCTGATATCGACTTGCTTAATTTCGGTTAAAGCTTCTATTTCATCTTCCAGGTATTCTCCGAATTTTTTTAATTTGTCTACCGGATAATCTCCAGAAATATTAATGTTCAGGATCGGAACCTCTTCTGAAAGGTTTAGGTCAAATACATTCGGATCTACCTTAGCATCGTTGAATGTAGGCCAGTCTTCTTTTGCTTTTTCTACATCTACTTTGTCTTTTACTTTTTGCTTTGCTGCTTCAACGGTGATCTTTTCATCAAATTCAATGGTGATGATTCCGTAATCTTCTTGAGAAGTAGAAGTGATCTCATCTACATTACTGATGTTCTTTAGTTCTTCTTCTAGCGGATCGATGATCAAACGTTCAATATCTTCAGCAGTATTTCCCGGATAAACGGTGCTGATGTAAATTTTTGTTTCTTTAACCTCTGGGAAGTCTTCTCTGGGCATAGAATAGTATGCCGATAATCCCAAGAAGAAAAATAACCCCATCATCACATAAATGGTCATTTTGTTTTCAATGGCCCACGATGACAGTCTGAATTCTTTATCGGAAGTGTTATTACTCATTGTCTTAAATTATTTGATGATTGAAACTTTTTGACCGTCTTTCACACTTCTTGCACCTTCTTTTACAATTTGGTCACCATCTTTAATACCTTCTAATATTTCTACTAGATCTCCTTGTGTTTTACCGGTTTTTACAATTACTTTTTTAGCGACTAAGTTGTTTTCTTGCTTTTCAGTAATGTAAACATATTGTTCTCCTTCAGCATTTTCAGATACAATACTCAAAGGAACAGCGATAACTTTCGGATTTGTATAATCTTTGATGCTTATTTTAGACGTTAAATTCGGTTTGATCGTTCCTTTTTTATTAGTAATGTTGATTAATATTTTAAACGAACGGTTTCCCGGATTGATATAATCACTGGCCTGATTAATCTTTGTAGTAAATACTTCGTTTAAAACAGGGATGTTTACATTAACATCTGTACCTTTTTTAACACTACCTACATATTTCTCCGGTACTTCGGCTTCTAAGTACATATTGCTTAAGTTGACGATACGGATAAGTTGGGAGCCGGGAGCCACTGCTGATCCTTGATCTGTAATAACATCGTCAATGGTTCCGGAGAACGGCGCTTTAACATAAGTTTTAGCGATCTGGCTTTGTAGTTGTGCAACGGCTTTTGCCTGAGCCTCATAATTAGATTTAGCCTGTAAATATTGGATTTCAGAACCTATTTTTTGATTCCAAAGATTTTCTTGTCTTTCATAAGTTGTTTTAGCCAGATTTGCTTGAATCTCTAATTGGGCTAATTGTTGGCTCAATCCTCCATCATCAATTTTAGCTAAAGTCTGACCTTTACTTACTTTTTGTCCTTCCGTTACATAAACTTTTTGAAGAGTTCCTGCATATTCAGCATTAAGAACGATATTTTCTTTGGTTTGAACATCAGCCTGTAGCTCCAGATAGTGATCAAAGATCGAATCTTTTGCTGTAAAAGTTGTGATTAAGGCTAGTTTTTGATTGTCATCTAATTTTCCGATAGCATTGTCAATCAGTTCAATTTCTTTAGTTAAGGCATCAGCTTCTGTTACCAGTTCGCTTCTTTTTTGACGCAATTCTTGTAAATTTCCCTTTTCTATAATAGATTCGGTAGAGTTTTTTTTGTTATTGCCACATGCTGTTAAAAGTAAAGCAGCAAGACTTGTGATATATAGTTTTTTCATGAGGAAAGATTATTTTGTGTTGGTGATTTTATCTAAAGCTGTTTTTTTGTTGATAACATCGATCATGGATTGTAAATAGTTTTGTTGTGCCGAGTATAATTGTCTCTGTGCTTCGGTATATTCAAAACTACTGGAGATCCCTTCTTTAAATTTTACAGATTGTTTTTTCTCAATACGCTCTGCTAGTTGTAAATTATCTTTATTAGTTCCGTATAGCTCAATGCTCAATTCGTAGTCGCTTTTTGCTTTTTGATAATCTAAAAGCAACTTTTGTTCTGTTGATTTCAGGCTCGTTTTAGATTGTTCAAAAGCAATACGGGCTTGCTGAGTACGGGCACTTCGGGCCAAGCTGCTAAATAAAGGAACCGTTAAGTTAACACCTAAATAGGAATAGTTCAGCCATTTTTGCTCTGTTGTGAAGAACTTGAACTGGTCATTAAATGCGTTATAACCGAAATTGTAATTTGCAGACAAACTAGGTAAGGCTTTACTTTTTTCCAATTTTAGCAATAAACGATTTGATTCTAAATTGTTTTGTTCAATCTTGTAATCAATCGAGTTTTCAACAGAAAAAGAACCTTGAGAAACCGTTAGATCAACATTTTCCTGAGTTAGATTTTCTAATTCATCTTTTAATGTAATGCTTTCTTCTAAATCAATACCTAAAACATATTTCAACATGTTTAAAGCAATGATCTCATTTCGTTCAGCATTGGCTAACGAACTGTTGATCTGAGAAAGTGTTATTTGTAATTGTTCCACATCTTCTTCTTCCGTTAAACCGTTTTGGAACGTTTCATTGGTCTCAAAAAGTGTTTTTTCTATGGAAGATTTATTGCTTTCTAAAATGCTTACACTTTCTCTTGCTAAAAGCACATTTCCGTAAGAGTTGATTACCAGTTCTCTGATCTCAAGATCTGTTTTCTCTTTAGCATTTTCTGAGATCTGAAGATAGACTTTTGCAGATTGTAGTCCTACTAAATAAGAACCGTCAAAGATCAACTGGCTAATATTTCCGTAAGCATTCATCGTATGTTTAGTGCCGAAAGCGACTTCTACAAACTCCCCGGGATTACCACCAAAGAATTCAGCAGGGATAATTGATTTTTGCAACACAAAATTGTGCTGGTAATCAGCTCCTGCATTGATCTGTGGTAAACCACTGGCGGTTGTTTCCCATTTTTTCTTTTTGGCTGCTTCAACATCTTTAGAAGCGTTTTGCGATTGATAGTTATGCTCTAATGCGTATGCAATAGCTTCTTCTAAGGAAAAATTATAATCCTCTTGTTTTTCTTGGGCATTCAGCAAACCTGATATGACCAATAGCGCTAAAATAAATTTTTGCTTCATTAGTTGTTTTTACTGTATTAAACTTTCTAAAATCTGTATGCCTTTTAAGGTGCAAATTCCTCTTAAGTGGTATTCTAAATATTGGTTTTGAACATTTTTCAGACTAAATTGGTTAGCAGGAAACAGTTCCCCGTCTTTAATGCTGTTCATGCCGGCAAAATACAAACGACCGATGATCTCGGTATTTATTTCTTTTCGGTACAAACCTTCTGTAATACCGCGATTCAAATTGTCAATAACACAATCATCCATTTTTTCAAATTGCATTTGTTTTAAAGTGTTGTGAATCTTGGGGTAATACTTTTGTAATTGATAAATCGGCGAAGAGTTTTCATCTTTTAAATGTTGAAGAACAAAATTTTTGACTTCAAAAAGCTCTTCAATCGGATTTTTACCAGTGTTGCAGATTCCGTCAATTCCGCAAGAAATAGTCTCAAACAATCGAACTGTTACACTCTTAACTAATTCGGGCTTAGTTGCAAAATGTTGGTAAATAGTTTTCTTAGAAATCCCCATTTCATTAGCAATATCATCCATAGTTACACTTTTGAACCCTAGTGTAAGAAACATTTCAGTGGCTTTTTCTAAAATTTCTGTTTGCATAATATGCGTTTAATTTGCGTACAAAGCTACATAGGAAACTTTTAAAACAAAAAAAGTTTCCTAAGTTTTTGCATTTTTTTAACAAAGATTTAAAACTCAGGTAAAGTTTTCGGTTTTTCATAAAAAAATAGCGTACTTTGCCTTTGCGATAATTTTTTAAAATCCATGCAAACTATAACCGACTATCAGAATTCCATAGCGGAACATTTTAACTCTTTAGATGTACAGAAAGAGCCTGCAAATTTGTACAGTCCTATTCAGTATATCTTAAACATAGGAGGAAAGCGAATAAGACCTATGTTGACCGTTATGGTTGCAGATATTTTTAATTGTGCTATTGAAAAAGCATTGCCGGCAGCAACTGCTGTTGAGGTTTTTCATAATTTTTCATTGATTCATGACGATATTATGGACGAAGCTCCATTAAGAAGAGGACATCAGACAGTTCATGAAAAGTGGGATTTGAATACGGGAATATTATCAGGAGATGCCATGTTGATTTTGGCATATCAGTTTTTTGAAAATTACGAACCCAAAATATTCCGGCAATTAGCAAAATTATTTAGTAAAACAGCCTTAGAAGTTTGTGAAGGGCAGCAATATGATGTGGATTTTGAAATTCGAGAAGATGTTACGGTTCCGGAATATTTAAAAATGATTGAATATAAAACAGCTGTTTTAGTGGGGGCAGCAATGAAAATGGGCGCCATTGTTGCTGAAGCAAATGAAGAAGATGCAAATTTGGTCTATGATTTTGGTTTAAATCTGGGAATTGCATTCCAATTGCAGGATGATTATTTAGATGCTTTCGGAGATCCGGAGACTTTCGGGAAGCAAGTAGGAGGGGATATCATAGAAAATAAAAAGACCTATTTGTATTTAATGGCTATGCAAAACGCGGAAGAAGATATACAACGTCAGTTGCAGTATTTATTTTCATTAAAACCTAATGATAGTTCAGAAAAGGTAGAATTGGTTAAAAATATTTTCAGGAATTCAAGAGCTGATGAAATGACAAAATTGGCAATTCGGGAATATACTGATAAAGCGATGAAAACATTAGAGGCAATACAAGTTGCTGAAGATAAAAAGCAAGTTTTAAGAGCTTTTGGTGAAAATTTAATGAATAGAAATGTATAATCCACCGGCAAACATAGAAGCCTTATTTTTTCAGGCTGAAGAAGAAAATCTATACGAAAAGTTGATATTGCAATTGCAAAAGGATTTTCATCTGGCAAATGAAAGTTTGGATGTAGAGACAACAATGCTTCCTTTAGAGTTAAAGCAGCAATTACACGAAAAGATATATTTTTTAATCCAACATAAGTTTGCAGAATACCTTAATCTGCTTTATGTGATTGACGTTTCTGAGAGTGAGGTAAAAAAATTAGACGGATCTGATCTGGTTGAACTTTCAGAACAAGTTGCCTTTTTAGTCTTAAAACGAGAATGGCAAAAGGTATGGTTTAGAAATAGATTCTGATAAAAGGCATGAAAGCATCTGCATAGACTCCTCGGTTATCTTTGTGCAACACATTATAGCGAACACCGAAAGTAATATTGTCAGTTCTGTAACCGGCTCCGAAAAATAAAGCCGTATTCCAGAAATCATCTTCATAGTGGTTGTAGAAATCTTCAAAGACTGTATTAACCCTTAGTTGTTCTACTTCAACGGAAAGCTGAACTTCTTCAATAGGATTGAATAAGCCTATTACACTTGCTCCGTAAATATTAGCTTTATAGAGGTCTTTTTGTTGGGAATAAGAATACTGTAATCCCAAGCCGGCAGCAACATATTGGTTAAAATTATAAATAGCACTAGGGGCTACAGAAATATCAGTATATCCGTTGCCAAATCCTAAACCTAAACCGCCACCGAACTGTACTTTTTCCCAAAAATTAGATTTTGTTTTGAATTCTTGCGAATTTTGAGCAGAAATGGATAGGCTAAAATAAAATAAAAACACAGAATTCAATAAAACTGTTAAAATCTTTGAGAATTTCATTTTCATAAAACCTTTTCTAAAAAATTAATGATATAAAAATACGATTTTCTTTAAAAGATTATCACAAATGTTTTACTTTTGCATAAAAATTTTTTAATTAAAAGGTCATTTAGACACGATTATGGATAGGTTTTCCTTTTTAAACGCTGCACACACGGCTTTTTTTGCCGATTTATACGATCAATATTTGCAAAGTCCAGACAGCGTAGAACCAAGTTGGAGAAGTTTTTTTCAAGGGTTCGATTTTGCACTGGCAAATTACGGTTCAGAAGAAGTAGGACAACAAATTGCCTACATTGCTTCAGGTGAGTCCCAAGATTCAGGAAAAGTTTCTGAAAAATTACAGAAAGAATTTAATGTACTTAAATTAATTGAAGGTTACAGAACAAGAGGGCATTTGTTTACCAAAACAAATCCGGTTCGTGAAAGAAGAACGTACACGCCTACTTTAGCACTGGAGAATTTCGGACTTTCATCGGCCGATTTGAATACAGTTTTTGATGCTGCTAAAATGGTAAATATGCAGCCGACAACTTTAGCTGAGATCATTAAACACCTTGAACGTGTTTATTGTCAGTCTATCGGGGTTGAATTTATGTATATCAGAAATCCTGAAATACAGGAATGGATTAAAAATCGGTTAGATGTGAACGACAATCAACCGGCTTTCTCTCCGGATCAGAAGAAAAACATCTTAAAGAAGCTCAATGAAGCAGTTTCTTTCGAGACATTCTTACATACTAAATATGTTGGACAAAAGCGTTTCTCACTTGAAGGGTGTGAATCTGCAATCCCGGCTTTAGACGCTTTGATAGAAGCGGCTGCAGAAAAGGGAGTTGAACAATTTGTAATGGGAATGGCACACAGAGGTAGATTGAATGTGTTAGCTAATATTTTCGGGAAAAACACTCAAAATATATTCTCTGAATTTGACGGTAAGGATTATGATGATGATATGTATTTTGACGGAGATGTTAAATACCATTTAGGGCTTACATCTGATCGCTCAACGGATTCCGGTAAAAAAATAAACTTAAATTTAGCACCTAACCCTTCGCACTTAGAAACAGTTGGTGCTGTGATTGAAGGAATTGCTCGTGCTAAACAAGATCATAATCATTCAAATGATACTTCTAAAGTATTGCCAATTGCCGTTCACGGCGACGCTGCAATAGCAGGTCAGGGAATCGTCTATGAAATTGTACAGATGGCAAAACTGGATGGTTATAAAACAGGCGGAACAATTCACTTAGTGATCAATAACCAGGTAGGCTTTACCACTAACTATTTAGATGCTCGTTCGTCGACCTACTGTACAGATGTAGCTAAAGTAACATTGTCTCCTGTGTTGCATGTTAATGCAGACGATGCTGAGGCTGTTGTACACGCTATGTTATTTGCATTGGATTACAGAATGCAGTTTGGCGGTGATGTATTCATCGATTTATTAGGCTATAGAAAATATGGACATAATGAAGGAGATGAACCTCGTTTTACACAACCGAAACTATACAAGATTATCTCTAAACACGAAAATGCTCGTGACATTTATGCTGAAAAACTAAAATCAGAAGGTGTTATTGATGCCACTTTTGTAAAAAGTTTAGAAGAAGCTTACAAAGCTAAATTAGATGAAAATTTAGAAGAGTCTCGTAAAAAAGATCTAACGGTGATTACTCCTTTTATGCAAAATGAGTGGGAAGGTTTTCATCAGGTTTCAGATGACGTGATGCTTCAAAAAGTAGATACTACTTTCGATAAAGAAAAATTAACAGAAATTGCTACTACGATCACTAATCTTCCGAAAGACAAAAAATTCATTAACAAGATCTCACGCTTGATCGCTGACAGAAATGCAATGTATTTTGAGAAAGATCAGTTAGATTGGGCAATGGGAGAGTTATTGGCTTATGGCTCTTTATTAGCGGAAGGATATGATGTAAGAATGTCAGGCCAGGATGTGGAAAGAGGAACATTCTCTCACCGTCATGCCGTAGTTAAAGTAGAAGATTCTGAAGAAGAAGTAGTACTGTTAAATGAAATAGCAGACAAAAAAGGAAACTTCTATATCTACAATTCATTATTGTCGGAATATGGTGTACTTGGTTTTGAATACGGTTATGCTTTAGCATCTCCTAAAACATTAACCATTTGGGAAGCACAATTCGGTGATTTCTCAAACGGAGCCCAAATTATGATGGATCAGTACATTTCTGCAGGAGAAGACAAATGGAACAGTCAAAACGGAATTGTTTTATTGTTGCCTCACGGGTATGAGAACCAAGGAGCAGAACACTCATCAGCACGTATGGAGCGTTATTTACAGTTATGTGCAAAACACAACATGTATATAGCTGATTGTACAACTCCGGCTAACTTCTTCCATTTGATGAGAAGACAAATGAAAACGAATTTCCGTAAACCATTGGTAGTATTCTCGCCAAAAAGTTTATTACGTCACCCACTAGCAGTTTCAAAGGTGGATGAATTAGCTAACGGTCGATTCCAGGAAGTAATTGATGATCCGGCAGTAACAGACAAAAAAGCGATCAAATCGTTGGTGTTCTGTACCGGTAAAGTATATTATGATATCATTGCTAAACGTGAAGAGTTAGGAAGAAATGATGTTGCAGTTGTGCGTTTAGAACAATTGTTCCCGTTGCCGGTTGAGCAATTGAGAGATATAATTGCAAGTTATCCTAATGTTGACGATTATGTTTGGGCGCAGGAAGAACCTAAGAACATGGGAGCGTACAGTTTCATGTTGATGAATTTTAACTTAGTTAAGTTACGATTGGCTTCGCCTAAAGCTTATAGTGCTCCTGCAGCAGGTAGTTATGAGCGTTCTAAAAAACGTCAGGCTAATGCTATTGCAATGGTTTTTGATAAAGATTTATTTAATTAATTTTACACAACAATAATAAAAGGCTCCCTGTTTCATAATTAAGAACGAAAAGGGAAAACGTTAAACAACATAGAGTTATGATTTTAGAAATGAAAGTCCCTTCTCCGGGAGAATCTATCACCGAAGTTGAAATTGCAACTTGGTTAGTAAAAGATGGTGATTACGTAGAAAAAGATCAAGCTATTGCTGAAGTGGATTCAGATAAAGCGACTTTAGAATTACCTGCTGAAGCAAGCGGTATTATTACCCTTAAAGCAGAAGAAGGTGATGCAGTTGCAGTGGGGCAAGTAGTTTGTTTAATTGATACGAGTGCTGCTAAACCTGAAGGTGATGCAGCTCCTGTAGCAAAAGAAGAACCTAAAGCAGAAGAGAAAAAAGTTGAAGCAGCTCCGGTACCGACGCCAACGCCGACACCAACTTATGCTACCAGCGCACCGTCTCCTGCTGCTAAGAAAATATTAGCCGAGAAAAACATTGATCCTACGACTATTGCAGGAACAGGAAAAGGCGGAAGAATTACAAAAGATGATGCTGTAAATGCAGTACCTTCAATGGGAACTCCAACCGGTGGTCCACGTGGTAGTGAGCGTAAAAAATTATCAATGTTGCGTCGTAAAGTAGCAGAACGTTTAGTAGCGGCTAAAAACGAAACAGCAATGTTAACTACGTTCAACGAAGTTGATATGAGTGCTATCTATGCTTTACGTAATGAATACAAAGAAGCTTTTAAAGCAAAACATGGTTTAGGCTTAGGATTTATGTCATTCTTTACGAAAGCAGTTACCAGAGCTTTACAGTTATATCCGGATGTGAACTCTATGATCGACGGTCAAGAGCAAATTGCTTACGATTTTTGTGATATTTCAGTAGCTGTATCAGGTCCGAAAGGGTTAATGGTTCCTGTAGTTCGCAATGCAGAACTATTGTCTTTCCGCGGCGTTGAAGCTGAAATCAAACGTTTAGCTATACGTGCTCGTGACGGACAAATTACAGTTGATGAAATGACCGGAGGTACATTTACTATTTCTAATGGTGGAGTATTCGGAAGTATGTTGTCTACACCAATTATCAATCCTCCTCAATCCGGTATTTTAGGAATGCATAATGTAGTTGAGAGAGCGATTGTTAAAAATGGACAAATCGTGATCGCTCCGGTAATGTATGTGGCTTTATCGTATGACCATAGAATCATTGACGGGCGTGAGTCTGTAGGGTTCTTAGTTGCTGTTAAAGAGGCTTTGGAAAATCCGGTTGAAATTTTAATGGATAATAATCCTAAAAAAGCTTTAGAGCTGTAAATATTTAGGTTTTAATAATAAAAAAAGAGACGATTTAATCGTCTCTTTTTTTTATAATACTGCTTTTTTCAAAAGATCAAACATAGGGCAACGTTTACAACGTTTGTTTTCGCCTTTCTTATATTTTTCACAACATTTTGATTTGCAATTTTCAGTAACTTTAATGTCGTTTATGTTTAACTTTTTAAGTTTTTTCTTTTTACTTTTTTTGTCCTTTTCCTTGCTCATAAAATCATAATAATCAGAGCAAAGATATGACTATTTTTAAATATTCTAAATAAAAATTACTTAGAATTGATTGCAATTGAACTGGTAACGGATAATTGCTGAATATCTCTGTCAAACAAATACAGTCCGCCTCTGTCTTCACCAATTAAATTGATCTTATCCAGAATAGTTTTGGCCTGAGCTTCTTCCTCAATCTGTTCAGAAACGTACCATTGCAGGAAATTATGCGTGGCATAATCTTTTTCATTTAAGGTAGTGTGGACCAATTCGTTAATGGAATTAGAAACGAAAAGCTCGTGCTGGTATAATTCTTCGAACATTTCTTTGAACGTTCCGAATTTAGTTTTCGGGGCTTTTAAATCAGTGACCAAAGCATGTCCGCCTCTTTCATTGACATATTTTACCAGTTTAAGCATGTGGGAACGCTCCTCATCAGACTGGTTATACATGAACTGTGCAACTCCTTCTAAACCTTGAATCTCAGCCCAACAAGCCATTGATAAGTAGATCTGAGAAGATTCAGCTTCAATTTTGATTTGTTTATTTAATGTGTCTTCAATGTTTTTAGATAGCATAACTTCTTTTCTTTAAAGTTACAAAAAAATTAATTTATAGTAGCTCCGTTCATAACACCGTCAGCGTCAGGATTAACGAAAACTAATTTTCCTTCAGCGTTATTGGTCATTAAGATCATTCCCTCACTTTCCACACCACGTAGTGCTCTCGGGGCTAAATTTACTAAAACGGTAACCTGTTTTCCGATAATTTCTTCCGGAGTGAAATGTTCTGCAATTCCGGAAACTATGGTTCGAATATCAATTCCTGTATCTACTTTTAATACTAAAAGTTTATTGGCTTTCGGCATCTTTTCGGCTTCAAGAATCGTTCCTACCCGTAAATCCATTTTAGAGAAATCATCAAAAGTAGCTGTTTCTTTTTGCGGTTCAGCCTTAGCATTGGCTATTTGATTTGCTTTTTTAGAAGCTTCAAGTTTATCCAGTTGTTTTTGAATATCAGCATCCTCAATTTGAGCAAATAAAATTTCAGACTTACCGATTTCATGTCCCGGTTTAACCAAGTTCCATTGGCTAAAATCTAAATTCCAAGCGTTAGATTGAATGTTCAGGATGTTTTTTAACTTGTTTGAAGTAAACGGTAAAAACGGTTCTGCTAAAATAGCCAGAGCTGAAGCAATTTGCAAAGCTACATACATTTGCGTTTTTACACGTTCCGGATTTTCTTTAATCATTTTCCATGGTTCTTCATCAGCTAAATATTTATTTCCCAAGCGAGCTACATTCATCATTTCACCTAAAGCTTCTCTGAAACGGTAGCGCTCAATGGAAGAAGTAATTACCGCCGGATAGGCTTTTAGTTCAGTTAAAGTTTGCTCGTCAACTTCTGTTAATTCGTTTGGTGCAGGAACAATTCCGTTATAATATTTGTGCGTTAATACCACCACACGGTTAATAAAGTTTCCGAAAATAGCCGCTAATTCATTATTGTTTCTGGCTTGGAAATCTTTCCATGTGAAATCATTATCTTTTGTTTCCGGAGCATTAGCGGTTAAGGTATAACGTAAAGCATCTTGTTTGCCCGGAAAATCTTCTAAGTATTCATGCAGCCATACAGCCCAGTTTTTTGAAGTGGACAATTTATTACCTTCTAAATTCAGGAACTCATTGGCCGGAACATTGTCAGGTAAGATATAACTTCCTTCTGCTTTTAGCATAACCGGAAAAATAATGCAGTGAAAAACAATATTGTCCTTTCCGATGAAGTGCACTAATTTAGTATCTTGATCTTTCCAATAGGGTTCCCAATCTTTTCCTTCTCTGGCAGCCCATTCTTTAGTAGACGAAATGTAACCGATAGGAGCATCAAACCAAACGTATAGTTTTTTTCCTTCGGCTCCTTCAACCGGAACGTCAATTCCCCAATCCAAGTCGCGAGTTACGGCGCGAGGTTCTAATCCGCCATCAACCCATGATTTTACTTGCCCGTAAACATTAGGTTTCCAATCGTTTTTATGACCTTCCAGTATCCATTCTCTTAGAAAGTTGTCGTATTCATTTAACGGAAGAAACCAGTGTTTGGTAGACTTTAAAACCGGTTTAGTTCCGGTAATGGTCGATTTCGGATTAATTAAGTCGGTTGCATTTAAAGAAGTACCGCATTTTTCACATTGATCGCCGTAAGCTTCTTCGTTTCCGCATTTCGGACAAGTTCCGATCACAAAACGATCGGCTAGAAACTGATCTGCTTTTTCATCGTATAATTGTTCTGTAGTTTCTTCAATAAACTTGCCGTCATCATACAGTTTTCTGAAAAATTCAGAAGCCGTATCATGATGTATCTTAGCAGAAGTGCGGGAATAATTATCGAATGCAATTCCGAATTCTTCAAATGATTTACGAATAATGCCGTCGTACTTGTCAATTACTTGTTGCGGAGTGATTCCTTCTTTTTTTGCTTTCATGGAAATCGCAACTCCGTGTTCGTCACTTCCGCAAACAAAAGCAACATCTTTTCCTTGCAAACGAAGATAACGTGCATAAATATCAGCCGGAACATAAACACCGGCTAAATGTCCGATGTGAATAGGGCCGTTAGTATAAGGCAAGGCTGCCGTTATGGTATATCTCTTAGGATTTTCTGACATAAAAAATAAATTTAGTTTTCGAAAAGCATCGAAATGATTGCAAAAATAATTCATTAGTGATGAATTAGCGAATTTTTGATTTGATTTTGTGTATTTTTGAGTAAAGTTTATTACAGAATATGATGAAAAGCTATTTTGTAATCTTATATATTATTTCAATTTATTCTTATTCACAAAAGAAAATGATTATTCCTCCTTATTTAAAAAAAGGCGACACGGTTGCTATTGTCTGTACAGCGCGAAAATTTTTTCCTGAAGATGCTAAACCTGCTATTGAATTGTTAGAATCCTGGGGTTTAAATGTCAGATTAGGGAATACAATAGGGTTGGATAGTTGTCAATTGGGTGGAACAGACGCTGAGCGCGCTGCTGATTTTCAGCAACAGATGGACGATGAGAATGTGAAAGCGATCTGGTGTGCAAGAGGAGGGTATGGTACGGTAAGGATAGTTGATTCATTGGATTTTTCGAAATTTAAGAAACATCCGAAATGGATTATGGGTTTCAGTGATGTAACGGTTTTGCATAGTCAATTGAATAAAGAACGGATTGCGTCTTTGCATTCGATCATGCCGTTTACAGTTCCTAAAGCACCGGAAGAGATAAAAGAAACGTTACATGATGCATTATTTGGTAAAAAGTTATATTATACTGCGCCTTCATTACCCTATAATATTACAGGAAAAGCTAAAGGAGAATTAGTGGGCGGTAATCTGTCTATTTTATACAGTTTGCTGGGTTCAGATTCATCTATCGATACAAAAGATAAGATTTTGTTTATAGAAGATTTGGACGAATACCTGTATCATGTGGATCGAATGATGTATAATTTAAAACGAAATGGTTATTTTGAAAAATTAAGAGGACTTATAGTAGGAGGGATGACGGATATGCATGATAATGAAATTCCTTTTGGCCAAAATGCTGTACAGATCATCACAGCGATTGCTCAGGAATATAATATTCCGGTTGCATTTGATTTTCCTGTCGGACATCAGAGGGATAACAGAACGTTGATTTTAGGGAAAAAGGTTTTGTTGGAAGTGAGAGAAGATGAAGTAGTTTTAGACTTTTCGGAATAGTATATTACAATGGCTGAACACAATGAATTAGGGAAGTTAGGGGAAGAATTAGCAGTAGCATTTCTGGAAGAACAAGGCTATGCTGTTCTGGAAACTAATTGGATTTTTGATAAGGCTGAAATTGATATTATTGCTCAAAAAGATTCTGTTTTGGTTGCTGTCGAAGTTAAAACACGTTCCTCAATTGAATTTGGTTTGCCACAGGATTTTGTAAAACCAAAGAAGATACAACTTTTGGTAAAAGCTGTTAATCAATATATTGAACAGAATGATTTAGATGTGGAAGTTCGCTTTGATATTATAGCGATCACAAAGAAAAGTGGTAATTATAACATTGAGCATATAAAAGAGGCTTTTTATTATTTTTAGAGTTATAATTGTAACAATTTGTTTTCTTTTTATATATTTGTGGAAAGCACACAACAAATCTAACAAAATGAAAACTATTTCTTCTGTAGTTGAAAACTACATCAAGTCAAAGCCCTTTTTATTGAATTCCTTATCTCAGGGAATTATTAACCTTACATCCTTAGCCAGAGTTATGATGCCGGAGTTAGAGAAAGAACTAGGTAAAGACGTGAAGCAAGGTGCTGTTGTTATGGCGCTTAAGAGGTTGTCTGAGGAATTGGATTTTAAGATCAATTTAAAAATTTCTAAAGTACTTCGTAATCTGGGAGAAATAACGGTTCGTTCGTCTTTGGTGGATTATGCTTTTGCAATTTCAGAAACTTTATTAGAAAATCAGGTAAAGCTGATCTCTGAAATCAATAAAAATCAGGATATCTTTTATACGTCATCACGAGGAGTAAATGAAACCAATATTATTATTAGCAGAGCCGTTGCTGATTTGGTTGATAATATTTTTAAAAATGAGAAGCAAACACATAAAATTGAAAATCTGTCTTCTATTTCGGTAAAATTACCTCAGGAAAATGTTTCTGTTCCCGGCGTGTATTATTACATCTTTCAGCGTTTAGCTTGGGAAGGAGTTGTTATTCATGAAGTTATTTCTACGACAAATGAATTTACGATCATTGTGAGAGACGAGCAAATAGATGTCGCTTTTAAAGTAATAAAAGGCTTAAAAGTGGTTAATGAATAACAAAAAAAAGGGATTTTTTTTTACATATCAAAAAGAAACGTATTTTTACCAATCATTATACTAAAAATAAAGGAATTGAGTTAAAGGTTTAAAAGCGTTTTTATTTTGAAAAACAAGAGCATATCTACATATATAATCTTCATCGGAATATTGTCTTTAATCGTCGCCTGTTCGGTAAAGAAAGACAAGTTCATTAATCGTAATTTCCACGCTGTAACTACCGAGTATAATATTTTATACAACGGGAATTTAGCGTTAGATGCCGGATTAGAAGAATTAAAAACAACATATCAGGACAATTTTTGGGAAGTTCTACCTATTGAGCGTACAACTGATAAAGAACAGAATATTCTGCCCGGTCAGACTAAGAATGCTAATTTTGAACGTGCTGAAGAAAAAGCAGTAAAAGCAGTTCAGAAACATTCTATGAATATCGGAGGAACAGAGCGAAACCCTCAAATGGATGAGGCATATCTGCTTTTGGCTAAAGCGCGATACTATGACAATCGTTTTATTCCGGCACTGGAAGCTTTAAACTATATTCTGTATAAATATCCTAAAAGCGACAGGATCTATCATGCAAAAGTTTGGCGTGAAAAAGTTAATATTCGTTTAAACAGTGAAGAATTAGCAATAAAAAACCTAAAGAAACTCTTAGAAAGTCAGAAGATTGAAGGACAGGATTTAGCAGACGCAAATGCTATGCTTACTCAGGCTTACATTAATTTAGAAGCAATTGACAGCGCCATAACAACGGTTAAGGTGGCTAAAAATGAAACAAAAAGCAAAGAAGAAAAAGCCCGTTATACTTTTATATTAGGACAGTTGTACGAAAAGATGAATTATCAGGACAGCGCTTTTGCAACTTTTCAGGAAGTCATAGAAATGAAACGTAAATCGCCTCGTCAATATGTAATTCATGCGCATGCTGAACAAGCGAAGCAGTTCGATTATGAAAAAGGAGATACTATTGCTTTTCTTGAAAAGTTCAACAAACTTTTAGCAGACAGAGAAAACAGACCCTATTTAGATGTTTTAAACCATCAGATGGGGATTTTTTATGACAATTTCAAAAAAGATTCTACAGCAAAAGTATACTATAATAAATCCTTGAGAACACTTTCGCAGGATCGTTATTTAAGTGCTTCTAACTATCGCAATATCGCTGAGATCAATTTTAGAAATGCTGAGTATAAATTGGCAGGAATGTATTATGATAGTACGTTGACCCGTTTAGACGAGCGTACCCGTGAATATCGAAAAATAAAGAAAAAGAGAGACAATTTAGCGGATGTTATTTTATACGAAGATATTGCAACTCGTAATGACAGCATACTCCATGTGGTAAGTTTAACCGATAAAGAGAAAAGAGGATATTACGAAAGCTATATTGAAAAACTTAAAGTACAAGATGAGATCAAGGCTAAGTTAGCTAAGGAACAAGCTGAAAAAGAGGCGAATATAAAAGCAAATAGTGTAGCAAACTCTGATGTGTCAGGAAATAGAAAGAACACAAGTGACAAAGTGTTGGGGACAGCATCCTTATTACCTCCGGGCGGAAGCACTAACGGGCAAAGTGCTTTCTATTTCTACAATCCGGTTACAGTAAGTTACGGGAAGACAGAATTTCAAAAGAAATGGGGAAAAATAGAATTAAAAGACAACTGGAGATTGTCTTCATCAAAAGATAAAACAAGTTTTAAAGACGACGACGAAGAATTGACCGATGAAGGAGAACAAAAAGATTCTATCGCGGAAAACCCGCTTTATAATGTAGCTTATTATTTAGATCAAATTCCTGAAGATAGTAAAGTGATTGATAGTATAGCCAAAGAGCGAAATATGGCATATTACCAATTAGGGCTGATCTATAAAGAAAAGTTCAAAGAATATAAGTTGGCTGCTAATCGATTAGAAACATTGCTTAAGAACAAACCTGAAGAACGTTTGATACTTCCGGCAAAATACAATTTGTACAAAATATACGAAATTATAGATCCGGCTAAAGCAGCAATGATTAAAGATCAGATCTTGTCGGAATATCCGGAAAGCCGTTATGCAGAGATCATTAAGAACCCGACGGAAGTTTTAGCCGATGAAGACAATCCTGAATCAGTTTATAAATCGGTTTATAATGAGGTACAGGAAGGTAAATTAAGAGAAAGCTATCCTGCTTTAGTTCAAAAAGTAGATGAGTATGTGGGCGATGATGCCTTGCCGAAGTTTGAAATGCTTAAGGCGGTTGTTTCAGGAAGACTTTTTGGTCTGGAGGAATATAAAAAAGGATTGAATTTTGTAGCATTGACTTATCCCAATACAGAAGAAGGAAAAGAATCAGAGGCATTGCTTCAGAAAAATATTCCTAAACTGGAACAGTTAAAATTCGTAAAAGATGAAGAAGCGTCAGGCTGGAAAATTATTTTCCCTGTAAAATATCCTGCTGATAAATCTCAGGAAAAATTATTACAGACAGTAAAGAAGTATATGGATAATACTCAAAATAGTAACTTAAAATTATCGGTGGATATTTATGATATGGGTAACGATTTTGTTATCTTGCACGGCCTTCAGTCAAAACAAACGGCAAAATCAGTTTTAAGTTTATTGCGAGATTATAAAGAATATAAAATTAATGACGAGGCTTATTGTCTCTCTTCGGAAGATTATACAGTAATTCAGATCAAAAAAGCATTTGCCGAATGGTTGCAGGAGCATAAAGAATAAAAAAGAACCCCCAAAATCTATAAACCATGTTTGATAAAGCAAAAAATAACGACAATGTTCTGGGTAAAACAAACAGAATTGTTGAAGGAACAGTGATAAGAGGTGACATTGAATCAAAAGCCGATTTTAGGCTGGACGGTGTTCTTGTCGGGAACTATACATCAACCGGAAAATTAGTGGTCGGTCCTTCAGGCGAAGTGCAGGGAGATGTTAAATGCAAAAATGTGGATATTGAAGGTAAGTTTACCGGAAAACTGATCGCAACAGAATTGTTAACCGTGAAATCAAAAGCTTCGATCAATGGAGAAGTAACTGTAGGTAAATTAGCAGTAGAACCGGGAGCCGTATTTGAAGCGACCTGTACCATGAAGAACCAGTTAAAGTCTGTTGCAAATGAAACAAAAGAAAAATCAGCCTAGTAAATGGTTGTATTTTGTAACGATTCCAACGCAAATGGGAGTGGTTATTTTTGTTTTTTCGATTTTAGGAGCTAAAGCAGATGAATATTATAGAACAGCATACCTTAAACCAGTATTAACACTCTTCGGAGTGTTTTTGGCTTTATATCAGGTTATAAAGAAAGTACAACAAATCAGTAGAGAAGATGAAGATTGAACGAAAAAATAATTTTTTGTTTAAAATTTTATATCCCTGTTTAATCATCTTAATAGTGGATATTGCCTTTTTATTTTTTGATTTTTTTTCCGAAAAAGCCTCTTTTGTTAAGAGTATATTTCTGGTAGAATCATTTCTCACTTTTCTGGTATTGCTCGGAGCTGTTTTTTATCAAAAAAAGTCAGACCAATTGGGCTTTTTCGCTCTAATCACACTTACTGTTAAAAACATTCTTGTATACGTATTTTACACAAGTCTTATTTCCGGAATTACGCAAACGTTTTCAGATAAGATGGTTTTTATTCTCATTTTTTTCTCTTTTATGCTCGTAGATGTCTATTTTACAGTAGTTTTGCTGAATAAAAATGAGGTAAAATGAATTTGTATAACAAATCAGCAAAAAAAACATGTATTCTAACTTGGATTTTTAATTAAAGTTGTACTTTTGCAAAAATTTTTAAGAACCATAAAAGTTATATAAATAAGAGAATATGGTGATTCTGAAAAAACCACTTTCGATTTTAGCCGCACTAATGCTGGTTTTTACGACTACAAATGTGTTAGCTTCTGATACAGTTGATAGTACAAAAGTTGAAACTAATGAAGTTCATGCTGATCACGTTGACCACGGAGAAACGCATGGTGAAGAAGCAAAATCTTCTAAAGACATCGTCAATGAACATATTGAACATCACTTAAAAGATGATTACTATTTTATTTTCTTCTCTGATGAGGAAGAAGGAAAGCATTATGGTTTCGGATTACCGGTGATCTTATTAGATAACGGATTAAAAGTTTTTTCTGCTTCTGAATTTCATCACGGAGAAAAAGTAGTGGAAAAAGGAGGTCAGTTCTATAAATTGTATCATAGTAAAGTTTACAAAACGGATGCTGAAGGTACAATTCAATATGATGAACATCATCATCCTACTAATGAGAGACCATTGGATTTCTCTATTACAAAAAATGTATTCTCATTGTTTTTAACTGCAGTTTTGTTATTCGTTATGTTTACTTCATTGGCGAAAACCTACAAAACAAGCCACAATAATTTACCAAAAGGATTTAATCGTGTTTTAGAGCCATTGGTAATCTACGTTAGAGATGAAATAGCTCGTCCGAATATCGGGGAGAAAAAATATAAAAAATTCATGCCTTATTTGTTGACTGTGTTCTTCCTGATCTGGTTGTTGAATTTGATCGGATTGACTCCGTTAGGGATCAATGTAACAGGGAATATTACAGTAACCTTATGTTTGGCATTGTTTACATTTCTTATTACACAATTTAGTGCTAATAAAGATTATTGGGGGCACATCTTCTGGATGCCGGGAGTGCCTGTTCCGATGAAAATTGTTTTGATGCCGATCGAGGTGTTGGGAATGTTTACGAAACCGTTCTCATTGATGATTCGTCTTTTTGCAAACATTACGGCGGGGCACACTGTAGTCATGGGGTTAATTGCAATTGTGTTCTTGATGAAAGAGCAGTTGTCAACCGGCGGTGCTATAGGAACATCAATGGCTTTAACGTTGTTTATTTCGATTATAGAGTTGTTAGTGGCATTCCTTCAGGCGTTTATCTTTACGATGCTATCGTCTTTATTTATCGGTATGGCAGTTCAGGATCATCATCATGATGAACACCATTCGGTAGATGAATTAGGAGATCACGATAATGCTATTGTTTAATTTAGAAAGAATTTTGTTTAATTATATAAATCAATTATTATGACAATTCCAAATTTAGTAGGTGCTGGTTTAATCGTAATCGGAGCTGGTTTAGGTTTAGGTAAAATCGGTGGTTCTGCAATGGACGCTATTGCTCGTCAACCGGAAGCTGCTGGAAAAATCCAAACTGCGATGATTATCATCGGTGCATTATTGGAAGGTTTAGCATTTGGTGCTTTAATCTTAGGAGCTTAATTAAAAGAAAAACAAAGAACCTGCAACGGTTGGTTGCAGGTCTTGTTTTGTTAAACAGATTTTAGAAGACACTTAAATATTATTGATATAAAATGGATAAGTTAATTAATGATTTTTCATACGGTTTGTTTTTCTGGCAAGCAATTATTCTGGTAATCTTGATTGTGTTATTGGCAAAATTTGCTTGGAAACCGATTTTAGCAGCTTTGGCAGCTCGTGAAGAAGGTATTGAAAATGCTTTAATGGCAGCAGAAAATGCTAAAAAAGATTTGGCAAACCTAAAAGCGGATAATGAGAAATTATTGGCTGAAGCTCGTGTAGAAAGAGATAACATGCTAAAAGAAGCTCGTGAAATCAAAGACAAGATGATTACTGATGCTAAAGACGAAGCGAAAGTACAAGGAGATAAAATGATAGCTCAGGCTAAAGCAACAATTGAAACTGAGAAAAATGCAGCTATGGCTGAGATCAAAGCTCAAGTTTCAACATTGTCTATTGAAATTGCAGAAAAATTATTGAAAGAAGAATTATCTAGCAAAGAAACACAATCAAAATTGGTTGAGAAAATGTTAGATGACGCTAAATTGAATTAATTATGGCAGGAAGTAGAGCCGCTATTCGCTATGCGAAAGCAATACTTGATATAGCTCAGGGAAATAACAATTCTGAAAAAGTTTTGGCTGATATGAACACTATCGTTTCGGCTGTAAAGGAATCTAAAGAATTGAAATTGTTCTTGGAAAGCCCGATTGTAAATGTTCAGACTAAACGTAATGCTTTGGTTGAAGTTTTTGCAAGTGCTCAACCGGAAACTAAAGCCTTGTTCCAGTTATTGCTTGAAAATAAAAGATTTGGGATTTTAGCTCCAATAGGTGATCAATACCAAGAGCTATATAATGAAGCCAATGGCATTGAAAATGCCGTTGTGACTACAGCAGTTCCGTTAGATGCAGCATTGGAAAATAAAGTGTTGGCGAAAATAGCAACTTTTACATCTAAAAAAGTAAATTTAACCAATGTAGTAGATCCTGCAATTATCGGAGGGTTTGTATTGCGAATTGGTGATCAACAATACAATGCATCTGTAGCAAACAGGTTGCTACAATTAAAAAGAGAGTTTAGTAATTAATAAACAAAAGGAATTAATTTCGATGAAAAAAGTTTTAATACTCTTGTTGTTATCTTTCTCTGTTTTGAGTTTTTCTCAAAAAGTAAAATTTAAAAAAGGGAACGTTTTGATTGACGGTGTTGAAGTTTATAAATATGAAAATGAAGGATCAACAATGACGTTGTCTACATTAGGCGGAGAAGAATTTGTTTCTTTTTTAAGTACGTCGTATGAAGTTCCCAATCCTGCCAGAAGCCAACCGGGAGGACATAATTATCCGGCTACTCTTAAAAAATATGTTGTTACGGTTAGATTCTTAGAGTCCGGAAAGGAACTGTTTACGGATCTGAGCAGTAAAGAAATTGCTAAAGCCATCAATAAATCTGAATTAGTATCTGAAGACGGAAGTATTGATGAAGAAAAATTAGATAAATTTATTAACAAGTATAATAATGAAACATTAAAATTAAAGATTTACTAAAAATTTTTAATTGAAAATGAAATAATTAAATATTATGGCTGAAATTAAACCTGCTGAAATATCAGCAATATTAA
Source organism: Flavobacterium sp. NRK F10 (assembly GCF_024054235.1). Lineage (NCBI taxonomy): Bacteria > Pseudomonadati > Bacteroidota > Flavobacteriia > Flavobacteriales > Flavobacteriaceae > Flavobacterium > Flavobacterium sp. NRK F10. The sequence continues at coordinate 1,694,897 of NZ_JAMXLC010000001.1, forward strand.
AAAAGCAACTATCAGGTTTTGAATCTGGTGCTACTTTAGAAGAAGTTGGAACAGTACTTCAGGTGGGTGACGGTATTGCTCGTGTTTATGGATTGTCTAATGCTCAATATGGTGAGTTGGTTCAATTCGAAAACGGATTAGAAGCAATCGTATTGAACTTAGAAGAAGATAATGTTGGGGTAGTATTGTTAGGTCCTTCAACAGGTATTAAAGAAGGTTCAACTGTAAAAAGAACACAACGTATCGCATCTCTTAAAGTAGGAGAGCAAATGGTAGGACGTGTAGTAGACACTTTAGGTTTCCCAATCGACGGTAAAGGTCCTATTGGCGGAGATTTATATGAAATGCCGCTTGAGCGTAAAGCTCCGGGAGTTATTTTCCGTCAACCGGTAAACGAACCGTTACAAACAGGTATTAAAGCAGTTGATGCCATGATTCCTGTAGGTAGAGGACAACGTGAGTTGGTAATCGGTGACCGTCAAACTGGTAAAACTACAGTTTGTATCGATACGATCTTAAATCAAAAAGAATTTTATGATGCCGGAAAACCGGTATTCTGTATATATGTTGCAGTAGGACAAAAAGCATCTACAGTTGCAGCTATCGCTAAAACTTTAGAAGATAAAGGTGCAATGGCTTATACAGTTATTGTTGCTGCTAATGCTTCTGACCCTGCTCCAATGCAAGTTTACGCTCCTTTTGCCGGTGCTGCTATCGGTGAGTATTTCCGTGATACAGGTCGTCCGGCTTTAATTGTTTATGATGATTTGTCTAAACAAGCGGTGGCATATCGTGAGGTGTCTTTGTTATTAAGAAGACCGCCGGGACGTGAAGCTTATCCGGGAGACGTATTCTACTTACACTCAAGATTATTAGAGCGTGCTGCTAAAGTGATTGCAGATGATGAAATCGCTAAAACAATGAATGACTTACCGGAATCATTAAAACCGATCGTTAAAGGTGGTGGTTCGTTAACAGCGTTACCAATCATTGAAACACAAGCAGGTGACGTTTCTGCTTATATTCCGACTAACGTAATTTCGATTACTGACGGTCAGATTTTCTTAGAGTCAGACTTGTTCAATTCAGGTGTTCGCCCTGCAATTAACGTAGGTATCTCTGTATCTCGTGTAGGAGGTTCGGCTCAAATTAAATCAATGAAAAAAGTAGCAGGTACATTAAAATTAGACCAGGCACAATATCGTGAGCTTGAAGCTTTCGCGAAGTTCGGTTCTGATTTGGATGCTGCAACAATGAATGTAATTGAAAAAGGTAAACGTAACGTAGAGATCTTAAAACAATCAGTAAACGATCCGTATACTGTAGAAGATCAGGTTGCAATTATCTATGCCGGTTCTAAAAACTTATTGAGAAATGTTCCGGTTGATAAAGTAAAAGAATTTGAAAAAGATTTCTTAGCATACTTAGGAGCTAAGCACCGTGATACATTAGATGCGTTAAAAGCAGGTAAATTTGATGATACGATCACTGATGTATTAGAAAAAGTAGCAAAAGAAATTTCAGCAAAATATTAATAGAATAGGTAAAAGGAGAATGGTAGTAGGTTAGAGAACCTATTGCCTTTTCCCCTTAACCAAATACCTAAAAAGAATGGCAAACTTAAAGGAAATTAGAAATAGAATCAGTTCCGTTCAGTCAACGATGCAGATTACATCAGCGATGAAAATGGTTTCTGCAGCTAAATTAAAGAAAGCGCAAGATGCTATTACAGCTATGCGTCCTTATGCTGAGAAATTAACGGAATTATTACAAAATTTAAGTGCTACATTAGAGGGAAATACTGGTGGAGCTTTTGCTGAACAAAGAGAAGTAAACAAAGTTTTAATTGTTGCTGTAACTTCTAACAGAGGTCTTTGTGGAGCTTTTAATGCCAATGTGATTAAAGAAGTAAAAAACAGAGTGAACTTTTACCAAGGAAAACAAGTTGACGTGGTTTCTATCGGTAAAAAAGGAAACGATATTTTAAGCAAAACCAATAGGATACTTGCTAATTATAGTTCTGTTTTTGACGATTTAACATTTGATAAAGTAGCTGATATTGCTCAGGTATTAATGGATAAGTTTGTAGCAGCTGAGTATGATAAAATTGAAATTGTATACAACAATTTCAAAAATGCCGCTACTCAAATTGTAAAAACAGAACAGTTTTTACCATTGGCACCGATTGCCGAAGGTGAAGCGATAGCTTCTGATTACATTTTTGAACCTTCTAAAGAAGAAATCGTGTCAACATTGATTCCTAAATCATTAAAGACACAATTATATAAATCTGTTCGCGATTCATTTGCTGCTGAGCACGGTGCTCGTATGACGGCAATGCATAAAGCTACAGATAATGCAACAGCATTGCGTAACCAATTGAAATTAACGTATAACAAAGCACGTCAGGCTGCAATTACAGGAGAGATCTTAGAGATTGTAGGTGGTGCAGAAGCGTTAAACGGATAATATTTGATAAAGAAGATTTTAAAGAAAGAGCCAAACATTTATGTTTGGCTCTTTCTTATTTAGTTAATGTTTCCCAGATAAAACTATAAAATTCAGCTTCTTGTTTTACTCGGTCGGTATAATTAGCAATTTTACCATAGTGCCCGGCCTTTTCTTTTACCATTAAATATACAGGATTCTTTTGGGCCTGCCTTTCTTGGAGTTTTGCTGCAAATTTATAAGAGTGAATAGGAGGTACTCTGTCATCATTTTCGCTGGTAATGATTAATGTGATAGGATAGTTAACATCATCTTTTATATTATGAAGAGGAGAGTAGGCTTTTAAATAATCAAAATCTTCTTTAACATTCGGATCACCGAATTCGTCTAAATGCCTAACGCCAATAGTATATTCATCAAATCGGAGCATGTCATAAACACCTACTTTAGAAACTGCAACTTTAAACAGTTCCGGACGCTGGGTTAATGCAACCCCAACAACAAGTCCGCCATGAGAAGTCCCGGAAATAGCAAGTTTTTCAGAAGAAGTATAACCGCTTGAAATTAAAAACTCAGCAGCATCGATAAAATCGTTAAAAGTATTCATTTTTTTATCTTTTCGACCGTTCTTATGCCAACTTATTCCTTTGTCTCCTCCGCCTCTTATTTCAGCATAGGCATAAACACCACCTTTTTCTAAAAAATGTAAAAGACCAACGTCATATTTTGGGGAACTGATGATCCCGAATCCACCGTAAGCTTCTAAAAGTGTTGGGTTTTGCCCGTTTAGTTCAATTCCCTTTTTGTAAATAATAGTTATAGGAATGTTTTTATTGTCTCTGCTTTTATAGGTTATGTTTTTAGTTTCAAAATAATCAAACGGGAATAATGTTGGTTTAGGTCGTATATAACTGTTGTAATAGACATTGCTTTTACCTGTGTCAATATTTAATCTGTAATTCAGATAAGAGATAGTGTACGAATAAAAAGTGACATACAACTCGTTGGTTTTACTATCAAAGAAACGAATGTTAAGATTCATACTGTAAGGCGCTTCAAATTTACGGATCAGTTTTCCGTTGTAGTCGTTAACGTTGATATAGTAATTCCCTTCGTGTTTGTATTTGCAAATAATATAGTCTTTTGTAAAGTAAGAGTCCAGTAATAAATGATTGTAATATTGAGGGATAACAGTTGTTTGAACAGAAGGATTGCGGATAGAGAATTTGCTTAGACTTCCCCAAGGATATTTATTATTGATATAATAAATACTGTCATTCTTGAAGTTTACAAATTCAAAATTATTTGAGTCGTTTTTAAGAAAAGGAACAAGTGTAAAGTCTGTAGAATTACTTAGATTGATGTAATAATAGTTCTTTAAACTTTCTTCTTTATTGGTCTCAATGATAAATAATTTACTTCCTTTTCTCGTATAATCAAATGTACTTTCCTTATCGGTTGTATCAAGGATTAACTGATCTTGATCTTGTTTTTCGCCTATTCGATGAAAAAACAATTGAAATGTAGAGTCCTTAGCTACTTTATTGATGTTAGCATTTTTTTTGTAGAAAATACCCTCATCGAAGTTCCAGGTTAAATTAGAGAATTTAACATCCTTAAGAACATCTTCCAGATATTCCTGTTTGGTAATATTAACAAATCGGATTTCATGCCTGTCACTTCCGTCAACACTTATTTGGTATGCCAGATATTTTGAGTTTTTGGAAGGGGAATAATTTGAAATAAAAACAGAATTGTCTTTGTAGACACTATAAGGATCAACCAATTCTTTTGGCATATCATCAAGATTTTCTCGGTAATGCAATACACCGGGCTTGTCTTTGTCCAGTCTGTAATTTGAATAAAAATATTTCCCCCGTTTTGAAGGGAGCGTGTTGGTTGAAAGTGATTGATAGTCTTTTATTTTAAATAAAAAATTATTGTCTTTAACAGCCTTTTCAAGTACCTCTTGAGTTTTTTCGTTTTGTTGATTAATCCACTCCTTTACTTCCGGATCATTGTTTTTTTCCAGCCATACATATTGGTCAATATAACGATAATCAAATCTTGAGAACTCACCCGGTGCTTTTTGTGAAGTTTGAGATCGGGAAATGAAAGAGATCAATAAAAAGAATGAAAACAGGGGTAAAAGTCTCATAAAAAACGATTTTTAAATACAAAAGCGGAAAAATACTATATTTTAATTAGAATAAGAATGTTTTTTTAAAACGAAACAGAGTAAATCTTTCCGATTAATTTTTCTAACCGTCAAAATAATTACTTTTGTAGTAGCAAAAACAAATAAAACTTGAGCTTATATAAAAACCTTTTTAAGCAAACCGCTATTTATGGCTTGGCAACAGTAGTGCCGAGAATAATGAGTGTTATATTGACTCCTCTTTATGTTTACTACCTAACGGATAAAAGTAAAATGGGAGAAGTTACCATTATCTTCTCATGGTTAGTATTTTTCAATGTGGTACTTTCCTACGGAATGGAAACTTCTTTTTTTAGGTTTTATAACTCCGATGCAAAAAAAGAAGATGTGGTTTCCACTTCTATGATCTCTTTGTTAGGCTCTACTTTGCTTTTTGTAGTTCTAGGATTGTTGTTTCAGCAAGGTATTTCAAATATAACAAGGATCAATACAGAGTATATTGCTTATACGATCGGAATTTTAGCTTTAGATGCTCTTGTGATCATTCCGTTTTCTAAATTAAGAGCCGAAAGCCGCCCGATAAAATATGCCGTGATCAAAATTGCGAATGTGGGAATTAATTTAGGGCTGAATATCTTTTTCTTAGTGATCTTGCCTGAAATAGCAGCTAATAGTGCGTTCTTTCAATCCATATATTCAGAAAATTTTCAGGTAGGTTACATTTTTGTTTCCAATCTGATTGCCAGTTCGTTCACACTACTGGTGTTGCTTCCGGATTATTTTAAGCTGAACTGGAATTTTGACAAGCAATTATGGGAAAGGATGCTTCGTTACGGATTTCCTATTCTAATTGCGGGTATAGCTTTTGCTATCAACGAACATTTCGATAAAATTTTGCTGGAGTGGATGAATATCAGCTTGTCTGATATCGGAGCCTATTCAGCCTGTTACAAAATAGGGATGTTTATGGTCTTGTTCCGAACAGCATATACACTGGGAATAGAACCTTTTTTCTTTAGTCATGCTAAAAATGAAAATGCTCCTCAAACCTATGCCGAAATCACCAAGTATTTTGTTATCTTCGGTTCATTCATGGCATTAGGAGTTATTGTTTTTGCAGATGTTTTAAAAATTTTCTTAGTACCTAAGAGTGAGTATTGGACAGCGATGGATATTGTTCCGATAATCGTAATGGCTAATTTTTTCTTAGGGATTTATACAAACCTTTCTGTTTGGTATAAATTAATAGATAAAACAAAGATAGGGGCCTATATATCGGTAATAGGAGCAATTGTAACTTTAGTCTTCAATTTCTTATTTATACCTAAAATGAGTTATCTGGGATCGGCAATTGCAACCATATTGGCGTATGGAACTATGATGTTGATTTCTTATAAATTAGGACAAAAACAATATCCTATTCCGTACGATAAGAAAAAAATAGGAATGTATCTCGGGCTATCAATCGTTTTAAGCGGTTTTTCATTTTATGTACCGATATTGAGACAAACCTATATTTTCGGGATCATCAGTTTAATCATTTTTGCTTATTTTGTATATAGAAATGAACGCGAATTAGTGTTGAAATTAATAAAACGAAAATAGAACATGCAAATTAAAATTATCAATAAATCACAACACCCGTTACCGAATTATGAGACCATAGCATCTGCCGGAATGGATTTACGTGCTCAGATAGATGAGCCGATAGTACTGAAACCATTGGAAAGAGCTATAGTTAAAACCGGATTGTTTATTGAGCTCCCTATCGGTTATGAAGCTCAGGTTAGACCACGTAGCGGATTGGCAGCTAAAAAAGGAATTACAGTATTGAATTCGCCGGGAACGGTTGATGCGGATTATCGTGGTGAAATTGGCGTAATTTTAGTAAATTTATCCCATGAAGATTTCACGATAGAAAACGGTGAAAGAATTGCTCAATTGGTTATTGCTAAGCACGAACGTGCCGAATGGATTGAAGTGGAAGAATTAACAGAAACATCAAGAGGTGCAGGAGGTTTTGGTAGTACCGGAGTGAAGTAGAATTTCAATATTCAAAATTTAGAATGTTGAACTTTGAATAACAAATATTGAAGTTAAGAACGTAAAAACATGAAAATAATAGTACCAATGGCGGGACGCGGGTCACGCCTTCGCCCACATACATTAACAGTTCCGAAACCTTTAATTCCGATTGCAGGTAAGCCCATTGTGCACCGTTTAGTGGAAGATATTGCCAAAGTGATCGATCAACCGATCGATGAAATAGCCTTTATCATTCATGAAAGTTTTGGCAGTGCCGTAGAAGAAGATTTGGTAGCAATAGCAGAAAGCTTAGGAACAAAAGGAACGATCTACTATCAAAATGAAGCATTAGGAACAGCACATGCTATTTTATGTGCTAAAGAAAGTATGAACGGACCTATCGTAGTGGCTTATGCAGATACATTGTTCAGAGCTGATTTTTCTTTAGATACAACAGCAGACAGTGTGATCTGGGTAAAACAGGTAGAAGATCCGAGTGCATTCGGAGTGGTGCAGTTAAACGATAAAAATGAGATCATTGATTTTGTAGAAAAACCGAAAGAGTTTGTTTCAGACTTAGCGATAATCGGGATTTATTATTTTAAATCCGGAGAAACTTTACGAGCGGAATTGCAATACTTGATTGATAATAACGTTGTAAAAGGAGGAGAATATCAACTGACGGATGCATTAGAGAACATGAAACAAAAAGGGATGAAGTTTGTTCCGGGAAAAGTTGAAGAATGGATGGATTGTGGAAACAAGAACGTTACGGTTGATACAAATTCCAGAATGTTGAGCTTTTTAGAAAGAGACGGAGAAATTTTAGTTTCGCAATCAGTTAAAATGATTAATGCAACCATAATTCCGCCGTGCTATATCGGGAACAATGTAGAATTGGAAAATGCCACTATCGGACCGAATGTTTCCTTAGGCGACGGAACAAAAGTGATCAATTCACAAATTAAAAATAGTTTGGTACAGAGCAATGCGGTCATCGTCAATGCTAAATTAGACAATGCCATGATCGGAAATCACGCTAAGTTTGATGGTGAATTTACATCTGTAAGCATCGGAGATTATTCCGTATTAGAATAGTGAAACAATTTAGAAAAATAGCGCTTTTTATTGGAATTATCGGTTTTGTCCTGCCAGCTTTGGCACAAGATAATCCTGATGATATTGCTATGGTCAATGACGAATTAGAAAATAATTTTTATGAAGCAGTAAAGCAGCGAGCCATAGAAAATTATGACAAAGCAATTACTGCTATTGAAAAATGTATCGATTCTGATCCTGATAATGCAGCATTATATTATGAATTAGGTAAAAACAATCTGGATTTAAAAAAATATGCTGAAGCTGAAATAGCCTTTCAAAAAGCAGTTGATCTCAACCCTAATGAACGTTGGTACTGGAACGGTCTGTATGATGTATATTATACAACAAAAGAGTATCCGAAATCAATTACCATTGTAAAAAAACTCATTGAATTTGATGAGAATATGAAAGAAGATCTGGTGTCTCTTTATGTATATACCGGTCAGCATGAAGAAGCTTTAAAGCTGTTGGAAGATATGCAAAAGACTTCGGTTCTGAGTCAGACTATGGAATTCTATAAACGAAAACTAACAGAAGAGTCAGCGCAGAATGACGGATCTTTAGAATCAAAGCTAAGAAAAGCTATTGCGGAAAATCCGAAAAACGAACAATCTTATTTAGACCTCATGCTTTATTATTCACAAATGAATCAGGAAGAAAAGGCAATTGAAGTGGCCAAACAGTTGGCAAAAGAAATTCCCGATTCGGAATGGGCACAAATAAGTTTGTTTAAATTTTATCTGAATGAGAATGACGGCGAAAAAGCCGCCGATTCCATGCTAAAGGTTTTAAAAAGCAAAGAGATAGATATCAAGTTAAAACACAGATTGTTAAATGAGTTTTTAATCTTCTCTGCCAATGCAACGCAATACGATGTCCAACTAGAGCAAGCAGTCGATTTACTCTCAGAAGATAAAACCATTAATGTTTCAAAAGAAGTAGCCAAATTTTATTTCAACAAAAAGAATTACGAGAAAACTTCATTGTTTCTGGAAAAAGCATTAATGCACGATCCGAATGACTGGGAAAGTATTTCACTGTTACTGGACAATTTAGCAAATGCAAAGAATTATGAAGCATTAGCGGTTAAAGCAGAAATTTTTATTGACACCTTTCCGGCACAGCCAAAATTGTATTATTATGTTGGCTTGGCTCATTTTAATTTAGGAGAATACAAGCAAGCGATTGATTTTTTAAAAAATGGCTTAGAATTTGTAGTAGATGATCCGGATCAGGAATTTTATTTTAATTACTTATTAGGCGAGTCTTACCGGGAATTAGGAGACGAGAAACAAAGTAAACAGTATCTTTCCAAAGCCGAGAGTTTAAAAAGTCAAAAATGATGATTAAAAAAGTAATATGGGTTTTTGCCCTGATAAGCCTATTAGTTTCCTGTAAAGCTAAAAAAGCAGTTGCCGAATCGGCGGCTGAAGAAGACTTGGCAGCTTCTAAAGTGATTCAGCAACATTATGCATTGCCTTCCGATTTTAAAACAATAAATATCAGAGCCAATGCAAAATACCGTGACGATAAACAATCGCAAAGTGTTTCAGCGGACATCCGGATTAAAAAAGATCAGGTAATATGGGTTAATGTAAAATTTATCGGTATCCCGATGGCAAAAGCATTAATCACGCCCACAGAAGTGCAATATTTTGAAAAAATAAACGGAACCTATTTTAAAGGAGATTTTCAATTGCTCAGCAACTGGTTGGGAACGGATCTGGATTTCAAAAAATTGCAAAACCTATTTTTAGGGAAAGCTATTGACGATTTAACAAAAGCGAAATATATTGCTCAGATTCAGGATAATTTATACAAACTTTCAGAAAAGAAGCAAGAGGATATTGAAAAGGAATTTTACTTTGAAGCCGCTAATTTCTTAGTAAAGAAAGAAACCATCCTTCAAAAAAGTAAAAACAGAGCCTTAACGGTGGAATATCCGTCACATAGTAAGACCGGAAGCCTTTTTCTACCCAATGAAATCGCTATTGCTGCCCAACAGGACGAGGTTATAAATATTGATTTAACCTATAAGAATGTTACCTTTGACGAAGATTTGAATTTTCCCTTCTCCATCCCTAACGGATATGAACGAGTAACGATAAACAATTAGTAATCGAATTAACAAAGTTGAATGAACCGTATTTTAGCGCTTTTAGTATTTTTCTATTCCATCGTTACTTTTGCCCAGTCAAAAGAACAAAAACAATTAGAGCAGCAAAAGATTCAGATTCAAAAAGAGATCGCAGCTTTTAAAGAACTGTTGCAAACGGAAAAGAAAAAAGAAAAATCGGTTTTAAGTCAAATTGAAGAACAAAAAGCACGAATTCGATTAAGTGAAAAACTTATCAGTACCACAGCCAGACAAAAAAGATTGCTCGAAGATGATATTTATCTGACGCAACTTGAGATCAATAAGCTGAACAGAGAATTAAAGGTTTTAAAGGAAGACTACGCTAAGATGATCGTTAAATCATATAAAAGCAGAAACGAAAAAAGCCGGATTATGTTCATTCTGTCCTCTGATAGCTTTTTACAAGCCTATAAGCGTATTCAATATATGAAGCAATATGCTAACTTTAGAAAAATGCAGGGAGATGAAATTATAGAAAAACAAGAAAAGTTAGCAGAGGCAAAACAAAAATTGGAAAGCAGTAAAAAGCAGAAAGAAAAAGTTTTGGCAGAAAGTGAAGCAGAAAAAGCCGAACTGGAGAAACAAAAGAAAGAACAGGAAAAATTAGCCAAAGACCTTCAGAAAAACAAGAAAAAATACGCTGCCGAAATTTCAAAAAAGGAAAAAGAGAAAAAAGCGATAGATGCTAAAATTAAGAAACTGATCGCAGAAGCCATTGCAGCAGCCAACAAAAAAACGGCTGCAAAAACCGGAGTTAAAAATACTGGAGGAAGCAGTAAATTCATTTTAACGCCGGAAGGGAAAATAGTTTCAGACAATTTTAAAGCAAATAAAGGAAGACTGCCATGGCCGGTTGAAAAAGGATACATCCAATTGCGTTACGGAAATTATCAGGATCCTATTCATAAAAATGTAACACACTTAAACAGTGGAATTGAAATAGCTGCTTTGCCGGGTTCAACAGCCCGAGCCGTTTTTGATGGTGAAGTATTACAGGTTCAGGTGGTTCAAGGAACCAAAAAAGCGGTGTTTATCCGTCACGGAGATTTTATTACGATCTATCAAAACCTCGACAGTGTAAACGTATCAGTAGGAGATAAGGTAAGTATCAAACAAACCATAGGGCATATAGTAACCGATTCCAGTGGAAAAGCAGTGATTAAATTTTTAGTTCTGCAAAATACAACCACATTAAACCCTGAGCAGTGGCTCTCTAATTTGTAAATTCTAAAACTTTAACAAAATATACATTTTTTCTGTATCCAATTTAACAAATATAGGCGCTATATTTGTTACGGTTAATAGCAGTAATTTTATTTCTTATCAAGAACATTTAGTCCCGAAATCTTTCGGGACTTTTTGTTTTTGTGGATTTTTTGCATCTCATGAGGATAAAATATGAAATTTTAACAAAATATACATTTTTCCTGTATCCGAGTTATAAGAACAATGCTATACATTTGATCCCGATTTCTTACGATTACAAAATACATGTATCGGAAAAATTGAATTAAGCCCCAAACGGATCATAAACCCTTTTCAGCCGTCGTATTGAAAAAAGAAAAGGTTATAATGTTTATTAAATGAAATTAAAACGAAAGAAAAAGCTGCTCTTAAGTTTATCGGGGCTCTTAGTGCTACTTTTAACCAACTGCGAAAAAGACTACTCGGAAGCAACGCTAAACAACAAGTTAACAACCTCCCGCTTTGACATTCGGGTTCTGGATAGTGAACAGATCCTGTCCAATGCTAAGGTTATGGACGAATTACAAAAGATTGCAGGGCAAACCAAAGCACAAGCCACCGGAACGGGAACACCGATAGGTACTTCCCGAATCCTTTACAATTCAACCTACGGCTTTTCCGTAAACACCGCTTATGTGAAATACGTGGAAGATACCACAACCGGGAAACATTCCTATAACTTTCCGCTTACGCGGGACAGTTTGGTCACTTCCCATTTGGAAAATCTCTTGCTATCGTCACGTTCCGACGGGAGTTACGATGCGTATATTGTGGAATACGGTTTTTCAAAGGACGAATACAATGCTGTGTCTCAAACAACGCTGAACAACACAACGACCCGTTATTATCCGATAGATTTTGACACTTCTGTCTTCAACAGCGGCGAGTTAAACAAAATGGTGCTGGAATACAGTTGTGTAGAAATATGGTCATTGGAAGTCGTACCGGCCCACCAGGGTGACAACACAGGTGGCGAACTCTACACGGAAGAATGGGTATTGGTCTCCAACGAATGCACCTGGAATTACTACGATGACGGAACAGACGGCAGCAGCGGAAGCACCACCACCACAACCGGAGTAGAGACCTCGGGCGGTGTAGGCGGCAGTGCCGGAGGTACAAGCACAACAGGAAGTAGTTCTGATAGTAGCGACAGTACAGATATAGGCGATACCTGCAAAGGTTGCGGCGACAGTGATATCATATCCAGCCCGGCAACGGAGCCGGCAGAAGAGCCCGAAACACCTTGCGACAGAATAAAAGCCGGCACGGGCAGTGCGGCATATAAACAAAAATTTAAAGCCTTAAATACACCGGAAAAGTTTAATTTAGACCATGAAACCGGTTTTTGCGAACAGGAAATTAACGGGGTAAAACAGTATGTTGACGGAGTAGCTGATGGGACGAACCATTTGAAAATTCTTCCAGGATCTATGAATGGAACGCATGTACATAATAACAAGCCAGAGACAGATACCAATGGTAACACTTTTGATGCCCAAATTAAAATGCTTTCACCCGGTGATTTAAAGCAATTGTTAGGGACTTGTCAAAACGCTAATGGAAATACTCCTGAAAATGCATTTGTTATAATGATTTCAAATGAAGGTATATTTGCCATTACTATTGCTGAACCAATAGGTGCTTTAAGTGAAGAGACAAAAACTTTTTTAAGAGGTTGGAAAGAAGGTTATGAAGATAAAGCCAAAGAAATTCTAAGAGAATATTCTACGTTAAGTGCTAGAAAAGAACAATTACAAAAGATGTTTTTAAAAGCCCTTAAAAAAATGCAACTTGATAATAAGGTAGCTTTATTTGAAGGGCAGGTGGAAAATGAAGACACTTCTGATATTAACAATTATACTATAGCATGGACTCAAAAAACACTAAAAAATACTTTTTTTGGGCTAACAATAGAAGAAACACCATGCGATTAAAACATAATAATTATGAAAACACTATTTAAAATCCTCACTTTACTATTAATTAGTTTGAATGTACAGTGTCAGACAGTAACTACTGTTGTCCCTTATAGAACATTAGATTACCCCAACGGTGCTTATTTAAAAGATTTGGACAACGAATTTCCGTTTTGGTTGGGAACATGGGAAGGAACAGCCGATAATAAAAAATACACTTTTACTTTTGTGTTGTTTGAACAACATTTAATCACTTTCCCAAATGGAGAATATGAATTTAAGGACAAAGTTGTAGGTAAACTAAAAGTAACCGACTTAGCTACAAATCAAGTGATTTATGATGAATCTTCTTTTGCTAATTTTGATGATTATATAATAAAAGGGAATGTAATATACGGAAGGGAGTTCTATTTTGGTTTTTATGATAAAGAGAACCATTGCAACAATAGTGCTGACTTTACTTTAGTAAGATATGATAATAACCCTAACCAGATACTCTATAAGAACTTTAGTTATGATGAATATTGGTATTGGGATTGTTCCTATACCGACCAGTTAGATATTCCCATGTTTTTACCTAAAGTAGATCTGATGTTGACGCGACAATAGTTTTAGGGAATAAAAATTTGGTTTTGTAAGGAAAATAGCGATATGAAAACACTATTAAGAACATTTTGTTTTGTGTTATTTGCATTTTATGCAAATTGTCAAACCTTGCCTTTAAGCTCATTAGAAGAGCCTAATACAGGAGGCTATTTAAAGGATATAGATAATGTACTGCCTTTTTGGGAAGACACATGGAAAGGTACAACTAATAATAAAGAATATACATTTCAATTTACGGTATTTCTACATCATTCATATAATTTCCCAAATGGTGACTATTATTACATTGATAGGCTAGTAGGTAAATTTAGAGTTATAGATTTAATCACAGGTCAGGAGTTGTATAATGATTTAGCCGTGACGAATTTTGATGATTATAAAATTAAATTATTATCATATAATCAATATAATGAGTATTCTTTTGCTCTTTTTGATGATGATACACATTGTGGTAACGTAATTGAATTTAAATTAATAAAGAATCCTTCTAATCCTAATCAGGTAGAATATGTTAGTTTTGAATATTCGGATTATATTCCGACACTTGATTGTCCTTATCAAAATCAGTTAGATATTCCCATGTTTTTGCCGACTCAAGATTTTGTATTAACAAGACAGTAATTTAGAACGTTGGTTTTGAGGATTAATTCAAAACCAACGTTTAAAAAAGTAAAGATGAAAACACTATTAAATATTCTCTGCCTGTTATTGATTAGTTTGAATGTAAACTGTCAGGTCTTACCATTATATACTCCAAGTTTTGAACGAACTAATGGAGCATACTTAAAAGATTTAAATGATGTCCAGTCTTTTTTGGAAGGGACGTGGATAGGTATAATTAATGATAAAGAATACACCTTTCAGTTTGTTAAATTTCCCCGCCATTTAATTTCTTATGGAGATGTTAATTATTATGAAGATATACTTAAAGTTAAATTTAAAGTAGTAGATTTAGTTGCGAATCAATTGATATATAGTGATTTGAAGGTTGTTGATTTTGATGATTATAAGATAAATTTATCATATTATGGTAATAATATTGGGTATTCTTTTTATTATGAAGATGAAATGAATTGTAGTAATTCTGCTAAATTCTATATTTATAGAATTGATAATAATACAGATCAAATAGAATATAAAAACTTTATTTATGATGAATATTGGGATTGTTCCTATACTAATCAGTTAGATATTCCTATGTTTTTACCTAAAGTAGATCTGATATTGACGCGACAATAGTTTTTAGGCTTAAAAACAGAATAAAGGAAAAACTTCTAAAAACTTTAACAAAATATACATTTTTTCTGTATCCGAGTTAGGTTTGGTCTGCCGTATATTTGTGACGGTTAATAGCAGTAATTTTTATTTCTTATCAAGAACATCTAGTCCCGAAATCCTTTCGGGACTTTTTGTTTTTTGTGAAATAAAATCGTTTTTAAAAGGAAATTAATAATTAAAAATCATTTATTTAACATTTAAGGTTGTATATTTGTAATGGTTAATAGCAGTAATTTTCTTTTTTTAAGAACATCTGGTCCCGAATTTATTTTCGGGACTTTTTGTTTTTCATAAGGAATTTGATAAATTCGGTGTAAATAAATTTTTATGAATACTGCTTTTGTTTCAGCACCTAAAGATGTGCCTAAGGACCTGGTTAAGCTACCTAAGAGCTATATGTTGAAAGCAACATTAGCCATTTTTTCCATTTTTTTCTTTTTCATATTATACATTTCCTTGGTTACAGCCTTATGCTATCTGGTTTATTGGGCAATAACCTATGATGTGGGAAGGATAAATAAATTGACTATTTTAATGAAGGTAGGAGCTATTGCCGGATCAGTCATGTTGCTGATCTTTACCTTTAAGTTTATTTTTAAATTAAAAAATGTAAAACCGGAAAACCGGATCAAATTATCAAAAGAAGAATATCCGCAGTTGTATAGTTTTATAGAATTTATCTGTAAAGAAGCAAATGCCCCCAAGCCCAAGAATATTTTTATTGACCCAGATGTGAACGCCTATGTTTCGTATACAAATGTGTGGTTGAGTTTGTTCTTTCCGACGAGAAAAGAGCTAACTATTGGTCTCGGTCTAGTCAGTACGTTGAATGTTAGCGAGTTCAAAGCCGTGATTGCTCACGAGTTCGGACACTTTTCCCAAAGAAGTATGAAAATAGGAAGCTATATCCACAGTGCAAATACTATAATTCACGATATGATTTATAACAGAGACAGTTGGGATGATTTTCTGGACCAATGGAGAAGCTCGGATATTCGGCTTTCATTTGCCGCCTGGGTCATAACGCCACTGATATGGATCATCAGAAATATCCTGAAACTTTTTTACCTTTTGTTGAACAGGATGAATTCTCTTTTGTCACTGGAAATGGAATTCAATGCTGACAAAGTAGCTGTAAAAGTAGCCGGAAGCGAATCTATTGTTTCGGCATTATGGAAACTGGAACACGGATTTACAAATTGGAATGCAATTATAGATTCGGCTTACCATGCTTCCAAAAATAATATATACTCTGCTAACTTATACAACCATAACGATACAGCTTTGGCAAAAAGCGGACTTGATGACAAAAAACAAAAATTGCCTTCAGATGAATTCGGGAATATAAAATATTTTTCCGGTCATGAAAATGCAAAAGTAAGTATGTACGCTACGCATCCGCCGGGTAATCTGAGAGAGGCGAATGCTAAATCTCCTTTTATAAAATCAGATACAGATGGTCGACCGGCTTGGGTATTGTTTGATGATAAAGAAAAATTGCAGGAACAGTTGACATTATTAGTGTACAACCAATACTTGGGAAAAAAACCAAATGTTTTTGCAACCACAGAAGAATTTGATTCTTTCTTAGAAACTGAAAATCAAGACAATCAGTTTGATTCACTCTACGAAGAAACTTTTTTAAACCGATTTATTAGCATTCCGTCATTTAATGATTTGGAAAACCAAGAAAAGAAAACGACCCTTACCGAATTAAAGGAAGAAATAAAAAGATTGATGGTTCCGGTAAAAGAAACAGAAGCTCTGATGAAACAATGCAACGAAATAGCTTCCGGTACTACCAAGCAGAAAGAAATTCTTTATAAGGATGTAAAGTACACTAAAAAAACAATACAAACAGTATACGACATCCTTCTAAGTGATAGGGAAAGAATGTTTAATGAAAACTTTGTAAACTGGGATAAAGATTTTGTCAGTTTCTTTTATGGTCAGGCAAAACAAGCAGGAAAAGAGAAACTACTATTAGAATATTATGAGCAACACCAAAAAATTGTTGATTTCTATAGACATCTGTTAGGTGTTAGAAAGTTTGTGCTGAGTGAAATTAACAGATTGCAACAAATGGGACAGGTAACACAACAAATAGTAGATGATTTATCAAACGAGATCAAAGCGCATGTTAAAGGAATAAACGCTAAAGTTGAAGAATTTGATAATTTTCCCTTTGTAGTACTGCCAAATATTAATTCGTCAGATGAATTGAAAAAAGCCATTTTTGAAAAAGGTAAAATGGAAGAGGCTTATGGCAGATTATTTGAAAATAATAAAATAAATGTGATCATGGGACAGCTGGAAAATGCTATTGTAAGCTGTGGCAGAGTCGAAAAGAAAAGTTGGAGTACTATACTGAAGTATCAGGAAAGTTTATGTTAAGTCTGGATACACTAACGCTTAAAAGTCTTTTATAATGACAGATTTTTTATATTGTTAAATATAAATTTAACATAATTTACATAAAAAATGTATACGATTTAACACAATAGTGTTATATATTTGAAACAAACAAAGTGTAGTACTTTATTTATTTATTAGTTTTTGCATGAAATATTTACTTGTTTTTATTTAAAACTTCAACGTTCGGCCAACGTAAGGTCTTTAATTAGAAAAAGGAAGTAATTATCATATACAAGATAGGTAAAAAAGAATTGCAAATGCTTTTATTTATTTAGTCCCGGTTTGTTTTATAATAGTAACAATCAAACATTTATTTTATGAAAAAATTATTTTTTATCCCAGCTCTACTTTTCCTTTTCTCATCAAGCTTGATGATGGCTAACAATGGAGTAAATCCAAAGCATGATTCAGAACTTTCTACAATTCTGAAAAGAGTAAAAAATATTAAAGGATCTATAACATTAAGCGGGGGCTGTGTTGTAGACTATGATATAACAGTAGATTACGATATTATCCCTCCGAGAGTGAATTCAATTCACGGTACCGTTACAATGTCCGGAAACTGTTCAGGAACTCAAACATTCAGAGCTTCGGCAGCAACTGATCCCAAAGGAAAAATTGTATATGTACAAACCGATTTAAAGGATCCGGTATTACAAACAGGAGAGTTTGATGATAAGTTTATCGATGACTTAAATAATGCCAATATATTTAATTAATTAGTAAGAAGTTAAGTGGGAAGTTCATTCCCACTTAATTTTTATAAGAAAATATTTTTTAGAAATGAAAGGGTTATTATTGGTAATAGTATATCTGTTCGCTGGTTTTACGAATGAAACAACTTCGTATTATAGTGCTAAATATAAAATGATTAGTAACTTAAGCAAGGAGTTAAAAATAGATAGCAAGTCCCAAATAGGAGATTATTTTTTAGGTGGGTTGGTCTATAATTTTGTATCTACTAGCAAAGTATGTTTTCTTAAAACGACGGAGAGTTTAAATAATGACGGGATTGTATCAAATGTAAGTGGAGACGAAAATATCTTTATAAATTATCAGAACGGAGTCGTTAGTTATAAACTTGATAATCAGGAAAACTTTAAATATGATAAAGTAACGTTTAAAAAAACGCAGATCGAGAAGAAAATTTTAGGATTTAAAGCAATTAAATATGTCTCAGAAGACAATAATATTGCCGTTTACGTTACTGAAGAGTTGCCATGGTATATACAACCTTGCATTTTTAACACCAAGCAATTCAACGGAAGCATTATCCGGTTTGAAAACAAAAAAGCAAATTACGGTTTTGAATTGATTGAATATAAAAAAGAGGACAAAACAAATAAAGAAGATAATACAATAAACAAGGTGCTGAATTTAAAAGAAAGCAAAGATTTAAGAATAAAAAAATGTCCTTTCTTTGAAAGTTGAGACAAAGGTTTTTTCTGAAAAAACCTTTGTCATTCACTTATATTATAAAGGCTAAAAAGCTTTTAATAATTCTAATGCTTTATTAATACTTTTTACATGATCAAAAGTCAAAAGAAGGCGCAAACCGTTTTTGGTTTGTTTTTCTTTTATTTTACAGATGTTGCCATTTTGTTGGGCAAACTGTAACACTTTCATAAAACGGTTGCTTTGATAAAAATCACTTTGCTGGTCACTGATAAAATAACCTACCATTTTACCTTGTTTTAAAACCAGCTTTTCAATACCCATTGCAGTGGCTTTCCATTTAATCCGAACACTATTGAGTAAAGCAACGGCCGGTTTAGGTAACGAACCGAAACGATCCGATAGCTGTTGTTCAAAAACCTCAAGTTCAGCTTCAGTCTTAATATTGCTTAGTTCATTATAGAGATTTAAACGCTCTGTGATATTATTGATATACTCATCGGGAAATAACAATTCAAAATCAGAATCAATCTGAATTTCTTTTACAAACTCTTTGGTCTCAATGTCGTTTTCAGCTTCATACAGATCTTTAAATTCATTTTCTTTAAGCTCTTCAATAGCTTCATTCATTATTTTTTGGTAGGTATCAAAACCGATCTCGTTGATAAAACCGCTTTGCTCACCACCCAGAAGATCACCAGCACCACGAATTTCAAGATCTTTCATGGCAATGTTAAAACCACTTCCTAATTCACTGAATTGCTCTAAAGCTTGTATACGTTTACGGGCTTCATCGGTCATTGCCGAATAAGGAGGAGTGATAAAATAACAAAAAGCCTTTTTATTGCTTCGACCAACTCGCCCTCGCATCTGATGCAGGTCAGAAAGACCGAAATTATTTGCATTGTTAATAAAGATAGTATTCGCATTAGGAACATCTAGGCCGCTTTCAATAATGGTTGTGGCTACCAAAACGTCAAAATCACCTTCCATAAAAGCGAGCATTAGTTCTTCTAGCTTTTTGCCCTCCATTTGACCATGACCTATGCCAACCTTAGCTCCCGGAACCAATCGCTGGATCATACCGGCAACTTCTTTGATGTTTTCAACCCTATTGTGAATGAAATAAACCTGTCCGCCTCTTTGGATCTCATACGAAACAGCGTCGCGTATGATTTCTTCATTAAACCGAACCACTTGCGTTTCTATAGGATAACGATTAGGCGGCGGAGTAGTAATAACCGATAAATCTCTGGCAGCCATTAACGAGAACTGAAGCGTTCGCGGAATAGGTGTTGCTGTTAAGGTTAAGGTATCAACATTAGTAGCGATCGTTTTTAATTTGTCTTTTACATTTACACCGAATTTTTGTTCCTCATCAATGATTAATAAGCCTAAGTTTTTAAATTTCACATTTTTATTCACCAGTTGGTGTGTCCCGATAATAATATCTACTTTGCCTTCTTCTAAGCCTTTTAAAGTCTCTGATTTTTGTTTGGCACTTCTGAAACGATTCAGGTAGCTAACTGTAACCGGCATGTCTTTTAACCGTTCTGAGAAAGTACGGTAATGTTGATAAGCTAAAATAGTAGTAGGAACTAAAATAGCAACCTGTTTTCCATTATCAACGGCTTTAAAAGCAGCCCTTATGGCAACTTCTGTTTTTCCGAAACCTACATCTCCGCAAACCAACCGATCCATTGGTCTTTCACTTTCCATGTCGGTCTTTACATCGGCAGTAGCTTTTATTTGATCCGGAGTATCTTCATAAATAAAGGAACTTTCTAATTCTTTCTGTAAATAACTATCAGGAGCATACTGAAAACCCTTGTCCAAACGTCTTTTAGCATACAACTGAATAAGATTGAAAGCAATATGTTTAACCCGGGCTTTGGTTTTTTGCTTTAGGGTTTTCCAGGCGTTACTACCCAGTTTGTAAATCTTGGGCGGCGCTCCGTCTTTTCCGTTATATTTAGATATCTTATGTAAAGAATGAATACTTACATAGACAATATCATTGTCGGCATAAACCAGTTTGATAGCTTCCTGAGTTTTACCTTCAACCTGAATTTTTTGCAGTCCGCCGAATTTCCCGATCCCGTGATCTATATGTGTTACGTAATCCCCGACAGAAAGTGAGGTCAACTCTTTTAGCGTGATGGTTTGCTTTTTGGAATAACCGTTTTTAATGTTGAATTTGTGATACCGTTCAAAGATTTGATGATCTGTATAACAAACAATCCGGTTTTCTTCATCTATGAACCCTTGGTATAAAGGGAGTACAATGGTTTTATATTGTTTGCGATTGTTTTCATGTTGCTGCTCGTCTATGCTTTCAAAAATATCATGAAAACGAGAAGCCTGATTTTCATTAGAACAACATAGATAATTGGTATAACCGTTGAAGTGATTCTCATTCAGGTTATTCAATAACAGGTCAAACTGTTTGTTGAATGACGGTTGAGGTAAAGTATGAAACGTAAAAGACCTATCCGTTTTAAAAACTGGTTTTTTATCTAATTCTATAACTGAAAAATCCAAAGCTCTTTTCAGAAAAGAACTTTGATTAACAAATAATTCTTCCGGCGTGGCGTGTTTAATATCAGTTGATAGTTTTTCAAATGCTTCATTAGCTTTAGTAAATAACTTATCGAGCTGATGACCTAAAAACTCAGTGTTTTGAACGATTAATACTGTTTTTTCATGGATGTATTCTAAAAAACTTTCCCTGTTCTCTTGTAGCAATTTGTTTTCAACATTAGGGATAATGCTGATCTTCTTTAGCTTTTCAACGGAAAGTTGGGTTTCCACATCAAATGTTCTGATGCTGTCTACTTCATCACCAAAGAACTCTATACGATACGGATTATCATTAGAAAAAGAAAAAACATCGACAATTCCCCCTCGAACAGAAAACTCACCGGGTTCCGTTACAAAATCAACACGCTTAAAGTTGTACTCAAATAAGGTTTCATTTATGAAATCAATAGATAAATTTTCACCGGTCTGAATTTTGAGCGTATTTTTTTCCAGTTCTTTTCGGGTTACCACTTTTTCAAAAACAGCCTCAGCATACGAAACGATGATGGCCGGCTTTTTACGGGAATTGATCCGGTTCAGAACTTCAGCACGAAGCAATACATTGGCATTATCCGTCTCTTCAATTTGATAAGGCCTGCGGTAAGAACCCGGATAAAACAACACATCGTCTTTATTGATCAGTGTTTCTAGATCGTTCAAATAATAGGCAGCTTCTTCTTTGTCATTGAAGAGTAATAGAAAAGGTAGTTCGCTTTTGCGAAATAAAGCGGTAAGGACAAACGAAAGAGAAGACCCGGTAAGTCCGGTCACATCTATTTTTCTTCGATTGGTAAGTGCTTCATTAATAGCAGAAACCGTTCCGCTCTTTTCGTATAAATGTAAAATATCGGTTTTGCTCAAAACATTAATTATAAGAGGTACAAAAATAAAAAAACCATCGCACTAATTGGAGTTAGTCGATGGTTAAGTTTTGTCAAATAAAAGTTAAAATATGTATTTTTTATTAACGATCATACCATTTTCTAAAGTAACTTTAATAAAGATCACTTGTTCCTGAGCTACATTTTTTGGTAGATTATAACGTCCGGAATGTATTGTGTTTTCTTGTAGAATAGTTCGTCCGCTAACATCAAAAACAAGGATTTCCTGAATAGAGCTGTCCTGAGAATAAATTTCTAAAGAATCAGAATGGTTCAATAGCATAACCGAATTTTCAGAATTAAAAGAAGGAGTGCCTAAAGCATTGTTCAGGTAATGTAAAATAAAACGATTGTTATAGGTTCCTTCGTTAGTGTTGAAGCTGTAAGGACCTGTTTTCAGGTTGTGATAAGTGTTGGTTTCCGTATCTTCAAGAAAAATGTCTTTATCATCAAAAAAAGTATCTCCGTGATCAAATTCAATCTGAAAAGTAGTGTTTCCGGTAATGTTAGAAACATAACCTAAAGGGATACTGTCATTTATATCCCAAGGGTAAGCCCTTGATTGAATGGCTAAATTATAACTCGGGATAATAGAATAGAAACTGATATATTGTCCGGCTGAATGGATACCGTCTAAACCGTTATCATAACCATTGGTGGCACATTCCAGATATCCGACAGCAATTTGTTTAAATGCTCCGCCCGTATTGGTTAAGTTTAACCAATAAAAATAAAGACTGGGATCTGCACAACTGCTAACATTTCTGTAGAACTGAGAATTATTGCCGGATACTCTCATAGCATTCGTAAAAGTAAGGGTAGTAGATGCATTGGAAGAAACAAAGAAACCTTGTCCTGCTGAAACATAAGCTCCGGGAGCTGTTCCTCCGGAAGCAGCAGCCGTTCCAATGAATTTGGTTCTTGCAGCATAATCATCCGAAGTAAATTGTCCGCCGTTTATAGCGGTATTATGTGTCCAGAAATATAAAGTACCAACAGTGGAATTGTCAATCAATGAAGCGACACTAATGGCAGAAGGATAAGGGTTTCCGACAAAATTATACGCTCCGGCAATACTGTGGTCAACAAGTGAAAAAGTATAATTACCATTATTAGCCGTCCCTATAAATTCACCGTTAAAAGTTTGCGGCGTGGAATTATAACCTTGCGGAGCCCTGATCGCATATCCTTTTCCCGGAGTCATAATATTGTTTTGATTTTCACCAACCCAGTTATTGATCGTCGAATTAAAAGAAAAGAATTTATCAGCCAAAGTAAGGGGAGAAAAGGTATGTAAGACTTGTCCGCTAACCGGCGATCCCCAATAGGTATATTCGTAGATGCGCATAGGCGAAGAATCTCTTTTGTAGGTGACGTTTCCGGTATTGACAGCGAGCTCATTGTTTTGAAGAAGAGCTGCATCGTTCTCAAAAATGAAGTCAGCACCACTATCCACAAGAACTTCATTTTCGGTAGTAATGGTTATGCCGCTATTTACTGTGACAGTAGCATTATTAGTTACCTGAACGGAACAAGCAGTAAGATCTGAAGTTGCCGCATAATTTCCGGAAAAAACAACCTGTTTTTTAGCGGAAGGAATTCCTCTGTCCCAGGTAGAGCCGTCCCAAGTTGTAACCATGGCACATTCCTCCACTTTTAAAGTGTTGAAGTATAAATTGTTTAAGGCATTTCCGTCGGTTGTATTGCCTACATAAAGTTTAAAGCCTGAAAATTGTCCGGTTCTTGAACCTGAAGAATAAGTATCCGTTCCTCGTGTAATCACAACCTCGTACGAATTGGTGTCAAATTGATGGACAGTAAGGTTAAAAACGGAATTCTGGTCGTAAGCCCACCCTAAATCTGAAGAATCGGTAGTGCTGTACAGATCATTTCCCACGTTGAAATTGTATAGAATTGTATAATTTTGATCCATCAGATCGATGCCTTTATAGCCGTTTCTGTAAGCAATTGCCAGATCAATAGAAAAAGATTGCCCGGTAAGCAAATATTCTCTTCCGCTTACTGCCGGAGAACCGGTATTGTTCAAAAAACGCTGAGCATTGGCCTGAACATTTAAACCGCTTGGGTTTCCATACATTCCGAAAGAAGAGCCGCTTGTATCAATATCACCGAATCCGTTACTTACTGAGCTAGCTAAAAAATGTCCCGCAAAATTAGAAGCGTCAGTGTTCTGTGTCCATAGATCCCAAGCTGTGAATCCGGTTCCTGAATTACTACCATTTGTCCAACTACCGGAATAATTAGAAGCATTGTCTTCAAAAATGATATTTTGGCTATTAGCTACGATTGACCATAGTCCTAATAACACTAAGAGTTGTATTTTTTTCATCCTGTCACATTATTGTGTAAAAGTAACAAATTAATCTTCAGTTTTTTGCATGGCATCCTGCATCTTGTCAAAGTTAGCATTTCGAGTTGTGTCAAGAGCTCTTAGCATTTCTTCTTCACCAATTTCTTTTGGGATCGCTTTTTTGATAACAACTTCATCCATCTGGGTATATACGCCTTTGATCTCTTCATTGATCTCAGAAATAAGAGTTAAAACCTTTTTTTCAGGAATGCTTTGTAAATGGATATAAGTGTCAAGTGATTTGATCTTAGTATCAAGGGTTATCAGTCTGCTTCTTACCTGAGGGTTGTTAAAATCATCCGGAACCGTAAGATGCAGACTATCGGATTTAGCAGATACATTTTTAACTTTCATCTGAAAGGCTAGTAAAGAAGTTTTGGGTTTTTGTTGTAGCTCTTGTTTGAACTGTACCCATTGATTCCAATCGGTCATAGCTTGGTTTACTTCCGGCTTTGCAGAAGGGAAATCAAAATGCCATTTTTTAGAAATGGAAGTAAAAATAGAGTCTTTTTTAGCCTGTTCTTTTTGGGCAAATTCTCTTTTGTCTGAGAAGTTCTGGCAATTGGTTAAAAAAAGAAAGCTTGCTATAAATAATAAAACGATTGATAGTTTTTTCATGCTTCATGAATTTAAGCAAAAATACAAATGTTTGATTAATGGTTTTCGATTAAAAGGAATTCTTAACAAATTGGCTGAGTTTGAGTTGTAAATTATTGAATATTTATTTTTAAGCCGTTGTTTTGAAAATATAATACAAATTAGCCTTTTTTTGTGAAAATATTTTAAACGACAATGAAAAACATATTTCTAAATGGACTATATTTGTTTGCAAATTTAGCTAAATGAAAACTAAAATTCTTATCATTGGAGCATGTGGTCAGATAGGGACTGAACTCACGGCAAAATTACGTGAAACATTCGGAGTGGAAAATGTAGTGGCTTCTGATATCAGGAAACTGAATAATGATGTGGTGAATAACGGAATTTTTGAAGTAGTTAATGCGCTGGATTACAATCAGATTGAACATTTAGTAGAGGAATATGAGATTACAGATGTTTATTTGATGGCTGCATTACTTTCGGCAACAGCAGAGAAGAATCCGGCATTTGCCTGGGATTTGAATATGAATTCTTTATTTCATGTTTTAAATTTGGCTAAAGCCGGGAAAATCCAGAAGGTTTTCTGGCCTTCCAGTATTGCTGTTTTCGGACCAACTACACCGAAACATCATACACCGCAATACACCATTATGGAACCGACAACTGTTTACGGGATTTCAAAACAATGCGGGGAAAGATGGTGCGAGTATTACCATGCACAATATGGTGTTGATGTAAGAAGTATACGTTATCCGGGCTTGATCAGTTGGAGTACGGAACCGGGAGGAGGAACAACAGATTATGCTGTGGATATTTACCATAAAGCGATGGCGGAGGGACAGTTCACTAGCTTTTTATCTGAAAACTCAGAATTGCCGATGATGTATATGGATGATGCGATTAAAGCTACTATCGGAATTATGCAGGCTCCGGTTGATCAGATAAAGATCCGGTCGTCGTATAATTTAGCAGCTATGAGTTTTACACCAAAACAAATTGCGGAAGAGATCCAAAAGCATTATCCTGATTTTGTTATTGACTATGAACCTGATTTCAGACAAAAAATAGCAGATAGTTGGCCGGCGAGTATAGATGATTCTGCTGCCAGAAAAGATTGGGGTTGGCAAAATGATTTTGATATTGAATCGATGACGACAGAAATGTTTACCCAGTTAAAGAATAATATTTATACAGAATAAAAAAGCGGTCATTTGACCGCTTTTTTTGCATTAAAAGTAAAGTATAATTAATCCGAAATTATTTCAGTTTTTTAAGGCAGAGCATCTATAGCATCAATTAATTCTTGTTCAGTACCCAAAACAGTTTCCGATAAAGTGAAATTGTAAACTGCATTAGCTTCAATAGTAACCTCTTTAATGGCGTAACGCCATTGACCGTTACTTTCTGTAGTAAAAATGATGTGACAATCTAATCCGATAGGAATTTGTCCGTAATGTTCCGAGAATAATCCGGTAACAGGATCATAAGTATCTAATAATGCCAGAGCATTTCCTTTTCCGTCATAATGCAGATAAATAGCGGAGTTCTGGTTGTCATATCCGTTTGGAACGGAAGCAAGTATCGTTGTTTTAGGATTAGGATCGCTGTAAAACTGATCCACATTGGTCCAACCAAAAGAGTCAAAATACGCATAATAAGTAGCTGTATCTCCTTGGCCTTCTATGAAAATATTTTGATTACCGGTTG
The DNA here is from genome assembly GCF_024054235.1 of Flavobacterium sp. NRK F10. NCBI lineage: Bacteria > Pseudomonadati > Bacteroidota > Flavobacteriia > Flavobacteriales > Flavobacteriaceae > Flavobacterium > Flavobacterium sp. NRK F10. The sequence continues at coordinate 1,721,763 of NZ_JAMXLC010000001.1, forward strand.
TATCTTCTTGTTCATCCCAAGTAAGGTTTCCGTTTTCGTCAATTGTACCATCCCATAATGTCATATTAGGATCGCCTCCCGGATTTGTCAAAGAAGTAGGGATGTTTATGGTAATAGGACAGCTAAGTTCTAATGTTTGTCCGTTTTGAGTTGCATTAATGTAAAATTCACCGCCGGAAAGTAATAATGATTTATTTCCGTCATTCATTAAGCCCATAGTAGGTTTGTTGGTAACGATCATGTTTCCGCCGCTGAAGATCTCAACGTATTCCAGATCTATGGTTCCGCTAACCGGATTGCCGTTAAGGGTTAAACAATTAGTGTTTATAGTAAGAAAAACCCCTTTTTCAGAAGTTAAATTAACGTATCCGTCAGAAGCGTCGAATTGGAAATCTTGTGTGATGGAAAGCAAAGCATCTTCTCTTACAGAGCTGAATTCCTGAGCTGTCGGGATATTCTGGTTGGTGTCTGTTGAGTCGTCATCGCTACAACTGACTGTTAGTGAAAGAAGCGCTGAAAAGGCAATTAATTGCGCTGTACGGTTTAATTTAAAAATCTTTTTCATAGCATTTTGTTTTTCTTATTAGATGAGGAAAAACAAAAAAGGTTGCGTATTTTCTTAAAGCTTACTTCAAAAACAGTAAGTGATTGTAGTAATCGATAATAGCTTTGCCTTTTAAAAGAATGTCGGCTCCTATGATTCCGTCTACAGGTTTTATTTTGTATTGCTCAAGAGCATTGTTTACATGACTCATGTCAAAAACAATAAGGTGCAGTTTTTTATCTTTCCACCTGCCGGCTTGTAAAATATTGTTCTTGGCGAGTAATGTATTCATTCCGGTAGCGCCGGCTCCTGAGGCTTTGGTTTCCGATTCTTCTGATCTTAGTTTGAATTTTTCAATTCCTTCAAAGCCTACACAACTGTTGCTCGCACCGGTATCTAAAATAAAAATACCACTGATTCCGTTTATTTTAGCTTTAACTAATAAGTGTTGGGTTTTTAAAACTTTAAAACGGACTTTTTTATATTTATTTTCTTTTAAAAAGTCTTGTAAATCTTCCATGGGTCAAACATAGTGATTTTTTCATTTTTAAAAAGTGAAGAAAGTCTTAATATTAGAGTGGGGTAAACTTGGTTTTATCTTTGTAAATTTGCGCCGGAAAAGAAAAGTATAAGAATGATGTTAATAGATACCCATACCCATTTATATTCGGAAGATTTTAAAGAAGACAGAGCAGCAATGATGCAGAGAGCTCTGAATGCAGGAGTGACTAAAATGTTTGTGCCTTCTATTGATTCGTCCTATTCGGCAGAAATGTATGCTGTAGCAAAAGAGTATCCGGAAAATGTATTTTTGATGATGGGATTACACCCTACCCACGTAAAAGAAAATTATTCAGAAGAGTTAGCTTTTGTAGAAAAAGAACTGGCTTCAAGAACATTTTATGCCGTAGGCGAAATAGGAATTGATTTGTATTGGGATAAAACCTTTTTAAAACAACAACAAGAAGCTTTTCAATATCAGATACAATTGGCAAAAAAACACCAATTACCTATTAATATTCATTGTAGAGATGCATTTGATGAGGTTTTTGAGATCTTAGAAGAGGAAAAAGGAGAAAGTTTGTCAGGGATATTTCATTGTTTTACCGGAAATAAAGAACAAGCGATCAGGGCAGTAGACTGTAATATGAAATTAGGGGTCGGAGGGGTTGTGACATTTAAAAATGGTAAGATTGACCAGTTTTTACATGAAATAGATCTGAAAAACATTGTTTTAGAAACAGATGCTCCTTATCTAGCTCCCGTTCCCTATAGAGGAAAAAGAAATGAGAGCAGTTATATTCCTTTGATTGCAGAAAAACTAGCTCATATTTATACCGTTTCCCCTCAGGAAGTTGCTGAAGTAACAACTCAAAACGCAAAGGCTGTTTTTGGAATTTAACGAATTGATAAACGGAGTTAATTATTTTTTTCGTTTTTTTGTGCTTTGTTTTTATTATTATGACAAAATTTGATGCCATTCGTCCTTATTATGATTCAGAAGTAAATGAAGCTTTACGTTCCGTTATCAATCATCCTATGATGAAGGCAATGATGAACTTTACCTACCCTGATGTCGGAGACGAAATTTGGCAGGAACAATTAAAGAGAACGCATTCTATTCGTGATTTTCAGGTAAATTTTGTTTACGAATCCATTCAAAAGGTACTGCAAAAAAGTTCAGACGGCTTAACAACATCCGGTTTTGAAAAATTAGAACCCAATACTTCTTATCTTTTTATTTCTAATCACAGAGACATAATCTTAGATACATCTTTGTTAAATGTTTCATTGTTTGACCATGGATTGGTCATGACGGCTTCAGCAATAGGAGATAACCTGGTTCAGAAAGATATTTTACTAAAACTTTCCCGGTTAAACAGGAATTTTTTGGTGAAAAGAAATCTTCCTCCCAGAGAACTGTTACAGAGCTCTAAAGTGATGTCTGAATATATCTACCAGCTTTTAGCAAAAGAGAACCGTTCGGTTTGGGTAGCACAAAAAGAAGGCAGAACTAAGGACGGAAATGACGCAACACATCAAGGGGTATTGAAGATGATCGCTATGGCAGCCGGAAAAGAGAATTGTATGGATTATTTCAGAAAATTGAGAATAGTTCCGGTTTCTATTTCTTATGAATATGACCCTACTGATGCTTTGAAGATGCCGCAATTATTGGCGCAAGCTAAAGATGAGGTGTATGTGAAAGAAAAAAATGAAGATTTTGTTAACCTGATCAGCGGAATTATAGGGCAGAAGAAGCGAATCCATATTCATGTAGGAGATGTTTTGGATCGTGAACTGGAAAATATTAAAGCTGAAAACGAAAATGTGAACAAACAAATTCAGGCATTGGCGCAGGTTATTGATGATTCTATTTTGAAATCATACAGATTATGGCCAACTAATTTTATTGCGTATGACCTGTTAAATGAAACGCAGCTTTTCAGGGATCAATATTCAGAAAAAGAAAAGCAATTGTTTGAACGCAGATTAGAAATGCGAATAGATGCAGACAATGATACACTTCGAAAAGGTTTCCTGGCAATGTATGCTAATCCGGTTGTAAATAAAATGAGGTATGAGAATGCAGGTTTTGAAAGCTAAAATATTACTTATTTATACCGGAGGGACAATTGGTATGGTAAAAGACAGCGATACCGGTGCTCTCAAAGCGTTTGATTTTAAAAAACTACTTAAAAATATTCCTGAGCTTAAATTGTTGGATTGCGAAATAGATACGGTTTCCTTTAAAGAACCTATCGATTCTTCTAATATGAGCTTGCAACATTGGAAAAAACTAGCCACGATCATAGAAGAACATTATTCTGATTTTGATGGTTTTGTCGTGTTACACGGTTCGGATACTATGTCATATAGTGCCTCAGCATTGAGTTTTATGTTGGAAAACTTAGGAAAACCGGTGATTTTTACAGGATCGCAGTTGCCTATCGGAGATTTGCGTACTGATGCCAAAGAAAACCTGATCACGGCTATCCAGATAGCTTCGTTACAGGAAAAAGGAAAATCGGTGATTCAGGAAGTGTGCCTGTATTTTGAATACAAATTATACCGCGGAAACAGAACTACAAAGATAAGCGCAGAACATTTTAATGCTTTTACATCGCCTAATTTTCCTGAATTAGCAGAATCAGGAGTTCATTTAAAAGTAAATAAGGATATCCTTTTAAAAAAGACGGGGAACAAGAAGTTGAAAGTAAATAAGACTTTTGATGATAATGTCATCATTGTCAAGTTGTTTCCGGGGATGAACAGAGAAGTACTGTCGGCGATTTTTAACATTCAGGGGCTAAAAGGAATTGTGCTGGAAACATACGGTTCCGGTAATGCACCATCAGAGGATTGGTTTGTTGAAGAAATAGAGAAGGCAATAAAAAAGAATATCTGCGTTATTAATGTTACACAATGTAGCGGAGGTTCCGTAACGATGGGACAATATGAAACCAGTACGCAACTGAAGAATATAGGGGTTATTTCAGGACATAATATAACAACGGAAGCGGCTGTTACAAAACTAATGTATTTGTTAGGTCAAAAAATAGCTACAGATGTTTTTAAAACCATATTTGAAACCTCGTTAAGAGGCGAAATGTATTAAAAAAAGAAGTTAAAATTTTCATAGATGAGAAATTTTACGTTATTTAGCGTCCTTGAAATCAAAATGTAATTTTGAAAGAGAGGTGGCCGAGTGGTCGAAGGCGCACGCCTGGAAAGTGTGTATGCTCCAAAAGGGCATCGAGGGTTCGAATCCCTTCCTCTCTGCCAGAAATAATTTTAAATTAAATAAATATTTTATACTTTTAAACCCAATTAACTAATTAAATTTTAAGAACAAAAGCGATGAAAAGATTATTTTCTATTTTGGCAATCACAGGGCTTATGACTTTTGGAAATGTTCAAGCTCAAGATTCTACAGCAACAGAAGCGCCTGCAACGGAACAAGTACAGGAAGCTGCAGCTACAACTGAAGAAGCAGCAGTTGTTGAAGAAGCGACAGACGATCAGACTGTTGAGAATGTAACATTTACTCAAGAGTTGAAGAAAAGATTTATTGAGGGTGGACCTGGCTTCATGGGAATCGTATTAATCTGTTTGATTTTAGGTTTAGCTATTGCTATCGAAAGAATCATCTATTTGAATCTTTCTACAACAAATACTAAAAAATTAGTTTCAGAAGTTGAAGGTGCTTTGAACTCTGGAGGTGTTGAAGCTGCTAAAGAAGTAGCTAGAAATACTGCCGGTCCTGTAGCGTCTATCTTCTATCAAGGTTTAGATCGTTATTCTCACGGTTTGGACTCAGCTGAAAAATCTATCGTAGCTTACGGTGGTGTACAAATGGGACAATTAGAGAAAAACGTTTCTTGGATTTCATTGTTTATCGCTCTTGCTCCGATGTTAGGGTTCATGGGTACGGTAATCGGTATGATTGAGGCGTTTGACCAAATTGAATCAGCAGGATCAATGGAGCCGTCTTTAGTAGCAGGTGGTATTAAAGTAGCGTTATTGACAACTGTATTCGGTTTGATCGTTGCGATTATTCTTCAAGTATTCTATAACTATATCATTGCTAAAATCGATTCAATCGTAAATGATATGGAAGATGCTTCTATCAGCTTAATCGATATCTTATCAGATTACAGTAAAAAATAATAACTCATTTTACCTTAACATTCATTGATATGTTACATAAAATTGTAAAAATAATAGCTGTTATAATAAGTGTTTTGAGTCTTGTATTCCTTGGTGGAATCTTGGCTTCAGAAGACAAAGACAGCGCGTGGATATCTCCTCTAATTAACGTATCGTATTTTATTTTTGCTGCCTGTGTTGCTGTAGTAGTGATATATGTAGTTAAAAATCTCTTTTCTAAAAAAGAGACACTTAAGAAAACACTTGTTTCAGTTGGTTTATTCTTGGCTGTGGTGGTTATCTCTTTTGTGTTAGCAGATAGTTCTGAAGTTAAAACAAACAGTGGAGTAGTATCAGGAACGACATCTAAACTAGTAAGTACCGGTTTGAATACATTTTATCTTTTAGCAATTGTTGCTGTCGGAACAATGTTGTGGACTGGTTTTAATAAAATTAAAAAATAATTATGGCAAAAAGAGAAGCACCAGAGGTAAATGCCGGTTCCATGGCAGATATTGCTTTCCTGCTTTTGATTTTCTTCTTGGTTACAACTACCATCGGAGTGGACCAGGGGATCAACCGTCTTTTGCCTAGATATGAAGAAAACCCGCCGGCTCCGCCGATCAATGAGAGAAACATTATGCGTGTTTTAGTTAATAAAGACAATCAGTTGTTAGTGAACGAGCAATTGATGAATATTAAACAACTAAGACAAGCGGCAATCGATTTCTTAGATAATAACGGGGAAGGGAATTGTTCGTATTGTAAAGGAAAAGGAAACCCGCAGTCTTCTGACGACCCTGATGAAGCAGTGATCTCTTTAATGAATGACGGACAGACTACTTATGAAACTTATATTGCCGTGCAAAATGAGTTAGTGGCTGCTTATTATTTCTTAAGAGACAGAGAAGCTATGAAAAGATATGGGAAAACATACAGAGAAATGGAGTATGTTTATAACGATCCGGCTTCTAAAGCGGTTGAAGGTTTAGTTGATGACTTAAAACCAAAAGTGGAAAAAATTCAGAATATGTATCCAATGCGTCTTTCTGAAGCAGAACCGAAAAAGAACTATTAATCCTTTAAATTTTAGAAAGTATGTCTAAATTTAAAAAGAAAAAATCAGGCTCACTACCTGCGATATCTACAGCATCGTTGCCGGATATTGTATTTATGCTTTTGTTCTTCTTCATGACTGCTACAACTATGAAAGATAGCGATTTGAAGATTGAAAATCGTTTGCCGAAAGCAGATCAAACAGCTAAATTGCATAAAAAACAATACGTAATGTATATTTATGCCGGTAAACCTAAAGCAAATTACAGATCAGGTTTGGGTTCATCAGATCGTATTCAGTTAAATGATAAGATCTCTTCTGTGAACGATATCAGGAATTTCGTAATGACAGAAAGAGCTTCAAGAAACTCTGAAGATGAGAAATATTTAACGGCTTCTTTGAAAATAGATAAAGAAGTAAAAATGGGTCTTGTTCAGGATATCAAAACAGAATTACGTAAAGTAGATCAATTAAAAGTTAATTATACAACAACATCGGGTAATCCGGTTGGAGAATAATTTTAACTTTACCAAATATAAAAGGCATGCTTACAGGCGTGCCTTTTTTTATGCTGTTTAGTTTTTTCGTCTTAACTTAGCAAAAAATACGCAAATGAAGTTACGGTTCACTTTTTCGTTTTTGATCTTTTTTTTCTGTTGCTCGTTTATTAGGGCTCAAGAAACTGAACCTAAGACAGAGTTAAAAGAACCTTATAAAGTTATAGACTCTTTGTTCAGAGAAGATCAGTTTTATGTTTCGATCACATATAATTTGATGCAAAATAAACCGGCAGGATACAAGCAATATTCTTTTTCTACCGGTATAACATTAGGAGCTATGCGCGATATGCCTTTTACAAAAGACCGAAAGTGGTCAGTTGCACTTGGAGTAGGCTATTCTTATAACAATATCAAACATAATATTCAGGTACAGGACGGAGATCCGGCAACTTATGCGATTGAAAATAGTTATGATAAGAATAAATTAATTCTGCATTATTTAGATATTCCTTTGGAGATCCGTTGGAGAAATGCCACTCCTTTGAACCATAAGTTCTGGCGTATTTATACCGGTTTTAAAGCGAGTTACCTACTGGGAAGCAAATCTGATTTCCAATCAGCTGTTGCGAATTATAAAGTCAAAAATAATAGTGATGTAAGTAAATGGCAATTAGGTCCTTATATAAGTGTAGGATACAATACCATTAATATGTATGTTTATTATGGGCTGACCCCTATCTTTAAAAATACACAATTAGATAATCAGGATTTAAAATTGAGCTCTTTTAATGTAGGCTTTATGTTTTATATCTTATAGCCAGAAATGCCATAACAAAACTTGTGGAACAATTCCGAAAAGACTACCTACAATCAATTCATTCGGGCTGTGTGATTTCATGTACAAGCGGGAAGAAGCTACAAGACCTACGCAGATAAAGCAGGTAGCGACCATATTGATATAAGGAAGCTGGTAGTTGACCGAAAGGTAATATACAAACGTAGCCAATGAAGTTATGCCGATCATGTGTAAACTTGCTTTATAATTAGCCATAATAGCAATGAGGGCTAATACGGTACTAAAGAATCCACCTAAAAAGAATAAATAAAGTTCCGACAGGTTTTCAATCGTGATACTGAACTTTAATAAGATGAAAAACAAGATAGCCTGAATGGAAAGCGGTATACGCCTTTCTTTTATATTGGCTTCTGTGAAAGAACGAACTAATCCTAGTGATATTAATAGAAAATAAAGAGCCATAGGCAACATCAGTGTAATGATGCTGATCTGTATCAAAATCATATAAATGCTATTCGGAGGAAGCATATTCTGATAGGTCAGAAAATAAAAAACAGAGCCATACAGAGGAATAAAGATCGGATGAAAGAGATAAGAAAAAAAAGGTAAAAATTGTTTTATTTTCATAGCGCTATCTTTATTGCAGTTCCCGTTTGAGTAAATTTGATTTAGATCTTCTTGCGTAATCTGGCCACCGGAATGTCCAGTTGTTCCCTGTATTTTGCAACAGTCCTTCGGGCGATCGGGTAACCTTTTTCTTTTAAAATTTCGGCTAATTTATCATCGGGTAGTGGTTTTCGCTTGTCTTCTTCTTCAATGACATTCTGCAAGATCCTTTTGATCTCTATAGTTGAAACGTCTTCACCTTCCGTATTTTTCATGGCTTCACTAAAGAAATCTTTAATGAGTTTGGTTCCGTAAGGAGTTTCAACATATTTACTATTTGCAACGCGTGAAACGGTCGAAATATCAAGTCCAACCATATCAGCAATATCTTTTAAGATCATCGGTTTTAACTTCGTTTCATCGCCGTCAAGGAAATATTCTTCCTGATAATGCATAATGGCATTCATAGTTACAAACAAGGTTTCCTGGCGTTGTTTTATGGCGTCAATGAACCATTTGGCAGAATCTAACTTTTGTTTGATGAATTGAACAGCATCTTTCTGGGTCGATGATTTTTCATTCGAATCCTTATAACTTTGTAACATTTCCTGATAATCTCTGGAAACATGTAGTTCAGGAGCATTACGTCCGTTAAGGCTTAATTCCAGTTCGCCGTCTACAATTCGTATCGTAAAATCGGGAACCACATGCTCTATAGGTTTTTGATTGCCATCATAAGCACCGCCCGGCTTCGGGTTTAGTTTTTCGATCTCGTCGATTGCTTTACGCAATTGTTCTTTGGAAACCTCGTATTTCTGGATCAGTTTCTCATAATGCTTTTTGGTAAAAGCATCAAATTGGTTCTCTAAAATATCAATAGCTAAAGCAATGGAATCTGTCGGTGTTTTATGTTTAAGCTGTAACAGTAAACATTCCTGCAGATCACGGGCGGCAACACCGGCCGGTTCTAACTCTTGTACGACATGCAGAAGAATGTGCTCAACGATTGCTTCGTCAGTATAAATACCCTGTGTGAAAGCCAGATCATCTACTACATCTGTGATTGTCCTTCTCAAATAACCGGTGTCATCAATACTGCCCACCAGAAATTCAGCAATATTCTTTTCTTCATCCGTTAAGATAAAAGTATTCAATTGGTTCAGCAAGTCCTGATGAAAAGTAACACCTGCGACAAATGGCATGCTGCGTTCTTCGTCGTCATCGCTATAATTGTTTGTCTGGTATTTATAGTCAGGTGTTTCGTCGTTGCTCAGATACTCGTCTATGTTAAGGTCTTCCGCTTCAATTCTTTCGTTGTCATAATCATCATAATCGTCATCAGAAGAATCATTATAGTCATCATAATCCACATTTTCTTCTTTGCCGTTTTCCAAGGCCGGATTTTCGACCAATTCTTCCTGTAACCGTTGTTCAAAAGCTTGTGTAGGCAATTGAATCAATTTCATCAATTGAATTTGCTGTGGCGAAAGTTTCTGCGAAAGTTTTAACTGAAGATTTTGTTTTAACATAAACGAATTATAATTAAAAAAAGTTTAGCCGTTTACACTATATAAAGTTAAACAACTAAACTTAATTATGCTAAATTTTTGATTAAAATTCTGCGTTTTGAGGTGTTCTCGGGAATGGAATTACATCGCGAATGTTTGTCATTCCGGTAACAAAAAGAACCAATCGCTCAAAACCTAAACCAAAGCCTGAGTGAATGGCAGAACCAAAGCGACGGGTGTCTAAATACCACCACATTTCTTCTTCAGGGATGTTTAAGGCTTTCATTTTTTCGATCAAAACATCATAACGCTCTTCTCTCTGAGACCCGCCTACGATCTCACCGATGCCCGGGAATAAGATATCCATAGCGCGAACGGTCTTTTCATCTTCGTTCAAACGCATGTAGAATGCTTTGATCTTCGCCGGATAATCAAATAAGATTACCGGACATTTAAAGTGTTTTTCAACCAAGTAGCGTTCGTGTTCGCTTTGTAAGTCAGCACCCCATTCATCGATTAAATATTGAAATTTCTTCTTTTTGTTCGGAGTAGAGCTTTTTAAAATATCAATAGCTTCTGTATACGAAACACGTTTAAAGTTATTTTCCAGAACAAAATTTAGTTTTTCTAACAAGCTCATTTCACTACGTTCAGCCTGAGGCTTTTGTTTTTCCTCATCGGCTAGGCGTTGTTCTAAGAATTGTAAATCGTCGGCACATTTTTCAACGGCATAGCGAACCACATATTTAATAAAATCTTCTGCCAGATCCATATTAGCGTCCAGATCATTAAAAGCAACTTCAGGTTCGATCATCCAGAACTCAGCTAGGTGACGGGAAGTGTTTGAATTCTCTGCGCGAAATGTCGGCCCGAAAGTGTATACCTGACCTAATGCCATAGCATAGGTTTCAGCCTCTAACTGTCCGGAAACCGTTAAATTCGTTTCTTTACCGAAGAAATCTTTTTTAAAGTCTACTTTTCCTTCTTCGCCTCTTGGTGTTCCGTCAAACGGTAAGGCAGTTACACGGAACATTTCACCGGCACCTTCAGCATCAGAACCTGTGATAATAGGAGTGTTCACATAGAAAAAACCTCTTTCTTGAAAATATTGATGAACCGCAAAAGATAGGGCAGAACGAACACGCATAATAGCTCCGAAAGCATTGGTTCGAACTCTGAGGTGAGCATTTTCACGTAAAAATTCCAAAGAGTGTTTTTTAGGCTGTATAGGATATTTTTCAGCATCACTATCGCCTAAAATTTCTAATTTGGTTACCTGAATCTCTACTTTTTGACCTTTACCCTGGCTTTCCTGTAATGTTCCGGTTACTGCAACAGCAGCTCCGGTTGTAATGCGTCGTAAGGTTTCTTCTGAAGTGTTCTCAAAATCGACTACGCATTGGATATTTTGAATGGTAGAACCGTCATTTAAAGCAATAAACTGATTGTTTCTAAAGGTTCTAACCCAACCCTTAGCAGTTACTTCCTGCAATGTTTTTGTATTGTTTAGTAGGTCTACAACTTTTATATGTTTCATCTGTCTTATTGTTTTAATCTTTATTTGTCTGATGAATTTCTGTTATAAGTAAGGCTTTTCACCTATATTAAATTTATGCAAATATAAACTTTATTGTCTTTGAGCACTATCCTCTTCTGTGTCTTCTGCTAAAATGTTGATCGTTGGTTCCGGAAACTCTTCTTTATTGGCTACAGACTTTTCTAAAGAGAGTAAAAGAGCGGGTAGTAAGATCAGATTAGCCATCATGGCAAACAATAATGTCATGGCTACCAGACTACCAAGGGCAACGGTTCCGCCGAAACTGGATAGTGTAAATACCGAAAATCCGAAGAATAACACGACTGATGTATAAAACATGCTGATCCCGGCTTCTTTTACCGTAGCATAAACAGAACGCTTAATGCGCCAGTTGTTCGCTTTTAATTCCTGACGGTATTTTGCTAAAAAGTGAATAGTATCGTCAACGGAAATACCAAAGGCAATACTGAAGACAAGTATTGTTGAAGGCTTGATCGGTACTCCTAAGAATCCCATTAAACCGGCAGTCATTATTAACGGTAAAATATTAGGCAATAATGAAATAATGATCATTTTGAACGAGCGGAATAAGTAGGCCATTAACATTGAGATCAGGAAAATGGCAAATAGTAAGGACAATACCAGATTGTGTACCAGATAGTGAGTCCCTTTTTCAAATACATAGGCCTTTCCGGTCATGGTAACAGTGTAGCGTTCATTTGGGAAAAGTTTGTCGATCTTTTCTTGTAAACGTTCTTCGATCTTGGCCATTTTATCCGTGCCGATATCGCGCATAAAAGTAGTTACCCGTGCATATTGCCCGGTACTGTCAATGTAGCTTTTCAGCATGTTCTCATTCTCTTTTTTAGTAGAGTTTTTGATGTAGGATAAAATAAAGGTTTCTTCCTGACGGGTCGGTAATTCATAAAATTCCGGATTTCCGTTATAATAGGTCTGTTTGGCATATTTTACCAAATTTACAATAGAGATCGGTTTTGACAGTTCAGGAACTTCATTGATCGCTTCCTGTAACTCTTCAATTCGTCTTAGAGTACTTGATTTTAAAGCACCTTTCGGGCGTTTGGTGTCGATCATGATCTCTAAAGGCATTACGCCGTCAAATTCTTTTTCGTAAAACACGATATCTTTAAAGAAAGCAGCCTTTTTAGGCATATCTTCAATTAAACTTCCGGATATTTTTATCTTATAGATCCCGATGATCCCTAAAACCAGTAATACAATGGCGGTCGCAAAGATGGCAACAGAATGTTTGCGTATTGTGTTTTCAATCCATTGAATGAATGATTTCATGTAATTTTTGCCTAAGTGAGCCAGATGTTTTTCCTTAGGAATAGGCATGTAGCTGTACGCAATCGGAATGATGATCAGGCAAAGTAAAAACAGAAATAAAATATTCAATGAAGCAACAGTACCGAATTCTTTTAACAGTTCACTATCCGTTACAATAAAAGTAGCAAAACCGGCAGCAGTGGTTAAGTTTGTCATTAAAGTAGCATTTCCTACTTTAGAGATCACACGCTGTAATGATTTTGCTTTGTTACCGTGTTTTTTGATCTCCTGTTGGTATTTGTTGATCAGGAAGATACAGTTCGGAATACCGATAACGATAATCAGCGGGGGGATAATAGCCGTTAAAATAGTGATCTCGTAGTTTAAAAGCCCCAGTGTACCGAAGGACCACATAACACCTATGGTTACAATGACCATGGAAAGTAAAGTAGCCCGGAAACTTCTGAAGAAGAAAAAGAAAAGTAAAGAGGTAATACCTAATGCAGCGCCTACAAACAGTCCTATTTCATCTATAATATGCTGTGAGTTCAAAGTTCTGATATAAGGCATTCCGGAAACTTTAAGATCAATTCCTGATGCTTTTTCAAAAGCTTCAATTTTTTCTTCGTTCAGGTATTTATTGATGAATGTTTTACGGGCAGCAGTATTTACTACATCTTTGTCCATATAGATAGCAAAGCGTACGGCACCGCTTTCTTTGTTAAATAGCATACCTTCATAAAAAGGTAGGTTATTGAACAATTCTTTTTCTTTCTTTTTTAAGTAGCTGTCAGTAACATCTTTTGAATTGATGAACGGAACCAATTTGAACTTTTGGGCAGCGGTATCTTTGGCTAACACTTTTAAGTCTTCAATAGAAAGCGTTAGTTCTACTGCTTTATCTTTTTTGATGTCTGCAATAAAATCTTCCCAAAGTTTTAGATTTTTAGTATTGAAAAAGGTAGAATCCTTGAATCCGATGACGATCAGGTTCCCTTCTTCACCGAATTTATCCAGAAAAGCATTGTATTGTTTATTGACTTCGTGATGATCCGGCAACAAGTTGGCTTCTGTATAGGTAAAGCGCATGTATTTCCATTGCGAAGCCATGAAAACAGTAAACGCTGCCAAAGCAATAATAAGTGCAATTCTGTTTCGCAGAATCTTGCGTGCTATAAAATCCCAAAAACTGGTGTTTAACCACTTAAACATTGTAAAAAAAATTGAAGCGCAAAGGTAAGTATTCTTGCTTAAATAGTTAGGTTACAATGCAAAGAATTAAGATAAATTTAAAGGCCTTAACGCGTTTCGGTCAGAACAAATCCAGATGATAAGAAATTTTAAGCGCTAAATTGTCATCAAAATGGGCTAATTGGTTTGGTCCATAACGGAAAAAAGCTGAAATACCGATGCCTTTGAAGAGTTTATTGGCCTCGACCCCGCTTTCAAAAAATCCTTTACTCAATGATTTATAAGGAATACCGATATGTTCGTTCTGCTTATTAGTGCCACCCCATGCCATACGGGTAACGACACTGAATTCAGGGGTAAAACTATAGCCTAAGCGTATTTTGTTGAAAGTATGCCGGAGTTGTAAAGAAGCATATCGGTTTGAGAAAAACTCATTGAAATACATAGTTTCAAAACTATTCTTGCCGGCAAACGTGATCCGTTGTAAAATAGCATCTCGGTTCAGGTTGTTAGGTTGCAGGTTGTATAGATGTGTAATAGGAACATCGCCTAATGCCCAACCGGTCTGGAATAAAAGAGAACTTTTTTGCCCTGATAAATAAGGGAGTTCGTAGAACGTTTTAAAATCAAACTTGGTAAATGTAAAATCATTGGCTAATACGTTCGGTAATGCCTGAGTGACCTGAAATGAAAATTTAGGATGCCGCTTTTCAATTTCGATCTTTCCATCGGGTGTTTGCATGTATTCACTGAAAGGATTCCACTGAATGGCAAACTGTGCTGCGGTTATAGTATACTGACTGTATGTTTTTCCGTTATTCAGGAATTCATAAAAGAACAGTGGGGTAATATCATTTCTGGAAAATGAAAAATAGGTATCTGCTTTAGGAATGAATTTACTTTCAGCAAATACAGAAGCCATTTTATTCTTGTAAAAAGTAGAGATGTTAATAGGTCGGGGATCGTAAATTTTAAAGCGGTGCGAATCGGTAGCGAAGCTGGTTTGAGCGATCTCCCAGAGGTCTTCGCTATATGAAGCACTGACCCAAGTCTCAGTTTCTTCGTCTGTAAGATAAGAAGGGGTGATGCCAAATTTAAACTTTTCGTCCTTTAAACCATAGGCTCCGTAAAAAGCTACTTTGTATTTTTCAGATAACTTAGGGTTAGTAACTCCTCCCAAACCTAAGCGGAAACCTTCATAGTTGTTGAATTTTACAAGACTTCTCAGATCCAGATCGACGATGCTGACCGGGAAATAACCGTTGATGATTTTTTTGCCGAGGAAGATCTTGTATTCAATATTTTCGGCATTTGAAATACTGTCCAGTGAAACATAGGTGCGATGTTTTCGGACATCCAGAGTGTCTTTCTGATATTTTTTCCAAAAAGAATCTTTCTGTGATAAGCTTTTTTCGGGGACATCGATCATGATCTGAGGAGACGAAATGGTAAAATCGTTGTCCAGTTTGATCTCCATCGGGGTAGATTCCAGACGAAGATAGATCCGGTCAGAAGCATTTTGACTGATTCCGGTTTCCAGACTGGAGTTGAACTCTATCGTCTCTCCGAAAAGTTTCAGATCGTAGTTGCTACTACCTTTGGTAACATTAAAGGTTCGCTTTTTCGGAAACCAGATTTTATGTGATTTCAGATAATCAAAAGTATAGGTGGCATCAATGTTGACCATTCCGTAAATCCGGAAATAAGCCTGAGCAATACCAAAATTTTCAGCATCTACAAATAGTAATCCTCTTAAATGATTGGATTTTAATTTTTTCGGTTGGAAATAAATACGGTATGTTTTTCGGTTGTTAATCTGAACGGAATCCACCATGTGGAAAGAGTATAGGATACGCCCAAATTTTGACAGAGGATTCTGAACCGGTATTTCCAATATCTCAAAAGGATTTTCATATACGGAATAAGAAACGAGTTTTAGCCCTAAAAATTCGTAAAGCGGTTTTTTCAGTCCGGCCATACGGGCACCCAGAACTGTTTCTTTTGTCCCTTGGTTGTTATGCTGGATAAGGTTTACCTTCTCAGTCTGGTAAATGTGTTGTTCTTTGACAAAATTCTTAAACTTATAATTGGATGAATCTAATTTTATTTTGCGTTTGCCGAAAATGTTCTTTTTAACGATGCTGTCTATCTTTTCAGAAATACTATCCGGATTAGCCGTAACCAATAAATGTTCGTAGTTCTTATATTCAAAACTTTTTAAAGCCAGTTCCGGATCGTTTTTGGATTTGTTCTCAATAACCTTTTTAATGATCTGGTCCACTTCGTGCTCAGAATAGATCTCTTTTTGAACAGCGTTCTCATTCTCAGTAAGCTTAATGATCCAGAATTTGTTATTGTTCTGAGGATAAGCATATTTTTCATAATACCCTTTGTAATTGATAACGAGAGGTTTGTCAAATTCATTGACATAGAGTGAAAATTTACCTTCCCAGTCGGCACTGAACGTGTTGCCGTTATAATTTATTGTTGCAAAAGCAATAGGAATAGTTGTGTCAAAATCTATAATCTGTCCTTTGATGAAGGTTTGACTGATAGAAAGTTGCGCAGTAAAAAACAAAAAGAGTACAAAAAGCTTTTTCGGCATTGATTGAATTATCGATTTCAATGCAAAGGTATTCAAAATAAAAATCCCGATTGTTAATCGGGACTTAAAATTTATACTTTCATGATTTCAGCTTCTTTGTGAACCAATAGATCATCTATCTTTTTAATGTAAGAGTCTGTTAATTTCTGAATATCTTCTTCAGCTTTTTTACAAATATCTTCAGAAGTTCCTTCTTTTTCTTCTTTTTTGATGTCGTTATTAGCGTCTTTACGGGCATTACGAATACTGATCTTAGCATCTTCCGCTTCGGTTTTAGCCTGTTTAACCAAGTCCTTACGTCTTTCTTCCGTTAAGGCCGGAATATTAATGATAATGTTCTCTCCGTTGTTCATAGGGTTTAATCCCAAATTAGCAATCATAATTGCTTTTTCAATGGTCTGAAGCATTGATTTTTCCCAAGGAGTAACTGTCAACGTCCTTGCATCTGGAGCACTAACATTAGCCACCTGAGATAAAGGAGTTTGAGAACCGTAGTATTCAACAAATACACTGCCTAACATTTGAGGTGTGGCTTTACCGGCTCTGATGTTTAAAAATTCTTTTTCTAAGTGAGCAATAGAACCGTCCATAGATTCTTTTGCCGTGTCTATAATTAAATTGATCTCTTCTGTCATGGCTTAATTTTTATAATTTGTTTTTTAGTAAAATTATATAGTAACAGTTGTTCCTACAATTTCGCCTTCACACACTTTTAATAAATTACCGAACTTATTCATGTCAAATACAATGATAGGTAATTCATTTTCCTGACTAAGGGTAAAAGCAGTAGTGTCCATTACATTCAATCCTTTTGCAATTACATCGTTAAAAGAAATAAAATCAAATTTTACGGCATTTTGATCTTTTTCCGGATCTGCGGTGTAAACACCGTCAACACGCGTTCCTTTTAAGATAACATCAGCATTGATCTCGATACCTCTTAAAACAGCAGCTGTATCAGTTGTAAAATAAGGATTTCCGGTTCCGGCACCAAAAATAACGATTCTTCCTTTTTCCAGATGTCGCGTAGCACGTCTTTTGATATACGGTTCCGCAATAGCTTCAATCTTTAAGGCAGTTTGCAAACGAGTTTGCATTCCGGCTTCTTCTAAAGCGCCTTGCAGGGCCATACCGTTAATAACTGTTGCAAGCATGCCCATATAATCACCTTGTACGCGATCCATACCATTGCTGGCTCCGGCAACACCTCTGAAAATATTTCCTCCTCCTATTACTATGGCAATTTCAACCCCTTTGTCGTGGATCGTTTTAATCTCTTCAGCATATTCTGCTAAACGTTTAGGGTCAATACCGTATTGCCTGTCGCCCATAAGAGCTTCTCCACTCAATTTCAGAAGAATTCTTTTATATTTCATTGTGTTGTTCCTTTAGTGGTGCAAACTTAAACAAATTTACAATATACTCAAAAAATGTATGCGAATAACACGGAAAGCATGTCAAGACAATTGCTCCTTTTTTAGTATTTCCTCGTATGATTTTTTAGCCTCTTCATATCCGATATCAAAAATGGTGCTCATTTTACTTTTACTGGTCTCAAAAGTACCGAAATCAGCTAAAGCTTTCGGTTCTATGACCCAATCACAAAGATTGAACTTTTGATAATTGGCATGACCGGAAAGCAACTCAAATGCACGTGTTGTTACAGATTTGATGGAATTAAGTTCCTTTTCTTCAATATTGTGTATCGGGCTTACATAAATGCCGATGATACTTTCACAATTCCCTTGCAGCAGGTCTGTCGGAAAGTGGTTCAGGATACCACCGTCACTATACAATTTTCCGTTAACTTTGTAAGGAGACAGTACTCCGGGAAAAGAGGCGGAAGCCAAAACAGCATCTGTCACTTTTGTATGCTCGCTGAAAATTTTAAGCTTTCCTTTTACAAGATCGGTAGCTGTAATTTTAACAGGGATCGGCAGATCTCCGATCTTAGTATCCCCGAAGATCTCATTAAAATACAATTGAAAAGATTCGGAATCAATTATGCCCGGTTTTTTCAAAGTAAAATGTTTCCAGTGAAATAGATAAATAGATTGAAAGAAATTCAGGATATCTTTCGGAGTTTTCCCAAAGGCATACATAGCAGCAATGATGGCACCGGCACTGGTTCCCGACATTACTGTAGGTTTAATTTTTTGTTCTTCTAAAAATTGTAAGGCACCCGCGTGCGCAATTCCTTTAGAACCGCCGCCGGATAATGTAATGCCGATAGTTTTTGTTTTAACATCCATTTGTAACCAAACTAACAAAGAGTATTCAAAAATAGAATTAAATTTGCCAAAAATGTCAGGAATATGAAAAATAGTATAAAAAATGCTTTACAAGATAGTTTTAGCTATCCGGAATATAGAGAACACATAGCAACTCTTTTAGCAGATGGAAAGGTTACCGGACATACTCAAAGTGAAGCTTTACTGGGCTATACGCAATTGAATGAAACCCGTATGAACCGTCTGGATAAGACTTTGGCTGTTTTGCCGGAAGTGCAGGAGCAATTGAATGCGCTGCCTAAAACGATAACTTGGTTAGTATTAGCAGAAGGTTGGTGCGGCGACGCGGCACAGATACTTCCTGTTTTGAATAAAACAGCAGAGGCAACCGATAAAGTTGTATTAAAGATCGTTTTACGGGACGATCATGACGATCTGATGAACCTGTTTTTGACCAACGGAGGCAAGGCGATCCCAAAAGTGATCTTATGGGATGCGGATGCGGAAGAAGTAATCGGCAGTTGGGGGCCAAGACCTGAACCAGCTCGAAAAATGATCGCAGATTATAAAGCGGAACACGGAGTAGTGGACGAACCGATTAAAGTAGAATTGCAAAAATGGTATTTAAAAGATAAAGGTGAAACAACTCAAAGAGAACTTTTAGCTTTAATAGAACAAAACGTATTAGTGGAATAGAAATTGAAATTACTACTGTTTTTTTTAAAGCCGATACTTAATCTAAGTATCGGCTTTGTTCTTAGTTTTTGTTGTGGGGCTTAGGGTAGTACAGAAAAATTAGTGAAAGTTGTTTTGCCAATTTTACTTTTTTACAAATCGTTGTATTTCTTTACCCTCATGGGTAACAATTTCTATGAAATAAGTGCCGGAAGCAAGATCACTGACATTAACAGGCAGCGATTGCGTTGTTTGGATCAGTTGACCGGATTGGTTATAGATAGTAGCTTGAACAAAAGAGAGGTTGTTTTGAAAATTAATGTTTATAAGGTTTTCTACAGGATTAGGGTAAAGCGTGAAAGAGTTAAGTATAAAAGTTTCTGAAGCTAAAACTGTTGTCAGATCATATACTTTAACCTGTCCGGAGTCCGTTCCGTTTGTATTGTTTCTGGGTGCGCTAACAGCGAGAGAAGAACCGTCTCCTGAAAGGGAAACACACCAACCGATACGGTCAAGATTGGTGTCAGATATAATATCATTACCTAGTTGTTCCCAAATAGAACCGTTATAATGATAGGCTCGTACATACTCATACCCTCCGACAGCACCGAGATAAGAGCCGGAACTAAGGAAAGTTCCGTCATGAGAAAGGCTTACAGAGCCTCCGAAAGAACCATAAAAAACATCGCCTTGTATTGTTTGACCTATCTGTTGCCAGTCATTTCCATTATATTGAAAGGTTTTTACAAATCCGTTTCCTCCACCGGGACCTCCTATGGCAATAATAGTTCCGTCATGAGAAAGACTTACAGAGTTTCCGAAATAGTTATAATCATATTCTCCGTTTATATCGGTACCGAGTTGTTGCCAGCTAAGACCGTTAAAACTATAAATTCTGACATGTCCGGAGTTAGCACCTCCTCCGTCATTGTAATGAGCTCCGCTTGCTAGTATTGTTCCGTCAGCAGAGAGCGCAACACTTTTTCCGTTATAATCGCTGATTCCTTCTTCATAAAGGATCTGTCCCATTTGTATCCAGCTATACCCGTTATATTGATACGTAACAGTGTAGCTAGGGACTGTACTGCTATTTGAAGGAGCTCCGATGGCTAAAATACTGCCATCGTCAGATAAGGCTATAGAAGCGCCTAAGTATTCATACGCAGAGCTCCCTGTTATATCCTGACCTATTGCTGTCCAATTGCCTCCTGAAAATTGATAGATACTTACCTTTCCTACATACAAAATATTGGTTGAATAAGCTATTGATCCTACGGCTAAAATTGTTCCGTCTGCTGATAAAGAAAGAGAATTTCCGAATTGTTCATTTGGGTTGCCTCCTTCCAGTTTTTGTCCGATCTGTTGCCAGTTGTTTCCGTTCCTTTGATAGACTTTTACATAGCCGGTTAAATTGTTACTATCCGGAGTGCCTACCGCCATGATCGTTCCGTCTGTAGATAATGAGACTTGGCTGAGCAGGTCATTTGCATTTTCACCGTAGATCGTTTGCCCTATTTGAGTCTGTCCTAAAAGGGTAAAAGAACATAGTAACAAGATAAAAAGTATTGTTTTTCTCATAATTATTTTTAAAGATTACTATCGTAAATTTTGTTTTATGAAAGCAAAGTAAGCCCAACAAGTTGTTGGGAGTCTTTATTTTGTATTCAATTGAACATAGTGAGTTTTGAACTGATTTTTTGATGTGTTGAAAATGATGTAAAAAAGAGAAAAGTTTTGGTTCATAAAAACCGTAGCCAAAAAACTATTACGAAAAATTTGCTACAACTTTTGTATCCAAAAAAATCACATTAGAAAAAAATCACACGTTTTGTAGCAAAAAAATAGTTTAAAAAAAATGCCACAATTGTTGTGTTAAAAAAAATCTATCAAAAAATTGACACAAAATGCCGAAAAAACAATTTTGAGTAGGATTTTGACATTGTGTTGATTTTTTGTCCATTGCATTTTTTTAGATAAAAACTACAGTTTAAAAAAAATACACAGATAAAAAACCTTAAAAATTCAAGAAACATTTAAAATATCCAGTTAAAACTGAAAAAACCGTAAAAACAACTATTTACCTTTTCGTATTACAAAAAAAACATACATTTATCCATATTTAATTACAAATCAAATGCAATGCGAATAAAATTACGCTTAACCGCTATTTTCCCTGCATTATTGATTCCTGCCATTACTTCAGCGCAGGATATCCTATGGGAAAAGACCTATGGAGGCAAACATGCCGAATACTTATACGATGCCATACGACGCCTGACTACGGATTTATCCTGGCCGGAAGTTCGGTTTCCGGTAAAAACGGCAACAAAGACGAAAAGAACAAAGGCGATCTGGATTACTGGGTCTGGAAGATGGACGAGCACGGCAATTTGGACTGGCAAAAGAGCTTTGGCGGCAACAAAGAAGACCTGTTACAAAGCATAGCCCTTACCGGTGACGGGGGATTTATCCTCGGCGGTACTTCCGCTTCCGATAAAGGTTCCGACAAAACCGAAAACAGCAAAGGCAAAGAAGACTTCTGGATCATCAAGCTCAATGCTAAAGGCCAACAACTGTGGCAAAGAACCATTGGCGGCAGCGGAATGGAAAAGCTTTTAAGCATTGCCCAGACCAAAGACAACGGCTATATTTTAGGGGGAACTTCCTCTTCCAATAAAACGATAACTCCGGAAGGACAAACTCCCGATTTGTATGGTAAATCAGAAGATTCGCGAGGGAATCTGGACTTTTGGGTCGTAAAACTCAGCGAAGCCGGAACGATCGAATGGCAAAGAACCATCGGTGGGAAATATGTGGACGAATTGCGCAGCATTCAACCAACTACAGACGGCGGTTATATTTTGGGAGGCTATTCCAACTCTCCGGCTTCGGGCGATAAAACAGAAGAGAACTACGGTTTGGGAGACTACTGGATCGTGAAGCTCGATGCGCAGGGCGAGATCGACTGGCAAAGAGCCTACGGCGGGGAAAAGGACGATAATCTGAATGCTTTGATCCCTACCCGGGATGGCGGTTATTTGTTAGGCGGGAACTCCAATTCCGGAGCGACGTATTCCAAATCGAAGACCAACCGTGAAGGAACCGATTTCTGGGTGTTAAAGATCGATGAGTCGGGTGAGATCGAATGGCAACAAACGTATAACTATGGCAAAGCCGATATCTTAACCTCACTGGTAGAGAACAAAGACGGTACGTTTATCATTGGCGGTTACGCCCAGAGTGAAGCGGACAAAAGCGGACAAAAAACACCTGTTAAAACCATCAGGAAAGACAAAGAAGGGATCAACGATTATATTGCTTTAAAGATCAAGCCTAACGGAGAGGAGCTTTGGAGTCAAACGGTAGGAAGCAAAGGCGATGAAGTGATGAAACGCTTGCTGGAAACCCGCGATGGAGGTTATCTTTTGGCAGGGACCTCAAACGGCACTGCCTCAAAAGACAAAAAGACAGCCA
Organism: Flavobacterium sp. NRK F10; assembly: GCF_024054235.1. Taxonomy (NCBI): domain Bacteria; kingdom Pseudomonadati; phylum Bacteroidota; class Flavobacteriia; order Flavobacteriales; family Flavobacteriaceae; genus Flavobacterium; species Flavobacterium sp. NRK F10. The sequence continues at coordinate 1,744,427 of NZ_JAMXLC010000001.1, forward strand.
AAGGCGGTAATGACTTTTGGGTGGTAAAGCTCAAAGACAAGGACAAGGAAGAGAAAGCCCGCATTGACCTGGAAGCGGTACCGAACCCGACGGAATATTTTACCAATGTAATTGTAAGCTTTGACTACAGCAAAGGAACAGCGACTTTATACGATTTGAGCGGAAGAACAATCAGCCGTACGGAGATCAAAGGCGAAAAAACGATACCGGTAGATTTGACCAACCTACCAACCGGAATCTACGTAGTAGAAATAAAAACAGATACCGAAACCGGAGGTGTTAAAGTGATTAAAAAATAATTGTTATGAATATAAAAAAAGTTTTCTTAATATCATTAATGTTTACAATCAATCTATTTAGCCAAAATTATTCTTCTGAGAATAGTTCTGGTCAATTCTCAGATGATGTTTTAAAAACAAATGATGAATCTACAGTAATAAAACTTCTCGATGTAGATTATAATGGAATGAGTATTCCTATAAATATTATTTATTCACATAGAGGGTTAAAAGTTAATGATGTTCCTGGACCAATCGGTTATGGATGGACAATACAAAATATAGGAATGATTGATAATATTATAAATCATAAAAAAGATTCTAAACAAGATGGATGGTTTAATTCATCCAATCCTGATTTTAGTTCATTTTTCTATAGTGACAATTGTCAGTCAGATTGTCCTCAAAGCCTTAGCTATAATGGTGAAGATATTTCTCCTGACTATTTTTTACTGACAACTAGCTTAGGTTTAAATTTTGATTTTTTATATAAGAAAGATAATGGAATTATAGAACCTGTTATTTTAAATAGCATCAGAAAAACAAAAATTAACACATTCTTTAATAATTTTATTAATAGTGCTTCGGAGCAAAATTCAAATATAGTTTTTGAAATCACTGATGATAAGGCAAATACATTAAGTTTTAAAAACGGTCCTATAATTAAAGAACTCTTTAGAAGTGGATCAAATGATTTTAGAAATAGATTCTATTTAGATTCTATTTATAACTGTTCAAATGGAGATTTTGTTACTTTGCAATATTTTGAAAAAGAAAAAAATATAACTGATTTTTATCATGTAGGTATTAACTATCAGAATATTAATGATATAAATTCAAACACTCTTATTCATCAAGACTATATTAATAATATAGTTCATAATCATTCTACAGATTACTACTTAATACAGGAAAAATATTTAACTCCTAAAACTATCAAAACAAATAATTTAAAAGTTGAATTTATTTATTCCGATGTAAATGACTATTTAGAAGAAGTAAATATCTATGATCAATTTGAAAATTATGTTTTTGGATATAAGTTTTATTACAATACTTCAAATTTTGGAAATGGTTTGGATTTATGGAAAATAAATAAAGTAAGCTCTAATTATCAAGAAGAATTGTTTTATGAATTTGAATATTTTGGTTCTCAAAATGTAGAAAATAATATGGGGTATTATGAAGATTTTTTTGGTTTTAATAATGGTATACAAAATAATAATTTCTTGCCTTTAAGTATTAGAAAAGCTGATGGTACTATACTTATAGCAGGAAATTTATATCCTAATATTGCTTACGCAAAATGGGGAATGTTGAAGAAAGTTAAGAACCATTTTGGAGGAATTGTTGAGTATGATTATAAATTAAATGCTGAAAATCACAGTTATTATGGCAATGTTTATGGAGGAGGTTTATTAATTGAGTCTATAAAAAAATATTCACAAGGAGGGAAAATAACTTATACTAAATATGAACATAATGGTATGTCAGGTTTTTGCTTGTTAACAGATGAATTTGCAGCACATTATGTTACTCAAGCTGGAACAAACAGAAAATTTTGGTCGGGGAGTTATATTTTAAGAGAAATAGACGGGAGTAATTCAACGCAAACTTTTTATATACCAAATATTCATGAAAGAGGGAATTTTTTTAGCAAAGTGACAGAAAAAGTGATTGATTATGATACAAATGAAGTTGAATATATTTTTGAACGAGAATATACTTCAGATTTTGAAGGTGTAAACAGAAACAAAATCCTAAAAAAAGAAAGTATTTTTAACAAAGCTGAAATGTTACAGAGCGAAAGAGTATTCAATTATGAATATTCTACTATAGATACTATAAATAGTGCAAAATATAGATCAGAATCAAGAAATTCTGGTAGTGTTATGTATTGGCTTATGAGCAAAAAATTAAGTCCAATTATGATAAATAGGAATAGACTAATGGGAATAACTAATACAAAGTATGAAGGGAATGATAATACAGAAATCACATATACCTTAACTAATAATATTATATCAGAGAATATAAATTATCAATATATTAATAATGATAATTTGATTTTAAGAAGTGAAACGAAATCTGTATCAGGAGGAAACACCTATCAAACTAATTATTATTATCCATTTGATTCAAATGTTTCATCAGAACCGTATGTTTCTGACTTGAACAATAAAAATTATGTAGGTATTCCTTTATTACAAGAGGAGTTTTTAAATACTGAAAAAGTTTCTAAAGTAGTTCAAGTCCAGAAGAAATGGGCCCCAAATATATTTTTAACAGAGACAAGTAAAGTCGCTAAAGGGGATAATGATTTAAAACCTCTTTTTAAAGTAAATTTAGTTAATGATACAAATGGCAATATATTAGAGATGGAAAATAATATAGGGATAAAGACTGCTTATATTTGGGGGTATAATAACAATGAATTAGTAGCAAAGATTGATAATTTTGGTTATAATGATATTCCTCAAAATTACATCAGTGATATAGAAGCAGCATCTAATGTTAATGATGAAATAGCTTTACTAAATGCTTTAAATACTTTACGAAATGCCTCAGTCCTTGCGGGAGCAATGATTACCACTTCTACCTATAAACCACTTGTAGGGATAAGTACTATAACTGATCCCAGAGGCAATACAACAACCTATCATTATGATAGTTTTGGCAGGTTACAATACGTCAAAGATAAAGATGGCAACATCTTAAATGAAAATGAATACCATTATACAAATTAAAGCAAGATGAAGAAGTTATTTTATATAGTAATACTACTACCTGTTCTGGTTTTGGGACAAAGTCCAGATCAGAATTATATAAAAACCACGGCTTACAAACAAGCCAGTACAACACCGTTAAGCAATCCTGAGGCAGATGAGGCAGCGGTGCAACTAACGTATTATGACGGATTGGGACGCCCTATTCAACAAATAGCACACAAGCAATCAAATTCAGGAAAAGATATTATTAATCATTTTGAATATGATCAATTTGGTAGGCAAACTAAAGATTTTTTACCTTACGTAAATCAAGGACCAAGCTTAAATTATAATGATACTGCAGGTAGTGAAGTTTATGATTTTTATAACCAGCCTGAGTTTGAGAACACATTAAATCCATATACAGAGAGTAAACTGGAAATATCCCCTTATGAAAGAGTTATAAAGGTTGCTTCAGCAGGAAACGACTGGACAATGGACTCAGGTAAAGAAATAAAATTGGATTATCGTACAAATGTAGAAGATGAAGTAAAGTATTTTAAAGCAACTGCTACTTGGAATGTAACATATAGTATTTATAATATAAGTATTATTCAAAATGCTTACTACACTGCTAATGATTTATATAAAACTATCTCTAAAGATGAGAACTGGATTAGTGGACTAAATCATACAACTGAGGAGTTTAAAAATAAACAAGGACAGATAGTTTTAAAACGTACCTATAATAATAATACCCCCCATGATACCTATTATGTATACGATCAATTTGGAAATCTGACCTATGTATTATCTCCATTGACTAATGGGAACATAACTGCAACTATTTTAGATGAATTATGTTATCAGTATAAATATGATAGTAGTAATCGTTTAGTAGAGAAAAAATTACCCGGTAAACAATGGGAATTTATTGTTTATGACAAACTGGACCGACCTGTGGCAACCGGACCGGCATTTACGCCTTACGGAGGAACCGACATCGGTTGGTTAATTACAGAATACGATGTATTCGGACGAGTGACTAAAACCGGATGGAAACAAATGACGGTCAATGCCAATACCCGATACACCAATCAAAGCAGTATTAACAGTGGCAGTAATCCGTTTACTTTATCACAAAATGAAGTTTTGACAGAGAATTATTACGACGATTATACCTTTGCCGGAGCCCCTACTTTGCCTAATGATGTAGAAGGACAAACACTGGCAACTAATGTTAAAGGATTACCCACCGGAACATGGGTACGTGTTTTAGACACACCGGGAAGTACTACAGCAGAGACTTTCTATATCTTATACGATGACAGATACCGACCGGTACGAACCTATACCACCAATCATTTAGGCGGTTATACGCAGGTAGATACCAAACTGGACTGGGCAGGGAAAGCGCAATACACTATTACCCGACATAAATACAACAACAGTTCAAACGAAGTGGTAAAGCGGGATAATTTTAGTTATACTCCTCAAGATCGTCTGGAACTACATACCCAACAGATTAACACTGAACCCGAGCAGTTAATTGTAAAAAATACCTATGATGAACTAGGACAATTGATTCGCAAAAATGTTGGCGGAACAGATATTACGGGAGTAAACGCTTTACAAACGGTAGACTATGCCTACAACATCAGAGGGTGGTTAAAAAGCATAAACGATGTAAACACTTTAGGAAATGATCTTTTTGCTTTTTCTATAGGATATAACGATCCACAAGAAAACCCGGTGGCACTTTATAACGGAAACATATCGGAAACGCTATGGAAAACGGCTAACGACAATATATTACGTTTTTATAATTATGAATATGATGCATTAAACCGTTTAACCGTTGGTAATTATTTAAAAGAAGGAGGAAATTATCATGATAGTTACCACGAATCTGTAGCTTATGACAAAAACGGAAATATACTTAGACTTCTCCGTCACGGAGACAGTGACGCTAATGATTATGAATTTGTAATAGACGATCTGACCTATACGTATAGAGCAAATTCTAATCAATTAGATAAAGTATTTGACAGTACTAATGTGCCACAGGGCTTTAAAGATGACAGTGACGGTATAGAAGACCCTGATGATGACTATGGCTATGATGCTAATGGTAATATGTTTAGAGATACCAATAAAGGGATTACCGGAATCCGTTACAATCATTTGAATCTTCCGGTACGCATTTTATTTGAAAATGGATTTGAAATTCAATATCTTTACGATGCTGTTGGGACCAAGTTGCAAAAATATGTCTACGGAAACAACAACCCTACGACACAGTATTTAGTCGGAGGTTTTCAGTATTACAATGGTTCTTTGAAATTTTTTCCACACGAAGAAGGTTATGTAGATGTTTTAAACGGGCATTACCATTATGTATTCAATTACACCGACCACTTAGGGAACATTCGTTTAAGTTATAGCGATGCCAATGAAGATAATATGGTAGATAACAGTGAAATACTGGAAGAGAACAACTACTATCCTTTCGGATTAAAACACACGGCGTATAACACTAACGAGCAGCAGTATATTGAAGATCAAGCTTTAAACCAGATCATTCTGGAAGACCTTCCTAAATATGAGGGAGACGGTTCATATCAGTATAAATACAACGGCAAAGAATGGCAGGATGAATTAGGATTGAACTTCTACGATTACGGTGCAAGGAATTATGACTCTGCTTTAGGTCGTTGGATGAATATTGACCCACTGGCAGAACAAATGAGAAGATATTCCCCATATAATTATGCTTTTAATAACCCTCTACGCTTCATCGATCCAGATGGAATGTCTCCATATAGCTATGATTCAGAGGAATATTTAGATGGAAGTGATTGGCATTGGGAAGGGAACAAATTGGTTCCTGATAGGGGAGATAATTTAACCACTCGTAATGAAGATGGTTCTGTAGGACATTATACTTTTGATGGAGTAGATTGGCAGGGAGAGGGTATCGATATGCAAGGGAATGAGTTTGTGGGGACAGGGTCAAGTGGTGGAGAAGGTGATTTTGAAGTAGAGGATAATGATGATTTGATAAGCGGTATAGATGTTAGTACAGATGAAGTTGATTATTTCGGACTTTCGGTTAGTACAGTAGGAAATGTTAGTAGTGCAGTTTCTGGCTTTGCTATGTATAGGGTAGCTAGTTCTTTTAAGTCTAATAGTAACTTGTGGAGCTTTCAAAAATTAGATGTAAGACAAAAGAATTGGAGAATAAATGCTGTTTTAGGACCAAATGGAAATGCTGCATTAGGAAAATATGGATTGAAGATTTTAAAATATTCTAAAGTTGCTGGAGTTGTCGGGACTACTGTTGGAGTTGCTTATTCTGGATATAAAATATATAAAGGGACTGCTACAACAATAGATTATGTTGATGTAGGTGTAGGTGTTACATCATTAGGTGCTACTTTATTTTTAGCAAGTAATCCTGTTGGTTGGGCAATAGGTGCCGGTGCAGCTATTTATTTTACGGGTAGACTTGTGTATGACTTAATAGAAGAAGCAAATGATTAAATTTTTTAAAAAAATATATTACTCTGTATGGGCAGATGCAATTAATTATGAAAGAATAAAAAATGGTGGTGAAGATCATTGGAAAACTTTCACATTTGCCTATATGTCTATTCTCATGGCATTAAATATTTTGGCTATTTTGAGTGCGTTCCTGTATTTTACTGGATATGACATATTTTTAAGTATGATTTCAAAAATAGAAGAAAGAATAACTTTGAATGAACGATTAATTAGTATTATTTGGTCAATTCTAATTTTATTTTTACCAAGTTTAATATTTACATACTTTTCTATTTTCTACAAAAAAAAATATAAATACATTCTTGAAAATTATGAGTTCAAAAATGGAAAATTATTATTAATATATTTTGTTGTTACCATAATAGCTTTCTTTGGTTTTAGCTTATTAAATAAATTTGGATAGTATGTTAGTAATGAGTGTGTCAGATAAGTTAATTTAATTGCAACAAGGTAAAAAAGGTATTAATGAATATACTTTTGATGGAGTAGATGGGGGTATCGATATGCAAGGGAATGAGTTTGTGGGGACAGGGTCAAGTGGTGGAGAAGGTGATTTTGAAGTAGAGGATAATGATATGTCTTCTATTGAAAATAATTTCGATTTCGATTCTATCATTAATGATAAAGATTTTAATAAAGTGAAAAGTGCGACTGCTGTTAGTTTATCGAAGGTTTCTAGTGTAACTAATTTGACCGAAACATTATTGAAACAACAGATTATTAATAAGTATAAAAAAGGTGGTGATGTAATTGAAGCATTAACAGATTATCATAGTTTGTCTCGCTTAAAAGGAGCAAATAAATTTTTACAAAAAGCTGGTTATCTTGGATTAGCAATAGATGGATTGCAATTAGGTTCTAAAATTAAGAATGGGACTGCTCAAAATAGTGATTATGCTAGATTCGGGATTAATGCAGCGTTAACATTTGTAGCAATATCTAACCCTATAGGTTTAATAGCAGTTGGAGGCTATGCTGTTTTTGACTATTATTATGGAGATCAATTTTGGAAATCAACAGGAATAGATAATTAAATATTAAAATGAAAAATTTTTATCATTATTTTTTTTATAAGTTATATAAATTTGTGTCATATACAAGTAGCCCTGAATTTGCATTAAATGGTGCAGTTATTTATTTGTCAATAGCATTGTTTTTTTATATTCTGACTTTGGATATTTATTTTGAATTATTTTTAAATATATATAAGATTCCAAATAATAAGTTTTCTATAGTAATGTTAATACTTGCAATATTTATTTATTATTCAAATTATTATTACTTCAAAAGACCGTCATTAATTTCTCAAATTGATGAAAAGTTTAGAGGCGAATCTAAACAGTCAGATTTAATAGGCAAAATAATTGTGTTTTTAACAATAATAGGTTCAATTGTGATTTTTATTTTTGTTGGTTATATAGGCAATAAAAAATAATTTTTTTAAATAAAAGGATGGACTAAAATGTCTATCTTTTTATTTAGTACTAAAGTTATTAAAGTTTGTAATTTTTATTGTGTCTATTGGTAATCTATTTTTTTGTTAAAAAATTTTAAAGTAATATTTGGAGTATTATTTCTAATTATTTAGGCTTGTAACTCTGTTAAGGTTAAAACCAAATCGTATAATACTTCCAGTGCAACAATAGATTTTTTAGCTATAGGATAAATAAATCATTAGGCGCTACTTTATTTTTAGCAAGTAATCCTGTTGGCTGGGCAATAGGTGCCGGTGCAGCTATTTATTTTACAGGTAGACTTGTGTATGACTTAATAGAAGAAGCAAATGATTAAATTTTTTAAAAAAATATATTACTCTGTATGGGCAGATGCAATTAATTATGAAAGAATAAAAAATGGTGGTGAGGATCATTGGAAAATTTTCACACTCTCTTATATGTCTATATTACTTTCTATCAATATTGCAACAATATTAAGTGCTATACTATATTTTACTAATTATGATTTGGTATCTAAATCTTATGATCTATTAACATCTTATTTATCTAAAAACTCTCAAAAGAGCTTCTTATGGTATATTATAATATTACTTATTCCAAGTATTGTTATTACTTATTATACCGTTTTTTTAAAGGAAAAATATCGTGTTATATTAGAAAAATATAAATTCAAAAATGGTAGATTAATTTTTATATATTTCTGTATAACTTTTATAACTTTTTTTGGTTTTAGCTTATTAAATAAATTTGGATAGTATGGATTATATAAGTAATGAGTGTGTCAGATAAGTTAATTTAATTGCAACAAGGTAAAAGGTTCTCCTACGGGTAGCTGGGTAAGAGTGTTAGACGACCCGACCGCTACCACGGCTACTGTAAGTTATACGTTGTACGATGACAAATACCGCCCGGTGCGGACTTATACCGCCAATCATTTAGGCGGTTATACCCAGGTAGATACCAAACTGGACTGGGCAGGACAGGTGGACTATACCCTGACAACCCACCAATACGATGCCAATGCAGCGGTAGTTACCGTAAAGGATATGTATACCTATACCGACCAAGGCCGTTTGTTGCTGCACAAACAGCAGATCGACCAGACTGCTGAACAATTGATTAGCAAAAATACCTATGACGAACTGGGGCAATTGATCAGCAAAAATGTTGGCGGTACAGACGTTACGGGAGCAACCGCTTTACAAACGGTAGACTATACCTACAACATCAGAGGTTGGTTGACAAACATTAATGATGTTAATAATATTATGACAGGCAATGACCTGTTTAACTTTAAGATCGATTATAACGACTATGCTCCTCTGGCGATCCATGATGCGGCACCGGATGCTTTGTATAACGGAAACATCTCGGCTACGTATTGGCGAACGGCAAATGATAATGTCTTGCGAAAATACAACTATTCGTATGACGACTTAAACCGATTGACCAATGCAGATTATCTTAAACCGGAAGCAACAGCCGTTTTTAACAACTACAAAGAACAAGTAAGTTACGATAAGAACGGTAACATAAAAACCTTGGTTCGAAACGGAGACCGC
>NZ_JAMXLC010000001.1:1754054-1965977 GCF_024054235.1 Flavobacterium sp. NRK F10
GACGGAATTAACGACCCGGATGACGATTATACGTATGATGCCAACGGCAACATGATCAGTGATGCCAATAAAGGGATTACGAACATTACATACAATCATTTAAACCTTCCGGTAGAGATTACATTTGGAACCAGCGCAAAAATCGTATATCTTTATGATGCTTTAGGAACCAAAGTGATGAAAAGTGTACTGGACTATTTAGGAAGTGAAACAGCACAAACGGCTTATTTACAAGGCGGTTTTCAATATGTGGACAACGTATTGAAGTTTTTCCCGCATGCAGAGGGTTATGTGAACGTTACGGAAACTTGTGGTTTTTTGAGCAGTTGTGGCTTTGCCTATAATTATGTGTTCAACTACACCGATCATTTAGGGAACATCAGGTTGAGTTATGGAATAGATCCGGCAACCAGTACCCTTAAGATCATGGAAGAGAACCATTACTATCCTTTTGGATTAAAACATGCTAATTACAACAGTGATGAGTTGTTGTATCAGAAAGGAACAGCAGGAGCCGTAGTATTAAAAGGACCTACTACAACAGTGGAATCGGTGTATAAATTCAAATTTAATGGCTTTGAGCTTCAAGATGAACTTGGTTTAAACGTATATGACTATGGCGCAAGAAATTACGATCCGGCTTTAGGACGCTGGATGAATATTGACCCGCTGGCGGAGCAAATGCGTAGGTTCTCACCATATAATTATGCTTTTGATAATCCTGTTTACTTTATCGACCCTGATGGAATGGCTCCTTATGGTAATGGAGGAGGAAAATATAAAGGATATACAAAGACTTTAAGGTCAGTAGGAACTACAAACTACTCAAGAAACATAACTCATTCGGGGTCAGCCAGAGGATATAGAACAAACTACTCTAGAGGGATTTTACCAGGTTCAACACAAAGAAGCCATGATCATACTTATCTTAATGTAAGGAATAATTCTTCTGGAGAAAGTGTAGTAATGAGTACGACATCTAAATTTAAGGATACTAGTATAAGTTCACTTTTTACTGATGTAGCTAATTTGAATGATATAAGTGAAACAGTTACAGTAACCACAACAAATTCTAATGGAGTATTTAAAGATGCTAATGGTAATGTTGTAAGTTCAGCAGCAGAAGCGAGTACTTTTACTTTAAACACCAGTACAACTTCAGAAACCGGATATGTAGGGAATGATCAATTGCCAAGTACTGTAGAAGTCTCCCAAACAGACACTTCGACAACATATGATGTAAATCTCAATGATGGAGGATATGAATTGTTAAACCCTACTACATTAAGTGAGCAAACTACATCTGAAGTTAGTATAAATCAAAGTTCTTCTGATTTTAAAAATGGTGCTGTTGATGCAATTAAAAAAAATGTTGAAGTAAAAACAAAGAATGGAGATTTTACAGAAAATGCAGTAAAGGGTTATCTTGAAGATATTAAAACGAATAACTAAATAATAATTGTATATCAAAATGAATTTAAAATACCACCTCTTATCATTAGTAAGCATTTTCCTTTTTATGGAGACAATAATGTATTTAATTTTAGGGTATTATTTTTTTACAGATAGTGCTTTTTATACAGGGGAATTTGAAGAATCATCATTATATGAAGTACAACAAAAACTAATTGTTTTAAAAGTATTACCAATTCTTCTGTACTTAATCATTTTTATTTCTACAAGTTTTTTAATAAAGTCTCATAAAGCTAAAATAAAAAACCTGTTAGAATTCTCGCTAATTGTTTTTTTAGGAATTATTTTATATCGTTTTTTTGATATCAGAACGCTCATACGTTTCGTTCATAATCATGTGTTAAGATGTTTTATAGCCTTTTTAGTTAGCTTATCTCTTTTAATTTTTATTACAAAGTATTTTAAAATTAATCCTTTTAAATTAAGTAAAGAATAAAGATAAAACATAGTAAAAGGCGATTCCTAACCGTTTCGCCTTTTTCATCTATTTAAGAAGTTTTATGACGAACTGGGGCAATTGATCAGCAAAAATGTTGGCGGTACAGACGTTACGGGAGCAACCGCTTTACAAACGGTAGACTATACCTACAACATCAGAGGGTGGTTGACAAACATTAACAATGTGAACACCTTAGGAGATGATCTTTTTGCTTTTTCCATAGGATATAACGATCCGCAAGAAAGCCCGGAGGCACTCTATAACGGAAATATCTCGGAAACGTTCTGGAAAACGGCAAATGATAACATTTTAAGGATGTATACTTATCAGTACGATCCGATCAATCGTTTGTTAGAAGCTAATTACCGAAGAGAATCAGGAGCTTACCACGACAGTTATTTAGAGCAGTTGAGCTATGACAAGAACGGCAATATTCAAACCCTAGTGCGTCATGGAGACAGTGATGCTAATGATTATGAATTTGTGATAGACGATCTGACCTATACGTATAAAACAAATTCTAACCAACTGGATAAAGTATTTGACAGTACTAATGTGCCACAAGGCTTTAAAGACGATAGCGACGGTATAGAAGACCCGGATAATGACTACGCCTATGATGCCAACGGTAATATGCTTAGAGATACCAACAAAGGGATCACGGGAATCCGTTACAATCATTTGAATCTTCCGGTACGCATTTTATTTGAAAATGGATTTGAAATTCAATATCTTTACGATGCTGTAGGGACCAAGTTGCAAAAATATGTCTACGGAAACAATAACCCTACGACACAGTATTTAGCCGGAGGTTTTCAGTATTACAATAGTTCTTTGAAACTTTTTCCACATGAGGAAGGTTACGTAGATGTTTTAAACGGGCATTACCATTATGTATTCAATTACACCGACCATCTCGGGAATATTCGTTTGAGTTATAGCGATGCCAATGAAGATAATATAGTAGATAACACCGAAATACTAGAAGAGAACAACTACTATCCTTTCGGATTAAAACATACGGCGTATAATACTAACGAGCAGCAGTATATTAAAGATGAGATCTTAAACCAGATCATTCTGGATGACCTGCCTAAATATGAGGGGGATGGTTCATTTCAACGCAAATATAATGGCAAGGAATGGCAGGATGAACTTAGTTTAAATGTATATGATTACGGAGCAAGAAACTACGATCCGGCTTTAGGTCGTTGGATGAATATTGACCCGTTGGCGGAACAAATGCGTAGGTTCTCACCATATAATTATGCATTTAATAATCCTGTTTATTTTATAGACCCTGATGGGATGGCACCTGATAATGATTATGTTTTTGATAAAAACGGGAAGTTTACGGGAGAGATAAGAAAGACAAATGATAATTTTCATAGGATAGTACAAAAAAATGAAGATGGAACAGAATCAGTGTATAGTTTTAACGACCCTAAAATGGATAGTAGAAATTTAGAATTAAGTACAACATATGATTCAGATAAAAATATTGTATTTAAAAAGACAGAGGAGAATGTAAATAATTATATGGAAAAATCAGAAATTGAATCTAAAGGATTTTTAGATAGAATTAACTTTGCTTTGGACGAATCACATGGAGGAAAATTAGATTTTGCCATAATGTATCTTTCCGATGAATTAAGAGAAAGTGGATTTGGACAACAAGAGATAAATAACGATAGTGCTGGTTTTTTCTTATTAGGAGATAAAGCTTATAATAATCATGATTTTGGAAATTTATTATGGGGAAAAGCAATGAGTATTTTAGGATTTAATCCAGATACAGCTACATTAGGAGCCCATATTAATAATGCTTTAAAAGATGATAATCCAGGAATGTTAGACTCTGAAGCTGACCAAAGAGCTATTATTGATGGTTTTAAGTTCAATAATTCTCTAATGAATAACAATCCAAATATCCAAAAAATAGATGTTAAAAGATAAAAAATATGGAAAGATTGATATTATATACTCTGATATTGTTTTTATGTTTTTTTCAATCATGTGATAATAATAAAGAAGAGAATAATATTTCTCTGTTAGAAAAAATCATAGAATCTAATCTGATAAAAGAAAATAGAGGGGAATATTTTTATATAGACAAAAGAAGTAATAACATATTTGTTTATGAAGATATTGAAGGAGAAAAAATATTATTTGATTTAAAAAAGCACACTTTAATTTCTGTACTTAAAAACGGTCAAGAAATTTATCTATCAGAGGAGAGAAAAGAGAAAATCATGGATGTTATTTCTGATACTAAGAGAATCATGGATAGTTTAAAAATATATTCTATTTATCCAGATGAAAAAAAGTTTATTATTGAAACAATTATTATCGATTCAGAAAGTGAAGAAAATAATTTTTTGGGATTAATAAGTTTTGATAACACAACTCTTAGCGATTCTTTAGTAGAGAGATATAAAAAGGAATTTGATTTGATAAAACTTGATAGTATCAATTCATGGTATTATTATAAATATAAGAAATGAGAATTTTTTAGAATTATAAATACAACGGACAAGAGTTCCAGGATGAACTTAGTTTAAATGTATATGACTACGGAGCAAGGAATTATGACCCTGCTTTAGGTAGATGGATGAATATTGACCCGTTGGCGGAGAGGTTTGCACCAACTTCACCATTTGTTTATGTGTTTAATAATCCATTAAAATTTATAGACCCTAATGGGAAAGAAGGAGTAGTTGTATCTGGTCAACCAGGTGAACATAAAAATAGAGAACATTTTTTAGTTAATGGTTTAGATAGAGCGAAAAGTGCTTTAGGAAGAAGACAATCTAAATCTGAAAAGGTTACATGGTTGGTTTATAATGATGGCTCTGAAAGTTATGGATACACGAAAGCTGAAATCAAAAAATATGAGAAATTGGCTAAAAAAGCTGGTATTGAGATGAAAGTAGTTGATGAAGTTGATAAGATAGTAGATTATGTAAATGAGAAGACTGGTGGAGATTCAAGGAAAAATGATAAAATAACCAGTTTTTACTATGTAGGACATGCTACTCCTGGAGATTTAGATGCAGGTTATACAGATGGTTTAGGGGGAGAGGATTTTGATCCAAGCGATTTTAATTCTGAAGCATTTGCTAGTGGAGCGTGGATTAATGTTGTTGCAGCCTGTCAAACAGCTGTAAGTGGCTTTTTTGAATCAAGTGTTGTTGACCAATTTACCGAAATAGTAGATTCCCAATCAACGGTTAATGGTTCCAGTGTAAGAACCCAGTTTGATGGTGGAGTAAGAACAGATAGCCAATTGTTAAAGGAAAATAATGGAGAAATAGTAACTAAAAAAGGAGAAAATGATTAAATTTCTTAAAATAATAGTTTTTGTAGTTTTATTGTTAATTATATATCTTTCTTTAAATCCTTTAGTTTTAGATTATTCTGATTCTTCAATAAACTTAACGGATAATAGATTTAAAAAGGGCGATGAATTTACTTTGAATGATTTATTAAATCAAGTTGATAAATCCCACTATAAAGTTTATTTGATATTAAATGAAGAAGATGATAATATTATTAATTCAGAAAAAATTAAAAATACTGTTTTAGTAACTTCTGATAAAAATTTAATACTTAGACTTTTTAATGAAAAATTTATCTATACAGATAAAGATGTTTCAACTATCCAAAGTAAAATGGTTTTATGTTCAGGAGAAAAAGTAGTTTTTAAGTCAGCAATTCTTATTTCAAATGAAAAAATAGGAATACAAAATCGATATACTGGTTGGTCAGAACTTAAAGAATCTAAAGATTTTAATAGTATTTTGAAACAGTTTAAAGAATATTATTTTCCAATTTTAATATTAAAATAATTAATTAAAAAGGCGATTCCTAACCTGTTTCGCCTTTTTCATCTATTTAAGAGTCTTATGACAAACTAAGGCAATTGATTAGCAAAAATGTTGGTGGTGCAGACATCACGGGAGCAACCGCTTTACAAACGGTAGACTATACCTACAACATCAGAGGTTGGTTAACAAACATTAATGATGTTAATAATATTATGACAGGCAATGACCTGTTTAACTTTAAGATCGATTATAACGACTATGCTCCTCTGGCGATCCATGATGCGGCACCTGATGCTTTGTATAACGGAAACATCTCGGCTACGTATTGGCGAACGGCAAATGATAACATTTTAAGGATGTATACTTATCAGTACGATCCGACCAATCGTTTGTTAGAAGCTAATTACCGAAGAGAATCAGGAGCTTACCACGACAGTTATTTAGAACAGTTGAGCTATGACAAGAACGGCAATATTCAAACCTTAGTGCGTCATGGAGACAGTGATGCTAATGATTATGAATTTGTGATAGACGATTTGACCTATACGTACAAAGCCAATTCGAACCAATTGGATAAAGTATTTGACAGTACTAATGTGCCACAAGGCTTTAAAGACGATAGCGACGGTATAGAAGATACCGACAACGACTATGGCTATGATGCCAATGGTAATATGCTTAGAGATACCAACAAAGGGATCACAGGAATCCGTTACAATCATTTGAATCTTCCGGTACGCATTTTATTTGAAAATGGATTTGAAATTCAATATCTTTACGATGCCGCAGGGGCTAAATTGCAAAAATATGTCTACGGAAACAACAACCCTACGACACAGTATTTAGCCGGAGGTTTTCAGGGTAGTGTTTCAAATTTAGTGATATAAAATTTCAGAATTATAACCTATTGAAATAGAATAAATAATAGAAGAAAATAATTTAAAGATGAGCAATACTGCTCATCTTTTTTATTCTAATATTGCCTTAAATGAACTAAAATGAGTAAAAATGCCACCTTGTGTTTCAAAGTTAGTGATACTATAAATTGTCCAAAATGTAAAGAGAAAAAGGTTATTAAAAACGGGAGAACAAAAAACAATAAACAGCAATATTATTGTAAAACCTGCTGTCATCGTTTTATAGAAAATTATTCATATCAAGCTTATAATTCAAACACTAAAACAAAATTGTAATTCCGGCAGTTTTGTACTCAGAGGTATACAAAAAGCTAAAATCCATTTTAAATTTTGATTCGGTAGAGTTGATACCGACCGTATTTTTATGAACGGTTTTTTTAATTCTGCGGTTTGCCGCATTCTTTCCGATAACATAACCCATTAAAAGAGCAAAAGGATAGTCAGAAGCCCAATGAACCCGGGTGCTCATCATTTGAAAACCCATTATTCCGGCTAAAGAATAGCCTACAGGGCGTATCCATTTTATCTCCGGATAATTTACAGCGATTACAGTAAGAGAGGCGATAAAAGTGGTCATGTGGCCGGAAGGCATCGCATCATAGTTAGGGGTGTTTGATTGATACGCTTTAAAGCTGGGAAAAGGGGTCCAATGACCTCCCGGATTTCCGCTTTTAATTGCGGCACTCGGACTTTGTCTCCCGGTAATTCTTTTTAGAATTTGTGTGCTTATTCCTGAAGCCATCACTACTTCAACCAACTCACTGGATACGTTTAATGCCCGGTAATCATTATTTATTTTTCCCGCTACATAAAAACTTCCGCTTAGCAGCATCGGAGTCAGACTGTTGCCCAAATAATAAATAGCTCCGTTAATGTCTTTCGGGATCAATTCGATTCCCAGAACACGAGTGTATCTCACATCTTCATATAAGTTTAGAGATTTGCCGATTTCCTGTGCGTTGTCTGTAAGATTTTGATCCAGCGGAAGCAATACCAAAGTACTTCCTACAGCGGCACTTGTCCATAAAAGATTTTCTTTTTGAACCGTATATTTTCCGAATTCGTAGAGATCTTTCGGCAAATATTTAAACAACTCAAAAAAATGAGGTTGTGTATAAGTATAGGTTATACTGTCGTTAATGACATAATTTTGCGAAAGGTTGATTTCCTGCGATAAAGAGCTTCCGGATGTTAAAAGAATAACAAGGGGGATGATGTTGTTTTTAAAAAAGAGATCAAGTGTGTTCATACCGGAAAAGCATTAAAAACTACCTTTAAATATAGTGAAAATTTGCAGAACCAATTGATTAAAAAAGAGCAATAACGTCTGGGAGAACAAACAGGACTTTTGAATAAGAAGTATAAAAATCGGATATCTTTTTTAGGTACCCGATTTTTAACAGAGAAATTATTTAAGAATTCTGAGCATTTATTGAATTCAGAACTTCCTGAGTAATATCTTTACCGCCAGACAGGTTAGTATACAATGATCCGATGCTGTAAATGGGCCCCCAAGGAATACCCCACCAGCCAAAGAACAACGTAAGAAGCGTGTAACCGATACTGTGTTTAACCGTAGATTCATCCGCTTTAATAAAATAAACATCACTTCCTCGTTTAAAGGTCATGATAAGGATCGAAAAGCAATATTGAAAAACTACAAATTTAGCCCCTCTGTTTAGTTCTCGGTTGATGTCATCTGTAGAGAGACCTTCAATGTTTTTAATAGCAGCCATTAATTGTTTTAATGTTAAATGTTTACCCTACTCATCTGGCTTTTCGGTTCCGCCTCGTTTTATGGTTTCTGAACTCCTTTTTTAGAAAAATTCCGATGGTAAATTTAGAGAAAACCGGCGAACTTCAAAATTTTCTGTAGAAAAATGAATTACAAAATACCCAGTATCCTGATTTTTCTGGAAGTGGAGATCCCGCCGGGATTACAACCCGGTTGCCCTTCAGGTATTGCAACATGAAGTTTTTGATAGTAGGCCTCCCAGACAGCGAAGTAATTCTGTGAGCCGGGAGCTTTAAAGGTCATAGGAAATAAAGAGAACAAAGGCTTTCCATACGCTTTTAAGAAGCAATCGTAGATGAGTTCTGAACAATAATATTTATTGTTGTCATACAAATATTCGTCGTCATAAGGAACGCCGAGTTGTTGTAAACCAAAAGCAATGGCTGACGGGATTAATTTTCGGTAGCGTTTCTTTAATCGGCCTACATACATCGGTAAATCGGTATATGTGATAAAAGTCTCGTAAGGTGTGAGTTTTACGGCTGTACCGGAAGCTTCTAAAACGTAAATGTTTCCTTCCTTGATGACAACTATTCCCATGTGATTAAAATCAATTCCGTGATAACCTTCTGTAACCTGATTGATCGCATCACAAAGCGGTCCGCAATGCATGGATTGAAAAATAAGATCACCATTCTGCAGTTCAATCTTGTTCTGCGAAAAACCCGCAAAACTTAATAAAAAAAAGAGGATGAAACATTTAGTCTTCATGGTTGATCTTTTCTTCAAATTCATTCGGACTGATTGCATCAGCAACATCATAAGTGCCGATTTTAGTTCGTCGCAGCGCTGTCAAATGTCCTCCGGAATGCAAGGCTTTTCCGAAATCGTGAGCCAGTGAACGGATGTAGGTTCCTTTGCTGCATTTTACTCTGAAATCAACTTCCGGTAAGGCAATGCGAGTCAATTCAAATTCGTAAATCGTAGTTTTTCGGGCTTCAATTTCCACTTCCTCACCGGCACGAGCGTGTTCATACAAACGCTTTCCGTCTTTTTTAATAGCCGAAAAAACAGGTGGTTTTTGCAGTATCTCTCCGGTGAATTGCGGTAAAGTTTCCTGAAGCAATACCTCAGTAATATGTTCTGTAGGAAAGGTTTGATCTACTTCGGTCTCTAAGTCGTAAGAAGGCGTTGTGGCTCCCAAAAGGATCGTTCCGGTATATTCCTTCTCCTGAGCCTGTATCTCGTTGATCTTTTTGGTAAACTTTCCGGTGCAAATAATAAGCAATCCGGTCGCTAGGGGATCTAAAGTTCCGGCATGTCCTATTTTAAAGCGTTTGGACAAATTGAACTTTCGTTTTAAAACGTATTTCAGCTTATTCACTGCCTGGAACGAGCTCCAGGTAAGCGGTTTGTCGATCAAAAGTACTTTTCCTTCCGTAAAGTCCTCTGCCTGCATTAGATAATGATTAACGGTTTAACAAAAAAATGGATAATTAGAATAATCGCTCCCGCAATAATACGATAATAACCAAACAATTTAAAACCATGCTTTTGTAAAAAGCCGATAAACGATTTAATAGCGATCATCGCTACAATGAAACCCACTACATTTCCGATGATGAGTAAATACGTCTGATCCTGTGTCAATTCAAATCCGGCTTTGTAATAATCGTATGATTTTTTTACCGTTGCGCCTAACATTGTAGGGATAGCTAAGAAAAATGAGAATTCGGCAGCAGTCGTACGCGATAATTTTTGTGTCATACCGCCTGCGATACTGGCTCCGCTTCGTGACACACCCGGGATCATTGCCAAACACTGGAACAAACCGATCTTTAAAGCCGTCAGATAAGAGATTTCCGTTCCGTCATCGTGACCGCCGAACCAATCGTCTACTTTTAATAAAATAAAACCGCCTATGATCAGTGAAATAGCAACCGTTATCGGGTTTTCCAATAAACCGTCGATAAAGTCATTCAGCAACAATCCGAAAAAAACTGCCGGAAGAAAAGCAACGAATAATTTATAATAGAAATCCAAACTTTGGAAAAAGCGTTTGAAATACAGAACAACTACTGATAAAATAGTTCCCAATTGAATAACGATAGTGAATAATTTGGTAAAATCGTCGTGAGCAATACCAAAAAAAGAAGAAGCTACGATCATGTGTCCGGTAGAAGAAACCGGTAAAAATTCAGTAATTCCTTCAATAATAGCTAAAATAATCGCCTGAAGTATATCCATAATGATCTTCGTGAAAATTAAATAGTAAAAAGTGGATACTTAGTATTACTTATGGATCACCAATTACTTTTTATCTTTTTTAAAAATGGAATAAATAACAACACCAAAACCTGCTAAAACTACAGTAGGTGCTAAGCGGATTCTTCTGAAATTGAAGATTTCTTCACTGAAAACATTCGGATCATCACTGCCGCCACCGCTCATAAGTAAAAAGCCTAAAGCAATCATGGCTAAACCGATTAACAGAACAATATAGTTAGTTTTGCCAAATAAAAAATCTTCTTTGTGTGTAGGATTATCTTTCATTATTCCGGATCTTAAAAATTAATAAAGGTCGTCAGTTCTCAGGTTCAGGAAACGTTGCGTCGCAAAGAATGTACTAATGGCAGTAATGACAATGCCTATTGAAAGAACACCGCCGAAAACAATGCCCAATGAAGCATAATCCTTAGCAATACCTAAACTCGGAAAATATTTATCGACATAAGTTACCAATATATATAGCGCAATAATAGCAAGTAGGGAACCTACCAGCCCCAGCTTGATGCCGCGCCAGATGAAAGGTTTGCGGATAAAAGCTTTAGTAGCCCCTACCATCTGCATGGTCTTGATCGTAAAACGATGCGAATAAATAGACAAGCGTAACGAGCTGTTGATTAATAACATGGCAATAGCGGCTAAGAAACCGCTGGCGATCAACATATAAAAACTGATCCTTTTAATATTATCATTAACCAGATCAACCAATTGCTTATCATAGATAATTTCTGAAACGTATTCGTTCTTCTTAAACCCCGTTTCTATCTTTTTGATACTGTCTGCTATAACATAATCCCCTTTAAGGTTGATGTCAAATGAGTTTTGCAGCGGATTAAAACCTAAGAATTCCATAAAATCCTTACCCACAATATCTACATTGTTTTTAGCCGCACTGTCCTTTTGTACAAAAGCATACTCCTTGATAAAAAGAGAATTTTTTAATTCCGTGTCAAAAGCATTCAGGATACTGTCATTAGCCTCATTCATAAAAAAGACAGTCATCGGGATATTTTCTTTAAAGTCATTGGTAATCTTTTTTGAATTAATCACAAAAAGGCCTAAAGTTCCTAGTAAAAAGAGTACTAAAAAAATACTCAAGATCACAGAAAAATAAGATGAAATTAAACGCCTTTTTTGATAGTTTTCAAAAGATGAAGCCATAGTTTCCTTTAAATTATGCGGTAAAAGTAAAAAAGAATTTTGGTATATACAGAATATAACAACAAAGTTTTAACTTTAGTATTATAAAATGTAAATTTGCAGCTAAATTTTTAGCCGATAGTTTACAGTCGCAGTTTTCACGGAGCTACTGTAAACTGATAAGTGTAAACCGATAACTAATTAGCTGAATGAAATACCTTCACAACGAGATCGAAGCCAAATGGCGCAACTACTGGGCAGAGCATAAAACATTTGCAGCCTCTAATGATTCCGATAAACCTAAATATTATGTATTAGATATGTTTCCTTATCCTTCGGGAGCCGGCTTACACGTTGGGCATCCGCTGGGATACATTGCTTCTGATATTGTGGCGCGTTACAAACGTCATCAAGGGTTTAACGTGTTGCACCCGCAAGGATACGATTCGTTTGGATTACCTGCCGAACAATATGCGATTCAAACCGGACAGCATCCAGCTATTACAACAGAAACCAACATCAAACGCTATCGCGAGCAGTTAGATAAAATCGGTTTTTCATTTGATTGGGACAGAGAAGTACGTACTTCCGATCCGGAGTATTACAAATGGACGCAATGGATCTTTATTCAGTTGTTTGAATCTTGGTACAACAACAAGTCCGATAAAGCAGAAAGCATTGCAACTTTAGTTCAGGAATTTGAACAAAACGGTAATACTACTGTGGATGCGGTTTGTGCGGATGGTATTCCGGCTTTTTCTGCAACAGAATGGAATGCTTTTACAGCCGATGAAAAAGAACAGATCTTATTACAATATAGATTAACCTATTTGGCGGAAACCGAAGTAAACTGGTGTCCGGCTTTAGGAACCGTTTTAGCCAATGACGAAATCGTAAACGGCGTTTCAGAACGTGGCGGTCATCCGGTAATTCGTAAAAAAATGACGCAATGGTCGATGCGAATTTCAGCGTATGCCGAACGTTTGTTGCAAGGTTTAGAAACCATCGATTGGACCGAAAGTTTAAAAGAAAGCCAACGCAATTGGATCGGAAAATCAGTAGGCGCATCGGTTACTTTTAAAGTAATACCAACAACCAACAACCAACAACCAGCAACTATTGAAGTTTTCACCACACGTCCTGATACTATTTTCGGTGTTACGTTTATGACATTGGCACCGGAACACGAATTGGTGGCTCAAATTACTACTCCGGAGCAAAAAGAAGCCGTGGAAGCGTATATTGAAGCCACTGCAAAACGTTCGGAAAGAGAACGTATGGCTGATGTAAAAACCATTTCAGGTGTGTTTACCGGAGCGTATGCCGAACATCCGATTACCAAAGAACCGATTCCGATCTGGATCGGTGATTATGTGTTAGCAGGTTACGGAACCGGAGCCGTTATGGCGGTTCCTTGCGGTGACGAACGCGATTATGCGTTTGCCAATTTCTTTAAAGGAACGAATGGCATGCCGGAGATCAAAAATATTTTCAATCAGGATATTTCAGAAGTGGCTTTTGCTGCCAAAGAAGGTTTTGAATTGGTTAATTCTGATTTTTTAAACGGTTTAGGGTATAAAGAAGGAACGAAAAAAGCGATTGAAGCTTTAGAAAATATCGGTGCCGGAAAGGCAAAAGTAAACTACCGTTTGCGCGATGCGGTTTTCTCACGTCAACGCTATTGGGGAGAACCCTTCCCGGTGTATTATGTAAATGGTTTGCCTAAAATGATCGAGGCGAAACATTTGCCGATTCGTTTACCGGAAGTTGAAAAATACTTACCAACAGAAGACGGTCAGCCGCCATTAGGAAACGCAACCGAGTGGGCTTGGGATATTGAGCAGTGTTCAGTGGTTAGTAATGAGTTGATAGATAACGTGAAAGTTTTCCCGTTAGAATTGAATACCATGCCGGGTTGGGCAGGAAGTTCTTGGTATTGGATGCGTTATATGGATGCGCACAACGAGAACGAATTTGCTAGCGAAGCAGCCTTGAACTATTGGGAAAACGTAGATTTATATATTGGTGGTAGCGAACACGCCACCGGACACTTATTGTATTCTCGTTTTTGGAACAAATTCTTAAAAGACAGAGGTTTTGCACCAACAGAAGAACCGTTCAAAAAACTGATCAATCAGGGAATGATTTTGGGGAATTCTGCATTTTTTTACAAAATTATACCATATTATATAAAAAATGAAGGAGAATTTAATCAAGAAATACATCTTGTTGAGCTAAAAAAACCTTATTTAGTTTCATATAAATATTACAAAAAACTACAAGAAAAATCTGATAGCACAAAACTATGGGGTTATATGACTGATGAATTTGATAGTGAAATGTTTGGGTTTCTTTTAAGTGCTTTTTATGACAAAAATAAAGAAGGTTTTCAAGGACATGAACCTAATTTTTATATTCAAAAGAGTCACGCAGATTTATCTTGTATCAATGATATTACTTCTGAATTAGACATAGAAAAATTCAAAGCACATCCTTTATATAAAGACTATGCAAATGCTGAATTTATATTAGAAGATGGAAAATACATTGTAGGTCGCGAAGTAGAAAAAATGTCGAAATCGAAATACAACGTAGTCAATCCGGATGATATTTGTGAAGAATACGGAGCAGATACCTTGCGTTTGTATGAAATGTTTTTAGGACCATTGGAACAAGCAAAACCTTGGAACACGGCTGGTATTACCGGAGTGTATGGTTTCTTGAAAAAATTATGGCGTTTGTATTTTGACGACAACGGTTTGAATATTACTGACGAAGAACCGACAAAAGACATGTACAAATCGTTGCATAAAACCATCAAAAAAGCAACGGAAGACATCGAGAATTTCTCATTTAATACCTCGGTTTCTCAGTTTATGATCTGTGTCAACGAATTGGCACAACAAAAATGCCACCACAGAGCTATTCTGGAACCGTTAGCCGTTTTGATCTCGCCTTATGCACCACATATTGCTGAGGAATTATGGAGTGCTTTAGGACACGAAGGTTCGGTAGCTACTGTTGCCTATCCGAAGTTTGAAGCGAGTTATTTGGTGGAAAGCGCTAAAGAGTATCCGGTGTCTTTCAACGGAAAAATGCGTTTTAAAGTAGAATTGCCTTTGGATTTGTCTGAAGAGCAGATTAAAGAGATAATTATGGCAGATGAAAGAACACAGGGACAATTACAAGGACGTGAACCTAAAAAAGTAATTATCGTTCCGGGTAAAATTATCAATATAGTCGGATAATAATTGATATAAAATAATACGACAAGTTTTAAAGAAATCCCAATTGCTTTTGTTAAGTCATTGGGATTTTTTATTTTCGAAGTTATTGAATTTCAAAATCCATCAGAGATGAATAAAATAATTACACTACTAGTTCTGACGAGTTCCTTTTTTGCTTTTTCGCAGGAAGCAGATTCCGTTAAAATTACAAAAAGTCCTAAATTAGATTTCTATTGGGGAATTGGTATGCAGGTCAATTCATTTAAGCTGAACGATAAACTAAGAGCTTCCGGTGCGGCTGACATAAAGGAAACAATGCCTGAATTTTTATTGGGAGCCAATATATTCGGCGAACAGTTTTCGGGGGATATCGAGTTCGGTTTTCTGTATTCTACGAATAGAGCAAACAATACCAAAAGTAAGTTACTGGGAGTAAACGCACGTTTAAGAGTTCATTACAATCTGATTAAAACGGAAAATATTGCCTTGACCACAGGTTTGAACCTAAGTGCAACAGGAAATAATGTAGACGTGTATGCTGCTAATAATGTGATTAACTTGAATGATCTGGATCCGATGAATAATAGTGGACATATTTCGTTGCGCAATCAGATATTTTATGTTGGTCCTTCAGCTTCATTTTATGCATGGAGAAATAAAGCGTTTAAATTAAGACTGAACATTGCGTATGAATTTGCTTTCACAAACGGGAAATGGAAGTCAGATTATGCAGATGTTCATAATACCGTTAAGGAAATAGGAAATAATCGTTTTATACTTGGGTTAATAATTCAATAATTCGGAAAAAGAATCTGTCTATATTTATTTTACAGGATAAAATATCTATCATAAGATTGTGGAACCTGTATTTTTTTAAATAGATACTGTTTTTAGGTTTTCGGGAGTCTGGGATTACAGCAGAATTTGTTTATTTCTTTAGAAATAATGCGTAATATGTTATAAATCTTTAATTTAGGTGAAAAAAATATGGTGGTTTAAAAAATTTTTTTTACATTAGATGAGTAATTTGATTTATAGATAAATGTAAGTTCTTTTTTAGAACTTGTTTTTTTACTAACCGCCCCCAAAAAATCGCCGTTCTATGAAAAAATTTAGCTACGCACTTATTTTCGTTGTTACAATTTGCTTGTCTCCTAAAGTAGCCTTTTCAGGAGAAGTTAAAGGAAATATTTTTACTGAGTACACACAGGCTCAGGCAAAGTTAGAGAGCCAGATACATACTGTGTTAGATCAATCTTTAAATTACAAAGATTATAAAGTGATCGACAAACAGGTAATGTCTCGTTTTAAAAGCGAACTCGAATCGTTTTTAAATCTCTCGGATCAAGTGCGTTCCGATTTTCAAAAAGAGATCAAAACAAAAGACAGTGAGATCAGTGCATTAGATAAAAGTTTGAAAAGTTTACAAGCGGAAACTTCAAAACTGCGCAATGACAAACAGTCAATAGGCTTTTTAGGAACGTCAATTAATAAATATGTTTATGTAAGTTCACTTTGGGCATTGCTCTTTGCCAGTTTATTAGTAATAGGATTTTTTGTGTTGAAGTTCATGAGAGCTAATGAGATTACCAAAAGTTCTAAAACCATCTTGAGTAATTTAGAAGATGAATACGAGGCTTTCAGAAGATCCAGTATTGAGCGGGAACAAAAACTAAGAAGAGAACTGTTTAATGAAATGAAAAAAGTAAAGGAGTTGAAACAAGCGTCCTGAAGTAGTTAGTTATAAGTTAAGAACAATTAAAAGCACGTAATTCACGTGCTTTTTTTATGGTAAGGTGTAACTTTTTTTGAAAAATACGTATAACAGGTAAAACAAACTGTCAAACTGACATTTGTAGATTTTGGTTTAAAATTTGATATAGTAAAGAAAAAAGAAAATTATGTTAGGATATTATATATTAATAGGAGGTATTGCCTTAGTAAGCTGGTTGGTAAGTAACCAACTGAAGAGTAAGTTTGAATACTATTCAAAAGTACATTTGCGAAATGGCATGAGCGGAGCAGAGATCGCTGAGAAAATGCTTCACGATAACGGGATTTATGATGTGAAAGTAATTTCAACGGCAGGTCGTTTAACCGATCATTACAATCCGGCTGATAAAACAGTGAATCTGAGTGAAGCGGTTTATAATCAGAGAAACGCCGCCGCTGCCGCTGTTGCTGCTCACGAGTGCGGACATGCCGTACAGCATGCAAAAGCATATCAATGGTTAGAAATGCGTTCTAAATTAGTTCCTGTTGTACAGATATCTTCATCCTTGTCGCAATGGTTAGTGATCGGAGGACTTATTTTGGGTGCCGCATCAAAGACAGGATACGGATTTTATATTGCAGTGATCGGATTGATCATGATGGCGATTGCAACAGCCTTTTCATTGATTACCTTGCCGGTCGAATATGATGCGAGTAACAGAGCCTTAGCTTGGCTGAAAAGTAAGAATATGTTGAGCCAGCAAGAATATTCCGGAGCTGAAGATGCTTTGAAATGGGCAGCACGAACTTATTTGGTCGCTGCTATCGGAGCTATAGCTTCTTTATTGTATTGGGCTTATCAGGTTTTTGGTAACAGAAATTAGTAAGATAAAAATAGTAAAAAGCCCCGAACATTAAAAATATCGGGGCTTTTTTATGTTTCAACCGTTGTGGTCACAATTGGATCTGTCGGTCAATCTGTTGTTCTAACGAAATAAAAGTTTCTGTTCTGGAAACACCTTTGATGGACTGGATCTTTTTGTTGAGCAACTGCATTAAATGTTCGTTGTCTTTACAAATGATCTTAATTAAGATACTCCAGTTTCCGGTCGTATAGTGGCATTCTAAAACTTCAGGGATCTTTCGCAATTCCCGCACTGCTTCCGAATTACTGGAAGCTCTTTCTAAATACACGCCTACGAATGCCATAGTACTGTAACCTAAAACTTTGGTATCGACTACAAATTTAGAACCGGAGATTACACCGGCTTGCTCCAGTTTGCGTAAACGTTGGTGGATAGCAGCACCGGAAATACCGATCTTGTTTGCAATTTGCAGGATCGGTTTGCGAGCGTCTTCCATTAGGTCTCGTAAGATCTCTTTGTCAATGCCGTCGATTTCGATTTGTAACTGATTAACTTTCATAAGTTACATTTTTCATGTGAAATTAAAAATATACTATAAATATAAAACAAAAAATCCCAAATAGATACTAAATGGGATTAAATTATAGTGAAGTAAGCAAGAACTAACTGCTTACATTGTAAGGGTTGTATCCTAAATAAGGAACTTCAACTTCTTTAAATACAACACCATACTCTTCCAATTCTTTTAAAATAGGTTCGTATACCTCTTTACGAATCGGGATCTGAACCCCGGGAGTTTTAATTTCTCCGTTTAATATTTTTAAAGTAGCAATAGCAACCGGTAGCCCTACGGTTTTAGCCATAGCAGTGTAGGTTTGGTCATCACCGATACAAACCATAGTAGCGTCAATTTGTTTTTTCTCACCGTCTTCAGATTCATAACCGAATTTATGGTACATAACGATCATGTCTTTGTCCTCCTGTTTTAAGGTCCATTTTTCCGAAAGGATCTTCTCTAAGATCTGAGCCGGAGTGGCATTTTTTAACCCGACTTTTTTTTCGGAGTTAAAAAGGTCTAATTCGAGTAGCTTGTCCCAGATGATATCGTCCTGATCGATTTTTTGTGCATGGCGCAATTTTATTTCTACCGTATCAGTCGGGTGATAGGGCAAGAAAGAATTGGTGAATTCACGATAAGACATGTTTTCAGAATTCTCCATGATGTATGAATCATCAGTCATTCCGAGTTGAACTAAAATATCCCATGCTCGCGAATAACCGACTCTTCTGATCGTTCCGCGATATACAGTTAAAGCATTGTCTAAGCCATATACACTGCGGTATTTTAGTGAATCCCTGTTGGCATAAGCCTCAAATCGTCCGAAGCCTTCGACTTCCAGAAATTCTGTTCTTCGGAACAGTTTGTTATAAGGGATATATTTATAAGTGCCTTCCTGTATGAACTTGGCAGTTCCGCCTTGTCCTGCTAAAACGACATTTCGGGGATTCCAGGTAAATTTGTAATTCCAGAGATTATTATCACTTTCCGGAGCTACGAGTCCGCCACAAAAAGATTCAAAAAGGATCATTTTTCCACCTTGGTCGGTGATCTCATTGATGACTTTCATAGCACTCATGTGGTCTATTCCCGGATCAAGTCCTATTTCGTTCATGAAGATCAGTCCTTTTTCTTTAACGTCATGATCCAGATCCTGCATGGCCGGACTGATATAGGATGCCGTAACCATATTTCGACCTATTTTTAAACAGTCTTTAGCTACTTCCAAATGTAAATGAGCCGGAAGCATTGAAACAACAATAGTGGCTCTTGTAATTTCTTCCTGACGTTGCTTTTCGTTAAAAATATCAAAAGCAATAGCTCTGGCATTTTTATGACTACCTACTTTCTTACGAGCCAGTTCTTCTGATAAGTCGGCTATAGTAATGCTTAAACCCTCAGGTTCAGATTTATTTAAAAGGTATTGTATAAGTGAAGAAGCAGAGCGCCCCGCACCGATAACCAATATATTTTTCATGTTTGGTTTGTTTGTTGTGTAAAATATCACACGAATATACTAAAATGTTATATTTTTTAAAATTAAATTCCTGATAGATATCATTATTTAACAAATTTTATTTTAATACATTTGTCTAAAATTTTAATACATGGAGAAGAAAATCTTAGGCTTTGCCATTGTAATCGGGCTTTTAGCAATTGTTTTAGGAGCTTTAGGAGCTCATGGATTAAAAAAGTTTTTGTCTTTAGAGCAGTTAGCTTCTTTTGAAACCGGAGTCCGATACCAAATGTATCACGCTCTCTTTTTATTATTCGTAAGTCAGTTTCAGAATCTTGCAGTAAGCGATAAAGTGATCGTGTTTTATTTAGCAGCAATCGGTGTAGTCTTTTTTTCAGGTTCTATTTATGTATTGTCAACTTCTTCCATGACAGGAATAAAAGCAAAATTTTTAGGGCCTGTAACGCCTTTAGGAGGAGTTTTAATGATTGCTTCTTGGGGGTATTTGCTTTACGCAACCTTGTTAAAAAACGGCAATTAAAGCCTCTGTTAAAATTAAATTCATACTTTTGCAACTTTAAAATAAACAACATAACACTAATTTTATGGAGCAGTACACACAATTAGCGAAAACGATTTCGCTGGAAAAATACGGGATAAAAGACGTAGAAGAAATTGTTTACAATCCATCTTATGATTATTTATACAATTCGGAATTGGATAACCAATTAGAAGGGTATGAAAAAGGACAATTGACTGAGCTGGGAGCTGTTAATGTGATGACCGGAGAATTTACCGGACGTTCGCCTAAAGATAAATATATAGTAAAGGATGATGTTACAAAAGATACTGTATGGTGGACATCTGATAAAGCAGTAAATGATAATAAGCCTATTTCACAAGATACGTGGAACGCTTTGAAAGAGGTTTCCGTAGAACAGTTATCCGGAAAGAAACTGTATGTCGTTGATGCGTTTTGCGGAGCTAATGAAAATTCTCGTTTAAAAGTGCGTTTTATCATGGAAGTGCCTTGGCAGGCTCATTTTGTGACCAATATGTTTATCAGACCGTCAAAAGAAGAATTAGAGAATTTCGGTGAGCCTGATTTTGTGGTGGTAAATGCCTCTAAGACATCTTTCAAGGATTATGCAAAATACAATCTTAATTCAGAAGTATTTGTAGCGTTCAATTTGACTGAAAAAATGCAATTGATCGGAGGAACATGGTATGGCGGTGAAATGAAAAAGGGAATGTTTTCGATGATGAATTACTATTTGCCACTTCAGGGAATTGCTTCAATGCACTGTTCTGCCAATAAAGGTAAAGACGGTGATGTGGCAGTGTTTTTTGGTTTGTCAGGAACAGGAAAGACAACATTGTCAACTGATCCGAAACGCGAATTGATAGGAGACGATGAGCACGGATGGGATAATGACGGTGTTTTTAATTTTGAAGGCGGATGTTATGCAAAGACCATTAACTTAAGCAAAGAGAATGAGCCTGATATCTATAATGCTATTCGTAAAGATGCTTTGTTAGAGAATGTAACGGTTGATGCTAACGGTAAGATTGATTTTACAGATGGTTCCGTTACTGAGAATACGAGAGTTTCTTATCCTATTGATCATATTGAAAATATCGTGAAACCGGTTTCTAAAGCAGGACACGCTACTAAAGTGATTTTTCTTACGGCAGATGCTTTCGGAGTAATGCCACCGGTTTCAAAATTAACACCGGAGCAAACAAAATATTATTTCTTATCTGGTTTTACGGCTAAGTTAGCAGGTACAGAAAGAGGTGTTACACAACCGGAACCTACTTTTTCAGCTTGTTTCGGAAAAGCATTTTTAAGCTTGCATCCGACAAAGTACGGAGAAGAGTTGGTAAAGAAGATGGAAGAGCATAATGCAACGGCTTATATGGTGAATACCGGATGGAACGGGACAGGAAAACGTATTTCAATTAAAGATACCCGAGCAATTATAGATAGAATTTTAGATGGTTCTATAGAAAAAGCAGAAACACATATTGTGCCGATCTTTAACTTCGAAGTGCCTAAAGCTTTGGAAAATGTAGATACTGCTATTTTAGATCCTAGAAATACCTATGCAGCTGCTTCTGAATGGGAAGAAAAAGCGAAAGATCTGGCAGCAAAATTCATTAAGAACTTTGTGCAATATACCGATAACGAAGAAGGAAAATCACTTGTGGCTGCCGGGCCGCAATTGGGTTAATTAGATAAAAGTGTAAATTGAAAAAGGGTTTCTAATTATTAGAAACCCTTTTTTTATATTGTATAATAGCTAAAGAAAATAGATCGTAAGACCTATTTTCCTTTGTTTACTTCTAAAATATATTTTTCTAAAGCACCTGTCATTGAAGGGATCTCGGGAGTCGGAGCCATAATGTCTACGCGTAAGCCTCGATCTAAAGCCTCTTTTTGAGTGGTAACGCCGAAAACGGCAATTCTGGTATTGTTCTGTTGAAAGTCAGGGAAGTTCTTGAATAAAGACTTGATCCCGGTTGGGCTAAAGAACACTAAAACATCATAATAAACGTCTTTCAGATCCGATAGGTCACTCATTACCGTGCGATAGAAGATACCCTGTGTCCAGTCTACTTTTAAAGCGTCTAATGTTTGCGGTACATCAGAATTAAGTTGGTCGGTATTAGGTAATAAGAACTTCTCGTCTTTGTATTTTTTAATTAAAGGAGCAAGATCCGAGAATTCTTTTTGTCCTACATAAATTTTTCTTTTGCGGTATACCACATAACGTTGTAAATAGTATGCTACAGCTTCTGATTGGCAAAAGTACTTCAGGTCTTCCGGTACTTTAAAGCGCATTTCTTCGGCAACCCTAAAAAAGTGATCTACAGAATTACGACTGGTTAAAATGATAGCCGTAAATTTACTCAAGTCAATTTTTTGAGCCCTAACTTCTTTTGCGCTTACGCCTTCTACGTGGATAAAAGGTCTGAAGTCTACTCTAACTTTTAGTTTGTTCTGAAGTTCAAAATAAGGAGAATTTTCAACTTTAGGCTCTGGTTGTGAAACCAAAATTGTTTTCACTTTCAAATTTGACATAAGATGTTCAATTTTTTGTAATCCAATAATACATGAAATAATAGGGGGCAATTTCAAAGGTGCAAAGATATAAAATAAAATAGAATATTTTACGAGACACTAAACTTTGGTATGTTTTTAAAGTTATCAGATAAGTGATCGATGAAAAAGCTGTGATTAATAATATGAGTATGATATAGACAGCATTACTGTTAACAGCATTGTAAAATAAGATAATATTAATAGGTAATAGCAAGAGTCCTATGTAAGTTCTGTATGTAACTTTCAGCAAATTGAACTGTTCGGCAAATTCTTCAATTTTAAAAGAAGTGGCAATTATTTTTTCAATCAGATATTTGCATAGAATAAAAACGGTCAGGAAAGTAAAAATCTGAATGTATAATATTGCATTGTATTTTTCTTTTGCGTAAAACTGCGCTAACAGGAGTAAAATAAAGAAAGAAAAAGAAATCATTTGTACAAAGAACAGAGATACTGTAAATCCGCTTCTTATATTAGAGGATTCTTTGTAAATCTTAGTATATTTGTCTGAAACAGCCAATCGAAGAAATTCACTGAAGCGCCCCCCGAAAATATTTCGATTGATAGCAATGGCGACAAAAGCTACCAGAAAAAGAATGGTGGCCCAGTCATTTAAACCTATGATTCTCTCGGTAAAGAAGATTTTGTGCATAGCGCAAAATTACAAAAAATACTATCATGACTATTATTATAAAATAATTAAGATATAAAGTCGATAAATAGCGTATTTTTGTATCCAAATTTTAACAGAATGCCAAAAGGACTTGTCGTTATTCCCACGTATAACGAAATTGAAAACATAGAAAACATCATTAGAGCGGTTATGGTTCTGGATGATTTTTTTCATGTTTTAATTGTGGACGACAATTCTCCTGACGGAACTGCACAAAAGGTATTAACCTTGCAACAAGAGTATGATGGCAGGATATTTGTTGAAATCAGGCAAAAGAAATCAGGATTAGGAACAGCCTACGTACACGGATTTAAATGGGCTTTGAGCAATCAATACGATTATATATTTGAAATGGATGCCGATTTTTCCCATAATCCTGCTGATTTGCCGAGATTGCTGAAAGCATGTGAGGACGGAGCGGATGTCGCTATTGGTTCGCGTTATTCAACAGGAGTTAATGTAGTGAACTGGCCTTTGTCGAGAGTATTACTATCTTATTTTGCCTCGGTTTATGTGCGAATCATTACAGGAATGAAGATTCATGATGCTACAGCCGGTTTTATATGCTATAAGCGAAACGCGTTAGAGAATATTGGACTTGATAAAATAAAATTTATTGGCTATGCGTTTCAGATAGAGATGAAATACAGAGCGTTTGTAAAAGGACTGAGGTTAGTTGAAGTTCCGATCATTTTTACGGATCGGACTAAAGGACAATCCAAAATGAGTGGTTCGATCATCAGAGAGGCTATTTTTGGAGTTATATTATTAAGAATAAAAAAATTACTGAACACCATATAATGCGAACTTATTTAATCAAAAATGCTAAAATTGTAAATGAAGGCCAAATTTTTGAAGGCGACGTTTTAGTAGAAAATGGTTTTATTAAAGAAATAGCTGAGAAGATCAGCCCTAAATCTTCGGATTGTATCATTGTAGATGCCGAAGGGAATTATTTAATTCCGGGAGTTATTGATGATCAGGTACATTTTAGAGAGCCGGGCTTGACACACAAAGGAAATATTGCCAGTGAGAGTCGGGCTGCAGTTGCCGGAGGTATTACATCGTATATTGAACAACCGAATACGATACCGAATGCCGTTACTCAGGAACTTTTAGAACAAAAGTACAAGATTGCTGCCGAGACTTCTTATGCGAATTATTCCTTTATGATGGGAGGAACCAATGATAACCTGAAAGAAGTTTTAAAAACAAATCCCCGAAATGTTGCCGGGATCAAATTGTTTTTAGGATCATCAACCGGTAATATGTTGGTCGATAACCAGGAAGTTTTAGAAAAAATATTCTCATCTACTAAAATGCTGATTGCAGTACATTGTGAAGATGAAGGAACTATAAAAACAAATCTGGAACGTTACAAAGCCGAGTACGGCGATGAAATCCCGATGAAGTGCCATCCTTTGATACGAAGTGCTGAAGCTTGTTATATTTCGTCTTCAAAAGCAATTGAATTAGCAAAAAAAACAGGGGCTCGTTTACATGTTTTCCACTTGTCTACAGCAAAAGAAATGAGTCTGTTTACCAATAAGATTCCTTTAGAGGAAAAACAGATCACCGCTGAGGCTTGTGTACACCATCTTTGGTTTACCGATAAAGATTATGATACCAAAGGAAGTCTGATCAAATGGAATCCGGCAGTAAAAACGGAATCCGACAGGGAAGCATTGTGGGAAGCACTATTAGACGATAGGATCGATGTTATCGCTACAGATCATGCACCGCATACTTTAGAGGAAAAAATGAATCCGTACACGAGTTGTCCTTCCGGAGGACCATTGGTTCAACATGCTTTGATAGCGATGTTTGAAAAGCATGTAAAAGGGAAGATCTCAGTAGAAAAGATAGTAGAAAAGATGTGCCACAATCCGGCAAAGATATTTAAGATCGAGAAAAGAGGATTTATCAGGGAAGGATATCATGCCGACTTGGTTATTGTAAATGCTCATTTGCCTTGGGTTGTTAAGAAAGAAAATATTCTGTATAAATGTGGCTGGTCTCCTTTTGAAGGCGTTAATTTTAAATCAAGAGTGACCCATACTTTTGTGAACGGAGCTTTAGTATATGCAAATGGTAAAGTGAAAGACGTTAAAGTAGGACAGCGATTATTGTTTGAAAGAGAATAATATGAAAAAGATAATTATTCTGAGTGCTTTTTTAATTATAGCTTGTAACTCTAACCCGGTTCCTAAGCCGGATCGCTTATTAGATGAAGAGCAGATGAAGAATATCTTATACGATTTAGCTATCTTACAGGCGACAGAAAGTTTTAGCCCTAAAACATTAAGAGAAAACGGGGTTGATACAAAGGCTTATTTATTTGAGAAATATCAGATAGACAGTGTTACATTTTATCAGAACCAGCGTTATTATGCTTCTGATGCTCGTAAATACAAACAAATGTATCAATCGGTATTGGATCGTATCAATAGCCAGATTCCAGAAGAGGGTGAATCATCTGATCCGTTGGAAAAAAATTCAAGCGTTAAAAAGAAAGATTCTGCTACTAAATCTAGGAGAAGGCAAACAAATCGTCTTTTAGATCGGGATACTATCGACAATAATCTTCCTTTGAAATAAAAGTGAAAATTTCATTTATAGTTTTAAAATCATAACCAAGCGTTTGTTTGATTTTACTATTGTCGTACTGGTGTGTATTATGGGAAGACTTAGCCATAGTTTTGGTAAACATTCTCTTTTTGCCCAGAATAAAAGACAAGAACCAGTCTAATCTCCAGCCAATCGCTGTCAAAGTCTTGTTGGCATACACATAAGGTCTTTTAACCTTCAGTAGGTCAGCAAGTGTATAAAATAGTTCTTCCTGAGAAATATTTTCAGAAACTAAGGTATAGCGTTCCCCGTTAATAGTACTTTTCATTAAGGCGGTCATACAATCCACTACATCAGCTACGGCAACAATTGCAACGAGACCTTTTGAGTAAAACGGAAACCCTTTCTTAATATTTTTTATAATCAGGCTGCTGCCTTTATCGGGAAAGCCATAACCGAAAATAATTCCGGGATTAACGATAACGACTTCTAAACCTTCTTGATAGCCCCTCCATACTTCCATTTCAGCACCGTATTTGGTTATTGCATAATCACTGTGCGGAAATTCCGTATTCCATTCCGTTTCTTCAGTAATTACTGTTTCGTTCTCTTTCAGGTCGCCTAAAGCGGCAATGGATGAAACATGACAAATTTTACGAACTCCGAAATCAATGCAACAGTTAACAATATTAGCGGTTCCTTCTTCGTTTATTTTCCGAAGCAGGTTTTCATCTTTGGGATCAAAAGAAATATGAGCAGCACAATGATAAACCTCAGTAACATTTTCAAAAGCATTGTTTAAACTCGGAATATCAGTGATATCAGCTTTTACCCAAATGATCTTTTCAAAAAGTGGCAAAGCATCATGATATACAAAGACTCTTTGAACGGCTTCTAAACTTTTTTTGTTTCTGTAAATGGCTTTCACAGCTTCGTTTTCCTGAAGCAGTTTTACAAGTAGGTGAGAGCCTACCAAACCTGTTGCGCCTGTTACTAATATCATGATGTAAAAATAGGGAAATCTTTGATTTGAGAGTAACAGAAATCAGATTAAATGCAACTTTATAAGTTTGAAACTTTGAAACTTTGGAACTTAGCCACTATCTTTGCGCAAATTATTGTAAAACGATGAAAAATTTAGTAGAAGAATTACGTTGGAGAGGATTGGTACATGATATCATGCCCGGAACTGAAGAGCAATTGACAAAAGAATCTACTACAGCATATATTGGTTTTGATCCTACTTCGGATTCCTTACACATAGGAAGCTTGGTGCCTATCATTTTGTTAAAGCACCTGCGCAATTTTGGTCATAAACCTATTGCATTAGTAGGTGGGGCAACGGGAATGATTGGTGATCCTTCAGGAAAATCAGATGAAAGAAACCTTTTAGATGAAGCTACATTGAATAAAAATGTGGAAGGGATTAAAGGCGTTTTGTCTCGCTTTTTGGATTTTGAAGCAACGGATGCCAATGCGCCGATTCTGGTAAATAATTACGACTGGATGAAAGAGTTTTCATTTATTGCTTTTGCCCGTGATATCGGAAAGCGTATTACCGTAAACTACATGATGGCAAAAGATTCGGTAAAGAAACGTTTGAGCGGAGAAGTAGGAGACGGAATGAGCTTTACGGAATTCACATACCAGTTGATCCAAGGTTACGATTTTTACCATTTACACAAAGCCTACGGATGTAAATTACAAATGGGAGGAAGTGATCAATGGGGTAATATTACTACCGGAACGGAAATTATTCGCAGAATGAATGTGGGTAATGACGAGCAAGCTAAAGCTTTTGCTATGACTTGTCCGTTAATTACGAAAGCAGACGGTTCTAAATTCGGAAAAAGTGAAGGTGGAAATGTATGGTTAGATGCCGAAAAAACGTCACCGTACAAATTTTATCAGTTTTGGTTAAACACAACGGATGTTGATGCTGAAAAATACATTAAGATCTTTACATTTTTAGATAAAGAAACGATTGATGCTTTGATCGCGGAGCATCAGCAAGCACCGCATTTACGTGTGTTGCAAAAACGTTTGGCAGAAGAATTGATGTTGTTTGTACATTCTCAAGAAGATTTAGATAATGCTATTGCGGCTTCAAATGCTTTATTTAGTAATTCTATTGATGAGTTAAAAAAGTTAGATGAGAAAACTTTTTTAGAAGTTTTTGATGGTGTGCCAATGGTTGAGTTATCGATGAGTGAAATAGAAGCCGGTTTAGATATGATTGGAGCTTTGGCAGCCAAAACCAATTTCTTAGCTTCTAACGGTGAAGCGCGAAGAGAATTGAAACAAAATGCAATTTCGGTAAACAAAACGAAAGTAGTAGAGGATAAAGTAATTACAAAAGAAGATCTCATCAACGATCAATTTGTATTGCTTCAAAAAGGAAAGAAAAATTATTATGTGATCAGAGTGAAGTAATTTTATAAGACCATTAAATTACAGCCTCTGATATCAGAATTATCAAAACGTCCCAACACTTCGAAAGAATGGTTGGGATATTTTTTTCCCAAATCCTGAGTAGCAATAAAACTACATGAATTAATATTAGCCAGATCAATTACGTTGATTCCTCCGGTTTTTCCTTCGGGGATAAGGGTTAAGGCGTCTTCAGTATCACGAATAAGGATTTGCATCCAAGGAGGGCATTCAAATATGCCATTTCCTAAAGAATAAGCTTGAGACAACAATTCGGTCATACCATATTCGGAATGGATGGCAGATACACCGAACCCTTTGCAAAGGATGGAATGTAACTCTTCACGGATGATTTCTTTTCTTTTGCCTTTCATACCACCGGTTTCCATGATAATGGTATTGTTTAGTTGAAACGGATGTTTTTCAATTAAATCCAAGAGAGCATACGTTACACCTATCAATAATACATTTTGTCCGGAATTATCCAGATCTTCCAGTTTTGCGATCAATTCGTCATAATTGTGCAGGTAAAAGCCGGAATCGGGATGATTACTTAGTTTAATTAGATCCTCAACCATATAGATCAAAGAGGAGCCTTCACGTTCTAAATAAGAAGGGAGTAGTGCTAAGACACAGTAGTTTTCAATATTTCCGTAAAATTCAGTAAAACCTTTGCGGTAACTTTCTTCATATAGAGAAATATCAGTAACTAAATGTCGACTGGTTTGCATACCGGTTGTGCCACTACTGGTAAATATCTGTTGAATAGAGTCTGATGAGCTTAAAACATCATGACTTTTGAAAAACTGAATGGGTAAAAACGGAATGGCTTCAATAGTTTTTACGTTAGTAGGATCTTTTCTGATCAGGTTACAGAATTTTTGATATACAGAATTGTTTTCGTATTGGTAACGAAAAACTTTCATCGTGATTTTTTCAAAATCTTTCTTT
This sequence comes from Flavobacterium sp. NRK F10, assembly GCF_024054235.1. Taxonomy (NCBI): domain Bacteria; kingdom Pseudomonadati; phylum Bacteroidota; class Flavobacteriia; order Flavobacteriales; family Flavobacteriaceae; genus Flavobacterium; species Flavobacterium sp. NRK F10. The sequence continues at coordinate 1,783,421 of NZ_JAMXLC010000001.1, forward strand.
CCGGAAATAGTAAATATGTCGTGAGATGAAACCAAATCAATTTTTTTTGCAAAGCTATGAAATAAAAAAGCACCAACTTTTAGTTGGCGTTTTTTTATACTGTATTTTTAAAAGGAAATTATTCCACTATTAATTTTTTGGTAGCCGTTTTTTCTGCTTCAATGATCTTTACAAGATAAACTCCGGAAGCCAGATTAGTCACATTTATGAAATTGTTTTCAGTAGTGGTGTTAATGATTGGTTTACCTAACATGTCATATATTAGGATTTGTTTGGAGCTATTAGTGGTTGTTTTAAAGAATAATGTATTGCCCGAAAATGGATTAGGATATATTTCCGTTTGTAAATCTGAAATAGTATTTTCAGGAGCTTGTTCGATCGTGCGGAATTTTTTATGTTGGATCTTATATTCGTTTTGAAGGTCAATAGAGCTACAATCTCCAACTTTAGCGGCGAAATCACTTCCATTAACAGCTTCAAAACCGGGCGTTAACAAGATTTCATTCTGAGATAAAAAAGTGACGCTGATTTTATTTCCGATCGTGGAGGTTGAAGATAAGCTTTCACTGGCTTTTCTCCAATGCATCAAATATTGGTGTCTGCTTATAAAATCTTCCGAAATAGTTGAGTTGGTCGGGCATAAATGTTTAATGATCGTTTCTCTTAATAAATCCCGGCATGTAGGACAAAAGGATTGGGTTACAGTTCTCATCTTACAATTATTTTTGGGTCTGTACCAACCTATGTTAGTATAATTTGCGCTTTCATATAAGCCGGTTACTGTATAGAAACAGCTTGAGCCATACGAACATGTCGGGATCGGTGTTGACGGAGCGATGAGGTATTTCCAGGGAATGTCCTCAGGTGTAGAGAGATTGGTAATATTCCTGTTGTGAAAAAGAGGAAAATCATTTGGGTCTACACTAGCTGTAGTCGGACCATATTCATCACCTAAAAGTCCGAAGGAATGTCCGAACTCGTGTATGATCACATTATACATATAAGAACCGTAGCAGTTTTCTGTTGCAAAAACATATTCTCCACCACCACCGGTATAATAATCATTATTAAAAACAGCTATGAGGTATGATTTATCATCATAGTCGGGAATGTAGTTAGTAATCAGATTATCCATTCTGGTTTTAAATGTATCATAATCTTCTGCACCGCTAACACTACCACCGCTACATAATGTAGGAGGGTCAAATTGATTAAAGGCTCTTGGGAAACCATTTGTGGTAGCTATGTCTCTGACCAATATTATTCTGAAATTGCTTTGAAATTCATTAAAAGGAACTGTAGACCAAAGTTTATTCAGTAAACCGTTAACAAAAGAGTTGAATTCACTCATGTGAGCATTGTCATAGCCCTGAGAAACGATAAAGATGTTTATCTGAGAATCGCTCGTTTCATAAAAGGTTTCCAGTGTAACCTGGCTGTTCACTTTTGTTAGAAAAAGCATAAGGAATATAAGTGCGATATTTTTCATATTCTTAGGCTTTATTCGTTGGAATCTTGCACTTTCTGTAATAAGGACTGAACGAGGTTCTTTAATTCTTTAATTTCCTTTTCTTGCTCTTCGTTAACTTTTTTTTGTTCGATAAGATACAAAGTAAGTTCTTCAATTTTTTCTTGTTGAATTTTAGTCATTTCGCCTAATTCAATACCGTTTGTTTCTATCTCTTCGGCGCTGGGAACATTTATTAAATGACCTTTTTCTTGAATGTGCTTTTCCACTTCTTCTAAAGAGGGTAATTTATAACCTTCTTTAAAGACATAATCAGCCCAAGTACTTTGTAATGTAACCCGAACTTCTTCTGTGAGGATACCTCCGTTCACAAAAAGGTTGTAGGTGGAAACATCTGCCGTGCCGGTAGTTGTCGGGTAATTGCCAAAACCATATCCGATGCCGACTTTACCATTGAATTTTAATTGCTCCTCAGCAAAATCACCCCAGATTAATGGTAAATTGGTATCAGAATTTGATATGTATAATTTGTTAGAACCAGTTTCATTGAATCCGGAGTAGGCTCCTATAAATACATTGCCATGTGCATCGTCTGCATCATCAGGACCGGCATTTATGCCTATGTAAACATTTTCATAGCCGGTAACATTTGTAGACCCGGCAAATGAGCCAATAAATGTATTATTTCTTCCTGTAAAATTAAAAAGCCCCGCGGATGCTCCTATAAATACATTATTAGTAGCATTTGTGCTTGAATTTGAACCAGATTGGTATCCGATTGATGTAGAATAATTTTGAGCATTTGAGTTTTTGCCTAAACTGATAGAATTTGTTGTTATTTTACCAGTTTCAATACCATTTCTCTTGAAGAGAATGTCATAATCGTTAGCTGTACCTAAATAACTATTAGCGTTGCTTATAGTGTTAGTAGCTTCAGTTGTTTGAGCATCTAGGAGTTGATGAAAAAAAATTAAGATAACAACTGCTAGATAATAAGTGTGTGTTGTTTTCATAAGAACGAATTTACTTACATAAAGGTAATAAAAAAAAGCCGTTAGCATTGTTAACGGCTTTTCCTTATTTTGTGATATTTAAAAAATTATCTTACGATCAATTTTCTGGTAGCTGTTTTTCCTTCTTCAGTGATCTTTACAATGTAAATACCTGAATTTAAGTTAGCAACGTTTAAAGTGTTGTTTGAAACTGTAGCGTTGATAACTTGCTTTCCTAGAACATCGTATACTTGTACTTGTTTTGAAGTATTAGCAGAAGTATTGATGTATAGAGTACCTCCTGAAACAGGATTAGGATACATTGTTAGGCCATCAACAGCATCGAAAGATCTAGTTTCAAGTGGCATATCAGCCAAGTCTCTTGCAACAACCTGGGCTGTTCCGTTATATTCTGCTACTAAAACAACAAGTGTTTGCGGAGTAGTAGGTATAACAGTTCCGATGTAATTAGCCTCAGAGAAGATTGTTCTGAAAGTAATATCTGTACCGTCATTAGCGATATAGTTAGCACCTGAAGCAAAAGTAGCAGTACCGTCGCCATCTGCAAAAGTAGCAGAGTTGATCTGAACTAATTCACTTTCATAAGCCTCAATATTACTTGTAATGTCAGATGCAGTAACAACTTGTGGTGTAATGCTGTTTCCTGAAGAAGCAACTGTAGCTGTAGCTATAGGAATAAATTCAAGAACCCCGTTATAGTCAACAGTATATCCTTGTAATCCGGATAAAGCATCGCCCTGAACCGGTCCGGAACCTGTTCCGTCATTGTAAGGCATAATACCGTCATTGTCGTCAATTAAAACTCCGGCAGAGGTGTCTTGAATATATTTTTGGTTTCTGCTGCTTCTTGAATAAGAGATAACCGGATTAGAAGAAATTTGATAATAGCTTCCTACTCCATTTGCAATAACATCAGCTCTCATTGCTGCTAAATCAGTAACTGCTATGAACGAGGCTACAGAAAAAGTAACAGTAGCATTAACAGCTGGTGAAATTGGAGTGTGAGAGTTGTCAACTAATTCAACATAAACTGTGTATGAGTTACCGGTAGAAACAGTAACATTAATAGGAGTTGTGTCATATTTCATTATAGTTGAGCCACCATTAATTGTATAGTGGATATGTCCATCACCAGTTCCATTAGCTACTACAAAGTTTGAAATAGAAAGAGTTACATCTACTGAAGTAGTTAAAGGACTGTATATTGTTCCGTCAGTTGGAGAAGAAATTACTAAAGATGGAGAAGTAGAACAACCATTGTGTGTTCCAATTTGTCCCCATTCGGCATCACTGGCAAAAACATCCCATTCTGATGTGGCATCATCGGTTCCAAACGAACCTAGAGGAGTGGCATTAGGACTACAAATGGATGATTTTCTTACTAAAGTGTGGTTTACAGTTCCTCCAGTAGTACTACCTACATTCCAAGAAGAGCCTGGGTCAACTCCAATTTCACCAATAACGTCAATTACTGATCCTAATTTTAATAAAGCGACGGCATCATCGCCATTGAAATTACATGTTGAAGAAGAGGCATCACCTGCACTTACTATAGTAGCATTTGAACTACTATTGTATAAAACATAAACATCACCTGCATTTAATATTGTACCAGCAGTAAAAGTTTGAGTGTTAGTCGCTGTTGAGGCTCCATTTGAATAAAGTTCAACGGAATAATCACCTAAATCTACATTTGAACCTGTCCCGTTATAAATTTCTAAAAATTTATTACTAGATGAGCCTTCGCCATACATGCTGAAATATAATTCAGTAGCTTGTCCGAAAGACAAAGTTGAAATGAATAAAATAGATAACAAGTAAAGTTTTTTCATTTTTATAAGAATTTAATTCGATACAAAGATATTAACAAATAAAGGTAGTTAACAACTACACAATGTAAAAAAATAGTTAATAATAAATAGTAAAGACTGTTAAACTAATTGATGATTAATTTTCTGGTGGCTGAGGCATCACCTTCTTTTACTTTTATAATATAAACGCCCGGTGCTAAACTACTCACATTAACTTCTTTAGAAGTCAAAACAACATCTAATACTTTTTTACCTAAAACGTTAAAAATTTCAATTCTTTTTTCTACAGAAGATTTAGAAGTGATATAAATCTTTCCGGTATTAGTAGGGTTTGGATATATAGATAACCCGTCAATAGCAGGCTGTTCTTGTTTTGTGCCATTGTCAGTATAGCTTTTGTTTTCCTGAGCCTGAGAACCCAAAGAAAAGAAAAGTATAAAAAGGATAAGATAAAAGTATTTTTTTGTCATTGGCATAAAATTACGGTATAAAATTACAAAAAATATTTTTACAAAATACATGCCAAAAAAAAATCCCTCAATTTTGAGGGATTTTTAACTTTTTTATGTTGAAAACGATATCTTATTAGAAACCTGTAGTCCAACCTTGAGCCCAAGTAGGTAAAGTCTCTCCATTTCCAGCACCAGTTGCAGAGGCACTAGTTGTGTAAACTTCTTGAGAAGGAGTAACTGAATTTCCTGCTGTATCTTTATAAGAAGCGAATGTACCAACATTATTGAATAAAACATTAGTTACTGTTAATGTTCCGTCTTCTACATAGCTGATAGTTTCGTCATGTTGAACATCAAAACCTTTTGTCCATCCAGCTAAAACAACATTGTTAATGTTTGCTTTAGTACCTACTCTCAATTTGAAAGCTTGGTCTTCATTTCCTGAACTAGTTCCGCTACTGATTAATGTTAAGTTGTTAATTGTAGGATTTGCAATAGGAGTAGCTAAATGATTATTTGAATTATTATCGGCTTCTATACCTCTGTTACCACCGTTAGTTCTTTTACCATACCAGTAGTTTCCTCCGCCAGTCCATCCTTCAGTCCAGTCAAACATGTCGTCACCAACAGTTACTGTTGAAGTATTTAATACTACCATATGGTTAGCTGTTACAGTACCTCCGAAAAATTCGATTCCGTCATCAGATCCGTCAAAAAGTTGAACATAATCGATAGTTGTATTACTACCAACTCCAAATAATGATAATCCGTTAAATTCTTTCTCACTGTTATAAGCATAACCTGAATATTCAATTCTTAAATATTCGATAGAACCAGAATCGTCATTAGCGATAGTACCTCCATAAGTTAAATCAGAAACTTCAGCAGATGCAGTCGCTCCTTTGTTGATTGGTGCTTTACCACAAATTACTAAACCTCCCCAAGCTCCTGGATTGTGAGTGTCAGCTGTCATTACCACCGGATTAGTTGAAGTTCCTTCAACAAAGATTTGTCCACCTTGTGCAACTGCAATATAGCGAATAGCAGGAGATGCTTCAGTTGGGTCTGTAGCTTCAATGATAGCTCCTTCTTTGATAGTTAAGGTAGCTCCGCTGTTTACTATTAGCTTACCAGTTAGCTTGTATGTTAATCCACTTTGTAAGATAACTTCTCCGTCGTTTATGTTACCTTTCAAATCATTTTGAACTAATACAAATGAAGAAGTGTTATCATTTGATGAGCTGCTGTCATTTGAACATGAAGTTGTGAATATAGCCATAGATAAAAGAGCTATTCCTAATAAATTTTTAACTAATTTTTTCATTGTGTCATTTATTGATTAATTACGAGGCAAATTTCAGTTTTTAGCTTTTTAGATGAGTTAACTAAATGTGATATAATTATGAAAATATTGTATTGTAAATGTGAATTTATTGTAAACAGATCTGAAATGTTAATAGGTTAAATAAAAAAGGATTAGTTGTTTACAACTAATCCTTTTTTATTAGACTTTAATATATTTTATTTAATGTTAAAATTGGTAATTAACACCTAAATTTAAGAATACTCCTTTTTTGTATGAAAGAACAGTGATGTCTTCTGTACTGTTTTCTTGAACTCTTTTAAATCTAGGGTTTAAGATGTTTTTAGCAGAAAAATCGATTCCGAATTTTTTATTCAATTTCGTTTTTAAGATAAAATCTAAAGTACCTAAACCTTTGTCAACCAAATTTCCTTTTTGTTCCACGCCTAAAGCATATAATCTGTCTGAATAATAAGAGTAAGCAAAAGTTCCCATTACATTACCCTCATTTTTAAAATTGTGGTTGTAGGTTAAATCAGCGTTAATTAATAAATTTGAAGCACCTGTAAAACCGGCTTTAGAATCTGTTAGATTAACATTGTAATCTGTTTCATTTCTTACTTTTTCGGAATTAAGTTCTTGTTCCGTTTTCATGATTGAAGTGTTTAATCCGGCAGATAATCTGTTTTTGTCGTCTTCTGCTTTAAAAATATTTTTTCTTATTTCCACTTCAAGACCATAAACATAACCGTAATCACCAGTGTTGATGAAAGAGATGTCATTTGTTGATGAAGCTAATGTAATTTCGTTAATTGGGTTTAAGATGTATTTACCAAAAGCAGCTAATGAAATTACTTCATCATTTTTCGGGAAGAACTCCCATTTAAGATCTAAATTATAATTTTCAGAAGGGTATAAATACGGATTCCCGATTTTAACTTCTGTAACATCTTCGTAAATAAATAGTGCTCTTTCTTTGAACTGAGGTAAAGTATAAGTTTTACTTGCTCCCAAGCGTAAATTCTGTTTGTCGTTTAATACGTATTTTACGGTAGCATTAGGCAAGAATTCATTTCTGTCAAAAGAGTTAAAACCTCCAGTTGCGTCTAATTGAGTTTTCCAATCTACTCTTTGGAATACTTTTTCAAAACGTAAACCAACTATAGCGCTTAATTTATCATTAAACTTGTATTCTACACTACCAAAACCAGCATGAATATTTTGTTCACCGTTATATGTTTGTGGTTTGGTTGTTCCGTTAAAAGTAGTGATTGAAAATAATCCGTTACTGTAATTAGTTTGATTGAAAAATGTATCAAGATTATTAGGGTCTTGAATGATATCTAATTGAGAACTCAATATTGGAAAATTAAACTGAGTAGCCTCAAAATCACGTTTCTTGAATCTTCCGTTGTAACCTAAAGTTATTTTTCCTTTGTTATTTCCGTCTTCATCTTCTTTGAATTTGTAACTTAAAGCTAAGTTAGCGGCTGCTTCATTTTCAGTTAAGTTTTGGAAATATCTATGGTTATCAGTAGTTGTTGCCATAGCTAAAGAAAATTCGTTAGCGCCAATAGGACTATCTAATTTGTTTTGAGTTCTGTCTGGCATATCACTTTTGATTGTGTTGTAAGAAACTCCCCAATCAAAGTCAATCTTATCTGTTACTTCGTGATTTCCTAAAAGTTGATTCACAAATAAGGTATTTTGAACATAAGTACCGCGTTGTACTAAAAGGTCAACGTTTTCATAATCTCTGTCAGACCCGAAATAAGTGTCTTTGCTTTGGTTAGAAGAGTTTACAAAAAGGAAGTTATAAGCTAATTTATGTTTGTTGTTTAATTTGTAATTAGCATTAAACATTCCAGTAGAGTTTGTTTTATAAGTGTATCTTTTCTGATTGAAAGATTTTATTTCAGCTCCTTGAGCACTTAGAACTTGATTGATACCTTCTCTGTATTCAAAACCATTTGAAAAACTAGCATTTGCAAACAAGCTTAATCTTCCCTCTTCTCCGATATCGTAAGATTTACCGGCTCTTAAACCGATATTTCCCGCGAACGGTGCTTCATTTGTTGGAGTTAAACTATTTTCAAAGTTATAAGCATTTAAAGGGTTAGAAGGAATGCCGTAGTTTGTAAAGCCAGAATAACTTGGCCCGTCTTGTAAATAGAAATCTCCATTTTGATTAACAGCGTTAGTGTTGATTGTTGAACCTAATGATAATTCAAACAGACCATTGCCTTTATAATTTTTAGAAGATATATTGATATTACCTCCGGCAAAATCCCCCGCTATTCTTGAAGAATATACTTTGTCGATTGAAATGTATTCTACGATATCTGTAGAGAATAATCCTAGATCAATGTTTTTCTTTTCAGGGTTATTAGAAGGTACAGGTAAGCCATTGATAGATGTTGAATTGTAACGATCTCCTAAACCTCTTACATAAACATTTCCGGAACCTTCTTGTTTGCTAACTCCGGTAGTTTTAGCTACAGCAGTAGCAACATCGCTAATCCCTTTTCTGGAAAGTTCTTGGGAGCCGATAGATTGCTTCATTTCAATAGCTTTTTGTTGTTCCATCAAAAGAGCGGTCTCTTTTTCTTTGCTTACAGTAGCCTGAACTACAATATCTTTTAATTGTACACCGCTTGCGGCTAAAGTTTCGTTGATAACTTTTGTCTCACCTGCACTTAGTGTAAAAGGAATTTCTTTAGTTTCGTAACCTACATAACCGATTACCAAAGTATAGTTGCCCGGTTCTAAATTGTTAATAGTGTATTTCCCGTTTTCGTCAGTAGAGGCGCCTTTACTTGTTCCTTTAACAGACACATTAGCAAAAGGTAATGGTTCGTCATTATATTCTTTGTCCAGAATAGTACCTGAAACGGTTCCGGTTTGCGAGAACCCTAATAGGGAAAAGAATGACAGTAATAATATTAATTTAAATTTCATTTGTTGTGTTATTATTTTGGGGCAAAGGAAAGGCGGTTAGATTATCGAAATGTTAACTACTTGTTATAAAATAGTGTTCAAGGTGTTAGCAAAATGTAAAGTGATTAAATAATTGTTAAGTCAATTAAACTTTTTATATTATCTTTACCTTTACAAGCAGTAACATTATGTATTCTCAAGAAATGAAGAAAAAAGACATCAAGATTTTACTGGTAGATGACGAACCGGATATTCTAGAAATTGTGGGGTATAATTTAACCCAGGAAGGATATCAAATAGTTACAGCTTCAAACGGTAAAGAAGCTATAGCCTTAGCGAGAAAAGAACTTCCTCATTTGATTATTATGGATGTTATGATGCCTGAGATGGATGGTATCGAAGCTTGTGAAAATATCAGGAAATTCCCTGAATTACAAAATACCATCATTACTTTTTTAACTGCCCGTTCAGAAGATTATTCTCAGGTAGCCGGGTTTGATGCCGGTGCTGATGACTATATTGCAAAGCCTATTAAGCCTAAAGTTCTTATCAGTAAAGTTAAGGCATTGTTAAGAAGGCTTAAAAATGAAGATCAGGCAAGTGATATAATTAAAGTTGGGGATATAGAAATTAACAGAGAAGAATATAAGATCATTCGTCAGGATGAAGAGATAGTTCTGCCCCGTAAAGAATTTGAATTGTTTTATTTATTAGCAACTAAACCGGGTAAAGTTTTTACCCGCGAAGAGATTCTGGATAAAGTCTGGGGTAACGAAGTGGTTGTTGGTGGTAGAACTATTGATGTTCATATCAGAAAACTAAGAGAAAAAATAGGAGACGATTTCTTTAAGACCATTAAAGGAGTAGGTTATAAAATTGAATTTTAATGACAGTTAATTTTAAGAAATCATACAAATTCGCTCTTAAATCCTCAACTTACATAACTTTATTTTCTTTTGGTGTATTATACATCTTTAATTACTACTTTTTAAAAGTGAGTTTATGGTATATTGTATTATATGCTATAATGCTTTTTATTTTTTCCTTTTTTGTACTGCAATTCAGAGTGGAGCACTTTATTTACAGAAGAGTGAAAAAAATATATGATGATGTATCATTATTAGAGAATGTCTCTTTTCGCAATCAGCCAGTAACAACAGATATGGCTACATTGACAAAAGAAGTTCAGAAATTTGCACGTGATAAAAAACTGGAGATTGAAACCTTAAAGATCAGAGAAGAATACCGAAGGGAATTTCTGGGGAACGTTTCTCATGAACTAAAAACGCCTTTGTTTACCGTACAGGGATATTTACTGACCTTACTTGACGGGGCTATGGATGACAAGAACATTCGCAAGAAATATTTACAGCGAGCGGAAAAAGGAGTTGAAAGGTTGATCTATATTGTGAAAGATTTAGATATGATCACTAAATTAGAAACAGGAGATTTGAACTTAAATCTTTCTGAATTCAATATCATTGAAGTGATTCAGAATGTTTTTGATTTGCTGGAAATGCGCGCTGCTAAAAAACACATCACGCTTACCTTTGATACTCATTATAAACATCCGATTAAAGTTATTGCTGATCAGGAAAAAATCCAACAAGTCATCACTAACTTAGTGGTAAATTCTATAAAATACGGGAAAGAAGGAGGAACGACAGAGGTGAGTATTGAAGATCTTGTGAGTAATAAAGCAATTATCCGAATTACAGATAATGGGGAAGGAATTGAAAAACACCATATTTCCAGATTGTTTGAGCGCTTCTATCGTGTTGATAAAAGCGGGGCAAGAAGCGAAGGAGGTTCCGGTTTAGGTCTGGCCATCGTAAAGCACATCATAGAAGGACATAATGAAAAGATCTATGTAGAAAGTGAATTTGGTGTTGGCTCAGAATTTTCATTTACCTTAGAAAAGGCGAAATAATTCAGTCCAACTAATAGTCGTTGAAAAATTTTGTAATCCTCTGTATAAGGGGATTTTTTCTATTTTATCTACGGTGAATTTTTCTTGCTTACAACTTGGAGCAATGCCTTCAGCTTTATATTTCTTTGCCAAATACTCTTGTTCATATTGTCCGGGAGTCGGGATGAAAAAAGCTTTTTTACCCAGTTGAGCTAAATCCATTACTGTAGTATAACCTGAACGACATACGATTTTGTCACTTTGATTAAAAGCAAGTTCCAGTTGCTCACTATTCATGAAATTATAGTACGTAATGTTCTTTTCTATATGAATAGATTGTTCCTTTTCAATGCGACCTTTAATAAAGAGTACCGGTTTATTATAATCTTTGAATTCAAGTTGTAGCTTTTCTTCCAGAAAGGTTCTTTGTGGTTCAGGTCCTGAAAGAATAACCATAACATCATACTTTGGTTCCACAACTCGTTTGTGTAAACGACTAAGCGGACCTATATAACGTAAATGTTTTAAAGAAGTATTGCTTAAATGTCCCAGTTTTCCCGTTAAGTTTGGTGTTCCGGCAACATCAGGGATCCAGCATTCATTAAATTTTTTGATATAAAAATGATGTAATTTGGTCGTAATCCAGGAAGTTGATCCGGTTAAAACGGTTAATTGATGGGTTATAAAAACAGAGGGGATCCTTTTGTGATGTACTCCTAATCTGTTATCTGAAATAATGCCGTTTATTCCATATTCTTCAACCCACTTGGCTACTGTGTCTCTTTCGTTCTGGATGGCAGAAACAATTTGCGGAACCTGAGCTAACATTTTCCATTTAAAATTTTTCCCTTTTTCCGCATAGCGAATATTGTAAGAAGGAAGCTCTAAATGTAATAATTCAGGAAATTCTTTTTGTAGTAAAGACAAGGCTACACCGTCAGATGCGATTATCGGTTCAAATCCGTTACTTTGCAGTGCTTTAATGATAGGTATACAACGGGTAGCATGACCTAATCCCCAGTTTAAAGGAGCAACTAAAATTTTCTTTTTTGTTTCCAATAGAATCAACTTAGTTTTGTGTAGCTGCTATATTCATAATGAATCTGAACTACAGGTAAAGGTATTCTTTTTCAAGTTGTAAAGTAAAAATAATTTGTGGTTTCTCATATTTCCTTAATTTTACCAAAAAATTAAATTTTTTCTTGTGGGGAGTAAAAACAAACTAAAACGCTTTAGAGAAAACGAAACATTTGACAATGTAGTACAACCGACTCGGGATGAGGTGGTTTCAGGAAATTTACCTTATAAAGGGAAATGGAGAACCGACTTTTTCAAGAATGATAATCCGATTGTTTTAGAATTGGGTTGCGGAAAAGGAGAATATTCTGTTGGTTTAGCCCAATTGTTTCCGGATAAAAATTTTATCGGCGTCGATATAAAAGGAGCACGTTTTTGGCGTGGTGCAAAAACGGCCGTAGAAGATAGCATTCATAATGTAGGCTTTCTTCGTACTCAAATTGAACTGATTGACCATTGTTTTGCTGAGAATGAAGTAGATGAAATATGGATCACTTTTCCGGACCCGCAAATTAAATACAAGCGAACTAAGCATAGGATGACCAATACAGAGTTCTTGCAACGCTATAAAAGAATATTGAAACCGGATGGAATCATGCATCTTAAAACCGATAGCGAATTCATGCATGGATATACTTTGGGACTATTACACGGTGAAGGACATGAGGTTTTGTATGCAAATCATAATATTTACAGGAACGAAGGCGCTCCGGCTGAAGTAACCGGAATTCAAACTTTTTATGAAAGTCAGTATTTGGAACAGAATAAACCGATAACCTATATTAAATTTAAACTGAAATAGATGGAGTTGGTAATAGCTTTTTTAGCAGGATTTGTAATTGCAGCAATAGGAATTGTTGCCCCCGGAATGTTGAACATGACCATTGCCCGTTTGAGCGTGGAGGAAAGCAAAAAACAAGCGCTGCTATTTGCCTTAGGCTCAGTAGTAATTGTTTTTTTTCAAAGCTTTGTCGGAACCTATTTTGCTAAATTTCTGGATACCAACCCACATGTAACGGAAATGTTGAAAAAATTTGGAACGGTTATTTTTATTTTACTGACGTTCTTTTTCATTTATAATGGCATTAAAGCAAAAAAGAAAGAAAATATTAATGTGGAAGTAAAGGACAAACGCAACCGCTTTTTATTCGGGGTAACGTTGTCATCCTTAAACATGTTTGCTGTTCCGTATTATGCTGTAATGGGATTAATGTTGGCTTCAAAAGATTTGTTCCATTTCTCTATTCTTGAGATCATCAGCTTTTCTTTAGCAGCCAGTATCGGAACTTTTGCGATTTTCTATATCTATGCCGTATTCTTTAAAAAAATAGAACATAAGGTAACGTTACTTTCAAAGAATATTAATTTTTTTATAGCTATTGTCACAGGGATAGTCGCTATAACCTCTCTTGTTAAAATACTTTCTTAAAAATGGCAAAGCCAAAAGAATTAAGCTTTTTTGAAAAGGTTTACGAGATTGTTCGTCAGATTCCTTACGGGAAAGTAACTTCTTATGGCGCAATTGCCAGAACTATCGGTTCGCCACAATCTTCAAGAATGGTAGGCTATGCAATGAATGCTTCCCATGGTATGGACGATGTTCCGGCTCATAGAGTAGTAAACCGGAACGGAATGCTTACCGGCAAACATCATTTTGAAGGAACTAATCTGATGCAGCAACTATTAGAGTCTGAAGGAATAAAAGTAGTGAACAATAAAATTGTAGATTTTGACAAACATTTTTGGGAACCGGATCTGTAATGAGTTCCTGATTTTTGAAAAAAACAAATGACTACAAAAAATATGTTGAACGAAAGAGGTGCAAATGGTCATTTCGAACGTCATGAGAAAATCACATAATACGGATCATGAATTTCTTCTTTTGGGTAGTTTCAATAAGTAGAAAACAGTTTATTCCAAAAGACAGATTGTAAATTTAGTCTCATTTTCATTGCTTTCAAACGTAAGGTAACCACCGTGAGCTTCAATGATATTTTTTGAAAGTGTTAAACCGATTCCGGCTCCTTCTTTACGAGTGGTAAAAAACGGTAAAAAGATTTTGTCTTCAATTTCCTTTTCAATTCCTTTTCCGGTATCGGTAATGTAAATGAACAGTCTTTTCTCTTTTACTTCACCCGAAAGTGTAATTTGTTTGTTTGTTTTATCAGCAAGGGCATAAATGCTGTTCGTCAGTAAATTGATCAGAACTTGTTCCAGTTGTTGCCTGTCAACCGAGATCCATCGATCAAAGCCAATTTCGTTAGAGACGGCGATTTGCTCTTTTTTAAGTAGCGGCTGCATAATTTGAAGACTGTTCTTCAGTAATTCTTGTAGCGCAATCTTTTCCTTTTTAGGCGAAGGTAAAGCCGCCAGTTTGCGATAATTTTCAACAAACTGTTGCAAATGACGAGTCCTGTTGCTGATTGTGCCAACACTTTCTTTAATGTCACTGATATCTTCTTGGGAAAGGGTGTCTTGCAAGGTTGTTTCCTGTAAGTTTTGTGCTAAAGCATGAATAGGAGTCAGTGAGTTCATTAACTCGTGTGAAATCACCTTCATCAGGTTGATCCAGGCTTCTTTTTCTTTCTTCTCAATTACCTTTTGAATAGAATCCAGCAAAACAATATAATACTCTTTGTTATAGATCTTGCTTTGAGCTGTTTGTAAAATGAATGTCTGGTAATCCTGTTTGTCCACACGTATTTGCAAGGGAGTCTTAAAATCAGAAAAATGATGCTCTTCAATAATTTCACACAATGCCGGAAGATATTGGTTGAGGTAACTCCATTTAGAAACTTTAGGAGCTTTAAAATGATGAGAAAAATAATCATTCATTAAAGTGACCTGCCAATCGGATTCTTTTTTTTCTAAGATGAGTACTCCGGTTTCAATGGTGTTAAAAATAGAATGATAAATGGTGTCTTTTGTGATTTGCTCTTTTTGAGAAGACTTTAATTGTTCGTACAGGACAAATAAATTAGTATAGAATCCCTGGTATTTTTTACTTTTAAAATCGGCTGAAAAATCTTTGTTCAGAATAGACAAAATGGTTTTGTCATAAAATTCAAAGATAGAACTGATAAAAGATAATAATTCTAAAAATAACCCGAGAGCAATAATAAGGAACAGTAATGCAGTGTAATGGTATTCTTTTTGAAACAAAAAGAAACTGCCTGCTAAACAAAGCAAGATCAAAAGCAAACGAATGAAAATGTCAAATCGTTTAATCATTTTTAATCTGGTATTTTTCCATTCTTCGGTATAAAGCGGCTCTTGACAAGCCAAGCTCTTCTGCCGACTTACTGATGTTAAACTGATGTTTTTGCAATACTTTTTCAATACTGATCTTTTCAATATCGGAAAGTTGGATATCATCTTTTTCAGTCTCAAAAACCTCTATCGATTCTAAGTCCAGATCAGCAACTGTAATACTTTCATTTTCACAAAGAATCACAGCACGTTCAATTCGATTTTCCATTTCACGGATGTTTCCGAACCAGGCATGCTTTTTAATTTGTGCCAATGCTTTTTCATCAAATAGAAGGTTGTACTTATCGTATTTAGCGCTTAGTTTTTCCAGTAAGAAATTAGCAAGGTCAACTAGATCATCACTTCGTTCCCGTAATGAAGGTAATGTGATCTGCATTGTATTTAGCCGGTAAAAAAGATCTTCCCTGAAATTCTTGTGCTGTACTTCTGTCTTTAAATCTAGGTTAGTAGCCGCAATAATCCGGACGTTTAGTTTTCGTGGTTTGGCTTCTCCTAAGCGGGTAATGGTTTTAGTTTGTATTGCCTGCAATAGTTTAGCCTGTAACGTTAAAGGAACATTCCCTATTTCATCCAGAAAGATCGTGCCGTTTTCGGCCAATTCAAATCGCCCGGCAGTATCATTCTTGGCATCGGTAAAGGCGCCTTTGGCATAGCCGAACAATTCGCTCTCAAAAATGTTTTCATTTAAAGACCCAAGATCCACATGTATAAAAGCCTGATCTTTGCGGTTAGATTGTTGGTGAATGTAATGAGCCAAAACATATTTTCCGGTTCCGTTTTCACCTAAGATTAAGATGTTAGCATCGGTTTTGGCAACTTTTTGCGCCAGATCGTATGCTTTTACAATGGCATTGGATTGTCCGATGAAAAAATTATTTACAGATTGGGATACCGTACTTTTAACTTCTTTTCTGCTTTGCGTAACTCCTTTTTTAACAACTTCAACTAGTTTTGAATTGTCCCAGGGTTTTAGGATGTAATCAAAAGCACCTAACTTTAAGGCTTCTACAGCGGTTTCCACATGACCGAAAGCGGTCATCAAAACCACTTTAGTTGCAGGGGATAAGAGTAAAATCTCTTTTAAAAAATAAATACCTTCTTTTCCGTCTTCGTAACCAATGCGATAATTCATGTCTAACAATACAACATCGATCTTGTTTTCAGATAATACTTTGATACTGTCTTTAGGATTGTTAAGCGTAATGATAGTTTCAAAATGTTTCTTCAACAGCATTTTTGCTGCAAAAAGAATATCTTCTTGATCGTCAATTACTACTATGTTGGCTTGTATCTTTTTCATCTGCTGTACGGTTTCGGACATTTAGTGTTCATTTATGAACAGTAGGGTAAAACAATTACTTTGTAAAATGTTGGTTTTCAGTGTTTTTGTTAAATATAAGTTTCTGGCACAAAATTCCTTTATATTCAGTTAAAAACAATATATGGACACTATCATCAGTCGTAAAAATAACAAAAAAAAGCAACTAGCCATAGCAGGAATTATTATTTTAATCCTGACATTCATAGTGTATGCCTCTTTTACTAAAAAGAAAAGCTATACCGTAAAAAAAGGGGAGATTTCCATTAAAACCGTTCAAGATGATTATTTTGAAGATTTTATGGTATTTCAGGCTTTGACGGAACCCTTGAATTCTATTTTAGTAAATATTGTAGAAGGAGGTTCAGTTCAGGAAATTTTTGTAGAAAACGGAGATTTTGTTCAAAAAGGGCAGCCTTTGGCTCGCTTGTATAACCCGAATACTGAATTGAACTACATGCAGCAGGAAACGGCCATTATTGAGCAGATCAATAACCTCAATAAAGCTAAGCTTGATCTGAGAAATCAGGAATTAAGTTTGTCTAAAGACCTGATCGGTATAGAACATGATTATCAGGATGCTAAAAACCAATATGATTTAGATAAAAAGTTATACGAACAGGAAATTCTTGCCAAGAACGATTGGGAGAAGACACAGGAAAACTTTCGTTTTCAGAAAGAGCGTATGAATATCATTAAACAGAGTGTTGCCAAAGAAAAGCAAGCCAATACTATTCAGATAGGACAATTGAACCAGTCTATCACTACCATGGAAAAGAGCTTAGCCGTTTTACGGGATAATAAAAAGAATTTTTTAGTCTTAGCCCCGCTATCAGGAAGATTGTCCTCTTTTGAGCCGGTTTTAGGGCAGAGTTACACTCAAGGGCAGGTTTTAGGAAAAATTGATGTGATGAAAGGGTATAAATTAGTAGCGGATGTAGATGAGTTTTACCTCAGTAAAATAAAAAAGGATCAGCAAGGGAGTATAGATTTTAACGGTAAGAAAATTCAGGTTATAGTAGATAAGGTTATTCCTGAAATTGTAAACGGTCGATTCAAAGTAGAATTACAGTTGCCGGAGCAAGAAAACTTAGATCTGAGACAAGGATTGAGCTTCGGAGTTCGGTTGGTATTATCTGGAAAAACAAAAACAACTGTTTTGCCTAAAGGTAGTTTTTATAATGAAACTTCAGGAAAATGGATATTTGTAGTAACCGGAGAAAATAAGGCAGAACGAAGAACAATTAAATTAGGCAAAGAAAATCCTTTATATTACGAAGTATTGGAAGGACTTAAGCCGGGAGATAAAGTGATCACTTCAGGTTATCAGGATTATAAAGAGATTGAAGTGTTAAATTTAGAAAAATAAGCAGAATGAATTTTTTACGTAAACCAAAATTTTTAACCACAATAGTTTTATTGCTTGCAATAACTGTTCAGGCGCAAGATTGTAATTGCGAATCAAATTATGAATGGGTCAAAAATACTTTTGAAAAAAATGATGCCGGTTTCCAGTATGCCGTTGACAGAAAAGGAAAAGAAGCCTATGAAAAGCATTGTGAACAAATGCTTTTGAAAATTAAGAAAGCAACCACCAAAGTCGAATGTATGAAATTGTTATACGAATGGATGACATTTTTCCGTTCGGGGCATATAGCCATAAAACCTAAAAGGAGTATGGCAGGTGATTCTGATAATGAGCCTCAAACAAAATCAGTAAGTGAAAATTGGGAAACGATAGCTGAGAAGAAAATACTAGCATTTGAAAATAAGATACAATCTAAAAAAGAAGCCGATTACGAAGGGATATGGTTCACAGACCCTTACACTATAGGGATACAAAAAAAAGGAGATTCTTATATAGGATTTATTATTACAACGACAGCAGAAACCTGGAAAAGAGGTGAAATAAAACTGATATTTTCAGAAAAAGAAGGTGTGTTTTATATGAGAGATAAGTCCGAGATGCCTTTTTCAGAAGTGAAACTGATAGGGAAAAATCACCTGCAACTCGGAAATAGATTTTTATTAAAAAGAGAAAAACCTCTTTTTGAAGAAGATCATGAGATCAAGGAACATTTTAGGGCATTACAGGCAAAAGAACCTTACCTTGAGGCCTTAGACGATCATACACTATTTTTAAGAATACCTTCCTTTAGTGCATCATACAAAAAAGCAATTGACAGTGTAATCCTTAAAAACAAAGACAAAATACAGAAAACAGAAAACCTCATCATCGATGTGAGAAACAATGGAGGAGGAAGCGACGGAAGTTTTGCTGAAATTTTACCTTTGTTGTATACCAACCCGATTCGCACAGTAGGAGTTGAATTCTATTCAACAGAACTGAACAACAAAAGAATGCTTGATTTTATCAATGATCCTAAGTATGGTTTTGATGAAGAAGATAAAAAATGGGCAAAAAGCGCATACGATGAATTAGAGAAATCGAGAGGTCACTTTGTCAATTTAAATGACGATAATAAGGTAGTCAGTATAAAAGAATTTGACACCGTTTATCCTTACCCTGAAAATGTGGGAATTATAATAAATAACGGTAACGGAAGTACAACAGAACAATTCTTATTAGCAGCTAAGCAAAGTAAAAAAGTAAAATTGTTCGGAACAACAACACTCGGGGTCTTAGACATATCTAATATGTATTTTATAAATTCTCCCTGTGATGAGTTTGAGCTGGGATACTGTTTGTCGAGAAGTATGCGAATTCCTGACATGACCATTGATGAAAAAGGAATTCAGCCCGATTATTATATTGATAAATCCATACCGGATTACCAATGGATAAAATTTGTAGAAGAGAGCATAAAGCAACATCAATCAAAAAACGAATAATATGATACAAATTAAAAACCTTTCAAAAACCTTCCGAACAGAAGAAGTGGAAACAAAAGCATTGAATAACGTTTCTTTTCAATTAGAACAAGGCCAATTTGTAACCATTATGGGGCCTTCAGGAAGCGGTAAATCTACTTTATTGAATATTGTAGGTCTGCTAGATAGCGCTGATGAAGGACATTACATTTTATTAGAGCAAGAAATGATTGCCCTTAAAGAACAGGAAAGAGCTAAAGTGAGAAAACAAAACATCGGATTTATTTTTCAGAATTTCAATTTGATAGACGAACTTTCTGTTTTTGATAACATCGAATTACCACTTATTTATAATGATGTTCCGGCAGCTCAGCGCAAACAAAAAGTAGAGGCAATTGCTGAACGTTTAGGCATTGCACACCGATTGAAACATTTTCCTCAGCAATTATCCGGCGGACAGCAGCAACGTGTGGCGGTAGCTCGTGCTCTGATCAATGAGCCTAAAATCATTTTGGCCGATGAACCTACCGGAAATCTGGACTCTAAGAACGGAAATGAAGTGATGGAGTTATTAACGGATCTGCATGCTCAGGGAGCTACAATTTTAATGGTAACGCATTCTGATTATGATGCTTCTTTTTCACAAAAAACAATTGTGATGAAAGACGGAATGATTATTTCCGAGAAAAATAATAACAAAAAAGTAGACATATTAATTTCTTAAAAAATAAGATCATGTACAGAATCATAATTTATTTAGTGGTTGGTTTAATGAGCTTGATGCTTAGAGCTCAGGTTTCAGAGAATCGTCAGGTGGAATCTTTTTCAAAATTAAAAGTGTCCAATACTATTGAAGTGTTTTATACATTCAGTACTATTCAATCAGTTAAAGTATATGCCGATGATGCTCAAAAAATAGCTTGCGTAAAAACAGAAACTGAAAACGGTGTGCTCAAGGTTTATATTGATACAACAGAATATTTTAAAAATACTAAAAAGAAAAAAAGTAAAAGCGGTAGAAATTGGAATAACGGAGTGTCATTTGAGGTTCTAAAAGTTGAGATCTCCGGTCCGTTTTTAAACGAAATTACAACCAGTACTTCCGCAGAAGTCAAACTTCTAAATACGAACAAGGCAAAAGAAGTGACCTTAAAAAGCAGTTCGTCGAGTAGCATTGAAGGAAGTTTTGAAGCCGACAAAATAACGATAGATAATTCATCCAGTGCTGATTGTGATATTCAGGTAAACACTCCGATGCTATTAGTAGAATCCAGTAGTTCAGCAGACGTAAAAGTGTCCGGAAAAGCAGCTACAGTAAAAGTAGGAAGTAGCAGTTCTTCTGATTGCGATCTGAAAAATTTAGAAGCTAAAGAAGCTTATGTAAAAGCAAATAGTTCAGCCGACGTAATGATACATGCAACAGCATTGTTAGAAGCAGAAGCATCATCCAGTGCCGATATTATCTATTACGGAGATCCGGATAAGATACGTATTAAAGAAAGCTCATCAGGCTCAGTTACTAAAAAATAATAATCATCCATCAAAAAACGAACAGTTATGCTTAACAACTGGTTACATATTTTTTATTATCACATCAAGAACAACAAGTTATTTACTATACTTAATATTCTAGGATTGAGTATCGGTATTGCCGCACTTGTTTTTTCGCTTTTATATTATAATGACGAAAAAAGTTATGACGCCTGGAATCCTGAAAAAGAAAAGGTCTTTGAAGTGTTACAGGACTTGGGCGGAGGCAATATCTGGGCTAATAATCCGGCACCTTTAGGGGCATATTTTGAAACCCAATTTCAGGAAGTAGAATCGTATTGTTATTTCAATAATTGGTATTATAATGAGATCATAAAGTATAAAGACAAAAAAGAAATATTAAAATTTGTTGATGCCCAAAAAAACTTTTTTGATTTCTTTCCCTTTGAATTTCTTCAGGGAGATCCTAAGGCATGTTTAAGCGAATCCAGTATGGCAATTTCAGATGTTGCCGCACAACGTATTTTCGGAGATCAAAACCCGATCAATAGAGAAGTTGAATATTCCGGTAGAAAATTAGTAGTTAAAGGAGTGTATAAATTAAACACTAAATCTTCTATAGCACCGGAAGCTGTTACCAATCTATTAGAATCAAAGCTTAAAAACAATAAGGATCATTGGGGAAATTATAATTTCGGACTACTTATTAAGCTTAAAGACCCTAATACAGCACCTGAGGTAAGAACTAAGATAGAGAAGGTGATGTATGAGAATACTTTGGTCAAATGGGCAAAAGAAGAAGGTTTAACTCCGGAAGAGTGGCTGAAAAAGTATGATGAAGAAGGAAATAAAGTAATCCTTGAAGCCTTGCAAACAGCACATTTACATTCCGTTATTGATAGTTATCCGGAATCTAAAGGCAATTATCAGTTTCTAATGATTATGCTGGGATTATCCGTTTTGATCCTGGTTCTTTCCATCGTAAATTATGTTAATTTGGCGACAGCCAATACTATAAAACGGGCAAAAGAAGTAGGCGTTAGAAAAATATTGGGCGCTACCAAAAATAATATTATTTATCAATTCGTTTTTGAAACTGTCATTTTCGTTTTGTTCTCTATTCTGTTCGCCTTAGTGATTGTAGAATTAGCATTGCCTTATTATAACGATTTTCTCGGTAAATCATTAGAGTTGAACGGAAGCCTGTTCTTTATTCAATTAATCCTGATCTTTTTTGCCGTAGTTGTTTTTGCCGGGATATTTCCGGCTTTGTATGTTTCCAATTTTGAAACGCTGAAGGTTTTAAAAGGAAATTTCAGCAGAAGCAAAAGAGGCATTTGGCTTAGAAACGCCATGTTGATCGTACAATTTGCCATAGCCTCTTTTTTTATTGTAGGTTCTTATATTGTATACCAACAAGTGCATTATATGGCAACCAAGGATCTTGGCTTTAGTGGAGAACAAGTGATCCGGATTTCTTATAGAAATAAATACGGACATAACGAGGAAGGTTATATGAAGAAAAACTTCTCTCGTTTTGAAATGATCAAACAAGAACTCGGAAAAATAAAAGGAGTTCGTGAGGTAGCATCCGGAGCCTTTAACTTTGGTGGCGGAGCAACTTCATCTTCCAGTTTTATCTATAATAATGTGAATATTCAGGGGCAGAATATGGCCATTGATTTTGACATGCTTCCTATGATGAATATTAAAATAAAAGAAGGGAGAAATTTATCATCTAAGTATGCTTCTGATACCATAAGCTCCATGTTAGTCAATGAAACTGCTGCAAAGATGATGAAAGATAGTGCTTTAGTAGGGAAAGAAGTAAACTGGAACGATCATAAATTAAAAGTAGTAGGAATCGTTAAAGATTTTCATATTTACGGACCACAGGCCGAAATTCCGCCAATGGCATTTTTTCATTTCAAAACGATCGACTGGATGTTGTCAAATCTTAGTCAGATGTATGTAAAAGT
Source organism: Flavobacterium sp. NRK F10 (assembly GCF_024054235.1). Taxonomy (NCBI): domain Bacteria; kingdom Pseudomonadati; phylum Bacteroidota; class Flavobacteriia; order Flavobacteriales; family Flavobacteriaceae; genus Flavobacterium; species Flavobacterium sp. NRK F10. The sequence continues at coordinate 1,806,281 of NZ_JAMXLC010000001.1, forward strand.
TGATCCTGAAAATTTAGAACAGACACTATCTGAAATAGAAAAATTCTGGGTTCAGAATGTGGACAACGAATATCCTTTTGATTATGATTTTGTGGATAAAAATTATGCCCGTACGTATGAACAGTACGTAAAACAGAAAAACTTGTTCTCACTTCTTAATCTGGTGGTGATATTAATAGCGCTTTTCGGTTTATTTGCTTTAGCAGCCTTTTCCATTGAGCGTCGTATGAAAGAAATAGCCATTCGTAAAACATTAGGGGCAGAAACCGGTTCTTTGTTAAAAGAATTGTCGAAACAATATATTGTATTTGGTATTGCCGGTTTTGCTTTAGCCATATTGCCAACGTATTACTTTCTGGAAAAATGGTTAGAGAACTTTGCTTTCAGGATATCGATCAGTATAATGCCGTTTGTTATCGGATTCATAGCCTTATTGGTACTAACATTAGTAGTAGTCTTGTCAAGAGCATATCAGGCGACTAAAGTAGATGTTTTAAAATATTTGAAATATGAATAAAAAGCTAATATATACTACGCTTTTATTGACTTTTAGTCTTCTTGTTACCGCCCAGTCAAAAATCTGGTCGTTACAGGAATGTATTGATACCGCTTTAGAGCAAAGTTTAGAAGAGCAGGTCAGGCAGTTGGAAGTAAAAAGAGCAGAAAGAAGTAAAACTTCGTTGATTCATTATTGGCTACCAACCGTAAATCTTGCAGGAAATCATTCATATAATTTCGGATCTACAATTGATCCGGCTACAAACGGCAGGGTCAGTTCCAATATTTTATACGATAATTTCTATCTCAATGCGTCTGTCAATGTGTTAGATTTTAATAATTTGGCACTAAAAAGCAAAAGTAAATTAGAGCTTGAAAAAGCAGAAGCCGAAAGAAAAGTTTTTGAAAATGAGTATAAATTACAAATAGCAGAAAGCTATTATCAGGCATTATATACCCAAGAGTTGGTTAAAATTAAAAGCGAACAACTTAAAAATTCTAAAAATAATTTAGACAGAGTTCTGAAAGAAGTTGAAATAGGAAGTAAACCGAAAAGTGATGAGTATGACATGCAATTGTCTTATAAGTCAGAGCAGGCACAATTAGTAGACAGTGAACAACAGTTAGTTCTTTTAAAATTGCAATTGTTCCAGTTGATCAATAAAACAGATGTTGAGGTACAAGAGATCGTATTAGAAGATTTTTCATCAGGAACCATAGATAAGGAGATACAAAATCCGAAATTAGATTTAGCAGAGACCAATTTTAAGATTAGTAAAAAAACAATTTTACAATATCGGGCGAATAGTTTACCGTCATTATCAGCTTATTATCAGTTTTCGACTTTTTATTACAAACCTCTGAATCAACCGGATGTTGCGGTCAGCGATTTACAAACCCAGTTACAGGACAATAAGAACCATCAAATAGGTCTCCAACTTAATATTCCTATATTCAACGGATTTAGAAACAGCAAACAAATAGCGTCTGCTAAAATAGAAACAGAGAAAAGCAAAGTGCAGATGACATTTGAGAAACAACAACTGGAGAAACAACTGGCTTTGGAAAATGAAAGAAAAGAACAATACAAACAGTTAGAATCCCGGTTTAGTGATGTTTTAGATTTTGCTAAACTCTCGTACAGAACATCTCAGTCAAAATTTGAGAGTGGTAAAATAGAAGCAGTGACATTTAACTCCGTAAAAAATCAGTTGTTACAATCACAATATGATGTCTTAAAAAATCAATTAATGATTCGGTTTACTACAATTAAGATGAATCTTTTAAAATATAACGAGTTGTAAATGAGCTTTTAATTCTGTTTTTTTAAAAGAAATAGTTGTTATTTTTCTTATTCCTAAAGGTTGAAAAACACTTTTAGGATTTTTTTTTGAAAAAAACATAAACTATAACGTTTGAGTTGCTCTTCTCTACAGGCTTTTGTAACAAAAGTGACAAAAGTCATGTTTTCTACTAAAATTTCAGGCGAAATTTGTTCTATAATTTAAATGAAAAGGTTATGAAAGCAAAACATAGAATAGTAGGATTAGTAATGTTTATGTTTTTGACATTCAGTTTTTTAAATGCACAAGAATATAAACTTTTATTAAGTGAAAGTAAATTAACAGTTGACGGGACTTCTAATTTACACGATTGGACAATAGAAGCAAAAACAATGTCAGGAACGGCTGGTTTTACAGTTTCCGGTACAGATATTACAGCGTTAAAAAATTTAACTTTTGTGGTTGAAGTAGAACAATTGAAAAGCGGAAAAAAAGGAATGGATCAAAATACTTTTAAAGCGCTGAATAGTTCTAAATATAAAACCATTAATTATAAAGTGACGAAAGTTCTTAAAGTAGCTAAAAATACAAACGGAACTTTTTTGATCGAGACTCAGGGCGACCTTACCATTAATGGGGTAACTAAAAAGATCACACAAAATTTTACCGCTAAGCTAATTGCTAATAAAATTCAGTTAACCGGTAAACAAACGCTTAATATGACGCACTATAGTGTAAAACCGCCTACAGCACTGTTAGGAACTATTAAAACAGGCGAAAGTGTAACAATAAATTTTTCAGTAGTATATCAATAAAATTTTACGAATCAACATAAAATCAACAGGTATGAAATCAATTATTAAATCTGCATTTATAATAGCTTTGTTAAGCTTATGCAGCAGTTTAGAGGCTCAAAACAGGGACTTAGATAATTTTAGACAACCGGACAAAAGAGGGTTGAATGTTTTTGAATCACCAAAAGATACCGCTTCAACTTTTGACAATGTAAAAGTAAGAATGGGAGGTTCCTTTGCGTTGCAGTATCAGGCGATAGATCATGAAAACGCAGATGGAGCGGCTGATTTGATAGCAATAACTAACAATTTTAACTTAGCTACAGCTAACTTAGATATGGATGTTGCATTAGCAAAAGGACTTCGTATGCACTTGAGAACCTATTTGTCATCTCGTCACCATAATGAACCGTATGTAAAAGGAGGTTATTTCCAAGTTGACAACTTAGATTTTGTTAAAGAAGGTTTAGCTTCAGATTTGATGAAATATGTGACTATTAAAGTAGGACATATGGAGATCAACTACGGGGATACTCACTTCAGAAGAAGTGATAATGCACAAGCTATATTTAATCCGTTTGTAGGGAACTATATTATGGATTCATTTACAACCGAAGTAGGTGGTGAAGTTTATTTCAGAAAAGATGGCTTTTTAGCTATGGCAGCAGTGACTAATACAAAATTAAATCAAAGTGTGGTCAGCGATGAAACTAATGGTAACGCAAGTCCTTCATTTGTGGGTAAATTAGGTTTTGACAAACAATTAAGCGATGATTTAAGAGTTCGTTTAACAGGATCTGTTTACAATACAGCTTGGGCAACCAGAACTTATTTATATGCAGGAGACAGAGCCGGTGCGAGATATTATATGGTAATGTCAGCTCCGGATGCTACTGCAGCGACAGATTTCAGATCAGGCAGATACGATCCGGGTTTCAATAATAAGTTAACTGCTATTATGTTTAACCCGTTTGTAAAATACCAAGGTTTAGAATTCTTTGGAGTATTAGAATTTACAAATGGTAGAAATTTAGGCGAAACAGATAGAAGAAAAGCCACTCAATTAGGAGCAGAGTTATTATATCGTTTCGGAGGTAATGAAAACTTCTATTTTGGCGGACGTTATAATACAGTATCAGCAGAAGATGCTTCAGGATATGATGTCGATATTACCAGATTTAATATTGGTGGCGGCTGGTTTATGACTAAAAACATCTTAGCTAAAGTAGAATATGTAAATCAAAAATATGACGGATTTGCACCCGGAAATAAACTGGATGGCGGTAAATTTAACGGATTTGTTGCTGAAGCGATAATCAGCTTCTAATCATAACTTTTTTCATGAGGCACGAAGATCATGTTTGGTCTTCGTGCCTAAAAAACAGAAATTATGAAAGCGCTTACATTTGTAATAGTATTAATCTTTAGTTTAGGTTTTACACCTGTAGAAACTACTAAAGTGATGATTACAGAGCAAAGCCAGATTATTATAAAAGGCAAGTCTAATGTTAATACGTTTCAATGTCAGTACGATTCGGCTTTGCTGAAAGAAGAGTATTGTATCACCTTTTTGAAAGCTAAAAACAGTACAATTTGCGACGGAGCTGTGATAGCGATCAAAAGTGACGGATTCGATTGTAAACATAGAATGATTACAAAAGACCTAAAAAGCATTTTAAGAACCGATGAGTTTCCGAATATTACAATTGAACTTATAGAACTTACACACAGTACCCCCCTAACGGCAAAAGTCAATGTCGCGATTGCCGGTCAAAGAAAAGCCTATGAAATTCCGGTACAATACCATGCAAAAGACAATAATGTAAAAGGAGTACTTAACCTTGATATTCAAGATTTTTCCCTTAAAGCCCCCAAAAAACTCCTTGGAGCAATAGTAGTAAACAATCAAGTTGAAATAGATTTTGACCTCTATTTTAGATATTGATAGTTTTAAATTTGGTTTTTTTAAAGCATCCCTTAGACAAGGATGCTTTTTTTATTTGCGGAAAATAACAAAAGTTTTACAAATTGATTTTTGCCCGTTATCTTTTTCAACTTATCTTTGCAATCTAAAATCAGTCTTAATAAAAGATTGTAAATAAGGAAATTAAATTACTAAGTACAATGAAGTTAGATCGTAAAGATATATTAAAAGCGTTAGAAACCATTACAGTTGCCGGAGAAGGTAAAAATATGGTGGAAAGCGGAGCAATACAAAATGTACTGACCTTCGGAGATGAGGTTGTCGTAGATTTGCTGCTTAATACGCCGGCTCTTCATATCAGAAAAAGAGCAGAGGTTGATATTATGAAAGTAATACATGAAAAGGTGTATGAGAAAGCAAAAGTAAAGGTCAATGTTAAAGTAGAAGTTCCGGAAAAAAAGGAAGAAGAGAACGTAATCAAAGGAAAACAGATTCCCGGTATTAGTAATATTATTGCCGTTTCCTCCGGTAAAGGAGGGGTCGGAAAATCAACTATTACGGCTAATTTAGCAGTGTCTTTGGCAAAAATGGGCTTTAAAGTCGGTGTTTTAGATGCTGATATTTACGGACCTTCAATGCCTATTATGTTTGATGTGGAAAATGCGAAACCGGTATCTGTTGAAGTGGAGGGCAAATCAAAAATGCAACCTGTTCAAAGCTATGGTGTTGAAATCCTTTCGATCGGATTTTTTACTAAACCGGATCAAGCGGTTATTTGGAGAGGACCAATGGCAGCGAAGGCACTGAACCAAATGGTTTTTGATGCGAACTGGGGCGACATCGATTTTATGTTGATAGACCTTCCTCCGGGAACAGGAGACATCCATTTATCAATTATGCAATCTTTACCTCTTACAGGAGCCGTTGTGGTAAGTACTCCGCAAGCGGTTGCTCTGGCTGATGCCAAAAAAGGAGTGGCAATGTTCCAGAATGAAAATATCAAAGTTCCCGTATTAGGTATAATTGAAAACATGGCCTATTTTACACCGGAAGAATTACCGGAGAATAAATATTATATTTTTGGTCAGGAAGGAGCTAAAAATCTGGCAGAAGATCTACAAATTCCGTTTTTAGGAGAAGTTCCTTTAGTACAAAGTATTCGTGAAGCAGGCGATTACGGACGCCCTGCAGCTTTGCAGACAGCGACTCCGCTGGAAAAAGCATTTGAGGAATTAGCCCGTAATGTAGTACAGGAAACGGTAAACAGAAATGACAATCTTCCTCCTACAGAAATTGTAAAAATAACAACTATGGCAGGATGTTCTGCTGTTAAAAAATAATGCCTTTCATAGCGCATAAACAAAAGGTATGACACAAGAAGAAGTAAAAAATAATATTGAAAAAGCACTGGACGAAATCCGTCCGTTCTTAAATTCTGATGGTGGAGATATTTCATTGGTTGAGATCGTTGACGGTAAACACGTAAAGGTTAGACTGGAAGGAGCTTGTACAAGTTGTAGTTTAAGTATCAGCACAATGAAAGCCGGAGTAGAAACGACTATCAAAAAATATGTACCGCAAATAGAAACAGTAGAGAATGTAGCTTAGGTTACAGAGTGAACTGTTCGAAAAAGTTAATTTAGTATTGCGTTTGGGGCGTCTCAAAACGAGTAAACTTTACACCGTAAAGTCCCATGCAAAAACTGATAAAAGTCATAGGGATTAAGTTTCACTTAAAAGAACTTTGCCCTGTAAAAAACCATATTTAAAATGATTGAAACAGATATAGTGATAATCGGTGCCGGGCCTACTGGTCTTTTTGCCGTTTTTGAAGCCGGACTGCTTCAAATGAAATGCCACATTATTGACGCACTTCCGCAACCGGGAGGACAATTAGCAGAATTATATCCTAAAAAACCTATTTTTGATATACCGGGTTATCCAGAAGTCTTAGCAGGAGATTTGGTAAACAATTTAATGGAACAAATTAAACAGTTTCAACCGGGTTTTACCTTAGGAGAAACTGCGGAAACAATTGATAAATTAGAAGACGGTACCTTTGTTGTAACGACTAAAGAAGGAACAAAGCACAAAGCTAAAGCAGTTGCTATTGCCGGTGGTCTAGGAACTTTTGAACCTCGTAAGCCGGTTTTAAAAGACATTGAATTTTATGAGTTAGAAGACAGAGGTGTTGACTATTTCGTAAAAGATCCTGAAAAATACAGAGATAAAAATATTGTGATTGCCGGAGGAGGAGATTCAGCCTTGGACTGGTCTGTTTTTTTGTCAAATGTAGCAAAATCAGTGACTTTAGTTCACAGAAGAAATGAATTCCGAGGAGCATTAGATTCAGTAGAAAAAGTAAAAGAATTAAAAGATGCCGGAAAAATTAAATTGATTACTCCTGCAGAAGTTGTTGGATTTAATGGTAGTGAGAGAATAACAGCTGTCGATATTGAAATTAATGGTGCTCGTATGAATGTAGAGTGCGATTATTTTATTCCTTTGTTTGGTTTGACACCTAAATTGGGACCCATAGCTAATTGGGGATTGGAAATCGAAAAAAATGCTATTAAAGTAAACAATGCTTTAGATTATCAGACCAATATTGACGGGATTTATGCTATTGGCGATGTGAATACATATCCGGGAAAATTAAAACTGATCTTATGTGGTTTTCACGAAGCAACTCTAATGTGCCAGAGTGTTTATAACCGAATCAATCCGGGAAAACGTTATGTGTTGAAATATACAACCGTTTCCGGTGTTGATGGTTTTGACGGAACTCGTAAAGAAGCAGAAAAAGCAGTTGTAAAAGCAATAGAGTAATGGCGCAAGACGTAAACATAAAAATAACAGACCGAAACGGAGTGACTCACGAAGTTTTAGCTCCTACTGATATGAATATGAACCTGATGGAGTTAATCCGTTCCTATGAATTAGCCGAAGAAGGTACTTTAGGAATTTGCGGAGGGATGGCTATGTGCGCATCTTGTCAGGTATATATCTTAAATGATGTGGTACCTATTGACCGAAATCCGGATGAAGAAGCGATGCTGGACGAAGCCTATCATGTTCAGCCAAATAGCAGGTTGGGTTGCCAAATTCCCATAACGGAAAATTTAGAGGGTTTAGCAATACAAATTGCACCGGAACAATAAAAAAAGCGAGAATTTTTTCTCGCTTTTTTGTTATCATAAATTAGCTACTACATCCTGCCATTCTTTCATTTCAGGAATTCCCGGTTTTCGTTTTCCAAAGAACTGAACGATCAGATCTCCCATTTCATTAAAAACTTCAATAGAAGTAACAATACCGTCTTCTGTAGGCTTTCTGACGATCCATGTTTGCGCGATCTTTGACATATCTAAATGCAGATTAAAGTCGGGGTCCATGATGTTAAACCAGTTTCCGTGCCATAGTGTTCTCTTGACCTCGCCTGTGTGGATCTGGATATTGCCTTTGTTTCCGACAAAAACCATAATAGGGAAATGTTCTTTTGCAACAGTCTCCAGCATGGAGGTTATTCTTTCTTTTCCTATAGGAGTTGCATAATATTCGCTCGGAGCCAGTCGCATGGCTTGAGTACGACTAACATTGTATTTTTTGAGTAGACCGAAATAATCATGTGTGTCTTTTAAGGTTTCCCATTCTTTCTGAAAGCTAACAATGTTAATTTCATGATCCGGTTTTTCATTCAGATCCAGTGAAACAGACTCAACAGTTTCTATAGCTTCTTGATTATCACTTTTGTATTTTGAGACCAATGCGTTAAAAGCCTCGTCATTGCTCTGAGGTGTTAGATAAATCTTATGAATCGCTAATCCGTCTTTGCTGAAAAACTGGAGACTTTTTCGAGTGCCGTGTTCTGATGTTTCTTCTACACTGAAGGCTTTTGTCCAAACAGAAGGAAAGATCCGTAGATCAATATCTTCACCTACAAACAAGCCGGCATAGGGGCTTGAAAAGTCAGCATTCAGATAAACTCCTTTACGCTCATGAACACATTCTTCATTGCGGGTAAGTGCCATAACTTTTCCTAAAGATTTTATCTCTTGTAGGATCGAAGTGATCTCCGGACGTAGCCGGATTACAGTTTCTCCAATTTTGGTGGCCAAAAGTTCAGCCTCGCTAACACCTAACTCAAGTGCAGCATTTCGTATTCTAAGAGAAGGATTTTTTGCTTTTAATTCATCCCATTTTTCTCTTAATGTTGCGGTTGTATCCATATTTTTATGTGTTTAAAATTTTAATTTCCAAATAGAATCAGTGGGTTGTTCGTAACAGGATTTCGACAAATAGTACAAGGGAAATTGTAAACGTCAGAAATAATATCATTGGTAAAAACGTCTTCCGGATGACCTTGTTTTGCAATTTGACCTTGTTTCATCAATACGATCGAATCAGCATATTGAGCCGCTATATTCAGATCGTGGAGAACCACCATCGCAGTATTGTTTAATTGTGTAAAATCTTTAATGTTTTTCATGATCCGGTGTTGATGTAGAATGTCCAGATTGTTCAGTGGTTCGTCAAAAAAGGCAAGCTTATGTTCAACCGTATTCTCAAGTTGTACCATAACTCTGGCCAGATGAACCCGTTGTTTCTCGCCACCGGATAGTTGGCTGTAATTTTTTTTAGCTAAATGTTCAATGCCTAAATCCAATAGCTTATTTTCTACAATTTCTTTATCAAGTAAAGATGGCTGGGAGTTAAAATAAGGATAGCGCCCCATTAACACGACATCTTCCACAAAAAGAGGAATATCATGATGATAATGCTGAGAGAATTTAGCTTTGTGTTTTGGCAATTCAGTAGAACTCCAATTTTCTAGCTTTTCCCCTTTAAATAAAATAGGGTGACCTTTTGACGTGATTTCGTGGGAAAGCAAACGAAGTAAAGTGGATTTTCCGGCACCATTCGGGCCTACAATAGCAATTAGCTTTCCCCGTTCTGCTTTGAGGGTAACGTTTCGGAGTAAGGTATTGTTTTTTACGCTATAGGATAATTTTTCTGCTTCTAACATGACTTATAACGTTTTTTTGTTTTTGATTAAAATAGCAATAAATACGGGGGCTCCCATAATTGCTGTTAAAATACCGATAGGCAGTTCTGAAGGAGCAGCAATAGTTCTGCTTAAGGTGTCAGCTCCCAGTAATAAAACGCTTCCGGTTACTGCTGAAAAAGGTAAAATGATCTGGTAATTTGATTTGAACAATTGCCGTAAGATATAAGGAACAATAAGTCCTATAAAACCGATAGTACCGCAAAAAGCAACTGAAGTGCCAACTAATAAAGAGGAAAACCAAATGATCTGTTGTTTCGTCCGCTCAACCGGAATGCCTAAGTGAGCGGCGTCATTCTCTCCCAGCATCATGGCATTGAGCGCCTTTCCTTTTTTGAGGATAAAGAAATAAGATACAGCGATGACACAAACTAAGATACCGTTCTTTGTCCAGTTAGCAGCAGCAAGACTTCCCAGATTCCAGAAAGTAAGATCTCTTAATTCATCGTCCTCTGAGAGGTAAATCATAAATCCGGTGAAAGCAAAACCTAGTGCGGTAATTGCAACTCCTGTTAACAACATCACGACAACATTGGTTTTTCCTTTTACTGTAGCAATTTTATAGACAGAGATCATAGTAATGACAGAACCCAGAAATGCCATAATACTGATTAATGAAAAATGGAAAACTTCAGGAAGTAAATTTTTCAAATGCGCCCCGAGAACAATTGAAATAGCGGCAAAAAGTGATGCTCCGGAAGTTATTCCGATCAGGTCAGGCGTAGCCAAAGGATTTTTAAACATTCCTTGCAAGCTTGTTCCTGAAACAGCTAGGGCACTTCCTACCAGTATAGCCATAATAATTCGGGGTAATCGTAATTCATAAAGAATATAGAAATCGGTTTCCGGGATACGGTCTTTATGAAAGAAAGTGTTTTTTAAAAGGGTAGAATAAGGCATTTCAAATTCATATACACCCACAAACAGAGAGGTAGCTGTAAGGAGTACCAACAGCATTATAATTGCCGATAGAAAGAAGTACTTTTTACTTTCCATTTTCTCGTAATAATGTATTTAATGCTACTATAGCTTCTCCCAGTCTGGGGCCAAACCCTGAAAGTAAAGCGCCATCCATAGCTATGATGTTTTTAAGTTTGCCGGCTTTTGTTTTTTCAATACCATCTATTTTTAAAACACCATCAATACCTCCTAAGCTTTCCATACCGCTTGAAAAGAACAAGACGTAATCAGGATTTGCAGCCAAGAGTGCTTCAGGAGTTAAGGGTTTAAAGTTTTCAAATGCTGTAATGGCATTAATGCCGCCGGATAAACCAATTATTTTTTCTATGGGAGTATTTTTACCGGCTACCATTAAAGTACCGGCTCCTCTGGCATAAATGAACAATACTTTAGGTTTTACAGTCAGTTCTTTCGCTTTTGAAATCTCCTGGTCAATTTTATGCTGGAGAAATGCATAATCTTTATGATTTAGTGTTTTAGCAATTTCTGCGATCAATTGTTTCGTTCCGGATACAGAAAATTCTTGCTTGTAAAATATCGTTTTTATTCCGGCTGCTTTTAAATTATTTGCCAGAGTAGGATTGATGTCTTTTTCAGTTCCTAAAACCAGATCGGGCTTTAAAGCTACTACAGATTCAACGGAAAGATTTCGAACATGCCCCAAGTTTTTGACTTTTAAAGAGGAAGGGTAGGTGCTGGTAACATCAGTTGCAATAATGTTTTGTTGAAAACCTAACTCGCAGATGATTTCAGTTACGGCACCGTTTAAACTTATGATTCTCAAAGATTTTTGTTGAGGATACACAAAGGCTGAAAGCAGAAATAGAGCTAAAAGGACTGTTTTTTTCATGAGTATTAGTAATTAATTTCGAAGCAAAAATATAAAATTTATTTAGAATAAATAAAAATAATATTTACATTTGCTGAAATTATTTTAATTAAGATTTATTATAAATAATGAAAAAAGGAATTCTAATAGGGTATGCTATATTAGGTGTTTTGAAACTTACAGCTCAAGAAAAGGAGAGGGATTCTATAAGTGTTAACGGACTTAAAGAAGTCGTTGTAACGGCTCAGTTTGAACCGCAATCGTTAAAAAAATCAGTTCATAATGTTAGAGTTATTACTGCTGCAGACATACAGAATTTAGCAGCTAATACTCTCGGTGACGTTTTGAACCAATATATAAATATTACCGTTCGCCCCAGTAGTAATACAGGTCGTTCTACAGTTTCAATGTTTGGTCTGGATGCCGGATATTTTAAGATTTTAATAGATAATGTTCCATTGGTAAATGAAGGAGGTTTCGGAAACAATATCGATTTGTCTCAGATAAATCTGAATGATATTGAGAGGATCGAAATAATTGAAGGTTCTATGGGAGTAACACATGGTGCCAATGCAGTTTCCGGAATCTTAAACATTATAACTAAGAAGTCTACTCCTGAAAAATGGGCAATAACAGCTACTGCTCAGGAAGAGACTGTGGGTAAAGAATTCTCTTTTTTTGAAGAAGGAAAGCATATTCAAAATGTAAAAACAGCACATACTATTTCTGAGCATTGGTTTGCCTCTGTGGGAGGTACTCATAATGATTTTAAAGGTTTTTTAGGAGATATGGAAGGGAAATATCATACAATTAATGACGGAACCAGAGGATATAGCTGGTTGCCTAAAGAACAATGGCAGGGAAATGCATTGATCTCTTATAAAAAGAATAATTTCAGAGCATTCTACAAGTTTGAAATTTTAGATGAAGTAATCGATTTTTACGGTTCGGCAGCTCAGTCCGGATACAGTTCTGAATACGGTGCCTATAAATATGGTGAAGATCAGAGGTATTATACAAACAGATTGTACCATCATTTGAATGTGGTAGGCAAATTGTTCTCGCAACTTAATTATAATGTTTCTGTTTCGCATCAGTACCAGAAAAGAGAAGTAGAAGATTTCAGATACAATATTACTAACGATGTGGAAATGAACAATTCAAGGAACAAGGATCAATCTATGGAAGTGTTTTATTCCAGAGGGACTTTAAGTAACTTTTTTAAGAAAAAGAGATTTGATATTCAACTCGGGTATGAAGCTGTTAAGAACAATGGCTTTGCGGTTGTTGATGATGAGGACAATCAAACCAAAGAAGTAAGTAAAGGAATCGATAATGTGGACCTTTTTGCTATTTCTGAGATCAATATTAGCGATAAATTGTCAATTCGTCCTGGAGCAAGATATTCTATACAATCTTTATTTGATAACCAATATGCTATTTCATTAGGGGGACGCTATTTATTGCCAAAAAATGTTGAAATAAGGGCTTCAGTAGGAAAATCGTTTCGGACACCTACTTTTGAAGAGCTATATAGTCAAATCATTTTTGACGGACATTATTTTGTAGGAAATGAAGATCTGGTTCCGGAAAAAAGTACTTCGTATGAAGTCAGTTTAAAAAAGAGAACCGTATTTGAGTCCGGATCTGTCTTGTCTAATAGTTTAATGGCGGGCTATATTGATGTAAAAGACAGGATTACAAGTGCGCTTACCGGATATGAGGCGGCAACTCCGATCTATGAATACATCAACATAAGCCAATATAACAGCATTACGATTTCTTCTACCAATCAGCTTAAAACGGGAAACTGGAATTTTAATTTCGGGATGTCTTTAACCGGAATTTCCAGATCAATGGACAATCTTGAGTTCTCTTCTGATGATCGTTATCTCTACAATTTCAACATAAATAGTAGTGTTTCTTATTTGGTTCCGAAATGGAAAACTACTTTTTCAGCATACTATAAATATACCGGTAAGTCCCAACAATATGTCGCCGGAACGGATGAATATGTTCTTTCTGAAATAGAGCCATATAGTTGGCTGGATGCATCGGTACGAAAATATTTTCTGAAAGACAAAATAGAATTGACTCTTGGTGCCCGTAACCTTTTTGATATTACTAATGTTAATCAATCCAACCTCAATCAAGGTGCCGGACATGCTGCATCGTCTCAAATGTTACTGGCTTATGGCAGGAGTTACTTTGTAAAACTAACGTATAACCTTAATTTTTAATATACTCAATACTATTGTAATTATGAAAAAAAGTATTTTTATTGTATCAGCAGTGGCCTTATTTATGGCTTCTTGTTCAAGTGATGATGATTCAACAACCGGAGGAGAAACAGCCCTTTTACCGGTAGATGAGGCTGTAGTTGCTCCTTTCGTAGGCGGTGCCAATGAACCTAATCAGGTATTTGTAGATTTAAGTAGCGCTCAGGAAACAAGTATTCAACGGGACAGTTGGGATTTAGGATTTTATAGTGGCAGTGAATTCCGGGTGATCCTTAACGGTTCGATCAAAATGGCTGTAAAGCAGTTGAACACAACCGATATAACAGAAGTTCAGGAAGAAGATGCTTCTGTGTCTGTAGGATATACCACTTTAGCGGATCTGGGCTATGTTGATAATCCTACCGGAATTTTAACCGGAGCCGGAAATGGGGAAGGAACGGCAATTGCAGAAGTTTCAGATAATGATGAGGAGAATAAGGTTTACTTGGTCAATCTGGGGTATGAAGTAGGAACTACTACGCCGGAAGCCGGATCTGTAGCTTTAGACGGTGAAGCAAGAGGCTGGAAAAAAATAAGAATTACTAAACAAGGCAATGATTATGTGTTGCAATATGCGGATCTGGATGCTACAACCGCTCAATCTGTAACAATCTCTAAAAATGCAAACTATAACTTTGTGTTTGTAAGTTTAACAAACGGGCAAACAGTAAATGTTGAGCCGGAATCGGATAAATGGGATCTGAACTTTACCGGTTTTACAAATTACTACCCTTACGGAACCAGTCAGATCACTTACTATTTTTCAGATTTTATTACAACTAATATCCACGGAGGAACACAAGTGTATGAAGTAGTTGTTAGTGATGCAACACAAACGGAGACTACTTATGCTGATTTTGCATTGGAAGATGTTGAAGATGCTGATTTTTGGGTGTCAATTACGGATCAAAGAGTTATTGGAAGCAATTGGAGAAATGGTGGTGGTCCTTCTTCCGGTCCAAGTATAAAAGACGATCGTTTTTACGTGGTTAAAGATACAGGTGGGAATATCTATAAATTAAGATTGTTAGCATTGACAAATGATAACGGAGTGCGAGGATATCCTGTTTTTGAATATGAATTGCTATAAATATTAGATTGTGTTTGTGTTATGAAAAAAGGCTATCGTAAGTTTGGATAGCCTTTTTTTGTTTTTTAAACCAGTTCTTGCTTCAACATTATTTGTTCGCTGATAGCATCCCAAAGTTTGATTCTTTTTTCTAAAGCAAGTATCGCCATATCGGTTGCTTCCTGCCATTTTTTGTCATCGTCACCGCAAAGTTCTTCTATCATTTTCATTGCCATAGGGCCATGTTCGTCCCCGTCAAGTTCAATGTGTCTTTCAAAATAGTAGATCAGTTGAGATAGGTCAGTGTCAGGGAAGTTATTTTGGAAGTTTTTTAGAATCTCGGTAAACATTTCCGGTATTAGGTCTTCTCTTCCGAAAGTAAAGGCAGCAGCAATTTGATGTACGTTGCCTTCTTCAATTACTCTGAAAGTAAAGTCCAGAAAGTCTTTTACATTTTCATGCAAAGAGCTATGTTTTATAGATACGAAAATATTTTGTGTTTCCTGTACATCATGCAAAAAATCTAAAACGGTTGAGGTATTAGCTCCGCAAGCTTCCATTGCATCTAAATATAGTTCGTAATGACTTTTTCTTTTGCCGGCCTGATTAATGTCTGTTTCTTCTGCTAATACAATTTCATTGATCAAATAGCGAACCTCAGGGTTTCCTACCGGAACCCAAGGAGTAGTCGTGCAGGTCAATTTATTTTGTAAAGCTTTTAACAACGACATAAAATCCCATACGGCATACACATGATTTTCTACAAAGCAGTACAAATCATCTAAACTTTTTATTTCATGATATAAGTTATGATGAAGCAATTGTTTTTTGTACGGCTCAATTGTTTTATGGATCGTTTGGGTATTCATAGCACTAATGTTTTATACAAAATTAAAAATGCTTCTCTAATTACAGAAGTATTTTGATGTAAATTTTAAATTTCAAAAGAAAATTAAACAAAGATTATTCCAAAGAGTGCTTTTTTAAGATTTTTTTCCAGATTTTATATTGCTTCTTGTCTAAAGTCGATTTTAGGAACTCTTCAAATTCTTTTTCTTTCTTTTGCGGATCGAAAGATTCAGACGCATCTATTTGCTCCGGGTCGGTAAAGTTGTCGATAGCTTTTTTTTGTGCTTCCGTTAAGTTTAGATCGCTGACATTTTCTTGAAAAACGGTCATTATGTTTTGTTTACGGAACTTGCTTCCTTTTGGAGAATTGGTTTCTAGTTCTTTCCATTTTCGGAATTGCTCTTCAGACAGAATCTTTTTAAATTTTTCTTCTTTTTTCTTTTTCTCAGCTTCCATCTTACCTTTTAATTCCTCAGGAGAAGTATTAGGATTGAAAGATGTAGTGCGCTTTTTTTCTTCTTCGATCAACTCTTCTCGTACCAATAATTCCTGAAGTTCATCAAGGTTCAAGTGTTCTTTCAAAAAACTCAATTGTTCTTCAACAGACATTTTAGTAGCGCTTGAATCTTTTTGTTCAAACTGATTTTCAGGTGGAGGTCCGGAAGGTCTTTGTCCTCTCATGCCTCCGCCCATCATTCCTGTCTGAGAGAAAGAAGTAAGGCTAAACAGAAAAAGGCATAGGTATATATTTTTCATAATCAATAAATTTCCCGACTAAAGTAACTGAAATGATTGATGAAAAGAGTTTATGAAAAGTTAAACTTTACAGAGGTAATAATAGTGTTTAAAAAAAGCAGGTTTTTAACCTGCTTTTTTATTTATTTGAATGCTGAAAGACCGGTTACATCCATTCCGGTGATCAGTAAGTGGATATCGTGTGTGCCTTCATACGTAATTACAGACTCTAAATTCATCATGTGGCGCATGATTGAATATTCTCCGGTAATTCCCATTCCCCCTAACATTTGACGGGCTTCACGAGCAATTTTAATTGCCATATCAACATTGTTGCGTTTTGCCATTGAGATCTGAGCAGAAGTAGCTCTTCCTTCATTGCGGAGAACACCTAAACGCCAGGCTAATAATTGTGCTTTAGTGATCTCAGTGATCATTTCTGCTAATTTCTTTTGTTGCAATTGTGTCGCTCCGATGGGTTTGTCAAATTGAATACGCTCTTTAGAATAACGCAAAGCCGTATCGTAACAATCCATAGCAGCTCCGATAGCTCCCCAGGCAATACCATAGCGGGCAGAATCTAAACAGCCTAGAGGAGCACCAAGACCTGATTTTCCAGGTAACAAGTTCTCTTTAGGTACTTTTACATTGTCAAAGATCAGTTCACCTGTCGCTGAAGCGCGAAGTGACCATTTGTTGTGGGTTTCAGGAGTTGAAAAGCCTTCCATACCTCGTTCCACAACTAAACCGTGAATTCTTCCTTCTTCGTTTTTAGCCCAAACTACTGCAATATCAGCAAACGGAGCATTGGAAATCCACATTTTGGCACCGTTCAAAAGATAGTGATCACCTTTGTCTTTAAAATTAGTGATCATTCCGCCCGGATTGGATCCGAAATCGGGTTCCGTTAAACCGAAACACCCCATCATTTCTCCTGTTGCCAGTTTAGGAAGATATTTCATTTTTTGCTCTTCTGTTCCGTATTTCCAAATAGGATACATAACTAATGAAGACTGTACAGATGAAGTAGATCGTATACCTGAATCACCACGTTCAATTTCCTGCATGATCAATCCGTACGAGATCTGGTCAAGTCCAGCTCCTCCGTATTCAACCGGAATGTATGGGCCAAATCCGCCAATTTCTCCTAATCCTTTTATAAGTTGTTTCGGAAATTCAGCACGTTGGGCATACTCTTCTATAATAGGAGAAACTTCTTTTTTTACCCAAGCTCTGCTGGCTTCACGGACTAATTTATGTTCATCTGATAATAGATCGTCTAATAAATAATAATCAGGGGATTGAAATAAATCTGGTTTCATTTTAGTTTGTTTTGGTAAACAAATGTAAACAAAGATTTTTAACAAATCAATGGGTAAATGTTATATTTAAAAATAGAGTTTAGAAATTAATTTGTTTGGAAGGATAAACTTTGGTAAATTTATGACAGATTAAACGATATTAAATATGAAAAAAATGAAAGTAGTTCAGTTGGTGCTTGTGTCTATGATGCTTATCACAACATCTTTTAGTATGGCACAAGGAAAAGGGAAAGACCTTGAAGTGAAAAAAGAGAAGATGGAGAAAAAGATGGATGAAACTCGGGAGCAAGGCAAAGAGAAAGCAAAGGAAAAGTCAGATGAGGCTAAAGAAAAAATGAAAGAAGCCAAAGAAAGAGTAAAAGAGGCTAAAGAAAATGAAGGCAATGCTTATGGCAAGGAAAAAGGAGAGTTGAGTGGGAAAGAGTTTGGGAAGGAACGTTCAGAACAAGCTAAAGCAACACTTAAAAAATTAGATGAGCAAGAGACAAGGATAAATGAATTGGAGACTAAATTAAAAAAGGCAAAACAAGATAAAAATTTATCTCAGGAGCGTCTTGAAAAAATAGCTAAAGCTGAAGAGCGAATTAAAGAAACCAGAGAAAAACTGGAGAAAGCAAAGCAAAATATGCAAATGCAAATGCAGGAAGGTGAGTCTCAGGAATAGAAAAAGAAACGGGTTATCCCGTTTTTTTAGGTAGTATCTCACTAAGTGTGTAAAGTATAAAATATCGAGGGTTAAAGCTCTCGATATTTTTTTGCTTAATTTTAAATTTTATATATTTGAAAAAAGGGTTCAGCTTTAATAAAAGCCAAACCCTCGATTTATAACTTACACACTTTACGGGATAGTGTCTTTTTTTATATCACATTTTCAGATAAAACGCTTGGGTAAGTTCAACATATTCCGCTGTGTATTCATGGCGGTTAGTTTCAATTGTTAAACTTGAAATTTCCGTTTCTTTATTCTCAAAAGAGAAAGCCAAAAGACTTCTTTTAATTTCGGTTTCAGGTGTTCCTTTAACACGTGTAATCTGAAATGGATAAAGATCAAACGATTGGCAGATCGTAATAAAATGTTCTTCTTCTTTAAACGGAATGATAACACTGAAAACACCTTTTTCTGAAAGTAAAGCTACAGTGCATTCAATTAATTCTTCAAAAGGCAATGCTTCTTCAAATCGGGCTAGATCTCTGCCTGTGTTTTGGGATTTATAAGCATCGGTATAAAAAGGAGGGTTAGAAACAATGAGGTCATATTCTTCCTCCTCAAAAAATTCTTCTGTGAACGTTGTTAAATCGGCATGATAACAAAACAATCGATCATTCCAAGGTGAATTTTCAAAATTTTCTACGCATTCTTCATAAGCATTTTCATCGATCTCAAGAGCATCTATTTGTTCAGCATGGCTTCTTTGAGCCAGCATTAATGCAATAAGACCGGTTCCGGATCCGATGTCGAGAATATTATAAGGGGAATTTTTTAGCGGAGACCAAGCACCCAATAACACGCCGTCAGTACCTACTTTCATAGCAGTACGCTCTTGGTTGATGGAGAATTGTTTAAAACGGAACATAGAACTTATCCCAGATATAAGTCGACTAAACCTTCGGGAGTATTTAGAATCAGTTTTTGTTCTCTTCGGTTAACCTCTACTATAAAGTCATCGATAACCGGTACTAATATAGTACTTCCTTCGTGGTCGATTTCAAATAAGGCTTGGGTGTTGTTGTCATTTACACGAATGAGCTTGCCTATTGTGCCCAATCTTACATCTTCCACCTGAAATCCTTCTATCTCGTGGTAATAAAACTTGTTGCCTTCCAGTTTAGGGAGCATGCTGAGCGGTAAATAAACTTCGCAGCCTATGATCTCATCTGCTTCTTGTTCGGAACTGACATCTTCAAATTTAACTCTTAGGAAATCTCCTCTGTGAATTTGGCTTCTTTCAATAAAAAATGGAACCAGACTTTTGTTGAGTTCAACAAAAACTGATTCCATATTTTCGTAAATTTCGGGTTCATCCGTGTCTAAGTAGATCAGAACTTCCCCTTTGAAACTGAATTTTTTCGCAACCTTGCCTAAATAGAAACAATCTTTTTTACGCATGTGTTACGGTCTTTAAAATTAAGCTTCTGTTTCTTCGTTGTTCTCTTCAACTGCAGGTGCTTCTTCAGCAGCCTCTTCAGTTGCAGTAGCTTCAGCTTCAGCTGCTTTTTCAGCTTCAACTTTAGCAGCAATACGTTTTTCGTTTACTTCTTTTTCAGCTTGTAAAGCTTTTGCTTTAGCGTCATCTTTAGCTTTTGCTAAACCATCTTGTTTTGCTCCTACTTTACCAGCTTTTTCTTCTAACCAAGTAGCTAATTTAGCGTCAGCTTGTTCTTGAGTTAAAGCACCTTTACGTACACCTCCGTCTAAGTGGTGTTTTAATAAAGCTCCTTTGTAAGACAAGATTGCTCTTGCTGTGTCTGTAGGCTGAGCCCCGTTGTGTAACCATTGTACAGCACCGTCTAAGTTTAAGTCGATAGTTGCAGGGTTAGTGTTCGGGTTGTAAGTTCCTAATTTTTCAAGGAATTTACCATCTCTTTTAGAGCGTGAATCAGCTGCTACGATCCAGTAAAAAGGTTTTCCTTTTTTACCATGTCTTTGTAATCTAATTTTTACAGGCATAATCTTTTTGATTAAATTTGAGGTTCCCGACCTCAGTTATTAAGGGCGCAAATATACAAAAGTTTGTAAAACAATGGACTAATATTATGTAAATATTTTTTTGATTAATTGTAAAGTTGGCGAAAAAAAATTACTTTTGTCGGAGTGGAAGAATTTCACAGCTAACTATTACAACCTTAAATCTATAGAAAATAATTGAGAATGAAAAAAATTTTATCTTTAGCGTTGTTTGCAGTTGTTTTGGTTTCCTGTAATCAGGATATCAAGACAAATACTCCTGCTTTTCAGGCAAAAATTAATGATGCGAACTGGCGTGCTAATGACGCAAGGGTTTCATTAGGAGAAAATAATGGTATTGTAATCACAGCTTTTACGGCGTATGAAGAGTTGGTGTTAGAGACATCTTCTACAAACCCGGGGACATATGTGTTGGGAACTACTAATCAAAATAATTTTGCGTCGTACTACTTCAATAGCGAAGGAATAGAAGCGTATTATGATACAGATACGTATTACGGTCCGGCCTATAAAATTGCTTCTATATTAAATGGTGGAGCTGATTATAGTAACACGACAGGAGCTTTAACGCAAAGTTATACCGGAACAGGATCCGGTATGAAATTATCGATTCAGACTGATGCTACCGGAAAAGTTACTTCTGCTGTAATAGTTGCGAGAGGAGACGGTTATAAAGCAGGTGATATAGTTACTATTTTAGGAGGTAATGGCAGTGCCAGAGTAAGAATTCTTAATGTACAGCAAAGTAACGGTGAGATTGTTATTGAATCTTTTGAAAACGGAACATTTACCGGAACATTCAAATTGAATGCAGCAAATGAAGATGGAGAAATGATTACTTTCTCAGAAGGGAATTTTTATAAAGTACCGGTTTATTAATAACTATTGATATTTTAAAATAGAAAGCTGCTTTTTTAGGCAGCTTTTTTTAGTTCAATATTTTGTCTGAAATGAATAAAATTTTGACTTTTTTTACTCGATACTGGATGCTAAAATCATAGAACTTTGTTTAGAATTTAGTAATATTCAAATGTGGTCAGAGAGGCAGGAGTATTCACACTCTATTAAAACGTATTCATTAAATACTTTAACATCTATTTTTTTTATCGTATTTGTTGACAGTGCATTAAATGCACAAGAAAAACAAAAGATTTCATTACAGAAAGCTTTAGAGATAGCAAAAGAGAACAACCTTGTGGTTAAAAAAGGGCAATTACTACAGCTAATAACTGAGGAAGAGATTCGCGAAAAGGAAGAGTTAAGGCTTCCCGAAGTAGATTTTCATTCTCTTTATTCCCGGATTACCAATTTAACGGAATTCAAAGGAGGTTTCTTAAAAGATAAAGCCGTTACGAGAACTATTCCTGAAATTTATGACATCAGCAGTTCTTTAAGAATGCCGGTTTATTCAGGGAATAAGATTAACAATCTGGTTAAAAAAGCTGAGCAAGAACACGAGATCAGTAAAATTGTTCTGGAAAAAGCGGAGAATGACGTACAGTTGCAAGTTCTAGCTTCTTATTTGGGCATTTATAAAATGATGGAGCTTCAAAAAATCATTAATGAGAACATTGAAGAAGAGCGTGAGCGATTAAAAGAAGTTTCCTCTTTTAAAAAACATGGAACAGTAACAAAGGACGAAGTGTTGCGTGCTGAATTACAGCTTTCCGAACGGCAGTTAGATTCCATGAACAATGAGAAGAATATTGATATTGTACTACACGATTTAAAAACGATCCTGCAATTTCCGGAAAATACTGAAATTACCATTGATACAACCGATTTGTTACAAGAAGATGCTTTTTTAGATTTGGAATACTACCATCAATTGGCTTTGCAAAACGAAGACGTCAGAATTGCAGAACAGGAAGTTGAGATTAAAAAGACAGAAGTACAATTAGCCAAAGCCGGATTTTATCCCAATATCAGTTTCTTTGGAAATTATAACTTACGATATCCCAATTATATGTTTTTTCCGCCTGATCCGTATTTGTATAGTTTGGGTCAAGTCGGATTTGAAGCAACGTTTAATATTTCGGGATTATATAAAAATAAATCCCGTGTGCAATTGGCTAAAGCCAAAATGGAAATGCAGGAGAATGAACGAAATAGAGTTAAAGACGAAATGTCGGACAGAGTTTTTAAACAATTTACCGAGTACAAAGAGATTACTGATAAGTTTAAAGTAACTGATAAAGCGGTTGTTTTAGCAACTGAGAACTATCGAATTGTCAAATTGAAATATTTGAATCAATTAGCTTTGGTTACAGAAATGGTCGATGCGGATAATGCTTTGATTCAGGCTAAGTTCAATCAGATTGCCACTCGGATCGACGCTGTAATGAAGCACTACGAACTACTGCATACGACAGGTCAGCTTGCAAAATAATATTCATTTCCTAATTTTTTCCAAATGAAAATAACAAGATTTTTGTTTTCACATCGTGCGTTCCATCTATTAGTAACAGTTTCTGCTACCTTATTAGTGGTAAGCGGAGTGATTTTGGCTGTTTGGTTTTACGTTTTCTATAAGAACCATGAGGAAACCAATGACGCTCAGGTCGAACAATATGTTACGCCAATTATTGCACGGGTAACCGGCTATGTTGAAGATATTCGATACGAAGAAAATCAATTTGTACACAAAGGTGATACACTTATCATTATTGATGACAGAGAGTTTAAAGCAAAAGTAGATTTGGCACAAGCTGAAATTGAAAATGCTGAAAAAAATATTAATGTGTTACAAAAAACAGTCGAAATGACGGCTAATAATGTTTCGGTTAGAAAATCGCAATTAGCTGCTGCAAAAGCTGAAATGTGGAAGGCTAAACAAGAGTATGATCGTTATTCCGAATTGTATAAGGAAGAAGCTGCAACCATGCAACAGGTGGAAAAAGTGAAAACCGACTATGATGCAGCAAGATCACATTATAATGAAATTTTAAGCAGCATCAGCGTAGCGCACTCGAATACGGGTGAAGCTAAGGCTAAAATTCCAACTGCCGAAGCTGTGATTAAAGCTAAAAAAGCTGTCGCTGATAATGCTAATCTCATCTTATCCTATACTGTAATTACGGCTCCTTATGACGGTTGGGTCGGGCGAAAAGTGTTGCAATCCGGACAATTAGTAAAAGAAGGCCAAGCTTTGGTTTCTATGGTGAGTCAGGAAAAATGGGTGACGGCCAATTTTAAAGAAACTCAAATCGAATATTTAGCAGTAGGGCAAAAAGTAACTTTAGAAGCTGATGCGATCAGTAGTCATGAATTCTCTGGAACAGTTGAATCGCTTTCACCGGCAAGTGGTGCCTGTTTCTCCCTGCTTCCACCGGACAATGCTACAGGGAATTTTGTGAAGATCGAACAACGTATTCCGGTTCGTATTCAAATCGATGAAACCGATCCGAAATCAAAACTGCTTAAAGCAGGAATGAATGTTATTGTAGTAGCTAAGCATAACTAAAAATGATACAAGGAAACGTGTTTAAGCCTTGGGTTCCCAATTGGCTTATCATCTTGGTTTTGGTGTTTTGTATGTTGCATTCCATGGTTTTATTGGGAGTGTACACCTCAAATATTACCTATTCTGCAAGTTTCTTGGATGTTGAAGTAGAAGATTTGCAATTTTCACTTTGTGTAACCTACGGAACTTTTTTGGCTACGATCCTCATCGAAAGCCGGTTGTTTAAATTCTTTCCGACGAAAAAGTATTTTGTCACGATTTATGGCTTAGCAGCTATTACATTTATACTGTCTGCGTATACTGATAATTTTTCGTTGTTCATAGTATTGCGAATGGTAGAAGGAGTTCTTATGGCGTTACCTTGGATTCCGTTACGGCAATTGTTGATTACACGTTTTCAATCTAAAAATGCAGTTATTCTCGGGTTTACCTTTAATTACGGAACCTTACTTTTGGCCTCGCCTTTTATTATGAATATTGCGGTGTGGTTATTGGAAAACTACGATTGGAAATATATGGCATATGGCTCAGCTATGTTCCAAATCATTTGTGTGGGGTTGGTTATGCTGACGTTTAACGAAAATCGTTTTCATAAAAAAATTCCACTGTATCAGGTAGATTGGTCCAGTTATATTTTGGTTTTAACCGCTATTTTATCGGGAGCCTTTGTTTTTATTTATGGTGAAAAACTATATTGGTTTGATTCTATAGCGATTAAAGCAGCAATTGTTGTGGCATTCATAACCGGAGGTTTATTTGTGATCCGGCAGGTAGTACTTAAAAGGCCATGTTTTGATATGGGAGTGTTTCAATTCGATAATTTAAGGATTGGTTTTTTACTTTTTATCATTTTTTATATTTCAAGAGCAACGCTTAATATTTGCCATAGTACCATGTTTTCGGTATGGAATTGGGAACCTTCAAGAGTTGCGCACGTACAATATTTAAACGTGATCGGCAACCTGATCGGTATGATTACTGCCGGATTTATTCTGGCTAAGGGTTTGGCCTCCAGATATGCCTTTATGCTTGGCTTTTTTCTTCTTGCAGTTTACCATTTGTGGTTTACGTTTTTGTTTGTGCCTGATGCTGCTTTAAGAGATATAGCTTTGCCTTACACTATACAAGGGATGGCGGTTGGTGTACTTTTTGTACCGTTAGTCTTATTTACAGTTTCTTCCGTTCCGGTTGAATATGCTCCTTTTTCAGGAACTGTAGGGGTTTCGGGACGATTTTGGGGAAGTACAATCGGATTTTGTATTATGCAAAATGCACAAGTATTTCTTCAGAAAAAACACTACACGAAACTAAGTCAAAGTGTTCTTTGGGAAAGTCCGGAAACACAAGAACGAATTTCACAATATACCAATAGCTTTATCGCTAAAGGCTATGCGACGGATGATGCCGGGAAATTGGCTATCAGGCAAGTATTAGATTCGCTTTCTAAACAATCTGTGTTGTTAGGTAATATGGAAATCTTTACCGCTTTGGGTTACGTGTTACTGTTATTGACAGTGCTTTTATTGTTCAATAAACATTTGAAACAAACGTTCGATATTTTCAAAAACAGAGTTTGGGGAAGTTAGCTTGTTAACAACTTAAATTTATGGTATAGTAAAAAAATAGTATTTTTGAGAATTGCATTTTATTCCGAATTGTAAAGATTAAAATATTCATTTTCAATTATGTATTTAATTTTCGATACCGAAACTACCGGATTACCTAAAAGCTATACGGCTCCTATTACTGATACGGATAACTGGCCTCGATGTATTCAGATCGCATGGCAGTTGCACGACGAAATGGGGCGCTTGGTAGAGCATCAGGATTATTTGGTTCGACCTGATGGATTCAACATTCCGTATGACGCTGAAAGAATTCACGGTATTTCTACCGAATTGGCGCAAGAACAAGGAATTTCTTTAGTAGAAGCTTTAGAAAAGTTCAATATTGCACTGTCGAAAGCTAAATATGTTGTGGGACAAAACGTGGGTTTCGACGTTAATGTCATGGGATGTGAGTTCCACAGAATGGGATTTGGAACGGATTTAGCCGATTTACCGGTTTTAGATACGTGTACCGAAACGACCGCCGAGTTACTAAAATTACCCGGAGGTAGAGGGGGACGTTTTAAGTTGCCAACATTGACCGAGTTACATGAATATTTGTTTGGCGAACCTTTCGCAGAAGCTCATAATGCTACAGCCGATGTGGAGGCAACTACTCGCTGTTTCTTGGAATTGTTGAAAAGAGAAATTTTTCCGAAAGAAGAGTTAGACGTTCCGGTAGATTATTACACACGATTCCGTGAGCAAAACCCGATGCAGATACAGTTGATTGGCTTAAAACATATCAACTTAAAAAAAGCATCGGATGAGGTAAGAGCCCGTTTGCAAAAACTTCAGGGCGATGCCGGTAAAGTAGTTATTTCAGAAGAAATTCTCGAGCAATTTGAACAGGCAAATTTTGCACATTTACACAATCATTCACAGTTTTCAGTTTTACAATCTACCATTGGAATTCAGGATTTAGTAAAAGCTGCTTCTAAATTTAATATGCCGGCAGTTGCTATGACCGATCATGGAAACATGATGGGAGCCTTTCAATTTGTAAGCGCTGTTCTGAATTATAACAAAGGCGTTTTGGCTAAAATTAAAGAAGCCGAAGAAAAAGGAGAAGAATGTGCTGAAATTCCGGTAAAACCAATTGTAGGTTGTGAATTTAACATTTGTGAAAATCATTTGGATAAAACCAAAAAAGACTCAGGTTACCAAGTGGTCTTTTTGGCAAAAAATAAAAAAGGCTACCACAATTTAGCCAAAATGTCCTCCATTGCACATATTGACGGGTTTTATTATGTGCCGAGGATCGATAAAGAAATTGTAAAAAAATACAAAGAAGATATCATTGTTTTATCCGGAAATCTAAATGGTGAGATTCCGAATAAAATTTTAAATATCGGTGAAAATCAGGCGGAAGAAGCGTTGATGTGGTGGAAAGAACAATTTGGTGAAGATTTCTACGTGGAAGTAATGCGCCACAATCAGGAAGACGAAAATCGTGTAAACGACACATTGATTCCTTTGGCTAAAAAGCACGATGTCAAATTAGTAGCGACTAATAATACCTATTATGTTAAAAAAGAAGATGCTAATGCACACGATATTTTGTTGTGTGTAAAAGATGGCGAAAAGCAATCAACACCTATTGGTCGTGGTCGTGGCTATCGTTTCGGTTTGCCCAATCAGGAATATTATTTCAAATCGGTAGAGGAGATGAAAGCGCTCTTTAAAGATTTGCCTGAAGCGATCATCAATATCGAAGAAATAATAGGAAAAGTAGAAGAATACTCTTTGTATCGTGATGTGTTACTTCCTAAATTTGATATTCCGGAAGAATTTCAAGTAGCAGAAGATGATGAAGATGGCGGAAAACGAGGCGAAAATAAATATTTAAGACATCTTACGTATGAAGGTGCTAAAAAACGGTACGAAGTAATTGATGAAGAAATTTCGGAACGTTTGGATTTTGAATTGGCGACTATCGAAAAAACCGGATACCCGGGTTATTTCTTGATCGTTCAGGATTTCATTGCCGCAGCCAGAAACATGGGAGTTTCCGTAGGTCCGGGACGTGGGTCGGCAGCAGGATCAGCCGTAGCTTACTGTTTAGGAATCACGAATATCGATCCTATTAAGTACGATTTGCTTTTTGAGCGTTTCCTAAATCCGGATCGTGTGTCGATGCCCGATATTGATATCGATTTTGATGACGAAGGAAGAAGCCGTGTTATGGATTATGTAATCCAAAAATACGGTGCCAATCAGGTAGCGCAGATCATTACCTACGGTAAAATGGCAACTAAATCGGCTATTCGTGATACCGCTCGTGTATTGGATTTGCCTTTGTATGAGGCAGATAGGATTGCGAAATTGATACCCGGAATGATGCCGAGCAAATGGAATTTGGCTCGATTCCTTTCCGAAAATGAAGAGGATGTAAAGAAAGCACTGAAGTCGGCTGACGAATTTGAGCGTGTGAAGGAATTGATCGCCATTGCACAGGAAACCGATTTGCAAGCAGAAACGATTCAGCAGGCCAAAGTCATTGAGGGTTCTATGCGTAACACCGGTATTCACGCTTGTGGAGTGATCATTACGCCAGACGATATTACCAATTTCGTTCCGGTGGCTACAGCAAAGGATTCTGATCTGTATGTAACGCAGTTTGACAACTCAGTAGCAGAATCGGCCGGATTACTAAAAATGGACTTCTTGGGGTTGAAAACATTAACCCTGATTAAAGATACAGTCAAATTAGTCAAATACCGACACGGAATAGAATTGGATCCGGAACAGTTCCCGATTGACGATCAAAAGACGTACGAGTTGTTCCAGCGTGGAGAAACAGTTGGTATTTTCCAATACGAGTCCGCCGGAATGCAAAAATACATGAAAGAGCTGAAACCTACGGTTTTTGCCGATTTGATTGCGATGAACGCCTTGTATCGTCCGGGACCGTTGGAATATATTCCTTCTTTTATCCGAAGAAAAAACGGAGAAGAACCGATCGTTTACGATTTAGATGCTTGTGAAGAATATTTAGCTGAAACTTATGGAATTACTGTATATCAGGAGCAGGTAATGTTGCTTTCGCAAAAATTAGCCGGTTTCTCAAAAGGTGATGCCGATGTGTTGCGTAAAGCGATGGGTAAAAAGTTGATCGATGTTCTGGAAAAAATGAAATCCAAATTCATTGAAGGAGCAGTTAAAAACGGACACGCCGAAGATAAGTTGGAGAAAATTTGGAAAGACTGGACGGCTTTTGCGCAATATGCGTTTAATAAATCGCACTCTACCTGTTATGCTTGGGTGGCTTATCAAACGGCTTATTTA
Source organism: Flavobacterium sp. NRK F10 (assembly GCF_024054235.1). Classification (NCBI taxonomy): domain Bacteria; kingdom Pseudomonadati; phylum Bacteroidota; class Flavobacteriia; order Flavobacteriales; family Flavobacteriaceae; genus Flavobacterium; species Flavobacterium sp. NRK F10. The sequence goes on from NZ_JAMXLC010000001.1 coordinate 1,834,932, forward strand.
AAAGCGCATTATCCGGCAGAATATATGGCGGCAGTACTTTCGAATAACATGAACGATATCAAACAGGTTTCGTTCTTTATGGAAGAAAGTAAACGAATGGGCTTACAGGTCTTAGGTCCGGATGTGAATGAGTCGTACTATAAGTTTACGGTAAACGAACAAAATGCTGTTCGTTTTGGTATGGGAGCGATAAAAGGTGTGGGAGAAGGCGCCGTAAATACTATTGTAGAAAACAGAAAAGACGGAAAATACAAATCCATTTTTGATTTAGCCAAGCGAATTGATCTGCGGGCTGCCAATAAAAAAGCATTTGAGAATTTAGCCTTGGCCGGAGGTTTTGATTGTTTTGAGGATACACATAGGGCGCAATATTTTCATAATGAGGGAGACGGAATCTCTTTCTTAGAAAAAGCTATGAAATACGGTGCTAAATATCAGGAAAATGAGAATTCCGCTCAGGTGAGTTTGTTTGGTGATGCTTCAGAAGTTCAAATTCCCGAACCGGTTGTCCCGCCATGTGAAGAGTGGAACACTATGGAAAAACTGGCAAAAGAGAAAGAAGTGGTAGGGATCTTTATTTCGGGGCATCCTTTGGATGATTTTAAATATGAGATGCATTATTTCTGCAATACTAAATTAGATGATTTAAGAGAGCTGAATAACCATGTAGGGAAAAATATTTCAGTAGGAGGAATTATAACCAATGTGGAACACCGTGTGTCTAAAAACGGAAAAGGATGGGCTGTCTTTGTATTAGAGGGGTATGAGGAGAGTTATGAGTTTAAGATTTTCGGAGAAGAGTATTTAAAATTCAGACATTTTCTAATACAAAACAATTTTACATTCCTTCGCTTCATGGTAAAAGAAGGTTGGATAAATGCAGACGGAAGACGTTCTGACCCGAAGATACAGTTTTTAGCTGTTCAGTATTTACAAGATGTACTGACTACATTTGCTAAAAAATTAATCTTACAGTTCAATATTGCCGAATTAAGTGAAAATCTGATTCATTCATTACATACTTTGTTCCAAAGAGAAAAAGGAGATCATCAGGTTACGATAGAAGTGATGGAACTGGAGAAAGTAACCAAAGAAGTCATTACACAGGTAACGGCTGAACTTCCTGAGACTGATGATATAGACGAAAATCTGGATGTAGAAAGTTTAGAGACAGAAATAGAACCTTTGCGTACGGAAGTGGAGGAGATCAGAGTGGTAACTAAATTAAGTATGCCAAGTCGGAAAATGAAAGTGAAGATTTCAACGGAATTATTAAGAGAACTGGAAGAGAATCAGATAAACTTCAAATTGAACTAGTTAGTATCAATAAAAACTATTTATACATAACCAAAAGTAATTTAAGTTGCATAAGTGTAATAAAATAATTCCTTACATTTGTGCAATAAAGTAAAACTAAAAAATTAAAGATATGGCATTAGCAATAACTGATGCTACTTTTGAAGAAGTAGTATTAAAATCAGATAAACCGGTAGTGGTAGATTTTTGGGCGGCATGGTGTGGTCCTTGTAGAATGGTGGGTCCGGTTATTGACGAAATCTCAACAGAATACGACGGAAAAGCTGTTGTAGGTAAAGTTGATGTAGATGCAAACCAAGAATTTGCAGCAAAATACGGAGTACGTAACATTCCTACCGTTTTAGTTTTCCAAAACGGAGAAGTAGTAGGACGTCAAGTAGGAGTAGCTCCTAAAAAAACATACACAGATGCAATTGATGCATTGTTGTAGAAACATTATGAAAAAGAAAGAAAAGGGCAAACTAATGTTTGCCCTTTTCTTTTATTAGCATATAGGAGAGGAGCATTTTAAACAAAAGAAAAAACTGTATCTTTGATAATATGAAGATTGAAACACAGTTAGAAAAAGTAGCAGCTATACAGCATCTGGAGCTTTTAGCAAATCAGGTTGTTGAAGGTTTTATTTCGGGAATGCACAAGTCACCGTTTCACGGTTTTTCCGCAGAATTTGCAGAGCATAAGATTTACAATCCCGGGGAAAGTACCAAATTTATCGACTGGAAGTTATTTGCTAAAACCGATAAGCTGTTTACGAAGCGATTTGAGGAAGAAACTAATTTACGTTGCCATATTATCATAGATAACTCTTCTTCGATGCATTATCCGGCTTTAGAGCGTTCAATGCCTTTCTATCGTAGCAAAATAGGTTTTTCGGTTTTGGCGGCAGCCAGTCTTATGAATTTACTAAAAAAACAACGTGATGCGGTAGGCTTAAGTATTTATTCTGATGAATATGAATATTATGCGCCGGAAAAAGGAAGTGAGCGCCATTATCGTATGTTGCTGCATCAGTTGGAACAACTTTTGGATAAAAACCCGGAGAATAAGAAAACAGATACGGTTACTTTTTTACATCAGATTGCTGAAAAAATACACCGTCGCTCTATGATTATTCTGTTTACAGATATGTTTCAGAATGAAGATGAAGATAAGATTTTTAAAGCGCTACAACATTTGAAACACAACAAGCATAAAATTGTGGTTTTCCATGTTTTTGATAAGGATAAAGAATTCTCGTTTCAATTTTCAGATGCACCTAAGAAATTTATAGATGTGGAAACAGGAGAATCCGTTCAGCTATTTGCTGAAAATGTAAAAGAGAGTTATCAAAAAGCAGTTGAAATGTACTTTCAGAAAATTAAAGAAAATTGTTTACAATATAAAATTCAGTATGTACCGGCAGCTGTGGGAGAAAATTTTGAAAAAATTTTAATATCCTATTTAATTGAAAAACAGAAGTTTGTTTAAAAGTGGTGAAAAAAAGTGATTTTTTTTTAGAAAAACATTTGCAGGAATCAAAAACCGTTGTATATTTGCAACCGCAATGAAGCACTGGTTTGGTAGTTCAGTTGGTTAGAATACATGCCTGTCACGCATGGGGTCGCGGGTTCGAGTCCCGTCCAGACCGCCAGAAAAAGAGGAAGCTCCGTGAACAACGGAGCTTTTTTGCCCTCTTACATTTTTAAAGATAGTTGTGTTGTTTAGGCACGAAAGTGCCAAAGGTTTAGTAGTTAGACCAATGAAAAGCTGTTCCGTTTACGGAAGGGCTTTTTTGTTTATATAGACTTCTCTATTGCATTTTTCACATCTTTTTTCTTAAAAAATCAATTGCTTAAATAATTAATTTAAAGTTTTAATTAACTAAATGTTATTTTTAGATTGTTTATTCGTTCGGATGACTTTTTATAGGATGGTTAAAAGAAGTCAGATTTTGCTTTAAGAATAGTAAAGTTTAAATTTGAAAGCCTAATAAGATGTCCGGAAAGGCATTCATTAGGCTCTAATGATTACAATTTTGATATTTAAGGTTGCTTCTTTATTTTCTTTGTACAACTTCCCAATCATAGTTGATCTTCCTTTTTAAATACACTTTTAGAGGCTCTAAACTGATTTTCTTTCGGCGTTGATCCACATACTCAGGTTCAAGAATAGGAAAGGGTTCAAGGCTTCGTTCTGCATTATAACGAAATTGCATTCCGTAAATTTGAGGTTGGTTGTCATTAACCAATATCCGATCCTGTATTTTGGCATATTCTACACAACTTCCTTCTCCGTCTAAGCAGGCTTTTTTTATTACAGGCAAGTATTTTTTTCGTATGCTATCACTTTCATGATGATTAATGACAAGAAGAGGAGCATCAGCTGCCAATTGACCTACATTAGAATATTTAGGCCATCCATACGTTTTAATTAGTTCTTCCATGTCCGTGTAGTTGTCCTGAGCTGTTTTTTGCTTCATATAAGCTAACGGATAATACCATTGCGGAATATAGCCTTGTTCTGAATAAAATTTTTTGGCTTGTTCAATGTAATAGTCCAGTACCTGATCTTTCATGATAATGTGGAGCAATTTTTTTGTGTATTCCGGCTGTTTAAGTTTGCCATTTACTTTTTGGAATTTTTCCATCTGTTGCGTTTCGATATTAAGCCAACGGGGATCTTGTGTCAGAGCGTACAAGTCGGTATCTGCCAATGCCCATAAAGAAGAATCATTTTGTAAAGCAATGTTTAAGTAATGATAAGCACTGTCTCTTTGAAAAGTTAAAGCATAGGCACATGCCAGATTATAAACGTTTTCCCGATTGTTTTGATCTTTTTTGTAAATTGTCTTATAAGCTATGATTGCTTGGTCTAATTCTCCTTTTTGTCGTAAACTATCGCCTTCAGAAATTGCAGTTTGTCCAAAACAGCTATGGCTGATCCATAGTAGGATTATTGTTTTTAGATACTTTTTCATGTCCTTATGCTTTGTTTTTCTTAGAATTAAAAAGACCTTTGAGTATTTTACAGATCATATACAAACTGATTCCCAATACAGGAGTGATTAAGGTATAAGAGATACCCTGGAACATTAAATTCGGAGCAATACCTCCGGATTTTCCAACAAAATAAAAGCTATGCATTAATCCCAGTAAAAGGGATAGGATGCCGGATATAAGGATCCAAAAGGCAGCATGGTCTATTTTAGAATTGTAATAAGAGATCAATTTTTGATCTTCAGGTTTTGTTTTTAATTTTTTAATGAAATGAAAGACCGCTATTGAACTGAAAATTAAAAAAACAATGATAAACTTCGGGTCTCCACTAGCAATAAATTCTGTAAATGGCATTCTCATAATAATTCTGTTTTTAAATTGAGTTCCAAAAATAAAAGCAGAGCTTACTTCTTTCTTTTTTTTGCGACGAATGAAGTTTTTGGGAAAGGTTTTGACTGTTTTTGCTCTCTTAAAGGTTGAAACGTTTGTTTGTGAACAGAATTACCTAAAAAAATGGTTGTTCATCTCCATTTTAGCTTGTCTGAGTATTGAATATCGTTTATGATGAGATTGGTTGAATTGAGGAAATAAGTTGAGATGTGGAAAAAAGCTGAAATTAAAGTTTCTTGATCACATAGGTTACAACTCCCCAAATAAGCAGTTCACTCTCTTTCGAAACTTCAATGGGAGCATAGGCTTCATTTTCTGGCAGAAGGATTACTTTGTCTTTGTCTTTTTTAATGCGTTTTACAGTGAATTCGCCATCAATGTAACAAATAGCAATAACATTATCACTGGCTTCCAAACTTCGGTCAATGATCAACAGGTCTCCGTCTTCTATTCCGGCATTGATCATAGAATTACCGCTTGCCCGGGCATAGAAAGTAGTTTCACTGTTCTTTACCAGGTATTGATCCAGACTGATGCGTTGCTCTTCAAAATCAGAAGCAGGTGAAGGAAATCCGGCTTTGATTCCTTCACTAATCATAACTACATTTTCAGGTTTAGAAAAATCGGGTTTAAAGAAATGGAGTTTTTTGTTTAACATTTTACAGTAAGGATCTCGTTTATTTTAGTGGTGTATTGATTGGACAAGTGATTTTGTTTCATCTTCCAGGTCCGTTTCAGGTCTTGTGAACCTAGTCGTATTTTACGCCCCCATTTTTTATTGCATGTATCAATAGTATGCATCAGATGTTGATGCTTAGGGTTTTCGTTTTCAAAAATGGAAAGTTGAACCTCTTCGCTTTTGACGATTTGAGTTACAATAACACCCGCTTTTTTATAAACGGAACCTTCCTCATAAAGGTCATTCAGCATTTTTAAAGCAATAGTATTAATTGTTAAGGTCGAATTTGACGCAAAAGGTAATGTATAGAATGAAGTATAGTTATACCTAGTGTTTTTTGGGTCATAGCTGTCTTTTCTCAGGTATAGAATAATACCGTTACACAAGGTGTTTTGCTTGCGAAGTTTTTCGGCACAAACAGAAGCAAAAGTTGTGATGCGTTCCTTTAGCTCCTTAAGATCACTGATGCTATGTTCAAAACTTCGGGTTATGGCAATTGACTTTTTTTCATTGGAGTCGTTTGATTCGATAGCGGGTGTGCCTTCCAGTTCCATTTTCAAACGAAGTCCGGTTATTCCCATTAATGTTTTGATGGTGTTTTCATGTTCGGGTAACGTAAAATCATAAGCTGTTTTAATATTTTTGGCTCTAAATTTTTTGCTCAACCGAAAACCAATTCCCCAAACATCTTCAATTGCCATCCATTTTAGTGTTTTTAGGCGTTTTTCTTCTGAATCTATTACGTGGACACCGTTAGTTCTTTCCGGAAATTTTTTAGCGATTCGGTTTGCGGCTTTGGCTAAGGTTTTGGTAGGTGCAATACCAACACAAACAGGAAGACTGAGGCATTTCTTGATATAGTTTTTTATATCCTGACCATAGCTATAGTAATGGTCAATTTTTACGGTTTTAAAATTTAAAAAGGCTTCGTCAATACTATAAACCTCTACGTCGGGCGTAAAGTGATGCAATAAATTCATAACCCGACTGCTCATATCCCCGTAAAGCGGGTAATTTGAAGAGAAAACCTTAACGTTGTGCTCTGCCAAAAGTTTTTTGAATTTGAATTCGGGTGCAGCCATAGGGATTCCCAATCGTTTTGCTTCTTCACTTCTCGAAATGATACAGCCATCATTGTTGCTCAATACCACAATCGGTTGGTTTTGGTATTGCGGTTGGAATATCCTTTCACAGGAAGCGTAAAAATTATTACAATCGACTAAGGCAAACATGTTTTTAGTAAATTAAAACCAAACGGATCTGTTGTTCCAAAATAAAGCGATGAATAACCCGAAATAAGCGATGCTTACTACAAATTTCATGAAAGTTCCTGCCAGAAAGCCTAAAAAAGAACCGGTAGCGGCCTTAAAAGCTCTGTTGACATTTTGTTTGTCAAATAAAAGTTCACCGGCTAATGCTCCAACGAACGGACCTATAATGAAACCGAAAGGAATAGGTAAAATCAACCCTAAGATCAATCCGATGTTGGTTCCCCAAATCCCGTATTTACTTCCTCCGAAGCGTTTCGTTCCTTGTGCCGGAATCACATAATCTAGGATAACAATAAGCACAGCAATGGCAAGTGTAATACCTAATATCCAGTAATTATTTTCTATTTTCGGGCTCAGATAAAGTAATAAAAGCCCGATCCAACTGATAGGTGGTCCGGGTAAAGCAGGTAATAAACTACCGGCAATTCCTATTAACATACAACAAAATCCGACGATTAGGAGAAAGTATTCCATTAATATTATTATTTTTGACAGTCTTAACAGTAACAAAGTTAGTGCATAAATGAACAAAATTCTAATTTTATTTTTAGTGATGCTTTTAACTTCCTGCCAACTTTTTGATAAAAAAGTGCCGGATGAAAAAGAGTTGTTGCAGCAGGAATTGCAAAAAATAAATTGGAATCAAGTCGATCAATACCCTTCCGTAGCTTCGTGTGATACTATTTTAGACAAAGAAACTCAAAAACAATGTTTGTTTGATTTTCTTATCGAAACGATCCAGAATCGAATAGGTATTGATACAATTCATATTTTATACCCTGAACTGGATACGATTTCGGTTAAGGTAACCATAAACCCCGATGCTACCTTACAATTTCAGACAGAGATACCACAGGATTCAATTTCTTATGATATTAAGGTTATTGACAGTATTTTGCAAAACCGACTTTCTGACTTCCCGACTGTTGAGCCGGCAATCAAACAAGGAATAAAAGTAAAATCTCAATTTGTACTTCCGGTAATCTTAAATGTGACAGAGTAGTTATTTTTGGAATACTCTTCCTTTCCATTGGTAGGATCCTAACAAACTGTAAACAGCAACGGCAAAATTAAAGAACGGATGCAACAGAGAAGTCAGCAACAGTCCGTTTAATCCGGAATGAAAATGTCGGGCGGAAAGTATTAACAGTACCAGATCGACTAAAAATTTCACGCCAAAAAAAAGCATAAAATAATTCTGATCCATAAAACCGGAAAGCCATAAAATTAAAGCAGAAAGTAAGGCTAAATGAGTCAGGAAGACTACTAAAGCTAAAAATTTTCCGAATTTTGACGAATAGCCCGGACTCTTAGCGGCCCATCGGACTCTCTGATAAAACAAAGCTTTCCACGAGTCTAAACTTTGGGTAGCAACAATGCTGTTTTCGTGCATACAGAAACCCACTTTCTTTTTGTCTTTTTTTACCGCTTTTTGTAATAAAAACACATCATCCCCGCTAGCGATATTTTCATTGCCTTCAAAACCGTTCAGGTCAAAGAAAAAATCTTTTTTGTAGGCAAAATTGGCACCATTACACATAAACGGACCAAATACGCCGAAACTACCGATAGTAGCTCCTTGCAAACTTAGCAGATCTAAATTCTGAAAAGCATGTAAAAAGCCCTTTTTAGGAATATAACAAACTCCGGCAGCAATCATTTTTCTATCGGTTTGCTGAATGTAATTGTCATAAACCTTCAACCAGTTAAAATGAACAACACAATCAGCATCCGTAGTAATGATCCATTCGTATTTAGCAGATGTAATAGCTGTATTAATAGCATCTTTCTTAGGTGAAAGTGTTTTGCGTTTACTCGGAATGATCTTCAGGTCAATAGTTGTTGGCGGAAGTATAAAATTATCATCAGAAGCATCGTCAACTAAAAGAACTTCAAACTGATCTTTAGGATAATCTAACGCTTCGAGAGAGGCTAAGAGCAAAGGTAAATTTTGAGCCTCATTACGGAAAGGAACTACAATGCTGAAACGGGTTTGAGGAATGGCATTGTGAAAGTGAATAGGCTTCATCTTAGTGAATCCTAAAATCAAGACACTTATGCTTACTACATAAATGCCTAAAACAATAAATAAAAGTATCATACTTGTTTCGGTTTGGGTTTGAACCGTAAAACAAAATAGCTTCCCCAGATAACCGGAAAAACTAAGTTAAAAATCCACATCAGCAAAGTTACGGAAATAATTTTCTCACTTTCGATATTTAAAGCATTAAAAAGGTAAATAGCAACACTTCCCTTTACAGCAACATCCATAAGGTGAATACTCGGGATGATCGATGCCAAGAAATACATGGAAAATATAGTGATTAGTGCTGTTGGATAATCAAATTTGGTATGAAAAATAAAAAGACAAAAGAAAAACTGATGTGAAAAAACAAGATAACGCAACAAAGAAAAAATAAAAGTTTTTAGTCGGATTTCAGAGGGAAGAGCTTTGAATTTCTGAAGTAATTTTTCAATCGAAAAACCGTAAATTTCCATTTTCCGTCCATAAATAAAGAAAAGAACCAAAAGTACAATGGAGACCAATAAAATAATAAGGTTATTGATCTTGAACGAAAATTGAAAGATCGGGTTGTTCTTATCGTGTAAGAAGAATAAAAAAAGCAAACCGATGATTCCAAACAAGGTAGTAACCAGCATTTGACTACTGTTATGGATAAAGTTCAGAAAGACAATTTTTTTGACCTTTTCTTTTGGAAAATACAAGGCTTTTGCACCATATTCTCCGATTCGGTTAGGGGTAAATACAGAAGCAGTAAGTGAACCCAAAGTCTGATAGACTGATTCTTTAAAAGAAATCGTTTTAAAACTGCTTACTAAGGTTTTCCATTTTAGAATTTCTAAGGACCAATTGGCTAAAGAAAAAAGGAAAAGGATAGCAATTGCAGGAACGTTTAAAAAGTGAATCAACTGTTTTAGGGTGATTTCTTTTTCAGCTTGCAATCTGTTGTAAATGTAAAAAAAAGCCAGACTCACAAGCAAAACTTTGGCGAGAACTAACAAGAATTGTTTAGCTTTGTGAGAAATAACAATCATGTTGCAAAGTAACATAAAACTTTGAACATGAAACCTTAAACGCAAAACAAAACTTTTGGCAAACGAACGAATCATATTAGGGATCGATCCGGGAACAACTATTATGGGTTTCGGACTCATTAAAGTAGTCAATAAAAAAATGGAATTTGTCCAGTTAAACGAATTACAATTGGGTAAATTAGACGACCATTACGTAAAACTGAAACGTATCTTTGAGCGCACTATAGAGCTGATCGATACCTATCACCCGGATGAAATTGCTATTGAAGCGCCTTTCTTTGGTAAAAATGTGCAATCGATGTTAAAACTGGGAAGAGCACAAGGAGTTGCTATGGCAGCCGGTTTATCGCGTCAGATTCCTATTACCGAATACGAACCTAAGAAAATTAAAATGGCCATAACCGGAAACGGTAATGCCAGTAAAGAACAAGTTGCTAAAATGCTACAGCAATTATTAGGACTAAAAACGTTGCCTAAGAACTTAGATTCAACTGATGGTTTAGCAGCAGCAGTTTGTCATTTTTTTAATTCAGGTAAAACCCAAGTAGGAAAAAGTTATTCCGGTTGGGATGCTTTTGTGAAGCAAAATGAGAATCGTATTAATAAATAATTTACTTAAAAAAACATGAAAAAACACTACATTTTTTGTCTTTCGCTAATTTTTACACTTATCGCATGCAGTCCATCATCTAATTCTAATAGTAATCAACAAAATAGTTTTGGTTATTTTGATATGATTTACAACGGTAATATGTTGCAATATTCAGAATGGAGTGCAGAAAAAGATGGGAGCTATTACAGAGTATATGCTTCAAAATATGAGAATAATTCAGAAAGGAACGATATATCTATTTTGTTTCATGAAGACGGAACTTTAATAGATATTCAAGCTTATGATAGAGATATTCTTAATTATTATAGCGCACCTTTTTTTATTGATAATTATTTAGACTTTTCAATAGTTGATATTAATGCTAGCGATAATACTTTGAAAATTCAATTCAATGGTGATTTATCTTTCAATCGATATGTTTCTGTTGGGTCAGGGAGTGTGACAGTTAATAGTTCTGTATATGCTGAATTTCAAAATATAAGTCCTAATTTGCCAAGTATTGCAAGTTTTGGAACAACGGCAACAATAAATGGGAATAGTTGGAGAGGACTTGGTAGGAGAGATGAGACACCAGACTATTATTATACAGAAATTCAGGGTGATGACCAATATGTTATTTACCTGCATGTGCCCAAAAACCAAACATTAAGTACAGGGACGTTTAATTTTACAAATTCAAATATGGGAGTTGAATCTCCATACGTTATTTTTCTTTATAAGTACAATGAAGATTTAGGTGAAAATTACGATAATATGGATTACAATTCATCTGGTACAATGACCATATCAGAAGTTGGCGTAAATTATATAAAGGGAACTTTTTCATTTACTAGTGTTGACCCAAACACAGGAGATACAGTAACAGTAACTAATGGAGTTTTTTCAGAGCGTTATAGATAAGGTATTCTTATTCTTTCTTTTTGTAAGCCAGCGAGCGTTTAGTTTTAATGACAATTTAATTTGAGATTTCTTTACTATTATGTCAGGCATCTACATTCATATCCCTTTTTGCAAACAGGCTTGCTATTATTGCGATTTCCATTTTTCAATTTTATAAAAAAAGCGAGAATAAAACTTCTCGCTTTTTAAATTTTTATTATTCTTCGTACTGATAACGGAATGTCCCATCAGTTACATTATAATTAATTATAGGATTTGATTCTTGTACATTGTCGGAAGTTGTGAACTGAAAAGTTCCTTTTACAATTTTTGTAGTAGTGTTCACTTCTGTAATAATAATCGTTCCAGCAACTGTACTTTCAAATTCATCATTACTATTGTCTATTAAATCGATAAAGTGCGAAGGAGGTGTGTTGTAAGTTTCAGTGCCAATAGTGTAAGTTCCAATCGTTATATCTGATCTTTTTAGCCAAATATTGATTTCTGGATTTCCATAAATACCACCTTGTCTTCCTTGTATCATTACAAAATCTTCTTCCGGGAAATAATTCCAGATATTTGTTGAAGAAAACATATTGTTACCGAAAGGGTTATTCGCTTCAAACGTTACTCCATTAATTTTTGCCGTCATAGCATATTGCGATTGGGGATCCGTAGAAGAGTTGTTCCCGTCGTCAGAAGAACATGATAAAATCAGAAAAGGTAGGATGTAGAGTAATTTTTTCATAAAAATATTTTTAAATTTTTGCAAAAGTAAAAAAAGAGCTATTAGCATAAAAATATTTTTTTATTACAATGATAATTAAATTTGAAATACATTTGTTATTATGTCAGGCATCTACATTCATATCCCTTTTTGCAAACAGGCTTGCCATTATTGCGATTTCCATTTTTCTACATCCTTGAAGAAAAAAGAGGAAATGGTTTTGGCTTTAGCCAAAGAAATCCAAATGCGAAAAAATGAACCGGGAAATGAAAAAGTAGAAACTATTTATTTTGGTGGCGGGACGCCAAGCATACTTTCTGTTGCAGAAATTCAGTTTCTGATTGATACAGTATATGAAAATTTCGAAGTAGTTGAAAACCCTGAAATTACGTTAGAGGCTAATCCTGATGATTTGAGCTTTCAATCCGATGGGGGAAACGTAAGTTCAGCAAAGCATCCCATAAAGGATCTAAAAGAAATAGGGATTAATCGCCTTTCTATCGGAATCCAGTCTTTTTTTGAAGAAGACTTAAAACTGATGAATCGGGCACATAATGCTGAAGAAGCTAAAAAATGTCTGGAAACTGCTACCCAATATTTTGATAATATTACAATCGATTTGATTTATGGTATTCCGGGGATGACAAATGAGCGTTGGCTGGAAAATATTGAAACCGCTTTGTCTTTCGGGATCCCTCATATTTCGAGTTATGCCTTAACGGTAGAGCCTAAAACAGCTTTAGATTCCTTTATCAAAAAAGGAACAATTCAAGCTCCTAAAGAAGAGGTAGCTAACGAGCACTTTCATTTGCTGGTCAATCGACTGCAAGAAGCCGGATTTATACATTATGAACTGTCGAATTTTGGAAAACCGAATTATTTTTCCAAAAATAATTCAGCTTATTGGTTAGGTAAAAAATATATCGGTATCGGCCCGTCAGCACATAGTTATGACGGAAGAAACAGAAGTTGGAATCTTGCCAATAATACACTTTATATCAAGTCCATTCAGGAAAATAAACGACCTTCTGAGGCGGAAACACTTTCAACAATTGACCGTTATAACGAATATATTATGACTGGACTACGGACCATTTGGGGCGTTTCATTGGAACGAGTAGAGCGTGAATTCGGAACAAAATTTTCAGAGTACCTTAACCGGCAAAGTCAGAAATTCATTGAGCAGGGATATTTAGAGATCGTCATTCCCGACGAGGCGGGGAAGATTTTAAAAACGACCCCAAAAGGTAAATTTCTGACAGACGGGATAGCGAGTGATTTGTTTTTGCTAAATTTGGAATAAAAATAATTCCAATTGAAAGCAGTCTTAGAGTATAAAGATCAAAATTTTACAGTTGATTTATCAAAACCGATAGATATTTCGTTACCTGTAACGAATGATGATAAAAATCCTATTGCCTGGTACCAGAAAGAGCCGGAAATAGAACCCGTTAAAATGGGTGATTGGATAGGGAAAGTTTCCGAAGGAAAATCGTCAACTAATTTCAATAATATTTTCTTTAATCCGCATGCGCACGGAACACATACAGAATGTTTAGGTCATATAACCAATGATTTTTATAGTGTTAATCAGTCCTTACAACAGTTTTTCTTTCTGGCAGAACTGATTTCAGTTGAGCCGATTTCTGTAGGTGAAGATTTAGTGATAACGAAAGAACAGATAGAATCTTCTATTGTCACTCCGGGCGGAGTCGAGAAGTCGCTTCATCAAATTGAAGCTCTAATCATCAGAACGTTGCCTAATTTAGCAGAGAAAAGACATAAAAACTATTCTAATTCAAATCCACCTTATTTGTCAGAGAAAGCCGCGGCTTACATTAGAGAAATGAATATCAAACATTTATTGATTGATTTACCAAGTGTAGATAAGGAGCATGATGAAGGAAAGTTATTGGCGCATAAAGCTTTTTGGAATGTAACAGACGTACATCATTTGAATAACGATGCCCGATTAGATTGTACCATTACTGAAATGATTTTCGTTGATAATACAATTAAAGACGGAATCTATTTACTCAATTTACAAATTGCTTCATTTGAAAATGATGCCAGTCCCGGAAAACCGATTTTGTATAAAATTGAGTAACAATAGGATGAGGTAAAAGACTAATAATCAAAAATTAATGGATGAAAAGGATCTTACAACTTGAAGAGTTAGCCTTGTTTATAGCGGGATTTATAGCCTTTTATCAACTTAATGTTCCTGTTTGGTGGTTCTTTGTGTTGATACTAGTACCTGATGTCGGAATGATAGGTTATAGTATAAACAATAAAACAGGAGCATTTGTATATAATGTTTTTCATCATAAAGGATTGGCATTAGGAATTTATGGATTGGGACTATATTTTCATTCAGAAATAGTACAGATTATTGGAATTATCTTGTTTTCCCATGCTTCAATGGATCGAGTTTTCGGGTATGGGTTGAAATATATAAAAGGTTTTAAATTTACACATTTAGATAATATAGGAAAGTAATGAATATTCAGCAATTATATGAGTTGTGTTTGTCAAAGAAAGGGGTAACCGAGCATTTCCCTTTTGATGAGGATACCTTAGTCTTCAAGGTAGGAGGAAAAATGTTCTGTTTAACATCGTTAGCCGGTTGGGAAAACGGGAAACCATCCCTGAATTTAAAATGCGATCCTGAAGAGGCTTTAGAATTGAGAGCTCGTTATCAGGGGGTTCAGCCCGGATATCACATGAGTAAAAAACATTGGAATACGGTTTCGGTAAATCAAGATGTTGAGGATAAGGAAGTTGTAAAAATGTTGTGGCATTCGTACGATTTGGTTTTTTCGAGTTTGTCTAAAAAGTTGCAAACTGAAATTTCTCAATAAAACCGAGCTTTTTTTTGTAACAATTGTAACAGTAGGGATTGATATAAAGGCCTAACTTTAAATAACAAAACTAAAAAACATTGACATCATGACAACTACTGTAGTAATAGGAGGGAACTTTGCCGGAATGACAGCAGCCCTCGAGATTAAACGAAAAGGGAAAGAAGCTCACAAAGTCATTTTGATAGATAAATCACCATTATTTTTATTTATCCCTTCTCTTATCTGGGTGCCATTCGGAAGAAGAGAAATTAAGGATATTTCTTTTAGAAAAGATGGAATTCTTCAAAAAAAAGGAGTTGATTTTATAAATGCAGAGGCATTAAAAGTCGATCCGAAAACACAAGTGGTTTATACTGATAAAGGGGAATTCAAATATGACCATTTGGTTATTGCGACAGGACCGAAAGTAAAATATGATGTAGCTCCCGGTGTAGCCGAGCATGCTTATTATGTAGGAACGCCAAACGGAGCAATGAAAATCCGTAAAGCATTAGAAGAATTTAAAAAAGATCCCGGACCAATTGTTGTCGGGGCGACCCAAAATGCAGGATGTATGGGGGCAGCTTACGAATTCTTATTCAATATTGAAAAATGGCTTAGAGATCAAAAAATCCGTAAAAAAGTGGATTTATATTGGATTACTCCGGAAGATTATTTAGGACACTTCGGAATTGACGGAATGCCTTTAGCAGAATCCATGTTAACCGGCTTTATGAAAATGTTCAATATTCATTTCAGAACGCAGGTAGGTGTTAAAGAGATGGAAAAAGACAAAGTAATTTTAACTAACGGAGAAGTGTTATCAAGTAAATTTACAATGTTGATGCCACCGTTTATAGGAGTGGATTTTGTGACCAATTCTCCGGAACTTCATGCAAATGCTGCCGGGTATGTCCCAGCAGGAGATGATTACAGACATCCGGATTATCCTAATATCTGGACTGCAGGAATTGCTGTAAATGTTCCGTTGCCTTTTACACCTAAAACAGTTCCTTTTGCAGCTCCGAAAACCGGTTATCCTTCTGATGAAACCGGAAAAGTTGTAGCCGAAAATATTATTCGGGTGACGAAAGGAGAAACCAAGTTAAAAGAAAAACCTTGGGGTAAAATTCCGGGCTTGTGTATTATGGATGCCGGAAAAAAAGAAGTAATTATCGTATCAGATAAACTTTTTAAACCAAGAAGTTTTGCTATTATGATTCCAAATGTGATTTATGATTTTAATAAAGTATTATTTGAAAAATACTTTTTATGGAAAACCAAAAACGGGTATTCTTTTTTACCATAATTAAAAATAAAAAAGCGCCGTTCATCTGAACGGCGCTTTTTATATGAGATCTTTTTTCTTAGAAAGGTAAATCGTCGTGTTCTTCTTCATTGAAGTTTGTTGCCGGTTCAAAAGCATCAACAGGAGGCATGGTAGGCATCCCTTGAGCTGAAGCAGCCGGAGTTTCCGTTGCAACTCGTTCTATTCTCCAACCTTGGATAGAATTGAAATATTTAGTTTCACCTTGTGGATTAACCCATTCTCTACCTCTTAGGTTAATTGAAACTTTTACTAAATCACCGATGTTAAATTGATTTAGAATATCTGTCTTATCCTGAGTGAATTCAATCATGATATGTTGAGGATACTGCTCTTCAGTAGTCACAACTAATTCTCTTTTTTTAAAAGTGGCACTTATTTGTTGTACCGGATTAATTACTTTTACTTTCCCTGTTACTTCCATATATCTAAATAATTTATTTTTTTGCTAAAAGCACTTTCCATGCTTTCAGAACTTCATTTTCGTCTAATAATTTTTTTGCAAGCTGCA
Source organism: Flavobacterium sp. NRK F10 (assembly GCF_024054235.1). Lineage (NCBI taxonomy): Bacteria > Pseudomonadati > Bacteroidota > Flavobacteriia > Flavobacteriales > Flavobacteriaceae > Flavobacterium > Flavobacterium sp. NRK F10. Next base: position 1,851,521 of record NZ_JAMXLC010000001.1, read on the forward strand.
TTTGTTTTAATTGATCGTCAGAACTTAAAGCAGCTTTTACCGAAAAATCCTCTTTTACAAAGATAGCAATTTCTTCTTCAGTTGGAATGGCTTCAATGTTACCTAATTTTCCCAGATCATTTCCGTTAAAAAAGTAGCTTTCTTTTATAAAGTCAGGAATGTTGTCAACGCCTATTCCTAAGGTTGTAAGGGGTTTTTCTACTTCAAACATTCCCATATTGGCTCTGGTGTACCAATTGCCTCCCATTCGAGCAACCAGATCAATTTTATGTTGATCTATTCCTCCGTTTTCATCTAAAACAGCTTCATCAATATGAATTTTAATCACTTCACAGATCACTAGATTTCCGGCGCCTCCTTCTTGACCTAAAGGAACGATCTCATTTACTTTGCATTCAAATTGAACCGGACTTTCAGCTACCCGGAATGGTTTTATAAGGTCTGAAGCTAACATAGTTAACCCAGATTTTTCAAATTCATTAACACCATCAGGATATTCTGTGCTGGAAAGAGACATTTGCTGTACAATATCGTAGTTTACAATATTGATTACAACTTCTTTTGTAGCTTCGCAGTTCGTTAAAGTGTGTTTTACCGTATTATTACGCACTCTTCTTGCCGGCGAAAAGACTAATATCGGCGGGTTAGAACTGAAAATATTAAAAAAGCTAAAAGGCGATAAATTAGGGGTTCCATTAGGATCAACCGTACTGGCAAAAGCAATAGGTCTCGGTCCTACGGCTCCTTGCAAATAGCCTTGCAGTTTAGCCGGAGAAACTTCTTTAGGATTTATGGTCAGCATGTTTTTTTAAATTTTTGACAAAGGTACTAAAATAAATAAAGTGCTAAAAAGCACTTTATTTAATAGAAAGCTCGATTTTTTCGATTATGTCATTTGAAGTACTATCGTCAAATTTTATTATTTCCTGGATTTTGTTATTTTCAATAAAATACGCAAAAGGTTTATTGTCTACTAACCCCAAACTTATTAGTTCTGATTTTCGATCTTTAGCGATTGTCTCTTCAAAACCAATAATTTTTTTAAATTCTAAGCTTTTTGTTTTATCATATGGAGAATAGATAAATAGGACTTTTTCATTTTCAAAATTGTTTTTAGAAAAGGCTATGATATCCTGAGTACATATTCCACAACCATAGCTAGGAATGATCACAACACATTTTTTGGAGGTAAGAAAAGAATCGGATTTTAGAAAATCAGTTAGAATTTTTTCTTCTCTACCGAATTTACTTTTTGAACAACCTATTAACAATATAATTAAGATCAGGTTAATTACTTTTATTTTCATTGATTAGTTCTAATTTAGTAAATAAAGTTTTATCATCATTTTTTACTTCAATGTATAAACCGTCCGGAGTTATAAAATAAGAAGATTGTAAATTTTGATTTTCGAATAGAGTCTCCCCAATTTTATTTAGATCCTTGTCTAAAATAATAATACTCATTTTTTGAGGAGTTTCTTTTTGTTGTACTAATGTTTTATTATCCATGTCAATGTCAATACCCGGTATGAAAAAACGATAGTAAACATTCCTGTATTTATCAAAGGCAATAAAAGTATAATAGGAATAAAAGCAGTAATTAAATATTGCTTCTTGCATAGATTGCGGTTGTTTTTCATAAGGTCTGAACTCTCTAAAATAGTCACTTTTAGCGTTTACTTTTTTAAAGTTTTTATGATCCAAATCGGTAACCCATAGTTCATCTGAATTTAGAGGAGAGTATAATATGTTTTTTCCATCATAACAATAAGAAAACTCAGGATTAAAAACTTTTGAACTAAGGTATTCTTTAGGGTAATAAAAATGTAAGTCTTCTATTTTATCTGATTCAAAATTATAGGTGTAAAAAATGGATTTATTCGTTAAATCATTAATAGTTTCGAAAGAGATTTCAGGAGAAAAATAAATTTTATTATTTTTATATATTATTTTTTTCCCTGTAGTCGAAGTCAGATTTGAAACAATATTTTCGTCAAATAAATAGGCTTTTTTTAAAATTTTAGCATTCAAATCAGTAATATATATAGTGTCATTAAAACTTCCCGTAGCAAAAAGGTTGTTTGTTTCGATATTAGTGAAAGAATTAATAGACTTTGAGAAACCATTGTTTTCTGAAAAAATCAGATTTTTGACTATTTTATTGCTTTTTAAATCAAAAAATAAAATTTCTTGTTCTCCACTTATTGTATTTCGTGTTAAATAGGTTAGATAATCTGTTCCGTTGGAATTAGAATAATCTAAATTAATGTGGAGATCGGCATAGTTTTCTACTACTGGTAAAATAATATTTTCATTGGTTATTTGAAGATAAGCTTGGCTCTTCTTTTCGCTACAACTATAAAAAATAATTGTAAGTAAACAAATATATAAATATTTATGCATTTTTTTTTATTAAAAAGAGCCTTTGATGGGCTCTGATATTAAACTATTTTACACATCCACCACCACATATCGGATAACTGGTAGTGATTGGCTTCCAGCAACAACTTCCGTATAACTGGGATTGTTGGTTTGATGCCGGGTCATACCCCTGATAACATCTACAGCCGGCAGCTGTCGGTGCTAATCTTGAAGTGCTTGCATCGTCATAAATAATTAAATCGCCATACTCACTAAAACCATATACAACACCGTCGCTATTTAATAGGTCTTGTGCAAAAAAATTGCATGTAATGAATGCAATTAAAACAATAAGAGTTTTTTTCATAATTGAAAAATTAAAGAATAATAATTCAAATGTATTAAAAAAAATATCATTTTGTACAACTTTTTGTAGTATTTGATTATTTCTTTTTTTTACTATTTTTACTAACAAATAGCTATTATGTATTTCACCGACAAACGAAATATTACCCGTTGGTTTATTATCTCAGCCTCTTTTTTTATCGTAGTTCTTATCGTCTGGAATACGTATAATTTCTTTCAGATTTTTAAAAATGAAGAGCGAGTGCGAATGGAACTTTGGGCTACAGCTCAAAAGACGTTGGCAAATGCTAATGAATATACCGATGTGGAATTGCCTTTTCAGGTAATCAGTAAAAATAATACGATCCCTATGATCGTTACGGATACTACTAACAGAATTATCAATTTCGATAATATTGAACTTTCAGATTCTAATGATACAATTGCGTTGCAAGGATACCTTAATCAGATGAAATCGGAGAATCAGCCGATAAAAATGGAACTTTCTGCGCAGAATTATCAATTGGTGTATTACGGTAATTCACCTTTGTTGAATAAACTGAAATATTACCCGATAGCTTTATTACTGATCATTTTTTTGTTTGGAGCTGTGGTCTATAATTTTTACCGGGCGACTAAAATGGCGAGCCAAAACAAACTTTGGGCAGGTATGGCTAAAGAAACTGCTCATCAAATCGGAACCCCATTATCCTCTTTGATCGGTTGGGTTGAAATATTGAAAACGGAAAATGTAGATAAAGATATCGTTGATGAAATTGAAAAAGATGTCGGGCGTTTACAAACAATAACGGATCGTTTTTCAAAAATAGGAAGCGAGCCGGTTTTAGAACGATTGGATGTTATTGCAGAAACTCAAATGTCATTTGAATATTTGAAGAGCAGAGCTTCCAAACAAGTGAAATTTAGCTTTGAGGCTCCCGATTATCCTGTTTTTGCCAATATTAATCCGGCACTACATAGCTGGACCATTGAAAATCTGGTTAAGAATGCTATAGATGCCATGAAAGGAAAAGGTGAACTTCATGTTGAAATAGAAGACCTGCCGAATCAGATTCACATAAAGGTTACAGATACGGGAAAAGGAATTCCTAAAAATCAATTTCAAAAGATATTTGAACCGGGTTTTACAACTAAAAAAAGAGGTTGGGGATTAGGATTGTCTCTTACGAAACGGATAGTGGAGGATTACCATAAAGGAAAAATAAAAGTAGTGCATTCAGAAATAGGAAAAGGAACGACAATACAGGTAAGTTTGAGAAAGAGTCAGATACAGTAAATTAAAAAAGCCCTGCATAACATAAATGCAAGGCTTTTTTGATATGATATTCTTTCTCGTAGTTTATAGATTAGCACTTATTTTAGCAGCTAAATCTTCAAACTCTTCTTTTGTTAAATTCACTTTGCGTTGAAAACGCATATCATCCATGTCATGCAGAGGAATTAAATGAACGTGTACGTGCGGGACTTCCAGACCTACTACGGCAACTCCAATACGTTTACAAGGAATGGTTTTCTCAAGAGCTAAGGCAACTTTTCTGGAAAAAGCCATTAATCCCATATAATGTTCTTCTTCCATATCAAAAATCTTATCCACTTCTTGTTTCGGGATACATAAGGTATGCCCCTGAGTATTGGGATTGATATCTAAAAAAGCTAAATAATTGTCGTCTTCTGCAACTTTATAGCACGGAATTTCACCGTTTATTATTTTAGTAAATATAGAAGCCATGTTTATACCAGTTAATTAATCTCGTGTGATTTCTAAAATCTCAAATTTTAAAGCTCCGTTAGGAACCTGAACTTCAGCGACCTCTCCGACTTTTTTGCCTAACAGGCCTTTTCCGATAGGTGAAGTTACGGAAATTTTACCGGTTTTCAAATCGGCTTCACTCTCCGCTACTAAAGTATATTTCATTTCCATACCGTTAGCCTGATTTTTGATCTTAACGGTAGAAAGCACTAAAACTTTAGAAACATCCAGTTGAGATTCATCAATTAAGCGGGCATTCGCTAAAAGCTCCTCCATTTTGGCAATTTTCATTTCAAGTAACCCTTGTGCCTCTTTAGCGGCATCATATTCTGCATTTTCAGACAGGTCACCTTTATCTCGTGCTTCTGCAATAGCATCAGAAGCTTTTGGACGTTCCACGCTTTTCAAATATTCTAACTCGTCTCTTAATTTTTTTAATCCTTCTGCTGTATAATAAGATACTTTACTCATAACGTCATGTTTATATAAATAGAAAGAATCCCATTGTGGGATTCCTTAACGCAAATATAGTGAATTTTTTAATATTAATGTTAATCTTAACGCAAGGCAAAAATATTTAATTTAAATTTGTTACATCAAAATGATTAATATTTTATTGTTTATGAAGAAGAGTGTGTTATTGCTGTTTGCTGTTTTTTCTGTATTGTCTTGTACTAAAGACAGTTTTAATAATTCCAACCCCTATTTACCGAATTATGGTTTTTCTACAACACTGAATTTATCACTTCCGCAATATAATACCCTTTTATATCCGGCTAATGCAGTTTATGTCTTTACCGGTTCAGAAGGAGTTAGAGGAATTTTTGTATTTAATACCGGTTCCGGTTATGTAGCTTTTGATGCGGCATGTCCTAATCAGGAATTGAGTAGTTGCTCAACTATGAGCTTAGATGGTATTAAAGCTATTTGCCCTTGCGATGATGCCGAATATAGTTTATTTACAGGGCAATCACAAGGAAAAGAATATCCGATGAAACAATATAGAGTTGAAGTCCTAGATCAATATAGTCTAAGAGTTTATAATTAATAAAAAAAGGCTGTTAATTAAACAGCCTTTTTTGTATTAACTCTTAAAATTTAAGTGTAACACCCACTAATCCGTTGATTCCGGCTTGCGGGTAATAGCCGGTACCTTCAATGGTACTTACACTTCCCGGATTAGACCAGTCATCGTCATAAGTATAGAAGTAGCCGTTAGAGCTATATTTTGAATTCAATAGGTTATTAATAAGCGCTGTAAAAACAATTGATTTTAATCCTTTGTTTATTTTCCACTCATAAACAGCATTGAAATCAAGCGTTCCGTAAGCCTTCAACGCTGAAGCTTCAGAATCAATATTTCCCATATATTGTTTTCCTACATATTTACCTAAAAGGCTTAATTGTAAATTCTGAAGAGGTAAATAGTTCAGAGCTCCTGCCGATACGATTTTCGGAGAAAAAGCAATAGTGGTATTGCCTAAGTTTTTTAATTCGCCATCACGTTGGAAATAAAAATCAATATTTCTGTTATCGCTTAAAGTGGCATTTGCCTGAACATTGAATTTGTCAGTGATTTTTACTACGGATTCCACTTCAGCTCCTAAACGGTAACTTTTTCCTGAATTGGTAAAAATAGGCGAACCGGTGTCACTTAAAGCACCTGTCATAACTAACTGGTCAAGGTAGTACATGAAAAATCCATTGGCTGATAGTTTGAACTTAGAACTATTGTGTTTCCAGCCTAATTCAAAATCGTATAGGCGTTCCGGTTTGATGTTTTCATCTTCGTAATCACTTCTTCTGGGTTCTTTATTGGCTACTCCGGCAAAACCGTAGAAAGCATTTTTAGTGTTTAATTGGTAGTTTAAGCCAACTTTAGGGTTGAAGAAGTGAAATGTGTCATTAACATCGGCAAATTTATAAGAAGTAGCCTGATAGCCCACGTAGCGGTATTGTAGGTCTATAAAAACATTTAATTTGTTAAATTGTTGTGAAGCTTTAGCGTAGAAATTGACATCGTCTTTGTTACCGTAATTGCTATAATAACGACCTAAATCAGGAATTTCATATTGAGTCCAGACAACATCTCCGTAATGTTTTCCTAGGTAACGATTCGCAGCTCCGCCAAGTAAAATATCCGTTTTAGCTGTTTTGTAATTAGCTGAAAAAGTAGCTCCGAAGAAGTCATTATCTAGCCATCTTTTTCGGATATAGTTCATTGAAGAGATGGTGTTCCCGTTTACAGTGATGTCATCTAATCCGAAGAAAGACAGGTAAGAATCGTCCTCAAATAAAATGTTGGAGTAGTAATAATTGTCTATGTATTCTTCGTAATACCCTTTTCCTTTCGTATAATGTAAGGCGGTATTAGAGGTCCACTTTTCAGTCCACTTTTCAGTCCAGTGTAATTGAAAGTGGTTCTGCCAATAATTATCTGTCTGGTCGTTGTAATATCCTGTAATTTCCCCGTTATCATTCATCATAATTCCGGAAACGTTAAATTTTCTGCCAAAATCAAAATTGGGATTAGTAGCACGCAACCCTTCCATTGCCGCAGTGTCCTGTCCCCACCAAGCCTGATAGGTTTTTTCTTTTCCGCCGAAAGCGATCAGTTTAATCAGAGTATTTTCTTTCACATAATTGGCATTGAAAAGGTAGCCGAACATATTAGAGGATCCACGATCTACATAACCGTCAGATTCAATTTGCGAGATACGTCCGTTCATTTCAAAATTGCCGTGTAACCCTGTTCCGAACGACAAAGTATGTTTTTGCGTGCCGAATGATCCTACTGAATTAGCGATCTCTGCATGTGCTTTTTCCTGATAACTTTTGGTTTGCATATTCAGACTGGCTCCGAAGGCTCCGGCTCCGTTTGTAGAAGTTCCGACACCTCTTTGTAGCTGAACACTTTCTAAAGAAGATGCAAAGTCAGGTAGGTCAACAAAAAAAGATCCTTGACTTTCGCTGTCGTTAAAAGGGATACCGTTAAGCGTTACATTGATCCGGGAACCGTCAGATCCGCGAACTCTCATAGCGGTGTAACCTACTCCGTTTCCGGCATCGGTCGTAGTAACTACCGACGGTAAATAATTTAATAAAATAGGAATGTCTTGTCCTAAGTTCTTTGATTCGATTTCTTCTTCAGAAACATTTGTAAAAGTAATCGGGTTTTTGTCTTTTGCTCTAACTGCTGATACCGTTACTTCTTTTAAATCGGTGACTTTTGTTGTGTCTTTTGCTCTTTCCTGTGAAAATGAAACAGAAGAAACAAGAACAGCAGTTAAACTCAAAAGAGTTTTTGGGTTTGTGACTTTGTGCTTGGCACTTTTTGTGAATAATAATTTCATCCGTAATTAAAATTTACGAATAAAAGGGGTAATTACTCTTAGGTTACTATTAAAAATTGATACTCTTGCTGGTTGCATAACGTGAAAAATGAGCTTGCGCGCCTGCACATTTTTCCATAAAATGTAAAAATACATTTTCTCAATGCTCAGCTTTCCCTAAACAGCATTACCTGTTCTAGGTTCTATGGGTATGATCTCAGCTCTTTATTTTGAGCACCCCTTTGAGACGACGCAAAGATATAATTCTTTCGCCTAAAGTTCCAAGTTTATAGGTCTAAAAGTTTGGCTTCTTTCGGTTTGCCTTAATTTCAGATGATTTCTTTTTTGATTGTAGTCTTTTTTCTTGGGCAGATCGGGGTGTTTTAGTCGCTTTTCTGACTTTAGGTCTCTTCATACTTTTGGATAATAATTCCCAAAAGCGCTGAGTAACAATTCCTTTGTTTTTAAGTTGGCTCCGGTCTTCGTCACAGGATAAAATTAAAATTCCTTCCTGAGATATTTTTGTAGTCAGTTTTTCATGAAGTAATGCTTTTTCTTCAGCAGTAAGTCCCGAAGAATTTGGAACATCAAAATTTAAAACGACTTTTGTAGCTACTTTATTTACATTCTGACCTCCGGCGCCACTGCTTCTTACAGCTTTGAATCGTAACTCCTTTTGAATGTATTCTTTATTCATTTTCAGGTTGGTGAGCCGGTTTCAACAAATCGTTGATTGTTTTTACCGGATTGAAAGTAACCAATGGAACCTCTACGAAAATTGAGATCCAGCCTGCCATGGCGCCATTCCATAAACCGGGTAATTCATATGACTTTATAGGTTTTCCGTCTTTGTTTTTTTCTACGATAAAGCCGGTGTTATGATCAACAAATTGGGTAAGGTCAAACTTTTCACCTTTATAGTTTTTGATCCCGCAAATAATATCCACCGGATTAAAATGAGTAGCTTGCTGTGCAATAGCAAGTTGTTTTGGGCTACTGAAATCAATTTGAGAACTTTCCACAATCTGAAGTGAAATTTCTCCTTCTTCATTTTTAATCCAGAAAGGTCCTCCGCCCGGTTCTCCTTCATTTTTTACCATTCCGCAAATACGGATAGGTCTGTTAAGGAAAGATTGTAGCGTTTCAACCTTGTATTGTGTCTGGTATTTATAAAAATCTTTAGGCAGAACAATATTTAACTTTTGAGTAGCAAAACCGGTAATCTCATTGATTAGTTCTTCTGAAACGGATTGGTTTTCTAATTCTTTCAGATAGTAAAAGGTTTGAGCTTGTAGTTCCAGCAATACGCCGCCAAGTACTTTTTTGTATTCAAAAATGGGAATGATATGGTTTTGTGAAACGTTGTCAATATTTTTAATAAAAATAACATCTGCCTCTAAATCATTCAGGTTTTTGATAAGTGCTCCGTGTCCGCCGGGTCTGAAAAACAGATTGTTGTTTTCATCTCGAAACGGGGTGTTTTCAGGAGTCACAGCAATAGTGTCGGTAGATTCGCACTGAAAAGAAAAAGAAGTATCAATGTCCGGATATTGATTGCAAACCGAATGGAAGCTAGTCAGGTGTTCTTTTGAAATCGTAAAGTGTACCTGAGCTTTTTCATCTTCTTTTTGATAAAAAAGAGTTTCTCTGAAATGCTCTTCAATCGGAGTCAGGTTTTTGTCTTCTTTTGCATGAAAAGGCAAAACGCCCTTTGCTTTACTGGCAAAATCAAATTCGTTTTTATCTAATAACGTTTTTATTAAGTAGTAATTCTTTTCGTCATTCTCCAGTTGAATAAAATCAGGGTAAAGTTCACGTACTCTCGTTTTTAAGTCTCTGTAAAACGGAAATCGTTTAAGTCCGACCAGAAAGACGGACAGCTCGGTACATCGGGTTCGGTTAATATAAGCATTAACGGTTTCATTTCCTCTTCGGAAGTCGTTCAGGAATTCCAATAGAAACTTGAACATTCTGCTGGCTGCTCCTGATGCCGGAACAAATTTTAGAATGTTTTTTTGATTTTTACTGGTATCGAAAAGAGTACTGTACTTTTGTCGGTCTTCTTTGGAAAGAATCCAGATTCCGGATTCCGGTGTAGCAGGCTTAACCAGATTTATTTTAGAAATTCCATAAATAAAATATTCTAATTGTTGGTTTATTTTTTCAATAGAGATGCCTTTTTGGTCAAGTAATTCTATATCTTTTGGGGTAAATAATTCTTCCATTCTTTATATGCATAAATTGCTATAATCGTGAAAACCAGATATTGTATACTTGTTAGCGTGTATCCTTTGCAATAATACAATGGAACCGAAATAAAATCACCAATGATCCACAAGATCCAGTTTTCTACCTTGCGTTTTGCCATGAGCCACATTCCGACGAAAAAAAGACCGGTTGTGAATGTGTCAACATAAGCCGTCCAATTCGTAAATTTATTAAATAAATTGTAAATGACAATAACAAAAATACAGGTTAATAGAAATATAACGATAGATTTGTGAAAATCAGTGCGGTTCATTTGACTAATAGGGTAATCGTATTCTTTATCGTGTTTTTGAGTCCATAGAAACCAACCGTAGATGCTCATAGTGGAATAATAGAAGTTGATAAGCATGTCTCCGATCAACCCCCATTGCCAGAGCAAGTAAACATATAGAACGGTACTGACCAGACCGGTGGGATAAACGCCTATATGATTTTTCTTGGCTAAAAAAACACTAAGTAAGCCAAAGAAGATAGCAATAACTTCTAAGATGATAGCTTCTGTAGAATAATAACGATAAGGTTCAAATAGTGTTTCAAACATCAAAAAAAGTATTATCATTTTCAAAAGCGGTACCGATAACGACCATGTCGGCTCCAGCGTTAAAAACTTCTTCAATAGCATTTTTGGAACGAATGCCACCTCCCACAATTAACGGAATATTAAGGGCGTCTTTGACTCTTCGTATCATTTCTATAGGAACGGCGTGTTTGGCACCGCTTCCGGCTTCCAGATAGATTAGTTTTTTACCTAAATATTCTCCCGCTTTTGCAGTTTGGGAAACATACTCTATATTCTCTCTGCTTAGCGGTAGTGTTTGACTGACCCTTGCAACGGCAGTTTCTTTACCGCTTTCGATCAGTAAATAGCCGGTTGGAATAACTTCTAGTCGGGTTTGCTCTAAATAAGGAACAGATCTTACCTGATGTTCAATTAAATAATCGGGATTTCTTCCCGAAAGTAAACTTAAAAAGAGAATGCCGTCTGCTTGTGCTGAGATTTGCTGAAATCCGCCCGGAAACAGCAAAACGGGTAAATCACAATGTTTTTTTAATCCGCTGATTAAATCGTCCAGATTTTGTCCGTCAAAAGTGCTGCCTCCCACAAGGATATGCGTTGCAGGCGATTTTTTTATTTGTGAAATCAGGTGAGGAACATGCTCTAAAGCAATTTTTTCAGGATCGATCAAAATGGCTAAAAGTTTCTTATTCTCTTCAGCAGATTGTATGATGTTTTGGTAAATACTCATTACTTATTTAGGTAAAGCGCATACAAAGATATAATCTTCTAACTGATAATATTGAATATCGAATTCTTCTTTTGTATTATTGAACCGAAGTTCTGCAGTACAGTTCGTTTCAGTAATGGAACAGAACGGGTTTTCAAAAATATGTTTGGGAAAACTAATTCCTTTCTCATTTTTAATCTTAAAAATAGACTCTTTTATTCCCCAGATGATCGTTGCTTTACGGATTTTATCCGGTTCCGACAGATCTTTCAGATGACTGATGTCCATAAAACGGGGCGCAATCTTTAAAATTTTAGGTTTTACAATTTCGATGTCTATTCCGATAGGTTTGCTTTTACTAATACAGATACTGGAGAAATCAAACGAATGAGAAATGGAAATATGAAGCTCTTCTTTTGTATTTTTTAAATGTGGTTTTCCGAATTCGTCGTAATACAGGTCAAAATCAGAATAACCGATGTGTTGCAACAACATTCTGACAGCTAAAAAACCTTTTTGATGGCTTTCAGATTTCATTTTTTCTAACCGGGCCAATGAGATGTCTTTCAATGTAACCTGTCTGAAAAGAACATTAAAATCTTCTGTTATTTCCCAAAAATAAGCAGTAGTGGTTTCGTTTATAACTATGGATTTGTAAAAGGACATGTATTATTCTGTTGTTTTTCAAATGCTTAACTAGTTAAACATTTCGCAAAATAAGCTAATTAATTTATGAAATAAAAAGGAAATGCTTAAATTTGCACTTTCTAATAAAAATAACAAATATACATAGATGAGTACAAAAACCATCCCTTATGTTCCTTACAAAGTTAAAGATATTTCTTTAGCTGCTTGGGGAAGAAAAGAAATTGAGTTAGCAGAAGCTGAAATGCCAGGATTAATGGCTTTACGTGCAGAATATGGAGAAAGTCAGCCATTAAAAGGAGCTCGTATTGCCGGTTGTTTGCACATGACCATTCAAACGGCAGTATTAATTGAAACCTTAGTTGCTTTAGGTGCTGATGTAACTTGGAGTTCATGTAATATTTTTTCAACACAAGACCATGCTGCTGCTGCAATCGCCGCTGCCGGAATTCCGGTTTATGCCTGGAAAGGTATGAATGAAGAAGAATTTGACTGGTGTATTGAACAAACGTTATTCTTCGGTGAAGAAAGACAACCGTTAAACATGATCTTAGACGATGGTGGTGACTTGACCAATATGGTTTTTGATAAATATCCTGAATTAATTAAAGGGATTAAAGGTTTATCAGAGGAAACTACAACGGGAGTTCACCGTTTGTATGAAAGAATGGAGAACGGAACATTACACATTCCGGCGATCAACGTAAACGATTCCGTTACCAAATCTAAATTTGATAACAAATATGGATGTAGAGAATCTGCGGTTGATGCTATTCGTCGTGCGACCGACGTTATGTTAGCAGGAAAAAGAGTAGTGGTTTGCGGATACGGTGATGTAGGAAAAGGTACTGCGGCTTCTTTCCGTGGAGCGGGTTCTATTGTGACGGTTACTGAAATTGATCCGATTTGTGCATTACAAGCGGCAATGGACGGTTACGAAGTAAAACGTTTAGAAACAGTTGTAGGAAATGCAGATGTTGTTATTACAACAACAGGGAATAAGGACATCGTAGTAGGTCGTCATTTCGAGGCAATGAAAGATAAAACCATCGTTTGTAACATCGGGCACTTTGATAATGAAATTGACATGGCTTGGTTAAACAAAAATCATGGTTCAACTAAGAATGAAATTAAACCTCAAGTTGATAAATATACTATTAACGGGAAAGATATCATTATCTTGGCTGAAGGACGTCTGGTAAATCTAGGTTGTGCTACAGGTCACCCAAGTTTTGTAATGAGTAATTCGTTTACTAATCAGACTTTAGCTCAAATTGAGTTATGGACAAACAGTGCCGCTTACGAAAACAAAGTATATATGTTGCCGAAGCATTTAGATGAAAAAGTAGCTAGACTACATTTAGAAAAAATTGGTGTAGAACTTGAAACTTTATCTGAAGAACAAGCTAAATATATCGGAGTAACGGTTGAAGGACCATTCAAACCAGAATATTACAGATATTAATAAGACTTCAGGAAAAATTTTAGATATCGAACCCCCTCACTCTGGTGAGGGGGTTTTCTTTTTACAAATTGACAGCTTGTTTTTGAAACATTTAGCATGTTTTTTGGACTAATGAAGTATCATCATCAAAAAACAAAATCATGCTTAAAAAATTCTTTCTTCTTTGTTCGGGAGCGGACAAAGATATTATGGCCACTTGTAGTAATGGCGAACAAAATAAATTTGTTGGTATAGGTGCTACTGTTTTCTTTACAGCAGTTATGGCTTTTCTTTCGGCGAGTTATGCGCTTTATACTGTTTTTGATAATTATTATAGTGCTGTTGCCTTCGGATTGGTTTGGAGTTTGCTAATCTTTAATCTGGATCGGTTTATTGTGTCAACGCTTCGTAAGCGGAACCATTGGCAAAGTGAATTGTTGCAGGCAACACCACGATTGGTTTTGGCGATTATTATTGCTATTGTAATTTCAAAGCCATTGGAACTTAAAATTTTCGAAAAAGAGATCAATACGGTTTTAGTAAAAGAACAAAATCAGTTGGCTCTGCAAAATAAAGAGCAAGTCGCTTCTTATTTTCAAAAGGATTTAGTACAAAATCAGCAACAGATAAATAGTCTGAAGTCTGAGATTGGTAAAAAGGAAAAAGAGGTAAATGAGTTGTATTCGGTTTATATTACAGAAGCAGAGGGAACTTCCGGAACTAAAAAGATGGGTAAGGGTCCGGTCTATAAAGAAAAGCGCGAAAAACACGATAGAGCCTTGCAAGAGTTAGATACGCTAAAGAATCGCAATGCAATAAAAATTAAAGCGTTAGAGAGTCAGGTAGAAGAATTGAAAAAAAACCAAGAAGCAAAAATTAAATCGGTTCAACCGGTACTTAAAGAGTATAATGGGATTATGGCCAGAATAGATGCTTTAGGGAAATTGTCTTTTTGGCCTTCGTTTTTTATTATGCTATTGTTTTTAGCGGTAGAAACAGCTCCGGTTCTGGTTAAAATGATGACAGCTAGAGGGGAATATGACTTTAAACTGGAAGATCAGGAAAATTCGGTGAAGCAAATTCTGGTACAATTTAAAGAGCAGCAGGAAGTTATTCAACAAGTTGAAAATGAAATTGAGGACAAATTGAAAAAAGAATTAGTTAATGATGCAGATTTATACGATGAAAAGCGAAAACATTGGGTTGGTGTTTTAAAAGATCAAGCCAAAGCATATACTCAAAAACAACAAAAAGTGATTAAGAATTTATAGTTTTGCAAAAAAGAGTTTTGTATTTCTTAACGTCAGCATTGTATTTTCCGCCGGTAGAAGAAGCTTCTATAGAAGGCATTGTGGCTATTGGTGGTGATTTATCTCCGGAGCGGCTTTTATTGGCTTATAAGAGCGGAATTTTTCCTTGGTTTGATGAAGACGAACCTATTTTGTGGTGGTCTCCTCCGGAACGTATGGTTTTGTTTTTTGAAGATCTTAAAATTTCCAAAAGTATGCGAAACGTGCTAAATCAAAATAAATTTAAAGTGACGTTCAATACGGCTTTTAGGGAAGTTATTACAAATTGTAAAAAGATAGTGCGTAAAGATCAGCCGGGAACTTGGATCACGGATGAGATGGTGGAAGCGTATTGTAAGCTTAATGAATTAGGTGTGGCAAAAAGTGTTGAGGTTTGGCAAGAAGGTGAGTTGGTCGGAGGTTTGTATGGTGTAGATTTAGGACATGTTTTTTGTGGTGAAAGTATGTTTTCAAAAGCATCTAATGCTAGCAAAGTGGCATTTATTCATTTGGCAAAGCAATTAGAACGTGCTAACTACAGAATTTTAGACTGCCAAGTATATAATGAACATTTAGCTTCTTTGGGTTGTGTAGAAATCGAGCGCGATGATTTTATGATGATTTTGAAGACTAATATCGATTAATTTCTCGTCCAGCAATCAGTAATATGATCGTTAACCATACCTGTGGCTTGCATGTGTGCATAAACTACTGTAGAGCCAACAAACTTGAATCCTCTTTTTTTAAGATCGTTACTTAATTTATCTGAAATTTCAGTTGTTGCCGGAACTTCAGACAAAGATTGCGGTTGATTGTCAATAGGGTTGCCGTCAACAAAGCCCCATATGTATTTAGAAAAGCTTCCGAATTCTTCCTGGACTTTTATAAAAGCTTGTGCATTAGTTACAGCTGCTCTTATTTTCAGTTTATTGCGAATGATTCCAGGGTTTTCACAGAGTGAAATTATTTTTTCTTCACTGAAATCGGCTACTTTTTGAACGTCAAAGGACTCAAAAGCTGTTCTGAAATTTTCTCTTTTAGCTAAAACGGTATACCAACTTAATCCGGCCTGAAAGGTTTCTAAAATCAGGAATTCAAAAATAGTAGGGTCATCGTAAACAGGTTTCCCCCATTCATTGTCGTGGTAATTGCGGTATAAATCATCTTTTTCGCACCAAGCGCATCTGTTTTTTGAAGTCATTTTAGTCATTAAGTTTAGGTAAGGTTCTAATGTACAAATCTTCTACTTTTTTTCTGGCCCAATCCGTTTTTCTGAGAAATTTCAGACTTGAGTTTATTGACGGGTCTACATTGAAACAACGTATCTGAATCAACTCGCCTAAGGTGTCAAATCCATAAAAGCCGACCAAAGTTTCAAGAATGACTTTTAGCGTTTTTCCGTGAAGAGGATTGTTTTCTTGCATAGTGTAAAAATAATAAAAAAACCTCAATCAAATTTTGATTGAGGTTTTTCATTTCTATCTTGTATCAAGATTTATTATCCTAAAGCAACTCTTCTGAAACCTGTAACAGTTAAACCACCGTCAACAGTTTTTACGTAAGCAGCAACACTCATAGAACCATCTTTAATGTAATCTTGGTTAACTAAAGTGTTGTCTTTGAAGAAACGGTTTAATTTCCCTTTAGCAATGTTGTCTAACATAGCTTCCGGTTTACCTTCTGCACGTAATTGATCTTTAGCGATCTCAATTTCTTTAGCAATTGTATCTGCATCAACACCTTCTTCGTTTAACGCGATAGGGTTCATAGCAGCAGCTTGCATAGCAACGTTTCTTGCAGCTTCTTCAGCACCTTCAACATTTGCTGATAAAGCAACTAAAGTAGCGATTTTGTTTCCTGCGTGGATGTAAGAACCTATGAAAGCTCCTTCTAATTTCTCGAAAGAACCGATTTCGATTTTCTCACCGATAACACCGGTTTGCTCAATTAATTTTTCAGCTACAGTAATACCACCGAAATCAGAAGCTAATAATTCTTCTTTAGTAGCATAATTTAAAGCCTGAGTAGCTAAATCAGTAGCTAATTTTACGAAACCTTCATTTTTACCTACGAAGTCAGTTTCACAGTTTAATGTAATTACAACACCAGCTGTTTTATCTGCATTTACAACAGCGATAGCAGCACCTTCAGTAGACTCTCTGTCAGAACGGTTAGCAGCAACTTTTTGACCTTTTTTTCTAAGGATTTCAATTGCTTTATCAAAATCACCTTCTGCTTCTACTAAAGCTTTTTTACAATCCATCATACCGGCACCGGTAGTCTGTCTCAATTTATTTACGTCTGCAGCAGTAATATTTGCCATAACTTGTTTTTGTTTTTAAATGTAAAAATTCCAAAACTCAAAAACCAAATTCCAATTTTAAATTATTATCAACTTTATGTTTCAAATAAGCTTTTCGGAATTTGGGATTTGTTTTGGAATTATTATGAATAATTATTCTTTGTTTGTTGTAGCTTCTTGTTTTGTATCAGCTTCTTTTGTTGCCTCTTCTTTTTCAGCTTTTCTGTCAGCTAAACCTTCGACGATAGCACCTGAAACTAATGAAAGAATTTTATCAATTGATTTAGAAGCGTCATCATTTGCAGGGATTACGAAATCGATCGGACGAGGATCAGAGTTAGTATCCACCATTGCAAAAACTGGAATGTTTAATTTTAATGCTTCTTTTACTGCGATATGTTCTGCTTTCACATCAACTACAAATAGAGCCGCAGGTAATCTAGTCATGTCTGAAATAGAACCTAAGTTTTTCTCTAATTTTGCACGTAAACGGTCAACTTGTAAACGCTCTTTTTTAGAAAGGGTGTTAAATGTTCCGTCTTTCTTCATTCTGTCAATCGAAGCCATTTTCTTAACGGCTTTACGAATCGTAACGAAGTTTGTTAACATACCACCTGGCCATCTTTCTGTGATGTATGGCATGTTACATGCACCTGCTTTTTCAGCAACGATGTCTTTTGCTTGTTTTTTGGTAGCAACGAAAAGTACTTTTCTACCTGAAGCAGCGATTTTTTTCAAAGCTTCATTAGCTTCTTCAATTTTAGCTGCAGTTTTGTATAAGTTAATGATATGGATGCCATTGCGCTCCATATAGATGTAAGGAGCCATGTTAGGATCCCATTTACGAGTCATGTGTCCAAAGTGAACACCAGCTTCTAATAACTCTTTAACGTCTATTTTGTTTGCCATTTTTGTAATAGTTTACGTTCCGTTGATTAGCAATGGACAAGTAGCGAATATCGGTCTTATCCATTTAGATGCTAAACTAATTCCCTTTTGAAAAGGAATAACGGCAACTGTGTTTTTAATTTCAATAATAAATGAACAAGAAATTGATTAACGTTTAGAGAACTGGAATCTCTTACGCGCTTTTTTCTGACCAAATTTCTTACGCTCAACCATACGAGGATCTCTTGTTAATAATCCTTCTGGTTTTAAAATAGCTCTGTTTTCAGCTTCTACTTCACACATTGCTCTGGCAATAGCCATACGTACAGCTTCTGCCTGACCAGTTGTTCCACCACCATAAACATTTATTTTAACGTCAAAGTTTCCTGCATTCTCAGTCATAGCTAAAGGTTGCATTACTTTGTACTGTAATGTTGGTGTAGGGAAGTAGTTAGCGAATTCTCTTTTGTTTACTGTGATGTTACCAGTACCTTCAGTAACATAAACACGAGCAACAGCGGTTTTTCTTCTACCGATTTTGTGAATAACTCCCATTACTTAAGATCGTTTAAGTTTACAGTTTTAGGTTGTTGAGCTTCATGTTTGTGCTCAGAACCTACATATACATTTAAATTACGGAATAACTGTGCTCCTAATTTGTTTTTAGGTAGCATTCCTTTTACAGCTTTTTCTACTAATACAGCAGGGTTTTTAGCCTGTTGTTCTCTAGCAGTTAAAGTTCTTTGACCACCCGGGTAACCTGTATGACGCATGTAAATTTTGTCAGTCAGTTTGTTACCGGTAAGGTTGATTTTTTCTGCGTTGATAACGATAACATTATCTCCACAGTCAACGTGCGGCGTATAACTTGGTTTGTATTTACCTCTTAATAGCATAGCTACTTTTGATGCAAAACGACCTAAGTTATGACCTTCAGCGTCTACAACAATCCACTGCTTGTCTGCAGTAGCTTTGTTAGCTGATACTGTCTTGTAGCTTAATGTGTTCACAATAATTAATTTTAATTAAACATTCCATTCCCAATTAAGGGAGTGCAAAAGTACAATTATTTAATATAAAAGCAAATAGTATTTTGATTTTTATTCTATTAGCAGTAAAAGAGTTGCTTTTTAAGGTAATTTACGTCTTGTCAATATTTTATATTATTATTGAGAAATATATAAATTTTATTAATTTTACTTTCTAATTTGACAATATGAAACCAAAAGCCACTTTAAAACAAATAGCAAAAGAATTAGGGGTGTCTGTTTCAACTGTTTCTAAAGCTTTAAATGATAGTCCGGAAATTAGTGAAGCAACAAAAGAAAAGATAAAGGAGTATGCTGCTTTTAAGAATTATAAGCCGAATAGTATTGCTAAGAATTTAAAAAATCAGCGAACGAATACTTTAGGGGTTATTTTGCCGAATATCTTAAATCCGTTTTTTGCTAAAGTTTTTTCGGGTATCGAGAAAAAGGCAATTGAGCTTGGTTATAATGTGATTACAGGGATTTCGAATGAATCTTGTCAAAAGGAAAAACAGGTGATCGAAATGCTGAACAACGGTACGATTGATGGCTTTATACTTTCGGTTGCCGAAGAGACACAGGCATTAAAAGATTATGACCATCTAAATAATGTTATCAAATGGGGAACGCCTATTGTAATGTTTGACCGTGTTGTGGATGAAGTGGTTTGTGATAAAGTTGTTGTGGATGATTTTGATTCGGCTTTTGATGCAGCACAACATTTGATTAAAACCGGATGTAAAAGAATTGCAGTAATAACCACAATATCTAATTTAAGTGTCGGGCAACTTCGTCTGGATGGTTTTCAAAAAGCAATGGTTGAGGCTCAGATGGAAGACCAAATGGTGGTATTGTCGGAAAGTGATATTGATACGTTTAACGAGAAGCTTAAAGAATTAATAGATGCAAAGACCATAGACGGGATTTTTGCTTTAGACGAACATGCTGCTACTATGGCAATGAAGTTGGCCATAAAAGCGGGTTATAAAATTACGGAAGAATTATCTATAATAGGCTTTGCCGATGGTGTTTGGTCAAAGAGATTGACGCCGAGTATGTCTACTGTGAGTCAGCATGCACCTGAAATAGGTGAGAAAACGGCAGAATTGTTAATAGAACGTATTAATAACGAGGACGAATATTACCGATACAATACGTATACGATTAAAACGGAATTAAGGCAACGGGAATCGACCCGTAAATTAGGATAATTCACGGTCTTGTCTTTTTCGGTCATCTCGCCAGGTAATGTACCCCAGAGTGGCGTTGAACAGATAGAATACGTATTTAGTGGTGTTGGCAATATTAAGTAACATTAAGTTCTGTACAATTTTAAACAGATTGTATACTTGCCAGGTAACCCAATTGTCCGGATACATTCTTCCTAAATTAAATGTACCGCCAAAACTGATTCCTGCGGGAATAGTAATGGCAAAAAAGAGTTGCCAGTTAATTGAACCTTCAGATAAATAATAGAAGGCAATGAAATTAAGGACGAACGAAAGCGTTAACCCTAAAGCCATATTTCGAAAGAAGATCAGATCAATATGATTTAAAAACCTTTTCTTTTTCCAGATCCTGAAAGCAATATAATTTCCGATGAAAGATACCGGATAGGTTAAAATGGCTCCGACATTCCCTAATAAAAAGTCAATAGTTCCGCTTAGAACAGTATTACAGGTGCCTATCAGGTTACCGAAATTATTCTTTTTAGTGACTAAACGGGTCGCCATCATGGAAAAACAAGTATTTAAAATAGAGAAATAGCCTAAGTAAAAAACGTATGTTTTTCCTTTGAAATGAAAATTGTAAACGGTTTTGTAATATTCCAGATAGACAGACACAGACACAACAATAGCGACTCCTATAATGTCCAGGTATTGACTGTTAGTAATTCTTTTAACTAAGGTTAAAAGGGGAGAATTGGCTATTGCAGTGTCGTTTTGCATTATTCTTTACTGAAATTGAATTTCATTCCTCCTTGTTTTAAAATTAAGGAATTATCGCCAAAGTCTATTTCGATTCCGGCTGCTGCAAAGATAAATGTTTTTTCGTCTCGGAGCGTTAGCGGAAAGGCTGATTGTCCGGTTGCCTGGGCCATTAATTCCTCATTTTTTTCGAAAACAGTTAATTTTAAAGGGATTTCGTTTGAGCTATAAGTGCCGGAATATTTTGCAATTAATTCAGGATTGATTTTTTCGAAACTTGGGAAAGGGAAAGGGAGCTTGTAATAGATGCTTAGAATGCCGATCATCATATCATTCAGACTATAATTGCTTCCGTTTGATATTAGTGAAACAGAGAGTTTCTCATTAGGATTATATCCCATAGTAGCGTTAAAATTCTCTATTCTTCCGTTATGCCCGAAAAATTTTCTGTCACCGAAAGGAAATTGATAGAGTGCCATGCCATAACCGTCTTTCATCTCAGTCATTTCCTCTATGGATTTAGGTTTTAGTAGTTTGCCTTCAAAAAGAGCATTTAAAAAGCGGGTCAGGTCGGCAGGGTTTGAAATAATTCCACCGGAAGAGAAGGCAACGTCGTTGTTCCATTCGGGGTATAGTTTCCATTCGCCGTCATAAGAATAAGAATAGCTTTCTTTGTTCCTGGTATCCGTTGTATCAGGTTTGTAGTAGGTGCTTTTTAAGTCTGCTTTTTTAACGATTCGTTCTTCCAGATTTTCCGCAAATGATTTTTTAGTGATCTTTTCAATAATTCCACCTAACAGAAAGTAGTTTGAGTTGCTGTATTCGAATTGGCTCCCCGGATTAAAACGCGAATCGTATTTTGCAATCTTTTGATAAATAGTCTCTTTAAGATTCAATGTTTTCAATTCTTTTGATGTTATACTGTCGTGGTTAACAAAGTCCGGTATTCCGGTTCTTTGGTATAATAGGTCGGCAACGGAAATGCTGTCGGCTTTCTTAACTTTCGGAAAGAATTTGGTGAGTTTACTTTCTAAACGTAATTTTTTCTCTTCGATTAATTGCATGATCATTACAGCAGTAAAGGTCTTACTGATAGATCCGATTTTATAGGTAGTTAATCGATCTGCTGTAATTTTATTTTCAACATCGGAGAATCCGTAAGCTTTGCTGAAAACAACATTTTCACCTTCTCGGATGCAAAGACTGCCCATAAATTTGTTGTTTTCATATAGATAAGTAAGGTACTGATCCATTTTTTCAAAACGATCTTGACCGGATACTATTATTGAAAAGCTTAATGCAATTAGAAAAATCAGTTTTTTCATTTTTTCGGAAATTTAAAAGTTAAAGATAAAACTTTTTATGCTGTTTACCATCTCTTCCGCAACAGGCAAATCCGGATTGTTATAACCTTCCATGTTACTGATTCCGTTTACTTCGACTATTTTGAAGACGTGATTCATATTTTCAATTAATATTAGCCGAGCTTCCGGTGAAGCAGCCGCCAGTTTTTTAGCATCTTCAGTAGAGACCTGTATATCTTTTGTTCCTTGAACAATCAGGATGGGAATATTTAGTTTTTTTATTTCGGTTTGCGGGTCATATTTGAACCAGGATATCAGGTAAGGTTGAACGCTTGGTCTAAATAAAGAGTTAAGCATGGGTACTACATCTTTGACTTGTTTCCCGCTTTTTAAGCTGTCGATTATCGGGCTAGTCATGTCTTTAATATACTGGGGCTGAAGAGCCAATTGTTTTTTTAATATTTTATCGGCGGCATCACCTGCCCCGGCAACGGAAATATACAGATCGGCACTTTTAGCAGCGATCATTCCGATAAGAGAACCTTCACTGTGTCCGATAACAATGACTTTGGAAAATCGGTTGTCTTTTTTTAGCAATGCGATCCAGTCAGCGGCATCTTGTATGTAGTCTTCAAAGTTAAGTGTAGTCTCGTTTTGTACTATCGAGGAACTTTCGCCGATACCTCTTTTATCATAACGAACAGAGGCAATTCCGCTTTTTGCTAATTCATGAGCCAGAAATTTCAATGAATTATTCTGCATCATCGAATTGTTTCCGTTTCGGTCTGTTGGGCCTGAACCTGCTATAATCAGAGCCACAGGCATTTGTTTGGGGTTTACAGGCATACACAATGTGCCGGATAAATCACCTGTTTCGGTTTGCAAAGTAATGCTGTTCTCGATAAGTGCTGGTTTTGTACTATTCTGTGCTTTTGAAATAGAAGTATATAAGAAAAGGATACTAAATAGGATTATACTTTTTTTCATTTGGTTTCAGAGGATTTAATTCTTTTAAAAGTTAAATAGGAATATAGTATTGGAATGACAGAAATGATGATAGTAATTCCCATCATAACGTAGAATGCATATTTTGAATTGAGAACCAAGCACAAAAAGAAGATCAATAAGCCGCCGGCAAACCATAATTTACCGCCTAACAGATGTGTTTTTTTCCATACTTCCTCATTTTCTAAAGTCCAAGGGGTACGAATACCAATGAAATAATTAGGTTTAATGGTTTTGAAATAGTTGCCAAGTACAGCCAGAAGTAAACCGATCACAGCAAAAATGAATGTAGGTTTAGAATGACTGTTTTGTTGGACACTAAAAATAACAAAAACCGAGATAGCCGACATAAATAAGGATATTACAAACCGGAGTTGGTTCAGTTTATTTCCCATTTTGTTTAGTTTTCCTTTCGGATCAATTTTCGGTAGAATAAGAAAAATAAAATAGGCGATACCGGATAATAGAAATATGGGAACTAATAATTCTTTTTTGTCTCCCCGACGATCGATTTCACCGGCTGCATTCCAATGCAGAGGAACGGTTTCCGGAAGTTGATTCCATACGTATGCCAAATAGATAAAAGGGATTAATGCGATAATGATAAAAGGAAGTTCTTTTCTTAAAGTAGCCATGATAGTTATTGTTTTAAGGTTAGTAACCATTTTAAGATGTCGTCTACAATAGTTGTATTAAGTGAGTATATGATGAATTGCCCTTGCTTTTCGCTGGTAACAAGATCGGCTTGTTTGAGTAAATCCAAATGATGGGAAATACTCGGTTTGGAAATATTAAAATGGTCCGCGATTTCACCGGCTGTTCTGTCTTTCTCACGAAGCAATTCTAAAATTTCTCGTCGGGTTTCATCGTTTAGAGCTTTAAAAATTGTGTTCACTATATTTATATATTTAGGCAAATATCTAAATATTTTTTTAAATAACCTCTTTTTTTATCAGAAATTATTATTTTCTCTATACTGATAATTACATTTCGAAATGATTTCACTAATTAATGAAGGTTAAATTTTAAATAAAATTCTTAAACAGATTGTTTATTTTTCAAAATAATAGGATGTATAACAATAGCTTTGTTTGAGGTTGTTTACAGACTATATATCCTAATAAAGCATTTCTTAATTTTTCTGTTTCGGGTACAGGTACAGGCATTAAACAAACAAGTCTTTTTTAAAAGATAAATTAAAACAATATCATCCTGATACAGTTATTTATCAAGTTATCATTGTTTAGATAATATTAGGTTTGATAGTACTATTTACCGAGAGTTCGGTATCTCCTTTTGTTTATACTTTGTTTTAAACAATTACTAGTTCATTTTTGTGATTTTATAGATAAAATTATTTTCAAAACTGTTTTTAATTTTAGAAGCTTCTTGGGTTTTTAAATTGTTTTTTTGGGCTATTGATACTATTTTTTCTATTTCGCAGTCTTGTGAAAGGATCATATAAAAATTGTCAAATTCAATTTCAGTAAGTTGAGAGAATAATTTTTTGAAATACTCAAAATGTTCTCCGCAAAACCAGGCTTTTTCTTTGACGTTTTTTGCTTTTTTAGGATAATATGGCGGATTCACAATGATAAAATCGAATTTGGTTTTGTCAATTTCATCGAATAAATCAGAATAAACGGTTCTAACCTTAAGGTTATTTCTTATAGCACTTTCTTCTAAATAATTCAGAGCAATCTTGTTAACATCACTTGCTGTTACAATAGCCCCTTTTTGCGATGCCAATAGAGAAATAATTCCGCTACCACAGCCTAATTCTAAGAAAGTTTTGTTGTTTAGTTTGAGGTCTTTAATGAAATCTAAAAGTATTTTTGTACTGAATGTTAAATGAGGAGGAAATACATCGGGATGCACTTGTACACAGACAGATTCATAACAATACTTTCTGGGTTTTGAGTAATACAGTTTCAGTCCGGATTTCAGAAACGGGTGAGTGCATTTTTTTATGAAGTTTCTAATGTTTTTCATGTTGTATTATTCAGAATAAAAACCTTCAATTTCAGGTTGGCGGTATTTCCAGATCTTATGCATTAATTTTATTTCATAAGGATAGTTATAAATACCGGTTTTATACCGGATACTTGACGGAAGTTGTAACAGTCTTTTTTTCCAGCCTTTTATTCTGAAATCAGAAGCAGTAGGGTAATAGCCGTTTAAGACCGTTTCAAAGTTTTTAATGGTGTCAATCATATAAGGTTTTAACCAAGGAGTAAGCGGATTTTTTCGCAAGTCAAAATTTTCCCAGCTTGGTGAAATCCAATCTTCTAATGTAGATGGAAAAGAAAAACCGGCATCGATAATTTGTTGGTATAATTCAGAGCCTTCAGTAGGAACCGGACTATATAAGTAAATAATGATTTCTGCTTTAGGATTGATCTCTTTGATCTCTTTGATGAAATTGATGTCCCATAAAATTTGGTCATAAACTTCTTTTTCAGTTGCAGCCGGTAGCCCTAAAACAAAGGATAATTCAGGAATAATATCCGCATTTTTCATTCTGAGAACAAAATCCTTAATCATTTGTCCGGTTTGTGTACCGCCTTTGTTCATTTGTTTTAGGATCTTATCATTTCCGGTTTCTGCTCCGAGAAAGATCATCCTGCATCCTGCTTTTCGCATGAACTTCAGCTCATCGTCTGAATACATGTTAAGCGTATCTATCCTGCCTTCTCCCCAGTAGTTTATGTTGTCATTCTTAATTAACTCTGAAAATTCCAACACTCTTTTTTTTGAGGTAAAGAAATTGTTATCATGGAACTCAACGGCATCGATCTGGTATTTTTCTTTAAAGTATTTTACGTCTTCATATATACGGGCGGCTGACATTCCTTTCCAGCGGGCGTTGTATATAGGAACAACGGCACAAAAGGAACAACTGAACGGACACCCCATACTGGAATGATAAGACAGGGTTTTACTTCCCATGAAGGTCTTAGCCAGGTAATTTTTAACCGGATAAAAGGTGTTGAGGTATTCGTAGGGAAATTTAGGCAGACTATCCTGATCTAACAATGCTTCAGTTGCTGTTTTTATGATTTCGCCGTTATTGTTTTTAAAGATTAGGTTTTTGATATGAATAGTATCTTCCTTTCGGTTCGATTCTAAAGTATTGATGAGTTCCGGAAATGTTTGATCTCCCGGTCCATTTACAATATAATCTACATAACCGGATTCTAAAGAGACTTTGTACTGGTTTGAGGCAAAATATCCTCCCCAGATAGTGATGATGTCAGGAAATAATGTTTTAATTTTTTTAGTAAAAGGAATGGCTTGTAGCAGTTGAGGTCCGGGCATTACTGTTGAACCGAAGTATTTGAATTCTCCGGTCTTTAAATAATTCGCTATAGTTTGCCATGGATCTTGTTCTAAATTTCCATCAATAAAAACATAATTGTATTTTCCATGAACAGAGGCTCCTACTTGCAAAATGGAATTAGGGATCCGGTGTTTGCTGTTAGCGCTCTTCGGGTTAAATATGATGATCTTATGATTAGTCATTTTTTACAAATATATTTCCGTGTAATTCTTTCTTGGATAAATTAGATTTTTTTTTAATTGCTGCTTTGAACATTCTGATCGGAATTAAAAAGTCAAATTATATTTTAAAGCTCTGTAAGAATAAGTAAAACTATCCGGATAGTTTGTAAAACTGATATCCAAAACAATAGTACCATTAGGATCTACCTCTGTAATATCTGATTTATTAGCATTACTTTGTGACGTTATATTTCCACCCCAACCAATACAGTAATTTCCGTTGCTTAATTTTTGAACAGAGCCCATAATATCAGAATAACGACCGGGTTCCGTATACTCATATACAAGATTTGCGGTTAGATTCGTTTCATTCAACTCAAATTCAGCAATTCTGCTTTGTTGCGGGTTCTTTGTCACTCCATTGTCAAATAATAACAAATTACCATTATTCAGGATGTTGGCATGATGTTGATGTGAAATAATAGTATTTCCGGTTAGATTGAAATCATCATTGTTTCCTCCCAATCGCCACATTATTTCTCCTGTAGTTCTGTTGATCTTATAAACTTGGTTTGTGTGTCGTGCAGAGACAATAAAATTCTCATCGTTTGGGTCAATTGCTATAGAATTAAAATGAAAGT
Organism: Flavobacterium sp. NRK F10; assembly: GCF_024054235.1. Lineage (NCBI taxonomy): Bacteria > Pseudomonadati > Bacteroidota > Flavobacteriia > Flavobacteriales > Flavobacteriaceae > Flavobacterium > Flavobacterium sp. NRK F10. The sequence goes on from NZ_JAMXLC010000001.1 coordinate 1,878,799, forward strand.
AGTCTACCTTTTCAGCTGTAGCATATTGAGTATAGTATAAGGGATCGGTAGCGCTTAGAAGTTCAGGATGTTCAGCCGTATCCCATTCAAAAATTACCTGATTGTTCAGGACTTCCTGAAAGACAAATTCAACAAGTTTAACAGCATTACTACCGCCGTATGCAGTCATGTCTACATTTTCTCGTATGTATTGACCCGGAACAATATAGTGGTCATCATCAATATAGATGAAATCGTGGTTTTCAATACTATAATCGTAGGCGTTATCGGGAGGTAAAAAGTCAATTTGTTTAATGACTTCAAAATTTTCATCCATTACAATGGTCTTTTTAGTGTCATTAATAGTATAAGTGAATCTTTTACCCTGAACAGTTTCGAAGAATTTAAAATTGATAGCACCGGTATAAGCTAATTTTTTATAATAAACAGGGAAACCGTTATTGTCTAAGATAGCAATATAGGTAAAATCATCTGCAGCAGATGGCGAAAGTTTGTAAAGGTTTATGAATAGGTAGCCGTCAGAAGGATTGTTTTTAGCTATTAAATTAATGCCTGGCATATCTTCGGGTAAATAATGTATTGTATACGTTTTTGCTGTAGGGGACTCCATTTGAATGACAATATCTTCACCCGGAGTTAGCTTAATTGGGGTTGTTTTGCCTGTAACTTTTTCATTATTTATGAATATTTTTTTGAAAGGATTGAAATCGTTTAATGTAACTTCTATTTCATTTAATGTATTAAGTGACGTAATGTAATAATCGAATATTTCAGGATTAAATTCCGGATATAACTCTCCTGTTGAGACCTGAATTAAAGGGAGATCGCCTGTTGTTGACTCATCGTCTTTAGTACAGGAAAAAAAAGTGAAACAAATGAGCGCAAGGACAATTATAATATTATGGTTTTTCATACGTGAGGGAATTTTTTTCACAAGTGATAATATACGATTCTAATATTCCTTTTTCGATTTTTACTTTTCGGTTGGCTATTTTAAAATACAGATATAAAGATAGTTCTTTGGGATTAAAAAGAGTACGATACTTCATTTTATCAGAATAGTGTAAACTTTTAAGTTCAAAATCATTAATCACAAATTTATATTTTGTTTTTTCAAGATCATGGATTTCTTCAATATGTTTTATCTTAAATCCGTGATTAATAAGTGTCGTTTCCCAGCTTGTTAAGCTTGCCGATTCGTCTGCCTGAATGATATTAAAATAAGATAAAGAAATAGTATTTATTTTCTGCCTTGTATCTGAAGAAGTTGACGGACACCAAATGGTTTCATTAAAAATAAAAAGCCCTTTGTCTTTTAATACTCTGAAAGCTTCTGTAACGATCTGCTTGTATTGTTCAGGGCTTTGTATAGCCAATACAGATTCACAAATGACAATGTCGAAAAAGTTATCTTGATAAGGGAAACTATTTTTGGTGTGATGCTTAAAATTGCAATTGAACAGGTTTAATTTCTTTTTCCTTTTATTACAAAAATGAATCATTTCTAGCATATTGTCTATCCCTTCATAATAAATAAAAGGATTATTTGACAGAATGGCTGCTGTATGTCCTGTACCACAACCGATCTCTAATATAGTCTTAGCTTCGGAGGTATGCGGAATTTTTTTTAGGAGCAGATGAGTTCCTAATCGACCTTGTGGATGTTGGTTGATTCTTCCGGTTCTCGCTATATATTTTAAATAGTTCATATATCACATGTTTGACTCTTGTTCTCTGCTTTGTATTCAGGGTCTTTATGATTGAGATATTGAGTTTTCAAGTTTCTTGATGAGGATTAAGAACAACCATTGTGATACACATACACTGATGAAAATTCCTTCTAAACCTATTCTTTTTAATAAAATCAGACCGAGAGCGCAATTTAAGATCGCAATAAGGAGGTTAGAATATACTATTTTTTTTTCCAGTTTTTCTTTATACAAGTTTAGAATAGGAATAACATAAAAAAATACAGGAAGACTGGACAAAAAACATAAGAGATAGATATGCCATTCAAAACCTAGTTTAATATAGTGCTCTAATAATAGCCAGATAGACAACGAACCCAAAATACTTATAGGGATCGCTATTTTTTTAAATAGTATTTTTAGTTTAGAGATCACTTTTGTGTTTGACCTGTAAAAGGATTTGTTTATCGGAGCTGTTATAAAAACAGAAAGGGCTTGTAACATTAAAAAGGCAGTAGTAATGGTTTGATACGAAGAGATTATTTCATTTGGCAGAAAAACAGTTACCAGATACAGATCTATTTTAGAACTAATCATTCCGCTCAATCCCAAAATAAAAAACGGAAAGCTGAGAATAAGCTCATTTAAAGCGATCTTTAATCTGAAAGGTTTATTCCGAAGGTTAAACAGAAAAGATATCAGAATAAGTTTGAGGATTATACTTAGAGCATAAAATTCTAAAACACTGGCGAGATCAAATGTGGAAAGCTTGTATAATGCTCCGTAGAAAAAACTAAACCCAATGATTTCAACAACTAATTGTGGACCGAACTTTTGCTGATAGATCACTAAACTTTCAAAGGAATTATAAGCATAACTGATAAGGATAATGAAAATCGATAACAATGCAATTTTAGACGGGAAAAAAGCAAATAAAACAAAGGAAGGAAGGATCAGTAGCCCTCTGCTGAAGAGATTCATATAAAAATTAGAATAGATCTCCGAAGGATTTTGACTGTATTTCCGGATCAGATAATCTTTATTTCCCCAGTTAGCAACAAAAGTAAAAAAAGAGATCCAGACAATGATGCTTACATATTCTCCCCAATTGTTCTTTCCGAAATGTTTAATCCCGGAAAGGATGATAATAAAATTTAAGAGAGGAACGGTAATTCCTCGAATGATATTAATGCCTATTTTTAAAAACCTATTCATGATACAATGTAAGATAAGCTTTTAATGTAAAGTCAGTATCATATAATAAAACTCTTTTTCTTTCCGGATTTTCATTACTAAGCAAGTTCAAACAATTTGCAACGAATGATTCTTCAGAATTACACACTTTCCATTCCGGCAGTTTCTGCGAAACGCCGACATCGAAAGAGACAATTCGCATTCCTGAATAAAGGGCTTCCGAAAAAACATAACCGAATGATTCGTATTTACTGGTATGGAGCAATATTTTTGACATACTCATTTTTTGTAAAACACTGTCTCTGGATAGTTCTCCCGTCAAAGTTATGTGTTCATTCAGATTATGACTTTTTATCAGAGATCTGATTTTTGAAGATTCATTTCCACTTCCTATAATTTCCACGTTTAAATCGGGTCTTTTTTCAACGACCTTTTTAATAACATCAATAAAAAAAGGATAATTTTTGATGCTGTTTAGAGAACCGACACCTAAAATATCAATTTTAGCATCTTTGATTTTCGGAAAAGAGTCCGTATCAATGCCCCAGGGTATGATCTCCGATTTTAAACCGTAATTTTTATATAATTCGGATTGATGATGCTTAGAAAGAGTGACTACTTTTGAGTGTTTTTCATGGATGAATTTAATATAACTGTTTTTAAAAACATCTTGCCCCATTGCTGTAACAATGTGTGAAATATTTTTTTGGCGGGCAAAAAGTTGACCTATTAAGGAACATTCTCCGATCCAGAAGCTATGGATTACAGTAAACGGGGTCTCTAAATGGATTTTTTGAAGCAACTTATAGGATGTATACCAAGTAGCTATTTTTCTTGATTTTTTATTACATCCGTTCAACGGAATGACATCAATCCCGTTCCAATTGTATTTTTTGTTTGTAAAAGGATATTGGAATGGTATTAGAGTCAATTTGGCTTGAGGTAAAGCCTTTCGCAAAGCCATTAAATAGACCTGTAATGCAGGGATTGTTACAGAGTCATTTTCAGAAACCGCAAATCCGGGAGTTAAAAAAACGATATGAGATATGGAGCTATTCAATAGGACTAATTATTTTGTACAGTTTCCATCCTTCCGGCAATTCCTCTAAAACTTGTAAACGATAGTTGTTAGATATAAAATTCCAGTTTTTCATAGGGTTTTTACCTTCCCATTGCCGTGAAAACTTTTGCGAATTAAATAAAAGTAAAGAATTTTCATGTACTGTGACGTATTCCTGTTGCCACAAATTTTGATATTCAAAATGTAAACCTCTGCCTTGCAGCGCAACATCCATGTCAAAAGAGTATAAAACAGCATTTTGATAAGGTATCAGTTCTTGAGCTATTTCTTTTTCCAAATGATTCCTTTCTTGAGCCGGTTTTAACGCTAGATAGCAAAGGAACAATTGAAGAACAAAAGTTGCTATGCCCGTTGCAATATAAATCTTTAAGGATAAAAACGTAGCTGCTAACAGTTGAAAGCCAGGATAAAGAATTATAAGGAGCAAGGGGAAAGATACTATTAAAAAGCGACTGTTTTGAAAGGGGATGCCCGATAAAAAAAAGCTATAAGCTAAGAAGGAGAGGGTCAATAAAATAACGGCTCGTTTTTTCAGAAAGTTTTTAAAAAGAAACGGAAAGAATAAAATACCTGAAAATAAATAGCGAGGATGGAACAAGGACGAGAACGCATATATAATGTTGGGTAAAAAATTATAGTTTGTTCCGTCCGGAGTGGTAAACGATCTTTTATAAAAGTTTTGTACAGACCAACTTTTCAGCCAGTTGTGCTGTAGAAACTCCGTTGTATTTTCATACCGGATGAGATAATGAGGCAATAGGAGTATTGCGCCAGTCAAAATGAAAAAAGGTAAATGTTTGAAGTGCTCCTTTCTCGATATATAAATGTACAAAGTATATAAACTGAGCGGTAGTAAAACGACAAATGTTGCATAACGCGTCATGATGGCACTTAATCCGAAAATAACTACCAGATATAAGCTTTTAAGGGATGAGGTTTTAAAGTAGAAAAAACCGTTATAAAAACACAATACTACGAAAGCTGTTGACAGCATGTCAGACATTACGGAGAGACTCAGCCGAAGCATATAAGGAGATAACCCCAGAAAGAGCATACAAAAGATCCGGGCATTTTGGTTTTGCGGATAAATGAGTTTTATAATTTTAAAGCTATATAATATAACGATTAAATAAGAGATAAAACTAACCAATTGTAAAGCTATTACCGGTTTTAGTACAAAAGAAAGAACGGCTCCTGCTATAGGATAGTAGAGAGGCCAAAAATAATCGCCGGGAAAAGTACCGGTTCTGAAATACAGGTTCAGAGCTTTAGTATATCGTAAATACTCATAACTGTCTTGTCCATATAGCCCGTCAAAATCAAGAAAAAAGCGAAAAACAACCCATACAATAGCTAATATAACCAAAAAGAGCGATGTGTTTTTTATGTTTTTTAATAGAAGCATAGACTATTTCGTATACCGTTTTAACAAGGCAGTTATTGCAATAGATTTTATCTTAAATTTATAGGCTTTCCATCTGGAATGAGATAGGTTTCTGAAATACTCTACTTCATTAAACACTTTTCGTACGGCATAATCATAAAATTTTCTCGGATATGTACGTTCAAAATCAATATCCCGGTCGGTTGAAGTTTCCCAGTCCGGCTGATGTGTTATTTTGTTCTTAATTTCATAATACAAACCGGTTCCTTTTATGGGGTAGGCTATGGTAATAGTATAGTGAGTAGGGTTGGCTTCTTTCAAATAGGTAATGGTTTCTTTGATATCGGCTATGGTTTCTCCGGGATAACCGAGCATAATAAAAGTTCCGGTTTCAATACCGATCCGGTTTGTTTTTTGAATCATCTCTTTTACAGTTTGTACGTCAACTCGTCTGTCCATAGCATCTATAATAGCTTGAGAACCACTTTCAGCACCGATCCATATCCGGTAACATCCGGACTCTTTAAGCAGTTGCAGAATATCATCATTCAATCGTTCTGCCCGGGTAATACACTCAAAAGGAATGTGAATATTTTCTTTTAGTATTTCAGAATGGAACTCCTTGAGCCATTTATGACTTACCGTAAAAACATCGTCAACAAACCACAACATGTCGGGGTTATAAGTAGCCTTTAACTCTTTTATTTCTTCAATAACTAAGCGAACAGGGCGTCTTCTATAGCTTTGTCCGTAAACGGCGGTACTACACCATTTACAAGTATAAGGACAGCCCCTTTGAGTAGAAATGGTCATAGAACTTTTACCATGGTTGTTCTTCCATGTTTCCAGATATCGGTTGATATTGATAGCGGCTCTGTTGGGCAGCGGAAGTATAGCCAGATCTTTTAATTTTGTTCTGGGGTTAGTTTGAATGACCTTGCCGTTTTCCTGAAAAGCAATACCATCCAGATTGTGATAATCCTTGCCGTTAAGTAGTGCACAGCAAAGTTCATAAGTGGTTTCTTCACCTTCACCGATGACTAAAAAGTCAGCACCTGCTTTCAGATAATTAGCAACATTATAAGTAACATCAGGTCCGCCTAAAATAATTTTCGGAGTCCCGTATGCTTTGGAACGAAGAATCCGGATCAACCGTATGACATTTATTTTTGTCATAAGATTAGTGTAAATGCAAACGATTTCCGGTTGTTTCTCTTTTAGATAGGTCAGTTGTTCTTTCTGTGTGGAAAAAGTGCTGTCAAATACCTCATGTTTAATGTTTTTGCTAAGTAAATAACCGGACACATACAAAAGCCCGAGCGGAGGGTAAGGTTTCATGATCTTTTGCTCCTTAGGGTCTTCAGATAAATAATATGCATGTGTCAGAACAAGGCTCATTTCTTTTCTAATACGATTAAATAATGATCGGAATATTTAGCTAAAAAAGACAGGTTCTTAAAAAGGCTATCCAATCGGGTCAATACTTTAAAAAAAAGCTTTTTGTTTTTAAGAAAGGGCTCCAGATAGGATGGAGGTATAAAAAAACCAATGGGTTTAACTTCAATGGTGTTGAACTTATCTTTGGATAAATTTACAATTTCTTTCGGGTTATAATAGTATGTGATGACCTTTTCTTCACCGAGTGTGGCAACAGCAGCCGTTTTTCTTCTGGAAATTTTAGAAAATTGCCCTTTCAGTAAAAAATATAGTTTTTCCCATAAGGTTCCTTCGGGCATAAGAGTAAGGATTAATTTTCCATTGGCAGACAGAACCGTATCAGTTGTTTTCAGAAAACGATCCATTTCGTCCGGAGACAAACAGTTCAGTCCGCCGAAATTAGAAAAAACCAGATCGAAATCTTTAGCATTAAAGTGATTTGAGACAGCTCTGATATCCGCTTGTATGAATGACAGACCGGGATGGGATCCTTTTTCTTTTGCAACTTCGATCATCTTTTCCGAAATGTCCGTTGCACAAACGGTATGGTGTTGTCGGGCAAGCCAGATCGCATCTTCTCCTGTGCCGCAATTTATTTCAAGAATGGTCAAAGGATTTGTGAGATGTTTTTGAAGATGATGATATACCATAGCTCTTTGTGCTTTACCAATTGAAGTATAGGTAAAGTGAGAGTCATAATGTATGGCTTCAACATCGAAACTAGCTTTCATTTTTTAATTGATTTAGCCTTATTTTATCTATAAAAGAGCTCGGAATATAATACAGTAACTTAGCTATTGTCTTTATTTTTTGAACATCTGAAAGCTGAGGTTTTTTCAGAATCCCTTTTAGTGCGTTTAATCCTTGCGTTTTTCGGAACTCTTTGTGAACAAAGCGCTGCAGTTTTCTGTAATATTCTGTGTTGTAACTTCCTTTGAACATGATATCAAAATCATCCGAATCAGTCCAGTTTGCCTTGATTTTAAGGTCTTCTTTAACTTTGTCGTAGAACGGAGTTCCCGGCAACGGATAAGATACAGAAATCCCGATGTTATCCGGCTGTAGTTCTTTAACCATTGCTATGGTTTTTTGAATGTCATTCTGATCCTCGCCTGGATAGCCGAATTGTAGAAAAAAAGCAACTCTCACATTTTTTTGTTGCAACAAACGGGTGGTTTTGTAGATCTGCTCAACTGTAGTGCCTTTGTCCATAGCATCCAGTATCTTTTGGGAAGCACTTTCGGCTCCTATCCATACCTCTTCTAAGCCCGATTCGGCTAAGCAGTCAATGGCATCTTCTTTTAAAAGCAGATCAACGCGGCTTTGAATATAATAGTAAATACGGAGCTTGTTTTTTTTGAGAAGGGTATTGAAATCCTGAACCCAATTAGGCTTTAGTCCGAAAATATCATCACACATCCAGTACCGACTTACATTGAATTGCTTCCGTAAATATTTTATTTCGTTAACGATATATTCGGGAGAATGTGCGTTGTAGCGATTGCCATAGATTGGTTTTGCACACCAGTTGCATTTATACGGACATCCGCGGGTGGTGGCAATGTTCAGTGTAAATTCCTGACGACTTTGTTTCCAGATTTTTCGATATTCATCCATGTTTACCAGATCCCATGCGGGCAAAGGGAGTTCGTCTAAATTCTGAAGGACAGCTCTGGATTTGTTTTTTTGAATTTCATTATCCTTTTTGAAAACAATTCCGTCAATTTTATTTAAAGAGGTGTTATTTTCTAAGGCATTGATAAGTTCCAGTAAGGTTATTTCGCCTTCACCCTGAATAACAAAATCAGCTCCTACATTGAGGTATTTTTCATAATGGTCAGTGGCATCCGAACTGTTAACAATGACAATACAGTTGTTTTGTTTACCCATTCCGATCATCTCAAAACAAGCTTCCCTCATATTGGTCAAACACATTTTGGTCAGGTAGTTGAAGCCGTCGTCATAGATCACTAAGTATTTCGGCTTTTTTTCCTGCAGAACAGGGATTATCGTTTCGGGACTGTCTAAAAGATTGGTGTCAAACAGTTCTGTTGAAAAACTATTTTTACGCAGTAAAGCAGCAGCATATAGTGTTCCTAATGGAGGAAAAGGGGTCTTGTTCTTCCATTGTTTCGGATCTAACCGATAGTAATAAGAATGCGAAAATAAGATATCAAGCATGTTCTTCCGGTAATTCTATTTGATATTTTTCTCGGATCTCGTCGTATTTTTTATTTAAAGCATCAATAACCTTTTTTTGAAAATTTGAAGGGTGATGTTTCGAAACATTTTGGGAAGATTTAAAAGCAATAGCAAAATCTGCACTGCTCATTTTTTCTTTGTATTTGATCTTCCAGACAGCAAATGTTATATTGAAGCAAACACGTTCAATAAATTCTCCTATGGAATTGTTGAATAATGCTTCATAGTATTGCAACAGCGGTTTTTTAGGAATGTTTTCTAATTCGCTCCAATTACAATCTTTGTTCGGTAAAAAGTTTTTATACCAGTTGTTAGCCTTAAAAAAATGTTCAAAAACAGATCCGTGTAGCGGAATCAGCGTTGCTATTTCAGTAGCAGTAAACCTGTTTTTTTCTATGATTTCCAAATTGTCAGAAGTAATAAAGTAATTCATACAGAAATACTTCCTGGAATTGAACAGAAATATTTTTTTAAAAAGGATCAAAGCCATTCTGCACGACCACAAACGACCGGGTTTAGTAATGATAAAAAAATCAACATCACTGTGCTTGTCGAAATAGCCTTTAGATAGCGAGCCTGAAATTGCTATCCCGTCGATAAAAGGGAAAAACGTATAGGCAAAGCGGGCTCTTTTTTTAGCTTTTATCATTGCTTTTTGCGCATTTTTATATCCTGTTTCCCGTTTAGTAATACATTCTTCGTTTAGATGCGGATGGTAATAAGCGGCTGTTTTTTCAATGATGTTTTTTGAAAGTGCAAGCGCTATTTCTTCCTCAAAATCTTTTTGGGTAGTATGAGATGAATAATGAAGTATTTCCTCTTTTTTTAACGGGTGGTTAAATAAAGAGAAATACAGTAAGGGTTGTAAGATTTTCAAAAATTTAGCGTGCAATTTTTTTCAAATTTAAAAAATCTTATTAGAAATTTATATAAAAAGATAAAAACTAAATAGGAATCGTAATAGAAGTTCTTTTGATAATTTTAGTTCTTAAATAACAAGATGTTTTGTGGTTAAATAATTACGTTATAAATTTATTGAAAACTATAAAAATGAATAAGATAGACATATTAGCTAATCTTCCTGTTGAAAATTTATCAAAAGAAAATGATTATTTAGGGGTTTTAGAAAAGGGGAATTTAATTTCTACTTTTTTAAAAGGAAATAAAAGTCAGTTTGATAAAATTAAGATGTTTTCACTTTATGGAGAATGGGGAAGTGGTAAAAGTTCTTTAATGAAGTTTTTAGAAAATGATTTAAAAGGTGATTTTAATACTTTTTTCTTTGAAGCATGGCAATTTGAAAAAGATGAAAATTTAGCAATGTCCTTATTGGAGTTTATAAACGCAAAAAATGTAGATACAGGAGAAGAATTTTGTCAAGATTTATTAAAGTTTGGAGGAAGAATTTTAAGAGGTTTAGGAAGGTCTGTCAAATTTAATATTCCACTTTATCCAAAGGGGCCAAGTGTTGATTTAGATATGAATGGATTTGTTGATGAGTTTTCTAAAAAAGAGGAAATCTCTTTTTATAAATCTTTAAAAAGTTTTAAAACTGAATTTATAAGATTAGAAGATAAATTAAAAGCAGAAAAAAAGAAAGATTACAATATTGTTTTTATTGACGATTTAGATAGATGTGAGCCAGAACAAGTTCTCAATTTATTATCGGCAATTAAGTTGTTTTTTACATATGGTCAAAGAACTATCTTTTTCTGTGGAATTGACAAAGTAGCGGTTAATCAAGCGGTAAAAACCAAGTATGGTAAAGTAATTAAAGCAAACGAATATTTAGAGAAAATATTTGATATTTCTTTTTCCATGCCAGGGCATAATAATTTATTAAGATTAGTCGATAGATATTTTGATAATAGGACTTATACAATAGGAAGTGAAAGCCGACCAATAAATTACTGGATTAGTGATTTTTTTGAAGATATAAATTTTACAAACCCTAGAAGAGTTAAAAAGGTTTTAAATAAGTTTAATATAATTAGAGAATTCAGACGATTGTTGGGTAATTTCCCAAATATTGATATGGCAGATGATAGGCAAAGGTCATATTTTGAAACTATATTGGTGATTTATTTGATAATTCTTCATGAGTTTTACCCTGATATATTTGTTGATTTTTTGAATTTTGAAAAAATGGCAGGAATTTATTCTGATAAAATTAGAGTTAGTAATGATTTTAACGGATTAAGAAGTTTTATTAACAGGAATTTAGCAAGCCTAAGTCTGAATGAAATAAAGAAAACTATTGCGGATGATATCGAATATAGTAGTGAAGTTAAGTTTAAAATTTGTTTCGGACCTTTAAAAAAGCTAAGAGATATTAGTGTCAAATTTTTTAATACGGATGTAAAGAATGGTATTTTTGAAAGTACTGAAATAGATTATTTATTTTATGTTTACATAACTAAATTTAGTTTAAATGAGTTGTTGGATATAAAAGTGTCTAATAATTCATTAAACGACATTAAAAAAATAGTTGCAAATGTTTTGTAAATACGAATGTGTATAGAATTGTCATTTCGAACAGAGTGAGAAATCAAATTATCTAAATAACTCTATAAGATTTCTCCTGCTAGTCGAAATGACAAATTAAAACTGTAAACTAAAATTAATGTGCTTCTAACCAGTTTTGTCCGATTCCCATATCAACTACTAAAGGAACGGCTAGCTGGAAAGCATTTTCCATTTCGCTTTTGATCAGAGGTTTTATTTTTTCTAATTCCGAGTTGTGTACATCAAATACCAATTCATCATGAACCTGTAACAACATTTTCGATTTCCAGTTTTCTGCTCTCAATCGTTTGTGAATGTTAATCATGGCAATTTTGATAATATCGGCAGCACTTCCCTGAATAGGTGCATTAACGGCATTTCGTTCGGCAGCACCGCGTACTACAGCATTGGCTGAGTTAATGTCTTTCAGATAGCGTCTTCTTCCTGAAATCGTTTCCACATAACCATGTTGGCGTGCAAATTCAATTTGTTCCTGAATATATGCTTTTAATCTTGGATAAGTTTTGTAATACGCATCGATCAAAGCAGCACTTTCACTTCGGGTCAGATTAGTCTGGTTACTCAATCCGAAAGCGGAAACACCGTAAATGATTCCGAAATTTACCGTTTTGGCATTGCTACGTTGTTCTTTGGTCACTTCTTCAAGAGGAACATTAAAAACTTTTGCGGCCGTACTTTTGTGAATGTCTTCATGGTTCTGAAAGGCTTTGATCATGTTTTCTTCACCGGATAAAGCAGCGATAATACGCAATTCGATTTGTGAGTAGTCGGCATCTACTAAGGTATAGTTTTCATCGCGGGCAATAAATGCTTTACGAATTTGCCGACCTCTTTCCGTACGGATCGGAATATTCTGTAAATTCGGGTTGTTGGAACTCAAACGTCCTGTGGCAGCAACCGTTTGCATATAATCGGTATGAATGCGCTGCGTTTTCGCATCAACCTGTTCAGGTAAGGCATCCACATACGTGCTTTTTAGTTTGACCAATTGACGCCATTCTAAAATATTGCGTACAATTTCATGATCTTTGGCTAAGTAGCTCAAAACTTCTTCACCCGTAGCATATTGTCCCGTTTTTGTTTTCTTAGGTTTCGGACCTCCGATTTTCAATTTGTCGAACAGGATGTCACCTAATTGTTTTGGCGAAGCCAGATTGAAACTTTCACCGGCTTCTTCGTATATTTTTTGTTCAAATGCGGCAATCTCTTTTTCCATATCTGTAGAAATGGCTTTTAAGAAATCAACATCTAAACGGATACCCTCCCGTTCCATATCAGCCAGAACCTGAACCAACGGGATTTCGATTTCGTCAAATAGTTTTTTGGTTCCTACTTTCTCTAAAATAGGCTGAAAGTGCTGTTTTAACTGGTAAGTAACATCAGCATCCTCTACAGCATATTCTTTTGCAGCTTCTACTTCGACCTGACGCATGGAAAGCTGGTTTTTCCCTTTTTTACCGATCAAGGCTTCTATAGGTTTCGGAGCGTATTTTAAATAAGTTTCACTCAACACATCCATATTATGACGCATATCCGGATTGATCAGATAGTGGGCGATCATAGTATCAAAGAACGGTCCTTTAATTTCAATACCATAGTTGGCTAAAATTTTCAGGTCATACTTCATGTTTTGTCCGATCTTTTCGATACTCTCATTAGAAAAGAAAGGAATAAATTTTTCAGCTAAAATTTTTGCTTCTTCTTGGTTTTCCGGGAACGGGATATAAAAGCCTTTTCCTTTTTCCCATGAAAAGGCAATTCCGACTAATTCGGCATTGAGTGCGTCAATTCCTGTAGTTTCGGTATCAAAGCAAACAGAGGTTTGTTTTTCTAGATTTTGTAAAAATAATTTTAGCCCTAAATCACCTTGAACAATCTGGTAAAAATGTTCGGTTGATTCTAAAGTAGCATAAAACGAATTAGAAGCGGTATCTTCTTCGTGTTCACTGAATCCGAAAAGATCCATCTGGTTTTCAGCTGTTTTCTTCTGTGGTGCTTTTTTTGCAGAGCCATCCCCGTTTCCATTGCTTTCAATTTCGTCGTATTCTTTTCCGGAACCGAATAATTTATCGAATTGGGCTTTCATTTGACGGAATTCCAATTCTTGGAAAATCGCATCGGTTTTCTCTACATCGGGTTTAGAAAGTTCAAAATCATCCTCATCAAATTCAACCGGACAGTCGAGTAATATGGTCGCTAATTTTTTAGATAGGATTCCTTTTTCTTTGTTGGCTTCTATGTTTTCTTTCATTTTACCTTTTAGCTCGTGAGTGTTCTCTAAAAGAGTTTCTATAGAGCCATATTGAGCCAGGAATTTTTTCGCTGTTTTTTCGCCTACACCCGGTAATCCCGGAATGTTGTCGATAGCATCGCCCATCATGGCTAAAAAGTCAATGACTTGTAACGGATTGTCAATTTCAAATTTTTGTTTTACTTCATCGACTCCCCAAATTTCAATTCCGTTACCCATTCGGGCAGGGCGGTACATAAATATATTTTCGGATACCAGTTGGGCAAAATCTTTATCCGGAGTGACCATGAAAACTTTAAATCCTTCTTTTTCGGCTTGTTTGGATAAAGTTCCTATCAGATCATCGGCTTCATAGCCTGCTTTTTCAATAATGGGAATTTGCATGGCTTTCAACAATTCCTGAATGTAGGGAACAGCAATTTTGATAGCTTCCGGAGTTTCATCCCGATTCGCTTTATAGTCTTCAAACATTTCCAAACGATAAGTGCTTCCTCCTTTGTCAAATGCAACAGCTAAATGATCCGGTTTTTCGCGTCGTATGACATCCATTAAAGAATTCATGAATCCCATGATAGCAGAAGTATCCATTCCCTTTGAGTTGATTCTGGGGTTTTTGATAAATGCGTAATAACCTCTGAAAATTAAAGCGTAGGCATCGAGTAGAAATAATCGTTTTTGTGACATTTGAAATGTAATTGGTTCCTAAACAAAGGTAGGATATTATTTTAAAAAAATAAGAGTTCCTTTTGAGAACTCTTATATAACGGAAATTGAAAAAATTACTTAACTACTTACTTTTTCAAAAATTTGATATTCGCTTCTTTACCGTCATAAGAAGTTAGTTTTGCCAAGTAAAAACCTGGTGTTAAGTTTTCTGTTTTGGTTGTGTTAGAATTTAATTCTGTTTTAACTAATTGCCCTTGTATGTTGTAAATTTCTATAGTTTTTATTTCATCATTGTTATTTGATGAAATAGTAAATTGATTTTCTACCGGATTAGGATATAATGAGAAGTTGTTTTGTTGAAAATGATTTGATGATAAAGTATAACAATCTGTTGAAAAGGATGCTGAGCTGATGAAAAAATTCCAACCATTTGCAATCATTGCTGACGGATCGTTAACTTGCACACAATCTAAATTTGGATTTCCGTTTAAATCGAAAAAATCATAATTGCTATCATTATCACCAGCTAAATTAATCTTTTGAAAATCATTTCCATATAAGTCTAATTCCATTAAATCAGAAGAATTGCTTAAATCAAGGTTATTTGCAATACTATTATTTGAGGCATATAGTTTTTTCACAGTTGCTGGAATAACCAAGCTTGTTAAATTATTATTGCTACAATTTAAAAACTGAATATTGGTCTGATTTGTAAAGTCTAATGTATTTAAATTGTTATTAGAACAATCTATTGTATTAAGTGAGTTGTCGCAATCCGTAAGATTTAATGAATTTAAGTTACAATTACTAACTTTTAAAATACCTAGTCCAGTTTGACCTGTTAAATTTATAGAACCAATAGGGTTATTGTTAAGTTCTAATCTGGAAAGATAAAGGTTGGTTATATTAATTGCATTTAAATTACAATTATTTGCAGTTAGTTGTTGTAATGTACTAGAATTTGATAAATCTAATGAACTAATTGGGTTTTCATCGATATAAAGTCTTCTAATAGTTGAGGCTGATGGCAGCGTTAATGAAGATAAATTACAACCACTTAAAGTAACTTCAAATAAGTTTGTAGCTACTGTAGGAAATGTTAATGAAGATAAATTAAGATTTACTCTAAAATTAATTGTATTAATGTTAGGGTTATTTGATAAATCAATTGAAGTTAAATTACAGCTAACACAAATTAAATTGGAAATGTTTGTAAAAGCTTCAATACCAGATAAATTAGTAATGTTTAAACCAGTCATATTTAAACTAGTAACTGCTTGAGCATCAGAATCTAAAATATTTCCATTCATGCCGTTTGTGTCAAATCCTTGATCTACAAGATATTGTTCAAAGACAACATCAGGAATTGGAGTTGTTTGTGCATTTGCCCAAAATGAAGCTAATAAGCTTACTAAAAATAATTTTGTTTTCATAAGTAGTTAAGATTTAAAATGTTTATATAAAAAGTAATTGAATTATTATCCAAATTATGGTACCGTAAAGTGCTGTTAAAAGCAGTTCTAAGCGGTATTTTTCTATCGATTTTTTTATAACCTTCATAGTATATTATTATTTCTTACAAAATTTAAGTACTGAAATATTACCATTGATGTTGGTTACTTTTACTACATAAATTCCGCTAGAAAAAGATTTAACATCAAGTGTGTTTTGTTTGCTTTCTAATATTTTTTTACCAGATAAATCAAATATTTCTGTTTTAGAAATTGCGCTTTCAGAAGTGATTGATAAGAAGTCAGAAACAGGATTTGGATAAATTGAAAAAGTGGCCTCATTAAAAGAGTTTGAACTCAAATTTGCACATTCGATTTCGTTGTTAACATAACTCCCATTTGCATCAATGTACCAACCAGAATAACTATTAGCTGCGTTGTCAACAAATACACATGTTAAATTTGGGCTTGTATTTGCATAAAAGCTAGTGATAGCAGCATTATTGCCATTTCTTAAGTCTACAGTAGTAACAAAAGATCCCCTAACATCTACATCAATTAAGTTTGGATTGTTTGATAAATCTATTGATGTGTAGATATTACCTGAAGTATTTAAAACTTGAAGTGCTGTGTTTTGAGATAAATCTAACGCTCCAATATTGTTTAAAGCACAATTAAAATGGGTTAAATTAACAAAAGCTTCAATTCCTGTAATGTCGCTAATTACAAACTGTAAAGAAATATCAAGTGATGTTACAGTTGCAGCATCAGTATCTAAAATATTACCATTTAATCCATTGGTGTCTATTCCTAAATCAATTAGTTTTTGTTCAAAATTTGCATCAGGAATGGCTGTGGTTTGTGCAATTGATGTTAATGTAAATAGTGATGCTAAAAAGAGTAATTGTTTTTTCATAATGTCTTTTAATTTAATAAGGATAAACTTCTATCATATTTTGAAGGTTGTCTGCTTCGTTGCTATCTACTGTTTTAGTTTCTAATATTTCTTCTTTACCATAATCAGTAGATATCAAGTAAATACGAACTGGCAACCAAGCGGCGTCTTTTAAAATTTCTTTTACACTGTTATTGTAAACTCCGCCGCCACAGTCTTTGTATAAACGGACAGGGAACGTGGCTTTTACTTTTTGGAATTCAGTATAGCTTAGTTTTTTGTAATAAGTTGCTTCCACCATAAATTCAACACTATTGAAAGTATGCCAATTAAACTTTGGATCTTCCGCTAGTTTAAAAACTGGTTTTTCAAAATAAGCACCTTGGTAACCTGCTCTTGAATCGTGTAAGATTTTAACAATTTCTTCTTCTGTGGGATTTGGAACACCATCATACCATCCACTTCCAAAATAACTTCTATTGTATACCCATTTGTTTCCAACAAAATCATAGCGATAATCAGAACGTTCCCATCGATAGACATTATCTACATCGGTTTTCCATTTGCTTTCAGCGGTGCGCTCATACCATTTTTCAGTAGGTGTAGTATGAACCGTTCCTTCGTCGCTTGTAAAACGAACTTCAATAGCACCTTTTTCTTTTAATAAATCTGTTATTTCAGCATCAGAAGGATGATCTCCAGATGTTTTTGAACAAGCATGTAATGTCATAATAGTTAAGATTAAGAGTAAATTTTTCATTAGTTATTTTTTATGTTTTGAACTTCTTTAGCTAGTTGATTTAAGAAAACAAATAATTAGAACGAACGTACCGCCCTAACCGGATAGAGTGAGATTCTGGAAGTTATCATTCCAGCGCCAGTTGTAAAATCAATCGCTCTCGCGGCATTTCCCCCTAGTTCTGTACTGGTCCAATAACGTGTGGCCGAAAATCCACCGATTAATCCTGCGTTTGGATAAATTGCCAATAATTCATTTGTACTTGGAAGATACCAATCAGTATATCCATTAATCGTTTGGGCATCACAGGATTGTGCAGCTGTTCCTGCACCGCAAACACTCGTTATTTGAATAGTATTAGCCATTCCTGTTCCAAAACCAGGGCTTGTTCCTCCCACAGTTACTCCATTGCATCCCCATCCATAGGTTCCTACTAAATCACTATTTGCAGCAATTAATCCGTGCATTTCACTTGCTGAATAACCAGGATCTCCTGATTGTAAAATATACGCAACAATACCTCCGCCATAAGAAGTTCCTATAGTTAGTGCTTGTACCGAAACACTAAATGTACACGTTTGTCCACCAAAACTTATTGAGAAATTCGCAGTACCTGTTCCTGAAGGAATTCCTGTTATTGCTAAAGTTAAATTTCCGCTTCCGTTTGTTACAGTCCCATTATTTAATGTTGCCGTTAATCCTGTTACACCAGTTGATGTAATAGTTTGACCACTGTATGGGCCTCCATTTCCGCCTGTGTAAGGTAAAAGTACACTAACTCCAACGGTGTTTACCATTGCGTAAACGGAACTAGTAGTACTTGCTGAACCACAATTTAATGCATTCACTTCTGCTGGGCAATAACTATTAGTCCACATTGGTTGACCACTGCAAAAAGTTAGATAATAATTATTGTTTGTAGATGGAGGTAAAGAAATCCAATTTGTTCCATCCCAGTATTTTATTTCGCCTGGTTGTGTTCCGTTTGTAAATCCATTTCCAGATGGACCTGTTAAATTAGTAGTAGTAAAAGATGAACCATCAGAATAATTGAAAGTATATGTTCCATTTCCATTGTTAACAGTTGATATAATTCCAACACCATCAGCTCCTGCTGGTCCTTGTCCGTTTCCAGAAGTTTTTGCATATAAAGCATAAGGTACACTTAAAAATTGGTTAGTACCTGTTATAGTATAACTATTTCCACCTAATGGATCGATTTCTGTCTTAATAAAATAAAGTCCGTTTGACCAATCTATACTAGAAAAATTGTCAGAAGTAGTTCCGTTTCCGATTTCAAAGGTTACTAAACCATTTGCGTTTGATGTAGGGTTGTGGGTTTCGCTGTATACCGAAACTCCTGATATTGAACCTTGTAAAATGCTTATTTGAACACCTACAGATTGGTTCACCAAAAGTTGATTAGCATTATCTCTAATCACTGTTTGGTAGCTCATTTTTTCAGGAGCTTGTGACCAAGAAATAGCGAAAATTAGAAAAGATATTACAGTAAATATTTTTTTCATGAGTTAGTCTTTTTTAATTATTTTATAAGTTTTATTAATGTTCTGATTTTTTATTATATTTAAAATAAACGTAGCTTGAGGTAATCGACTAACATTTATTGTGGTTTCAGTGTTAACTATTTTTCCTGATTGAATTAATCTTCCGTTAGTGTCAAACAATTGATATTCAATATTTTCAAATTCTTTTACAGAAATGGTAACAAACTGTGTAGTTGGATTTGGAAAAACCGTTATGTTAGAAAGGGTTTCAAAGTTTTTGATTTCTAATACCGAAATTTCATATGGTTGTTGAAGACCTTCAATGATATTTTCATTTCCATTAGTTTGAAAAGTATAATTTATTTGTCCAACACTATAACTAAAAGACCCCCCAGGGCCTATGTTGTTTCCTCCTGCGCTAACCGTGTTTTTTTGAGAAAAAAGAGTCGTACAACCTAGTATGCAAATACAGGTAATAAATAATTTGTTTTTCATTTTATGTGTTATTTTAACCCAAATTTTTTGCCTAAGCCTTTTAGCTTACTTTCTTTTTTAGGTTCTGAAGTTGAGTTGTTTGATTTTGAATCAGGGGTTCCTCTTTTTCCAATGAATTTCCCATTGATCCAAGCACTTTGGATTCCATCAAATGTTACAAAGTAGCGGTTGCTATTGTATTCATCTATTTTGGTTATTTTTCCGGTATAAAAATCTTTTCCTTGACCGTTCCAATTTACTATAACTAAATCTCCAATGTTGAATTTTTCTGGACCAGCAGTAGTTCCTGTGTTAATTGCTTCTCCACAATTCTTATCAGCAGCTTGTTTACAAGCATTGATTTGTGAAGAATTAGGGGCATAAGCAAACTCTAAATCTGATATTTTATAAGCATCTCCTTCTTTTTGAACCGCAATTCTACCAAATGAATAATTGTCTCGGTCATAGAATTGAAGCATACCGCTTTGTTGGTGTTTTATACTAGGGTGTTCGCAGTAAATGGTAGCATACGTTTTTACACCATTTTTAATGTTTTCTACTAATTGTTTTCCTCTTTCGTTTAAAGTAGCTGCAGATCCGTTTTCGAAATAGAATGAAGAAAGCATGTGATAGGCCATTAACTCTGCTTTTTTAGCATCACCACTATACATTACATTGTGAATCCATACAATAGCTTCTTTGTCATTTTTAAAAGCAGGAATGTCAATAGAACCCATTGCCGCTAATTGATTTTTAGCAATCTCATCGCCATACATTTCTTGCATGTTGCGAAGATTTTCGGCTTCTTCACTGCTGATTTTTTTGGTTTCTAATACTTCTTCTTTTCCATAACTATTTGAAATCATTGCCATTTGAACTGGAAGCCAAGAAGCGTCTTTGAAGATTTTTTTTGCAGTATTGTCATATTTTCCGTTGCCGCAATCTTTGTACAAACGTACAGGGAATGTTGCTTTTACTTTTTGGAATTCGGTATAGCTTACTTTTTTAAAATAAACTGCTTCTATATTAAATTCTACACTGTTGAAAGTATGCCAATTGAATTTTGGTTCTTTAGCTAATTTAAATATAGGTTTTTGAAAATATGCACCTTGGTAACCCACCATAGAGTTTTCTAAAATGGCAACTATTTCTTTTTCTGTAGGATTTGGAATTCCATCATACCATCCTGAACCAAAGTAACTTCTGTTGTACGACCATTTTCCACTTCTGAAATCATAGCGATAATCGGAACGTTCCCATCGATAAATATTTGGAATTTCTGTTTTCCATTTGCTTTCTGCTGTGCGTTCGTACCATTTTTCAGTAACAGTAGTGTGAATGGTGCCTTTTGTACTAGTAAATTTTACATCGATAGCACCTTTCCCTTTTAATAAAGAAACAATTTCTGTATCTGATGGTTGTGCAAAATTATTTGCCGTAAAGAGACTAAATAATAAAGTGGTTAGTAAAAGTATTTTTTTCTTCATAAGTAATGATTAAACGTTGTAAAAATACAAATGCTTAAAAATCAATTACTTATAAAAAATGTTTTTTTAGTGAATGACCAAATTTGCCGGGTGAAAGTATGTTTTTTCTTGGTGAATGATTAGAGTAGATTGATCATTTTTAGCAATTCTTCTCGATGCGACTTACCTACTGATATTTTATGACTGTTTACATATACATTACTTTCATCAAGAAAATCAATATGCTTTATATTTATGATATGCGAACGATGTACTCTTAAAAAATGATGTTGAGGTAATTTTTCTTCAACCGATTTTAATGTATGAGTAATTAAATATTTGTTATCTGTTGTGTGTAAAAAACAATAATTATCATACGCTTCAAAATGACTTACTTCTATTGCTGGAATTTTAATCATTTTGCCTTGATGTTTTACAAAGAAGTCGTCGATAGTTTTTTCAGGCTCTATTTTAGTTTGTTCCGTGTTTTTTTTGAATAAACCCAAGGTTACGTTAGCCAATAAGTTTTCTTCAGTAAAAGGTTTTACAATATAGCCTACCGGATTGCATCTTTAATGCGTTGGATAGTCATAGGATCAGACAAAGAAGTAATAAAGATGTATGGAATTTTTAATTCAGCATCAATTTTTTTAGCCAAATCAATTCCGTCTCCTTTTCCTTCTAATGTGATATCTACTAATATTAGACTTGGTTTAATTTCGGAAATCTCTTCGTAGGCATCTTCAATATTATCGGCATCACCCACAATTTGATAATGATACTTTTTTAGAGCCGTTTCAATAGTTTGCTCAATTAGCGGTTCGTCTTCAACTATATATATTCTATTCATTAGACTAAAGTAAAGCGTTTCATTATTATAGTTACAGTTGTACCTTTTTGGTTTGTAAAAGTAACTTTTCCTTTTAATTTTTTAGATAGAGAATGAATTAATTTTATTCCAAATGAATCGGGGTTAGGTTCTTTTACCAATCCTTTTCCATTATCGGAAACTATTAGAATTATTTCTTCATCTTGTTTATGTAAATCTACTTTAATTATAGGATTCGTAATATGGTCATCAAAAGCATGTTTGATAATATTGGTTACCAATTCGTTTACCATTAAACCAATTGGAGTAATAGTATCTACATTAAACACAAGATTTTCAACCGAAATCTCAGTTTTTAAATTTTCAATTTTGGTCGCTTGATATTCGGTTAAATCATTAACTAAATCCGTAATGTATTCTTTGGCATTAATCCCAACAATTTCATCTCTATTATATAACCGTTGGTGAATTAAAATCATCGAGCGAACTCTGTTTTGTGCTTCGCGTATGGCATCTATAGCAGCTTTGTTTTGTAAACTTTCTGATTGTAAATACAACAAACTGGATACAATTTGAAAGTTGTTTTTTACACGATGATGCGTTTCTTTTAACAATGTGTTTTTTTCATCAACTAATATTTCTAAAATTTTCTTTTGGCTAGCTAGTTTTCTTTTTTGTTTATTTACAATATAAATACTCGATATGACAATAAGTAAAACAAAACCCAATGCAATAATGTAATTGTGTAAACGTTTTTGATCTGCTTCTTTTTCTTCAATTAGCTTTTGTTTTTTATCCGTTTCGTAAACAATTTCCAATTCGTTCAAGTTTCTGTTCGATTCTATTGAAAAAACCGAATCTTTCATTTGGGAATACAACTTGTAATAGTTCAAGGCCTTTTCGGGATATTGTAATTTTTCTTCGATTTCATAAACGGAACGATATAAATCACTTAAAAGTTCATTGCGTTCGGTAGCTTTAGCATATTGAATTCCTTTTTCATAATATTCAAGAGCTTTTTCAAAGTTGTGTTCTTTTTCAAAAACGTTTCCTAACCCTTTGTAGCAAAAAGCCAAAGTGTTTTCATCGGTATTTTTTATTAATATTTTTTCGGCGTCTAAATAGAATTTTTTAGCTTCTTTATAATTTTCTAAACAGAAGTAAGCTTCGCCAATATTTACTAATGAAGTTCCAATATCAAATGGACTTTGAATTTCCTCAGATAATTTTAATGAAGCATTAGCATACCACAAGGCGCTATCGCAATGTTTTTGGTTTTGATGAATAATACCGATATTACTATAGGTGTAACAAACTCCTTTTTTATCATTAAGTTTTTTCTTAATCTTTAATGATTTTGAAAAACATTCTAAAGCTTTTTGATTGTTGTTTTTGGTTCGATAAATTAAACCAATGTTGTTCAGTGTCTTAGCGAGAGTTCCTTCATCCTTAATTTTCTCTTGAATTTTAGCGGCTTCCAAGTAATTTTCAAGTGCTTTAGCAAAAACACCACGATAATAAAAACTAGCGCCTATATTGAGGTATACTTTGGCCATGCCAGTTTCATCTTTAATACTTTTGTAACCTTCAAAACTTTTTTGATAATTTAAAATTGCCAAATCATATTTTCCATGTAAATCATTAGCAGAACCTAAACAGGTATAAGCTTCAGCTTCAAGTTTAGGATGTTTTTTTTTGGCCATTGACAAAGCTTCCTCTGCAAAAACAATTGAAGAATCGTAATCAGTAGGAGCAATTTCCCAACTTAAATCATTTAGAATTTTGATTTTTTCTTTATCGTTTTTACTTTCTGCTAGGCTCTTTTTCAAAGAGTCAATTACATCTTGAGCATGACTACTATGAGGCAGAAAAAAAGCAAATAGGAAACAATAAGTTAAGAGTAGTTTTGTTTTCATAGAAAAGACTTACTATCCAAATTTAGTATTATTTTAAAGAAACAAAATAAAAATGTTATCAAGTAGAATAGAATTAAATAAGAAATAAATCAATTTGGAGCGAAAAAATGTGTTTTTTCTAGTAGATCATAAAGTTTCATAATCCGAAAATGAGGTTTTATGGAAAGAAATAGAGCTTTCGTGAACTTTATAAATATCTAAAAATCTTTATTGACTAGCTTTGAAACATGAATAAGTTAGTTGATCCATATAATTTAATTTTTGCTATTTCAGTTCTGGTTTTAATTTTAAACTTAATTGTGCTATTTGTACTATAAGTAATTGTTAGAATCTCGTTAAACTTTATTGAGAATCAAATTTCTAGGAGAAGAATTAGTTACTTTGCATAAAATATTGATTTATGTATCGTATTATTGTCCCAATATTAATCTTTCTTTTTATAGAAATATATTCTTTTCAAGCAGTTAAAACCGCTGCCAAATCGAAATGGGTATTGTTGATCTACGGAATAATATCTGTGGTCTTTTTACTTTATTTAGCCTATTACTTTTTTACGTTTGATAGAAATACAGCGCAGGATAAACGTTTTCAGTGGACTATTGGTTTATTTCTATTATTGTATTTGCCTAAAATTATTTTAACGTTAACGTTGTTTTCGGAAGATGTCTTCAGATTGTTTCAAGGTGTTTTTCAGTATTTCTCAAAGAATGAAGAAACAACATCAGGCTTTTTACCCGAACGAAGAAAATTTGTAAGTCAAATGGCTTTAGCTTTAGCTGCCGTTCCTTTCACATCACTTTTGTATGGAATGACTAAAGGGAAATATAATTTCAAGGTGATGAAGCAAACCTTGTTTTTTCCTGATTTACCGGACGATTTTGACGGTACGACCATTACACATATTTCCGATATTCATAGCGGAAGTTTTGACGATGCCGAGAAAATACAATATGCAATTGACCTGATAAATGAACAGCAATCAGATCTGGTACTTTTTACAGGAGATATTGTAAATACTCATGCCAAAGAAATGTTGCCCTGGATTGATATTTTTAAGAAGATCCATAATCCGGTTTTGGGTAAATATTCAGTGTTAGGGAATCATGATTACGGTGAATATTATCAATGGAATTCCCAAGGAGCGAAAGATCAAAATTTTCAGGCAATAAAAGAGTTGCACAAAAAGATTGATTTTAAGCTGTTGCTGAACGAAAATGTAGCCATTAAGAGAGGTGCTGGTGAGATCAAATTAGTAGGTGTTGAAAATTGGGGGATGCATTTTAAAAAGGCCGGTGACTTAGCCAAGGCTTCAGAGGGGATACAACAGAAAGATTTTAAGATATTAATGAGTCACGATCCGAGCCACTGGGAGCATGAAGTGAAAACGCATTCGAACAATTATCATTTAACGCTTTCGGGACATACACACGGTTTTCAGTTCGGGATCGAAATTCCCGGATGGATCAAATGGAGTCCTGTACAATACATGTACAAGCAATGGGCGGGATTGTATGAGAATGCGGGACGATATGTGTATGTAAACAGAGGCTTTGGCTTCCATGCTTACCCCGGAAGAGTAGGTATTATGCCAGAAATAACAGTTATTGAACTAAAAAAAGGAGAAAATGTAGCATAATTCAGTAAAAATGTTACATTTGTATATTGTTTTCTGAGGAAAATGTATTTTTTGATAGTATAAAATCAATTTTATGTCAAAATTCGGAGAGTTAATTGATGCTAAAGTTCCTGTATTAATCGATTTTTTTACAGAGTGGAACGAGCCGTCTGTTGCGATGAATGAAGTGATTCGTGACGTTGCTGCGGCGTTAGGAGATAAGGCAAGGGTTATTAAGATTGATGTGGAAAAAAATAGAGAATTAGCAGACGCTCTTAGAGTTAAAGGATTACCAACTTTAATGATTTACAAAGCAGGTCAAATGGTATGGAGACAAAGCGGAGAATTAGACGCTAATACATTGATCACTTTGGTACAGGAGCAAGCTTAATAATTCAGTTTTCCAAATTCAACTCCCTGTTTTTTTAATTCTTGTATCACTTTAGGAAGGACTAATTGTAAATTAGGCCATGCTTTTATACTGTCGTGAAATACGATAATGCTTCCATTTTGTGTATTTTTGACTACATTTTGAAAGCATTCTTCAGGAGTGGTATTCACATCAAAATCATACGAGATAATGTCCCACATTACAATTGTATATCCGCTTCTACGGATGATTTTGGCTTGGGAAGGTTTAATTTTTCCGTAAGGAGGTCGGAAAAGCTTTGTAGGATTTCCGTATTCTTCAATGATCTTATTACATTCTTCAAAGTTACGGACATAGTTCTGAGTCGGGTTTTTCCATCCGTTTAAATGATTATACGTGTGATTTCCTATGGAATGCCCTTTAGCGATTACTTTTTGAAAAATTTCCGGGTGTTTTCTGATATTGTCCCCGATACAAAAAAAAGTTGCTTTAATATTTTCTTTTTCTAATAGATCTAAAACCCATTCCGTGATGTCGGGAATCGGACCATCATCAAAAGTAAGATATACTTTTTTGGGCGAATCTGGCACTGTCCAAATGTACTTCGGAAATAAGGATTTAACTATAGGATGTGTTTTTACCCAATTCATAATTTCAAAAAAGCCACGAATAAAAACTTCGTGGCTCATTTAATTTATTTTTTTATTCCATTTCTCTTCTGAATTCGGGGAAGAGTTTGTTGAAATTGTTGAATTTTACTTTTTCCTGATTATAGAAATCTTCATCGTGAGCGTCTTTCATATATTCTAATAGGCTTCTGTAGCGCTCTATGCTACCTACAATGTCGTATCGATTATCATAACGTCCATTAGATGACATGCTATTGAAAAATGTTAATTCGTCCTGATATTTTTGAATAAGCTCAGTCAGTAGTTTTCTGGCTTTGTCTTTTTTGCCGATCTCATAATACCCCTGAACAAACGGTTCAACTATGGTGTAGTATTCAAAATATTTAACAGGCATTTTTTCCATAGCCAGATCAATAACCTTTTCAGCTTTGTCGTTTTTACCTTCAATGATCAGGGCTTCCATTAATCGGGCTAAATTTGTTCTGTAAGTAATACCGTTTCTGCGAGTCTCCGGATCGTGATAGATTTCAGGACTACCACTATTCCCCCAGTACCAGTTGGTTACAATGTTGTACATTTTGTCCGTATCGATCAATCCCATTTCCATAGGGTTTGGTTTGCCTTTTTGAGGCGTTCTCACCGGAACTAATTTGAAGCACAAACCATCCAGTTCTAAGTAATCCTTCATCCATAGATAATCATCTTCACCAAAACTTCCTCCGGTAAAATAGATAGGTCTTTTCCAGTTGTTTTGGTTGATAATATCAAGCATCATTAACCGATTTTTGTATAAGGCGTCTTTTTTGATCTGGAAATGCATAACCGGAACTATGGAGTCATATAACTCAGGAGAGACAACTTTGTTTGCAATAATGTTTTCTTTATCAATCGGGATGAAAACCTTATCCGTAGGATAATAGTTGATCCATTGTCCGCTTCTCAATTGTACTTTAGCGCGCTCATCATCTAAAGATAAGAACTTGATAAAATCATCAAGAGATATAGAGTCTTTAGTGCGTTCAATTAAGAAACTATAATCCCGATTACTACCCCTATACTGTTCTCTGGTAAATGAAATAGGAACAGGGTCTGAATTGTAAGCTTTGCGTTTCATTTGGTCAATGTACCAGTCAGTCATGAATAAGCTTGTATTGACGATTCTTATGTCTGTTCTGTAACCTTCAATTTCCTGAGCATACCATAACGGGAAAGTGTCGTTATCTCCGATAGTAAAGAGAATAGCATCTTTGTCACAAGAATCTAAATAAGCCTTAGCCATTGCAATAGCAGTATAGCGGTTACTTCTGTCGTGGTCGTCCCAATTCTCTTTGGCCATTAAAAATGGCGAAGTAAGGAAACAAACGGCTAATACAATCGGTACGGTAATCTTAGGTTGTAGTGTTTTTTTAATACCGTCATAAAGAGCATAAACACCAAAGCCCATCCACATTGCAAATACATAGAATGAACCTACCAATGCATAATCACGTTCTCTCGGTTCAAAAGGTCTTTCGTTTAGATATATTTTTAAAGCCAGTCCGGTAAATAGGAATAAAGCTAAAAGAACATAGAAACTTTTAAGGTCTTTTTTAGCATGAAAAATCATTCCGATTAAGGCTAAAATGAAAGGTAAAAAGAAATAAGTATTTCTTCCTTTGTTGTTCAGCATGTCAGGAGTCAGGTTTTCTTGATTTCCTAAGCGCAACTCATCTAAGAAAGTGATACCACTGATCCAGTTACCGTCAAATGTGTCTCCTTTCCATTGATTGTCGCTTTGACGACCAACAAAATTCCACATCAGGTAACGCCAATACATATATCCGAATTGAAACTGGAACATGAATTTCATGTTGCTTAAAAAGCTAGGTTTTTCAACAATTAGGTATTCACCATAACCTTTTAAGAACTTATCATAATCGTCCAGATCAAATTTACCTTGATTAAAACCGCTTCTGAACTCGGCAACGACTTCAACTAATTCATGCTCGTCAGCATATTCAGGTTTGATTCTAAAATCTAAAGGTTCGGTGAACATCATGTAATTTACATTGTGCTCGCTACTCCACATTCTCGGTAAGAAGGCTTTGTGATTGTTGTCGGTATTTTGAACGGAATTTTTATAATTGTTAGTAATGATATACGTTCCGGTTTTGTAATCTCTTTCGTAGTTAGGTTTACCGTCAAGGTAAGGTTGTTCCTCGTCTAGTCCTGAATAAGTGTCTGAAAACTGAGGACCGTAAAATAATTTTTGTTCTCCGTATTGTTCTCTGTTGTAATAAGCTAAAACCTCTGCCGCATCTGAAGGTTTATTCTCGTTGATCGGAGGGTTTGCATTTGCGCGGATTGGCAACATCATCCAGGTTGAAAAACCAATCAAGATGAACAGGGTACATAACAAGATGGTATTGTATAAAACATATCCTTTTTTTCGGGTATAGTTAAGTCCGAAATAAAAGAGCGCTACAATCATTAAGAAGGCAAAAATAGTTCCTGAATTAAAAGGTAGTCCTAAACTATTTACCATAAAAATTTCGGTTTTTCCGAAGAAAGCTAATGTATAAGGTAAAAGTAGTTTGAAAATAAAGAGTAAAATAGCTACAATAGCTATATTGGCTATAATAAAGCTTTTTACGGTAACGTTTTTATATTTTTTAAAGAAATATAAGAAGCCTATAGAAGGCAGTGTTAATAAAGCCATAAAGTGTACTCCGAATGAAAGACCTATAATCAAGGAGATCAATAAAAGCCAGCGATTTCCTCTTGGGGTATCGATTTCTTGTTCCCAACGCAAACCTAACCAAAACAGGATTGCGATCAGAAAGGAAGCCATGGCGTAAACTTCGGCTTCAACAGCGTTGAACCAAAAGCTGTCAGAAAATGTATAGGCTAGTGAAGCGATAAATGCTCCCCCTAAAATTGTAATATAGCTGGAGTTACTCGCATCTTCAGGAATAAATAATCTTTTCATTAAAAGGGTTAGGGACCAGAACATGAATAAGATTGTAAAGGCACTTGAAAACACAGACATCATGTTGACCATTAAAGCTACTTGTGATGCGCTGGTGGCAAACATGGCAAAAAAAGCACCGAGCATTTGAAATAAGGGAGCTCCGGGAGGATGTCCAATTTCTAATTTTGCTGAAGTTGTGATGTATTCGCCACAATCCCAAAAACTCATGGAAGGTTCAACAGTTAAAGAGTAAGTGGTTAATGCAACGGCAAAAGTAATCCATCCTAAGACGGTATTCCATTTCTTGAAATTGAATGAACTCATAGAGATTGTTTTAACTTTAAATAGCTTGTAAACTTCTACAAAGAAACTATTTTTTTGTTTAAGGAAAAGCCAAAAAATAATTTTTAATATTTTTTTTAGAAAAATTTGCAGAATAAAAAATATGTATTACATTTGCACTCGCAATCGAAAAGGTTGTTAGGGTATTGGCCCATGGTGTAATGGTAACACTCCGGTTTTTGGTACCGTCATTCAAGGTTCGAGTCCTTGTGGGCCAACAAAAAAAACTCCGCTTAAAAGCGGAGTTTTTTATTTTTAATAATTTCAGAACTTAAATTCTAAATGTAACTACAGGTCTTTTAGCATGATTAACAAGGTCTTCGCTGATACTGCCGTTAAAGAAATGGGAAATTCCTTTTCTGCCGTGAGTACTCATTCCTATTAAATCGGCATTTACTTCTTTGGCGAAGTGTAATATTCCTTTCTCTACATTGATATCATTGTAGATGTGGGTAGAGAATTTATGGATTTTGAAATTGCTTGCAAATTCATCCATAATTTTTTGAGCAACACGAGTAGATTTAAAATTGTTAGGAGTGTTGATGGTTACCAAATGAAGGTGAGCATTAAATTCATTAGCAAAATCAACTACTTTTTCAAAAGGTTTTTTGATCTCGTCTGAAAAATCTGAAGCGAAAACAAAATGATCAACATTGAAGTTGTCATCTTCTTTTTTGATGATCAGAACAGGGATCTCAGAATTACGAACTACTTTTTCGGAGTTTGATCCGATAAACATTTCCTGGAATCCGCTTGCTCCGTGGGAACCCATTACAATCAGGTCAACCTTGTGTTCTTCTGCGTTTCTGATGATACCGCTGAAAGCCATTTCAAACTGAATTATCTTTGTAACTTTTAGATCATTAAGGTAAGGCGCACTCATTAAGGTGTCTAATTTGGCAATAGCAGCATTTTTAAACAACATTAGTTCCGGCATCTCGTGTGCGGTGGAAATAGCGTCGTTTCCGGATGTCGGAAGCTCAAGCATGTGGACTAGGAAAATTTCTCCATTGTTTTTTTGAGCAATTTGGGCAGCAACTTTTAACGCATATTCGGCATGTTGAGAAAAATCTGTAGGTACTAAAATTCGTTTCATAAAGTTTGTTTTTTAAAAGGTTGGATGTAAAGATTTACATAATAAAGTTAGTAAATATGTATCAAAACTACAATTTTTTTTTAATTAAAAAAATATGCGTATATTTGCTGCAAATTATTTATTACTAGTTAAATAATGAGGCACGCACAGCGTGCCTCTTTTTATAAAATATGAGTTTTAAAGATAGGGTTCGGCATTTGTTAAATTCAGCGTTGGAAGAACGTGGGGATTTATTTCTTATTGACTTGAAAATTAGCGAAGGAAATAAAATAAATGTTGTGATAGATGGAGATAATGGTGTAAATTTGCAGGACTGCATTGATGTGAGTAGAGCTATAGAGCACAATCTTGATCGAGAAGAAGAAGATTTTTCACTTGAAGTCGCTTCTGCCGGAGCTGCTAGTCCGTTGCGATTAGTGCGACAGTTTAAAAAGAACATCGGAAGAAAGCTTAAAGTTAAAAAGAATTCGGGGGGAGAAATAGAAGCAGAAATAACTGCTGCTGATGAAGAGAGTATTACTTTGGAATGGAAAGCCAGAGAGCCTAAAAAAATAGGTAAAGGAAAAGAAACGGTGGCGAAAAAAGAAGTGTTGCCGTATGCTGAAATTAAAGAAGCAACAGTTATAATATCATTTTAAAAACAAATAAGTTGACATGGAGAATATTGCGTTAATCGATTCGTTTTCAGAGTTCAAAGATAATAAGCTTATCGATAGAGTTACCTTGATGGCGATCTTGGAAGATGTATTTCGCAATGCGTTAAAGAAGAAATACGGTTCTGATGATAATTTTGATATTATTATAAATCCGGATAAGGGAGATATGGAAATCTGGAGAAACAGAACGGTTGTGGAAGATGGAGAGGTTGAGGATCCGAATTCTGAGATATCACTTTCTGAAGCTCGTAAAATAGAGCCGGATTTTGAAGTCGGAGAAGAGGTGTCGGAAGAAGTGAAGTTGATTGATCTGGGAAGAAGAGCTATTTTGGCTTTGCGTCAAAATCTTATTTCTAAGATACATGAACACGATAATACAAATCTTTACAAACAGTTTAAAGATCTTATAGGTGATATTTACACAGCAGAAGTGCACCATGTTCGTCCTAAAATGATAGTTTTGATGGATGATGAAGGAAATGAGATCGTATTGCCTAAAGATAAACAAATTCCAAATGATTATTTCAAAAAAGGAGATAATGTAAGAGGAATTATTGAGTCTGTAGAATTAAAAGGAAATAAACCGCAGATTGTGATGTCAAGAACATCTCCGGATTTCTTAGAGAAGCTTTTTGAGCAAGAAATTCCAGAGGTATTTGATGGTTTGATTAATGTTAAGAAAGTGGTTAGAATTCCTGGTGAGAAAGCAAAAGTAGCTGTGGATTCTTATGACGACAGAATTGATCCTGTTGGCGCATGTGTGGGAATGAAAGGTTCTCGTATCCACGGTATCGTTCGTGAATTAGGAAATGAGAATATTGATGTGATCAATTATACTACAAATCCGCAGTTGTATATTACCAGAGCATTGAGCCCGGCTAGAGTTTCATCGGTTAAGATTGATGAACAAACCAAAAAAGCAGAAGTTTTCTTGAAAATCGACGAGGTATCAAAAGCTATCGGTAAAGGAGGGCACAATATTCGTTTAGCAAGTATGTTGACGGGTTATGATATTGATGTTATCCGTGAAGGTGTTGAAGAAGTGGATGATGTAGAATTGAGAGAGTTTTCAGATGAAATCGAGAACTGGGTAATCGAAGAGTTTGAAAAAATCGGATTAGATACGGCTAGAAGCGTGTTAGGACAAGATGTGGAAGATCTGATAAGAAGAACAGATTTAGAGGAAGAAACTATTTTAGATGTGTTTAGAATTCTAAAAGAAGAATTGGAAGACTAACTCGACATAATTGCTAAACACACAACACAAACTGAATTTTAGAAAAATTAAAAACATTATATGTCTGATAAAAGAGTTATAAGAATCAACAAAGTTTTAAGGGAACTAAATATTTCTCTTGATAGAGCTGTGGACTTTTTAAAAGAAGAAGGGCATGATATTGAATCGAGTCCTAATGCCAAGATCTCTCAAGAGGAGTATGATGTCTTATGTCGACAGTTTTCTGCTGATAAGGGCAAAAAAGAGGCTTCGATTGAAGTGAGTGAAGAAAAGAAGAAAGAGAAAGAAGCTTTAAAGCGAGAGTTGGAAAGAGAATTAGAACTGAAACGTCAGCAGGAAGAGAAGTTGAGGAAGGAGCAGGAAATTATAAAAGCAAAAGCTGTTGTAACTGCGCCTAAGGCAGTAGGAAAGATCGATTTGAATCCGCCTAAGCAGGAAGAGAAAGTTGAAGCTGTTGAGCAAAACATATCAGAAGAGGTAAAATCTCCGGAACCTGAAGAAACTAAGAAAAGTGTTGAAGAAGTAACTCCACCTGTTGAATCAGCTCCAAAGGCTGAACCTGTTCAAAAACAGGAAGAAAAGAAAGTAGAAGAGAAAAAAGCAGATGGCTTGATCATCGAAGATGAAAAGATCCAGACGCAATACAAAAAACTTTCCGGAGCAACGTTTACAGGGCAGAAAATAGATTTGTCTCAGTTTGAAAAACCTAAAAAGAAGAAAGAAGATAAAAAAGACTTCAAAAAAGGGAATCATAACGGAAACAATCAAGGGAACAATAACGGAAATAATCAGGGACAGAATAACAATAATAACGCAAATAAAAAAGAAGGCGAAAATAAAAATAAACGCAAGCGTATTGTTAAACCGGTTCAAGGCGGAAACGGGCAAAACCAACAAGGTGGAAAGAAAGATTTCGGAAGAGATCGTTTCAATAAAGGTAAAAAACCGGTAATCCAAAAAGTTGAGCCTACTGAGGAAGAAGTTAAAAACCAGATTAAAGAAACTCTTGAAAGACTTCAAGGGAAAGGAAATAAATCTAAAGCTGCTAAGTACCGTAAAGATAAACGTGAAACTCACCGTCAGCGTTTAGATGAAGAAATGCAACAACAAGATTTAGAAAGTAAAATCTTGAAAGTAACAGAATTCGTTACGGTAGGTGAAATTGCCACAATGATGGATGTGCCGATTACAAAAGTTATCGGAACTTGTATGTCATTGGGAATCATGGTTACCATGAATCAGCGTTTAGATGCCGAAACATTGTCAATCGTGGCAGATGAATTCGGTTATCAGGTTGAGTTCATTACAACAGATATTGAAGAAGCGATCGAAGAGATTGAAGATACACCGGAAGAATTGGAAGAACGTGCACCGATTGTTACTGTAATGGGACATGTTGACCACGGTAAAACGTCATTTCTGGATTATGTTCGGAAGACCAATGTTATTGCCGGTGAGTCAGGAGGTATTACGCAGCATATCGGGGCTTATTCCGTGAAATTAGAAGAAGGACAAAGAATTACGTTTTTAGATACACCGGGTCATGAAGCCTTTACGGCTATGCGTGCTCGTGGTGCTCAGGTAACGGATATTGCAATTATTGTGATTGCAGCGGACGACGACATCATGCCGCAAACAAAAGAGGCGATTAGTCATGCTCAGGCAGCGGGAGTGCCAATGGTTTTTGCGATCAATAAAGTAGATAAACCAACGGCTAATCCGGATAAGATCAAAGAGAAGTTAGCAGCTATGAACTTGTTAGTTGAAGAGTGGGGTGGTAAATACCAATCTCAGGATATTTCAGCTAAAACAGGATTAGGGGTTAAGGAACTTTTGGAAAAAGTGTTGTTAGAAGCAGAGATCCTAGAATTAAAAGCGAATCCGAACAGGTTAGCGCAGGGAACAGTTGTTGAGGCGCAGTTAGATAAAGGTAGAGGGTATGTGACAACTATTTTAGTTCAAAACGGAACTCTTAAAATAGGTGATTATGTTTTAGCGGGTAAACATCACGGTAAGATCCGGGCGATGTTTGACGAACGCGGACATAATGTAAAAGAAGCCGGTCCGTCAACACCTGTATCTGTTTTAGGTTTAGACGGTGCGCCGACAGCGGGTGATAAATTTAATGTTTACGAAGACGAAAGAGAAGCAAAACAAATTGCAGCAAAACGTACTCAATTATTACGTGAGCAATCTGTTCGTACACAAAAACATATTACTTTGGCAGAAATCGGGCGTCGTATAGCTTTAGGACAATTTAAAGAGTTAAATATTATCTTGAAAGGGGATGTGGATGGTTCTGTAGAAGCACTTTCGGATTCATTCTCAAAATTATCGACTGAAGAAATCCAAATCAATATTATTCATAAAGGAGTAGGAGCTATTACAGAATCAGACGTTTTGTTGGCTTCAGCTTCAGATGCGATCATTATAGGTTTCAACGTTCGTCCTCAGGGAAGTGCGAAAGCCTTAGCTGAAAAAGAAGAAATTGACATCCGTAATTATTCTATTATTTATGATGCAATAGACGATGTGAAGGATGCTATGGAAGGAATGTTGTCGCCGGAATTAAAAGAAGAAGTTACTGGTACTGCAGAAGTTCGTGAGTTGTTCAAGATTTCTAAAGTGGGAACTGTTGCCGGATGTATGGTTACAGACGGTAAAGTCTTCAGAAATTCTAAGATTCGTTTAATCAGAGAAGGAGTGGTTATCTATACCGGTGAATTAGCTGCGTTAAAACGATTTAAAGATGATGTTAAAGAAGTGTCAAAAGGATATGATTGTGGTATACAGATAAAGAATTACAACGATCTGAAAGAGTATGATACTATCGAAGCCTTCCAGGAAGTTGAAGTGAAGAAAAAATTAAAATAAGAACAGAGATTTTATATAAAAAAAGCCCGGACATTTGGTTCGGGCTTTTTTTATATTTTGAAGGGAGCGATTTGTTTATTTTCCTGGTTTAATAAGTAAAGCGGTCGGATATTTTTTCTTGATTTCGATTAAAGCTTTTTCAGCATGTAAGCGGGATTTGTAATTTCCGACATAGACTTTATAGGTCGGATTGGTATATATGATTGTGCCTTCTATACCGCTAAAATCTCTTTTAAATGCGGCCAATTGATTTTTAGCATCCGAGCTGTTTCCGTAGAAAATTTGTATCTTATAGCTGTTGTTTATTGATAAGTTTGCATTGATTTTTGCTTTTTCTTCTAATAATTCTGAAAATTTCTCATCTTGGCTTAGTGTGGTTTTTCCGCTTTGCGCATGTATACCAATTGAGAAGAAAGAGGTTATAAAAACAATTTTTGTTAATCTTTTGAAAGCTAAATTTCTCATTTTGAATAGTTATTTAAAACAAAAATACAATTAATCTTATTATACCGCGACACAAAGGTTATTTAGAATAGATATAAATTATCTTTTAAGATAAAATTAAGGTTTTTATAATAGTTCGAATGTCGTATTTTTGTCGGAGTTTAAAATAAAGTGTGGTGGCGGAGACTAGTTTTATAGTGCTAAAACCATACCAAAAATGACACGATAATCATAATAAATATGAAAAAGGTGGGTAACCATAAATCATTTTCAAAGATTTTCTTCAGTTTAGCGCTAACGCTATCTTTTTCTTTATCTGTATTTTCTCAAGATGCTGCTCCGGAAGCCGCTGCAGGCGCAGGTGATCCGGCAAAAGGTAAAGAGTTGTTTAATGCCAATTGTGCCGCTTGTCATAAATTAGACAAAAAAGCAACAGGACCTGCTTTAAGGGGGGTTGCTGATAAGTATGACAAAGAGTGGATCTATAAGTGGGTTCGCAATAGTGCAGAGTTGATTAAAGCAGGGGATGCTCAAGCGGTAAAAGTTTTTGAAGAAAACGGGAAAATCCCGATGACGGCTTTTCCTCAATTGTCAAATCAGGATATTGACAATATTTTAGCGTATACGTCTGAGCCAGCGGCGCAGCCTAAAGAGGTGGCGAATGTTCCTGGTACCGATGGTCAAACTCAGGATGCTTCAGGTATTTCAAATGAAGTGATTTTGGGTGCTTTGACATTGGTGTTGGCAATGCTTGTTGTAATGTTGTTGTTGGTTAACAATGTTTTAAGAAGAATTGCTAAGGCTAACGGAATCGAAGTTGGTACTTCGGAAAAATCATTACCGTTGTGGAAAGCATTTGCTAAAAATCAATTTTTAGTATTGTGTTCTGCAATTGTGTTCTTGTTAGTTGCTGCTTATTTTGTTTACGGCTATTTGATGCAGGTAGGTGTGGATCAGGGTTATGCTCCGGTTCAGCCAATACATTATTCGCATAAAATTCATGCCGGAGATAATGCTATTGATTGTAAATACTGTCACTCGTCTGCCAGAGTGAGTAAAACTTCAGGTATTCCTTCGTTGAATGTGTGTATGAACTGTCATAAAAACATTAGTGAAGTTGCTGAGTCGACTGCTACAGAGGAGCATTCTAAGGCGTTTTATGATGAGCAGATCCAAAAATTATATGCTGCTGTTGGTTGGGATCCGGCTAAGCAAGCGTATACAGGAAAAACGCAACCGGTTAAATGGGTAAGAATTCACAACCTTCCGGATTTTGTATACTTTAATCACTCTCAGCACGTAACGGTTGCAGGGGTTGAGTGTCAGAAATGTCACGGTCCTGTTGAAACGTATGAGGTTATGGAGCAATTTGCGCCATTGACTATGGGTTGGTGTGTGAACTGTCATAGAGAGACTAATGTGAAAGTTGAAGATAATGAATACTACAAAAAGATTCATGAAGAGCTTTCTAAAAAGTATGGTGTTGACAAGTTAACAGCTGCTCAAATGGGAGGATTAGAATGTGGTAAATGCCACTATTAATAAATTAATTTAAGAAGCTAATATCAATATATAATATGGCATCAAACAAAAAATACTGGAAAAGTGTTGAGGAGCTAAATGAAAATAGTTCTATTGTTGAGACGCTAAGAAACAATGAGTTTGTTGAACAAATTCCTGTAGATGAATTTTTGGGGAACAAAGAGAATTTATCAACAGCGGGGACAACTCGTCGTGACTTTTTGAAATACGTAGGTTTTAGTACAGCTGCTGCTTCTTTGGCTGCTTGTGAAGGACCTGTAGTAAAATCGATTCCTTATGTAGTGCAACCTGAAGAAATTATTCCCGGAGTAGCAGATTATTATGCTACAACTGTTGCAGACGGATTTGATTTTGCAAACATTTTGATCAAAACACGAGAAGGTCGTCCGATCAAAGTTGAAAACAATAAATTAAAAGGAGCTGTTTCTGGGGCAAATGCCAGAGTTCATGCTTCGGTTTTGTCTCTATATGACAGTTTGCGTTTAAAACAACCTAAGATTGCGGGTAAAGATGCAACTTGGGCTGAAGTAACTGCGAAAATTAAATCGAGTTTAGATGAGGCTAATGAAAAAGGCGGAAATGTAGTAGTGTTAACTTCAACTTCTGCTAGTCCTTCAACGGATGCTTTATTAGCTGAATTAAAAGCTAAATATCCGACCGTAAAACAAGTGGTTTATGATGCTGTTTCTGAATCAAATGCTTTAGATGCTTTTGAAACGGTTTATGGTGTTAGAGGTTTTGCTGGTTATGACTTTTCTAAAGCAGATGTTATTGTTTCTGTTGGTGCTGATTTCTTAGGAGATTGGCAAGGTGGTGGATACGATGCCGGTTATGCTATGGGGAGAGTTCCTAAAAACGGAAAAATGTCTAAGCATATCCAGATGGAGGCTAATATGTCTTTGGCTGGTGCAAATGCTGATAAACGTATACCTTTAACAGTTGCTCAGCAAAAACAAGCATTAGTAGACTTGTATAGTGCTGTTGTAGGCGGGGCTGCTTCCGGATTGAAAAATGCTGAAGTAACTAAAGCTGCTCAACAATTAAAAGCGGCAGGTTCTAAAGGTGTTGTCGTAACCGGGTTAGATGACTTGGATGCTCAGTTATTGGTATTAGCGATTAATGCTGCTATCAGTTCTGAGGCCTTTAATCCTAGTGCAACTAAGTTAACAAGAAAAGGTAATGTTAAAGAAGTTGCTC
Source organism: Flavobacterium sp. NRK F10 (assembly GCF_024054235.1). Taxonomy (NCBI): domain Bacteria; kingdom Pseudomonadati; phylum Bacteroidota; class Flavobacteriia; order Flavobacteriales; family Flavobacteriaceae; genus Flavobacterium; species Flavobacterium sp. NRK F10. The sequence continues at coordinate 1,917,455 of NZ_JAMXLC010000001.1, forward strand.
AATTAGTAGCAGATATGAAATCAGGTGCTGTTCATACTTTAATTATGAATGGAGTTAATCCTGTTTATACTTTAGCAAATGCAAAAGACTTTACTGAAGGTCTTAAAAAAGTGAAATTATCAGTAGCTTTTTCTTTGAAAGAAGATGAAACGGCTACTTTAACTACAATAGCTGCTGCTGCTCCGCATTATTTAGAATCTTGGGGAGATGTGTCTATAGAAAGAGGACACTATAGTATTATGCAGCCGACTATTCGTCCATTATTTGATACAAAACAATTCCAAGAAGTTTTATTAAGCTTGTTAGGTAATAGTACGGCTTATTATGATTATTTGAAAGGTTTCGCGGCTGCTCAATTAGGTGGTAAGTCTTGGAATCAGGCAGTTCATGATGGTTTTGCTCAAACTGAAGTTGCTCCTTTAGAAGCTGCTTCTTTTGATGCTTTGGCTTCGGCTTCTAAGTTAGCTGCTGCAAAAGCTTCAGGTATGGAGTTAGTATTGTATACTAAGACGGGAATGGGTGACGGACAACAAGCTAATAATCCTTGGTTACAAGAGTTTCCTGATCCGATTACAAGAGTTTCTTGGGATAACTATGTTACTGTTTCGAAAAAAGATGCTGAAAAGCTAGGTTTTGAAAACTGGAATGTAGCTAACGGAGGTTTAAACGGTAGTTATGCGACTTTAAAAGTGGGTAATGCTACTTTAACTAAAGTTCCTGTAGTTATTCAACCAGGTCAGGCTGTTGGAACTGTAGGTTTGGCTTTCGGTTACGGTAAAACCGCTGCTTTAAAAGAAGAAATGCAGGTAGGTGTTAATGCTTACGCTCTTTATAATAATTTTAATACTGTTCAAAATGTTACTGTAACAAAAGATGAAGGTGAGCATGAATTTGCTTGTGTTCAGTTACACAAAACATTAATGGGTAGAGGAGATATCATTAAAGAAACTACTTTAGAGGTATTCAATACTAAAGATACAGAAGTTTGGAATCCTATTCCATTAGTATCTTTAGATCACAAAGAAACGCCTTCTACGGAAGTGGATCTTTGGGAATCTTTTGATAGAAGTGTAGCACATCACTTTAATTTATCAATTGACTTAAACGCTTGTACGGGTTGTGGTGCCTGTGTAATTGCTTGTCATGCTGAAAATAACGTCCCTGTAGTTGGTAAGTCTGAAGTAAGAAGAAGTCGTGATATGCACTGGTTGCGTATTGATAGATACTATTCTTCTCAGGATACATTTGAAGGAGATGTTGAGTTGAAAGAAGAAACGTCAGGAATGATGAATTCAATTGAAACTTTCAGAGGTATGGAAGATCCGGCTGAGAATCCTCAAGTGGCTTTCCAACCGGTAATGTGTCAGCATTGTAACCATGCACCTTGTGAAACAGTTTGTCCTGTTGCAGCAACGTCTCATGGTAGAGAAGGTCAAAACCACATGGCTTATAACCGTTGTGTAGGTACTCGTTACTGTGCAAACAACTGTCCGTATAAAGTACGTCGTTTCAACTGGTTCTTGTATAACAAGAATAGTGAATTCGATTATCATATGAACGATGACTTAGGTCGTATGGTATTGAATCCTGATGTTAACGTGCGTTCTCGTGGGGTGATGGAAAAATGTTCTATGTGTATCCAAATGACACAAGCTTCTAAATTAAAAGCAAAACGTGAAGGAAGACCGGTAAAAGACGAAGAATTCCAAACGGCTTGTTCTGCAGCTTGTTCTAGTGGTGCAATGGTATTTGGTGATGTGAATGATAAAGAAAGTAAAGTGGCTAAATTAGCTGAAGATGCAAGAATGTATCACTTACTGGAACATGTCGGAACTAAACCGAATGTATTCTATCACGTTAAAGTTAGAAACGAAAAATAAAATATTAATTAACAGAAACAATATAAAGGATTATGTCGTCTCATTACGAAGCACCCATTAGAAAACCTTTAGTGGTAGGAAACAAATCTTATCACGATGTTACGGTAGATGTTGCAAAACCGGTAGAAGGTCGAGCAAATAAGCAATGGTGGATTGTATTCTCGATAGCATTTGCTGCTTTCTTATACGGTTTAGGCTGTATGATTTATACAGTATCTACTGGTATTGGTACTTGGGGTTTAAATAAAACAATTGGCTGGGCCTGGGATATCACTAACTTCGTTTGGTGGGTAGGTATTGGTCACGCCGGAACACTTATCTCTGCTGTATTATTATTATTCCGTCAAAAATGGAGAATGGCTATTAACCGTTCTGCAGAAGCAATGACGATTTTCTCGGTAATGCAGGCAGGTTTATTCCCGATCATTCACATGGGGCGTCCATGGTTAGGATATTGGGTGTTACCTATTCCGAATCAATTCGGTTCTTTATGGGTGAATTTTAACTCTCCGTTATTGTGGGACGTATTTGCAATCTCAACGTATTTGTCGGTATCATTAGTTTTCTGGTGGACTGGTTTATTACCTGACTTTGCTATGCTTCGCGATAGAGCGGTTACTCCTTTTACAAAAAGAGTTTATTCTACATTATCATTCGGTTGGAGTGGTAGAGCAAAAGACTGGCAACGTTTTGAAGAGGTTTCTCTTGTGTTAGCCGGTTTAGCAACGCCTCTTGTACTTTCAGTACACACGATCGTATCATTTGACTTCGCAACATCGGTTATTCCGGGATGGCATACTACAATCTTGCCGCCTTACTTCGTTGCAGGAGCTATTTTCTCAGGATTTGCCATGGTACAGACCTTGTTGATCATCATGAGAAAAGTATCACAACTTGAAGATTATATTACCTTACAACACATTGAATTGATGAATCTTATTATTATGATTACAGGTTCAATCGTAGGTACAGCTTATATTACTGAGTTATTCATTGCTTGGTATTCAGGAGTTGAGTATGAACAATATGCGTTTTTAAACAGAGCTACAGGACCTTACTGGTGGGCATACTTATGTATGATGAGCTTTAATGTTGTTTCGCCTCAGGTAATGTGGTTTAAAAAGATCAGAACAAGCATTGCAGCTTCATTTGTTATATCGATCATTGTAAATATCGGTATGTGGTTTGAGCGTTTTGTAATCATTGTTTCGTCATTACATAGAGATTATTTACCTTCTTCATGGACAATGTTCCAACCAACTTTTGTGGATGCAGGTATTTATATAGGAACTATTGGATTCTTCTTTGTATTGTTCTTATTGTACTCAAGAAGTTTCCCTGTAATTGCACAGGCTGAAGTTAAGACTATTTTGAAGTCTTCAGGTGATAATTACAAAAGAGAGAGAGAATTAAACGATCACAATCATTCTGATAATCATTAATATCATGAGTAATAAAGTTATACACGCTATATATAATGATGATGATGTGTTAATGGATGCTGTTAAACAAACAAGAGCAGCTCATCATCATATTGAAGAGGTTTATACACCTTTTCCGGTTCACGGTTTAGATAAAGCTATGGGCTTAGCGCCAACAAGAATTGCAATTGCTTCGTTCATTTATGGTTTAATCGGATTGTCTTTTGCAGCTACATTGATGAATTATATAATGATCGTTGATTGGCCACAGGATATTGGTGGTAAACCAAGTTTTAGTTTTATTGATAACATGCCGGCATTCGTGCCTATTATGTTTGAGTTGACTGTTTTCTTTGCAGCTCACTTAATGGTAATTACATTCTACATGAGAAGTAAATTATGGCCATTTAAAAAAGCTGAAAACCCGGATGTAAGAACTACTGATGATCATTTCTTAATGGAAGTTGGTGTTCATGGTGATGAAGAAGAATTAGTTTCTTTCTTTAAGTCTACAGGAGCAGTTGAAGTAAAAGTAATTGAAAAGCATTAACAAGTATGAAAAGCTTATATAAAATTGTAGCTGTAGTTGGTCTATCAATTGTTGCAACTTCTTGTTTCAACAAGAACAAGCCTAACTATCAATTTTTCCCGAACATGTATGAAGCGGTTCCTTACGAGACCTATTCAGAGCATGAAGTTTTTAAAGGAGGTAAAGAAGGTCTGTTGCCGGTAGAAGGAACTATCAAGAGGGGGTTTGTGCCTTATGAAATTCCGAATACTCCCGAAGGATACACTTTGGCAAAGGAAACTTTGAAATCCCCATTAGATTCTTTAGCGTTAGATACTGAAAAAGGTAAGGCGTTATTTAATATCTATTGTGCTATTTGCCACGGCGAAAAAGGCGATGGTAAAGGAACTTTAGTGAAAAGAGAAAAATTCTTAGGGGTACCTAACTATAAAGATAGAGAAATTACAGAAGGTAGTATTTATCACGTAATAACTTATGGATTAAATGCCATGGGATCTCATGCTAATCAATTGTCTCAAGAAGAAAGATGGCAAGTAGCAGATTACGTTTTAAAACTAAAATCAGAATTATAATTGTAAAACACTTTTGAAAATAATTGATATGTACACGTTTTCAAGTAAATTAAAAACTTTTTCTTTGATTTTGATGGTGATTGGAGCTATCGGGATTGGAGTAGGTTTTTGGAGTGCACCAAAAACTGTAGAAGAAGTTGAAACGATCTTATTAGAAGAAAGCCATGGTCATCATGATCAAGTAGCTTCTCACGATGCGCATGCAGCACATGACGCACACGCTGATGCTGCTCATCAGGAACATGTGAACCATGTTTTCCACCAATTGCAAAACAAACCTTGGGCTGCTTTTTATGTAGCTTGTATTTTCTTTATGTTGCTGAGTGTTGGTGTTCTGGCTTTTTATGCAATTCAACAAGTAGCATTAGCAGGGTGGTCTCCGATACTTTTCAGAGTTATGGAAGGTATTACGGCTTATTTATTACCCGGTTCAGTAATCTTCTTGTTGGTTTTGGTTCTTTCAGGAGTACACATGAACCACTTGTTTACATGGATGGATCCTGAAGTAGTTGCTAATGACCATTTAATCCAAGGAAAATCAGGTTACTTGAATGTTGCATTTTTCTTAATCAGAGCCGTATTATTTTTAGGTGTTTGGAATTTATATAGATTCTTTTCAAGAAAGAACTCTATTGCACAAGATAATGCAGATGGTGTGAGTTTTTATAAAAAGAATTTTAAAATGGCCGCATCATTCTTAGTGTTCTTCATCGTTTCTGAGTCATTAATGTCTTGGGATTGGATTATGTCACTAGATCCGCATTGGTATAGTACTTTATTTGCTTGGTATGTTTTTGCTAGCTTCTTTGTTAGTGGTATCACAGCTATAGCAATGGTTACTATTTATTTAAAATCTAAAGGCTATTTAGAGCAAGTGAATACCAGTCATATTCATGATTTAGCTAAATTCATGTTTGGTATCAGTATTTTCTGGACTTACCTATGGTTCTCTCAGTTTATGTTGATTTGGTATTCAGATATTCCGGAAGAGGTTACTTATTTCGTAACCAGAATCGAACATTACAAATTACCGTTCTTCGGTATGTTAGTAATGAACTTTGTCTTCCCGTTATTGATCCTTGTTAATACAGACTTTAAACGTTTGTCTTGGATTGTAGTTATGGCAGGTATTGTAATTTTAGCAGGTCACTACGTTGATTTTTATAACATGGTGATGCCGGCTACAGTTGGTGACCAATGGTTCATCGGATTACCTGAAATTAGTGCTATCTTATTTTTCTTAGGATTGTTTATTTTTGTAGTGTTCACTGCATTGACAAAAGCACCTTTAGTAGCAAAAGGAAATCCGTTAATGGAAGAAAGCAAACATTTTCATTATTAATATTTAAAGAAATAAACAAATGACAGGTTTATTGGTATTTATTATTTTAGTTTTAGTCGGAGTTGCCATTTGGCAGTTAACTAAAATATTTGATTTAACTCAAGTTGGTGCAGCTAGTACAGAAGTTGCTGATGATAGAGATAATAGTGTTAACGGATATTTAATGTTTGCATTCGTTGGGTTTATATATATATTTACTATATACTCAATTTATGCTTGGGGACATCTGGTTTTAGGTACACCGGCTTCAGAACATGGCCCTGATTATGATAACTTAATGGCTATTTCATTGGTTATTATATTTATTGTACAAACAATTACACAGTTCTTGTTGCATTATTTTGCTTTTAAATATAGAGGAAAACAAGGTCAGAAAGCTTTATATTTTGCTGATAACAGTAAATTAGAAGCAGTTTGGACAATTATTCCCGTAATTACTTTGGCAGGTTTGATCTTATACGGATTGTATACTTGGAATAACATTATGTTCTATGATAATGAAGAGGATGTAATGTATGTAGAAGTATATGCTAAACAATTCGGATGGGAAGTTAGATATTCCGGTACTGATAATACTTTAGGTAAAGCGAATGTTCGTTTTATTGAAGGTATCAATACTTTGGGAGTTGATTTGGCTGATCCTGCTGCACAAGACGATAAAGTAACAAACGAATTACACTTACCAAAAGGTAAAAAAGTAGTTTTTAAGTTCCGTTCACAAGATGTTCTTCACTCGGCTTATATGCCTCACTTTAGAGCTCAAATGAACTGTGTTCCGGGTATGATTACACAATTTACGTATGTTCCTACTGTAACAACAGCAGATATGCGTGAAGATGATAATATAAAAGAAAACGTAGCTAGAATTAATGAAATTAGAGCTAAAAAGAGTAAAGAACTTGAAGCAAAAGGAGAATCTGCTTTAGAGCCTTATACATTTGATTATTTATTACTGTGTAATAAGATTTGTGGGGCTTCTCACTACAACATGCAAATGAAGATTGTAGTTGAAACTCCGGAAGAATTCAAAGCTTGGTTAGCAGAAAAGCCTACATTGGCTTCACAATGGAAAGAGGCTAATGCTCCTGCTGAAACGGCTCCTGTAGTTCCGGAAGTTATGGAAACAGTAGTGGATACAACTAAAGTTTTAGCTCAAAATTTAAATTAATTAGATCAATAATATAGAATTATAGATTATGTCAGCACTAGAACACGGTCATCACAAACAAACGTTCATAACAAAATATATTTTTAGTTATGATCACAAGATGATTGCTAAGCAATATTTGATTACTGGTTTGGTAATGGGTATCGTAGGTATCTTATTATCGATTTTATTCCGTTTGCAGATTGCTTGGCCTGAAGAATCATTTGGAATATTTAAAGTTTTATTAGGTGAAAAATTTGCTCCTGACGGAGTAATGCGTCAAGATATTTACTTAGCATTGGTAACAATACACGGTACCATTATGGTATTCTTCGTGTTAACTGCCGGATTAAGTGGTACGTTCAGTAACTTGTTAATTCCATTGCAGATCGGTGCAAGAGATATGGCTTCCGGTTTTATGAATATGCTTTCATACTGGTTGTTCTTCCTTTCTTGTGTTATCATGTTGAGTTCACTATTCATTGAGTCAGGTCCTGCTTCAGCAGGTTGGACAATTTATCCGCCGTTGAGTGCATTACCGCAAGCAATTCCGGGTTCAGGTCTTGGTATGACGCTTTGGTTAGTAGCTATGGCAATTTTCATTGCATCTTCTTTAATGGGATCATTGAATTATATTGTTACAGTAATTAATTTGAGAACTGAAGGTATGTCAATGACAAGATTACCATTGACAGTTTGGACTTTGTTCGTAACAGCGATCATCGGTGTTGTTTCATTCCCGGTATTGTTCTCTGCTGCTCTTTTGTTGATCTTTGACAGAAGCTTCGGTACATCATTCTATTTATCAGACATCTTTATTTCAGGTGAAGTACTACACTACCAAGGAGGTTCTCCGGTATTGTTCGAACACTTATTCTGGTTCTTAGGTCACCCTGAAGTATATATTGTATTATTGCCGGCTTTAGGTATTACCTCTGAAATTATTGCAACAAACTCAAGAAAGCCTATCTTTGGTTACCGAGCAATGATTGCTTCTGTTTTAGCAATCGCTTTCTTGTCAACTATCGTTTGGGGTCACCACATGTTCGTGTCAGGTATGAATCCTTTCTTAGGATCTGTGTTTACTTTCACAACGTTATTGATCGCAATTCCTTCAGCAGTAAAAGCATTTAATTATATCACTACCTTATGGAAAGGTAACTTACAGTTAAATCCTGCTATGTTGTTCTCTATCGGATTAGTTTCAACATTTATTACGGGTGGTTTAACAGGTATTATTTTAGGAGATAGTACATTAGATATTAATGTTCACGATACATATTTCGTTGTAGCTCACTTCCACTTAGTAATGGGTATCTCTGCACTTTACGGTTTCTTTGCCGGAGTGTATCACTGGTTCCCTAAGATGTTCGGGCGTATGATGAATAAAAATTTAGGTTATGTTCATTTTTGGGTAACTGCAGTTTGTGCTTACGGAGTATTCTTCCCGATGCACTTCTTAGGAATGGCTGGTTTACCACGTCGTTACTATACAAATTCAGCTTTCCCTTTATTTGATGAATTAGCTGACGTTAATGTGTTGATTACTGTATTTGCAATTGTAGGTTCGATCTTCCAAATCGTTTTCTTCTGGAATTTCTTCTACAGCATGTTCTACGGTAAAAAAGCAACAGAAAATCCTTGGAAAGCTAACACCTTAGAATGGACTACTCCGGTAGAGCACATTCACGGAAACTGGCCGGGAGAATTACCGGTAGTTCACCGTTGGGCTTATGATTATAGTAAACCAGGGCATGAGGATGATTTTGTACCGCAAAATGTTCCTATGAAAGAAGGAGAAGAAGAATTACATCACTAAATTCATAATAGCGTTAATAAAGAAAACCTTTCCGATTGGAAAGGTTTTTTGTTTTATCTTTGCTGATATTTGATGATTATGAACGAAAATTTGGATCCGAATAAAGAACGTTTTACGCCTCAGGAAATAGATATAGAAAGAGCTTTACGGCCACTTTCTTTTGATGATTTTGCCGGGCAGGATCAGGTTTTGGAAAACTTGAAGGTCTTTGTTCAGGCTGCCAATCTGAGAGATGATGCTCTGGATCATACATTGTTTCATGGGCCACCGGGTTTGGGGAAAACAACATTGGCTAACATCTTGGCAAATGAACTAGGAGTAGGGATTAAGATTACTTCAGGTCCGGTTTTAGATAAGCCAGGAGATTTAGCCGGATTGTTGACTAATTTGGAGGAACGGGATATTCTGTTTATCGATGAGATCCATCGTTTAAGTCCGGTTGTGGAGGAATACCTTTATTCTGCTATGGAGGATTATAAAATTGATATAATGATAGAAACAGGACCTAATGCACGTACGGTTCAGATCAATTTAAATCCTTTTACTCTGGTTGGAGCTACAACGCGTTCCGGATTGTTGACTGCACCGATGAGAGCTCGTTTCGGGATTCAAAGTCGTTTACAATATTATAATACTGAATTACTGACAACAATTGTGCAACGTAGTGCCTCTATTTTGAAAATGCCTATATCAATGGAAGCAGCAATCGAAATCGCAGGAAGAAGTCGGGGGACACCTCGTATTGCTAATGCTTTATTGAGAAGAGTTCGCGATTTTGCACAAATAAAAGGGAATGGAAAAATAGACATTGAGATCGCTAAATTTGCTTTGAGAGCTCTAAATGTTGATGCACACGGATTGGATGAAATGGATAATAAGATATTGACAACCGTTATAGATAAATTCAAAGGAGGTCCTGTCGGTTTAACAACTTTGGCTACAGCAGTTTCAGAAAGCGGTGAAACGATTGAAGAAGTATATGAGCCGTTTCTGATTCAAGAAGGGTTTATTATCAGAACTCCTAGAGGTCGAGAAGTCACAGAGAAAGCTTACAAGCATTTAGGAAGGATAAAAGGGTTTAATCAAGGAGAATTGTTTTAAATTGATTAACAACAAAGAAAAATATTCACAATTAATCAAAGCCGAATCGAAAAGACTCGGCTTTTTGTCTTGTGGTATAGCTAAAGCAGATTTTTTGGAAGAGGAAGCGCCCCGATTAGAAAAATGGCTGAAAGAACAACGAAACGGAGAGATGGGCTACATGGAGAATCATTTTGATAAACGTTTAGACCCGCGTTTATTAGTTGAAGGTTCAAAAAGCGTCATTTCATTAGTATTGAATTATTACCCGGAAGAAAAACAACGTAACGACTCCTATAAAATCTCCAAATATGCTTACGGAGAAGATTATCACTTTGTTATAAAAGACAAATTAAGACAATTGTTAGATTTTGTCCAATCTGAGGTCGGAGAGGTCAATGGGCGTTATTTTGTGGATTCAGCGCCGGTTTTAGATAAAGCTTGGGCGGCTAAGGCAGGCTTAGGTTGGATTGGAAAGAATGCTAATCTTATAACAAAAGGGATTGGCTCTTTTTATTTTATTGCTGAACTGATTATTGATCTGGAATTGGACTATGATTCACCTACAACTGATCATTGCGGAACTTGTACGGCGTGTATTGACGCTTGCCCTACTGAAGCGATTATGGCACCCTATGTAGTTGACGGAAGTAAGTGTATCTCTTATTTTACCATTGAATTAAAAGGAGCACTACCGGAAGATGTTAAAGGAACATTTGACGATTGGTTCTTCGGTTGTGACACCTGTCAGGATGTTTGCCCTTGGAATCGATTCGCAAAGCCACACAATGAGCCTGCCTTTGAGCCTAATTTTAACTTGTTACATTTTACAAAGAATGATTGGGAAAACCTATCGAAAGAGGCATTCAATCAACTATTTAAAAAATCAGCAGTTAAGAGAACAAAATACGAAGGACTTGTAAGAAATATTAAATTTTTAAAAGAGTAGTCCTAAAATTTTTTTCTTTCAAAGCTTATTTTAACTTTGTAAGTTCATATAAAACTTATTATATGCATAAAGATACAAAAAGAAGAGAAGCTTTATTATACCACGCTAAACCCGTACCGGGGAAAATAGAAGTGGTACCTACTAAGAAATATGCAACACAGAGAGACTTATCATTAGCCTATTCACCGGGAGTTGCTGAACCCTGTTTAGAGATTAAAAAAGACGTAAATAACGTTTATAAATATACTACAAAAGGAAATTTAGTAGCCGTGATTTCTAACGGAACTGCCGTTTTAGGTCTGGGCGACATCGGAGCAGAAGCCTCAAAACCCGTGATGGAAGGAAAAGGCTTACTTTTTAAGATTTTTGCCGGTATTGATGTATTTGATATTGAAGTAGGAACTAAAGATATAGAAGAGTTCATTCAGACGGTAAAAAATATTGCACCTACATTCGGAGGGATCAATCTGGAAGACATTAAAGCACCTGAATCCTTTGAGATTGAAAGAAGATTGGTAGAGGAATTGAATATTCCTGTTATGCACGATGATCAACACGGAACAGCGATCATTTCGTCAGCGGCCTTGTTGAATGCTTTGGAATTAGCCGAAAAGGAAATCGATAAGATTAAATTAGTAGTTTCCGGAGCAGGATCAGCAGCCTTAGCTTGTGCTAACCTTTATGTACTGTTAGGTGTAAAAAGAGAAAATATCTACATGTTTGATAAAGACGGCATGTTGACAACCAACAGAACGGATTTATTAGACGTTCAAATGCAATATGCTAAAGACTGCGAGCCTATGACATTAAGCGAAGTCATAAAAGGAGCTGATATGTTTTTAGGGTTGTCAGTAGGGAATGTGCTGACGCCGGATATGCTTTTGGCAATGAATAACGATCCGATTGTATTTGCTATGGCAAATCCGGTGCCGGAGGTCGATTATAATCTGGCGGTAAGCACACGTAAAGATATTATTATGGCAACCGGACGTTCTGATTTTCCTAATCAGGTGAATAATGTGCTAGGTTTTCCTTATATTTTCAGAGGTGCGTTAGACGTAAGAGCGACTAAAATTAATGAGGAGATGAAGATGGCAGCCGTTCACGCTTTGGCGAATCTGACAAAATCACCGGTTCCGGAGCAAGTGAATATTGCTTACGGAGAAACAAAATTAACATTCGGTAGAGATTATATCATTCCTAAACCTTTTGATCCGAGATTGATCGCAACCGTAGCTCCGGCTGTAGCAAAAGCGGCTATGGATTCGGGCGTAGCTCAAATGGAGATTTTAGATTGGGAAAAATATGAAATTGAGTTGTTAGATCGTTTAGGAGCAGATAATAAAATGCTTCGTTTGCTGATGAATAGAGCTAAAACAGATCCGAAACGAGTTGTTTTTGCTGAAGCTGATCAGTTAGATGTTTTAAAAGCGGCTCAGATAGTTTATGAAGAAGGAATAGGGATTCCGGTTTTGTTAGGAAATAAAGAAACTATTCAGGAGTTAAAATCGGAAATAGGTTTTGATGCTAATGTGGCAATTTTAGATCCTAAGACTAAGGATGAAGACGAAACAAGAAAACGTTACGCTAATTCATTCTGGAAAAAACAACAACGAAAAGGAGTTACGCTTTTAGAAGCCGAAAAATGGATGAGAGAGCGCAATTATTTTGCCCTTATGATGGTTAATGAGGGAGAAGCAGATGCTTTGGTGACAGGGTATTCCAGAAGTTATCCGGCGGTTGTGAAACCTGTTATGGAACTGATTCCTAAAGCGGCAGGGGTTTCAAAAATTGCAACAACCAATTTAATGATGACAAAGCGCGGTCCGCTTTTCTTGGCAGATACAGCAATTAATCCGGATCCTAGTGCGGAAGATTTAGCAAAAATAGCCTTAATGACAGCTAAGACGGTTAGAATGTTTGGTATGGAACCGATCATGGCAATGGTATCTTTTTCAAATTTCGGTTCTTCCTCAAAAGAAACGGCTAAAAAAATCAGAGAAGCAGTAGCTTATTTGCATAAAAATAATCCGGAACTGATCGTAGACGGAGAAATTCAAACGGACTTTGCATTAAATTCTGAGATGTTGAAAAGTAAATTCCCGTTCTCTAAATTGGTGAATAAAAAAGTAAATACGTTGATCTTCCCTAATCTGGATGCGGCTAATATTACTTATAAATTGATGAAGGAATTAAATGAATCTGAATCCATTGGGCCTATCGTTTTAGGATTAGATAAACCGGTTCACATTTTCCAATTAGGAGCCAGTGTTGAAGAAATGGTAAATATGGCGGCGGTAGCTGTTGTTGATGCTCAGGAAAAAGAGAGAAAAAATAAACATACAGAAAAATAATTTATAATGATAACCCATATTCAAGGAAGATTAGTCGAAAAAACACCTACTGATGTTGTGATTGATTGCAATGGAGTGGGTTATCTTATTAATATTTCACTTCACACATATTCTTTACTTCCAGATTCTGAAAATTTAAAGTTATTTACTTTTTTACAGATTAAAGAAGATGCACATACACTATACGGTTTTGTTGAAAAACAAGAAAGAGAATTGTTTAAATTGCTTTTATCGGTTTCAGGAGTAGGTGCAAGTACAGCGAGAACAATGTTGTCTTCCATTCCGCCCACTCATATTATTCAGGCAATCGCATCAAATGATGTGGCCACTATTCAAGGGATAAAAGGGATCGGAGCTAAGACAGCACAGCGTATCATATTGGATTTAAAAGAAAAAGTGTTAAAAGTTTACAATTTAGACGATGTTTCGGTTGTTGTAGACAATACAAATAAAGAAGAAGCGTTATCAGCATTAGAAGTTTTAGGTTTTGCCAGAAAAGCTGCTGAAAAAGCAATTGACAAAGTTTTTAGAGATGTCCCAAATGCCTCAGTAGAACAATTAATTAAAGAAGCATTAAAAAATTTATAATTTGGAACAGACTTATACAAAAAATTCACTAAGTAGTATTATTTCTATTTTTAGAATTTTATTCTTTTTTGCTCCGGTTATTTCTTTTGCACAAACAGAAGAACAGGATTCTATTAAAACAGGTGTCGATGTCGGAAAGATAGAAGTTCCGAACCCTAAAAGTATTGTCGAAGCCTATACTTATGATCCCATAACAGATCGTTATATTTATACCCGAACTTTTGACGGTTTTAACATTAATTATCCAATGGTTTTAACACCGGAACAATATCAGGAATTGGTGTTAAGAGAGCAAATGCGTGAATATTATCAGCAAAAATCTGCAGCGATAGACGGTAAAAAAGAGGGAAGTGAAGAAGCTAAAAAGGACCTGTTGCCAAGGTATTATGTAAATTCTAAGTTTTTTGAAACTATTTTCGGTAGTAATACCATTGATATTAAACCGACAGGTTCTGTAGAAATAGATTTAGGGGTACGTTTTACCAAACAGGATAATCCGGCACTTTCTCCAAGGAACAGAAAAACCACAACTTTTGATTTTAATCAGAGAATTAGTGTAGGTTTACAAGGGAAAGTCGGAACCCGTTTAAATGTAAATGTTAACTACGATACACAGTCTACCTTCGCTTTTCAAAACCTGATCAAGCTAGAGTACGGTTCCAATGAAGATGATATATTACAAAAATTAGAAGTGGGAAATGTTAGTTTTCCCCTGTCTAATTCGTTGATACGTGGAGCCCAAAGTTTATTCGGTGTAAAAGCACAATTTCAATTCGGAAAAACGACTGTAACGGGCGTTTTTTCGGAGCAAAAATCTCAAACAAAGACGGTAACATCACAAGGTGGCGGAACAGTACAAGAATTTGAGTTGTTTGCATTGGATTACGATGCGAATCGACACTTTTTCTTATCACAATATTTTAGAGATAAATACGATAGAGCTTTAAGAAACTATCCGGTAATAGATAGCCGGGTTCAGATTACTCGTATTGAAGTTTGGGTTACCAATAAACAGAACAGAGTTAATTCTACTGAAAATAATATCCGAAATATTGTGGCTTTGCAGGATTTAGGAGAAGGGCCGTTGACAAATTTAGCTTCTCAGGAAGTTGTTGCTATAGATTTAGGAGCTAATGCAGGCTTTTTCGGAACAACATCTTTGGATACGCCGACTAATAACGGTAACAATCAATTCAATCCTAATCTGATAGGAAGTAATTACCTGAATTTAAATATTAGAGATGTTGCCACGGCAAATAACGGATTTAATATTTCAGGGATAGAAGAAGGAACTGATTATGCCAAGTTGGAAAATGCCAGAAAGTTAACAACTTCAGAATATACTTATAATCCGCAGTTAGGATATGTATCTTTAAATCAGAGCTTGTCAAACGATGAAGTGTTAGCTGTAGCTTATCAATATACAGTTGGAGATCAGGTATACCAAGTGGGAGAATTCGGAACCGATGGTGTAGATGCTACTAATGTTGATAATTCAGGTGTTCCGAGTTCGCAGGCACTTATTCTTAAAATGTTAAAGAGTAACCTTACTCTGGTGACTAATACGGTTTCATCCGGGAGCTATACTATGCCGGTTTGGAATTTGATGATGAAAAATATCTATCAGATACCGGGAGCCTATCAATTACAACAAGAAGATTTTAAATTAAATATATTTTATACAGATCCTTCACCTTTAAATTATATTACAAAAGCGAGTAGCACTGCACCGAATTTGCCTGCTGATGTTGAGGAAACACCTTTGTTGAGAGTGTTTAATGTGGATCGCTTGAATTATACCAATGACCCGCAGGAAGGAGGAGACGGTTTCTTTGACTTCTATTCCGGTATTACAATAGATGTTCAATACGCTAGAATTATCTTTCCGGTAAAAGAACCTTTCGGAGAGCATTTGTTCGGTAAATTAAATGATAATACAGCTTCAGAAGATTATACAGATCCTTTGACATACAATGAGAATCAATCAAAGTATGTATTTAGAACGATGTATACCAAAACACAAGCTGCTTCATTGCAGGAAAGTGAAAAGAATAAATTTCAGTTCAAAGGACGATTCAAATCTACGGGAGGAGACGGTATTTCCATCGGAGCCTATAATATACCGCAAGGATCGGTAGTAGTTACTGCCGGAGGTAGAACTTTAGTGGAAGGAGTAGATTATACAGTGAATTATCAATTAGGTAAAGTTCAGATACTCGATGCTTCATTGCAGGCTTCTAATACACCGATCGAGATTTCTGTTGAGAACAATTCCGTTTTCGGTCAGCAAACCAAGCGTTTCTACGGGGTTAATGTAGAGCATCGTTTCAATAAAGATTTTATGGTTGGAGGTACTTTCCTTAAACTATCGGAAAGACCTTTTACGAACAAGTCAAATTACGGACAGGAATCAGTAAATAATACGATCATCGGGTTTAATACTAATTTCTCTACGGAGGTACCTTTCTTAACCAGATTAGTAAATAAATTACCGAATATTGATACAGATGTACCTTCAAATGTATCTTTCAGAGGAGAAATAGCATATTTGATGCCCGATGCTTCTAAAGCAGATCAGTTCAATGGAGAGCCAACGACCTATGTCGATGATTTTGAAGGTTCTCAATCTACAATAGATTTGAGAACAGCATCAAGTTGGACACTTGCCAGTGTACCTCTGGAAGGAAATTTTGACGGAGACCCTACAGATAATGAGTCAACGACTGATGATATTCACATTGGTGACAAAAGAGCACATTTAGCTTGGTATTCAATTGATCCGGTGTTTTATTCTCAGACCCCGGGTGGGATAAGCGAAAATGACTTGTCATTAAACAGAACACGTCGTGTTTATATGAGTGAGCTATACCCTAATACGGATGTTGCTCAAGGGCAAAGTAATGTTGTAAATACATTAGACCTTTCGTATTTCCCTAAGGAAAGAGGGCAATATAACTTTAACTCTTCTATTGCACCTAATGGTGGGATATTTTCGGATGTCGATGCGCCGGACAACTGGGGTGGTATAATGAGAGCGATCAGTACGACAAATTTTGAACAATCAAATGTCGAGTATATCCAGTTCTGGATGATGGATCCATTTTATAATAATGGAAATCCGGATGATTATGTAGATCCGACGAATGTGGGGAAACTCGTAATAAACCTTGGTGAAATATCAGAAGATATTCTGAAAGACGGAAGAAAACTATATGAAAACGGATTGCCGGAAGCAGGTGTAATTGAGCCGACCATTCAAACCAGTTGGGGACAAATTCCAAGTTCTCAGTCTTTGATCTATGCTTTTGATACGGATCAAGCCAATAGAGATGTGCAGGATGCAGGATTCGACGGGTTATTAGATGCAGATGAGGCGGCGAAATTTACGGAATATGCAGGCTACGGTGACCCGGCAGGGGATAATTACCAGTTTTACTTAAGTGCTACAGGTGATGTTATCAATAGATATAAAAGTTATAATGGTTTTCAGGGGAACTCTCCGGTAAATGTTACTGATGCAGATAGAGGGAATACAACATATCCGGATGTTGAAGATGTGAACAGAGATAATACGATGAATACCATAAACGCATATTTTAAATTTGAGGTTCCGATACAGTATTATCCGTCAACGTCAGACGGAGTTACCATCGGACAAAATTATGTGGTAGATGCGCGTATAGATAACAGCATTGCTCTGCCAAACGGACAAACAGGTAGTGCAAGATGGATTTTATATAAAATTCCGATCCAAGATATAGAAAATGCAGAAAAAATAGGGAACATTGAAGATTTGCGATCTATCCGTTTTATGAGAATGTACCTGACAGGATTTAAAGATGATATCACACTTCGTTTCGGAGCTTTAGATTTAGTACGAGGAACATGGAGAAGATACACAAGTACTTTAGATGCTAATGATACAAATCCTGATGATGATGAAACCGGTTTTGATGTAGTTTCTGTAAATATTCAGGAAAACACAAATCGTTATCCTATTCCTTATGTTTCTCCTCCTGGAGTAACAAGAGAACAATTGTACAACAACAATACTGTTATCAATCAGAACGAACAAGCTTTGTCGTTGAGAGTTTATGATAAACTGGGAGGCTATGTAAATGGATTGGAACCCGGAGATTCAAGAGGGGTGTTTAAAAATGTAAGTGTAGACATGCGTCAATATAAAAAGATACGTATGTTTTTACATGCGGAAGCATTACCGACACCTCCTGAAACCCTGCCTTTACAAGACGATCAGATGATAGCCTTTATACGTTTCGGTAATGATTTTACTGAAAATTTCTATCAAGTGGAAATTCCGTTGAAAGTAACCGGTCAGAATGCTGTTACTGCGGAAGATATCTGGCCGACGGATAATGAAATAGAGTTGCCATTGTCTTTACTGACTAAATTAAAAGTGATGTTAATCAATAATGATTCTTCGATTATTTATGATGCAAACGGAATTGGTTACGTTGAAGAAGAAGCAATCGGGTCTGAAAGTAGTAAATTGACATTAGGTATTAAAGGTAATCCTAATTTCGGATTGGTACGTACTTTAATGGTGGGTCTTAAGAACGGAAGTAGTCAGATTATTCGAGGAGAAGTATGGTTTAATGAGCTTCGATTGTCGGATATGGATAATAAAGGAGGCTATGCTGCCGTAGCTAGTTTGGATTCTAATTTAGCTGATTTTGCGAATGTCTCAGCAACAACAAGAGTTAGTACAATAGGTTTCGGAGGAATTGAAGAAGGTCCGAATGAACGTAGTAGAGAAGATCTTTTTCAGTACGATTTAGTCACGAATGTAAACTTGGGACAATTATTGCCTAAGAAATGGGGTATCAATCTGCCATTCAATTACGGAGTCGGAGAAACAACTATTACACCGAAATATGATCCGTATTATCAGGATATAGAATTGCAGGAGTTGATAGATATAACAACTGATCCGGATCAACGTTCTAACATTGAAAACAGAGCAATAGACTATACAAAACGGACAAGTATCAATTTTATTGGGGTTAAGAAAAACAGAGCGCCTGAACAGAAACAGCATTTTTATGATGTGGAAAATCTGACGTTGTCATATTCGTATAACGAAACAGAACACCATGATTATGAAGTAGAAAGTTTGTTAGATCAGCAGAACAAAAGTACTGTCGACTATGCCTATTCGTTCAAACCGGCAACCTTTGAACCGTTTAAAAATTCTAAAAAGCTCAAGAAAAACGGATACTATAAAATGCTGTCTGATTTTAATTTTAATTTCTTGCCTTCAAATGTTGCTTTCAGTACAAATATTATAAGGCAGTACAACAGACAACAATACAGATTGGTCGATGTTCAGGGAATCGGACTGGATCCTTTATATAGAAGAAATTACTTCTTTAATTATAATTACGGGTTCAATTATACCATCTCTAAATCTCTGAAATTAAATTTCCAGGCATCACGAAATAATATAGTACGCAATTATCTGAATCAGGACGGAACTTCAGACAATACATTAGATATTTGGGATAACTATTGGGATATAGGTGATCCAAATCAGTTCAATCAGAAGTTAACGGTTAACTATGATTTACCGATCAATAAGTTACCGATATTCAGTTTTGTTAAATCCACGTATACTTATACGGGAGATTATAATTGGCAACGTTCATCAGATGCTTTTACATCGGTTACAACGGAAAGCGGTGCTGTATATCAACTGGGGAATACGATTCAGAATGCTAATTCCCATAAGTTGAACACATCATTCAATATGGAGGCTTTTTATCGTTATATCGGATTAACAGGTAAAAAGAAACGAAAAAATGTACCGGCTAAAAAAGCAGCAGTGCCTTTACCGGGACAAAAGATTTCGGCGGCTGCAAAATCAAACGAGAATAAAGATGGTAATATTTTTATTAATGGTTTGAAAGGAATTTTAACAAGTGTGAAAAATATTCAGATCAATTATAGTGAAACAAATGGTACTGTTTTGCCAGGGTATTTACCGTCTTTAGGCTTCTTCGGTTCAGCAAAACCAAGTTTAGGATTTGTTTTCGGTAGCCAATCTGATGTTCGCTACGAAGCGGCTAGAAGAGGTTGGTTGACCAATTATCCGGAATTTAATCAAAGTTTTACACAGGTAACCAATAAGCAGCTCAATTTTACAGCTCAGATGGAATTATTTCCGGACTTGAAAATAGACTTAACAGGAGATAGAATGTACGCCGACAATTTCTCTGAACAATATGATGTAAGCAATGGACAGTATAATTCCCGATCACCCTATAATTACGGAAACTTCAGTATTTCTACTATCCTGATCAGAACCTCTTTTACGCAAAGTGATGTTAATTTCTCGCAGGCATTTCAGGACTTCAGAGATAATAGAATTGTAATAGCAAACCGATTAGCGGAAAAGTATTACGGGACAACAACCTTTCCTACTGATGCCGAAGGATATCCGGTAGGATTCGGAAAAAATAGTCAGCAAGTATTGTTGCCGGCTTTCATTGCGGCATATTCCGGTTCAGATGCATCTAAAGTATCTACAGGCTTATTTAGAGATATACCATTGCCAAACTGGAATGTGAAATATACCGGATTAATGCGCTACAAATGGTTTAAAGATAAGTTCAAGCGTTTTTCGTTACAGCATGGGTACAGAGCAAGTTATAATATTAATGCGTATACCTCTAATTTGAATAGTTCGCCGGTAGATGCTAACGGTAATTTCTATGCTTCGAAATTAATGTCTAATGTTAACTTAACGGAACAGTTCAGCCCGTTAATGAGGGTTGATTTTGAAATGAAGAACTCTATACGCATATTAGCTGAAATGAAAAAAGACCGAACGTTGAACTTGAGCTTTGATAATAACCTTTTGACTGAAGTAAGCGGAAATGAATATACCATTGGTCTGGGATATAGAATTAAAGACGTGACTATTAATTCCGCCTTGGCTGATAACCCGACAGGAGTCATAAAAAGTGATATCAATATTAAAACTGATTTTACATTAAGAAAGAATAATACAATTGTTCGTTATCTGGATTATAATAATAATGAATTAGTCGGAGGTCAGGATATGTGGTCTGTTAAATTAACGGCAGATTATTCTTTCAGTAAAAATTTCACGGCTATCCTATATTACGATCATCAATTTACTAATGCCGTAGTCTCGACTTCTTATCCGATAACAAACATAAGAGCAGGCTTTACGTTGCGTTATAGTTTTGGTAATTAATTTTATATCGGGAGTTTATTTGTTAATCCCTTAATAATTGTATTTTTTTTGATTCATAAATTAAAAAAATAACAAAAAAGCTATTTTACATTTGAATTATTACAATTACATTTGTGCGTCTAACTAAATGAATAATAATGAATATTCCAACCAATTTAAAGTACACAAAAGACCACGAATGGGTTCTTGTTGATGGCGATGTAGCGACTGTAGGAATCACTGATTTTGCACAAAAAGAATTAGGTGATATTGTTTACGTAGAAGTAGAAACTTTAGATCAAACATTGGCTAAAGATGAAGTTTTCGGAACAGTAGAGGCTGTTAAAACTGTATCTGATCTGTTTTTGCCGTTATCAGGAGAAATTTTTGAATTCAATGAGGATTTAGAAACTACACCGGAAAATGTTAATACCGATCCTTATGGAGACGGTTGGATGATTAAAGTAAAAATCAGCGATGCTTCAGAAATAGACCAATTATTGTCAAGTGAAGATTATGCAGCGCTTATCGGAGCGTAAGTTTTTCTTTGTTGCAATCCTCTGGACATTAGCAATTACTTATTTAAGTCTTGTTAGTATTGATACGGAATCGGCAGGATCCTTTTTGCCGATCCCTAACAAAGACAAGGTCGTACACTTTTTATTTTATTTTTTCTTTGTGTACTTTTGGAGCAAGACCTTTAAACAAAGTGATAAATTTTTTTATATAGTAATAGTTGCTGTTATTTATGGCATAATTATTGAGGTTTTACAAGGAGTGTGTACTGTAAACAGGCAAGCTGATTTTTTTGATGTTTTGGCAAATACCTGTGGAGCAGTGTTGGCGATGTTAATTTTAAAGCCTAAGCTTTAAAAGAGTTTATCTTAAAAAAATTTTATTTCAATAGTATAAATAACTATATTAGCAGCTCAAAATTGTAATTATGGAACTAAAGAAGAATCCTGATGTAGACCCGAAGAGAAATAGTGGACTCTATTTTTTAATTGGATTAACCTCAGTGTTAGCATTGACGTATATTGGAATTGAGATGAAAACTTATGAGAAATCGGTAGAGACTTCAAATGAGTTTATCACAGATAACAATGTTATTGATGAAGAGGAAACAATTATAACTTTGCCTCCGGTTCAAAGGTTACCACCACCACCACCACCGGCTCCGGAAGTGATCGAAGTGGTAAAAGATGAGATCAAACTGGAAGAGAAAAAGATAGAAACTACTGAAGTACAGGAGGATAAACCTGTTGTAGTGGTAAAAGCATCTGAAGTAGGCGGAGAAGGTGATAGTTTGGATGATATTCCGGATGAGATGCCGTTTGCAGTAATCGAAAACATTCCTGTTTTTCCGGGGTGTGAAGGTTTGCCGAAAAACAAACAAATGGACTGTTTTAACGAGCACATGAACAAGCACATTAAAAAATATTTTACTTATCCTGAAAGAGCTGCCGAAAATGGTTCTCAAGGTACAGTGTCGGTTCAGTTTACGATCGATAAAGAAGGAAATGTGGTTGATATCTTGACCAGAGCAAGAGGTGTAAAAGCCGATTCGGATTTATTGGAAAAAGAAGCAAAACGTATCATTTCTAAGCTACCTAAGTTTACTCCCGGTAAACAAAGAGGAAAACCGGTTAAAGTAAAATACGGTTTGCCGATTACTTTTAGATTACAATAATTTATCAAAAATAAAAACAGAATCCCATCCTAAGTGATGGGATTTTTTTTGGCATAACATTTGTATTCTCTTACTAAAAAAGTGTTAACCTAAAAATCGTATTATGAGACAAAATGTTGACTTTGGTAAGAAACAAAAGCCTTTAATGATCTTTTTTCAAGTGGGCTTGATTGCAGTGTTAGTTGTGGTGTTATTCGCATTAGAATTTCGTTTTGAGAAAATAATTCATACTTACAAACCGGGTGTGGAGATCGAAATAACTGATGAAGAGGCTTTTTCTTTTGATCCTGTTAATATTATAAGAGAAGAAAGAAGTAGTGAAAAGGTGGTAGCAAAGGTTGAGCCAAAGCCTGCTGATTTAAGTGAAGTTGAGATAAAAAAGAACGAAGTGGAAATAGAAGAGCCTGAAGAAGAGGAGGTGCAAGAACAAGTTACCGAATCGGTAGAGGCAGTGGTTGAATCCGGAAAAAACCAAAGTGAGAGTCAAAATAGTTCGGTTGCAAATAATATGCCTCAAAAAAAGGCTCCTACCTTGTTGACAGTAGAGGTGTTGCCGGCTTTTCCGGCTTGTAAAGGGTTGCCCAGAAACCAACAAATGCAATGCTTTGAAGAGCAGTTACGGAAAGCAGTTTCTAAAAATTTGATCTACCCGGAAGACGATTATAGTGAAGGAAGGCAAGGAGTTGCCTTAGTTGAGTTTACGATTAATGAAAAAGGAGAGTTCTCTGATGTTAAAGTTTTAGAGAATAACAAGAGAACAACGGCAACATTAGAAATGATTAGGGCGGCAGAGAAAGCGGTGAAGAAGTTGAAAAAAATTAATCCGGCCAAACAAGGTGATGCTCCTGTAAAAGTGAAGTATACTTTGCCGATAGGTTTTAGAATTCAATAAAAGCCGAAATAATATTCTAAAAAGAATCCCAATTGTTTGGGATTTTTTTATTTTTACCCCAAATATATCTTGGTTATGAATATTAAGCAATATTTAGATTCTACCTATCTTAAAACGGCAGAACAGGCAGGGATTTCACCTGAAGAAAATGAAAAAGTAGTGGAAAAAGCCATTCAGGAAGCTATTGATGAGAATTTTAAGTTAATCATGATTCGTCCGGAATTTGTGGCAAAAGCCAGAAAGATGATTAATGAGGCTCAGTCAAAAGTAACGATCGGAACGGTAATCGATTTTCCGAAAGGAGCGCAGTCGTTAGAATATAAAATGGCGGAAGCAACTAAAGCCATTGAGGATGGGGTTGATGATCTGGATTTTGTTATCGATTATGAAGCGTTTAAAAGAGGAGAGCTTGAGTTGGTTAAAAATCAGGTTCTGGCTTGTACCAAATTAGGATTAGAACACGGAAAGATCGTAAAGTGGATCATTGAGATTGCTGCGTTGGACAACCATCAGATAGTGCAGATATCTGCTTTGATCAAGAATAGTATTGTAGCACATTTTAAAGAGGACGAATACGAAAATGTTTTTGTTAAATCGTCAACCGGTTTTTATCCGACGCCAAATGGAGAGCCTAACGGCGCTACTATTCCGGCAGTAAAATTAATGATTGAAAATTCATTTCCTTTACCTGTTAAAGCGGCCGGAGGGGTGCGTACATTTGACGAAGCAGTGGAAATGATAAAATTAGGAGTAAAAAGGATCGGGACATCAGCTGCAAAAGTTATAGCAAACGGCGGAATTTCACAATCCGGATATTAATTTGAATTGAAAATAGTATAATGAGAAAAATCTTTATCCTTTTATTTTTGTTTTCGTTGGTTGCAACTGCTCAAAAAGGGGGCGGAAATGAACAGCCTCCTGTTTTTGAAAAATGTAAAGAAGTAAATCAGAATGAGTTAGAAGCGTGTTTTTATAATACGGTGCAGGAGTTTGTATACAATAATTTTAAGGTGCCTGAAAGTACTTCAAAACGAAATTATACAGGAGATGTGTATGTGTTGTTTGAAGTGGATACAACAGGAACAATAAAGCCTTTGTATATTGACGCCGTTGACGAAGAATTGAAAAAAGCAACAGAAGAGGTTTTTCAAAAAATGCCTAAGCCGGAGCCGGCTACTTTTTCAGGAAGAAAAGTATATGCAAAGTATACGGTAAAAATTGCAATCCCGCTCGAAGCGCCTAAACCTTACGGAACAAAAGAGGAGGATGAAGGTCAGGATAAAAGTAATACCAAACTTATAGATAATTC
Organism: Flavobacterium sp. NRK F10; assembly: GCF_024054235.1. Taxonomy (NCBI): domain Bacteria; kingdom Pseudomonadati; phylum Bacteroidota; class Flavobacteriia; order Flavobacteriales; family Flavobacteriaceae; genus Flavobacterium; species Flavobacterium sp. NRK F10. The sequence goes on from NZ_JAMXLC010000001.1 coordinate 1,942,246, forward strand.
AAAAGAGCTAAAAGAGTTTGAGGCGGTTGCTGATAATTATAAAGAGTTTGAAAATCCGCAGTTTAAAAGTGATCTGAATATTCCGTTTACGCATTTGAATTATATGAATTTTGATGCGCTTATGAATCAGGTAGGAGCTAATAACCATACGGCAGTAAAACCGTATTCTTATGCCGAAGTAGCTAAATATTATGATTTTGAATCGGTTTACAAGAGTCAGTTAAAAGATAAAAGTACCTGGTTGGGAAGAAAACTTTGGAATGAAAATTTAGTAGCGATTCAGGGTGAAGGATATTGGTTTACACTTAATCCTGTAGTGGATTTCCGTTTAGGTAAAGATACAGACAGTGAGTTGTCCAATACTTTTGTGAATACGCGTGGAGTACAGATACAAGGAGGTTTGGGTAAACAACTGACATTTTCGGCATCTATTTATGAAAGTCAGGGAAGATTTGCAGATTATTACAATGCTTATGCAGAAAGTATAAAGCCATCGGGAGGAAACCCGGCAATCATTCCGGGAATCGGTATCGCAAAACGATTCAAAGAAGATGCTTATGACTTTCCTATGGCAGAAGCGAATATCAAATACAAGCCTAGTGAATTTATTGATCTGCAACTGGGCTACGGGAGGAATTTTATAGGAGATGGTTACCGCTCATTGTTGCAGAGTGATGCTACAAGCCCGTATCCGTATTTCAAGATCAATACAACATTTTGGAAGATCAAGTATACAAATACTTATATGTGGTTAAAAGATGTTCGTCCGGATGTAACTGTCGACGGGACCTATGCAACGAAATACATGGCAAGTCATTATTTGAGCTATAATGTTTCAAAACGATTAAATATTGGTTTGTTTGAAAATGTAGTTTGGACCAATACAAACGATAGAGGCTTTGATATGAATTTTGTCAATCCGGTTATATTTTACAGAGCTGTTGAATTCTCCTCGTCTTCAAAGTCAGGGAATGCAGTTTTAGGTGCGACAGCAAAATACAAATGGAATAATCAGATTAATTTTTACGGTCAATTCTTGTTAGATGAATTTGCGATAGGAGATGTAAAAGCCGGAAATAAAAGTTGGCGTAATAAATTCGGTTACCAAATCGGAGCGAAATACTACGATGCTTTTAAAGTGAAAAATTTAATGCTTCAATTGGAATACAATCAAGTACGTCCGTATGTATACTCACATAGTAACCCGATCACTAATTATGCGCATAATAATATTAGCATGGGGCACCTTTGGGGGGCTAATTTCAGAGAGTTGATTGGTATCGCTCGTTATTTTAAAGGAAGATGTTACGGTGAAGCTAAGTTGATTTACGGTCAAAGAGGTTTTGATTATAATACAGCTGCAGATTCCTATAATTACGGAGGAAATATATTTTTAAGTTATGAAGAGGATCGTCCGTACGATACCGGTGTTACAATCGCACAGGGAAATAAAACGAATGTAATGATTGCAGATTTGCAATTGGGGTATATTGTGAATCCTGCTTCTAATTTGAAAGTGTTCGGAACATTTATGTATCGTAATTTTGATCCTACTGTTGAAACAGCTTCAACAATAAAAAGTACCACAACTTGGTTCTCTATAGGATTGCGTAGTGACTTGTTTAATTGGTATTTTGATTATTAAAATTTTTAACGTTAAAAACTACTGAGATTAAAAAATCTTCTTTGTATCTTTGCGCCCAAATAAAAAAATAATTTGAATTCCTTGAGTGCTTCAGTTGCTAAACCGTCCCTTTTTTCAAGTTTTGTTGCCATAACCAAAGCGCGTTTAGCAATTAGTGTTGTGTTTTCTACAGTAGCAGGGTTTTTATTGGGAGTTGAAGAGTGGAATGCCGGTTGTTGGGTGACAATACTATTGTTAGCAACAGGAGGCTATTGTATGGTCGGGGCATCTAATGTTTTCAATCAGGTGATTGAAAAAGACTTGGATGCATTAATGGATCGAACAAAAAGTCGACCTCTTCCTTCCGGAATGATCTCAAAACAAACAGCATTGATTCTCGGTTTTGTTTTAACCCTTGTAGGATTAGTGATCTTATACATTATAAATCCTAAAACAGCCATGTTCGGTGCTATATCGATCTTCATGTATGTGAGTTTGTATACACCGTTGAAAACAGTAACACCTTTATCTGTTTTTGTAGGAGCATTTCCGGGCGCTATTCCGTTTATGTTGGGTTGGGTAGCCGCTACAGGACATTTCGGTATCGAAGCAGGAACGTTATTTATTATTCAGTTTTTTTGGCAATTCCCGCATTTTTGGGCTATTGGTTGGTTTCTGTATGAAGATTATGAGAAAGCAGGGTTCTATATGTTGCCAACAGGTAAAAGAGATAAAAAAACAGCCTTACAAACAATACTTTATACTTTTTGGACGATCGCGGCTTCTTTAATTCCGGTTTTTGGTTTTACAGGGAGGCTACATCTTTCCGTTGTGGCTGCTGTTATAGTAGCCCTTTTAGGGTTTTGGATGTTGTTTTATGCTGTTAAATTATATAAAGAGATGGATGCTAAAGCAGCACGAAAACTAATGATTGTAAGTGTTTCATACATTTCTTTATTGCAGATTATTTATGTAATTGATAAGTTTATTCATTAAGAGATGGGAACAAATAATTCATATAAGGAAAACGAAACACAAAAGGGAAAGACCTATAAAATGTTGCTCATTTTCGGAATGATCAGTATTTTGATGATTTTCGCGGGCTTAACCAGTGCTTATGTTGTTAGTAAAACAAGACCGGACTGGTTATCTGATTTTAAATTGCCTGTTGCTTTTTCTGTGAGTACGGCTCTGTTACTGTTGAGTAGTGTTACATTTATTCTTGCTAAGAGAGCAATTAAAAAGGATAACAGAAGCTTAACGACAATGATGCTTTGGGCTACTTTAGTTTTAGGTATCTTGTTTGTGGTGTTTCAGTTCAAAGGATTCAATGAAGTAATTGCAGAAGGTTATTATTTTACAGGTAGTGAGAGTAATATCACAACTTCATTTTTATACATAGTGGTGATTGTGCATTTGGCACATTTACTAGGTGGATTTATTTCGTTGTTATACGTAATTTATAATCATTATAAACAAAAATATAATGCCTCACAAACCCTTGGGATTGAACTAAGTGCGATGTACTGGCATTTTATGGATTTTATTTGGATATACTTGTTTTTATTTTTCTACTTTTACAAATAGAAAAAAAATAATAAATTTGGGAACTTTTTAACAATTTAATATAATATGGGAGCGACAGTTACTACAAATGAACACGCTTTGTTAGACGGAGGGCCGGGTCCGTTAGGAGCTACCTATGGTAAGATGATGATGTGGTTTTTTATCTTATCAGATGCCTTAACATTTTCTGGATTCCTTGCAGCATATGGTTTTTCAAGATTTAAGTTTATTGAAACTTGGCCAATAGCCGATGAAGTGTTTACACACTTTCCTTTCTTACATGGAGTAGATGCTCCTATGTATTACGTTGCATTGATGACGTTTATTCTTATTTTCTCATCTGTTACTATGGTTTTAGCGGTTGATGCAGGACATCAATTGAAAAAGACCAAGGTAGCGGTTTACATGCTTTTGACAATTGTCGGAGGTTTTATCTTCTTAGGTTCTCAGGCTTGGGAATGGAAAAACTTTATCAAAGGAGAATACGGAGCTTTAGAAACAACCGGAGGTTCTGTTCTTCAATTTGTAGATAAAGACGGTAAAAGAGTAGCTTTGGCAGATTTTGCAAAAGTTTTACCGGAAGAAAGAGAAACATTAACTCGTGATAAAGGAGTTTGGTTTATGGGGGAAAGTTCAATTCCTTCTTTTTCTGTAGCAGAAGTTGCGGAAGGATTCAAAGCCAATCCGGACATCTATATTCGTTCAGAATTTGTTAATAAAGATAAAAAGAAGATTGTTCTTTCAAGAGAAGAATCATTAAAGCGTATTGAAGATGCTAAATATGTAGTGGAAGGAGCTAACTTGGCTCATAATGAATACGGACATAAATTATTTGCTGATTTCTTCTTTTTCATTACAGGATTCCACGGTTTCCACGTTTTTTCAGGAGTTATGATTAATATTATCATTTTCTTTAACGTGTTGTTAGGAACTTATGAAAGAAGAGGAAGTTATGAAATGGTTGAGAAAGTGGGGTTATACTGGCACTTTGTGGATTTAGTGTGGGTATTCGTATTTACATTCTTCTATTTGGTTTAATTTTAGAAAAGATATTATTATGGCACACGCACACGAATCAAACACAAAAAGAATCTGGACAGTATTCGGTATATTATCAGTAGTAACGACTGTAGAAGTTGCTTTAGGTATCTTAAAACCGGATGCACTTCACATGACTTCATTTTTAGGTACTAGCCCTTTAAATTGGATTTTCATCATCTTAACTTTAGTGAAAGCTTATTATATTATGTGGGCATTCATGCACTTAGAAGGTGAAAAAGGAAGTTTCCGTTGGTCAATTGTAGGTCCTTTAGTATTCTTAATTTTGTATCTATGTTTTATTTTATTGGTAGAAGGTAATTACGTATACCATGTGTATAAAACAGGACACTTAGAATGGATATTCTAATAAATATTTACATATAGTTAAAATCCCGCTTCGAGCGGGATTTTTTTATTATTTTTGTGGGGTTAATTTATGCTTTTAAAAGAGTGTTAGAAGCAAAAGTATTTAAAACCCGATGAATAAAAATAAAATTATTTTAATTATACTTTTTGCGTTGCCGATTGTAATCTATCTCATCTTCGCATCTGCAAAACACAATTCACTTTTTTTACCCGTAATCTCTAAAAATAACCAAGATGTTCCTTTTCAGTGGAAAACATTAGAAGGGAAATCAGCTACTTTAGAGGATAAGATTACCGTTTTAGGCTTTCCGGGATCTAATATTGCAGAAATAAAAGGGAATCTTTTTAATCTGAACCAAAAAATATACAACAAATATTTTGGATTCAAGGATTTTCAAATGGTAATGGTAATGCCAAAAGGAACAGAGGATAATTGTAAACAAATTTTGAGAAAGTTAGAATCTGTTACGGAGGATCTGTCGGGTTGGAATTTTGTGTTTACTACTCCCGATTCTATACAACAATATTACAATACTTTTCATTTTGTCGGGCAATTGGATCAAAATCACGGAACCCCTGCGGTTTATATTATTGATAAAAATCTTTCTCACAGAGGTAGAAAAGGGAAAAATAAAATAGGAGAAGAAGAGTTTAAAGAAAGTTATAACACTGTTTCGGCAGCCGAATTGCATAACGAAATGGGAGACGATGTAAAGATATTGTTGCGAGAATATCGTTTAGCCTTGAAAAAGAATGACAAGCGCAAAGACGAATTCAGGGATAAGATTACAGAAGAAATAGAAAGCGGAATAAACGATTAATTATGAAAAATAAATCCTATATAGGAATCTCATTTATTGTTCTGATTTTTGGGATCTGGACAGTAAAAGAAATCAGAGCACGTTATTTTAAACCTTCTGATCTGGTAGAGATAGGTTCTGCTCCGAGATTTGAATTGACAAATCAGGAAGGTCAAAAAGTTACAGATAAAGATTATTTGGGAAAGGTTTATGTATTGGAGTTTTTCTTTTCCACCTGTCCGACCATTTGTCCGAAGATGAATCAGAATATGTTGAAAATTCAGGACGAATTTATGGATAAAAATGATTTCGGAATTGTATCAATCACAATTAACCCTGAAAATGATACGCCACAGGTTTTAAAAGAACATGCGGAAATTTTGGGAGTAAAGCATGCGAACTGGAATTTTTTAACAGGAGATCAAAAGTATATTTACGATTTAGCGAATAAAGGATTTAACTTATATGCTGCAGAGAATAATAATGCTACAGGTGGTTTTGAACATTCGGGAATGTTTGCTCTAATTGATAAAAAAGGAAATATCCGATGCCGGAAGGATCAATTCGGGAATCCGATCCTGTATTATGACGGGATTGAACCGGAAGGAGTAGCGGCAATAACAGAAGATATTAAGAAATTATTAAACGAATAGAAAATTGTATGGAAAATAAAAATACCGTAGAAACTAAATACAATAAGTTGATCATTGCTTTGTCTGTGATTATTCCTTTAGCAGTTGCTGTTTTATTCGGAGTAAACCTGAAAAAAATGGGTTTTGATGTGAAACCTTTAACTTTTTTACCTCCGATCTATGCTGCTATTAATGGAGTTACGGCTTTTTTACTGATCGTAGCCGTTTGGGCTATCAAAAACGGGAATCGTAAATTACACGAGAACTTGATGAAGTTAGCGATTCTTTGTTCTGTAATGTTTTTGGTTATGTATGTGGCTTATCACATGACTTCTGATTCGACAAAATACGGAGGAGAAGGTGTTTTGAAATATGTGTATTTCTTTATTCTTATTTCGCATATATTATTGTCTATAGCAATTATCCCTTTGGTGTTGATTACTTATGTGAGAGCTTTGGCAAAACGATTTGATAAACATAAAAAAATAGCGAAAATTACGTTTCCGATCTGGTTGTATGTCGCAGTTACAGGAGTTGTAGTATATTTAATGATTTCACCTTATTATGCAAGATAGAGGAAATAAAATTCTAAGAAGATATTTAACAAAAAGAGGAAAAGCCTTGCTTTTTCTTCTTTTTTCGTTCTTCTTCTTTTCCCTTTCTTCTTATTCACAGTGTGCCATGTGTAGAGCCGCATTGGAGAGTGAAGAAAGCGGGGTAAAGGCTGAAGGAATCAACGACGGAATCGTTTACCTTATGGTTATTCCGTATGTGTTAGTTGCAGCAGCCGGTTATGCTATTTATAAAATTAGATACGCTAAAAAAGAAGAGCATTAATCTAGTCCGTCTATTTTAATTCTGATTTTTCCTGTTGTAGATAAGAATGCAATTATAGCTTTATTTGTTAGTTCGATCTTTTCGAATTCAAAATCATTTAAGTTTCCGTTGACATATATTCCCGACATAGGGGAATAATTGTTTAAATAAGGGCTTAGGTTTTGTTTGCCTTCTTCCAGATTCTCTTTAATAGAATAACGGCAGTTTTCTTGGATTTTTCGCAGAATAGTGCTTTGTGCTAACCAATTGGCCGATTTTAACAAAACACTTTTGGTGCTTAAGATATAGTCTAATTGGTCAAAATAGATTTCTTGGGTAGCAGGGTTGTAGCTTGGATATCCTGTTAAATAAATGTCTCCGTTAATGCTACCGGTTAAACTTAAGGAGATGATCAGTTTGTTATCTTTTTCCCAAAGGTTTACTTTCTGAACAACTACTTTTCGTTTCCCGGAAGAAAACTCTTGTCCTTTAAAGTTTTTAGTCAGTACCTTTGAGGCACTTTCATAAGTTGAAACGCCGGCTAAAGCCAGAGAAACCTTGTCCGGCATTTTGCTTACCGGTTTCAGAATAACTGAATTGCGGTCAAATTGTTTCATCGGTTTTTGACCTATCATGGTTTGTAAATTGCATTTTAACCCCATGTCAAGAGTAATCTGTTTGTCTTTTAAACGGGCTTCAGTAACATATAATTCAACAGGAATAACTGTAAACCATGTTTCGTATGCTTCATGAACCAAAAAAGGTTCGCTGATCTTGTCTAAAGCATCAAAAACGTGAGGTTTAAAATCACAAGTCTCATCAATAGCTTTGTCAATTTGCTGAGCAATAGTTTTTTTAAAATAACTAAGCGTAGGGTTAATAATGTAAGTTATAGGGATCTTCTTTCCTGCAATTACAATAGCCGGACTTTCATTCCATTCAAAATCATCTATAGCAGAAGTAGTAGTTAATTTCCAATTGGTTAAATGGGCTTTGCTTTTTAAGGTCAAGACCCCGTCCAGATAGATTTCACGAGTATCGTTTAAACCTAAAAAGTCGGTGCCGTATTTTATTCTGGTCCATATTTTTAAAGGAAGTTTTGACAGGATAACACCATTTTCTTCTTCTAAGGTTATAGGATCCGACTTCCAGATCTTTAATTCGCAATTATCATCTTTTAAAATGGAATCATTATAGATCAAACCTTTCAGGTTCTTGTTTAGCTGTTTTTCGATGTCTTTTAACGTTATTTCTACCGGAAGGGAAATAAAAGATGTCTTATTGGTGTAAACCATAGGAGTATTGTCGGAAGGAAGTGGCTTTATAGCTTCTATTTTAGGAGAAGCACTACTACAGGCTGTAAGGCAAAGTACTATCAAAATACTTAGTAAAGCAAAGATGAAAAACGGTTTCATAAGTTGAATTTTATGTAAAATTAAAATTTTATCGTTTTACTGTAACAAAAAAGCTAAAAAAGGGTCATATAGTAAAATTCATAAGCAAATGCTAAAAAAGATAGCCTTACTTTTATTAGTACCCCTGGCATTACAAGCACAAGACAAGAAGTGGACACTTCAGGAATGTGTGATGCATGCCTTAGAAAACAATATATCAGTAAAACAAGCTCTGATTAATTGGGAGACAGCAAAGGTGGATAAATTAGAAGCAGTAGGTAACTTCCTGCCAACGCTTAATGGTAGTGCAAGTTATAATGTAAATACAGGAGCTAATATTAATCCTACGACAAACCAGTTTGAAAACAGTACGTTTAAGTCCTTTTCAGCTAGCGCTAATTCACAGATAAATTTGTTTAACGGATTGGCTAACTGGAAAAGATTGCAACGTGCCAAACTGAATAACATTGCCTATCAATACCGTTTGAATAAAATGAAGGATGATGTGGCACTGAATGTTGCGAATGGCTACCTCCAGATTTTGTTACAAAAGGAACAGGTGAAAGTGTTGGAGAACCAAATTTTGCTAACCAAAGAAAATCATAAAAGAACATCGGAATTAATAGAAGCCGGACAATTACCTGCCGGAGACATTTTTGAGATCGAAGCAACATTGGCTTCCCAAGAACAACAATTAATTGCCGCTCAAAATACTTTGGTCTTTGCAAAAGTGGGTTTAGCCCAATTGCTGTTGATTGAGGATTATGTGGATTTTGATATTGCAGATGAAACATTTACTCCTGAATTGTCTCAGGTGTTTGACCAAACACCGGATGCCATTTATCAAAAAGCAAGAGATGTTGTAAATGATATAAAAGTAGCACAGTCTAATTTTGATCTGGCTGCAAAAGATTTAAGTATAGCAAGAGCTGCTTATTATCCAAGGATATCAGGCTTTTTAGGGTATAATACACGTTGGTCTGAAAGTCAAGTGTTGAGTTTCAGGGAGCAGTTATATTTATTAGACGGTACAGCAATAGGTCTTCAATTGACAGTTCCTATTCTGAATGGTTTTTCAACCAGAGCATCTGTAAAAAGAGCTAAATTAAGCAAGTTGAATAATGAGTTCCTGCTGAAGCAATCCGAATTGGACTTAGAGCAAAATGTGTATCAAGCCTATAATGATGCTATAAGCGCTCAAAAAACATATTTAGCGGCTCAAAAAACTTTAGAAGCGCGTAAGTCGGCTTATGAGTTTTCACAGGAACGTTACGATATCGGAATGATGAACGGTTATGATTTTATGCAGTCTAAAACCAATTTTGATAATGCTCAGGCTGATCTGATCAGAGCAAAATACGATTATATCTTTAGAACCAAAATTTTAGAATTTTATTTCGGAATACCTATAATTCAAAATAATTAACCATGTCAAAGAAAACTATTTATATACTGGGAGGTGTTGCAATTACTCTTTTTGTTGTTCTTTTAGGCTTGAAGAAGGCCGGTGTGATAGGAAATAATGAAAATAGTAAAACAGTTGAAATTACCAAAGCTTCTCAAAGCACAATTGTTGAAACAGTTTCAGCTACCGGAAAAATACAGCCCGAAGTAGAGGTGAAGATATCATCGGAAGTCTCGGGGGAGATCATTGATTTGCCTATTGTTGAGGGGCAACAAGTGAAAAAAGGAGATTTATTGGTAAAGATCAATCCGGATATCTATGTGTCGGGAGTAAATCGTTCCGCAGCCTCACTTTCTACTACAAAAGCAGGATTGAATCAGGCAGAGGCTCAGTTAAAAGAGGCTAAAGCAAATTATGACAGAAATAAAGTGTTGTTTGAAAAAGGGGTTATTTCAAAATCAGAATGGGATAAAATCGTTTCAGCTTATGATGTGGCTGTAGCTTCTAAACAATCAGCTTATTTTAACGTGCAAAGTGCATCGGCAACTTTAACGGAAGCAAAAGACAACTTGGGGCGTACAACAATTTATGCGCCGGCAGACGGAACCATATCTCTTTTATCAGTGGAATTAGGAGAGCGTGTTTTAGGAACGCAACAAATGACCGGAACAGAGCTTTTACGTGTGGCGAATCTGAATAATATGGAAGTGGAAGTTGATGTGAATGAAAATGATATTGTGAAAGTGAGTATAGGCGACTCAGCGAAAATAGAAGTGGATGCTTATCTGAAAAAAGAATTTAAAGGGATTGTAACAAGTATCTCAAATTCTGCCAGTTCAGACTTAACAGCCGATCAAGTAACAAATTTTAAAGTAAAAGTTCGTATTCTGAAAGAGTCCTACAAAGACTTGTTAGAAGGGAAACCGGAAAACTATTCACCGTTCAGACCAGGAATGACCGCTACAGTGGATATCATTACAAAGAGAAGAGAAAATGTGATAGCAGTGCCGATCAGCGCGGTAGTCATTAAAGATGATACGACTTCCGTTAAAAAAGATGTAATGGCTGAGCTTGAGAAAAAAGAGAACAAAACGGCTTCAGGCTTTGATAAAAAATTTGAATGTGTTTTTGTTAAAGTAGGCGATCAGGCTAAGCTAAGAGTGGTGAAAACCGGAATTCAGGACGATTCAAATATTGAGATCGTTTCGGGAATTAAAAAAGGAGAAGAAATTATAACAGGACCTTATACTGTTGTTTCTAAAGAGTTGGTTTCCGGTGATAAAGTAAAAACGGAAACGGCTACAGGTCAAAAGAAATGATAGTATTTTAAATTTTAGTTTTGGGTTGAAAAAAGTGCAGATTTAATCTGCACTTTTTTTAATGCTACTTTAGATTTAAAAGGTTGTTTTTTTAAGGAAAACAGTTATTAATTCAGGGTTATTCGTTTTGTAAATTTTTTTTCTTGTGAATATATTTTTAAATTGAGCAATTTCCATTTAATAGAACCATAAACATTTACTTCAAAAATAGTATTGTCTATTTTGTGAATAGTAATGTCATTTTGTATCCATTCCGTTCCTGCTATTAAACCTTCTTCCATTGAATATGCCGAAACAGGTAAGTTATCTTTACTGTTTCTTTTTTCATAGGTAATGTTTAGTGTGTATTTTGTGGTAAAATAGTCTTCTAAAACGATTTTGTCAAAGAGCTTATCTTTGTTGAAATTGTTTTTATTCTCAAAATGAATAACATTTACAGTATTGGACTCTTCGTTGTTTTTACTGATAAAAGAAAGAAAAACGATAATAAAAAGAACAGAAGCAAAATAGCCTATATTCTCTTTGATCAATTTTACAGATTTTATAAAAAATAGTATAAAACAAATGAAAAGTACAACATTAATTAAACCCCAAATTAAGTATATCATTTTGAATCTATTTATCGTTTTAACGTAGAGGCAATCTACTATTTTAAATAAGAAATTTTGTAATCTATGTCGCCAAAAATAGAACAGTCTTTATCGTATAGGAATCCTTTATGAAAAAAGCAATCTGAAATGGTACTATAGTCAATGGTGTCTTTGTAAAAAACCTGAAAGTTTTCTATTCTAACTAAATCGAATCTAAAGGGTAAAAATTTAGCACCGTTTAATTCGCTACAAATGAAATTGTCAATTTTATTAAAGAGCTCGCCATATTTGTTATCTGGCGGAGAAACATAAATTTCTTTGAGCCCTTTTCCGGATTTTATTATTTTTAAATAACTATTATAATATTGTATTTCACAAATTTTAACAATTTGAATAGAATAATAATTTTCAATTAAGCTTACAAAAAAATGTAATTCTAATGTGTGATCTTGATTTTCTTCAAGAATAATTCTGCCTCCGATATTTGGGACAATTCCATAAGTTGCACCAATAATTTTATAATTTGTACTATTGTGAATCTTATCTAAAAAACCTTTTACCCATTTGTCATGAAACTGTTGTTCAGAAATAATATTTGTTTCAATAATACTATTTAATAATTTAAGTCCATTGAAGTTATAATAATCTTTTTTGTCCTTTGTGATTTCGAAAGGGTAATACTTTCTTAGGGATTCAAAAAGTTTAGGATATAAATCGATTATTTCTGAAATTTTACAAGTTTTAAATTGCATGTTTAATAGTTTTAAGGACAGTATGTGGCTTGTGATATCGGAATGCTACCGGTGCAAGGATTAGTAGATATATTTGCTCCTAATTGAATAAGTCCTAAATTTACACGTAAAAATTCTATTAATAAACTTTTTAATGTTTCATAAGAGGGAGAAGTTAAAGTGTATGTTGCATTTAAGTAAGTATATACTTCGGAAATTGTAACATTCCATGCGGTATTGAATAATGAAGAGGCTTGAGCTGGTATTGTATATGGTATTGTAACACAAAGAGAATTTGTAAATTCAATATTCATACCGACATGTCCTCTTCTGACACTCATCCCTAAACCTGATATATTAACTACTGATGCATTACCGACTGTTACAAAATTATAAGAACCACATAAAGTGTTTCTTTGTTGGGCATTTTCATCTTCGCCCCAAGAATCATTAATAAAATCGTTTAAAAAATTTTCAAAACTATCAACTTCACCATTACATAGAGCTTCAAGTGCCTGTTCGGCAAAAAGAAAAACTCCTTTGATATCGCTGTTTTCTAAACCTGTAATGGGGTCTAATTCTTCATATAATGTCAAAGCAAAAGTACCTAGATAATTATTTAAGTCATCTTTAACATCTTGCGGTAAATTGTCATAGCATTGCTTTTGATTGGGAGAGCCGTCGCTACCATCGGATAGTTGATCTGTAAAATCTCTTATTATTTGTTTTTTAGTTATTTGCTCTGGTGTTAAAGCTGTAGGAGAGGTGTTTAGAGTTCCTGAACCATTGCTTCCTATAGTTCCTGTTATACCTGAACCGGAATTTTCTCCGTTATCGTTGTTTGAGCTGCTTCCTGAACCGGAATCCGTTGAGTCTCCGCCACTACCTTCTACATATACAAGAGTACAACTGGTGCCTTGGTATATCCAACCTTCTTCCCACAAAGGGCCGCCTGTTAAATCTCCTTCATGATACTCAACCTGTCCCCAAACATAAACATCTGTGCATGAATATTCATAATGAGGTGCTTCTGTCTTACCATTCAGATTTGTGTAGACTGAAGTGTCCAGGTCTATTAAAAAGTATCTTTCGTTTAACTGTTCTATTTGTTCTAAAGACATGTTCTTCATCAAACTGATATCTATTCCGTAGTCGACTAATATAGCTTGTGTATTGCTTCCTTCAAGTTTTATTACCAAATTTTCAGAAATATAATTTTGATTGCTCCTTATAACGGGAAAGGTGTACGTTTGAGAAATTCCGTCATCAATAAAAATGGCATAATCGGTATCTATAGTAAAGTTATAAATGGAATCATAGATTATTTTTCCGTTAGCAGATTCACCTTTTTGTGCTATTTTAGAAAGTTTTTGAACCAGTTCAGTATTTTTAAAGGCTTCTTTTTCAGGTATTTTTTGAACTCTTAATTCGTCTAAATGAGACTCTTGTACGCTGTTTGTTGCTTCATTTTCCCGTTCACAATTTGCAAATGTAAATAACAGAAAAAGAGTAAGTAACACAAAACATACCTCTCTTAAAAGGAGTGTGTTTTTTTTAAAGAGAATTTTTTTCATGGTCTTAAAGTTATAAAATTTTTCTGATTGCAAAAATTAAGATTTATATTTGTAGGGCATATTCATTTTTAAATAAAATGCACCTAAAAACTAATATTTATGGAAATAGGGTTTAAGATTAAAAAGTTGAGAGAACAAAAAAGATTATCTCAGCCTGAGTTAGCAGAAAGATTAGGCATTGCGCAAACTACGTTAAGCAATATAGAAAACGGGCAAACTCAAAAAATTGATTTTTCTTTGATGGATAAAGTTTGTAAAGAGTTTGATGTTGACTTTAGTTATTTTACTGAAGGAAAGCAAATAAATAAAGTGAAAAAAATTGATGGAAGTATTAATAATCACGGGGTGATAAATCTTTTTCCTGAGGAGATATTAGATCAGATTAAACAGATAATAGAAGAAAGTAAAACTAAAGATATTATAATTAAAGAATTAGAAGCAAAGTTAAAAGAAAAAAAATGACCTGTATTCTAAACATAGAAACAGCTACTAAGAACTGTTCGGTTTCTTTGGCAAAAGACGGAAAAACAATCGGGATAAAAGAAATCGCGACAGAGCAGTTCTCTCATGCCGAAAAATTACATGTTTTTATTGAAGAGCTTTTAAAAGAAACACAACTGACATTTAAAGATCTGGATGCAGTAGCCATAAGCAAAGGCCCGGGGTCTTATACCGGTTTACGGATTGGGGTTTCAACCGCTAAAGGCTTGTGTTATGCTTTAGACTTGCCGCTTATTTCAGTTGATACTTTAGAGATACTGGCAAATGCTCTTACAGTGACATCCGGAGTAATTGTACCTATGATAGATGCCAGACGAATGGAGGTGTTCTCTGCCGTTTTTAATACAGGAAAAAGAAAGATCAGAGATACTCAGGCCGAAATTATTGATGTGGATTCGTATCGGGAAATCTCAGAAGATATTCATTTGATAGGAGATGGAGCTCAAAAATTACAGGAAACATTAACAGCTTCTAAATTTATATACCATCCTGAAATAGTTTATCCATCAACCCAAGAAATGAGCTTTTTGTCTTTTGAGAAATACAAAATAAGCGACTTTGAAGATGTCGCTTATTTTGAACCGTATTATTTAAAAGATTTTGTTTTAAATAAGTAAAAGTTTAGTTTTTCTTGATCTCAACCTGATGAGGATACGGGATTTCAATTCCGGCAGCATCAAGAGCCAGTTTTGTGTTTTCCATAACATCAAAATAAACAGTCCAGTAGTCGGTCGTATTACACCAAGGTCTAACGGCAAAGTTTACGGAGCTATCAGCCAGTTCTAATACATTAACGGTTGGTTTAGGGTCTTTTAGAACAAGCGGATGTGCGGTTAAAACGTTCATTAGGACTTCTTTTGTGTCTTTGATATTAGCGTCATAGCTTACTCCGAAGATCAAATCCACTCTTCGGGTGCCCTCGGTATTGTAATTTATAATATTTCCGTTTGACAGAACTCCGTTAGGAATAATAATCTCTTTATTCGATAAACCGATAAGTTTAGTGGTAAAGATCTCGATTTCTTTTACAACTCCGGTTTCACCTTGAGCTTCAATCAAATCCCCTATTTTAAAAGGTTTAAAAATCATAATCAGAACACCGCCGGCGAAATTGCCTAATGAGCCTTGTAATGCCATACCGACAGCTAAACCTGCAGAAGCTAATATAGCGGCAAATGAAGTGGTTTCAACGCCTAATTTTGCTAATATGGCTAAGATCAATAGTATTTTTAGAAGCCAGCTTAGTAAATCGAGTAAGAACTTTTGAAGGCTTTCTTCTAATTCTCGTTTTTGCATGAGCTTTCTGCTGCCAGCAATTAGTTTTTTTATAATCCAGTTTCCTACAAACCATATCAGAAAAGCACCAAGTAACCTAAGTCCGTACTCTGTACCTAATTCAATGATCCTAGTTAGCCATTTTTCAATTTCCATAGATAAAATATTTATTAATTATAATGAATAGTTTCGGTGAAATTACATAGTTGTACTACAAATGTAAATTTTATATTTGCGTTAACCCAATTAGACTTATCGATTTTAATTATAGAATGTTCTTATTGATAGAACAGATATATCGGATTAGTTTGGACGGATGTTTTTTGTTGAAAAAACCTTGTTGTCACTTTAAAAAGTTAAAAAAAATAACGTAATCCATTATTTGAACATGTCGAATGTGATAAAGATACTTATTTTTGATCTAAAAAAACAGCGTGTTTTTTAGATTGTCTTAAAATTGATAACGTTAAATTAACATGGAAAAGAAAAAGTTAAAAGAATTTTGCAGAAAATAAAAATACTTAAATGGAACAAGTTTATATTGTAATGCTCGTTGCATTAGCCATCTTAGCAATTATTGATCTGATGGTGGGAGTGGCTAATGATGCAGTTAATTTTTTAAACTCAGGTATAGGTTCTAAAGCGGTCTCTTTTAAAACGTTGATGATCGTAGCTAGTATAGGGGTCGCATTAGGGGCGTTATTCTCAAGTGGAATGATGGAAATTGCCCGAAGTGGAATTTTTGTTCCGTCCATGTTCACGTTTGAAGATGTTATGATTATATTTTTAGCCGTAATGATTACCGATGTTTTATTGCTAGACATCTTTAATTCATTAGGCTTTCCGACTTCAACCACAGTTTCAGTAGTTTTTGAATTGTTAGGAGGTGCCGTTTGTTTGGCTATTTATAAGATAGTAACACAAGATGGTGATATAAATACATTGGCTTCTTATATTAATACGGCAAAAGCTTCCGAAATTGTTTCCAGTATTTTACTTTCAGTAATTATATCTTTTACAGTCGGAGCTATAGTAATGTACATTTCTCGTATTGTATTCTCATTTCATTATGAGAGAAGAATTAAGTATTTCGGTGCTATTTTCGGAGGGATAGGGATTACGGCAATTACCTATTTCATATTGTTTAAAGGGATTAAGAGTTCTTCTTTCATGACAGCTGAGCTGAAGGATATGATGAAGGCAAATCAAGTTTATATTATATTGGGGAATTTTGTTTTTTGGGCTATTTTTTCCCAAATCGTTATTACTCTTAAACAAAATATTTTTAAGATCATCATTATCATAGGAACATTTGCATTGGCTTTAGCGTTTGCAGGAAATGATTTGGTGAATTTTATAGGTGTGCCGATTGCAGCTTTGCAATCGCATGATATTTTTGTAGCAAACGGAAGAGATGCCAATATGTTGATGGGGGCTTTAGCTTCTAATGAGATAAGAGCTAATTTTTGGTTACTGTTGTTTGGTGGAGGAATCATGGTATACACTTTGTGGACCTCGAAAAAAGCCAGAGAGGTAATTAAAACCGGAGTGGATTTATCGCGCCAAAGTGAAGGTTCGGAAAAATTCGATGCGAATAATTTATCCAGAATTATTGTTAGAGGAAGTATTTATGTAGGTCAAATGCTAAACTATGTAATGCCTAAAGCATTGGAAATTAAAATTGACAGACAGTTTGAAGCTAAAAAATACGAAAAGAAAGAGGAAAAACCGGCATTTGATATGGTTAGAGCAGCTGTAAACCTTATGGTTGCCAGTATTTTAATTGCTGTTGGTACTTCTTTGAAATTGCCTTTATCAACAACCTATGTTACTTTTATGGTAGCGATGGGGACCTCTTTTGCTGACAGGGCTTGGGATAGGGAAAGTGCCGTATATAGAGTAGCTGGCGTTTTTAATGTTATCGGAGGATGGTTTGTAACAGCAATAGTAGCCTTTACAATGGCAGTAACAGTAGTGTTTTTATTAAAAGTAGGAAAAGTGTTTGCTTTCGTAGGTCTGATGATTTTAGTGGGGATTCTATTGTATAGAAGCGGTAGAAAGTATTTGCAGAGATCAAAAGAGCAAGAGGAAGAAGCTAAGCTTAAAAGAGAAGATATTGCCACTATAAAAGAAGTAATGTCAGAGAGTTCGGCTCAAATTGCACGTGTTATCAATAAAGCACAATTGTTGTATACTGATGTGGTCAATAATTTAGGACTTCAGGATCTGAATAAGTTAAAAGATAGTAAAAAGAAGCTAAAAAAACTGGAAAAAGATGTTGACGAACTAAAAGGAAATGTCTACTATTTTATTAAAAATCTAGATGAAACTTCTGTTGAAGGAAGTAAGTTTTATATACTTATCTTAGGGTACCTGCAAGACATGGTGCAATCAATAGGGTATATTACAAATAATAGTTACCAACATATCAATAACAATCACAAAAACCTTAAGTTTAACCAAATTAGGGATTTAAAATCAGTTGATGCTCAATTACATCATTTATTTGTGAGGTTGCAAAATAGTTTTGCTCATGAAAAGTTTGAAGCTCTTGCAATTGTATTGGAAGAAAAAGATGAATTGTTGAATACGATTTCTGAACTGATTCAAAAACAAATTACAAGAATCAGAACAACGGAAAACAGTCCTAAAAACAGTAAACTTTATTTTGGGCTGTTATTGGAAACAAATGATCTGATAAAGGCGACAATGAATCTTTTGGAATTGTTTCAGGAGTTTGATAAGCATGTGAAAACGAAGAATGGTAAAATGATAGTATAATAAAAAAGGGAAGCAAAGCTTCCCTTTTTTATATGTAGAAAATAGTATTCTTAAGCATTGTTAGCGATAACAACTAATTCATTATCATTAAGCATTTGCCTTAACATATTTTCAATTCCGTTTTTAAGAGTAAAAGTGGAAGAAGGACATCCGCTACAAGCCCCTTGAAGTATAACGTTAACTTGTTTGTTGTCTTCATTGTAAGATTCAAACATAATATTTCCGCCATCGCCTTGAACAGCCGGTTTAACGTATTCTTCTAAAATATTGATGATTTGCTGAGAAGTAGCATCTAAATTTTCAAAATAAGATTCCTGTTGCTTTTCATGATTTGCCGTTGCAGTGATTAAAGTTTCATCTACAGCAGCTTTACCGTTTTCCAAATACTCTTTGATAAACGTTCTGACTTCTAAAGTCAATTCGTCCCAGTCGGCAATTTCATATTTTGTAATAGAAATGTAGTTTTCGTCGATAAAGACCTCTTTGACAAACGGAAAATTGAATAATTCTTTGGCTAATGGAGCAGCTTTCGTTTCGTCGATGTTTTTGCATTCCACCATGGTTTTGGTGAGCAATTTGTTAGCGACAAATTTCATTACGGCAGGATTAGGAGTGGTTTCACCATAAACTGTAACCGGTACTTTTTTTGTCGTTTCGTCTATTTCAATAATTTTTCCGCCTTGCTCAATAAAATCTTCTATTTCCTTTGCTACAGCATCCTGTACATCTTCCCATTCAACAATTGAGAAACGTTCGATAGCTATAAAATTTCCTGAAATAAATACCGTTTTAACAAAAGGTAGATAAAAAAGTTTTTGAGCTAAAGGAGAGTTCTTTGTTTCGTCAATGTTCTTAAACTCAAAACTTTGATTACGAACAATGAAATCGTCAAATTCAAATTTAACAATTGAGGGGTTATTTGTGTTTTTTATCGTTAATTTATTCATTTTAACATCGTTTTCGCAAAAGTAATAAAGAAAATGATAGATGATTTTTTATATTTGTCCATTAACGACAAATTAACATTTATATAACCAGAAACACAACTACAAACTAACCATAACACATTATTATGAAAAAAAAATACTTTTTCTTTATCTTTTTATTATGCTTACTGAGTTCGTCGGTCGGATTTGGTCAGGCTGATTTGACCATTACAGTCACGGACGGCCAGGCTCAATATTATCCCGGCCAATTGTTGAATTACACGATTACGGTTCAAAATTTGGGTACAAATGATGCTGCAAATGTTGTTGTTCAAAATACGATACCTTCAGGAGCGATAAGTTTTAACTGGACGAGCAGTTTAGGAGCTTCAGGTAACAATGTTGCAATCAATGATGCGATAGGTACTTTGACTTCAGGTCAAACAGTAACTTATAATTTATCTGTTGAAGTGGCTTCTTCAGCTACAGGAGATTTTAGTAATGAAGCTTCTGTTACTAGCGATACAGCTGATCCAGATATGACAAATAATACAAGTACAGATACTGATCTACAGATGAATACTGCTGATGTGGTCGTGAATTGCTCTGATAATCAGATGTATTATACCGGAGGAGAATCATTGATATATAATGTGACAGTAACTAATTATGGACCTGGAGTAGCAACAAATGTTGTCGTTTCTAATCCTATTCCGGCTGGGATAACTTATTTTAGTTGGACAGGAAGTAACGGTTCGTATGGAATAAATGCTCCTTTGAATAACACAATTGCTTCTCTTGCGGTAGGGCAAACAATTACTTATGTAATCACACTTGAAGTACCTTTTAGTGTGTCGGGTGATTTTACAAATCAGGCTTCGGCTACTAGTTCGACTTTCGACCCTGATATGGCAAATAATACAAGTCAGGATACAGATATTAACAGTAATTCTTTTGTTGGGAATGTAGCGGTTAGTATAGTAGATAATACATCAACTTATGATCAGGGAGGGCAAATAACGTATACTGTTACAGTTGTGAATTATGGTCCTCAGATATCTTCAAACATAGATGTTTTGGTGCCAATGCCAACAGGAATAACATCTTTTTCATGGACAGGAAACGGAAATAGTGGTGTAAATGCAGATTTGGATGATGTAATAACCAGTCTTAGTCCTAATGAGACAGTTGTATATACTGTTGTTGTGGATGTGCCGTCAGGTTTTACAGGAGATTTGGTGTTGGATGCAAGTGCAAACAGTACTGTTATGTTTGATTCTGAAACGGCAAACAATTCTGCTCAGGATGTTAATGTGCAAGGAAATGTAGCAGATATTGTTGTTACAAATACAGATAATAATACGGTATATGTTCCGGGTACTACAAATACATACACTATTACAGTAACTAATAATGGTCCTGATGACGCAGTTAATGTGCAAATAGAAAATTTAATCCCGGCCGGAATTACTGGCTTTTCTTGGACTGGAACTAATGGTAGTACAGGAGCAGATGTGGATTTAGTAGATACAATACCTTATTTGCAAGTAGGGCAGTCAGTTGTTTATACTGTAGTATTGGATGTTCCTGTAACTTTTACAGGGGATTTAGTGAATTTAGTAACTATGACTAGTGATTCTTTTGATCCTGATACTACTTGTGTGAGTTGTGAAGACACTGATACAATGGTTACTTCGGGTAGTGATATTGTAATTACCAATACAAATAATCAAACGGAATATACGCCGGGAACTACCGTTGTTTATACTGTAACAGTAACTAATAATGGTCCTGATGCCACAACTAATGTAAATGTATTTAATGGTATACCAACCGGTATTACTAATTTTTCGTGGACTGGAAGTAATGGTTCTTCCGGAACTAATACGGATTTAGATGATGTCATCGCAGCATTGGCATCAGGTTCTACAGTTACCTATACAATTACTTTAGACATTCCTGTATCTTATACCGGAGATTTAACGAGTGAAACGACGATCTTGTCTATGGATACAGTAGATCCTAATCCGGGGTGTACAGATTGTATAGATACAGATGCGCCTGTGAATACAACAGGAGCAGATCTAGAGGTTCAATTGACAGATAATGCGACTACATATACGCCGGGTACTTACATAACATATACCCTAACAATAACGAATAATGGACCGGAAGATGCTGTAGATGTTAATGTTTTAGGAGGGCTGCCTTTGAATGTGACAGATATAACTTGGGTTGACCAAAATAGTGTAACAGGAATAGGAGCTTTAAATGAAACCATTCCATTGTTAGCAAATGGAGCAACTTTTACATATCAAATAACAATTTTTGTTCCGAGTGATTATGAAAGTAACGGAAACTTAATCAATAGTGTGTCCGTTTCTTCTTCAACAACTGATCCTGATCCGGATTGTACGGGTTGTGTAGATGCTGATATGCCAAATTCTTTAGCAGATATTGTTACCATAAAAACAAATAATCAATCCAATTATACAGTCGGAGAAGATGTGTCATACGTTATAAGTATAACCAATTACGGACCAAGTGATGCTTACAATGTAAATGTTACAGATAATCAACCTTCAAACACTCAGATGTTTTGGGTAAACAGTTTAGGAGGTACAGGAACAGGAAATATAAATTACCTCATTCCTTATTTAGGAGTTAATGAAATGGTGACATTTAATGTAACCTTATCGGTGCCGGAGAATTATAATCAAAATACAAACTTAACAAATACAGTTTCAGTAACAAGTCAAACAACCGATCCTAATCCTGGATGCTCTGCTTGTACGGATACGGATACACCAGCTCCGAAAACTATTTCTGTTCAGCAAGCAAATAATTCGAATACAGCTACAACTTATACTGTTGAGGAGCTGGTTAATGATGTGTTAATTCATTCAGCATGTGCTCAGGTTTATAATATCACAAGTTCTCCTATATGTGGGATAGGCTATTTCGATAGTAACAATGCTGATTTTGATTTTGCTTCCGGAGTTATTTTAAGAAATGGAAATGTTATAGCTTCACAAGGAGCCTATACTGGAACTACTATGTCTTCTACTTGTTCAGGAACTGGAGATGGTGATTTGCAAACGATTAGTGATAATAATGGTAATACTGGTTCAATAAATGATGTTACTTATATTCAATTTGATTTTACACCCTTAACAGATAATTTCTCTTTTAATTTTATTTTTGCATCTAATGAATACGGTCAGTATCAGTGTGGTTTTTCTGATGTTTTTGCTTTTATATTAACGGATTTAACCACTGGGGTTTCAACAAATTTAGCGGTAATCCCCGGAACAAATATACCGGTATCGGTTACAAATATAAGAGATACTGCTTATAATGGTTCTTGTCCTTCGTCAAATTCCCAATATTTTGATACGTATAATGTGGGGAATCCAAATTCAATCATGAATATGAGAGGATACACGATTCCGATGACAGCTTCAGCGACGGTTGTGCCGAATAACAACTATAGGATTAAATTAGCAATTGGTGATTATAATGATAACCTATTCGATTCTGCAGTGTTTTTGGAAGCCGGTAGTTTTAATGTAGGACTTGCAGATTTGTATTATTATGCTGGACTCGATACAACTACGGAAGATATGACTGTAGAGACTGGTTATGCTGCATGTTCGGGTACAATTAGGGAAATTAATACAGGTTTAGATCCTAATTATTATAATTTTGTTTGGTATCAAGATGGTGCGATTATAACTTCTGAAACCGGACCGAGTATTATGGTAAGTGAGCCGGGGCAATACTGTGTTGAAGCGAGTAATGTTTCCGGTGCCTCTTGTATACAAAGTGACTGTATTTTAGTAGAGTTTTTAGAAGGACCTGAAGTTAATCCTACTCCTGGGAATTATGTTGTTTGTGATGACGGTACAGGGACTTATACCTATAATTTTTTAGATCATTTAAGTGAAATTATAGGTACTCCTAATTATATGGATTATTATTTCAGTACATACTTCTATTTGTCTCAACAAGATGCAATAGACGATATTCAAATACCAGCAACTTATACTACTAATGTAAGCCCTTTAACGGTTTATGTTAAAGTTGAAGATTTTAACTTTTCATGTCCTTCATATACTAGTTTTGTTGCAGAGGTGCAAAATTGCGCCGTAATAACCGCAACACAGCCTTCTGATTTATATTTATGTGATTTAGACGGAGACGGAGTAGAGTCATTTGATTTAACGCAGCAAGACGCTACAGTATTAGGGTCGTATACACCTGCATCTGATTATACGATAACGTACCATACGACGCAGGCCGGAGCTGATGACGGAACTATAGATTTAGCGACACCTTTCAATGCCTATCTCAATACGAGTAATCCCCAGACGATTTACGTTCGATTAGAG
>NZ_JAMXLC010000001.1:1966077-1986930 GCF_024054235.1 Flavobacterium sp. NRK F10
TCCTGCGACAAATATAGTGACTACGGTAACGGATGCTTTTACGGATAGTGCAACGGTAGTGGTAACGGTATCCGGAGGAAGTAACGGAGATTACCTGTATCAGTTGGATGAGGAATCGTTACAATCGAGTAATGTGTTTACCGGAGTAAGTTCGGGAGAACATCAGATCACGGTAGTAGACACACAAGGCTGTACCTTCTTACAGGATACGGTAACGGTGATAGACTATCCTAAGTATTTTACACCGAATGGAGACGGAATACATGATACTTGGAATATTGTTGGATTAAATGCCACAGATAATACAAAAATTTATATCTTTGACCGTTATGGTAAATTGATAAAACAAATAAGTCCTGAAGGCGAAGGTTGGGATGGGACTTACAATGGTCATCCTCTACCGTCAACAGATTATTGGTTTTCTGTTGAATATTTAGAAAATCAAGTAGTTAAAGAATTTAAAGCGCATTTTTCATTAAAACGATAACCTAAAATGAATCTTAAGAGAAGTTATTTATTTTTATTATTAGTATTATTTTCGCAAGTATCTTTTTCTCAGGAAGGTATTGCGGTGTACTCAGATTATTTATCTGATAATTATTATTTAATTCATCCGTCAATGGCAGGAGCGTCTAATTGTGGAAAAATTAGATTAACGGGGCGCCAACAATGGTTTGGTCAAGAGGACGCAC
Organism: Flavobacterium sp. NRK F10; assembly: GCF_024054235.1. Lineage (NCBI taxonomy): Bacteria > Pseudomonadati > Bacteroidota > Flavobacteriia > Flavobacteriales > Flavobacteriaceae > Flavobacterium > Flavobacterium sp. NRK F10. The sequence continues at coordinate 1,966,770 of NZ_JAMXLC010000001.1, forward strand.
CATCATTACAGACATTAAGTTTCAATACTGCAATTGATGAAGACGGAATATCAGGTATCGGTTTAATCGCTTTTAATGACAAAAATGGTTACCATTCGCAAAAGGGAGCTAAGTTAACATATGCTCACCATATTCGTTTTTCGAGAAATACGGTAGATTTGAATCAGTTATCTTTTGGTTTAAGTGCTGCTTTTATTCAAAGTCAATTGGATGAGACAGAATTTCAAGGATTTGATCCGTTTGTTTACGGTGGTATCTATCAAAAAGATTCTTATTTTAATGTTGATTTAGGAGCTTCATACCACTACATGGATTTCTTTACCCATTTTACAATTAAAAATTTCTTGGCAAACAGAAGAGAGATCTATACAGAAGGTTTCGAATCTGATAACTTAAGAAAGTATTTGTGGAGTGCAGGGGCAGTTTTTGGGGATAGTGACAGATTGATGTTTGAGCCGTCATTCTTATTTCAGTATACAGAAGAAACTACGGAAAAAGCTATTGATTTGAACTTGAAAGTTTATAAAAGTATGGATTTCGGTAGAGTATGGGGAGGTTTGTCTTATAGAAGAAGTTTTGATAAAACGGAGTACCTTAATGGTAATGCAGTTGATACACAATCACTTCAATGGTTAACCCCGATAATAGGGATCAATTACAAGCAGTTTATGTTTGCTTATACGTATTCTCATATTATGGGAGATGTTAAGTTCGATACAGGAGGTTTCCATCAAATTACTTTAGGTATTGATGTATTCTGTAAAGCTGCTGCTTGGGACTGTAATTGTCCTGCTGTAAACTAAAAATATAATGTTTAATATTAAAGTCCCGATTTTCGGGACTTTTTAATTTTATAATATGTTGATAAAAGAAGTAAACGGGAAATATCCTCAAATTCCGGAAGATTGTTTTGTAGCAGAGAATGCAACTATTGTCGGGGATGTTGTTTTAGGGGAAAAGTGTAGCATCTGGTTTAATGCCGTGGTTAGGGGAGATGTTAACACTATAATTATTGGAGACAAAGTAAATATTCAGGATGGAGCAGTTATTCATTGTACCTATCAGAAGCACCCTACAGTTATAGGAAATAATGTGTCTATCGGGCATAATGCCATTGTGCATGGCTGTGAGGTTAAAGATAATGTCTTGATCGGCATGGGAGCCATAGTTATGGACAATTGTGTCATAGAAAGCAATTCTATTGTTGCTGCGGGTTCAGTTGTTACTCAAAATACAGTTGTGGAATCGGGTACTATTTATGCCGGAGTTCCTGCTAAGAAAGTGAAAGACATCAATGCCAGTGATTTTGCAGGCGAGATCGAACGAATTTCAAATAATTATGTCATGTATTCCTCTTGGTTTAAAAAAGAGGAGTAATAGCAGCGGTAAATTAGAAATCTAAATAAAAGACTTTTTCCTTTTTGTTTAATATTGTCCGGAGTACCTCAATATCACTATTGCTGTAGAAAGCATTATTACCTGGTTCGGTAGAATTATTCAACATGTTTTGCTGAGCCAGAATGTTTTTGGTTTGTTTTGCAACAGCTTCTCCGGAATCAATTATCGTGATTTTTGACGGAATGATTTTTCTGATCTGAGGAATTAAATAAGGGTAATGACTACATCCTAAAACCAGATAGTCTATATTCTGTTCTATCATTGGTTGAAGATAGTTCTCTAATAATTCAGCCATTTCAGGTGAATCCATATCTCCGTTTTCTATGAGTTGGACCAAACCATGACCTATTTGCTCAATAATTTGAACATCCGTATAGGTTTTAGCTTTTTCGTGAAATAGTTCGCTATTGAGAGTTCCTTTAGTAGCTAATATTCCGATCTTGTGAGTTTCAGATTGTAGTGCAGCTGGCTTTATAGCCGGTTCTATACCTATAAACGGTACGGAGAACTTTTCTCTCAATTCATCTATAGCATTTGTTGTAGCCGTATTACAAGCGACTACAATGAGCTTACAGTTCTGTTCTAATAAAAATTCGGTATTCTTAATGCTTAAAGCTATGATCTCTTCTTTGGATTTTAAGCCGTATGGAGCATTTTTACTATCGGCTAGGTAAATAGTGTTCTCATGAGGTAAAAGTGCGTTAACTTCTTTCCAAATTGATGTTCCGCCCACTCCGGAATCAAAAAAGCCGATAGGTTGTTTATTCTCGTCCATATTGTACCGACAAATTTAAAAAAAAACTGCCCAAAATTACTTTTGGACAGTTGGTTTGTTTTAGTTTTTTTGAATTAATTAAAAACCTAGTTCTTTTTTCACTTCAGGAAGTAAATCAGTACCATTTGCTACTAATACACCACTACCGGTTGTTGAATCAAGAACATATTCAAAACCTTTAGATTTAGCCACTTTCTGAATTGCAGCCTGAGCTTTTTCTAAGATAGGTTTGTATAAGTCTAACTCTTTTTGTTGTAGATCTTTACCAGCAGTTTGTTGGTATTGTTGGATGCGAGCTCCCATATCCTGCATTTCTTTTGAACGAGTTTCATTCAAAGCTTCTCCGGCAGTAGGTGCTTCCTGTTCGTATTTTTGTAATTTAGTTTGGTATTCTTGTACCATAGTTTTGTATTCTTTGTCATATTGCTCTTGGATTTTTTCTAATTGAGCTTTAGCAGCTTTCATTTCCGGCATATTCTCCATCAAATCCTGCACATTGATATGAGCTAATTTTGATTGTGCTGATACTTGAGCACCTACAAATAATACTAATGCAATAATTAAAGTTTTAATTTGTTTCATGTTTATATTCTTAAGTTAAATTTATTGATTTTCGTTTTCTTCCGAGTTATTGTTGTTTTCTTCTTTCGCTTTTTTTGCAGCCTCTCGGGCCTCAATAGCCTTTTGTTTCTTTTCTTCTATTGCTTTTTTGCGTTCTTCTAATTTTCTTTTACGTTCTTCTTGTATTTGAGCTCTTTTTTCTTCAGCTGAGATTTCAGCTTCTGATTTATCTTCTGAAGACGTGTCATCTGTTATTTTTTGATCACTGGCACTTTCTTCTATATTTTCATTTTCAATTTCTGTGCCACTTTTTTTATTTTCTTTTTCTTCTTCCAGTTTTTTGCGTTTGTCAGCAGCAGCTTGTTTGCGTTCTTCGATCAGTTTTTCTCTTGCTAACCTTCTTTCTTCGAGCATTTTTTCACGAGCAGCCTTTTTTTCGTCTAACTTTTTCTGTCTTTCTGCTAAATCAGGATTTTCGTCTAACATGTCCTCTTTAGCTTCCTGTGCTTCTTGTGCCTTAAGTTGCTTTTTAGTCAATTCTTCTCTTTTTTCAGATCTAAGAATAGTTCGGATAACTAAATCACTTATGTCATGTTGTTGTTTGGCAAATAACATTGTTAAATCTGAAGATCTGTCAAAGATAAAATCATATTTTTTCTTTTCGGCAATATCTTGAATAGCTGTGAATACTTGATCCTGAATAGGCTTAACTATAGTTGACTTCTGAACTATTAGATCACCTTGAGCTCCGAATTTTTTTTCTTGAAAATCTAAAAGTTCTTTTTCTAAAAAACTAATTTCTTCTTCTCGTTCTTCTATTAATTCTTTTGTTAAAAGCGGTTTTTCAACTTTTAAAGCCTCTTTTAATTTTGTGATCTCATTCTTTTTAATTTCAATTTCTTGCTTCCACTTTTGTGCTTTTAATTCCAGTTGGTTATTGGCTTCTGCATAAGATGGAACTTTTTCTAAAATATATTCCATATCTATGTAGCCAATCCTAATGCCTCTGGTTTGAGAAAAAGCAAAAGTAGCAGTAATTGACAGAAGAATAAAAAGTATTTTTTTCATAGTTGCCTTTTTAATTAATCATTAAAAGTACATAAAAATTTAGTTTTTAAATATAATTTTTTTGTTACTCCTTTTAAAATTAAACTAAAAACGTCAAATTGTTAAAATTGTTGTCCAATAATAAAGTGTGTTTGCCAACCACTTTTAGTTGTTGATCCCGGTACAGCATCAAATCCGTGTCCGAAGTCAATTCCTAATAGACCGAATGCCGGCATGAATACACGTAATCCGAATCCAGCTGAACGTTGTACTGTGAAAGGATTGTATGAGCTGAAGTCAGCAAATGCAGCACCGGCTTCTAAGAAGGTCAGACCATAAATTGAAGCCGCTCCACTCAAAGTGATCGGATAACGCAATTCCATGGAGAACTTGTTGTAAACAGTTGCCCCAATCTGACTTCCACTACTGTTTATAGGCGAAAGAGAGTTGTTTTGATAACCTCGTAACTGAATGTTTTCTCTACCGTCAAGGGAGTAGTTTGCCATACCGTCACCACCTAAGTAAAAACGCTCAAAAGGAACCAAGCCTCTGTCTTGATTATAGGCACCCATAAATCCGAATTCACCGAGAGTTCTTAAAACTAACTTGTCGTATATTGTAGTATATAGATCCGCTTTCACTTTGATTTTATAGTATTCTAACCAGTTGAATTTTATCTGATCTACTTTTCCCTGATCGGTTGCAGCCTGTTGATATGTTGCTACGGCATCACCGTTTGAATCAAGATAAGATCCGGAAGGAACCCAGTTACCGTTATCGTTAAAATAACTATCACCTGTATTTCTTTGTTTGTTCTCTTCTTTGTCGCCAAGGTTAGCATAATCTACACCGTTGAATAATGAATAAGGTGGTGTAAATTTACCACTGATCGTAAATTCAGAACCGTAAGTCGGGTAGATAGGGTTAAATCCTTTACTGTTACGCGATAGGGCAACAGTATATGTTAAGTTTCTTGATGAACCGTCTCCGAAAGTAAATAATCCGGTGTAATAATTACTCAAGGCATAATATTGGAAAGAAACACTTTGAGATAACACAAAGTAATCATCCGGTACTTTCAATCTTTTAGCTAAACCAACCGTTAATGAAGTGATACTAAAGCTTTGACTTTTATCAACGTTACTTGTAGAATAGTTATAAGAGTATTGTCTACTGTGAGAAATAGAGGTCGAAAAGTTAATTGGTTTTTTTCCTCCTAACCATGGTTCTGAGAAAGATAAACTATACGTTCTGAAATAGGAACTTCCTTGTAAACGCAAAGCTAACTTTTGTCCGTCTCCCATAGGAAGTGGTTTGTAAGCGTCTTTTTTAAAGATGTTTCGCATAGAGAAGTTGTTGAATGAAAGCCCTAAAGTACCGATAAAACTACCACTACCATAACCCCCTTGTAATTCAACCTGGCTTGATCCTTTTTCTACAACACTATATTCAATATCTACCGTACCCGCTTGAGGGTCTACGTTTTTAAATTCAGGTTTAATGGCTTCAGCATCGAAGAAACCTAATTGTCCTATCTCACGAATAGAGCGTATCAATAATTCTTTGCTGTATTTTTCTCCCGGTTTTGTTCTAAGTTCACGATAGATTACACGATCATTAGTCTTGTCATTACCTACAACGGTGATTTTATTGAAGTAAGCAATAGGACCTTCCGTAATTCTGATTTCAAAATCGATGGTGTCATTGTATGTTTTTACTTCAACCGGATTGATGCTTGAGAACAAATAACCGTTATTTTGGTAAAGGTTTGTTAAGTCCTCGCCATCTGGTTTAGATTGGTCGGCAATACGTTTCTGAAGTAAAACACCATTATACACATCTCCTTTTTTGATACCTAAAATACGATTCAATTGATTTTCCGTATAAACAGTGTTTCCGATGTAGCGAATGTTACCGAAATAATATTTTTTTCCTTCTTCTAAATTTACCTTGATAGCGATCATGTCTTTCTCTTTGTTGTAAGAGACAGTGTCTGAAACAACTCTGGCATCGCGGAATCCGTTTTCTTTGTATTTATCAATAACAGAAACCAAATCCTCTTTGTATTTGTCTTTAATATATTTAGATCGTTTAAAGATACGTATCGGATTTTTTTGCTTTGTATTTTTAAAAGCTCTTCTTAGTTTTCGGTCAGATATTTCATTGTTCCCGCTGAAATCAATAGATTTTACTTTTACTTTATCGCCTTTATCAATAGCAACAACCATTTTCACTTGCGAATCTATGGTGTCCTGAATAGTGTTAATGTTAACTTTAGCGTTGTAATATCCGTCTTTTTTGTATTTGTTTTCGATATAGTTCTTTGTTGTAGTCAACAAATTTTCGTTAACGATCTTTCCTTTCTTAAGATCGGTATCTTTGATAAGTTCTTCAGCTTTTCCTTTCTTTACTCCTTGGATTTTTACATCCGAAAGTTTCGGAAGTTCATTTAGGTGAAGGTCAAGATAAATGCTGTCGCCTTCAACTTTATTGATATAGAATGCAACATCATTGAAAAGACCAAGTTTCCATAATTTCTTAATAGCAGTACTGATGTCTTCTCCCGGAACCATGATTTTTTGCCCTTTTTCCAATCCGGTGAAAGTCACAACGGTTTGCTCACTATATTGACTTTTACCGCTTACTTCAACATCTGCTAAAATATATTCTTTTCCGCTTTCTAATTTTGTTTCCTGAGCCACTAAGGCACCGAAATTTCCTAAAACGATAAAGGTAAATAGTAATTTTATCCTCTTTTTAAACATTTTGTTATTATGAAATTTGTTCACTTGTTTTTCCAAATCTTCTTTCTCGTTTTTGATAGCTAATGATGGCTTCATATAAATTTTCTTCTTTAAAATCGGGCCATAAAACATTCGTGAAATAAAATTCAGCGTATGCAATCTGCCAAAGTAAAAAATTACTGATTCTGTGTTCGCCACTGGTTCTTATTACTAAGTCTACATCTGGCAAATTGTGCGTGTAAAGATGCTGATTAATAATTGTTTCGTCAATAGCGTCAGAAGAAATTATATTATTTTTAACTTTATCACTAATTTTTTTAACAGCCTGAACAAGTTCTTCTCTGGAGCCATAGCTTAAAGCTAAAGTTAAGGTAAGTCTTGAATTATCAGCAGTTTTAGCAATAACCTCTTGTAGTTCGGCTTGAACTTTTGTTGGTAAATTTGTTAAATTTCCTATAGCATTTAACCTGACGTTGTTTTTTGATAAAGTTTTTAATTCTTTTTTAAGAGAAGAGATTAAAAGCTTCATTAATGTATCTACTTCAAATTTGGGTCTGTTCCAGTTTTCAGTAGAGAAAGCATATAATGTAAGGTTTTCGATCCCCAGTTTAGCGCAAGTCTCAACAGTTGTTCTTACCGATTTAGTGCCGCTTTCGTGCCCTAAAGTTCTCAGAAGTCCTCTTTGTTTTGCCCAGCGCCCGTTACCGTCCATGATGATGGCCAAGTGCTTGGGTAAATTGTTTGTATCTATTTGTTCTAATAAACTCATAATTATTCTACACAAAAACAAGGATTCTGACCAAAGGTATAGGTTAAGGTAAAACCTGTAAAGACATACCAGTCATTACTGTTTAAATTACCGAAACGCAACGTTTCAAAATTGTCATTTTTAGGGTTACTACCGTCTAAGTTATCAGTGAAAGTATAACGAGCTCCTACTTCAAAACCTAAAATGATACTTTCTGTTAAACGAGCTTTGAGCCCTACAACCATTGGTATAGCAAAGGTACTGTCTCTATAGTCTACTTCGCTTTTATCGTTTAAAATATATAATTCTTTGTAAATAAAATAATTAATTCCGGATGAAACATAAGGTGTCATTAAGAAACCCGATTCGTGTAAGTCAAACTCGAAAAAATTAAATTCCAGTCCCGCAGAGAATTCCATAACGTTGTTCTCAAAACTGTAACCTCTCAGATAGCGGCTCGGAACATCGCTGTCAATGTCTTTAGATTCAAGTTTACCGGTGGTAAAACCAAATCGGAAAGCATGTCTGGGACTTCTATTCCATTTGTAAATTAAACCAATGGCCGGATTGTTAGGGGAAATATAATCTGTAGGACCTACATCACCTATATAGTTAACACCACCAACAAATACTCCTAATTCATTGATCTGACTATATGATAGGTTTAATCCTAATACTACTAATATGTAAAAAAATAAGCGCTTCATTTTTTAAACAGTTTGCAAATATAACAATATAGATTTCTTTACCATTATGTAAAGGAAATTTTTATTTTAAACGTAAAAAATTCAAAATGTTATATTTTTAAGCAACTAATTTCTTCGGTCTTCTCCCCACAACAGTTTTTTTCTTATGGTTTTAAGAAAACCTTCCTCTGGAAATTCAACTAATTGTATCGAAAAATCAGATTTTTTAACGTAAAGAACGGTCTCGTTATTTACAGAAGTAATGCGGGAGTCTAATGAAACTAAATACTCATTTTCCCTTCCGGATACTTTTAGCTTGATTTCAGTATTATCCGGAATTACTAATGGTCTGGCATTCAGGTTGTGTGGTGCTATGGGGTTTATTACGAGACTTTTGACTTCAGGGGTTAAAATCGGGCCACCACAACTTAGAGAATAGCCGGTTGAACCTGTAGGAGTAGAGATGATCAGGCCGTCAGCCCAATAAGAGGTAAGGTATTCGTTATCCAGATACGTTTCAATAGTAATCATGGAAGTGGTATCTTTTCTGGAAACACTAACTTCGTTCAAAGCAAAGTTCAGATCGTCTAAATCATGATTGATAGGTTTTGAACTTAAACTTAAAAGTGTTCTTTGGGATATGGTATAATTCCCTTGAATCATTTTATTGATGAAAAGTTCTATGTTTTCTATCTGAACAGTAGCTAAAAAACCTAACCTTCCGGAATTGATCCCGACGATCGGAATGTTTTTGTTACGAATATAGGTCACTGCTCTGAGAATAGTTCCATCACCTCCTATACTGATTAGGAAAGCCGTGCTTTCATCTAATTCTTCGTGACATGAAAATGTTTTATACTCTTTGGTAGAGATAGTTGAAAAATTTTCAGCAAATGTTTTTTCTATGAATACTTCAAAATCATTCTTTTTAAGAATAGTAATGACTTTGGAGACAATTTCCTCTGTGTTGTTCTGGTAATATTGACCGTAAATCGCGATTTTCATAGCTGAGTTATAATGCTTAGTGTTTTTTCGCTTGCAATAATATCAAATATTTAGGTATTTGTCTAAATAATCCGATCGATCTTTCAGGTTTTTTAGATAAGAATCCTCCTGGTGTTCCGAAATAATTTCATACTCATACCTTCTAAAGGTTTGAATGATTTCATTTAATCCGGTTTGGCTTATCTTTAGTGTAATTTCAACAAAATGTCCGTCTGTTTTAGAAACGAACAAGCCTAAAAGCTTACCGTTGTTGCTTTCTACAATTTGAGCAATTTGACTCATTGAAAAAGCATTTGCTTCTTTTTTGACAACTAAAATTCCTCCGTTCTCTTTAAGAAAAGGCGTTTCGTGTAAAAAGCGAATAACGTCTTCTAATTCATAATAGCCGGCATATTGGTTCTTTTCATCTAAAACCGGTACTAAATTGGTTTCGTTTTTAGCAAAAACTTCTAATACGTCCAACCAGTTCATATTAGTGCGAACATAAAAACGATCGAAATCGTATCGTTTGTCTGAAATAATAGTTTCTGCTGAACCTATCTCTGCACTCTCTCTGTTGATCACTCCTATATATATGTTGTTCTCAGTTACCGGAAAGTGGGAATAAGATAATTCATAAAATAACTCTTCGGCTTCTTTTAATGACTGAGAGCTTTTAAGGGGTTTTATGGAGTTGTTAAGGTATTCTAAGAGTGGATTCATATATAGGTAACCAAAATTTCATGCAAATTAATCAAAAAAGAGCATTTAAGCGAGGCATACTTTGTATTTTTGTAAAAATAAAATAAAAACATGACAAAGTTATCAGTTAATATCAATAAAATAGCAACTTTAAGGAACTCAAGAGGGGGTAATGTGCCGGATTTGTTGCAGGTAGCAAAGGATGTGCAGAAGTTCGGAGCTCAGGGAGTAACGGTTCATCCAAGACCGGATGAGCGGCATATCAGATATCAGGATGCCCGGGACCTAAAAGATGTTGTATATACAGAGTATAATATTGAAGGCAATCCGGTAGCAAAATTTATAGATCTGGTTTTAGAAATAAAACCTACTCAGGTTACATTAGTTCCTGATGCAGACGATGCTATAACATCAAATGCGGGTTGGGATACGATTAAACACAAAGGCTTTTTGGTTGAAGTTATCAATGAGTTCAAGCGGAATGGAATACGGACGTCTGTTTTTGTAGATCCGATAGAGGAAATGATTGAAGGTGCTAAAGCAACCGGAACGGATAGAATTGAATTGTATACGGAAAGTTATGCGCATGAATACGGTTTAGGTAATTTAAAAGGGATCGATCCTTATGTGAAAGCGGCGATCAAGGCAAATGAGTTGGACTTAGGAATTAATGCCGGACATGATTTAAGTTTGGAGAATACAAAGTTTTTTAAAGAAAATATTCCGGGATTGTTAGAGGTTTCTATTGGACACGCATTGATTTCCGAATCAATTTATTTAGGGTTGGAAAATGTATTGAATATGTATTTACAACGATTAAAATAATAATAGAGAACTGGCTATAGTTTAAGAAAAAAATTTAAGAGAATGTTGTATTCAAAAATAGAAGGAAGCGGGAAGCCTTTCTTAATCCTTCACGGTTTTTTAGGAATGTCTGATAATTGGAAAACGTTAGGACTTAAATTTTCCGAATTAGGATATCAGGTACATTTACTTGATATGCGCAACCATGGTAGAAGTTTTCACTCAGAAGTGTTTGATTATGAGGTTATGGCTCAGGATGTGTCGGAATATTGTCGTTTCCATCAACTTGATAGTATAGTGTTGTTAGGTCATTCTATGGGAGGTAAAATTGCCATGCAACTGGCTTGTAAAAACCCGGATCTAGTTGAGAAATTGATAATAGCAGATATCGGACCTAAATATTATCCGCCACATCATCAACAAATATTAGCAGCGCTTAATGCTGTGGATTTCAGTTTAAAACCATCGCGTCAGGAGGTAGATAATATTTTATCCCGATATATCAATGATTTCGGGACGAAGCAGTTTTTACTAAAAAGTTTGTATTGGAAAGAGCCCGGACAATTAGCCTTTAGATTTAATTTAGAGGTCTTTAATAAAAAAATAGAAAACATAGGGCAAGGACTTCCGACTACTTTACATTTTGCTAGACCTTGTTTGTTTGTAAGAGGTTCGGTTTCGAATTATATTTTAGATTCAGACGTAGAACGTATTAAGGAACAATTCCCATTGATGCAACTAAAAACAATTGAAGGTGCAGGGCATTGGTTACATGCGGAAAATCCGGAATTGTTTTACGACTTTGTTTTTGAGTATTTGAAAAAATAAGGATAAAAATATTATGCGTTCATAATATTTTTGCGTAAAAAATTGCATATTCCATATTTTGTTATAATTTTGAATTGTAGAAATTTTTATTCGAAAAAAACTAACAAATCAGAATTATGAGAAAATTACTTTCTTTAGCGCTTTTAGCACTGGCTGGTACTTCTGTTTATGCAGGAGGATATAGAGTAGCGATGCAAGGGCAAAAGCAGTTGGCTATGGGGCATACAGGTGTTGCTGTAGTTAATAGTGCAGAGGTTTCATTTTTTAATCCTGCGGGGATGGCTTATTTGGAAAATAAGTTTAATTTATCTGTAGGAGCTAACGCTTTGGTTGCTAAAACTAAGTTTCAAAATTCTACCTATAATTGGACTGCGTCAACGACAAATGTAGGAACGCCATTAGAAGTTTATGCCACGTATCGTTTGAATGATTGGTTAACAGCAGGTTTGTCTGTTTATACGCCTTATGGTAGTGCAGTAGAATGGGATCAAGGATGGGAAGGTGCGCACCTCGTAAATAATATTGATCTGCAAGCTATTTTTGTTCAGCCTTCAATTTCAGTTCGAGTTGGAGATCATTTTAGCGTTGGTGGTGGGCCAATCTATGCTATAGGGAAGGTTACTTTCAATAGAGATGTTACGATGAATCAGGCTTTTCAGTCTGCTGACGGAACAGGAACTAATTTAACAATTGAAGATTCAGGAATCACAGCTTGGGGATATACATTAGGTTTCATGTTTAATCCAACCGATAAAATGCGCTTAGGGATGAATTATCGTTCTGAAATTACGATGGAAGCTCGTGGAGGAGATGCTAATTTCTATAATGTACCTGATTTTGCTACTAATGACCCTAGTTTTCAAAATACTACTTTTAATGCAGACCTTCCGTTACCGGCTGAGTTAACAGTAGGGTTCTCTTATGAAGTTACTGATAAATGGTTGGTGGCTTTTGACTACAACTATACTTTATGGGATACTTATAAAGCTTTAGATGTTAAATTTGCTAACGGAAGTGAGTCTTTAAATCCTAGAAATTATAAAAATTCAAGTACGTTCAGAATCGGTACTCAATATGAGGCAAATGATAAATTTACATTCAGAGCCGGATGGTATCATGATCAAAGTCCTGTACAAGACGGGTACTTTGCTCCTGAAACACCTAGAAATGATTCTATGGGCTTTACAGGAGGTCTGACTTATCAATTGAACCAAAAATTCGGAGTTGATTTCTCATTCTTGTACTTACATTTCGATCAAATTGATAATTCATACGATTATTCAACAGATCCGATCTCAGGACAACCTAATCCGTCTTTCGGAGGTACTTATAAATCAGTGGTGTTTTCTCCTGGTTTAGGTGTAACTTATAGTTTCTAATATTGATTTTAAACAAGAAAAAAATGAAAAATAAATTTATATACTTAGCGATTTTAGCTGTCGGTTTTGCTTCATGTGAGCCGGAGTTTGAAAATGATGTAGATGCTAACTATACCTCTGGGAATGCTGATTTTACATCGTATGTAGCAGTAGGTAATTCATTAACTGCAGGTTATATGGACGGTACTGTTTATAAAACAGGTCAGATGAATTCATATCCTAATATGCTGGCACAACAATTTGCTTTAGTAGGAGGTGGAAGTTTTACTCAGCCTTATTACGGAGATGATGCAAATAATTTAGGAGGATTGACTTTAGGAGGGGTTCAGATTGCTTCGACAAGATTGGTAATTGATGCTTCTGAAGGAAGACCGGAAAATATAACAGGAACACCTACAATCGAAGTATCGGATATTCATGCAGGGCCTTATAATAATATGGGGGTTCCGGGCGCAAAATCATTTCATTTAGTAGCAAATGGATATGGGAATGTCGCAGGAGTTGCTATTGGGGCAGCTAATCCGTATTTTGTAAGAATGGCTAGTAGTTCTAGTACATCGGTTTTAGCAGATGCAATGGCTATGGATCCGACTTTCTTTACAAATTGGATCGGTTCTAATGATGTTTTGGCATATGCAACTAACGGTGGTGCTCAAGATGACGGAATGACTCCGGCTGAAGATCACAATGAAACAGGAAATATGGATCCTTCAACTTACGGAGGTAATGATATTACAAATGCAATGGTATTCGGAAGTGTTTATTCAACAATCGTGAATACATTGACTTCCGGTGGTGCTAAAGGGGTGGTAGCAACAATTCCTAGTGTAACATCAATCCCTTATTTTACAACAGTTCCTTTCGCTCCGCTTTCTCCAGCAGCTCTAGGAGGACAGTCTAATATTGATTTGTTAAATGCAAATTTATACGGACCATTGGATGCAGTTTTTACTGCTTATGGCGAACCTAATAGAATTAATCCGCTTTCCTCAGTTGCAGTTAATCCGATTTTAATTTATGATGCAGATGCAGCTGATAGAACAGCTCAAATTTCCGGAGCTTTACAAATGCAGGGGTATCCGGCAAGTATTGCTGATGAAATAGGAATGGCTTATGGTAAAGCACGTCAGGCAAATACTGCTGATTTAGTAGTTTTACCGGCATCTTCAGTTATCGGTACGGTTAATTCAGGGGCTTCGGCAACTTTAGCATCGTTAGGGTTAAACATTAATGGTGTTTCTTATCCTATGGCAAACAGATGGGTGTTAACAGCTAATGAAAAAGCGAAAGTAGCTGCGGCAACTGATGCTTTCAATGCTACGATTGTTTCCATTGCTAATACAAATGATTTGGCTGTGGCAGATATGAATACAATGATGAATTTGTTAGTAAACGGATTGAGAATCGAAACCGGTCAGATTTTTACTGCTGATTATTTTAGTGGTATTGAAACTGAAAATGAAGTATTGTTTTCTTTAGACGGTGTTCATCCGAATGCAAAAGGATATGCAGTTATTACGAATTCGATCATTAATTTGATCAACCAATACTACAATGCAAATTTACCGTTGAAGTATGTGAATGACTATCCGGGGATCCATATTGTAGGCTCAAACTAGAAAATAAATTTGGGTTATATATTTTATTTTAAGAAAAGACACCAATATTTTTTTGGTGTCTTTTTTATTTTTTAAATTTCAGTTTTAAAAGGAAATAACTAATAAAGATTAAGAAGATGAAGCTAATTATTAAATTGATCATAACCACTGTCTTAATTGTGGTTTTGTCTCATTTTTTACCGGGAATAAATGTGAATAGTATTCAAACGGCTTTAGTGGTTGCTGTCGTTTTAGGCTTGTTGAATGTATTTGTAAAACCAGTATTAGTTCTTTTGACAATTCCGGCAACAGTTCTGACATTAGGCTTGTTCTTGTTTGTGATTAATGCAGTAATTATTTTATTAGCCGGACATTTTGTAGGAGGCTTTTATGTTTCCGGATTCTGGAGTGCACTATTTTTTAGTATCATTCTGTCCGTTTTACAATCTATCCTCAATAAAATATTTGTAGAGGAAAACTAAAAAATAGTAAACTGAAATTCAATTGGTTAAAAACTTGTTTGGGTTGTAAAAATTCTATAATTTTGCAACCCAAATTTTATGACATTAAATTAGTAACATAATGAACATTTCAAAAGAGCAGGTAGATGCATTAAATGCTATTGTAACAGTAGCTATTTCAAAAGAAGATTATGCAGACAAAGTAGAAAAAGTACTTTCTGATTATAGAAAAAATGCTAATATCCCGGGATTTAGAAAAGGACAAGTGCCTATGAGCCTTATCCAAAAGCAATATGGTAAATCAGTATTGTTTGATGAGGTTAATAAATTATTACAGTCATCATTGAATGATTATTTAGTAGAAGAAAAAATAGATATCTTAGGAAATCCGCTTCCTAAAGTAACCGAAGATTTTGATTGGGATAAAGATGACTTTACTTTTGAATTTGAATTAGGACTTGCTCCGGAATTTACAGTTGATTTAGAAGCTAAAACGAAAGTGACTAAGTTCGATATCGAGGCAGACGATAAAATGTTAGACGAACAAGTAGAGCGTATTCAAAAACAATACGGAAAATTAGTTCCTCAAGATAAAGTTGCAGAAGACAGCTCGATCCGTGGTACTTTTTCTAATGAAGAAAAAGGAATTAATAATGCAGCAAATATTACATTAGATATCTTTAAAGATAAGAAAACAGCAAAACAGTTTGTAAGTAAAAAAGTTGGAGATGTAGTGACTTTAGCAACTAAAGGGCTTTTTGATGATGACCACAAACTAATGGATTATTTAAAAATATCTCATGACGATGTTCATGGTTTAGATATCAATGTTGATTTCAAAATCGAAGAGATTAACGAAGTAGAGAAAGCTGAATTGAATCAAGAGCTTTTCGATAAATTGTTCGGAGAAGGAAAAGTAACGTCTGTTGAAGAATTAAAAGCAAAAATTAAAGAAGATGCTGAAGCACAATTTGCACAACAAGCTGATCAAAAATTCTTGAATGATGTTATTGAAAGTTTAATTGAAAATACAAAATTCGAATTGCCTGCTGAATTCTTGAAAAAATGGATTCAAACTGTCGGAGAGAATCCGTTAACTATTGAACAAGCAGAGGAAGAATATAGCAAGTCAGAAAAAGGATTGCGTTATCAGTTGATCGAGAACAAGATCATTGCAGATAATAATTTACAAATTCAATTTGAAGACTTAAAAGCACATACTGCAGATTTGATCAAAAAACAAATGGCTCAATTTGGTCAGCTAAATCCGTCTGATGAAGAAGTTGAAGGAATTGTAGCGCGTGTGCTTTCAAATCAAGAAGAGGTAAAACGTTTGTCTGAACAAGTGATGAGCGAAAAGATGTTAGACCTATTCAAAGAAAAAGTAGGAGCTAAACCTAAAAAAGTAAACTACGATCAGTTTATTAAAGAGATGTACGGAGAATAATTTTTTCGTAAAAAATAATTATCTTTGAACGTCAAACATTAATGTTTGACGTTTATTTTTTTGTAAACCCTTAATTTAATTCAGTATGAATTTTGGTAAAGAATTTCAGAAGTATGCTACAAAGCATCACAAGATAAACAGCTTGTATTACGATAAAATTATGAGCCGTGTAACACCTCCTGTAGGAATGACTCCTTATATTATGGAAGAGCGTCAGTTAAACGTAACGCAATTGGATGTGTTCTCTCGTTTAATGATGGATAGAATCATTTTCTTAGGGACAGGGATCGACGATCAGATTGCTAATATTGTACAAGCGCAGTTATTGTTTTTGGAAAGTTTGGATGCTTCCAAAGATATTCAGATTTATGTAAACTCTCCGGGAGGTGGTGTTTATGCAGGTTTAGGTATTTATGATACCATGCAGTTCATTAAGCCGGATGTAGCAACTATTTGTACAGGTATGGCAGCTTCAATGGGAGCGGTATTGTTATGTGCCGGAGCAGCCGGAAAAAGAAGTGCATTGCCACACTCTCGCGTTATGATCCATCAACCGTTAGGAGGAGCGCAAGGACAGGCATCAGATATCGAAATTACAGCACGTGAGATTTTAAAATTAAAAGGAGAATTATACGAGATTATTTCTAAACATTCAGGACAAACTATTGAAAAGGTAAATGACGATAGTGACAGAGATTATTGGATGATTGCCAGCGAAGCAAAAGAATACGGAATGATCGATGAAGTATTAACCAGATGATTTTTTTAGGATATTGGTAAACGGTATGAGGTAATGAGTATTTTTCATTTCCTTTCGCCTTAACCTTTTTCCTTTCACCCTTGACTTAAAAAAAATGGCTAAAGAAGTATTAGAATGTTCGTTTTGTGGTAGAAAAAAGCCAGAAACCAATTTATTGATCGCAGGGATTAATGCGCATATCTGTGATCGTTGTATTGAACAAGCGCATGGAATTGTTTTAGAAGAGTTAAAACAAAGTGGAAAAAGTGATTTAATGGCTGAATTGGTTCTCTTGAAACCAAAAGAAATTAAGACTTTTTTGGATGAATACATCATCGGACAGGATCAGACAAAAAAAGTGATGAGCGTTGCTGTTTATAACCACTATAAACGTTTAATGCAAAAGCAGTTAGATGATGAGGTGGAGATTGAAAAGAGTAACATTATCATGGTGGGGCAAACCGGAACCGGAAAAACATTAGTAGCTAAAACCATTGCTAAAATGTTAAATGTTCCGTTGGCTATTGTTGATGCAACTGTTTTAACAGAAGCCGGATATGTTGGGGAAGATGTGGAAAGCATTTTAACCCGTCTGTTACAAGCAGCAGATTATGATGTGTCTAAAGCCGAACGTGGGATTGTCTTTATAGATGAAATAGATAAAATAGCCCGAAAAAGTGATAATCCTTCTATAACACGAGACGTTTCAGGAGAAGGTGTTCAGCAAGCATTATTAAAATTGTTAGAAGGAACAGTAGTTAATGTGCCGCCTAAAGGAGGAAGAAAACATCCGGATCAGAAATTTGTTGAGGTTAATACGCAAAATATCCTGTTCATAGCCGGAGGTGCTTTTGACGGTATCGAACGTATTATTTCCAAAAGATTGAATCGTCAGGCAGTAGGATACGGTTCCTCAAAAAATACTGATGTTATTGATAAAGACAATCTGTTGCAATATGTAGTACCCAAAGATTTGAAAGACTTTGGTTTGATACCTGAAATCATAGGGCGTTTGCCTGTTCTGACTCACATGGACCCACTTGATGGTAAAACATTAAGAGCTATTTTGACAGAGCCTAAAAATGCTTTGGTAAAACAGTACAAAAAACTGTTTGAAATGGATGATGTTGATTTTTCAATTGAAGAGGAAGCGTTACAGTTTATCGTAGACAAAGCCTTGGAATATAAATTAGGAGCCAGAGGGTTACGTTCGCTGTGCGAAGCTATTCTGACAGATGTAATGTTTGAATTGCCTAGCTCTTCAGAGAAAGAACTCGTGGTTACAAAAACGTTCGCAGAACATAGTTTAAATAAAAATTTATTACAGCGGTTAAAAACCGCTTCATAAAGATTATTGGAATAAAAAGGGGGAAGTTTTAAACTTCCCCCTTTTTATTTTTTATGCTTCAGCTTTCTCCGATTTCATTTTTGTTGTAGAATCTTTTTTACAATAACTGGCTTTACAACTCCAGCCGCTTGAACAAGAAGTAATTAAAATAGTTCCTGAGATTGCGAATAAGGCGATTAATTTTCGTTTCATTTTTGTTTTATATTTGGTTTAGTTGTTTTATAATTTTGAATTCAATTCTTCTGTTTGCCTGATCTTCTTCAGAAGTACAGCTAGTACATTTTTTTAACGGTTGTGATTCTCCGTATCCTTTAGAAGTTAGTTTTTCAGGAGCAACACCATTTTTAATTAAGTAATTATATGCTGATTTCGCTCTTTTATCGGATAGTTGAAGATTGTACCTGTCCGAACCTTTAGTGTCAGTATGAGCGTTGATAGCAATTTTAAACTCAGGATGTTCTTCTAATACCATTTTGATCTTATTCAAGGATAATTCAGATTCCGGTTTAATGGATGCTTTGTTAAAATCAAAATAGATATTTTCAATAACAATAGCATCTTCCGTAATGATAGGCTTAGCTTGTTGTAAAACAATAGGGCTTTTCAAAATATTTTCTGAAGTAAAATCATTCTCATAATTTTCATATCCGTCTTTTTCAACACTGATATAATTGTAAGAGATCGGATTGATATCAACTTTTATATTACCGTTGTTGTCAGATACCGTTTGTGAAACGATGTTCCCGAATTCGTCTTTGATCACAACTTTAGCGTTCGGTAATGGTAATTGAGAGTTCTTTTCTGTAATTTGGAAAGTTTTGTTGCCCTTCTCCAGATTTTTGATTTCAAATTTTAAAATGTCAAAATTATCTGTTCCGGATTTGTCTGTAGAAAGATATCCTTGTTTGTCATTGACTAAAATAAATGCCAAGTCATCTTTTCGTGAGTTTAGCGTAGGGCCTAAATTTAATGCTTTTAAATATTTTTCATTTACAATTGAAGAGCGGAAAACATCATATCCTCCGATGTTTAAATGACCTTTTGATGAAAAGTAAAAGTATTTACCATCCGGAGTTAAATGCGGATATTTGTCATCTTCAGCAGTGTTAACGTTTGCGCCTAAGTTTTTCATTGTTCCGAAGCTTCCGTCTTCTAAAATGGCTACTTCATAAATGTCATATCCACCGAATCCACCAGGTTTATTACTTGAGATGTATAATTTCTTTCCGTCAGGAGCAACACTTGGTGTTTCTATAGAATAGTTGCCGTTATCTAAGTCTATTTTAGTGATGTCAGACCAGAATTTTTTGCTGCCTTCACTGGCTAAAGTGGCTCTGAATAATTCAAATTTTCCGGATTCAGGGTCGGTTTCTTGAGTAAAGTAAATCGTTTGTTGGTCCGGTGTAAAAGCTAATGATCCTTCATTATTTTTTGAGTCAAGAGCTGAGGAAAACAATAATGGGAATGATAAATTTCCTTCTGAATCAACATTAACGCAATACAGGTTGTTGTTGAAAGTATTTGTTTTTTCGTTTTTAGTGGTTTCGTAATGTCTTCTTTTTTTGTTAGATAAAATAACATATTTATTCATAAAAAAAGAAGTTCCTATTTCAGATAACTCAGAGTTGATTCCGGTGTCACTTAAAACATAACGGTTCCCTTTGGTTGAAGTGTTTAGGATGTCAACGATTGAATCCAGTCCTTCAACTCGCTGAGGTTCTTGAGAAAATATTTTTAGTTGTGTGAAAAGGGCAATCACTGAAAGAACGATTAGTTTTTTCATAAGAAAGTAATTGTTTAATTTTTAGTTAGCTTTTAGTTAAGAAACGAGTGCAAAAATATAAGTTTCACATGATTTTTATCATATAATAAAAAAAAGTTAGTCTTAAAATCGATTAAATACAAAAAAAAA
>NZ_JAMXLC010000001.1:1986940-2036026 GCF_024054235.1 Flavobacterium sp. NRK F10
AATACAATTAGGTCGCGTTATAGGTTGAAAAGGCAAAACTTTTTTAGCAATTAGCCTTGTTTTCTTTTGTAAGTATCAGAATAGGTGTGTTTTCCGACTTCTGTTCTTTTACTTCACATTTTCTGTAAGGTCCGCATTTGTATCGTCTCGGTCCGCAGGAGACCAAAGTCATACCGATTATCATCACCAAGCTTACAATTTTAATACAATGTTTCATGTTTATTTCATTTGTAGGATTTGCATTTTTAATAATTCATCCAAATAACTTCTATTGTTAGACAGTCTTGGAATTTTGTGCTGTCCGCCAAGTTTGTCTTTCTCTTTTAACCAGTCGTAAAACAAATGAGGACGTGCTATATTCAATTTTAACGCATTAAGCGTCATGTTATTATGTCTTTTGGCTTCGTAATCAGAATTAAGCTTTTGTAAATTCTCATCTAAAAGTAAAGCAAAGTGTTCTGTGTTCATGGGATAGGTCTTAAACTCGATCAACCATTCGTGAGCCCCTTTTTCTTTTTCTTTCATAAAAATCGGAGCTACAGTATAATCAATCACTTCACAACCTAATTCCTGACAAGTTTTGGCAAGTGCTTTATCTGTGTTTTCAATCATAAGCTCCTCGCCGAAAACATTGATGTGGTGCTTGGTTCTGCCGGTTACCATAATTCTGTAGGGATTGAGTGATGTAAAACGCACGGTATCACCGATTAAGTAACGCCATAATCCGGAATTGGTGCTGATGACCAAAGCATAATTTTTATGCAATTCAACCTGATGTAAAGGAATTGTTCGCTGCTGCGGTGTGCCGAAAGTTTCCATTGGAATGAACTCGTAAAAAATTCCGTAGTCAAGCATTAATAATAACTCATTGGAGTTATTCTGGTCCTGAAGTGCAAAAAAGCCTTCAGATGCATTATAAATCTCATAGAAGTTGAAGTCTTTTTTCGGGAACAACTTCTGGTATTGCTCTCTGTAAGGTTCAAAGCTTACACCACCGTGAAAATAGACTTCTACATTAGGCCAGATATCCAGGATGCTTCCTCGTTTTGTGGTTTCTAATGTTTTATTAAGCAGAACCATCATCCAACTCGGAACGCCAGCCAGACTGGTAACGTTTTCTTGAACGGTTTCGTTAATGATAGCCGGAAGTTTGGTTTCCCAATCACCCATCAGCGACACTTTGTTGCTCGGAGTTGAACTGAATTCTGCCCAGATAGGCATATTGTCAATTAAGATGGCAGAAAGGTCTCCGAAAAAAGTATTGTTGTCTTCATATAATTGTTTACTACCTCCTAATCGCAAGCTTTTGCCAGTAAATAATTCTGAATCTTCATTGTTGTTCAGGTAGAGGCACAACAGGTCTTTACTGGCTTTGTAATGACAGTTTTCCAGTGCTTCCGTACTTACCGGAATGAATTTGCTTTTAGCATTAGTGGTTCCGCTCGATTTAGCAAACCACTTGATGGAAGTAGGCCAAAAAACATTTTGCTCGCCTCTGCGCGTTCGTTCAATCAAAGGTTCCAGATCTTCATAATTCGAGATCGGGATTCGTTCGCAAAAAGTTTCGTAGCTTTTGATAGATCCAAAATCATATTTTTTACCTATAACAGTGTTTTCAGCTATTTTCAAAAGATTGAAAAGCAGTTCTTCCTGTACTTCATGGGGATATTTCAAAAACAATTCCATTTGATGGACTCGTTTTTTAAGAAGCCATGAAGCAATAGAATTAATTATAGGTAAAGGCATTTTTTAAAAAGTATAATTATGAATTACAATTTATGAATTATAACTTTACCAAAAATAATATTTTTTTTAAATTTTAAATCTAATTATTAAGCAAAATAGTAATGACATACCAAGGAGTTCTGCAAAAAATGCAAACAGAATTAACGGATCCTATAGATTATTATCTGGTTTTTGAAGATAGTTTTCTAAATCTTAATCAGATTTTAGGTAAAAATTTAGAAATTCAGTTTCAAGGCTATCAGTGCTTAAATTGCGGACAACCGAAAAAGATATTCCGACAAGGTTTTTGTTACGATTGTTTTATGAAGAGCCCCGCAGTAGGCGACTGGATTATGAAACCGGAATTGAGTACAGCACATTTGGGGATTGAAGATCGTGATCTGGAATATGAAAAAAGAGTACAATTGCAACCGCATATTGTTTACCTTGCTTTGTCAAGTGAAGTGAAAGTAGGAGTTACAAGGAAAACTCAGGTTCCTACTCGTTGGATCGATCAGGGAGCGATTGAAGCAGTGCCGATAGTAGAAGTGCCTAACAGATATTTAGCCGGAATTACAGAAGTAGCATTAAAAGAACATTTTACGGATAAAACGAGTTGGCAGAAAATGCTAAAAAATGATGTGGTTCAGGCTGATCTGGTAAAGGAAAGAGAGAAAGTGCAGAATTGGTTACCTAAAGAAATTTTACCATATTATACGGAATATGCTAAAATTTATGATTTGCATTATCCGGTTTTGCATTACCCTAAAAAAGTAAGTAGTTTAAATCTGGAAAAAGTACCTGATTACAAAGGGACATTAACCGGTATAAAAGGGCAATACCTGATGTTTGAAGATGGTACGGTCTTTAATGTACGGACGTATGAGGGATATGTTGTAAAACTATCATTATAAAAAAAGCCGATTTTTAAAAATCGGCTTTTTCATTTTATCATTGATTATTCACTTTTCTTTTTCTTGAATAAACTATTAATCGCATCAGAAGCTTTTTCTTTAACTGTAGTTTTTACGTCTTCTTTTGTTTCTGTTTTAGTAGAATCAGAAGTGGTAGAATTAGAAGAAGCATCTTTGTTACCTCCTAGTAAATTGCTTAATGCACCTGTTCCCTGATTAATTAATTTTTCTTTCTGCATTTGTACCAATTGCGAAGCTAAATTGGTCGTAGCTTGCTTTAAATCTGTTTTTACAGAAGGACTGGTAAAGCTTCCTGTAAGATTTGCTGTAACCGGAACACTTTCGATTTTCTGTTGGTCTGAAGCAGAAAGTTTTGAAATCAAATTGTTAACTTCAGTGCCTAAATATTTGGCAGGAACATCAAAAGTAACATTGTAATTCATGGACTGGTCAAAGCCATGTGTTCCGTCAACGGTCATGTTGATATCCTGATATTTTAAGTTCATTGGTTTTAGAGCAACTTTACCGTCTTTGAATGTTAAAGAGGCTTTTACATCGTCTAAGTTCAATTTGCTTACATCTATGAATTGAACGTTAGAGGCTAATGAAGACAATAACTTGGAGTTTTCAGTATTTACTGAGGTTGATAGTAATTGTCCGAATAGATCTCCGGAAATAGTTTTTAAATCGGGAGTCATGTCATTAGTTAAATTACCGGATAATTTAATGGTGGAATTCAGTTTACCGTTAATCGTATTAGCGATAGGAGCAATGCTCTTTAACATGTCAACCTGAGTAAAGGATTCGGCAATATTAACACTGTTCAATCCCAGATCCATATTGAATTTCGGAGTGTTCTCTTTAGTAGAAACTGTTCCCGTTAAACCGATATTTCCTCCGAAGATATCCATTTTGAGGTTGCTCAAAGTAATGGCTTCATCTTTAATGGCTAAATTACCGGAAACATTTTTCAGGTTTAAATTATCGTAAACCACAGTGTTGGCTTTAGCAGATAAGGTACAATCCAGAAAAGCCGGTATTTTAACAGCTTCAGTAGTGGTTGTTCCGGTAGTTTCGTCAGTAGTGGTCGTAGGAGCCATAAAATCAGAAACGATCAATTTGTTAGAAGCCAGATCAAAATTTCCTTTTAAAGTTTGATTCTTGAATAAGAATCCGTAGAAATTATCCAATCCGCCACTTACCTTAATATCACTTGATCCGGTAACAGCATCAAAATCATTTAATTTAATCTGGTTCGGGTTAAAAGTGATGGAAGTATTATTGATTTTGAACGGTTTTGCTAATTCAGGTCCTTCGTAGTTGAATCCTCCTGTTAAGCTGATATTACCTGAGTTTTGTATGTTTTGATATTGGCTGTTTTCAACAGACTTCATGTCAAATTTTGTAGCGACATCGGCTTTTAAAACTCCGGAAAGAGGTTGGTCTAACTGTACCGGATACGCTTTAGTAACATTGGCTAAGTTGATCACGCCGTTTAATTTTGCGTCTACAAGAGCATTTTCTGTTAAGTTTTTAATATTAGCCTTAGCATTGAATACATCCTGGTCAATGGCAAATGACAACTGGTTCAGATCTACATAGATATCTTTCATGTTACCGGTTTCGTTCACAATATGTGTGTCAATTACGATATTTTTAACCGATTTTGGAAGGTCAGGATATTGGAATGAAGCATTTTTAGAGGCTAATTCAATGTTAAATTTAGGAATAGTTGTTTCCGTTAGTTTTCCGTCTACTTTACCCGAAACTTTAAACTCTCCGCTTGTTTTTACTTTACTGATATCTCCGGAATATGCTTCAGGAACTAAACCTAAAAAGTTTTTGAAATCTGAGTCCGGCGTGCCGAAAGTAAGCTTGTACAATTGCCCGTCCTCTACCATTTGCAGAAATCCGTCGAATTCCAGAGGTAGCTGATTGATCAGGGCTTTATTGTCTTTGAATTCAAATTTCATATTGTCCAGATCAATTCCTAAAACAGCGTCTAAAGATAAAGCCACATTTCTCATGTAGTTTGTACCGTCCATATCAAAAGAGAGCTTGGTGTTGGTATGAGTGTCCAGATCCAGTTTTTGCTCGGCAAAATTACCTGTTCCGTTATGGTTCAGGCTGTCTAATGCCAGTTTCATATTAGAACTTTCATCAAAATAAACCATTCTCAGATTGTTGATCTCATAGTTTTGAATGTTTAGGTTAAAAGGTTGGCTTTCGGAATCTTCTTTAGTGTCTTCTTCATTTGTTTTTAAAGCAATGTCATAATTACCTATTCCGTCTTTGTTGATGATCAAATTTACTAAAGCATTTGAAGAAGAGAAGCTTTCTAAGTTCATGGCTTCGTTTTCGCCTTTAAAAAGCTCTTTAATGCTCATTTTTACATTAAGGTCTCCGGCATAAAACAAAGTGTCTCCTTTAAAAGGAGCTTTGTTGATGATGCTCAGATCGGCTATGTTTACGCTGGCATTGGGAAAATTTCGCAGTAAACTAAGATCTACGTCGGCAAACGACACTTCCGCATCTACATTTTCGTTAATGGATTTTAAAACAAGCGCTTTGATCTTGTCTTTAAAAATAAATGGAGCAGCAGCTAAGGCAATAATGGATATCAATAAGAAAATCCCAACGCCTTTAAGTATCTTTTTTAGCATAACGTATTGAGGTTTTTAGTGTTAAAATGAACTAAGTAAGTTGCAAAAATAAAAGCTATTGATTTAAAAATATTTAATATTACGTTAAAAAAATGAAGCTAATCAACGAATAATTCTTCATTAACATTCAGTTTGAACTTTTTGCGGAATAAATATACGGCTAAATACATAAAAGGAGTGTCCAGTAAAGCAATAAAAACTTTAAATGCAAAACCGCTTACAAATAATTTTCCGAAGAGTTCCCAAGGCAGGATTTTAAAAGCACAAAGTAAGAATAACACAGAGAACGTGTCAACGGCCTGTGAGGTCATGGTTGAGAAATTGTTGCGAACCCAAAGCATTTTACCTTTTGTAATTCTTTTCCAAAAATGATAAACCTGAATGTCAATATACTGAGCGGCTAAATAGGCGATCATAGAAGCCAGTACGGCTAAAGCTGTTTGTCCGAAAACTTTAGTAAAAAGTTCGTCGTTTACCGGAGAGTTCTCTATAGCAGGAGCTAGATTAGCAGTATAGATTATTCCCAGGGAAAAAACAGAAGCAAAGATTCCTGTGGTAACGACCTGATTAGCCTTTTTCTTTCCGTAGATCTCAGAAATGATATCTGTTACTAAAAAAGTTATAGGGTAAGGAATGATACCTACTGATATTTCAAAAAGTTTAGCGCCGAAAATTTCAATATCTCCGAATGGATACCAATAGAAGAACTTTTGAAAAATCAGATTGGAAACAACCAGAGAACATATAAACAGGGCACTTAGTGTAAAATAGATGCGTTGGGCTAAAAATTTATCTGTACTACTCATTCTGTTTAAAATTACACAAAGATACTTAAACGTGCATAAAAAAAGCCACTCCTGAAGAATGGCTTTTTGCTTTTTATTTTTTTGAAATACTATTCAATTTTAATTTCATAAGGTATAATAGCTTGAATGCCTTTGCGGTTTTGAACACGTCTTAGTTGTTCTAAAACCTGATAATTAGCTTCCCCGATCTCTTCTTTGATCATTTGTTCGCGTGTTTTAAACATAGCTAGTCCGGTATAATTGGCTAACAGATCTTGGAAATTTTTCTCATATTCAGGGAAATTCTTTGTTTTGTAAGAATCGGTTTTAGCCACTTTTGCAGCATAAGCAATAGCGTCGTCTAATCCTCCTAATTCATCTACCAGACCAATTCTAAGAGCGTCAGCTCCTGTCCAAACTCTTCCCTGTGCTATGGCATCAACGGCTTGAGGAGACATTTTTCGGCCGTCTGCAACCCTTTTTACAAAAGTATCGTATACATTTTCAATACTTTCCAGTGTAAAGTTTTTGAAGTTTTCATCTAAGGGTTCAAAGATGCTGTATCCACCGGCGTTTTCATGAGTTTTTACTTGTTCTGCATTAATCCCGATGTTTTTAGCCAATTGGTTCATATTAGGCAGCATACCGAAAACTCCGATCGATCCGGTAATAGTACTAGGCTCGGCAAAGATCTTATTGGCATTACACGAAATATAATAACCACCGGAAGCGGCATAATTTCCCATAGAAACAATAACCGGTTTTACTTTCTTGGTAAGTTCGATTTCTCTCCAGATCAGATCAGAGGTCAAAGCGCTTCCTCCCGGACTGTTAACACGTAATACGACAGCTTTAATATTTTTGTTTTTACGGGCTTCTTCTAATGATTTGCGGATAGCACCTTCGCCAATAACATTGATGTCTCCTTCACCGCCGGCAATTTCGCCTTGTGCGTAGATAATGGCAATGATATCTTCTTTGTCGAAATCTTTTGCGGTCGTTGCTACTTTTTTAGCATAATCTAAGATTTCAATCTTGTTGTAATCATCAGAAGGTTTCACTTTCAGAGCTGTTTTAATAGCTTCGTGGTAAACGTCTTCATAAGCTATTTTATCGACTAAGTTTTTAGCTAAAGCTAATTCCGGAGTACGGCCGCCTAATGAATTAGCAATACTGTTTAAACTATCTACAGAAATGTTTCGGCTGATAGAAATGTCATCGGCAATGGTTTTCCAAGCCGATTCTAATAAAACAGTCATCTGTTCACGGTTTTCAGGACTCATTTCCTGTGAAAGGAATGGTTCTACTGCACTTTTGTATTTTCCGTGACGTATAACTTCCATTTTGATACCGGTTTTTTCCTGAAGCTCTTTCATGTACAGGATCTCAGAGCTTAAACCTTTAAAATCAAGTTCGCCAACAGGGTTTAAATACAGAGTATCGGCAACCGAGTTCAGGTAATAGTCTTTTTGCGTCATGTAATTAGAATAAGCAACTATGAATTTCCCCGATTTTTTAAAATCTTCTAATTTGTCGCGAAGGGCTTTACTTTGAGCTAATCCCAATTCTGAAAAGTTATTCAGGATAGAGATTCCTTTGATGTTTTCGTCTGTTTTAGCATAATCAATAGCATTTAAAACATCAATCAGACCGTTATGGTTGGTCTCAATATAATTAAAGTCTTTAAAATTTACTTTTCCTGCATAATCAAGGTTTACATTCGATAAATCCAGTTCAATAACCGAATTATCTTTTAGTGTAATTTTATCACCATCTCCGCCTGCTATTACACTGATAAAAAGCAGTCCGAAGAAGAATAACATACAAAAAATAAAGATTCCCACAACTGTGGCTAATACATTTCCTAAAAATTTCATTTTCGTTTGATTAAATAATCTGGACTAATATGTCTGTTAAAATGTTAAAATGTTACATGTTCATAAAAAAATAAATTTGTTCGGTTTTAAGTGTAAAATAGTTTGTTATTTTGCCCTTGTATGAAAAACCAAAATCAAATAATTATTTCCATAGGCAGTAATACAGGAGATAGACGTAATTATGCAAAACAGTCAATTCGTCTTATTCATGAAAGAGTTGCAACGGTCGTAAAAGTGTCTAAAGTATATGAAACACCGGCTTGGGGATTTGAAAGCGAAGCTTTCTTAAATTTAGCGATTTTGGTTCATACCACTAAGAGTCCTGCTAAAGTTTTAAAAGAACTATTGAAAATAGAAAAAGAGTTAGGCAGGGTAAGACAAGAAGGAGCAGGGTATCAGGCAAGAACGATAGACCTGGATATTATAGCGGCTAATGAAGATATTATAACAACCCATGATCTGACTGTTCCACATCCGCAAATGCAGAACCGAAAGTTTGTGTTGCTCCCATTTAGGGATATTGATAGCCAATGGAAACATCCGGTTTTAAAGAAAACAGCGGGAGAGTTGTTACAGGAAACTCAGGATGATTCCGACTGTGTGGTTTTTCAGGAACGATTAGGATCACCATTAGCAACTTTGGGAATAGAACAGTATAATTATATTGCTATTGAAGGGAATATAGGAGCCGGGAAAACAACATTAGCAACCAAACTGTCAGAAGATTGCAATGCTAAACTGGTTTTAGAACGTTTTGCTGATAATCCTTTTTTACCGAAGTTTTATAAAGACCAAAATCGCTATGCTTTTCCTCTGGAAATGTCTTTTCTGGCAGATCGTTACCAACAGTTAACGGATGATCTGGCGCAGTTTGATTTATTTAAAGATTTTATTGTAGCGGATTATCATATTTTTAAGTCGTTGATTTTTGCTAAAGTAACACTTCAGGAAGACGAATACCGCTTGTATAAAACAATGTTTGATATTATTCACAAGGAAATGCCTAAGCCTGACCTGTATGTGTATTTGTATCAAAATACCGATCGCCTTTTAGGAAACATTAAAAAACGAGGCAGAAGTTATGAGCAGGAAATTCCTTCAGAGTATCTGGAAAAGATCAATCGAGGCTATTTGGATTACATCAAGACACAAACTGACTTGAACGTTTTGATTTTAGACGTTACGGATCTCGATTTTGTGAAAAAGCAGGAAGATTATGTTTTTATTTTAGATCAAATCCATAAAAAGACAAAGGAAGGTTAGTTCTCAGCCTTAAATCCAAGTTTTTGAAACAGATCCCAGATAACGATTCCTGCACTAACAGAGATATTCAGAGAATGTTTACTTCCTAATTGCGGGATTTCAATGACACCATCACTTAGATCAATTGCTTTTTGGGAAACACCTTTTACTTCATTTCCGAAAACTAAAGCATATTTTTCATTGGGCTGAACCTGAAAATCATTCAGCATAATTGAATTTTCAGTCTGTTCTACAGAAAAGATATTGATCTTTTCTTCTTTTAGTTTTTGAATAACTTCCAAAACATCTTTGGTATATTCCCAAGTTACCGTTTCCGTAGCACCTAAAGCCGTTTTGTGTATCTCTTTGTTAGGAGGTGTAGCCGTAATGCCGCATAAGTATATTTTTTCCAGTAAAAAAGCATCACTTGTTCTAAAAACAGAACCGATATTATGTAAACTCCTGATATCATCTAAAATTACAATAATAGGTGTCTTTTCAGCAGTCTTAAATTCTTCTTTGCTAATACGGTTTAACTCTTCGTTGGCTAATTTTCTCATTTGATACAGTGGATAAGTCACAAAGTTGCAAAGATACAAAGTTTGATAGTTTTATAAACGGAGTTAATTGTAATTGAATTTTGATCTTGCAATTGTGCATGAATTTCTTACCTTCGCAAGGACTAAAATTAAAGATTGTGGCAAAAAAGGAAGCGTCTAAAACGAAAGAAAAAGCAAAAAAAGAAACCCCGTTAATGCAGCAGTATAACACTATCAAGGCAAAATATCCTGATGCTTGTTTGTTGTTTAGAGTAGGAGATTTTTATGAGACTTTCGGTGAAGATGCGGTGCGTACAGCAAATATACTTGGAATTGTATTGACCAATCGAAATAACGGAGGAGAAAATTCAGCACTCGCAGGATTTCCGCACCATTCTCTGAACACGTATTTACCTAAGTTAGTTAAAGCAGGACTTCGCGTAGCGATCTGTGATCAGCTGGAAGATCCTAAAATGACCAAAACCATTGTAAAACGCGGAGTAACGGAACTGGTAACGCCGGGAGTGGCAATGAACGATGAGGTGCTGCACGCAAAATCCAATAATTTCTTAGCATCTGTTCATTTTGGGAAGAAACTTTTAGGAGTTACTTTTTTAGATGTGTCAACCGGAGAATTTTTAACAGCTCAGGGCAATGAAGAATATGTAGATAAATTGCTGCAAAACTTTAATCCGAGTGAGATTTTAGTGTCCAAACAATTCAAAAATAGATTTAAAGAAACCTTCGGGGAAGATTTTCATACATTTTATCTGGAAGATTGGATATACAAAGAAGATTATGCTTTAGAAAACCTGACCAAGCATTTTCAGACCAATTCGTTAAAAGGTTTCGGCATCGAAGAATTACCGGAGGGAATCATTGCCTCAGGAGCAGTGTTGTATTACCTTTCGGAAACGCAACATAATAAGATACAACATATTACTAATATTCAGCGTATCGCTGAAGATGCGTATGTGTGGATGGATCGTTTTACCATTCGCAATCTGGAATTGTATCATTCAGCGAATGTAAATGCTGTAACGCTTTTGGATGTTATCGATAAGACTTTGTCCCCCATGGGAGGAAGGCTGTTAAAACGATGGCTGGCTTTGCCGTTGAAAGATGTATCCCGAATTAAAAGCCGACATGAAGTGGTCGCTTATTTAAAAGAACATTCCGAAATTCTGACGCAAATTCAGTATCAGATCCGGCAAATTTCCGATCTGGAGCGTTTGATCTCTAAAGTAGCAGCCGGAAAAGTGTCGCCGAGAGAAGTTATTTACCTTAAGGACTCACTGGATGCTATTATTCCCATTAAAATATTGGCTTTACAAAGTGAGAATGAAGCATTAAAAGCGATCGGTGATAGTCTGCATGCCTGTGAACTGTTACGGGAAAAGATAGGAACTACAGTTCATCCGGAAGCACCGGTTAATATTAATAAAGGAAATGCTATCGCAGTAGGAGTGAATCCGGAACTGGACGAATTGCGTAATATTTCTGCAAACGGGAAATCGTATTTAGAAGAACTGGAACAACGAGAAAGTGAGCGAACCGGTATCCCGTCTTTGAAGGTGGCTTTTAATAATGTTTTCGGATATTATATTGAAGTTCGGAATGCTCATAAAGATAAAGTTCCTTCGGAATGGATCCGTAAACAGACATTAGTCAATGCAGAGCGTTATATTACGGAAGAACTAAAAGAATATGAAGCTAAGATTTTAGGCGCGGAAGAGAAGATTCAAACACTGGAAAGCCAGATATTTGAACAGTTGATTAACTGGATGGCCACGTATATAAAACCGGTTCAACATAATGCGAATCTGGTAGCCCAACTTGATTGTTTGCAGTCATTCACACAGTTGGCCATTGAAAATAAGTATATCCAACCGGAACTGGACGATTCGTTTGATCTGGATATTAAAGAAGGAAGGCATCCGGTTATTGAAAAACAATTACCGATAGGCGTACCTTATATTTCTAACGATGTTTTCTTAAATAGAGAAACGCAACAGCTTATCATGATCACCGGGCCTAATATGTCGGGTAAATCCGCTATTCTGAGACAAACGGCTTTGATTGTATTGTTAGCACAAATGGGAAGTTTTGTACCGGCCGAAAGCGTGCGAATGGGAGTTGTTGATAAGATCTTTACTCGGGTAGGAGCGAGTGATAATATTTCGATGGGAGAATCTACGTTTATGGTCGAAATGAATGAAACGGCTTCTATCTTGAACAATGTTTCTGAAAGAAGTTTGGTGTTGTTGGATGAGATCGGACG
Organism: Flavobacterium sp. NRK F10; assembly: GCF_024054235.1. NCBI lineage: Bacteria > Pseudomonadati > Bacteroidota > Flavobacteriia > Flavobacteriales > Flavobacteriaceae > Flavobacterium > Flavobacterium sp. NRK F10. The sequence goes on from NZ_JAMXLC010000001.1 coordinate 1,998,967, forward strand.
TGGAACTTCTACATATGACGGAATTTCGATTGCCTGGGCAATTTCAGAGTATTTGCACGAACACCCTCATAAACCCAAAACATTGTTTGCGACCCATTACCACGAATTGAACGAAATGGAAGGACTCTTTGAACGTGTTCAAAACTTCAATGTTTCGGTAAAAGAGTTGAAAGATACCGTATTGTTTATTCGTAAGTTGGTTAAAGGCGGAAGTGCACATAGTTTCGGTATTCATGTAGCCAAAATGGCCGGAATGCCGCAAACGGTAATCCAAAAAGCGCAAAAGATGTTGAAAAAGTTAGAGAAAGAACATTCCGGAGCCGAATTGAGCGGACTGAAAGATGCCGCAGAAGAAGAAATGCAATTGAGCTTTTTTAATTTAGACGATCCGCTTTTAGAAGAAATCCGGGAAGAGATTGTCAATATTGACATTAATACATTAACGCCTGTTGAGGCCTTGATGAAGCTGAATGAGATAAAGCGAATGTTGGCTAAAAAATAATTTAAAAATAAGCTATTCGTTATCAAAACATTAGAAAAAAGTTTATTTTTTTCTTTTAAAAGTACTTGTAGAAATAAAAATATGTTCTATATTTGCACTCGCAATACGGAACAAGTATAGCGAAGTTCTTTAAAAACGCGAAAATAGCTCAGTTGGTAGAGCGCAACCTTGCCAAGGTTGAGGTCGCGGGTTCGAACCCCGTTTTTCGCTCAACTACCAAGATAAAGATATTAGCTCGAGTGGTGGAATTGGTAGACACGCTGGACTTAAAATCCAGTGGACAGTAATGTCCGTGCGGGTTCAAGTCCCGCCTTGAGTACAAAAGCCTTGATTAATCTAAGATTGTCAAGGCTTTTTTGTTTTTAGAACTAACTGCATTTTATGACTACACAATTTTTTTTCTTTTTTCTCGTTCTTGTTTAGAATTAGTTTATTTAAGTGTAAATTCACACAATTATATTTGAAAACTTTAACAAAATGTACAGAAAAACTGTAACTGAGTTAAGTTGTAATCTTATACTTTTGAAGTTTGTTTAAATGTTTTTTTAAATTAATAAGTAAGTTTTGTTTTAAAAATGTATTTAAGAAATTTTTTTGGGTTAATAACCCAACGTCGTGTATGTGAAATTGAAAAACGACATTAAAGAAAAAGAGTAAACGAAAATTTAAAAGTGAAAATCGAAAGAGTAACTTAAACCTTTTTAATTGAATTTAAATTATGAAAATAAAAACATCAATTATAATTTTGTTTCTTACAGTTTTATTTAGTTCTTGTACTCAAGAAAATAGCAATGATGTTAAAATGAGTAAAAGTAATGTAAAATTATATAAAAGAGATAGCTATGAACTTGACGAAAAATTAACTTTAGAAAAAAGTACCTCTAAAGTTACAGATTTATTTTTAAATATGGGAGTTGTTGAGATTAATGTGAATCATTCAGATAGCTCTATCATATATGATTTTAACACAGAAAAAGGGTTTGGTGTGAATCAAGAATTTGTTGATTTAAAGGATTATACAATAACACTTAGTGAAGGTGCTATATCGATTAATTCTAATCCTGATATTAAGTTAACAATTTTGGATGATCAACCTTACATATTGTCTTCTTTTTATACTGGATTTGTTGAATCCGAAGATTTTTTTAATATTAAAGAGTTTAATATTCTTTTGTTTTTTATGAATGAAATGATTACTCCAGAAGAAATAAAAACAGATGCAAAACTTCCTGCAAGTGGTGGTGGGATTAGCGGAGGTTGTTCTTTTTGGAATACATATTATATATATGCTACAGGAGGTAGTAGGAGTGTGGCTGAAGCAAATTTACCAGCTGAAATAGCTCACTATACATCTGGTTTTAACACATTGGATTTGTCAGGATGCTCTGCTTTTGGAGGGGTTGATACATCTTGTCTATGGGAAAACCATGCTTGTGTAGCATCTCAGGCTTTTTGTTGTAACTAAAAATTAAAATTATGGAATTGATCATTTATTTAGGTATAATTAATCCGTCAGATATTGTGGTGGGTTCGATCGTTTATTTACTGACCACTATTACAGCTTTAGTATTAGTGCTAAAAAATGAAAAATCAACGTTTATTTTCTTCTGGATACTGTTGCTCCTGTTCTTACCTTTTTTAGGAAGTGTTTTCTATATTCTGAAATACTTTATCAATAAAAAGGTGTTGCAAAATAAACCTTCTTAAAAAGATATCAGAGCCAAATTTAATATTTGGCTTTTTTGTTTTATACTTTTTTGAGTACTTTTAAAGCAGAACTCAATTTTTAAACATAACGTTTTAGCAATTACAAAACTTTTATGGCAACTTTTATAATCACAAAAAGACCAAGTGGTTTCTACAAGTACGAATTAACATCCAGAAAAGGGAAAACAATTTTTACCAGTAATCCGTTTGAATTGCGTTTTGAGTGTGAAGAAGAAATAGAACACATTAAACAACATATTGATCGGATCTTTTTTATGAACTTTCGTTCCGGTAGTGGTAAATATTTTTTTAAATTGATTCTGGATGAGAAAGAAATTGCTGTCAGTAGGAAGTATACTACTCAGCTTTTAATGGAAAAAGGGGTCAATGAAATAAAAAAGTATATGGAGACAGCAGAGATCTTAGATTTTTCTGCTTCGATAGATATATTCGGAGCTATAGAAGAAGAAAAGAAATGAAAATAAAAAAGCCCTGCAATTTTGCAGGGCTTTTTTTGTACTGTTTGCTTAATATTAGTGAGCAGCTTCTTCAACAGCAGCAGCAGTGCTATCAACAGCAGCTTCAACAGCAGCAGCTGTAGTGTCAGCAGCAGCTTCAACAGCTTCTGTAGCCTCAGTAGCAGTAGCTTCAACAGCTTCTGTAGCCTCAGTAGCAGCAGCTTCAGTATTTTCAGCAGCTTCTTTACAAGATACGAACATCATAGCAACTAATGCTAAGCTTAAAACAACTTTTTTCATCTTACTAAATTATAAAAGGTTAATTATTAATTCATAGCAAAGATATAAATTTTTTGACTTGTCAAAATATTTTTAGATTTTTTTTTGTGAAAAAATATTTTTTTTTCGAACCCCTTGATTTATAAGGGGTATTATTAAAAAATACCTATATATTTCTTATTTTTTTGTCGATTTTTTAGGGTGTGCCATTTGCATTTCGTCTATTAAATTCTCAGCTCCTGCATATTTGTCGATGATAAATAGTACATAACGAATGTCAACCATGATGTTTCGGCATATTTCAGGGTCATAGTGGATATCACTCATAGTGCCTTCCCAAACACGGTCAAAGTTCAAACCTATCAAATTTCCGTTGGCATCAAGAGCAGGGCTTCCTGAATTCCCTCCGGTTGTGTGGTTGGTAGCAATAAAACAAACCGGTATTTTACCGTTTTCTGCATACGGACCGTAGTTTTTAGTTTTATAGAGTTCGATCAGTTTAGCAGGAACATCAAATTCATAATCGCCCGGAATGTATTTCTCCATAACGCCTTCTAAATGAGTGGAAGTTTCATAGTATACGGCATCACTGGGGTGATATCCTTTTACTTGTCCGTAGGTAATACGCAATGTGCTGTTTGCATCAGGGAAAAAGCGTCCATCGGGAAAAAGCTCCAGTTGAGCTTTCATATAGTCTCTTTGTAATCCTCCGATTTCTAAATCAATTGCATCATATTTAGGTGAAATGTTTTCATAGAAATTATCGGCTAATTTTTTAACCAATTGATACCCTTTGTCTTTGTGTAATGCCTTGATGACTTTTGATGCTTCTCCGCTTAAAAGAGATTGCAGGTTTTTGTAAGAAGTCAATTTAGATTTACTATAGATTTCATCGGTAGTTTTACCATAATCCATAGTTTTAAATTCGGTCGGGATCAATGGCGATTTCTGACCGTACAGAGCAATTAACTTCTCAAAGACTTGTTTGTCTACATTTACATTGAAATCTTTGTAGAAATTTTCAAGAGATTTAACGGTGTTTTCTTTTCTGTCGTTGAAAGCTTGTTCTCCTTTGGTTTTGTAAATTTGTTCCAATTGATACAAGCGGAAGCCAACATTCAATAGTTCGGTATTGCGGTAAACGACTTCTATAAAATAATCTCTGGCCAGTGCATAATCGTTGATTGCTTTATAGTTTTTCTCAAAATCGCTTAAAAGATTACCATAAGTGTCTTGTTTTCCTTGGGCAACAACTCTTTTTTGAAACTCGGTTTCAAAGTCTTTCTTCAATTGAACGGCATCTGATTTCTTTAGCCCTTGACTTTCTCCGATCCATTTTTTCCAATAATTTGCAATTCGGGCATATTTTGAAGCGTATTGAATTTTTATTGCTTTGTCTTTACGCATAAAACCATCCTGAACTTTTAAAGCAGCGTCGCGGATCTCTATTTTAGCCGGATTTAATGTATTTATGATTTGTTCTACGGCAAATGAAGGTAAATATTCCTGAGTTCTACCCGGAAAACCGAAAACCATAGTGAAGTCTCCTTCACTGATCCCGTCCAATGAAATGGGCAGGAAATGTTTCGGAGTATACGGAACGTTGTCTTTTGAATATTCGGCAGGTTTATTGTTTTTGTCGGCATAAATTCTGAAGATGGAAAAATCCCCTGTGTGGCGGGGCCAAACCCAATTATCGGTGTCAGAACCGAATTTACCGATCGAACTTGGCGGTGCTCCCACTAAACGGATGTCTTTGAATGTTTCGGTAACGAATAATAAATATTGGTTTCCTTCATAAAAGGTTTTGATCTTGTTTTCCTGCCAGGATTCTTTCGGAAAGCTCTTCTGGATACGGTTACTGTTTTCCTGAATCTTTTTTTGCTTCTCAGCTTCTGAAGTTAACTGACTAACGCCTTCCAGAACGGTATTGGTTACGTCATGTATGCTTACAATCAGGGTAGCTACCATTTTAGGGTTCGGCAACTCCTCATTTTGAGATTTTGCCCAAAAACCATCTTGTAAATAATCATGTTCTATGCTTGAATGGTTTTGGATCGCATCATAACCGCAATGGTGATTGGTTAGTAATAAACCTTTAGGAGAAATGATTTCAGCGGTACAACCACCGTCAAAATGCACAATTGCATCTTTCAAGCTAGATGTATTAGTGTCATAAATATCTTCTGCTGTCATTTTCATTCCCAACTGTTGCATTTCACTTTCGTTCATGCCTTCTAGCATGCTGGGAACCCACATACCTCCCTGCTGGGCTAAAATAGGGAAGCTAAGAAAAAGAATAAATAATTTTAAAAGTTTCATTTTGTATTGGTTTTTGGTTTGCAATTTACGTTTTTAAGAATTAGCCGTGCACTGCTTAGTTGTTAAAATATAATTCAAAATGGTTTGGGTTGCTCCTTTATTCATTTGAACAAAGGTTTCACAAATATGTCCTTTTTCCTTCCTTTCGTCTATGTTTTGGACTAATAGATTAAAACTGTGAGTTAGTTCGCTTTGGTTTTTTACAGAAATGCAACCTTCAGATTGTACCAAAGCTGTAGCTTCTGCAAAATGAGAATAATTCGGTCCGATAACGATCGGAACACCAAATGTTGCCGGTTCTAAAATGTTGTGAACCCCTGGATTTCCGAAACCACCGCCTACATACGCAATATCCGCATAGCTATATATTTTAGTCAAAATTCCTATAGTATCTATGATAAAAACCGTGTGATCAGAAAGTTGCTTGCCTTCTTTTTCAGAGAATAAAACTGTTTTTTTAGTGATCAACGATCTTAAAGTAGCAATTTGTTCTTTTTTAATGTTGTGCGGAGCAATAATAAATTTTATAGAATCGGGGCTTTGATTGATATAATTAGCTACAAGCTCTTCGTCTTTTGGCCAGGAACTGCCGATCACTATGGTTGTGCGATTTTCATCAAGTATAAAATCTTCGATAAAATCCAGAGAATTATCGCGCTCTAAAATGGCTGTAACACGGTCAAAGCGAGTATCTCCTGAAACAGTTACATTCGTAAAACCTATCGATCGGATCAATTGCTTAGAGGAATCGTTCTGTACAAAAAAATGTTCAAAAGTTTGCAGTGCCTTTTTATAAAATCCTCCGTACCATTTAAAAAATGCCTGCTCTTTCCTGAAAATACCGGAAATAAGATAAGTGTGGATTTGTCTTTTTTTGAGTTCGTTCAAATAATTAGGCCAGAACTCATATTTGATGAAAAAAGCCATTTCGGGGTGTGCAAGGTCTAAAAACGATACGGCATTGGGTTGAGTGTCTAATGGAAGATAAACCGTAGCGTCTGCAATTGGATTGTTCTTGCGCACTTCATAACCGGAGGGAGAAAAGAATGTTAAAACGATCTTATGTTCTGGAAATTCTTTTTTGATTTTTTCCATGACCGGAAGCCCTTGTTCGTATTCGCCTAAAGAAGCAGCATGAAACCAAATAACCCTATCCTGAGCTTGTATTTTATTTTTTAAGATCAAAAAGACATCTTTCCGTCCGTTGACAAAAAGCTTCATTTTAGGATTGAAAAAAGCGGTCAATTTCACGATCTGCGAAATCAAAAGAGTTGCGATATTGTACAGAAAAAACATTCACTTGAATTTGAGTGGCTAAAATAAACAAAAAATTGCTAATAAGGTTCTTTACAGAGCAATGGAAGGTGGTAAAATGTACAAGTAAAAATGGTAGAACCATTTAGTGCTAATCATAATTAATTCTTACTTTTGCTATACAAAATATTCGTTTTACAAATGAGAAAACTACAAATGGTTGACTTGAAAAGTCAATATGAAAAAATAAAAGAAGACGTAAATGCTTCCATTCAGGAAGTGTTGGATACTACTACCTATGTGAACGGTCCTTTAGTGCATCAGTTTCAGGCAGATTTAGAAAAATATTTAGGAGCAAAACATGTTATTCCTTGTGCTAACGGTACAGACGCTTTACAGATTGCCATGATGGGACTAGGTTTGAAACCGGGTGATGAGGTGATTACGGCCGATTTTACTTTTGCAGCAACGGTTGAGGTTATTGCTTTGTTACAATTGACTCCGGTATTGGTAGATGTAGATTTGGATACCATGAACATTTCAATCGAAGCTATTAAAAATGCAATTACGCCTAAAACAAAAGCAATTGTTCCGGTACATTTATTCGGTCGTGCGGCTAATATGGATGCAATCATGGAAATTGCCAAAGAACACAATTTATTTGTAATTGAAGATAATGCACAGGCAATCGGGGCTAACTATACATGGAATGACGGTGCTAAACAAAAAGTAGGAACTATCGGAAATGTAGGTGCAACTTCTTTCTTCCCGTCAAAAAATTTAGGTTGCTACGGTGATGGAGGTGCTATTTTTACGAATGATGATGAATTGGCGCATACGCTGAGAGGAATCGTAAATCACGGGATGTATGTTCGTTACCACCACGATGTAGTTGGCGTTAATTCCAGATTAGATAGTATTCAGGCCGGTGTTCTGAAAGCGAAATTACCGCATTTGGATGAGTATAACCAAGCCAGAAGAACAGCCGCAAAAAAATACAATGACATTTTAACGCAAAATGAAAATATTGTTGTTCCGCAATTTGACTGGAATGGAGACGATCATGTTTTTCACCAGTATGTGATCCGAATCACGAACGGAAAAAGAGACGATTTATTGGCTCATTTACAGGAAAAAGGAATTCCTTGTGCTATTTATTATCCTATTCCGCTTCATGAGCAAAAAGCTTATGTAGATTCCCGTTATAACGAAGCTGATTTTAAAGTAACGAATCAGTTGTGTAAAGAAGTGATCGCTTTGCCGATGCATACGGAATTAGATGATGAACAGATACAATTTATTACGGATGCTGTTTTAGAGTTTGTTTAATAATTTGTTTCTTTACGTTCCCCGAATCAACAAATTAATCTTATGAAAATACTTGTCACAGGAGGTCTTGGTTTTATAGGTTCACATACTGTTGTGGAGTTGCAAAATGAAGGTTTTGAAGTAGTGATCGTCGATAATCTGTCCAATTCGTCAAAAGATGTTTTGGGAGGAATAGAACGTATTACCAAGAGAAAGCCCCTTTTTGAGAATATTGACTTACGCGATAAAAAGGCTGTAAAGGAACTTTTTGCAACGTATAGTGATATAGTAGGCGTCATTCATTTTGCGGCAAGTAAAGCCGTAGGAGAAAGCGTGGAAAATCCGTTGTTGTATTATGAGAACAATATAAACACATTGGTATACCTTTTACAGGAATTGCAGGCAAAACCTAAAGCAAATATTATTTTCAGCTCTTCCTGTACTGTTTACGGACAGGCTGAGGAAATGCCAATTACCGAAAATGCGCCGGTTCAGCAGGCGATGTCTCCTTATGGCAATACCAAACAAATGGGAGAGGAGATCATTACGGATGTGGTTAAAGTATCTGATATAAATGCTGTTTTATTACGTTATTTTAACCCTATCGGTTCACATCCGTCAGCAGAAATAGGAGAGTTGCCTTTAGGCGTGCCGCAAAATTTAGTTCCCTTTATTACACAAACTGCTATGGGAATCCGGAAGAAACTTTCAGTTTACGGAGATGATTATCCTACAGCAGACGGTACGGCTGTTCGCGATTATATTCATGTCGTAGATCTGGCTAAGGCTCATGTTGTGGCTTTACAAAGACTGCTGCAAAACAAGAATGAGGCAAAGGTAGAAACCTTTAATATAGGAACCGGAACCGGAAGCTCTGTTCTAGAGGTCATCCATGCTTTTGAGAAAGTATCCGGACAAAAATTACCGTATAAAATTGTAGGCAGGAGAGAAGGAGATATTACGGAAGCATATGCCAATACAGATAAGGCCAATACCGTTTTGGGTTGGCAAGCGAAATCTACTTTAGAAGAAGCTTTGGCCAGTGCTTGGAAATGGGAACAAAAGATCAGAGAAAAGAAGTAAAAAATAATAAAAACCGAAGTATTGCTTCGGTTTTTTTATGCTATTTTTTTATTTCTTCTGCCGCCTCATTTAATTTTTCAGCACCTTTTCCTAAAGCTTCTCCTGTCTTTACTTTTAGAGTATCAACATGAGCTTCCATCTTAGCTGCAGTAGTATCTATTTTTTCTTTGACTTCCGTTTTTACAGCATCAGCTGCATCATCAATTTTTTCTTTGGTTTCTTCTTTACAAGAAACAGTTAATATAGCGATAAAGACCAACGCTAAAGCTGTTTTTTTCATATTAAATCGTTTTGAAGTTACGGTTGTACTAATTTAGTAAAAATTACAGTACCAATTCCGTATATAATCGGTCAAAAGTTTTATCTAAATTCTCGCTAAAACCGGAATGCGGTCGGGAAGTCTGAATACTGGAGCTTTTTACGGCGGTAAGCCATCTGAAACGTTCGGCTAATTCAAATTCGCCAATAGGTCCGCCCTCTTTTTTTCCGGAACAGATTTTGGTAAACGCTTCGATATTGATCTGTAGCTGTTCTATATCAAAATCCGGACAAAATGATAAGATCTTTTCTTTCGGGATGTGATATTGAATGCGCAGGTATCTCTGGCGTTTGCAAAAAAGCATTAAGCCGATATTGATGAATTCTTCGCGTTCCACTCTCGGTACAACACGAATCACTGCATAATCATATAAGTGTTTTTCGTGCATCCTGAGCTTGTTTTAAAAAGATTGAAGCATTCTTCAACCGTATTGCTAAAAATTGAAAGTAAACCGATTTGATTTCTTCAGGACTTAATTCATTATCCTCCCACTGTAACCAATCTTCCGGAATTCGATCTACAATATTTTTTAGGATAGAATCGTTTAGTTTATTGGTAAATTCAGTATGAGCTTCTTCCAGATTATCGGCTTTGGGCAGTAAAACATGGTCTTTGATCAGGGCAAATGGCGTAAGAGCGCTTTGTTCCCAATTTGTCCATGAGTGATGAAAATAGAAAGAAGCACCGTGGTCAATTAACCAGATCTCTTTTTTCCAGATCAGTAGATTAGTATTTTTAAACGTACGGTCAACGTTAGTGATAAACGCATCGAGCCAAACGATTTTAGAAGCCAAAAGAGCGTCACAATTATTAACTGCTGCGTCATACGTAAGCGCACCGGATAAATAATGAAGACCAAGGTTAAGCCCCTGACTGAATTTCAACAGATCCTGAATTTCTTCATCGGCTTCTGTTCTGCCAAAAGCTTCGTCTAAGGTAGCAAAAACCAACTCCGGAACGGGTAAGCCTAAATAACCGGCAATTTGTCCGCCTAAATATTCAGCAATTAAAGCTTTGACACCATGACCGGCACCTCTGAACTTTAAGACATATTTAAAATCGTCATCGGCTTCTGCTAAAGCGGGTAGTGAGCCTCCTTCGCGAAGCGGGGTAATATAGCGAATGACATTTACGGTTCGTAAATCCAAATTCATAAACGGAAACTTCTTTTAACAAAGATAAATAAAAAACTCCGATGGTATTTCGGAGTTTATATTGTTTTAAGCAGAGATGGTTTCTACCTCATTGTTGATCTTTTTAACCAGTCCGACCAATACTTTTCCGGGGCCGACTTCGGTAAAGCTTGTTGCGCCGTCAGCGATCATCTGGTTAACGGATTGGGTCCATTTTACGGCTCCGGTTAGCTGAGCGATCAGGTTCTTTTTAATTTCTGCCGGATCACTAACAGCACTTGCCGTTACATTTTGATATACCGGGCATGACGGGATATTGAACGATGTTGCTTCAATAGCAGCCGCTAATTCTTCACGAGCCGGCTCCATCATAGGCGAGTGGAAAGCACCACCAACCGGTAAGATTAAGGCGCGTTTTGCTCCGGCAGCTTTTAATTTTTCGCAAGCTTCTTCTACAGCTTTCAATTCGCCAGAAATAACTAACTGACCCGGACAGTTGTAATTTGCTGCAACGACTACGCCATCAATTTCCGTACAAATATCTTCTACTACTTTATCCTCTAAGTTTAAAACGGCAGCCATTGTTGAAGGAGCTATTTCACAAGCTTTTTGCATGGCCATGGCACGTTGGGAAACTAATTTCAGTCCGTCTTCAAAGCGTAAGGCTCCGTTGGCTACTAAAGCGGAGAATTCACCTAATGAATGTCCGGCAACCATATCCGGTTGAGCATTTAAGGTTTTGAATAAGATGACAGAGTGTAAAAAAACGGCAGGTTGTGTAACCTTCGTTTCTTTTAGTTCTTCGGCAGAGCCTTCAAACATAATATCAGTGATTCTGAAACCCAGAATTTCGTTGGCTTTTTCAAATAATTCTTTTGCTTCGGCAGAGTTCTCATATAGTTCTTTACCCATTCCGGTAAATTGCGCTCCTTGCCCTGGAAATACGTATGCTTTCATATTTTTAATTTATGTTTAGTCTGTTTTTTATATTTAATTTCAAAAACAGGCAAAAATACGTTTTTTTAATGAGAAGCAAATAGTTACTGTTTTAAAAAGCACAAGCACCGCTTAGCAGTGCTTGTATGAATTAAGTAACCAAAAACTAATTATTATGAAAATAAACTTATTGTTTAAGTAATTGTAATTCGATTTCGAATTTGACTTCTTCTCCTACCAGAACACCACCGGTTTCAAGAGCTGCATTCCAGTTTAGTCCGAAATCTTTACGGTTAATTTTTCCATAGACATTTAGTCCTGCTTTTGTATTTCCCCAAGGATCTTTCATCAATCCGCTGAATTCAGCCGGTAGGGTTACGGCTTTAGTAACATCTTTAATAGTCAGGTCTCCGGTTAGTTCGTAATCGTCACCTTTAGAAGCTAAAGAAGTTGCTTTAAAACTTAGTTTCGGGAATTTTTCGCCATCAAAAAAGTCAGCACTTTTTAAGTGATTGTCTCGGTCATCGTTGTTTGTATCAACAGAATTAATGTCTGCCGAAAAAGCAATAGCTGCTTTTGTAAAATCGTCTTCGTCTGTTTCAATTGTAGCATCATAAGTATTGAATTTACCGGAAACATTAGTAAACATCATGTGTTTTACTTTAAAACCTACTTTTGAGTGGGTTGTGTCGATTGTCCAATTTGTCTTAGCCATAGTGTTTGTTTTTAATGATTAATATTATATGATTTATATTCTTTAATACATGGGGACTTCCATTAAAAGGAATTCCGCATTTGAGTCGGCTTTTATCGTTACAGTATCAAAATCCCAGATTCCGTAGCCATCCCTTGTTGTTAATTTCTGTTCTCCGACAGTTATTTCTCCTTTTAATACAAAAACATACAAACCGTTTTTCGCATCATGTACTTTATATTCGGTTGTGGTATCTTTATCAAAATTTCCCATATTGAACCAAGCATTCTGATGGAGCCAAACCCCGGCATCATCAGGATTCGGAGATACGATTTGTTGTAATTTATTATGTCTGTCAGCTACATTTAATGTGATTTGATCGTAACGTGGAGCTACATTTCTTTGGTTTGGAAAAACCCATATTTGAAGGAATTTAACCAAAGCGTCTTTGTTCTTATTGTATTCACTGTGCATTACTCCGGTTCCGGCGCTCATGACTTGTATGTCCCCGTGTTTAATTACCGTGGTATTGCCCATGCTGTCTTTGTGTTCCAGATCTCCTTCAAGCGGAATGGAAATGATCTCCATGTTTTCATGAGGATGTGTTCCGAATCCCATCCCCGGATCTACAGTGTCATCATTAAGAACTCTTAGAACACCAAAGTTGACGCGTTCTGGGTTGTAGTAATTAGCAAAGCTAAACGTGTGAAAGCTTTTAAGCCATCCATGGTTAGCATACCCTCTGCTATCTGCTTTATGTAAAACTGCATTTTTCATGACTTTTGATGTTGTGTTAGGGATATGATTGAAGCCTAAAGGTTTTTCTTGAGCAGTCGATTTTTCTGTTTCCTGACTTTTAAATAAATTACTGAACAGAAGTCCGGAGGCTAAAAATCCTTTTCGTATAAAATCGGCTCGTTTCATATCCTTTGTTTTTACATGACAAAGTTACGATGAGGACAATACTCAATCACTTAACCTAGGTTAAGAAAGCCGACAGGAAAATTGAAAATGATGTTAAAAAATGTTAATGAGAGCTGTTTCTGAGTAGTTTAGCTTTCATTTTGCTGAAGAACTCAGGTGTTACACCAATATAAGAAGCAATGTGTTTTTGCGCAACAGAAGTAATTAAGCTAGGGTATTTTTGACAGAACTTTTCGTAGCGCTCTTCAGCAGTTAGCCCTAAATTATCCATTAAACGCTCTTGGTGGGCTACCAATGAGTTTTCGACTAAGATTCTAAAGAAGCGTTCTAATTTCGGGATCTGATGGAATAGATCTTCCTGATCCTCACGGGAAAGTAAAACCAACTCGGCATCTTCCAGAACTTCAATAAATAAATGGCCGGGTTTTCCGGAGATTAAGCTATACATGTCGCCCATCCACCAATCTTTACAGGCAAAGCTTAAAACGTGTTCCACTATATTGTCGGTTACATTGAAGCTTCTCAAAATACCTTGGTTTACAAAATAAGTATACCGGCTTTTTTCTCCGGCATTTAAAAGCATGGTCTTAGCTTTTGCATGAATGGTTTTTGTTTTAGATAAGAATAGTGCTTTTTCTTCCTCTGTCAAAGTGATATGTTTACTAATATTATCTAAAATTAAACTCATAAAATAAAAAATTGGTTTTGCTAAAGTAAGCATAAGTTTTGGTTAGTTAAAACAGGAATAGCTTTCCGTTTTTTTTCTTTTGAAAAGTATCAATTTAAAAAATGTTAGTATAAGAGTGACTGATGTTCAGTTTAATTGTCTTTTTGTTCATATTGAATATTGAGTAGGAAAAGCGTTTCCCGTTATTGATATTTTTAGTTGCTAAATGAAATGCTATTAACTAAATTTTGAAAAACAATGAGAATAAAATTCTACTTTATTTTTTTTATGACTATGTTAGTCAAGGCTCAGGTTGGAATAAATACAACTGTACCTAAAGCAGCATTAGATATTGTAGCTGTAGATGACGGAATTTTAATTCCGAGAGTAGCATTGGTAAATACGACTACAGCAACGGTAATAACTCCCACCGAATCAGAATTAGTGTATAACACGGCAACAACGGCTGATGTAACTCCCGGATATTATTATTGGGACGGTACAAAATGGATCCGATTCACAACGAGTACAGATGGTGTGAGTTGGCTTGTTAACGGGAATACAGGGATTAATGATGCTAATTTTTTGGGAACGATTAATAACACAGCATTGAATTTTAAAGTGAATGCACAGAAAGCAGGACGGATCGGAATTGCCACTGACGGAAGTACTTTTTTAGGGTATCAGGCAGGTGCTAATGATGATCTGTCAGACAATAAAAATACTTTTTTAGGATATCAGTCCGGTTTTAACAACACAACAGGGATAAGAAATACCGGGGCAGGGTATCAGGCTTTATATAATAATACGACCGGAGTTTATAACACGGCTAAAGGATTTCAGTCATTATATAGTAACACCACAGGATCATGGAATACAGCTTTAGGATATGGAGCTTTGTATTTTAATACCACCGGAGTATATAATACCGCTGGAGGATACCAGTCGTTATATAGTAATAGTACAGGTTCTAATAATACAGCAAATGGTAATGGAGCCTTATTCAGTAATACAACCGGTGGAAGTAATACAGCGGAAGGGAGTTATGCTTTGTATAGTAACAGTACTGGTTCAAATAATACAGCAGCTGGGTATCAGGCTTTGAGAAGCAATTCAACAGGCTCAGAGAATACGGCCGCCGGGACACAAGCATTGAGGGGAAACACTACCGGATCATGGAATACAGCTTCAGGATATGGAGCATTATATAGTAATGATACAGGCTCTTGGAATATGGCTAGCGGAGTACAATCATTATTCAGCAATACTACAGGAGCTAATAATACGGCAAGTGGTTATTGGGCACTTTATAGTAATACGACCGGAGGAAATAATACAGCGACAGGAAGTCAGACATTGAGAAATAATACAACAGGGAATTGGAATACAGCCAATGGTAGTCAAGCTTTATATAATAATAATATAGGATCCGGCAATACAGCGTTAGGCGATTCCGCTATGCGATGGAATACTTCTGGCGGAAGTAATACAGCAGTAGGGAATCAGGCATTATATGCCAATACTATTGGAGGAGGTAATACAGCTAACGGTGTACAGGCTCTTAATAGCAATACTACAGGAGGGAATAATACAGGTGTCGGATATTGGGCATTATATGCTAATACTACAGGAGAATATAATACAGCCGCCGGAACACAATCGCTTAGAAGTAATGTATCAGGCTCCTTTAATGTTGCCGGAGGATATGGAGCATTATATAGAAATGTAGATGGAATGTGGAACACAGCTCAAGGAACACAATCATTGTATAATAATGTTTCGGGAAGATATAATACAGCAATAGGCTATCAGGCATTGTCAAGTGTTACATCAGGGGGTAATAATATTGGTGTGGGCTACGATGCTCAAGTTCCTTCTGCAACAGCAGATAATCAGGTGCAAATTGGGAATACGAATATAACTTATGCAGGGATACAGGTAGGGTGGACAATTACTTCCGATAAAAGATGGAAAGAAAATATTCAACTTTCTGATTTGGGGTTAACTTTCATTAAGGATCTTAAGCCGGTTAAGTATACACGTAAGAATGATCTAAGTCATAAAACGGAGTATGGGTTTATAGCACAAGAGGTGGAAAATAGTTTAATCAATAGTAATGTGCAAAATACAGGGATGATCACTATCGGAGACGATGGTATGTATGGAGTGCGTTACAATGACTTATTATCACCTTTGGTAAAAGCGGTTCAGGAGCAACAAGCAATTATTGAAAAACAGGAGAGTGAGATAGACAATCTGAAACAAATAGTAGAGACTTTGTTAAAAGAAGTAAGCTCTTTGAAGAAAGAAAAATTGTAAGGTTGAGTATTTCAATGAGAAATAGATTCATTTTAAATCCTATTTTGGTTATTTCAGTAATTAAAAAAATATAGAAAATACATTCTTAGATAATTTCGTATACAGTCTTTAAAAAAACAATTATGAAGAAGAAATACTTTTTGTCGCTTTTTTCGGTGAGTTTATTTTTTTCAAATGCTCAGGAGTCAATGGAAAAAAAGCCTAAATTTTTCGGAAAAGAAATAGCAGCCGATAAAATAAGTTCATCCGGATATATAAAATGTATAACAGATGAATATGAACAATATTTACAAGAGAGAAATTCCGGTAGATTAACTAACGATAAGTTTGAAGAATGGTTGGCTCCGCTCATTGAAAGATATAAAAATAGCAGACAGTTACTTAGCCCTACCCAAGTTATTTATATTCCGGTAGTAGTTCATGTTATTCATAACGGAGATCCTTACGGAACGGAAGAGAATATTACAGACGAGCAGGTAGAATCTCAAATTACAGTAATGAATCAGGATTTTAGAAAGATGACAGGTACTCCGGGCTATAATTCAAATCCTGTAGGTGCAGATATAATGGTAGAATTTGTCTTAGCAAAAGTAGATCCGAACGGAAATCCTACAAACGGAATTGATCGCGTTAATATGTGTCAGGAGTCATGGTCTACATCAGCTATTGACGATTACGTTAAGCCAAATACTATCTGGGATCCGAATCTGTATATGAATATGTGGTCTGTTAATTTTTCAAGTGGTAGCCTTTTAGGGTATGCAACTTTTCCTTCGGGGTCAGGACTTGACGGTTTAACTAGTGGATATGGAACAGATACAACTGATGGAGTAGTGTCTGGGTATAGATTTTTCGGCAGCTCTGATCTTACTTCGGGTAATTTCTATCCGCCTTATGATAAAGGAAGAACAATGACTCATGAGGTTGGTCATTTTTTGGGATTACGCCATATTTGGGGCGACGGTAATTGTTCGGTAGATGATTTCTGTTTGGATACTCCGAATGCCGCCGCCGCTAATTACGGTTGCAATACGACCGATTCCTGTCCGGATGGACAAGGAAACGATATGATTGAAAACTATATGGATTATACAGATGATTTATGCATGAACATTTTTACAAATGATCAGAAATTAAGGATCTTGGCAGTCATGGATAATTCGCCCAGAAGAGTTTCTTTAAAAACATCCCCTACCAGTGCTCCGATACCTTTATTCGCTAATGATGCTGAGGTGAAAATTGAAAACTATTGTACCGGAGGGGCTTGTAACCCAACACATAAAATACTCCTTTACAATAGAGGAACTTCTGATCTTACTGCAGCAACCTTAACATATAATGTTGACGGTGGAGGAAATTATAATTACAGTTGGTCAGGTATTATAGAGCCTGATAAATACGAGTTAATAACGATCTATACTACAGAAACGACTGGGGTATTAAATATTTCTCTTGCTTCAGTAAACGGAGGAGTTGATGAGCGTCCTTCAAATAATAACAGTAGTAAGGTATTTGATTTCGGGCAATTACCGACTGATTATCCGTTTGAAAATTTTGTGTTTAATCTGGTAGGAGATCGTTGGGGTAGTGAAACAACATGGGATTTAAAGGATTCAAACGGAGTAGTGCTTTATTCCGGAGGACCTTACACAAACAAGCTACTTAATGGTACTCAAAATCTTGTCACAAACATAGTGTGGAACTTACCGTATGACGGGTGTTATAATTTTACAATTAATGATTCTTATGGAGACGGTATTTGTTGTACAAGTGGTGCAGGTAATTGGAGTATAACAACTGATTCAGGAGCCATTACAGTAGGAAGTGGTGGTAGTTTCAGTTTTGCAGAATACCTATCGTTTAGTACAACTGTTCTAAGCAATGATGCCTTTGAAACAAATGATTTTACACTTTACCCGAATCCGGCTGAAAATATTCTCAATGTTTCAATACCATTAGAAATAACGGATGATCTAACGTATGAGATTTATAATAATTTAGGACAAATTTTGAAAGTTGGCAAAGTGACTCAAAAAGAGTTCATACTTACTATCGGAGATTGGCATGAAGGAGTATATTTTATTAAATTAAGATCAGAAAACTCAAGTTCGACTTTAAGATTTGTCAAAAACTAAATACTTGAATATATGCAAATAGCAACACCGGATTTTTACCGGTGTTGTTTTTTAAATTAAGCTTTAACCGTAACTAAGGAAGCTGCTGCTTTTGCTTTTTCCACGATTTCTTCTACCGGAGTGTCTAAGGTATCGTGTGTTAAAGCAATCCCCATTCTTCTGTAAGGGCGGGTTGTAGGCTTGCCGAAAATTCTGAAATCCGTTTTAGGCAGAGCAGCTATTTTTTCTAAACCTTCATATCGAGGGTTCTCTGAAAAATCAGAAGCAAGAATAACGGCACTGGCTCCGGCTTTTTCTAAGGTGATCTCAGCAATAGGCAAGCTTAAGATTGTTCGCAGATGCAATTCAAATTCACTGAAGTTTTGAGTTCCTGCTAAAGTTACCATTCCGGTATCGTGCGGACGAGGAGATAATTCGGAGAAATAAACACCTTCATCAGTTAAAAAGAATTCCACACCAAAAATACCGGCTCCTCCCAGAGCTTCCGTAACCTTTTTAGCCATATCTTGTGTTTCGGCGATATCCTGATCGGAAACTCTTGCCGGTTGCCAGCTTTCCTGATAATCGCCGCGTTCTTGTCGGTGGCCGATCGGAGCACAAAATAATGTGGGTAATCCATTGTTTTGAGTTACCGTTAATAAGGTAATTTCGGAATGAAAATTAACAAAAGCTTCTACAATTACTTCAACAAGGTCACCTCGAGAACCTTCTACGGCATATTTCCAGGCTTTTTCAATATCAGCTTCCGTTTTGATCGTTGATTGACCTTTTCCTGATGAGCTCATTAATGGTTTTACTACACAAGGAATACCAACTTCAGCAACTGCTTTTTCCAGTTCGTCTTGAGAAGTTGCATACTTATAATTAGCTGTACGAAGTCCTAAATCTTTAGCTGCTAAATCGCGAATTGCTTTACGGTTCATGGTAAAGTTAGCGGCTTTAGCAGAAGGGACTACTGTGATGCCTTGTTTTTCATAATCATAAAAACGCTCGGTGCGGATCGCTTCAATTTCCGGAACTATAAAATCAGGTTGGTGTTTGGCTACTATTCGGTCAAGTTCGGCGCCATCTAACATGTTAATCACTTCAAATTCATGAGCCACTTGCATTGCAGGAGCATTGGAATAACTATCAACTGCAATTACATATTGTCCTAATCGTTGTGCTGCAATTACAAATTCTTTTCCTAATTCGCCGGAACCTAATAAAATTATTTTTTTACGCATGGTTGTTGTGTTGATGGTTATAAAAAAAGCCCCAAGTTCTCTCAGGGCATTTATTTAAAGGTTTTATAGTTAAGCCAAAGCTTCTTTAATTCTTTTTATCGCTTCACGCAATAGTTCTTCGCTGGTAGCATACGATAAACGTATACAGTTCGGATTGCCAAAAGCATCACCCGTTACTGTAGCTACATTGGCTTCAGCCAATAAGAACATGGCAAAGTCATTAGCGTTTTGAATTTCTTTTCCTTTGATAGTTTTTCCGAAATATTCAGAAACGTCAGGGAAGAAATAGAAAGCACCTTCCGGTTGGTTTACCTTAAAGCCGGGGATTTCAGAAAGTAATTGGTAAACAATTTCTTTTCGGTTTTTGAAAGCGTCAACCATATACTGAATCGCTGAAGGTTCAGCAGAAACAGCAGCTATAGTAGCTCTCTGAGCAATAGAGTTGGCACCACTGGTTACTTGTCCTTGAATTTTAGTACATGCTTTAGCGATAAATTCAGGAGCACCTATGTACCCGATTCTCCAGCCTGTCATGGCAAAAGCTTTTGCAACACCGTTTACAGTGATCGTTCTGTCTTCCATTCCGGGAATGGAACCGATACTGCAATATGAATCAGTAGTATAATTGATATGTTCGTAAATCTCGTCAGAAACAACATAGATCTGCGGATGTTTTTTTAATACTTCAACTAAAGCCTCCAGTTCTGCTTTACTGTAAACAGATCCTGACGGGTTGCAGGGCGAACTGAACCACATCATTTTGGTCTTAGGTGTAATGGCGGCTTCAAGTTGTTCGGCTGTCATTTTAAAATTACTGTCAATAGCGGTAGGAACTTCAACGGGAACACCTCCCGAAAGTTTTACGATTTCAAAATAGCTAACCCAGTAAGGAGCCGGCAAGATAACTTCGTCGCCATTGTTCAGCATAACCTGTGCTACATTGTATAAGGATTGTTTAGCACCGGTTGAAACTACAATTTGAGTAGGAGTATAATGTAAATTATTATCGCGTTTGAATTTGTGACAAATAGCCTCTTTCAAATCAACATAACCATCTACCGGAGGATAAGCGCTCCAGTTGTCGTCAATAGCTTTTTTTGCCGCTTCTTTAATAAAATCGGGAGTGTTAAAATCAGGTTCTCCCAAACTTAAACTGATGATGTCTTTTCCTTGAGCTTTTAATTCGCGTGCTAAAGCAGCCATGGCTAAAGTTTGCGAAACAGCCAAATTGTTGATACGATCAGATAATACGTGATTCATATTAGATTTATTATTGTTGTGTTACTTTTACTAGGTAAATTGTGGTTTTCTTCCCAATTCTTTTAAATGTTTAAAATGCGAATAAATAGCCTGACGGGTTGTTTTGAATTCGTAATACGGTAAATTAAACTCGTGAGCCGTTTCTTTTACAATTTTAGATATTTTTTTATAATGAATATGGCTGATATTCGGAAAAATGTGATGCTCAATCTGATGGTTTAAGCCTCCGGTAAAATAATTGACCAACCAGTTTTTAGGCGCAAAATTAGCAGTAGTAAACAATTGGTGCGCTGCCCAAGTGTGCTCCATTTCACCTTCTTCGTTTGGTTCCGGATTAGTAGTGTCTTCCACCACATGTGCTAATTGGAATACAACACTTAAAATTAAACCGGCAGTATAGTGCATTGCAATAAAGCCAATGAGTACTTTCCACCAAACAATTCCCAAGATCATCGGGATAACCAACCAAACGGAAAAGTAAATGGCTTTAGTAATGATTAATGTAGTCCACTGAAAAGCAGGTTTTTTAAATGCACCGTAAGATAATTGACGTTTTAAATAACGTTTCATTTGAAGGAAATCAGTAGTGATAGCCCAGTTGAAAGTTAATAAGCCGTATAAGAAAATAGAGTAATAGTGCTGAAATTTATGGAATTTGTGCCATTTTGCTTTTTCGGTAAAACGAATGATCTTTCCGGCGTCTAAATCCTCATCATGTCCGTGAATATTGGTGTATGTATGGTGTAGTACATTGTGCTGAACTTGCCAGTTATAAACATTTCCAGCCAAAATATAGATACTGCTACCCATTATTTTGTTAACCCAGTTTTTTGTAGAATAAGACCCATGGTTGCCATCGTGCATGACATTCATTCCTACTCCGGCCATTCCGATTCCTATTACAATGCTCAGAAGTAAGTATACCCAAAAAGGCATATCCATTGCAATTAAAAAGAAATAAGGAGCTAAAAATAAGCTAAACATAATAATGGTTTTCAGGTGAAGTCTCCAGTTTCCTGTTTTCTTTAAGTTATTTTCCTTGAAGTATGTGTTTACTCTTTTATTTAACGTTCTGAAAAAAGCAGCGTTATTGGTTTTTGAAAAAATAGGGGTTTTATTTTGCATAATTCATTAATTCATTGATGGTTTCAAAGGTACTAATATTCTTTTGCGAAATGCGACTTAAAAAAAATATTTCTTAACGAAAAGATGTATTTTTGTTGAAAATTTATGAGATGGATAAAATTTTGCAATACTTTCCTGATTTGTCTGAAAAACAGATAGAACAGTTCAAAATGTTACAAAGCTTGTATAACGAGTGGAACGCTAAAATAAATGTAATTTCGCGTAAGGATATTGACGAGTTGTATACCCGTCATGTATTGCATTCTTTAGGTATTGCCAAAGTTATTTCGTTTAAAGACGGAGCAAAGGTCATGGATGTGGGGACCGGAGGTGGGTTTCCGGGAATTCCACTGGCTATTTTGTTTCCGAATGTAGATTTTTATTTGATCGACGTTATCGCTAAAAAGATTAAAGTGGTTACGGAAGTGGCGAATGCCTTAGGTTTGAAAAATGTTAAAGCAGAACAAAAACGTGCCGAATTGGTCAAAGAAGAATTTGATTTTATTGTAAGTCGTGCCGTAACGAATATGCCCGATTTTGTAAAATGGATAAAAGGAAGAGTGGCTAAAGACTCTGTGCATGAAATGAAAAACGGAATTTTATATTTAAAAGGAGGTGATCTGGCTGAAGAATTAGCAGTATATCAGAATGTACAACTTTTTGATCTGGCGGATATTTTTGAGGGTGAATTTTTTGAAACCAAAAAGGTGGTTTACCTGCCTATGAAGTATAATAAGAAAAACTAAAAAGT
This sequence comes from Flavobacterium sp. NRK F10, assembly GCF_024054235.1. NCBI lineage: Bacteria > Pseudomonadati > Bacteroidota > Flavobacteriia > Flavobacteriales > Flavobacteriaceae > Flavobacterium > Flavobacterium sp. NRK F10. Next base: position 2,021,369 of record NZ_JAMXLC010000001.1, read on the forward strand.
CCCGCAATTGCGGGACTTTTTATATGTTGAATTATCCTAAGAATGGATATCTGTAATCTTCCGGAACAATAAGTGTTTCTTTAATTGTTCTTGGAGAAACCCAACGCAATAGGTTCAGGATTGAACCGGCTTTGTCGTTAGTTCCTGATGCTCTTGCGCCGCCAAACGGTTGGTTTCCTACAACAGCACCTGTCGGTTTGTCATTAATGTAGAAATTTCCGGCAGCATTTTGTAAAACAAGGGTTGCTTCTTCAATAGCATAACGATCCTGACTGAAAATAGCACCTGTTAAAGCATATTCAGAAGTGGTATCAACCAATTCTAAAGTTTCAGCCCATTTTTCGTCTTCATATACATAAATCGTAACTACAGGTCCGAAAAGTTCCGTTTCCATAGTTTTGTATTTCGGATTAGTTGTTAAGATAACCGTTGGTTCCACAAACCATCCTTTTGATTTGTCATAACCGCCACCTAAAATAATTTCGGCATCGCTATCTTGTTTCGCTTGTTCGATATATGAAACTAATTTGTTGAATGATCCTTCGTGAATAACCGCTGTGAAGAAGTTCGATAAATCTTCAGGCGACCCCATTTTAATGGATTGAACGTCTGTCGTTAATTGTTCTTTTACAGCCGGCCATAAACTTTGTGGGATGTATACTCTTGAAGCAGCACTACATTTTTGTCCTTGGAACTCAAAAGCACCGCGAACAATTCCTGTTACTACTTGTTTTACATTAGCAGACGGGTGAGCTAAGATAAAATCTTTACCACCGGTTTCACCTACAATTCTCGGATATGTTTTATAGTTATGAATGTTGGCGCCAACTTTAGCCCATAAGTCTTTAAATACATGCGTTGATCCTGTAAAGTGAATACCTGCAAAATCCGGACTTGCTAATAGTGTGTCAGTTACCATTACAGGGTCTCCGTAAACTACGTTGATCACACCGTCAGGAACACCGGCTTCTTTGAAAATGTCTACAATAATTTTAGCTGAGAAAATTTGGCTGTCACTAGGTTTCCAAACGACAACATTCCCCATCATGGCAGCACTTGAAGGCAAGTTAGCTGCAATGGCAGTAAAGTTAAACGGCGTAATCGCATAAACAAAACCTTCTAACGGACGGTGTTCTACACGATTCCAAACAGAAGAATCTGAAATAGGTTGTTCTTTATAGATCTGCGTCATGTATTCCACGTTGAAACGCAAGAAATCGGTTAATTCACAAGCAGCATCTATTTCTGCCTGATGAACCGTTTTAGATTGCGCAATCATGGTTGCGGCATTGATTTTAGCACGGTAAGGTCCGGCAACCAATTCAGCAGCTTTTAGGAAAATAGCAGCTCTTGATTCCCAAGAAGTATTTGCCCATTTTTTACGTGCTTCTAAAGCTGTTGCAATAGCTTTTTCTACGTGCTCTTGTTCTGCTAAGTGATACGTGCCTACAACGTGTTGGTGATCGTGTGGTGCTGTTAAGTTTCTTGTGTTTCCGGTTCTTATTTCTTCTTTACCGATATATAACGGAACATCAACAGTTTCATTCCACATTTTTTTATAAGCAGCTAAAACCTGCTCTCTTTCTGGAGTTCCGGGTGCATACGATTTTACAGGTTCGTTTACAGCCTTAGGAACATTGAAAAATCCTTTTGACATGATATTGTTATTTAGGAATTATTAAATTTTTGGTACGCAAATTTACTAAAAAATAAACATCTTTCAGTAATAAAAGTAGTTGACAGATGCGTTAATAAAAACTTAATTCAATGCAAAAGGTGCACTGAATTTAAAAGTAGGAATGTAAACTTTAAAACTTTTAGTAGTAGTAAAGTTGATCATGTTAAAATAGCCTTTCATAGCCCCGATGGGAGAAGAAAGGAGGCAGCCTGAAGTATAGGTGTGTTTTTCGCCGGGTTTCAGAACCGGTTTTTTACCTACAACCCCTTCGCCGTCGACTAATTCTTTGTTGTTCAAAGCGTCTAATATTTCCCAGTGTCTTGAGTTTAACTGAACGGAATCTTTACTTTGATTTTCAATAGTGATCTGGTAACTGAAAGCAAAGTGAATCCTGTAGTTTTTGAAATAAGTACCTTCAAAACTAGTTAATACAGAGATTTTTATGCCTTTTGTAATTTGGGTTACCATCTATTTTAATATTATTCCAAAAATAAACGTAATAAATATTACGAATATGAATGCGATCATGAATAATGGATGTAAAAGTACTAATTTTAAAATTGTTTTCCAACGACTCAATTGATAAAAATTTCTTAAAGAGCGGTATAGATAGTAAGGAAATATTAAAAGAGAACAGACCGATGAGACAAAATTTTGAAAGGGCGGGCTGAAAAGGTTAATTAAATTGAAAAGAATGAAACAAATAAAAATAAAGGTATAGAAAGTGTATACGAATATAAGGTGTTCCGTGTAGTTGATATCTCGGCTGTAAAAAACCAACCAAAAAATGACAGTGATAAAAGGGATTGAAAGAAATATTAGGAACGGAAGTTTTTGGTAGAAATAATCTTTTATCTCTTCTTCAATATCGTTTGTTTTGAAAGTTTTGGCTTTACTGGCTAAAAAATGATTCAGGGTATTATTTTCAAAGCCCAGATCTTGTAACATGAAGCTGATCTCTTTATCGGGGTGTTCAATGTGGTAATTTCTGAATGTAGTTAAGGTGTATTTTAATTTTTTATAACTATTGTCAGAACTTTTATGTAGTGTTTCTTGGCTGTAAATAGAATCAACGCTGAAGTTTTTATAGGTTACTGTTTCTTTTTTGCCGGAAACAGTTGCAGAAGCTATTATACTGTCGTTGTCGTTTTTAAGATCAAGAAAGTCGGAAGATTTAGGCATGGTTCTGTCGTTGCCCTCAATTAAAGAAAAGGTTAAAAAAAGCAAGATCGAGACGCTTAGAAATAATCGGAACGGATTAGCATACGTAAATCGCTGTCCGTTATTATATCGCTTAGCTAAAACTCCCGGTTTAGAAAAGATAGAAATAATGGAATTTCTTAGTTTCGAATCGTAAGCATAAAAGTTAGAAAAGAATTCCTCTATAAAATCGGAGATAGTTATTTTTTTTGTGGAGTTCAACTGGCCGCAATAATGGCAATAACGTTCGCTTATATCTAAAGGAGTATTACAGTTTAAACATTTGTCACTTCTGTATTTAGCGTCTTTTCTTCCCATATATTAGTTTCGGATGTTTTCACTGTTAATCGTAGCAATGCCTATTACACGATCGTACCTGTCGGTATTGTTTCGGTAATACACTAAAATAGTATAGCTGTTTTCAGTTAAGTAAAAATTACCGTCTATTGCATCTGTAAAGTTTATTTTCTTAGCGGCATCTGCTATAACGTACTGATAATTAACATACCCCTGTTTTAAGTAAAGCGCTTTTTCATAGCGGTTCGTTTTAGGGTTAAAATCCATCTTGTTCTCATCATCCAGTTCGTAATTGTTAAACATTCCGTTAATATAAATGGCTTCGTTAGAGAAAAGTTCCGGTTGGTCCAGAGAAAAATAAACCCAAGAATAATCAGACTCAATAGTGTTATCATCAACAGCGGAAGCGTTTTTGATATAGAAGTTTCCGTTAAAATCAGGGAAATAAGTATACACATTGTTTCTTCTCGGAACAGCGGTATATAAGATAGAATTATAAATATTGTCCCCGGAGGTAACCCGTGCCACACTGTTATTTGTTATTCTGATGTTAGAGGTATCAAATGTGTAAAATTCATTTCCTCCCCAGAACTGCGTTTCTTTATTGTATTTGTAAATAAGTTGTGTACCTAAAGTATATTGCGGTTTAATGTTTGAGATCATGGTACTCCAATTCGCATTCTGGAAAATGCAGATCCTGACATTCTGAATAGGATTTTGTAAAATTTGCTCGCCGTAATCAATGGCTATTTCAATGTTTTGTTTACTGTTCATGCCTTCAAAATCGCGTGCACGCCGCACTTCACCGATTACTGAAGTTTTGTCTTCATAGATCACAAATTTTCTCGAAAAAACTAACTCTTCTTCATCGTTGAAAATTTTAAGGATATAATTTCCGGTTTTAGTGATCTGATTGTAACGGTTAGGAAATACCTGAGTATAATGAGAGTAGGATTGTAAAGTGTTGTATGAGTTAAGGTAAGTCATTATTCTCTGGTTGTCCAAGCCTTGTAAGTATTCGGCTTTTACCAAGTTACTTGGCGTCCAGTCGTAATTATATTGTGTAATGGTATAATAGTAATCCGCTTCATTAGCATACAGATCGTCAAATTGTAACTCGAAACTTTCTCCTAATTTAAAAAAAGGAACACTGACAGCATTGTTTTTGACAAAGCAAACGGTTTTAATGTTAAACGGAGGTGCTTTTTCCGTTTCTTTCTGAGCAAAAAGAAAGCCGGATATCAAATAAAAGAATAATAAAAAAGTATTTTTTGAAAACATATTTTAAGCTGTTTTGTTGTAAAAATAATCAAACTATTTTTACTATTACAAATTAAATACCGTAATATTCTTAAGTCTTAATTTAGAATGAGTATAAATAAATAAAAAGCCTTGTCTAATTTTTGGTAGCGAAATGGGTAATTAACTAAATTTGCCTGTTTTATAAAAATATAGTACTAACCATATCTTCAATAAACATGTCAAAAGACATTCGAATTAAAAAAGGTTTAGACCTTAAGTTGAAGGGTGAAGCTGAAAAAAACGTTACAGCAAGTACCCGCTCGAAAGTCTATGCAATCAAACCTTCTGATTTCCATGGTGTAATACCTAAAATGGTGGTAAAAGAAGGAGCTAAGGTGAAAGCAGGTGAAGTTATTTTTTATTCAAAAAGTGACGAAGCTGTAAAATTTGTATCACCGGTTAGCGGAACTATTCAGGAGATTGTTCGAGGCGAAAAAAGAGTAATTTTAGCGATTAAAATTGCTGCCGAATCTCAGGATACTTTTGTTGAGCATAGCAAGAAAAATCCTAAAGATTTAGATGGAAAACAAGTAAAAGAAATGTTGTTAGCTTCTGGTTGCTGGCCATTTATTAAGCAACGTCCGTATGACGTAATTGCTAATTCGGCTGAAACACCAAAAGCTATTTTTGTTTCTGGACTAAATTCTGCTCCGTTAGCCGGAGATTTGAATTTTATGCTTGCCGATAAAAAAGAGATGCTTGCTGCCGGTTTCGCTGCTTTAACCAAATTAACATCAGGGAAAGTTCACTTGACCGTGGCTCCAGATGCTGATTTTATTCCTACTGTGGAAGGTTTAGAAGTTCATAAAGGTTCCGGTAAACATCCTGTAGGATTGGTTTCTACCCAAATTGCCGCTATTGATCCTATTAACAAAGGGGAGCGTGTTTGGGTTGTTCAAATTGAAGATGTAGCTATCATAGGTGAGCTATTCATGACCGGAAAAGCAAACTTTGAAAGAACAGTTGCCTTAACAGGTGCCGGTTTTGAAAATCCTTCTTATGTGAAAGCGTTTGTAGGATCCCAAATTGCCGATGTTGTTGCCGGAAATTTAAAAGAAGGGAACTATCGTGTGATCAGTGGTGATGTGTTAACCGGTGATAAAAAGTCAAAAGAAGACTTTTTAGGATTCTATCATAATCAGGTTACAGCAATTCCGGAAGGAGACGATTACGATTTCTTCGGTTGGAATTTGCCGAGACCAAATAAATTCAGTGTGTACCGTGCAGGGTTGTTTTCGTTCTTAACACCGAATAAGAAATACGACTTAAATACAAACACTAACGGAGAACACAGAGGTTTTGTGTTAACTGGAGAGTATGAAAAAGTTTGTCCTTTAGATATCTATCCAATGCAATTGTTAAAGTCAATCTTGGTAAAAGATATTGATCAAATGGAAGCTTTAGGGATCTACGAAGTAGCCCCTGAAGATTTCGCTTTAACAGAATTTGTAGATGTGTCAAAACAAGATCATCAGCGAATAGTGAGACAAGGATTAGACTTAATGATTAAGGAAGTAGGATAATTTCTAAAGGGATTTAAAAACACAAAACATGAGTTTAAAACAAAATTTACATAATTTAAAGCTCAAGTATCAAGGCACAAAAATGGAACAAACGTTCAATGCTTTGCATACTTTTCTTTATATGCCTAACAATACTACGCATTCAGGTGCGCATGTTAGGGATGCTGCCGATTTGAAGCGTGTGATGAACACGGTTATTATGGCAATGGTTCCGGCATTGATCTTCGGTATGTTTAACGCCGGTTACCAATACAACGGACAAATCAACGGGTTTGAGAATCTGGCTTTTTTAAGTTGGGATAACTTAGTTGTAGGTTTAGAAAAAATACTTCCGTTACTGATCGTCTCTTACGGAGTCGGTTTAGGGATCGAATTTATTTTCGCTACCGTTAAAAAACACGAAGTAGAGGAAGGATACTTAGTAACAGGTATGTTAGTACCATTAATAGTTCCTATAGATTTACCTTTGTGGATGTTAGCGGTTGCAGTTGCATTCGGAGTAATCATTGGTAAAGAATTATTCGGAGGAACCGGTATGAATGTATTGAATCCGGCTTTGACCATTCGTGCTTTCTTATTCTTTAACTGGGCAGCGTTCATGTCCGGAGATAAGATTTGGGTTCACGGAGTTGTGGATGGCATCAAAAAAGCTAATGGTGTAGATGCAATTTCCGGAGAAACAATATTAGGTACTTTGGCAGCAAACAAACACGTAGGTTATTCAGCTTATGAGATGTTCATGGGATTCATTCCGGGTTCTGTGGGAGAAACGTCTACTTTCCTGATCTTAGTGGGGGCAGCTTGGTTGTTGTTCACAGGGATCGGAAGTGCTCGTATTATGATTTCTGCTGTAATCGGAGCATTAGTAATGGGATTGATATTTAACGGAGTGGTTGATAGTGGGGTTATTACTGAAAGCAGTAAATTCTACAGTTTAATGCACTTCCCGTTCTGGAAACATTTATTGATCGGAGGTATAGCTTTCGGTATTGTATTCATGGCAACCGATCCGGTAACGGCTTCACAGACAAATACCGGAAAAATTATTTACGGTTTCCTAATCGGGTTATTCAGTATTTTGATCCGTGTATTCAATCCGGCTTATCCGGAAGGTGTAATGATGGCGATCTTATTGATGAATGTATTTGCACCGACAATTGATCACTATGTGGTTCAGGCTAATGTGAAGAGAAGAATGAAACGTTTAAAACTTAAAACTGCTTAATTTATGTCAACAAAACGTACAGATTCAAACGTATATACTATTGTATTCGCTGTAATACTGGTAGTAGTGGTAGGTTCGTTGTTGGCATTCTTTGCAAACGCAACGAAGGAAATGCGTGATAACAATGATAAGGTTAAAACGCAGATCGATATATTAAGTTCAATGGGAGTGGAAGCAACCAGAACTAATGCAACAGAAATGTTCGGTCAGTACATCAAAAAGCAATATGTGGTTGAAGGAACTACGGCGACTGAAAACGCTGAAGCTTATTTGATAGATGTGAAAAAAGAACAAGATGCGGCTAAAGCCGGAAAAGTACAAAGATTACCTTTGTTTATAGGGGAGAAAGACGGAAAAACAATCTATATCTTTCCGGTAAGAGGTAATGGTTTGTGGGATGCTATCTGGGGCTATGTAGCCTTGAACGATGATCTAAAAAGTATCTACGGAGTATTCTTTGATCACAAAGGAGAAACACCGGGATTAGGAGCAAACATCACTGAAAGTTTCTTCAAAGATGATTTTAAAGGAGAAATGATCTATGATAAAGACGGGAATTACAAATCTGTAACTACTTCTAAGTCAAATGCCGATCCGAATAACGTAGATAAAACAGATAATGAGGTTGATGCTATTTCGGGAGCTACTATTACAAGTAATGGTGTAAGTGCTATGTTGAAAAAAGGCATCAGTTTATACTTGCCTTATTTTGAAACTCTAAAAAAATAAAAACTATGGCAGACAATAAAACAAAAGAAAAAGAGCCATTGTTCTCCAAAAAGAATCTTGGACTTATTAAAGATCCGTTAGCAGACAACAACCCTATTACAGTTCAGGTATTGGGAATTTGTTCTGCACTGGCAATTACAGCAGAATTAAAAGCATCGATTATTATGGCCTTGTCTGTAATCTTCGTAACAGCTATGGGTAATGTTGTAATTTCATTGATGCGTAACATCATCCCGAACTCTATTCGTATCATTACGCAATTAGTGGTAGCTGCAACTTTAGTAATTATTGTTGACTTAACATTAAAAGCGTATGTGCCGGACTTGGCTAAGAAATTATCCGTATTCGTAGGGCTTATTATTACGAACTGTATCATCATGGGGCGTTTCGAAGCTTTCGCTTTAGGTAACACACCTTGGAAATCGTTCTTAGATGGAGTTGGTAACGGATTAGGATATGGAGTTATTTTAGTAATCGTTGGTTTTTTCCGTGAATTGTTAGGTTCAGGGAAATTATTCGGATTTGAAGTATTAGGTAATCCGGTAGATAAAACTGGTTTATACGCATTAGGATACCATAATAACGGTTTCATGTTGTTAGCTCCAATGGCGTTAATTACTCTTGGTTTAATCATCGGTTTCCAACGCTCTAGAAATAAAAGTTTAATCGAAGAAACACACTAAGAAATGGAATTATTACAATTATTTTTAAAGTCAATTTTTATTGATAATATGGTATTCGCTACATTCTTAGGAATGTGTTCTTACCTTGCGGTTTCTAAAAAAGTATCTACAGCTGTAGGTCTTGGTGCTGCGGTAATCTTCGTAATGTTTGTAACGGTACCGGTTAACTACTTGTTAGATCAATATTTACTTCGTCCGGGAGCTTTGGCTTGGTTAGGAGAAGAATATGCAGAATATGATTTAAGTTTTCTTACCTTCATTTTATTCATTGCTACAATTGCAACAATGGTACAGTTAGTGGAAATGATCGTTGAGAAATTTGCTCCGGCATTATATAACTCATTAGGGATCTTTTTACCCTTGATCGCGGTAAACTGTGCGATCTTAGGAGGTTCGTTGTTCATGCAACAAAAAGAATTTGCTAATATTACTGAAGCAACAGTTTATGGAGTAGGTTCAGGTATAGGATGGTTCTTGGCTATTTTAGCAATTGGTGCTATTCGTGAAAAGATCAGATATTCAAACGTTCCGCCGGCTTTCAGAGGTTTAGGTATTACCTTTATTTTAACAGGTTTAATGGCTATCGGATTCATGTCATTCGGTGGTATGTTAACAGGTGGTGATGAAGCTCCTAAAAAAGAAGTGGTAGAAAACATCGCTCCGGCACAAGAAGAAATTCCTGTAGAAGTAGTGCCTGATTCTACTGTTGTGGAAACTGTAAAAGATTCATTAACCGAAATAGCACAAAATTAATTATGATAGCATTAGAAGTAAGCACTACGGGATTAATAACAACAACCGTAATCGCATTTTTAGTTTTATTATTGGTTTTGGTTGCTATTATTTTGTTTGCTAAAGCAAAATTAGTTCCTTCAGGACCGGTAAAAATTACAATCAATAAAGAAAATGAAATTGAAGTAGGTTCAGGATCATCACTATTATCTACTCTAGGTGGTGCTAAGATTTTCCTACCATCAGCATGTGGTGGAGGTGGAACTTGTATCCAATGTAAATGTAAAGTTCTATCCGGAGGAGGAGAAGCACTGCCTACAGAAACGCCGCATTTTAACAGAAGAGAATTAGCAGAAGGTTGGCGTTTAGGATGTCAGGTTAAAGTAAAAGGAGACATGGTTATCGAGGTACCGGAAGAAATTTTCGGGATCAAAAAATTCGAAGCTAAAGTGTACTCTAACTATAACGTAGCATCATTTATTAAAGAATTTGTGGTAGAATTACCCGAAGATATGCACTATGAGCCGGGAGGTTATATTCAGATTGAAATCCCACCATGTGAGATCAATTATAGAGATATAGACATCTCTGCCCATCCTGTTGAGCATCCGGGAGCACCGGATAAATTCCAATTAGAATGGGATAAATTCAACTTGTGGCCTTTAGTCATGAAAAATACGGAAACGGTAGAAAGAGCTTATTCCATGGCTTCTTACCCTGCTGAAGGACGTAAGATCATGTTGAATGTTCGTGTAGCTACTCCGCCATGGGACAGAGCTGCCAATGGTTGGATGAAAGTAAATCCGGGTATTGCATCGTCTTATATTTTCTCAAGAAAACAGGGAGATCCTGTAACCGTATCAGGACCTTATGGTGAATTCTTCATCAACGAGTCTGATGCTGAGATGGTTTACATCGGTGGAGGTGCAGGTATGGCGCCAATGCGTTCGCATTTGTACCACTTGTTCCGTACCGTAAAAACAGGAAGAAAAGTTTCGTATTGGTACGGTGGACGTTCTAAGCGTGAGTTGTTCTATGTAGATCACTTTAGAGCTTTAGAAAAAGACTTCCCTAATTTCCGTTTCTATATCGCTCTTTCTGAGCCGTTAGAAGAAGATAATTGGAAAGTAAAAGAGAATGTTGATGCACCGGGTGACGGTTTCGTAGGATTCATTCACAATGTGGTAATTGACAATCATTTGAAAAACCATGAAGCACCGGAAGATATCGAATTCTATTTCTGTGGACCACCAATGATGAATAATGCAGTTGTAAAAATGTGTGACGATTGGGGAGTACCGAAAGAGAATGTTCGTTTTGACGACTTCGGAGGCTAATCCGATTAAGAATATAAAAACTAAAAAACCGATTCTTTTTGAATCGGTTTTTTGTTTTAAAATAATACAGAGGTTTATAGTGTAGCTTTATGAGCTGTAATCTCAGCGATAAACACATCCACTTCTGCAATCTGTCTGTTTACTCTCTCTAAATCGAGCTCTTTTTCTAAAAGAGCCACTGCACCATAACTTTCTTTGCGATTTTCTAATAGAAATTTTTTGTACTCTAAACGTACTTTTCTTTTTTCTTCCGCCTCTTTAGTTGAGCCTTCAGGTAGTACTGCTAAAACAGTGTCTACTGCTGCAATTTCAGCGATTACCCCTTGTAATACAGCATCTATTTCTACTGCTGTGGAACTGTAATTGGTCACTAAGCGTTCTTCAGACAACTTTTTGAATGTTAAATCCGCTTTCTCTTTGTTTGCCAATGTTAACAACACATCGCAGTCTGCAATTGTTGTTAAGTTTGTTACTGAGTACATAATTTATGAATTTAAAGTTATGTTTGTCAGTAAACAATTTGAATGCCATAAATCGTTAAAAACTAATGTTTTAACGTCTGTTTAACGCCTTGTGTTAAAGATGGATTAAAAAAATAATAATCTTATTTTTTTTACGTTTTATATCTTTTTTTTGAGATATCCTTTCAATATTTTTTCTTCTTGTTGTAGGACTTCTTTTTGTATTTGCAGTTTTAAGATTGTTTTTGCGAGATCAGTTTTAAGTGTTTGAGTTGAATGATCTTCTAAAGATCTGATGAGTTTGGAATCAAAATTTTCGTTCTTAAGAAAATCTATAAGATGAGATTTTGAGATCTTCTTATTGTTTTTAATGATTGCAGCTTTTAATTTCTTTTCGGCTATTAATTGCTTGTATTGATTTGCTTGTATAAGTTCTGTTATCAAATTTTCAGGATCGCTTTCTGATAGTATAGATTCAAGACTAAGATCTGCAATTTTACCGGTTTTGTTTTTTATTGCTTGAAGCATTCCGCTAAGCTTTGTTTTGGCATGAATCGGTAGATTGCGCTTACCTATTTCATATAAAGAAAGCTGACTGCGGCTTACTTGAAGCAACCCCGCCAATTCTTCTTGTGTAATACCTAATGTTTTGCTGATAGATTCCTTTTTCATTTTTTTGTAGCAAAATAAAAAATATTTTTATTTTGCTACGCTTTATGTAGCAATTTTTTTATTTTGAATCAAATGCTACATTTTTTGTAGCATTTTGTTTTATGTTTTTTATTTTGCTGCACCATTTTATTTAGATTATAATTGAGAACAAAATTATATATATTAAAAATATTATTTTTTATGATTACATTATAAAGTCAAGCTTAAAAAGAAGGAATTAGATTAATATAATGTTTTTTATTTTGAAAGTTTTTTTAAAAAATTATCTTAAATTAAAAAAAATATTATTTTTGTGCGTTATTTTTAGTAAGGTAAATATTAGTATAATACAGATAGACTACATTATTTAGTACTATGGTAAAATAATCGAATCTTAAATATTATATCATTTAAGGTTGTTATAGAGTTTTTATAAAATAATCGCTGCCCTTTTTAATTAATAGTTTTAAATTTTTATGCATGAGAAGTTTTTTATTTTTTTTAGTGTTCTTTATAGGGAGTAATATAAATGCACAGGATAGAATTAAATTTGATTATGATTCAGCAGGTAATCAGAAAAAGCGAACAATTTGTCTAAATTGCTCTGCTCGAAATAATGATCAGTTTAAAGACGTCAGCGAATTAAAAGATGAAGATTTTCTAAGTCTTTCGGATGAAAAAATGATATCATATTATCCAAATCCGGTAAAGGAAGAATTATATTTAAAGTGGAAATTAACAAATGATAAAAAAGTATCTAAAATAGAATTGTATACTTTTTCGGGTCAGTTAATCAATTCTTATAAAGGTTTAGAAGCTGTCAGTTCAAAAGAAATTTATTTTTCAAATCTAGCGGTAGGTTCCTATTTAATAAATATGACCTATACAGATGGTGAACAAAAATCAATTACAATCATTAAGAAGTAAATATGAAGTTTATATATAGTATTATATTGTTGTTTTTAACATTATTATCTTTTTCTCAAGTTAAAAATAATACACAAGTTCAACAAGAACTAATTTCAAAATTACCTGGCGACCCAACAGATCCTAACTGATCCACTCGATCCAACAGGACTTGATCCGGTTGATCCGACGACCCCTACAACATTGACTCCCACTCTTGGAAGTGGTGAAGTAGGCAGTACAAGAGGGGAGTTATCGGTTTCAAAAACAGGAGGTGCATTGTATACAATTCCGATCGATTTACCTCCAGGAGTTAATAATGTTGCACCTAATATTAGTCTGAATTATAGCAGCCATTCAGGAGATGGTATAGCTGGTTGGGGATGGAATATAGGTGGAATATCAAAAATATCAAGAATTCAGTCTACAATACATCATGACGGAGAAGTAGATGAAATAGATTTTGATTCTTTAGACAGATTTGCGCTTGACGGACAAAGATTAGTCCTGACATCGGGAATATATGGAGAAGTAGGGTCAACCTATGAAACAGAGAATTTTTCTAACAATAAAATAACGTTAACATCTGCTTATGGAGTGTCATGTTTCAAAATAGAGTACCCCAACGGAAATATTGCTTATTATGGAATTCCAGGACCAAACAATTATCCGTCAATTGATTATGTAATTACAAAATGGGAGAACCCTCAAGGGTTAACAATAAATTACGAATATGATTTATCTTATTTGCAGGGGTTGTCCTTTAGAATTAAAGCTATTAATTATGGTTCTACTTTAACAGGATTTATTAATAAAATAGAATTTATTTACGGAGATAAAAATAAGCAAGAGGTTTATTATGTTGGAGGATATTCTTTCTGGAACCCAAAAATACTAACTGCTATAAAAATAATAGGGAATGGTGTTCCTTATAAGAACTATTATTTAACACACGATTTAACATCAACAGGTTTTGAACGCTTAAAAAGCATTCAAGAAAAAACAGGGGATAATAGTAAAAGTTTAAATCCGATAAGTTTTCTTTATAAGAATAATCAATCAAATTTTAATCAACAAATAAGTTATAGTCATAAAGGAGAAAAATTCAATCAAAGTGCATACTTCCCAAGTGATATGGTTCAAGGCGATTTTCTCGGTAAAGGTGAGATTGAAATAAAGCATGAAATATATGATAAATTATATATAGTAAATGATGATTATTCAACAAGTGCATTTTGGTATGCTAAAGGTTACTCAAGTGTGGATTATTTAGATGAAAACTTTAATTTGTCTAACAAACAAGGAACTATTAGTATTCAAAATGATATTATAAATGGTTCTAAAAAAGTAATTGTTTACAGTTATGATGAATCTATACATGAGAGTGTTGTTGAATATGAAAGACCATTTAACACAATAAGTGAAATTAATGAAATTGGAACAACAATATGTTCAAATGATTATAAACAAAATTTAAGATTTGTTGGAGATTTTAATGGAGATAAGTTGTCAGATTTTGTATCGATAAAAATAACAAATGGGATAGCTGAAACTCAATTTGTAAATTTAGATAGAAGATTGAATGATGGTTATGAATTTTTATCAGGTCAAATAAATATTGGTAGTATTTTAAACTGTTCTGATAGTGGAGATATGCAAGGATATTCAATTTTTCAAAAGGGCGATTTTAATGGAGATGGCAAGACTGATTTGTTTGTTTTTAGAAGTTCTCCATATAACAAAATAGAGGTTTATACTCTAAATAATAATAATACTTTTGTGCAAATTCTCTCTTATCAATACGACTTAAATGTTAATTTGTTTAAACAAGGAAAATACCCAATAATTATTGGTGATTATAATGGAGATGGAAAGACAGATGTCTTTTTTGCATGGCAAAAAAAAATATTATATAGCAATGGTGTTATTTTTTT
>NZ_JAMXLC010000001.1:2036059-2202567 GCF_024054235.1 Flavobacterium sp. NRK F10
TTCTTCTCAGGTTTATTCATTATATTCATCTTTAGATTTAAATAATGACGGAAAATCTGAAATAATTAGATTAGAAGCATACCGTGAGGGTACTGCGACATCTAATCTTAGAGGGATATTTATTGATGCTTATTTTAAAGAAGGTACATGGATCAATACATCAATTGAAAAGAAATGGGCAGATAATGTTTCTCCATTTTGGGCTGATCTTTATGATCCAGTAAATTTTAATGGTTTTGTTTCAACATTAATCCCTTTATTTGTTAGGGATAAAGGATTAGCAGGAACAACTTCTGATTTTGCTGTTTTGGGAGATATGGGGATATCTTATTTCAATTTTTTCAGGCATAAAGATGATCAAACTCTTTTAGCAGAAGTGAACAATGGTAATGGTGTTCGTAGTTTAATTACTTACAATAATCTTAAAAATGGAAATGGAATCTATACGACTTCAAATGAATTAATTGAATATCCATATTATAATGTATTGAATAATAAAAATAGGAAAGTAATTTCAGAGATTAGAGAATTGAATTCTGGATCACCAACTAAGAAAAAACAATTTAAATACTATGGAGCAGTTTTTGACACAGCAGGAAGGGGAATAAGCGGATTTCAAGCAACAACTTCAACTAATTGGTTTGTTCAACCTTCGGATATAATCTCTACTGTAAATAAATATGATTTTGCTAAGAATGGAGCTAATACTGAAACATTTTCTATGCCGGGATTAATTGAACCTAATTATGTGCTGCAATCTACAGATTCATACATAGCAAGAACCGTTAATACATATAACCATGAAGATACGGGATATGTAGATCCTTTGCTGAGTAATAAGGTATTCAAGTTATTTAAAACAAAAACGGAAAGTTTTAACGGTTTAGCAGGAACAAGTTCTGTTACTACTGTTAATTATAACAGTTACAATAATCCTGTTAATTCAACTACGACAGTTAAGAACGGAACAACGGTAGAGAAGGTAAGTACGAATAATTTTAATTATGATCCGGTTGTTTCATCTCCTTATATTGTGGATAGGTTAAATGGTAAAACAACTTCAACCACTATATATCCTAGTGGTGATGCTTATGCTTCGGAAGAACAGTATGTTTATGATGGTAATTTACTGAAAGATATAAAAAAGCGAACAACTAACTCAGGTTTGACTTCAGATTTTATTACAGAGAGTAATGAATATGATACTTATGGAAATTTAATTCAGAAAAAGTATTCTGCGCCTGGTATGACAGATAGAATTACAGACTATGAATATGATGCCCAAACCCATCGTTTTATAATAAAGAAAACAGATGTGGAATTACAAGAAACGTTGTATGAATACGATCAAAATACAGGGCTGTTATTATCTGAAACTGCTCCGTCTAATTCAGGTTTCCCGTTAAAAACAACATATACTTATGATAAATGGGGAAAACTTACCAAAATAACGGATTACTTAGGGAAGCTTAGTGCTATAACATATTCTAATTTGGCAAATAATCAAGGTGTTTTAAAGACCGTTTCAAATTCAGATAGTAGCTCGACAAAAACAATTATAGATCCGTTGGGAAGGGTTTTACATGAAGGTTACAAAACTATTGAAGATAAATGGAGTGTAAAATCTACTGAATATAATATTTATGATCAGCCAATAAAAGTTACAGCTAATTATTTTGACGGAGATACACCAGAGGTCTGGAATGAAATGCAGTATGATATCTATGGAAGGTTAATACAATCGAATCATTTAAAAACAGCATCTTCTGCCGGTAAAGTGACTACACATAACTATAATGGGTTAACAACAGTTGAAAATGACGGTTTAAAAACTAAAACAACGGTTAAAAACGCAATAGGGCAAGTGATTTCTTTGGCGGATAGCCCGGGCGAAATAGTTAATTATGAATATTTTGCTAACGGTAATCTAAAAAAAGCAATAACAAGTGGTTCTGCAATAGAAATCCAGCAAGATGCATTTGGCAGAAAGAAAACTCTTATCGATCCGTCTGCCGGAGTCCGAAATTATGAATATAATAAATTCGGTGAGTTAATTAAAGAAGAAGTAGTGGGCAAAGGATTTACAGAATTTGATTTGGATGATAGTGGGAAATTACTGGAAAAGAAAATTACTGAGGCAGGAACTTTAAAATCTAAAGCAACTTATATCTATAATAGTAACAGGCAATTATCAAATATTGTGTTTAATGACTATGCAAATAATAGCATAATTGATTATGCTTATGATTACGATGATTATAAGCGTTTGATCTTTAAAGAAGAAATAGGAAACCAATTCTATTTTGAACAGAAAATTACTTACGATGGTTTCGGTAGACCGGAAAAACAATTTTATTCGGCTAAAAATCTTTCAGATAATAAAATATCAAATAAATGGATAAAAACAGAATATAAAAACGGATTTAGCTGGAAGATGTATGATATGCAAACTCCATTTGCTTCAGGAGTATTATTATGGGAAACAAAAGAGATAAATGAAAATGGAGATATTTTATCAGCAGGATTAAACGATAACTCACTTTTGTTGAATAAATCATATGATATGTATGGATTTCCAACTCAGATAAAATATTCAAATGATCTGTCAGATTATATGATTCAAAATACAGTATTTGATCCTATCTATGGCAATTTAACGCAGAGAACATCTAATTTATTCGGAACAACTTGGACAGAAAATTTAAGTTACGATCAATTAGACAGATTAACAACATGGAAAGATAATGAAGGGGTTCAAGATCAGACTTATAATGGAAATGGTACAATTGATAATAATAAAATAGGAAGCTACGCTTATACTATTTCAAATAAACCATTTCAGGTATCAACAATAACGCCGCAATATCCTTCGGCAGTTTATGATTACTATGCAAACAGAGAGCAAAATATTAGCTACGATATCAATAAAAAACCGGTTAGTATTACAGAACTAAATGCTGAAAATATTGATTTTGAGTATAATCCCATGGATTCCAGAAGTGTTATGTATTATGGGGATTTAGAACCGCTTAAAACCGATAGAATCTATAGAAAATACTACTCAGCAGACGGTTCTATGGAAATTAAACGGAACCTGGCTACTAATCAGGTAGAATTTATAACCTATGTTCAGGGAAGTCCGTATTCTTCTTCAGTAGTGTTAAAATCAGATGGTGCTAACCAAGAATACCTATACTTGTTAAAAGATTATCAAGGAACCATAAACGGAATTGTTAATGCAGCCGGTAACGTTATTGAAAAGCGCCAGTTTGATGTTTGGGGGGCTTTAATTAACTTTGCAAATGCCGGTGGAATAACATCTGTACCTGTCACAGCAAATAGCTTGGTGTTAGACAGAGGCTATACAAGCCATGAGCATTTGTTGGGAGTAAATATTATCAATATGAACGGACGTATTTATGATTATAATTTGCATAAATTTTTGCAACCCGATAACAATATTCAGGACTTTTATAATACTCAAAATTATAACCGTTACGGTTATGTCATGAATAATCCTACTAAGTATACCGATGAAAACGGAGAATTATTTTGGCAATATATTGTAGGGGCATTATTTAATGCCTATGCTTCGGGCTATCAGTCCAGTGGTGATTTTAATCCGTTACATTGGAACAGTACTGCTTGGACAAATGCCGGAATGGGGGCGGCATCATTTGGTGCTTCAACAGCCGTTACTTATTATGCAGATAATTATATTTCAAATTATGGGAATGATAATATTGAATATCAGGATATTCCGGAAAATGATATATATGTTAATCAGCAAAGAGATTTAAATGATAATCCTTTAATTTGTACAATTGGATGTCATAATATAAATGAAGATAAGTTTGAAAGATATGATGTTTACGCTGAACTTGCAGATGATAATGCGATGTTAGGTTATTTTATAACGACTATGGATGCACGCACTCAGATAATGAGAAAAGGAAGTATGTTCGGAAAATATTCAGCACCATTGGCAACTTTCTTCGCCGCAGGTTCTGTTTATTCAGATTATTTATCAGATTCAGATAGAACTGAATTTTTTAAGAATACTACTCAAACAGGAGTCGAAACTTTTGTAGGATATAGTAATCCGACCTTATCCATTGCTTTACATGTTAATTTTGATGACGCTAGAAGTTCTGATGGATTAACTAATTTAAGTAATGGAAGGTTGGCTAGTTCCTATATGGTTAATTATAATCAGACATTAACATATTTAAAAAATAACTTCTATAACAAAAGTTATCCAGTAGAATACTATAAAGGTAGTATTGATCAAGAGACAGGAAATAATAAGTTTGATATGTTTATCTGGTATTCAATCACATTTCAATGGACAAAGGCTAGAAATTTAGCAAAACAGTAGTTATTATGAAGCCAGATAAATTAAATAAACAGTATTTTGAAACGAAAAAAACGTTTCAGAATAAGAAAGTAAAAAAAATTAGTTTTAGAAGAGGAATTTATAATTTGATAATTTTTTTTGTTATGCTTTTCATTTATAACATCCTTTATAAAGATTGTACAAACAGAATTGAGGAGAATAAGAGAAAAGAGATAATTAATGAGAATAAGAAAATTAAGGATTAAAAATGTCCGCTATTTGAGTAATATAGAAATTCATTAATGTTATAATATAATTAATATAAAAAGGGTATTTTTGAATATACGGTTAAAAAAAGGATTGTTCTACCTTATCATGCTTATTTCCAGTTTTGCCTTTTCACAAGGTGAAGCCAATATTTGGTATTTTGGACAAAATGCGGGCTTAGATTTTAACAGCGGTAGTCCAGTTGCTTTAACAAATGGTCAATTAAATACTTTAGAAGGTTGTGCCACTATTTCTGATAGTAGTGGCAATTTGTTATTTTATACAGACGGGATAACGGTATGGGATAAAAATCATGCCGTTATGCCAAATGGCGCAGGGTTAAACGGAGACCCTTCTTCAACACAATCAGCCACAATAGTCCCTCAACCCGGTTCATCAACAGTTTTCTACATATTTACATTAGATGCTTTTGCCGGTCCTGACGGTTTTTGCTATTCAATTGTGGACATTTCGCTAAATGGAGGAAATGGAGATGTTATTGTAAAAAATGTAACTATTTATACGCCGTCAAATGAGAAACTTTCAATTATAAAGCATGCAAATAATATTGATTATTGGATAGTGACCCATGAGTGGGATAGCAATAACTTTATAAGTTATCTATTAACATCATCGGGACTCAGTATTTCTAATCCAGTAGTATCAAGTGTAGGAGCAATGGTAACAGGTTCTACAGATAATTGTTGGGGACAAATGAAAATTTCGCCAGATGGTTCAAAATTAGCTATAGCAAATTCTTTCATTAATGCAGAATTATTTGATTTTGATATAAATACAGGATTAGTATCAAATCCAATTGAATTTTATAATCAAAATAATTGCTATGGTATTGAATTTTCAGTAAACAGTCAAGTTTTATATTTAACAAATTTAGATGGAAATCAAGTAAACTTTAAAATATTACAATTTGATTTATCTGATCCTTCAGTAATAAATGGAAGCATGCAGATAATCTATACAAGTAATACAAATTCACAAGTGCCAACTTCTTTACAATTAGGTCCAGATAATAAAATATATGTTGGTCAAAATAGTAAAAATAGCCTTAGTGTTATAAATAATCCTGATGTTTTGGGTTTTGGTTGTGATTTTCAATTGAATAGTATTGATTTAGCTGGGAAATTTTGTAAATATGGACTTCCACCGTTTGTCTCTTCTTTTTTTTATAATCCAACCATTCAATTCCAAAATGCTTGTGTAGGCGAAAATGTTATTTTTAATTTAAGTAATGTAAATATAGTGTCTGCTTCATGGAATTTTGGTGATGGAAGTACTTCAAATAGTTTAAATCCTAATCATGTTTATGCAAATCCGGGTACTTATACAGTGTCGGTAACTACGAGTAGTTCTAATGGTACAGGTACTGCTACACGGGATATTGTTATTTCAGAAGTTCCAACCGCTACACAACCATTAAATATTTTGGTATGCGATGACAACAATGATGGGTTTTATAGTTTTGATTTAACACAAAATACCAATGCCATTCTAAACGGACAAGACGCCTCACAATTTAATGTACGTTATTTTTCAGGAACAAACGAAATTACTGATCCGGCAAATTACCAAAATACAATAGCTTACACTGTAGAAACGATAACCGCTGAAGTATATAATGTGGATAATGCGAGTTGTAAAGTCATTACAACTTTTGATATTCAGGTTTTTGAAAGCCCGGTTCCTGCGACAACGATTCAACCGATAACAAAGTGTGACAATACAAGCTTTGGAACAGATACGGATGGAAGAGTTATTATTGATTTAACGGAAAGGCAAAATGCTATTTTAAATGGACAATCAACAGCTACTTTTGCCGTAGCGTACTATACTGATAATGGTTTAACCAATTTAATAGGGACACCTAATAATTATGTAAATACAAATAACCTTGAAACTATTTATGTAAAAGTTTACAATACTCAAAATCCGGATTGTTTTGCTACAACATTTTTTCAGATAGAGGTCTTTAGCTTACCGGTTGTGAATAGTCCGGTTATTTTAAAACAATGCGATGATAATAATGACGGTTTTAGTGCATTTAATCTTACCGAAGCGATTGGTTTAATTAGTAGCGATACGACTTTAAACTATACTTTTTACGAAACATTATCATTAGCCGATAGTGCTTCAAATTCTATTACTAATATGACAGCTTATACCAATCAAATAGTCAGTAATGATGTGGTATATGTAAGAGTAGAAAATACAAACGGATGTTATCGGGTAGTTACTTTAAATTTAGTGGTTTCAACCACTTTAATTTCAAGTAGTATCCAACAACATTTTTATGTATGTGATGACACTGTTTCCGGTTCCGATACAGATGGAATAGCAACTTTTGATTTTAGTAGTATAAACACAGTTATTCAGGCACAATACCCGTCAGGTCAGTTGTTAACAATAACATATTATAGGAATCTTGCAGATGCTTTAGCGGAACAATATGCTATAGCTGATATTTCAAATTATTCTAATGCAGGTTATCCTACTACTCAAAATATTTATGTACGCGTGGATAGCCAAATTAACAATGAGTGTTTAGGTTTAGGACATCATGTAACATTGCATGTAGAGCCTCTTCCGATAGTCCAACCCCAGTATTATTCACATTGTGATGATGATCAAGACGGACAATTTGCTTTTGATACGACTAGTTTAGAAAGTGATTTATTAAATGGCTTAACCAATGTAACCGTTTCTTATTTTGATACAGCGGGAAACCCTGTGACAATGACCAATCCTTTTACTACTACCACGCAAACATTAACGGCAAGAGTAATAAACAATACAGCTACTGCGTGTTTTTATGAAACAACAGTGACTTTTACAGTTGATGATTTACCACAAGCGTTTTCAGTTCCTAATGGTTTAATTAAGATATGTGATGACGAAACTATTCCAAGTCTTCAAGATGGATTGTATGCTTTTGATACTTCCGGTTTTCAAAGTATTATTTTAGGGAGTCAAACAGGAATGGTAGTTAATTATTATGATGAAAACGGAAATGCATTGCCAAGCCCGTTACCGAATCCTTTTATTGCAAGTACACAAAATGTTTTGGTTGAAGTAATAAATTCAGTAAACACAAATTGTATTGCAACAAATACATTGGTATTTGAAGTATACCCTTTGCCTATTATCGATTTGTATGGAGAAGAATTAGTGTGTAGTAATGATCCAACTTTTACTAAAACAATCAATGCAGGTTTAATTGATGAAACATTACAGAATAATTATAGCTATAATTGGTATTTAGACGGAGGATTGATAACAGGAGAAAATGATTATGAATTAGCGGTTAATACAGAAGGAATTTATACTGTTGATGTTATTAGTACTGATGGTTGTGTTGTAACAAGAACAATTCAGGTCAATGCCTCAAACATTGCCGCAATTCAGAATATTGATATTGTGGAGCTATCGGATAATAATTCCATAATCATTGATGTTACCGGAGAAGGAGATTATGGGTATAGTTTAGATAACGAATATTACCAGGAATCCAATTCCTTTTATACTATGGAACCTGGAATTTATACAGTTTATGTTCGTGATAAAAATGGATGCGGAGTAGTAACAGAAGACGTTTCTATTTTAGGAATTCCTGATTTCTTCACGCCAAATGGAGACGGATATAATGATACATGGAATATAAAAGGAGCTAATACTCATTTCAACGCACAAACTATAATATACATATTTGACAGATATGGAAAATTAATCAAACAGATAAGCCCTGTAGGAAACGGATGGGATGGTACTTTTAATGGAAGTCTGATGCCTTCAACAGATTATTGGTACTCTATAGAACTGGAAAATGGAAAAATAATCAAAGGACATTTTAGTTTGAAGCGCTAGTTGTTTCCCAATCCTATTTGTACTTTTGTACTATGGAAGAACTAAGCTTGCAAGAATTGCATCAAATAGCAATGAACCATGTGGGGAAAGATTTAGAATCCAGAGGTTTTGAATTCATCGCCATAAACAGTCAGTTGCGAAAACATCCGCAGTTTATTTGTGTCGATAAAGCCAATACATTACACTTTGTTATGGTACAGGTTGTTTTATACCCTGAGAATCCTAATGAATACGATGTGATCTTTATGGAAACTTTTTTAAAGCATGCTAAAGAGAAAAAAGCTAAGGTGCTGTTTGCCGGTGTGGGCATAGCTAATGCCGCTGATTTTGAATTACCGATTTACAGAACGTCAGATTATATTATCAATTATGATGGATTTAAAGTTTTATTATAGCCTGATATTAGGGCTGCTTTTATGGAGCTGTCAACAACCTGAAGAAGAGACGTTTTTCGTTATTCAAGGACAAGCTCAGGGAAGTACATACAGTATAAAATATATTGCTAAAGAAGAATTAGTAAGCAAAATTGAGATTGATTCTTTATTGGAAGCTTTTGATAATTCTCTTTCCACCTATAAACCAACATCAAAGATTGCAAAAGTTAATTCAGGTGATACAACAATAGTTGTTGATAAATGGTTTACTGATACTTTTAATGCGTCTCAAAAGATATATAAGGAAACGAACGGTTTGTTTGATCCTACTATCGGAGTTTTGGTCAATGCTTATGGATTTGGTCCGGGACATCAGCACCATAACCTGAGTCCGTATCAAATTGATAGTTTGCTACAATATGTCGGTTTTTCCAAAGTGAAGATCAGTTCAAGCCAAACTATTCATAAAGATTTTCCGCAAACGTATTTTGATTTCAATGCTATAGCGCAAGGTTATTCAGTAGATGTAACGGTTGATTTTTTGAAATCAAAAGGGATTCAGGACGCTATTGTCGAAATCGGAGGAGAATTGTTTGCTATAGGAAAAAATACGATTCAAGATAAAAACTGGATAGTCGGAATAGACGATCCGCTGCAAACACCCGAAGAAAGAAAATTGATCGCAACGATAGCAGTTGAAAATTTAGGGATGGCCACATCCGGAAATTACAGAAAAGTAATAACTGATTCGATAACCGGAGAAAAATTTGTGCATACTATTAATCCGAAAACCGGAAAGCCACAAAAAAGTAATGTACTTAGCGCAACGGTTTTGGCTTCCACATGTATGATGGCTGATGGTTATGCGACAGCCTTTATGGTAATGTCTTTAGAACAAGGGAAAGAATTCTTGAAAAAGCATCCTGAATTGTATGTAATGATTATGTATGCAGATGAAAATAATAAATTACAACAACTACAGACAGAAAATTTTAAATTACTTTTAAAATAATTGTCACTTCGAGCGGAGTCGAGAAGTCACACAATCGGAAAGATTATTATTTTTTGAACTGTTTTAGAAAACTATTTAAAAACGACCGGAATGATTTCGCCTTTGGCTAAACAATAGCGATCTACTTGTTCCGGTGATAGTTTTGCGGTATAGTCTACTTCGTTTACTTTGAAGCCGATGCTTCGCAGTTTGTCAAAATAATCCCTCCCGTAAACGCGTACATGGTCGTACTGTCCGAAAATTTTAGCACGCTCTTTAGGATCCGTAATACTGTCATCCGTAAACGTAACAGCACGGTTTAAGTCTTGTGGGATCTGGAAGATTCCCCAACCTCCCGGTTTCATTACCCGATATAATTCCTGCATTGCTTTTGTGTCATCAGGAATGTGCTCTAACACATGGTTGCAAAAAACAATGTCATAGCTGTTGTTTTTAAAAGGCAAATTACAGATATCGGCTTTTACATCGGCTAATGGTGATAACAGGTCGGTTGTGGTGTATTCTAAATTGGCTTGTTTTTTAAAACGCTTGTAAAATTCCTGTTCCGGAGCAAAATGCAGAACCTTTAGCTTCTTTTCAGAGCTGAAAAAATCGGTTTCATTTTGCAGGTACAACCACAATAAACGATGTCTTTCTAAAGAAAGTGTACTGGGTGAGAGTACATTGTTGCGTTGGTTTCCGTAGCCATAAGGTAAGAACATACGGAAGCTTTTGCCGTCAATAGGATCCGTATAGCGATTTCCTTTCAACAGAAAAGCCAGAATAGGTCGTACCACTATACTCAAACGGATTAAGATAGGACGGGGAATAGTATTTAAAACAAGCTTGAATAATTTCTTCATTATAACACTAAAGGAACTTGTCTCAGACCATCTTCTTCGTTACTGGTAATGCCTAACGCTTCGTAGATGTAAGCAAATGTTGAAAGCAACTCAGGTTTACCGTCAATAATAGCAACATCATGTTCAAAGTGAGCACTTGGTTTACCGTCAGCAGTTGTAATTGTCCAACCGTCTTTATGCTGACGAATGTTTTTAGTTCCCAGATTGATCATTGGTTCTATAGCCAGAACCATTCCGTTCACTAATTTTTTACCGCGACCTCTTTTACCATAGTTCGGTACTTCAGGGTCTTCGTGCATTTTTCGACCTAAACCATGTCCGCACAATTCACGGACAACACCATAACCGTGTTTTTCACAATATTGTTGAATTGCATAACCAATGTCTTCCACACGATTTCCTGCTCTGGTTTCACGAATTCCTACGTATAATGATTCTTTTGTTATTTTTAAAAGCTCTTTAGTTTCGGGAGCTATTTCACCTACTTCAAAAGTATAAGCGTGATCTCCGTAAAAGCCATTTTTTAAAGCACCACAATCCACAGAGATGATGTCGCCTTCCTGTAACGGAGTATTATTCGGAATACCATGTACAACTTGAGCATTAGGACTCATACAAAGTGAGTTCGGAAAGCCATACATTCCTAAAAAGGCAGGTTCTGCTCCGTAGTCTCTGATGAATTCTTCTGCTAATTTATCTAAATATAATGAGGTAACACCGGGTTTAACTTCTTTGGCAAGCATGCCTAATGTTTTAGAAACAATCAAAGCACTTTCGCGCATTAATTCGATTTCTTCTTTAGTTTTTAAAACAATCATTCTTTGAAAAATTAAAGTGCAAAAGTACAACAATTAATCCTTTTTTGAAGTTCAGAGACAGACTTTTGAGGGAGCGGAGGCAATTTTGTCTGCGAAAAGTAGTAAATTGACCGTATAAAAGAGTGAGGAATATCATTTTTAGGTTGAAAACCTCAAGTTAACTTTGTTGAAAATAAATAAAAAACAAAATATGAGTAAGTATGTTTCGGCTGCAGATGCTTTAAAAGTAGTGCAGTCGGGTAATAGGGTTTATGTGCAGGCGGCTGCGGCTACACCAACAGTCCTGACAAAGGCTTTGGCAGACAGAGCCGGGGAACTTCGCAATGTAGAAGTTTGTCATTTGCACACGGAAGGAGAAGCTGCTTATGCCAACCTAGATCTGGCTGAGAGTTTTCATGTGAATTCTTTTTTTATCGGGGCTAATGTTCGTCACACGCTGAAAGCAGGGAACGGATCTTATACTCCGGTTTTTTTGAGCGAACTACCTCATTTGTTTCGCAATAAGATCGTACATTTAGATGTAGCGCTGATCCATGTTTCACCACCTGACAGTCACGGTTATTGTTCTTTAGGGGTCTCCGTTGAGGCTACTGTGGCAGCTATTGAAAATGCTAAATACATTATCGCTCAGGTAAATCCGAATATGCCTAGAACTTTCGGAGACGGTGTGTTGCATGTAAGTGAGATCGATTATCTGGTTGAAGTCAATGAACCGATCTATGCTCATGAGGTAGCACCGTTTACCAAAGAAGAAGAAAAGATAGGGGAATATATAGCCTCATTGATAGAAGACAGAAGTACGTTGCAAATGGGGATCGGTTCTATTCCTAATGCGGCTTTAAGTAAACTGGTCCATCACAAAGATCTGGGACTGCATACAGAAATGTTTTCAGACGGGGTAATAGACCTGATCGAAAAAGATGTGATCAATTGTAATTATAAAGGTGTTTTGAGAGGTAGAGCTCTGGCTACATTTTTAGTAGGTTCTAAACGGTTGTATGATTTTGTAGATGATAATCCGTTTTTAGTAATGAAAGAATCCTCTATGGTAAATGATACGGCTTTTATTCGTAAGAATCCTAAAATGGTAGCTATTAATTCGGCTATTGAAGTGGATTTGACCGGACAGGTGTGTGCAGATTCCATTGGTACAAGAATGTATTCAGGGGTTGGTGGCCAAATGGATTTTATAAGAGGAGCCTCTTTAAGTGAAGGCGGAAAAGCAATTATTGCTCTGCCATCTGTGACTAAGAGAGGAGAAAGTCGAATTGTTCCGTTCTTAAAAGAAGGAGCCGGAGTGGTTACAACGCGGGCACATGTTCATTATGTGATTACGGAAAACGGAATTGCTGATTTGTATGGAAAAACATTACAGCAGCGCCAAAAAGAATTGGTTAGAATTGCACATCCGGATCATCAGGAGGCAATAGAAAGAGCCTTTAGTACTATGAAATAGTTAAGAAATTATAAATATTTGAAAATAAATTAAATAAAAGAGAAAAGGAGAGAGATAAAAGATTACCTTTACTCCCAATTAAAATTAATTCAATGAACATTTTTGTAGGAAGCCTTCCTTATAACGTAGAGGAAGCAGATTTAAGAGAGTATTTTGAGGAATACGGTGAAGTAACTTCAGCTAAACTGATAACGGATAAATTTACCGGAAGAAGTAAAGGTTTTGGCTTCATTGAAATGCCTGATGATGAAGCGGCACAAAAAGCAATTGACGAGCTTAATGGTGCTAAGATTGACGGTCGTTCAATTGTGGTAAACAAATCAGAACCGAAACCGCAAGGAGAAAGAAAACCTTTCAATAGAAATGGTGGTGGAAACAGAGGAGGTTTTTCGAACTCAAGAGACAACAATAGAGGACGTTACTAATATTCTTTTGGATACAATAAAATAAAAATCCCGCATTTAGCGGGATTTTTTATGGATTGGCTAAAGTTTTATATAAAGAGATCCCGGCGTTGAGATAGGAAATTTCTAAATTGATTTCAGCTATTTTGGCGGAAACCAATGAGTTTTCTCTGGAATTGATCACAAATAAGGAGCTTTCGCCCATTTCAAACAGGCGTTCTTCTCCGTCTAACATGTGTTGGTAATCGTTCACCAAAGAGGTATTTATTTCCATTTGATCTTGTAAGGATAAGATTTCTTGCTTTCCGGCTTCGATCTTATTGCTAATGTTCAGTTTTTCAAAATCTAAGGTGTATTGGTAATCCTGGAGCTTTATTTTTGCCAGTTTTAAATTAGCACGCTCTTTTCGCAAGAACAATGGAAAATAAAAATTAACGCCGAATTTATAATCTTCAAAGCGATAATTATCAAAAGCACTGGGCTCTGATAGGTAGTTATAGCTCAGATTGATTTTGGGTAACAAGCTATTAGCGTTGAGATTTTTATCTATCTTTTGAATAGCAATTTTTTGTTGAAGGGCGTTTAATTTCGGATGATTTTCTGAAGAAAGATTGTTAAGATCGGCTAAATTCAGCGTTTGTAAGATCGTTGATTTCAGGTTCTCTTCGGGATATAGGTTATCATTGATTTCCAACGGAATGTTGTCTTCAGACCATAAATAATTGGATAGTTCTAATTTGGCTTTATTAAGCTTTAATTTAGCTTTTTCCAGATTCAATCGTCTCGATTTGACTAAAATACCAGCTTCTACGCTGTCTATTTTTGATTTGTCGCCTAAGTGAACTGATTTTATAATACCTTCATGGCGAATCAGAGCATTGTCCAGATAATTTTCATAGAGCTTTACTTCGCTATAGCTTCTTTTCCAGTTAAAATAACTTTTTGAAGCTGCAACGATTACTTCTGTAATCATTATTTTTCGTTCCGATTCGTTAACGCTTTGGTATAACTTTGCTTTTTTCAGATCGACCATTCGTTCATTGATCCATAAACCTTGCCCCACCGGAACGCTAATTCCCAGTGAAGTTAATCCCTGATTAGGAACGGTATTTTCAGGATTCAGATAAATTCCTTCGTTATTGTCAAAGGCAGCTTTGATCTCTATGCCATACCAGGTAGGAATTTTAAAACTTCCGTTGAAGAGCGAATAGTATTTTTTGTCGCTGTATTCTTTTTGGGTGAAATCGGATTCGATTTTAGGATCAAATGCACCACGGGCTTTTAGTAATTTAGCCTGAGCTTCTGTTATTTTCAGATCGGCTTGTTTGGTCAGAGGATGAAATTTTTTAACATAAGCTAAAAATTCTTCATAGGTAAATTCATCATTGATCTGTTGACTAAAGGAAGTCAAACTAAACAAACTGATTATAAGATAGGTTATATGCTTCATATAAGTTCCTTATTTTTTATCCGTTTTGCCTTTTGCAGCGTTAGGTTGGTAAAAATTAGGCGGAAATCCGTTGAGTGTCCTCCAGATTTCAAACCAGATAGGAACGTCTTCTAATAGCGCTAAGGTTTGTGTTCCGGCTCCGATGCTCAATTCTTTCGGCCACGGCTTTTCGTTGGGATCAGGAGCAATTAAAACGCGGTATTTGCCGTTTTCACTGATGAAATTCTCTTTGGCAACAATGACACCGCCAAAGGTTCCGTAAGAAACTCCGGGCCATCCGCTGAAAACGATAGTTGGCCATCCGTCGAACCAAACGCGTACTTTTTCTCCTTTGTTGATTAGCGGAAAGTTCAGCGGGTCGACATAGGTTTCTACGGCGATTTCAAAATTAGACGGCATGATACTTACAATAGGTGTACCGTCTTTAATGGTTTCTCCGATACCTGATTGTAATGCGCGATTTACATAACCGTCCTGAGGGGCAGTAATATAGTATAACCCGTTTCGGATTTTGTAATTGGTGTACTGATTGCGCAACTTGTTCACTTGAGCTTCTGTGTCAAATTGTGCACTCAAAGCGGTTTGTTTGTCGCTGCTGGCTTTGGCTCTTTTTTCGGTGTATTCTGCCATAATACGGTTAATTTCCATGGTGGCATTTAAGACTTCATTTTGGCTTGCCAGATATTTATTTTCCTGTGTAATAATTTTGGCTTCCATGTCTTGAAGTTTTACCTTTTTTTCCTCTACATACGTCATGGGTTTTAACCCTTCTTTGTTCAGGCTTACAGCACGGTTGTATTGTGTTTCTGCTATTTTAAGCTGTGTAATGACAGCTTGTAGGTCTATACTGTCGCTTTTAACCTTTAAATAGGATTGTTTAAGTTTGTTTTGTGCTTGTTTCAGTTTCAGACCTTTTTCGTTTTCAATGGCGTTCATCTGAAGGTTCAAAGCTTTAACTTTTTCTTCATATGAATCAACGGCATTTTCTTTTGCCTTTACCTGATTTCCGGTGTTCTCCACTAGATCAGGATCTAGGTAATCTTCTTTGATCTCAGAGATAAAGAGGATCGTATCGCCTTTCTTAACAAAATCACCTTCCTGTACATACCATTTTTCAATTCGGCCGGCAATAACAGTATGAATGGTTTGTGGACGTTGGTTAGGACGCAATGTAGTAACAAATCCGTTGCCGGAAATATTCTGTGTCCATGGTAAAAACAAGAATAAAATAATGACGATAACAATTCCCCATACAATTTTTTTGATGACGTTGTAATGAGGGTTGTCGGCAAATATTTGCGTTGATTTGTATTTTTTTAAATCAATGTATTGGCTTATTTTATTGTCGGTTATATTTAGCATCGTACTTATTTTATGAGTTGAATTACACCGTTTTCAAGATTGTAATGTTTGTTGCATTTTTGTTTCCAATAGTCATTTTTAGAAACCACAACAATAGTCCAGGTCTTATCTTCGGCAGTTAAGAAATCAATGATTTCTTTTGCCGATTGTGTGTCAACGTTTTCTAAAGGTTCTTCCAGATACAAAATTTTAGGAGTTGAAATAATACAACGAGCTAAGAGTATTTTTTGAATAATGGAAGAGTTCATCTTTTTTCCTTCGGAATGAACTTTTGTGTCCAGGCCATCGGGTAATGATTTGATGTATTTACTTAATTTCAGCTTTTCCATCAGTTCATTGATCTGGTTGATAGGGAAATCCGGGTTGTTACAACTGATGTTCTCTAAGATGGTTCCTTCAAATAATTTGTCGTTTACGGTAATAACTCCTATATGAGAGCGGTAATCGTCAATGGAATATTTGTTATAATTGTTGTTGTTGATAAATACAGTTCCGTTTGCAGGTTCCAGCAGCCGGCTTAGTAAACGAAGCAGCGTTGTTTTGCCGGAACCGTTTTCTCCGGTAATCAATATTTTGTCTTTAGGAGCAATGCGGATGTTGATGTTTTTAAGGACTTCAGTTTCTCCGTCAGGGAATTTATAACTTAAGTTCTCTGTTTCTAAGAAAATATCTTCATTTCCTATCTGGTAGTTTTTGTTTGTATCACAGGTTTCAATTTCCATGTCCACAACTTTTCCTATTTTTTCCAAAGAAGTCAGTACATCATAAAACAATTCTAAGCCGGAGAATAATTTCTCAACAGCAGTGATAATGGTTAAAATAATGATTTCAGCCGCAACAAATTGTCCGATGTTCATTTGTTGGTTCAGTACTAAGATCCCTCCTATGATTAAAAGACCGGCTGTGATCAAGACTTTAAAGCCTGTTAGCTGAATGAATTGTTTTCTGAGGATTTCAAAGTGACTTTCGCGGTGTGAGATGTACTCGTTTACTAACGCATCATTCTTATCTAATGAAAAATCAAATAAGCGTTCGTTTTTAAAGCTCAAATGGTTTCGGGCAATTTCCTGTAGCCAATGAGCCACTTTGTATTTATAATTGGATTCTTCCAAACTGGTTTTTAAGCCTTGGTTGAAATTTACTTTGAAAATAAAATAAAGTAAGATCAATAAAATAATCCCGAAGAAAATAAAGAAGGAATGGTATAAGGATAACAAAATGATCCCGAAAAAGATCTGTAAAGCAGCACCTGAGATGTCTAATAATAATTTCGAAAAACCTTTTTGTACCGTTAGTGTATCAAAGAATCGGTTGGCTAATTCAGGCGGAGAATAGTTATATAGTTTATTGAATTTAATTTTCGGAAAGCGATACGCAAATTCAAATGAGGAACGCACGAATATTTTTTGTTGAAGGTCTTCAATGATGCGGTATTGCATAATGCGCAAAATACCTACCATGGCAACACCGATGACTACAATAGTAACTAAAACAACCCAAGAAGTGCTGATCTTTCCGGCTTGCAGGAAGTTGACAATAGATTGAATACCTAAAGGCAGGGAAAGACTGATTACCCCTGCAAGGATAGAGTAGAGGATGATTTGGTAAATGTCTTTTTTGTCGATCTGTATTAGGTTCTTAAATCGTTGTATGGGCGTCATAATAATACTTTTTTGATAAGATCTTTGTAAAAATCGGTTAGGCAATTACTTTCAGAAAGACTGGTAATGCTTTGAAAGTGGTCTTTTAAGAAGTTTTGGTGCAAAGCTCCCTGTACAATAGATGAAGCTAAGCTTTTACTGTATTTGTATGTTGGGTTTACACTTTCGATCATCAGGTGAATCCGGTTAATGACCCTTTTGTAGACTACAAAAAAGCCATCTTCGTTTTCTTCGTCGACCTCTTTGGTTAAAAATGTTTTGGTGAATTCGGCAATAATGATTTTGTTTAAAATGTATTCATCAATGTGAGCGATCGAATCATCTTTTTGCACATTACGAGTAATGATCTCAAGAGCTTTATTGAGTTTTTTTTCAGGGTTTTCGATGTTGTTTGTTGCTAAGACCAGATTGTATTCAACCCAGGACCAGTACCAGGAAGATAAATAAACCAGAAGCTTGTGTTTGTTCTCAAAATAGCGATAGATTGAACTTTCATTGGACTGGATTCGCTCTCCTAGTTTTTTAAAAGTAAATGCATCAAAACCGATCTCATTAATCAGTAAAATACTTTGTCCTACTATCTTTCTCCCTAATTCAGAAGTTTCGGGATCTTTAAGATATAGTTTCTCGTTAATAGTAATTTTTACATTTTCTATAATAGAATGCATATAGTATACTTATTTAGCATAGATATACAAATATAATAGTAATACTATTAACTATTAAAAGTTTAACTTTTAATTAATAAAAATATAAAAATTAAAAAAGCGCCCTAAGGCGCTTAAATTATGAATGTAATAATGAATGTTGTGTCATGGCATCAGGCTTAGGAATGCCCATTAGCTCCAGAATTGTAGGTGCTATATCACCCAGAACTCCGTTGTGAATTTCTTGTAACTCCGGATCAATTAAAATTAACGGAACCGGATTCGTTGTGTGTGCCGTATTAGGTGTACCATCCGGATTGATCATGGTTTCACAATTTCCGTGATCAGCGATTAAAAGAGTTGTGTAGCCATTAGCTAAAGCAGCTTCGATAACTTCTTTTACACATTGGTCAACAGCTTCGCAGGCTTTTATAGCGGCTTCCATTACACCGGTGTGTCCTACCATATCGCCATTGGCAAAATTTAAACAGACAAAATCAACTTCTCCTTTTTGTAATTCAGGAACCAAAGCGTCTTTCAGTTCGTAAGCACTCATTTCCGGTTTTAGATCATAAGTAGCCACTTTAGGTGAGTTTTTTAAAATACGGCTTTCTCCTTCAAAAGGTTCTTCTCGCCCTCCTGAAAAGAAAAAGGTTACATGCGGATACTTTTCAGTTTCTGCAATACGGATCTGTTTTTTACCGGCTTTAGAAACCACTTCTCCTAAAGTTTCTGTAATATTTTCTTTGTCGTAAATAACATGAACATTAACGAAAGTTTCATCATAGTTGGTCATGGTCACATAGTACAAATTGAGTTTGTGCATGTTTTGCTCATGGAAATCCTTTTGCGATAAAGCTTCGGTTAATTCACGACCTCTGTCGGTTCTGAAGTTAAAAAAGATAACGACATCCCCTTCTTTGACGGTAGCAACAGGCTCGTTATTTTTATCCACCATGACGATTGGCTTAATGAATTCGTCGGTTACATTATTCAGGTAGCTTTCTGCTATACTTGCTACGGCATTTCTTGATTTTTCGCCTTCACCGTTTACAATCAGGTCATAAGCTAATTTAACTCTTTCCCAACGTTTGTCACGATCCATAGCATAGTAACGCCCGATGACGGAAGCTAATTTTGCATTGTTGTGTTGTGTGAAGTTTTCAAAACTTTCTACATATTGGATTCCTGACTTAGGGTCAACATCTCTACCGTCAGTAAAAGCGTGAACAAACATTTTTTTAACACCTTTTGCCTGTGCGGCATCAATCAAGCCTCTCAAATGTGAAGTGTGTGAGTGAACACCTCCGTCCGAAAGTAATCCTAAAAAATGAATTGGTTTATCATGAGTCAAAGCATATTCAATAGCATCGTTTAATGCTTTTTCATTTGCCATAGTTTGGTTTTGTACGGCTAAATTGATCTTAGCTAAATCCTGATATACGATCCTTCCGGCTCCTAAATTCATGTGACCCACTTCAGAATTTCCCATCTGTCCTTCCGGTAATCCTACATTTAATCCGTCGGTTCTCAATTGGGCATTCGGGTATTGTGTGTAAAGGCTGTCAATAAAAGGGGTTTCAGCGTTGTCAATAGCAGAAACTTTCGGGTCGGGTGATTTTCCCCAACCGTCTAATATCATTAAAATAACTTTTTTGTTCATGGATTCGGTAATTTATACAAAGATAGCGAAATGTTGAGGATTGCTTAATTTTTAGTACCAAAAAGTGCGAAATCGTTATAGGAGATTCAGGCTTTGCTGAACCAGTTTTTTGCCTGATTGTAATCAATGTAATAACGAATGCTGATTGAAAAAATATGCTGTAAATTATCTTTTAGGATTCCGGATAGATTGTTGCCAAAATTTTTATCGATGTCTCTGCTGAAAGCATTGGCATTATTTCGGTAAAGTATGGAAAGCTGACTGCCGGGAGCAAACCACCAAGAATACGACAAATCCATATTCCATGTGCTGAAATTAGAGTTCTTATTTGCAGTGTAAGAACTATTTTCTGTTAGGGTTCCGTCTTCATTCAGGCTGTAGATATTTTTGTTTTCAGCATAGGACCAATAATGTCTTACGGAAAGTGCAAAATTCATATTAGGTTTAATGGAATATTTACTGGTGATGGAATTGGTATAGGTGTCCCGATCTCTTTTGGCTAAATAAATAGCAGTTTCATCTGAATCTATATAACCTACATTTTTTTGTTGTTTGTAGATATCAAAAGAATAGATGAATGAAAATTTATCACTGAAACGATAGCGCGGACTGATGGTTATGCCGTATTCATTTCGGTTTTTTTCAGAAGTATTAGTGAAATAAGGATTGATATCAAGTGCAAATTTGTAATTATAGTTAGAAGAAAAATATACCCATGCACCATAACTGTCCGGCAAAACTAAATAACGACCGTCTGTTCTCGGTTCGTAGTAATCATAATTCTTAAAAGGATTGTAGTCGAGACCTCCTCCAAAATAGTGATTGTTTTTGTTTGTTGTACTTACATTGATATTAAAATTGTTTGATTGGATCTTTCCCGTCGTGTTATTGTACTGCATATAAGAGTTGAGGTCAACCCGGAAAGTGTTAAATGTTTTATTTGGGTTTAAAATTCTGTAATTAGCATTGCCGGACCAGGAAGTGTAATTAGTCTGGAAGTTTATTCCTAGGTCATTGTTATCGAAATCTTTTGAAACATAATTAATGCCGGATGAAAAGCGTACTTTTCCGCTTGTTTCGCCTAAATATAATGAGGTGTTATAGCCGTTTGTGTTTTCAAGCTCATAAAGACTACTCATTTTAAGATCTCCGGAAAGATTGAATGTGTTCTTTTTTGTATTCAAGTCAAATAAAAGTCCCAGAACATTAGCATCTCTGAAAGAACCGTTACGCATAACATTCGTATTGATCAGGGTAACAGATGAATTTTTGTTGAAGCGTTGGTCTAAAACCGTAACATTATAATTGGTTAACGGGGCAATTTCAACCTCTCGGGAGGTACCTGTTGTCTCGTTATAAGCAGTAGCCATAGTTTTTTCGGTAACAGCATTCAGGAACCCGATGCCCAGGCCATTTTTATCCCGTCCGGAAATCTTAACGGCATTTAATAAATTCACTGAGGCCGGATATTGGTCAATTGTTTCGTTTTCGTCTAATGTTATGCTAAGGTTAGGAACGGATCCGATTCTTCTGCTATAGAGTAAATTACCTTTACTGAATAGATCAGTACCTTCTGTGAAAAAAGGGCGATTTTCATTGAATTGCTGTTCAAACGGGCCTAGATTCAGGACAACATTATCATATTTGGTTTGTCCGAAATCCGGGATCAGAATAGCATCAAGCGTGAAAGCATCATTGATTCCGTATTTGATATCTAAGCCTCCTTTAAATTCAAAATCAGTATTTTCTTTATTGGTGCTCAAGTAACCTGAGGTATAAGGGATAAAGAACAAACGGGTAGGTGTTTTTATATTAGAAATGCCTTTGAGTAGTCCGGCTTGTTGTATGACAGCTCCGATTTGCGAATTGACGAAGTTCCAAGTGTAGGTCTGGCGGTAACGTTTCAGTTCCCTCACAAAGTTGATTCCCCAAGTTTGTTTTTCTTCAGCTGAAAATCGCAAGGCAGCATACGGGATTTTCATCTCTACTGTCCATCCGGAATCGGTTATTTTAGCAGCACTTTCCCAGATTGCGTTCCAGGAATAGTCTTCTCCGTTTTGTTCTGTAGCTAAACAGTCAGCCTGTCCGCCGGCAGCGGTAACAAAAAAGCGAAAATCCTGCTGTCCGTCGTTATATCCGTTGATATAAACGCCAAAGGAATCAGAAGTTCCGAAATTATCCCGTTCCGTGATTTCTTTTAAAATTTTATCAGGTTCGTCATCGTGTAAAACAGCACCAATGTATATGGCGTTATTATCATAAAGGATCTTAACGATCGTTTTTTTAGTTTGATCTATGGGTTTTCCGTTATCAGGAGAGTACATTACAAAATTAGTAGCGGTTTCGGCATTTTCCCATTCTTTTTCGTTTAAATGGCCATCGATAGAAATGGAAGAACTGATCTTTCGGGTTTGAAGCGTTTTTTTTCTTATTTCTTCTGGATTATCTTGGGAAAGAGCAGAAAAAGAACATAGAAAATATAATAATATGTTGAATTTTAAGTTATTAAGCATGAAGTTTGTTTTTTCAAAAATACGATAATGAAAAAATAAGTTGAAAAAATTATTAATTCTTTAACTTTTGTAGTAAATATCGATAAAAAGCAATTTTTTTCGATGAATAACAAAAAAAAGTTGCAAGAGAGAAAATAAATAAATAGATTTGGAAACATATTAATCGAAAATAACTGCTACGAATACAATGACTTATAAATTTTTGCCCCTACTAGTTTTAAGCTTAATGTCGTTTGCTCCCGTTTTCAGAGAAAAAGGAGTTTTAGAGAATAGAGTTACAATTGTTGACGCTTCTGATAATGGTACTGATCCCAAATTAGTAGCGGAAAATAAAAAAGCTTCTTTTGAGGCTAAATGTAAATCTTTTTACACTTCGATTGATAGTACTTCTTATGAGTTGCCGCAATACGAAAGCTTTACAAAAGCTTTTGAAGGTTATGAGCAATTGAAAAATCAAGGAAAAATAAAAAATGAATATTTGACTATCGTCGATTTTAGCCTGTCGTCAAAAGAAGATAGAATGTGGGTTATTGATATGGTAAACAAAAAAGTGGTTTTACAAACGTTAGTGGCACATGGTAGAAATTCAGGAGAAGATATGGCAACTAAGTTTTCAAATCAATCAGAATCTTATCAAAGCAGTTTAGGTTTTTATATTACAGGGGAAACTTATCAGG
This sequence comes from Flavobacterium sp. NRK F10, assembly GCF_024054235.1. Classification (NCBI taxonomy): domain Bacteria; kingdom Pseudomonadati; phylum Bacteroidota; class Flavobacteriia; order Flavobacteriales; family Flavobacteriaceae; genus Flavobacterium; species Flavobacterium sp. NRK F10. The sequence goes on from NZ_JAMXLC010000001.1 coordinate 2,059,421, forward strand.
GAAAACACGGTTTGTCATTGCGTTTGGACGGAGTAGAATACGGAATAAATGACAATGCCCGCGACAGAGCAGTAGTAATTCACGGAGCAGATTATGTTTCAGAGTCTTTTGTGAAGTCTTATGGAAGGTTAGGAAGAAGCCAAGGTTGTCCGGCGGTTTCTTATGAGGTGCACGATAAATTGATTGAATTGATCAAGGATAAATCGTGTTTGTTCATCTACCATCCTTCCAGAAATTATGTAGTAAAATCAAAATTAGTTTCGTAATAGTTCAAATAATTTTTTGTCGTAATCGTACATATCATTACAGAAATAAAGTTGATTGCTTTTTGACCAATTTGTCCAGTACAGGAAAAACACATTAACAGTAGAATTTAAGTTGACAATTCTACTGTTTTTTTTGCTTAAAATAGAGTCGATCTCAGTCCTGTTCCATTTCTTAGCATCTTCTTTCTTTAAAATCATTTCAGCAAGATCCAAAGGCTTTTCAATTCGTACACACCCCGAACTCAAGGCTCTGGTCTCTCTTGAGAAATAATCCCTGTGATTGGTATCATGTAGATATACCAGATGGCGGTTGGGGAAATTAAATTTCACTAATCCTAAAGAATTGTTGTAACCGGATGTTTGTACATATCTAAAGGTTTTGGCTTTTTCAGGATTCCAGTCAGAAGGCGCTATAACTTCTCCGCTTTTATTAAAGATAGTAATCCTGTTTCGTTCAAAATATTCTCTATTTTTTGAGGCTGAAGGCGTCAGATCTTCTTTTATAATAGTCGGAGGAACCGTCCAAGTAGGGTTAAATACAAAGTTTGAAAGTTTAGAGGTTAAGACCGGAGTTTTACGTGATGGTTTTCCGACTACAATATTGTGTACTGAGATTGTATCTTTGTTTACGATATAGTAGATCTTATATTCCGGTAAATTAGCGATTAGATAATCACTGCCAAAATCATCAGGAAACCATTTCCAGCGTTCTAAATTAGCAAAAATCTGTTCTCTTCGTTCGTTCTTAGAATAGTTAAGAGCCTTAATAGTGCCGTTGCCTATTACTCCGTCTGGAATTAGTCCGTGACGGTTTTGAAATTTTTTTACGGCTAAATAAGTAATTGAATCATAGACCGCAGTGATGATGCTGTCTTTGGGTTTGTAGTCATTCCAATACGCCAATCTTTTTTTGATGTTGATCATAACGTCAATAGTATCGTTTAATTCAATTTTTTTAGCCAATTGAATCTTTTTAAAGTCAGTGTCAGGAAAAGCATTTAAAAGGACTAAGCTTTTTTTAATAGTACTGTAAACGTAATGTTGCGGTTTCAGAGAATCGAAAAGTTGAGAGACTTGTTTTTCCATAATAGCTTTCTCTAATCTTTTAGATAATGCAATTTTTTTCGGGTTCAGATCCCAGTCATCATATATTTTTTTCGGATTTAATTTACCGCCATGTAAATGATGCGCTAATTTTTCAAACATTTCTGTGAGTAGAAAATCGTATGCGATACTCTCGTCATCATTCAGTTCAGAATGTTTTTTTTCTAATTCAGAAAGTTTTGCGAATTCATAATCCTTAGAAAACAAACCATCCTTGCCACAATTCTCAATTTCGGACAGCAATGCTTTTCTGTTAATGCTGTTATACCAGATCTCTTTGTTTCGGAATAAATGATAATACAATCGAATAGAGTCACTTTTGTGTTCTAAAAGTGTTTCAGGAATCGGTCTTGCAATCTCTTCCGTTTCTTGATCTTTCAGTAAAGCATCATCTTCTGAAGTTGCTAAAGTGTTATTCTTGTTACAACTCAGGACTATAAATACAGAAACGTATAAAAAGTAATTTTTTAGCGGCATATACTATTTTAGTTTTTTAAACATTGCGCAGAGAGCACCTATAATTCTTAATCTCAAAACACGTGCCCAAAATTACACAATTTAATTTTTTGTAAAAATCTACTGCGTTTTTTTGTACTGGATGAAATGAGGCAATATTAAACTCAGTCGATTTTTTACCCCTCCTTCTATTACTAAAGATTCTAAACCTTGTTTTTGGTTGCGTGATGAAATTCTATTTAGCACTTTATTTGTAAAGCGCTCTAGTCGAATAGTAGTAGGCTTGTTACCGTTTAAAAAATGACAAATACTGAAAGTTTTTCCTTTAATAAGAACTTCGTGGCGAATAGAGGATATCTCTTTTGTAGAAAAAACGTTTACTACAATCATGATCTAAGGTGTTAAAAATTAAAATATTGGGTTTTGGAAGGGGTAAATTCGGAAAGGCTTTTTAAAGGTAATGTAAATTTTTTCAAAAAAAAATTTGCAAATCAATTATCTTTTGAAGTATATTTGCAGCCACAAATGCGGGAGTAGCTCAGTTGGTAGAGCGTCAGCCTTCCAAGCTGAATGTCGCGAGTTCGAACCTCGTCTCCCGCTCTTAAGTTTTACTGAATTAATAATTTTTTGCGGGAGTAGCTCAGTTGGTAGAGCGTCAGCCTTCCAAGCTGAATGTCGCGAGTTCGAACCTCGTCTCCCGCTCAAAGAAAGCCCTTTTTTACAAGGGCTTTTTTTATGTCAATAAAGTATTGATTTCAGTTTCAGGATCTACTTCAATTGCCGGACGATTGGTTGTAAACCAACGGGCTTTTAAATTTCCTTTTAAAATAATTTTGTCTCCTTTAACGTTTAGCCAGCTCCCTTCCCGTAGACCGATTACAGGTTGGGGATTAAACTGATGAAACTCATTGATGCGAGTTTCCCGGGTTTCGCCCATGTGGGTAGAATTTGTGTCCGGATCCAGATAATGTGGATTGATATTAAAAGGAACCATGCCTAATGTTCTGAAGCTTGGAGGGTATACAATGGGCATGTCGTTAGTGGTTCCCATCGTTAAGCCACAAATGTTACTGCCTGCACTAGTACCTAAATAGGGCGTTCCGGTTTTTAGTTTTTCTTCTAATGTATCAATGACTTTAGTACGATACAGTTCACTTACTAATAAAAAAGTATTGCCGCCACCGGTAAAAATCCCTTCAGCTTTTTGAATGCCTTCAATCGGGTTGGTAAACTCGTGTAGTCCTATTATTTTCTTGCCTATTGTGTTAAAAGCTTGTCTTGCTTTTTCCGTATAGGCATCGTGTGAAATACCTCCCGGGCGGGCGTAAGGAATAAAAACGATGGTTTCTGTCGAGGCAAAATGATTTTTGAGTTCAGGCAATAAATAGTCTAAATAATCTCCTTGATGTAAAGTGGAGGTACTTGCTATGATTAGATTCCTCATTTTTTAATTTTTTTCAAAATTACGATTTTGTTTAACATAAGTTTATCAAGTTCTTAGGAATTAATTGGCAGGGGGGCTTGGTATCTTTACCCTTGAAAAACAAATAAATGAGACAAAAAATACTTTTACTTCTTTTTTTAGTCCAATTTTCTTTTGCGCAACACAATTTTATTCTGAAGGGAAAAATAGTGTCACAGTCCTATCAATTGGAAGGCATTAATGTTGTAAATCAGACTCAGGATATTGGTGTGGCTACCCAACGTGGCGGATATTTTACAATAGAAGCAAAAGTGAATGATACCATTATTTTCAGTGCAATTAATTTGAGAGGAACGATGCACGTCGTAACAGAGGAAGATCAAACGAAAGAGTTGCTGTTTGTTCCGATGGAAGCGCTGGTTAATCAATTGAACGAAGTGGTGTTGACGGAATATAAGAGTATTACCACAGAATCTTTAGGGATAATTCCGAAAGGAATGAGGTCGTATACACCTGCTGAACGAAAATTGAAACAGGCAACAGGGGGAGATAATCAGTACGGGCTTAATTCCAGTGTTTCATTTGATGCGATTTTAAACGGAATATCAGGGCGAACGAGGATGCTGAAGAAGGAGTTAGAGGTTGAGAAAAGAGAAATGCTGCTGGAAAATGTAAAGTTGGATTACTCAGAAGAATATTTGACTAAAAACCTGAATATTCCGGGAGAACTGGTAGAGGGGTTCTTGTATTATCTGATAGAAGATAGGGAATTTGTAGCTGCTTATCGTTCAGATAATAAGACTATGTGTGAGTTTGTTCTTAACAAAGTAGCATCTCGATTTTTGGAACTTCAAAAAATAAAAAAATGATAAAACTACTACTCAAATTAACATTACTAATTTTTACATCTGTTTTTAGTTTACAAGCTCAGGAAAAAGAGCGAAAAGTCTTGAAAGGCAGAATTGTTTCTGATTCAACAGATGTTGAAAATGTTACGGTTATGAATAAGACAACAGGCTTAGCCGTTATGACCGATTTTGATGGGAAGTTTTCGATTAGAGCAAGAGAAAAAGATACGCTTTTGTTCAAAGCGGTTAGTTTTGTGTCTAAAGTTTACATTGTTACAGAAAGTGATTTTTGGGTAGAAGAATTTGAAATTCGATTGCATTATAAAATTAATGAATTAAATGAAGTTGTAGTAACGCCTTATAGTTTAACAGGTGATCTGAAGGAAGATACAAAGCGGATCAAAGTTTATGCACCGGATTTAAGCGGGATCGATTATGCTACACTTGTTTTTTCAGATGATAAATATAGTCCTGTGAAAAATGAGGCATTGCCTTCTACATTCAGCCCGTTGAGTGGTGTTAATTTTTTGGCTCTTTTCAATATGTTACTTCCGAACGCTAAGAAAAAAGATACCAGAGCTGAGAGGATGGAGAGAGGCCGAAGGAGAGAGTTGTTGTCTCATTCTTTTTACGACTTGTTGCTGAGTAGGTATTCGCAAAATTTTATAGTTCAGAATTTTAAAATACCACAAAATGAAATTAACTTGTTCGTTGCTTTTGCCCAACCGGATAATGAGAAAATGTTTCATTTGATGAAGCCTGAGAACGAAATACAATTGATAGAGTATCTGATCAAAAAATCAGAAGAATACAAACGTAACAAAACGGAAGAAAAAGCTACTAATACAGAATATGAAAAAAAATAGAATAGCACTCACTTTTTTTTGTGCAGTTCTGGCATTGTTGTCATTTAGAGGTTTGCACAAATTTTATGTGTCAGTAACGCAAGTTGATTATAACCAAACGAAAGGAAGAATCGAAATATCGTCCCGGATCTTTATTGATGATCTGGAAAAAGTATTGGATAAAAAGTACAATCAAAAGTTAAATTTGGCGACCCGACAAGAGTCGTCTAAAGCAAAAGAATTAATAGCACAATACGTAACTGAAAAGATGTCGGTTTTAGTGAATCACAAAGAAAAGAAACTCATTTTTTTAGGTTCCGAATATGAAGATGATGTGTTAATTTGCTATCTTAAAGTGGATTATTCTGAAAAAATAACTACTTTCGACCTTTATAACAGTTTGTTGACAGAGTTCTTTTCAGAACAGCAAAATATTGTACATACCAATATTAATAAAGTGAAAAAAAGCTTTTTGTTAACATTAAGCGATAAAACAGCCCATATAGAATATTAATTTTTAAAAGATGAAAAAGAATTTTTTATTTTCAGCTGCTTTAGTTTTTATGGCCTCGATTGCTATAGCACAGGAAACTAAAACAGAGGAAAACAGAAAACCCGGACATTACAACGAAAACAAGTTTCGTCAAATGTACGAAGAGATGGCTACCCCTAATATGTTCAGAACAGCATCAGGAGCTCCGGGGCCAGCTTATTATCAGCAAAAGGCTGATTACAAAATAAATGTGGAATTAGATGATAAGAACACGAAGCTTTTCGGTACAGAAACAATTACGTATCATAATAATTCGCCTGAAAATTTAGAATATTTATGGGTGCAGTTAGATCAGAATATGCGTGCTCCGGAATCAAAAACACCATTGGTGGAAAGCCAAAGAATGAGTCCGGCATTAACTCCTGACCGATTTGCAAAGCAATTTATGGAAGAGCCTTTTCAGGGAGGTTTTCATATCGATTATGTAAAAGATGCTAAAGGAAATGCAATGAGTTATACCATCAATCAAACGATGATGCGTATTAATCTGGCTCAGCCTTTAAAATCAGGAGATAAAATTTCATTTGCTATCAAATGGTGGTATAATATTAACAATTATCAGGTTGACGGAGGGCGTTCAGGTTATGAGCAGTTTGAGGACGGTAACCGCTTGTATGTAATTGCACAATTCTACCCGAGAATGGCTGTCTATAATGATGTGGAAGGTTGGCAAAATATGCAGTTTTGGGGAAGAGGAGAATTTGCGTTACCATTCGGAGATTTTGAAGTAAATATCACCGTTCCGGCAGATCATATCATGGAAGCAACTGGAGAGTTACAAAACCGCAAAGATGTATTCACTAAGGAACAACAAAATCGTTGGGAGTTAGCGCAAAAGACATACGATAAGCCTGTAGTGATTGTAACACAAGCAGAAGCAGAACAAACGGAAAAAGGTTTTTCCGATAAAAAGAAAACGTGGAAATTTAAAGCTAAAAGCGTTCGTGATTTCGGGTTCTCAACATCCAGAAAATTTATTTTAGATGCAATGGCAGTAAAGTTGGAAACAACAACCCCTATGGCAATTTCGCTATATCCTAAAGAAGCGAATCCGCTTTGGGGAGAATATTCGACAAGAGCTGTGGCACATACCTTAAAAACATATTCTCATTTTACATTTGATTTTCCGTATCCGAAAGCCGTATCCGTATCTGCTCAGGATCAGGGAATGGAATATCCGATGATCTGTTGGAATTTCGGACGTCCTGATAAAGACGGAAACTATACTGATAGAGTAAAATACGGAATGTTAGGAGTAATTATCCATGAAGTAGGACACAATTTCTTTCCGATGATCGTTAATTCGGATGAGAGACAATGGACATGGATGGACGAAGGATTGAATACCTTTGTGGAGTATTTAACCGAGAAATCGTTCGACCCTAATTTTCCTTTAGACAGAGGACCGGCTGATAAAATTGTACCTTATATGAGAGGAAATCAGGATTTTATTTCTCCGATCATGTCAAACTCTGAAAACATTTTTCAATTCGGGAATAATGCTTACGGTAAACCGGCAACAGGTTTAAACATCTTGAGAGAAACAATCATGGGACACGAGTTGTTTGACTATGCTTTTAAAACCTATGCAAACCGTTGGAAGTTCAAACACCCGACACCGGAAGATTTCTTCAGAACAATGGAAGACGCATCAGCAGTTGATTTGGATTGGTTCTGGAGAGGATGGTTCTATTCTACAGATTATGTAGATTTAGGAGTTAAGGATGTAAAACAATATTATGTTTCATTAGAGCCTACAGAGGAGATGAAAAACTTTGCGGCACGTAGAGGAAGATTTTTACGTGATATGGGGCCTTTTATTTATTTGGTAGACGAAACGAATAAAGAATTTAATCCGGCAACAAAAAAACCGTTTGAGGTTAAAGATGTTCAGATGTTAGAGGATTATTTAGATAAGAACCTTACAACTGAGGAGAAAGCAGCTTTGAACAAAGCACCGAAATATTTTTATGAAGTCGAATTTGAAAAACCGGGAGGAATGATCATGCCGATTATCGCAGAATTGCATTTTGAAGACGGATCAACGGAGTTGCATACCTTTCCGGCACAGATTTGGAGAAGAAACAATGAAACGGCAAAAAGAGTTTTTGCAACAGATAAAAAAATTGTAAAAATCCAATTAGACCCGAATTTAGAAACTGCAGATATAGATGTTTCAAACAACATGTGGCCAAAAGAAGAGTTGCCGTCTAAATTTGATGAATTAGATAAAAAATAATCTTTTGTTTTTAAAAATATAAAAGTCATCCTAAAGTCTTTTTACGTTTTGTAAATCCTTTAGGATGACTTTTTTTTAACACAAAATTGTTATTTATTCTTTGTACATTTGTTCTATTAAAAAGAAAAGAAAATGTTTGGAATTGGTGGAAGCGAGCTTATTTTTATCATATTTGTGGTATTAATGCTTTTCGGATCAGATAAGATCCCAGAATTTGCCCGTTCCTTAGGTAAGGGAATGGCGCAAATTAAAAATGCAACCAATGAGATCAAAAGCGAAATTCAGAAAGGAACCAAAGATACCGGTTTAGATATGAATTCGCTGACAGGAGGTATTACAGATGAAATAAAAAAAGCAAAAGAAGAAATTAATAAATCCGTTAACCCGTTAAGCAATATTACTTCAGATATTGAAAAACCTATTCAGCAGGCAAAAGAAGATATTGAGAATATGACCGGGCCGATAAAAAGACAACTCTAATTGGAACATATCCTTTCTCTTGACAAAGAATTATTCGTTTACCTAAATGGATTAGGTTCAGAAGCATTTGATCCTTTCTGGAAGATCATAACCAAACAATTTTACTGGGCACCCGTTTTCTTGTTGATTTTTTATGCGATGCAAAGAAAAGTAGGTTGGAAAAATCTGGGGATTATTGTTTTGTTTCTGGCAGTACTGATTACTTTTACTGACCAAACCACCAATTTGTTCAAGAATCATTTTCAACGCTTACGTCCCTGCAACGATCCCGAAATAAAAGATTTTATCCGAATCGTAGTCCATAGGAGTTCTTATAGTTTCTTTTCAGGACATGCAGCAAGTTCAATGTCGAGTACCATGTTCATTGTTCTTATTCTTAGAAAATATTATAAATACGCCTTTTTATTATTCTTATTTCCGTTAATATTTGCCTACAGTCGCATCTATTTAGGATTGCATTTTCCGGGAGATATCCTGACAGGATATGTTTTCGGAGGTCTTTCTGGTGCAGTATTTTTTAAGTTGCACCAATTGTTTCAAAAACGAACAGGTGATCGTTTTAAACTACCCGACTAACAGTTAAGCCGTCACGAATAGGAAGTAAAACTGTTTCTACCCGAGGGTCTTCTTTCAGTAGTTTGTTGTATTCTAAAAGAATAAGAGTAGATTTGTCATTAGACTTTATTTCGTCAAGAATTTTACCGCTCCACAAAACATTGTCGCTGAGAATAATACCGCCTTTGTTCATCATAGGTACAATGGCATGGAAGTAATTGATGTAGTTCTGCTTGTCGGCATCAATGAAAACCAGATCAAATTTTTTATTTAGCGAAGGAATGATATCCAGTGCATTTCCTAAATGTTGGAAGATTTGATCTTTGTATTCCGAAGCATCAAAATATTTTTTTTGAAAATCATACAATTCTTCATTGTTATCAATAGTATCCAACGTTCCGTTCTTAGCCAACCCTTCGGCGAGACAAAGCGTAGCATAACCGGTATAAGTTCCTATTTCTAAAATGTGTTCAGGTTGAATGATCTTAGAAAGCATGCTCAATACTCTACCCTGAAAATGCCCGCTGATCATTCGCGGTTGCAAGATCTTCTGATGTGTTTCTTTATTGAGCTTTGCTAATAACTCCGGTTCATTTTCTGAATGCTTTGCTACGTAATGTTCTAATTCTTCCGAAATAAAGTGCATGTTCCGATGATTTTTAGGCAAAATTACAAATTCCCCTTCATTACATCATTTAGATTTAATAATTTTACTCAAATTCAATTCAAATCCAATAAAATGCGAAAAGCTTTTCTTGTTTTTTCAATCACATCCTTATCGATTATTGCAATTTTAGGCTATGTTAACCTGAAATTCCTGTTGTTATTGCTCATTTTTGTACCTCTGATCTTAATGGGGTTATATGATATGTACCAGTCTAAACATACTATCCGGAATAATTTTCCGCTTTTAGGACGCGTACGCTATTTGTTGGAAGAGATCGGTCCTGAAATGCGACAATATTTTATAGAAACGGATACTGCGGGAAAACCTTTTAACCGCTTGGAAAGAGGGATGATCTACCAGAGAAGTAAAAGCGTTTCGGCTAACAAACCTTTCGGAACGCAACTAGATGTTTATAATGTCGGTTACGAATGGATCAACCATAGTATGAACGCACTTCCGTTTAATAAATTGGCTGAGAACCCCAGAGTAAAGATCGGCTCTTCTCAATGTAGCCAACCTTATTTCGCCAGCATGTTCAATATTAGTGCTATGAGCTATGGTTCGTTGAGTAAGAATGCAGTTGAGGCTTTAAATGCAGGGGCAAAAGCGGGAGATTTTTACCATAATACAGGAGAAGGAGGCTTGTCTCCGTATCATTTAGAGAGTGGCGGAGATGTGGTTTGGAACATTGGAACCGGATATTTCAGTACCCGTACGTCAGATGGGAAGTTTTCAGTTGAGGAGTTTGAAAAAAGGGCAATACTGGATAATGTTAAGATGATTGAGATCAAGTTCTCTCAGGGAGCTAAGCCGGGGCACGGGGGTATTTTGCCCAAAGCAAAAGTAACAGATGAGATAGCACACATTCGCTTGGTGACGAAAGGTCATGATGTAGTGTCACCACCTAAACATTCGGCATTCAGTACACCTTTGGAATTAATGGAATTTGTAAAATTATTACGTGAAAAATCGGGAGGAAAACCCATTGGAATGAAGTTGTGTGTGGGGAATAAATCCGAGTTTATCGCAATTTGTAAAGCAATGGTCGCTACTAAAACCTATTTTGATTTCATTACGGTCGATGGCGGAGAAGGTGGAACAGGTGCAGCACCGCCTGAATATTCTGATCATGTAGGGATGCCGCTTCGGGATGCTATTGCTTTTGTATATGACTGTTTAAAAGGATTCGGATTGAAGAATGAGATCAAAATTATAGCCAGCGGAAAAGTAGTTTCCGGTTTCGATATTATCAGAGCGTTGTCTCTTGGTGCCGATTTATGCAATTCAGCACGAGGAATGATGATGGCTTTAGGATGTATCCAAGCCTTAGAATGCCATGCAAATACGTGTCCTACTGGCGTTGCGACACAAGATCCGGATCTGGTAAAAGGTCTGGTTCCTCAGGAGAAGAGCGTTCGGGTAGCTCAATATCAGAAAGAAACGGTTCATAGTGCTTTGGAATTAATGGCTTCCGCAGGCTTACACCATCCCGATGAAGTAACAAGAGATGTGGTAAGTACAAGGGTAGAGCACAACAAGGTAGAAACTTTTGCAGAAACGTTTCCGGAAGTTAAAGAGGGATGTTTATTAAATCCGGAATCTGTACCGAATAGGTTGTATTACTTTTGGAAAAAAGCTAGCGTAGAAAGATTTTAGTGAAAACTGAGCCGACTTTATTACCTTTGCATCATGCAAACGGAGAAAAAAGACATACGTGCTTTGACCAAAGAGCAATTGCGCGATTTTTTTACAGCTAACGGAGATAAAGCTTTTCGGGGCAATCAGGTATATGAATGGCTGTGGCAAAAAAGAGCGCACTCTTTTGAAGATATGACCAATGTCTCAAAAGAAACCAGAGCTATGCTTGAAGCTAATTTTGTAATCAATCATATAAAAGTAGATACTATGCAACGCAGTTCAGACGGAACGGTTAAGAATGCGGTAAGGCTACACGATGATTTGATTGTGGAATCGGTTTTGATTCCGACTGAAACGCGAACTACAGCTTGTGTTTCTAGTCAGGTAGGGTGTAGTTTAGATTGTAATTTCTGTGCTACGGCTACATTAAAAAGAATGCGAAACCTTAATCCTGATGAGATCTACGATCAGGTAGCGGCTATTGATAATGAAAGTCGTTTGTACCACGGGCACCCTTTATCAAATATTGTTTTTATGGGAATGGGAGAGCCGTTGATGAACTATCCTAATGTAATGAAAGCAATTGAAAAGATCACTTCTCCGGAAGGTTTGGGAATGTCCCCGAAACGGATTACCGTATCTACTTCAGGAATTTCTAAGATGATCAAAAAGATGGCTGATGACGAAGTTAAATTCAAGTTGGCAGTATCATTGCATTCAGCGGTAGAGGAAATCAGAAATGAGATCATGCCGTTTACTAAAAATTTCCCGTTGACTGACTTGAGGGAAGCTTTGGAATATTGGTATAAAAAGACCAAGAGTAAAGTAACCTACGAATATGTAGTCTGGAGAGGAATAAACGATGATAAAAGGTCGATAGATGCCTTGGTAAAGTTTTGTAAATATGTTCCGTGTAAAGTAAATCTGATCGAATACAACCCGATAGATGACGGAATGTTCCAGCAAGCATCAGAACAGGCCGTTCAAAACTATATTACGGCATTAGAACATCACAACATTATAGTAAAAGTAAGAAGAAGTCGCGGAAAGGATATTGATGCGGCTTGCGGACAGTTAGCTAATAAATCATAATTATGATTCTCATATTTGTAATATCGCAAGATTTAGCTACATTTGGCTTCTAAATGAAAATAGTAGAGCAGATAAAACAACCTATTGCCACCGAGATGGAGCTTTTTGAAAAAAAGTTCCTTGAATCGATGTCTTCAAAAGTGGCACTGCTCAATAGGATCACCTATTATATCGTAAACCGAAAAGGAAAACAAATGCGTCCGATGTTTGTTTTCTTAACAGCTAAAATGATTTCCGGAGGAACTATTAACGACAGAACATATCGCGGGGCTTCGGTAATTGAGTTGATCCATACGGCTACATTGGTGCATGACGATGTAGTGGATGACAGTAACAAACGCAGAGGTTTTTTCTCCATCAATGCTCTTTGGAAAAATAAAATTGCGGTTTTAGTCGGCGATTATTTGTTGTCTAAAGGTCTTTTGCTTTCTATTGATAATGGTGATTTTGATTTGTTGCGAATTATTTCTGTTGCCGTTCGTGAAATGAGTGAGGGCGAGTTGTTGCAAATAGAAAAAGCCCGGCGTTTAGATATTACCGAAGAAGTATATTACGAGATCATTCGCCAAAAAACAGCAACACTTATAGCGGCATGTTGTGCTTTAGGAGCTTGTTCCGTTGAACCGGAACACACAGAATTGATCGAGAAAATGCGTAAATTCGGAGAATTGATCGGAATGGCTTTTCAGATCAAAGATGATTTATTTGATTATACTGATGATGCTATCGGAAAACCAACAGGGATCGATATTAAAGAGCAAAAAATGACTTTGCCTTTGATTTACGCATTAAACAATTCTTCTGAACAAGAGAAGAAATGGCTGATCAACTCAGTAAAAAACCACAATAAGGATAAAAAAAGAGTAAAAGAAGTTATTGAGTTTGTTAAAAAACAAGGTGGACTTACGTATGCTGAAGAAAAAATGATAACTTTTCAACAAGAAGCTTTAGCATTAATTCAGGATTTCCCTCCTTCTCCTTATAAAAATTCACTGACCTTAATGGTGAATTACGTTATTGAACGTAAAAAATAATTTCATTAAAATACTGTAATTTAGTGTTTTGTGAATTGTTTTTATTGAAAGATATATTTTTTTCATACATCATACAACTATTTTAAACCCCATCTCGTCTATACTAATAGAAACGAATTTGTCAGGTAATCAAAAGAGAATTTTTAAAAATTTGATTTAAAACTTGAAGATGAATATTGAATTTGTAAGTGAAAGTAATCAATTTACATAGAGACGAAAATAAGACCATTCAGCAGGCTATAGCCCATAACAGGCAGGCGCAAAGGATATTGTATGAAAAATATTCACCTAAAATGTTGAGCGTTTGTCGTCAGTATGTAAAAGATGTACAGCATGCAGAAGATGTAATGATCACAGCATTTATGAAAGTTTTTACCAACCTGGGTCGATATGAGAATAAAGGAAGTTTTGAAGGTTGGATACGAAGAATCATGATTCATGAATGTATTGATTTTCTCAGAGTAAAGAAAAATTTTATCTCACATGATGCTATTGACGTATTATCTGACGGGCAAGAGATCTCTTTAGAAACAACAGATTTCTCAGTTGACGATATTCAGTATCTGATTGATAATTTACCGGACGGGTGTCGAACCGTTTTTAATCTTTATGCAGTAGAAGGATACAAACATCAGGAAATAGCCAAGATGTTGAATATTAACGAAGGGACGTCAAAATCACAACTGGCACATGCGCGTAAATTACTGCAAAATAAAATTAACCTGTTAAAAGCTAATGAAAATGGAACGGAATAAATTTGAAAGAATAGCTAAAGAAAAGTTGGCGAAAAGAGAGATGAAACCTTCTGATGTTGCCTGGGACAGATTGGACGCAATGTTGGCGACTCAGGAACAACCTAAAAAGAAACGTAATTTCTGGTTTTATATAGCGGCATCGTTATTTGTGGTTCTCGGAGTTTCTTATTGGTTCACGAAGTCGGATAATAACGAAATGATAATTCCGGAACATAATATAGTTACAGCACCGGAGGTACAAGCGAAAGAAATTAAAGAGAATCCTGAAAAAGAAGTTGTTGCCCCCGAAATAGTATTACAAAGACAACAAAGTATTGCCCAAAAAGAAGATAAGGTTGTCGTTCCTTTAGAGAATATTCAGGAAACAGCTGTTGCGGAAAATGTTGAAACGGTAGTTATTCCTTCTGCTTCAGGAATACAAGCAGAAAGAGAAGAAGTAGCATATCATTATGTTACTCCGGAAGAATTATTAGCAGCTGTTGAAGGAGGCGACACTAAAAAAGTTATTTCGGAGAAAACTAACAATGAAAAAAGCAAACTAAATGTCAATGCTGAAGAGCTTTTATCGTCTGTTGAGGGCGAAATTAAAACAGAATATAGAGAAAGTACTTTGAATAAGATCAGTAAAAACTACAATAAAGTAAGATCGGCATTAGCTAGCAGGAATTATCAGGAATAAATAGTCAATCATCATAATCATTAATTAAAAAACGAACAGTTATGCAAAAAATTATTCTATACACGGTTGTAGTCTTGTTAACCGTTATCAGTAAAATAAGCGCTCAGGAAAAAGATTCGCTGGAGGTGAAGGTAACTAAAAGCTTTGAATTGCAAGCCAAAGAAATAGCTAACAATATTCAAATTATTACAACGGAAGAGAAAAAAGCATTGAAAGAAGAAGTGGCAGCTATTGACAAGCAAATTGAAGAAGGTAAGATCACCAAAGAAAAAGGAGACGAACTGAAATTGGGAATTGCCAAAGAAAGAGCTCAGAATATTGAGACAAAAGTAGCCGCTGAAGAAGCCAGATTGTCTCAATTGGTTCAGGATAAAGTGGATGGAAGATTAAGAGAAACAGAGCAAGATATCGATACAATACAATTAAGAAAAGGCCGGCTTATAATTAGCTTTGAACCTTCCAGAGGAAAATCAAGAAAAGAATATAAACCAAGATCAGAAAGACGAACAACGACTCAGTTTGTATTTGCAGCAGGTTTAAATAATGTGGTGACAAACGGAGAGAGTTTTAACAAATCGGATTTTAGAGTTTGGGGATCACATTTTTACGAATGGGGTTTAACCTTAAATTCTCGGATTCTTAAAGATCACAATCTGTTACACGCCAAATACGGTTTGTCGCTTATGTACAATAATTTACGTCCGACAGATAATCAGTACTTTGTAAAAAACGGAGATGTAACGGAATTACAAACAGGAACAGTTGATTTTGATGAATCGCGATTAAGAAATGTGTATTTAACAGTGCCACTTCATTTAGAATTCGATTTTACACCAAAAAAAGTAGATAAGGACGGAGAAAGCTATTTCAGAACGCATGAGTCATTCCGTGTTGGAATCGGAGGGTATGCCGGAGTTCGGGTAAAATCAAAACAGATCCTGAAATATAAGGAAGACGATCAAAGAATTAAAACGAAGCAAAAAGGCGACTTCAACGTTTCTGATTTTAATTACGGCTTAAGCGCCTATATCGGTTACGGAGAAATAAGCTTCTATGCTAAATATGATATTAATCCATTATTTAAAGACAATGCGGTAGATCAAAACAATATCTCCTTTGGAGTACGGTTCGATATTAATTAAAAAATTTGGGTTTAGTTTAAAAAAGCCTGTAAGGAAGAAAACCTTGCAGATTTTTTTATGGAACTTCGTATCTTTGAATCTTGCAAAGAATTATTCAGTTTGATTTCACAAAGTACTATAGACACTGTTTTTGAAACCGCCCGTGTAGAGGAGGTGATCGGAGATTTCGTGCAATTAAAACGCGCCGGTAGTAATTTAAAAGGACTTAGTCCGTTTGTTGACGAAAAAACGCCCTCTTTTATGGTGTCTCCGGTAAAACAGATATGGAAAGATTTTAGTTCCGGAAAAGGGGGCAATGCCGTAACTTTTTTAATGGAACACGAACATTTCAGTTATCCGGAAGCTATTCGGTATTTAGCGAAAAAGTATAATATTGAGATCGAAGAAACCGAGCAATCTTCTGAAGAAGTAGCCGTTGCAAATGAAAAAGAAAGCATGTATCTGGTTTCAGAGTTTGCCGGAAAATATTTCCATGATATTTTACAAAATTCGGAAGAAGGAAAAGCAATCGGGCTAACTTATTTTAAAGAAAGAGGTTTTTCTCAGGATACTATTGAAAAATTTGGTTTAGGGTATTCTCCCAATGTTTGGGATGCTTTTACCAAAGAAGCTATAGATAAGGGCTATCAACTGGAATTTTTAGAAAAAACCGGACTGACCATAGTAAAAGAAGACAAACAGTTCGATCGTTTTAAAGGTCGGGTGATGTTCCCGATACAAAGTATGAGCGGGCGGGTGTTAGGTTTCGGTGGTCGGATCCTGACCAATGATAAAAAAGCCGCAAAGTATCTTAATTCGCCTGAGAGTGAAATCTATCATAAGAGTAAAGTACTATATGGAATTTATCACGCTAAACAAGCTATTGCTAAGCAGGACAATTGTTATCTCGTTGAAGGGTATACTGATGTAATTCAGTTCAATCAGGCAGGAATTGAAAATGTAGTAGCATCTTCAGGAACCGCTTTAACACCTGATCAGATCAATCTGGTAAAACGGTTGACTAAAAACATGACGGTTCTTTTTGATGGCGATGCAGCAGGTTTGCGAGCATCTATACGAGGGATCGACCTGATCTTGGAAGCCGGAATGAACGTTCGAGTGTGTGCATTTCCGGACGGAGAAGATCCGGATAGTTTTGCTAAAAAAACACCTCTTGAAGAGTTAGTTCGTTATTTGGAGGAAAATGCTAAAGATTTTATCCAGTTCAAAGCTTCACTTTTAATGAAAGAAGCGAATAACGATCCTATTAAGAAAGCGGATCTGATTCGGGATATGGTAGTTAGTATCTCTAAGATATCCGATAGGATCAAAAGAGAAGTTTATATACAGGAATGTTCCAGAATTATGGATATATCGGAAGATGTATTGTTCAATACTTTAGCACAGATCGATAAAAAGGAAATTGCCGATGCCAATAAAAAGTTTAAAGCAGAACAGAAAGAAAAGGCCTTTGATGTTGTTAAGAATGAAAATTTTCAACAACAAACGAAAGTAAATATTCAATTCGAACTGGAGCAAAAAATAATTGAAATTCTGTTATTGTATGGAAATACAGAAGAAGAGTTTGAGGATGTTTTTCTAAAGGCAGATGAAGAAGGAGAATTAACAGAGGTAAAAGAATATCACAAGTATAAAGTTTTTCAGCGGATTTATATGAGTTTGCAGGAAGACGAGATAGAATTAGCTAATCCGGTTTTTAAAGCTATTTATACCGATCTGATCAACTATTACAATCAGACGGATGAGTTCCATATGGAACAATATTTAATGCAGTTACAACCTGAAATAGCAGGCGAGGTAACGTCTATTCTGATGAATGAGGAAAAAGAGACCTTACACAATTGGGAAGTTAAACAGATCTTTGTAAAACAGAAAGAGCAAACCATTGCTCAGTATGTGACCGAAACAATCCTGTCGTTAAGATGGTATTGGGTAAATAGTATTGTAGAAGAATTAAAACAATCGATAGGGCATGAAAAAGACAAAGACAATGCGGAAACATTGTCTTTGGTAATAGATTATTTAGGACTCACTAACGTTTTTGCTAAAAAGCTCGGCAGAGTAATGAGTCGTTACAGTTAAAAGTTAAATTACATCTAAAGTTTTAGCTTTGTTTAAAAGATCAACTAAGTTGGTAACATTTAATTTAGCTAATAAACGTAATTTATACGTACTGATGGTTTTTTCATCTAGTTTTAAGATCTCGGCAATTTCTTTGTTTTTCTTTCCGTCATTCAAATAACGCAAAACTTCAACTTCTCTGGCTGAAAGTTTTTTAAACAAACGATCTGCTTTTTTACCTTTGCTTAAAACTTCAATTTTCTTTTTCACATCTTCACTAACAACAACTTCTCCTTTTTTAACTTTGTAAATAATGTTTTCAAGTTCTTTTAAAGAAGCATTTTTAGAAACATAAGCAGAGACTCCTGCTTTAACAGCTGTTGGTGCATACATTTTTTCAGAAACAGTGGTATAAAGAACAATTCTTGAACCCGGGAATTCTTTTAATAATTCTTTAATGTCGCGAATGCTTGAAATACCACTAAGCTCGATGTCTAATAAAATTACATCGATCTTTTTGTCTTCTAAAATGTTCACTAGTTCATCTAGATCCGATGCTTGAGCTACAACCTCGATGTCCGCATTTTCTTTAAAATACGTTTTTAGTCCATAACGAACAATGGGTTGATTGTCGGCGGTACAAACTCTAATCATTTTTTTAATAATTTGGTTAATAATAGTAGGGGTACAAATATAGTGATAAAAATGTAAATTCCTGTTAATTACGTAATTATTATTTAAAATTTTTCGGAATTATGCAAATTGGGATAGGAATCATCTTATGCTGATTGATAGTGTTTAGTCGTTTGAAAATGGTGAAAACTTCGGCTTGACGCCCATTGAAATCGTTTGCGGACTTACCGGACTCGTTTTGTTCCATTGCCCATTCCAGTTCGTCATAACTTGCTCCGATCTGATCTTCATCCGATAAATCATTTTCATATAAACCATCCGAAGGTTTCGCCGTTAAAATACTGTTGGGAACATTTAAAAACTCAGCTAAAGCCCGTACTTCGCTCTTAACTAAATCAGCAATGGGACTTAGATCTACGCCTCCGTCGCCATATTTTGTGTAAAACCCAACACCGAAATCTTCTACTTTATTTCCTGTTCCGGCGACTAAAAATCCGTTTAACCCGGCAAAATAATAAAGAGTGGTCATTCGCAATCGGGCTCTTGTATTGGCAAGCGTGATGTCGTAGGATTTGTTGTTTTCGTCTTTTTCAACCTGACTCAGGAAAGTGTCAAAAACAGGTGTCAGATCAGTGTAGGCTTTGCTTACATTTGGAAAACGTTCACGCAATTGTGTAATGTGCTCGTTGGCTCTGTCCACATGGCTCTTGTGTTGATGAATGGGCATTTCTACACATAAAGTTGGTAAACCGGTTTGTGCGCAGAGAGTCGATGTCAGAGCACTGTCGACTCCGCCTGATATACCTACAACAAAGCCTTTCACATTAGCATTAGTTGCGTAGTCGTAAAGCCATTTTACAATATGTTCGTTAATTTTTTCGGGGTTAAAAGTTGCTGATACACTCATTTTTTATATTTTTTTGTACTATAACTGTATATTTGCCGTTACTTTTTACAAAGTAAAATTGCGACTTTAATCATTTATTCAAAAATACTATAAACTTAAAAAATATGGCGAAGAAACTGTTCGTTTTTTCTATTCTTTGGCTTTTGTTAGCTTGTAAAGAAGAAAGTAAGATAGATAAAGAAGTAGCCGTTATACCGGTTGAATTCAATATAGAACGTTTTGATCAGGTATTTTATGAATCTAAACCTGAGGATCTGAAAAAAATAAAAACAAAATACCCGTTCTTTTTTCCACCGGGAAATACAGATAGTGTTTGGTTGGAAAAATTGAAAGATCCTTTGTTAAGAGAATTGTACAGCGAGGTGCAAAAAAAATATGGCAATCTGGATCAGTTGCATACTGAGTTGGAAGATTTCTTTGCGCGTGTACAGTATTATTTTCCGAAATATAAAACTCCCAGAGTAATTACTTTAATTAATGAAGTAGACACTGAAGCAAAAGCTATTTACGCTGACAGTTTAGCATTGATTTCTCTGGATTGTTATTTGGGAGAGAAGCATCGTTTTTATACTGATTTTCCGGAATACCAGCGTATTCGTTTTAATAGTAATGAAATGTTACCTGATTTAGCAGCTAGTTTTGCTCAACAAAAAGTGCCTGCACCATTTGACAGAACTCTTCTTTCCGGTATGATTTATTACGGAAAGATACTATATATGGAAGATGTTTTGTTGCCTGAGTTTTCAGATGCTTCAAAAATAGGTTATAGTGAGAACCAGGTAGCTTGGTGTAAAGAAAACGAATCGCAAATGTGGAGTTACTTTATTGAAAATAACTTGTTGTTTGATACCAATCAAAAAAATGAATTCCGATTTATAGCAGAAGCGCCTTTTTCAAAATTTTATTTGGATATTGATAATGAGTCTCCCGGTAGAGTAGGACAATGGATAGGTTGGCAAATCGTTAAGAGTTATATGGAAAATAATAATGTATCTTTGCACGATATGTTGGCAATGGATGCCAAAACTATTTTTGAACGTTCCAAATATAAACCTGCAAAATAATGACAAATAAAAGATCAGATATAAGGATTTCAGTAGAATTAGACGAAAATCAGATTCCGGAAAAATTAAAGTGGACAGCAAAGGACGGAGGTGTTGACCAGGCTGAAGCTAAAGCTATGTTGTTGTCAATCTGGGATAGTAAACAAAAAGAAACACTTCGGATAGATTTGTGGACTAAAGATATGCCGGTTGACGAAATGAAACAATTCTTTCATCAAACACTGGTAGCTATGGCAGATACTTTTGAAAGAGCTACGACAGATGAGAAAATGAGCGCTACAATGCGTGATTTTTGCGATTATTTTGCCGAAAAACTGGAATTAAAAGCGTAGCTTTTTATAGCATGGAATTGCTTCCGAACATATCTTGATTTACTTGGTCAATGAACTGAAGCAATTCTTCTTTTCCTGAAGCATCTAAAGACGAAGTAACAAAGTGTTGTGGCATTTCTTCCCAACCGTTAGCTAAAACTTTCTTGCGATAAGCCGCAATATTCTGCTGGGCTTTTACTTTTCCGATCTTATCAGCTTTAGTAAAAACGATACAGAACGGAATACCGGATTCTCCCAAATAATTAATGAAGTCTAAATCGATTTTTTGGGCTTCTAAGCGAATGTCTATCAATACAAAAGCGCAAACCAATTGTTCTCTTTTTTCAAAATATTCCGTGATGAATTTTTGGAAAGTGGCTTTAACGGATTTGGAAACTTTGGCATAGCCATATCCGGGTAAATCTACCAGAAACCAGTTATGGTTGATCTTAAAATGATTGATCAATTGTGTTTTTCCCGGTTTGGATGAGGTTTTGGCTAAGTGTCTTTGACCAGTCAGCATATTTATTAAAGAGCTTTTACCTACATTGGAACGCCCGATAAAAGCATATTCCGGTATAGGTTCATTTGGACACTTTTTAGCGTCTGAGTTGCTCACGATAAATTCTGCACTGGTAATTTTCATTTTTTATAATAAAAAGATTCCCCTTGCGGGGAAAGTTATATTTGATTTTTTTGCAACCAATCAAACAAAATCCGATTGAATTCGTCCGGGTGTTCCATCATTGCAGCATGTCCGCATTTGTCGATCCAGAACAATTCAGAATTAGGTAATAATCGATTGAATTCCTCAGCTACATCTGGCGGAGTCACTTTGTCATTCTTTCCCCAGATAATACACGTTGGTGTAGTCATATTAGGCAGGTCTTTTGCCATGTTATGACGGATAGCGCTTTTAGCTATGGTTAATGTTTTTAAAAGTTTTATCCTGTCATTTACAGTTGCAAAAACTTCATCTACGATCTCTTTAGTTGCAACTTTCGGATCGTAAAAAACATCCTCACTTTTCTTTTTGATATATTCGTAATTGCCGCGTTTCGGGTAACTTTCACCCATGCCACTTTCATACAGTCCGGAACTACCGGTTATTACTAAAGCTTTTACCAGCTCCGGATACATCTTGGTGTGATACAATGCGATGTGGCCACCAAGAGAGTTTCCTAATAAAATAACCTTTTCAAAACCTTTGTGGATAATGAAATCCTTAACGAATTTTGAAAAAGCTTTTACGTTGGTTTTCAGTATACTTTGTGTATAAAGTGGGAGTTCGGGAATTACTACTTTATAACCGTTCTTAGGGAAAAAATCAGAAACACCGTCAAAGTTACTTAGCCCTCCCATTAATCCGTGTAATACAATTATTGGCGTGCCTTCTCCGGCTTCAAAATAAGTATATTTTTTATCTTTTATTAGCATAGTGTCAATTTCAAATTGTCAACATGAAATTTTCACAAATATAAGACTTTATGCTTTAATAGGAAGCAAAAATATAAAGCTGTTTTTAACGAGTGTTTTTGGTGTTTTTTGGAGACTCTATATGCTTAAATTTCAGTTTGTTTTGTGTTTTTTTGGATGATTTTTTTGTTAAAAGTGATGGCTGTTGAATGTTAAATTAAAGTTATAAAAACAGTTGAAAACTCAATGTGTACGGTAGCTTGTCTCAAAAGTGTACTTAAGTATTTGATTACGAAAGGGTAAAAACTTATCAACAAAGTGGTAATTTGTGGTAAAAAGTGGTGATTTTTTTCTACTTTTGTATAAACTATAGTGTAAACAGACTTTGAAACCACTGATTGGAACATACGAATGTAAAGTTGATGCAAAAGGCAGATTGATGATTCCGGTTGCTTTAAAAAAGCAATTTGACGGAACAGAAGCTGCTTTTGTACTGAAGCGTTCGGTGTTTCAGCCTTGTTTGGAGTTGTACCCGATAGAGGAATGGAACAAAATGATGGCAAAAATCAATAAATTGAATCGTTTTGTAAAGAAAAACAATGACTTTATTCGTCGGTTTACGGCTGGTGTGAAAATGATAGAGATAGATGCAAACGGTCGTTTGCTGATTCCTAAAGATTTAGTGGTGTTTGCAAAGATTGATAAAGATGTGGTCTTGTCTTCTGCGGTTTCAATTGTAGAGATATGGGATAAAGAATTGTACGAAAATGCAATTGAGGATTCCGCTCAGGATTTTGCAGATTTAGCAGAAGAGGTAATGGGTAATTTTAATATTGACGAAGATGGAATATCATAATCCGGTTTTATTAAAAGAAACGGTAGATGGTTTGAATATTAAACCGGATGGGGTTTATGTGGATGTGACTTTTGGCGGAGGCGGACATTCCCGTGAGATAATGTCGCGATTGGGAGATCGTGGGAAATTGATAGCTTTTGATCAGGACGAAGATGCGTTGCGGAATGCTATTGATGACGAGCGTTTTTTGTTGATTAATGAGAATTTCAGAAATATTAAAAGGTTCTTACGCTTTCACGGAATTAAAAAAGTGGACGGTATTTTAGCGGATCTGGGAGTTTCATCTTATCAGTTTGATGTGGCGGAAAGAGGTTTTTCTATTCGTTTTGATGCTGAACTGGATATGCGTATGAGTCAGAAAGGTGAGTTAAGTGCTTTTCATGTAGTGAACGAATATAGTGAGCAGGATCTGAAAAGGGTTTTTGTACAATATGGCGAATTGAAGAATGGTGGGGCGATGGCAAACGTAATCGTGTCGGCACGAAAAGATAAGCAAATTCGCAATACCGAACATTTAAAGCAAGTGCTGGCGAAGTTTTTACCGGCTCACAAGAGTAACAAGATATTGGCTCAGATCTATCAGGCGATCCGTATTGAAGTGAATCAGGAAATTGAAGTGTTGAAGGAGTTTTTAGAGCAATCACTGGAATTGTTAAATCCGGGCGGACGTTTGAGTGTGATTTCGTATCACTCATTGGAAGATCGTTTGGTTAAACGCTTTATGCGAAACGGAATGTTTGAAGGAGAGCCGGAACGAGATTTCTTTGGGAACTTTGAAGTGCCGTTTAAAATTATAGAACGTTTGATTGTGCCGACTGAGGAAGAAATCGAGCTAAACAACAGGGCAAGAAGTGCGAAATTAAGAGTGGCGGAAAAATTATAAAAAATGAAGAACGGTATATACAGTTTGTTGAAAGCTAAGTTTCTGGTAAGTGACGACGCACTTAAGAACTGGAAGTTTATTGTTTTTCTGATCTTTTTAGCTATGATAATGATTGCTAATAATCACAGGTACGATGCTAAAAATTATAAAATAACCGAATTGACCAACCGAGTAAAGGAGTTGCGTTCGGAATTTGTGGACAGACGGTCAGAGCTGATGAAGTTGAAAATGGAATCAACCGTCGCTAAAAAAATGGAAAAAAGAGAGATTTACCCGGCAAGTGTACCGCCGACAAAAATAATAGTAAAGAAAAGTATAAAAGAAGAAAAAAGTTTTTTTGACCGTTTCAAATTATGGCAGTAAAACCGAAAAATACAAATTATAGAATGTATGGCGTAGCTTTCACAATATTTGTGATAGCTATTTTGGTTTTGGTCAAATTGAATAATATTCAATGGGTAGAAGGAGAATACTACCGAAAATTAGCAAAAGAACGAACCGTTAAGAACTTTACCATTCCGGCTAATAAAGGAAATGTGTATTCGGCTGACGGCAGTCTTTTGGCAACTTCAATTCCGGAATATACGATTCGCTTTGATGCACTTTCTCCATCGCAGGAAAACTTTACCAATCTTATAAAACCTCTGAGTGATTCACTTTCAGTTATGTTTGGTAAAACACCCGGTCATTATCAGGCGCAATTACAAAAAGCCAGAGCTAATAAAAACAGGTATTATCTGATAGCCAGAAAGCTAAGTTATACCCAATATATGCGTATAAAAAGTTTTCCGCTTTTTAATAAAGGAGCTTACAAAGGGGGTATTATTGTGGAGCAGAAAACGGTTCGGGAACATCCTATTGGTTTGGTAGCGCAGAGAACTATCGGTTACGAAAGAGCAAATGCAGATGGCTCGCCTAACGGGAAAGGATTAGAATACGCTTTTCGTAAATACATCAATGGCAAGAACGGTCATCGTATGATGCAAAAAATTGCCAAAAGCCAGTGGAAACCTATTAGTGATAATAATGAATTAGACCCGCAGGACGGTTATGATATCGTATCTACTATAGATGTGTATATTCAGGATATTGCCCATCATGCTTTGTTGAAACAATTGGAGCATTATGAGGCTGACCACGGTTGTGTAGTAGTGATGGAAACCAAAACCGGAGCCATTAAGGCTATTTCAAACTTGGGAAGGGCCTCTGATGGCAGTTATTACGAATCACAGAATTATGCCGTAGCAGAATCGCACGAACCGGGTTCTACTTTTAAGCTGTTTGACCTGATAGCACTTTTAGACGACCATAAGGTGGATACCAGTAAAGTGTATGATACCCATAACGGAGTTGTTGAATATTATAAGAGAAAAGTACGGGATTCCAAAAAAGGAGGCTATGGAAAGATCTCTTTAGCCAGAGGATTCGAACTGTCCTCCAATACTGTGTTGGTACAAGCTGTTCATGATAATTATAAAGATAATCCGCAACAGTTTATAGATAGAATAAATAGTTATGGTTTAAGCAAACCTTTAGGCTTGCAGTTAATAGGTGAAGGAAAACCGAGAATTCCGCAACCCGGTGACAAGAATTGGTACGGAACCACTTTACCTTGGATGGCATTTGGTTACGGAATTGCAATGACGCCTTTACAAACACTTACCCTGTACAATGCAGTGGCTAACAATGGGAAAATGGTAAAACCCTATTTCGTAAAAGAGATTAAAGAGTGGAATAAAACTATTGAAAAGTTCGAGCCTGAAGTGATCAATCCTAAAATTGCTTCGGATGAAACCTTAAAAAAAGTTCGGGCAGTATTAGAGAACGTGGTGAAGAGAGGAACAGGTTCTAAACTGTATTCTAAAGATTTTTCGATGGCAGGAAAAACAGGAACGGCACAAGCTAATTATCGCGATCGGTCAAAGCTGTATTATGTATCCTCATTTGCGGGGTATTTTCCGGCTAATGATCCTAAGTATTCTTGTATAGTAGTGGTTCATAAACCTAATGTTTCTGCCGGATATTATGGTGCTGATGTCGCCGGACCGGTTTTTAAACGTATTGCACAGAAAATTTACACGGATTCTCCTCCTACAAATCATATAAAGGATATTAATGAGAAGATAAACGCGGTAGAAAAACAATATGCTTCTTATTATAAGAAGTCAAATAATGCAACAGATAAAGTTCCTGATGTAAAAGGAATGCAGGCAATGGATGCCGTCGCACTTCTTGAGAATTTAGGGTTGCATGTTGAAATTAAAGGTGTCGGAAAAGTAAAAACACAATCGGTTAAAGCCGGTGAAAAGATCAATAAAGATTCAATCATCATTTTAGAATTATCGTGAAGCTATTAAAAGATATATTATACAAAGTACACATTGAAGCGGTAAGAGGAACCACTGATGTGACTATCGGGAAAATTGAATTTGATTCCAGAAAAATTCAGTTGAATGATGCTTTTGTAGCTATCAGAGGTACTCTGTCAGATGGTCATGCATTTATTGATAAGGCTGTGGATCAAGGAGCGATAGCTGTAATTTGCGAAGAGTTTCCTGAGCGAATTGTAAACGGTGTTACCTATATTCAGGTTCAGAGTACACATGAGGCATTAGCTTTTACAGCAGCTAATTATTACGACAACCCTTCCGATAAGTTAAAATTGGTGGGAGTAACCGGAACCAACGGGAAAACAACAATAGCTTCTTTATTATACCAAATGTTTAAACGTGCCGGATATAAAGTAGGCTTGTTGTCAACTGTAAAAATTCTGGTAGATAATAACGAATTTAAGGCAACGCATACAACCCCGGATTCATTAACGATCAATTATTATTTGAATGAAATGGCTGAAGCCGGATGTGAGTTTTGTTTCATGGAGGTAAGCTCGCACGGAATTCATCAGAAAAGAACGGAAGGGTTACATTTTACCGGAGGAATATTTACCAACTTAACACACGATCATTTAGATTATCATAAAACTTTTGCAGAATATCGGGATGTTAAGAAATCGTTCTTTGATAATTTGCCGAAAACGGCATTTGCAATCAGTAACGTTGACGATAAGAACGGAATGGTAATGTTGCAAAATACAGTAGCTAAAAAAGTTACTTATGCTATAAAGTCCTATGCAGATTATAAAGCGCAGATTTTGGAAAATCAGTTTAGTGGTTTGTTGCTGAAGATCAATAATAATGAAGTTTGGACTAAATTAATAGGAGCGTTCAACGCCTATAACTTATTAGCGATCTATGCAACGAGTGTCGAATTAGGTTTAGAAAGTGATGAAGTATTGCGCTTACTTTCCGAACTCGAAAGTGTGTCGGGAAGATTCCAGTATTTCGTGTCACCGGGCAAAATAACAGCCGTTGTAGATTATGCTCATACACCGGATGCTTTGGAAAATGTGCTGAAAACAATAAACGATATACGGACAAAAAATGAAATTTTAATAACGGTTGTAGGTTGTGGTGGAGATCGGGATAAGACTAAAAGACCGGTAATGGCCAAGATAGCTTCCGATTTAAGTAATAAAGTCATTTTTACATCCGATAATCCACGCTCAGAAGATCCGCAAGTCATCATTGATGAGATGGAAAAAGGAGTAGAACCGCAAAATTTCAAAAAAACACTTTCTATTTTAGATAGAAAACAAGCCATAAAAACAGCGTGCCAAATGGCACAGCCCAATGATATTATAGTAATTGCCGGAAAAGGACATGAAACCTATCAGGAAATTAAAGGCGTGCGACATGATTTTGATGATATGAAGATCGTAAAAGAATTTTTAAACCAATTAAGCTAAAACTAACTCGCAATGTTATATTATTTATTTCAGTATTTAGACAAAGCATTTGATGTTCCGGGAGCCGGAGTGTTTCAGTATATCACGTTTCGTTCAGCGATGGCATTCATTCTTTCGCTGGCAATTGCTACTATTTACGGAAAAAAGATCATCAACTTTTTAAGAAAACAACAAGTTGGTGAAACCATACGAGAGTTAGGGTTAGAAGGACAAACGCAAAAAGCGGGAACGCCTACAATGGGAGGGATCATTATTATTCTGGCAACATTAGTTCCGGTATTCCTGTTTGCAAGGTTAGAGAATATCTATGTTATTCTTTTAATAATAACTACCCTGTGGATGGGAACAATAGGGTTTATTGATGATTATATTAAGATATTTAAGAAAGACAAAGAAGGATTAAAAGGAAGGTTTAAAGTAATCGGGCAAGTTGGTCTGGGGTTAATAGTAGGATCTGTACTCTATTTCCACCCAGGGGTTACCGTACGTAAAGATACTATGGGAGCTCGCGTTAAAACAGAAAACGTAGATACTAAATTCTTACAGGAAAAATCAACAGCAACAACGATTCCGTTCTTAAAGAATAATGAGTTTGATTATGCTAAAGTACTGTCGTTTATGGGCGATGGTTATGAAAAATGGGCATGGTTGATCTTTATACCGGTTGTGATTTTTATCATCACTGCCGTTTCAAACGGTGCTAACCTGACAGATGGAATTGATGGTTTAGCCGCCGGAACTTCGGCAATATCGGTGCTGACCTTGGGGATTTTTACATTCCTCTCCGGAAATATTATTTTTTCAGATTATCTGAATATTATGTATATCCCTAATTCTGGAGAAATGACCATTTATATTGCTGCCTTTGTGGGAGCATTAGTTGGTTTTCTTTGGTACAATACCTATCCGGCTACTGTATTTATGGGAGATACCGGAAGTTTGACGATCGGTGGAATAATAGCCGTAATTGCTATTGCTATCCGAAAAGAATTAATGATCCCGATTTTATGTGGAATCTTTCTGGCTGAAAATTTATCAGTGGTGTTGCAGGTGAGCTATTTTAAATATACCAAAAAGAAATACGGAGAAGGGCGCCGCATTTTTCTAATGTCGCCTTTACATCATCATTACCAGAAAAAAGGATACCATGAAAGTAAGATTGTGACTCGTTTCTGGATTGTAGGCATTTTACTAGCCATTTTCACTTTAGTGTCATTAAAACTAAGATAGGATGAGACTGGTTGTTTTAGGAGGAGGTGAAAGCGGTGTAGGAACTGCAATTTTAGGTAAAAAGAAAGGATATGATGTCTTTCTGTCTGATTTCGGAAAGATAAAAAATAATTATAGAGAAGTTCTTTTAATTAATAGGATAGATTGGGAAGACGAAAAGCATACGGAGGACTTAATTCTTAATGCTGATGTGGTAATGAAAAGTCCTGGTATTCCGGATAAGGCTCCGATAGTTAAAAAATTAAAGGAGAAAGGAATTCCGGTTATTTCGGAGATTGAATTTGCTTCGCAATTCACAGATGCTTTGACCATAGGTATTACAGGAAGCAACGGAAAAACCACAACGACGCTTTTAACGTATCATCTGTTAAAGCAAGGCGGATTAAACGTTGGTCTGGCCGGGAATATCGGAAAGAGTTTTGCCTGGCAGGTAGCAGAGAATAAACATGACGTGTATGTGTTGGAATTAAGTAGTTTTCAATTGGACGGGATTGAAAAATTTAAACCACATATTGCTGTGCTAACCAATTTGAGTCCGGATCATTTGGATCGGTATAATTATGATTATAACCAGTATATAGCAGCCAAGTTTCGGATTACCATGAATCAAACGGAAGAAGATTATTTAATAGTCGATGGCGATGATGTTGAAACTCAAAAATGGTTGGATCAACATCCGATAAAAGCAAAATTAATTTCGTTTTCACTCACTAAAAAGATTGAGAACGGAGGAAGTATAGAAGATAACAATTTGAACAATAATATAAATAACGATTTATTTACCATGCCAATAAATGAATTATCATTAGAAGGAAAGCACAATGTGAAAAATGCTATGGCAGCGACTGCAGTGGCTCAATTGATGAAAATAAGAAAACAGACCATTCGTGAAAGTCTGAGTAATTTTCAAGGAGCGGAACATCGTTTGGAAAAGGTGTTGAAAATACAAGGAGTGCAGTATACCAATGATTCTAAAGCTACTAATGTTAATGCTACATTCTTTGCATTGGATAGTATGGCAACGCCAACGGTATGGATTGTAGGAGGTGTAGATAAAGGAAATGATTATGACGAATTGATGCCTTTAGTGCGCGAAAAGGTAAAAGGGATCATTTGCTTGGGGGTAGATAATCAGAAAATTTTCAACGCTTTCAGTGGAGTAGTGGATGTGATGATAGAAACAACTTCAATGACAGAAGCAGTAAAGATCGCACAGAGAATGGCCGAAAAAGGAGATACGGTATTGTTGTCACCGGCTTGTGCAAGTTTTGATCTGTTTGAAAATTATGAAGACAGAGGACGTCAGTTTAAACAAGCAGTACATAATTTATAAAAAGCATGACACAGTTAGTAAACAGGTTAAGAGGAGACAAAGTAATTTGGGCAATAGTTTTTCTATTGGCTCTTATCTCTTTTTTACCGGTTTACAGCGCCAGTACAAATTTAGTGTATGTAATAGGTAAAGGCTCAACGATTGGTTATCTGATCAAGCATTTGGTGCATTTGTTTATCGGTTTTATTGTGATCTATTGGGTTCACAAAGTGCCTTACCATTATTTCAGAGCCTTGTCTATTTTAGGAATTCCGTTTGTGTTGGTTCTGTTGTTATATACCCTTTTTCAGGGAACAACCATAGGTGGCGCAAATGCCAGCAGGTGGATACAGATTCCTTTTATCGGGATCGGTTTTCAAACGTCAACACTCGCCTTTACCGTATTGATGGTTTATGTAGCGCGTTATTTGGCTAAGGTCAGCGAAAAAGAATATTCGTTTAAGGATTCATTACTGGAACTTTGGCTGCCGGTTTTTGCAGTATTAGCATTGGTTTTGCCGGCCAACTTTTCTACAACAGCGCTAATTTTCTCAATGGTGTGCATGCTGGTATATGTAGGGTATTATCCTGTTAAGTATCTGGCGTTAATTATAGGAGCAGGAGTTATAGCATTGACATTTTTTATTTTGGTTGCCAAGGCTTTTCCGGGAGCTATGCCAAACCGTGTGGATACCTGGATCAGTCGTGTGGATAGCTTTTTTGATAAAAATGAAGATGCTAAAGATGATGATTATCAGATCGAAAAAGCAAAAATAGCCATTGCATCTGGTAAAATTTACGGACTGGGACCCGGAAAAAGTGTGCAAAAGAACTTCCTGCCACAATCATCTTCCGATTTTATCTTTGCTATTATAGTAGAGGAGTACGGATTAATGGGGGCATTAGGAATAGTGTTCTTGTATATGTTGTTGTTTGTCCGTTTTATCATTAATGCTCAAAAAGCCTCCAGCTTATTCGGAAAGTTACTCATAGTAGGTTTAGGATTTCCGATTATCTTTCAGGCTTTGGTGAATATGGCGGTAGCAGTAGAATTATTGCCGGTAACAGGACAAACGCTACCGCTGATCAGTGCCGGAGGAACTTCAATATGGATGACCTGTGTGTCTATTGGTATTATTTTAAGCGTTACCAAAAAAGAGGAAGAAGTGGCACAGGATGAAGAAGAACGGAAAAAGAGAGAAGAAGCATTACAACGTATTATAGATAAAGAATTAGACCTGGCTGAAGGAGAAAAAAGTGAAGAATCAGAAGCTAACCCGTTAGAACCGGTTTTAAATCAGTAGTATGGAACAGAAGCTGAAATTTATTATTAGTGGAGG
This sequence comes from Flavobacterium sp. NRK F10, assembly GCF_024054235.1. Taxonomy (NCBI): domain Bacteria; kingdom Pseudomonadati; phylum Bacteroidota; class Flavobacteriia; order Flavobacteriales; family Flavobacteriaceae; genus Flavobacterium; species Flavobacterium sp. NRK F10. The sequence goes on from NZ_JAMXLC010000001.1 coordinate 2,091,015, forward strand.
AGGAACCGGAGGACATATCTATCCGGCAATAGCAATTGCAAACGAATTAAAAGCTCGTTTTCCGCAAGCGGAATTTCTGTTTGTGGGAGCTAAAGATAAAATGGAAATGCAAAAGGTTCCGCAAGCGGGTTATTCCATCAAAGGATTGTGGATTTCAGGAATTCAACGGAAAATCAGCCTTCAAAATCTATTGTTTCCATTCAAGCTTCTGTCAAGTTTATGGAAATCCTATTTTATTATAAAAAGATTTAAACCGGATGTTGTGATCGGAACAGGTGGTTTTGCCAGCGGAGCAGTGCTCAAAGTTGCCAGCATGTTAGGGATTCCTACAGTAATTCAGGAGCAAAATTCCTATCCGGGAATTACCAATAAATTATTAGCGGCAAAAGCACAATCAATTTGTGTGGCCTATGAAGGAATGGAAAAGTTTTTTCCGGCTGAAAAAATAAAATTAACCGGTAATCCGGTACGTCAGGATCTTATTTTTGTTGACGATAAACGTATCGAAGGATTAACATATTTTGAAGTAAATGCTGATAAGCGAACCCTATTGGTTTTGGGTGGGAGCTTAGGTGCAAAAAGAATAAACCAACTGGTTTCGGATGAGTTGGAGATTATTCTGCAATTAGGAATTCAGGTCATCTGGCAATGCGGCAAATTGTATTACGATCAGTACAAACATTTCAATGAAAAAGAAAATGTTCATGTCTTTGCTTTTATTGACCGAATGGATCTGGCTTATGCGGCAGCCGACTTTATAATTTCGCGTTCCGGAGCTTCTTCGATTTCAGAGTTATGTATTGTCGGAAAACCTACTATTTTGATCCCGTCACCGAATGTGGCTGAGGATCACCAAACTAAAAATGCACTCGCTTTATCAGCAAAAAAAGCTGCAATTTTATTGAAAGAAAGTGAGCTAAATGAAAAATTCAGACGTACCTTTGCGGACTTGATTTCGAACGACGAGAAACAAGCAAAGCTGAGCAAAAAAATACATAAAAAAGCATTGCCGAACGCAACGCAACAGATCGCAGATGAGATTGTTAAATTGGCTTTGGAAAAAGGTGAATAACCTTTAAAAAAGAGATAAAATGAATAGTAACCAAATACAAAACGTATATTTTATAGGGATCGGAGGTATCGGTATGAGTGCCTTGGCTCGATATTTTATGCATATCGGAAAAAATGTTGCGGGATATGACAAAACGCATACCCAATTAACCGATGAATTAGAAGATTTGGGAATGCACATTCATTTTGAGGACAATGTTGATCGGATCGAGAAAAAATATTTAGAAAAGGAGACTACTTTAGTAGTGGTTACTCCGGCTATTCCTAAAAACCATTCCGAGTGGAATTATTTCCTGAGCCATGGTTTTGAAATTAGAAAACGTGCAGAAGTCTTAGGAATTATTACTAAAGATACTTTTTGTTTTGCAGTTGCCGGAACACACGGAAAAACGACTACATCGAGTATTTTAGGTCATATTTTGTATCAGAGCGGAATCGATGTTACAGCTTTTTTAGGTGGAATTGTTGAAGGTTATAACTCAAACCTTATCGGAAGTGGTAAAACGGTAACAGTAGTAGAGGCTGATGAATTTGATCGTTCATTTTTACATTTACATCCGAATTTAGCTTGTGTAACTTCAATGGATGCAGATCATTTAGATATTTACGGAAATGTGGAATCTATTGAAGAATCTTTTAGAATGTTTGCCAATAAAGTCAATCCGGAACATTTGTTTGTTCCTTTGAAAGTTAACTTAAAAGGAAATACGATAGGTATTGACGAGCGAGCAGATTATGAGGCTTTGAACATCCGTATTCTAAATGGTTTTTACCATTTTGACGTTCAAACACCTTCAAAATTAATGAAAGATGTAAAGTTCGGACTTCCGGGAAGACACAATTTGTCTAATGCCTTGATCGCTTTGGCAATGGCTGAAAAATATGGTGTGTCTGAGGATGGTCTGAAAGCAGCATTAGAAACTTTTCGCGGAGTAAGAAGAAGATTTTCCTTTCAGGTGCGAAATGAAAAAAGAGTATATGTAGACGATTATGCACATCATCCTACAGAAATAGAAGCTGTTCATAATGCAGTCAGAGAGCTTTATCCCGGAAAAAAAGTGTTGGCTGTTTTTCAACCGCATTTGTTTTCCAGAACCAGAGATTTTATGGAAGGTTTTGCGGAAAGCTTATCAAAATTTGATGAAATTGTCCTATTGGATATTTATCCGGCAAGAGAATTGCCGATTGAAGGTATAACTTCTGAGGTTTTATTAACAAAAATTGAAAACCCGAATAAGAAGTTGGTGGGTAAAGAAACTTTGTTTGAAGTTTTTCAACAATCTGATGCAGAAGTGTTTATAACTATTGGTGCGGGAGACATCGGAGAAATGGTAAAAGATTTAAAAAAAGTATTAGATGATAGGACTCAAATGGCATAATATTCGTTTGGTTATAATCGTTCTTTTAATGGTCTTTTTATATTCTTTTTCATCAAAAAGAAATGGAAGCAGAGTGTTGAAAGAAGTTAATATTTCCTTTGAAGGAGGAACAGATAATATGTTCATAACTCATGAAATGGTTAATAACTTGTTGAAACAAAATTTGGGAGGCTCTTTATCAATTCAAAAAGATGCGGTAGATTTGAATACTTTAGAAACTGTTCTCGATGATCACGGGATGATAGAAAAAGCAGAAGTTTTTTCAACAGTAGATGGTTCTCTAAATGCGCATATAAAACAAAAGTCCCCAACCGTAAGATTTATATCAGATAATACCTCGTATTATATTGATAGAAAAGGTACTACGATGCCTTTATCCGAAAATTTTTCTGCGAGAGTTCCTCTTGTAGTGGGTTCCTATGTCGAAAAGGATAAGGGTCAATACTTGTCGCTTTTTAATGAGATAAGTGATGATGATTTTTTGAGTAAAGACATAACAGGCATAAAAATATTGCCTTCAGGAAGCATTTTGATGAAAAGCCGAAATTATGATTATACCATAATTTTCGGTAAACCTGTTTTTATTGACAGAAAGTTAAAAAATTATAAAGCGTTCTTTTATCATGCAATAAAAGACACTTTGGTTAAACAATATAAAGAAGTAAACTTAATGTTTACGGAGCAAGTAGTTTGTAAGAAATAGAATTGAGTTATGAACAGAGATAACATTGCAGTAGGTTTAGATATCGGAACTACAAAGATTGTAGCGATGATAGGTAAAAAAAACGAATATGGTAAGCTGGAAATTCTTGGGGTAGGTAAATCCAAGAGTTTAGGTGTTCATAGAGGTGTGGTAAATAATATTACCCAAACCATTCAGTCTATTCAGCAAGCAGTTTTGGAAGCCGAAAACGATTCCGGATATAAAATTAATGATGTAGTGGTAGGTATTGCCGGGCAACACATCAGAAGTATACAGCATAGTGATTATATCAGTCGTCAGAATGCCGAAGAAGTAATAGGAGATATGGATATCGATGCTTTGATCGGGCAAGTGCATAAATTAGCAATGTTGCCGGGTGAAGAGATCATTCATGTTTTGCCGCAGGAATTTAAGATAGACGGACAAACAGAAACAAAAGAACCGATCGGGATGTCGGGTGGACGATTAGAAGCCAGTTTTCATGTTGTTGTCGGACAAGCAGCTTCAATCAGAAACATCGGACGTTGTGTTAAAAGTTCAGGATTAGAGTTGTCCGGACTTACATTGGAACCATTAGCTTCTGCAGATGCTGTTTTAAGTCAGGAAGAAAAAGAGGCCGGAGTGGCATTGATCGATATAGGAGGCGGAACGACAGATCTGGCCATTTTTAAAGATGGTATTATCCGTCATACGGCAGTGATCCCTTTCGGAGGAAATGTCATTACTGAAGATATAAAGGAAGGCTGTTCTATTATAGAAAAGCAAGCAGAATTGTTAAAAGTGAAATTCGGTTCAGCCTGGCCGGGAGAAAATAAAGACAACGAGATTGTTTCTATTCCGGGCTTAAGAGGACGTGAACCTAAAGAGATTTCACTGAAAAACTTGTCAAAAATTATACATGCACGTGTGGTGGAAATTATTGAACAAGTATATGCAGAAATTAAATTGTACGGACATGAGAACCCTAAAAAGAAACTCATTGCCGGAATAGTATTAACAGGTGGTGGAGCTCAATTAAAGCATATTAAACAGTTAGTAGAGTACATCACAGGAATGGATACCCGTATCGGTTATCCGAACGAACATTTAGCCGGTAGTTCTGATGAAGAATTATCGAGTCCATTATACGCAACTGCCGTTGGTTTGGTCATGAACAGTATCCGTAACAATACAAAAAGTGCCACGCCTTTTGTAGAGATGAAACAGGAAGAATCCGTGATCGCTGAACAATCCGTAGTTGAAGAGCAGCCTGTAGTAGAGGAAGCAGTAGAAAAAGAAGAACCGCAACCCGAGACTACCGAAAGCAAAATCAAAAAATCATTTTTTGATAAGTATATAGAAAAGATTAAAGAATTTTTAGATAACGCCGAATAAAAAGTACATTATGTCAGAATTTACAAGTATTTCTTTCGATTTACCCAAAAACCAATCAAACGTTATCAAAGTTATTGGAGTAGGAGGAGGTGGTAGTAATGCAATTAACCACATGTTTCAACAAGGAATCAAAGGTGTTGATTTCGTTGTTTGTAATACCGATTCTCAAGCTTTACAAAATAGCTCTGTACCTAATAAGATCCAGTTAGGAGTTAGCCTGACCGAAGGACTTGGAGCAGGTGCTAATCCTGAAGTAGGACAGCAATCCGCTATTGAAAGTATCGCAGAAATAGAAAAAATGTTAGATACAAACACAAAAATGCTCTTTATTACAGCAGGAATGGGAGGGGGTACAGGTACTGGTGCTGCCCCTGTAATTGCTCAGTTAGCAAAAGAAAGAGATATTTTAACGGTTGGTATTGTGACGATCCCATTCCAGTTTGAAGGGAAGATCCGTTCAGAACAGGCAATGAACGGAGTCGAGAGATTGCGCAAGCAGGTAGACTCTTTGATTGTTATCAACAATAATAAATTAAGAGAAGTTTACGGAAATTTAGGGTTTAAAGCAGGGTTCTCCAAAGCAGATGAGGTTTTAGCAACTGCTGCAAAAGGTATTGCAGAGGTTATTACCCATCACTATACACAAAATATCGATTTACGCGATGCTAAGACTGTATTGGCAAATAGCGGAACTGCTATTATGGGTTCATCAGTAGCAGAAGGTGTTGATCGTGCGAAACAGGCCATCGTTAGTGCTTTAGATTCTCCGTTGTTAAATGACAATAAAATTAATGGTGCTAAAAATGTATTGTTATTAATTGTTTCCGGTACTTCCGAAATCACATTGGATGAGATCGGAGAGATCAACGATCATATTCAGACCGAAGCCGGCTTCAATGCTAATATTATCATGGGGGTTGGTGAAGACGAAACTTTAGGAGAAGCCATTGCAGTAACGGTTATTGCTACAGGTTTTAATATCGAGCAACAAGCAGAAATTGTTAATTCGGAGCCTAAAAAAATTATCCATTCTTTAGAGGATGAACAAAAGATTGTTCACGATTTAAGTCAAAAGAATGCAACAGCTTCATATTCTGCACCGATTCAGAATGAAGTAAAACCGGAAGAGCCTAAACAGGATATTATTAATCCGGTGGCAGATCAGGTTAAAGAAGAGAAAATTATTTTTTCACTTGATGAAGAAACTGCTGAGAAGCCTTTATCTTTTGAGATCAAGGAAAAACCGCAAATGGATTTAGTGGCTACAACAGACGCTATCAAGAATATGAATGTGGAATTTGAGATTGTTTCGCCAAAAGCAAATACAAATATCTCGCAAAATTTTGAAATCATTACTTCTGAAGTTAAAGATATAGAAGTGGTTGAACCTGAATTTGTGGTAGCGAATAAAGAATTTAATTATTCATTCGATCTGTTTGAAGAACCTAAAGCTGTACAGAAGACAATCTTTGATGTTTCTGAGGAAACCAAACAAATGGAAGTCAAAGATCCTATCAATGTAGTTCCGGTAACAGAGGTGACTCAAAGCGGAGTGGTCAAATATTCATTAGAAGATTTTGAAGAAAAAGAAGAAGAGGAAAAAGTAATAGCAAAGCCGGCTGCAAAAGCAGAAGAACCGATTGATGAGTCATTGAATTTCAGTGTGAAACAAAAAACCACTGAATTTAAAAATAGTGAAGAACTGGATAATGTATCTCCTTTTGAAATGTCAATAGAAGAAACATTAAAAGCAAGAGCAGAAGAGCGAAAAAGAAAAATGAAAGAGTTCAATTATAAATTTAATAATAGCGCTGCTAATATTGATAAAATTGAAAATGAACCGGCGTACAAACGTATGGGAATAGATGTAACATCAACTCCGCAAACGAATAATACATCGAGAATGTCCTTAGGGACAGATAGTAACGATGATTTACAATTACGTTCAAATAATTCATTTCTACATGATAATGTAGACTAATCCATAAACTCCCTGCCTACTCACTGAAAACCCGATTTTTTTCGGGTTTTTTTATTACTTTTGCAGGAATAATTAAAAGAAGATGTAATCCGTCTTTGAAAAAGAAAGTTTTTAAGTTTAGTATAAAACGAGAAATATGAGTTTAGAAAAACAAATTATGGATCAGATGAAAGAAGCGATGAAAGCAAAAGATACAGTTGCTTTGGAAGCTTTAAGAGCCATAAAATCAGGGATCATTTTAGCCAAAACGGAATCCGGTGCAAAAGAAGAATTGGCAGCGGATGATGAAATAAAATTATTGCAGAAATTAGTTAAGCAACGTAAAGACAGTGCTACGATCTATACAGAACAGGGAAGAGCAGATTTAGCTGAACCGGAGTTGGCTCAGGTAGCAGTTATTGAAAAGTTTTTACCGGCTCAATTATCAGAAGCAGAAATTGAAGCAGCAGTTTCAAAGATCATTGCTGAAGGTGGTTTTTCAGGGATGGCAGCCATGGGACAAGTAATGGGAATGGCATCTAAGCAATTAGCCGGTCAAGCTGATGGGAAAACAATTTCAACGATCGTTAAAAAGCTTTTAGCTTAAAAAAAATATAAGAATAAGAAAAGGTATAAAGGAAAGGAAATGTCTTTTTTCTTTCTTCTTTTCTTAAAAATGGCTCCGTAGTTCAACTGGATAGAATATCAGATTTCGGCTCTGAGGGTTGGGGGTTCGAATCCCTCCGGGGTCACTTCACGGGACAAGTTCACTACTTTGAATTTGTCCCGTTTTTTATGTCCACTCCTTACTGTTTATTATAGATTTTACCACAGCTGTATTCAGTTTTGAATTCCGATATTTTTCTGTGTTAAATAATTATATTCCGAAAGCATTAAACTTATGTGTCATAATTTTTCCTGTTCAATTGTTTCTTTAGGATAGTGCCGATAAGATTGACTTCTTTATCATTTTTTGAGTTCTTGTGGGTATGTTTATAAATTGAAATAGGAAACTTTACTAATTTGTAATAAAATTTATCTATTTTATTTTTTGAAAGATATTATTTAATATGTGGATAAAAAACTACAGGTAAACAATTTTTGTCCACAAAGCAACTTTGTTTTATTATATATGTTTGTCCCGTGTATATGTAGTTCTAAATCAACTTAAAGAAGAGGGATTATGGATAAAAAGAAAATAGTTTTAGTAGAGGACAATGCAGTATTTTCAATGATACTGAAATTTGTGTTAGAAAAAGAAGGTTATTCTATGTTTTTGGCAGGTGACGGAAAAGAAGCTAAAAGATTGATAGAATCAGAGAATCCGGATATTGTACTATTAGATGTTATGTTGCCTTATGTGAATGGTCTGGAGGTTGTTAGTTACGTTAGGGGGAAGCTGGATATGGGTATGCCGATTATTGTCTTTTCTGCATCAGGGCAAGAAGAGATGGTTCATAAAGTTAAGGGTGTAGGGGCTAATGACTTTATGAAAAAACCTTTTGATCCGGATAGTCTTGTTGTACGGATAAAACAATTTCTAAATTAAAAGAATATAGTACTCAGCAATAGCAATGGGAATAATACAATATTTAAAAGACTACTATTACCAACTTCCTTTATTGATACAAGTGGTTTGGTTATTAATAGTTTTTTTTACTTTATATATTTTCATTCTGATCTCATATATAGGTTTTATAAGAAGTTCATTAAGAAATAAAAACAAAGAACGTATTATATACAAGCGTTTTTTTGAAGACTTATTGTTTAAATACATAGTTGCAACCGATCCGGAAGAAAGGGAAGCGATACTTATTAAGTTTAACGAGCAAATTTCAAAGAAGTTCAGGCGTAAAGTACTCGTTTCAGGTTTGTTTGGCATTATGGAACAGGTTTCCGGAGAAAAAGAGGGATTGGTAAAAAAGATATATAGAGAATCAGGTCTTGAGCAATTGGCTATTGAAGACTTAAAAACAACTAATAAATGGGATGTTATAGCCGGAGCTCTGGTAGAATTAATGAGGTTTAAAATTGATAGTGACGAAACTAAGAATTACGCCAAACGATATATAAACCATGAAAGAGAAGAAGTTAGAAGAAAAGCACATCTGTATCTGATATCTTTGTTTGGATTTAAAGGATTATTCTTTTTAGATGAGTTGACCGAAGGACTTTCGGAATGGATACAGATTCAGTTACTTGAGAACCTCAGGAAGTTTGACGATCGGGAAATGGAAAATTTGCATTCATGGTTACAGTCAAAAAATGATACAGTAGTCTTATTCGCACTCAAATTAGCCCGGATATATAAACGTTCAGAAGTTAAGGACGACTTGTTTGAACTTTTGGATCATGAAAATGTGAATATAAGAACATACACTATTACGGTATTGGTTAATTTATTTGGTAACGAGGCTAAAGAAAGGATCAGACCGAAATTTAATGCTTTACCCCTTGAAGAAAAGATATACTTCCTGGAATTGTTAGAAAAAGAAGCAACACCGGAAGATATTTTACTTGCTAAAGAGAATTTGCAGAATGAAAATACAGAGCTACACTTTTTAGCACAAAAAATAATAGCGACCAACAGTCCATTAACTATAGAAAACTCGGGTTATTTGCAATCAGCACAGTTTTTTCCTGTTGCCTTAAAGTCAAAGAAGTAATAACAAAAAAGTAATGACAGTAATTCATATAATATTTGAGATATGTAATTATATTTTCTTTGGTTTTACAATATTGATTACAATATCGTATGTTGTTTTGGGATTTATCTCAAGAAGTGAAACCAAAGAATATTTAAGAAAGAATCATTTTGTTAATTATAAAGACATACCGTCATCTTCAGTATCTCCGACAATAACTATTGTAGCACCGGCTTATAATGAGAGCCTCAATATTATTGAAAGTACCCGGTCGTTAATGTCGCTTCATTACGTTAATTATGATATTGTTGTGGTAAACGACGGAAGTGATGATGATACTTTGGAGGAGCTTATTAAAGTTTATGATCTGGAGCGGGTTGATGATTATATATTAAGCGAGCAACTTAAAACAGAACCTCTGCGAAAAGGTGTTTTCAGATCAAAGAATCCTGCCTTTGAAAAACTAACTGTTGTTGATAAAGAAAACGGAGGCAAGTCAGATGCCCTAAATATGGGATTCAATATCAGCAGAAGTAAATATGTGGTAAGTATTGATGTTGACTGTTTATTGGTAGAAGATGCACTTCAAAGAATGGTGAAGCCTTTCTTGGAGGAAACCAAAAAAAGTGTTATTGCCTCAGGAGGTGTTATACGTTTAGCAAATGCCTGTACCATAAAGGATGGTAGGTTGCTTGAAGTTAATTTGCCCAAGAGTATGTTAGTGCGTGCACAGATTATAGAATATCTAAGAGCTTTTTTATTAGGACGTATGGCATGGAGCCGACTTAATGGTCTCTTGGTAATTTCCGGAGCTTTCGGACTTTTTGATAGAAAAACCGTCATTGAAGTCGGAGGGTACGATAGGGAAACTGTCGGTGAAGATATGGAACTGGTTGTCCGTATGAGACGTTATATGGAAGATAAAAGAGAAGCATATAAAGTATATTATATTCCGGATCCGCTGTGCTGGACTGAAGTACCTGATGATCGTAAAGTTTTTGTTTCCCAGCGAAATCGTTGGACCCGAGGCACCATAGAAACGTTAAAAAAGCATAGAAAACTAGGACTTAACAGAAAGTATGGATTTTTGGGTATGATAAGTATGCCGTATTGGTTTATTTTTGAACGTTTGGCTCCTATTATCGAAGTGGTGGGAATCATCTATTTTTCCATGCTGTTGATATTCAGAGGAGTCAGATGGGATTATGCCATAGCACTCTTCGTTTTGTTCTATTTGTTTTCCGTTATTTTTTCATTGGTTACCCTATATGCAGAGGAATTGACCTTTGGGCAGTACTTAAAAAAAGGATACGGTCGAAAACTTATTTTGATGTGTTTTCTGGAACCTTTTATCTTACATCCACTTGTGCTTTATGCAGCCATTAAAGGAAATTTTATCTATTATTTCAGCAAAGAAAAAAAATGGGGCAACATGAAGCGAAAAGGATTGACCAATGAACATGCATAAAAAGAAAATCTTAAATCAATGAAGACTAGTTCACAAAATAATAATGACATTCGTAGTTTTGCTAACTTGACTTTGGCTTTGATATTCCTTTTTTGCCTGATGAGCCTTTTTGAGCTTGTCATGATAAAATCTATGAATGACAGCTTTGCCTTGGTTTATCTGTTAAAAATCACAAATGATTTTTGGGCAGGGTTATTAATAGGTCTTTTGCTGTTTCCTTTATATTCGGTTTTGAGGTTATTAACTAAAAAGAACAGCATTAAGGTTGTTAAAGTACTGTTTGTGGTTGTGGTAATTGTTCAGTTTGCTTTGGTAAAATATAGTATTTCTACCTTATTGAACTTGGGTGCAGATTTTTTAGGGTATTCTTTTAATGATATAACTCATACCGTAACCGTATCTGAAACTTTTTCAATAGGATATTTTATCCCGTTTGTGATCTTCCCGCTTCTATTCTTGTTTTCGTACGGAATAATTGCTAAATACCTAAGTAATATTAATTTAATTGCAGGGATGTTGTTTTTAATGTTACTGTTAGGTTTGTTGAAGATGACATCTGATCTTACTCCAGAAATAAAATATCAAAACAAATTAGTCTTTTTAATCAGCGACATTATTCACTCCCAAAAGGAGAAGCGTAAATTGGATACTGAAGCCTTCAAAGGAAAGGAATATCCTTTGTTAAGACCGTTTAGTCAGTCAAAAGATGTACTTACTCCGTTTTTTAGCATCAAAAATGGAGAGAAACCTAATGTAGTGATCATCATTGTAGAAGGATTAGGAGGTGATTTTGTAGGAAATGGTACTTACCATGGCTTTACACCATATTTAGATTCATTGACCTCAAAATCGTTGTACTGGGAAAATTTTGTAAGCAATACAGGTCGTACATTTGGAGTAGTTCCTTCTTTGCTGGGATCATTACCGTATGGGCACGAAGGCTTCTTAGAACTTACTGATACACCGAATCACTTATCTCTGATCAGTGTGTTAAAACAAAATGGTTATACAACGTCTTATTACTGCGGAGATAAATCGGCTTTTGATAAAAAAATAAATTTTTTAGAATATAATAATATAGACCATGTGGTTGATGAAGATGGCTATGGTTTAGAGTATGCTAAGACGGAACAGGATTCAAGAGGATTTTCTTGGGGATATCCGGATGAACTTATATTTAAGAAAGCCTTAGCATCCATAAATTCTAAGCCAGATCCCAGACTGGATATTATTATGACGCTTACGAATCATGAACCTTTTATTTTTCCGTCAAAGGAAGCGTATAAAGTGAAGATTGACAGTATCTTGTCATCTGATCTAAAATTTGCGGGCATTAAGAAAGAGGTACTTGCAAATAAAGATATTTTTGCGAGTTTAGTTTATACAGATAATTCTATAAAAGATTTCATGCTTGCTTATGCCAAGCGAAAGGATTACAATAATACTGTATTTATCATTACCGGAGACCACAGACTTATTCCGGTTACACAAAAAGATAATCTGTGTAGGTATCACGTACCATTATTTATTTTTAGCCCAATGCTGAAAACATCAAAAACATTTAAGTCTGTTTCATCTCATTGGGATATCGCACCTAGTCTGTTAACATTTCTGACCAATAATTACGAGTTCAACAAACCTGAAAAAATAGCTTGGATGAGTGATGGACTTGATACTGTGGCAGATTTCAGAAATGTACATAAAATTCCTTTGATGCGTTATAAAGGAAATATAGAAGATTACATATACAATGATTATTTGTATTCTGAGGGCGAACTATATAAGATGGACAAAGATTTTAACGTACACAAGGAGAATAATAGAAAACTCCTTAAGCCTGTTTTAGATTCCTTAACAGCATTTAAACAATTGAACAATTACCTTACCAGAGAGAACAAGATCTTTCCGGATTCTTTGGTTCGTATTTACGTTAAATCGAGAAAGAAATTTTCTCAGGAACAACAAGAAAAGGTAGAAAGAATGACAAAAGGGATGGATTTTGAACAGGCTTTTCAACTGGCAAGAGAGAAGGCTTTTACCAAGGAATATGATGATGCCTTATTACTTTGCGATTATATTTTGGATGCAAAGCCAAACCATTCAGATTGTCGTGCTTTAAAGGGGCGGGTGTTGGCGTGGAAAGGCGACTACTCAGGGGCTGAGGTAGAGTTGTTGAAAGTTATCAAAGGAGTACCCCGACATTATGATAGTTATATAGCATTGATAGATGTATATCATTGGTCAAAACAAGAATATAAATTAAAGGAGATACTAAAAAAAGCATTGAGGAATGGTGCAAATGATCCGCAGATTAGTTTTGAAATGGCTAAGGAGTATGCAAGAACGGGTTCTTTTGATAAGGCAAATAAAATAATGGATAGCATTATAGAGCACTATCCGGAAAGAGAGGAATATTTAACATTTAAAGAGACTTTAAAATAGACATTTTTATAGTGAAAAATTTTTTATATTTTTTAATGATTGTATTGAACTTAAACTCTTTTGCTCAGCAAAAGGGAGGAGAGGAAAATCAAAAAAGAACTTTTGAAGAAGCCAGAGAGTTGGCTTTTAATGGTAAAAGACAGCAGTCTCAAGAAGTATTACAGTTGCTTTTAGAGGAGAATCCTTATGATGTTCAAGCCAGAACTTTATTGGCAAAAACATATTCTTGGGACGGAAAGTATGATTTGGCACGGGATGAATTTAAAGAGCTAATAAAATATGCCCCGAGAGAATTTGAAGTTTGGGAAGCTGCTATTAAGAATGAATTCTACAGCAATTCACCATTTAAGGCTTTAGAAATGGCAGATAGAGCTTTGAAACACCTTCCGAACAATGATAAGATACTCTTCTTAAAAGCAAAAGCAGAAGCAGAATTAAAAAACAATAAAGAGGCATTGGCAACATTGGAACCCGTTTTGGAAAAGGATCCTGATAATGAAGAGGCATTAGCGCTTAAAGCCAGTATTTTAAGGGATTTGCGCAAAAATGACATAATTGTACGCTCTTATGTAGATATATATTCAAAGGTTTTTGACCCCATGCAGTATTATTCTGTAGGTTGGAGGAGAAAAACCAAACTGGGAAGCATAACCGCAAAGGTTAATATGAGCCATAGGTTTCAGAACACCGGAACCCAATATGAGGTTGACATGTATCCGAAGATCACAAAAGGGATGTACGGCTATCTGAATTTCGGGGTATCAAATTCTTCTTTATATCCGGATGTAAGGTATGGTGCAGAGCTATACAAATCACTGCCTTTAAGTTTAGATGCTTCCTTAGGAGTCAGGGTGTTGAAATATAATACTACAACAACGGTTTATACAGGGTCTTTAGGCTGGTATACCGGAAATGACTATTTGCAATTCCGGGCTTATCTTACACCTAATGATCGAGGTACAAGCAAGTCAGGTTTCTTTACGTATAGAAAGTATAGAAAAAATGCCTATAATTATTTTGGAGTTGAAATCGGAATGGGGTTCTCTCCTGAAATATACCAGTTTCAATCCCAAGGAAATGAAGAAACCATAATAAATCTTAAGTCACAGAAATTGAGACTGGAATATTATTTTTCGTCCAAGAACAACAAAAATATATGGGGCTTTCAAACAGGTGTTGCTCATCAGGAAATGATTTTTAACCCCGGTTCTTATTTTTGGGTATACAACGTTGGACTTACTTGGTATTTGAGTTTCAGGTAAGTGTATAGATCAATTTTAAACTAAAGGATTATGATAATCAGAAATTCAAGTGTTTTTGTATTTGTCTTATTTTTTTTAAATTCTTTTTCACAGAAGACCCAAAGTCCTGTTGATTTTTCAGATTGTGGCTTTACAGCTGTTGCTCACAGAGGATATTCGGAGTTTTACCCGGAAGATACTTTGCTTGCCATTGAAGAAGCCTTTAAAAGAGGAATAAAATACTGTGAGGTAGATGTAGCGATAAGTAAGGATGGTATATATGTTTTAAGTCACGATCCCCATACTATTTCCAGAACAACGGATGGTACGGGAGCTGTTTCCGACAATTCTTATGCAACACTCATGGCACTTGAAACCGGAAAATGGAAAGAAAGTTATTTTGAGGGAACTTCGTTTCCCCTTTTAGTAGATGCTTTGAAGTTGGCACAAAAATATGATGCTTGTCTATATCTGGATGTAAAAAACTTTAGTGGCTCGATGTTAAAACAAGTACTCTTGGAGTCAGGTGCTGACCCTATAAGAATGATGCCGGCAATAACAACAATAGCTGCTTTGAATGAATTTAAAGACAGTTGCCCTGATTCCCCATGGGTATGGTTTGGTGGAATGCCGGAAAATCCTGAGGATGTGGATTGGTATAAATCAAAAGTACAGCTTGGTTGCAAAGTCTTCGAATTAGCGGAAGATGATGTGTTAAAAGGCAGTGACTGGGTTAGCACTTTCATTGATATGGCTCATGACTCAGGGGCAAAAGTATGGGTATATACGGTTAATAATGAAGAAAAGATTAAAGAATATGCGAATATGGGGTTTGATGGAGTGGAAACGGATAGACCTTATGTAGCCCAACTTGCCGTATGCGGATACAATCCTGTTTCTGATTATCCGAAAAAAGAGACAACAGGTAATTGGAATTTTAAAAAAGCCGATTTTGAAAGTAATGGTGTGGGTTCCCGATTGAAAAATTTTCAGAAAGATAGTACACTGTTGCAGTCGGTGGAGTTTGGAACAACAAGTTATTTTGGTATTGCTCCTGTTAGTGGTATGGATGTGACAGTGGCCAAAATTCCGGCTTATAACCCTCATAATGGTTTGTTTGTATACGATAACTTTATGATGGAGGATTATGGCGCCTTAGATGCTTCCTACTCGGTTATAGTTGATCTTTATGTGTCCTCAGCTAATAAAGGAAGATATATCTCATTGTTGCAAACAAATCCGGATAATTTGGGTGATGCCGATTTTTTTATTAATCCGGACGGACAATTAGGAACTCTTGACAGCTATCATGGAAATTTTGATTTTGACACATGGCATAGGTTGGTATTTGTACTTGACGGGAACGCAATAAGGAAATACCTTGATGAAGCGTTTATCGGCGAAACAGAGGCTCCCTTAGGTTTGAAAAGATGGCCTGTTTTCAACAATATGGCTTACCATGGTAAACACGGTTTCTTACTTTTTTCAGATAATGATAATGAAACTGCAGCGGTTTATATTAATGCTTTGCAGTTGCGTAATTATGCAATGAGCGAAGCAGAAGTATCTTTACTTGGAGGAGTAAGTCCCAATGGAATACCTGTAAATAATAAGAAACTTTTTTCAACGGGCATTGACAGTCTGGAAACCGAAATGATCGATTGGGAACAGCAAACTATTTTTATAAAGCAAAAAAGCACTGGTAACAATTTTAAAGTGGCTTATAATTTACAGTTGAGTTATGGTGCCAAAACAGATATTCCGACATCCGGATGGTTCAACTTTAAAGAGAGAAACGGGTCTGTGACGTTTAAGGTAATTGCTGCTGACGGATCATCAACAAATTGGACGATACAGAATATTCCTTAGAGATCAGTTCGTTTTATTTTAAAACCGCTCTAAAACAGATAAAACATTTTTCTTATAACTTCTGCTTATCGGAATGGCTGTTTTGTTGATCTCAATACACTCGTTAGTAAAAGAGTCTATTTTATCAATTGAAATGATAAAAGAACGATGAACACGTAGAAAACTTTCCTGCGGAAGTTTTGCTTCAATATTTGAGATCGTTTCTCGTGTTATAATCGTTTTTTTCTGCGTTATGATCTTAATATAATCACTTAGGCTTTCTATAATAAGGATCTCATTAAAATCAACCTTTATCATCTTTCTGTCTGAGCGTACAAATAAAAAATCATTCTTATCCGTTTCAATCTCTTTTTTAGGAGTACTTTCCGGAATGCTGTTTTCACCTAAAAATTTGTTCGTTGCTTTTATAAAACGTTCAAAAGAGATCGGCTTTAAAAGATAGTCGACAGCTTGCAGATCAAAACCATCAATAGCATATTCCCTGTAAGCTGTTGTAAAGATTATTTTGATGTTTTTATTGATGGATCTGGCGAAAGACAATCCGGAAATGTCAGGCATATTAATGTCTAAGAAGATCAAGTCTACAGTTTCGTTATTAATAACGGTAAAAGCTTCAATGGCATTCTCACAAATTCCGCAAACTTTAAAGTTCCCGATCTTTGAGAGATAAGAAGCTATGATTTCCCGGGCAGAAACCTCATCATCTACAATCAAACAATTATAATATTTCTCCATTTTCCTCAGTTTTATTAAGCAGTGTTAATTCTATAAAATACCAATCGTCAGAAACCACCCTTTTAAAAGTATAATTGTCCGGAAACAATAAGTCTAGTCTTTTTGCTATGTTTTTTAGGCCAATACCTCCTGTATCAGATTCAGGACTTTCTAAAGTACTGTTCCGGATTGTAAAGTATAATGTTTTGTTGTTCCTGTATTCTAAAGAGACCAGTATGGTAAGCTTCCCGTTCAGAATGCTACCATGTTTGAACGCATTTTCAACAAATGGGATCAGCAGCATAGGCGGAATTGCTAAATCGTCCGGAATGTTTTTTAAATGAACCTGTATGTCAAGCCTATCTTGAAAGCGAATTTTTTCTAAGTCAATATATTCTTTTAAATGTTCTATTTCATCAGTTAAAAATACTTTTGGTTTCTGAATTTGGTACAAAATATAATCTAAAAGATTAGAGAGTTTTAAGATCAGTTCCGGAGTATATTCCGATTTTTTTAAGGCAAAAGCATAAATGGTATTTAAGGTGTTGAACAAGAAGTGAGGGTGGATCTGCTTCTTTAAATAATCGAGTTCCTGTTCCTTAATTTGAAGAGTTGTCTCTAAAATTTTATTTTCTAAAATTTTAAGTTGGGTCTTATCTTGCAAATTGTGTTTTAAAATCGTGATAAAACTGAAAAGGCCTACGACCAGATAGACTAGAATAAAGATAAAAATAAAGTTTCTGCCCATTGGAGGTATTTTGGTAATATTCAGATCAGTTACAAAAATATAACCGCCGAATATGGCCATGAGGATCAAATAAGCTGATAAAATGAGTGAATATAACGTATATAGACTAAATTTAAAATATCTTTTAGTCAACAGGAATTTAGGGATCAGAATAAAATTTGTAAGGTACGTAGCAATAATAGTAACAGGAAGCAGTAAGCCGGAAAACCAAGTGATGTAGTTGGTATCATTTGAATTATAGCTGAAAAAATAAATGTAAAACACCCAAACTCCGACCCAAAATATGAAATGAAGGAAAAATGATCTGGTGGTGTTTAAAGCTTTAGAATTCATGTAGCCAATTTAATTAAATTCTTGTTTTTTTTAAAACTTTTGCGACGAATGACCTGTTTAGAGCTTGTTTTAGCTTTTTAATAGAAATAATTGCGGATAGCAATGTAAATTTGGCTCTTTAAAGCTTAATAGGAGGAGTTAGTCGCAAAATAGAAAATACAAAAGAGCAGTAGACTAATTTTGAACCATATTAATAACAAAAAAATATGAAAATGATTTTAGAAAAAATTTATGAGGGCGGACCTTTTTTTATGGTTCCTATTGTTTTACTGCTAATTGTGATTTTATTATTGGTGGTGAAAGGAGTGTTGAAAAAATCAGACAACACTAAAACAAAAAACTTAATTGCATCCATCAGCTTGTTTGTACTGGTCTGGGGAATTTTAGGGCAATCGATCGGTTTAATAAGTGCTTTTGAATTTATCCAAAAAACAGGCAGTGTTACTGCTGAAATTTTAGCAGGTGGTTTAAAAGTCTCTTTCCTGCCCTCTGTTTTCGGCATGTTTGCCTTTTTGATCGGGAGAACAGGGATAGTTGTTTTGACATTATTGGAGAAATAGAAGGGTATTAAATAAGCGAGTTCTTAGTGTAATTTTATATCTTAGCAATTCTATCTAATCTCGCTTATTTTTTTGGTATATTTTTTAATTCTTGCAGGACTTGCTTTTACACTTTTTTTTGCCTACCACGTAGTCGTAGAGCCTGTTTATGCCTTTTTATTCAGGAAACCTATTTATGTGCATTTCTATCCTTTTCCGAAAAAATTATCGCTTCAGCAATTAGAAGTGCTAAACAACCGATTTGAATTTTACGCTAAGTTGCCGGTTAAGCAAAAACGCTATTTTGAACACAGAGTGGCAAAATTTATAAAGCAATACCCGTTTTACGGAAAAGACGGTTTAGAGATTACAGATGAGATACAGGTGCTCATTGCAGCAACAGCCATTATGCTGACTTTCGGAATGCGACGTTATTTATTTGATGTGATTGATAAGATCATAGTTTATCCGGATATCTATTATTCTACAATCAATGATAATTACCACAAGGGAGAGTTCAACCCGGCAATGAATGCTATTGTTTTTTCATGGAAAGATTTTTTAGAAGGCTATCAGATATCCAATGATAATCTGAATTTAGGACTACACGAATTCGGTCACGTATTGCACTACCAGGGTTTAAAAAGTACAGATACTTCTTCTACGATCTTTTCAGCAACTTACGATGAGATCATTGAACAGATCAGATATCCTGCAAACCATAAAAGAATGGTCGAATCTGATTATTTCCGTATTTATGCCTATACTAATGAATTCGAGTTTATAGCAGTTGTATTAGAACACTTTTTTGAAACTCCGGATCGATTTCAGGCTGAATTCCCGCAATTATACGAGTTGGTCAAAACAATGATCAATTTCAAAGAAATAAGATAAAAACTAACTGTTAAGATACGAAAAAAAATAGTAATTTCCAATGATTTAGTGCCTCGGATTATTGTTGTTTTATATGTAATTTTGAATAGTAATCAAAAATTAAGCCTTATGAAACAACGTGTTCCAGTTTCAACTATAATGACAACAAATGTAGTTAAGTTGAATATTACCGATGATCTGACCAAAGCAGAGAGCCTTTTTAAGAAGCACCATATTCGCCATATTCCGGTTGTAAGCGGCAACAAGATTTTAGGAATGTTAAGTTATACGGATTTGTTGCGTATCTCGTTTGCTGATGCCGTTGATGATAATGATGAAGTAGTAGATACCACAGTGTATAATATGTTTACAGTAGAGCAGGTTATGGCCAAAAATTTGGTTTCTATTTCACCGGAAACAACGATCAAAGAAGCAGCTGAGGTTTTAGCAAATAAAGAATTTCACGCGCTTCCTGTTTGCGAAGGGAATCTGCTTGTAGGAATTCTGACAACAACAGATCTGATCAAATATTTGATAAGTCAATATTAGAATCCAAATAGATCAGATAGTTTATTATCTTGACCAAAGAGAGAAATCTTATAAAATTATGAGACTTCTCTCTTTGATCGAAGTGATATTTTAAATTGAATTTTTATCGCGTAATGACTTTTAAATCGGCGATGGTGGCAACCGGATCCTGAGCCCCGAAAACATAACTTCCGGCAACTAAAACATCGGCTCCGGCATCTACAAGAGCCTTCGCATTTTTATTAGTTACTCCTCCGTCGATCTCAATTAAAGTCGGAGCGTTTTTCAGAGCGATCAGTTCTTTCAGTTTTTTTACTTTGGCATAAGTGTTCTCTATAAAAGATTGTCCGCCAAATCCCGGATTAACACTCATTAAACATACAAGATCGATGTCTTGGATAACATCTTCTAATAGTATGATATTAGTATGAGGGTTAATAGCTACTCCGGCTTTCATTCCTTCTGCTTTTATAGCTTGTAATGTACGGTGCAGGTGAGTGCAGGCTTCGTAGTGAACAGTAAGGATATTAGCCCCCAATTTTTTAAAAGTAGTGATGTAACGATCAGGATCTACGATCATCAGGTGTACATCAATTGTTTTTTTAGCATGTTTACTGATGGCATCTAATACCGGCATACCGAAAGAAATATTCGGAACGAAAACACCATCCATGATGTCAATGTGAAACCAGTCTGCTTCACTTTGGTTGATCATTTCAATATCGCGTTGAAGGTTGGCAAAATCAGCTGCTAAAACAGAAGGAGCAATTAAAGTATTTTTCATTTTGTTGTGTTGTTGTGTCGTTTATAAATTTGAACATTTGCAAATTAGCATTGCTAATGTTCAATATTTTTGCAAATGTACAAATTAAGATTTTATATTTTGAGTTTTGAATATTCAACTTAGAATTTTGAATCTAGAAGTTTATTACAAAAACAAAACCCCGGTAATCAGCCGAGGTTTCAATCATCAATCAAAAAACGAACAGTTATTAAACTGTTGTTGCGTTTAATAGGCTTAGCCTAAATATGTTTTCAAAATTTTACTTCTTGAAGTGTGTTTTAATCGTCTGATCGCTTTTTCTTTGATCTGGCGAACACGCTCACGAGTTAAATCAAAAGTTTCACCGATCTCTTCCAAAGTCATCGGATGTTGATCTCCTAAACCGAAGTATAAGCGAACTACATCAGCTTCTCTCGGAGTCAGTGTTTCCAAAGCTCTTTCGATTTCAGTCTGCAAAGATTCGTGTATCAATTCTCTGTCAGGGTTCGGAGATTCTCCGGAACGTAAGACATCGTATAAGTTCGAATCTTCACCTTCTACAAGCGGGGCATCCATGGATAAGTGACGTCCTGAATTTTTCATAGACTCTTTAACGTCATTTACTGTCATGTCCAACTCTTTTGCAATCTCTTCAGCAGAAGGGGCACGCTCACTGGATTGCTCCAATAAAGCATACATTTTGTTGATCTTGTTGATGGAACCGATTTTATTCAGTGGCAAACGTACAATACGTGACTGTTCAGCCAAAGCTTGTAAGATAGATTGACGAATCCACCAAACAGCATAGGAAATGAATTTAAAACCACGGGTTTCATCAAAACGTTGTGCTGCTTTAATCAAGCCTAAGTTACCTTCATTAATTAAATCGGGTAGTGTAAGTCCTTGATTTTGATATTGTTTTGCAACCGATACTACGAAACGTAAATTAGCTTTAGTCAATTTTTCCAATGCTCTTTGGTCACCGGCTTTGATTCTTTGTGCTAATTCTACTTCTTCATCAGCAGTAATAAGATCAACTTTACCAATCTCTTGAAGGTATTTGTCTAAAGAAGCAGTCTCACGGTTTGTAACCTGCTTCGTAATTTTGAGCTGTCTCATTTATTTCTCTCCTTAGTTCTTTTAAGTTCAGTACTTATACGTAATGAGTTTCAAAAAAGTTACAATTTTTTTTTATTTTTTTAAAATTGACGAATAGAGAGGTTGTTGAAGAGGAAAATAAAGGTGTGATAATTATAAAAAATCCTGTTTCGATTTTTAGAAAACAGGATTAATCAGGATGTTAGGCACCAATGTAAGATCTTAGCAATGTTCTTTGCATCGTCTATACCTCTGTGATGAGTTCCTTCCAGAGGCAACCCTAAAATTGCCAAAGCACCATTCATACCTGTTTTTTTATGTAAGCCTTTAACCTCAGCAAACAATTCTTTTACATTAATATGTTGGCTTCCTAAAGGATAAGATATTTTTCTGGCTTTACACTGGCGTTTAAGCATATTCAGGTCGTATTGTCCGTAACTGGCCCAGGTATATTGATCCGCCTGATACTCTCGGGCTAAGATCGCAATAGCTTCTTCAAAAGTTACACCTTCCGTATCTAAAAGTTCTTGTGTAATAGTGGTCAGTTCAGTACAAAAAGAACTTACTTTCGAACGGGTAGGGCGTATTAATATCCCTTTGTTCTTAGAAATGGCACCGCTGGAACGATCTAGTTCACAAATACCGATCTCAATGATCTCATGCACTTCACCGGTAGGGGTTTCTCCTTTCCAGCAAGTAGCTTCTAAGTCAATAATTAAAATTTTATCTGTTGTTTTCATGTTTTGTTTAATCGATCATGCTCTCAATAATTTTCAAGAGAGCTAAAATAATTTTTATAATAGTTTGAAAATCAATTTTTACCTCTTTCATTTTCTTAGTTTTTTAAAAACCTCGAAAATGCTATCTTTCCGAGGTTTTTTTATTTTACAAAAATCTCTTTCAACTGCCCGATGACGTTTCCGCTTCCTGAAATGGTAATTTCTCCGATACGGTCAGCGATTTTCTCCACATATTCCATTTCTTTCAATTTCCACAACATTTCGTTTTCTTCCATCAATTTAGCAGTGTTCAATAAACTACGGGTTGCCGCAGTTTCCTCACGTCTCATAATACTGTTAGCCTGTGCTTTTTTCTCGGCCATCAATACCTGATTCATGATCTCTTTCATTTCGCCCGGTAAGATTACGTCGCGAATTCCGGCATCTGTAATTGCAACACCTAATTCTTTTGCTCTTGCTTGAGTGTCTTCCAAAATAATTTCGGTAATACGGTCTTTTTTGCTCAACAATTCGTCTAATGTAAATCCACCGACAAAAGCTCTTAAGGCCAACTGCATTAAAACATACAATTGTTTTTCGTAGTCTTTGTTTTCTACAACAGCCTTCTGAATATCGGTTACTTTGTAATTCACAAAGAAGTTGATCCGTAAAGCGGCTTTGTCTTTGGTCAACAATTCTTGTCCTGAGATTTCCATTTGTTTTTGGCGCATATCCACTTTTATTACATCAATTGGAATGGCGTTATTCCAGAAATAGAAAGTTCCGGCAGACAACTCTTTGATAAAGGCTCCGTTGATAAACAATAATCCTTTTTCGTAATTGAAGACTTGAAATTTACGGGTGTACATTCGCAATTTGATGTTCTCCAGCAAACTCGTGTTTATATTTTCTGTAATTGCCACTTTAGCCAAATCAACTTTGATAAATTCATTGGTCAAGTAACCTTTCCAGAATGCGTATCGACCGGTTTGCAAAACTTCTTTGAACATTCCGTTTGCGAAGTACAAGGCTATTTCAGTATCGCCCACTTCAACGATCTCTAACATAGAAGCTAAGGTTGCATTCTCTAACAAAATGTTCAATTCCATCGGAGCAACAAAAGACTGCTTCATTTCAAATAATTTCACTTCTTTATTCCCGACGATCCAGAAGTTTCCTTCCTGCAATACGTCGGTCAATTTTCCTCTTTCAAATACTAAACCTACTTGGTAAGCATTAATAGTAATGTATTTAATCATGTCTTTATATTTTAATTCTATTGTTTTCTTTTAAAGAAAACTTTCGGTTTTTATCCTTAACCCAAAACGGAAAAAAGGTTAGTTAACAGAAGCATTCAAATGGTTAACTGTTTTGTTTCATTGGCTTATTATAAACCAGTGATCACACAGAAAAGCAAAAGAACGGTTTTGAAAGCGAAGCCCTTTTCAGGTTTCTTTGTAAGTGTTTCTCGATTTCGAAAAATGTTGAAACAGATAAAAACCAAATGTTTTCAATTTTTTGGTACTATTTTTAAGAGTTGTACTTCTCTCCTTAAAACAGATTAAAAGTCTGTTTGGTGACAACCGCTGTCAAATGCAAACCTAAATTGCATGTAGGATTCGAACCTACGTATCCATTCTATTGTTCTAACCAGACTGAACTATTTCGATTGCTCGAAAGTGGGAATCGAACCCACGACCTATAGAGTAATTGGTGATCGTTTTTTGGAAAACAACCGCAAACCTCCAAGCCAAGTTGCATAATACTACTTCATACGTTTTACGTAAAGAGCATTACATTAGTGCTATACAGAAACACCCAACAGGACTTGCTTGATATTTTTACCTTAATATTGTCATTTCGACGTTAGGAGAAATCTCATAATCTTTTGTATTCAAAGAACGTTTTCTTTATTACTGAACAAAGATTCAAAACGAAGTACGCAGTTATTTTGCGTAGCAAAAAAATAATTATAATCCCATTCGTTTTTGATGTTCTTTATCTCGTACCTCTATAGCTCCGAAGGGACTTCCTTTAAAATAGCCGATGTTGACAAATCCGTTTTCTTCTGTTATTAAGGATTCTTTTTTGGTTACGGCTCCAGTATATTTAGAACCATATTGCCCAGTTATTTTTTTCGTTGCCGGATCAACGTCGCCCCATTGTGGTGTTTTACCGTTATAGAGCGGTTCTACAAAATAGATGATTCCGGTAATTCTTGACTTCATCAAAAATCTTCCTGTTTCATCTGTGTTGGTCAAAAAGCGTTTTACAATGTCTGGTCTCATCTTCTTTTGTTTTTAATTAAACTTCTTTTAGTGGAACAGATCCGAATCGAACGAATACCCCTTGTACTTCAAACAAGTGTGCAACACCAAGTACACCACTGTTCCTTTTGTACAGGAAGAGAGAATTGAACGCTCAAAATTCAGATCCTAAATCTGATGCGTCTGCCTGTTCCGCCATTCCTGCAATTTTGTGGAAGTAATAAGATTTGCACTCATTCAGCATAAAAGCACTTGTTTTACAGACAAGCTCGGCTACTCTGACTCCGACGTACTTCCAAATTGTCTGAGAAACAGGATTGTTTACCTAATTTTATTATTTTTTAGGTGTTCATGAATGCTTCGCATTTCGAATCTGCAATCTTCTGTATCCAAAGCAGACAAGCAAGCAATCGTTATCTTCCCAGTTATTTAGGGTGTTTTCGGGAATCGAACCCTGTTCTTTGAATTCACAGTTCAATGCTTTACCAAATAAGCTAAAAACACCATTTGCGGCTTATACGGGAATGGAACCCGTGTTTCCTGAGAGACAGTCAGGTAGGTTAGCCAGTCCCTTAATAAGCCAGTCCCTTTCTAAAGACTCATGTGATCCTGACAGGGGTCGAACCTGTAACCTTTCGCTTCGTAGGCGAATGCTCTATCCTGTTGAGCTACAGAATCTTAATTTTAGGCATAAAAAAAGCACCTCTTTTTGAAGGTGCTCCATAACGATACAATTGTATATAACAATCTATTCCCTATATGGAGGCACCAATTTATAATCACTATAAAACACCGGACGGTAAGATCCTAAAGAAGTATTTTTTGCTTCAATTGCTACAAGTGTTATATGTTGTTTTAAATCTCGTTTCATTTTTATCAGTATAAGCTTCAGGTTATAAAGTATTCGTTGTACGTAATGATCTAACTATTTGTTGTTTCAAATTTCTGAGGCAAAGATAAGGTCAAAAAAAAGTAACTTCCAAATATTTTTTAAAATTATTTCATTGATTATCAATTGTTTATGTTGTTTTTAGGCAATAGGTGTCCGATCCGCTTTCGGCAGATTTTTCTGAAGAATTCAAATGGCTGTCTCTCATTTGATTACCTTTCAAGTTTTATTTCAATTTATGTTTACTGATCATCTGACATTTTTTAATTTTTTTTTCACACTAGGTTTGTTTAAGTGTCATTTTCATACGATTTTTTGTTTTTTTGGTATAAAAAAAAGCGCCCTTTTGACTAAAAGGACGCTTTGAAATAGCTATAGTATTTTAAATCTTGATTTATTTTTTATAGATCTTCACAAAACATCCGGTAGGTTTAGAAGGGAATTTTACCTCTAAACGATAGTTGCTATCACTTGAAATAGCTTGTATATGTAGGTTTTGTGTTCTCATTTCGCAGGCAAAGGTAAGATTTTTGTTAAAAAAAAGCATATAAGTATCAAAAATTTATGCTTTATGACCTGAAAAAGTAATGAAATATTAGTTATACAGCATAAAAAAGTGCTCTGTATAGAGCACTCTCAATTTTTTATCTGTTTACTTTATGACCAATGACCGCTACCACCGCCGGTACCTAAAACAGTTGAAACAGATCCGGATTGGAAATGTCCTAATAAGTTAGAATGCTTGTCAAAAAACAATAAACTAGTATATACAGGAGTACAATTAAATTGAAAACTAACTGTATCCGAATATAATTTATTAATATCGTCAGTATAAACATCTCCGAACAAAGCTCCTCCTCCAGGTGAAGATACTCCTCCTGCATTTCCGTTAAAGGATTTCCCGTTTTTGATGTTGACCTGAAACTTCAGATAAAAGATCATGCTGGCTACACTACCATTTGCTCCGTATGAAGAAGTAGTAGCTGTTAAGCCTTTTTTTACAGATGCTATTGCTGCATCGTCCATTTTTCCTGCTGTTGCCACATGAAAATCATGTGCAATCATTTCTGGGGTTACTTGCTGCATTTCTGCAGTGCCGTTTTTTTCAGACATAACTTAAAATTTAAAATAGACCTACTCTTTTTGCTTTTCGGTTTCCGCATGAAGTAATTCTATAACAATATTACAACAGAAAAAGAACAGGGAACAGAGGAGAAAAGCTTGTTTTGAGATACAGGTATAACTGCCTTATAAACAGGTTGTTTACAGGGGGTTGTGTTTATAGGTTGTAGTCGCGGTTATTTTAAAGTTCGTATTCTTTTTGTCAGGTTTTTATATTTTTCACCTAAGGTCACTTTATGGTTTCCGGCTAAGATAACCAAGTTATCGGCAGGAACGATCTCAATGATCTTCTCTGTATTTACAATATAGTTTCGATGTGTCCGGCAAAAAAGAGTATTGTCCAGCATATCGAGGATCTTGGTTAAAGAGATCAGGATAACGAATTTTTCTTTTTCAGTGATAATGTTGCAGTATTTCTCTTCGACCTCAATATAAATGATATCAGCGATCAATACTTTTTTTAAGGATTTACCTTTTTTAATGAATAAGTATTCGGTACTGATCACTGTGTCTTCTTCTTCACCCAAAAAAACATCGCTCTGAGCGTAGAACTTTTCAATGGCAAGTTCCAGCGCATACAAAAGTTCCAGTTCGTTGAATGGTTTGAGCAGGTAACTGAACGGGTTTGTCAGTTTGGCGCGTTCAAACGTGTGTCGGTCTGTAGAACTGGTCAAAAAGACAAAAGGCTTGGCCGAATTAGGAATAACATTAATCGTTTCGGCAAAGGTAATCCCCTCCGGGATACCGTTTAAGTAAATGTCAATAATAACGATGTCGACTTTGTTGGCATAAAATAAAGCTAAAGCATCTTTATGGTTAGTAGCCAGGCCTACAACATTGTAACCATTCTCCTTTAATACAGTGATTAAGGCTTCACTTTCAGAAGGAGTATCTTCAACAACCAGAATATTTATGTTATCCATCAGACACGGTTTTAGGCAAAGATACAATCATTTTCGTTCCTTTTCCCAATTCACTTTCTATTGTGAATTTTCCTTTGTTCTTTTTGATCATCGATTTGCAAAGTTGCAGCCCTAATCCGCTACCTATTTTGTCATTGTTTTGCTTCTTTATTAATGAGATATCTTCTTTAAGAAGGTTTTCACGGGTGGCGGCATCCATGCCTAAACCGTTGTCTTCGATGATGAGGTCACAGTACATATCGTTTCGACTCCGGGTATAGATGTGAATGTACCCTCTTTCTTTTGAAAATTTAATGGCATTGTCCATCAAGTTCCTCAAAATGATCTTTAACGATTCCTGATCGGCATAGACCATTTCGCTTCGGGCAACATTATTTTCAAACTGAATCTCTTTTTCCTGTAACAGGGATTTGTAATTGAAGCTGATCTGTTCCACTATAAAGAACAAACGCATAGCGGTAATTTCAAAGAATGATTGCTGACTTTGTAATAATGCCCAGTGCAACAGGTTGTCCAGTAAATTATAGGTAGAATTGGCTATAGCGCTGTTCTGATGCAGTAGAAAGTCTAATTCATCCAGATTTTTAGTCTCTAAGTTCTTTAAAAGTTTGCTGTTACTTGTTTTTAAAGCATTGACAGACGAACGCAGATCGTGGCTAACGATAGAGAAAAGCTTGTCTTTAGTAGCATTTAATTCGTCTAATTTTTGCTTCTGAGCCAGTATGATCTTATTTGATTTTATTTTTTCAAGATAAAAATAAACTCCGGTGATCAATAAGACTAAGAGAACAATAGCCGAATACAGAAGCCCGTTCCTTTCAGCAATTTTAATTTTGTTCTCTGCCTGCAAAAGACTCACTTCTTTTTGCTTCTGTTTAACGGCAAATTGTTTTTCCAGTTGGGCAACTTCCCAGATCTTATTTTGGTCGTTCAAAGAATCTTTCCATTTTTCAAACTCTTTTCTGTACTGAAGTGATCGGAGAAAATCTTTTCGGTTTTCTTCCACTATAGCCATATTATAGGCTGTAGTATATTTTAGTCTGAAATCTTTTGTCTTTTGAGCGAGTTCATAGGCTTTTATAAAATAAGGAATTGCCTGATCGTCTTTGTATTGTTCGTAATAAAGATTCGCGATATCGCCGTAGGATCCTATCAGCATAATAGTGTCCTGTTCTTGTTCCTGTAGTTCGGTGCTGTCAAGCAAATAAGACTCGGCATTAGAAAACTGACCTAAATGAAGGTAACAGATCCCCAGATTGTGTTTTATAGTACTGGCTTTAATACCGTAGAGTTCAGGATTGCTTAATGCTTCCAGTTTTTTAAAATAAGGGATGGCTTTTTCCGATTCGTTGTTCTCTAAAGCTAGTTCACCTAAAAGCATGCTTACCCGTTGGTAAAAAAAGAAACGGTTTGTGATATCGGATAATTCTTTTTGACTTTCTTTGAATAGTTTTTTTTCTTTGAAACTGAAGCCTCTGAAAAAGTGACAGTAATCGTTGATCGTTTTGTCTGAGCGGTCAGAATTGAGCTGTCTCATGGAATAGACCAGAGTAGAATCCCATTTCTTTTCTAAAAAGAAAGTATATGTTTTTTTAAAGTAAGGAGCATCAGATAAAGCCTTGCATTTTTTCTCAATCTCTTTTTCAAAGAGCAGATGCAGTTGTTTTTGAGCTTGCCCTTTAGCCAAAGGATGGACAATCAGAAAAAAGAGAATAAAAATCCTGAAAAACGTAAGATTCATTCGCATGCCGGATCAGATTTGGTGCTTTACAAAACGAATCGGCAAGTTAGCTAAATTTTGTGATAAAAAAACAGGCGGTCAAAACGGACCGCCTGTTCAAGCAAAATAAACTCCCTTCTATTATTAAGGTTGTACTGTAGTTAATGTTCCTCTGGATGTTACCGGATCTTTGTCACATACAAATGTTTCTATCAACTCCGGTTGTTTTTCTAATTTGATTTCAAAATTGATCTGAAACCCGTAAAAGGTGTCGGTCTCAACTTCAGGACCATAATAGTAAATATAAAATGCTGGCTGATCCCCTGTAGGATTGTCATATCCGACTGTGATTGAGGAAGGCTCAATGTTCTCTTGTGCAATAAAGATAACGGCACTGACTTGTAACGTGTTTTCTGCGGCAGTATAATAGGCCTGAACTAAAGGAGGAAGTGGTGTTGCCGGTCTTTTGTTTGTAAAAGTAATAACCGATTGCACTTCTTGTTTAGGGACAATTGCCGGTTTGGCTGTAGAAGGGATGATCTTAGTGTCTTCTCCTTTTAGCGCAGTAAAGTTTTGATTTGTTTCCATGGTGTTTTAATTGATTAATACGTAATTTAAAAAATACAAAAAACATTTTTCGTTTAGGTTAAACGAATGCTAAGATAGCTTGTTTTTATTGTTTTATCACTTTTTGGGTCCATGTTCTTTCATCGGAAATAATACGGAACAGATACAAACCTGACGGCAGATCATGCATGTCAATTCTGTTTTGAGTTGCACTCAACTTTTGATCTTTTAATAAACGTCCGTTACTATCGTATACTTCTAATGAAGTGTCAGTAGTTGTTATATGTAACAGATCAACCATAATCTCATTACGGAACGGATTAGGATAAATAGTAACCTCTTTACCGTTAGCAGAGAATGTTTCGGTTCCTAAGGTTACAGTGGCTAATGCGCTATCAGATGGTATTGTACAGATCGCTGTTCCACCGATAAGAACCCTGAATAAATAGCCGTTAACCATTATCATGTTATTTCCGGAAACCGTTAAGGTATTTGTTGTAGAACCGGAAACATCAGGATTGGCAAAGTTATCGTTTAAAGCCATCCATGTACTACCTCCATCTGTGCTGACTTCCCATTGATAAGAAGTTGCGCCGGTCGCTGCAACGGTAAAAGTTAAGCTATCTGTTTCCGTGATAGTCTGATCCTGTGGTTGCGTTGTAACCTGAGGAGCAATTCCTAAAGGAGAGCCTGCCAACCAGTTAGAGGTGGCTCCTGTTAAAGCAAAGTTGACCAAGGTTCCGTTGTTTGCGTTTGCTGTAGCATCAGTTACTGTTGTAACAGTAGTATTATCTGCCTGATCAGAACCCTGATTGAATTTATAGTATGCTAATAAGCCGTTTTCAGTTCCTTGTAGTTCACAGTTCATGAAACCATTTAATTCAGTTTCAGAGCGAAGTGTGTTCCAGATTCTTAAATCGTCTATGGAGCCGGAAAATCCGTACGTTGAATTGGCTACTGCATCCTGAGGAGTTCCGATATATAAACTGCCGGTATTCAAAATAGGACCGCCGGAAGGATGTGTTGAATCTAAAACCCCATTGATGTAAAGACTTACTTCGTTATTTACGGAATCATATGTAGCTGCTACATGAGTAAAAGTTGAAGAAGGAACACTCATAGTACTGGAATAAGTCGTTGAACCGAATCTTAAGACCAGTTTGTCACTTGAAAGAATCCAGAATGAGTATCCGTTATTGCTTGCCCAGTTATCTTTTCCGATAATACAATCATCAGTACCGGAGATCGCTCTGTAAATATAAGCTTCAAGAGTAAAATCATTATTGGCAAAATCAAAGATAGGATTTGCTCCTATAGCTATATAATCATCAGCACCATCAAAATTCAGATGAGTAGCGGGAGATAATACATTTACCACTAATTCCGTTCTTTCACTCTCACAACCGTTGGCATTAGTGGAAGAGACCCAATAAGAAGTAGTTCCTAGAGTTGAAGTATCCGGTATCGGAGCAGTAGCACTTCCTGTTCCTCCTGTTTCACTTGTATACCATAATAATCCGGTTCCTCCTGTTGTAGCAGTTAAAGCTGTAGCTGTAGTGTTTTGATTATAGACCACAGGCGTTGCAACTGTAGGAGCAACAGGAACTGTAGATCCGGTTGTTACCACAGAACCTGCTAACCAATTTGAAGTTGAACCTGTTAAAGCAAAATTAGTCAATGTTCCGTCATATCCATTTGAAGTGGCATCCGTTAGAGTAGTAACACTTGTATTGTTTGCCTGATCTATTCCTTGATTGAATTGGTAATAAGCTACTAAGCCTGATTCTGTTCCTTGTAATTCACAGTTCATAG
Source organism: Flavobacterium sp. NRK F10 (assembly GCF_024054235.1). Classification (NCBI taxonomy): domain Bacteria; kingdom Pseudomonadati; phylum Bacteroidota; class Flavobacteriia; order Flavobacteriales; family Flavobacteriaceae; genus Flavobacterium; species Flavobacterium sp. NRK F10. The sequence continues at coordinate 2,122,782 of NZ_JAMXLC010000001.1, forward strand.
AGCCATTAATTTGTTCAACTGTTCTTGCAGTAGTCCAAACACGAACTTCATCAATATTTCCTGTGAAAAGCTCTGAACCACTAATTCTATTACCAATGTTAAATTGATTTGAAGTGGTTGGTAAACTTACAGAAGCAGCTTGAGAAGCGATTAAAGTTCCATTTGCATAAACATACATATTTGCTCCATCATAAACTGCAGCAATATGAGTCCATGTATTTAAGGGAACACTAAAAGGAGAATTTAAAAAAGTACCATTTAAAACAAATTGAATGTTGTTGTTATTTCTTACACGTAATAATACTTTATGATAAGCTCCATCATAATCTGTAATAATATTATTCCACCCATTTAAAACTGATGGATTAATCCATGCTTCAAATGTTAAAGCAGTTGCTCCATTTAAAGCAGTAGAAATTGAAGTTCCTAAGTTTACATAATCATTAACTCCGTCAAAATTTAAGTGAGTAGCTGGCGTTGGCACACTAACATAGGTTTTAAACCATAGATCATACGAACTGAAAGAAGAGCCGCTGCCATAATATAATGTTCCGCCGGTAAAAATATCTCCTGAAGGTGCCAGCATGTTAACACTTCCGGTGATCCCTTCAAATTTTAAGGTATAGGTATTGCCGGCTGTGATATTGATCGTATTGGTGACTGAAATAACATATTCTCCGTCTCCGGGATAGCTTGAAAGCGTAAAGTCCTGAGTACCTTCTACAACTCCTCCGTATCCGTCGCCGTTAATGATTGATAATCGGAAATCACCGGCTGCAAAATTGTAGCTGCCTAAGTATACATTTACCTGAGCTAAAGTTCCTGTTAAGCCGGCAACAAATGACTGACCTACAGTTTGTCCGGAATTGTTTACCTGAAAACCTCCGCCTCCGGAGCCGGCAGGTGCATTGGATTGATCCAGTGTTTGTGCATTACTAACCAGTTGAAAAAAGGTTAGGATTAATAAAAGAAAGTAGTTTTTTTGCTTCATAATTCTACTGATTTTAAAATGATAAACGGTTAATAAATATTTCTTAATCGGGTGATTTCTAAAGAAAATCACGTATACAAATGTAGAAGAGGGCAGAGGGAAATTCTGAAAAAATGGAATGAAAGCAGGTTTTTTGGGGTATGAAACCGTATTTTTTCTGAACGGAAATGTAAGGCTGTTTAAATCAGGAGTTAGTTGTGCGGATAAAAACTTACAAATGCTGTTTGTTGCCGTATTGGTGGATAAAAAAAGAGTACTCATTCCTTTTTAAAGAATTGCAATTGAGTAGTGTAGTAGTTTTGGGATATGAATTTTGAAGTGAAACAAAATTTTTCGAATGGAGACCGGAAACCATTTTAAAACGGGGCGTAACCGAAAAGCCAGATGAGTAGGAACCAAAAACATCAATTATGAAAAAATATTTTTTAGCTCTTGCAGCCTGTTCGTTGTTCAGCTGTTTCAACACTACTCTAAAAGCGCAAACGGTAACACTTTCCGATGCTAATGTGGTTACTTGTAATTCAGTTAATGCTGTTTATGTCAGCGGAACATTAAGCGGACGAAAAGGAGTGCCGATAACGGCTTATTCGGTTTACCTGATCTACGGACCGAAGAACGAAACAGTTCAGATTGATACGGTTCAGTCAACCGGCGGTCAGTTCAGTTACATCGGATTAGTTCCGGACGGTACAACGATCACGGCACCTTATCAGGTTAAGGTAACTACGAACCGTGAGGTGAGTAGTACAGTCGCGGCTTCATCTTGTGAATAGTTTCAGTGTAATGTATAGACCTTGTTAAGTAATTTAATTCGCGAAACCTGTCCGGAATGTTGGTTAACTTTCATCGGGCAGGTTTTTTTCTATGGAAATACAAGCATGGCTTAACTCCGGTAAAGCAACATAAGTCTCTCTTTTAAAAAGTGCTTTCCGAAATTGACGTGCTTCTTTCATGGTCTGATAAAGGAATTAATCGTGATCTTTATTTATAAAACGATTTTTTAATCACGTTATTGTGATTGTTTTGTAGTACAATAAAAATAAATCACAAATTGTTTGAATTGTACCTAGTATTTACTGCTTGGAATAGCTTTGAAAAGGATTAGGTTTTGGGATTTAAGGTTTTGGATAGTCATTGAATTAATTTTAATCAAATTTACAAATAAGTATAAAAATGATTACTTTTGTATCAAGGATGAGTCAATTTGATTACATAAAGGATATTGCTAAGTACGGTCTGGAAAATGATCAGGAAAAGTTATTGACTGTTTTGAACGAGTTGATTGAACATTCTAAAAACACTAGAAAGTTAAACTTTGCGATTCAATTACAATCTATTTTAAAGGATTCTATTCGTTTACAAAAACACAATAGTTTAACTAAAGTAGGTAGTGACCAATATTTTAATCGATTAGAAGACAAAGAAGTTTCAGATTTAATTCTGGAAAAAATAACTTCCGATTATACTTTGTCTAACATTGTGATTGAAGATAAAGTAAAACAAGAACTTGAGTTTTTTATTGAGGAACACCATAAACTTGAATTACTTCAACAATTTAACTTACCTGTTTCCAATAAATTGTTGTTACATGGACCATCTGGTTGTGGAAAAACATTAGCTTCTTATGTTATTGCCGGTGAATTAAAGAAAATGATGATTGTTCTTAATCTAGGAGCTATCGTATCTTCTAAACTTGGTGAAACAAGTAAAAACTTATCTAAGATATTTAAAAAAGCTGCTTTGGAAGATTGTATTATTTTCCTTGATGAATTTGATAGTATAGGTAAGATTAGAGATTATAGTCAAGACCATGGCGAAATGAAACGTGTTGTAAATACTATTTTACAATTATTTGACTATTTACCACAAAGTAGTATTGTTATAGCTGCTACCAATCAAAAAGACATGTTAGATGATGCCTTGTTGAGACGTTTTGATAACATTATTACTTTTAGTTTACCAACAGAAAAAGAAATCAAGGAGCTTATCAATCTTACTCTTAAAGATGGAAAGTTTGCCTTTAAGAATAAAAGTGAAGTAAACAAAATTATTAAGGATTGTAGAGGCTTATCTTACTATAGCATTCAAAAGACTTTGATTAATGCTATAAAAAAATCATTGTTTGCTTCTGTTGGACAATCAAAAAGCTTAGTTACTTACATTGATACTACTATTTGGAAAAATTTAATATCAATTGAAAAAGATTCATTAAACATCTAATGAATCTATTTCAATTGTAGTATCTGCATCTAAATCTCCAATTACCTCAAGATTATTAATAAGCTGTATTTCATCATATAGTAATCCTGTTTGATTTCTTGTTGTTTCTTCAATATTAATTACTAATGAAAAAGAAAAATCTTTTGGATAACCTGCTGGTAATTCTCCAATAATTTGGTCTGTAACTAAACAATGAACTGCCAATTTGAATGTATTTTCTTCATTGGCTAAATCATTAACGTTTACATTTAGTTCTAATTTTTGAGTATTTGAGTAAGGAATTGGCTTTGTTTTGAATCTACCATTTTGAGACCACGTTAAACCTGCTTTAAGATTGGAATTGACTTCCCCTTTTGGCTTAATAATATCTTCTGCTTCGTGATTTTTAAAAATTGAAAACGCTATATGAATTGGATTATATGATAATTGATTGTTTTTTATAGGTAAAAAGCTAAAGCATAGCGTTGCTGTAACTTTTACTATGCCTCTTTGTTTTCCTAAATCAGTTTGAGTTAAATATTGCGGAAAATTAATTGGATAAACTTTTAAATCATCATCACTAATACTATCTTCTAATATTAAAGTTGCTGAATTTTCATTTGAAAAAACACTTTTAAAATTATCAATGTAGCCATGCCCTGCTACACGATTCCTTAGTTTAGAAACTGAGGTATCAAAAGGAATCTTATTCAATGAGGCTGAATTAATTATTAAAGCTTTTATTGTTTGTGGATATAATTCTGGATATTGCTTTTGTATTTTAGCAGCTAAGTTGGCTATTAATGGAGTAGAAAAACTGGTTCCTACATCTTTAAACAATCCGATTTCTGGTCTCGCTGAAATTAAATCAATCATTGCGTCATCCATATAATCCAAACTTGTTGCATTATAATAGCCTAAATCACCACCACTTTCAATTACATCCGGTTTGAAATAATTTTTATTGGTCTTGTTTCTTGAAAAAATTAAGCTTAAATCTATATTTCCTTTTCTTGAAAATAAGGTTGGAAATTCTCTACCATCTGCAATCCCGCAAAATGGTCTATTAGCAATATTATCTGCTGCTGCTCCTACAGTCAAATTATTCATACTATCGGCAGGGGTACATATATTAGTTTTTTCAGAATGAAAGTAACTTAAGTCATAAGAACTATTATCGTTAATAGCATCATTATTATTAGCCGTACAAATAAATATTAAACTATCTGTTTCATGAGCAAACTTATCTAACAGAAAAGTGTAGTCTGAGAAGGTTTCGTTTACTGTCTTGTGTCTATCATAACATGTGGTTAATGTAAATAATTTTATTTTAGGATATTTTGCTTTAACATCATAAAGCATCTTTACTAAATCAATTTCAGAAATATATCCAGTTGCGCCATTAGATATCTTTATTGATAATGCTTTAGCATCAGCAATGACATCTTCGTTAAATTGGTTAAGATGATTGATTTTACCTAAAGTAGCCAAACCTGCAACCGGTGTACCGTGACCATTTCTTTGAAAATTTGCCGTATCAATAAAAGGGTCTCCATTAAGTGAAAAACTTCTATCATTAATTAACAATGGTGCAATTGCTGAAGTTGAGCTAATTCCAGTATCAATGATTCCAATAATTGGCAAATCTTCATCTGCATTCACAATATTGATACCTTGTTCTCGCGTTACAGTATTAAATTCTCCAGGACGAACTGTTGTAAAAGCTGAATTTGTAGCACTTTCAATAATATCGAAGTTTTCAATTATTTCTTGTAGTATTTCAGGCGTTGGATTGTTTAATTCTAATCTATCATTAGGTTCGTCAAATTTGAACACTACATCTTTCTCTTGTAAATAAGCAAATAAACTTTCTAAAATAACCGTTTTTAATTCTTCATGTAAAGGTAAATCTATTAAAGATAAATATACCAATCCTTGCGCTTGATCTAAACGGAATTTTACAATTTCTCTTATTTGCAATAATTTGAATGAGGCTAAGTACAATACATACTTTTCATATTCCAAATCCTCTATATGATTTAATTCTCTTTGAATGAATTTATACACTTCATTCATAAAAACTTGAAACTTTTTATGATCTATAATTGTAAATAATCCTTTTTTACCAAAATCGTAAAATGCAATGGCTTCTAAGCCAAAATCATTGTAATATTTTTTAAAAAAATCACTAATTACAAATTGCCCTTGAAAAGTAAATAATACGTGGTCTATGTAATGAGGAACACTTAAACTTTTATTTCGTCTTTCATTTTTTATTTCAGAGTGTCTATAGAATCTTTCTCTATCTATTCTTAGCGTTTGTGCCACTTTGTAATAATTTTTTGGTTCTTCCTCTTCTTCTTCATTTTCTGGAGCAAAACCATATTTGAATTTCATTGGAATAACCTTTTCCAATTGTTGTTCTGAAAGAAGTCTTAAGTGTTTTTTGTTTGGCATATTTCAAATCATTTTATTAAATCCCTAAAAACCCCATCCAATTCCTCACTCACTTTCCTCCCACTTCTTAACCCGGCAGCATTTTCTTTATTAAACAGTACCGTTTCCTGTAAAAAACTCTTTATCAGTTCTTCTTTCGGGTGTAAATAGCTTTCGTCTTGGTTGGCTTTTATATTTAATAACTCTTTTATTTTTTCTTGTATATTTTGCGGTGCTATGGGCAATAATTCCATGAAATCTACCGGTGGAAAGGTGTTGCGTTCTATGATCCATTTTCCAGCTAAAGCAGTACGCAAGGCATAAAAATAACTTTTCAGTTTTACTTCTTCTTGCGCACAAACGGCCATAAAATTCTTTGTCGTTCCCAAATAATGGTGCAAACACGCTACAGGCGAAAAACAATCTGTTGCTAAGGTTCGTACTTGGTTCATAAACGCTTCATTTTCATAATACACCACAGGCGAATAGATCCATTCCAACAAAGGTGCATTGGATTTGGCTAATAATTTTAGGGTTTTCCGTAAATCCCAGCCGCTACCGTCTAAATCGTCTTCGGTCATAAATTCAATGACATCGGTTTGTTCCCACAACGACAAATAATAATCCAAATCGTGCTTGTAGATAAAACGGATATCATAATCGCTATCCGGTGAGGCAAATCCCCACGCTCTACTCCCCGATTCTACAGCGTATAGTATTTCAACTCCTTTTTGAAGTTCTATTTCTTTTAGTTTGTTTTGTATTATTTTGTTCATAAACGGTACTTTTCAAATGTAATAAAAAAACTGTTTAGCTATAAATTTCTGTAAGAATTACATAAATTAAAAATCTCCATAAAAAACCTGAAAGCAAGGCAATCCTAATTCTTTTCGCCACATATCTACTACTTGGTTACGATCGTCCAACACAAATTCTATAAAGTAATTGTCTTGTATGTATTGCTTATAAACTTCCGTTTTAATGATGGCGTCTTTTCTATAATCTTTGGATTTTCGCATCAACAACTGGTCAAATGCAATAGCATGTTTTTCCAAAAACAATAAAGTTTGAGGTTTAAACTGCTCTTCTCGTCCCGAAACCAAAAGTATTTGATAGCCTAACTTTTTATAGTTTCGCAATAAGTTACCAACAGGCTCATTCAACACATCATGCTCACATCTTCCGGCGTCAAAAGGATTTCTGCCATTCATCAAAGCTAATGTGCCATCTAAATCACAGATTATAGCTTTGGGTAATGTTCTATTTTGATTTGTATAAATCGGTTCGTCTTTCACTATTCTCTTTTTCATATTCATTCATTTTAATATTGCAAAGGTTTTACAGTACTACGCAATTATTTTACGCAACATGAAAAGAATTGTATTTTTGGGAAAAGAATAATTATGAATCTTCAGGTACTATTCGCAGAATTAACTTTAAAAATCGGCTTTACCCAACAAGAAATCAACACTTTATGGTTAGCTTTAGAGAAAGCGTACACGGGAAAGTCAAGATACTATCATAATTTGACGCATTTGCAGGAAATGATCACAGCTTACCAAGAATACCAATCGTATTTACAACATCCTGACGAAGTGTTGTTCGCTATTTTTTATCATGATTTTGTCTATAAAACCACTCGTAAGGACAATGAATTGCAAAGTGCGGAGTATGCCGTTTCTCTATTGCAACCGCAGCACAACCTCAACCAAACACTGGTTTTTGATATGATTGTTGCTACACAACATCACCAACATAACGAAGAAGAGGATATTAACTGGCTGATTGATTTCGATCTGAAAATACTGTCGAAAAGTTGGGAAGATTATCAAGTGTATTGCGGTCAAATTCGAAAAGAATATAAAATGTATCCTGATATTTTGTATAAACCGGGACGCAAAAAAGCTTTGGAACATTTTCTGGAGCATGAATTCATTTACCAAACGGAAACTTTCCGAAATCGATACGAACAACAAGCGAGAACAAACATTCAAAAAGAAATTAATCTATTGTAAACATGGCTCAAAATAAAAACGCATTGATTCGCTATAAAACCATTGACAAATGTTTGCAGAACCAATACCGTCAATGGACATTGGAGGATTTGATCGAGGCTTGTAATGAGGCTCTATACGAATATGAGGGCAAACAAAATCCGGTGAGTAAACGTACCGTACAATTGGATATCCAGATGATGCGTAGCGAGAAACTGGGCTATAACGCTCCTATTGAAGTGTATGATAAAAAATTCTACCGCTATGCTAATGAAGAATATACGATAACCGATATTCCGTTGACGGAAACGGATATCAATGTGTTGACGGAAACGGTTTCGATGTTGAAACAGTTTAAGGATTTTTCGCTTTTTGCAGATGTTTCGGATATTTTGCAACGTTTGGAGGATAAAATCTATGCGGAAAAGTCCGATAGTAAGCCGATAATTCATCTGGAAAAGAATGAGAAACTGAAAGGTTTACATTTTTTAGATACGATCTATCAGGCAATTGTTAAAAAGGGGGTTTTGGTGATCACCTATAAGTCTTTCAAATCAAGAGAAGAAAGAACATTTCGCTTTTATCCGTTAGTGCTGAAAGAATACAACAACCGTTGGTTCCTGATAGGGAAGCGGACCATGAAGCAACCGGTGGTCAATTTAGCTTTGGACAGGATCATAGCGATCGATTATGATTTTCAGGCCGAGTTCATCCAAGTCGATTTTGATGCGGAAGCTTTTTACAGGAACGTAATCGGGGTTACGGTCAATACGGGATTACAACCTAAGGCGATCCGCTTGTGGATTGACGCATATAATGCGCCTTATGTGTTGACTAAACCTTTGCACCATACACAGCGGGTATTACAGCAAAATGAAGATGGCAGCATTATTGTTAACCTGTTCCTGATCGAGAATTATGAATTAGAACGAGTACTGTTGGGCTTCGGGGATGGGGTAGAGGTACTGAAACCGGAACGCTTGCGAAAGATCATCCGTCAGAAACTGGAAAGTGCTTTGAAGCGTTATGAAGACGAAAATCCGTTGCCGGAGAAATAAAAAAAGAGGCTGTTTCAAAAGTATTTTGTTATCAATCTGAACTGGTTTCAGATTCTACAAATTGAATATCGGTCTTTTTAGATTCTGAAATACTTAAAATGACAGATATTTTACTTTTGAAACAGCCTCTCGGGTATTTGAATTAACGGATTAAATTAACCTTTAGGATCTTCTTTTTTCTTTTCAATTGGTTTTTTGTCTTCTCTTGGAGGACGAGGTAAAAGTACTTTTCTTGAAACTTTAGGTTTTTTCGTTTTCGGATCCAAACCTAAATATTTAACTTCCAGTTCATCACCTTCTTTTAAGATATCGCTAACTTTTTCAACGCGTTTCCAGTCCAGCTCAGATACGTGAAGTAAACTGTCTTTTCCCGGAACGAATTCAACGACAGCACCGAAATCTAAGATCTTAGTAACTTTTACTTTGTAGATCTCTCCTTCAACAGGAGCAAAGATCTGATTCTGGATCGATTTTATTGCTTTATCCATTCCGTCCTGATCAGTACCTAAGATCTCAATGATACCGAAATCTCCTTCTTCGTTAATAACGATAGTGGTTTTAGTGTCGGCTTGTAATGCCTGAATGTTTTTACCACCCGGACCGATAACCGCACCGATATAGTCTTTCGGAATATCAAATTTGATGATTTTAGGAGCTTTAGGCTTAACCGTAGTGTTAGGTTGTGCAAGAGTATCAGTGATCTTACCTAAGATATGCATACGTCCGTCCTTAGCCTGAGCTAAAGCTTGCTCCATAATGTCATATCGCAATCCTTCGATCTTAATATCCATCTGACATGCCGTGATACCGTCAGCAGTTCCTGTTACTTTAAAGTCCATGTCTCCTAAGTGATCTTCATCTCCTAAGATATCAGACAATACGGCAAATTTATCACCGTCAGTAATTAAGCCCATAGCAATACCTGAAACCGGTTTTGCGATCTGTACTCCGGCATCCATTAAAGCTAATGTTCCGGAACAAACCGTTGCCATTGACGAGGAACCATTTGATTCCAATACTTCAGAAACCACACGGATCGTATAAGGACAATCAGCAGGGATCATGTTCTTAAGAGCACGTTGTGCTAAATTTCCGTGACCTACTTCTCTACGGGAAGTTCCTCTCAAAGGTTTTGCTTCACCGGTTGAGAACGGAGGGAAATTATAATGTAAATAGAATTTTTCTTCACCTTGTTCAGATGGCAGGTCAATAACATTAGCTTCTCTTGAAGTACCTAATGTTACAGTAGCTAAAGCCTGAGTTTCTCCACGTGTAAAGATTGCCGAACCGTGTGCAGAAGGCAAATAATCTACTTCACACCAGATCGGGCGTATCTCAGTAGTTTTTCTTCCGTCTAAACGAATTCCTTTTTCAAGGATCACATTACGTACGGCTTCTTTCTGAACTTTGTAGTTGTATTTAGCAACTAATTCTGCTAAGTTTTCGTTTTCGGCGTATTCTTCTTCCGTATACAAAACAACAACTTCTTCTTTTACAGCAGCAAATTTTTCACCGCGTTCTTGTTTTGAAGAGGCTTCCTGAGCAATCGCATAATATTTGTCATAAGCAGCTGCTTTCACTTTTGCTTTTACAGCTTCATCTTCCGCTTCGCCTTCATACTCTCTGTAAGCAGGAGTACCTATCGCTGCTCTTAATTTTTCCTGAGCTTCGATCTGACCTTTGATCGCTTCGTGTGCAAATTTGATCGCTTCGATCATTTCGGCTTCAGAGATCTCTTTCATTTCGCCTTCTACCATACATACAGAATCTTTAGAAGCACCGATCATCATATCGATGTCTGATTGCTCTAATTCTTCGCGATTAGGATTAATGATCAATTGACCGTTAACTCTACCTACACGAACTTCTGAAATAAGATTGTAGAAAGGAATGTCTGAAACAGCTAATGCGGCAGATGCGGCTAAACCGGCTAAAGCATCCGGCATCACATTTTCGTCATGAGACATCAATTGGATCATAACTTGTGTTTCGGCATGGTAATCATCCGGAAATAACGGACGTAATACACGGTCTACTAAACGCATGGTTAGGATCTCCTGGTCGCTTGGACGTGCTTCTCTTTTGAAGAAACCGCCTGGGAAACGACCTGCTGCGGCAAATTTTTCTCTGTAGTCTACAGTCAACGGGAGAAAATCTACTCCCGGATTGGCCGTACGGGCAGAAACTGCAGTTGCAAGTAGCATGGCATCGCCCATACGAACCACGACAGAACCGTCTGCTTGTTTGGCTAGTTTACCTGTTTCGATAGTGATGGTTCTTCCATCACCCAAATCGATAATTTCTTGGGTTACTTTAGGAATCATAAATTGTAATTCTTAATTAAACAAAGGGTTTAGTTGTGTTGTTGCGTGTTGTTGTTAGTTGTTTGAAACCCAATGAAAAACCAAACTTTTTTCTGTCTTTATTTGTAAACAAAAAGGGGCGCAGAGCCCCTTATGTTGATTATTTTCTGATTTTTAATTCTTTGATAATCTCACGATATCTGTTGATATCTTTTTTCTTTAAGTAGTCTAAAAGACTTCTTCTTTTACCTACTAATTTTACTAGCGAACGCTCAGTGTTGTAATCGTGACGATTTTTCTTTAAGTGTTCTGTTAAGTGGTTGATTCTGAAAGTGAATAAAGCGATTTGCCCTTCAGCAGAACCTGTGTTTTCAGCTTTTCCTCCGTGTTTTGCGAAGATATCAGCTTTTACTTCTTTAGTTAAATACATGCCAATATTAGTTAATGATTTTTATGTACAATTGAGATGATCTCAATTCGGGTGCAAAGATAAACTTATTTTTCTATAAAACAAATACTTACTCAAATAATTGGGCAACTTGTTCATTTACAAATTCTAAGAATCTTTCGTCCTGATCCGTAAAAGGATCAATAACGTGAGAATCAATGTCTATTTGTCCGATGTTAACGCCGTTTACAAAAAGAGGTACTACAATTTCAGACTTTACCGTTAGGCTACAAGCTATATAGTTGTCTTGTGCTTTAACATCAGGAACTACAAAATTCCGGTTCGATTCGGCAACTTGTCCGCAGATCCCTTTTCCGAACGGGATTACAGTATGATCGGTAGGAGCGCCCACATAAGGACCTAAGTGCAATGTTTTAGTCTCTTGTTGTGCAAAGTAAAAACCGACCCAATTGTAGTAAGGAATAGTATCGTGTAAGTACTGACAAATTTTCAATAGTTTTTTATCCTTGTTTCCTTCTTCGGCAATGATCTTTGTTATTTCCGGTTTTAAAGTTTCAAAATCCATGTAAACAATTTTTTTGCAAAATTATTTATAATGAAGTAAGGAAAATATATATTTTTGTTAAAAAAATCGGTGAAGACACTTTTAGTCCAATACAAACCCTTCTTTCTTTTTTTAATCAGGTTTTTAGTTTTTTACTTTGTCTGTACCTTCGTGTACAAAATGTATCTTAATCAATATAATCCGGATTTGAATGAAGTAGATGGTATTTCTCAGGTCGTTGCAGAACAAACAGGTCATGTTTTGAACCTATTCGGGCATAATGCCGAAATTGTGAAACATGAAAACGAACCTTCTGTAAAAATACTATATAAAGGTGCCTATGTTTCCAGGATTATAGAAGGGTGTAATGCAATAAGTATAATTATTTTATTCGCTGCATTTGTTTTTGCTTTTTCAAGTGGTTTCAAACGTACTTTTTTGTTTATTGTTTCAGGGGCCGTATTAATTTATATACTCAATATAATCAGAATAGTACTTTTGACGTTAGCCTTGTATTATAAACCCGAATATGAACGCATATTGCACGGAACTGTTTTTCCGTTGTTTATTTACGGAGCGGTTTTTCTGTTATGGGTGTTTTGGGTGACAAAAGTTTCGGGGTATGCCAAAAGAAATATTACTGAGTAAGAAAAATATAGCAGGTATTACAGGTCTTCTTTTACTCTTAGTAGGAGTAAGGGTGTTTGAAGATGCCCTTTTCTATGATCCATTCATTAACTTCTTTAAAACCGAATTTCAGCATCAGCGTTTACCTGATTTTGATGCGGTGCAGTTGTTTTTAGGGCTGTTGTTCCGCTATTCAGTAAACACTGTCCTTTCTTTAGGTATCCTGTGTCTTTTGTTCAGGCAAAAACAAATCCTTGTGGTTTCTTTCTGGATGTATGTTTTATTTTTTATTTTGTTGAGTATAGCTTTCTTCTGGCTTCTTCGATATGATCCGGATTATATGATGTTGTTTTACGTAAGAAGGTTTTTGATCCAACCTTTATTTCTTGTTTTGTTCATTCCGGCGTTTTATTATCAGAAATTTGCAAAATAATTTGTACATTAGGATTTCTATTCGCACGTAATGAAAATCAAAAAATATTCCGGAGAGGAAGTCCAGTTTGATCAGGAAAAACTGATCCGTTCCTTAATGGCATCCGGAACAACCAGAGAGATAGCTTTAGAAGTGATCAACGAGATCACGCCTAAATTGTATGAGGGCATTTCGTCCCGAAAAATTTTCAGATTGGCCTTTCAACGATTAAAGAACAGATCAAAAGCTACTGCAGCCCGTTACAATTTAAAATCGGGTATAAAGGCATTGGGACCCGCAGGGTTTTATTTTGAAAAGTTCATTGCCCGTATATTCGAATTAGAAGGATATCAGGCACGAACCAATGTTTTTGTGGAAGGTAGTTGTATTTCGCATGAATTGGATGTGGTGATAAAGAATGGCAACCATGTAGCTATGGCGGAATGTAAATTCCATAGCAATCAGGAGATAAAGACCGATGTTAAGGTGCCGATGTATATTTTGTCGAGATTCAATGATGTGAACCAAAAGAGGTATGATTTTTTTTCGGGAGGAAGTGATATGATCTCAAAATGCTGGTTGGTAACTAATAATAAGTTCACAACAGATGCACTCGACTTTGCAAATTGTGTCGGTTTGTTCTTAATGAGTTGGGATTATCCGGAAGGGGAAAGCCTTCGGGACAGGATCAATAAATTTAATGTATACCCTATAACATGTTTGACTACATTGACGATGGCGGAAAAAGAGATCCTGCTCATGCAGGATGTGTTGACGGTGTATGATCTGATGCATTTCGGGAAGGCTTTTTCTGTTTTGAAGTTAAGCCAAAGCCGAATGAAAAATGTCAAACAAGAATGTACTCAACTTTTAAACCGTTAGCAGATGAAGATTCATTTTTTAGGCGGAGCCGGATCGGTTACCGGATCCAAAACAGTATTGGAAACAGAGGAGCTCAATGTATTAATTGATTGTGGTTTGTTTCAGGGATTGAAGAATCTAAGGGAGCTCAATTGGGAGCCTTTGCCTTTTTTGCCGGAAACTATTGATTGTGTTATTTTAACACATGGACATTTAGATCATTGTGGTTGGTTACCACTATTAGTCAGACAAGGGTTTAAAGGAAAGATCTATTGTACATTACCTACAAAAGGAATTACGAAACTGATTTTGTGGGATAGTGCCAAGATTCAGGAAGAAGAAGCTGAAAAGGCGAATAAGGAACATTATTCAAAGCATGATCCCGCTAAACCGCTTTATACGGTAGAAGAGGCCGAAAAGGTATTTCCTATGCTAAAGGTTGTAGATCCGAATGAAGAAGTTTACTTGTCAGATTCCGTATATTTTGAATTTTTCTATGCATCACACATTTTAGGAGCTTGTTCAGTTTCTCTGACTGCTGAAGGGAAAACATTTGTCTTTTCCGGGGATATAGGACAAGACGATGATGTGCTGCTATTTCCGCCTGTAAAACCTAAAAAGGCTGATTATGTTTTTCTGGAAAGCACTTACGGAAATCGTTTGCATCCTAAAACAGATCCTATGTTTGACCTGGAACTGATTATCAATAATACGTATCATAAGAAAGGAAATATTGTTATTCCGAGTTTTGCGGTAGAACGGGTACAAACAATGATGTATTTGCTCTGGCAATTGAAAAAACAAGGAAGAATTCCTGATATTCCGTACATTATTGATACTCCGATGGGGATTGACGTATTGCAACTGTTCATTGATAATAGAAAATGGCACAAACTGAATCAGGAAGAATGTGTGGAAATGTGCAGGATGTTTACATTGATCTCTGATTACAAAGATACGATTGAAACAATATATGATGATCGTTCTAAAGTGGTTATTGCTGCCAGCGGAATGGTTACCGGCGGCAGAGTGTTGTCTTATCTGGAACGTTATATAAAAAGACCGGAAACTACAGTTGCTTTAGTGGGGTATCAGGCAGAGGGAACCAGAGGCCGAAAATTACTGGAAGGAGCTAAGGAAATAAAAATGTATGGTAAATATTATCCGGTTGAGGCAACAGTTCTTTCTGTTGAAGGTTTGTCGGCTCATGGAGATCAAGCGGATCTGTTGAATTGGCTTTCTGATCTGGAAGAAAAACCGGAAACGCTTTTTTTGGTTCATGGCGAAAATGAAGCTGCTGATGAATTAAGGGTAAAAGTAGAAGAGCATTATGGTTTTCATGTAGTTGTTCCGAGTAGAGGGCAAGTGATTGAAATTTGATTTTTTGTGAAGTAGCAATAAAAAAATAAGTACTTTTGCCGGATGAGGCTAAAAAAAGTAATAAGTGCAGTTTTATTGTTTCTGATCCTGTTCTCTAATTTAGGGTTAGCTGTAAATGTACATTATTGCCATAATAAAATGGCTTCGGTCTCTTTGGGGTATCAGGTTGAAGAAGCTTGTGTGATAGAGGAAAAAGACTGTTGTGCAGCTCAAAAAGATCATGAAGACTGTTGTTCAGATTCAGTTGTAAAAGCAGAGAAGGAAACAGCTACTGTTTTAGCCCGGTCTCATCAATCGGAATTATCGTTTTTTGTTCTTTCAACTGTTTGTATTCCCGATTTTTTCTCTGTTGCAGAAACGATTGTTCAACAAAAGTGGTTCTGTTTTTACTGTGATTCCCATGCACCACCACTTTATAAGTTGTATTGTCAATACCTTTTTTATGTCTGAGTTTTAATGTTATTCGTTTTTAAAAATTCTTAACTAACATTAAAACATGATTCTTTATGTACAAAAATATCTTGTTTTTGTTACTGCTTATCTCAGTATCCGGTTGGTCACAGACTGAAATTAAAGGAAAAGTAGTAGACGAAAATAACCAACCCCTTTTAGGAGCCAATGTATTTTGGTTTAATACGTCGGTAGGTGTTACTACTGATACAGAAGGGAGCTTTACGCTTAAAAGAGTAAGTGAAACACAAGATCTGGTAGTGAGCTATATCGGGTTTCAAACTCAAAAAGTTGCGGTTACAACTGACTTTGTAACTGTCGTTTTAAAAGAAATGACCAATTTAGAGGAAGTAACGGTTTCCAAAATTAAAAAGACAACAGAACATTCATATCTTCAAGCAGTCAATATGCAAACTATGGGGCATAAGGAACTGCTGAAAGCGGCTTGTTGTAATTTGTCGGAGAGTTTTAGCACTAATCCGTCAATCGATGTTAATTTTTCTGATGCAGTAACCGGAAACAGACAGATCAGGATGTTGGGATTAACCAGTCCGTATATTGTAATAGCGGAAGAAAATATACCTTCTGTTCGTGGTGCATCACAGGCGTACGGATTGTCTTTTATTCCGGGAACCTGGGTGGAAAGTATCCAGATTACCAAAGGAGCGGGTAGTGTTAGTAATGGTTATGAAAGTATTTCCGGTCAGATTAATTATGAACTGCTTAAACCTGCAACCGATATTCCTTTTTTCTTAAATGCCTATGGAGCAATGGGCGGACGCTTTGAATTGAATACTCATTTCAATCAAAAGTATTCAGAAAAGTTAAGTTCCAGTTTGTTTATTCATGGTAATACCCGCCAAATCAAAAATGATAAAAATAATGACGGATTTTTAGACAACCCGATTGGGAAACAGATTAATATTTTAAATCGGTGGCAATTCCACGATACTGAAAAAGGATGGGTTAGTTTTCTGAATGTTCGTTATATGAAAGATGAAAAACAAGCCGGTCAGCTCACATTTGATCCGGATATTGACAGATTAACGGTTAGTGCATGGGGAAGTGAGGTAAATACTGAAAAAATAGAGATAGCTAACAAAACAGGTTATGTTTTTAAAGAGATGCCGTATCAAAGTTTTGGTTTTCAGAATTCATTTCAATCCCATAAACAAGATTCTTATTTTGGTTTAAACAGATATAATATTCATCAGCAAAGTTATTATTCTAATCTATTGTTCAGTTCCATTATAAACAATACTAAAAATAAGTTTACTACCGGAGTTAATTTTACGTATGATGCTTATAAAGAGGGTGTAGCTGTTAATTTTACTGAAGATTTTTCCAGAATTGACAATTCAGCGGGAGTATTCTTTGAATATACATTCGATAATTTAGATAATTTCAGCGCAGTTGCCGGAATTCGGGTCGATAATCACAATCGGTTGGGGACTTTCATAACACCGCGTTTGCACATCCGTTATAACCCATGGAAAGATGCAGTAATAAGAGTTTCTGCAGGAAGAGGTAAAAGAGCAGCTAATATTTTTGCAGAGAACCAACAACTTTTTGCTTCTTCAAGAGCTTTCGGTATTTTAAACGCCAATGGTAAATTATATGGTTTAGATCCTGAAATTGCATGGAACTATGGTTTAAGCATTATCCAGTCCTTTACCTTTTTAGGTATGGATTCTGAACTGGTTGTGGATTACTACCGGACTGATTTTGAAAATCAGGTCGTGGTAGATGTGGATTATAGTCCGCAATACGTTCTGTTTCATAATTTAGAAGGAAAAAGCTTTGCTAATTCTTTTCAGGCGGAATGGAGTGTAACTCCGTTCACTCATTTCAATATTAAAATGGCCTATAAATATTATGATGTACAAAGTCAATATCTGACAGGACAAAAACAAAAGCCACTACAAGCCAAGCATCGTTTTTTTGCTAATGTAGCTTATGAGACGCATATTAAGGAAAAAGGAAAACAGTGGAAGTTCGATGTGACCTATAACTGGCTTGGAGAGCAACGTTTGCCTGCTACAGTATCTAATCCGCAAGAATATCGTTTAGGAGTGTATGCTCCGGATTTTGCAGTTATAAATGCTCAGATTACCCGAACTTTTTCAAGTACTTTTGAAATGTATGTGGGAGGTGAAAATATTGGAAATTACAAACAAAATAATGCCATAGTGGCGGCAAATGATCCTTTTGGGTCATATTTTGACAGCAGTATGATCTACGGGCCTGTTTTCGGGCAAATGTATTATGCAGGATTGCGATTTAAAATTAAATAAATTTCAAAATTATAGTAGGTATGAAAAAAGTAATGTTAGTATTCTTTTTAAGTTTTTTGGCATCTACAGGAATGATGGGGCAAGAAAAGAAAAGTAAGAATAAACAAGTTGAATTTAAAGTTAACGGGAATTGTGAAATGTGTAAAAAACGTATAGAAAAGGCTGCTTTTTCTGTTAAAGGAGTAAAAAGTGCACAGTGGCATGTTGATCATCACGATATTCATCTGATCATTGATGAAAATAAATGTTCAGTTGAAGAAGTACAACAAGCAATTGCTAAAGCCGGTCACGATACTGAAAACTTTAAAGCTAGTAATGAAGATTATGAGCGTTTGCATTCTTGTTGCCAATACGAACGATTATAAAAAAATAAAACCGATTAGATTTCTAATCGGTTTTTTATTTTAGAGCTTAACAGGAAGTACTTCATGGAAAAAATTACCGGAACCGTCAAGACCTTGTATGTCGAGATAGAATTCTTTTAGATCAAAATGAGGAAAAGAAAATTCAAATTCACCTGTTTCATTGGTGTAAATGTTATTTTTCCAATCAACTACACCGTATTTTTTAAATGAATCATGGTCGTAATCTTGGTACTCAATGTTTTTGAAAGGAATATCTTTTTGAAACCCTTTTTTGATCTGAATTTTACTTGATTTAATTGTTGGGTTAGATTCTTTGTCATAAGTTATTCGGGTGTAAATGCGTATGCTTCCGTTGGAACCGTTCATTCCTTCACCAAATCCTGTTCTGTTAATATAAATCTCATCTACCTGTCTTAATGACATGCCTAAAAGTAAACTGAAATCAGTTATAGGAGTATTGTCTAAGTAAACAATTGGGGTTCGGGATCCTAAAACTGATTTGGACGCTCTGGCATTGATAATAACATTTATGCCTGATACACTGACATCGAATCCGTTAAATGATATAAAAGATAAGACATCATTGTATGTTTGCCTGTCTGTTTCATTTATTTTGAATGCTCGGGCATAATTATTCTGGTATCTTGTATTTCCGTAGATAAGCTTCTCTTTTTTTTCTGAAACTAATTGTATACTATCCAGTTCAATTATTTTTCCTGTTTTAGGAAATAGATTAACATATTCATCCTGCTTTTTCTCATAGAAAGTACTTTGACAGGAGTTTTTCTTTATAAGAACAGGTTTTAAAAACTTACTGTTGTTATTCTTTAAAGTAGTAACTACGCTGAGCTTTTTTAAATTAGTATTGTTCTTTAAAAGAGAAAAATGACAATAAACGGAATCTTCTAATAGTAAGTTTTTAAAATAGAACGAGTTGTCGGTTTCTATGTTGGTTCCTAAATTAAGACTTCCTTGAGTGTATAGTTTTAATTGTAGTTTTTCTTTATTCGGGATATTTTGGTTTATTTTTCCGGTAATATCAATACCGAATTCATAATCGTATTTCTGTACAATAGTGTCGTTCAGTATTGAATTCCAATTGTATTTCGATTTACAGCCCATCAAATAAAGGTCGAGTTCGTATTGTTTTTTTCGATCAAAATTTTCGAAATAATAATGTGTATTATTTAATTTTTCTTTAGTTACATTCTCAAAGGCTAAATGATTAATGATAGAATTTTGGCTTATATTGGAGTTAGGAAGAATGCTGATGCTCATAATCCCGATATTATTCTTCAACAATCCTTTTACTCTTATACTGTCGTTGTTTTTAACAGTATTTCGGATTTCAATTTTGTTTGGATCTTTTTTTATAAAGATCAATCTTTCAGCGATGGATTCATTTTTTGAGTTTAATAATCTTAAAGTATTTAACCCGTTAAAGAATTCTTTTTGTTCGAGGAAAAAATCTTTTTTGGTCAGGTTGTCAAAACGGATGTCTAAGAACTTTATAGAATCATATTTTTCTATGATAAGTTTTAAATTTTCTTCTTTTATTTTAGTTAAGGTATTGGCATTGGTTTTTAAAGTAAGCAATACATTATCTTGTTTGATAAAGGTGAGTGCCGATAAATTAACGCCTTCAATAGTCACAGGAGGTAAATCATGTGAAAAAGTTTGGTTAGCAACACTTGTCTTTATGGAATAGGTTGTGTTTTTAGTATTGAGTAAATCAAATTTCCCGTATCCTTCTTGATTTGTATAAAAGCTTGTAATGGTATTGCCGGAATCGTCTGTAACATCGGCGGAAAGTTTGACTCCTTTGTTTTGGCAGTCTGTTATTTTGACAACAACTGTATTATCACTTTCAAATAATAGTTTTCCTCCTTCGGGAGTTATTTCAAAATTAAGATGTTCCGGTTCAGAATGAAGATCGAGAGGTGTGTCTTCAATGTTGATTATTTCAAACTCTTCAATGGTAGATTCATCTTCAATGAAGTTGTTCATGTAATTGGTATAAATATGCAGAAAGTATTTTCCTGAAGGGAGGCTTTTATCTAATTTAATTTGCCCTGAAGTAATCCCGTTTGAAGCATAGAAAAGTTGGTTTTTTATTTCGTTTTTATCTTGATTATAAAGAGTGATATAAACATTGGTGGTTAAAGGATTCAATTTGTTAGTCTTTTTGTCTAAAATATAGCCTTTAAACCATACAGTTTCATTAGAAAAATAAGTGTTCTTGTTGAGGTGTAAATAAATATTTTCTCTGTCAAGTTTAAAATAGTTCTGAAATTTACGGTCAATTTCGCCCATATTCTGAGCCTTTAAAGCTATTGATAGTAAGAAGGTTAAGAGAAAAATTTTTCGAAACATATTCCTGTTTTTTTTTCAAATGTAGGAAAAATACAAATAAATCAAATTCTTTTTTAGTCAAATACAAAAAAAGCTGCCCGAATTGACAGGCAGCTTTTAATTTGTTCTTGTAAGAAGAATGTCATTACATCATTCCCGGCATTCCGCCACCCATAGGAGGCACTGCAGGAGCTTCTTCTTTAATATCGATCAAAGCGCACTCGGTAGTTAAGATCATTCCGGCAACAGAAGCCGCATTTTCAAGAGCTACACGAGTTACTTTTTTAGGGTCAATGATCCCTGCCTTCAACATTTCAACATATTCTCCGGTTTTAGCATTGAAACCAAAATCAGCTTTACCTTCCAATACTTTTGAAATAACAACAGAACCTTCACCACCGGCGTTTTCAACAATTGTTCTCAAAGGAGCTTCGATAGCTCTGTTTACGATTTGGATACCTGTAGTTTCGTCAGCATTAACAGCTTGCACATCGGTTAATACATTTTTAGCTCTTACTAAAGCTACACCACCTCCGGCAACAATTCCTTCTTCAACAGCAGCTCTTGTAGCGTGTAAAGCATCATCAACACGATCTTTTTTCTCTTTCATTTCTACTTCAGAGGCTGCACCAACATATAATACAGCTACACCTCCGGCTAATTTAGCCAAACGCTCTTGAAGTTTTTCTCTGTCATAGTCAGAAGTCGTAGTTTCGATCTGAGCTTTGATCTGGTTTACACGAGCTTTAATGTTTTCAGCATCGCCGTTACCGTTTACAATAGTTGTGTTGTCTTTATCGATAGTAACCGTTTCAGCCGTTCCTAACATAGCTAAAGTAGCATTTTCAAGAGTGAATCCGCTTTCTTCAGCAATTACAGTACCTCCGGTTAAGATGGCAATATCTTCTAACATTGCTTTTCTTCTGTCACCGAACCCCGGAGCTTTAACAGCAGCAATTTTTAATCCGCCTCTTAATTTATTAACTACTAAAGTAGCTAAAGCTTGTCCGTCTACATCTTCAGCAATGATCAATAGCGGGCGACTTGATTGAGCAACAGGCTCTAAAATAGGAAGTAATTCCTGTAAGTTAGAGATCTTTTTATCGTATAGTAAAATATAAGGATTGTCTAGTTCGGCAACCATCTTATCAGCATTGGTTACGAAGTAAGGAGAAAGGTAACCTCTGTCAAACTGCATCCCTTCAACAACGTCTACGTAAGTATCCGTACCTTTAGCTTCTTCAACGGTAATAACCCCTTCCTTACCTACTTTTGTAAAAGCAGTTGCGATCAATTCGCCGATAGTATCGTCATTATTGGCAGAAATAGAAGCTACTTGTTTGATCTTTTCAGAAGAATCACCCACTTCCTGAGCCTGTTTACCTAAGTCTGCTACTAAGGCTTCAACCGCTTTGTCAATACCCCGTTTTAGATCCATCGGATTTGCTCCGGCAGCAACGTTTTTAAGTCCTTCTTTAACAATTGCTTGTGCTAAAACTGTTGCAGTTGTAGTACCGTCTCCGGCTAAATCATTAGTTTTTGATGCTACTTCTTTAACCATTTGAGCACCCATGTTCTCTAACGGGTCTTGTAATTCGATTTCTTTTGCTACGGAAACACCATCTTTGGTTACTGTAGGGCCTCCGAATGATTTAGAGATAATAACATTTCTACCTTTTGGTCCTAAAGTTACTTTAACAGCATTTGCTAAAGCATCTACACCGCGTTTTAAACCGTCGCGAGCTTCAATGTCGAATTTAATATCTTTTGCCATTTTCTTTTTATTTAAATTTTAAGGTTTAAAAGTTGTTTGTTTTTTTATAAGATAGCGTAAATTTCATCTTCACGCATAATCAGGTAATCTTTACCTTCGTACTTGAACTCGGTACCTGAATATTTGCCATAAAGTACAGTGTCGCCTACTTTAACGGTCATCGTGTGGTCTTTTTTACCGTTACCTACGGCAACTACAGTTCCTTTTTGAGGTTTTTCTTTTGCAGTGTCAGGAATAATGATCCCTGAAGCCGTTGTAGTTTCTGCAGCCATTGGCTCAATTACTACGCGATCTGAAATAGGTTTAATGTTTAATGACATAATTTATCTAGTTTTTTAATGTTAAATTTTACGGTCAAAATCTTTTCAGAAATTATGCCAAATGCTTTTCCTGACATTTTTGCTGAAAATAAAAATGCCAGCACTGACAGGCTGGCATTTTAATGATAGTATTTTACAGCAATTATTTTGCAGCGTCCTCTGTTGCAGCAGGAGCTTGTTCAATAGCTTGTTGTTGAGCTTCCGGAGTAGCCGGGATTTCAGTTTGAGGAATAGTCACTTCGTCATCTCCTAATACTTTTGAACCTGAAGCACTGTTGTTAAATGCTATTGAAGATAATAAGATCAATGCAATTAAGATCCCTCCTAAGGTCCAGGTACTTTTGTCTAAAAAGTCAGTTGTTTTCTGAACACCACCTAATTGTTGAGAACCTCCGAATGTAGAAGATAATCCGCCTCCTTTAGGGTTTTGAACCATAATGGCTAAAATCAATAAAAAACAAACAATTGTGATTGCAATTAAAAATCCTGTAAACATAATTAGTTATTATTATTTTGTTGTAATTTTTTTATACTATTAATTCGGTCTGCAAAGAAACTACTTTTTTCTGGATATTTCAAAATTAAAATTTCATAAGCTTGTATGGCACGTTGATATTTTTTTTGTTCTAAGTATATCTGCGCCAATGTTTCGGTCATCAAATGTGTAGGTTCTTCAAGGCTTTTGCTGATATTTACGGCGTTGGACTGGCTTTCTTTTGAAGGAACTATTTTAGGGTTTGTTTCAATAAATTTATCGATCAAATCGAATTTTTTGTTTCGTTCACTGTCAATTTCAGGCTCTTTTTCAGTTTCATTTCTTTCAATAGGAGCAATTCTGGTAAGCTGGAGCCATTCGTTAAAAGAGTGTTTTTCACTTGAATTGAAGTTGAAAGGTTTGCCTATTTCTAATAGCTCTTCCGGAGAAGCTTCTGTATTTTCATTCGGCGCAACATCCGTTTTTAAAGCATGTTCAGTAATCGGGGTTTCTATTTCTTCTGCTTGTGGAATGTCGGTCTGACTTTTCGGGGTTTCCGAAAGGTTTTCGGGAGCTATCCATTCACTTTCCGTAACATCAATCTCTTCAAGAGCCGTTTGTTGTTCTTCGATATGTTGTTTTTGAAGTGTATGAAAACCGTCAGAAGTAATGAAATGAAATAAGATACTTCTATCCGTTGTATAAGCGGCTGCTTTTTTCAGTTCGTAATTGTATCTGAAGCTCTGATTGTTGTAAAGCCCTTTTATATATAAGGCTCTGGCTGCCTGAAAGTACGGAAATTGTTGTAAAACGGATTCTAATGATGCGGTTTGTACATCATTAATAGCTTCTGGCTTGTTTAATAGATATGTTAAATCGTTAGTGTTCAATAGAATTTGATTTTACCATTTTGCTAAGGAAGCGTTGAAAATATCTTGTGTGATCCGTTCGTAAATTTCGTCTAAAGCCGTTGTTAACCTACTTCCTACCATTTGTTCGGAAGCCGGGTAATCATGATAGAATGAAAACCGTTTTTCAAAATCATCATCTTCGTGTTTTTTATTGGTAAAACGAACCAAAACACTTATAGTTAAACGGTTTTGAGCAGCAAGCTGGTCTGCCGTTGCTGACATAGGGGAAATGCGGTATTCTACAATTTCTCCTTCATATACTAAATCTCCGTCGTGATTTACTAAATTCAGGTTCGTCTGGTTCTGGATCAGATCCTGTAGACGAAGTGTGAATGTTCTTTCAATTCCGGGTTCGATCAGATCAGCTGAATTCTGAAAATAATTGACCTGAAATGTTTCGGCGTCGATTTTACCTGTTCCGGTAAGATTATAGTTTACACTACATCCTGTAAACAGCAGGGTGATACTAAGGATTAAAAAACTGTATTTTAGCTTTGAGATCATTTTATAAATCGTATTGTTTAATTTTTCGGTATAATGTCCTTTCAGAGATTCCGAGTTCATCAGCGGCAGCCTTGCGTTTGCCTCGGTTGCGTTCCAATGCTTTTTTGATCAACTCAATTTCTTTGGCCTCTAAACTCAAGGTTTCTTCCTCAATGGCATCTTCAAAAATATATTGGTCATCATCAAGGTCTTCGTGACGGTATCCTTCCGGAGCAATGACGTTGTTTTCTTTTACAGGGATAATTTCCGTTTCCGGCTGTTGTTCAAAAATAATGTCCTCTTCTTTTTGACCGTAAATGCGTTGGATCAGGTTTTTATTGTTTTCCTGAACTTTAGCACTTCCGTTCTGCATGAGTTCCAAAGTTAATTTTTTCAGGTCATTCAGGTCGGCTTTCATATCAAAAAGTACTTTATACAAAATTTCCCTTTCGTTACTGAAGTCACTTTCCGATTTGGTATTGTTTACAATTGAAGGAAGATTGTTTCCTTCAGCAGGGAGATACGCTTGTAAAGTAGCTGCGGAAATATCGCGGTTGGTTTCCAAAACGGAAATCTGTTCGGCAATATTTCTCAGTTGACGAATGTTTCCGCTCCAGCGATAGCGGATCAGGTATTGTATAGCTTCTTCCGAAAGCCGAATAGGTGGCATTTTATATTTTTGAGCAAAATCAGCGGCAAATTTCCGAAACAGGATGTGAATATCATCTTTGCGCTCACGCAAGGGAGGTAAGTGGATTTCCACGGTACTTAAACGATAATATAAGTCTTCGCGGAATTTGCCTTTGGAAATAGCTTCTTGCATATTTACATTAGTGGCAGCCACAATACGAACATTGGTTTTCTGTACTTGTGAAGATCCCACTTTGATAAATTCGCCGTTTTCTAAAACGCGCAGCAAACGAACCTGAGTGGTTAAGGGTAATTCTCCCACTTCATCTAAGAAAATAGTTCCGCCGTCTGCGACTTCAAAATAACCTTCACGAGTGGAAGTAGCTCCGGTAAATGAACCTTTTTCATGACCGAAAAGCTCACTGTCAATAGTTCCTTCCGGAATAGCGCCACAGTTTACAGCAATGTATTTGCCGTGTTTTCGGTGTGAAAGTGCATGAATTATTTTGGGAATACTTTCTTTACCAACACCACTTTCACCGGTAACCAAAACAGAAATATCTGTTGGTGCTACCTGAATGGCCTTTTCAAGTGCACGATTTAATTTCGGATCGTTACCAATGATTTCGAAGCGTTGTTTTATATTTTGAATGCTCTCCATTTTTTTAAGTCTGAAAGTCAAAAGTCAAAAGTTTTAAACTCAAAAAAGAATTTCTTTCGACTTTAAAACTTTAATCTTTCGACTAAATATTATTGCATTTTTTCAGAATACCCGATGGCTTCACCGATTAATGTAGCGGTTGTACAATCTGAAATTTTAACCATTACAAAATCACCCGGTTTATACTCTTCTTTTGGGAAAACCACGACTGTATTTTGAGAGTTCCTGCCGCTCCAATGTTTGTCGGAACGTTTGGAGTCTTTTTCAACTAAAACTTCAACGGTTTGCCCTACAAATCGCTGAGTTCTTTCTAAAGCAATGCGTTGTTGTAAATCTATAATCTCATTTAAACGACGTTTTTTAACTTCTTCAGGTACATCATCTTCCATTTTTCTTGCGGCTAAAGTTCCCGGTCGTTCTGAGTAGGCAAACATAAATCCGAAATCGTATCTTATGTGTTCCATTAAAGACAAGGTATCTTGATGATCTTCTTCAGTTTCGGTCGGGAATCCGGCGATCATATCCTGAGATAAAGAAATATCCGGGATCAATTCATAAATTTTATCAACCAGAGCCATATACTCTTCACGAGTATGCTGGCGGTTCATTTCTTTTAAGATACGAGTGCTTCCTGATTGAACCGGTAAGTGGATGTATTTACATATATTATGGTGTTTTGCCATCACTTCAATAACTTCCACGTGCATATCCTGCGGATTAGATGTTGAAAAACGGAAACGCATTTTAGGAAACTGAGAGGCGCATTGGTCTAATAATTGCGCAAAATCAACTGCTGTAGCTTTTTGTATTTCGCTTGCTTTGTCAAAATCTTTTTTTAGACCTCCGCCATACCATAAATAGCTGTCAACATTTTGCCCTAACAGTGTGATCTCTTTGAATCCTCTGTTCCAAAGATCCTGAATTTCCTCTACGATACTTTGCGGATCCCGGCTACGTTCTCTTCCTCGTGTGAACGGAACCACACAAAAAGTACACATGTTGTCGCATCCGCGGGTAATAGATACAAAGGCAGATACTCCGTTGCTGCTTAAACGAACCGGTTGAACGTCTCCGTAAGTTTCTTCTTTTGAAAGGATTACATTGATGGCGTCACGACCTTCTTCCACTTCTTTTAGAAGGTTCGGAATATCTTTGTAGGCATCGGGACCTACCACCATGTCCACGATCTTTTCTTCTTCAAGGAATTTGTCTTTTAAACGTTCTGCCATACAACCGAGAACCCCTACTTTCATGGATGGGTTGATCTTTTTAACGGCATTATATTGTTCCAGACGTTTACGAACGGTTTGTTCTGCTTTATCTCTGATCGAACAAGTGTTTACTAAAACTAAATCGGCTTCTTCAAGGTTTTGAGTAGTATTATAGCCTTCGTTAGCCAAGATAGAGGCAACGATTTCACTATCCGAAAAATTCATTTGACAACCATAACTTTCTATGAAAAGTTTTTTAGCATTGCCTTCCTTTTGTTCTTTAACAAGGCTTGTTCCTTGTTTGTTTTCTTCAATAATCTTTTCCATTTATAAAAATCCCAAAACGTTTAATGGGCAAAGATAATACTAAATTCTATAATATGACAAGATGTCATATTATCTTTAACGATTTATTTGTTATAAAAACGACAATAGCCGAAAAATTTAAAAAAAACTTATACTTTTGCCTCAAACAAAAATTGGACATGGCAAAGAATTTAGTAATAGTAGAGTCACCCGCTAAAGCAAAAACTATCGAAAAATTTCTAGGAAAAGAGTTTCAGGTAGAATCGAGTTTTGGTCATATAGCAGATCTGCCTTCAAAGGAGATCGGCGTGGACGTAGCGCATGATTTTAAACCTAAATATGAAGTTTCCGGCGATAAAAAGTCGTTAGTAAAAAAGCTTAAGGATTTAGCTAAATCAGCAGAGATTGTTTGGTTAGCTTCCGATGAAGATCGCGAGGGAGAAGCTATTTCTTGGCATTTGGCAGAAGAATTAAAATTGAAGCCGGAAAAGACTAAACGTATTGTATTTCATGAGATTACTAAGTCTGCCATTCAAAAAGCAATTGAAAACCCGAGAGGGATCGATTATAATTTAGTAAATGCGCAACAGGCCCGAAGAGTTTTAGACCGTTTAGTAGGGTATGAATTGTCGCCTGTATTGTGGAAAAAAGTCAAGGGAGGACTTTCTGCCGGACGGGTACAGTCGGTTTCTGTTCGTTTGATAGTAGAGCGTGAACGTGAAATCCAAAATTTCAATGCAGAAGCTTCTTATAGTGTTGTGGCAGAATTTGCAAATGAAGCCGGGAAGACTTTTAAAGCGCGTTTACCGAAGAACTTCAGATCTAAAGCGGAAGCAGAAACTTTCTTAAAACAAAATATTGGCTCTGCTTATAAGGTAAGTGATCTGGAAACTAAACCAACCAAAAAATCTCCGGCAGCCCCGTTTACAACGTCTACTTTACAACAGGAGGCTGCGCGTAAGTTGTATTTGCCGGTAGGGATTACCATGCAAATTGCTCAAAGGTTGTATGAAGCAGGGTTGATTACTTATATGAGAACAGATAGTGTAAATCTTTCTCAGGAGGCTATGGAAGCAGCAAAAGCGGAAATAGAAAGTTACTATGGTAAGGAATTTTCCCAACCGCGCAATTTTGCGACGAAGTCAAAAGGAGCACAGGAAGCGCACGAAGCCATTCGTCCTACAGATATGAGTCGTCATACAGTAAATTTAGACAGAGATCAGGCTCGATTATATGATTTGATATGGAAAAGAACATTGGCTTCTCAAATGAGCGATGCGCAATTGGAAAGAACAAATGTAAAAATAGAAGCAACCGGTCATAAAGAATATTTTGCTGCCAGTGGAGAGGTGATCAAATTTGAAGGGTTCTTAAAAGTGTATTTAGAAGGGCATGATGACGATGAAGAAGAACAGGAAGGAATGCTTCCGGCTTTAACAGTAGGAGAGAAACTGGCGAATCATACTATTGTCGCAACAGAGCGCTTTTCACGTCCGCCAAGTCGATATACAGAAGCATCATTGGTTAAGAAATTAGAGGAATTAGGGATTGGACGACCGTCGACCTATGCGCCGACAATTTCAACAATTATTGCGCGTAATTATGTGGAAAAAGGTTCTAATGAAGGAGTGGAGCGAAAATATAACCAGTTAACGTTGACGGGTACAGATATGGTTTCTAAGGTCTTGGCGGAAACGACGGGATCTGATAAAGGAAAATTGGTACCGACAGATATCGGGATGATCGTAAATGATTTTTTGGTGGCCAATTTTGAAACGATATTGGATTATAACTTTACAGCAAAAGTGGAACAGGACTTTGATGAGATTGCTGAAGGAAAAGAGGATTGGGTGCAAATGATGAAAG
The DNA here is from genome assembly GCF_024054235.1 of Flavobacterium sp. NRK F10. NCBI lineage: Bacteria > Pseudomonadati > Bacteroidota > Flavobacteriia > Flavobacteriales > Flavobacteriaceae > Flavobacterium > Flavobacterium sp. NRK F10. The sequence goes on from NZ_JAMXLC010000001.1 coordinate 2,152,094, forward strand.
ATTTTTACAGTCATTTCCATCCGAATGTAGTGGATGTGGAGAAAAATGCTGACAGAGAGACCGGAGAGCGTATTTTAGGGGTTCATCCGGAAAGCGGCAAACAAGTTTCGGTTCGGTTAGGTAAATTCGGACCAATGGCTCAGATAGGAGATGCTGAAGATGAAAACAAACAATTTGCAAGTTTGTTACCGGAGCAGAATATCGGAACTATTACTTTGGATGAGGTGCTTACGTTGTTTTTGTTGCCGAAATCATTAGGAACGTATGACGGGGAGGAAGTAGAAGTGAATAACGGTCGTTTCGGGCCTTATGTCAGATTCGGGAAAACATTTATTTCTTTGCCGAAGGGAGAAGAACCGTTGGATGTAACATTAGAAAGAGCTGCTGAGCTGATAGAAGAAAAAAAGCAGGCAGACGCTCCTATTGCTACTTATGAAGGAAAACCGGTGCAAAAAGGAGTTGGGCGTTTCGGACCGTTCATTAAGTGGGACGGAATGTTTATCAATGTCAGTAAAAAATATAATTTCGACAAGTTGAGTCAGGAAGATATAATAGAGCTTATTCAAGATAAAATACAAAAAGAAAAAGATAAATTAATTCACGATTGGCCGGAAGAAGGAATCCGTGTAGAAAAAGCACGTTGGGGGCGATCGGTTATTTTAAAAGGGAAAACAAAGGTAGAATTAGGGAAAGAAGTGGATGCGGAAAAGTTAACCTTAGAGGAAGTAAAAGAATTGATTGAAAAGAAAGCACCGGCTAAAAAAACAGCATCTAAAAAAGCAACAGCTAAAAAGAAATAAGTATGGTGTTTGATTTTTTGCGACCTGTAAGTGATGAGTTTTTAAATTTTGTAGAAACCTTATCGCCTCAAACATTAGGGAAAAAGACTCTTTTTAATACAGAAGCAGAGTTTCCGGATTTAGAGGGGGTTCAAGTAGCTTTGGTTACGGTGAACGAGTACAGGGGGATGGTAGAAGCAAATACGGATATAGATTTTACGACATTCAGAAAGTATTTTTATGGTCTTTTTCCGGGGAATTGGTCTCTGGTATTGGCAGATCTGGGAACAATTTCTCCCGGAGATTCTATTGAAGACACTTATTTTTTAGTACGATCGGTTTGTGAAGATCTTTTACGGCAGAGAATAATTCCTATAGTGATAGGAGGTTCGCAGGATTTAACCTATGCGGTTTACCGTTCATTCGATGCTTTGGAGCAAATGGTAAATTTGGTTACAGTGGATAGTAAGTTTGATTTTGCGAAAGAGAATAATCCGGTTGCTAATTCGTATCTTTCACGAATTATAGTTGAAGAGCCTAATAATTTGTTTAATTATGCTAATGTAGGATATCAGACTTATCTCAATTCGCAGGAGGAGATCGATTTAATTGAGAAGTTGTATTTTGAAGCTTACAGGTTAGGACAGGTATCCAATACGATCAGTATCGCTGAGCCGGTTTTCAGAGATGCGGATTTAGTAAGTGTGGATATGTTCTCTGTTCAGTCTTCTTTTTCGGGTAATTTCAACCATTTTAATCCGAATGGTTTTGACGGAAAAGAAATATGTGCTTTAATAAGGTATGCGGGAATTAGTGATAAAGTTTCAACTTTAGGTATTTTTAATTTTAATAATTCAACAAAAGAAGTATCTTTGGTGGCACAAATCCTATGGTACTTCTTGGAAGGCTTCGCATTGAGGTCGGGAGAATATCCTTTCGGAACAAAAGAGAATTATTTTAAATATATTGTTCCGATTGATGATGATGAATTGATTTTTTATAAGAGTGACAGAACGGGTAGATGGTGGATAGAAATACCATTTATTTCAGATGTAGATAATAAAATAAAGAAAAATACGTTATTACCTTGCTCGCATGAAGATTATTTAGCGGCTTGTGAGCAGGAAATACCGGAACGGTGGTGGAAAGCACAACGGCGTAATTTGTTATAAACTACCCTTGAAATGAATATTTTATGCAAGGAATTCATGGCATTTAAGATTTTTTTAAGGTTTTTTTCGAAAAATATTGTTTTTTTCAAAATTATTGAATAGGTTTACGCCCTTAAAAAGTAAAAATATTTTTAACCCAAATTTATATGAAGAAGTTAGTTGCATTTTCAGCAATCTTGTCATTGTTTATCAGCTGTGGTAAGGGCGATAGAGGTGAATTAGTTGGTGCAAAAAGTAAAAAATGGCATCCTGAAAAACCATACGGAATGACTTTAGTTCCTGGCGGAGCTTTTATTATGGGTAAATCAGACGATGATTTAGCCAATATACAAGACGCTCCGACAAAGACTGTAACTGTTCGTTCGTTTTACATGGATGAAACTGAGATTACAAATGCAGAGTATCGTCAATTTGTTAGTTGGGTAAAAGACTCTATTATTAGAACAAGACTTGCTATTCTTGCAGACGAAGTAGGTGGTGGTTCTGGTGACGGAGGAAACGGAAAAGCGACAGGTAGTATCGGAGACTATGCTTTTGCCGATGCGAATGTGGAAGAAATGTCGCCTTACGATAAGTATATGTATGAGAATTACTATAGCTTAGGAACAGACGATGATATGTATGCGGGTAGAAAATTGAATCATAAAGCGAAATTGATCGACGATCCTCAAAAATATCCGGATGAGTATTATGTTGAAGTTATGGATTCTATGTACTTACCAGAATCAGAATCGTATAACGGATTAAAAACAATTGATGTTTCTAAATTACAGTTCAGATATAAAGAAGTAGATTGGAATAAAGCGGTTAAAAAGAAAGGAAGAAAAGGTTTGTATAGCGAAAATCCTCCGATCGAGATTTATCCTGATACTACAGTTTGGATTAAAGATTTTGCTTATTCTTATAATGAGCCTATGCATAATGATTATTTCTGGCATGCTGCTTACGATGAATATCCTGTAGTAGGAGTGTCATGGAATCAGGCAAAAGCATTTTGTGCATGGAGAACTTTATATAAAAATTCATACATCAAAAAGAAAAAAGGAAGAGATCAGGTTAACTCTTTCCGTTTGCCAACTGAGGCAGAATGGGAATATGCTGCCAGAGGTGGTGTAGAGTCAGGAACTTTCCCTTGGGGTGGTCCTTATGCTAAAAATGACAGAGGTTGTTTTATGGCTAACTTCAAACCGAATAGAGGGGATTATGCTGCTGACGGTGCATTGTATACTGTTGAGGCTAAATCTTACGAGCCAAACGACTTCAACTTGTACAATATGGCAGGTAACGTTGCAGAATGGACACAATCTTCTTACGACCCGGGATCTTATGAGTTTGTATCTACAATGAATCCGAATGTTCCGGATCAAAAAAATCAGAGAAAAGTTGTTAGAGGTGGTTCTTGGAAAGATGTTGGGTACTTCTTGCAAGTAGGTACTCGTGACTTTGAATATGCAGATTCTGCTCGTAGTTACATCGGTTTCAGAACGGTTCAGGATTACATGGGTACGGCAGCAACAGGAACAAGACCAAAATAATAAACACTAATATTTAACCAATTTTAATTATAATTAACTTAACTAACTAAAAATTATTTATTATGGCAATTTTAAGTAAAAAAGCAATGGGATTCCTTTACGGAATGGGAGCGGCAGTAGTAATCGTTGGAGCGTTGTTCAAATTGATGCACTGGCCTGGTGCGGGACCTATGCTTATTGTAGGGTTGTTAACTGAGGCGTTCATCTTCGCTTTATCAGCTTTCGAGCCTGTAGAAAAAGAATTAGACTGGTCTTTAGTTTATCCTGAATTGGCAGGTGGACAACCAAAAGAAAAAGGGAAAAAAGCTGAAAATCCAGCTGAAGCACAAGGATTATTGTCTCAAAAATTAGATAGCTTGTTAAAAGAAGCTAAGATTGACGGAGCTTTAATGGAAAGCTTAGGAAACAGTATTAAAAACTTTGAAGGTGCAGCTAAAAATATTGCTCCTACTGTTGATGCAATCGCTTCTCAAAAGAAATATGCTGATGAGATGGTAAGCGCTGCTAAAAACTTAGAAACTTTAAATAGTTTATATCAATCTCAATTAGACAGTGCACAGAAAAATGCTGCTGCTAATGAAGAAATTGCTGAAAATGCTGCTAAATTAAAAGAGCAAATGCAATCAATGACTTCTAATATTGCTTCATTGAATGCTGTTTACGGAGGTATGCTTTCTGCTATGAGTAATAGATAATTTTTTAGATTATCATTTATTCAACTTAATTTATAACAATCAAAAAGACAAAATTATTAAGAAATGGCAGGAGGAAAATTAACCCCTAGACAGAAGATGATTAACCTGATGTACTTGGTTTTCATCGCGATGCTAGCTTTAAATATGTCGAAAGAGGTTTTGACCGCTTTCGGTTTGATGAATGAAAAATTTGATACAGCTAACGTTAACCAAAAAGATTATAACTCTAAATTATTAGGAGCTTTAGATACTAAAGCAAGTGATGACCCTACTCGTTTCGGTGAGTCAAAAAGAAAAGCAGATCAAATTGCTAAAGTTTCAAATGAATTTTATGATTTCTTAGGAAAAACTAAAGCTTCAATCGAAGCTGGTTTTGAAAAAGAAGAAGATGGAAAATTACCTTATGAAGCTATGGATAAGTCTACAATTGATGAACTATGGTTCTCTGGTGACGGATATTCAGCTGAAGGTAAGAAAATTATTGATGCTTTTGACAAATATAGAAACGGAATTAAATCTGTTTTAGGTGAAGGCGCTACTTATCAGCCTATTGTTAAAGAATTGGAAACTAAATTTAACACAAGTGATGTTAAAGACGGTGAAGGAGTAAACAAAAAATATTTGGATTATCACTTCAAAGGATTCCCTGCAATTGCAACAATCGCTAAATTAAGTGCTTTACAAAATGATGTTAAAACATTAGAAGCAGGTGTTTATAATGTATTTATGGGTAATACTTTAAAAGAAGCTGCTTCTTTTAAAAACTATAATGCAATTGTAATTCCCGAAAAATCTGCTTTCTTTGCTGGTGAGCAATTTAAAGGTAAAGTTGTTTTAGGTCGTTACGACAAATCAACTGTTCCTACTAAAGTTGTAGTTAACGGTGGAGAAGTTGACTTGGCTAATTCATTACAAGACGGTCAGGTTATGTTAGGGTTCAATGCAGGAAATGTTGGTGAGCATGATATTACTGGTAAATTCACATTCATGGAAGAAGGAAAACCGGTTGATATCGATATTAAAGGAAACTATGTAGTAGTTCCTAAACCGAATTCAGCTACAATTTCTGCTGACAAAATGAATGTTGTTTACCGTGGTGTTGTTAACCCGATGACTATTTCATTTGCAGGTATCTCTGACGATAAAGTTTCAGCTAGTGCACCTGGTTTATCTAAAGGTTCTAAAGTTGGGCAATATAATATGAGTCCAGGACAAGGTAGAGAAGTTACAATCAATGTTACTGGTAAATTACCTGACGGACAAGCGGTTTCTGATAAGAAAACATTCAGAATTAAAGATATTCCTGCTCCTCAAGGTAAAATCAGAAGAGAAGTTGCAGCTAAAGGTCCTAAATCAAGTTTAGAGGTATCAACTGTTACAGCTGAATTGGATGACTTTGATTTTGAATTGAATGTTAATGTTGTTGGGTTCAATATTAAAGTTCCGGGACAACCTACAATCGTTGTTTCAGGAAACAAAATGGACGGAAGAGCAAAAGCTGCTATTTCAAAAGCTAGTAGAGGTGATGTGATTATCATTTCTGAAATTAAAACAAAATTACAAGGAAGTTCAATCATGTTGAAGAAAACAGCACCTTGTACATTTGAAATACAATAATTTTAAGTTTATAGTTTAAACTCTAAAAGGAAATAAAATGAATTGGAGAAAAGTTATTTTAGTTGCAGCATTAGGTTTAAGTTCTACTTTAACATTTGCGCAATCTAATTTATTAAATGCAAAGACTCCTGACCAAATCGGGAAGAAAACAGAAGCTGAATTAGTAGCTGATAATGATAAGCCACTACCTTACGGATACGTAATGGATAGAGATGTATTGATGGGTAAGAGAATTTGGGAGATTATTGACCTTGATGAAAGAGTGAATTTTCCTTATTACTTTCCTGTTGAAGGTGAAATCATGAAAACAAAGGAAAGACAACCTTTGTACAATGTCTTGATTAATGCTATTAAAGACGGTAAAATCACAGAAGTCTATGACTCAAGTTATTTTACGGATAAAAAATCATTAAAAGATATTGAGGCTTCTTTAGTATATATAGATACTACTGATGCCGGTCGTGAATATTTTAATGCCGGTGAAGCTATTCCTGAAGAGTTCATTACAAAAACTCAGATCGAAGCTTACCACGTTGACTCTTATAAAGTTGTTGGCTACTGGTATTTTGATAAACGTCAAGGAGAATTAAAATACCGTATGTTAGGTATTTGTCCGGTTGTTCCTGATGTTTATACAATGAATAACGACGAAAAAGATTATATCGAATTATTCTGGGTTTATTTCCCGGCAGTAAGAGATATTTTGCATGAAGCAAAAGCATTTAATGACAGAAACTCTGCAATGCCTTTCTCTTTTGATCACTTGTTAAATGCAAGACGTTTTAGTTCGGTTATTTACTTAGAAGAGAACGTTTATGGTGATCGTGAAATTAAAGATTACATGCAGGAAAATGCTCAGATGCAATTGTTAGAAGCGGACAGAATCAAAGAAAAGATCCGCGATTTCGAACAAGATATGTGGAATTATTAATATAATTTTTCTCCAATTTAATTTTAAAACTCCTATCTATGATGGGAGTTTTTTATTTTTGTAGTATGGTAGATTATTTAATTGTAGGTTCGGGATTAGCCGGTGTTTGTTTTGCTGAATTTGCGTTGCAAAGCGGTAAAACTATTTTAGTTTTTGAGAATGATTCGCAGCCTTCTTCAATGGTAGCAGGAGGCTTGTATAATCCTGTTGTTTTGAAGCGTTTTAGCGAAATATGGAAGGCTCAGGAACAATTGGATATAGCTTCAGTGTTTTACCCGAGATTAGAGCAAAAACTGGGTGTTACTTTTGATTTTCCGATGCCTATTTTAAGGAAATTCGCTTCTGTTGAAGAGCAAAATAATTGGTTCGTAGCTGCCGATAAACCTAAATTGTCAGCCTTTTTGAATCCTAAGGTATTGCATTATGATTATGATTATTGTCCGGCACCTTATGGCTTCGGAGAGGTATTGCATTCGGGTTATTTAGATATTCAGAAAATGGTGTTGAGCTACAGAGAATATTTAAAGGAAAGAGAATTTTTGGTAAACGATTCCTTTGCATACGATAGCCTAGAAATAAATAATGAATTTGTTTCTTATAAAGAGCATAAAGCTAAACATATTGTTTTTGCTGAAGGTTTCGGTTTGCATCAGAACTCTTATTTTAATGATTTGCCATTAGATGGTACAAAAGGTGAGTTGCTACATATAAAAGCGCCGGAGTTGCAACTAAAAGAAATTATTAAATCGGGCGTCTTTATTTTGCCTGTTGGGAATGAAATCTATAAAGTGGGAGCAACCTACAATTGGAGTGATAAAACGAATTTACCGACAAAAGAAGGCAAAGAAGAGCTGTTGGAAAAGTTAAATGAACTGATTACCTGTGAATATGAAGTAGTGGAACATTTAGCTGGGGTTCGCCCGACGGTTAAAGATAGAAGACCGCTGGTGGGAACACATTACCAATATAATAACGTGCATCTGTTGAATGGTCTTGGTACACGAGGAGTAATGCTAGGACCTTTCTTAGCTCAGAGTTTACTCCGACATATTGAAGAAGGACTCCCTTTGGATAAGGAAATTAACATTGAAAGGTATTATAAAAAAAGAGCTAAATCTTAGCTCTTTTTTCGTTTAGATGTTTTTTCCAGTCTTTATCATAATTGATAAAAAAGTTGATCCATATACTTCTTGAAAGTCTCATGATTACCGGCATAAAAACAACCAATGTTCCTATGATGGCGATAAAAGCTGTTTTCAGGTTTGTTCCGATAAAAACATAAGAAATAATGAATGCAGCCACACTAAAAGCAATTCCCAAAGCATAACTCACATACATGGCACCATAAAAAAATGAAGGCTCAATTTGATATTTTGTATGGCAGTGACTGCAAGTTTCATGCATTTTGTATATCTTGCTGATATGATAAGGATTGGGATCCTCATACATACTCTCTTCGTTGCATTTAGGACAAGTTCCTGTTAAAATGCTATAGAGTTTCGATCCTTTTTTTAACATTTGCAAAAAATTTATACAAAGATACTACAACTTGTATGCATATCTGTAACAATTGTAACAAAAAATAACAATGCTGAATATACATAATTTATCGGTTTCATTTGGAGGGACTTACCTTTTTGAAGAAGTGACTTTTCGTTTAGGTTCAGGAGACCGGGTGGGACTCGTAGGGAAGAACGGTGCAGGAAAATCAACCATGTTGAAGATTTTATCCGGTGATATGAAACCCGATTCCGGAACAATTGCCACTGAAAAAGAAGTCAAGATAGGTTTCTTACGTCAGGATATAGATTTTGAAAGAGGGCGCACGGTTCTTCAAGAGGCTTATCAGGCATTTGAAGAGATTATAAGGGCAGAATTACGCATTGATGACATCAACCATCAGTTGGCTAACAGAACGGACTATGAAAGCGAAATATATCATAATTTGATTGATGAGTTAAGTGAAGTAACGCATCAATACGAAATATTAGGAGGGTATCATTACAAAGGTGAAACCGAGAAAGTACTATTGGGCTTAGGGTTCAAAAGAGAAGAATTCAATAATCCTACCGAGTCTTTTTCCGGCGGATGGCGAATGCGTATTGAACTGGCAAAGCTCTTGTTGCAAAGTAATGATGTTTTACTGCTGGATGAGCCGACCAACCACCTGGATATTGAAAGTATCATCTGGTTGGAGAGTTTCTTAAAGAATTTTCCGGGAGTGGTTGTTATTGTTTCCCATGATAAGATGTTTCTGGATAATGTGACCAACAGAACGATAGAGATATCATTGGGTAAAATTTATGATTATAATAAGCCGTATTCAAAATATCTGATAGCCCGAAAAGAGCAACGGGAAATCCAATTGGCAGCATCTAAAAATCAAGCAAAGAAAATTGAAGAAACAGAAAAACTGATAGAAAAGTTCAGATACAAAGCTTCTAAGGCATCCATGGCGCAATCATTGATCAAAAAACTGGAAAAGGTTGAGCGAATTGAAGTGGATGAAGACGATAATTCAGTGATGTCGATCACTTTTCCGATCTCGGTTACTCCCGGTAAGGTAGTAGTAGAAGCGGAACATGTTTCTAAAGCTTTCGGTGATAAAAAAGTGCTTTCGGATATTTCTCTCTTAGTAGAACGCGGAAATAAAATTGCTTTTGTCGGTCAAAACGGTCAGGGAAAATCAACTTTTATAAAAGCTATTGTTGATGAATTTCCTTATGAAGGAACGATAAAGTTGGGACACAATGTACAATTGGGGTATTTTGCTCAAAATCAGGCAGAATATTTAGATGGCGAAAAAACACTATTGGATACGATGTTGGATGCTGCAAATGATGCAAATCGTTCTAAAGTCAGAGATATGTTAGGTGCTTTTTTGTTCAGAGGAGATGATGTTGAGAAAAAGGTAAAAGTACTGTCGGGAGGAGAACGCAATCGTTTAGCACTTTGTAAATTGCTTTTACAGCCTATTAATGTGTTGTTGATGGATGAGCCTACCAACCATTTAGATATTAAGTCTAAAAATGTTTTGAAAGCAGCTTTACGAGATTTTGAAGGTACATTGTTAATTGTTTCGCACGATCGTGATTTTTTACAAGGATTGACCAATACAGTTTATGAATTTAAAGACCAGAAAATAAAAGAATATTTGGGAGATATCAATTTCTTTTTAGAGCAGCGAAACGCCCAGAATATGCGTGAAATTGAAAAAAGTGATGAAGCTGTTTCTTCCGCAAAACAGACAGTGCAACAAGAAAAGAAAAGTCTTTCTTATGAAGAGCAAAAGAAACAAAAATCATTGCAGAACAAATTGAGCAAAATTGAAAGCCAGATCAATCAGCTTGAAAAAGCAATTCAAAAAGAGGATGAAGAGCTAGCTGTGAACTATGAAAAATTGATGCAGGATAGTTCCTTTTTTGCCGCATACGAACAGAAAAAGAAAGATTTAGACCAATTGATGGAAGACTGGGAAATGGTTCAAATGGAGATCGATGCTATCTAAAACGGGTTATTTAAAAGGATGTCGTTCTTGCCACGAAACGTCTGGTTCAAGTCGAGTAAACAAGGGTTCAATAAAACGATTGATTAGTGAATTGGTGTGAAAAATAAATCCGGACATTTTAACGGCTTGAGCTCCTATGGAACTTTTGATCTCTAATGCCGTTCGTCCGAAAATGATTTTCTTAAAGCCGTTTTCAATTCCGAATTCGGTCATGTTATAAAGCATGTTCAAGTATAAAAGTTTCTCTTTCTGGATTTTTTCGTCATACCCCAGAAAGTACGTTTCTAAAGTTTCATCATTCAGCAATAATGAATGAAAACCAATCAGAACTCCGTCCTTATAATAGCCACAGATTCTGAAGCGGTTGCCGCATTTTTTTTTAAAAGTGGAAAAATGATTCTCAGCTAAAAAGAACGTATTGAACGGTGCATTTAAAGCAACGTAATGATACAATTCATACAGTCGGTCTTCTTCTGCTAAAACATCTTCTAAAAAAAGCTCTTTTATAGCGATTCCTTCAAATTTCTTTCGGGCTCTTTTATATTGATCCCGGTATTTTTTGATAAGGGCACTGGTGTAATCATTCATGCTTTTCCAGTTTGGATGTATCGTGAGAACCATATTGGGTTGCGCTGAAAATTCATAGATGGATCTAAAATCGTGTTTTTTTAACTCTGACGAACAGTCATTGTAAAAATCTTTAAAACTGACCAGATGTATCTTAATCCCTTTTTCTTTAAAATAGGTGATTAAGGCTTCAGCACATTCAACCATTAAACGGCTGATTTCTTGAAAACCGATTGTTTTGTTAAAGGTATATCCGTTTTGTCCGGTAATCATATTGTTGCCTAAGAAAAGGACATGAGAGGCGAAATTTTTAAAAACAAAATTCCGAATACTGGTTTTTAAGCAATGATCCCGTTCTCCGAAAGACTCCAGTTTATTTAGGTCTAAATACTGGGCTAATGCCGTTCCTATTAGTGTTTCTTTTTCAAAAATACCAATAAAGAAACACTCCATATTTACAGGTGCTGATTCTTGCAGGACCTGTAAATAAGGAGTTTGTAAAAAATGATTATAATGCGAAACTTGATCCCAATTTTCTGGTAGATCGTTTACATTCTGAAATATAGTAAAAGTGATATTTTTCAAATTGAAATGTACTGATAAGTGAACCAATTAGTGCCAGCCGCAGATAATGGCTCCCATTATAGTAAGAGAAACGATCCAATAACCACTTGTAATTAAGATGTATTTCCATGATTTTTGTTCAAACAAGCTGTTAACTGCCGTAATCGGGAGTACAAAAAATAAGCCTAAAATAAAGCCATGTAATGCACCGTGTTTGAAGGAAAGAAAACGTTCTCCGTGAACTTGCATGAAGGCAAGGTAAGCTTCATCAGTAACATTTCCTCCTGAAGCTTGCAAAGCACCGATCTGGTGGATGACAAATGTGGGTAACATGAAAGCGATCATGATCGAAAAAAGCAATGTAAGTCCGAAGATCTTGATCATGTTGCCTTGTTTCGCTTTTTCTTCCGTTATACCGGATTCCTGCATCCAGATAGTTCCGAAAACTTTAGGATTATACCAAATAAAACCCACTACAAAGGTAGAAAGTGCTGCTACAATTACAGCAATAGGATTGAATAACATAAGCGTTTAGTTTTTGGTTAGTAAACCAAAGGTAATGAAAAAAAGAAAATGAATGACAAAGTGGCAAATAGTGCTTTTTGACGAAGAAATACCGAATATTAGGTATAAAAATACCCAAAACTAAGTATTGTCCGTATTAGTGGGAGCAGGTAACTTTGGAAAAGACAAAATGGAATAATGAGGTTAATTTGGTAGGGGTATTTAGTTAATTAAATTTTTCATTTTGAAAGCAAGTTAAAAAAGTGATGAGCAACATAGTGAAACTCTTACGATTCAGGTTAAGCTATCCGAAAATTGTATTATCGATTTTCGGGCAGGCTCATTACTTTTTAATTGCTATTTTTCTTTTTAAGCACGATCTGATAGATGAATTAGATAGTCCGCTTCTTTTGGATTTCGATTTTTATTTCATATTATTGTTAAGCGTTTTATTTTCTATAACATGGTTTTTAATGAATATTAGTTTAACGACAGTGCTGTTATTTTTATCTCACGACAAAAAGTACGAAGATGGTTCTGCTATTTTTATTAATACCATGTTTTATTCTATAGCATATTTGACAATTTCTTTGGTTCTTAACTATTTTATGGGGTTAGGGTTTAAACATTTTGTTGTTTTGGCTTATTCTTTTTTGGCGCTAAAAATCGTGTGGAATGTGCTAAAAGGAAAATTTAAAATTACTAATAACAAATCTTAAATAATTAAACTATGGCTATTAATCCAAATTGTGGGGAAGTTATCTCCATTGATGCAGCAAAGAAATTAATTAATGCATTTAAAGTGAAGTATCCGAATGAAATTCAATGTTCGTTCGTAGGAATTGAAAAGGTAAATTTGATATTAAATCAGGAAGGATGTATGGGAATTCGTCTTTATAATGGTTATGATGAAGATCTGGAACGATTTTCTCCCGTTTTAATCGGAGTGGACGCAGAAGGTAATGATATGACGGCTGTAATTATTGATAGAACAGCACCATGTCCACCGGATTGTGATACTAATAGTTTATTAAATAATTAGAGTTTCGTTTTGTCGCCATTAAATATTCTAGCTAATATCTCTTATGTATTCGGAGTATCTTTATTACTCACTTATATGTATAATCATAAAAAGGTAAACCGGGAAACGGTTTACCTTTTACCGTTTTTAGTATTAACATTTGCGGTTAGTATTTTTGACCCTCTCAATCAAAAATATTTCAGGATTTCTACAACTATATGGTATCGTTTTTATTGTCTTATTGAATTTTTTACTGTTTTATATTTTTATTATAAATTATTGGATAATAAAAAGATAGCGTATTTTTTCGGTATTTTGTATTTTTTGGTTTATGCTTATCTGCTCAAAGACTTTTCTTTTGACCAAAAGGTATATGATGATATGCCAATTAATATGATAATGGTATTGATGGTGGTAACATTGAGCGTTCAATGGTTTGTAGAGGTCTTTAAGAAAATGGACGAATCTCCTTTGTATGATCGCCCGGTATTTTATTATATTTCAGTCTTTCTGGTTTTCTATTGCGGAACTTTTTTGGTCCTCTTAATGGCTGATTATTTACGACAGGAAAAATTAGGTATCACCAGTTTTTGGGTGATTATTGCGTTATTGAATGTTATAACAAAAATTGTCTTACTTGTGGTTATTTTAAAATCGCGCTCGAAAAAAACACTAAAGTGAGTTGAAAATTTAGCAACTTTTGTAATTTTGATGCCTAAATAAGAGTCAAATGATACAATATTTGCCCGAATAGCGGCTAATATGAGCATTGTTCTGATTAAAATATGTATAGGTGGATTATTCAAGTCAAGTTGGGAGTTTAATCATAATAGGAACCGGACTAATTGTAATTCTGGTTTTTGTTCTATTGTTTTTGGCCGTTTTTTACCAGACGAATTTACTAAAGATAAAGAGAAAAGAAGCTGAGTTGCTTTTGAAAACCTCTTTGGAAAGTGAAAAAAAAGAGCGCCAACGTATAGCTGCGGATATTCATGACGGAGTTTCCGGTGATTTAAACGCAGTACGGAACTTTATTGCTATTTTACTCCGAACAGAAACAGATGATGAAAAAAAGCAAATGTTCTCTGAGATTAAAGGAGGAGTAGAAGCTGCATTAGAGAATACACGTTTGGTCTCTTATAAATTGATGCCGCCTTTACTGGAAAAAGCCGGCTTTCAGCCTGCATTTAAAGATTATCTCGATCGTATTAATACCAGTGCAGAAGCCATTTTTACTTTAACCGATAACGGTTCAGGATATCAGATACCTGCAGAGCAAGCGTATGAATTGTTCAGAATACTTCAGGAGTTTACTTCTAATATGATGAAATACGGAAAGGTAACGTCTTGTTCTTTTATTTTCAGCGATTCGCCGGAACACTATCAAATCGAGATACAGGACAATGGTATTCCTTTTAATTTCAAAGAGCAATATGCTATATCTAGAGGAGCCGGATTGAAAAATATCAGCTCACGAATTAAAGTTATTGAAGCAGATTTTGAACAAATTCCCGTAGAAAAGGGGAATAAATTTGTAATTTCGGTAAAAAAATAAGAAATGCGTATTGCTATTGTTGACGATCATCAACTATTTCGAAAAAGCTTAGCCCATCTGGTAGATTCCTTTCAGGATGTGGATGTTGTTTTGCAAGCAGGCAATGGAAAGGAATTTTTAGAACAAATAGATTCCGTACCGATCGATTTGGTTTTACTGGATATACAAATGCCGGAGCTCGATGGCTTTCAGACTTGTAAAGTGCTACGGGAAGAATATCCGGATATGTTCATTCTGATCATATCCCAATTAACAACTAAGGAAAGTGTTCACAAAGTTATGGAACTGGGCGCCCACGGATTTTTTACTAAAAATTCAGATCCTAATCAGTTGGAACAGGCTATAAATAGTATAAAGGAAAAAGGATATTATTTCGGAAATGAGCTGGGAACTGTTTTGCGTGAGGCTCTTTTATGGGAAAAGAAAGCTAACCAATCTACGACACATTATGAAGATGCGATACAGCTTACATCCAGAGAAATAGAAATCATAAAATTAGCATCCCGGGAATTGAGCAGTAAAGAGATGGGAAAAATATTGAATATAGCCTCAACTACAGTTGATACACACCGCAAACATATTATCGGGAAAACCAATTCTAAAAATATTGTAGGAGCCGTTATTTATGCGTTAAAGCGAAATTTAATTCAGTTAGATGATATCTGATGATTAATAAAACATATATTTTTTTTCTTTTTCTGAGTTTTGGCTGTTGTTTTTTAGGGTCATGTCAAAAAGAACCGACAACTTTGGAAACAGTGGCTTCATTTCCTAAAGAATTAAAAGAATTATCCGGAATAATAGAGATAGAAAATAAGCTCTATTTGGTAGAAGATAGCAATAATGAAGCCGTTATCTGGGTATTTCATACTGACGGAACGTTCTCCGGAAAGATAGAAGTGAAAGGATTTGAGAACAGAGACTGGGAAGCTTTAACAAGAGATGAGGAAGGAAATCTTTACATTGGCGATTTTGGTAACAATGACAGTGATCGGAAAGACCTCCGGATTTTAAAGATCAATAAAAAAGAGTTGAACCGGAATGAAGTAGTACCAAGTCAGGTCACAACATTCAACTACCCGGAACAAAAACATTTTCCTCCAAAAAAAAAGAAGAAAAGCTTTGATGCAGAAGCATTTATCGTAAAAGGAGATGTTTTCTGGCTTTTTACTAAAAACAAGAATGGCATTTCTCATGTCTATCAAATTCCTAACCGACCGGGAAATTTTAAGGCTATCTTAACGGATACATTGGCACTATCGGTGAAAGACAAACCGGTTATGGTTACAGATGCGGCATTCAATACAACAACACAGACATTGGCTCTATTAGGGCATTCAGTGCTTTTTACAATGCAGTTAAAAACAGACCGATTTCCGTCTGAAGCTGTTACTTCGACTGTAAAACTAAATACTTCACAAAAAGAAGGCGTTTGTTTCGGAAGCAACGAAACCCTTTTTATGGTTGATGAACGTGTGAAAAAGAAAGGGGGGAATTTGTATCGGTTAAAACTAAAAGCCAAACCCTAAACCAAAGGCAATTCTGTTGCCGTCTTCACTATTGAAAAAGGTCAATCGGGCTGTAACAGCATCTAATCCGCTCAACCAAACACCACCTCCCAACGATTGATGCCATTTATCTGAATCTTCGCCGTCTAGCCAAACCCTTCCGTAATCATATCCGGCTAAGATACCATATTGCATCGGAACGATACTTTTAATGTGACCAATGTTCCAGCGGAGATCTGAACTCTGGAAATAAGCAGCATCACCCAGAAAACGTTGATTCCTGAAACCTCTCAGATCATAATCACCGCCCAAAGTAGCTCCTTGATAGAATTCATACGTATTGTTGAATATTTTTTTAATCTTTAATAAAGTCGCCAAAACTACTTTTTTATCAGCGGTTAGTTTATGGCTGAATCCAAGATGACTTTCAAGATACGTGAAGTTTCGTTTGATGTCTGACAAATTAGTTTTCCATTCCGTTGAAAAGGCAAACGTAATGCCTAATCCGGGGTTCGCTTTACTATCATAATTTTCAAAGGCATATTTAAAGCCTGCTCCGGCAAATTGTTGGTATTCAAAAACCCTCGGGTTTATTTCTGTAGAAACATTGATGAAGCGATCGGTTATACCTTCTACTTCAATGTTTTCTACGAATGGCGTAAAACTTATTTCGTTTCCTGTCCTTTCTATCCGTTTAAAGCTCGGAGCTATTTTGAAGGTTTGGATCTTAACGCGATTATAGTTCATGCCAAAGATGTCGTCAAAGTTTTTAGTTTCGTTTCCGTAACCGAAATAATTAATGCTGAAATTCGGTGTCGTATAACGGGCATTAATTTCAACGTTCCAGTTTCCTAAAAGCTGAGTAAAGATGCTGTTATAGAATAGCTCAAATCCTTCTGTTGCAAAATAGTAGTTTCCTTTGAATGAGTGTTTTGAAGTGAAAGGATCTGTTTTGAATCCTTGATACGTGTAAGATAACCCTACTCCCAGTTTAATACCGTCATCAGGGTTGTATCCTATAGAAGGCAAGCCCATAAAAGCACTATATTTTGAAGTTTTTTTATAATGGTATTCATTTAGGTCATAATCATCTTTAAAATGAACGGTGGCATTCCCGGAATTAAGTAAAGTGTTGTTCTTTGATCTGTAATCATAGAGCACTACTTTTTTACCGTTCTCAATATCATAAGTGTCATTATTCTGTCCGCCGATCAGGCGAATCTTTATCGGATGTTTTTCCGTTCCGCTTACTTTAAAAATATCGTCATCATCTAAACCGTAAATCCAGATCTCACAGGTTTCTGAGGCAGAATAAGTTCTGCTGAACTCTTTTTCTATTCCTGTTTTTTTGATACGGTTGATCGTTACCTTCGTTTGTTCATTAGGTAAACGTTCAATAATGAATTCATCTTTTTTATCGGTTCCGGTTAAAATGATCCGTTTGTGCAAGAAGTGATAATATTTCTCGGCATAAGCTGCTAGTTTATCGCGTCTCAACTTCAGTTTTGCAATAATTTCCTGAGTAGTGCCGTCATGATTAATTTCTTTTGGCAGTTGTTCAAAAGTACTATCAATTACCTTATCAGTAAGGTGATCGGCAATAAATTGAGCTTCCTTTTTCCAGTCTTCTGCATCTGCTTTTCGGATAAAGGCTATGTCCAGATTGTGTCCTGCAAAGTTAAACCATTTTTCATCTGGGAAACGGCTCTTAAAATCACTGATATGCCGGGCAGCCGGAATCTTGAGAATCAGGCTTAGCAAGTTACCGTCGACCTTTACAAAAGCCTGGTCCCTGTCTCTGGGAATAGGTTTAAAGAGTACCTGATCTTCGGTTTTATAAACAGACCAGCGCCATTGATCGGCATGTCTGTCCCAATCACCGATCAACATATCAAATAGACGGGCTCTTATAAAAGAAGATTCATCTACCTGATATTTTTCATCTTTTCGGATCTTTTCTAATACATCAGTCGTACTGATAATGTCATCCGGTTTACCAAAGCTCTTTTCGTCACGATGCTCCTCTGTCGGGCGTTCCTCAACCAGATACAAGGTATTGCCATAGGTTTCATTGTACTGTTTTAGTGCTTTTTGTTTCGGAATATAGAACAGTCTCGGATTGGTGTGAAATACACCTACAGCATCTGCCAGATCACCGATAATAAAAGGGGTAAAAGGATGTGCTGTAGTATAAAAGTCAAAAATAAAACGTTCGGTAATCGTGTTTTTGAATTCCTGTTCCACATTCTGATCCTTAAAAGCAACAGTCTGTAAAAAGCGAGTAGCACTTTTTTGCAGTGCTCTCATAACATATTCTTTGCCGGTAGTTGTATCTTTTAACCGGAGTGACATTGATTGGTGTCCCCCTCCGGCAATATCCGTTTCCAGTCCGCCGTATAATGTGTCCAGAGAAGCAACAGGAGCTTCAACGGCTAATCCGTAATATTCCCTGAAATGATGTCCCCATAAGAAAGAGTAGAACTTACTTTTTTCGGTCCATTCTTTAGGGTAAATTGAGGCAGAAACGGTTGGTGGTAAAGGATTTGAATCTGTAAAAGCGGTTTCATCTTTACTGTTTGGTTCCATAATTTTCAGAGCGATCAATTCTTGCAGATCGGCATTATCCGTTCCGTAAAAGCGATTAATCACAGTACCGTCCTGATAAACCTTCATGATGGCAAAACCATTTCCGCCATACGTAAAATCATCTTTTCCGGTTGCCTTTGCCGCTTCTTTTTTTGAACCGGCACCGCTGATGATTTGTTTGATACCTTCCTTCTCAATGTATTGCAGGTTATGATCGTGACCGGAAACGACTATAATATTGTCTAAGTTTTGGATCATAGGTTTAAGCCTTTTAATAAAGGCAGCATATTGTTTGTTTTGAAGATCCTGCGGACTGGCTCCTGTGGTTTTTCGCAATAGATTAATAAAAGAACCTATAACAGGCAAAGGAATCGCGTTGCTTATCGGGAAAAAGTGCTTACGAAAGGAATATTGTCCGCCATGAGCACCGTTGCTAAACAGCGGATGATGGATAGCCAGAATGATCGTTTTATTCTGATTTTTGTTGATCTGGCTGTGTAACTCGTCAAAGAATTCTTCTCGGTTTTTAATCTCACAATCGTCATTCATTTTCGGATGTTGGTTCCAGTCTTCTAAATACCATTCACTGTCAACAACGATTAAGGCTAGATTATCAGTAACGGAAACAGTTGCTATAGGGCAGCCGTCTTTGGGAAGAAAAGCCTTTTTAGAGTCAAAGTATCGCTGTACCATTTTAGCTTCGTCATGAAGCCCTTCTAAGCCACTATACCAATCGTGATTTCCGGGAATAAAGATAGTTTTTCCCTTAAAGTTTTGGGTAATGTCTAGTTGGCGTTGTAATTTTTCTTCAGCCAATGCCCTGGCTTTATCCTTCTTATCAGGTAAACCTTTAGGATAAATATTGTCACCCAGAAAAATAAGAGTGCTGTTCTTGGAAGCCGTTTCCAACTGGTTTTTTAACAAATGCAAAGTTATTGCGCCTTCCGGCTCGTCGGCATTTCCGGCATCACCAATTAAAAAAAAGGTATGGGCGACAGTTAATGTGTCTTCCGATAGACTAAAATCATAGTTTTTAACGTTCTTACCTTCGGAAACGCCCATTGTAGCACAAGAACTTAAGAGGAAACATGACGTAAGGACGCAAAAAACGTGTTTTAAAAAGGTTTTATTATTTGAAAACGCAATGATTTTCATAAATTTATATCATTAAAAGATTATGATGTCTATAATTACAAAATCAGCTTCGTTTGTGGAGCAATTATTCAAAGATAAGTTATCTTCTGCATATTTGTATCATAATTTTACGCATACACAAAATGTAGTACGGACAATTGAAGCGATTGTTGCGTATGAAAAATTAGATGCTGAAACAAAGGAAATTTTATTGGTTGCCGGATGGTTCCATGATACAGGTTATACAGAAAGCATCATAAATCACGAACAGGTCAGCGCAGAAATTGCTTCCAGGTTTTTAACAGAGAACGGAAAAGAAAGTACTTTTATTAAAGACGTAAAAAGAATAATTTTGGCAACCCGGTACAATCATGAACCTGAGGACGAACGGGAACGGATCATGAAGGATGCAGATCATTGCCACTTAGGGAGTATCGACTATCTGACATCATCAGAGTCTCTCCGGAAAGAGTGGGAGCTGACTTGTGAAAAGCGTTTTTCAGATTTGGACTGGAATAAAGAAAACTTACTTTTTTTAAAGCAAAAGCATCATTTTTATACAGAATATTGTAAAAAGTTTTTACAACCGGTTAAAGAAAAGAATATCAAACAAGTTTTGAATACAATCCAAAAGATGGAGGAAAAGAAAGAAACTAAAAAAGCAAAGAAAGAAAAACCGAGCAGAGGCATTGATACCATGTTTCGGGTAACTTTAAATAACCATACCCGATTGAGTGGTATTGCTGATAGTAAGGCAAATATCTTGCTGTCGGTAAATGCTATTATCATTTCGGTAGCTTTGTCAACCATTGTACCGAAATTAGATAACCCTAATAATGCTCATTTGATCGGTCCTACTTTTACTATGGTCATGTTTAGCGTGGTCTCAATTATTTTTGCCATTCTTTCGACCCGACCAAAAGTCACTTCCGGTAAGTTCACACAACGGGATTTAGAAGAACGAAAAGTCAATTTGTTGTTTTTCGGTAATTTTTATAAGATGCCGTTAAAAGAATATCAGGATGCCGTTACTGAAATGATCAATGATAAAGATTATTTATACAATACAATGATCTCTGATCTGTATTATCTGGGGCTAGTATTAGAAAAGAAATACCGATTGTTACGCATAACATACAATATTTTTATGATCGGAATTATTGTTTCAGTTATTGCGTTTGTCGTTGCTTTTAAAATGGCCGGAAATTAAGGGTTGATCTTCAGGAATTCGTCAATAGTAACCTTACTCTTTTCCGGTTTAGCGTTTTCGTGAAGTATGGTAACACGAATTGCATTTAATCCGGAAACTCCTTGTAGATCCTGTACTTCAAATTGCTCGACTTCCGGAGCAATAATGTTTTTGTGTTGCAGGTAGCGAACATATTTCAGGTATTCTTCTTCCTCATGTTTTCCGGAGTACACAATAGTGATTTTTCCCTGAGCGGTAATGCGCTCTTTTTTATTTTTTATGAATGCTTTATCGATGCGCTTTTTGACCACTTCATAGCGTGCATTATACGTGCCGTCGACATCAAAGCGTTTTTCATCCATTCGGAACCGAATAGAGATCGGACTGTTAAAAACCAGGATCAGAGAAGTGACTTCTAGCGGAAATGGCAATTGCGATTTGATCTTATGGTGTTCAATTTCCATTTCACACAGGGTTTGAAATTGCCAAAGTCTCAGGTTCTGAAGATAAAGCAAATCAAATTTTCGTTGCGGTGTTATGGACGCACCGATGTATAAATTATGTTCAACACCGTCTGTTCGGAAACGTTCGTAATAATGCGGATAAATCTTTTGAGCCTCATTTTGTTTTTCATCAATGATCTTAGCCAGCTTTTTATTGATAATAGCCATAGCTTCATCAAATTTTTTACGTTCGGTATACAACAAACCGTTTTTGACATCCAAAGAGTCAAAATAGTGATTGATCTCTTTCTGAATGGCATCATCGTCAAGCTGAATGGTTTGTAGCAGTGGGTGTATTTCCGTGCCGATATACCGTTGGATCTGCTGTTCGATATCAGCTTTCAGATTCCCGCTGATCTCCAGTTGCCAATCCTGTAATTCAAAGATGCGTTGCTCTACAATAGCAAGTTTATGGTTCTTATTAAGTGTGCTGAAAATATCAAGCAGCCATTTTAACTGAACGTTGAGGTCTTTTTTTACGGTTTCGTTTCGGTGTTCCGAAGAGCCTTTGATGTCGATTTGTCCGTAAAGCGGATGGACATCTTTAAAAACAATTTCTTTTAAAGTATACGATTCCTGATTGATCAGGCTGTCGTAAAATTTTTGAGCTTCCTGAGTGAATTTCCAATAAACACTTGGATGTATCGTGGTATATTCCCGCTGGATGATAGCCTCTATCTGATTGTCTCTTTCGTTATTGAAGCGTTCAATGGTGTCAACCAAAAACGGAGTGATCAATTCAATTTTCTGAGCTTCAATACTGTTCAGTGCTCTTGGTGTAGCCGAAACAAATTCTATGATGCCCAGTAATTGATTGTCTTTTACAATAGGAGCTAAAATACAACTCGAAATATTTTTTAATAATAAATTATAACCGAAAGTCTCATTTCCGGAATTCTGAATGTAATTCTGAACGTCAGATATGGTAAAATAAGTCTGTTTCTTTATCAGATTATCATAGGAACCGCCACATAAGAGCGTTTCGCAATCGCAATCTTTTTCATCTAAAAGGAAACTCGAAATAAAACCTTTACTGATAGGAGGTTTCACTAATTTTTTTTCAGTTTGATTGAAGATCATAAAACCGATCCTTAAATCAGGGATTTTAAAAAAAGACCTGAAAATCGATTCAAAACTGTTTTCAAAAATAGTCGGTTCGCTTTTAGTTTTCAGTAAGTTCGTTTTTAAGTTGGAAAGTGAATTTTCCGTTGTACTGTCGAATAAACTAACAATTCCGAATCCTTTTAAGATCCAACTTTCATGCGGAAAATATTTTTTCCACAACTCCAGATCATCATAATTGTCCAGTAACAAATTGATATCCGCTTCGGTCAACATGATCGCTTTGTCCGTTGGTATTACATCCATAAAATCAGCATTGTATAAAATGCGATAATGACGCATAAATCCTTTTTTATCAGGGATATCGTAAAACAAAGGCATGGCAAAATCAACCGTACTATTGAAATAGTGATTGATAATGAGGCAACAATTCATGACATAAAATCGATGTTCGTCAAGATCACGGATGTTGACCTCAAAATTGACACCGGCATTCTGCAAGATGTTTTCAAACCGTTTGGTATAATTGAACGTAAAATTGTGAAAAGGGATAGCTGCGGCCTTTATTTCATTATGCGTTAAAGCGGTGGGAAACAGGTCTGAAAGCAGGTAGCTGATCAACTGACTGTTCTGGCGTATCGTATCGATATTTTCAATTCCGGTGATCAATTCCGGAACTTTTTGTACTTCATCCAGTAATGATCGGGCATAAGCCGAGCGGAACGGAATATCGTTTTGGGCAATATGCTCCAGCATTTCCGTAAGCTTATGAAAGGAAATGAGTGTTTTAAAAGGTGATTCACTGAAGTACGATAAACCCATCCGTCTTAATTTGTACAAAGATACAAAATATTATGACGGAAACCTTTTGTGTGACGAACGGAAAAAGTTAACGGCAAGGTCTCCTTAAATGATATTCACCAATGATATAAGTCGTGATCTTTTTTAGAGTAACTCCGGTTTCCGGATGCAATCCCGGAGCTGTAAAGCATTCGATCTCATTACCTTTTAAAGATTTGCCGTACCAGACATTTTCCATTCCGTTTTTAAAAAAAGTAGTAGTGTCACAAGGAATTATCTTTTTAAAGTTCCTGAATCTGTTTTCATCTATTTTCTCATACGGAAGACCGGGATTGTCGCGAATTTCTTTTTCCGAATATTTTACAAAATGATCTTCGGTCCACACCATGTATGCTTTTTCTTTGGTTAAATAGTAACCCCCTAAAGAAAATAGAATTAACAAAGAAAAAAGACCAAATACTATTTTCGGATTCCACCGTTTTTTTTCCGGTTTTTTAGGAATCGGATTTATGTCTGTAAAATTGATGAAGGAAGTTAGTGGTGTTTTTAAATTTTCTTTTTCTGAGGTCTTTTCTTCCGGAAATGTTTCTTCTGCTTGCTCATCAGGCTTACTATTTTCTGCTACTAATCGGGTAAACTTAGTATAAGGTCTACTTTCATAGTTTACCAGTAGAGCGGCCATATCTAACGCAAAAAGAGTGGAAAGCTCAGATTTTCCCCTGAAGAAACGCCCTATGGGTTTGAATTTATCTATAAGTTTTTGATCATTGAGTTCATGCACTTTTTCTATGTTAAAGTCAAAACCTAAAAAATTTCGAAAATTAATAGAGTCATTTTGGTTTTTGGAATCAGTAAGTATAATGACGCATAAATCTCTGAGTTTTGCCGGAGAAGGATTTAAAAGAAAGTTACTGTGAACACCATTTTTTTCAGTTTCATACTTTTTTCGAATCGCTTTTTTATACTCTTCTAAGTAATTTTTTTCCATGTATTATTTCGGATTTTTCGGATTCTGTCGGATTTTTCGGATTCTGTCGGACTTTTCAAGAACTCTTAGAACTATCGGAATTCCGTAGCAAAACTATTGAAAATCAGGCTTTACTTTGTCTTCAGATTTAGTTCTTGTTCTACTCGCGATAAGAACAAATGTACAAAACTACTTCTAAAAAAGTGTCGCTAAACAGATCAGGATTTTTATTCGGGAAGTATAAATTGACTTTTCTGTTTCAGCACACTTCACTTCCCGCAAAGTATTAACGAACGGCAGTAAGGCTGTAGAAAAAACATTCGAACAATCTCGAACAGCCCTGCCTATGTCTCATTTTTAATTTTTAAAAGATCATGAAAAAAATAATTCTTTTAGTAATAGCCGGGATCGGACTAGTGTCTTGTACAAATGATGATTTCATCCAAAATTCAGTTAAAGAACCAGAGGAAGAAGTGTATTTGAATAAAGAACCTTTGGATACAACAGGAGGAGAAGACGGACATCTTGATCCACCACCGCCATCAAATCCTTAATTTTTTTTATCTTTATAAGATAATATTTAATAAATTCGGGGAAATGTTTTTTATATGAAATATTTCCCCTTTTTAATTGTATTTTTTTTATTGATTTCATGTAGTCCCAAGAATCAAAATAAATTATTAGATAGTTACATAGGAAAAGCTAAGGTTTTTAATAAAGAGAACAAAATCGATAGTGCTTTTTACTATTTTGAGAGAGCGAAAGAGCTTAGTTATCTTCAAGAAAATACTTGTTACATTGTTTATATTCTAATGAAAGAAGTACAGTTACAAAAAATGGTAGGTGATTTTTCATCTAGTGAAGAGACAGCTACAGAAGCAATTAAATATTTTGAAGATTGTGATAGTTTATCTTATAAGAATGAAATCTATAATTGTTTAGGAATTATTAGTAAAGAAAGACATGATTATGATGCAGCATTGAACTACTATTATGAGATATTGAATACTACTTCAGGTATACTTGAAAAAGCTATTATTAAAAATAATATTATAGTTGTTAATATAAAAAAAGGAAATTATGAAGAAGCAATTTCTTTAGCAAATGAACTTTTAAAAGAAGATGTATTAAAACGACAGGACAAAAAAAACTATGCTAAAATAATAGATAATTTAGGTTTTGCTTATTTTAAAAAAGGAGATATAGATAAAGCTTATGATTATTTGACAGAGTCAATGCGGATAAGAGATAGTCTGGGCGAAGATTACGAAAGAATTGCTTCCTTAGTACATTTAGCCCGTTTTTATCAGGATTCTTTGCCTAGCCTCACAGTTGAATATGCCCAAAAAGCGTTTCAGGCAGCTTCCAATATAAAAAGTCCGGACGATCAGATAGAAGCTTTAGAAATTTTAATACCAAACACTTCCGGGATACAATCTAAACAGTATTTTCAGGATTATCGAACAATAAACGACAGTATTGACCTGGTTCGGCAAACTGCAAAAAATCAATTTGCTAAAATGAAGTACGATTATTCTTTAATCTCAAAAGATGTAGAGATTCAAAGAATACAAAAAATAGTCTATCTACTCTTATCCATTATTGTACTCTTATCGTCATTGTATATCTTTTTTCACATCAAAAGGAAAAATAAGATAAAACTTCAATTAGAAAATCAAAAAACAGCTTACGAAACAGAGACCCGCATTTCCAGAAAATTGCACGATGAGTTGGCTAATGATGTTTTTCAAACCTTATCGTTTGTGCAAACGCAGGATCTGGACAAAAACAGGGCGTCTCTGGTCAATGATTTGGATGAGATCTACAAGAAGACCCGTAATATTTCCAGAGAGAATAATGATATAGTTACCGGAAAAGATTTTGAAGCCGACCTTGTAGCGATGATATCTGATTTTCAGGACAAGGAAGTACGCATTATCATTAAGAAAGAAGAAGTGAATCTGGACCAGATTTCGCCGGAAAAACAGATCGCAGTATATCGAGTACTCCGGGAATTGCTGGTGAATATGAAAAAATACAGTCAGGCATCTTTAGTGGTGCTGAATTTCAGTTCGGACAAAGAACTGAAAGTAAACTATTCGGATAACGGAATAGGGTTTGAAAAGAAAAATGTAAAAGGCGGAATCCAAAGTGCGGAAAACCGTATTCACAGTGTAAACGGAACGATTACTTTTGACACTATGCCGGGGAAAGGCTTAAAAGTTTCAATCGTAATACCTAAAAATTAAGCACGTATGTTTACAAAAGTATTGATAGCAGAAGATTTTGACACGACTAATGTAGCGGTTACGCAACTTTTAAAAGAATTAGAGGTTGAGCAGGTTGATTTTGCTAAATATTGTGATGATGCCTTGTTAAAGATCAAAAGAGCACTTTTAGACGGGGATCCTTATCAATTATTGATCTCTGATCTGTGTTTTAAAGAAGATTTCAGAGCTGTAACCTTAAAGTCGGGCGAAGCATTGATAGAAAAAGCAAAAGAAGTGCAGCCGGAATTAAAAACGATAGTGTATTCTATGGAAGATAAGTCTTTCAAGATAAAATCGCTTTTTGACAATTTTGAGGTGGACGGTTATGTGGTTAAAGACCGCAAAAGTATTCCGGAACTCAAGGAAGCCATTTTGAAAGCTGAAAAAGGAGAGCGGTATGTTTCTCCGGATCATGCTTCAGCTTTGCAGGATAAAACCGTGAGTGAAATAGACAGTTATGATTTACAGATCATAAGACATTTAGCCTCCGGAATTACTCAGGATGAAATAGAACTAACGTTTAAGGAGAAAGGAATCACTCCTAACAGTAAAAGCACCATAGAAAAGCGGATCAACAGGCTGAGAATGTATTTCGGAGCCAACAATAATGTGCATTTAATTGCTATTGCAAAAGATATGGGCGTGATCTGAAATATTCCGGGCATCCTTTATTGTGTATCACAATTTTCAAGATAATTTTTTTTGCTACAATATTTGTAGCATTTTTTTTAAAAATTAATTTCTGCTACAACTATTGCAGCACTTTTTTCAGAAAATATATTTTGCTACAAAAATTCAAAAGAACAATAATCACCTTTAATTTATTTTCTTCAAAATTAAAAAATAGTCTTTACGGAAAGCCGTAAGGAAAACTATGGTATTGGCCTTATGTTTGGGGTGTTTAACCTTAAATAATAAAAAATGATTAATGATATTAAAAAGTTCTTAAATGAGGAACAAAACCCAAAGGTTGTAGAAAAATTAATGCACAAGGTGAAAGGATTGCTTACTGCAGGGGAAGAAGTCGAATATATTGCAGTACAGAATAAACCCATTGTTAATTTATCTCCTGATTGTATTACATTGACAAACAAAAGAGTGATTTTTTGCCGACCTAGTAATTTAGGTCTGTCTATGAATTTTCAAGATTATTTATGGAAAGAAATAGCAGACTGTCATATGAAAGAAGCTATTCTGGGAGCTGTTTTTTCAGTAAAAACAATTAAGGGGCAATTAAATACTTTAGATTATTTACCTAAAGTTCAGGCAAGAAAATTATACCAGTTTGCACAGGAAAAAGAAGAAGAGATGGCGGAATATAGAAGGCAAAGAGATTTAGAAGACAAAAGAGCCGCTGCAGGAGGTGGTATTGTAGTGAACGCTAATACAGCAACAAATGCAGCTAATGAGAAAGATAAAGAAGAAGATCCTCTTATCGTTTTACAAAAGTTAAAAGGATTATTAGAAAATGAGATCATTTCTAAAGAAGATTTTGAATCAAAAAAAGAACAAATATTATCAAGAATGTAAAATTATGAAAAGTAAATTAACAACTGTTTTACTGGCGTTTTTCTTAGGAGGAGTCGGAATACATAGATTTTATTTAGGGCAGACTTTTGTTGGGATATTGTATTTGTTGTTTTGCTGGACATTTATTCCAACAATAATTGCTCTTTTTGATTTTATAGCTTTTTTATTTATGTCAGAAGAGCGATTTAATTTTAAATATAATAAGACTGCTTTTTAGTTTAATCAATTAAAAGATAAAAGAATGGAACTACAAGTACAATTTAAAGCTTTAGCAGATAAGATCAATCAGCTCAAAGATAAAATAGAAACAGAAGAATCTACCAAGCATGCTTTTGTGCTTCCTTTTATTAATAGTTTAGGTTATGACACATTTAATCCGACAGAGGTGGTACCTGAGTTTACAGCTGATATAGGTTTAAAGAAAGGAGAGAAAGTAGATTATGCTATTTTTCAGGAAGGAGAACCTATTTTAATCATAGAGTGTAAAAACTGGCGGGAAGATTTATCAATTCATAATTCGCAATTGTTGCGTTATTTTCATGTAACAAAAGCCCGATTTGCTTTGTTGACCAATGGAATTCAGTATCAATTCTTTACCGATCTGGAAGAAAAAAATAAAATGGATGAAAAACCATTTCTCGAGTTTGAGATCACTAGTCTGAAAGAAAATACTATCCATGAAATTGCAAAATTTCATAAATCTAATTTTGATGTCAATAAGATTGTTAATAATGCCAGTTCATTGAAGTACACAAAAGAGATTAAAAAATTAATCAATGATGAATTACAAAATCCTTCAACTGAGTTTATTCGTTTGTTTGCCGGTAAAGTATATTCCGGAAGATTGACTGAAAAAGTAATGGATGAGTTTAAAGAATTGGTTTTAAAAGGTTTTAATCAATTTATTAACGAAAGAATCAATGATCGCTTAAATGCCGCTTTAAATAAAGAAGCGGAAAAGCAGGTTGGCGATCAGGTAGAGGAAATAGAAGAAAGTAAAATAAATACAACAGAAGAAGAATTGGAAGGCTTTCGTATTGTAGTAGCCATTTTAAGAAGAAAATTAGAAGTGCATCGAATTGTACATCGTGATACGCAATCTTATTTCGGAATTTTATTGGATGATAATAACCGAAAACCACTTTGCCGATTGCATTTTAACGGTGTTAAGAAGTATATCGGATTGTTTGATGATGCTAAAAATGAAACCCGACATGCATTAGAAAGCCTTGAGGATATTTATCAGTTTGAGGATGAGTTGTTAGAAACAGCATGGAGATATAATAGTGAAGAATAAAATCAGAAAAAAAATGGAATTAGAATTTTACGAATACCAGACAGGTACTTTTAATGATGTGAAAGAATCATTAATAAGAAGTATTGCTCAGTATCTTAGACATTACAATAAAGTAAAAGTAGGAATCACATCTAATCCTTTGAATCGCTTTTCTCAACATAGTAATAGTGGAAAAGGGTGGAAGAAGATGATAGTGAAGTACGAAACATCATCGGTTAGTTATATAAATGAAATGGAAAAGCTCCTGATAGATAATTTCTCAGATTTATTACAAAATGAAATTGGCGGAGGCGGCGGTCCAAACGGAAAGCCTCCTTATTATTTATATTTGTTATTGAAATAAAATTTTAAAGAATCATGATAAAAAAACTACTATTACCTATTATTATTTTTAATCTGTTGTCCTGTAAAGATACAGATACACCTCCACCACCAAGTCCGCAATCTTTTTATTTAGAGTTAGATACCATAACGCCGGAAGATCGGAAAGAGATCACGGAAAAAGAAAAAAAAACCTATCACGTCGATAAAAAGTACCGCTACGAGTATCGCACCGGAATTAGCGGACATTATGAGTACAATTACGATATCATCGGTTACGATAAAGACAGTAATAAAGTAAGAGGAAACATCAATATACGAGGAAAATACGGAGCAGGTATGGTAGAAGACAAAGACGGGCATGAAAAAGACCTGTATGTTCATTGGGTTGAGAACGAAAAACTTGCCGGAAAAGATATAGACGGCAATGAATATGAATTTGTAGTAGAGTAGTGATGAGAATTTGGTTTACTTTTTTGTTTTCTTTTTATGTCGTAATTGCGTTTTCGCAAGTAAAGATATGTTCATGGAACATTGAAAACTTTGGCTCCTCAAAATCAGATTCCGCCATTCAATTTATGGCTGAGGTATTAAAAGATTTTGATGTTGTGGCTCTACAGGAAGTTGTTGTTAACGGATCTGGAGCAAGAGCTGTCGCTCAATTAGCCGATAACCTTAATAGAAAAGGAGCAAAGTGGGATTATGTAGTCAGTGAAGCAACACAAGGAAGTGCTTATAAATCGGAACGCTATGCTTTTTTATGGAAGCCTTCTAAAGTAACCAAACTGGGAGAACCATGGCTGGATCAGAATTTTGTAGAAGAGATTCAACGGGAGCCCTTTTTTTGCACCTTTCAATTTGGGGAAAAAGAATTTACCTTAGTTAATTTCCATGCTAAAACTAAAAGGCAACAGCCCGAAACCGAAATCAAATATTTTAAGTTTTTTCCGGATTTGTACCCCAATTTAAATCTTATCTTTCTTGGAGATTTCAATTGTCCGCAAAAACACACCGTTTTTAATCCGCTTAAAAAAATGGGGTACGAGTCCGCTTTCCGGAATCAAAAAACATCACTCCGTCAAAAATGTATTGATGATGACTGTTTAGCTTCTGAATATGATAATGTTTTTTATAACAAAAATCGTTTCTCACTAATAGGCTCAGGAGTTGTTTTGTTTTATAAACAATTTCTCTTTTTTTCTAAATCAAGAGAAATTTCTGACCATATTCCTGTTTGGGTACAAATAATTTAACTTTTTCTTAAAAGATAAGAATAATTTAACAGAACAAAAATTTGGTGATTACAATAGGTCTAAATATTTTTGTTAAAATTTTTTTTAACAATTTTTGCTTTGCTAAAAAATAAAAAGTAAATGTTAACGTTTGTTAATTTATAGCCTGATATCTTAAAAACTATTCAAAGTGTAATTGAATAAGGTCATCAGGAAATAGTAAAGTATTGAAATAGTTTAAAAAATAATGTTTTTGTTAATAAGATAGAGTGCTGCTAAAAACGTATCTGCTAACTAACCATTTTTTAATCTTTTCTAGTAAAAGAAGAAAAGGAATGAAAATACTTGAAAAATAGTATTGGATTTTCTATCGTGTAAAAGATTAAAAGAGGTAGGAACCGAAATTTATTCAGAAAGATCAATCCCCCTGATTTTTCTATTGTTAGTTTTTTCAATATGAATAGTTTGAAAAAACGTAAGATTTGTTTTTTAATAGATTCTCTTTATCGGAAAAAACAAGAGCAGACTGTACTGTTGAAATTGTTTTTACATAAGAAGATGGAGGTTTATTAAAAGAAAATTCACATCACTTTCTTATTAAAAAAGGCAAAAATGAATAATAGTTGCCTTTTAGCGAATGACAGAGCTTTAAAGTTTAGGGCGCTATCTTTTAAGTTATTATTGTTTGTCGCAAACAAAATTTCAAAGTATAATTTTTTAAGACTTAATGCGGATTCTCAGACTAAAATCGGAGAAGATACATTAGTCTGTAGTAATAAAGAAAAGAGAGATATTCCAATATTAAAGATACTTATACAGAAATACTATTATGAAGCAGATTAGAACCAGTAAGTTTTCTAAGTTAATAGCATATTATTTAGCTATTATGATGTTTTTACAAGTTACCCAGCCTGTAAGAATGTATGCATTGACCAGTGGTCCGACACAGCCGGAATTCAATGCTTTTACACCTATAGGTACATCCGATATGGTGGATTTAGCTAGCGGGGATTTTAACTATAACATTCCGATAATGGATGTAGGGGGCTATCCTATTAACCTGGCTTATAACTCCGGTGTAAGTATGGATCAGGAAGCTTCATGGGTAGGCTTAGGATGGAATCTGAACGTAGGACAAATAGAGCGACAGGTTAGAGGACTTCCGGATGATTTTAAGGGAGAAGAAGTAAAATATTATAACAATTTGAAACCGAATAGAACGGTAGGTTTTACATTTAGGGTTAACGGGCAGTTAGTAGGTTTTGAAAGCGGAGGAGGGTTAAGTGGTAATGCAGCTTTAACCTTACAGCACAATAATTATAATGGCATATCCGCAGTACCATCTTTTGGATTTGCTGTTGATATTAATCGTAGTGTAAGTGTAGGAATGAATATTTCCTCTTCAGCTACTGAGGGGGTAAGTGTGGCTCCGTCTGTAAATGTTTCTATGACTAAAAAGTTAAATAATGATACTTATGATTTAGGATTGTCAGCAGGGCTTGGATTAAGTTTTAATTCTAGACAGGGATTACAAAGCTTTAGTTTGTATGGGTCGACATCAATAAAAAGAGATTTTAATTCCAAGTCAGATGGAAAAGGAGCTAATTCTAGAAGTATAGGGTTAACCTCTGGAGCGGCAACATTCAATTTTATCAATAACAGCTTTACTCCTGTAATACGTAATGAATTCAGTACGTATTCAGGTACTTTTAGTACATCTTTTGGAGGGCATGCCTATTTATTTGATGGAGAGGTAGGAGTTGTCGGATTTTTTTCGAATATGAAATTGAAAAGTAAAATTACCAAGGAGAAAGCTTATGGTTATGAGTTTACGCATTTAGCTTCAGAGAATGATTTATTGGATTTCAATAGAGAAAATGATAGAGGTGTAACAAAAAATACAAGAGTACTTCCTGTGACAAACTACACGTATGATACTTATAGTATGCAGACTCAAGGCATGTCAGGAAGTTTTAGACCTTATCAAAGCCAAGTAGGATATGTATTTGATGCCAAAAAAAGAGACGATAGTAAGAGTGGCTCTTTAGGGGTAGAAGCAGAAATAGGTTGGGGAATGCATTTTGGGATGGATGTAGAAGATGCGCACAATGATGTAAGGGCAGGTGTTTGGGATAATCCGGTAGTGAATTATTTTAAAAAATCACAGACAGAGACACTTGAATATGAAAATAGTTACTTTAAGTTCAGTAATGATCTTACTTTAAATAAAGATATTGATTTATTGACCTATAAATTAGGAGAGACAAATGCAATTGATTTTAAATTGTTAAATGTAAATAATTTAAAAAATGAGTATCGAAAAAAGCAATTATCAGGTTCCGGTACTGATCTTTATAATTATACAGCCGTAAACATTAATAATAAAATAAAGCGCACTGTAAGAGAAGAACGAAATCAGGTTGTGTATAAAGTAACAGCACGAGAATCGGAAGGAGATGTATTTGTGGTAAAAAATGACAATGCAGAAGATTACCATACTGCCGGTTTCAAGGCTCTTAATAATGATGGAAGTACTTATGTTTTTGGTAATACCATTTACAATACGACTAAGAATGAGGTGACATTTGCATTATCAAAGAATGTTGCACCGGATAATGTCGGAATTTATAGTCCAACTAATGAGAATGATTTTATGAATCAGGCATCTGTTACTAATGGTAATGGGATTGATCATTACTTTAATAAGATTGTGACACCTTCTTATACTAACAGTTATCTTCTTTCGGCAGTTTTATCAAACGATTATGAGGATATTACAGGAGACGGTATGACCGATGACGATTTAGGGAGTTATACTAAGTTTGTTTATGAAGATTACGGAAACTATAAGTGGAGAGCACCTTATTATGGAGCGTCTTATAATCCGGGGTATAATGCTGATAGAAATCATAAAAAAGCGAGTTATACTTATGGAGAAAGAGAATCAAAATATATATCCCGAATTGAAACCAAAACGCATGTGGCAATTTTTGAATTGTCGCCAAGAAAAGATGGTTTAGGAGTAGAGTCAGAATATAACTTGAGTAAGAACATCAATTCAGCTAGTAAAATGTACAAGATTGATAAGATCAAATTGTATTCAAAACCTGAAGCAAAAGCTGCCAATTTATTAAATGAGGATCCTAGTGACGATTTAGATGTATCTCCTATAAAAACAGCGCATTTTATTTATAATTATAATTTGTGTAAAGGAGTGGATAATAATTATCAAGGTGGTTCTTTGACAGAAAATGAAACGAGTAATTCAGGAGGAAAGTTGACTTTAGAAAAGGTATATTTTACTTATCGGGACTCTAATATGGGGAAATATACACCTTATGTATTTAATTATGATGAAGATAATCCTGATTCAAATCCTGATTATAATATGAAATCATTTGATGTTTGGGGAAATTATAAGGAAAATAACGGAACCGGTGCCATGTTGCCAAATGATCCTATATCAAGTGTTGAATTTCCTTATGTAGAACAAGAGCAAAATCAAGCGGATAGTAATACTTCTACATGGTCATTGAGAAAAATACAATTGCCCTCCGGCGGAGAAATCAATATTGAGACAGAATCAGATGATTATCAATATGTTCAGGATAAAAGAGCAATGCAAATGTTTAAAGTAGTAGGGGTTTCAAAAATAGGCTCCCCAAGTAATTTTAATTCTACATTATTCAATGCTAATTTTTATGGAGCCAATAGTGAAGCAAAGTATGTTGTAGTTGAAGTAGATGATGATTATTCCGGTAATCCTTCTCTTTTTATGGATAAATATATCGGAGATCAGTTGAATAAACCTATTTTTTTCAGGTTTATGTTAAACATGGCCGGAGGAAGCAATGATTATGATTATGTTGAGGGGTATTTTAAACTGGATAAGAATTCACAGCCGGAACTTTTTTCTTCTAACGGAAAATATTATGCTGCTTTACCGATGGAATGGACAGATATGGAGGGAGGTACAAACGGGAATAAAGATGTAAATCCTATATCAAAAGCCGGTTGGTATTTTGGAAGACAGAATATGAACAAAACAGTTTATGGCTTAAATAATGATCCGGATGAAGAAAATATCTTTGATATAATTAATGCTATAGGAAGTAGTTTTCAAACAATGACAGAAATTTTTTCAGGACCTAATGGAAAGTTAAGAAATGAAGAAAGTTGTGCACGGTATTTTAAACCCGAAAAATCATGGATTAGATTGTTGAACCCTACAAGAAAGAAATTAGGAGGAGGTTGTAGAGTTAAGTCGGTTACATTGTCTGATAAGTGGACTAATATGCTCAACGGAGATATTTCCGATACATCAGGAACTGATTTAAACGATATGCAGTACGGGCAGTTGTATGATTATACTTTAGAAAACGGAACTTCAAGCGGAGTTGCTACTTTTGAACCATTGGGAGCAAAAGATAATCCTTTTGTAGTACCTTTTTATGACAAAGGAGTACGATTAATAGCACCAAAAGAAACAAACTATAG
Source organism: Flavobacterium sp. NRK F10 (assembly GCF_024054235.1). Lineage (NCBI taxonomy): Bacteria > Pseudomonadati > Bacteroidota > Flavobacteriia > Flavobacteriales > Flavobacteriaceae > Flavobacterium > Flavobacterium sp. NRK F10. The sequence goes on from NZ_JAMXLC010000001.1 coordinate 2,187,439, forward strand.
TGAAAAACCTTTTGGGGTTTCATTCTTTCCGGCACCTACGGTAACCTATAGTCGAGTTACTGTTCGGAATTTACCGAGAGCAAATGGAGATAAGATAGTAAAGAAACATGCTACAGGCTATGTGAGCAACTATTTTTACACGTCAAAAGATTTTCCGACAAAAACTGACTTTACGGAAATTAAGAACGGAGACAATTTAATAGATTCTAACCCAGATCCTATGGCTAATTTTTTAGCCGGAATTTTAGGATTACCGATAATAGATGAGACCAAGTTAACGGCTACTCAAGGTTTTTCTGTAGAGACTAATGATATGAACGGAAAACAGAAAAAGCAAGAAGTGTTTGATGAGAATGACAACCTGATTTCACAAGTTAAATACGAATATAGTTTAGAAGCAGGCGAGTTAAATAATACGGTGCCGGTTATTAATTCAAAAGGAGAAGTTCAGGAAAGTGCAATAGGTATAGACTATGATGTAATAAACGATTTCAGAACTAATACTTCTTCTACAAGAATAACTGGTTTTAAAGGGAATTTGAGTATAGATATTTGGGTGCCATGTCCTACTTGTGTTATTACTTACATTTGGACAACAATACCTTCTTATGAACAACATGATAATATTTTGCGTATGGCAACGACTACAAAGGTAATTCATAGGAAGGGAATTATGAAAGAGACTATAGCCACAGATTTAGGATCTACGGTTGCTACCAAGAACTTACTTTGGGATGCTTCTTCCGGACAAGTGCTCTTGACGGAAACAGTCAATGAATACGATGATCATTATTACAGCTTTAGTTACCCGGCCTATTGGATGTATGACGGAATGGGACTGGCAAGTAACAACATAGGTATTCACGGAACATTAAGTTCTTATTCAGGTATTCTGCCTCCCGGATCAAGTTCGGCTGCTAACAATCCGTTCTTTTGGGTTAAAGGGCACAGTGGAATAGATCTGACAGAATACTTTCATGTAGGAGATGAGATATATACGTCAGAATATGTCACAGGGGGAGATGGTTTGGTTCCGATAGATGCAAGCAGTATAGTAGGGTCAAGACTTTGGGTCGTGGGATTCAGTTCTGATAAGAAAGGAATTTTATTAATGGATCGTTATGGAAGTTATATCAATCAATGTGGTGATTATGATGAATTTGATTTTAAAATTGTAAGATCAGGATATCGAAACCTGCAATCAGCATCTATGGCTTCAGTGACATTAATGAAAAATCCTTTAAAAGACTTAGACAATGACGGAGAGGTAGATTTTGATTTTGATTCATTGACTTTTGATGGAACACCAGTCGGTAATAATCCATACATTATTAATAGTAGTGCCGTACTTTATAAAGATTTTTGGTTGCCGCAATACGAAACAGGACTATATTATCCGGCGTATGTAGATACTTCGGGAACTTCAGGGACATCCAGACCTTCTGATCCGGATCCTTTTGACCCGACGGAGTATTGGCCAGTAACAGAAGAAGGCTTACCGAATTATCCTTACGGACCTTTAGCAAATCCTTATGTCTTTAATGTTAAAGGAGAATGGAGAGCAGAAAAATCCTATGCTTATCTGACAGGAAGAAGATTCGGCAACGGAACTATTAATAACCCTAGAGTAGAAGGATTCTATACTAAGTTTAGTCCTTTTTATAAGTTGGATGCAAATAAAAACTGGGTTGCAGATGAAACAGGTTGGACATTCGCAAGTAGTGTAACACAATACAGTCCGTATGGTCCGGAATTAGAGAATAAAGATGCTTTAGATCGCTATAGTTCGGCACAATATGCTTATAAATATACATTGCCGATTGCTGTTGCTTCAAACGCTAAATACAGAAATATGGGATTTGAAGGTTTTGAGTCAGACAATACACATTTAGATTTCTTAATAGCTGTTCAGGATATAACTTCTGATCATTCTCATACCGGAAAGAAAAGTATTAAAGTAGAGAACGGAGGCTATAGAACCTTAACGAGTAATCTTCAGCTAACGCCACCTACAATAGAGATTTTGGATAATTGTCCTACTATTCCTGATGAAAATGACCCAAGCGGATGTAGTAGCTATACGGTGTCAAATGGAAGATCAACATTGACATTTGCCGCTAATTCAATAGTTACCATAGAGGATGAATGTGGTATTACAGAAGCCAGCGCTTCTGTTAATGGTAACGTGTTAAATGTATCAACTTATATATGCGGGGCAGGAGGAGCTTATTATTTAAAAATATCTGTAGATGGAGAAATAATGTACCTGTATTTTAGTTATGCAGGTTGTGGTATTGATAATCCGCCTTGTGATGATGATGGGGTTCAGCTTATAACCGTTTCATGTATACATGGGCGGAATTGTTCATCAACTCCTTTTGAAGAATCTTGTTTCAACTAATTAATGTTTTAAATATGAAAAAAGTTATAAATATATTCTTTACATTCTTTTTTTTATATAGTTTTTCTCAAAATAATCCGGAAGAAGGAACATTTGCTCCGGAGCCGGGGCAATATATTGTTAGCGGGTGGGTTAAAGAGATCCATCCCCAACAAGTAACAGGATATACCAGTTATTTTACGGTTAAGGTTGAGAATGTAGCCAATCCTTTAAGTATAAATTTTTATACCGTAGGAAATGTTATTGATGGATGGCAACGTATTGTAGGAGTTCTTGAGATCCCTTCATTACAAGGAGCTACAGCGACTCCTTTTCTAAGAGTAGAAATGCATTGCAATAATGCTTCAGGAGGAGACTGTTATTTTGATGATATACGATTCTACCCGTTTAACGGAAATATGAAAAGTTTTGTATACGATGAAGAGACACAGCGGTTAATGGCTGAGTTAGACGAGAATAATTATGCCACTTTTTATGAATATGATTTAGAAGGAGGTTTAATTCGAGTAAAAAAAGAAACAGAAAGAGGAGTGTATACCATTCAGGAAACCAGAAGTAATAACCCTAAAAGAGATGAATAAATTAAACTTGATGAAGTATTTGTTTCTAATATTATCAGTGCAATTTTTTTATGCACAAGAAGATAGTAAAATAGCAGAAATTTTAAGTAAATCAAATGAACAGTATCAGAAAAAAGAGAGCTTGGCTGTGTCATTAAGCTATAAACTGTATTCAACATATAGCAGTAATTTCGTTACTGAAAGTTATGAGGGTATTACGGTTAACAGCAATAAAGACAATTATATCAGAATTCATAATACAGAATTTATAAATACTTCTAAGCTGGCGCTTAAGATTAATCATGATCAGAAATTAGTTTTACTTATACCCTCAAGTTCTGTACCGCAGAATTCACCTTTAAACGTTGAAGATTATATTAAATATTTTAAAACGAAGAAACTACAATCAATAGGGAATGAATGGATTATTGAATTTCAAACGAGTACATTAACCCAATTACCCTACGGGAAAGTTAAAATATATATAGAAAAAGGGACTTATAAGATAAAGAAACAAGTTTTGTATTTGTTAGAAAAAGTTCCTTATAAAGAGAAAGGAGTCGAGAAGACTAACACTCCGAGATTAGAGATAGTTTTTAGCGAAAAAAAACTGAGTGAAGCGGAAGTAAAAAGTTTGTTCAACATAGACAATATAGTCTTGAAAGAAGGAGAATCTTATAAGCTTGCAAGGAAATATATAGATTATAAACTCTTAATAAATTAAAAGATGCATAAGTTTAAATTACTGTTTACCTTAATGTTACTTAATTTAGTAACAGTTTATGCCCAAGTACAGGAGCAGGTGTATGCTCTTTTACCATTACAGAAGTTAAATGTATTTAATTCACCGTCCACATTTTACGACAATCAGGCAGGTTTTCCTTATCAGGTTGATGATGACGTATATAGCTATGTAAAGCTGGAAATAAACAATGACGAGCCTCCTTTTAATTGGTATGAAGCCAGTATAAGTTTTGAGATAATTCCTTTAAAAGCAGATGGAAGTTTAGATAATGCTAACATTTTAAATGAAATATTGGTGGTGAGTTATAATCCTAATTCATCTTTTAATTCAGGAACAAACTTTAGTGATCTTAGCTTTTTAAAAGTTGATAACCGATATGGACTTCAGGTTTCAGTAACCAATGTCGAAATTAAAGATGTTCCCACAGGAACAATATCAAGTTTAATTCCGGATAATTTATATATAAGCGGAGGGTTTGTTGCCAAGAGATTTTACGAAATAACTCAGCAAACACCTGTAATTAATGCAAGTGAAACATTTTATACATATTCCGGAGGAACTGCAATTCCAAGTGAATTAGTATTGAGTTGGAATACTTTACCGGGTGCAATTGAGTATGAATTGGAATGGACATGGGTAGATAATTATTCAGATTCAGGAGTAACAACTGCTTTGGCGCCAAGTCAGATAAAATTGAGTGAAAGAGATTTTGAATTGAATAATACACGAGTTTTAGCGAATAGTAATTCATATACAATCCCTTTAATTTATTCAAAAGGGTATTTAATTTACAGAGTTAGAGGTGTCAGTCGATTTAGAGATAATTCAGAAAAAAGCTATTTTGGTGAATGGAGTTCAGGTAGTGCAACAAAACAATTCATCTCAGATTGGCCTGATGTTTACACCGTTGAGAATCACGATAGCGGGAAAAATTGGCAATTTCAGGCCAGTTATGCTGAGGAAGGAAAGAAAAAGGAAGTGGTAAGCTATTTTGACGGGTCATTAAGAAACAGACAAACAGTTACAAAGATAAATACAGATAATAATGCAATTGTAGGAGAAGTAGTTTATGATGCACAAGGCAGACCTGCAGTTGAGATATTGCCTGTTCCTACGACCAATGATAAAATACAATATTATAATAATTTTAATCAGAACAATTTAGGAGATCCGTTTACACATCAAGATTTTGATTGGGAAACAAACACAGCAGGCTCGGGGAGTAGTACAGTTTGTGATACGGATTTAGTTCAAATGAGTGATGCTTCAGGAGCAGCAAGATATTATTCTTCCAATAATGATTTTTTGAATAGAAAAAATCATCAATACATTCCGGATGCAAATGGATATCCCTTTTCTCAGGTTGAATATACTGCTGACAATACAGGAAGAATAGCAAGAAAAGGAGGTGTAGGAAGTTCTCATCAATTAGGTTCAACTCATGAGATGAAGTATTTTTATACAAAACCAACGGTTGAAGAATTGAATCGATTGTTCGGATATAGTGTGGGGAACGCTATTCACTATAAAAAGAACGTAGTTATAGATCCTAACGGACAAGTATCTGTAAGTTATATTGATCCACAGGGGAGAACCGTTGCTACAGCACTTTCCGGAGGTACTCCTGCAAATGAAAGCGGTACGGAGGAACTTTTAGACGGTTTGGAAGATGAAGATGATGCCGCTACAGGAACTATTTCAGACGGGGGAACCGAAGCAATACACGGACAGTTCTTTACGGACTTGTTAAATAAACTATATGTTGATGATGTAGATACAAATTTTGACAATAATTATCCATTAAATACAGGGAATTTTTTATTAGATGATGGTTTAAAATATTTTGGAACACAATTCAATAGTAAAAAGAACTCAATCTTTACATTTAAGTATTCTGCAAAAGGTAAAAATGCTTATGCCATAGATTGCGGCAATCAAACAGTTGGGTATCCTTTTGTGTACAAACTAAAAATAGATGCTTTAGATGCATGTGGACAATCCGTATTAGCGCAAGGAACAATCGATATCAGTTTACAAAATGAACCGGCTACATCAGCTTATCAATTTGAGAGTTGTCCTAAAGAATATGATGCTGAAGGAAACCTGATAAATACGAATGTAGATTTATATAACTTAGAGACAATCAGTAACAATACTGTATTTTATGACGATCAATTTGTTTCAGGAACCTTAGAGGTAGGTAATTATAATATAGTTAAGGAGATTGTAGTTGACGATGACGTTTTAAACAATTATGCTGACGACTACATTAACAGACTAAAAGTAGAAGGTTGCGTGATTTGTCCGGAAGCATTGTCACCTGAAGCTGCATTTGAAGATTGTTTCCAGACTTGTGAGGAATGTGTGGAAGCTTTAGGAACAGATGTGAACGATTACATCCTGACACATTTGGAACTCTATAATATAGACCTGGAATTAGATTCGGGAGGTTATTTTTATGATGATTTAGGAGGCAATTATACAGACCTGAATCAAATTGAAAACGGTTATTCAACTTCAGAAATTGAATTGTTGATTCAACGTTTTGAAAGAGAATATGAATTATTGGTAGAAGAGTGTTTACGTCCTTGTCAGGTTGACGGGGTTGTTGAAGCAGGCTCAAATGTACCGGTAGTCACTCTCTCTTGTGAGTCAAAAGAAGCAAGGTTACTATCAGACATGTCACTTTCCGGACAGTATGGCTATTACGGAAACGGAGATGATCCTAATAATCCGGGGAGCGTTTTGATCTTAGATCAAGATCCGTTAAGTATTTATAATAAGGAAGATAATCAATTGTATTTTGATTATGCAAATTATATACAGAACACAGTTAATAACAATGGTTATACTCTTAGCGGTACTCCATTTTCATGGAAATATCCTTATAGTATAGAAAATGCAGGAACTACTGATCCTAAACATTATTACGATGATACCGATCAGATTGCCTATGTTTTAGTACAAGTCATTGATGATAACGGTACAATAACATATTTACCGGAAATTGACGATCCTGTTTATCTCCAGAACGCCGGGATTTCAGGATTCAAAAAGATAGAACCCCAATATTTATTGAATGTAGGAGATTTTGTAGACAAATTTGAAAATTCATGGGCTAAGTCACTGTTGATTTATCATCCGGAATATGCCTATTTAGAGTATGAACAAAATGTTTGTACCTTAACAGATGAATTAGACTTTACATTTATAGATGCGGTAAATGGTAATACCACTACATCGTATACCCTTACAGCCGACGGATATACAAATCTTTTACAGTCTTTAACGTTTGATGAAGCGCTGCTAAATGGATATCTTGGCACGACGCCTTATGATTTTGTAGCAGTTCACGCCATTGTCGATAATGATCCGTTTTTCAACTATGAATTAAGTATCGAAGGAACAAGTGCGGCGAATTTGAGAGATAAAAGAAAAGCGATCATGCTTGAAGCAATGATCATTGACGCAAATAATACTACAGGACTAAGCGGTTCCGGAAAGTCAGCTTTTGAATTAGCACTTCAAAGTATCTATTGTAATAACCTGTCAGTATGTGATATTTCAGGAGTAGATATTTTTAATGACCTGACAGAAGAACAACGAAACGATCTTTGGTTTAAATATGTGTCCTTTTACATTTCAGAAAGAAGTAAGATAAAAAGTGTTTTTGCTAATATTTATGCTAAGAATCACGGAGCTTACAACGGTTGTATAGACGATCATCCGGTTGTACCGTCAAATATTCTTTATCCTATTAACGGATATACAGAAACCGCTTCAGCGAATATAATCGATTTATCTTCATACATCAGCGAGCCAAGCCTTACTATATGTTCTTCAGTTGCGGGACAAAATGGTCTGTATTTGGAAAAAGAACGAATCTTTTTACCATCAGATGCCTTATATGATTCTTCTCAAACCGGATCGGAAAATTTAGAAGAAATGACCGAATGGGCAGCTTATTATACGTATACGGAGACAGGGATGTGTCCGAAAGCAATCTATATGGATTTCTTTTTAACTAGTTTAGGAGAGCAAATCAGTGCCGGTGCTACCGCTATAAGTATATCAAACCTAAGTATGAACTATTCGGGAGCATCCCTCAATACAGAGTTAATTGATGATGTGTATTCCGGATTTGACTATTTCACTTCCAATCAAATTTTAATTACAAGTAATGTAAATACTTCCAATGAGGAGTTGACTATTGCTGTTACAAATGGTTCAGATACCGCAAATATCCTGACGTTTTTTGAAGATACATACTACACTTGGGATACATACAGTACCGCTTGGACTATAGAGTCATTGTCTCAGTTCACCTATGCAGCTCCTTATGATACAAGTAACAATCGGTTTAATTTTGCCGTTTTGGTCACGATAAAAGATCTGAATACAGGAACTTTAGTAGAGAAAGTTTTTTCAGGGTATACCTATGCCAGAATCGGAGAATGTACCATCAATGGAGGTAGTAATGGGGTAGGTGATGATTTAGGAGACGGTTCAAATGTGCCAAGTTCATTCAGTAACTGTACTAAGCGTAATGATTTTGAATTAGGGTTGATGAACATTATGAATTATTTGAACGATACTAACGCAATAAATAGCTCTAATGTCGATTTATTAAGCTTACCGATCTTTACAAATAGCAGCCTGTATGATTTTATTGCAACCGATATGGGAGTATCCTCTTTAACCACTGCTGTTTGGAATACAACAACTTCCGGTTATGAAATAGAAGTAAATGCTACAGTAAAATACGTTTTTGACGTTTCGATTCCTAATACCCAAAATTATAATTTTGATGATGTAATTATTGATGATACAATAAGTTCCGGATCAAATTTTAACATCACTTTTAAAGGAGTAGACAGTAGTTTTGCTACCACTCTGTTTAGTGGAATACTGAACAAACAGATGAATAGTGTAAATCAGAATTTGAACTTTACGTGCTGTAAAACAGTTGTACAAACCACAAACAACCAGCCAATCATAGAATCGCTGTTGATGGGCTTCTACAATCAGTTGATAGCAGATTGGCAGGCAGATCCGGGGGCTAATTTTGAAGGCTATACAAATACGTATTTAACGCAATTGGGAGGATACATCAGCGGAAGTACAATAAACAGCCAGTTGAACATATCCAATGTAGCTTTTGAAAATCCTGATTATATAAAATTTCAGATAAATATTGATAAAGAAGCCTCTTGTCCGGTTTATTTGCCTGTAGGGGTTAAATTTGAAACCATAGTTTCTGTTACTGCGATTGATTTTTATGATGTGGACTCTTATGCCGTATTCTTTACAGATAAAGATGAAAAAGAGTATTCGGGAGTAATTAAAGGAACCTGTAGTTTTAATATGGTAACGGAAGTAACAACCGAAGAGTGCGATTTCGGCTGTATACCTCAGTTAGTAATACCGGTTTCCTGTACAAACGGGTACGATTATTTTGTTCAGAATTATGTTTCCATTTTCGGAGCAGGAGCCTTACCGGAACATTTTACAGAAGAGCATTTCTGTAATATGAAATATGCCTACATAGTAGAAGGCTATATTTATTATTTGAATACATTAAACATAACAAGTATTGATGATCCGTACTATATCAGTATCGATGAATTTGGAGGAACACCGCTTAATTACGGATTGGATTATAACGGTAATGGCTATGAGGATATAGTAGATGCTTTTCAGCAATTTATCAATGCTAACGGACAGCTAACGAACTGTGAATTTGTAAATTGGTCTTGTTTCGTAGTTAATGATTTTATGGTAAACAATACTGTTTGTCCGCCAAATCCGCTAACCATTGAAACAGTTATTGAAGTAATAGATGAAAACCCTGATTGTGTAGAATTACAGATAGGAATAAGCGAAGCTTACAATAATGAAGCGTACCAGTCGTATTTGAATACCAAGAAGGAAGCATTTAAAAAAGCATATATACAAGCAGCCTTATCCGATTTAATAGAAAATTTTGAAGTAGAATATTTCGACAAAGAATACCAATACACACTTTACTATTACGATCAGGCAGGCAATTTAACCCAAACAGTGGCACCGGAAGGAGTAAAACGATTTACACCTACCGATATGGTCAATAAGAGCGATGCCATCAATCAATACCGTGCAACTTATGACCCGGATGTAACAGCAGATGATACGAGTTTACAGCCATCCCATACTTTTAAAACGCAGTACCATTACAATTCATTGAACCAGTTAACCTGGCAAAGTACGCCGGACGGAGGGATCAGTCGTTTTGCATACGATAAACTGGGAAGGATCATAGCCTCACAAAATGCAAAACAATTAGCCGCTATGGCGGTTAACGGAAATGCAAGAATGAGCTATACGGTTTATGACGGCTTAGGAAGAATTACAGAAGCCGGAGAAATAAGCGGAATAACAGCATTAAACGGAACAACAAAATACTCATATTATATTTCCGAAGAAGGAAAATTAATAAATGTAACCAGCGATGCGGTCGATGACGGAAGCGGTAATAGTACCTATGTTATTACAGAAACAGAAGTTGACGGTTTTGGAACCGGACTAACGAAAGCGGAAGTGACCCGTACGGTTTACGATACCAATCCGGAAGTGGAATCGGGTATTTATTCCAATCAGTATTTTACAACGCTGGCAGGAGTTAGCGTGCAGGAGCGTACTTTTAACAACCGCAACAGGGTAACCGGAATCTTCTATTACGATCTGTATAATGAAAGTACACCTCTAAATTTTGACAATGCCATTTTCTATAATTATGATGTTCATGGCAATGTAAAAGAGCAGGTAACTTACTTTATGCCGTTAAAAGATTCCAATTGCGATTCAAATCTGGTACTGGATGCAAACACCGGACTGACTAACGATTGTGAAGCCCATTTAAAAAGAGTGGTTTATGAGTACGATCTGATCAGTGGTAATGTTAATAAAGTAACCTTCCAGCCCGGCAAAGAAGATCTGTACATCCATAAATACGAGTACGATGCAGACAACCGTATTGTTAATGTACAAACCTCAAAAGACGGTGTTATCTGGGAAAAAGACGCAAAATACGAATACTATGCGCACGGACCGTTGTCCAGAGTAGAAGTAGGAGACAAAATGGTTCAGGGAGTGGATTATGCGTATACCCTGCAAGGATGGCTAAAAGCCGTTAACGGAGAAAATCTGGCATCGCCTCATAACGATATGGGAGCCGACGGCATTTCAGCAAATATCCTTAAAACAAAAGATGCTTTCGGTTACAGTCTTAATTATTTTGACGGCGATTACCGGGCTATAGATACTGCCGATGACGGAACGGATGCTTTTGCGCCTTTAATGTTCAGCAGAAACACCTTCGGTGCCTCAAACCGCAATTTGTATAACGGAAACATTAAACAAATGACAACGGCTATCCGTACCAATGAACAGGCACTTTTAGACGTTCAGAAAAATAACTATACCTACGACCAGTTGAACCGTATTACCGGGATGACCTCAGTAGCCTTAAAACCGACAGATACCGGATACGACGATGTCAATTCCGTAGCAAACAGCTATGCAAGTTCATATAGCTACGACCGTAACGGAAACTTAAAAAGCTTGGTGCGTAACCTGCAAAACGGAGATCCGATGGACGAGTTGGACTATAAGTACTGGCCGGGCGACGGACAAACACAGCAGAACAACCAGTTAACCCTAGTTAAAGATGCAGTGGCAACCCTGAGCAACTCATTGGATCTGGAAGATCAGGAAAGTGCTTTAGGCGTTACTTTTGTAGATACCGATAAAAATACCCACAATTACCTTTATGACGAAATAGGGCAGTTGGTACAAGACCGAACGGAAAACTTAGCGATCGACTGGCGGGTAGACGGAAAAGTAAGAAGTGTTACTAAAAACTCGTATGTGAGCTTCCCTACCGTAATTACCTTTATCTATGACGGTCTGGGCAACAGGATCGGAAAAACGGTAACCACATCAAACCGTTCGGGAACTACGTCAAACACGACCTATTATGCCCGTGATGCACAGGGGAACGTACTGGGAGTTTATGATTTTTACGATTACCAAAGCGGTTTAAATTCTACCAAAACACTTACGTTAAAAGAACACGACATTTACGGTTCTTCGCGTTTAGGAGTAGAAGAAGAAAACCTTGAGGTGTATGAAAGCAGTTTAGGAACCAGTGTGATCCTCTTAAAATCCACTACAGCAAAAACAACAACGGCAACGATCAATACCATAGGAAACTCCTTGGTGTTAAATGCAGCTAACGAATACGTATGGCCGGGTAACGAAGTCGCTTATGAACATGTTAATATGTCGACTTCAACACTGTTAACCGATAAACTGTTAAGTTCCTTCCGGTTGAGTACAAAAGCACTCTGCCAGGTCGATACGCCGGTTTCCGGGATCAACAAAGGCTTTATAGGAGAGTTTCAGGAAAACCGTACACAAACCATACGCTATAAGTTCGATTGTGCCGGTACAAATGCCTTTCGTGATATCGGTTATTTCGTTTCGGCTAATAAAGTAAAGGTCGAAGCCTTAAAGAATACAACTAACCAGTATGCATTCCGTTTTACGGTCAGTCTGGATAATAAATATTATACTGATGAATTTAATCTTTGTAGCTATCCTTTAAATGCCAACTTACAGGCACAGGTCGACGCTGTCAGTGGTTTAACGGAGCATACATTTGAAACCGGCTATATTTTTGACGCGTCTCAGATAGAAAGTGCTCAGGGCGGATTAGACTTTTCATTTGTGTACGGCGGAAGCAGCAATTCCAGCATTGTACTGAGCGATAATTCCACACCGGCATTGACCCTAAGCACGGTAACCGGAGCATCGGTTCAGGCAGCTTCAATGTATGATAATGCCGACCCGGTTAACACACTGGGCGGACAGTATAACGACGACGGTACTACGATTGACGAGTACAATGACAATGCTTCAGTAGCCTTGTGTTACTTAGACTACAGCTTTAGCGATGCCATTCAGAATGTGAACAGCTCTGTAGCCAATGAAGATGCCTTAGGACATTTTGATTTTGACGGCAGCCTTGATGGCGAATTGGTTAAAGAAGCCAATGATGTGTTGTTTACCTCCGGCGATTACTTCCAGTTGTATTATGCAAGCACTCAGGTAACCACTACAGAGACTATGACATTGCAACCCGATGCCAATGCTTCGGATTACTATAGTTTCGGAGCCTGTCCGGATGATACCGACGGAGACGGTTTGCTGGACATTTACGAAGTAGAGATCGACAACGGCGTGCTAACGATCATAGACACAGACGGTGACGGTATCCCGAACTATTTGGATGTTGACGACGATGGCGACGGTATTCTGAGCATGTACGAGAACAACGACCCGGATAGTAACAATGCCCCTAATGATGCACAAGATACTGACGGAGATGGATTGCCTGATTATTTAGACGTTGATGATGATGGTGACGGTTATGCTACTTGGGAAACGCTTGAAGGCGGTCCGGGTTATTTTAACCCTCAAATACCGGATGATACAGACGGCAACCCCTATACTCTGGACGATGATACAGACGGAACCGCTAATTATTTGGACGACACCAACGGAAATTATCAGGTAACAGGCCCTATAGCAATCAAAAATTACTTATCTTTGATAGGTGACAAACGTTATGAGTTAAGTAATCATTTGGGGAATGTATTAGTTGTAATTAACGACAAGAAAATCCCAAGTTTAGACAATGGTAGTTTGTTGTATTTTAATGCCGACGTTCTTAGTTATACAGATTATTTTCCATTTGGATTTCAAATGACGGGACGTACTTTTTCAAGTCCGCTTTATCGTTACGGCTTTCAGGGACAAGAAAAAGATGACGAAATTAAAGGAGAAGGGAATAGTATAAACTATACCTTTAGAATGCACGACCCAAGAGTGGGTAGGTTTTTTGCGGTGGATCCGCTTGTATATGAATATCCTTGGTACTCTCCCTATCAGTTTAGTGGGAATAGATTAATTGATATGGGAGAACTTGAAGGACTTGAGCCAAAAGAAAAAGGAAAAAAAGAAGGTCAGACTGCTTGGGCAAGAACTGATAGGGGAAATGCAGGTACCAATATATTAAAAATGAGGACCAAAGGAAACCCGAAAAAACAATGGTTTTGGCACATGGGTACCGAAAACACAGAGGAAGGTTGGTATTTAGAAGACGCTTATGAATACACCCAATTAGATTATAACCATGGACAAGTTTTACCTGAAGCAAAATGGTATGAATTTGGAGATAGGTATGTAAATAATGAAGGAAAAGAAGTTGACGAAGGCTTTGTATCTGTAGTTGATCAAGATGGATATTTAACAGGAGAAAATAAAAATTTGCCTTACAGATTTGAAGTAAGCCCTTTATTAAGTGGGCCTGGCGGATCATCAAAAATAACAAAAGTTGGAAAGTTAAGAATGCTAAGATACATAAGGGCTGGAGTTTTAGCTCGGGCATATCAAGTAGCTGCTAAATATATTAATAATCTAAAAACAGTAAGAAGATGGGTAAGTGTTTTAACAGGAAAACACCCTGATCAAGTTGAATCTTTTTTAACAAAACAAGGCTGGACAAAATCATCTCCGCAAGTTTTATTTAAAGGAAAAAAACATCACACAGTTTTTACTAAAGTAACAAAATCAGATATAACATACCAATTAGACTATCATCCTGGCGGTGGTATTCATAAGGTACCCTATTGGAAACTTTATAAAGTAAGTAGCAATGGAGAGAAAACAGTTTTGGGAAGAATCGCTGAAGAAGGGTTTGAGAATTTCGATGAAATCACTAACTCACCAGTCTTTGTAAATGGTAAATTAATGAGATAAATATGTGTTTAAATTTTAACGAAAATATTATTGCTGGAAAGTCAATTGCTGGAATCTCAATTAATGATAATGTTAAAGATTGGGTTAATAGTATCAATCCTAGACAAATTAAACAAGAAGCAATATCTGAGCAATACACAGACTATGTAATTAACAATGGAATAGTTTCTTTTACAGGCAATAATGAAAGTGGATTAATTGAAAAAATCAGTTGTAAAAGACCTTACAATGGTAAATTTGATAATTTTTTTTATCCAGGTATGGTTGTAAACGAATTGATAGTAGAGAATAAATATTCAATCATTTTACATGGAATTTTAATAATTGATAAATCTATGAATATTGGTTTTGATTTACCTGAAGAATTTACTGAGTTAGACAGCATAAAAGAACTACCAAAATTTTTAGTACTAGAGGAATTGCATGTTATGAAAAATAATTGGTGGAGGTAATGGGTGGTAATGTTACAGAGTTAGTGATGTAATTTTCAATATAAGTTAAAGTTTTAAAAATCAAATGATAACGTAAATTTTATAAAAAAAGGATAAGCAATATTGCTTATC
>NZ_JAMXLC010000001.1:2202580-2208976 GCF_024054235.1 Flavobacterium sp. NRK F10
GCTTTTTGCATATGGTTGTTTTTAAATATTGATTATTAGTAATATAGATAAGTAAAGAGTTTCTGAATCGAGGCTCTTTATTGTTTTTTGAAAGAAAGTTTGTTAGAGCTTTTAAAACAAGTAGTTTTTTAATCCGGATAGTAACAATGCTCCTAATGATGCCCAAGATACTGACGGAGATGGATTGCCTGATTATTTAGACGTTGATGATGACGGCGACGGTTACGCCACTTGGGAAACGCTTGAAGGCGGTCCGGGTTATTTTAACCCTCAAATACCGGATGATACAGACGGCAGTCCATATACTTTAGACGATGATACAGACGGAACCGCTAATTATTTGGACGACACCAACGGAAATTATCAGGTAACAGGCCCTATAGCAATCAAAAATTACTTATCTTTGATAGGTGACAAACGTTATGAGTTAAGTAATCATTTGGGGAATGTATTGGTCGTAGTAAGCGATAAAAAAGTTCCTAATTTAGATAACGGAACACTTCTTAACTTTAACGCCGACGTTCTTAGTTATAATGATTATTATCCTTTTGGTATGTTAGTACCAAACAGGCATGCAAGCTCAAATTCATACCGTTACGGGTTCCAGGGACAAGAAAAGGATGATGAGATTAAAGGAGAAGGAAATTCTTTAAATTATACTTTTAGAATGCATGACCCGAGGGTGGGGAGGTTCTTAAGTTCAGATCCATTACAAAAATCATATCCTTGGAACTCTCCTTATGTTTTTAGTGAAGATAGAGTAATTGATGGAACAGAATTAGAAGGGAAAGAATATATGGACAAAGAAGAATCCATGATAGAAGTTAAGTTTGGTAAGTTATTTATAAAACTAGAAAATTTTTCAAATGCTTATAAAAATCTATTTAAAGAACAATTTCCGAATCATCAAATTTATTACCCAGATCGTGATTACAATCCAGGACAATTAAAAACTCAATTGTTTTATGTAGAAAATGTTTATAATTCAGTGTTATTTACTAATGATAATGTTTCAAGAGGTTATAAATTTAATATTTTAGATACTGATTTTAGATATCCAAGAATGGATGTTGTTTATTCACGAGATGCAGTTACTGAAACAAGTGTTAATCAAAATTCAATTTACTTAGGTAGGAGAAATAATAATGGGAGTTTAGACAAAAGATTTAATACTAGTTCAGCTAAAAATTGGTCAATAGCTGAAACTACTAGTAGTAACATCGTTGTAAGTAGATTAAGACCTAATACTCATGCTGTCCTAGCTGGAGGCGTCTTTGAATTAATGAACTATACTCTATCAGTAACAACAGACTACATGACAGGCTTTGATA
This sequence comes from Flavobacterium sp. NRK F10, assembly GCF_024054235.1. Taxonomy (NCBI): domain Bacteria; kingdom Pseudomonadati; phylum Bacteroidota; class Flavobacteriia; order Flavobacteriales; family Flavobacteriaceae; genus Flavobacterium; species Flavobacterium sp. NRK F10. The sequence continues at coordinate 2,203,912 of NZ_JAMXLC010000001.1, forward strand.
GTAAAAAAGTATTTGATCAGACAAATGGACCAGATAATGTTTTTGATCAAGCTTATGAAGATATGGAAAGAGCAATTAATGGAGGATTACTAGAGAATTATAGTCTTACTGACGTAAGTCAAATTTTTAATTATGTGCTTTATGGCGGTGATGGTTATGAATCTGATGAAATAATAAATAAAGGACGAGAAATAATTCGGAAATATAGTTCAGATAGTGCAAAAAATAATTTAATTTTAACAGAATTAAATGAATCACTAGTTAAATATCAAAATAGAGGAGAATGAAATTTTTAATATCAATTTTTGTTATTCTTGTCAGTTGCCAAGCTAATAAAGAAAAGATTATAGAAAACACTAAATGGGATGTTTTGTATATTTCTTTAAATCAAAATAATCTTAATGAAAATAATCTTCATGTTGCCAATAATTTTAGAGGAGGAAGAAAAATATTTAGTATTTATTTTTATGATAACAAAATTTTAATTTCAAAAAATGAACCAAATAAAGACAAGGGTAATTATGAATTTGAATCAATCAACAATGAAAATTACTTAAATATCAAAACCGATAATAAATATTTTAATAAAAAATTCAAATATGAATTATCAAGTAGAGATACTATTTTACAAGAATTTAAAAGCACTATCTATGAATTAGATCTTATATCAGACACAATTCATATACGATTAAGAAGGTTTACTCCTTTAGAATTGATTAAAAATTAAGGAGTAATATAGTTTAACTAGGATAACATAGCAACCTAATTCATAAAACAAATTTAAAATATAAGTTATTAAAAAACAGTGTTTAGTGTAAAACCTAAATGCTGTTTTTTTAGTATAAAAGTGTCCGGTAGTGGGTCAAAAAAGCACCTATGATGAATAAAGATGTTAGAATATTTATAATCATAAGGTTATAAAACAAACTATAATCATGCAATTAGAAACGATTTTAGCAGAAAAGTTTTATAAGTTAGTTGAGATACATTTAGAAAGCGGGGTAATGTTACAGAGTTAGTGATGTAATTTTCAATATAAGTTAAAGTTTTAAAAATCAAATGATAACGTAAATTTTATAATTAAAGGATAAGCAATATTGCTTATCCTTTTTTTATTTGTTTTTCTTTAAAATCAGTAAATATGAACTTAAATGAGACCTGGTGTTACAAAGTTAGTGATGTCAAAAAATGTAAATTTTGTAAATCAAGCAGAATTGTTAAAAATGGTACTTCAAAAAACAAGAAACAACTGTTTAAATGTAAGGAATGTAGAAGGTATTTTATAATTCAATATTCTTATAAAGCATATAATCCAAACATAAATGACTTCATAATCAAATTAACTAAAGAAGGTCTTGGAGTTAGAAGTACGGCAAGAGTTTTAAAAATTTCAACTACAACAGTTTTAAAAAGAATTATATTAATAGCAAGAACAATTAATAAACCAAAAATTTCCCCTAATAGAATATATGAGATTGATGAAATGCGTTCTTTTATAAATAGAAAAACAAATCCAATCTGGATTGTTTATGCATTAGATAGAGCCTCAAAAAGCGTTGTAAGTTTTAATGTTGGTAATAGAACTAAAAAAACTTTGAATCATGTAACAAATTCAGTTGTACTTTCTAATCCAAAAAAAGTCTATACAGATAAGTTAATTCATTATAAATCACTTTTAGAAGATGTTGCACACAAAGTAAATAAATATGGCACTAACAGAATTGAACGTAAAAACCTTACGTTGCGAACCCATATTAAAAGATTGAGTAGGAAAACGATCTGTTTTTCGAGAGAAAAGAAATATCTTGAAGCTCATTTACGAATTTATTTTTGGGCATGATTCTTATAAGAGGGGGCTCAAAATTATATATATTTAACAAGTTCTAATAACTTTGTTTAGTGTAATGATCACTCTACTTTTGGTATGCTTGTTCTGAACAGGCATCAATCAAGTGCTGTGACAGATTTAAAAGGATATTGTAATATCCTTTCGGATATTGAAGCTGAAATAGTTGAAAGGATAGAACTAAAGAAAGGATATAAAATTTTAGTTAAAGATCCTGGAGGCAATTTCCTTGAATTATATGAGTTTTATAAAGCTACCTTTTACTGACTACAAAAGACAAAACACTTTTAATCGGAGCGCCTTGTCTTTTTTTGTACGAAAAATATCTTGTTTGTTGTGGGGTAAATTCTGTTTAAAATAGCTTTTTAGCCACAATTTGACTGATTGGACAACAGTAGCTTAGCGTCAAAAAATAACATCATGAACGAATCTCAAAAAAAGATTTTTTTACTTGTTGATGATCACGTCCTGATTCGGTTAAGCTTAGAGTTCATAATCCGTGAGTTGTTTTTAGGAGCTGTCATATTACAGGCCAATTCACTGGAAGAAGCAAATGATATTTTAAACAGTCAAGTCATCAATTATGTTATAATAGATATTAGTTTTCCGGAAGGAAATAGTTTAGGATTCGTTTCTGACCTGGTAAAAGAGAGAGAATGGGTGAAAGTATTGATATACAGTGGATATGAGGATGATTTTTATGCTTTAAGTTTTTTAAGAGCAGGAGCATGCGGTTTTCTAAGTAAACAAAGTAACAAAGAAGAAATAAAGACAGCTTTAACGAATATGGTCGTAAAAGGAAAACACATACCTGCTGATCTTCAGAATAAAATTTTAGATGCTTTCCTGCAAAAGCAAACGCTTCTACCTATAGAAGAATTATCAACACGAGAAATGGAAGTCGCTAAACTTCTGGTAGAAGGACAGGGTAATTTGGAAGTAGCCGTAATATTGAATACCAAACAAAGTACAATAAGCACCATAAAAAGTAGAATCTTTCAGAAACTGGGCATTTCTAATCTGCCGGAGTTAATAGAACTATTCAAATTTTATAGAGGCTAAGTTTATAAAATTTGAACCTTTATACGTAAAAAACAAAAGCCATTTGTTAAAAATGCTTTATCTTTTTTCTATGTAAAAAACATCTTACTTATTGTGGATAAAATTCTTGTCTAAATAGCTGTTTGGCTACAACCTGTCTCTTGTCACTATTATAGTTTTGTTTCGTAAAACCCAATGGAATAATAGACATTGGAATAAAATACAAATCAAGATTATAATTATTAACAAATTTTTATGGAAGTTTTTACTTTAACAAAAGAAAAGCAAATGAATAAAAAAGGAAAATACCATTTTATTCTATTATTGGCTTTTTCATTTTTGCTGCTTTTCCAAAACAAGGCCTCAGCCCAAATTGAAGCCGTTAACGATGACTTTACTGCCGTAGCTATTAATGGAACTACCGGAGGTGCATCTGCAACTGTACTGTCTAATGATTTATTAAACGGTGTACTACTTAATCCGGCAGATATAATAGTAAGTGCTGTTACTATTCAGCCCGGATTAACGTTAAATTCAGATGGTACTATAACTGTAGCACCCGGTACGGTTGCAGGGATCTATCAGGTCGAATATCAGATTTGTGAAGCGATTGCCCCTTCAAATTGTAGTACAGCAATGGCAAATGTTTTGGTAGATATAGATTCAGATGGAGATGGTGTGCTGGATTCAGCAGATTTAGACGACGATAATGACGGTATTTTAGATACCGATGAGTGTAGTGTTCCTACGGTTTCACTTAGCGGATTGCATGCGCTTATCCCTTCTTCTATTCCGGCAACAGGTTTAACAACTGGGGACAGATTATATAAATCCAATGCCTTAACTCATTTGGGTATTACTTATGATTTAATAGTTAATGTATTAAATGTTAATCCTGGTGGTGGTAGCATTAGTTTAAATGGAGGAGGGGCTATTAATTTAGCTGATGTTATACCGGAGCAAAATCCTTATATTGAATATACAATTGAATTTGTTGCTGCTGGTACAGGAGCAACAAGCACTGGAGCTTACACTCCTTTAAATGTAGGGGAGATCATTATAAATTTTGAAGATATTGATGGTTATGGTGATACTAGCTTAGGAGAGGTTGTAGGATATTCCAATACATCTCTTCCTTCAAATATAGTAATAGGGAGTACTCTGGTCACCGGAGGATTTGATTTTGGTGTTTCCGGATTAGGAGGCCCCGGAACCAATTATACGTATTACTATCCAATAAATACAGGAATAGGTAATGTTCCGAATGATATTACCGGAAGTGTAGATTATAATTTGTCTTTAACTTTTAACTCTTATTCGGGTTCAAGTTTTGTCTTTGGATGTACAGGTCCGGGAACTACGGTAAAATCAAGAGGAATGGCTACCAGTTTAAAGTCATTTTATGCTTGTGATACTGACGGGGATGGAATCCCTAATGAATTAGATACAGATTCTGATAATGACGGCTGCTCTGATGCTAATGAATATTATAATAATGCGAATGCTGACGGTGGTGATGGTGGACAGTACGGTACAGGACCGGATCCCGTAGCTGTTAATTTGGATGGTACTGTGATCGGCGCTGCTTATACAGGAGATTATACCAATGCTGTAACTGCCGGAAATGTGAGTACTATTGATACACAACCAACAGATCAAACCGGCCTGGTAGGTGATACAGTTCAATTTACAGCGGCAGTAAGCGGAGGTTCAGGAGTAACGCAATACCAATGGCAAGAAAGCACAGACGGAACTATTTGGATAGACATAACTGATGGGGGGATCTATTCAGGTGCAACAACCTCAACCCTAACATTAACAGGGGTAACGTATACAATGGACAGCAATCTGTATCATGTAGTAATAACAGAGACAAACTATATATGTGGAGTAGTATCTTCAGTAAATGCTCTCTTAAGTGTTAATGTTCTTCCTGTTGCAACTGATGACAATGCAGTAACCAATGAAGATACACCCATAATCATAGACGTAATAGCTAACGATACAGATATAGACGGAACGATCGATCCTACCACGGTAGTGGTAACGGTAAGTCCATCAAACGGAACGGTAACAGTAGATCCTGTAACAGGCGAAGTGACCTATACTCCGAATCCGGATTACTTTGGAACAGATACTTTCGAATATCAGGTATGTGATAATGAAGGTTTGTGTGAT
>NZ_JAMXLC010000001.1:2209076-2218262 GCF_024054235.1 Flavobacterium sp. NRK F10
AATATAAATACAACGGTAAAGAACTGCAAGATGAACTCGGTTTGAATTGGTATGACTACCAAGCGAGAAACTATGATCCTGCTCTCGGTAGGTGGTTTAATATAGATCCATTGGCTGAAGTTTCTAGAAGATGGTCTCCTTATGTATATGCTGTTAATAACCCTGTTTATTTTATAGATCCTGATGGAATGTGGCCTGATCCGGCTTGGTTGAAAAGTTATGCCAAAGGGGCTTGGAGTGCAGGAAGAAACCTTATAGTAGGTACAGCAACGAGTACTTATCACGGATTGAAAAATGGAGTTAGTGCTACTAAAAGTGTTGTACAAGCATATAAGAAAGAAGGAGTAGCAGGAGCTGCAAAAGAGTATGTGAATCAAGTTTATGAGACAAGTGGAGCAAAAAGCGCAGTTGAAACTGTAGAAAAGGCAGCAACGGGAGATGGTGAAGCAATAGGGAAAACGGTGGTTAATGTAACGGCTGTTGTGCTTACTCATAGAATTCTTAAAGGAACAGGAGAAACAACAGCTACAGCTACTAGTGAGGTAGCAAGCAGTGAAACGGCTGTTAGTAGTACAAAAGCAAATACATTAAAGGCTAATAGAGCGCAAGGAGTTAGTTTTGAAAATCAGGTTCAAACTCAATTAGAAGCAAGTGACGCTAAAGTAGCAACGCAAGTAACAATTGAAGCTTCAGACGGTACACGTACACGTCCAGATTTTTTAACAGTAGATTCAAATGGAACAATTGGAATAGTTGAAGCAAAATCTTCAGCAACTGCACCATTAACACCAAATCAAACAATAGCTTTTCCATTAATTGAGCAAAATGGAGGGGTTGTTAAAGGAAATAATGGAGCTTCGGTTGGGTTACCAGCAGGAACTCAAATACCTCCAACAAATGTAAATATAGTTAGACCTCAATAAAAAAAGTATGATTACATATGATAGAATAGATTGGCATACCGGAAGTAATTACCCTAAAGAATTACCTTTTCAAAATGGTGGCACTCATATAGGTATGTTTTTAACATGGATAATTAATAATAATCTTATTAGTTCAATGCATCTTGAAAATTCAAAAAAATCAATAGAAAAAGTTAAGGCAAGAGAGATGACAGGAACACAATTTTTGATAAAAGAATGTGACGGTAAGTTATGGTCAGAAGACTTAAATAAAGAAGGAAATAGCTTTGCACATTTTTATTATGCAAATGAAAAAGATTATGGGCAATATATAGATGATTATGCAAATGTTTTTAATAAATATGAAACCTTATTTCATGTAGAAGATAATTGGGGAAATTATGAAAAAATAGAACCTGTTATTACTAAAATGTATAATGAATGGAAACAAAAGATTAGTTCATAATCTGTATTTTTTCCTCGTTTTTTATTATATAAACCAATAGAAATACTTTAAACGATCTGTATTACTGTTGTGAGAATACAAAGTTAAGTAGAGGTATGAATAAAAAGTAAAGCCACTCTGTTATAGAGTGGTTTTATTTTTTACGTCTTTTTCTTCTGCTGTTGTTGTAGTATCTACCAGAATGTTGCCCTCTGATCTTCCCGTACAGGTAAATGCCAATTATCCAAGCGACAATCCCTAAAACAATCTCATACCATTGCATATAATAAAAAGTATTTAATTAAGAAATCAAAAAAACGCTATTAGCTTTAAAATAATAAAACGGTTAATAACAAAAAATAGGGGTATTGATTTTATACTTATCTTTGTGTTGTAGGAACGTCCTGCGCACCTGAATAATGAAAAAACCGAAGTTGCAGCTTCGGTTCTTATTAGGATTTTGGTGTTATTTATTAACCAAAAAAAGTATACGAATTATGGAACAAATCAATGTTCTTTTATTTTTATTGGTAGTTATTGCAATTACCAAACTACTTGGAGTAATAGATAAACTCAATAAGTAGTTAAATCACCAGACCCATTTGCAGCAGCAGGTGGGTTTTTTGTTGGTTGTATAGTCTATATACTTGAATTATACAATCAATACTAACAAATAGTGTACACAAATGTACACAGCAAATGTACAACATATTTATTAGTTTAGTACAATCAGTACAAGCAAAAATGTATGTTAAATAAAAAAAAAGTTGTAAATACAGCATCATAAAAAGCATTAAAAGCTATAGATGTTAATGTAGCTGGTCTTCCTTGCAAAGTATAGAAGAAAGAAAAAAAGCTTATTTATAAGCCTGTTTAGCTTTATAATCCCTGATAGTCATATCAATAAAATAAAAGAGCTTCTCTTTTACATCTTCCGGCAACTGCTGTACCTCTAAGATACGATTTAACGTATTAGTATCCAGTAACACATCCGTATTACCTGTAAGGTAATCTAAAGACACTTCCAGAAAATCAGCCAATTTATTAGCGGTATCAATAGAAGGCTTCATCTCGTCACGTTCGTATCGTCCTATTACCGGAGACTTTGTTCCCAAGTGTTTAGCCAAATCTTCTTGCGAAAGGTTTTTGCTTTTTCTTACTTCTGTTAATCGTTTACCAAAACTCATAAGTGTTATTTAATACTGCAAATACAGGAATAGAGCAAATTTATAGAATGTAAAAGTATTAAACAAATATTAAAAATTTTGTCATTTAAAACTGATTGGTTATTTTTGAAACTTAAAAGTTCTATAAAAATAATTTTCATTATGGCAACAGCAGCTTTACTTACTACCAATCCCAACCAATTAGAATATCAAAACCAATTAATCAAAATAGCAGTGTTAGGCGGTATCAGGTTAGACGGTTTAGACCGAATGCGTGTAACACTCAAAATACAAACAATACTATATCCGCAATCAGAGGAAACACCCCCTTCGGGGGCTGGAGGGCTTGCAGTACGCCATAATTTAGACCTATACAACGACACCCAAGTAGAAAAACTAATCCGAAAAACAGCCACTAAGTTAGAAATAGGTACAAGTGTAATCGAAGCGAGTATCAACGAACTGATAGAAGAACTGGAACAATACAGATTAGAAAGTCTAAAGTCACAAGACCAAAGTCCAAAAGCCAAACAACTTACAGAAAAAGAAAAAAACGAAGCTTTAGAGTTATTACAATCAGAGAATCTTTTAACGCTAACGAACGAACTGATCGGTCAAAGCGGAATCATAGGAGAAGAAACCAACCGCTTGATCATGTACTTAATTTTTAGCAGTAGAAAACGAGAGCAACCCTTACACATCATCAGTTTAGGCAGCAGCGGAACAGGCAAAACACACCTACAGGAAAACATCGGCAATTTAATCCCGGACGAAGAAAAAATAGAGATCACCACACTATCAGAAAACGCCTTTTACTACTTCGGGCAACAAGAGCTAAAACACAAACTAATACTGATCGAAGATCTGGACGGAGCCGAAAGCGCCCTCTATCCGATCAGAGAACTACAAAGCAAAAAAAAGATCAGTAAAACCATAGCCTTTAAAAACACCAAAGGAGAAACCAAATCCCAAAACATAACCGTTGAAGGACCTGTATGCGTAGGAGGTGCTACCACTCGGGAACAAATTTACGAAGACAATGCCAACCGTAGCTTTTTAATCTACTTGGATGAAAGCCCCGAACAAGACGATAAAATCATGAACTATCAGCGTAAAGCCTCCGCAGGCAATATTGATATAGAAAAACAATTATTAGCGGTGCAGCTTCTGCGCAACTCACAATATATATTACAAAACATTAGAGTAGTAAATCCCTATGCCGAATCATTAGAGTTACCCAAAGAAGTACTAAAACCCAGAAGAACCAATGCACACTATTTACAATTTATAGAACTCATTACCTATTACCACCAGTTCCAAAGAACAAAACAATACGATCAAACCACAGGCGAAGAATATATAGAAACCACAATAGAAGACATAAAGAATGCTAATGAACTGATCAAAGAAGTATTGATCCGAAAAGCCGACACCTTAACAGGCAGAAGCCGCAACCAGTTAGAAGCCTTTAAAACCATCCTCAAAAATAAAACCGAAACCTTTACCAATGCACAACTAAGAACCACACTTCGAATCGCCAAAAGCACAGCACAATACCATTTAAACGCCTGGTTAGATGCAGGACTGATAACAAAGATACACGACAAAGAATCCCAAACCCATAACTATAGATTAGTAAGCGATAAAGAATACAAAATATTGGAAAACAAAATAGACACTATATTAAAAACAGTAGTAACAAACATCGAGAACAGCACCAGTGAACAAGACCGAACCAAAACACCAATTAGGTCGGTTAAAACCACAACCACAAAGAAAAAACAACAACCGAACGAGTGAACAGCCCAAAGACTATGACGACCAAAAAAAACAAGCACCATTTACCTGTTAGCCTTTACCCATAACCTTAAAAAGAAATGAAAAAACTACCCTTACAAACATCAGGTTACCACTACTTAGAGAAAGCCTTTAAAGAATGGTTAGACATCTTAGGTTTTGTGCCTACAACCGTTTATACTTTACCGAATCAGGCAAGAGAGTTTTTATACTTTTTAGAACAGAACAACATCAAACAGATCCATCAATTATCCGATCAGCACCTGCAAAATTATTATCAGTACTTAACCGCAAGAAGCAATGAAAGACACAACGGCGCTTTAAGTACAAACTATATCAATCATCACATCTGGGGGCTTGAAAAGTTCTTCGAGTTCCTCGATCATAAAGGAGTAAACGGGTTACCGCCTTTAAACTTAAAATTCTTAAAAACAGACAATTTAAAAAGAGAAATACTCACCATAGCAGAAATAAAAGAATTATACAAAATACTGGAAAACCAGCAACTCATTACCCAAAAACAAGAAGTACTGAACCATCAGGACAAAGTAATGCTTACGATCTATTACGGTTGCGGGCTTAGAAGAACAGAAGGCACAAACGTAAGCATAGACGACATCAATTTTGATACCCGGGTATTACACGTAAAAAAAGGAAAGAACAACAAACAGCGATTGATCCCCTTTAACCAAACCACATCAAAGATATTGCAAGACTGGATTTACGAATACCGCCCTTTACTTGTAAAAGACAAAACCGAACACAAACTATTTATCAATGGTCAAGGCAAGCCCCTTACAGGAGGCACTTTAGGCAACAGACTAAAACGGATCATCAACCAAAGCGACAACATAGCACTCAAAGAAAAAACAATTACCCTGCACAGCCTCAGGCACTCCATAGCCACCCACTTACTGGCTAACGGAATGGATCTGCAAAAAGTACAAAGGTTCTTAGGACACAGCAGTTTAGAAACTACTCAAATTTACACACATTTAATCCAAGAAGAAAATGAGTAGTTCGTGAACGCCATTAAAAAACAATAAAAAACACCGTGAACAAACCACGCAGATATATACACATTTAATCGAAGAAAAAGAAAACTAAAAACTGTAAACCGTTAACTATAAACTAAAATTATGGACTTTAAAAGATATTTAAAAGAACAAGGGTTAAGCAAAACCACGATAGAAGCGTACCACTACAACACCTTAAAATTCATCAGCTTTTTAGACCAAACCAATACCGAAGCCGAAACCTGTAGCGCAAAAGAGATCCTGTTATATGTAAGTTACTTACAAAAAAAAGGAGTAGACGCAGTAACCAAAAAGATGCAGTTGTACAGCTTAAAACACTACTTCAGCTTTTTAATAGAACACAAAAAACGAAAAGACAATCCTGCGAAAAAAATAAAACTACAAGGCACGCAAAAGCCAAAGATCTATCCCATACTAACCCCACAGGAACTACAAAGCCTTTACGAAAACTACCCGGTTCCCAAAGCAGACGATAAGCGAAGCCATCACAATTGGTTTACCGGTTACAGACTAAGCAAAGAACGAAACAAAGTCATTCTGGGGTTGTTCGTTCATCAAGGCATAACCACAGCCGAAGTAAGCAGGATCTTAGTAGACGATCTGGATTTACGAAACGGAAAAATAGACATCAGAGGCGGAAGAATAGGAAAAGATCGTACACTAGAACTTAAATCCAATCAAATACTGGATATCATGGAATACCAATATACCACCAGAAACGAACTGCTAAAATATCAGGAACAAAACACCGGGCAATTTTTTTTAAGCACTCCGGCATCCGGAAAGACCAAAGTAAAAGAATCAGGCACACTAAGCATCTACAAACGACTAACAGAAGAACTAAAAGAACAAAACCCGAAGTTCATCAACTTCCTGCAAGTTCGCGCATCCGTCATCACCTATTGGCTTAAAAATTACAACCTAAGACAAGTGCAATACTTTGCCGGACACAAACACATACTATCAACCGAAATGTATCTAATCAACGATATCGACGATCTACAAAAAGAAATCGAGAACTTCCACCCGATAGGGTAATATAAAAAAAATCGGTACGCTTCGCTGACGAATTTGCGCCCGCCCAGTCCAAGCTTCCCAAGCTCCTGCGTTTTACACCCTGCGCTTAGCCCTTGTTTACCCCGAGTAAGGCACTTTGTTTTTGCCCTTTTATTTTTCCAAACCCATCGCGCATAAAAGAGACAAAAACAAAGAGCCTTACACCCCAACCGATAAACAAGCGCACCCCAAAAAACGCCCCCAAGCTATTGATACATAATGCGCTCTTATAGTTCAAGCCCTTCGGGTACGCTACGCCTTGCAGCTATAAGCCCATTATGTAAAATAGCCGCACCCCCGGCGCCCACCCGTTCCCCCCGCCACACCCGACACCCATTTGTCCGGTATCAAAATAATGCGGAATCCAAAGCCAAAAAACCACCCAAAAACCACCCGAAACCCCGAAAAACAAAGCACAAAAAAATACCAAGTACAACACCATCAAACCCCTACGGATAAAATCTGTCAAAACCTACAGATAAAATCTAACACCTTAAAAGACACATGGTTACAAATTTTTGCTCAAAAAACATCACAAAATTACGCCTGCACCACCACAGCTCACAGTCTTAGATCTTTGCTCATTTTTTAGCACAAAAATTAAAAACCGATCCTTATGCACTCAATCGGCGTGCGCCTAATCTTTTTAAAAACCCCCGATTGTCCGAGCTTCGCCCACCGCCTTAAATCGGCGGTTTTTAAAAAGGCATCCTTTAGCCGTTCCATCAGCCTATTACGTGTAAACCCGTAAAGTGTCCAGATACTTTACAAAGCTGTAAAGAGGTAAAACACATATTTTTTTATTTAACTCATCGTACTGAATTTTATAAAAAAACACGAAAAACCATATCACATGATAGTTAGAAAAAGTGTTGAAACTGAGCAAAAATTAACTGTCCTATTTTTTTTAAAAGCCAGTATTTACCTTGCTTGAGAAAAAAAAGTGATACAAAAATGAAAAAAAATGAACTTTTTAGAAATACGGACATATTTATATATAAAGAAAATATTATGACTGAAACAACTTTACTAATAACAATCATTTTAGTGTTTATAATCGTTATGACACTAATATTAAACAAAGTAGAAAAAGACAGGATAAAACCAATCGGAGACTTTTTTGTGAAAGTACTTCCCGGTATTCCATTTACCAAAATCATCGAAATGTTTAAAAACAAATAAACCGAATAGTTACAGATGTTCCGTAGACCTCCCGAGGATGAGCCCACCATAAGCCCACTAAAGCCGACTTAATCAGATAAATAAAAAAAGGATAAAACAACTATAAAGCATAGTTGCTATATCCCTGAAATAATGATTATAAAGCCCTGTAAGCATAAAAAAAGCTCCCGGTTACCCGAGAGCCCAACGGTTAATAGAAGAGTCTTACAACTCAAAAAACATCAATTATACGCATAGCGTTACCCTGAGCCAGTAGATAATCCACATTATCCACCTTTTGGTAAAACTCAATCCCCAGACAAGCCAGCACACTGATGCCCGCATCAGGGATCAATCCCCCCGGAGCATCAGCCACTAACGATATAGTAGCCGGCGTGTTGTCAATAGGCAGAATGTTACTGTATTGAGTGATCCCTATACTGTTCTGATCCGGTACATCCGGTTCATAGTTCAGCGTAGAACTGTCATAACTGTAATCCGACAACCAACCCACAGCCCCTACGATACGGAACCCCGTAGCCCCTGCCGGAGCATTAATAAAATTGATCGGAATAAAACCCGGAATAGTAAAAGTGATCTGTACCCTGTCCGTATCCGTCGTTACCGAGTAAGGCGCATTAAAAACAGAAGTAAAGCTCAACTTGTCATTAAGTTCCAGTCCCTTAGCCTGGCTTTTGTTCCCGCTCAAAGCAATAGGGCGCTGTCCCCTTGTTCCTGAAGCTTTAGCATTGATCGACTTGAATAAGCGTGTAAGAGAAGCCGTTAAAGTACTTCCGCCCATCGTCTGGATCACGCTGCTAAGAGCTGTTCGCAACGCTTTACCCACTTTGGCAGCACCGCCAAACTCGGCATTGTTCTCCCGTGTACGAACAAAGTTCGCACCCGTAGCGATCTTTTCTTTACTTGGCCCGCCTGCGGTTCTGGCCAAATACTCACCATTGGAAGAGTAGAACGATACCCCGCCAATATTACCAACTAACTTGATAATCCCTTTTTGCTTACTCATAACGTAAAAAATTAAAGGTTACTAACTGGGGGCAATTTATTTATATGCTTGACATATAAACGGATAACTTCAAAACGCATGCCATTATTGTAAGAAAAAAAGTTAAATAAAAAATAAATACAAAAAAACCAACATGATGTAATAAACATTATCTTTGGTAAGTATGTTTACAGCAGGTTACACTTATGATGCTTTTTTAACTTATAGTTCTGAGGACTATGAGCAAAAACCATTTTTGGAAAAATCAAACCATGAAACGAGGGAAAACGGGCGTTTTTTGGAAGTTAAGACATACCAATATAAATACGTAACGGTAAACCCATCAAACGGAACGGTAACGGTAAACCCAGTAACCGGAGAAGTGACCTATACTCCTGATCCGAACTATGTAGGAACGGATACTTTCGAATATCAGGTATGTGACAACGAGGGTTTGTGTGATACGGCAACGGTAACGGTAGTAGTTAATCCGGTAAACGATGCACCGGTAGCAACAGACGACAATGCAACAACCAATGAAGATACACCTGTAGTTATCGACGTAACAGCTAACGATACAGATACAGACGGAACGATCGATCCGACTACGGTAGTA
>NZ_JAMXLC010000001.1:2218272-2229564 GCF_024054235.1 Flavobacterium sp. NRK F10
GGTAGATCCTGTAACGGGAGAAGTGACCTATACTCCGAATCCGGATTACTTTGGAACAGATACTTTCGAATATCAGGTATGTGACAACGAAGGTTTGTGTGATACCGCAACGGTAACGGTAGTAGTAAATCCGGTAAACGATGCGCCGGTAGCAACTAACGACAATACAACAACCAATGAGGATAATCCTGTAATTATTGGTGTAACAGCCAACGATACAGATACAGACGGAACGATCGATCCTACTACGGTAGTGGTAACGGTAAACCCATCAAACGGAACGGTAACGGTAAACCCAGTAACCGGAGAAGTGACCTATACTCCTGATCCGAACTATGTAGGAACGGATACTTTCGAATATCAGGTATGTGATAATGAAGGCCTGTGTGATATCGCTATCGCAAATGTTCTGATCAATGGTATTGAAATCGTTAATTGTATAGACGAAGCAATTAATCCGGGTGTACCATCATCATTAGTAGATCCATGTGGAATGTTGGTAGATGCTACACTAATTGGCTTTTCGCCGGATCCTGTTGATTTTAATTGTAATGGTACAATAATATGGACATATAATTTTGAATGGTGCGATGGCACATCTCTCAACTGGACTTACACATATATGGTTCAGGATGCTATTGCTCCGACATTTATAGAAACATTGCCGATAGATGTTACTGTGGAATGCAGTTCTACAATACCTACAGCTCCTGTATTAACTGCTACTGATAACTGTGGAACAGCAACGGTAACGTATGATGAAATAGTAGTTGACGGAGATTGCCTGGGTAATTATGATATAATCCGAACCTGGATAGCAACAGACAGTTGTGGGAATACAACAGAGCACATTCAAACGATTACTGTTCAGGATACTACACCTCCGGTATTTACAGGAATATTACCGGAAGATGGTTTTGCAGATTGTGATACTATTCCGGCAGCACCAGTGTTAACAGCTACGGATAGTTGCGGCGATGTAACAATAACTTTCGAAGAGGAAAGAGTAGAAGGAGATTGTTCAAGTAGATACGAGTTGATCCGAACTTGGACAGCAATAGATGAGTGTGGTAACTCTTCAGTATACACACAAACATTAGCACTGGCATGTCATGTTAAAATATGGAACGCAGTATCGCCGGACGGAGACGGTTCTAATGATATATTCTATTTAGAAGGGCTTGAATGTTATCCGAACAATACGGTTGAGATTTACAACCGTTGGGGAGTAAAAGTTTATGATGCATCAGGATATAACAATGCCGATAAAGTTTTTAAAGGCTATTCTGAAGGAAGAGCTACAGTTTCTCCGAATCAGTTGTTACCAACCGGAACTTATTTCTACATCTTAAGATATGAGTATGGTTTAAACGGAACGGATAAACAGAATGTTGAAAAATCAGGCTATCTGTACATTCAAACCAAATAAGATGATTATGAAACAGTATTTAAAAAATAATAAGAATCTAACATTCCTAATATGGCTTTTTATAGCCATGTTAGGAAATGTTAAGCAATCCTTTGCCCAACAAGATTCACAATATACCAATTATATGTACAACACCATAAATGTAAATCCGGCTTATGCCGGTAGCAGAGGTGTGTTAAGTATATTCGGATTGCATAGAACACAATGGGTCGGATTAGACGGAGCACCGGTTACCAATACCGTATCATTAAATACTCCGATCAATAATTCAAGTATCGGATTAGGGGTGTCTTTTGTGAATGACAGGATCGGACCTTCCGATGAGAATACTATTTCTGCAGATGTTTCTTATACTATCAGAACATCGGAAAACTATAAACTGGCATTCGGAATTAAAGCAAGTGCTGATCTGTTGAATGTTGACTATACTAAATTAGATCGTTACAATTTGAATGATCCGCAATTTCAGAATAATGTCGATAATCAATTGTCTCCTAATATCGGAGCCGGAATCTACTTTTATTCGAATAAATTATATGCAGGTTTATCGGTTCCTAATTTCTTAGAGACGAAACATTTTGATGACAATGCTTCATCTGTTGCAAAAGAGCGAATGCACTATTATTTGATAGGAGGTTATGTGTTTGATTTAAGCGATAAGATCAAGTTTAAACCCGCATTTTTGTCTAAAGTAGTGAAAGGTTCACCTCTACAACTGGATCTGACGGCTAATTTTATGTTCAATGAAAAATTTGTCTTAGGAGCTGCTTGGCGCTGGGATGCTGCTGTAAGTGCTATGGCCGGATTTCAGGTTTCAGACAATTGGTTTATAGGATATGGTTACGATGCTGAAACCACCAAATTAGCGAATTACAACTCGGGATCGCATGAAATTTTCCTGCGCTATGAGTTTAAAGGAAGATCTGAAAAAGCAGTATCACCAAGATTTTTCTAAAAAGACAGGATATGAGAACAAAAGCTATTGTTTTATTTGCATTATCATTAAAATTTTTTTTAGTGAATGCGCAAGAAGTTAAGTTAAATAGAGCCAATAAAGAGTACGAGAAATATGCTTATGTAGATGCTATTAAAACGTATGAAAAAGTGGCTGATAAGGGATACAAATCTGTTGAACTATTTCAGAAATTAGGGAATGCATATTATTTCCAATCTGAATTTGAGCAAGCCAATAAATGGTATACAGAACTTTTTGCTATGGATCAGGAAGTGGATCCTGAGTATTATTTCAGATATGCACAAACTTTAAAATCGATCGGAGATTATAAAAAAGCCGATGTGATGTTAGAAAGATTCTATCAAAAGGATACTTCCGACAGTCGTGGAAAAATGGCAAAATCACAAAAAGACTATTTAGAAGTGATTAAGAAAAATTCCGGTAGGTATCGAATAGAGAATGCCGGGATCAATTCCGAATATTCAGATTACGGAAGTACTTTTTATGAAGGGCAATTAATTTTTGCTTCAGCCAGAAATACAGGAAGCGTTTTTAGTAAAAAGCACAGTTGGACTGATCAATCGTATACTAATTTATACAGTGTTGAAATTACCGATGCCGGAAATCTTGAAGAGCCGGAAAAATTTTCTAAAAGTGTGAATTCAAAATACCATGAGGCAACTCCGATTTTTACAAAAGACGGTAAGACAATGTATTTTACAAGGAACAATTTTTTAAATGGTAAAAAAAGCAAAGACAATGACCAAGCCATCTTGCTAAAACTATACAGCGCTACAAAAAGTGGAGATCAATGGGGAAATATTATAGAATTACCGTTTAACAGTAATGATCATAGTGTGGCTCATCCTGCTTTAAGTCCTGATGAAAAGACATTATATTTCGCTTCAGATATGCCGGGGACATTAGGGCAATCCGATATTTTTAAAGTAAGTATTAATTCTGACGGCACTTTCGGAACGCCGGAAAACTTAGGTAGTGAGGTTAATACAGAAGGGAAAGAAACTTTCCCGTTCATTACGGATACCAACGAGTTGTATTTTGCTTCTGACGGACATCCCGGATTGGGCGGGCTGGATGTTTTTGTAACCCAATTGAAAGAAAACAGTACTACCGGTACAGTCAAAAATGTAGGCGAACCTGTTAACAGCGCAATGGATGATTTTGCGTTTTATATAGATACCCAAAGTAAAACCGGTTTTGTTTCGTCTAATAGAAAAGAGGATAATTTAGGCTATGATGATATTTATAAAATTACCGAAATAAAGCCAATTGAAAAAGATTGTGAACAGTTGCTAAAAGGCGTTGTTGTTGATCTTGATTCACAGAAACCTGTTGCTGATGCCAGAGTGGTTTTGTATGATGCTTTAGAAAATAAATTAAAAGAATTAGTATCAGACAGTAACGGAGAATTTGATTTCGGTATGGTGGATTGTAATACTAAAGTTAAGATCAGAGTACAGAAAGAAAAATACAATGCAAACGAAGTGGCAGTCGGTATACCTTCTGAATCGGGAATGACACAATCAAAAGTAACCCTTGAGTTAGCAGAGAAACCGATGAAAATAGGAGATGACCTACGCAAAATTTTAAGTATTGAGAATATTCATTTTGATCTGAATAAATCAGATATTCGACCGGATGCGGCAGTTGAATTAGCTAAAATAGCAGAAGTATTGAAACAATATCCAAATATGAAAATTGATGTACGTTCGCATACTGATTGTAGACAGACGTATGATTATAACATGAAATTATCAGACAGAAGGGCTAAATCAACTATTAAATGGTTGATCGATCAAGGAATAGCAGCTGACCGATTAACGGGCAGAGGCTATGGAGAGAGTCGTTTGCTTAATGACTGTGATTGTGAACCGACTAATGTTTCGCCTTGTACAGAAGAACAGCACCAGGAAAACAGACGTAGTGAATTTATTATTATGGAATAAGGTAAACGTTTGAGAATTACTTAAAAATACTTCTTGGAGGAGGGTCGTAAGTTAAAAAAAGTTGGTTTGGGGCGGCTGACTTTACACCTCCTCCTTATTTTATATTATTGCATTTGAGTTTGTTTCTGATGATTAAAAGTACGTTATTTTGTGAAGTAATTGATCTTATATTTTTTTAATTTAAGGGAATTAAGATCTTTTGAAAAGATTTTTATCAGGTAGATAATAAAAATATTGTAATAATGGATCTTATTATATAAAAAAAGAGAACCAAGAAATTGGTTCTCTTTACTTAGTTGCGAGAACAGGCCTCGAACCAGTGGTTTTCGAGTTGTAAATTAAAATACTGAAAAAAACAGTAAATTAAAATTCGTTTATTACAAAGACAGTTTCCGCTTTTTTCTGATTCCGGTGAGTATAAGGCGAAAATCTGATCTCAATATTTTTTGTTCTTTAATTTTTTTGAAAGTTAATTTTATAGTGTAAGTGTATTTTTATTATTCATTTGGAAATCGGTATTTTATATATTTGTTTTTGTCTTAGAAACAGTATTCCTAAAAGATATAGTTAGCTATATATAGAGATTACTTGTATTATTAAAAATATCTAATAATTGATTGCGACGCCTACGAGCAACAGGTATTTTATCTCCGTTCTTCATAACAAGAGTACCGTCTGTAAAATACTTGGAAATGTAATTGACATTTACCAAATGGGATTTATGCGGTCTGAAAAAGTCAGGTTCAGGTAGTTTTTCATCATAAAATCGCATACCATAAGAACTAAGGTGCATATTTCCGTCAACCAGATAGATTTTAGCATAATTATTAATCGTTTCAATTCTTATGATATCAGAAAAATGGGTGAAATACGTACAACCTTGCGTTGGAATCGCGATCTGTTTTAATGAATGTACCGGTGGCTTATTGGAGAACTTTTGAAAATTACTATGCATTCTGGATAGAGCAGTGGTCATTGTTGCTATAAATTCACTTTCACTAAAAGGTTTATATAAAAAACCTATGGCGAAAAATTTGAATGCTTCCAAAGCGTATTTGTCGTGAGAAGTACAAAATATAGTTTCAAAGCTTTTAAATTCAAGGCTTTCCAGTAATTTTATGCCATCCATATTAGGCATTTCAATATCTAATATTAATAAATCCGGAGGTGTTTTTTGTATAAATTCCAAACCAACTCTGGGATCTGAAAATTTACCTAAAATATTTATATTTGGGAAATATTTTTCAATACGAAATTTCATCTTATTAAGATCAATAGTATTGTCGTCTATTATAACAATTTTCATAGTTAAGAGATTAATTAAGGTTATTTTCTGAAAAAAATCAATCTTTAATTTCTTACATAAAGATATATATCTTATTGTTATAATAAAGATACTATCGAATATGATTTTTATGTAAGAATATTTGTTTAATATGTTTTTCAATTAACTAAAAGGTTTGTTTAATTCGTTAAACGGGAAATTTCCATTTTTTGATACTGTTGTTTTTGCCCGAAATCATCATAGAGTTTTGATATACAGTATAAAAGAGGATTGTTAGCAGTTGTGAAGGTTACCATCAGGATCAATAGTAAAATTATATAGATTCTATTTTAGAACGGGATTTTAATTAATGTTCTGGTTCCCCTTTTATTATAAATGCTTAAATCATCCATAACCAATTGGTACTTGCTTTTTTTATACCGCTTCGTTTTATTTAACAAATTCATCCTTTCCCTAAGAATTTGAATACCATAAGAAACGTATTCATTATCCTGTAGGCTATTTGATGAAATGCCGATGCCATTGTCTTCGATAATGAAGATCAATTCTCTTTCTTTTTCAAGTTTAACAACCCTTAAGCTAATGATCTTTTCTCCTGGATGATCTTTTTTAAAAGCATGTTTGATAGAGTTTTCGATGATCGGTTGGATCATCATCGAAGGGATTAATGAACTTTCCTTATCGATTTTCGGGTCACAACTGGTTATAAATTTAATCGGATCTTCTTTTTTACTGTTTTCTAATTCCATATAGGTATGTATATAATCAAGCTCTTTATTAATACTCACATTTTCGTTTCGGGTCAATTCTAATGTTAAGCGCATTAATTTGGATAGATTTACGATATAATTTTCTACAAAAGTAGCATTTTGGGTATTTTCAAGCTGATTTTTAATATTATTAATTGCATTAAAGATAAAATGAGGATTCATTTTGGTTATTAAAGACTTTCTTTTTAATTCAATTAAGGCCAATTCTAAAAAAGCTTTCTGCTTATGTTTGTTAACATAATAAATGATGATGAGTGTACTTAATAGAACCAGGATAAAGATAGAAAGAGCTTTGAACCATAATTCATTGTAGAATATATTGTCTACGTTTAATTTGTACATCAGTTCATTTGAGGTCTCAATTCCTTTAGCGTTGATCCCTTTGATTCTTAGGGTATAATTTCCCGGAGGAAGATAGTATAATGTAATGGTTCCCTGATTGCCGATGTTAATCCATTCTTCAGAAAGCCCTTCAATTTTATACAAATACTGATCTCTTTCGTGATCGAACATTGTGTTTAAAGCGACTTTGATCGAAAGGAAATTATTTGAGTAAGGCAGGTTAAATTTGTTTATTTTCTGATTAAATACGTCAACCGATATAATTTTATTAGTTTCGATATTGAAATACTCATATTCTATCGGAAAGATTTTAGATGGCTCAAATCTTATACGATTGAGAGGAAGACTATCAAAATATACGATACCGTTTATTCCTCCGAAAAACAACCTACCTTTATTAGATTTAAAATAAGACTGCTGATTAAATTCATCTGAAGGTAGCCCGTCATTTATATAGTAAGGATATGTTTTTCCTTTATTCTTGTCATATAGGTAGATCCCTTTGTACGTAGATATCCAAATATTTTTCTGAAGATCCTCTAAAAAACCGATGGTTATTATCTCTGAAATATTAGGAGATAGATCCAGCTTTAAGATTTTATTGTTCCCTTTTTTAATGTAGTTCACTCCTTTATCTGTTCCTATCCAGAGCGTGTTGTCAGAATCAACAAATACTGTAAAAATACTATTGCTTAATAAATCTTGTTCGTTTTCTTTATTATAATACTTAACACTACCGGTCTTTTGATTTTTGATGTATAGACCATTTTCACGAGTAGAAATGTATAGGTTATCATTAAAGATGTGTACATCATTTATTTGTTGTGTGCCTAAATTGTACTGATTGGAAAGTTCCTTTATTCTTTCTATAGTTTCTTTTTTATAATTAAATCGCATTAAGCCGGTGTGAGCTGAAATTAAAAAGGTGGAATCGGATTCTACTGCAAGGTTATACATATAAGTAGCATTTACATGCAGGGGAATTTTTTTTATGGACTTACGATAGGTATTGATTTTGTATATCCCATTATAATCACCTATGGCATAAACGATTGAGTCGTTTATTTTTTCCAGTTCCCGAGCATCTTTTATTTCCGGAAATACTTTTGTGAAACTGTATGAGTTTTTTTCAGGGGTTAATTCAAATATACCAGAGTAACTAGCCAGTAGGATATTTCCGTTTGCCAGTTCAACAAATCCTCTGGTGCTAACATTATGGATGTCATCAAACTTATTATAGTTATAAAATAGTTTGTGAAACGGGTTCTTTAAAAACTTTATCTTTTTGATTTTATCCAGACAACTAACATACATAATTCCTGACGAATCGAGAATAAAATCCTCAATAGTATATTCAAATTCTATTTTTAACATTTCTTCTAAACAGGTAATGCCGTCAACAACTTTCATTCTGAAAAAAATGATATTTTTTCCTGAATCATCTATGGAATAGAGATTTCCGGGAACATTCGTATTTTCAGTATACTTCATTTCATTAAATGGAGTTTCTACTATTTGTATATCCAAATCTTTGATATAGTGATATCTAAACTGTTTACCCATAAAAAGGTAATATCCGCTTTTATCTTTAGACAAAAGTGCACCGTTGTTCGTAATTAGAATATCACCTGTATTATCATTTTCTTGAAGCTCTTGAAAGAGGTGATTTGTCTTTCTTTCATCCTTGATTTGGGAAAAATCAGCTTTTAAATATATACTGTCCTTACTTGTAATGAAAATTTTTTTACCTCTATGCATCAATATTTTGTCATGGTCTATAACTTTATCCATATACAGATATGTGCTTTTAAGATACTTTTTATTTTGAACTATTTTAGATTGCGAGACTTCAAATGTCTTAATATTATAAAAAGAATCAATTTTAAGAACATAGTTTCCTGAAGTTCCTATCCAGATATTCTGATTATCATCTTCAATTATTGATGTATACATGAATTGTTCCTGATTAGGTGGTAAAGGCCAATCAATTTCTTTAAATATGCCTTCACTAAGATTGTAAATAAAAATAGTGTGTTCGGTGACAACCCATACTTTGGAATTACTGTCCAGTAGCATAGCACTGGCATAATTTGAGTACCACTCACTAATGTTCTTCTTATGTGGGATAAGAGTTTTATGGTTCGCCAGACTCTTTACTAAACCTGTAGGACAGGAGTACCAAAGAAAACCGTCATAGTCCACTACTAGTTTGTTTTGAAAAGTTTGAGAATCTCCGTAATTATCTATTAGAATATCTTTGGTGCTATATTCTTGACTCATTACTTCTTGACTTATAAGAGAGATAGTTAAAAATGAAAATAGAAATAGAAATCTAAAGCAGGGGGTAGAATACATAAAATCTTAATTAGATAATAAACTATGATAGGATAAAGACAATTGTTAGTATTTGCATTATTATAAGAATAATAATATTGTTTTTCTGATTGCTATTCTGAATAGTATTAAAAATTCGGTAGAATATTTATTTTAAAAGGATTATCTTTTTCTTAGTTAAGCATACTATTCTATGTGAAATTAAAAAAAAACAATAATATTTCCATTTATATCTTGTAGAAATGAAATTCTCTCAGGTGTAAAAAAAAGAATTTTACAAAAGAAGGCCTTGTAAGGATGTAATAACCGAAAAATATATCAAAAGAGCTTTTTAGCAAATGAAAAAATCCGTTAAAAAGACAAATATTTAACTGCCGTACAATTTGTAGTAATTTTATAGTGCTTTTAAAACCAAAAGTTTGTTTTTTGAACAGAGAAAAAGACATAATAAACTTTAAGTTTAATGAGCTAGTTGAAATACAAGTTTTCTGGATATAAATTATAAATATAATATATATAAACGGAATTGTTGAACTAATTAAAAATTAAATATTGATAAGTATTTAATTGCTGCTTATAGGACCTTCCCAAATTTTCCAAAAAAATAACTGTCATTTTGTTGATTAGTTAAAGTGAGATTAATTAAGTCTTTTTTGTAATATTTTTTAAAAAGAGACTTTTCGGATTGAATGCTTTGTTTTTTAGTGTCTTGCATGTTTAAAATTGTTTTTTAGACATCTGAGGTTATGTCTTCTTGATGGTTTGAGGAGATAGTACGTTAGAAAAGTGTAAATAAATGAGAGAGAGAAGAAGTATTCTTTCTTAAGTTTTTTGGCTTTTTTGATGACTGAGAAGCTATGCTCTTTTTTTAGAGTTTATTTTTTAGTTGATAAAAAAATCAATCAGTTTAAGTTATGAAAGATAGTTATTTGATTAAGTACTTGTCTCGTTTTGTTCTTATTTGGGAAGATCCAGGTACATCCTATTAGAAGCAGTTATAAAGTTAACTTTTATAACCGTAAACACCTGTTTGTTATTTAGGATTATGATTAATTTTTAAATTAAATATATATAATATGAAGAAAATAATTACAATGACAGTTTTTCTTTTCGGAATGGCTTATTCTTATTCGCAAGTAGGGATAAATACGGCTCTTCCGAATAGTTCCTCGGTTTTAGATGTAGTCGCTACAGACAGAGGGGTTTTGATACCTAGGTTGTCACTTACCGGTAGTACTGATGCTACAACAATTACCAATGGTAATGTTGTAAGTCTATTGGTGTATAATACAGCTACAGCAGCGGATGTTGTTCCTGGTTATCACTTTTGGGACGGGACTAAGTGGGTTCGTTTAGCAATTAGTGATGAATTAGGCGCAGCAATTCTCACTACGTTAGTAGATAATGGAGATGGCACAATGACCTATACAGATGAGAATGGTGTGGCAAATACCATTAATACAACGGTAGTGTCAAACAATACCTATATTGCAGACGGAACAATAGATATTAACGGTGACGGGACACCGGATAATAATGTTACGTTACAAGATGTAATCAATAATATCAATACAATTGTTGCCTCTAACCAAGTCTTAACAACGTTGACTGATAATGGTAACGGAACCATGACGTATGTGGATGAGAATGGAGCAAGTACTGTAATTGATCTGGCAGCGATCATTGCCGGTAACGAAACATTGACCACATTGGTAGACAACGGCGATGGTACCATGACCTATACCGATGAAGACGGTATAGCTCAAGTAATTACAACCACTGTAGTATCTAATAATACAGTTATTCCTGACGGAACAATAGACATCAATGGTGACGGTACTCCGGATAACAACGTTACATTACAAGATATCGTGAACAATATCAACACGATCATTTCGGGTAACGAGACCTTGACTACAATGGTAGACAATACCGACGGTACGTATACATATACAAGTGAAGATGCAACCGTAACTACAATAGATGTACCGGGCAGTGTGATCAACAACGCAAGTACAATTTTTTCTGACACTAACGTATTAAATGAAATATCAACAGTAGTAACTTCAAGTGAAACCTTGACTACAATGGTAGACAATACTGACGGTACGTATACATATACAAGTGAAGATGCAACTGCAACCACAATAGATGTACCGGGCAGTGTGATCAACAACGCAAGTACAATCTTTGGAGATACTAACGTCTTG
>NZ_JAMXLC010000001.1:2229653-2232556 GCF_024054235.1 Flavobacterium sp. NRK F10
CAGTGTGATCAACAACGCAAGTACAATTTTTGGAGATACTAATGTTTTGAATGAGATATCAACAATAGTGGGTTCAAGTGAAACCTTGACTACAATGGTAGACAATACTGACGGTACGTATACATATACAAGTGAAGATGCAACTGCAACTACAATAGATATACCGGGCAGTGTGATCAACAACGCAAGTACAATTTTTGGAGATACTAATGTTTTGAATGAGATATCAACAATAGTGGGTTCAAGTGAAACTTTAACCTCATTGGTAGACAACGGAGATGGTACGATGACGTATACAGATGAAGACGGAGTGGCAACTGTGATCAATTTAAGCACAGCGGTAGCGGCTACTGAAACGTTGACCTCATTGGTAGACAACGGAGATGGTACGATGACGTATACAGATGAAGACGGAGTGGCAACTGTGATCAATTTAAGCACAGCGGTAGCGGCTACTGAAACGTTGACCTCATTGGTAGACAACGGAGATGGTACGATGACGTATACAGATGAAGGCGGAGTGGCAACTGTGATCAATTTAAGCACAGCGGTAGCGGCTACTGAAACGTTGACCTCATTGGTAGACAACGGAGATGGTACGATGACGTATACAGATGAAGACGGAGTGGCAACTGTGATCAATTTAAGCACAGCGGTAGCGGCTACTGAAACGTTGACCTCATTGGTAGACAACGGAGATGGTACGATGACGTATACAGATGAAGATGGAGTGGCAACCGTGATCAATTTAAGTACAGCGGTAGCAGCTACTGAAACGTTGACCTCATTGGTAGACAACGGAGATGGTACGATGACGTATACAGATGAAGATGGAGTGGCAACCGTGATCAATTTAAGTACAGCGGTAGCAGCTACCGAAACCTTGACCTCATTGGTAGACAACGGAGATGGTACCATGACGTATACAGATGAAGACGGAGTAGCAACAGTAATAGATGTAGCGAACCTTGAAACCTTAACAACTTTGGTAGACAACGGTAATGGAACATTTACGTATACTTCAGAGGACGGAACAATTACCACATTTAATGCAAATGGTTTGTCTGTTACAAATGTTATTGCAGGCCACCGAATTGCTACTGTAACAGAAGCGGATGGTACAACGGTGGATATTGATGAGACAATAACGACAGTTAATGATATTATCGGAGTTGCCGGACATACAATAGCTACCTATACGAATGAAAATGGAGTACTTACAAATATTCATGAAACAGTTACCTTTTTAGGACAAAATACAACTACAGGGCAGATAAGTTATGTCGATGAAGTCGGTACGACACAAACAGTAAGAGTGAGAAGTGTTATACCAGGTAACTTAATAAGCATCGGAGCAGACGGAGGTACTTATCTTGATCAGGCAATGATACAGAATGCTGAGACTAATACTACTTTAAGTCTTTCAGGAGGACAGTTAGTTTACAACAATGAGGATGCAAATAATGCCAACGTAAATCTGATCTCAGCAGACGCAGGCAATAGTCTTGTAGCCGGAACTGATGGTGCATTATATGTGCCAGCTGCTGCCGGAGGAAATACTTCTGTAGTAGCTCAAAGTGCAGGGAATACAGATGCGGAAGTAACGGGTGGAACTGCTCATACAATAGCCAGTCATGATGACGGTACGGGTACTGTAGTGACAGTTAATGAAACGGTTACAACCTTTGTAGATAACGGTGACGGAACGTATACTTATACAAATGAGAATGGTACTCCGACCACTACCACTACTGCTCGTAACATTTACACAGTGGATGGCACACTTACCGGTCCTCGTGTAGTGACGCAAAGTGACAATGACCTGACCTTTACTACCGGAACTGCCGGGAATTTTGTAATAGACGGAACATTACGCAAAACAAACGGAGCTGTATACTACAGTTACAGAGTGGAATCCGGAGCGACAGTAGCATGGCAGGATACGGATTACGTAGTTATACTTTCTAACTTGGGGTTAGATGGTAATTTAGCATTGCCTTCAGCAGCTTTATATCCGGGTAGAGTAATAAAATTGGCTAACGATACAGGAGCTGCACTTACTTTTGGAGGAATTGCAGGAGATACAGCACCTCTAAATGTTAGTAATGTACCTTCCAGAACGGCATCAGAATTTATAAGTACCGGAACCGATTGGGTACGAATTACAGGACGATAAAACTAGTTTATAAAAAATTTCCATGGAGATTCTCTCTTTTTCAAAAAGAGAGGATTCCTCTGGAGATTGGTGGTAATTCGAAAAAAAATATGATATAATGAAAACAATTTTACAAATAACCTGTAAGGCAGTATTACCGTTGTTTTTCGCTGCTTTTTTTGCTAATGAAGCAAAAGCTCAGCTTAAATCTTATGGTACAATTGGAAATGCTCTGGTTGGTGAGAACGCTTTTTTAGATGTTTCAGAAAATACAGTTAATTATCCTAATAACAGAGGGAGAGGACTGAGTTTTCCACGTACGAATTTAACTGCTTGGACATTTATTACGGGTAATTTAGACGGACTTAGTTTTCCGACTGCATTTGACGGAATGATCGTTTACAATAGCGGAACGGGAACAACCCTTGCCGGGCAGGGGATTCAGACCAGTGTGACTCCGGGTTTTTACTACTTCTATAACCCCGGTGCTACCAATAATATTACAAACGGACAATGGATAAGGTTGTCATCAGGTACAGTTAATGTAGTCAGCTCAGACGGAGGTAATGCCATAACATCGGGGACAGATGGCGGAGCTTTTATTGACGCCGCAGCAATTGCCGCAGCGCAAACGGTAACCACGATGACAGACAATACAAACGGGACGTATACTTATATTAGTGAAGACGGTACTGGAACAACAATAGATGTGCCGGGTAGTGTGATCAATAATGCAAGTGCGATCTTC
>NZ_JAMXLC010000001.1:2232686-2242312 GCF_024054235.1 Flavobacterium sp. NRK F10
AGACAACGGAGATGGTACGATGACGTATACAGATGAAGACGGAGTGGCAACTGTGATCAATTTAAGCACAGCCGTAGCAGCTACTGAAACGTTGACCTCATTGGTAGACAATGGTAATGGAACATTTACGTATACTTCAGAGAATGGTACCGTTACAACATTTGATGCAAATGGCTTGTCTGTTTCAAACGTAATAGCGGGTCATCTCATAGCAACCGTAACGGAGGCAAACGGTACGTCTGTAGCTATTGATGAGACAGTAACAACAGTTAATGATATTGTCGGGGGTACCGGACACACAATAGCATCATATACCAATGAAGATGGAGTAGTTACAAATATTAATGAAACGGTTACAACCTTTGTAGATAATGGAGACGGTACGTATACTTATACAAATGAGAATGGTATTCCAACCACTACAGCTGCCGCTAGTAATACTAATATCTACTCAGTAGATGGTACACTTACCGGGGATCGTGTAGTTGCGTATAGTGATAATGATCTGACTTTTGATATCGGTGGAAATAATGGACGTTTTATATTAAACGGAACATTTCAGAAAGACGGAGCTGTATATTACAGTTACAGAGTGGAATCCGGAGCAACAGTAACTTGGTTGGATAAAGATTATGTGGTAATATTTACTAATCTGGGGATAGACGGTAACTTAACATTTCCTTCAGCAGCTTTATATCCTGGTAGGGTTTTAAAATTAGCAAATGATACAGCTTCGGCATTGACCTTTGGAGGGATTCCGGGAGATACAGCGCCTTTAAATGTTAGTAATATACCCTCCAGAACGGCATCAGAATATATAAGTACCGGAACCGATTGGGTACGAATTACAGGACGGTAAAACTAGTTTATAAAAAAATCCATGGGATGATATTCTCTTTCTTAAAAAGAGAGATTTACTAGGGATTTGTGGTAATTGTAATTTGATAAAAAATTAAGACATAATGAAAAAAATTTTAAAAATAACATGTAAGACAGTATTACCACTGTTTTTCACTGCTCTTTTTGCAAATGAAGCAAAAGCTCAGCTTAAATCCTACGGTACAATTGGGAGTGCTTTGGTTGGTGAGAACGTTTTTTTAGATGTTTCAGAAAATACAGTTAATTATCCTAATAACAGAGGGAGAGGATTGAGTTTTCCACGTACGGATTTGACTATCTGGACATTTATTACGGGTAATTTAGACGGACTTAGTTTTCCGACTGCATTTGACGGAATGATCGTTTACAATAGCGGAACGGGAACAACCCTTGCCGGGCAGGGGATTCAGACCAGTGTGACTCCGGGTTTTTACTACTTCTATAACCCCGGTGCTACCGATAATATTACAAACGGGCAATGGGTGAGATTATCATCGGGTGATAGCGTTAATGTAGTCAGTACAGACGGAGGGAACATTATAACAGTGGGGACAGACGGAGGAGCCTTTATTGATGCCGCAGCAGTTGCAACAATAGAGACCCTTACCACTTTGGTAGACAATACAGACGGTACTTATACGTATACCAGTGAGAATGCAACAGCAACGACTATAGATGTACCGGGTAGTGTGATCAATAATGCAAGTACAATTTTTGGAGATACTAATGTATTGAATGAGATATCAACAGCGGTAGCTACTGCAGAAACATTGACCTCATTGGTAGATAACGGAAACGGTACAATAACGTATACAGATGAAGATGGTGTAGGGACAGTGATCAATCTAAGCACGGCAGTAGCCGCAGTGGAGACATTGACCTCATTGGTAGATAACGGAAACGGTACGATAACGTATACAGATGAAGATGGTGTAGCTACTGTATTGGATATGGCTACGCTAATCAATCTAAATACAACAGTGTCTAATGCATTAACAGGGACAAGTTTAACAACTACCGTAAACGGAGTAACGGGATCACCGTTAGATTTAGCAGCGCTTACAGGCGAACCTTGGTTTGTTCAAGGGGGAGTTGTTCCGGCGACAACAGATGCAGAGGCAATCTATCATACGGGAAATGTAGCTATTGGACAGAATGCTATGTTTGGCTCTCCGGGAGAAAAACTTGCAGTAGCTGGAACTATTAGAACGACAAGTAGTGTATATGCTGATTATGTATTTGAAGATTATTTCACAGGATCATCGATAATTAAAAAAGATTACAAATTCAAAACTTTAAATGAAGTAGAAGCTTATATTAAAGAGAATAGCCACTTGCCGGGTGTAACTTCAATTAAAGACCTGCCTAAAACGAAAGACGGTTATTCTTTTAATCTAACAGATTTATCAGTTCAATCGCTGGAAAAGTTAGAAGAACTATACTTACATGTAATTGAGCAGCAAAAACAAATTGAAGCTAAAGATAAAGAGATGGAAGTGCTTAAAGAAAATTTTAAGACTACGAACGAACGATTAGAACAATTGGAAGAACTCCTTAAAGTTAACAATCATTAAATATTTAAGTAATCTGTGAAAGACGGAGGATGGTAAAATTTTAGTTAAAAATTACCATTCCCGTTTTTTAAAAAGGCTTTTTAGTTATTTAATAACGGGTTCTTTCTCAGGAACCAACTAAACAAAGAGATTATGAAATCAAGAATTAGTAATACTTTTTTAATTCCTGTATTGTTTTTTGGGGGAATTATAAGTGCCCAAACAATCAATACGGGGGAACTTTATGTGACCCCAAACACACAGTTTTCTACAGTAGGAGCCTTTGATAATACCCCTTCCGGAGTTTTTATCAATGACGGAGAGTCGTTTATTTACAATCATTTCAATAATGACGGGGTAGTGGATTTCACTCCGGGTGAGACCGGATATACACGTTTTGAAGGAGCGGCTGTACAACAGTTAACGGGCTCGAATATCAGTTATTTTTATGATGTACTGTTTAATAATCCTTCAAGTACAACGGCTTCCTTTGAATTAAGCAGTGAGATCAGTGTGGACAATGAAGCTGAGTTTAACCAAGGAATCGTAAAAGACGATGATTTCGGCGGATTAATGATCTTTGAAGTGAACGGATACCATACCGGAACTTTTGATGGTAGCCATGTGGACGGTTTGGTTCAGAAGAACGGTAATACGGAATTCACCTATCCGATCGGAGATGCGGGGTATTATCGATTTGCCGCGATCAGTGCTCCTGATAATATAAATGATGTATTTACAGGGAAATACTTTTTTGAAAACTCAAACCCTATACATCCTCATAGTAGTAAGGAAGGAGTTATAGAGTTGATTGACAATGCAGAGTATTGGACAATTGAAAGAACAGTCGGAACAACGGAAGGAATGGTGACTTTGTCTTGGCGAGAGGAAACCACACCAGCAGAGATCTATGCTACTCCTGTGGAAGCTATCCATATTGTAAGATGGGATGAAACAGAACAATTATGGCTGGATGAGGGAGGTGTAGCAGATGCCAACGCTAAAACAGTAACGACGATAGTTAGGGACTACGGGGTTTTTACTTTGGCGCGAGTTAAAACAGAAGATATTTTGCCTTGTGGTTTAGTGGTTTATAATGCGGTTTCTTCCGATCAGGATGGACAGAACGACTTTTTTAACATCCAACAGTTAAATGATGATAGTGAGTGTGCTACAAACATGAAGATAAGCATATTTAACAGATGGGGAGTAAAAGTATATGAGACGGATAATTATGAAACGGGTACTAATTTATTTAGAGGCTATTCTGACGGTAGAACAACAATTTCCGGAGGAGAACAGTTACCTACCGGAACCTATTTTTATGTGTTAAACTTTGATTACAGAGTTAACGGAGAAGTAAGACAATATAATAAAACAGGATATCTCTATTTAGTAAGTAAATAAGAAGATGAAAAAATTTATTGTAGAATTATTGGGTACTTTTTGGTTGGTTCTTACCGGTTGCGGTAGTGCCGTAATAGCAAGCTCCTGTTCCGAACTGGGAATAGGCTTTACTGGTGTTTCATTGGCATTCGGATTATCAGTAGTCACTATGGCTTATGTTATAGGACCTGTTTCCGGGTGCCATTTGAATCCGGCAGTGACCATAGGGGTTGTTAGCAGCGGTCGAATGAATTTTTTTGATGGTTTGGGGTATATGTTATTTCAATTAACAGGAGCCATCTTAGGAGCCGGTTTTTTATATCTGATCGTATCCGGCAACGATTCCATTGCCATAGGCAGTTTTGCTTCCAATGGTTATGGTGAACATTCACCGATGCATTATTCCTTGTTGGCTTGTTTTTTAACAGAGTTAATCATGACTTTCTTTTTTGTGTTGATCATTTTAAAAGTAAGTGATGAGTCATCCGGAACGCCTTTTTCAGGCTTGGTGATCGGTTTGGCTTTAACCTTGATTCATTTGGTCAGCATTCCTGTTACTAATACATCGGTAAATCCTGCAAGAAGTACGGGTTCCGCTTTATTTGCTGAAGTGATCTGGCCCAACGAACAGTTGTGGTTGTTTTGGGTGGCGCCGTTAGCAGGGGCAGTATTAGCCGGAACTATTTATAAAAGAAGTCATTAATTATAAAAGAAGAATATGAGTCAATTATTACAATTACGAAGATTGTTACAGTTTTTAATAATTCTGTTAACTGGATTTGCGGGTACTGCTCAGCAGGATCCACAATACACACAGTATATGTATAATCCCATGAATGTGAATTCGGCTTATGCCGGTACCAGAGGCGTGTTGAGTATTTTTGGGTTACATAGGACACAATGGGTAGGATTAGACGGAGCACCGGTAACCAATACATTATCGCTACATACACCTATTAAAAATTCTAATTTCGGAATAGGATTATCTTTTGTGAACGATCGCATCGGTCCTTCAGATGAGAACACCATATCAATAGATGTGGCTTACCGTATTCAGACATCTGAAACGAGTACCTTGTCCTTTGGAATAAAAGGGAGTGCTGATTTATTGAATGTCGATTATACGAAACTGTCTATTTACAATCCTACGGATCCTCAGTTCCAAAATAATATAGACAATCGTTTCTCACCTAATATAGGTGCCGGAGCCTATTGGTACTCTGATAATTATTATTTAGGGTTGTCGGTTCCTAATTTCTTAGAGACGAAGCATTATGATGATAATAGTGTGTCATTAGCAAAAGAGCGTATGCACTACTATTTCATGGGGGGATATGTATTTGATCTGTCTCCTAATTTGAAATTCAAACCTGCCTTTTTGAGTAAGGTTGTAAAAGGAGCTCCGCTACAACTGGATCTTACAGCTAACTTCCTGATACATGATAAGTTCATTTTAGGAGGTGCTTATCGCTGGTCAGCCGCTTTGAGCGGGTTAGTTGGTTTTCAGATAACGGATCAATTGTTGATCGGTTATGCGTATGATGCCGAGACTACAAAATTGGCCAATTATAATTCGGGATCTCATGAGATTTTCCTTCGTTTTGAGTTGTTTAAGCGAACTGAGAAAGTTTATTCACCACGATTTTTCTAAAAGTACGTATTATGAAAAAAAGAATTACAATAGCCTTATTAGTAGGCCTGTCGATAGGTTGTTTTGGACAAAATAACAAAATTAAAAAAGCTGATGATCGTTATGATGATCTGGCCTATATGGATGCCGTAACAGTTTATGAAAAGGTAGTGGATAAAGGATACGGTACAGCTGAAATCTATGAAAAGTTAGGAAATTCCTATTATTTTAACGCAGATTATGTAGCTGCCAATAAATGGTATAATGAACTGTTTAAAAGTGGTACATCAGCATCAATAGATCCGGAATCGTACTACCGTTATTCACAATCTTTAAAATCTGTCGGAGATACTGAAAAAGCAAATGCATATCTGGAGCAGTTCTCAAAATTGAAACCTAATGATCCGAGGTCATTGGCCTATGTTAAAGATAAAAATTATCTGACTGATATAGCTAAGGTCTCGGATCGTTACCAATTAGAAGATGCCGGAATCAACAGTTCTTATAGTGATTATGGTCCGGCATTCTATAAAGACGGAATCGTATTTACCTCTTCCAGAGGAAGCGGAGATGTCCATACCTGGACGAACCAACCTTATAGTGATTTGTATTATTCTACAATAGGTGAAGGCGGAAAATTAGAGAAAGCGGAACAATTTGATAAAAAGATCAATACGAAATTCAATGAATCAACAGCTGTTTTTACAAAGGATGGTAAGACGATGTACTTTACCCGCAATAATTTTTTAGACGGTAAAAAAGGGAAAAACGGAAATGAAACCATTTTGTTAAAAATTTACAAAGCCCGGTTAAATGGAAAAGGGAAGTGGGAAGATGTAGAAGAATTACCTTTCAATAGCAACAATTATAATTGTGCACACCCTGCTTTGAGTCCGGATGAGAAAACATTGTATTTTTCATCGGATATGCCGGGAGGTTACGGAGAATCAGATCTGTATGCTGTCACAATATCAGGAGAAAACAATTACGGTAGTCCAAAGAATTTAGGTTTGGGTATTAATACTCCGGGTAGAGAGACATTTCCTTTTGTTACTAAAAAGAATGAATTATTCTTTGCTTCAGACGGACATTTAGGGCTAGGAGGTCTGGATATTTTCGGAGTACAGTTAAAATCAGGAGGTCTTGATTCGAAAGTGTACAATATAGGAAGACCTATTAACACAGAATTTGATGATTTTGCTTATATAATAGATACAGATAATAAATTAGGATATTATTCTTCTAATAAATCCGGGGGCGAAGGGTATGATGATATCTATAGATTTAAGGAAAAAACATCGCTGCCTTTAGACTGTAAACAGTTATTAGAAGGAAAAGTAACTGATGCCCAAACGCATCAGCCTTTACGAAATGCCCATGTTACTTTATTTGATGCTAAGATGCAGGAGATAAGCAGTACGAGTACTGATGCTAACGGAAATTATTCAATAGATCAGCTAGCCTGTGATTCTAAGTTCTTTATAAGAGTTTCAGCAGATCAATACGATACAAATGAAGTAGCAGTAACAACTTCGTCAAATTCAGGAACTCAGAGTGGAGACATAGCGTTGACCAAACGTTTCAATGAAATTAAAGAAGAAGTTGACCTGGCAAAAGTATACGACATAGAAAACATCTATTTTGATCTGGACAAATGGAATATCACTAAAAAGGCAGAAGAAAAACTATCCGTTTTATTGGCTGTAATGGAAGAATATCCAAGTATCAAAGTAGATGTACGTTCCCATACGGATTGTAGACAAACGTATGATTACAACATGCGATTATCAAATAAAAGAGCAAAAGCAACCATTGACTGGTTAGTCAATCATGGTATTGCAGCTAACCGATTAACCGGTAAAGGCTATGGAGAAAGCCAATTGGTAAATGATTGCGGTTGTGAACCGGCCAATGATTCGCCATGTACAGAAGCGCAACACCAACAAAACAGACGTAGTGAATTTATTGTAGTAAAAAAATAATTCTTAGCATTTGCTTTTCAATGAATTAACAACGAATAAGATAAAGGCTAACACTTAATCAGGTAAAGAATGAAAAAAATAGTTTATATACTAACAATACTATTAACAAGTATTGTTATGAACGCACAAACCGGGGTTCAAACAACTGATCCGAAATCAACTTTCGATGTTAACGGGAAGCCAACGGATATAAATGCAATCGACGGTATACAAGCCCCGAGACTTACCAGAGCAGAACTTACGGCTAAAGGAGATGCACTTTATGGAGCAGACCAGAAAGGAGTATTGATTTACATCACAGATGCTTCCGGGGGAGATGCTCTGGGACAGAGAGTGAGTATTACCACAGTAGGATATTACTATTTTGACGGAACGCAGTGGGTAAAAATGGGAACAGTAAGCAGTAGCAGCGGATCGGTACCTGCCGGAACAATTGTTGCCTATGCCGGGACCACAGCACCGGAAGGCTGGTTTCTTTGCGACGGTAGTGAAGTGAGCCGTACAGCTTATGCCGACTTATTTGCTGCAGTACAGATCGCTTATGGAGGCGGAGACGGGATCAATACGTTTAACCTGCCTAATGCTAATGGTGTTTTCCTGCGAGGTGCCGGAACACAAAATATCGGTGGAGTTACCTACACCGCTGCAACACAGGGAACACCTCAAGGGTACGCAACAGGGTATCCTACTACTAACGGTTTTACAGCAAATGCTGCCGGTGCGGGGCAGCACAGTCATCATTATTATACTCCTTCTTTTTCTCAAGCAAATGTAGGTGGTGGTGGAATGGCGGTATCAATATGGAATGGGGGGTATTGGCCTGCGGTATCGGAAGGTGTTTACGGCGGAGATACGCCGCCTCATACCCATAGTATTAGTGGCGGTGATAGTGAAACGCGCCCGGGAAATATTGTAGTTACTTATATTATAAAATATTAAAGATCTGTTTAGCATGCAAAATGGTGTAATGATTTTTTTGAATTAAGGCACAAATGAGAACCATCCTGTATATGATACTTCCGGTTATTATGTAACTAAGCTAATGAGTGCGATCGCAGACAAACGTATGATTAACAACATGCGATTATCAAACAGAAGCACAACACCAACAAAACAGACGTAGTGAATTTATTGTAGTAAAAATTAATAATTAGCATTTGATTTTCAATGAATTAACAACGAATAAGACAAAGGCTAACACTTAATCAGGTAAAGAATGAAAAAAATAGTTTACATACTAACAATACTATTAACAAGTATTGTTATGAACGCACAAACCGGGGTTCAAACAGCTGATCCGAAATCAACTTTCGATGTTAATGGGAAGCCAACGGATATAAATGCAATCGACGGTATACAAGCCCCGAGACTTACCAGAGCAGAACTTACGGCTAAAGGAGATGCACTTTATGGAGCAGACCAGAAAGGAGTATTGATTTACATCACAGATGCTTCCGGAGGAGATGCACTGGGACAGAGAGTGAGTATTACCACAGTAGGATATTACTATTTTGACGGAACGCAGTGGGTAAAAATGGGAGCAGTAAGCAGTAGCAGCGGATCCGTACCTGCCGGAACAATTGTTGCCTATGCCGGGACCACAGCACCGGAAGGCTGGTTTCTTTGCGACGGTAGTGAAGTGAGCCGTACAACTTATGCCGACTTATTTGCCGCTGTACAGATCGCTTATGGAGGCGGAGACGGGATCAATACGTTCAACCTGCCTAATGCTAATGGTGTTTTCCTGCGAGGTTCCGGAACACAAAATATCGGTGGAGTTACCTACACCGCTGCAACACAGGGAACACCTCAAGGGTACGCAACAGGGTATCCTACTACTAACGGTTTTACAGCAAATGCTGCCGGTGCGGGGCAGCACAGTCATCATTATTATACTCCTTCTTTTTCTCAAGCAAATGTCGCTGGTGGTGGGATGACGTTATCAATATGGAATGGCGGGTATTGGCCTGCGGTATCGGAAGGTGTTTACGGCGGAGATACGCCGCCTCATACCCATAGTATTAGTGGCGGTGATAGTGAAACGCGCCCGGGAAATATTGTAGTTACTTATATTATAAAATATTAAAGATCTGTTTAGCATGCAAAATGGTGTAATGATTTTTTTGAATTGAGGCACAAATGAGAACCATCCTGTATATGATTCTTCCGGTTATTATGTAACTAAGCGATGAGTGT
>NZ_JAMXLC010000001.1:2242322-2256392 GCF_024054235.1 Flavobacterium sp. NRK F10
CAAACGTATGATTAACAACATGCGATTATCAAACAGAAGCACAACACCAACAAAACAGACGTAGTGAATTTATTGTAGTAAAAAATTAATAATTAGCATTTGCTTTTCAATGAATTAACAACGAATAAGACAAAGACTAACACTTAATCAGGTAAAGAATGAAAAAAATAGTTTACATACTAACAATACTATTAACAAGTATTGTTATGAACGCGCAAACAGGGCTTCAAACAACTGACCCTAAATCGACTTTAGATGTTAACGGGAAGCCAACGGATATAAACGCAATCGACGGCATACAAGCCCCGAGACTTACCAGAGCAGAACTTACGGCTAAAGGAAATGCACTTTATGGAGCAGACCAGAAAGGAGTATTAATTTACATCACAGATGCTTCCGGAGGAGATGCACTGGGACAGAGAGTGAATATTACCACAGTAGGATATTACTATTTTGACGGAACGCAGTGGGTAAAGGTAGGAACAGTAAGCAGTAGCAGCGGATCGGTACCTGCCGGAACTATTGTTGCCTATGCCGGAACCACAGCACCGGCAGGCTGGTTTCTTTGCGACGGTAGTGAAGTGAGCCGTACAACTTATGCCGACTTATTTGCTGCTGTACAGATCGCTTATGGAGTCGGAGACGGGATCAATACGTTCAACCTGCCTAATGCCAATGGTGTTTTCCTGCGAGGTTCCGGAACACAAGATATCGGTGGAGTTACCTACACCGCTGCAACACAGGGAACAACACAGGGAGATGCAACGAAGCTTCCTAGCACACCATTTACTACAAATACAACTGGGGATCATTATCATAGCTGGACAGGGTATGTTGGTTGGAATAATATAGTAGCAGGTCAAGGACCGTATGGTGGATTTTCAAATTCTTGGGGGGGATCAACTACCTCGACTAATGGCGCACATTCTCATAGTGTTGACGGGGGTGGTGACAGTGAAACACGTCCTGCCAATATTGTAGTTACTTATATTATAAAATATTAAAGATCTGTTTTTGCATGTAAAATGGTGTAATGATTTTTTGAATTGAGGCACAAATGAAAACCATTCACGTATATGATTCTTCCGGTTATTATGTAACTAAGCTAATGAGTGCGATCGTGGCGATACCAACCGTTGCGCTTGTTCCGTCTTCTACGCAGGAGGCAAAGGTGAACGATGGGATCATATTTATTGTAAATGATCTGAATGACTTTATAGACTATTTAATTATTCGTGAAAAAGTAAGTCAGATTTTTTTAGTGGTTACCTGTACTTACCTGATCGGTAAATTGAGCTTAACCCAAGAGTTTTCATTTTATACTTTTCCTCAATTTGAAACCTATTTATTAGCAAATTCGAATGTGTTATGATGCTAAATGAAGGAGGGCGCATACTTTAAAGGTTGGTTTTGGGGCAACTGACTTTACACCTCCTTCATTTTATTACAAGATTTTAGAAAAGGATGCTCTATAAGTACTGTTTTTGTAATGATGTTGGGAATGATGAAAGTATAGGATTGCGGGCAGTTTTAAAAAATAATATGGAAATGTAACATTTTAGGAGTCGAAAGAATTGAAGTTATCAAATGGAGGAGGGAATATACTTTAAGGGTTGGTTTTGGGGCAGCGACCTCTTGCACCTCCTTCATTTTATTATACGATTTAGAAAAGGATGCCTCTGTAAGTACTGTTTTGTAATAATGTTGGGAATGATGAAAGTATAGGATTGCGGGCAGTTTTAAAAAATAATATGGAAATGTAACATTTTAGGAATTAAAAGAATTTTAAAGTTACTAAATGAAGGAGGGGAAAACTTCAAAAAGGTTGGTTTTGGGGCAGCTACCTTTTACACCTCCTTCATTACTATAAATTTAAAAAAGAGTTTATGAAAAATGACTTGGTGTGCAACGTTTTAATGATTGATCCTGTAATGATAAATGCGATAGGAATGAGAGCAGTTTTTCATGAGATAATAGATTTGGAAGTAACATCAGTTCAGAATTGCGTTGAAGCAATACAAACCTTGAAGAAAAAGAGATTTGATCTGATTTTTTTTGAGATCAATAATAAAGGAGTATTAGATGTTAGGTCATTTTTTGAGATCAGGAAAGTAGAACCTTATATTAGGATTATTGTATTTACAGATTATGAGAATATAGAGGAGATTGTAGTGATCATGAAAGGATTCAGGAATTGTACAATTTTAAAAAAAACAGCTTCGCAAGAAGAAATATTTCAAAATATTAAATACGGGTAAAATTTTTTATGTGAAGCGTAAAAGTGCATGAAGCGATCATTAGGATCAAAGATAAAGATGATAAAAACAGGGTGTTTCTATCTATGAATATATCGGGGCTGAGGACTTAAATAAAGATCGAAGGGGGAACTTTATTTTACTCAGTACCCGGTTATTCTGTTTAATTTTTAAAATGAATTATATGACGATTAACTTTAATTTATATAACAATCGGATATTGATTCCGAAATTAACTGACACATGAGATATTAAAAATATTTCAGAATGAGAAAACCAGTATAAGTAAAAAGCTTTTATTAAAATAAATATGTTACTATTTTTTTTAAGAAATAGAAAATACATCCATTATTTTTTATTCGGATGTTTTATATTTCTATTACTATTATTAATTCTTTTAGTGTTTAATGAACAGAAAATTAATGCTGTAGCACAAGAATTAAAAGCCAATAAACACCGTGAGATTTTATTGAAGCATTCTTATTTAGCTTTTTTAAAATCACAGTCAAATTTTAATGATTTTCTAACCCATAGTGAAGAATATGATGGTTATCTTAACTCTTTACAAGAGATGGATATTTATTTGGATTCATTAGCTCAATTTGCAGATCATGACAATACGGATCCGTCCTTTAAAAAAAGTTTACAATTAAAAAGAGATAAACTAAGAGAGGCCATGGGAATTCTTGGTGCTCAGCAGCCGGATAGAGTGTCAAAGATTAATTTTGTATTGCCGGAATATGAATTTAAAGATGTTTTGAATAGTATTGATGTAAGTACATCTTTAAAAGTTGACAGTGTGGCTAAAAAAAGTCTTTTCAATAGGTTAGGTGATGCTTTTAAAGGGAAAGTAGCAATACAAAAAGAGCAGATGGACATAGTAATCACACTAAAATATGGTAAAGAATTGGTACAAGGATCCATAGAGGATCAATTGACAACTGCTTTCAAAACATCAAATTTATTTTATTCCGGAATTTTAAAAGAGATACAAAGAGATTATAATCAGTTATTGGATTCCAGTCAGTCACTGGTCTCGTGGAATAATGAGATCATATCAACCAGTAGAGATCTATTTGCTATTTATGATGCGGTATTAGTGGATTATGAAACACAATTGGAAAAAGAATCTGAAGATTACCACTATAAAAATACGTTTTTGCGTTATAGTATAATCTTATTTGTACTATTATTATTATCCCTGTCAATTGTATTCATCACAAAGTTAGCTTATGATTATGAAGAAAAATTAGAATGGATAAATATAGAGAGTGCCAAACATTTAAAATTTAAGAATCGGATTTTGGGTATTTTAAGCCATGAGTTGCGTTCACCTTTACATATCATATCAATTCTAACCCAAAAACTATTGAAAACCACAGTTGGAGAAGCAGAGAAGACCAGTTTAAAAGCTATTGATTTTACAGTGTCTTCATTATTACTTCAGGCAAATCAATTTTTAGAGTACACAAAAGATCCGGAACAGCGCAATCAATTGAAATATTTTGATTTTGATCTGCGATTGGAATTAGATGAGATTCTGAATAGTTTGGGGCATTTAGTAGAGAATAACGGTAATAAGTTATATATAAACAATGGAGTTCAAGACGGGATAATTGTAACTGCCGATAAAGTAAAGTTGCAGCAGTTGTTCTTAAATATTGTGGGTAATGCCAATAAATTTACCAATAAGGGAACAATACTAGTATTTACCGGATCAGAAGTGGTTGATGCTGATCTCATTCAATTGCGGGTCATGGTGAAGGATACAGGAGTCGGGATATCGGAAGAAGATCTGGAGAAAATTTTTGAGCCTTATTATCAAGGCATTTTGTCTGATGAAATTGAAAACTTTGGTGCGGGTTTAGGACTTAATTTATGCAAAGAGATCGTGGAATTATTTAGCGGAACTATTAGTGTTCAAAGTAAAAAGAATAAAGGAACGAGTGTAGTGTTTAAGGTAAATCTAACATTAAAAAAAGAACATCATGAATAAATCTCAGAAAAAGTATTTCTTAGTCGTAGATGATCATGTTTTGATCCGGTTGAGTTTAGAGTATATAATTCAAGAACTGTTTTTAGAAGCTGTTATATTTCAAGCTAATTCACTGGAGGAGGCCGGTACTATCTTGGACAGTCAAACGATTAATTATGTCATAATAGATATTAGCTTTCCGGAAGGAAGCAGCTTAAGCTTTGTTTCTAATCTGATCAAAGAAAAACCGGGAATAAAAGTATTGGTTTATAGTGCACATGAGGATGATTTTTATGCTTTAAGCTTTTTAAGAGCAGGAGCCTGTGGTTTTTTAAGTAAACTGAGTAATGAAGATCAGGTAAAAGCAGCACTTAATAATATGGTCATTAAAGGGAAGCATATATCCGCTGACCTTCAGGAAAAGATCATGGACGCTTTTTTACAAAAACAAAACCTGTTACCTATAGAAGAATTATCAACAAGAGAAATGGAAGTTGCTAAACTTTTGGTGGAAGGGCAGGGCAACTTGGAAATTGCAGCTATTTTAAACACAAAACAAAGTACAATAAGTACCATAAAAAGTAGAATTTTTCAAAAATTAGAAATCACTAATCTACCGGAATTAATAGAGATATTCAAGTTTTATAAAGATTAAATTTAGAAGTATGTTTTTTGTTAAAAAGGAATAAGAGATATCAGGTTTTAAGGCAAATGAACTATTCTTTGAATTGGATTGTTTGCCAGATAGTAGGGGGGAAAGCCATCGATTTAATCGGTGGCTTTTTAGTTGTCGTAAGCGCAAAGTATTGCTCTCTGAGTGGAGGTACAAAAGAAATATTTGGTGTAAAACAAGTACTAAGTTTACAGAGGTTTTAATCAGTTGTCTCTAAAAGTGAGCCATAGTTATGGTATAGTACCATTAAAATAAAGGTCAAAGGAGAATTTACCCGATATTCTAATTAAAAAAGAGTCTAAAAAATGGCGAGTTTAGTTTCTATATTTTTTGAGATATCTTTTCAGGATTTTTTCTTCTTGTTGTAAAACTTCTTTTTGTATTTGTAGTTTTAAGATTGTTTTTATGAGATCAGTTTTAAGTGTTTGAGTTGAATGATCTTCTAAAGATCTGATGAGTTTGGAATTAAAATTTTCATTTTTAAGAAAATCTATAAGATGAGATTTTGCGATCTTCCTGTTGTTTTTAATGATTACAGCCTTTAATTTCTTTTCGGCTATTAATTGTTTGTATTGATTTGCTTGTATAAGTTCCGTTATTAAATTTTCTGGATCGCTTTCTGATAGTATAGATTCAAGACTGTGATCAGTAATTTTGCCGATTTTGTTTTTTACAGCTTGAAGCATTCTGCTAAGCTTTGTTTTGGCGTGAACCGGTAAATTACGCTTGCCTATTTCATATGAAGAAATCAGACTACGGCTCACTTGAAGCAACCCGGCTAATTCTTCTTGTGTGATACCTAATGTTTTGCTGATAGATTCCTTTTTCATTTTTTGTAGCCAAAATAAAGGAAAATTTTGTTTCGCTACGCTGTTTGTAGCATTTTATTTATTTTTAGTTTAATGCTACAAAAGATGTAGTGTTTTGTTTTTTTATTTGCATATCCAATTCTTAGAAGATTATTATAAAATAGTGGATTATGTTAATTCTAAATCAATTATTAAATAATAAAAAGCTCCAACCATTTAAAAGAGTAAGGTTTTTATTTCCTAAAATTTATGTTTTATTCTTTTATAGCTTCTTCATCTAATTTGAAACTTATAGCTTTTGAATTTTGCGTTTAGCCGGCTTTTTGGGCAAATATATAATTATGAAAAATTAATTTTTAAGTGTTTAAATATAAGGTGATTAATCTCAAATTTCATTTTACAAATTTTGTTTACATTTGGAAGTATGAAATTCGAAATATTTATATTTTTGCTTTCAAC
This sequence comes from Flavobacterium sp. NRK F10, assembly GCF_024054235.1. Taxonomy (NCBI): domain Bacteria; kingdom Pseudomonadati; phylum Bacteroidota; class Flavobacteriia; order Flavobacteriales; family Flavobacteriaceae; genus Flavobacterium; species Flavobacterium sp. NRK F10. Next base: position 2,248,494 of record NZ_JAMXLC010000001.1, read on the forward strand.
ATTTTTACTAAAGCCAATTCTGTTTTTTGTATAATATTGAATTTAGCAAAACAATTTAAAAACTAGTAGAGTAGCTTTAAATATTAATGAAAGATTACAAAGGGAATTGGTTATTAAACTATAAAGGAGAACCATTTTTAAATCCAGATTCGGAAGAAATGAGATGGAAATGTAAAAAATAGCAATTGGTGTTTCCTGCAACAAGAAAAAAGAAAAAAAAGACCTAAAATGCGCTACCTGCTATTATTTGTTTTCTTAGCCTTTAATTTTACAATTGCTCAATCTGATAGTTTGTATAAGAAATCAGTTAGTTTGTTGAGTAGGAATAGGTTAGATTCTGCTCGATTGTTTTTAAGTAGAGCCATAAAAAACAATCAAGATTATAGTGCAAAATACGATATAACATATTCAAAAATTTTAAAAAAAATCGGAAAAACAGATAGTAGTTTTTACTATTTAGATGTAGCGGAAAAGAAAATTTACAAAAGTAATATTGCAGATAGTATTCTTTTAATTTATGCTTTAAAAATGGAAATGACTAGGCATACTCATTCTAAAAGTTTAAATCATAATATTTTAAGTAATGCTGAATTCTTTGTAAAAAAGAATAAGAGTGAGATTAAAAATTTAGAGATATTTGCTTATTATTTAAACAGGAGAATGTCTTGTTTTAACGAATTTAACGGAACTAACAAAGATACAATTCAAATTATTTTTAATACCGCAGAGGAAATTTTAAGACTAGAACCAAATTTAAAAAATAAAGAAGTTGTAGCATATACTTTAAATGAAATTGCCCAAGTTTATGAGTATCGAATTGATGCTAAACTAGGTTTAGAATATTATCAAAGAGCACATCAATATTCAAAAGAAAATAATTTAATTTCTCCTTTTGTTGATAATAGTATAAATTACGCAAGATATTATCTAACAAAAGAGGGCGACTATAACAGTGCCATTAAAGTTCTTAAAGAAGCAGAAAATGTTATCGATTTAAACAGCGATGTTTTTCAAACGTATAGGCTTTATGATTTTTTGATGGCATTATTTGCTATGACTAACGATTTTGAAAGTGCTTATTCATATCAAAAAAAAGCTCATGAAAAACAACTTGAATTGGAACGTTTTAAAACAAGCCAATACATTAAAGATTTAGAATTAAAAAATATTGTTGAACAAAATAAAAGTGAATTAAAGCTTAACAATGAAAAGCTGGTAAATGCCGAAAATAATCAAAAACTTTTTCTACTGGTTGTATTATTGGTAGTAATAGGTTTAATAGTTTTAGGGTTTTATAATCGAAAAATAAATTTCAAAAATAAAGAGTTAGATAAGCTTTCTACTGAGAATGAATTTTTATTAAGTGAAGCGAATCATAGAATTAATAATAATTTACAACTCATAATAATTTTAATATCTGAAGAATTAAAAAAGAGTGAAGATGCAAATACATCAAGTTTTAAAAAAATTTTATCGAAAGTAGAATCCATTTCAACGTTACATAGACATTTGTACAAATCTGAAAACAAACGGGAAATTAACATTGCTGACTATTTAACTGAAATTCAATCAAATTTTATTGAGTTATTTATAGAAAATAATATTAAAATTGATTTTAAAGTGGAATCACAACAGATAGATACTAATCTTGCGATGTATTTTGGTTTGATGATAACAGAATTATTTATCAATTCGATTAAACATGCTTTTCCAGATGAACAAGAAACTAAAAAAATAACTTTTAATCTAAATAGCCAAGAGAATCAACTACACTTTTTTTATTCCGATAATGGAAAAAATAGTATAGGAAAAACATTGTACCCCAAACTAGTTATAAAAATGTGTCGACAAATTAAGGTAAATTATACTATTGATACGATAAATGGATTTTCTTTCTCATTTAATAAACCTATCTAATTATGGATTTGTCTAAAAAAATTTTAATTGTTGAAGATGAAATTTTAATTTCCGATTATATTTCAGATATATTATCAGAAATTGGATTTACAAAATTGGAAACCGCAAACGATAGTGAAGAAGCTCAAGATAAAATAAAAGTATTTAAGCCTGAAATTATATTAATGGATATTAATGTAAACGGAAAAGATACAGGAATAAAACTGGCAGAAAATAAAAATATAGAAGCACAAATTATTTATGTTACTGCTCAGCAAGATTCTGAAACAATAAAGAAAGCAATTACAACAGCTCCAATTTCGTATTTAACAAAACCAATAAAAAAGATTGATTTATTGGCTGCAATACATTTAGCAATAGAAAAAATAAAGACTAATTTTATAATGATAAAAGATGGTTTTGAAGAAATTAAAATTTTATATGATGATATTTTTTATATAAAAAGCGATGGAAATTACATAGACTTACATACTCATTCAAAAACATATTCTTTAAGACAATCATTAGAAAGTTTAAATGAGCTATTAGATCAAAATAAATTTTGTAAAATACATCGTTCTATTTTAATAAATAAGACCAAAATTGAAAAGAGAACGGCATCTAGTGTTTTTATAAATAATGAAGAATTAAAAATTTCCAGAAGATATAAAAACGACATTAATGGTCATTCACATACAAAAAATGGTCACTCATAACATTTTAATTATCTGTGTTAAGTAGATAAATACTTTTGTTTCATTAACTATTATTTTAATTATGAAACAAAAGTATTTTTATTCAATTTTATTATTTTTTATAAGCTTTTTTGGCTTTAGCCAAACCTTAGATCAAGAAAATGCGCCTTTAAGTTTTAGCGGAGTTTCGTTTAATGTTTCATCTACTGAAGGTGTTGGACAATCCTTTACCGCTGGTATGACTGGAGATTTATCACAAATCAATATTAGAGTTGGAAACTCGGGAGTATTTGTTGCTGGAGATTTTCAATTGAGAATTATTGATGGGAATGGATATGGCGGAACTGTTTTAAATACCACTACATTTTCAATAGCTACAGCTCCCGCAACAAACAATTATGATGAATTAGAAATTGTGTTGTCTTCAGTAGTTCCAATAACAAGCGGAAATATGTATACTATAGATTTAAGAGGTACATCAGGATCTGTAGGTGTTCAAGGTACAGGTAATGGAATCGGTCCCGATTATACAAATGGGCTTTTCTATTTAAGTGAATTTCCATTTAATTTTTATAGTTTATGGTTTAAAACATTTGTTAATTTACCTACTCCAGCAACGCATCTAAACTTTGATGGTGTAGATGATTATATTACATTATCAAACGAAAGTAATTTTGATTTTACCAATCAAATGACGGTAGAATTTTGGGTGAACTCTAATGTAATGCCAGAACAATGGGATGCTTTAGTTGTTAAAGGAGATAATAGTTGGAGGGTAGCATTAACATCAACTGGTACAGTTGCTTTTACAGGTACAAATGCATTTGCTGATTTTTTCTCGACATCTTCTGTTACTGATGGGAATTGGCATCATGTTGCCGTAACTTATGATGGCACTTTTGCAAAAATATATATTGACGGTTCTTTGGAAAGCCAATTAGCAGGAACAGCAAATATTAACAATTCTGGATACGCAGTTTCAATAGGTAAAAATCTTCAAATGTCAGGAAGAAACTACACCGGAAATATGGATGAAGTTCGTATTTGGAACACAGCTAGAACAATCGATCAAATAAATGCTTCAAAGAATTGTGAATTACAAGGAAATGAAACAGGTTTAGTAGCGTATTATCAGTTTAACCAAGGTTTTGACCAAGCAAATAATGCTGGTTTAACCACTTTAAATGATATTACTACCAATGCAAATAACGGAACATTATCCAATTTTGCTTTAAACGGAGCAATTTCAAACTGGTTAGCAGGTTCGCCTGTTACAACTGGTTCAACAATTCCAGCAGCTCCGACAGCAATGACTCCTGTAACATATACTCAAGGTGATACTGCATCACCTTTAACGGCTACTACTGGTGGAACTGACCTACTTTGGTACACTTCAGCAACTGGAGGAACAGGTTCTACAACTGCACCAACCCCTTCGACTGCAACAGTTGGCTCAACATCATATTGGGTTTCAAGTACAAACAGTAATGGCTGCGAAAGTGATAGGGTTGAAATTGTAGTTACAGTAAATGCTGCTAGTACTAGTACTGCAGCACCTACAACCACTTGGACAACACAAGTTTATACAGGCGATGATAAAACCATTGCCGATATACAAGTAACAGGTAGTACTATTACTTGGTACGATTCTCCAACTGGAGGCATGGTTTTACCAACTACTACTTTATTAGTTGATCAAACCATTTATTATGCTTCACAAACTGTTGGAGGCGTTGAAAGCACTTATAGATTAGCGGTAACCGTTAAACGAATTTCAGATAATACACAAACACTACCGCCGGCAAGTACAGTTGCCAATTTAGTTACCACACCAAGTGCAGGAGCTACAGCACAATGGTTTGCAAATGCTACAGGAGGAACTGCTTTAGCAAGTACCGATGTGTTAACTAATGGTGTTTATTACGTAGAACAACAAACAGTAACTACTATTGAAAATTTAGGAAGTGGATTTAATAATCCTTATGGTGTAGCTATTCAAGCTGATGGTAAAATTGTTATAGCAGATAGAGGTAATAATGCTATAAAACGTATGGATGCTGATGGAACTAATATTGAAACATTAGGTAGTGGATTCAGTTATCCAGCTGGAGTAGCGATTCAAGTGGATGGTAAAATTGTAGTGGCTGATCCTGGTAATAATGCTATAAAACGTATGGATGCTGATGGAACTAATATTGTAACTTTAGGTAGTGGATTTAATGCTCCTTTTGGAGTAGCTATTCAAGCCGATGGTAAAATTGTAGTAGCTAATTATGGGGATAATACAATCAAGAGAATGGATGCAAATGGTACTAATATGGTGACATTAGGTAGTGGATTTGATTCTCCTCGTGGAGTAACCATTCAAGTCGATGGTAAAATTGTGGTGGCGGATTCTTATAATAATGCAATTAAGAGAATGGATTCCGATGGTACTAACATTGAAATATTAGGAAGTGGATTCGTTATTCCTGTCGGAGTAGCTATTCAAGCTGATGGTAAAATTGTGGTTGTGGATACTTATAATGATGCAATCACGAGAATGGATTCCGATGGAACTAATATGGTAACTTTAGGTAGTGGACTTAATTCTCCTTTTGGAGTAGCTATTCAAACTGATAGTAAAATTGTAGTGGCTGATTATGGAAATAGTGTAATTAAGAGAATTACAGAAGCTTCAATAAGTAACCGTGTTCCTGTAAATGTAGCAATTTCTAGTCCTGCCGCACCTACAACCACTTGGACAACGCAAGTTTATACAGGCGATGATAAAACCATTGCCGATATACAAGTAACAGGTAGTACTATTACTTGGTATGATTCTCCAACTGGAGGTATGGTTTTAGCTCCTACAATTTCTTTGTTAGATAATGGAACTGCCTATGCTTCACAAACTGTTGGAGGCGTTGAAAGTACTGACAGATTAGCGGTAACCGTTAAACGAATTTCAGATAATACACAAACACTACCTCCGGCGAGTACAGTTGCTGATTTAGTTACCACACCAAGTACAGGAACAACGGCACAATGGTTTGCAAATGCTACAGGAGGAACTGCTTTAGCAGGTACCGATGTGTTAACAAATGGCGTTTATTATGTGGAACAACAAACAGTTACTAGTGTTGAAACATTAGGTAGTGGGTTTTCTGCTCCTTATGGAGTAGCCATACAAGCCGATGGTAAAATTGTAGTGGCTGATGCGGGTAATGGTGTAATAAAACGAATGGATGCTGATGGCACTAATATGGTAACATTAGCTAGTGGATTTAATTTAGCTTTTGGAGTAGTTATTCAAACTGATGGTAAAATTGTGGTTGCGGATGCTTATAATAATGCAATTAAGAGAATGGACGCAGATGGCACTAATATGGTGACATTAGGTAGTGGGTTTTCTCAACCTGCTGGAGTAGCCATACAAACCGATGGTAAAATTGTAGTGGCTGATGTAGGTAATGGCACAATAAAGCGTATGGATGCAGATGGCACTAATATGGTAGCTTTAGGTAGTGGATTTAATTTCCCTTATGGAGTAGCCATACAAGCTGATGGTAAAATTGTGGTGGCTGATTCGGGTAATGGTGCAATAAAACGAATGAATGCAGATGGCACTAATATAGTGACATTAGCCAGTGGATTCAGTAACCCAAGTGGAGTAGCCATACAAGCTGATGGTAAAATTGTGGTGGCAGATACTTTTGATACTGTAATTAAGAGAATGGATGCAGATGGTACTAATATGGTAACTTTAGGCAGTGGATTCCTTGGTCCTTATGGAGTAGCTATTCAAACTGATGGTAAAATTGTGGTTGCGGATACTAATAATAATGCAATTAAAAGAATTACAGAAGCTTCAACAAGTAATCGTGTTCCTGTAAATGTAGCCATATCTAGTCCTGCCGCACCTACAACCACTTGGACAACGCAAGTTTATACTGGCGATGATAAAACCATTGCCGATATACAAGTAACAGGTAGTACTATTACTTGGTACGATTCTCCATCTGGAGGTATGGTTTTAGCTCCTACAATTTCTTTGTTAGATAATGGAACTGCCTATGCTTCACAAACTGTTGGAGGCGTTGAAAGTACTGATAGATTAGCGGTAACCGTTAAACGAATTTCAGATAATACACAAACACTACCTCCGACAAGTACAGTTGCTGATTTAGTTACCACACCAAGTACAGGAGCTACAGCACAATGGTTTGCAAATGCCACAGGAGGAACCGCTTTACCTGGTACCGATGTATTAGCTAACGGTGTTTATTATGTAGAGCAACAAACAGCTACTGGTATTGAAACTTTAGGTAGTGGATTTAATTATCCTAGTGGAGTAGCTATTCAAACAGATGGAAAAATTGTGGCTGTTGACAGTGGTAATAACACAGTAAAACGCATGGATTTTGATGGTAATAATATAGAAACTTTAGGTAGTGGATTTAATAATCCTACAGGAGTAGCTATTCAATCAGATGGAAAAATTGTAGTAGCTGACAAGTTTAATGACGCTATAAAACGCATGGATTCTGATGCAAGTAATATAGTAACTTTAGGTAGTGGGTTTAATGGTCCTTCTGGAGTAGCTATTCAAACTGATGGAAAAATTGTGGTGGCAGATACTTTTAATAATGCTATAAAACGCATGGATTCTGATGGTGGTAATATTGAAGTTTTAGGCAGTGGATTTAGTAGCCCAACTGGAGTAGCTATTCAAGCTGATGGTAAAATTATAATAGCTGGTTTTGGAAATAGCACTATAAAGCGTATGGATTCTGATGGAAGTAATATAGAAACTTTAGGTAGTGGTTTTTCTATGCCTTTTGGAGTTACCATTCAATCTGATGGTAAAATTGTGGTGGCTGATTATGGGAATAATGCTATAAAGCGTATGAATGCTGACGGAAGCAACATTGAAATTTTAGCTTACGGAGCATATAGTTATCCTAATGGAGTAACCATTCAAGCGGATGGAAAAATTGTAGTAGCTGACTCAGGAAATAATGCTATAAAAAGAATTACAGAAGCTTCGGCGAGTAATCGTGTTCCTGTGAATGTAGATGTAACTACTTTAAGTACTTCAAACTTTGATGTTAATAGTTTTAAAATTTATCCTAATCCTTCAACGGGTATTTTCACAATTAATACTAAAGAAGAAGTTCAAATTGAAGTATTCGATTTAGTAGGTAAAATGATTAAAAAGGAAAATATTCATATTGGAGTTAACTCAATTGATGTTACAAATTATGCTAATGGTGTTTATTTACTTAAGGTAAACAATTCAGGGAAAGTAAACTCATATAGAATAATT
>NZ_JAMXLC010000001.1:2256436-2358513 GCF_024054235.1 Flavobacterium sp. NRK F10
TTTATATATATTCATTATAACAAAAAGAGCTACAAATTGTAGCTCTTTTTGTTTTGGTTGCAACTGAAAATCGTTTACGTCTTGGTTTACGACTCCTAAAATACGGAGATTTCGGGCATAAAAAAACGGCTTTGAAAAATATTCAAAACCGTTTTTTCGTAGTAGCGGGAACTGGACTCGAACCAGTGACCTTCGGGTTATGAGCCCGACGAGCTACCTACTGCTCTATCCCGCGCTGTGCGTTTTTATGAAGTTTAAAATACTTTCAAAATACGACTTCATTAAATCTTTTGAAAGGGTTGAAGTGACCAACTTAGTAGCGGGAACTGGACTCGAACCAGTGACCTTCGGGTTATGAGCCCGACGAGCTACCTACTGCTCTATCCCGCGCTGTTATCGGACTGCAAAAATACAACGATTATATCAAAAAGCAAGCTTTTTTTGAAAAAACTTTTATTTTCTGCATTTCAATAGATATACTACCTTTGCATTATAAAATTTTAAACATGAATCACAAAGCCGGTTTCGTCAATATCATCGGAAATCCTAACGTAGGTAAATCAACGCTAATGAATGCTTTAGTAGGTGAACGTTTGTCTATTATTACAAGTAAAGCGCAAACAACACGTCACAGAATTCTCGGAATTGTGAATGGCGATGATTTCCAGATTATTTTTTCTGATACACCGGGAATCATAAAACCGGCCTATGAATTGCAAAATTCTATGATGGATTTTGTTAAAAGTGCTTTTGAAGATGCCGACGTTTTAGTGTACATGGTCGAAATAGGAGAGAAGGACTTAAAGGACGAAGCCTTTTTTAAAAGGATTATTCATTCTAAGATCCCGGTTCTGTTACTATTAAATAAAATTGATAAATCCAATCAGGAACAACTGGAAGAACAGATCGGACTTTGGAAAGAGAAGGTGCCTAATGCAGAGATCATTCCAATTTCAGCTTTAGAAAACTTTAATGTTCAAACGGTTTTCGACAGAATTATAGAACTCTTGCCTGATTCTCCTCCGTTTTATCCGAAAGATGCATTGACTGATAAGCCGGAACGTTTCTTCGTCAACGAGATCATTCGTGAAAAGATATTATTGAATTACGATAAAGAAATTCCCTATGCAGTAGAAATTGAAACCGAAGAGTTTAAAGAAGACGATGATATTATCCGTATCCGTGCTTTAATTATGGTGGAACGGGATACCCAAAAAGGGATTATCATTGGTCATAAAGGAGCAGCCATCAAAAAAGTAGGGATTCAGGCACGCGAAGAACTGGAAAAATTCTTTGGGAAACAGATCCATTTGGAAACTTATGTGAAGGTTAATAAAGACTGGAGAACCAATTTACGTCAGCTAAAACGTTTTGGCTACAATCAAAAATAATTTTGTCGCCAACCAAACTTGTTCCTGTTTTTTGTCATTTTGAACAAAGTGAGAAATCACATAAAGGATTTTTTGATTACATGATGAGATTAATGGAAGAAAATGAGATTTAAAGATCAATATAAAATTCTATCCATTAACTCTTCGAGTTCTTGCATTTGAGGAATTCCTCTGCTACGATTACGACGAGCTAAAAAATAAAGAGTGAACCAGCAGCCTACCATAAGAACCATGATGGAAATATCAAGCGCAAAATTTTGATGTAAAGTCCATTTTGAATAGGCAATCAGGCCGAAAATAATAAAGATTCCGGCAACGATAAAATGCAGGAACATAAACATGGTCCATAAAACCGGATCCGGACCGAATAATCCATTCACTGCTGTGTTACCATCTTCCATTGGTTCAATTTCCAAATGAAGATTAGGAGAATATTTTTCCCTTTTTAAGGCGCCGATGCTCAACCAGATATGATTGTCTAGCGTTTTAATGTTAAAATCAGGAGCGACTTCTGTTTTTAAATTTTCGCAACGAGCTTTAATTTCTTCTACTGATTTAGAAGTAGTTTTATAAAAGCGCAGGCGCAAACGCAACTCTTTTTCCGGTTCCATAGGCAAGTTATTTAGAACTAAAATAGTATATTTTTTTTAAATAGTAAATTTCCTAACGCAAAAGCAATGGATTTCTGAAAAGAAAGAACACTTATTTTCTAAATTCGGATTTCTGAATTCTAAATTTTAAAAGTATCTTTGCACATTCAAAAACAAGAAGATGAATAATATTGTAGCCATAGTAGGTAGGCCAAATGTAGGGAAATCAACCTTTTTCAATCGTTTAATACAACGACGTGATGCCATTGTAGATTCGGTAAGCGGAGTTACACGCGATAGAAATTACGGAAAAAGTGAGTGGAACGGCAAACAATTTTCAGTAATTGATACCGGTGGTTACATCGTAGGATCAGACGATGTTTTTGAAGGCGAAATACGACGTCAGGTGCAATTGGCTATTGATGAAGCGGATGCCATTATATTTGTGGTAGATGTGGAAGAAGGGATCACGCCAATGGATATGGAAGTGGCTAATTTGCTTCGCAAGGTGGAAAAGCCGGTGCTTCTAGCAGTAAATAAAGTAGATAATGCCATGCGCGTTGCCGATGCGGTTGAATTCTACTCTTTAGGATTAGGCGAATATTTTACGATTGCCGGAATGAGCGGTAGCGGAACCGGTGAATTGTTAGATAAGTTGGTTGAGGTGTTACCGGAATTGCCGGAAGCAGAGGAGGAAGAAAATCCGTTGCCGAGATTCACAGTAGTAGGTCGTCCTAATGCCGGAAAATCATCTTTTATCAATGCTTTAATAGGCGAAGATCGTTTCGTAGTAACGGATATTGCCGGAACAACCCGCGATGCTATTGATACTACTTACAATCGTTTTGGTTTTGAGTTCAAATTGGTAGATACAGCAGGTATTCGTAGAAAAGCGAAAGTAAAAGAAGATTTGGAATTCTATTCCGTAATGCGTTCGGTTCGCGCTATTGAACATGCCGATGTTTGTATCTTGATGATTGATGCTACCCGTGGTTTCGAAAGTCAGGATCAAAATATATTTTGGTTGGCTCAAAAGAACAGAAAAGGTGTTGTGATCTTAGTGAATAAATGGGATCTGATCGAAAAAGATACTATGACAGCTAAACAATATGAAGCTAAGATCCGTAAAGAGATCGAACCTTTTACAGATGTGCCGATCTTATTTGTTTCCGCATTAACAAAGCAACGTTTATTAAAAGCCTTAGAAGTTGCCGTAGAGGTGTTTGAGAATAGAAAACAACGCATACCGACTTCTAAGTTTAACGAAATGATGTTGCCGATCATAGAACATACACCGCCACCGGCGATTAAAGGAAAATATATCAAGATCAAATATTGTATGCAGTTGCCCACAGCGACTCCTCAGTTTGTGTTTTTTGCCAATTTACCGCAATATGTAAAGGAGCCTTATAAACGTTTCATTGAAAATAAATTGCGCGAAAATTATAACTTTTCAGGAGTGCCGATCGATATCTATTTCAGACAAAAATAAGTACAGTTGTTAAAAAAGCGGGTTTGATATAATTAAACCCGCTTTTTTAAGTTTTGTTTTTTATTGTTTCAAATAATTTTAGTTCTATAACACATCATTATACCGCATTATTACGTTACTTTAATTCCGGTGCTGTTTTTCATCACTCAATTTTTGTAAGGATCATAGTATACGGAAAAGAATAACTTGATAATGCTGGCTGAGCATTGGGCGACGAAAACCTATTTTCCCTAGGGTGTGCTACTAATTTAGTCATAAAAATCTGACAGATAGCAGTTAAATTGGGATCGTATTGAAGAGTGAAAGAACTTGATAAGTATTTGTTTTTTTCTCGGTCTTTCATTTCAATATGAAGTGATTTTTGATAATTGTAAGATGCAAATATAATGGCATAATTTTGAGTTTGAATTGAATTATCATTTATTGAAAAGTTTAAATTGTCATAGGTAACCATTCCATTTTGAAGATTTTTTAATCTCCCAAAATAATATCTTCAGTATAATTATTTAGATTCAGGGGATTCCAATTGGTCTTTTTGACAAACTTTATGGTAAAAGTATTGGTACCGTCTATCCATTGCCAGGTACCTACAAACGGATCAAGTACCCCATCGGTATCGGTATCTTTTATATAATTATTGTTGCCATAATCGTCAAATGTGGCTGATTAAAGGGGAACGATGGTTTGTGCCTTACAACTGATAAGAGATAAAAGGCTGATAATTGTTAAAACTATATTTTTCATTTGATTTATTTTTTTAGTTACACGGTATTTCGTTTATGGTAGTACTACCATCTCCTAATTCCGGTTTCTTCCGGTTTTACTCTACTAACGGCTTGTTAAAAACTACTTCTATCATTAAAAAAATGACGCTCTTAAAAAATATTGATACCCTAAAACTATGGCTTTTGGTTCTCCAAAAGCCATAGCTGTTTTTTTACTGTTTCACCATTAAATATTCTCCATACGGTACGCGCAATGTTGTAGGCGAATTTTCATCAGGGATCATAACGCTATCATTGTCAATAAGCGTTGCCGTCATCTTTTCAGGTTCCCCTAAACTTTGTGGTAAATAACGCAAAACCAAGGACGATGATAAATAATTGCGTTCTGGATCTGAGAAATATAACTTAAACCTCCTTTCATTCGGGATACAATCATTACAAATGGGATACATATCATTTGGAAGTATGAGTCCTCCTTGTATTTTACTATTATCTCCATTAACATTCGTTAAGTCATTTAATAAAGAAAGTGTATTTACAATTTCTACTCCATTGCTCACATAACGATATCCACCATTTAAAAAATCTTCATAATATTCTCCATTATAAATATGAATCTTCTTTTGAAGAACAATGGTCAAAGTATCGGTTCCCTGGGTATATTGCCAGGTACCTACAAATTTGTCCATTTCATTAAAAGTATCTTTAATATAAGTCCCTTGAGGATATTCCCAATAACTCGCATCTAAGGGTACTATTTGAGCTTTACAAGAAATAAATGTAAAAACGATCAATATTGTAAAAAGTATATTTTTCATTTGATTTATTTTTTTAGTTACACGGTATTTCGTTTATGGTAGTACTATCATCTCCTAATTCCAGTTTTTTCCAGTTTTCCTCTACTAATGGTGTGCCAAAACCGGTTTGCTCCATTTCATAAAGTGATACCCCCAGATCCTGATCTTGTATAAATTGAAGAAAAGCTCTTTCGTATTGGGTAGGAGTTCCATTCACTCCATTTGCCTTATTTTTGTAATACTTTTCTAATTTTTCACCATAATCTTTCCATTTTTTATCTGTTCCATTTCCAAGCCCGTTAAAAGGCGGATGTATACTATTTAAAGCTTCTAATTTAGAAAAATCTTCAATTTTAATAGCATAAGTATAAAAATGAAAACCTATTTTTACCACCAACACACAAACAAAGAGATCGTTACCGGCAGTATTATAAGCATTTAAAGCATAATGGGAAGCGATAGAATACAAACTATAAATATCATCATGGGAAAACATGGGAAAATGATTATTGCTAGGATGCGTATGTATGGTTCCGAACTGGTAGCCTCTTGTCGGAAACGTCACATGATTTCCGTTTGTTGACGCTGTATAGTTGGCATAAGGACCGTATTCCGGATAATTTGCCTGATTGTAAAAGCCATAACCTATTTCTCCGTTTGTAGACAAGCCGTCAGACATATTGATAATTGCTGTTCTTATGCGAACGTCATTCTCGTCCATATACGGATTTACAGGATAAATAGGATTTTTTGTCAATTTATTCAATTCTTCACAAGACGTTTCTATCACTTCAGCCGGCTCTGTTGCCGGAATAGAAATTATTGCGCCATCACTACAACCTTTACAAGTATCTCCGGTATCAGAACTACCGCCTGTTGTGCCTCCGGTACTGCCTCCGCTGCCACTACCGCCTACACCGCCCGAGGTCTCTACTCCGGTGGTGGTCGTGGTGCTTCCGCCGCTGCCGTCTGTTCCGTCATCGTAGTAATTCCAGGTACATTCGTTGGAGACCAATACCCATTCTTCCGTGTACAGTTCCCCACCTGTATTGTCACCCTGGTGCGCCGGTACGACTTCCAATGACCATATTTCTACACAACTGTATTCCAGCACCATTTTGTTTAACTCGCCGCTGTTGAAGACCGAAGTGTCAAAATCTATCGGATAATAACGGGTCGTTGTGTTGTTCAGTGTTGTTTGAGACACAGCATTGTATTCGTCCTTTGAAAAACCGTATTCCACAATATACGCATCGTAACTCCCGTCGGAACGCGACGATAGCAAGAGGTTTTCCAAATGGGAAGTGACCAAACTGTCCCGCGTAAGCGGAAAGTTATAGGAATGTTTCCCCGTTGTGGTGTCTTCCACGTATTTCACATAAGCAGTGTTTACGGAAAAGCCGTAGGTTGAATTGTAAAGGATTCGGGAAGTACCTATCGGTGTTCCCGTTCCGGTGGCTTGTGCTTTGGTTTGCCCTGCAATCTTTTGTAATTTGTCCATAACCTTAGCATTGGACAGGATCTGTTCACTATCCAGAACCCGGATGTCAAAACGGGAGGTTGTTAACTTGTTGTTTAGCGTTGCGTCCGGGTAGTCTTTTTCACAGTTGGTCAACAGCAGCACTAAGAGTCCCGATAAACTTAAGAGCAGCCTTTTCTTTCGTTTTAATTTCATTTAATAAACATTATTACCTTTTTATTTCTCACTATGACGGCAAAAAAGGATTTATTGATCCGTTTGGGACAATTAATACCTCTACACTGTACTTTTTTACTGCACAGGAAGAAGAACAAAATGTTGATAGGGGAATCGGGAGCAAATGTATAGCATTGTTCTTATAACTCGGATACAGGAAAAATGTATATTTTGTTAAAATTTCATATTTTATCTCCATGAGACGTAAAAAATCTACAAAAACAAAAAGTCCCGAAAGATCTTCGGGACTAAATGCTCTTGAAAGAAATAAAATTACTGCTTTTAACCGTAGCAAATATAGCACCTATATTTGTTAAATTGGATACAGAAAAAATGTATATTTTGTTAAAGTTTATGGTTCTATTTTACAATTGAATGACTTTTAAATTTTTGAAAAAGGAAAAGTAGTCTAAAGCAGTCGGTATTTTTTAAATAGGCTTACTTTTTTAACTATCAGCGGTTTACTTTTAAAGCCTTTTCCTGAACAATATGAGCCACAGGCTTGTTGTAGATTTTACTTTCTAACCACGAAATAATGTCTAAATACAAGAAGGCTCTTTTTTCATAAGGGTGATTTTCGAAAGTCTTTAATTTAGCGTGAAGTGTTATAAATGCGTCTTTTAATTCGTGCGGATAAATAGTTCCCAGATTCTTTAAGAAACGGATCATTTCTCGTTGTACCTCGTGCAGATCGTTCATTTTGATTAAGAATTGATAAGTGTCTCTGATCAATTTGTCCAACTGTTCGTCCTCACGAGCTTCATAATGAGCAACCAAGTTAAGAACTCTGGCGAAGCACATCAGATCCTCGCGCATTTCTAAATTTCTGTTGCTGATAATTTTATTGAGATAAACGATACACTGTAAGTTGTCTCCGATACCAAAGTATAGCGATGCAATTTTGTAATAAAAGACCATGTGGTGATGCTCGTCAATTTGCTCGTTAAATAAATCCAGTTGGGTTAGGATTTCGTCAACCAAATACAAACCGCCTTCAAAATCGCCTTTTAAAAAGTGCAGGTTCAGCTTGCTGTTGTAAAGGGTTAAAAATTCCTGAGACAAAATATTCTCATTCTTAGGAAAGCCTTTGTGTGTTAAAGTATCTTCAAAACGTACTAAAGCCTCTTTAAAATAGGTCTGATGTTTAACGAGATACAACGATTCTAAAAGGTAATTACTTCCCTTAATAAACCAGATCGGGTTGATCTGGATCATTGATGGATATTCGTAAAACAGTTCTACCCATTTTGAAGCATATTTAAAGCAACCCAAAAAATCCTGAATTAAAAAACTATACCACAAGTTGGCTTTATACAACCATAATTTCTCGCGAAAGCCTAATTCTTCAAAATCAAATTCAGGCATCCGGTCACTATAATATTGTGTGATCTGCTTCATCTCCTCATCACTTTTTGCATAGCCGTGTTTTAGTAAATAACCATATAATTGTAATGAAAGATTAGAAAGCTTACTGGTCACTACATTCTGACGGCTCAGATCTTTGGCGAGAATGCTTAATTCGTCGGCTCTTCCTGAAATACTTCGGGTAATGTATTGCGATTCGATCACTTTTTCAAATTCAACAATTTCATAAGCAATATTTTTTTCTTCATGCTCAAGAGCCATTGTTTTGGCTTTTTCCAATAATTTTAAGCTTTGTTTATACAGTCCTTTTTGGTACAAAATAGTGGCAAAATCGATCTGTTCCCTGATCTGAATACGAATGTTTTGAAGGGTCGGGTTTAAGCGAAGGCTTACCAGGATCTGCTTGTATAAATGCGCTTTAAGGTTAGACAATTGTACTTTGGTAACAATGTTGCTCTTCAGGATCTTTTCTTCGTTATAGTCATTCATCTTGTCTAAAAGTTCAAAAAGCTGTAAAAATTTAGCATCCGTATTCATTCCTATTCGGTTGACATACAGCTTAAATTGCCGCTTTTCAGACTTAGATAGAGACTTGATCAATACAAACAAAAAATCTTTAGAAGTGTTAGCCATCGTAAAATTATTTTATTTAAAATATTGTAAATCAGTATTTTATTTATGTTTCTTGGTTTGTTTGACGTTGTAAATAGCGTAAAATCAAAAGTAACCTTTTTTTGACTATAAAATATATTCGTATAGAACAATCTTAAATAAAAAATGAATAAGCAAAGAGTTTATATTTTTGACACTACATTGAGAGATGGCGAACAGGTTCCGGGTTGCAAGCTTGATAAAGAGCAGAAAATAAAAATTGCCCGAAAGCTGGACGAATTGGGAGTGGATGTTATTGAAGCCGGTTTTCCGGTCTCCAGTCCGGGAGATTTTGATGCGGTACAAGCTATTGCAAAGGAAGTGAAAAATGCAACAGTTTGCGGCTTGACCCGTGCTGTGAAGAACGATATTGAAGTTGCTGCTCAGGCACTAAAACAGGCTAAAAAACCTCGGATACATACCGGGATCGGAACTTCTGATTCTCATATCAAATACAAATTTAACGCTTCTAAAGAAGAGATCATTGAACGTGCCGTTGAAGCAGTTTCTTATGCGAAAACCTTTGTGGATGATGTAGAATTCTATGCCGAAGATGCCGGAAGAACGGATAATGAGTTCTTGGCTCAGGTTTGTACAGAAGTGGTTAGAGCAGGCGCTACGGTTTTAAATATTCCGGATACTACAGGGTATTGTTTGCCTGAAGAATACGGCGCTAAGATCAAATACCTTTCCGAACATGTTGTGGGGATTGAAAAAGCAGTCTTGTCTTGCCATTGTCATAACGATTTAGGTTTGGCAACAGCCAATGCAATTTCAGGAGTTGTCAACGGAGCCAGACAAATAGAGTGTACAATTAACGGAATTGGGGAGCGAGCCGGAAATACAGCATTAGAGGAAGTAGTAATGATCCTGCGCCAACATCCTTATTTGAATCTGGAAACTAAGATCGATTCAAAGTTATTGAATGAGGTTAGCCGATTGGTTTCAGATACAATGGGAATGATGGTACAACCTAATAAAGCTATTGTGGGCGCTAATGCTTTTGCACATAGCTCAGGGATCCATCAGGATGGTGTTATTAAAAACAGAGCCACTTACGAAATCATTAATCCGGAAGATGTTGGGGTTAATACTTCTTCTATTATCTTAACCGCAAGAAGTGGTCGCGCTGCTTTGGCATATCGGGCTAAAAATATTGGTTACGAATTAACGAAACTTCAGTTAGATACGGTTTATCAAGAGTTTTTAAGAGTAGCGGATCGTAAAAAACAAGTGGAGAACGATGATATTCATCGCATTATTGAACATTGTAAAATTGGTATTGCACTATAAATTATGGAAAAGAAAACCTTATTTGATAAAGTTTGGGATAGTCATGTTGTAAGTACTGTTCCTGACGGTCCTCAAATTTTATATATAGATAAACATTTAATTCACGAAGTGACCAGTCCGCAAGCTTTTGCGGAATTGGAAGAACGAAAAATTCCTGTCTTCAGAACACAGAAAATCGTAGCAACGGCAGATCATAACGTGCCGACTAAAGAACAACATTTGCCTATAAAAGATGAGCTGTCTCGAAATCAGGTAGAGCAACTGACTCAAAATTGCCAAAAGAACGGAATAACACTTTACGGATTAGGACACGAATATCAGGGAATTGTACATGTTATTGCTCCGGAATTGGGAATTACATTGCCGGGGATGACTATGGTTTGCGGAGATAGTCATACATCGACGCACGGTGCTTTCGGAGCTATTGCTTTTGGTATCGGAACCAGTCAGGTGGCTCAGGTTTTTGCCAGCCAATGTTTGCTGTTGAATAAACCGAAAAGTCTTCGAGTGAATGTCAACGGAAAATTAGCCAAAGGAGTAACGCCGAAAGATGTGATCTTGTATGTAATTTCTCAGATCGGAACGAATGCCGGAACAGGGTATTTTTGTGAATATGCCGGAAATATTTTTCGTGAGATGTCAATGGAAGGCCGCATGACGGTTTGTAATATGAGTATTGAAATGGGGGCTCGTGGCGGAATGATTGCTCCTGATGAGGTCACTTTTGAATATATTAAAGGAAGAAAGTTTGCACCAAAAGGAGAACAATTTGAACAATATCTGGCACATTGGAAAACCTTACCAACAGATGAAGGTGCTGTGTTTGATAAAGAATATCATTTTGATGCGGAAGATATCAAACCAATGATTACTTACGGGACGAATCCGGGAATGGGAATTGGTGTTGATCAAACTATTCCGAGTCCCGAAAATGATCCGTCCTTTGACAAAGCCTTAGAATACATGGGGTTTCATAAAGGAGAGAAGCTGATTGGAAAACCCATCAATTATGTATTTATCGGAAGTTGTACCAATTCACGGATTGAAGACTTCAGAGATGCTGCCAACTATATTAAAGGGAAACAAAAAGCGGCTAATGTTACGGCATTGATCGTTCCCGGGTCGCAACAGGTGGCTAAACAAATTCAGGACGAGGGGCTGACTGCTATTTTTGAATCGGCCGGATTTGAGATCAGGCAACCGGGATGTTCTGCTTGTTTAGCTATGAATGATGATAAGATTCCTTCGGGAGAATATTGTGTTTCGACGTCCAACCGAAATTTTGAAGGGCGTCAAGGACAAGGTGCCAGAACGCTTTTAGCCAGTCCGGTTATGGCAGCGGCAACGGCTGTAGAAGGGAAGATTGTAGACCTAACTTTAAACCTGAATTAAATGGAAAAATTCACTTTATTACGATCAAAAGCGGTTCCGCTTCCTATTGAGAACGTAGATACCGATCAAATAATACCGGCACGTTTTTTAAAAGCGACAAACAAAATAGGCTTTGGCAACAATTTATTCAGAGATTGGCGCTACAATGATAAGAATGAAGAAATTTCGGATTTCGTTTTAAACGATTCTAAATATTCAGGTTCCGTTTTAGTGGCAGGAGATAATTTCGGATGTGGAAGCAGTCGGGAACACGCAGCTTGGGCATTAACAGATTACGGATTTAAAGTTATTGTTTCCAGTTATTTTGCAGATATTTTTAAGGGAAACGCATTGAATAATGGCTTGTTGCCGATTCAGGTTAGTCCCGAATTCTTAAAAGAAATGCTGGGAGCTATTCAGAGTAATCCGGATATGGAAATTACGGTAGATTTGGAAGCACAAACAATTGCTTTTAACGACAGAAAAGAATATTTTGATATTGATTCCTATAAAAAAATATGCTTACTAAATGGTTATGATGATATTGACTTTTTAGTAAGTAAAAAAGCGGAGATAGAACAATTTGAACAAAATAGAACCTTGACTTATGAATTTTAAGATCGCAGTACTTTCGGGGGATGGAATTGGTCCGGAAGTAATTCAGGAAAGTGTAAAAGTATTAAAAGCAATTGCGGAAAGTTACAAACACGAGTTTCAGTTCAATTATGCATCGGTTGGTGCTATTGCTATTGATGAAACCGGAAATCCTTTGCCCGATGCTACTTTAGATGTTTGTAAAGATGCAGCTGCCGTATTGTTTGGCGCTATCGGTGACCCGAAATACGACAACGATCCGTCTGCGAAGGTAAGACCGGAGCAAGGTTTGTTGAAGTTGCGTAAAGAATTAGGATTGTTTGCTAATATTCGTCCGGTAACCGCTTATAACTCCTTATTGGATAAGTCACCGTTAAAGAAAGAGATCATTCAGGGAACGGATATGGTAATTTATCGGGAATTGACCGGAGGAATCTATTTTGGTGAAAAGAAATTGAGTGAAGACGGTAAAACGGCATCTGATCTGTGTGAGTATTCGCAATTTGAAATTGAACGAATCGCTCATTTAGCATTTAAAGCGGCACAAACACGTAAGAACAAGGTAACCTTGGTTGACAAAGCAAATGTTTTAGAATCGTCTCGTTTGTGGCGAAAAGTTGTTTCTGAGGTAGCAAAAAGTTATCCTAAAGTAGCTCTTGATTTTTTATTTGTAGATAATGCCGCTATGCAAATGATTTTAAACCCGAGCCAGTTTGATGTGATCCTGACTGAAAATATGTTTGGTGATATTATTTCAGACGAGGGAAGTGTAATTGGTGGTTCCATCGGTTTGTTAGCCTCAGCTTCAGTTGGTGATGGCGTGGCCTTGTTTGAGCCTATTCACGGTTCGTATCCACAGGCAAAAGGAAAAAATATAGCTAACCCTATCGCATCTATTTTAAGCGCTGCTATGATGCTGGATCACTTTGGTTTAAGTGATGAGGCAGAAGCAGTTCGTCAGGCAGTTAATAAAACTATTGATAAAGGAATTGTGACTAAAGATCTGAATGGTGAAGCTTTTGTAACCACTACAAATATTGGAGATATTATTGCGGGGACGATTCTGAACAGAGAAGATACTTGTGAATATTTGAATTGTGAAAATATCCATATAGGCCAGTCGATTGTAATTTAGTTGAATGTTAGTGAACTGAAAACCTGTCTGCCCAGACAGGTTTTTTTATGCTTATTTACTAATAGTTCTTCTTTTTAAGATTGTTTTAAGCAATAAGAAAGTTAAAAATGTTAAAACTTTCGTAACCCTTTTTGGGTTTAGACAATAAAACCTTTATTTCGTCGTCTTTATAAGATAAACTACTACCCAATTTTTTTTAAGTATGCGAAAAATTTTACTTGCCCTAATCCTATTATGTTCCACAGTTAATTATGCACAAAATTCAGTCAAGATCTCGGGAAAAGTTTTAGATGAAAGTCTTAAGTTACCGTTAGAATCAGCAACAGTTTACTTTACCAAAGTCTCTGATTCAACAGTGGTAGATTATACTATTTCTGACCACAACGGAAATTTTGAATTTAAGATAAGAAAGATCGATTATCCTTTACTATTGAAAGTTTCTTACAACGGTTTTTTAGATTATAAAAAACCATTTGAAGGATTACAGAGCGATCAGGATCTGGGAACTATTCTTTTAAAAGAAAATGTTTCTTCCCTGAACGAGATCGTGGTAAAAGGAGAAACGCCTCCTATAGTTATTAAAACCGATACATTAGAGTTTAATGCTTCGTCCTTTAAGGTCAGACCGGATGCCAATGTAGAAGCTTTATTGAAACAGCTTCCGGGAGTAGAGATCGATGAGAACGGTAAAATTACGGTAAATGGTAAAGAGGTAAATAATATTTTAGTGAACGGAAAGCCATTTTTCGGGAAAGACGGAAAAATAGCGACGCAGAACCTTCCGGCTGAAATGATTAGTAAAATTCAGGTAACGGATACTAAGACAAAGGAAGAAGAACTTTCGGGACAAAGTGCTAGTTCTGATGAAAAGACCATTAATCTAACTATTGATGAAGAGAAGAATAAAGGACTTTTTGGTAAAGCTACCGTAGGCTATGGAACCGATGATCGTTACGAATCCAGTTTGTTGTTCAATTATTTTAAAGATACGCAGAAAATCAGTGTGCTGGGCTCGTCAAATAATATCAATTCCGTTGGTTTTTCTATGGACGAGATCTTTGATAATATGGGAGGAGGAAGAAATACTTCAATATGGGTTAGTGGTGACGGAAGCTACAATATTAACGGAATGCGTTTCGGTGGGAATACCGGAATTACAAAATCTTCAATGGTAGGGCTTAACTTTAGTGACGAATGGTTTAATAAAAAATTAGATCCCAACGGAAGTTATTATTACAACAGAGCTGATTCGGAAAACAGAAACAGAACAAGCAGAACCAATCTATTACCGACAGGAAATACCAGTACGGTTTCAGAGTCTAATTCTAAAAGTATCGTAGACGGTCATAATTTGAATCTGGACTTTGAAGTAAAGATCGATTCAACGACCACATTGTATATTTCTCCGTCATTTTCTAAGAATAAAAATAATAGTCTTTATAGCAGTTTTGAAAATACGTATGATGAGAACGGAGATTTATCTAATGATTATATTTCTGATGACCGTTCACAAACTGACTTTTCCAGTTTTAAGAATAATTTGTATTTGTTTAAAAAGTTAAATGAAAAAGGAAAAGGAATAGGAGTAAGTTTTAACAACACGAATTCTAAAAATGAAACGGATTTATTGACCTACTCTAAAACATCATTCTATCAATCAGGTGCTGCTAATGACGAACGTGACCAGAATCGTTTGAATACCGATCGAAATAATAGCTATAACAGTTCGGTACGATACATTCAACCGATCAATGATTCTTTGAACTTTACTATTCAGGCTAATTATGCTTGGGAAGAAAGTAAAGATTATCAAAATACGTTTGACTTTGATGGTCTTACCAATCAATATTCAGATATAAATGCTTCTCTTTCTCGTGATATTAATTCTAAAAAGATAACTTTTACGCCTAGTATTGCCTTACAGTTGAAAAAGAAGAAAATAAGAGGTAGAATCAGTTTCGGAACGGATAATATCAATTATCAGAATCAATCATTATATCTGGGAACCGAAACAAGATTGAATCAAAAGTATTTGTATCCTAATGTTAACGGATATTTGAGTGTGACGCTTGGCAAGTCTAAATCTATTTATACGTATTCAGCTTATAAAGTAGAAATGCCGTCTGCAACACAGCTGTTGCCTTATGAGAATATCGAGAATCCGTTACACACTTTCTTAGGGAATGCCGATTTAAAACCGAAAGAAACGTATCGTGTGTATTTGAACTATAACAATTATGATTATGCTACAAGAAGTGGTTTTTACTTATATGGCGGACTTAACTATAATAAGAACGAGATCGTGTCTTCAACGACCTATGATGCCGATTATAAAGCAACCACTACGTATCAGAATATTGACAAAACGTATAACAGTTATGCCGGCTTGAGCTACAGCAAAGTGTTCAAAAAGGAAAAACGTACTTTTAAAGCAGGAGCTTCATTAGATTTAGGTCTTGATTTTGCTCAGGGACTAACCAATGCCGTTTTGTATGAATCATCAGGTTATGAAGTAGAGCCCAGAGTATTTATGAACTGGTCAATTGAAGACTTGGTTACGGTTAATCCTTCCTATACCTATTCGTTTAACAGAACTGACTTCAACAATTATGTAATTGATAAGACGGAATATTTTAAGCATAATTTTAAATTAGAATTAACGAGCTATTGGCCTAAACACGTTGTACTCGGAAGTGATTTCGGCTATAATTACAACTCAAATATTTCCGGAGGTTTCAAAAGAGATTTTTACTTATGGAACGTGAGTTTAGGATACAATTTCCTTAAAGATAAATTGTTGGCAAAAGTAAAAGTATACGATTTGTTGAATCAAAATA
The DNA here is from genome assembly GCF_024054235.1 of Flavobacterium sp. NRK F10. Classification (NCBI taxonomy): domain Bacteria; kingdom Pseudomonadati; phylum Bacteroidota; class Flavobacteriia; order Flavobacteriales; family Flavobacteriaceae; genus Flavobacterium; species Flavobacterium sp. NRK F10. The sequence goes on from NZ_JAMXLC010000001.1 coordinate 2,272,374, forward strand.
TCGGAGTAAGTAGAACAGTTACTCCAACCGCCATAACAGATACAGAAAACACTGTTTTACAACAATACGTAATGTTTTCACTGACTTTTAAATTAGAGAAATTCGGTGGTAAAAAAGATGGTAATAAAGTATTTTTTAGAGATTAATCTCTAACTTTTGTTTGTGTCTTAAGTAAGAAAGGCAAGGTGTTTAACCTTGCCTTTCTTTATTTTGTGTGAATTTTTATGGAGATCTTACCAGCTGCCGCCGGCTCCGCCACCGGAGAAACCTCCTCCTCCGAAGCCACCGCCAAATCCGCCTCCTCCGAAACCTCCTCCGGATCCGAAGCTGCCACTGCCAAATCCGCCGCTTCTTCCCATTCGGCTTAAGATGATCATGTCAGTTAAATCAGAACCGGAATAACGTCCGCCATTGCCGCCGCCATTTCGGTTTCTGCGCGATAATAAAATAATAATGATAACAATGATAATAAATATGATGATCGGAAAAATGCTACCACTGTTACGGGAATTAGTATTTTTATATGTTCCTTTAATAACCTCGAAAATAGCGTCGGTTCCTTTGTCTAAACCATTATAATAACTTCCGGCTTTAAATTCAGGAATAATGATATTACGAATGATATCACCATTGATTCCGGCGGTAAGTTGAGGTTCTAAACCATAACCGGGAGAGATCCATATTTTTCGGTCGTTCTTAGCTACCAGGATGAGTACACCGTTATCTTCTTTTTCTTGACCGATTCCCCATTCATGCGCCCATTTGGGTGTAAGAATCCCGATATCCTCATTCTTTAGATCCTCAATACTGATAATTACGATTTGAGTAGAAGTACTGTCTGCGTAGTTCAGTAGCTTTTGTTTTAAACTGTTCTTTTCTGAAGCAGATAAAATATTCGCATAATCGTAAACGCTTGTTTGATCAGAAGGTTTAGGAGGAATCATAAATTGAGCAAAACCGATATGATGAAGTAACAGCAGTGTTGCAAAGAGCATCCATTGTATCACTTTAAAAATAATTTTTGTCATTATCCTCTTGAAATTTCGTTAGGCAATTCGTTGGTATCATCTTTTTGGTACGGGAAATATTGTTTTAATTGCTCCCCGGCTTTCAGAATTCCCTGAATTAATCCTTTTTTATATTCGTTATGTTTAAAATGGCTAATGATAGTGTCTTTGGTAGAATCCCAAAAATCACTTTCAACTACTTTATTGATGCCCTCGTCTCCTATGATTGCAAATTGTTTGTTAGCTGTTGCAACATAAATTAAGACACCATTTCGCTCTTTTGTTTCGTGCATGTCAAGAGATAAAAAAACCTCCTGAGCTCTTTGTAGAGGAGGTTTTTCAGTATATTCTTCTAAGTGCACACGAATTTCTCCCGAAGTGTTTTTTTCGGCTTCAACAATAGCCTGAACAATTTCCTGTTCGTCGGCTTTGGTTAAGAAATCTTCGGTTTTAGACATTATTTAGCTTCTTCAGATTGGTTGCCGAAATTGAAGTTAACATCCGGAGCTTTTTCTGCTCCTTTTTCTGCTTCAAAATACGGTTTTTCTTTGTATTCTGCTAAGAACCAGTTGTTAGGGATCTTTAAGATATAGTTGTTGTAGGACTGAACGGCTTCGTTGAAACGGGTGCGAGCCGTTAAGATCTGGTTCTCAGTGCTGGCCAGTTCGTCTTGTAATTTTAAGAAATTCTGGTTCGCTTTTAAATCAGGATAACGTTCAACAGTAACTAATAATCTTGATAATGCACTGTTCAATCCTCCCTGTGCTTGTTGGAATTGTTGTAGTTGTTCCGGTGTAATGTTAGAAGGGTCAATGGTCATAGAAGTTGCTTTAGCTCTGGCATTGATTACTGCCTCTAAGGTAGATTTTTCAAAATCAGCAGCCCCTTGAACGGTTTTTACTAAATTACCGATAAGATCACTACGTCTTTGATAAGCAGTTTCTACATTTCCCCATTCTTTAGATACAGCCTGGTTTTCTCTGATGGCTCCGTTTTTAATTCCTACATACCAAAAGAATCCTAAAGCTAGTAATCCGACAATTATTAATACAGGTGCAAATTTTTTCATAAGTTGTTTAATTTTTAAAGTTGATTTTTAAGTTCTGTTAATTGTGATTTTATATTTTCTAATTTTCTGATGATCTCAAATTTATCCAATGTCTTTTTCTGGTTTTCTTTCAGATGTATTTTTGCGCCTTCCAGTGTAAAACCTCGTTCCTTGACTAAGTGGTAGATCAATTGAAGGTTTTTAACGTCTTCCGGAGTGAATTTACGGTTACCCTTTGCATTTTTTTTCGGTTTCAGAATATCGAATTCTTTTTCCCAAAAACGGATCAGAGACGTGTTAACGTCAAAAGCTGTCGCCAGTTCGCCTATGCTGTAATATAATTTTTCAGGTAAGTTTACTTGCATTAGTCTAAAGATTGATTTTCCTGATTAGCCAATTTTGAGATAGCCACATATTCTTCAGCAGAAATACTTCCGTAGTAAAAGTTAATAGGATTTACTTTCTTACCGTTTTTGATAACTTCATAGTGTAGGTGAGGTGCTTCACTTCGCCCGGTACTTCCTACATAGCCTATGATGTCGCCTCTTTTTACTTTTTGTCCTCTTTTACAGTTGTATTTGCTTAAATGGGCATAAAGAGTTACATAGCCGTATCCGTGATTTACTTCAATATGATTTCCGTAACCGGACAAAGAATTATCCGCTTTTAATACCACGCCGTCACCGGTAGCATAGATAGGTGTACCTGTTGGAGAAGTAAAATCCATACCGTAATGGAATTTACGAACTTTGGTAAACGGGTCACTTCGATAACCATAACCGGATGCCATCCGTTTCAAATCTTCATTTTTAACAGGTTGAATAGCAGGTATAGCGGCCAGAAGTTTTTCTTTTTGCTTTCCTAATTTCACAATTTCGTTCAGTGACTCAGACTGTATAGCCATTTCTTTCATTAAACGGTCGATCTTTTTGGTAGTATTAATTACCAGATCAGAATTGTTGTATCCTTCCAGATCTTTGTATCGGTTAACCCCGCCAAAACCGGCTTTTCGCTCTTCATCAGTTATCGGAGAAGTGTTGAAGTATGTTCTGTAAACATTATTATCGCGATCTTCAATGGCACTTAAAGCATTTTCCATGACATCCACTTTCTTATTTAAAAGTTGGTAGTTGATCTTCATATTTTCCAATTCATTTGTCAACAATTTATCCTTAGGTGTTTCAAAATAAGGCGTGTTGATGAGCAGAACCAGACATAAAAAACCAAATAAAGCAGATGAAAGTAAAAAAAGCAAAATGTATCCAAATTTTTTACGCTTCTTAGTTTCAATTCGTTTGTAAGCCAAATTTTCAGGATCGTAATAATATTTTACTTTCGCCATGTTCTAAATTTACTATTTTTGCACAAATTTTTGTGGTTAACAACTGTTATACGAACAAATTTATGAAATGTTTCAAACTTAAGCCTATTTTTTTATTTCAGGTGCGAAACTTTTCTTAATGCGATCGGACATTATTAGTGGATACTTTTACTTTCGAAATTCAGTGAGAAATAGTAATGGCAAATATGTTTAACAGGGGGCAGCCTTTTAAATAGCGAAACAAAATGAAATCAAGAGACATTCGTAAAGCATTTTTAAATTTCTTTGAAAGTAAAGGACACCTGATTGTACCTTCTGCACCTATTGTATTGAAAGACGATCCAACGTTAATGTTCAATAACTCAGGAATGGCGCAGTTCAAGGAGTATTTTTTAGGGAATGGTACGCCGAAAAGTAAGCGTATTGCCGACACTCAAAAATGTTTACGAGTTTCCGGTAAACACAACGATCTGGAAGATGTTGGTTTTGATACCTATCACCACACTATGTTTGAAATGCTAGGAAACTGGTCTTTTGGTGATTATTTTAAGAAAGAAGCTATTGCTTGGGCTTGGGAATTCTTGACCGAAGTTTTAAAAATAGACAAAGATCGTTTGTATGTCTCCGTTTTTGAAGGAAATGAAGCTGAAAATGTTCCTTTTGATCAAGAAGCTTTTGATTTGTGGAAACAATACGTTCCGGAAGACCGAATCATTTACGGAAATAAAAAAGACAATTTTTGGGAAATGGGTGATCAAGGACCGTGCGGACCTTGTTCTGAAATTCATATCGATCTGCGTTCTGATGAAGAAAGAGCACAGGTTTCGGGTAGAAGTTTAGTAAATGCCGATCATCCGCAAGTAGTGGAAATTTGGAACAACGTATTCATGGAATTCAACCGTAAAGCCGATGGTTCTTTAGAAAAATTACCGGCTAAACACGTGGATACCGGAATGGGCTTTGAACGTTTGTGTATGGCTATGCAAGGCGTAACTTCTAATTATGATACGGATGTTTTTACGCCGCTTATCCAAAAAGTAGCGCAAATCACAGGGTTGAAATACACTTCTAACGAAGTTAAAAACATCAGTGAAGAGCAAAACAAGATCAATATTGCGATCCGTGTCATTGTAGATCACGTTCGTGCGGTGGCTTTTGCTATTGCTGACGGACAGTTGCCTTCAAACACCGGAGCAGGTTATGTAATTCGTCGTATTTTACGTCGTGCCATTCGTTACGGTTTTACCTTCTTAAATCAAAAAGAACCTTTTATTTACCAATTGGTAGCTGTTCTAGCGGATCAAATGGGCGAATTCTTCCCGGAGATCAAATCGCAACAAAATTTGGTTACCCAAGTAATTCGTGAGGAAGAAGCTTCTTTTTTGAGAACTTTGGAACAGGGGTTACACTTGTTAGAGAAAGTGGTTGCTGAAACTTCAGGTAAAGAAGTAAAAGGTGAAAAAGTATTTGAATTGTATGATACTTTTGGCTTTCCTAAAGATTTAACGGCTCTGATTTTAAAAGAAAAAGGCTATTCGTTTAATGAAAGCGAATTTGAAGCGGAATTAAAAAAACAAAAAGATCGTTCGCGTGCTGCATCTGAAGTGGCAACCGGCGATTGGCATATTTTGGTAGAAGGGAATACGGAAGAATTTGTAGGTTACGACCAGACAGAGAATGAAGTAAAAATTACCCGTTATCGAAAAGTAGATTCTAAAAAAGACGGTATTTTATATCAAATAGTATTGGATGCAACACCATTCTATCCGGAAGGCGGAGGACAAGTAGGAGACAGAGGAGTTTTAGTTTCGGCTAACGAGACCATTGAAATCATCGATACGAAAAAAGAGAATAATTTAATTCTTCATTTTGCGAAACAATTGCCGGAAAACGTAAATACAACATTTCAGGCAAAGGTAAATACAGAATTGAGAAGCTTAGCCGCGAGTAATCACTCAGCAACACACTTGCTACATCAGGCGTTGCGTACTATTTTAGGAACACATGTAGAGCAAAAAGGGTCATTGGTTTCTCCTAATTATTTGCGTTTCGACTTTTCACATTTTGCTAAAGTAACGGATGAAGAGTTAAAACAAGTAGAAGATTTTGTAAACGCACGCATTCAGGAGCATTTACCATTAATTGAAAGAAGAAGCATTCCGTTTGCACAAGCAGTGGAAGAAGGAGCAATGGCGTTGTTTGGTGAAAAATACGGAGATTCAGTTCGTGCGATCAAGTTCGGAGAAAGTATGGAGCTTTGCGGAGGTATTCACGTGCAAAATACAGCGGATATCTGGTATTTTAAAATTGTATCAGAGAGTGCTGTAGCGGCAGGAATTCGTCGTATTGAAGCCATTACGAATAAAGCAGTAAAAGAATATTTTGCCGATCAGGAACATTTATTAGCGGAAATTGCAGCGCTATTGAAAAATCCGCAGGATGTGGCAAAATCGGTAACTTCTTTACAAGATGAAAATGCAAAACTAAAAAAACAGGTAGAGCAGTTACTAAAAGATAAAGCTAAAAATTTAAAAGGAGAATTAGCCTCTCAGTTAGAAAATATCAATGGCGTTGATTTCTTAGCGGTTCAGGTAGATCTAGATGCTGCCGGTGTTAAAGATCTAGCATACGAATTAGGGAATAACAAAAACAATTTGTTTGTGGTTTTAGCAACTGTAAATGAAAACAAACCGATGCTAACTTGTTATGTTTCTAAAGAATTAGTAGAAAGCAAAGGATTGAATGCGGGGCAAGTCGTTCGCGAATTAGGGAAATATATTCAAGGTGGCGGTGGCGGTCAACCGTTCTTTGCAACAGCCGGAGGAAAAAATGCGGCAGGAATTCAAGAAGCTTTAGAGAAAGCAAAAGAGTTTGTAAAGTAATGTTTTAAAATAAAAGTATAAGCCTGATAATCTTACAAGATATCAGGCTTTTTTTATTATAAGAAATATTTGTAATAATCTTTTTTTTGCCTTTCTTTTGTGAGAAAATTTAATTGTTTAAGAAATGAAAAAATTATTAGCCCTAATCAGTGCATCTGTATTACTATTGACCTCATGTTCAAGTGATGATAATAAATCGTCAAATTCAACAGGAACATTGTTATCACAAATTATTGAAACATTTGATGACGGTTCTGTGGAAACGTTAAGTTTTGTATATAATGGAAATAAAATAGTAAGATATTCTTGGGATTCTAGTTTACAAGATGAAACAATATTTACATATACTGGAAATCTAATAACAAAAGAAGAATATTTTTTTGATGATGGTGCAGGGGATTCTTATAGTGAAGTAATGAATTATGAGTATAATTCAAATGGAAAATTAATAAAGTCTATAAGAAATAGTGATGGGGGTGATGTATATGTTGATGATTTTACATATAATACTAATGGAACAGTATCATTCACCACAACGCATAATTCTGTTCTTGAGGCAAACGGAATGATTTATTTTAATGGAAATCAACCTTATAGAAAAGAAGTGACACAATATCCCGGAGAGACATATGAGACAACTTGGGTTGAAGAAACCTTTTTTGATAATAATGTAAACCCTTTTAACTCAGTAATTGGGTTGTCAGAAATTGAAATTGCGTGTCCAATAGTGAATGTAGGTTATCAGGGAATTTCCAATAATGCTACTGAAGTTAAAATTGATGGTGTAACGGATTGGGTAATTGTATTGGCATATAATGCAAACAATATGCCAGATACAGAGGATTTTACTGATCCATCAAATCCTGAATATAATTCTACTTCACAGTATATTTATAATTAGTATTAGTTTATAATAATTGAAGCTTGATCGTTGAAAATTATCAGGTTTCTATTATTTTAAACGTTTTTTAGTTTATTTGTGATGTTTAAATAGTATAAAAATGAAAAAAATATATTCCTTTTTCATCGGAGTAATGGTGGTTCTCCTTGCTTCTTGTTCAGGGGTTAGTAAAGAAGCGGTGAAATCTTCATCACCAGTATTGCTAACTAAAACAATTGAGACTTTTAGTGATGGTTCAACGTTGACAACAAATTTTACATATAATGGAAATAAGTTAGTTGGCTGGACAGATTCTGAAGGTGAGAAGGAAACGTTTTCTTATGATTCTTCGGGAAGACTGATATCTTCTCAATTACAAGAATATAATGATGAAGATGTTTTAGAGACAATTCCTGTAACTTTTAGCTATGATTCTCAAGGGAGATTAGCTTCTTTTGAATTTGATAAGTCCACTAAAATAGAATTAGTTTACAAAGCAGATGATGTGATTTTAGTTAATTATTATAATTTAAACGCATTGTCAGAGTCTTTTCTGTGGAAGTACAGTAATGGAAATAAAGTAAGTGAAACAGGGCAAAGTATTTCAGAAGGACAAAATTGGGTTAGTCAATATGATGATCATAATAATCCATTTGTAAATATTTATATGTTTACTGAAGCTTTTAAGTATTATCTTGATTTAAGTAATAATAATCTAGTAAAGAGAGTATTTAATGGTGAAGCAAACAGCCCGGATAGTAGTTCAATGTCCTATACTTATAACTCATTGGGTTATCCGCTTACTGATTCATTGGTATTTGAAGGAGAAACAAGCACTATTCAGTATTTCTATAATCAATAATTTAATTAGTACTATTTATATAGACACTATCCCGTAAAGTGTGTAAGTTATAAATCGAGGGTTTGGCTTTTATTAAAGCTGAACCCTTTTTTCAAATATAGTTAAAAAATTTAAAATTAAGCAAAAAAATATCGAGAGCTTTAACCCTCGATATTTTATACTTTACACACTTAGTGAGATACTACCTTTATATAAGATCATGTGATAATTTCAAACTATCATTTTTTTGATCTGCTCCGATCTGATTTTAAAATTAAGTGTTTATTATGAGAAAAAAAATTTTAGTCCTACTGTTTATTTTTGTTTGTAGTTTTAGTAATGCACAAGTTGCGGTATCCAATTTCAGTGAATTTAAATTAAAAGAATTTGATCCGTCACTCTTTGACAGGGTAAAGAACACGACGACTATTTTTGTGTTGTCAGATTATTACACACCAGAAGAATATGAAAAGATCTTAAAAGAATCATGGACTTTTACTCCGTTTGAAGTAGTGAGTATTGCTGATTTTAATTTTAGCAATTATACATTAGGCAAATATTCATTTGCTCTTTTAAAAGGAGCTTCTCGGCGTATGGATAAAACAAGGGTAGCTTATTTTTTTATCGATTTTTTCCATTTGTCTGAAAAATATTCTAAAAAGAAGAAGAGAAATATTGAAGTTTACGAATGTTTTGCAAGAATTGAATTGATACCTCATGCTACTTTGTTAAGCGAAGCACTTATGCCGACAGGGAATTATGCACAGGACAAAGCATTTAATCCTGTTGGAACAAGCTATGAGACATTAAATTTTACGTTTGCGAATAAAAGAATGAGTGAAGCAGAAGAATACGTGTCCGGTATGGTATATAATGAAAATTGGTTTCATAATTATTCCTTAGGAATGTTGAAAAATAATTTTCAAAAGCTTAACAGTTTGCTGGAAAAAAAACAATTCTATGGTTTAAGTGAAGAAGAATACACAGATGAGGTAAAAAAGCTTAAAAAAGCTACTTTATACATTCCTGATTATTTAAAAAAAGAGTATAAAACAGGTAAATCTTCTAAACTGCATTATGATGATTTGACCGAAAAAGAGTTGGAAGATCTTTTGTCAGACTATCCATATAAAGCAGAATTTATCTCCGAGGAAGAATTAGATAAAAAAATTCTTTTAGGTGAAGAGATTTATTATCTTAAAGGAGGCTTTTGGTTGGGGTTTGTACAAGTGGTAAATGCTAAAACAGGAGAGGTGGTTTACAGAGACCGCAAAGTCCTTTCCTATAATATCAGGAAAAAAGATTTCAAAAAATTAGCAAAAGCTATAAAATAGAAGATATTTCAATAGGACAAGACCCCGAAATCTTTGGTTTCGGGGTCTTGTTTTTATTACTATATTTGAAAAATAATTAGCATATTCTCAAATTAATTACATGCAATTCCGCACTGAAATACCTGTTCTGCAAAGTGAATGTAAGATTGATTACCATTCCGGTCTTTTGCTATTAGGTTCCTGTTTTGCTGAAAATATCGGGTCTAAATTCGAGTATTATAAATTTCAGGCTCATGTAAATCCATTCGGAATTATCTTTAATGCAGTTTCTTTAGAAAAATTGGTCAAAAGAGTAGTTGAAAAGGACTATTTTGCTGAAAAAGATATTTTCTTTCATAATGATTTATGGCATTGTTATGAAGTTCATTCCGAATTGTCAAATCCAAACAAAGAAGAGTTTCTGAAGGAATTAAACCAGCTCATTGATTCCGTAAATCAACAAATTCATAAACTAACACATTGTCTCATTACCTTAGGAACATCGTGGGTGTATAGATTAAGAGAAACGGAGCAAATCGTGGCTAATTGCCATAAAGTTCCACAAAAGGAGTTTACTAAAGAGTTGCTCTCGGTTGAAGAGAATGAGTTGAGCTTGCAGACTATCGTTTCGTTGATTCAATCCATAAATTCGGATGTGAAATTCATTTTTACCGTTTCCCCGGTTCGTCATATTAAAGATGGTTTTTTTGAAAATAATGTAAGCAAAGGAAATTTGTTTTCAGCTATAAATATACTTTTGTCATCTCGATCGAAGTCGAGAGATAAAATCCAAAATAAAGCATTAAAAGTTTTCGATTCCGGTCGAACTGAAAGTAGTATCAACTATTTCCCAAGCTACGAAATGGTTATGGATGAACTTCGTGATTACCGCTTTTTTGAAGCCGATATGTTACATCCTAATCGAGTAGCGATCGATTATATATGGGAAAAATTTTCCCAATCCTTTTTTACTGCTGAAACAGCATCTGTGATGAAGTCTGTAGAGGCTATTCAAAAGGGACTGGCTCATAAGCCTTTTAATCCGGATACAGAGCAACATATTTTATTCCTTAATAAGTTAGAAGGAAAAATACAAATGCTTCAAAGTCAGTTCCCGTTCTTAAAATTTTCTTAAAATAGGGCATTTGCCGTATTTCATAGTGTACTTGTTTTTGTGAATTTTGTTTCAACTAATAATAAAAAATTTACACTTATGAAGACACTAAAACTATCTGCATTTTTTTATTTTTTGATTCTCTTTTTTTCTTTATCTAATTCAATTACAGCACAAAAGCTTATATCTTCAGATGAAGTTACCCCTCAGTTTTTAAAAGAAACTTTTGAAAATGCCTATATAAAGGTTGAAGAGGTTTCAGATACTTATATTAAAGTAAAAGATACTTATTCTGTTTATATCGATATAGATGCTAGTAAGAGATATGTTACTTTGTCAGGAGTTTACAAACTTTCAGATAAAGTGAATAAAGAGAAAGTATTAGAATTAATGAATAAGATAAATGGAGAAGTAGCCTTAATTAAGATTGTTTACTCAGAAAAGGCTAATAATGTGGGGTATTACTACTACTTTTTTACTGAAGGAGGCTTTACTCAAAAGTCGTTGATCGGAGCATTAAAATTGTATAAAAGCGCTTTGGATTTGAGCTTACAGAAAGATACGGAAATGTTAATCAAATAGAAAATGTTTAAGATCCAATTCCATAGTATTCTGTTAGTTGCTTTCAAAGTTTTAGTAGCACTCGTTTTACTATTGAACGTTTTGTATTGTATACTCTAAAAAATAATCATGAGAAAACTATTAAACAGTATGTTATTTGTTATAAGTCTGTTACTTGTGACAAGTATAAATTCGCAAACTATAAGTGAATTTAAAATTAAAGACAGAAGCACAGGAACAAATCAATTAAAGAAGAAGCCTAAAAAAATATTCGTAAATGATTTTGTAGTGCATTATCAGTTTTATAACCAAAAGGAAAAAACGTCAAAAGGAGGAATGCTAGGCAATGTATTAAAAGGAGACGCTAAATCAAAACTTTTTTTAGGTTTAGATAATTTAACCGAACAAGATTTTAAAGATATTACGGATGAATTGTTTTCTGATTTTAAAAGCCAGTTGGATCAAAAAGGATATGAGTTTGTTGATGGTAAAAATTACGAAAATACAGATGCGTTTAAAGGAAGAGAACGTATTGAAAATTATCCGGTAGATTATAATGTTTTTCCGGGAGTAGCTTCAGTTCACCCTTCTGATTATGCATTTTATTCGTCAAATGAAAATTTTTTGAAAATGAATTATAGTTCAAAACTATCTAAAGATTTAGAAGATGCAGTTGTAGCAAATGTAACGTTGTTTGTATTTTTTATAGAAGATAAAAATTCATGGTCCCAAAAGAATAAAAGCGCAAATATTAAAGTGGAAACGCAATTAAGAATTGTCGCTTATGATAATGTAAAAGCTATAAATGAGAAAGAAGTAAGTAAACTGAGAGCATTGACAATAGGAAAGAAAAAACAAGTTGATATTTCGGCTCAAAGTCAAATTGAATTTACTTGCGGAAGAAACCCGATTGGAGGTTCACCAGACGTGAGTTACATAGGAAACCTTAAAAACGATATTACAATAGAAGGTGCTTTTGTAAATACAACGATAAAAAATGAAGCTAAAAATGATGAAGATTACATCGGAACAGAAACAGCTTTTGGCAAAGTATACAGAGCTCAGAATATTACAGTAGCAAATAGTTATATTTTACCTGTCGATGCAGAAGAGTATAAAAAAGGCGTTGTAAAAGGCGGAAAAGCTTTCATTAAAGCACATATTCAAAATATCTTAGATTAAATTTTAATTCAATACTGTAAAGCTGTTCCGTTTAAGGTTCAGCTTTTTTATTTACGTTTTATATGAAAAAATACATAACACTTTTATGCATCGGTTTTAGCTTTTTAAGTTACGCACAACAGCCTGATGTTAATTATAAAGATTTAGGTTTTACAAGAAAGATTAAAAAAGTAGAATCTTTTTCTTATGCTATGGAAGATAAATCGGTTACCGATAAATCAAGTGATAGTTATGAATTTGATGAGAATGGTAATATCATTCATCATGAATATCACGTGTTTGGCAAATATGCGAGTGCAACTTCCGAAAATTCTACGTATGACAATGGATTATTGGTAAAAAGAGAAATATTGGTAAAGAACAGACCTGGTTTCAACGCAATTCTTACATATCAATATGATAAAAAGAACAACTTGATCAAAAAGACATATCAATCTTCTCAATACAAAAATGATTTTCTTTTTTCTTATGATAAAAGCAATAAGCTCGCTGAGATAAAAGGAATTTATGCTAATAATTATTCGGTTGAGAAGTTTTACTATGAAAAAGAGAAGTTGTTAAAATCGGTTACTCAATTTTTTTCAAAAGATACCGTACAATCTGAAACTATTAAATTGTATATTGATGAAAAACCGGCTTTAGAATATTATTCAAACGATACATTTCTTAAAGCATATCTGGAAGATGACAATGAATTCATCATGTTACAAATGAACTATCCCGAACCCATTCAGAATATGAACGGTATAGAATCGGAAATAAAATATGAAGAACTGTCAAATAGACAATTAAAAGAAAATTTTTTTAATGATAGAAATGAAATCTACCGTAAAATTGATGTGAGAGAAGTTTTAAAACAAAATCAGAATAACGATTGGATTGCTAAAGCAGGGGTTGATAATCGTTATAACAAGTACACTTATTATGTTTTCAGAAAAATCACCTATGCTGACGGAAGCATTAGTGGTTCAACAGAATTCAATATTTTTTTAGTTAATGAGTTAAAGTCAAAATTGAATGACTAAAAAGATTGGCCCTATTTTCTATTTGGTAATTCTTATAGCCTTTTGTTCCAATGTTTCACAGCCTGGGATTTACAATGCCGGCGGAACAGCTTTTAGCATGTTATTTCCACAAGATTCACTGACCTACAAAAAGGTCCAAATGCAGGAAGAGTCCATTTATATTCAATTATATAAAGGTTTTGCAGTAGTTAAAGGAACGTATAAAATGGTTAATAATTCAAATGAGAAATTGCATTTTACAATGGGATATCCCATAAACGGAATTTACAATGGCGGTGAAGCCGATTTAAATCAAGTACAATTAGATTCGTTGTATAAATTTAAGATCAAAGCAAGCGGAAATGAATTACCCATCAATGAAATGCTGATCGGCGATTCGGGTAACGCTACAGTTTTTAAAAATGAGAATTGGTTTACCTGGTTCGTGGCTTTCAGCCCAAAGGAAATTAAGGAAATTGAAGTTTATTTTTTAGTTAATACCAATGAAGGAGGGATTACAAAAGGATATACTCAAAAACAGAAAAATGCTTTTATTTATTTGCTGGAATCCGGTAGTGTTTGGAAACAACCAATTGAGAAAGGGAAATTTATAGTAGAACTTAAAGACGGATTAAAAATTAGCGATATTGCCGGAATTTCTTCTCATTTTAATTTTCAGGTTAATCAAGATGAAACAATTTTAATCGGAGCTAAAACTGATTTTTCACCAATACCAAAAGACAATCTGATTGTTACATATGGAGAAAAAATACCCAATTTTAATTTTCAATATTTTTTAGACCAGTCAGAAGATTTGTTTAATCAAATAGATGTTTTTTCTCAGCAAACTGAATTTAGAACCACTAAACCATTTATTTCAAAAAATCCTTATGAGATAGAACCTGATTTTTGGTCCTTTCTACCGGTGGTAGCCTTAATTTTAGCCTTTATAACCCCTTTTGCTTTTGGAGTTTTCGGGATTTATTTTGTGATTAAAAGCATAAAAAAGAAAAACAGAAATTGATTTCAAAAAAGAGGAGAGTAAATACGGCAATTGCCGTATTTTTTTTACTAACGACCTAAATTAAGTTTACATACTTATTAGAATAATGAAAATGAAGCTTAATTTTTATTTGTCTTTTTTGATACAATTGGCATATTGCCAGATGTTTTTTGCACAAAGTTCAGCCATTAGAGAGATTGATTCTATAAATAATAGACCTTTCAATAAGAAGATTGAAAACCTTTTTGATTCCGAAAAAGTCTTTAAAAATAATTTAGCCAAAGCACAAGCAAACAATTATCAGATCGGTATTGCTGAAAGTTATGAGAACCTGGGTTTAATATATTATTACCAAGGGAAATACGAATTAAGTCATAAATACAATGTGTTGGCAATTAAGTCTTTTCAAAGTCAAAAAAAATGGAATAAAGTAGCTAAAGTTTACGGCGAGTTCGGATACCAGATGAAACGAAGAAATTTGCCGGAAGCAATAGGTTATATGCAAAAAGGAATAAAATTAGCAGAAAGATTAAAAAATGATTCAGAATTAAAAATATTATATGACAATTATGGCGTGCTGAAAGAAATGAAGCTGGAATACGATAGCGCTTTTTATTTTTACAACAAATCATTAAAAATTAAAGAAATACAGAAAGATAGTATCGGAATTCCTTATAGTCTTAATAAAATCGGATTGTTACATTTGACAGAAAAGAGATTTAATGAAGCAAAAAGAAATTTTGATAAAGCCTATAAAATCAGGCTTAATATTGACGATAAAATAGGAATTGCAGAAAGTCTGAATTTCTTTGGAACCTATTATTATGAGATTAAAGATTTGGATAAATCGATACAATATTTTAAGAAGGCAATTGGATATAGTAAAAAACATAAGTATACTTATCTGACACAAGATAATTTACAAAGAATATCTGATGCTTATGAATTGAATAATAACTATAAAGCGGCATTAGATAATTTTAAAAAATATGTAGTGTATAAAGATAGTCTGGCCGGTATTGAGATACGAATAAAGCAAGCTGAACTTGACACAAAATTTAATACAGAAGAAAAAGAACGCCAAATACTTTTACAGCGTGCACAGTTAGCCGAAAAAAACATGTACATCATTATTGTTTTAGCATTGTTATTAATTTCAGTTTTGTTAGGTTACTTTATTTATAACAAGCAGAAATTAAAAAACATTCAATTACAAAAAGAAAACCAGTTAAGAGATGCGTTATTAAAAATTGAAACACAAAATAAATTACAAGAGCAACGTCTTCAAATTTCAAGAGACTTGCACGATAACATAGGGGCACAATTAACTTTTATTATCTCATCTATCGATAATTTAAAATATGCTTTAAGAAACCAAAATCCGAAAGTAGATGAAAAGTTAACGAATATTAGTTCCTTTACCAAAGAAACAATTATTGAATTGCGCGATACTATATGGGCTATGAACAAAGAAGAAATTACAGTTGAAGATTTAGAAACACGCATTTCAAATTTTATAGAGAATGCTAAAATTTCTTTAAGTGGTATCCTGTTTAATTTTATAAGTAATTTAAAAGCAACAGAGTTAACACCATTTTATTCACGTGACGGAATGAATATTTATCGCATTATTCAAGAAAGTGTAAATAATGCGATAAAACATGCAAAGGCTTCTAAAATTGAAGTTTCAATACAGAAAATTAACAATCAAATTATAGTTACAATAGAGGATAATGGCAATGGCTTTAGCGTTTTAGAAACGGAAAAAGGAAACGGATTAAATTCTGTTCATAAAAGAGCTGCTGAACTAAATGCAAAAATAAATTTGGTATCAAATGAGAACGGAACCACTATAAAGATATATCTGAATGCATAATGCCTATAAATTTCATCTTTAAGATTGATTGAGTAGATAAAAATAACTAATTTAACCTCGTTTAACATTATTTTTAAGAATGATGATTCTGAAGTTTAAGGTTTCTATTTTAGTTGTATTTTCTTTTTTTTCTGTTTTTTCCCAACAAACTAAAACAGATAGTCTATATCATATAATCAATACTACAAAAAACGATTCGACTAAAGTAGCAGTTTATAACCAAATTGTTTGGAAATACCTTTTTAGCGATAAAAAAAAGGCAAAAGAATTAATTGATACTTCTGAGGCAATTGCACTTGCAGCTAATGAAAAGTTTGGATATAATTCTTTGTTGGGAATAAAAGGTATTTATTACGACGTAAACGGAAAATCAGATTCGGCAAAGTACTTTTTTGAAAAGTCTTTAGAATATAGCAGAAAAAATAAATTTTTAGTGCATGAGGGTCATACGCTAAATAATTTAGGAATGTACAACTGGAATCAGGGTAATTTTGAAAAAGCACTCAACTATTATTTTGAATCTATAAAACTGAACCAAAAAATACCGGAAAAGCAAAGAGGAAATATAGATGCTAATTACAACAATATCGGACTAATTTATCAGGAAATGCATTTGTATGACAAAGCAATAAATTATCATTTAAAAGCACTTAAATTACGAAAGCAAACCAAATATATAGCAGCACAAATTGCAAGTCATAATAATTTAGGAATTTGTTATAAAGAGCTTTCTCAAATGAAAAAAGCAAAAGAATCATTTGAAGAATCCATTGCATTAGCCAAACAGATCAATCCCGGTAACGAATATTATACAGCTATCGAAGGTCTGGCCTCTGTTGAATATAAATCGGGAAATTATCAAAAAGCACGTGATTTATATTTGCAATCATTGAACCGACCGAAAGAAGTACCAATTAATTCTAAAACTAAGGTTAATTTATATAGTAGTCTGGCTAAGGTTTATATAAAACTTAAACAACCCGGAGAAACTATTCGCTATGGCGAATTATGTTTAAATGAGCTACAGTTGTCCAGTGAGAATAAAGACTATGAAGTTGAAGTATACAAGCCTTTAGCAGAAGCTTATTATACGATAGGGGATATCGAAAAAGGTTCTTATTACAATTCTAAATTTTACGAAAAAACTACCCAAAAGTTTAAAGAAGAAAGTGCTGAATTTTTCCAGGAGTTAGAAGTAAAATATGAAACAGAGAAAAAAGAAAAAGATTTAGCTCAAGAAAAGGTAAAAGTTGCCGAGCGCGAACTTCGCATAAAAAATAAAAATAATCTATTGCTCATTTCAGGATTTATAATTTTGAGCATTCTTCTTTTATCATGGATGTTTTTAAGCCAACAAAGATTTAAAAACAAACAATTACAAAAAGAAAAAGAACTTTCAGAAGCATTATTGAAAATAGAGACCAATAATAGATTACAAGAACAACGTTTAGCAATTTCCAGAGATTTGCATGACAACATTGGTGCGCAATTAACATTTATAATATCTTCAATCGATAGTTTAAAAATGTTTTTAACGAATGGCGAAGAAAAAGTAATTCAGAAATTATCAAATATCAGCCAGTTTACTAAAGAGACAATAACAGAACTTCGGGACACAATCTGGGCTATGAATAAAGATGAGATATCGGTAGAAGACTTTAAAACCCGAATTTCAAACTTTATCGAACAGGCAAAAGTATCCTTATACGGCATTTCATTTGAGTTTACCTGTAATCTCCCCAAAGAAACATCTTTCAATTCTAAAGACGGAATGAATATTTATCGCATTATTCAAGAAAGTGTAAATAATGCAGTTAAACATGCAAAAGCAACAAAAATAGAAGTTATTGTAAACAAAGTAAATCAACAAATAGAAGTTATAATTAAAGACAATGGTAATGGATTTGATGTTTCAGACAATTCTTCTGGAAATGGCTTAAATTCAATTAAAAAAAGAGCTTTAGAAAGTAATTGCAAGATAAAGTTTGAATCCGGTTCTACCGGAACAATCGTTTCGTTACTGTATTAAAATAGGGCAATTGTCGTATTGACTTAAAATGGACATTTTTTCATTTTTGGGGAATAATCAACCTTTTTTTAAATGAAAAAAATTACTCTTGTCTTTTTTATATTGTTCACAATAACAATACAATCTCAAACAGTTGTTTTTCATGATTCTTTTAAAGACGACAAAAACAAATGGGTTACCACTAGCGATAATTTTAAAGCGTACATAAAAAGAGACGCATTAGTTATCGAAAATATAGATAATGAAAAAACGAAATGGCTACTCTATAATCTATCTTCATTTGATTTTAATCCCGATCAAGTTGATTTTGACCTTGAAGTAAATATCAAAGTAACCGATTTTAAAAAAGAAAATGCTACTTACGGTCTCGTGTGGTCCGGTTATAACGACAATTCGTACTATGACGTTTTTAGAGTTACTCCTGATAAGCAACTACAATTGTATCAATATCTAAACGGAACATTCGATTATTATTCAGCTTGGAAGTCATATCCGTTTATTAACGGTAAAAACAAGAACAATTATTTTAAAGTTGAAAAAAGAGCAAATCTGATCTTTGTGTATTTGAATGGAAATTTAGTACATCGGTCAGGAGAACGTGATTATTATGGCTCAAAGATCGGATTCATTTTAGATGCTAATATGACCATTGTAGTAGATGAGGTAAAAGTTACCCGGTTTCCAATTGAAATAGATGTAGTTGATTCGTTTGATCCCAATGTAAAAATAGAAAAACTTCCTGAGTTTATTTCGTCAAAAGAATACGAAGAAACGAATCCTGTTATTTCTGCAGACGGACAATACTTATATGTAGACAGGAAAGATTGTGATTTGAACCTTGGTGGAAATAAAGACGATATTTGGTATTCCGTAAAAGACGAACAGGGAAATTGGACAGCGCTTAAAAATATGGGAAAACCATTAAATAATGAGGATTATAATTTTGTAATCTCTTCTTCACCTGATAACAACATGCTCTTGTTAGGAAATCGGTATACCGAAGACGGCAAAGCTGCCGGTTCAGGAGTTTCGGTTTCAAGGAAGACCGCTGCAGGTTGGGAAATACCGAAATCGATGACCATAAAAGACTATGCCAATGTTAACATGTATGTAGGTTATTTTTTAGCTAATGATAACAAGCATTTGATAATGTCTGTGGAAAGAAAAGATCAGGGATTAGGAAAAAAGGATCTATATGTTAGTTTTTTAGAAGGAGAAAATTTATGGTCAAAACCGGTACATTTAGGAAACGTAGTTAACACTTTTGAAGACGAAACGAACCCTTTTTTAGCTTCCGACGGAAAAACATTGTATTTTGCTTCAAGAGGACATAAAGGCTATGGAGGTTATGATTTATTTGTAACGAAACGCCTGGATGATACCTGGCAAAATTGGTCACCTCCAAAAAATTTGGGAAATGTTATTAATTCCAAAAAAACAGAGTTAAGTATATTTTTATCCGCAAAAGGAGACAAAGCATATTTGTCACGTTCAAGGGATATTTGGGAAATTGACAATTCTGTAAAACAAGATCCTGTAGTTCTCGTAAAAGGGAAAGTGTTTGATGCCAAGACAAATGAAATACTTTCGACAACTATAGTTTACAATAATTTAGTAACCGATAAAGAGCTTGGAACTGCAATTTCAGATCCTACAAACGGAAGTTACAGCATTGTATTGCCATTTGGCGAAAAGTATAGTTTTATGGCACAAAAAGAAGGATATTTTGCGGTAACACAAAACGTAGATTTGTCCGATTTAAAAGAATATAAAGAGATTACAGTCAATTTATATCTGAACCCGATAGAAAAAGGACAAACCATACGCTTAAACAATATTTTCTTTGATTCCGGAAAATATGATTTGTTACCGGAGTCTAATGCCGAATTGGATAGATTGTACAAAGTATTACGAGAAAATCAAAAGCTTACGATTGAAATTGCAGGTCATACAGATGCAGTAGGTTCAGATACAAATAACATGACACTTTCTAATAAGAGAGCTAATGCCGTTATGAACTATCTGACAGACAAGGGAATTGCAAAAGATCGATTAACGGCAAAGGGATATGGTGAAACCAAGTTTATTGCAACCAATGAAACCGAAGAAGGGAAACAACAGAATAGGAGAGTGGAATTTGTAATTATTGAATTGTAATGAAATTGACGCATTTTTTTACAAAAGAAAACCAGTCCGTTTGGTTAATGGCATTGTTCTACTTGCTGTTGTTGCTAACAGGGAAAATCAGTGCAACCGAAATGGTGATTTTATATGCAGTGGAAACCGTCATTATAGGTGCTTTTCATGTATTAAAGATGTTTGTATTGACATTCAAAAAAGGAAACTCTAAAGAAGAAAAAGGGATGGGAGTGTTTTTTACATTCTTTTTCATTATTCATTATGGGTTCTTTGTATTCTTGCAAACATCCTTTTTCTTCCTTTTTCTCTCTTTTGCAGATGATCGTATTACCGATTCATTCGGGCTGCAAAATATTAATACCATATTAGGCTTAGAAGGAATTAAAATTGGTTTAGTCTTTTTGATTATAACCAATTTTTTAAAGTTTTGGTTTAATTTTTACAAATCTGATTATTATAAAGGCTTAAGAGTTGAGTTGTATATGTTTCAGCCTTATATTAGGATCATCATTCAACAAATTGTAGCTATTTTACCGGGCTTTTTCATTATTTTCGGGAAATCCGGTATTGCGGTAGCGATTGTATTAATCGTTGTCAGAACAATAATAGATGTAGCTATGGATAAAGCCAAAAATAACGAACATTTTTTCAATAAAGTACTTCATAAATTTATTATTAATTTAGACGAAGAAGATGTAGAGAAAAAAGAACAAGCCGTTTCATTTTTAAAAATGATCATAAAAGAATAAATAATATGCAAAATATCCGATTAGCAATTATAGATGATAATAGTTTTTTGATTAATGCCATTAAAGAAAAATTATCTTTTTTTAATGATATCCAAATAAAATATACAGCTAATAACGGTCAGGAGATAATAGAAAAATTAGCGAAAGACAAAAATCTTGAAGTATTGTTGATGGATATTGAAATGCCGATGATGAACGGAATTGAAGCAACCCTTGAGATTAAACAGCGCTATCCTCAGATCAAAATCATTATGCTGACGGTTTTCGATAATGATGAAAATATATTTAATGCTATTAAGGCGGGTGCCGATGGTTATTTGTTAAAAGAAGTAGATCCCAATTCACTCTATCAGGGAATTCAGGAAACCTTATCAGGCGGAGCCGCTATGACGCCGTCAATTGCTTTAAAAACATTAAAACTGCTCCGAAATCCTATAAATTTTGAAGAAGACCAGACAGAATCAGAAGAAATAAAATTATCATCACGAGAGATAGACGTTTTAGAACAGTTAAGCAAAGGACTGAGCTATACGGTAATCGCGGAGAATTTATTTTTGTCGCCCTCAACTGTCCGTAAGCATATCGAAAATATTTATTCAAAATTACAAGTCCATTCAAAACTGGAAGCAGTACAAAAGGCTAAAAAGAATAACTTAATTTAAGTATCTTCGTGTAGTAAAATTTGTATCTATGGCACGAAATACTTCTACCGAAACCCAAATTAAAAATATAGTAACCCCCGTTATTCAGGCTATTTTTAAATCAGGAAAGGCTATTTATATTATTATTATAGCAGTTGTTTTTTATTTTGGGTACCAATATTTCACTCAAAAAAAAGAAGACAGCGTAACATTTAATTCCGATTTAATTGAAAAAGAAATTAAGAATGTCGGTAAACTAATAGTAACAGAAGGGAAATTTTCTGAAGTAGTCACTTATAAAGATCAGCAGAAATATTTAATGGATTTGGTTTCTTTTGAAAAAAAAGCTTTGATTGTAGCCAATGCCAATGTTACCATTGCTTATGACTTACGTCAGATAAAATATAACATTGATCAGGAAAAGAAAACCATAACCATAACCTATGTTCCTGAACCGGAACTCAAGATCAATCAGGAACTACAATTCTATGATATTAATCAAAGTCG
Source organism: Flavobacterium sp. NRK F10 (assembly GCF_024054235.1). NCBI lineage: Bacteria > Pseudomonadati > Bacteroidota > Flavobacteriia > Flavobacteriales > Flavobacteriaceae > Flavobacterium > Flavobacterium sp. NRK F10. The sequence goes on from NZ_JAMXLC010000001.1 coordinate 2,294,471, forward strand.
TTTCAACCCTTTCGGGGCAGAAGATTATAATAAGATCAATCAAAAAGTAAAAGAAGTCATTACAAAGAAAGTTGAACAATCAACGTTAAAGTCGAATGCCGAAAATCGTTTGCTGAGTGAACTTTCTAAACTTTTGATCCTAACCAATACAATGGGGTGGACGTTAGAATACAACGGAAATATCATTCAGAAAGATTCAGATTTTATTAAAGGGCTGACTCCCTGATATAAAAAAACGCTGATCTCAGATCAGCGTTTTCAATTTTGGTTTAAAGTTTGCTTTCCAGTGATGTCCAGCCACCACCGTTAATGCAATCAATTCCGTTTTGCTTCAGAATAGAAGTAGCCTGAGCACTTCTCATACCACTTCTGCAACAAGCAATAATCGGTTTGTTCCATTTTTTAATTTCTGAAATTTTACCGTTTAAAACTTGAAGCGCAATATTTTTTGAACCTTTAATGTGTCCTTCTGCAAATTCTTCAGGAGTTCTTACATCAAGAATTACAGCACCTTTTTGTACGTATTCTTGAACTTCATTAGCTTTATTGCCAAAGCCTAAAACATCTAAAATACCCATAATCTTCTTTTTTTGTCAAAGGTAGTATCGATCGCAAACAAAATCTGTAACAAATGTTACGATGATGCATGTTCCTTTTCTAGGATTAAGTTAATACCATTGTCTATTAAATGAGCTACTTCCGGGCGATGTTGTTTTACATTTTCTAAGTGATTTTTTACTTTCGAACTCAAATCGTCATTATGATTTTGGTGCGCTAATTCTAAGATCTCTACAGATAACAGCCAATCATTCGGATGATTTCCGGAAACCGCTCCGAAAGCTTCTTTTAACGTAATTTCGGCTGGTTTTCCTTCTCGAATTAAGCGAACATTTTTGTATAAATTTTCTAATTCCTCACGTTCCGGCGATTTTTTCTGTTTGATCGTTTGAGTTGAAGGGACATGATTCACCATATCAAAACTCGTAACGTCAGCAGGACCGGAAAAAGAAGCAATTACTTTTTTTCCTACCGCCATATCATAAATACCCCATTCAGGTTGAAACAATACAGTATCACCTTGGGTTACCGTACAATTTTTGAATTTTATCAATAAAATTTTGCCTTGAATATTTCGCGTTCCGGTGATGATTTCTCCGGTTACTTTAATATTACCTTCAAATTCTAAAGTTACTTGCTCACCTTCATAAATGTCATAAGCACTCAGATCGCGCGGACTCATATCTTCAATCGCCAGATTGATTCCTTTAAGTTTACCAATCGGAGAGCCAAAACCTTCTGCATGATAAGCTGTTCCGTGACCTACTAATTCTTTTTCGCGATAAGCCAAAGCTGTTTTCCCGGTAGTTTGAATATAAACCGGTTTGCCTTCGTCTTCTAAAACATTTGTAAAAACACCTGATATTTGTAATCCGGTACTTAATTCAATTGTTCCTAAAGCTTTAGAGTCAATTAATTTTTTAATACCCGAAAGTCCACCTGTGCGCAACGCCATTTTATTAGCAAACTCTTCTAAGACCATACTTAGATGAGCAAAATCAGGTGTTACATACAATTGCGGTTGCGGTTTGGTAATATCAAAACTTTGATCGGCCGCTTCAATAGTATAAGGAATCTTTTTAACGGCGTCTGTCATACACCATGCACTTTCACCGATGGATGACAACAGTCCGGCACCGTAAATTTTGGGGTCTTCAACGGTTCCGATCAATCCGTATTCAACAGTCCACCAGTGTAAATTACGAATGCGCGCCATTTCAGACAATTCCCCCATATTATTTTGTAGATAATCTACGCGATCTTCAGCCGCTTTGATTTCTTCTTCCGGTGTATCTTCGGCTTCTTTTAAGATTGAAAGTAAGCGAATGGCTTCATACATTTCGTAATCTCTGGCCGATGAAATAGCTTTACAGCCTATTTCTCCGAAGCGACGTAAATATTCGGCATATTCAGGATTGGCTATAATAGGCGCATGACCGGCTCCTTCATGAATAATATCCGGAGCAGGGGTGTATTCAATATGTTCTAATTGACGAATGTCAGAAGCTATAACTAAAACATTATAAGCCTGAAATTCCATAAAAGCATTTGGCGGAATGAAACCATCAACAGCAACTGCGGCCCAACCGATTTCTTTTAAGATACGGTTCATGCCATACATGCTAGGAATAGACTCGATATCAATCCCTGTTTTTTGAAGTCCTTCTAAATACGATTCATGCGCTACTTTTGACAGATAGTCAACATTTTTTCGCATGACATAGCGCCAAACGGCTTGATTTATAGGAGTGTATTCCTCATAATTTTGAGGTTTTATAAACTGTTTAAGATGAGCAGGAAGCCTGTCAATCAAAGGATTACTTTCAAAAGCGGTATTCATAGTTTTAGGGTTGTGTTTGTTTATGTAAAGCTACGAAAATAACTTATTATTTGAATTGTTGTTATCCTTTTTTCAAAAAATATAAGCTATTTTTATATATTTAGTAAAAAATAGCTTCTTGATCCGTATTTGTTGCGAATTATTAAATGAAACAGTGTAAGGCAATAATGATTTATTGTGACTCTTCTTCTAATTGTTGGTTGGTTCTTTTCCTGTTTTTCAGAATATTCAAATAGTGAAGTGCTAATTTGTTATTGTAGTCGGTGTAGGATTGTGTTGCCCAATTAATAGCTTGATCTAAATCTCCGTTAATTTCGTTGATGATAGCCATGTTGTAATACGCTCTTCCGGCAATTTTAGAGTTCTTATTTTTAGTTTCTAACAACCATAATTCAGCAGCGCTGTCCCATTGACCGGCTCGGGCTCTTCTTTTGCCAATTTCAAAGTTATTGGTTCCTCTAACGAAATATTCTCTGGAAACTCTAATGGTGTAAGGGAAAATCCTATATGTATAATCAATTCCTATGTTTTTACTGACATTTAAAACAGCATCTTTTCTGTTTTTAATGGTTTCAAATGCTTTTACCGGATTAATTCCTTTTCCGGTTAAAGTGATTCCTTTAGAAGAAGCAAAGACATTTCGTATAACTTTTTCTTGATTGTCGTAAATTCTCCATCCCCATTTAATAAGTGTACTTACGGTGGCTTCCTGTTCTATTACGGGGACTTTAATGCCAAAAGCATTTGTAACCTGACTTGTTACGGCTTTATAACGTATATTAGAATCGGTGTCGTAAAAGGACAATTCGTAAATAGCATCTAAATTTTCTTGCTGACAAATTTGGTTGATTTTTTCCCAGCTTAATTCGTTCGAAAATTGGTCAATACCATATTGCTTAAAGTCTACACTGTCTATGATAGTAACATATTCCATCCGGTTTGTTTTCTCTAATTCCGATTTTAAACTTTCAACAGTTATTTCAGAACCTTCTTTATCTAATTCTTTTCCCTCCATAGTCAGGATTTTGTCAATGGTATCAATAGCCTCATATTTTTTGTCAGGGATACTTCTGTTTATGATGCCGACACGCTGAACTTGTTTGCTTAAATAAACCGGAGCCGGTTGTGTGGCATTCATGGTTAAATTATTGGTAGAACTACAGGAAACAATCAATGCAGATAATAGCAATAAAAAGAGGTAGTTATTTTTCATGGGTGAAATGTTTAGCTGTTAAAAATAACCAAATTTTATGCCAATAAAAAAGGTTTCAGATCATGATCTGAAACCTTTTGTTCTTTTGAGACAATAAATCAAATTATCTGATACTGTCTTTTTTAGGTTGAAGCTGGTAAATACTGTCTGATTTTATATTCTCTAAAGGAATAGTATCATTAATTGCAGTATTCAAAAGCGTTTTTACGGTTGCAGTATCTGTTTGAATACTATCTTTTTGTAAAGGATGAATAAGTGTATCTTTTACAGTTGTTTTTAAAGGTTCTTTACCTGCCGTTGAATCTGCAACCGGGGCTATAGTTTCTTGTAAAGGCGTGATAGTATTATTTTCAGGAGCATTTTCATCATAGATGGTTTCTTCCAGATCTTCTGTTTTTTTACCTAACTGAATTTTGGGCTCGTCCTGAGTTCCGGTAACCTTTATAGGAATTCCGATGATTCCTAACGGTGGCAGACCAATGCGCATTTTTAAATTCAAATTACCGTCAAAACTGGTTTGTCCTTCAAAGCGCAAACGGAAAAGCGAGACCTTGGCTTTAAAACGCTCTATGTTGATAATATTGTTCTTAATGGTAGATTTTATGATGATCTCAGATAAATCCGGATCTTTTAAACTGCTGTATTCGGTTTTTTCGGAAACAACATTCATCAATCTGAAGTTGTTCATCTTCACTTTTTTAACCGTGATTTCTCCACCGCCTTCCAGTGACGGCATAATCGGTTCCATTTTATTGTTTAAAACACCTTTAATCGCGTAATCCATTCCTATAATTCCTTCTGCATTTTCAGCACTGGAAGCCAATTCCCGAAAGAGTTTGATCTCATTATAAGCGCGTTTAATGTCAAATTCAGCAGCCTTCATTTTGAAATCAAAATTAGCTTTTTGTGTGCCTGTATTTTCATACGAACCATTCATCAATGCGCTAGCATCAATAATGTTGAGTTTTCCGTTGTTTAGCGCTATTTTTCCGTTTTGAATAGTAACTTTTCCGGTAATATTTTCAATATTGATATCTTCATAGACCAATTTTCGGGCGTCCAGATCAAATCCTAAATCCAGGTTTGTAGGAACTTCCATAACCTGATTGATGGTACTTTCTATATTTTTTTCTTTTTTACTCTCGGTTTGTGTTTGGATCTCTTTGGTAAAGAAAAACTCATTTGTATTCAATAATGTTGAGTTTAATTTGAAATTCCCTTTTAAAACTTCTCTGTCTGAAAGGAAAAAGTTTATGGCATTTTGGAAATAACCATTCATGCTAACATCTGAACTTCCGTATTTTCCTTTAAAATCGTTAAAGTTCAGATTGTCTTGGTTGAAAATAAAAGTTCCGTTTTCAATGACAAAAGGTAAAGGTAAGAACGTTGTTCGGGTTGCTATTTTTTGAACCGAAAGTGTCCCTTTGTTTTCCAGTTTTGCATAATTTCCACCGGTGGCATCACTTTGTTTGCCTTTCAGACTAATATTGGCAGTTATTTTTCCGTTAACGTCAATTCCATCAACTTTAAAAACTTGATAGATCTTGCCCACATTCAAAGTTCCATTTGCTGCAATGTTGTAAGCTACATCGTCAAAGTTTTGGAAATGAGCAGCCAATTGAAACGGTTCGTTTTCAAAAGTAAAATGACCTTTTGTGATGTCTAACGAAGCGTCTTTAAAGTAACCGCTTGGGTTATTTAACTTCACATCCAATTGAATATTTTGAATAGCATTTGGATAATAAGTCGTCTTAATAGTTCCGTTTTCCCAATTGAAAGTTCCTTTTGCTTTGGGGAACAATCGTTTTCGGGCATTATAATTTCCGTTGGCAACAATATCAGCAATTAATTTTCCGCCCAATTCAAAATTCGGAATTTGTAAAGCAGAAGAAACGAACCCTAAATCTAAATTTGATTTAATTCTACTGTCTATTTTCATTACATCACCGAAACCACTTGATTTTAGAATAGCACTTAAGTTGTTCTTATTGACATCAAAATATAAAGAATCTAATTTAACCTCCAATTGACTTACATCTAAATTAGGTAATTTGGTTTCTAGGTTCAGATATAAATTTTCGATGGGGAAGGGAGCATTTTGATGTTTTATATAACCGTCACGAACGTTAATAGCAAAGTCGATTTCCGGTTGTTTATTTTCAGAAACGATATAATCGCCTGTTAAGTTGAAAGCGGCGTCTGTTTTTCCTTTGGTTTTGGTGTCTTTGACCCACTTTCCGAATTCCGGTGGTAAAGCCGAAAACAGGTCTTCCAGATTACTATTGGTGGTTTTAACTTTAAAATCCATTTTATATCCGTTGGAAATAAAATCAAAAAAGCCACTGAATTCTATAGGTAATTTATTGATGATTAGGTCATTCTTCTCAAAAAGAAACGATAAAGAGTTGGTGTTGATCTTAGTAATCAGATCGGCTTTTACCTTTTTATCTTTCAAGTATTCTTTTTTGTCATACGTCAAAGAAAGTTGGTCAATTTGCGCTCTGGTCTTTAAGTCGAAATTAGCGTTTTGCAGATCACCTGTACCTCTGTAATTCAAGCCTTTTAATACAATCTTCATTTTAGCAGACTTGTCGTTATAAACTAATTCACTATTTTTAATAATAATGCGTTTCAGTTTTAATTGACCTTCGTCAGAAGATGTCTGTGTTGTATCTGCATTTGATTTGTAGACATTATAATTAGCTTCTCCGAAACGGTTAACCTGAATATTAATCTTAGCATCATCCAGATAGATCTCGTCAATTTCGGTTTCCTGTCCGAAGATCAGGCTGAAAACATTAATACCCAGTGAAACCTCTTTAGCATTGACTAAAGATTGTTTTTTAAAAGGTTCAGAACCGTTTAATTTTAACTCATTCAATGTTAAAGTTAAAGATGGAAAATGCTTAAAGAAAGATAAATTAGAGTCTTTAAAATTGAGTTCGCCGTTTAAATGGGTATTAGCAGTAACTTTAACTTTTTGTGTAATAGTATTAGTAAAAACAAAAGGGAAAGCCAATAATATGAGGATTAAAGAACTAAAACTAATCAGGAAGATTTTTACAATTTTAAGCGTCTTTTCTTTTGGGGTTTTCATCTGAAATTTCTTAATTAAACTGCAAATGTACAACGAACCCAAGAATAAAGTTTAAAAATTTAGTTAAGGTTAAAAGAAATTTCGATAAAATGAATAAAGAGGCTGTAAAGCCTCTTCAAGTTTAACGTATCAATTGAGTAAACAAATCTTCTTTTTCGTTTAGATAACGGTATTGATATCCTTTTTGTAACATTCGTTCTTTTAAAGGAACAACATCCTCTTGTTTTTTAATTTCAAGTCCGACAATTACAGGTCCGGTTTCGCGGTTATTTTTCTGAGCAAACTGAAAATAAGTAATATCATCTTCATCACCTAAAACTTCGTTGACAAATTCTTTTAAAGCGCCCGGACGTTGTGGAAATTGGATCATAAAATAATGTTTCAAGCCTTCATATAAAAGCGAACGCTCTTTGATCTCTTCGGTTCTTAGAATATCATTGTTACTTCCGCTTACAATACAAACGACAGTTTTGCCTTTAATTTGTTCTTTATAAAAATCTAATGCCGCGATAGATAATGCACCTGCGGGTTCTACAACCATTGCTTCTTCATTGTACAAACGTAAAATAGTAGAACATACTTTTCCTTCGGGAACCAAAATTATATCGTCAACTAAATTTTTACTGATCGCATAAGTAAGGCTTCCCACTTGTTTCACAGCAGCACCATCTACAAACTTATCGATGCTTTCCAGAGCTACATTTTTGCCTTTTTCTATGGCAGTTTTCATGGAAGGAGCACCAAGAGGTTCCACGCCGATAATTTTTGTGTTTGGACTAACCGTTTTTAAATAGGTCGCTACGCCCGAAAGTAATCCGCCACCGCCAATCGGAATAAATACATAATCGATAGGTTCTTTACATTGCTCTAAAAATTCTATGGCAACTGTTCCTTGTCCGGCAATTACTTTTTCATCATCAAACGGATGGATAAATGTTTTGTGGTTTTCTTCGGCATCTTTTTTGGCACTTGCATAAGCATCGTCAAAAGTGTCGCCCGTTAAAATAATTTCCACAAATGATTTTCCAAATAATTGTACTTGTTTGATCTTCTGTTTCGGTGTGGTTTTGGGCATATAAATGCGACCTTCAATTTTCAATAAGTTGCACGAATAGGCTACACCTTGCGCATGATTTCCGGCACTGGCACATACAATTCCGTTTTGTTTTTCCGCTTCGGAAAGCGATTTGATTTTATTGTACGCTCCTCTGATTTTGTAGGAGCGCACAATTTGTAAATCTTCTCTTTTTAATAAAATTTTAGCCTGAAATTCTTCTGATAAATTCATGTTTTCACTTAAAGGCGTCGAAGGTACCACATCTTTAAGTTGTTCTTTGGCTTTTAGAATTTCATTGTATAAGTTCATTTTGTTAATTTTTGGGTCTCAATTGACGAACCGTTGCGCCGGCTTGCCACATTTCACTTTCTCTTAATTCTTTTAATTCGGCTTCCAGTTTTTCGCGGTAATCCGGTTTACTGTTTGAATCAATAGATTTTTGTGCTTCGTTTCCGGCTTTTACTTCGCTATATAATTTTTCGAAAACGGGTTTAGTAGCTTCTTTGAACGGTTTCCACCAATCTAATGCGCCTCTTTGCGCTGTCGTTGAACAATTGGCATACATCCAATCCATACCGTTCTCTGCAACTAAAGGCATTAAACTTTGTGTTAATTCTTCAACTGTTTCGTTGAAAGCTTCAGACGGTGTGTGACCGTTTTCACGTAATACTTCGTATTGAGCCGCAAAAATTCCTTGAATAGCTCCCATTAGTGTTCCGCGTTCTCCGGTTAAATCGGACGTTACTTCTTTGTAGAAATCAGTTTCGAACAGGTAACCGGAACCGACACCGATCCCTAGAGCGATTACTTTTTCGCGGGCTTTTCCGGTCGCGTCTTGTTCAATAGCAAAAGACGAATTCAATCCTTTACCCTCCAAAAATAATCTTCTCAACGAAGTTCCCGAACCTTTTGGCGCGACTAAGATAACATCAACGTCAACAGGAGGGATGATTCCTGTTTTTTCTTTGTAGGTGATACCGAAGCCGTGAGAGAAATATAACGTTTTGCCCGGAGTTAAATATTTTTTAACTGTTGGCCAAAGTTCAATTTGTCCGGCATCCGATAATAAATATTGGATGATAGTTCCTTTTTCTAAAGCTTCTTCAATTTCAAATAATGTTTCACCCGGAACCCAGCCGTCAGCTACTGCTTTGTCCCAGGTTTTTCCTCCTTTTCGTTGTCCTACAATTACTTTAAAACCGTTGTCTTTTAAGTTTAAAGCTTGTCCCGGACCTTGAACACCATAACCGATAATTGCAATGGTTTCGTTTTTTAAGGTTTCTAATGCTTTTGCTAACGGAAATTCTTCTCGGGTTACTACATTTTCTACTACGCCTCCAAAATTGATTTGTGCCATAATTTTTATTTATTTTATTGGTTTGTTAATTACATTTGAAATATTTTGCTTTTTAAGCTTAAGAACTCGTTGTTGATCGGATCTTTTGTAGGATCATTTTTTTCGAGTTCCAAAATGCTTTTATGAATACCTTCGCTGGCTTTCATAATCGCAATCCTTGAACTTCTAACGAATTCGATTAAGCCATATTTATGCAATTCGGATAATAATTTATTGATTTCTTCGTCTTGACCTGTGGATTCAAAAACCGTATAATCGTTTCGAATCACTACTGCGTTGGCTCCGTATGCTCTTAATAAACGTTCCACTTTTGCCTCTTTCATAATAATTTCGGTAGGAACTTTGTACAGCGCAATTTGCTGCCAAATGATTTCGTCATTGGTATTGACATATACTTTAAGAACATCAACGATTTTACCGATTTGTTTTACCAAGTTTTTAACTACGGATTCCGATTCTTTCACTACAATCGTAAAACGGTAGATGTTTTCAACTTCGCTAGGAGAAGTGTTTAGACTTTCCAAACTGATTTTTCTTCGGGAAAACATGATGGCAATTTTATTCAAAATCCCCACTTGGTTTTCTGTATAAGCGGTTATGGTATATTCCTGTTTCATGAGTTCTTAAATTTGGTCTTTACTTAATACAATTTCTGAAACTCCTTTTCCTTGTGGTACCATTGGGAATACATTGTCTTCTTTGGCTACCATAATTTCAAGTAAATACGATTCGTTTGAAGCTAGCATTTCTGCTAAGGCTTTTTTAAGTTCCGAACGTTCGGCTACTTTTTGACCTTTAATGTGATAGCCTTTGGCTACCTGAACAAAATCAGGACTGGTGATGTCCGTAAACGAGTATCTTTTTTCGTGAAATAACTCCTGCCACTGGCGAACCATTCCTAAGAATTGATTGTTCAGAATGATGATTTTTACATTGGGTTGAAATTGCATAATAGTCCCTAGTTCCTGAAGGTTCATTTGTGCACTTCCGTCACCCATAATAGCTACAACAGTTCTTTCGGGAGCACCGAATTTAGCACCGATAGCAGCCGGCAAAGCAAATCCCATAGTTCCTAAACCGCCACTGGTGATATTACTTCGGGTTTGATTTTGTTTAGAATAACGGCAAACCACCATTTGATGTTGCCCTACATCACTAACCATAACAGCATCGCCATGAGTTAATTCGTTAAGTTCAAATAAAACTTCACTCATGGTCAGCTCTTCAGTTTCCGGAAAACGTTCTTTATTGATCAGAACTTCTTCTTCATACTGCATTTTATCTTGGAATTCTTGCAACCATGCTTTGTGTTCTTTTGGCTCTAAAAGAGCGATTAGAAGCGGAAGTGTTTCTTTACAATCGCCCCAAACCGGAACGGTTGTGAGTACATTTTTGTCCACTTCAGCCGGGTCAATATCTAAGTGAACAATTTTAGCTTGCTTGGCATATTTGTCCAATCTTCCGGTAACTCGGTCGTCAAATCGCATTCCAACGGCAATTAGAACATCACATTCGTTGGTTAAATAATTTGGTCCATAATTACCGTGCATTCCTACCATACCTACACCAAGTGGATGATCGGTTGGAATAGCACTCATTCCCATAATGGTCCAAGCTGTTGGTAAACTGGCTTTTTCAATAAATTGAAGGAATTCTTTTTCGGCATTGCCTAAAATTACACCCTGACCAAAAATAACAAGTGGTTTTTTAGCCTGATTGATTAAATCGGCAGCCGCTTGAATATATTCCGGTTTTACAACAGGTTTTGCCCGGTAACTTCTAACGTGGATGCACGATTTGTAACCGTTGTAATCAAACAACTGAAGTTGGGCATTTTTAGTGATATCAATCAAAACCGGACCAGGTCTTCCTGATTTAGCGATGTAAAAAGCTTTTGCCAAAACTTCCGGAATTTCATTGGCATCCGTAATTTGATAGTTCCATTTGGTTACCGGTGAGGTAATATTGACGATGTCGGTTTCCTGAAAGGCATCGGTTCCTAACAGATGTGCAAAAACTTGCCCTGTGATACACACTACAGGAGTCGAATCGATCATAGCATCAGCTAAACCGGTTACCAAGTTTGTTGCCCCCGGACCGCTAGTAGCAAAAACGACTCCGGTTTTTCCACTTACTCTGGCATAACCTTGTGCCGCATGGATAGCACCTTGTTCATGGCGTACTAAAATATGATGTAGCTTATCTTTATAATCAAATAAAGCATCATATATAGGCATGATAGCACCACCGGGATATCCGAAAATGGTATCTACATTTTCAGAAAGTAAAGCATCAATTACAGCAATGCTTCCGGTAGCCTGATAGAATTGTTTGTTTTCTTTTGGGTTGGTATGTTGATCGATTGTTTTCATAACTTTAGATTTTTATTCGTCAGTAACACAGCCTTCTGATGCGTCTTTAACCAGTTTGGCATATTTGTACAATACGCCTCGGTTAACACTTAAAGGCAGTTTTACCCAGTTTTCTTTTCGTATTGCTAATTCAGATTCGCTCACTTGAAGCGTTAAGGTGTTGTTGACGGCATCAATTTCAATTAGATCGCCGTCTTGGACTATAGCAATAGTTCCGCCTTCAAATGCTTCCGGTGTTATGTGTCCGACGACAAATCCGTGAGTTCCGCCGCTAAATCTTCCGTCTGTAATAAGTGCTACACTTTTTCCTAATCCGGCGCCAATGATAGCGGAAGTTGGTTTCAGCATTTCAGGCATTCCGGGTCCGCCTTTCGGTCCCACATATCGGATAACCACAACATCTCCTTTTTCTATTTTTTTATCGGCTATGCCTTTTATCAGTTCTTTTTCGCCATTGAAAACTTTTGCAGGACCTTTGAAGAATTCGCCTTCTTTTCCGGTTATTTTGGCAACTGAGCCTTTTTCTGCCAAATTACCATAGAGCATTTGTAAATGTCCGTTTGTCTTAATCGGATTCTCTAAAGGACGAATGATGTTTTGTGCTTCAAAATCAATGTCTTCTATTGCTGCTAAATTCTCGGCTAATGTTTTTCCGGTCACTGTTAAACAATTTCCGTGTAACATTCCTTTGGATAACAAATACTTTAAAACCATGGGAACACCACCTTTTTCATGAAGATTTTGCATTAAGTAATTTCCGCCCGGTTTAAAATCGGCAATTAACGGTGTCTTATCGCTAATGCATTGGAAATCTTCTAAGGTTATTTTGATGTCCACACTTTTTGCCATAGCAATGACATGTAACACTGCATTTGTACTTCCGCCTAAGGCAATTAAAGTTGTAATGGCATTTTCAAAGGCTTCAAAAGTCATGATGTCTTTCGGACAAATATCTTTTTCCAAAAGAATTTTCATGTAATTAGCCGCTTGTTTGCATTCTTCTATTTTTTCGTGACTTACCGCCGGGTTGCTGCTAGAGTAGGGAAGGCTCATTCCTAAGGCTTCGATAGCAATCGCCATAGTGTTTGCGGTGTACATTCCGCCACAAGCACCTGCACCCGGACAAGCATTTTTGATGATACCTTTGTATTCTTCTTCGGTTATTTTACCTGCTATTTTTTCGCCTAAAGCTTCAAAAGCAGAAACAATGTTTAAATCTTTTCCGTGGTATTTTCCCGGAGCAATAGTTCCGCCATAAACCATGATTGAAGGTCGGTTTAAACGTCCCATGGCAATTATGCTTCCCGGCATGTTTTTGTCACAACCCGGAATAGCAATAACTCCATCGTAATAATGTCCGTCTACTACACTTTCAATGCTGTCAGCAATAATTTCTCTACTGACTAATGAATAACGCATACCATCTGTTCCGTTGGTAATTCCGTCACTGATCCCTATGGTGTTAAAAATAAGCCCCACCATTTCGGCTTCATTTACTTCTTGTTTGATGTAAGTAGCCAAATGATTTAAGTGCATGTTGCAAGTATTTCCGTCATATCCCATAGAAGCAATACCGACAAAAGGTAAATTCAGTTGCTCTTCAGTTAATCCGATACCATAAAGCATTGCTTGTGCGGCAGGTTGTGTAGGGTCTTGAGTTACTATTCTGCTGTGTTTATTTAAAGCCATTAGGATTGTGTTTGAAGTAATGGTTTTTCCAATACTAAATTCTTATATATTAATTGTAATTTTTTACCTAAAGAGTTTTCCCATTTTACAGGAAAATCTTTGCCGTCCAAAGAAGAAACTCCGATGACTTCGGCAGCTGTTCCGCATAAAAAGGCACTGTCAGCATTTTGTAGTTCTTCTGGTTTGTACAACCCTTCTTCAACCGGAATGTTTAATTCTTTACAGAGTTCAATTACTGTAGCGCGAGTAATTCCCGGGAGAATGTTGCCTCTTTGCGGGGTATATAATTTGCCGTTTTTTTCAAAGAAAAGATTAGAACCTGGTCCTTCTGCTAAATACCCTTCAGAATCTAAAAGTAAAGCTTCGTCAAAACCTTTGTCTTTAGCTTCCACTGACGCTAAAATCGAGTTGACGTAGTGTCCGCAAACTTTAGCTTCTACTTTAGTAGAGCGGGGATGAGGTCGGCAATACGATGAGATGCTAAGATTCAATAATTTTTCACCTAAGTAAGCTCCCCATTCCCAAGCGCAGATCATAATAGAAACCCTATTTGGACGGCCAATTCCCATATTAGGGCTGCAAAAAACCAAAGGACGTATGTAAGCATCTTTAAGATTGTTGCGCTTTAGAACTTCATACGTTTTTTGAATGAGTTCTTCATTATCGTATGTATAAGGAATGTGAATTTGCTTACATGAATTTTTTAGGCGCTCAAAGTGCTCTTCTGCCTTGAAAATTTTAGTGCCGTTTTCGGTTTTGTAAGCTCTTATGCCTTCAAAGACCCCATAGCCATAGTGCATGGTTTGGGTGTATAAATTAGTAGTGGCCTCTACAGCTTTTGTAAAGAGCCCATCATAAAACAAAATGGTTTTGTCATCGAAATACATACATTATCTTTTAGTTTGTTTCAAAAAAAAACCTTCCGGTTTAGCGGAAGGTTTGATTAACTTTTATTGATAAGAAAACTAAATAACCATCCGCTGTAATTGAGGAATCACAATAATAATGACAGCGATAATGACAATTAAGTTTCTCATTTATTTTCTAAAATCTTTGAAACAAATGTAAAGAATGTTTTTTTACGATGAATTAAATATGTGTTTTTTTATAAAGAAATGCGAAATAGTTAAAAAACAATATTTTTTATTTTACTTTTCTTAAAATCAAATCTTTAAAAATGAGAATTATTTTGTTTGAGGAGGGTATTGCGCTAATATTTTTGACACAAATTCCTTAATCCGTTCGTCTTTTTTCTCAACATTTTTGGTTAAATAACCTGTTCCTTCTCCTTGCCAAACTAATTCTTTGGTTTTAGCATCAATGATGTCTATAAACAAAGTACCTTCCGGTGTTGTGGATACGGTAGAATAGTTAGCTCCCCACCAAGGGTTCCATCCCCAGCCTACGCCATAATTCTGATAAACATCTACACGCTCTCTCTCTTTTGTAAAAATACTTATTAAAACGTCAGGCTGGTCAGATTTCGTAAAACCTTTGGCAGCCATAACATCGTCAATGGCATAAAGGATTCTTTTTTTGTCCAGATCAGAGATCTCGGCTTGGTCTACTCCGCTTTTTAAATAAGCATACGTTTTGTACGAATCAAAGTTTGCTTTTTTGTCGTAATCAGCATTTACTCTAACGGAACTACAAGAAGCTAGAGTAGCGATAAATAGAATGGTTAATACTTTAATTGTTTTCATAATTCATAACGTTTTTTATTTTGATAGTGTTGCGATTGTAATTTATAATTGGCTTATAATCGCAACTATAAATTTACAAAATAGTTTCGTCAACTGTATTAGGGATGGTAACTTTTAACAAAGGTTGCGCTTCCATTGCTCTTTTTATAGCAAAAACAGCTCCTTCATTTCGTGCCCAACTTCTTCTGGCAATACCATTGTTTACATCCCAGAAAAGCATTGATTGTAAGCGTTTTGATGCTTCTGTAGAACCATCAAGAAGCATGCCAAATCCACCGTTGATTACTTCTCCCCAGCCTACACCACCGCCATTATGAATAGAAACCCAGGTAGCACCGCGGAAACTATCGCCTATAACATTGTGGATAGCCATATCTGCAGTGAAGCGAGAACCATCATAAATATTTGAAGTTTCACGATAAGGAGAATCAGTTCCTGATACATCATGGTGGTCGCGGCCTAAAACTATGGGACCTATTTCGCCTTTAGCAATGGCTTGATTAAAAGCTTCCGCAATTTTAATTCGCCCTTCTGCATCTGCATATAAGATACGTGCCTGCGAACCTACAACCAATTTGTTTTGTTGGGCGCCTTTGATCCACTGGATATTATCGGCCATTTGCTGCTGAATTTCTTCCGGTGAATTTTTCTTCATTTCTTCTAAAACGGCACAGGCAATAGCATCCGTTTTTTGTAAATCCTCCGGATTATTTGAAGTACAAACCCAACGGAATGGACCAAAGCCATAATCGAAACACATGGGACCCATAATATCTTGGACGTAACTCGGATATTTGAATTCTCTGCCTAATGAAGGATTCGGATTCATGACATCAGCTCCGGCACGAGAAGCTTCTAATAAAAAGGCATTTCCGTAATCGAAGAAATACGTTCCTTTTGCGGTATGTTTATTGATAGCCGCTGCTTGACGACGTAGTGATTTTTGTACTTCTTCTTTGAATTGAGCAGGGTTTTCAGCCATCATTTTATTGGCTTCTTCAAACGAAAGACTTACCGGGTAGTAACCACCAGCCCAAGGATTATGCAGAGAGGTCTGGTCTGAACCCAGATCGATATGAAGGTTATCTTGGTCAAAACGTTCCCAAACATCAACAATATTACCTAAATAAGCGATGGAAACGACTTCTTTATTGGCTAAAGCTTGACGGGTACGGGTTACTAATTGATCTAAATCTTCAATAATTTCATGGATCCAACCTTGTTCGTGACGAATTTTAGTGATTTTAGGATTTACTTCAGCGCACACTGTTACACAACCTGCAATTGTTCCGGCTTTGGGTTGAGCACCACTCATTCCTCCTAAACCGGACGTTACAAATAGGCTTCCGCTTGGAGTTTTCTTAATTTTTCTGAATCCGTTTAGAACTGTAATGGTAGTTCCGTGTACAATTCCTTGCGGACCAATGTACATATAACTTCCGGCAGTCATTTGTCCGTATTGCGTTACGCCAAGAGCATTGAATTTTTCCCAATCGTCCGGTTTAGAGTAATTAGGAATCATCATACCATTGGTAACCACAACTCTTGGAGCTTCTTTATGAGAAGGAAACAAGCCCATAGGGTGACCGGAATACATGACTAAAGTTTGTTCATCAGTCATTTCGGCCAAGTATTTCATAGTAAGGCGATATTGTGCCCAGTTTTGAAATACAGCTCCGTTACCACCATACGTGATAAGTTCGTGGGGATGTTGGGCTACAGCATAATCCAAATTGTTTTGGATCATTAACATAATGGCTTTAGCTTGTGTACATTTTCCCGGATATTCATTAATGTTGCGTGCTTTCATCTCATAATCGGGACGAAGACGGTACATATAAATACGACCGTATTTTTCTAATTCTTCTTTGAATTCAGGAATTAGTGTAGCGTGATGTTGAGGTTCAAAATAGCGTAAAGCATTTTTTAAAGCTAGTTTTTTTTCTTCTTCGTTTAGGATTTCTTTACGTTTAGGTGCGTGGTTGATTTGGGTTTCGTATACTTTAGGCTGTGGTAAGACAGAAGGAATGCCTTCCAGTATTTGTTCTTGAAATGTCATTTAGTTTTAGTTTTAGCTAAGCTGTTCAGACTTAGGAGTGTGTTATTTGGTTTTGATCTGTTTTGTGAAAGGTGCGGAAGTAAGCTATTTTTTAACAATAGCTTTCCTGATCCCGAAATCAGAAATAAGGGTACTTCCAAGAAACTATGGATAACGGATATCTGCCCGGTGATAGACCTGATAAATAGTTATTTTGTATGTATGTAGTTGAAAATTCATTACTTTTTTTTGAAGGTTCCTGTTTTTTTATCAAAGCCATAAGGACAATGACGGCAGCCGCTTTTGCAACAGTAGCCTCTTTTAAGGTGGTATTTTTCGGTAAAACATTTATAGCCTTCCGGAGTATAATAGAAATCTTCGCCTTCTTTTAAAGTATTTGGGTCGATTCTTGTATTCATAAGTACAAATTTAGCAACTTTGCGGTTATGATTGTAATAGTGTTTCGATATTTGTTACCAAAAGGTTTTAGAGGAATCACACTTTATCCGTTTGTATTTTTAGCAAATGAGAAGGATAGTAGTAATGAGGTCTTATTGAATCATGAAAAAATTCACATCAGGCAGCAGTTGGAAATGGCAGTTGTGTTCTTCTTTATTTGGTATGGAATTGAGTATTTGATTTTATTATTAAAATATAAGGATAGGTTTTTAGCCTATAGGAATATCTCTTTCGAAAGAGAGGCTTATAAAAATGAAAAAGACCTCGACTATTTACAGCAGAGGTCTTTTTGGAATTTTTATAAATATTTGTGAGCTAACATTTTTAGAAGATCACTTTTTTATGAATAGTTATTCCGCTTTCAAGTGTGATTTGAAGTAGGAGAGTGGTATTGTTCTTTTGCAGAGAATTAAAAATAACTTCGTTATTCTCTACATTTGATTTAGAAGCAATGTGTCTTCCCAGAACATCAAATACCTGAACAGACCTTATTCTTTCAATACTTGATTTAACAGTTAATTCATTTTCAGTAACAGCCCAGACATTATTTTCAATTTCATTGATGTCTTCTGTACTTAATGAGTTGATGGTGTATCTTAGTACAAATCTGTTATTAAAGATACCGGATGTAGTACTAAAAGTATATGGCATGCTTCTCAGGTCATGAATTACATTTGTTGTCAGATCTTCAAGATAGATATCTTGTGGTGTATCTCCGAACAATCCGTCTAAAGCACCTATTCCGATTGAGTAAATTCCATCCTGAGGGACATTTATTCCTAATGGAACCTGATCATTTACATTAAAAGGGGTTTGCCTACCTTGAATGGTCATTTCCTGATTGTTAACCAAAGAGAATAAATTCAGGTTTAGCTTTTTGTCTGTAATAGCATCGTATAATCGGTCTTCATCATTTGTGGCACCATCAATATATCCTACAAGTGCTCTTACTGAAGTGTTGTCAGGAGCAATTAAGTCTAACCAAATTCTATGTCTGTCAATATTTGATCCGGAAGAAGCATTTTTGAAAAACTCTCCGTTATCATATAAATTACTTCTCATAGAATTATTGAATGAAACATTTTGTGATGTTGCTCCGGCATGATTCATTAGTACAAAGAAACCTTGTCCGGCTGCAATGCTACCGTTAAATACTCCGGGGCCTGATGATGTTCCGGTTGCATTATATGTTAAGTAATCGCCCGGTGTATAATTGTATACAAAACTATCGTAAAACGGATCTACTATTGCAGATGACGGTAAAGTACCATGTGTCCATAATTTTACAAAACCGGCTATATTCGTATTTGTTGTTAAGAAATTAATAGCGTTGATCGCAGAAGGATATGGGTTTCCTACTAAGTTCCAGTTGTCATCGTCTTTAGTAGCTAATGTACAAGTAGCACAAGTAGTGTAATCGGCACCATCATAAGTGCCTCTAACGATTGGAGTTGAAATGTTTCCGTTATTTGGTGTACCTGCAAAAGTAGCTGTAAAGTTTTGTAAAGCCGTAGTATAGTTGTCAGGCCCCCTAACAATATATCCTTTTCCTATTGTCATGTTCTCAATACCTCCCGACCAATTTCCATAACCGTTTAAATTACTTGCTATAGTAGGAGTCCATTTGTAAATAGCACCGGTAGTATTAGGGGAGATATTTCCGGAAGAGAATGATGTTACAGGTGAAGACCAGTAAACATAATCTAATTTACGGATATTAGTATCTCTATCCATGTGCATAGCTCCTGAACCAGAGTTACTTATGTTGTTGATTTGAACTAAACTTCCGGCATTGTCTAAAATCAAGTCTCCGGTAGTGCTGATGTTTACCCAATCTGTTATAGTAACTGCATTATCAGTATTCACGGTTAATGAAGCATCATTCTGAATGCTTAGGTTTAAGCCCACACCATTGTATCCGGTACCTGATATAACAGGGTCTGTTGTTGTATCTGGAATTACAACACAGTCAAGTGCTGTAGGTTTACCAGCAGGTGTCCAGTTATTGTCGTTATCCCAATCATTATTTATAGAACCGTTCCAAACTTTTGCACCGTTAACGGTAACTGTAGTTTCGTCTGTTTCTGTTAAAACTGTTCCATCACATAAAGTATAGGTAATAGCTGCTGTATAAGTAGTGGTAGCACTTGGACAAACATTAATAACATCAGTAGTTCCTATTATCGGACCGGAAGTACCAGCTCCTTCATACCAAGTTAATGAGGTGATTGAAGTTCCGGACGGAACAAAACGCCAAGCTTCATTCGTAGCCTCCCAATTGGTGTCTAATCCGTTTCTACCCGGTGCTACTGTAGCTAAAGTTGCGTCTGCATTTTGTATACCTACAATAGCATTACCGTTGTTCCATGGACTCACATTATTATTGTCAATATGTTTTTCTTTTATATAAACTTCAATAACATTCGTATTTTCATATAAAACCATCATTCCGGTATATAGAATACTGTTGTCAGAGAACATAGGTACATCACTCCATCCAACTACCAATGCTCTACATCCGGTATTTAACGTGATCAGTTCCCAACCTACTTCCCCTCCTTCGCTCGGATCTATATCGTGGTAAACACCGTAAATCGTATTTGCAAAAAGAGCTCCGGTAGTACTTGGTAGATCATCATCAAAGGAATATCCAGAACCAGAGTCAGCTACAGATATGTCAAAGGTCAATAACCCGTTTGAACCGATTGAGCATTGGTTGTAAGTATTACCATAGAAACAAAAATCAAATGGCAAAGTTACGATCGGAGACCATCGGTCATCAATATTAACACTCACAGGGTTCTTTAAACAACTGAACTGATACGGCGGGTTATAAGTTATAGATTCAACAGTATAGCTTGAAGTGTCCCCTAAATCTAAGTAATTAGCTTCTAAGTCAACACATGTTGATGCATCTGTACAGAAGAAAGGTGCAGGATCGGCACCATTTAAGCTTAGACCTCCGGAAAGTACTGACGGACAACCTAAGTCTGTTGTTCCTGTACTGTCTCCGATGGCGCAGGTAGGCATTGTAAATATAACGGGACCTACCCAAACTCCTTGACCGTCCGGTGCTCCGCAATTTGATCTTACCCATACATAATAAGTAGTTCCGGGAATTAAACCTGTAAAGTTAACAGAAGTAGTACCTGAAGTTACACTTCCTGTAGGGGTGCTGCCAGAGGTAGGTGTAGTATTAGACGTTGAAAAATAATATTGGTATCCGTTTGCCGGTACAGGAGTAGGTTCTGTCCAGCTTACAGTTGCTTCTGTTTGTGAAACTAAGAATACGGAGAGTGATTCCGGATTTTCTCCGCAGGGAAGCGGAGGTAAAATTGTAAAGGTATAATCTTCTGCTTCTCCATAGCTGATACTGCCACAAGCATCCGGATTTGAAGAAGAATAATTGGAACGAATTCTCATTCTGTGATCGCCGGTAGCGGCACCAGCCGGAACATTAAAGGAACCGGAGAATGTAGTGCCGTAAGCATTACTGGTATACATTCTTTCAGTAGCATCAAAAACCATGTCGTCATTCCAGTCTACCCAAATAGCAAAACCGGAAGAGCTGTTTAGTATTACATTGAAATTAACAGATCCGCCATTATACTGGCTTACAATTTGACCTGTAAAATCTCCGTAACCACTTGTTGAAAAACCAGAGCTTGTATTAGATATATTACTTACGCCACTTGTTGTTGTAAAATCTGTTATATAATCAGAGGTATAGGATGAATTAGCTGTACAATATCCTGTATAAAAAGAATCAACAGCCCATGGGCTATAGTCACCGCCACCACAGTTTGTTCTTACAAAAACATAATAAGTTGTGTTAGAAATTAATCCGGTGAAGCTGGTTGAAGTACTTGCTGTAGCGGTTCCCGAAGCAGGAGGGGTATTTGTTGTTGATATATAATACTCATATCCTACAGGAGTGGAACCTAATGTAGGATCTATCCAGGAAGCTGTTCCGGTAGTAGTT
Source organism: Flavobacterium sp. NRK F10 (assembly GCF_024054235.1). Lineage (NCBI taxonomy): Bacteria > Pseudomonadati > Bacteroidota > Flavobacteriia > Flavobacteriales > Flavobacteriaceae > Flavobacterium > Flavobacterium sp. NRK F10. The sequence continues at coordinate 2,315,836 of NZ_JAMXLC010000001.1, forward strand.
GAGGTAGCATCAGCAGTCAATGTTGGCGGATAGCATGAAATAGTTCCGACGATTACTGCATAGTCTTCATATTCTCCGTAAGAGGCAGGACCACAAGACGTGATGCTTCCTGACCAACTGTTAGCAACTCTCATTCTGAAAGTGCCGTTTGTTTGTGCTACGGGGATGTTTATTGTTCCTGTATAATTTGATGCGTAAGAAGTGGTGGCAACTAAAGTTTCTCCGGCATCATCAAAATCAGCGTCGTTGTTCCAGTCAATCCAAACATAGTAGTAATTAGTTCCTGTTGAGGGCGTAATTGATATGTCGAAACTTCCGCCCGGAATCTGGGAAACAGAAATCGTCGGATAATTATCGGTATAACCACCTGTTCCGGCACCTGAAGTGTTGTTGAAATTTGTCAGACCATTAGTCGTCGTAACATTAGTTAAATAATAACTTGTGGAACCACTAGGCGTACAAGGTGTTAACTCTGAGGTAAAAGTTGCTGTAGATGATGTAGCACTGTTACCCGAATTTGTACAGGTAACGATTAGTTGCCATTCAACTACTGTTCCTAAAGCCGGAGCTGTTTGTGCTGCCGGGTCTGAATATGTTGTAGAAGCACTACCCACATTTGTCCATCCCCCGCTATTTGTATTAGATTGCCATTGATAAGTTAGTCCTGCTCCGATAGTGTATCCTGTTGCAGAAACATTGTAAGTAGATCCGGGATTTCCGGTAGCAGGTGAAACAGTTACACTACCTCCTGTAGGAGTTCCTGAACAAGGAGTAAGAGGAGCAACTTGTATTGTGTAATCTTCTGCTTCTGTGTAAGTGGTGGAACCACATGCAGAAGGGTCGGTTGATAAATAATTCGTAGCCACACGCATTCGGTAATTCCCAGAAGTTGTAGCTCCCGGAATTGTAATGGTTCCTGAGGCACTACTAACATAACTGCCGCTGGCATATACTTTTTCTCCGGTATCAGCGAAATCTCCATCATTATTCCAGTCCACAAAAATATTGATTCCGTGTGTACCTGAATCCATAGTTACACTAAAATTGAAGCTTAGCCCAGCCGTTTGAGTAACTATTTGAGAACTATAATCTCCATAGCCATTAGTTGAGTAGGTAGTAGAGTTGTTTATATTGGTAGAGCCTCCTGTTGTTGTGAAATTACTTATCCAATAACTACTACTGGACGATGTAAAAGTACAGTAGCTAACACTAGGCGTTGAATCATATACACAAACATTTCCTGACCATGAATTAGTTCCTGTATTTGTTCTGTTGATTCTAACGTAATAAGTGGTGTTAGGAGAAACAGTCGGGGTAAGTGTTATGGCTGTATTTCCACTGGCATTATCACAATCCACTAAAGTAAAGCCAGAACAGTTGCCACTATAAATAGAGGCTGACCATGGTCTGTTTGTGGTAGCTTCGAGAGTAATAGAGGTAGTGGAAGCTCCTGTGGTAAAGGTATACCAGCCGTCCTTATTAGCCGTAACGCTATTACAAAGGATAGGATTTGCTGCGCCTGTTTCCAAAGTGTTGCTTGTAAATGTAAATGATGCTGTGGAACAAGATGTTCCTAAAGTAAGAGGAGTTGCATTTGAGCAATTATCATTTGCACTTTGTGAAAAAACAGATGAAAAAAATAAAAGTAAGAAAAAAGATATTAAATATTTGTTAATGCAGTGTTTTAACAAAAAGGAATCTTTTGGGGATTTTATCCCTAATAGGTTCTTTTTCATGGTTTTGATAAGATAAAGAGGTTAGTTGAATTTTTTACAAATGTATTTTTTTTTGTTTAAAAACAAACAAAATATTAATAAAATGTTATTTATTTTTTAAATTTTTAATTGTTTTTTTGATTTAATTTTAATTTTTAGTTAAATTATCTGTTGTTGTTGTAATTTTAGATAAAAAATTTAGTAGGAAATTAAGTGTTTCATTTTTTTAAAGAATAAAAGGCGTTTTTTGGTAATAATTTTATGTATTATAATATATTAATTGTATTTTTGTCAATACGTAATCTATACTTTAATTATGAGAAAAACTCTACTATCTTTAATGTTTATGGTAGGGCTTGGAAGCCAAGCTCAGTTGTATGTGGGAACTGGCGGTTATGTATATTCTAACGATCAGTATATATTTGTGACCAGCCAGGTTGAGCTTAATTCCGGAGGGAATATTTTTTTAAGAAACCAGTCTCAATTACTACAAGGGACTACTGGTGTAGGACAAAATACAGGTTTGGGAACATTATCTGTTTTTCAAGAAGGTACAAGCGATAATTTTAAGTATAATTATTGGTGTTCACCTGTTGGGAATCCTAGTGCTACGATTGGAAATTCAAATTTCGGAATTTCTTTATTGAATAGCCCGACAGGGCTTACAAGCAGCACTCCGGTTACGGTTCTCCCTTACGGGAATTATAATGGGCAAGCGACTCCTTTGTCAATTGCTCAAAGATGGATTTATAAATTCAGTACTTCAAATCAGTATGCTCAATGGGTGTTTGTAGGTACAGCGACTAATGTTCAACCGGGATTAGGTTTTACAATGAAAGGAACTTCAGGTACAGATACTTTTATAGCAGATACTAATGAAGGTGTTGAAAATAATGCAGGAAATGCTCAGCGTTATGATTTCAGAGGTAAACCCAATGACGGAAATATAGCAAATGCCGTTTCTACTAATAATTTTACCTTAGTAGGTAATCCTTATCCAAGTGCTATTGACTTGAATATGTTTTTGTTAGATCCTGCTAATTCAGCTGTGATTAATGGTCAGGCTTATTTTTGGGAACAAACGTCAACGACACACTTTATTACGGATTATGACGGAGGTTATGGTATATATACACCGGGAACAGGAGTTTATACTCCGGCTGTATTCTGGAATTATGATCAGGCAGGTGGACAAGAAACGAATTTGGGTTCATCAGGTTCTGTCTATGAGAGAAGGTTTGCTCCTATAGGTCAGGGCTTTATGGTATTAGGAACGGCTAACGGATCGATAGTCATGAAGAATCAATATAGAGTTTTCGTGAAAGAGAGTGTTGCCAATCAATCGGAATTTGAAAGAATGGCAATATCAAGAGCGACAGTATCAAATGATGAATATTTTCAGGAAATTCCTAACGTAGCCGGAACAGATTACACACAGATAAGAAAAGGAACATCTCCTTATTTAAGAATCAATGCTGTTTATAATGATGAGGCAGTTCGTCCTACAACAATTGCTTTTGATGATTTGGCAACTCAGGCTTATGATTATGGTTATGACGGACGCTCAGCTACAGATGCAGCTCCTATCAGTTTTTACTATGTAGTAGACGGAATGTCTTATGAATATGCGTCTACGGCTTTTAAATTCGGAATAAATGAGAAAGTTCCTGTAGGTTTCCGTTGTAATGAAACAACTACGTTTAAAGTTTTGGTTCAAGGAGCTTATTCTGGTTTTGACGATTCTCAAATGGTATATATGCATGATAAACAAACAGGAATCTATCATGATATAAAAAATAATTCTTTTGAAGTAACATTACCGGCAGGTGATAACAGAACTCGTTTTGAAATAACATTTAAAAATATTGATAAAGACATATCTGAAGAAGATATCTTTTCTTCTGAGTCATTTGATGTATATCAAAATAACGAAGGGAATATGTTAACCGTTTTAAACGCAATACATAAAGATATCGTTAAAGTAGATTTATATGATGTAACCGGTAAGTTAGTTCTTTCTAAAGAGAATTTAGGGAAAAGTGAAAAGATTGAGATACCGACTTCAAATCTAAGTGATGGAGTTTACATTGTGAAGTTGGCTACAATTGATGCAGTTGAAATAACTAAAAAAGTATCAATTTATAAATAATAAATTTTTTATCGTATATATAAAAACGCTTTCAGAATTCTGAAAGCGTTTTTTTGTTTTCATAAATATATTGATTCATTTTTGGTTTTGTATTTACATTATTGCTTGTGTAATTATGGTTTTGAAAGCTATGTATATTGGTGAGGAGATTAAAATGTATTTCAGTGGCTTTAGATATGATATTATAAAGTAGTGCGAAAAAGTGCAATTATAATAAAGTTTTTTTATCTTAAATTAAGTTTAAAAGAAGTGTTTCTAAAGGGTGTGTTTATAAGGGATTTGTATAACTTTATGGATGGAATAAAAATAAAAAGACGGACAAATGTCCGCCTTTTCTTTTGCACTTTTTTAATTATGATTAATAAATAACCTTTTTGTTAATAATAGTGCCGTCTGCTAAAACTGTTTTGACAAGGATCGTGTTATTCGTTTTTAATATTGAATGAATAGAGATACTTGTTTCAGAATATTTTCCTGTAAATAAAGTTTTGCCCAAAATATCATAGACTACAACGCTTTGAATATTTTCAGGTGCTTCAATTCGAAGGGTATTTTCTGTGGCGAATATTTTTACGTCGTTTTCTAAACTATTGAAAGTTTCAGTACTGAGAAGACTATTGGTAAATCGTAAGATAAATCGATTGTCAAAAGTACCTGAATTAGAACTAAAACTATAAGGAGAAACTTTTAAATCATGTATGATCCCTAAACTTAGATCTTCTAAGTAAATGTCTTGAGAGTTGAAGATTCCGTCTATATTACTAATTGCAATGGTGTAACTACCGTTTTGAGGAATTGTAATACCTAACGGAATGGTATCATCAAGATCGAAAGGTAGTGCCCTTCCCTGAATAGCTAATTTTTTAGTGTCGGCAATAGAATAGATCTCAAAATTAGTTTTAATATCCATTGCAGGAGCATCGAATTTCGGGTCAAAATTAGTAGCAGCTCCTGTAGCATATCCTACTAAAGCATCGCTTGATTGACCGGTAGGAGATATCATTTTAAGCCAAATTCTGTGTCTCTCATTGATTTGTGACTGGCTAGCTCTGTAAAATTGGTCATTTCTATTTACACTTGAGCGCATAGAGTTATTGAATATGGCTGTTTCATTAGTTGAAGCAGCATCATTCATCAGAACAAAGAAACCTTGTCCGGCACCTATGTAACCGTCAAAACCAGCCTGTGTGCCTCCTAATGAGTTGTAAGTCATATAATCTGCAACATCGTAGTTCAGTTGATAGCTTCCGTAAAATGGATTTGCAATAGGAGCAGGATCAACACCGTGTGTCCATATTTTAACGAACGGAGTTAAATGAGTACTGTTAGCGGTTAAAAAGGCGTCTGTTGAAATAGCTGAAGGATAGGGGTTTCCTAACAGGTTCCAGTTGTCATCATCTTGAGTAACGGGTGTTGTGGTTGGACCTGTGTATGGAGAACCGACATAGGTTCCTCTTTTGATAGGAACATTAATGTCACCATTGTTAGGAGTACCTGTAAAAGTAGCTGTAAAAGTTTGTGTTGATGTGGTGTAACCGTTCGGGCCTTTTACAATATAACCTTTACCGTTTGCCATAGTTTCATTTCCGTTAATCCAATTTCCGAAATTACCAGCATAAGTTCCTCCGTTATTGATTGTAGGGTTCCATTTCCAAATAAAACCGTTTGGAGTTGCCGGAGAAATATTGCCGGAAGAAAAATTTGCTACAGGTGTTGACCAGTAAACATAGCTCAGTAAGTTAATTTCGGCATTTCTTTTCATTGAAATAACACCATTGTTTGCAATATTATCGATCTGTATAAGGCTGGATGCATTTTCTAAATTAACGATACCTCCTGCGTCGACATCTACCCATTCTTTTACTGTGATGCTATTATTAGAAAGCGTATTCATATTTCCGGTGCTTTTGACTTTAAGGTTTTTTGCAAAAGCATCATATCCGTTACCGTCTACTACTACATTATCCGGGATAATAACACAATTATCAATGGTAGGAACACCAGAAGGAAGCCAATTGTCTGGATCACTCCAGTTAGTACTGTTTGATCCGTTCCATATCTTAGAATTGTTGGTCACAGTAATGTCATCAGTTGCATAACAGCCGTTTGATAAAATGGCACTTACTGTAAAGGTATATGAACTTTGTTCTAATTGAGCTAATGTAGGTTTTATAAAGACATTTACAGCCGGTGTTCCGCTAGTATAAGGTATGGTACAGGCAAAGTCCTGATAAGCATTGATAGGAAGAGCACTGGTCCAGTCAAAAGCCGTATTTAAAGGTTTGGTTCCGTATAATTCAATATTGTCAACAGCAACTCCGTCAGGTAACCATCCTGAACCGGCGTAGGAATGATGTCTAACTCGGATTTTTAAATTAGGTTGATTTATATAAGCTGACAAATCATAACTTAGGGTAACAAATCTGGTTCCGATTCCTACGTTAGAAGTAAAGTTGTCAATTTCAACAGGATATGTAGCTCCGCCGTCTGTTGATAATTCAATGGCAACATATTCGTTTGTCGGATTCGCCCCGCCTGTATAATATCTTGAATAGTATAATTTTAATTTAAGAGTCAAATCTAAGAAATCAGTTGAGTTTACGGAGTTAGATAGCGCTAAAGAGTTCTGAACGGTACTGGAAGGATAGTCGGGACTTGAAGCATCCGAAAGTGCCAGAGCAAATTTGTTTGTTCCGAATCCGGAAGAAATAGCCGGAAACCAAACATTAGTTGACGGAACATGAACACTGGTTCTGTTTTGGAATTTTGTTTTGTTGTCAGTAGCATTACCGTTAGAGTCATTATTGATATTAGTGAATACTCCTAAATTTCCGCTTTCAAAATCTTCATCGATAAGATGTACCGTTTCTGTATCACCGCTTGTCGTAAGCTCTAACACTTCGTTTTCACCACAGATCACAGGATTTGAAGGGGTGAAAGTTAATGTTGGAGTAGGGTTGACCAAAGCCATTATTTCCGTTCTTACTACTGATTCACAACTTCCGTTGTAAGCGGTTACCCAATATGTAGTAGTAGAGGTCAAGTTTGGTGTGTTCCAATTACCGGATGGAGTAGTGGCAAGTGGACTTCCTCCTGTTTCATTTGCATACCATCTGTATTCTGTTGTTCCGGAACTTCCGTTTGCATTAAGGCTTACAATTCCGGATCCACAAGTACTTCCGTTGGTAACATCAGTAATCGTGGCGGAGCAATTTTCAATTACCGTAAAAATATAATCTTCAGTTTCACCATAATTGTCATCACTAAACATTCCGCTACCGTATTCAAAATTATCGCATGACGAAAAATTAAAGCCAAAGGTCTCCGATCCGAGCCATGATGATCCGTTGTTTACCCTTATTCTCATTCTGTAATCTCCGGGTGTTTGAGAGGCCGGGATAACAAAACCAAAGGTTACACTTGACCCGGCAAATCCTTGAATGTCATAAACAAGTTCTCCGGAATCACTGAAATCTCCATCATTATTCCAGTCTACCCAAGCCTTCCAGGTTCCTCTAAGATGATCGTTTCCAGTACAGTTAGCCGTTATATTTACACCTTCTCCTTGTGCCTGAATGGCTAAAGGTGTTAAAGATGTAAAATCCTGATAACCGTCAGAATCATAAGTGGAAGTGTTTACCGGAGGGTCAGAAAGTGTTCCGATAAAAGCTAAATTGGTAATATATAAACCGGAAGGATTGTCAGATATAGGAATGCAATAGGAATTAACAGGCGTTGATCCTGATGTTGAACTACAATTAATATTTAAATTAAATCCGGAACATCTATTGCTGCCATCTGCATAAAAATGAACGGTTAGAGATCCGGTAGTGGATGTTATTGTAGGAATAGTTGTTGTGCTACAAGAAGTTCCGCTTCCTTGAGGTGAGCCTCCCCATAAAACAGTGCCTCCTGTTCCGTTTCCGTCATAGATGGTTAAATAATCATATCCGGCTTCAGCAGTTATGCTACCGGAAATCTGAATGTAATTACCGGCTACTGAAGGGGTAATAACGGTATAACCATTAGAATTATTTTGATAGTTTCCTGAGCCACCGCTATCTGTAATTGTTCCTGAACAAGTTGAAATAGTATTGTTACCGTTTCTTGGGACTTGATATTGTGAGTAGCTTTGAAAAGTGATGGTCAATAATAGCAGAAAATATAATTTCTTACCATTAAACAAGTAGATTTTTCCCATAAACATTAATTTAAGTAAGTGGCAAAATTATTCCAATGTTTCTTTATTGTAATATTTTATCGATAAAAAGTATATAAAATCGATGATTGATGTAATTCAATGGTTTGATTTTGTTGTTTGATAATCAGTAGTTTATAAAAACAAAAAAGGCTGTTCTTATGAACGGCCTTTTTAAATAACATTTAATTAGTATATTTTAGAAAATGATTTTCTTTGTTGCTTTGCTATTGTCATCGATTTCTACGATAACAATTATAGCGCTGTAGCTTTTTGATAAACTATTTATAGAAATATTTTGTCTGTCTGAAAACTCATTATTAGAATATAATAATTTCCCTAAAACGTCATAGATCATAACTGATCTTACTTCTTGATCTGATTCAATTATGATAGTTTCATTAGCATATACTTTTAGAGAATCACTACTAAAAGTATCTGTATTTAACGTTTGACTTGGATCAGTATATCGTAAAACAAATCGATTGTCAAAAGTTCCTGAATTAGAAGTAAAGCTGTAAGGAGCACTCCTTAAGTCATGAATAACTCCAAGTGTTAAGTCTTCTAAGAAAATGTCTTGAGAATTGTTCGTGAACAATCCATCTACAGTGCTAATCGCTATGGAGTAAATTCCATTTTGATTTACTTTTATTCCAAGAGGTATGGTGTCCTGATCGTTAAATGGTGCTCTCCCTTGTATAGAAAATCTTTGGTTATTACAAAGAGAATAGATCTCAAAATTAGTTTTAACACCAAGAGCCATGGCATCGTATAGACGGTCTATATTATTTGTCGCATTATCAGCATAACCTACCAACGTTCTTGAAGCAGTATTGTTCGGAGCAACTATGTCTAACCAAATGCGACTTTTGTTCTCAATATTTGAAGCAGTATTATTTGTTGTTCTGTAGAACAGATCATTTCTATAACTATTACTTCTCATGGAATTGTTAAAAGTAACGTTTTCACTTTGAGCAGTTCCGGAATGATTCATCAAAACAAAGAAACCTTGTCCCGCAGCTATATTTCCGTCAAATGTAGGTGTAGATGCTCCTAAATAATTATAAGTGACATAATCGGCAACTGTATAATTTTGTACATAGTTTTGATAAAAAGGATCTACAGTTGAAGATGAAGGTAACGTGCCGTGTGTCCATAATTTAATGAATCCGGCAATATTTGTGTTTACAGCTAAGAAACTGTTTGTATTTAATGCTGATGGATATGGATTTCCTAGTAAGTTCCAGTTGTCATCATCTTTAGTTGCTAAAGTTGTAGAAACACCTGTACTGTAATCTGCACCATCATAGGCACCTCTCTCAATAGGGGATGTAAGATCTCCGTTATTTGGAACACCTGTGAAATCAGCTGTGAAATTTTGAAGAGAAGTAGTGTAATTGTCGGGTCCTCTTACGATATATCCTTTTCCGGTAACCATATTTTCACTTGTTAGCGACCAGTTTCCGAATCCGTTTAAATTAGAAACAATAGTCGGTAGCCACTTGTACTTAGAACCAATTGTTCCGGGAGAAACATTATTTAAACCGAAATTAGCTACAGGAGAACCCCAGTATACATAATCTAATTTTCGGATCATAACATCTCTTTTCATTGAAATATCTCCGGTATTAGCAATATTATCTATTTGAACTAAACTAGACGCGTTTTCTAAATTGAACATACCACCGGCTTCTACATTAACCCATTCTTTGACAGTTATAGTATTGTTTGTCAGGTTGTCTAAATCTCCCGTACTTTTAACTGTTAAATTTTTAGCAAAAGCATCATAGTTACTACCGTCAATAATTGCTGTATCAGGAATAATCACACAATTGTCAATAGTTGGCACACCAACAGGGGACCAGTTGTTTGAATCGCTCCAATTAGTTCCGTTTATTCCTTTCCATATTTTTGAATTGTTAGTAATCGTGATATCATTACTAGCATAACAACCGTTAGAAAGAACGGCACTTACTGTAAAAGTGTAAGAGCTTTGTTCCAGTTGGGCAAGTGTTGGTTTTATATAAACTGTTACAGCAGGGGTACCGCTTGTGTAAGAAACTGTACAAGCTGCATCTTGATAAGCGTCTATAGGTAAAGCACTAACCCAATCGAAAGCGGTGTTTAATGGTCTGGTTCCGAAAAGTTTAATGTCGTCTACAGCAGCACCATCACACCAAGAACTTGTGTAGTAACGAATTCTGATTTTTAAGTTGGGTTGGTTAATATATGCTGATAAGTCATAGTTCAGGTCAGCAAATCGGGTACCGATCCCTTGATCTGTAATGATATTACCGTTAACTGTATTCCACGAAGTACCTCCATTTGTAGAAACTTGTACTTGCATATATTCAATACTATCATAAGTTGTATTACCGTCAGGGAAATATCTGGAGTAGTACATTCTGAATGTTAAACTAAGATCTAAAAATGTAGAAGAATCAACTGTAGGAGAAACCAGAACATTATCAACAGTGTAATAACTACCGCCATTCATTCCGATGTCGGATGTAACAAAAGCAAAGTGATTTGGACCGAAGCCTGAAGAAACTGCAGGATACCATGTTTGTCCGTTAGGGATATAAGTACTGGTATGATTTTGCCAGGCAGTCTGACTGTTTACGGCAGCATTACTTACTAAAAAAGAGTTGTTGAATACGCCAAGACCTCCTGATTCGAAATCTTCGTCTATCAGATAAACTACTTCAGTATCACCGCTGGCAGTTAATGATATAATTTCATTTTCTCCGCAAACCTGAGGGTTATTAGGCGTAAATGTCAGTGTCGGAAGAGGGTTAATATTTGCGATGACTTCAGTTCTCACTAAAGATTCACAACTTCCGTTATAAGCCGTTACCCAATATGAAGTTGTAGAGGATATACTTGGGGTCGTCCAACTACCACTAGCTGTAGTAGCTATAGGAGTCCCTCCGGTTTCGTTTGCATACCATCTGTATTCTGTTGTTCCGGTACTACCTGTAACACTCAAATCAACTGTTCCGCTACCACATATTGTTCCGTCTGTAACAGAAGTGATGTAGGCGCCACAACTAGAGATCACAGTAAATAAATAATCTTCCGCTTCTCCATATTCATAGGCTCCTATCGAGGAGTTGTAATCAAATGTTTCACAAGAATCAAAATCGTATGAATAAGACTCTGTCGGATTTCCAGGAGGTCCGTAAAAACTGTTATAAATTCGAATTCTGATGCGATAATTTCCAGGTATAGTTGTAGGGGGGATCACAAAACCAAATGTAGTAGTTAAGGTTGCTGCATTGGAATCGTAAACTTCTTCATTAGCATCGGCAAAGTCTCCGTCTTTGTTCCAGTCCACCCAAGCTTTCCATCTACCTCTTGAATTTGCTTCAACAGATACATTTACCCCTTCTCCCTGTGCCTGTATTGTATAGGGGGTTAACGAAGTAAAATCCTGATAACCTGGTGTTCCGGCATTAGTTCCGTTATTTAAATTAAATGTGTCATTTAGAGTGCCTAAAAAGCTTACATCATCAATATACCTTGTTGTAATAGTATTAGTAGTTGAAGGTGTGCAGTAAGTCGGTAGGGTGGAAGTTGTAGTAGTATTTCCACTTAAAGGACTTGGAGTGTAATAAAGCGGACCATTCAAACAAATACCATTAAATGAAAATACGAAAACATAATATTGCGTATTAATATCAAGACCGCCTATTGTAAAAGTAGTATTACTGTCATTATCAGCAACAATGCTACCATTAATAGAATTTCCTATAGTATAGGCCGTATTGTCAACAGGTGTTGGAACTGTTCCGGTTGTATTAAATACAACCAAATAACTATCAGGAGCCGGAGAGGCAGCTGTAAAAGAGCCACTGATAGACGTTCCAGAAGGCGTTAGTACAAGGCCTGTTGGCTGAGCGGTAGGCGTTGTACAGCTAGGAGCAGCTGCAATAGTTACATCATAGTCTTCAACTTGTCCGTAATTGCTTGTAGCACTACACGGATTAGAAGGGTCAGATGAAAATTGATAAATAACTCTCATTCTGGTTGTACCGGTCAATGCTGTTATAGGAGTTGCAATAGGAGCAGAAACTGTAGTTTGTGTATCTGTGGTTGCATTTATGACGCCCACATAGTAGGATTCGTCACTATCATTAAAATCTCCATCTTGATTCCAATCGAAATAAGCTCTGATATGGAAAGTGTTTGCACCATATGTTCTTCCGGTTATACTAATGGTATTGGTTTGACCTTGTGTTACTGACGCGGTATTACAATACGAATAAAATGTATTTTCAGCATTTACACCAACATTTCCGGAGTTGTTGTTAATGCCTGCATACGTTACATTAGTCATGGAAATACTGTATAGGTATGATGGAATACAGTAAGGATAAGTATATGTGATCTGTATCTGTCCTCTGGCTCCTGTACCCCCGGCTCTGTTACCAGCACCACCGTTAGCTCTTTCGCCTCCACCCGCACCGCCCCCCGGGGTGTTACCATTAGCTCCTGTACTGTTAGATCCTCCGATTCCTCCGGCACCACCATTAGGAGCGTTACCGCCATTTCCTCCGGTAGCACCACCTGCGAAACCGAGATTTCCGTTTGTATTAACAGTTCCGCCACTGGCATTTCCTCCGTTTCCAACAGCACCGGAATTTCCGGCACCTCCGGACCCTCCACCGGCAATCATTCCAAGAATGGTTGTACTTCCGCCAGTACCTCCTGTACCGCCATTAGAGTTTCCGGCAGTTCCACCTGCACCAATTGTGTAATTGATTACTTGGTTAGGCGCTACAGAAAAGGTGTTTTCAGTATAAGCACCGGATCCTCCACCGGATCCTCCGCTTGCATTGACATTTGATCCTCCGCCACCGCCACCGGCACCCCATGCCTTGACAGTGATAGATTGAATTCCACACGGAACAGTCCATGTTCCGTTACCGGTCGTAGTTAAATTAACTGTTGTTTGGCTGTAAGTTGTTACAGCAAAAAAGAAGAGTAGAAGAGTTAGGACTCTTTTGTAAAAATCTCTTTCTTTTGGTAATAGCAGCGATAAGTATTTCTCATTCATAACATTTTGAGATTTTTTAAGAATTAATTAACAAAAGTATATTAATTATTATGAAAAATGTTGTGAAATGAGTTAATTGTTAATAAAAAAACCGGGATATCCCGGTTTTTTTATTATTAAAGTTATTTTATTGTTAAAAGATTATTTTTTTAGATTTTTTATTTCCGTCTTCAGTCTCTATTGTGACAATTAAAGGGTTGTTACTTTTTGTTAGACTATTGATAGTGATGCTCTGTTTGTTAGAAAATTCATTCTTTCTAAATAAGAGTCTACCTAAAACGTCATGGATAGTAACAGATTTGATATTCTGACTCGATTCAATTATAATGTTTTCGTTTGAATAAACATTCAAATAATTATTGTTTGAGAAAGAATTTGTATCTAATGCTTGATCTGTATAACGTAAAATAAACCTGTTGTTAAAAGTACCGGTAGAACTAGTGAAGTTGTACGGACTATATCTCAAGTCGTGGATGATGCCTAAATTCAAGTCTTCCAAATAGATTTCCTGTGCTGTATCTTCAAAAAGTCCTTCAACTGCGCCAATAGCGATAGTGTAGTTTCCGCTTTGAGGGATTTTAACTCCAAGAGGAACTGTATCATTATTGTTGAAAGGCGCGAACTTACCTTGGATAGTCATAGTTTCATCACCAATTAAGGAATAGAAATTTAAAGCTAACTTTTTATTTGCAATAGCGTCAAACAATCGATCTCTACTATTTGTTGCATTATTGATATAACCAACTAAAGTTCTGATGTTTTCTCCGTTTGGTTCTATCAGATCTAACCAAATTTTACCTTCGGTAGCTGAATTAATGCTGTTTTTATTATTGTTAGAATTTCTAAAAAATTGGCTATTATTATAAGCAGGAGCTCTCATTGAATTTGTAAAAATAACATTTTCACTTGGAGTAGTTCCTGAATGATTCATCAAGATAAAGAAACCTTGTCCGGCAGCAATATAACCTCCGAAAACGCCGGGACCTGAGGATGTTCCTGTACTATTATAAGTAATATAGTCACCGGTCGAGTAATTATATGTATAGTCTTGATAATATGGATCAATAGTAGCTGAACTAGGCAATGTTCCGTGAGTCCAAAGTTTGATGAATCCATCAATATTCGGATTGGCAGTTAAGAAGCTAATAGCGTCAATTGAAGAAGGATATGGATTTCCTACTAGATTCCAGTTATCATCTTCTTTTGTAGCTAAGGTGGTAGAGTTTCCTGTGTTATAATCTGCTCCGTCATAACTTCCTCTGGCAATAGGCATGGTTAGGTCTCCGTTGTTTGGGGTTCCGTTGAAATTAGCTGTAAATGTTTGTAATGTTGAATTGTAATTATCTGGTCCTCTTACAATATATCCTTTACCGATAGCCATGCTTTCTGAAGTAGAGGTCCAGTTACCATATTCGTTAAGGTTTGAAGCTATAGTAGGAATCCATTTGAAACGGTTTCCGGTTGTACTAGGTGAAACAGAACCTACGGAAAAACTATTTACAGGAGAGGCCCAGTATACATAATCTAATTTTCTTATATTAACATCTCTCAGCATGTGTATGTTTCCTGTGTTGGCTACATTATTTGTCTGAATTAAGCTAGCAGAACTGTTTAAAAGTATATCACCGGTAGCATTAACATTTACCCAATCTGTAATAGTTATGGAATTGTTAGAGTTAACAGTTAATAATGCATCATTTTGAACGGTTAGATTAAGACCTAAGCCATTGTATCCTGATCCGGAAATTATAGGATCGTTAACTGTATTAGGTATAACGACACAATCTAATGCTGTAGGCTTTCCTACTGGGGACCAGTTATTGTCGTTATCCCAGTTGGTGTCAACTGATCCGTTCCATATTTTGGCACCGTTTACAGTAACTGTTGCCTCATCCGTTTCTGTGATAGTTGAACCGTCACATAAAGTATAAGTGATAGCTGCAGTGTAGGTTGTTGTAGCTGTAGGGCAAACATTAATAACATCTGTTGTTCCGACAACAGGTCCGGTTGTTCCTGAACCTTCATACCAAGTAACACTTGTGATTGAATTACCGGAAGGGACAAAACGCCAAGCTTCATTAGTAGTAGTCCAGTTTGCATCTAAACCATTTCTATTTGGAGCTACAGTTCCTGTTGTGCCGGTAGCGTCTTGAATACCAACTACGGCATTACCATTGTTCCAACCGGCACAATCATTTTTCTCTTGTATATATACCTCTATTACATTGGTGTTTTCATAAAGAACAATCATTCCGGTGTATAGTTGTGAAGTGCATGAGTACATAGGTATATCTTTCCATGAAGCAACTAATGCACGGCAACCTGTATTAAGAGTAATAAGTTCCCAGCCAATTTCACCTCCTTCACTAGGGTCAATGTCTAGAAAAACGCCAAAAATCGAATTTTCGACTAAAGCAGGGTCTCCACTTATAGGAATATTGTTGTTGAACTGCCAGTTACAGGTTCCTCCTGGAGTATTATTTATTAAGTCAAAAGTGATTAGTCCGTTTGATCCTACTAAACACTGATTATAGCTATTTCCATAGAAACAAAAATCAAAAGGTAGATTCACAGTACTTGACCAGGTATCATCGATTGTAATATCAACTTGATTTTGAAGACATCCAAATTGGTAAGGGGGGCTAAAAGGGATTGATTCGACTGTGTAGGTTGATGTGTCTCCTAAATTAAGATAAGTTGCTTCTAAATCAACACATGTAGAAGCGTCAGTGCAATAAAACGGAGCAGGGTCGGCACCGTTTAGACTTAAACCTCCTGATATTACAGACGGACAACCTAGTGTAGTTGTTCCTATTCCTGTTCCGGTTGTACAGTCAGGTGTGATAAATGTTGTTAATATCCATATACCGGTTCCGTCAGTTCCACCACAGTCTGATCTTACCCAAACATAATAGGTTGTATCGGCTATTAGTCCTGTTAAGTTAACTGAAGTTACTCCGAAAGCAGCAGATCCTGTAGGGGTAGTACTATTGTCAGGAGGGGTATTCGTGATAGAAACATAATAATCGTAGCCATTAGCAGGTGCCGGACTTGGTTCAGTCCAGGAAATATCAGCAGAGTTTTGTGTGATATTACTAACGGTTAGGGATTGAGGAGTTCCGGAACAAGTAGGAGGGGTTAATACATTTACAGTATATTCTTCTATTTGTCCGTATCCGAAACCATTATAACAAGGATCTGTCGGATCCCCGTTGAAATGGTAGAATACTCTCATTCTGGTTAATCCGGGAGTAGCTGTAGCTGGTACAGTAATTGTGTTGTTTAACGTGGTTTGTGTATCCGCTGTAGAGTTGATGTGTCCGATATAATAGGTTTCATTGGCATCAGCAAAATCACCATCCTGATTCCAATCTACAAACGCTCTTACGTCAAATTGATTTGAACCGTAGGTTCTACATCTTACACTAATAGGGTCTGTTGTTCCCGGATATACGGTTGCCATATCACAATAGGAGTAGTATGTAGCTTCTCCTCCTACGGCAGTATTTCCTGTAGTGTTATCAATACCTGCATAAGTAACATTAACCATAGAGATACTCGATGAGTAACTTGGTGTACAGTAAGTTTGGAAAGGATATGTATATGTGATACGTATTTCTCCTCTGGCACCATCACCACCTGAGTGATTTGTGTTATCAGGAACAAATGCTCCACCGCCACCGCCACCGGGTGCGTTACCATTATTACCGTTACCTTCATTTGTTCTTTGGTTTCCACCGGCACCTCCGCCATTTCCACCATCACCACCGGCACCTCCTACGGTTGTAGTACCATTAGCGCCATCAGTTCCTGCAATCAATGTTGTACCGATTGAACTTGCAGTAGAACCGGTACCACCTAGTACCGTTGTATTATTTGGAGCGGCACCACCAGCACCTCCTTGTGCATAGAGTGTACTTGTGTTTAAGAACCATGAAGCCTGACCGTTTGCTCCGGCTGTTTGAGCTCCGTTACCTCCGTTACCTACAAAAAGATTGTAAGTTGTTCCCGGAGTAACAGTAATTGTGGATGATGCATAGGTTCCTCCGGCACCACCACCACCACCTTTTCTATTGTTAGCGCCTGTTCCTCCTCCGGCTCCACCGCCACCCCACGCTTCAACAGTAACCGAAGTAACGCCACAAGGAGCAATCCAAGTTTGAGATCCGGTAGAGGTGAATGAAACAGTTGTTTGTGCTAGTGAAAATTGAAAAGAAAGCAATAAAAATAAGAAAGGAAAAAGAAACTTCTTAGCGCTTTCTGAACCATAAAGAAGGTTCCTTAAGCAGGTGTACTTTTGTTCCATATCATTTTTTTTTGGGGGTTGATAAATATGACCAAATATATTTTTTTTGTTAGGAAAAAACAAATTTTTTGAAATTTAAATGATTTTTTTTTGGAAAGTTATTTTATCTTTTTTTTTAAAAGTATGTAAAGATCGGGTGTTGAGTATGTTTATTAAGCTAAATGATTAATTTGTAAAGTAGAGTATCGATAGTTATTGCATTTTGTTTTATATTTAAAAGTAAGATTTTAAAACAAAAAACATATTAATTGTTATAAAAAGAAAAAAATATTGTTTTTGAGGTTGGCTTTCTTTAAATTTGATAGCAACACAAATCTAACCGTTTATGAAACAATCACTACTTTTAATCAGCTTAATTTTTGGGATTAATATAAGTGTCAAATCTCAAATGTATGTAAGTCCGGGTACTTCAGTTTTAGTGAATGATCAATTTTTATATGTTAAAGCAGATATCAGGTTAGATGATACCAGTAGGATGTATCTGAGAAATCAATCACAACTTTTACAAGCAACAACTTCAATAGGTTTGAATACAGGGACAGGGTTGTTGTCAGTCTTCCAAGAAGGGACGTCAGATAATTTTCAATATAATTATTGGTGTTCACCGGTAGGTTTTCCTGGCGGAACCTTGAATAATATGTTTGGTATTACTCAATTATATCGTCCGACAGGATTAACAACCAGTATGCAAGTAGGCATTGCACCTTATAATCAGTTTGATGGTGTGGCTGATCCTTTGACCGTAGCAAGTAGATGGATCTATAAATTTTCGGCTTCAAACTCTTATTCACAATGGGTATATGTTGGAGCTTCTCATGCTGTTAACCCGGGATTAGGATTTACGATGAAAGGAGTTTCGGGAACGGATAACTTGATTGCAGATCCTGCTGAAGGTGTTGAAAATAATTCGGGTAATGCACAACGTTATGATTTTAGAGGAAAACCTTATGACGGAAATATATCAAATGCTGTTGCAATAGATAATTTAACTTTGATAGGTAATCCGTATTCCAGTGCAATAGATTTGAACTCTTTTTTAATGGATCCGCTGAATGCAGCATACATTAACGGACAAGCGTATTTTTGGGAGCAAAGTTCAACTACGCATTTAGTGTCTGAATATGATGGTGGATATGGTATTTATAATCCGGGCACAGGAATTTATACACCGGCTGATTTTTGGAATTATGATGGAGAAGGAAGTCAGGAAACCGATTTAGGAGGAACAGGGGTGGTTTATCAAAGAAGATTTTCTCCCATAGGACAAGGTTTTATGGTAAAAGGTGTAGCAAACGGAAACGTTGTTATGCGTAACAGATACAGAGTATATGTAAAAGAAGGAGCTGTTAACCTGTCTGAATTTCAAAGAGGTGGTGCTGTTTCTCAAAGAGAAGGAGTTGAAAGTGAGTATTTTGAAAGAATTCCTAATATAGCAGGAATAGATTATACTAAGATTAAGAAAACAACATCACCATACATTAGGGTTAATACGATCTATAATGATCAGGCAACACATCCTTCAACAATAGCATTTGATGATCATGCAACTAATGGCTTTGATTATGGTTACGATGGACAATCTGCTTCAGAGAATGCGTCTAAAGGTTTTTATTATATAGTTGAAGATTCACCGTTCGAATATGTTGCTACAGCAATTAAGTTTGATATAGATGTTAAAATACCAGTGGGATTTAGATGTGATGAAGAGACAAATTTTAAAGTACAGGTAGAAGGTGTTTATTCCGGATTTGATGAAAATCAAGGAGTTTATCTGCATGATAAACAAACCAATATTTATTATGATATTAAAAATAACTCATTTAGTATAACGTTGCCGGAAGGTGATAATAAAACCCGTTTTGAAATCACTTTCAGAAATTATGATAAAGAGCTACTTAACCAGACTACTTTATTAGAAGATGCTTTTGAGGTTTATCAGGATAACCAAAACGCTGTGCTTACTATTTTAAATACTTTGGGTAAAGACGTTTTGAATGTAGAAATGTATGATGTGACCGGAAAAGTAGTTATAAATAAAGAAAATCTCGGAAAAGGAAATGAAATTAAATTCCCAACAACAAATTTAACCGATGGTGTATATATTGTAAGGGTAAAAACAAGAGATTTATCTTTGGATAAAAAAGTTTTAGTCAGTAGAAAATAATTTTTAGTTATAGATTTTTAGCATCCCGATTCTTTTATAAGAGTCGGGATTTTTTTGTTACTTTGTTTTATGAATCAGGTTGTAGATATAGTATTTCCAAAAGGAATTTCACTTGTAATTAAAAGAGAAGATCTGTTACATCCTTTAATATCCGGAAATAAGTTTCGGAAATTGAAATATAATATTGAAGAAGCAAAAAAGCAGGGGCAAGAGGTGCTAGTAAGCTTTGGTGGTGCGTTTTCCAATCATATCTTAGCATTGGCGGCAGCCGGTAATGAATATGGTTTTAAAACTATAGGAGTGATCAGAGGAAATGAACTCGAAAGTGCTGTTGAACAAAACCCGACACTTTTTCAAGCCCGAAAATTAGGAATGAAATTCCTCTTTGTTACAAGAGAAGAATACAGGACAAAGACAAATGCCGAATTCCTGAAAAAATTACAAAACAGATTCGGAGATTTTTATGTAGTGCCGGAAGGAGGAACCAATGAATTAGCGGTGAAGGGTTGTGAAGAAATATTGAATGAAGGAGATTCGCAATTCGATTATGTTTGTACCGCTGTGGGAACAGGCGGAACTATTTCCGGGATTATCAATAGTTCTTTTTCGAATCAGAAAATATTAGGATTTTCTGCCTTAAAAGGAGATTTTTTGTCTGATGATATTCGTAAATTTGCACGAAAGAACAATTGGGAACTTATTCAGGATTATAATTTTGGAGGTTATGCTAAGGTGAATGAGGAACTGATCTCTTTTTTAAATGAGTTGTATCAAAAAACGGCAATTCCATTAGATCCTGTATACACCGGAAAAATGGTTTACGGAATAATAGATTTAATTGAAAAAGGATATTTTCCGGAAAATGCTAAAATTTTAGCTATCCACACAGGGGGCTTACAAGGAATAAGAGGAATAAATTTAGTTCAACAAAAGAAAAACAGACAAACACTAGTATATGATTTTTAAGAGGATCGGATTACTTTCACTAATGTTTTTAATTTTTGCATGTGGAAGTACAAACAAAGTAAGAGTAACAACAACCAAAGCGGAACAACAAGAAAAAGACAAGCAATTGGCAGCAAGCCAATCGTCTTCTGATGCATCAACAAAAACGGAGACAAAAGCTAGTGAAACTCTAGAAGCAACTTCAAAAGTGAGTACTACATCAGCTACTGTGAGCGATTATATCTTACAGTTTAAAGATGTAGCCAAAAATAATATGAAAACATACGGAATTCCGGCGAGTATTACATTAGCACAGGGTATTTTGGAATCCGGAGCAGGAAAAGGACGCCTTTGTTTAGAGGCTAACAATCACTTCGGAATCAAATGTCATACCGGATGGACAGGACCAAGCGTAACACATGATGACGATGCTGCACAAGAGTGTTTCAGGAAATATAACGATCCGGCAGAGTCATACAAAGATCATTCATTGTTCTTAACATCCAGAAGTCGCTATGCAAGCCTGTTTAAGTTAGATGAATTAGATTATGAAGGTTGGGCCAAAGGGTTAAAAGCGGCTGGCTATGCGACCGATCCTAAGTATCCTTCAAAATTGATAGGTTTAATTGAACGTTACCAGTTGTATCTGTATGATCAGGAAGTAGCTTCTCCTTCAGGAGAAGTTTTTAGTGCGTCAACACCTGTTGTTGATGAGGAACCAAGTACAAAAGAAGAAACATCAACAACAGTACAAGTGGAAATTCCGGTTAGCAGTGAGCAAGCCCAACAAGAAGTGGCGGAAGTGATTGAAACCGTTGAAACAGCTGTTGAAGTGTCAAAAACAGAAGTTGAAGAGGTTGCAGATAAGATTTCGGAAGGAGAATATATTGTTCAAAAAGGAGATACCTTATATTCACTTTCAAGACGATTCAATACTACAGTAGAAGATCTAAAAGAAAAAAATAACTTATCGGATAACAGTATTGCGATAGGACAAATTCTAAAAGTAAAATAAATAGATGGAATATAAGAGAAGTAGCGCACTTTTTGTAGAAGCGCAAAAAGTAATTCCGGGCGGAGTTAATTCTCCGGTAAGAGCTTTTAAAGGAGTAGGAGGAACACCTATCTTTATAAAAGAAGCAAAAGGGGCTTATTTATCAGATGAAGACGGCAATCAGTTTATAGACTATATCAATTCCTGGGGTCCCATGATTTTAGGTCATGCTTATGAACCGGTAGTAAATGCAGTTATTGAAAAGACTAAAAAAGGAACTTCTTTCGGAACTCCTACTGCTTTGGAAACAGAAATAGCGCAGTTGGCGGTTAGTATGGTGCCTAATATCGATATGATCCGTTTTGTGAATTCCGGTACTGAGGCATGTATGAGTGCTATCCGTTTAGCCAGAGGTTATACAAAACGCGATAAGATTGTTAAATTTTCAGGATGTTACCACGGACATTCAGATTCGTTCTTAATCGCTGCAGGAAGTGGCTTAAGTACATTCGGAGTACCTAATAGCCCCGGAGTTACACAAGGAACGGCAAAAGATACTTTGTTAGCGCAATATAACGATGCAGATAATGTTCGGGACTTATTTGAAGCCAATAAAGATGAAATTGCAGCTGTTATTATTGAACCGGTTGCCGGTAATATGGGATGTATTCCGCCTAAAGATGGATTTTTAGAGGCTTTAAGACAAATTTGTACAGAGAATAAGGCTTTGCTTATTTTTGATGAAGTAATGACAGGATTTCGTTTAGCGAAAGGAGGAGCGCAAGAGGTTTTCGGAATAAAAGCTGATATTGTTTGTTTCGGAAAAGTAATAGGAGGCGGACTACCTGTCGGAGCGTTTGCTGCACGGGAAGAAATAATGTCACATTTAGCACCTCTTGGTCCTGTATATCAGGCAGGAACATTATCCGGTAACCCTTTAGCAATGGCTGCCGGTTATGAAATGTTAAAAGCTTTAAATAACGACCTGGAAATTTATACTCGCTTAGAGGAAAAAACGGCTTATTTAGAAAAAGGAATTAAAGAAGTTTTAAAAGGAAAAGTTCCTTTTACAATAAACCGATTAGGTTCTATGATTTCGGTTTTCTTTGCTGAAAATCCGGTTTACGATTTTGAAACTGCAAAAGCAGCAGATAACCCTTATTTTAAAACATTCTTCCATAGTTTGTTGAACCATGGAGTTTATATTGCGCCTTCGTCTTATGAAACATGGTTTTTAACGGATGCGTTGACGTATGAAGATTTAGATAAAACGATTGAAGCGATAGCTAAAGTTGAGTTTTAATATAAAAAGTCCCGCTTAAGCGGGACTTTTTTATTCTTCGTAACGTTCCATCTCGCGGTCGTAGAACTTTCCGGCTTCTTCTATTAACGTTTCCATTTCCTGTTCCAGTTCTGCTTCGTTTTCTTCTGAAATATCTTCAATAAACTCAACTTCATCATCTTTTAGATTGATAACGAATCTCGGATAGTCTAAATGAATCACAAAAATATCATCAGGAAAGTCAGTATTATCGGCCAGTACAAATTTTGGTAAGTCCATATGTCTTTAATATTTAATTTTTCAGTTAAAATTATTCTTTTTCAAGGCTTTTTAAAACCATGTGTTTGGTTTCGCTGTTAAATCTCATAAATAAGATAACAGCGGCTACTGTTAATCCGGCGGAAAGTCCGATCCAGATTCCGGTTGCTCCTAAGGTAGTAAATAATCCTAAATAAATCGAAATAGGAAAACCGACGAGCCAATAGGCTATAAAAGTAATGTACATGGGGACTTTTACATCTTGTAAGCCACGTAAAGCACCAAGAACTACAACTTGTAAACCGTCAGATATCTGGAATATAGCAGCAATTAATAGCAGTTTAGAGGCCACAGAGACAACTTCTAAATTTTTTTCCAGATTTTCTACATCCTTCAGATCCAGAAATAATTTAGGTAGGTGTTCGTGCAGTAATAAGAATGTTAATGCAAATATGATTTCCAGAAAAACAGTTAGTAAGAATATAGAAAAAGCTACTAATCGCAATTTTGCATAATCTTCCAAACCTTTTTGATTACCAACTCTGATCATGGCAGCTACACTAAGTCCTGAAGCAAACATAAAGGTGAATGAAGCTAAGCTAAGTGCGATCTGATTTGCGGCCTGACTATTAGTTCCAAGACTTCCGGAAAGCCAGATGGCTCCTGTAAATAAAGCTACTTCAAAGAACATCTGCATGGCAGAAGGAGATCCTAATTTGATGATTTTCAGATTGACCTCTTTTTTGATCTCTTTTATAGAAAAACCTTCAAAATAAGGTTGGAATCTATGCCTTGATTTTAAAGCATAATGCATGAATGCCAACATTACAATACGTGAAGCGATTGTTCCTACAGCAGCTCCCACGATGCCTAATTTAGGAAAAAACCAAATACCATAAATCAGTAAGTAGTTGAGTGAGATATTAGTTATATTGGCTAAAATAGTAGCCCACATAGAATATTTGGTTTGACTCATTCCATCAGCAAACTGCTTATAGGCCTGAAACATGATTAACGGAATAAGTGAAAAAGCAACAATGTCCAGATAAGGTTTGGCTAATTCAACAACATGATCCGGTTGTTTCATGTATACAATTAACGGTTTTGAAAAATAGATGATTGTAAATAAAATAACACCTAAAATGGTACAAAGGTACAATCCGTGGTGAAAAGCTTCTCTTCCCTTTTTTACGTCTGATTTCCCGTCAGCTTCAGCAACTAAAGGAGTTATCGCTGTTGAGAAACCTATTCCTAAAGACATAGCTATAAATATAAAACTATTTCCCAGCGAAACAGCAGCCAGTTCTGAAGGTCCTAGCTTCCCTACCATGATATTGTCTACAATCCCAACAACTGTATGTCCTAACATTCCAAGAATGATAGGGTATGCCAATCGGAGATTGTACGAGAATTCTTTGGTATAGTTTGCTAACGTCATAGTTTTTGAAAAATGTCCGCAAATATACAGAATTAATGCCCGACAAAAATTGAAATCGTAGTAGGTTTAGGAAATATTAACTTTTATTTATTCTTCCGTTGCTAATTTATCATGATAAAATTTAATGTTGTCTTTTACTTCTTGTTCCAGTTCCGGTTCTTTGATATCAGTATATTTTTGAAGCTCTTCCAAGATCGTTTTTGCTACTAAATAGCGGGAAGTTTCTTTATTGTCGGCCGGAATGATGTACCACGGCGCATGTTTTTTAGAGGTTGCATTAATGGCTTCTTCATAGTAGGTCTGGTACTCTTGCCAAAGCTCCCTTTCTTTTAGATCAGCAGGAGAGAATTTCCAGTTGTGATCTTCTTTTTCCAGACGGCGAAGCAAACGTTGACGCTGTTCTTCTTTGCCTAGATGTAAATAAAATTTCAGTACAATAACGCCGTTGGACGAAATATGCTTTTCAAAATGATTGATGCTTTCAAAGCGATCGTTCCAGAATTCAGGTGTAATGTCTTCAACGGAATTAATTCCCGGAATTCGCTCGTTCATGATATATTCCGGATGTACTCGGGTAACCAGAACATTCTCGTAATGCGTTCGGTTAAAAACAGAGAATTTACCTTTTTCCGGCAAAGCTAAATAATGACGCCATAAATAATCATGTTCTAATTCGTTGCCATTAGGAGTTTTAAAGCTGTATACAACAACTCCACGAGCATTAAATTCTTTAAAAACTTCACGAATTAAGCTGTCTTTTCCGGCAGTATCCATTCCTTGCAAGCAAATGAGTACACCATATTTATTATGAGCATACATTTTATCTTGTAGTTTGCTGAGCTTTTCCCGTATTTTTTGGAGTTCTTTTTCTTTCTTCTTTTCCGAAGTTTCAATATCGATAAAAGTAGGAATGTTATTGAGTTGAACAGGAGTTGAGACTTTTAAAGTTTCTATGGAGATGTTTTTCATAACGGTGTGTTTTTTTGAAAAAAACAGATAGTTTATTTCTAAATTTGAGTAAAATTTAAAAATACAAAATTTTGGAAATAGCAGCTGTATTGAATAAAAATTTATTTCTTGTTAAAGAACATATCGGCATGTTCAAAGCCTCGAACAACTTTGATATTTTTGACTTGGAAAACGGTAAAATGATTATGACTTGTCGTGAGCCTAATTTGAGTTTTTTTACGAAATTGTTTCGTTTTACGGATTATAAAAGAATGACGCCGTTTGAAATTGAAATTAAAGATGAGCATCAAAATATTTTAATGGTAATTAAGCGAGGGATCACTTTATTCCGATCTGATGTTGAAGTTTTTGACGGAAAAAATCAGCTTTTGGGAATCTTTAAACAAAAAATTTTTTCAGTAGGAGGCAAGTTTGAAGTTTTTGATAAACATGATCGCCCTTTATGTACTTTAAAAGGAAAGTGGACAGGGTGGGATTTTAGTTTTCTGGATAAAAATAATGCGGAAATTGCACATGTGTCTAAAAAATGGGCAGGTATTGGAAAAGAATTTTTTACAAGCGCTGATAATTATGTGATTGAGATTCGGGATAGGGTTGCGGAGAATGACCCGATTCGCTATTTGATTATAGCCACAGTAATGTGCATCGATATGGTATTAAAAGAATAGTGGGGAAATAGATAAATAAAAAAAGAGGAGTAAACCTCCTCTTTGATTTTTTATTCTAAACCTACAGCTTTGTTGTAAAGCTTCTTATTTGCTTTTAATTTCTCTAATTGTTCTTTGGTTAAAAGAGCAGATAATTTAGTCTCAATGTGTCTTGCGAAAATAATTTTTCGCTCTTCGCCAAACGGAGAATTTTCTCCCATCTCTTCATTTTTATAAGCTAAAACATTGGTGATTTCGTCAGAAATACTTTGATCTGTAACATTTAAGAATTTAGAGATCTCCATTGATTCAACTTTTGCTTTTTCTGTGTATGAATCTTTTTTGCTTTCTTGAGCTGTTGAGAAAAGAGAGAAACCAAAGACAAGAACAACAAGCATTACTATTCTTTTCATAATTGATAAATTTATGGTTATATAGGTTACAAATCTAAATTAAAAAAATAGTTTTTCAAAAAAGATTGAAATAAATTTATTAATCCTCGCTAGGCTTTCTCATTTTTTTATTTCTTTCCCCTTTATGCATTTTTTCCCTTTCGGCATTTATTTCTTCCCATTTCTGCATTTGTTCTTTGGATAAAATATTTTTCATTTTGTTTTTGAAATCGATCTGAGCATCTAAACGTTCCTTTTGCATTTCATATCTTTGATCTGCGGTTGGTTTTGCTTCTGTTTCTTTCAATTTTTTCATTTCATCCATTTTAGCCTTTCTTTTGGCCTCTTGTTCTGTTAGTAACTTTTTGATCTCTGTTTGTTGCTTTTCATTAAGATCAAGATCTAAAGTCATTTTCTTTACTCGCAGCTCCGTTCTCTGTTCAGGAGTAAGTTGTTCTCTGTCGTGCCCTTTTCTTCCTTCTCGTTCTTGTGCAAAAGCGACCATTCCGGTTGCTAAAATTGCCATTAAAAATAATTTTTTCATAATTTTTCTTTTATAGTGATTAGATATGATTTCTGTTAAAAGGTTTAATTTCGGGTGGAAAAAATGTTGGTTATGTCAAAATATTAATACTTTTGTGACGTGTTAAGAGTAATAGTTGTCATAGCTGCTTTATTCATGGTTATAAAACCTGTAATTCCTGTATTGGATTATGTGGTGAATTATGATTATATTAAAAATGAGCTCTGTGTCAATAAAGATAAGCCGCAGTTACATTGTAACGGGAAATGTC
Organism: Flavobacterium sp. NRK F10; assembly: GCF_024054235.1. Lineage (NCBI taxonomy): Bacteria > Pseudomonadati > Bacteroidota > Flavobacteriia > Flavobacteriales > Flavobacteriaceae > Flavobacterium > Flavobacterium sp. NRK F10. The sequence goes on from NZ_JAMXLC010000001.1 coordinate 2,343,146, forward strand.
ACTTGGCAAAAGAATTAGGTAAAGCTTCCGAACAAGGAAAACCACAATCCAATGATAAAAAAGAAAATTACCATTTAGAGTCAGAGATTCTTTTTTATCAAAATCTAAGAACTTTTCAGTTTTTGGCTTTTATTAAGACTTCGTTGAAAGAGGATAATTTTTATTATTCAGATACTTATCAGTTCACTTTTTCTGATAAAGCTTTTCATCCCCCCATTGTTTAAATTTTACATACAATACTTGTTTGATTCAGCCAATCCTGATTGAACAATAGGTTTTGTCTTAAATCAGGTATATTTTTATACTTGAAGGGCTGTTATTCAGTCTGTAAAAAAAAGAAACGCCCATAAGTCTCGGGAAAGACAAACTATGAGCGCTTCATAACGTATGTATAATTTTTCAAATTTAAACAATGAAACTACAATTAAAAAATATTATAGTGGCATTAACTATTGCCATTGGTTTAACAGCGTGTTCAAATGATGATTCTTCAGGTGAAGTAACAGGAAATGGTACACTTGAGTTGAAATTCGATAACACTTATGGTGATGCAGATCTGATCTTCAATGCACCTTATACAAATAGTAACGGAGAAGTAGTAAAAATTAACAAAGCTATTTATATTATCAGTAATGTTGTTTTGACAAAAGAGGACGGAACTACTTACACTGTTCCTAAGGAAGATAGCTATTTCTTTATCAATGAGGAAGATGCCATTAGCAGTTATGTAACGATTAGTATTCCTGATGTGCCGGCTGCTAATTATACGAAAGTTTCTTTTGGAGTGGGTGTTGATGAGGCTCAGTTTCTACAGGGACAAGAAGGTCAGGGCGATTTATTAGAGCGCGCTCAGGCTATAGGAATGACTTGGTCTTGGGCAGCAGGTTATAAGTTTGTTCGTATGGAAGGAACTTATACATCATCAATAGCTACAGATGATACGGTTTTTATGGTACATACCGGTAAAACAGGAGAAATTTATAATTATGCTCAGATAGAAGTTGATCTGCCGGATCAAGCCTTAGTAAGAGCAAATATTACTCCTCAGGTACATATTATGGCCGATCTGCAACAAATCATTGACGGAACAACAGTCATTAATTTTGATGAAGGAACTTCTGTTATGGGAGGATCTAAAGTGCAAAGCATTATGGCGAATAATGTTCCCGGAATGTTCCATGTAGATCATGTTCACAACGATTAATTAGCAATTCTATTCTTGTAATTAAGAGTAAACCTTTGTGCTCATGTTCGAAGAACTATTAACAAAGTAGCATTTTAGAACATGAGCCTTGTGTTTTTTCGCGCAAGAATTAATCATTAGAATTATGAAAAAAGTATTTGCATTAATCGCCGGGTTGTTTGCGATAAGCTGTTCTTCTGATAATGAAGCCGAATATCAAAATATTCCGATCAATTATCAGGCACCGTCAAATTTTCCTCCTATGGCTTATGATCTGACGAATAATCCTTTAACGGAAAAAGGTTTTGAATTAGGGAAGAAAATTTTTTATGACGGGAGATTGTCTTCTGACGGAACTATTTCCTGTGGCTTTTGTCATATTCAGGAAAACGGATTTACGCATCATGGACACAATTTCAGTCATGGTGTAGGAGAAGCAATCGGCAGGCGAAATGCTCCGGCAGTTCAAAATATGGCGTACCAGACGCTCTTCATGTGGGACGGAGCAACGGAACATATCGAAATGATGCCTATGATACCCATTTTGTCAGAAATTGAAATGAACGGTAATTTTGTAGACATCATTACGATGATGCAAAATGACAGTGATTATCAGAAACTATTTAAACAAGCATTTGAGGACGGAGCTATTAACTCCGAGAATATGTTGAAAGCTTTGGCGCAGTTTATGACTATGCTGACATCCTCTAACTCTCGTTTTGATAAATACAGAAGGAATGAATCCGGAGGGGATTTAACAGTTGATGAATTAGAAGGTTACGATTTGTTTAATCAAAAATGTGCCTCTTGTCATGCAACGGATCTGTTTACGGATAACTCGCTTCGCAATAACGGATTGCCGATAAATCCTGCAATAAACGATTTAGGACATTATGATATAACCGAACAGGAAGTCGATAAATATAAGTTCAAAGTGCCGAGCTTACGCAATATAGAAGTTACGGCACCTTATATGCATGACGGACGGTTCTATACTTTAGAAGCGGTGCTGAACCATTACCAGAATGGTATTGTGAATACTGAAAATTTGGATCCCGCTTTGAGCGATAACGGATCTTTAGGTATTCCGTTAACAGAAGATGAAAAAGTAAAGATCATTGCTTTTTTAAAGACATTAACTGATAATGAGTTTTTGACAGACTCGCGTTTCTCTGAATTTTAAAAAAGAATGAAAAAAAGAATCTTAATATACAGTTTTCTTTTGTTTGTAGGTAATTTTTCATTTGCTTTAGACAAGGATACTTTAAGTTATGAAAATCCTTTTAAGAAATTTGAACGTTTTTTTGACGATTGCGATGCTTGTGGTTGTTCTGCGAGTGGCGGGAGTATGGGGTTTTCATCCATGTTGAATCCGAATTTTATAGGAGTGCGCTATTTTTACCAAAGCTATCAGAGCAGTGATAAACTATATAGTAATTCGCCTTGGTATGATGAGAATTTCAATACGGTGCAAATTTGGACGAGAATTCCGTTGACTAAAAGTATTCAGCTTTCAGCTTTAATTCCTTATCATTTTCATAATAAGGAATCAGCCGTCGGTGAACAATCCATTTCCGGAATGGGTGATGTTACAGTATTAGGTTTTTATTCTTTGTTGCAAACAAAGAGTGATTCATTGGTTTACCAACATCATTTGCAATTGGGCGGAGGAGTAAAAATGCCTACCGGAAAGTTTAATGAAACAAACAATGGTAGTGTTAATCCGAGTTATCAGTTAGGAACCGGAAGTTGGGATTATATACTGGCAACAGAATATGTTGTTAAACGGAAAGCATTAGGTTTAAATGTTATTTTGAATTATACTATCAAAACGGAAAACAAGAAAAAATATGAGTTCGGTAACCAATTCAATTATGCAGGAACTTTATTTTATTTGTTTAGTACAGAAAAGTTAACATTTGTTCCTCAGGCCGGACTTGCCGGAGAAGTGTATGAAACGAATTATCAGCACAATCAGCGGGTGCGGAATACTGCCGGAGATATTTTGTTCGGGAAATTAGGTTTTGAATTGGGCAAAGATCGTTTTTCTTTCGGAGCGAATGCAATGTTGCCGATTAATCAAAATCTGACTGGGGGCAGGGTTGAAGCCAATTACCGATGGAGTGTCAATTTGAATTATAGTTTATAACAAAAAAGACAGGCTGTAAGCCTGTCTTTTTATTTTTATTTAGTTTTCTTAATTTAAGACCACTGTTTTAGCATCACCTTCAACGACAACTTTAGTCAGGTTTTGTTTTGCTAATTCTTTCATGGCAGCGTCCCATTTTTTACCACTCAATCCGGCTTTTTCTTTTAATTGTACTAAAGCCTGATTGTTCTCTGCTTTTAAAAGATCAACAATAACTTTAGCTTCATCACTTATAGCCAAAGGTTTTGCTTCTGGCTTCATTTGCGGGAAGAATGAAACTAATGATTGAAAGTAGTAGTAAAATAAAGAACTTATGAGTATTTGTTTTTTCTTCGTGACAATTTCGTGACTGATATTGAAGATTAATAAATGAATATCGGAAATAATCTGTAAATTAAGGTTGACGAAGTTCGTCAAGTTTTTTTCTGATATATTCCATATCGGCCTCCATATTTATTTCATATTCTTTATCTAAAATGTCACCAGCAAACCTCAACATTTTAATTGAAAATCTATCCATAGTATCTCTAGCATGTGCTTTATCACTATATGTGGTTTTTGATTGAATTTCAATATTAAAATGATTAATAATGTCTCTAGCACTATATAATTTTTCAATATTTGTTTCTTGTGAAAGATTTTCTAATAATTCATTTACATCATCTAATAATGTATCAATAATTTCATCTGTGGTAGTAGTGTTAAAACTAATATCTTGATATTTATATGCAAAATTATTTAATGTCATATTCTAAATGTTTTAACAAATATAAGAATATTCTACAGGATAAACTTTTTAAATTATAACTAACTTTAATGAGTTAGTTTTTGTTCTATTAATTCTAAATCCCATTTTCCATATCCTAAATAATATGCGTCAACGTAAAAATATGATTGGTTGATGTGATTTTGTTTACAATCAAATTCACAATAATATTTAACTTGAAAACCTTGATTTCCTATGTATTTAACAAGGTTAGGGTTGTAGTATCCTCGACTTACAATTTTACAATTAGGGTTGTCTTTACTTATGATTTTATTCATAAAATCAATTGTTTTTTTAAATGATTCTTTTCTCCAATATTCAGAATATTCAAAATCTTTAATCGTTTCATTTATAATAATTTCTTTAGTAGTTTCAACAACTTCAAAAGAGTCAATCCAATAATAAATTCCTAATTCATTTAATTTATTATTGTCTATTATTTCTAGATTACTGAATTCGAAAATATTATTGTCTAAAAATGAATAAACTATTGATTGAAAGTTTTTTACATCTAAATAAACTATATCGCAAATCCCATTATTTACATTGAACTTTTTTAGTTCGGGTGTTTCATTTGTTGAGTAGTATTTGAATGTCTGTTTAATCCATTCTTTTTTCTTTGAACTATAAACGTTAGTAATTATTTCCGATGTCGAAAAGTTTATAATGTGATAACTAATTTGAGAGATTGAAGAATTTGAAGTTAATGTACCATCTGAATTAACTTTTGTTGTAGTCAAAGAATCACTTTTAAATACCCATAAAAAATCTTTCTCTGTTTTTGTTTGATTTAAGACACTTTTGTTTGTTTTATGTGAATTACCATTAAAACTTGAGAAAAGTAGAACTAGAATCGTTGAAATGAATAAAAATTTTAATATTTTCATATAGATTGTTTTTTATAGTTTGACAATGAGGTTTGATAACTCACTTTGTTACTCAATTCTGATTTTAATATTAGAGATTTACACACCCTGATTGTTTATTCTTTAATTGCTTCTGTGAATGTCCAAATTTCGTTTGTATCTCCTTTTAATCTAATTTTCACTTTTCCAGGGAATTCACTCTTTACGATATATACTTCTTGACCTGCTGGTAGTTCAAATACTTCTCCGTTGTAGATTAAATGATTCATTGCATCGTAATCTTGGTCTACTGAATATCTAACAAATCTTTCTAAACTTTCTTTATTATATGAAGCTTTAAATCCTTGGTTTGTTATTCTCGTGAGTGTTGAATTGTCATTAGTATTTCTACTAAAGAAGTATATGAGAAAGACTACAACTAATACTATGTAATAGGGTTTGAAATTTGCGTTGTTTGTTTGAGTTTTTGAGGTGGGTTTAACTCTTGGTTTTTTAGTTTTTGTTTTTTTTGTAGTGTCTTTGACTTCTGTTAATTCGATTTCTTGAGATAGTGAGTTTAAGAATTCTGTTATTGCGACACCCTCACCTAAAGTTTTTTTGTCAATGTTTTTAGAACTTAATTTAATTAAAACCTCATCATCAATTTTCTTTAGAATAGTAACCACTTCAATTTCATTTTTCCTATAAATGAGATTCCATTTCAAAGAGTTTCTATTTTTGAAAATTAGATTTCCTTTTATGTTTTTAATATGTTTTTCTAGAATTGGTTTTAACTCTGAAATAGGAACATTTGTTATTACTTCTTTTTGTACCATTTTTTCTGTTTTCTAAATATATCAAAAAAAGAGACACGGAACGATAGAAACACTCTCGGACGTGGTACTGGTACACCAATCAAGAAAAGTGAACTATGCCCGTGCCCATAAGGTACACGGACATTAGCTCATCATCTTTCTTCTTGATTTTTTGAAAATTACCAGTTTTCGTCCAAGTTATAGATGGCTAATGTCTCTATGAAGTTTGTGTTATTTTATATTTACTTTTTAATTATTTAAAATTAAGTTTAAAATTATCATTTAATCTAACTTTATTGAGTGAATTCATGTCAAAATGACCAAAACTCCATTCTTTTTTATTTTTTTCTTTTTGAGTAACAAAGTGATAATTCAAAGGTAAAATAATTTTTCCATTTTTTATTATATCATTATCACTTGTATTAAATGGTAAAAAAATTTGTAATCTATGAAACCCAAAACCGAAAATAAAGACGAATTCAGGGGAATTGTATGTTTTACTTTTTCTTTTTGAAAGTATTGCAATTGGTTTAGTTATTGGGGGTCTACTTTCATTATGAATTAAAAGTAAAGGGAATTGGTTAGTATCGACTTTTTTATTTGGATTACTTAACCATTCAAGTGTTGTTTTAAATTTTTTGAGATCTTCTTTAGGCATGAATGAAATAGCAAATTTCACTAATGATTTAAAAACATACAATGGGATAAAAGTTTGGGTTTCTGTATTTATTTCTATTGAGCCATTTTTAATTTTTAAAGAGTCATTCGTTTCTTCAATTTTTGCTATAACCTTATTATTATCTTGAAATTGAATCGAAAACTTACTATCATTACTCTTAAATTTAGGGTATTTTTTTTTTCCTTTTATAGGTAGGAATGAATTTTTTATACCACTAAATGCACTTAAGTTTGTTTCATACAATCCAAACTTATGATTGCAATCATCGCATTCGTTATGTGTAAAAATCGTTTTATTTCCAGTAAATTCTGGTAGTAAATGTGCTTTTGATTTAAAAGTAGCATTTTGAGAATTACAATAGCGACAGATATGAAATTCTTCTTTAGGAGAAACATAATCAATCATTGAGTTTACTGTTTTATAAACTTCGTAAAATTTCTCAGGAAAAGCCTCATATATTATTTCAATCTCATTTTTATTCATGGTGTTAATTTAACAAATTGAAATAAAGTTTTATCTGTTATTAAAAATATCAAGTTGTTGATTTTTGAAATAGTTTTCCAAATCTTCCAAAAACTTGTCTCTTGAATCTATTTGAGTAATTTCTTTTCCTAATAAAGTGAAATTCTCAATTTTTGGTTTCTCTACAATTAGAAGTGAAAATTTATTAGAGCTCCTATATTTAGACCTCAACTGCATTAATAATCTGCCTAATGCATTTTGTCCAATGAATACAGACGATTCTTCATTTGGGATTGCTCCCCAATAATTATCACTATTAGAATTTTCTACTATATTTAAGTTTTTCGTACTATCTAGTATATTTCCAAATGATATAAAATTTTGAGATAGTTTGACATTGAGGCACCACTTCATGATTTTTAATTTAACATCTTCCCAGTCTTCTCTGCTGTATTTTTTATTGGCATTACTTATCATTTTCACTTTCATAGGACTCTTTTCAAAAATAATTTTTTCTTGAAGTTCAATCGAATGAGGAAAACGGCACGCCTGATATAAAGCTTCTGTGTTTAAAACTTTAATGTTATTAATCATTAGCGGAAAGTCCATTGACATGTTTGATAATTCCCCATAACTTTCATTGTTCTTTTTGAAAATTATTGAATTGGTTTTATTATAAACTCGTACATTTTCTTCAGGGATATCGTATTTACCTTTTTTATTCATGATTAATATTCAATATAATTTCTTTTGAATAGGGGATTCCAGCCATTGTGTCCATACCAATAAATAAGAGGAGTATTATATGGTGCATTTCTCCAAGTAAAAAAAAGAGTCCCAAATCCTAGACTGTTTTCAAGTCTCAAGCCATAACCTAATGGACGTGCCCTAATGTTGTTTTTTAAGTTTTGAGATTGGTTGTAAATATCTATACAAATTTCTGATATAATTTTTTCATATCTTTCTCTGTTTTCTTTGCTAGAATATAAATTCTCTTCATCAGGAACATCATTTGGTCTATAATAAAAATCATGTTCTTCGTAATAGTTAGATGTACAAAGCTTGTTTTTTATTTGCTTTTCACATTCTTCTACTTTTTCTGACTTGTTTTGCTCACTTAAAATAAAAAAATTAAAACTACTATCAGAAGCTAAGATATTATTAATTTCTAACCCTTTATTCCAAGAATAGTGTATTTGTATCTCTTTTTCTAAAGCATGTCCTATTCGTTTTATTAATTTATAAATGTTTTTTTTATGAAGACAGAAAAAAACTAATAATAGTTTCGCATCATTTTCTAAAAAAACTTCTAGGTTAGTTTTTCCGTCTATATTTTTTTTAAAAAAAAAGCCTTTTGAATCCCCGTGGTTATTAGTCAGGCCTTTACATGTTGTGTCTCCTGTACATAAAACATCATCAAGATAAATATAATATTTAGCATTCAAGTTGAAATGTGAACTAAAGTCGAAATCAAATTCATTGTAACATATTTCATATAAAATATTTAATATAATTTTTTGACTTTTGCCTTCAGGTTGATTGTCAATTATTCTAACCTCTTTTAAAAAATCTTTTGGTGAGTTAAATTCATACTCTTGTGTTAAAAACTCAATCCTGCTTTTAAGAAGTTTTTTGGCATTTTCTAAAGAAAGATACCTTTGTTTCATTATATGAGTAGTCTCTTGAACAATAAATTCTCTATCTTCAGGTTTAAATTGATTTGCCCAATTTGTTATTATTTCTATTGACATTAAGTTATCTTCTTCCCTGTAATCTTTAATAACTTCATATAAATTTTGAATACTTTGTTCCATAAAACCTTATTAATAGATTGTAATTCAAATATATTACTTTAATTAATATTGTTAAAATTATTACTTCAAATGTCTTAATAAATTAGTATAAAAAAATCAAATTTTACGAAAGGCACCTAGTGTGTAAATTAAAAAACATTTTCATTTAAAAAATAGGGGACAGGTTTATTTAAAAATAAAGTTTCTTTAATAAAAAGAACTTTTTCGCTTAATTCATTTAATAGATTTTTTTCTTCATTATTTTCTCGGGCTTCCTTTAAAATATTCCTTACTTCTTTTCTCATTTTTGAAAGTTTTGTTCTATTGTTTTTTACTTCAAAATTAAGTTCTGATATTTTACTAATGATTCTATCATATCCAACTCTTTCTAATCCATGATATGATAAGTATTTACTTAAACCATTTCGATTATATAACAGATGGTTTGGATCTGTACCAAGGGATATTTTTTCAACTTTTAAATAGCTGTTAAACCAATACTCAATTAATTTTTTTTGAACACTTGAACGAAACAAATCTTTAATTTTTACTTGCTTTAATCTGAATTTGTTTTTTAAATTCTTTTTAAGCTGTATTTCGTAGCGTAAAATATTTTTTTTAAAGATTTCTATAGGTAAGCCATAAATAACTCCTCTACGAGTTTTATTTACCTCTTTAATTTTATCGTAAAAGATAATACTACGGCTATTAATACTTGTAAAGAACGTTACAGAGTCTCCAAATCTCATTGTTCCAAGTCGAGGGAATGATAAAAGGCAGCTCGTATATTCATGGATTGAATAAGTTAATGGAATGTTTATACCAAAGTCAACTCTTGTTAGGATAGCTTTAGAAATATCTACGCCTAAATTATCTGATAACATTTGTACAGCATCTTTAGTCTGTTTCCAGTCAAGATGTAAAATATTGTTTCCTTGATAAAATTTAGGTAATGAACCATTAAATGATAATCTAGTTGGTTTTCTTTTTTTGTTAAAAGAAATTGTTATTATGAAATTAGAAAGATTAATGGTTTTTGTATAACCATTCTTTGTTGTTTTTCTTGTTGAATCTTTAAGCAACCCTTTAAAGTGTTGGCTATTGTATTGGTTTACTTCTATGTAACCTTTTATTGTATCAATCATATTGTTACCCTTTTATGGAAATTAGATTATCTTATTATTTAAAAGCGATTAAAGTTTTTTATTTAACAAAAAGTCTGAAACTATACTTTCAATTTCTTCATTTGTAGAAATAGGATTTCTAGAAAGGAATATTTCTAAGTCCTTTCGATTGATAAATACGAGTTTTCCGTTTGGTTTTGTGTGTGGAATTTCCTTTGAAGAAACTAACTTCTGAATGAATGATTTACTTACTCCAACTACTATTGCAGCTTGTTGGATAGTTAAATGTCTTTTACGATAAAGATTTCTCCTTATAATTTCTTTTTTGATTAGCCTAATATCTTTTCGGACTAATCTAATTTCTTTTAAAATAGATTTTAGAATCATAAAATTTTAGTTTTAAATTATGATTCAAATCTCCTAATTATGAGTTAGTTATTAGGTAAGTAGAAAGTGAGATAAAAATAAGTACTTATTTATTTTCGATAATAAATTTGATGATAGAAAGTGTAATGTCGTCATTAGGTATCATCTCTTTTTTATTAGAATAAACACTGCTTAATTGCTTTTTAGTGAAGCTATTACCTTTTTTATTGATGAAATGTGAAGTAATTAATTTGTGTTTGAAGTTTTGAGTTTCTTTATCTAATATGTTTTTATCAATTAGTAGATTAACAAAATTTACAATTTGAAGTTCTGTTCCAAACCACTGAATTTTTGTATTCCAACTTTTATTAAAATGAGATTTGAAGTCATCAAAATTTGAATCAATTAATTTGTTGATATATAATTGATTGTATAAATTTTCTATAATTTTTGACTCGTCTAGTTCTTGGTTTATTAGAAATTGAGAATTCCTATTATGTTTAAAAGAATTAATTTCTACGTCCTTTGGGATTTTTGACAAATAATTATCAATGATTCTTTTGAGTTTAATTAATCGCAGTTTAAATTCAATAAACTCACTTTCATTTTTATCTTCAATTTCTAAAAGTAAATTAATGATTGTATCTTCATATTCTTCAAAATATTCATCATAAAAAAATTCGTCTTCGATTCTCTCTTTATATCCGCCACCATAGAAATCGTCAAGAACCAAATAACTAAAGTGTTTTTCAAAATTTGTAATTATTCTGTCTTCTAGATAATTAACGATTTTTTCGATGTCTTTAAATTCCATAATTAAAATGTAAATTCAACCATACTATTAACTGCTTTTTCTTTTTCCTCGTCAATTACTTTTGCATATACAAGTGTACTCTTAATATCTTTATGTCCCATTAATTTGGAAATAGTAAATATATTAACTCCTGACGAAACTAACAAGGTTGCAAATGTATGCCTTGCGCAGTGAAAGTGAACTTTTTTATTAATGTCGGTTAATTTAATTAATTTTTTAAATGTTCTATTAACAGAACTTTCGTGTTTAGATAAATTAAAAACAAATGTTGAATTATGTTTTTGTTTATTCAATATTTCTAATGCATTTGAATTTAAAGGGATATAGACTGCGTTTTTAGTTTTATTTTGAATTAATTGTATTTTGTTGTTTATGATTTGATTCCATTTTAATTGTTTTATATCTGAAATTCTTAACCCAGTATAACAACTTAAAAGAAATGCATATTTTACTTCATTATCGAAGAAATCGGTATTAATTATTTTGATGATTTCTTCTTTAGTTAAAAAGACAATTTCTGTTTCTTCTTTCTTTGGTCTATCTATATATTTTACAGGGTTTTCAGTTATGATTTTTTCTTTAACTGCTTGATTTAAACTTGCGTTGATTTTATTGAAATATGTAACTATAGAGTTGTTTGATAGTCCTTCTTTTTTTAGGTATTCAATAAATTTTTCAATCCAACTAATTGAGATATTTTCAAAAGTTATTTTTTTACCTTGAAACTCTACTAAATGTTTATATGTATTATCCCAAGCTGTTTTTGTTTTCTCACTTTTTTTGTTACCTAAATTATTGAAATATTCAATGAAATTACCTTTTTGTAATTGTCTAGAAACTAAACCATTTTTACTATTACCTAATTCAATTTCTAATTGTGATTTTATTCGGTTTACGATTCTTTCCTTTTGTTTTCTTTCTTCTTTTGTGTCAGTAGGTTCAAAGGTTACGTCTTTAATAGTTTCTCTTACTCTTTTACCATTTAAGATATAATCTAGTTGACATTTAAAAGGTCTATTCCTTTTAGATAGTTTTGAGTTTCCTAAATACTTGTTTCTTAAATTGACAGCCATAATTTTAATTTCTGTTTTCTAAATTTAATGGACATTTTTGACATAAGTGACAGATTCGTGACACTATTTTGAGTGTTATCTGCGACAATATGAAACAAAAATAGGTTACCGAATGGTAACCTATTATAAGTATTTAGTGAGTATTTAATTAGTATACTTCATAGTTGATATCATTAGAATCACTACTTAAGTTTTCTACTATTAAAACATCATTATCGTCTTTACTGATTTTTATTAATCCTTGTTTTGTCAACTCTTTAGTAGCTTTATCCCATTTTTTTCCTGAAAGATTTGACATTTCTTTTAGACTTATTAATTTAATTGTTTCATGTCCTGAAATAAAAGTCATTAAACTTTTTGCCTCTTCACTAATTTCAACTTGTTTTTTCTCTGGTTTCATTTGCGGGAAGAATAAGACTTCCTGAATGGATTGATTGTTTGTTAAAAACATGATCAGGCGATCCATACCGATTCCTAAACCGGATGTAGGAGGCATTCCGTATTCTAGAGCTCTTAAGAAATCCTGATCGATGAACATAGCTTCGTCATCCCCTTTTTCAGAAAGTTTTAATTGGTCCTCAAAACGCTCTCTTTGATCAATAGGGTCGTTCAATTCCGAATAAGCATTAGCAATTTCTTTTCCGCAAACCATTAATTCAAAACGCTCTGTTAAATCCGGGTTGTCTCTGTGTTCTTTGCATAGAGGCGACATTTCTTTCGGGTAATCTGTAATGAAAGTTGGCTGAATGAAGTTGCCTTCACATTTTTCGCCAAAGATCTCATCGATCAATTTTCCTTTCCCCATAGTGTCATCTACATCAATTCCCATTGATTTTGCTGCTGCCCGAATTTCATCTTCGCTCTTTCCTGTGATATCAAAACCTGTGAATTGTTTGATAGCATCGGTCATAGTAACACGGGTGTATGGAGCTTTAAAATCTACAGTGTGCTCTCCGAAAGTAGCCTGAGTAGTCCCGTTTACTTGTAAAGCACAATACTCTAACAGGTTTTCCGTGAATTCCATCATCCAGTTGTAGTCTTTGTAAGCAACATAGATCTCCATAGCTGTGAATTCCGGATTATGGGTTCTGTCCATTCCTTCGTTACGGAAATTTTTAGAAAACTCATAAACCCCGTCAAAACCACCAACGATCAGTCGTTTTAAGTACAATTCATTAGCAATACGCATATATAGCGGAATATTTAGTGAATTGTGATGTGTAACGAACGGGCGGGCTGCTGCTCCTCCCGGGATTGATTGTAATATAGGTGTTTCAACTTCCATGTATCCTTTTTCATTGAAGAAGGTACGCATGGCGTTGAATAATTTGGTTCTTTTAACAAAAACATCTTTTACTTGCGGATTGACCACTAAATCCACATAGCGCATTCTGTAGCGCAATTCAGCATCTGTAAATGCGTCAAAAACATGGCCTTGATCGTCTGTTTTAGGTAATGGTAGCGGACGAAGCGTTTTGCTCAAAAAGGTGAAATTAGTTACACGTACGGCTTGGGCTCCCACTTTGGTAGTGAATAATTCACCCTCAATTCCGATAAAATCACCTAGGTCCGTCAATTTTTTAAAAACAGTGTTGTAAAGCGTTTTGTCTTCGCCTTCACAGATAACATCACGGTTAAAATACAACTGAATTCTTCCTTCGCTGTCTTGTAATTCGGCAAAAGAAGCTTTTCCCTGATCGCGAACACTCATTAAGCGGCCGGCAATAATAACCTTCTTACCTTCAGAGAAATCATCCTTTATCTGTTTCGAAGTGTGATTAACAGGATACAAATTGGCAGGATACGGATTAATGCCGAGCTCTCTTAGCTTGGTCAGTTTCTCTCTTCTAATGATTTCTTGTTCTGAAAGTTGCATACTTTTTTGTTTTGAGCGTGCAAAGATAAAATATTTTGTTTCAAGTTCAAAGTTCAAAATGTTTGATTTTAGAGCGGTTTTTCAGGAATAAGAGTTTGGTTTTCGTGTTTTTTTCGATAGGGATTAAACAGGAAACTATTCGTATATTTGTAGGGTAATTTTATTCACAATGGTCGGAACACAAAACAGAACGATCCTTTTACAGGATTTGGGTACGAAAGATTACAAAGAAACTTGGGATTTTCAGGAAGAAGTCTTTGCGAGAGTAGTAGCGCAAAAAAAATTAAAACGTGACAATCCTGAAATGGATACGGATAATTATTTTTTCTTTGTAGAACACCCGCATGTTTATACTTTAGGTAAAAGCGGAGATGTGTCTAACTTGTTACTTTCTGAAAAGCAGCTTGAAGAGAAAGGAGCTACTTTTTATAAAATCAATAGAGGAGGAGATATTACATATCATGGACCGGGACAAATTGTGGGGTATCCTATTTTAGATTTAGAGAACTTCTTTACTGATATACATAAATATTTGAGGCTTTTAGAGGAAACTATGATTATGGTTTTGGCAGATTATGGTTTGAAAGGGATGCGTAGCGAGGGGGAAACCGGAGTTTGGTTAGATGTAGGAACGCCATTTGCTCGAAAAATTTGTGCTATGGGGGTTCGTGCCAGTCGTTGGGTAACCATGCATGGTTTTGCTCTTAATGTGAATGCAGATCTGGGATATTTTGATAATATCATTCCTTGCGGGATAAGAGGAAAAGGAGTTACCTCGCTTCATGTGGAATTGGGTAGAGAAGTTGATGAAGATGAAGTGCGTCAAAAAATAGTCAAATATTTTGCGGAACTTTTTGAGGCTAAATTAATTTGGTAGCATGTTGTTAGGTTAAAAAAAAGACTACTATCAATTCCTTATAAAGGAAGTTCCAGTTGCTCGGGTAATAAGCGAAAGCTTTTTCGGTGGTAAGGGCTGGGGCCATATTGAGCGATAGCTTCCCGGTGTTCTTTTGTGGGGTAGCCTTTGTTCTTTTTCCAGTTATACATAGGGTATTCTTCATGGATTTTATCCATGAATTCATCTCTGTACGTTTTAGCAAGAACTGAAGCGGCAGCGATACTTAAGTATTTACCGTCTCCTTTTATAATACTTTGATTAGGAATGTCTTTTAGATATTCAATTTCTTCTCGGGTAAAGATTTTTCCATAAGTGTTTTGAATTTCCAGTTTTCGGAAAATAGGGCGATTGCCGTCTACAATAAGGTGTTCCGGTTTTTGTGAGAGTTTTAGAATACATTCTTGCATTGCTTTCATGGAAGCATTCAGAATATTGATCTCGTCAATTTCTTCATTATATATATGAGTAACTGCAAAAGTCAGAGCTTGATTTTCTATATCAGGTCTTAATTGAAATCTTTTTTTT
>NZ_JAMXLC010000001.1:2358548-2592562 GCF_024054235.1 Flavobacterium sp. NRK F10
TCCGGCTAAACATCCTCTTCCGGCTTCGTCAGTACCGCATTCTAAAACCTTTTGTTTATAACATTTGCTTAACATTGCATTTTTTTGACAAAAATATAATTTTTAACGCAACCTTTTGCTGTTTTGTGCATCTTTATAGTGTTAGTATTCCCAAAAAGATATTTTTAGCGCTAAAAGTTTTAACATTATTAAATACTAATATTCCTTGCAAATATTTGGTAAATTAAGAAATAATTAAGAAGTTTGCGGAATAACTAACTCAAATAAATTTAATATGAGATCAAAGTTTAAATGGATTTTTACGCTTTTAGTAGCGTTAACAATGCAGTTTTCATTTGCTCAGGAGAAAACTGTTACGGGTGTAGTTACTGACGAACTAGGTCCCGTTGCCGGTGCTAATGTTGTGGTAAAAGGCACTTCAAATGGTACAACCACGGATTTCGATGGTAACTTTTCAATCAAAGCTAAAAAAGGAGACGTTTTAGAAGTTTCTTATGTAGGTATGAAAGAAGAGGTTACTGTTGGAGATGGTAATGTTTATAATGTTACATTGAACGCTATGCAGCTTGAAGCTGTTGAGGTTGTCGGAGCGTTAGGTATTAAGCGTAAGGCAGATGAGGTTACTTCTTCTTATCAAGTGGTAAAAAATGAAGAAATTACTCAGGCGGCTAATCCTAATGTTGTGCAGGCTTTAGCGGCTAAGGTTTCTGGTTTACAGATTAATACTGCAAGTAACAGTGTTAACTCTTCTACTAGAATTGTAATTAATGGTACTCGTTCCATTACTGGTAACAACCAAGCTTTAGTTGTTATTGATAATGCGATTTCGACTGCGTCTGTTTTACAAAGCTTACCTCCTGAAATCATTGAATCTGTTAACGTAATTAAAGGGGCGCAAGGGTCTGCTTTATATGGTGAACAAGGATCAAACGGAGTTATTTTGGTGACTACTAAAAAAGGTAGCGGTGTTGAAGATAAAATAACTGTTACTTTTAATTCAGCAATAGATTTTCAAAAAGTTTCTTATTTGCCGGTAAGACAAACTCGTTACGGTCAAGGATGGTACGGTGAGCATGTGGCAATAGAGAATGGTTCTTGGGGTGCTGAAACTGACGGTTCAATGCAACCTGTAGGTTTACCGCAAGCTGATGGAACTACTTTTACTGCTCCATATACAGGAGATTCTGATAATATTAAAGATTTTTTCAAAACAGGGGTTATCAAACAAAACGGTTTGACAGTTTCTGCAGGGTCTTTACAAAACGGATATGCATTATTGTCAATCAATAGACAAGATAGAGAGTTTGTTGTTGATGGAGATATCTTGAAACGTACAAATGTTATGTTTAAAGGTGGTAAAAAAGTAGGGAAGTTTACTGCTGAAGGAAGTGTTCAGTATTATTCTCAAGTTCAGGAGAATACTACAGCAGGTTTGTATTCACAATTGTTACAAACAGCAACAACTATTCCGGTTGGTATGTTTGAAAACTCAGGAAATAATGGTCACTGGAATGTTTATTACAGAAGCCCTTATTGGACTAGAGATAATGTAAGAGGTAAATATGTTACAGATTATGTAAATGCCGGAGCGTCTTTGAAATATGAGATCAATAAGAATATTAATTTAACTTGGGCTCCTAACGTACAAGTTACATCTTCTGGATCAACTACATGGACAAACGCTTTTACAAGTGAAGATGATTTGTATAACGATTACTCAAACAGAATTGTTCGTTCTTCTTTTTATGATGCAACTGGATTTTCAAGAAGAATTTATTCTGACTTCATGATTAATCTTGATTATGATTTAACTGAAGATTTGACTTTAAAAGCAAATATCGGTAATAATGTTCAGGATTATTATTCAAGAACTAACACAGTTGGTGGGTCTGATTTAGACGTTGCAAATGCTTTCTATAATTATACTAACGTTTTAACGCCTGATTTACCTACAAGTGGTAATTTGACAAATGCATATTCAAGAAAAAGAACTTTTTCATTTTTTGCTAATGTTGATTTAGGTTATAAAGAGTATTTGAACTTAAATATTACAGGTAGAAATGACTGGTCATCAGTTCTTGATCCTAGCAATAATAGTTATTTCTATCCAGGTGCAGGTTTGTCATTCATTCCTACAAAAGCATTTGAAAATATAAAAGGAGATATTCTTAACTATGCTAAAGTATATGGAAGTTTTACTGCAACAGGTAACTCTTCAGCAGTTAGTACTTATGGTGTGGATGAAATTGGGGTTGTTCCTTCAGGATTCCCTTATGGTGATTTATCTTCTTATATTGCAAATACGTCACCTACTTATAAATATATTAAACCGGAGAGAAACTATACAAGAGATTTTGGTTTAAGTTTAGGGTTCTTTAAGGATAGATTGACTTTAGATGGTCAATACTATTATACAGAGACTAAAGATTTGATTACTAGAGCAACAGCTTCTTCTACTTCTGGATTAACTAGTAGTTTACAAAATATCGGAGAGTTGCATACAACAGGTTTCAATATTGATTTAGGATATACTCCGATCAAAGCTAAAGAAGAAGGAGATTTTGAGTGGACTGGAAAAGTAAACTTCTCTACTTATAAGACAATTATTGATAAAGTGTCTGATGGGGCAAACGAAGTTAACTTAGCAACTATAAATGATTTGGCTGGTGTTTTCGCTGTTGAAGGTGAGGAATTTCCAACAATTAAAGGAATCGGATATTTAAGAGATGATGCAGGTAACGTGATTGTAGATGCTACATCAGGTAATCCGTTATATACATCTGAATTTAAAAAGTTTGGTACTTCTACTCCTGATTTTACAATTGGTTTCACTAATTCATTTGCTTACAAAGGAGTTAAATTAACTGCTGTTTGTGATTATAGAAGTGGAGGAGTATTCTACTCAGGATCTATGTATCAATTAGCATGGACAGGAAACTTAATCGAGTCTGCTGAAAATGGTAGAGCAGGTGGATTTATTTTCCCTAATTCTGTATATGAAGACCCTAATAATCCAGGTCAATATATTGAAAACACTAATGTTGTAACTGGTGGTAATTCATATGCAACATACCAAACTTATTTTAGTAATGACTATGCTTTTAACAATGCAGAAAATAATATCTTAGATGCTACTGCTGTTAAAGTAAGAGAGATTGCATTGAGTTATACATTACCTTCAAAATTGTTGAAAAACTCAGGTATTTCATCAGTGACTATGGGGGTAAATGCTAGAAATGTATTCATGTGGTTACCTAAAGAAAACAGATTCTATTCAGATCCAGAAAATAACTGGAGTTCAACAAGTAATGCTCAAGGGTTGAATGTTGTAGGGACTTATCCTCCTACAAGAACTTATGGTTTTACTTTAAATCTAACTTTTTAATTAATTTGATATGAGAAAGATAAAGTATTTATTTGCAGGATTTTTGGCGTTGTCCATGTTATCTTGTGATGATTACCTTGATATTAATGATGATCCTAATAATATTCATCAGGAGGATATTCGTCCGGATATGCAATTGCCAGGTGCAATGGTTATGACTTACCGTGTTCAGGCCAGATCTATGAATATATTAGGTAATATTTTTATGCAGAATTGGTACGCTGATGTTAATAACTTTACAGGAGTTAACACTAGTGATGAGTATACTCTTGATATTAGTAATAATTTCTATGATGATATTTGGGATGGTTTGTATGTTGGGGTTAATAATTTTCAGCAAATTATTAATTATGATAGTCAGGATTATGACAATCATAAAGCAGTAGCTTTGATCATGAAATCATTCTATATGCAATATATAGTGGATTTATATGGGGATGCTCCTTATTCTCAAGCTTTCTTGGGTCAAGAATTATTGACTCCAGCTTATGATAATGATGCTGATATCTACAGAGCTTTGATTGACAATGTAAATGCAGGTATCGATTTATTTTATACAGCGGATTCTAATGATGCTGTTTTAGGTACTGAAGATGTTCTTTTTCAAGGTGCTATCAATAAATGGATCGAATTTGCGAACACTTTAAAAATGAGAATCTTATTGCGTCAGTCTGAATTAACTGATGCTGCGACTCAGACTTATATTCAAGATCAATTTGATGTTATTGCTACATCTGGTGTATTCTTGTCAACAGATGCATTAATCAATCCGGGATATAGTGATGCTACTGATGCTAATATGAATCCTTACAATAATTTATTCTATAATTCAGCAGGGTCAGCTCAACAGTATTATAATTATACGAGAGCAAGTGCTTATATAGCTGATTTCTTAAATGGAGATATTAATGGAGTAACTGATCCAAGAGGTTCTGTATTATATGAATTGGTGGGGTCAAGTAGTGATATTGTTGGGGCTGTTCAAGGAGACTTTAACGGTCCTGCTGAGTTGTCTCACATCGTTCCGGTTATGCCTGATGCTGATTCAGATGGTATCTTAATGTCTTATGCCGAATCTAGATTCTTATTAGCAGAAGCTTATGACAAAGGTTATTTATCAGGTGATGCTGAAATGGCTTTTTATGAAGGAGTTCAGGCTTCATTCAGTTTATACGGAGCCGGTGGATTCTCAACGTATTACTCTCAAATTGATGCAATTGCAGGTTTAGGGTGGAATGGTGGAAATCACATGGAAGCTATTATGACTCAAAAATGGTTAGCAACAAATAGTGTTAATCCAATTGAAGCTTATATTGATATGACTAGAACAGGATATCCGAATATTCCTTTAGCTACAACTGCTTTATATCCGAATAGACCTTACAGATTGCAATATCCTCTTTCAGAGTTTGTAGCTAATTCTGCTAATGTGCCTGTTATTCCTCAAGCTCAATTGTTCCAAGTTGGACCATTCTGGAAAAATTAAAAATAAATAGTTATGAAAAAAGTATTTTTATTATCAATTTTTTCACTATTCACTCTTGCGAGTTGTAGTGATGACGATGTGACGTCTTTAGGGCCTACTTCAACGATTGTAGGTTTTCCGGAAGACCAAACTACCTATAATTTCCTTACAGATGTAACTGAAGCACAGATTGACGTTCCTGTAAATTTAATTAGTTATGCTAATGAAACTTTTCCTTCTGATGATGTAGTAGTTAGTTGGGAAATTAACACTACTGAAACTACTGCCGTAGAAGGTGTTGATTTTGATTTTGTTCAAGCATCAACTAGTACAACAATTACAGGAGGAACTTCTGCGGCATTAATTCCTTTTAAAGTTTATCCGGTAGTTTTTGATCCGGCTGATCCTAAACAAATTGTTTTGGATATGACTGTTGTTGATTCTAATAATGCAATTATTGGGGCTCAATATCAAAAAGTTACTATTATATTACAAGGAGTTTGTCCTTCTTATTTAGCAGGTGAATATTATATTAACTATGCATCCGGACCACAAAATATTACAATTGAAGAAATCGGACCTGGTCAATACAGAGCTAGTTATTTCCCAACATTTGCATCAGTATATTGGTGGGAGTTTTCTGATGTTTGTGGAGACTTAGTAATTACAGATTGGCAATATCAAGATGGTAACGCTATTTTTGGTACTACGTCACCAATGCCTCATGGGGTAATCAATGGTGATGGTAGCTTGACATTCACAGGTGTTAATGTTACCGGAGTATCTTGGTACGTTAATCTTACTTGGACAATTTATCCATATTAAAAAAATAAACTATGAAGAAATTAATTAATAATAATTTTAGATTTGCTCTACCTTTATTCTCATTATTAGCTTTAGCTTCTTGTGATGACAATATGGATGAGCCAGGCTACCCTGCTTTAGCTGATAAGCCAGTTGTAACTGTAACCTATGATAATCTTGATATTTTAGAGTTAGACAATGAGACAACTGTTGGAGTTAATGAGAACCTTGCAACATTTGTTTTGACTGCTGACAGAATTTACAAAGAGGATATGAAATTCTCTATTAAATTGAATGCAGCAGAATCTACAGCTGATGCTAATGATTTTACAATTTCTTTATCTGAAGCAGATTTAGATTACGGTACTGACGGAGCTTTTGTAGCAACAATTCCTGCAAATACTCTTTCTACAACGTTTACTGTTGCAGCTAATTTTGATATTTATCCTGAGTCAACTGAGAATTTAGTTTTTGATATTAAACCTATGGCTGATTTGAACGGAACTGTTGCCGGTTCAAGTCAAAAAATAGAATTAACTATCGGAAACTCTATTTCTGATGAGTTAGTATTGATCTTGGATTGGAACGGAGATAGAACTTATACTAATATTACTGATCCAAACGATCCTTATGAAAGTACTTTAGCAGATTATGATTTCGATTTAGAAGTTTATAATTCAGGTTTCTCATTAGTAGATTATAGCTGGTCTGATAGTCCAGAGCGAGTTAATTTTGCAACTTCAAATGCAGACGGATTATACTTTGTAGTAGCTGGGTTCTATTCTACTTACGGAGCAGTACCTATGTTGCCAATTAATTTTGATGTGACTTTAACAATTGCAAAACCAGGTGTTTTTGTATATGATTATGACATGTCCGGAATTTGGAATAGTACTGACGGAGGTGATGATGAAGGTAATGCTGATGCTTACCAAGTACCGGTATATTTTGTTAAAACAACTACAAACGGAGTAGCAACCTACGAAGTTTATAATTTAGCAGATGATACTTTATTGGCAAGTGGAAAATCTTCTACTGACTTGAAAGTTTATTTTAATTCTTTTAAAAGAGTAAAATAGTTTAGTCAATATATAATTTAAAGGCTCCATATTTTATGGAGCCTTTTTTGTTTTGCAGTATATCAAAATTTATTTCAGGTAAGTATCTGTTTTTTTGAAATTAGCTCATTTGAATAGAGAATATGTATTTTTTATGTAGATTTGCCATTATTGAAAATATAATGAGAAATCTTTTTATTTGCGTTTTACTTTTTTTTACATTTTCCTTGGTAGCACAGGAAAAAACTTTGCAGTTAGACCAGCGTTCAGAAAATCAGGTTCAGACTCATTCTGATACTACTAAGCCATTCAAGTCAAGATTGACAGATAAAGGAACTAAACCTCCGATCGATTTATACAAAATCTATGATCTGCATAATGATACAACTTATGTAGATACAACTTTAAGCATACAAAAAGAATATCGATACAATTTACTTCGAAAAGATATATTCGGACTTTTGCCATTTGCTAATGAAGGACATACTTATAATACTTTAGATCTTAATCGTGTTGAGAAAGGTACTTTTCCTAATTTCGGATTCAGTGCTAAACATTTCAATTATATGGAAGTGGAGGATATAAAGTATTATTCTGTTCCGACTCCTCTAACGGATCTTTATTATAAAACAGTTATGGAACAGGGTCAAACCCTAGATGCCTTTTTGACTGTAAATACGAAACCTAATCTGAATTTCTCCATTGCTTATAAAGGTTTGCGTTCTAACGGTAAATACATAAATAATATTAGTAGTTCCGGTAATTTCCGTTTAACAACCAGTTATTTTACAAAAGATAAACGCTATATTTTAAATGCTCATTTTGCAGGGCAAGATATTTCCAATCAAGAAAACGGAGGGGTAATAGACGTGTCTCTTTTTGAATCAAGTGAAGATCCTTATACGGAAAGAGATCGACTAGACGTGTATTTTTATGATGCGACTTCTCTTTTAAAAGGGAACCGTTTTTTTATTGACCATTCTTTTAAATTGAATAAAACAAATCCCAATAGTTTAATTATAAAGCATCAATTCAATCAGGAATATAAGTTTTTTGAGTTTACGCAGTCTACTGTGTCTGAAAGATTGGGAGATTCTTATACAAATGAGATCAATGATAAGACAAGGTATAATCATTTGTACAATAAATTAGGAGTAGGGTTCACAACTGAAAAATATGGAGATTTCATAGGCTTTGTGGACTATAACACGTATAATTATTACTACAATAGTGTGGTCTATGATGCTAATGAGAATATTTTAGTGCCTAATTCTTTAAATGATAAAATAGCTTCTTTTGGAGGGAATTATACTTATTTTCTTAACGGGATTAAGTTGAATTTGCTGTTTTCCAATTCCATAACTGATCAGTCAATTTCTAATATTGAAGCTTCTGCCCGGTATAATCTGAACGAAGATTATAGTTTTTATTTTAAATACCAAAAGCAAAACTCATTACCCAATCTGAATTATACATTGTTTCAAAGTGATTATGTAGATTATAATTGGTATAATAATTTTAAAAATGAAAAGCGGAATCATTTTGAGTTTGAAGCTCAAACAAAATGGTTGAATTTAGATGTTAATTATACTATTTTAAATGATTACCTGTATTTTGATAATATAACTAATGATATTGCGACCTTAACAGTTAAACCTTTTCAATACGGGAATACGATTAATTACCTTTCGGTAAAAGCAAGCAAAGAGATAAAATTTTGGAAATTGGCTTTAGATAATACTGTACTGTATCAAAATGTATCACAAACAGATGCTATTATCAACGTTCCTGAAATTGTAACACGTCAGTCGCTCTATTTTTCAGGGCATGCCTTTAAGAAAGCAATGTTTATCCAAACAGGTTTTGTCTTTAATTATTTTACAGAGTATTATCAGAACGATTATAATCCGTTGATCGGAGAGTTTTATATCCAGCATGAGAAAAAGATAGGGAACTTCCCGCTTGTTGATTTTTTTATCAATGCTAAGGTTCGCCAAACCCGTATTTTTCTGAAAGCTGAACATTTCAATTCGGCATGGACAGGATATAATTATTTTTCTGCGCCGAATTATCCGTATAGAGACTTCTTAGTACGTTTCGGTTTAGTATGGAATTTCTTTAAATAAAAGATACTAGGTTAGAATTTGGCTCGTAATGATGGAGTGGTAAAGGTTTATTTGGAAACCATGAATATATAAAATAACTTTGCCGGAAATTACGAAGAAGCCTTATTTCTTCGGCATTAAACTTTTACATGTTACAATGAAATACGCAAAGAATATATTAGAGACCATCGGAAATACCCCTTTGGTAAAGATCAATAAGATAACAAAAGAGATTGATGCTTTGGTTTTGGCTAAAGTAGAAACTTTTAATCCCGGAAACTCCGTAAAGGATCGTATGGCTGTTAAAATGATTGAAGATGCTGAGGCCGACGGGCGATTAAAACCCGGAGGGACAATAATTGAAGGAACTTCAGGAAATACCGGAATGGGCTTAGCTCTTGGAGCGATTATTAAAGGGTATAAACTGATTTGTGTAATCACGGATAAACAATCAAAAGAGAAAATGGATATCCTTAGAGCTGTCGGAGCAAAAGTAATTGTTTGTCCTACAGATGTGGAACCTACAGATCCACGCTCTTATTATTCGGTTTCGAAACGTTTGTCTGAAGAGGTGCCGAATGCGTGGTATGTAAATCAATATGATAACCCTAGTAATGCTTTAGCACATTACGAACAAACCGGACCGGAAATTTGGGAACAAACAGAAGGTAAAGTCACACATTTTGTAGTGGGAGTCGGAACCGGAGGTACTATTTCTGGAGTTGCTAAATATTTAAAAGAACAAAATCCGAATGTGAAAATCTGGGGTGTTGATACTTACGGATCAGTATTTAAAAAGTATCACGAAACCGGTATTTTTGATGAAAATGAAATTTATTCATACATCACAGAAGGAATCGGTGAAGATATTTTGCCTAAAAATGTAGACTTTTCATTGATTGATGGTTTTACCAAAGTAACAGATAAAGATGCAGCGGTTTTTACACGTAAACTGGCTTTGGAAGAAGGGATTTTTGTTGGAAATTCAGCAGGTGCAGCAATTAAAGGAGTTTTGCAGCTAAAAGAGCATTTTAAACCAGAAGACGTAGTAGTGGTCTTATTTCACGATAGCGGAAGCCGTTATGTAGGCAAAATTTTTAATGACGATTGGATGCGTGAACGCGGTTTCTTAGAAGAAGAAATTACAAAAGCAGAAGATTTGATTAAAGATCATATAGATAAGCCTTTAGTTACCGTTAAGACAGAAGAATTGGTTTCACATGCAATTGAACGTATGAAGAAATATAAAATTTCTCAAATTCCGGTAGTGGATAGTAAAGGATTTGTAGGTAGTGTAGACGAAGCAGATTTGTTTCGTAGTTATGTGGAGGATAAAGACATTGCCGATAAACCGATTAAAGAAGTAATGGGAAAACCATTCCCTGTAGTGAAAGCTTCGGTTCCGGTAGAAGAAATTTCAAAATTGATCACCAAAGAAAATCAAGCGGTTTTGGTAGATCTCGGAGAAAGCAAATTTCACATTATAACCAAACATGATATCATCAGCGCTATTAAATAATAGCGCTTTTTTTCTGAAAAAATGAACAACGAAAAAACAGCTATAAAAACCACGTATTTCAGTATTTTTGGAAATACTGCTTTGGCTGCTATTAAAGGAGTAGCAGGTATTTTGGGAAATTCTTATGCGCTTATTGCTGATGCTATTGAATCTACAACGGATATTTTTTCCTCACTGTTAGTCTTATTCGGACTAAAATATGCTGAGCGTCCTGCAGATGACAACCATCCGTATGGTCATGGGAAAATAGAACCCTTAATAACATTTATAGTAGTTGCTTTTTTGGTTACTTCTGCAACGATCATTGCCTACGAAAGTATTGAAAACATCAGAACGCCACATAAAACCCCGGAAAAATGGACATTGTTAGTGCTGGCAGGTATTATCATCTGGAAAGAGATATCCTATCGTATCGTTATGAAAAGAGGGAAAGAAACCAATAGTACTTCGTTACAAGCAGATGCGTGGCACCATAGGAGCGATGCTATAACTTCAGTAACTGCTTTTGTTGGTATTTCTATAGCGATTTACTTTGGAGAAGGCTTTGAAACGGCTGATGATTGGGCTGCTTTATTAGCATCCGGTTTTATTCTGTATAACAGTTATAAAATTTTCAGACCTGCTTTAGGCGAAATTATGGACGAACATTTGTATGATGATTTAATTGCGGAAATTCGTGAAAAAGCGATTGAAGTTCCGGGTGTTCTAGGAACGGAAAAGTGTTTCATTCGAAAATCAGGAATGAAACATCACGTGGATCTTCATGCTATTGTAAACGGAAATGTATCCGTTAGAGAAGGACATGCAATTGCTCATAAATTAAAAGACTATTTGCGAAACGAAATTCCTAATTTAGGACATGTCCTCATCCATGTTGAACCTGATAAATATTAATTCCCAAGCAATACTCCCGATACATTCCAGGCGCTGAAACTTCCGCCTTCAGGTTCGCCTTGCGGGATCTGTACCTGTAAGGTATGTTCACCCTCAGATAAATTTCCCAGAAAAATATAAAAAGGATAGGTTACTGTTCCGGGACACCAGTTAGAGCGACTGTAGTCAGATGAAGACAAGCCGTTGGCAAAATTACCCGATGCAGGATTAAATAAGCGATAGGAGCCACAATCTTGTCGCCACGGAATTAGCGTTTGTATTTTTTGTCCGTCAAGATATATAGTATTGGCTTTCGGGACAAATTCATCGCCGTTTTCCCAACCTCCGTGTCCGGTTACAGTATAACGCAATACTGCATTTTCAATTTTTGTATGAGTTCTGAAAGATACAAGTAATCCTTTTTCACTATTGAACATTGTACCATATTCCTGACCGGCCATTTCCATGACATTGGTAGTGTTAAATAAAGGAATAACGGTGTCGTAATTGAAAACTTCCGTTTCTTCGTGATGAATGCTTATGTTCAGAGATATTTTATGTCCGCCTTTGTCATAGTTCCCGATAAAACAACCTACCCAAAATTCTTTTCCGGAAAGAAAAGAACGCAATTCAGAAACTTCTTCTCTATAAGAAACGGCATCATACCATTCTTTATTTTTTAATCTGATATGGTTGTATTGATGGATGCCGAAAGGTGTGAAAAAGCGCATAAGCTCAATCAATGGAGAATATTCGGGAGTAGCCACAACTCCTTGATATTCCTTTCCGTTTCCGTTAGTATAGATCGGTAGGGTTTTCGCACCTTCTTGCAGTCCGTTTAAAAAAGAGATAGGTTTGTCTTGCGGTATTATAAAAACACTTCCGGTTCGGTCGTAAGCATCTCCATTTGATTGTTCTTTCAGTTCCACAAAGATTTGATCTCCTTTTTTAAATTCCGGAAATCGGATTTTCTTTAGAATAATAGTACCGTTGGCGAAACGTAAAATACTGTCGTTTGAGCGGGCTTCGTCGGAAAAACGGACTAATTCTTCTTCAAAGACGGGGATGATCTTAAACCGACTTTTCCATACCAGATCGTTATAAGTTAAGATGTCAACAAATTGTTTTTCGTCTAATTGTAATGGCGTAAAGTTCTTTGTTTTCTCAACTTTTTCGGCAGTGATGATGTAATTATTATTGCGGTTTATTTCTAAAACCAAACCTAGAGTTTGTCCCAGAACACTCGGGCCTCCGTTTATATGTAGTTGAGTGGTATACCAGATATCGATATGATTGGAATTAATGACTGTTTCGGCTTTTCGGCATTTGTAGCCCAAAATAGATTTGAATTCATCTGTAATTTTAAATTCTTGCTTTGCTAAGGAAGCGGTGTCTTTTGTGCTGATCGTTTTGTCTTTAGACAAATTGTTCATTTTTACAAATTCACCCGACTTTGGATATACAATAGTTTGTTCGAAAGGGAAATCCGCTTTTTGGGTCTGAATGTTATGAGTTGTGATCAAGCCTTGTTCGGTAGTAGCGAAAGTTATAATCGGGTTTTCCGTATCAATTGGGTTACCATTATATATTTTAGAGAAACTGATTTTGTATGCTGTTTTATGTTGAGCATTTGAAAATAAGAAGCTTAAAAAAACGAGTAGTAAGAAAAATCTTTTCATTTTTTGGTTGGATTGTTTTTACAAATATAAAACTTTGATTATTTTAGCAGTCATATACGCCATACAGATTATTTATTATGAAAGAAAAAATTTTACACTACTTGTGGTTGCACAAGCAAGTTGATGTAACCCGTTTATTTACTACGAAAGGAGAAAAAATTGAAATTCTTCAATTTGGTTCCTACTTACAGACTTCAGGTCCTGATTTTTTTAATGCTCAAATGTTTATCGGTAACCAAAAATGGGCCGGTAATATTGAGATTCATGTTAAATCATCCGATTGGTATTTGCATCATCATGAAACCGATGCTAATTATGATAATGTTATTTTACATGTGGTTTGGGAGCACGATACCGAAGTGTACCGAAAAGATAATTCAGAAATTTCGGTATTAGAACTTCAAAATGTTGTAGATAGTCTTTTGATTCAAAAGATAGATGATTTGTTAAACACCAAACAGTGGATCAATTGTGAAAGCTCAATAGCTTCAGTTGATAACTTTATTCTGGAAAATTGGAAAGAACGTTTGTTCTTTGAACGATTGGAAGAACGCGCCGTTGATATTCATGAGCTTTTTTGTAGTTTGAACAAAGATTGGGAAGCTACTTACATGGCGGTTTTAGCGAAGAATTTCGGATTAAATACAAATGGAGAGGCATTTTTAAATATTCTAAAAGCAATTCCGGTTTCTGTTTTACGGAAAGAGCGACACGAACCAAAAAATATAGAAGCTTTGCTCTTTGGTGTTTCCGGTTTGTTGGAATCTGATTTTGAAGAGCAATATCCAAAAGAATTACAGCAAATATGGAACTATCAAAAACAAAAATATCAACTGTTAAAGATAGCTTATATTGAGTTGCAGTTCTATAAGCTTCGTCCGGATAATTTTCCGACAATTCGCTTAGCTCAGTTAGCCGCTTTGGTTTGTCATGAGCATAGTATCTATACATTGGTAAACCAAATGAATTCCGTTCAAAAACTATCAGAATTGTTGAGGATAGAAGTTTCTGAATACTGGAATACACATTATACTTTTGATAAGGTGAGTAAGTTTAGATCGAAAAGGATGTCGGCAGAGTTTACGGAACTTTTGGCAATTAACGCGGTTATTCCGTTACAATATGCTTATAGTAAATATCAGGATAAGGATATTACAGAGAAAATTATAGTTTTTTTGCGAGAATTGAAACCGGAGCACAATGCTATTCTAAGTAATTTTGAAGCGCTTAATATTTCCAATAGGAATGCGTACGATTCACAGGCTTTACTACAATTAAAGAAAAAGTATTGCAATGACAAGCAATGCTTAAAATGTGCAATAGGAATACAACTTTTAAAAAAATGATGTACCTTTAAGCCATGATTTACAAACTGCTTCATTTTTTTGAAAAACATGGTTTTTTTGTAGCATCAAGGCTGGCTGAGCGTCTTGGAATGCGTGCTACAAATGTACGTTTGTTTTTTATTTACATATCATTTATAACTGTTGGTTTAGGCTTTGGGTTTTATCTTACGTTAGCTTTTTTGTTAAAACTTAAAGATATGATTTACACTAAGCGTAGCTCTGTATTTGATCTGTAAAAAGCAGGTTAGCTTAAAATTAACTTTTCTTTGTTTTTTGTTAAGAATTAGTATCTTTGGGGAATTAACAACCAAAACTATAATATGTCAACAAAAACAGAGTCTTGGGGTTCGCGTGTCGGACTCATTTTGGCAATGGCCGGGAATGCAGTCGGGCTAGGGAATTTTTTAAGATTTCCGGTTCAGGCAGTACAGAATGGAGGAGGAGCCTTTATTATTCCTTATTTAATATGTTTCTTGGTAATGGGTATCCCATTATTATTCATAGAGTGGTCTACCGGACGTTACGGAGGTAAATTCGGGAATCACAGTACTCCTTATATTTTAGATACAATGGCAAAAGGGAAAATATGGAAATACATAGGTGTTTTCGGTATTTTTACTAACATTGCGGTTGCTTCCTATTATTGCTATATTGAATCTTGGACTATGTCTTATGTTTACCATTCTGTTGTGGGAACATTCAGTGAAATGAGTCAGGGTGAAGTAGCGGGATTCTTTAACTCTTATGTAGATGTGTCCCATTCTACAACAGGTATTCCTTATGAATCTATTGTTTTTTATATCATCTGTTTATTGTTGAACACCTATATCCTTTCTAAAGGATTAGGAGGAATTGAAAAAGTAGCTAAAATTGGTATGCCGTTATTGATCCTATTCGGTTTTATTTTAGCAGTCAGAGGTTTGACTTTGGGAACATCCGGAGCATCGGATATTTTTCCGGATGCAAATGCATGGGATGGCTTAAACTTCCTTTGGACACCCCAATTTGATTCACTATCAAATCCGAAAGTATGGCTGGCAGCCGCAGGTCAGATATTCTTTACGCTTTCTGTAGGTATGGGGACGGTTCATTGTTATGCTGCTTATGTGAGAGAAAAAGATGATATTGCTTTAAATGCTGTTTCAGCCGGTTTTATGAATGAATTCGTGGAAGTAGTATTAGGAAGTTTAATTGTTATTCCTATTGCGGCAGGTTATTTAGGTTTAGATTGGGTAATCCAAAATGCAGGTTTTGGTATGGCCTTCCAAACAATGCCTTATCTGTTCCAGCAATGGGGTTCTGTTTTAGCAGTTTTTGCCGGAGTATTCTGGTTCGGCTTATTGTTCTTTGCAGGGATAACATCTTCTTTGGCTATGGGTACACCGTGGATGGGCTTTATGCAGGATGAGTTTAATTGGAGTAAAACAAAAGGGGCCTGGTCTTTCGGAGCATTAGCCTTGATCATGGGACTGCCAACTGTGATTTTCTATAATGAAGGATTATTCGATCAGTACGACTATTGGGCAGGGACTGTGAGTTTGGTGGTTTTTGCTTTTCTTGAAACTGTATTGTTTTCCTATATTTTCGGAATTAAAAAAGGATGGGCAGAGATCAATAAAGGTGCAGATATTAAATTACCGGGAATTTATAAGTATATTATTTTAATTGTTACACCTTTATTGCTAGGTTGGGTTTTGGTTTCAAGTGTGCCTGACTGGGTTGATAAGGTAAAAGATAATGATACTTATAATAAAGAATGGTTTGCTAAAGAGTTCAGAGCAGAGAATTTTGATGCCGCCGGTGAAAAGGATGGAAAAGTAGTTGATGTGGCAGAAGATCATGTTAAAATTGCTTTTGATAGTGAGAAGAAGGTTTTTGATAAGGAAACCAAACAAGTTAAGGTTGTTAGTTTTACGGATTATAAAGAATATAGCTTTGATCCATCAAAAGGACAAAAAGCAACAGTTCAATTAGGAGATGTTGTGAAACCGAATGATGTTATAGCTAAAGGAGAATTTACGAACAGTGCATTTTATAAATTTATAGGGAGAATGTTACTGTTGAGTTTATTTATTTTTATATCAGTTGTGGTATATTTAGCATATAGAAAACGTGTAAAAGAAGGGAGAGCAACATTATGAATACAGCAGCGTTAATAACTATGGTTTGTGCACAAGGTATTGTGATTGCCTTTGCCAGTTACTTTTTTTATAAAGTATTGACTACTCCGCCTAAGCAAGAGCCGGATTCATATAGTGAGAATGATGATGTTCAGGAAAGACAACCTGAGTAGTTTTATCAAGCTATGCGTATAAAGAAATTAAAATCCTACTTTGTGTATTCGTCTGAACACAGAAGTGGGATTTTTATTTTGACCCTGTTGATACTGTTGATTCAGGTTTTCTATTATTTTTATAAAAACAGAAGTCTTTCGGAATATAAACTTTCTGAAAAAGAAATGCAATGGCTGGCGGTTCAGCAGGAAATAGATTCGCTTAAAGGGAGTCAGATTAATGCTAAATCTAAAATTTATCCTTTTAATCCCAACTTTATTACAGATTATAAAGGATATGTTTTAGGAATGTCAGTACAAGAGTTGGATAAGCTTCGTAAATTCAGAGCAGAAGGAACTTTTGTTAATTCAGCCAAGGAGTTTCAGAAAGTTACGGGTGTTTCGGATTCTCTATTGGCTCTGATCTCTCCGTATTTTAAGTTCCCTGATTGGGTTAATAGGAAGGAGGTTCAGCAGAATAATTCAAATCATAAATTTTTAGATTCACAATCAAAAGTAGTTTCGTTAATAGATGCTAATTTGGCAACTAAAGAAGATTGGATGGAGGTCTATGGAATAGGAGATAAAATTTCTGATATTATATTAAAAGAAAAAGAGAAATTCGGGGCATTTGTTGCAATTGAACAATTGCAATATGTTTGGGGAATTACCCCTGAAGTGTATGAAAAAGTGCATAATCGTTTCTTTGTTTCTGAAGAGAATAAGGAACTGATTAAGAAAATTAATGTTAATTCAGCTTCGGTTAAAGAATTAGCTTCTTTTCCTTATTTTGATTACAAGTTAGCTAAAGGTATTGTGACGTACAGAAGTATGAATGGAGGAGTTCAAAATATTGAAGATTTAACAAAAATAAATGATTTTCCTGTTGAAAAAATAAAAATAATAGCTTTATATTTGGAAATGTAAAAAAATAAGCATTTCTAAACATGAATTTTGAATATACTGAAACGCAAAAAATGATCGCAGAATCCATTCGGGATTTTGCAGAAGTTCACATTAGGCCTTTTATAATGGAATGGGATGAAGCCCAGATTTTTCCGGTTGAACTTTTTAAGAAATTAGGGGAAATGGGTTTTATGGGAGTGTTAGTTCCGGAAGAGCTTGGAGGTTCGGGATTAGGGTATCATGAATACATTACCGTTATAGAAGAAATTTCAAAAGTAGACTCGTCGATAGGGCTTTCAGTAGCTGCCCACAATTCACTTTGTACAAATCATATTTTAACTTTTGCAAATGATGAGCAAAAGAAAAAATGGATACCTAAGTTAGCCACTGCAGAATGGATAGGTGCGTGGGGATTAACGGAGCATAATACCGGTTCAGATGCGGGAGGGATGAATACCACTGCTGTTAAACAAGGGGATAATTGGGTGCTTAACGGAGCCAAGAACTTTATTACACATGCAATTACAGGAAATGTAGCGGTTGTTATTGCCCGAACGGGAGAAAAAGGAGATTCAAGAGGTATGACGGCTTTTGTTGTTGAAAAAGGAACACCGGGATTTTCTTCCGGGAAAAAAGAGAATAAACTGGGGATGAGAGCCAGTGAAACTGCTGAGTTGATCTTTGATAGTTGTGTGGTGCCGGATGCTAATCGTTTAGGTGAGGTCGGAGAAGGTTTTATACAAGCTATGAAAGTTTTAGATGGCGGTCGGATATCTATCGGGGCACTTTCTTTAGGTATTGCTAAAGGAGCTTATGAAGCTGCTCTGAAATATTCGAAAGAGCGTCATCAATTCGGAAAACCGATCAGTGATTTCCAGGCTATAGGCTTCAAATTAGCGGATATGGCTACTGAAATAGAAGCCTCTGAATTGCTATTGCATAAGGCAGCTTATCTGAAAAATAACCATAAACCAGTTACCAAATTAGGGGCAATGGCAAAAATGTATGCTTCTGAAGTGTGTGTGAAGGTTTCTACGGACGCAATTCAGATACACGGAGGTTATGGATATACTAAAGATTTTCCGGTGGAGAAATTCTATCGCGACTCTAAATTATGTACAATAGGAGAAGGTACAACAGAAATACAAAAATTGGTTATTTCTCGAAATATTTTAAAAGAATAATGTTTATTTAACTAAGGTTACAATAGATGTTTGATTGTGAAAAGCTGCCTGAATTCAGGCAGCTTTTTTTTACTTCTGTTATATTCTTCCTTCCGATTTTAATTTCCAGTAACGGTAAAGCCCGGTAACTGACATGAAACTAGGATTTGCGTATTCGTATCGTTTGATCTCGTGTTGGGTTAAACCACTTGCGATCAATTCTTGTTTTGTGAATTCAACAAATTTCGGAGTAACTTCTGCAATGGGAGCTTGGCTGTCAAAATAAGGTTTGATCCAGTTAGCCCAAGAATAAAGTCTGTTTTCTAATTCCTCTAATAAGGCTATAGGGTTTTCTTGTCGAGAGAAGTGTGTTAAGTATAGCGTACTTGGATTTAGAGCTTTTAGTTTAGCTATTGATTTAATCCATAGATCAAGATTGATGTCGGGTGGCGGGCAAGGAGGTTGAACGGGGCCGTTTTCTATTTTTACCCCTGCAACATCTCCGGTAAAGATGATGTCGTTGATCTGATAAGCATTGTGGTGTATAGCGTGTCCTGGAGTATACCAAACGTTGATCTTGTGTTCTCCTATTGTGATTTCATCTCCGTCGTCGACTGCTTTTAATTGATTTTCCGGAATGGGTCTCATTTTTCCCCAAAGCCTGTCCATGTCATCTCCGTAGATCTGACTTGCAGAATTCCAGAGTTTTTCAGGATTAGCCATGTGAGGTAATCCTATCGGATGAACATATATAGTAGCGCCTTTTTCAGCTAATTTCCAAGCGGCACCGGCGTGATCAAAATGGATGTGTGTAAGGAAAACGTGTTTGATATCTTCTGTTTTATATCCTAAGTCTATAATTCCCTTCTCTAGATTTTTCCAAGTGCTTTCAGGTCCCGATTCTATGAGGATTAAGCCGTCGGATGACGGGATCAGGAAAGAAGCAATACTTTCCTCTGATTGAAAGTGCAGATCAATTACATCAATTGTGTTCATATTATTCTGTTTGGTTTTTAATAAGCTTAAAAATAGTGGAAAATACTCATATCTACAAGAATAGATAAGGAAAGAAAAATTAAAAAATAAAATTTGTTCCTAATGAAAAAAGTTTTCTATATTTGCAGCCTAAATGAGAGGAGGTGTCTAGACTATGTTAATTATACCTATTAAAGACGGAGAAAATATCGATAAAGCGTTAAAACGTTACAAGAGAAAATTTGATAAAACTGGAACAGTTCGTCAATTAAGATCACGTCAGCAGTTTACGAAACCGTCAGTTGCAAGAAGAGCTGAAGTACAGAAAGCACAATATATTCAAAGATTGAAAGATTCAGCTGAATCATAATTTTTTTGAATTAAAAGTTTAAAACCGTTAGTAATAAAGATTACCTTTGTTACTAACGGTTTTTTTATGCGAAATATCCAAGCTTATAAAGATTATCTGGAAAAGGAACGAAAGTATTCCCGACATACAGTGTTGGCTTATGTAAATGATGTTTCTGAATTTCGGGAATTTATAAAAAAGGAGTTTGAGGAAGAGTTCTTGGATGTAGTGAAATACAATATGGTAAGAGCTTGGATTGTTATGATGATCGAGAAAGGCGTTTCTAATAATTCTGTGAATCGTAAAATATCATCTTTAAAGTCTTTTTATAAGTTTCTGCTTAAGGTTAAGGTGATTTCTGTAAATCCGTTGGTAAAGCATAAATCATTGAAAGTGGCGAAGAAAGTTCAGGTTCCGTTTTCTGAAAAAGAGCTGAAACAGGTTGTTGAACTTACTGATTTTCCTTCCGGGTTTGAAGGAGTTAGGAATCGGTTGATTATAGAGTTGTTTTATACTACCGGGATGAGGCGTGCTGAGTTGATTGATTTAAAGGAGTCTAATGTGGATTTTTACAACAAGTCGGTTAAGGTTTTAGGGAAGAGAAATAAGGAGCGGATTATTCCTTTGTTGCCGGTTACAATAGAGCTGATTGTTGAGTACCAAAGGCTTAAAAAAAGTGAAAATATACTGTCAGAAAGCGAAGTGTTAATTTTGTCTAAAAAAGGCAGGAAAATAAGCGAATCGTTTGTTTATCGTCTAATAAATGATTACTTTAGTAGTGTGTCTCAAAAAGTAAAAAAGAGTCCGCACGTTCTTAGGCATACGTTTGCAACACACTTGTTAAATAACGGAGCCGATCTTAATTCAGTAAAAGAGTTATTGGGTCATGCTAGTTTAGCCTCAACTCAGATTTATACACATAGTAGCTTAGCAGAGCTGAAAAATGTATACGAGAAGTCGCATCCTAGAAATCTGAAATAACTCATCGTTTAACCTTAAAACATTTTAAATATGAAAGTAAATGTTCAGGCAGTTAATTTTAACATTGACAAAAAATTAGTTGATTTTACTAATGAGAAGTTAGGAAAATTAGAAAAGTATTTTGATAAAATAGTAGCTTCTGATGTCTTTTTAAGAGTTGAGAATACCAGTGATAAAGAAAATAAAACCGTAGAGGTTAAAGTTCAGGTTCCCGGCGATGAATTGGTTGTAAAAAAAACGTGTAAAACATTTGAAGAAGGCATAGATTCGGCTGAAGAATCATTAGAAAGAATGTTGGTAAAACATAAAGAAAAAGTAAGAGCTTATTTGTAAGATAAAAAAAAGACAAAAAAAGTTTTGAATAAAAAATAAATTATATACATTTGCAGTCCGTTAGAAATAGCGGACTTTTTTATTGAGAGTCGCCGGTGTAGCTCAGCTGGCTAGAGCAGCTGATTTGTAATCAGCAGGTCGTGGGTTCGAGTCCCTCCATCGGCTCTTGTTCTTTAAAGAATTGAAAAAAAAAATATGGATTGGGGAGATACTCAAGCGGCCAACGAGGGCAGACTGTAAATCTGCTGGTTTTCACCTTCGCAGGTTCGAATCCTGCTCTCCCCACATTTTTAACCTGTTGATGACAGGGAAAAGCCGGTGTAGCTCAGGGGTAGAGTGCTTCCTTGGTAAGGAAGAGGTCACGGGTTCAAATCCCGTCATTGGCTCTTTATGGTGTATTAAATTTGAACACTAATATATAATAACTAAGATTAAATTATTAAGTCATGGCAAAAGAAACCTTTGATCGTTCGAAACCCCATTTAAATATTGGTACTATCGGACACGTTGACCACGGTAAAACCACTTTGACTGCTGCTATTACTAAAGTATTAGCAGATGCTGGTTTATCAGAAGCTAGATCTTTCGATCAGATTGACAATGCTCCGGAAGAAAAAGAAAGAGGTATTACTATTAATACATCTCACGTAGAATATCAAACTGCAAAACGTCACTACGCACACGTTGACTGTCCAGGTCACGCGGATTACGTTAAAAACATGGTAACGGGTGCTGCTCAGATGGATGGTGCTATTTTAGTGGTAGCTGCTACTGATGGTCCGATGCCTCAAACTCGTGAGCACATCTTATTAGGTCGTCAGGTTGGTGTGCCTAGAATCGTTGTATTCATGAATAAAGTGGATATGGTTGATGATGCTGAGTTGTTAGAGTTAGTAGAAATGGAAATCAGAGATCTATTGTCTTTCTATCAATATGATGGTGATAATGGTCCTGTTGTTAAAGGTTCTGCTCTTGGTGCATTGAATGGTGAGCCAAAATGGGTTGAAACTGTTATGGAATTAATGAATGCTGTTGATGAGTGGATTGAAGAGCCAGTTCGTGATAACGAAAAACCATTCTTGATGCCGGTTGAAGACGTGTTTACAATTACTGGTCGTGGTACTGTAGCTACAGGACGTATCGAAACAGGTATTGCTAATACAGGTGATCCGGTTGAAATCATTGGTATGGGGGCTGATAAATTGACTTCTACAATTACAGGGGTTGAGATGTTCCGTAAAATCTTAGATAGAGGTGAAGCTGGAGATAACGTTGGTTTGTTATTGAGAGGTATTGATAAAGCTGATATTAAAAGAGGTATGGTAATTTGTAAGCCAGGTTCTGTAAAACCGCACGCTCATTTTAAAGCTGAGGTTTATATCTTGAAAAAAGAAGAAGGTGGTCGTCATACGCCATTCCATAACAATTACCGTCCTCAGTTCTACGTACGTACAACTGATGTAACAGGTACAATTAAATTACCTGCAGGTGTGGAGATGGTTATGCCAGGTGATAACTTAACTATCGAAGTTGAGTTGTTGAATCCAATTGCTTTATCAGTAGGTTTACGTTTCGCTATCCGTGAAGGTGGTAGAACAGTAGGTGCTGGTCAGGTAACTGAAATTTTAGACTAATTTTTAGTTGATTTATAAAACTTAAGCCGGAGTAATCCGGCTTATATACGGGCGTAGTTTAAGGGTAGAATCGCGGTCTCCAAAACCGCTGGTGGGAGTTCGAATCTCTCCGCCCGTGCAAAAAAGAAAGAAATGGCAAAATTTGTTAATTATATTTCAGAAGCTTTTCAAGAATTGAAAACTAATGTAACCTGGCCGGAATGGGCGGAAGTGCAACGTTTGACAATTATTGTTGCTGTTTTCTCTGTTGTTTTTGCTTTGTTAACATATGGTGTAGATCAGTTGTTTGTTAAGGCATTGGCGGGATTTTTTAATATTATTAAATAAAGATAGGCTACAATGGCAGATAATAATGTTAAAAAGTGGTATGTAGTTAGAGCCGTAAGTGGTCAGGAGAATAAGGTAAAGAATTATATTGAGACTGAAACCTCTCGTTTGGGGATGTCTGATTATGTTGCTCAGGTATTGGTTCCTACTGAAAAAGTAGTTCAGGTTAGGGATGGTAAAAAGATCACTAAAGAAAGAGTGTATTTTCCGGGTTATGTGATGATT
This sequence comes from Flavobacterium sp. NRK F10, assembly GCF_024054235.1. Classification (NCBI taxonomy): domain Bacteria; kingdom Pseudomonadati; phylum Bacteroidota; class Flavobacteriia; order Flavobacteriales; family Flavobacteriaceae; genus Flavobacterium; species Flavobacterium sp. NRK F10. The sequence goes on from NZ_JAMXLC010000001.1 coordinate 2,381,948, forward strand.
GAGGCGAACTTAACGGGTGAGGTTCCTCATATTATAAAGTCTATTCCTGGTGTTATAGGTTTTTTAGGAGAAACTAAGGGAGGTGATGCAGTGCCTTTAAGACAATCTGAAGTAAACAGAATGTTAGGTAAAGTTGATGAATTATCAATTAAGGCGGATAATGTGGCTATCCCTTACGCTGTCGGGGAGACAGTTAAAGTTATTGATGGTCCTTTTAATGGTTTTAACGGGACTATTGAAAAAGTTAATGAAGAAAAGCGTAAACTTGAGGTGATGGTGAAAATTTTCGGTAGAAAAACACCTTTAGAGCTGAATTTTATGCAAGTTGAAAAAGTATAATTTTTGTTACATATACAATCGCATCTTTGCTTCCAATTGTTTAGATGTGCTAAATTTTTTTAAAAAATGGCAAAAGAAGTTAGTAAAGTAGTTAAACTACAAGTTAAGGGAGGTGCTGCGAATCCATCGCCACCGGTTGGACCTGCTTTGGGGGCTGCTGGAGTTAACATCATGGAGTTCTGTAAGCAATTTAATGCCAGAACACAAGATAAACCCGGCAAAGTGTTACCAGTACAAATTACTGTGTACAAAGACAAGTCTTTCGACTTTGTTGTAAAAACGCCACCTGCTGCTGTTCAGTTATTAGAAGCGGCTAAAGTTAAGTCTGGTTCAGGACAACCAAACAGAAAGAAAGTAGCAAACGTTACTTGGGATCAAATCAAAGTTATTGCAGAAGACAAAATGCCTGACTTAAATGCTTTTACAATTGAAAAAGCAATGAGTATGGTTGCCGGTACTGCAAGATCTATGGGAATTACAGTAACAGGAGATGCTCCTTTTTAATCGTTAAATGAATTAGACATGGCAAAATTGACTAAAAAGCAAAAAGAGGCTGCATCAAAAATTGAAAAAAACAGATTATACACTTTAAAAGATGCTTCTGCATTAATTAAAGATGTAGCTACTGCAAAATTTGATGAGTCTGTAGACATCGCTGTTCGTCTTGGAGTTGATCCGAGAAAAGCGAACCAAATGGTTAGAGGTGTAGTAACATTGCCTCATGGAACAGGAAAAGATACACGCGTTTTAGCGCTTGTAACTCCAGATAAAGAAGCTGAAGCAAAAGCTGCTGGTGCAGATTATGTTGGTTTAGATGAGTATCTACAAAAAATTAAAGACGGTTGGACTGATGTGGATGTAATCATCACTATGCCAGCTGTTATGGGTAAATTAGGTCCGTTAGGTCGTATTTTAGGACCTCGTGGTTTAATGCCGAACCCTAAAACAGGTACTGTAACTATGGATGTTGCTAAAGCTGTTCAAGAAGTTAAAGCTGGTAAAATTGACTTTAAAGTTGATAAAACCGGTATTGTTCACGCAGGTATAGGTAAAGTATCTTTTGATGCTGATAAAATCTATGACAATGCTCACGAAATTATTCAAACATTAATAAAATTAAAACCAACTGCAGCTAAAGGTACTTATATTAAGTCAATCCACTTATCAAGTACAATGAGTCCTGCTATTGCTTTAGATCCTAAAGCTGTATAATTGGTAGTTAAAAATTTTTAGTATCATGACTAGAGAAGAAAAAGCATTAGCTATTGAAGATTTAACTGCACAGTTAGCGGGAGTGAATGTATTGTATTTAGCAGACATTTCAGGACTTGATGCAGATACAACTTCTAACTTAAGAAGAGCTTGTTTTAAAGCAGGAATTAAATTAGAAGTGGTTAAGAATACATTGCTTGATAAAGCAATGGAAGCTTCTGAAACAAACTATGGTGAATTGCCAACAGTTTTAAAAGGAAATACTTCTATTATGATTGCAGAAACAGCTAATGGTCCTGCAAAAGTAATCAAAGAATTCCGTAAAAAGAGCGACAAGCCTTTGTTAAAAGGAGCTTATATCAATGAGGAAATCTATATCGGAGACAATCAATTAGATTCATTAGTATCTATTAAATCTAAAGAAGAAGTTATTGCAGAAATCATCGGATTGCTTCAATCTCCGGCTCAGAGAGTTATCGCTGCTCTTCAAAATCAAGAAGAAAAAGAAGAAGCTGCGGAGTAATTTCCTGAATAAAAAGAACGCACAAATAAATTATTATATTTTACAAAATTAAAAGATAGAAAAATGGCAGATTTAAAACAATTCGCAGAACAATTAGTTAACTTAACAGTTAAAGAAGTTAACGAATTAGCAACAATATTAAAAGATGAGTATGGTATCGAACCTGCTGCTGCTGCAGTAGTTGTAAGTGGAGGTGGTGATGCTGCTGCTGCTGAAGAGCAAACTGAATTCACAGTAGTATTGAAAGATGCTGGTGCTTCTAAATTAGCAGTTGTAAAAGCAGTTAAAGAATTAACTGGTTTAGGATTGAAAGAAGCTAAAGATATCGTAGATTCAGCTCCGGCTAACATTAAAGAAGGAGTTTCTAAAGATGAGGCTGAAGGTCTTAAAAAATCTTTAGAAGAAGCAGGTGCTGCAGTTGAGCTAAAATAAGCTAAACTTAGGTAAAAAACCAGGTTTAGGCCTTGAGATATTGTCTCAAAGGCCTAAACCATTTTGCGTATAAAAAGAATTTTATCTTTTTTACAAAAAAATAGTAGTCAATACGAAGAAAGAAAATAAACTAACTTTCCTGGTTATTTTTAAAGATGTGTTGATTATTTTTAAAAGGAAGTATAAATTACATAGTGTTTCTGACACGAAAATTACTTTTTTAAATCAAAAATTTGTCCATTGATGATTGCTAATCAGACTCAAAGATTAAATTTTGCTTCTACAAAGAACATTCCTAATTATCCTGACTTTTTGGATATTCAGGTGAAATCGTTTAAGGATTTTTTCCAATTAGAAACGAAATCAGATGAAAGAAGTAATGAAGGTCTTTATAATACCTTCATGGAAAATTTTCCAATTACGGATACGAGAAATCAATTCGTATTAGAATTCCTAGATTATTTTATCGATCCACCCCGTTATACAATAGAAGAGTGTATTGATAGAGGTTTAACGTACAGTGTACCTCTAAAGGCTAGATTGAAATTGTATTGTACAGATCCTGAACATGAAGATTTCGAAACTATTGTTCAAGATGTATATTTAGGAACTATTCCTTACATGACTCCAAGCGGTACTTTCGTTATTAATGGAGCTGAAAGGGTTGTAGTTTCTCAGTTACATAGATCTCCTGGTGTGTTCTTTGGACAATCGTTCCATGCAAACGGAACAAAATTATATTCTGCCAGAATTATTCCTTTTAAAGGTTCTTGGATCGAATTCGCTACAGACATTAACAGTGTAATGTATGCTTATATCGATAGAAAGAAAAAGTTACCGGTTACCACTCTTTTCCGTGCTATCGGTTTTGAAAGAGATAAAGATATTTTAGAAATTTTTGACCTTGCAGAAGAAATCAAAGTTTCTAAATCAGGGATCAAGAAATACATCGGAAGAAAACTTGCTGCACGTGTATTGAATACATGGCATGAAGATTTCGTTGATGAAGATACAGGGGAAGTAGTATCTATCGAACGTAATGAGATCATTTTAGATCGTGATACTATCTTAGATAAAGATAACGTTGAAGAAATTATTGAAGCTGATGTAAAAACAATCCTTTTACACAAAGAGGATAACAATGCAGCAGACTATACTATTATCCATAATACGTTACAAAAAGACCCTACAAACTCAGAAAAAGAAGCCGTAGAACACATCTATCGTCAGTTGCGTAATGCAGAACCGCCTGATGAAGAAACTGCTCGAGGCATTATCGATAAATTGTTCTTTTCTGACCAACGTTATAACTTAGGTGATGTAGGTCGTTACCGAATGAACAAAAAATTAGGCTTGGATATCCCGATGGATAAACAAGTTTTAACGAAAGAAGATATCATTACTATCGTTAAATATTTGATTGAGTTGATTAACTCAAAAGCAGAGATTGATGATATCGATCACTTATCGAATCGTCGTGTAAGAACAGTTGGGGAACAACTTTCTGCACAATTCGGTGTAGGTTTAGCCCGTATGGCACGTACTATTCGTGAACGTATGAATGTTCGTGACAATGAGGTGTTTACTCCGATCGATTTGATCAATGCGAAAACATTATCTTCAGTAATTAACTCGTTCTTCGGAACAAACCAGTTATCTCAGTTCATGGATCAAACGAATCCGTTAGCAGAGATTACACACAAACGTCGTTTGTCTGCTTTAGGACCCGGAGGTTTATCCAGAGAAAGAGCAGGTTTCGAGGTTCGTGACGTTCACTATACGCATTACGGGCGTTTATGTCCGATTGAAACTCCAGAGGGACCAAACATTGGTTTGATTTCATCTTTAGGGGTTTATGCTAAAGTAAACGGAATGGGATTCATTGAAACTCCTTATCGTAAAGTTGAAGACGGTGTTGTTGATTTGAAAAATGAACCAATTTATTTGAGCGCTGAAGAAGAAGAAGGTAAGATGATTGCGCAAGCAAATATCGAAATGGATGAGAACGGAAAAATTACAGCAGAAAGAGTAATTGCCCGTGAAGAAGGTGATTTCCCTGTTGTAGAGCCTAATGTAGTGAATTATACAGACGTTGCTCCGAACCAGATTGCTTCTATTTCGGCTTCATTGATTCCTTTCTTGGAGCATGATGATGCGAACCGTGCGTTGATGGGATCAAACATGATGCGTCAGGCAGTTCCTTTATTGCGTCCGGAATCACCAATCGTTGGTACAGGTCTTGAACGTCAGGTTGCTTCTGATTCAAGAGTATTGATTAATGCTGAAGGAGCTGGATTGGTTACTTATGTTGATGCAAACAAGATTACCATTAAATACGATAGAACCGACGAAGAAAGAATGGTAAGTTTTGACGAAGATGAAAAAACATATCAGTTGATCAAATTCAGAAAGACAAACCAAAGTACTTCGATCAACTTAAAACCGATCGTTAGAAAAGGGGATCGTGTAAATAAAGGTCAGGTTCTTTGTGAAGGATATGCAACGCAGAACGGAGAGTTAGCGCTAGGTAGAAACTTACAAGTAGCGTTCATGCCTTGGAAAGGGTACAACTTCGAGGATGCGATTGTGATTTCTGAAAAAGTAGTTCGTGACGATATCTTTACATCAATTCACGTAGACGATTATTCATTAGAAGTTCGTGATACTAAATTAGGTAACGAAGAGTTAACAAATGATATTCCGAATGTTTCTGAAGAAGCTACTAAAGACTTGGATGAAAACGGAATGATCCGTATCGGAGCTGAAGTAAAACCTGGTGATATACTGATCGGTAAGATCACACCGAAAGGAGAATCAGATCCTACTCCGGAAGAAAAACTATTACGTGCTATCTTCGGTGATAAAGCAGGAGATGTGAAAGATGCTTCATTAAAAGCTTCTCCGTCATTACGTGGTGTTGTTTTAGATAAAAAATTGTTTGCTAAAGCAGTAAAAGATAAACGTAAGCGTTCAAAAGATAAAGAAGATATCGATAAACTTGATGTAGAATTTGAAGTAAGATACAACGAGTTAAAAGATAAATTAATTGATAAATTGTTCTTGATCGTTGATGGTAAAACATCTCAGGGAGTATTGAACGATTTAGGTGAAGAAGTATTACCAAAAGGTAAGAAATTTACTAAAAAAATGTTACAGTCAGTTGATGATTTTGCTCATTTAACGAAAGGGCAATGGACAACTGATGATACAACAAATAAAATGGTAAATGATTTAGTTCACAACTACAAAATCAAATTGAACGATTTACAAGGTTGGTTGAGAAGAGAGAAATTTACTATTACAGTTGGAGATGAGTTACCATCAGGAATTTTAAAATTAGCTAAAGTTTATATTGCTAAAAAACGTAAACTAAGAGTAGGAGATAAAATGGCGGGTCGTCACGGTAACAAAGGTATTGTGGCAAAAATCGTTCGTCAGGAAGATATGCCTTTCTTAGAAGACGGAACTCCTGTTGATATTGTATTGAATCCACTAGGTGTACCATCTCGTATGAACATCGGACAGATCTATGAAACTGTTTTAGGATGGGCAGGTTTAAAATTAGGTAAAAAATTCGCAACACCTATTTTTGATGGTGCAACGTTAGATGAAATTAATGCATTGACTGACGAAGCAGGAATCCCGAGATTCGGTCATACTTACCTTTACGATGGAGGTACAGGTGAACGTTTCCACCAACCGGCAACAGTAGGTGTGATCTATATGTTGAAATTAGGTCACATGGTTGATGATAAAATGCACGCACGTTCTATCGGACCATACTCATTGATTACGCAACAACCATTAGGAGGTAAAGCTCAATTCGGTGGTCAGCGTTTCGGAGAGATGGAGGTATGGGCTCTTGAAGCATACGGTGCTTCAAGTACCTTGAGAGAAATCTTAACGGTGAAATCTGATGACGTGATGGGTAGAGCTAAAACTTACGAAGCAATCGTTAAGGGTGAAACAATGCCTGAACCAGGATTACCGGAGTCATTCAACGTATTGATGCATGAACTTAAAGGTCTTGGATTAGACATCAGATTAGAGGAATAATTTCAAGGGAGTGTGAAAGCACTCCCCTTTATAACGTTTAACGTTTTTTACAAAATCGATAGCATTCATATCATGACAAGATTAAAAGATAAAAACACCGTTAAAAGATTTAACAGAATTACGATAGGCTTGGCTTCTCCGGAATCTATTTTAGCCGAATCCAGAGGTGAGGTTTTAAAACCTGAAACAATTAACTATCGTACTCACAAACCAGAAAGAGATGGTCTTTTCTGTGAGCGAATTTTCGGTCCGGTAAAAGACTATGAATGTGCCTGCGGGAAATATAAAAGAATCCGTTACAAAGGAATCGTTTGTGACCGTTGTGGTGTTGAAGTAACAGAGAAAAAAGTACGTAGAGATCGTGTAGGACACATTAATTTAGTGGTGCCTATCGCTCATATTTGGTATTTCCGTTCATTACCGAATAAAATCGGTTACCTTTTAGGATTGCCGTCTAAGAAATTAGATATGATTATTTACTACGAAAGATATGTAGTAATTCAACCGGGTATTGCTAAAGGTCCTGATGGAGAGACCTTAAATAGATTAGATTTCTTAACAGAAGAGGAGTACTTGAATATTTTAGATACTCTTCCGATGGAGAACCAATATTTAGACGATAATGATCCGAACAAATTCGTAGCCAAAATGGGTGCGGAATGTATCATGGACTTATTATCAAGAATTGATTTAGATCAATTGTCATTCGATTTGCGTCATGCAGCGAATAATGAGACATCTAAACAACGTAAAACAGAGGCTTTAAAACGCCTTCAGGTAGTTGAGTCTTTCCGTGAGGCTAACCAAAACAGAGAGAATCGTCCGGAATGGATGATTTTAAAAGTAATTCCGGTTATTCCGCCTGAGTTACGTCCGTTAGTGCCACTAGACGGAGGACGTTTTGCTACTTCTGACTTGAATGACTTGTACCGTCGTGTAATTATCCGTAATAATCGTTTAAAACGATTGATGGAGATCAAAGCTCCGGAAGTAATCTTACGTAATGAAAAACGTATGTTACAGGAAGCCGTTGACTCTTTATTCGACAATACAAGAAAAGCTTCAGCTGTAAAAACAGAATCAAACAGACCATTAAAATCATTATCAGATTCATTAAAAGGTAAGCAAGGACGTTTCCGTCAAAACTTATTAGGTAAACGTGTGGATTATTCTGCTCGTTCAGTAATTGTTGTTGGACCTGAATTGAAAATGTATGAGTGTGGTTTGCCAAAAGATATGGCCGCCGAACTATACAAACCTTTCGTAATTCGTAAATTGATCGAAAGAGGTATCGTTAAAACAGTTAAATCAGCTAAGAAGATCATTGATAAAAAAGAGCCGGTAGTATGGGATATCTTAGAAAATGTAATTAAAGGTCATCCGGTATTACTAAACCGTGCTCCTACGCTTCACCGTTTAGGTATTCAAGCGTTCCAGCCAAAATTGATTGAAGGTAAAGCTATTCAGTTACACCCGTTAACCTGTACGGCATTTAATGCCGATTTTGACGGTGACCAGATGGCGGTACACTTACCATTAGGACCTGAAGCTATTTTGGAAGCACAGTTGTTAATGTTAGCTTCTCATAATATCTTGAACCCTGCTAACGGTGCTCCTATTACAGTACCGTCTCAGGATATGGTTCTTGGATTGTATTATATGACCAAAGAAAGACTTTCGAGCCCTGAAAATCCGATTAGAGGAGAAGGACAAACGTTCTATTCAGTTGAGGAAGTTCATATTGCTATCAATGAAGGGAAGTTAGATCTAAATGCTCGTGTTAAAGTAAGAGCTAAAGATTTTAATGAAAACGGAGAATTGACATATCAAATTATCCAGACTACTGCAGGTAGAGTATTGTTTAATGAAGTGGTTCCGGAACAAGCCGGTTACATCAATGAAGTATTAACTAAAAAATCACTACGTGATATTATTGGTAATATTTTAGGTGTAACAGATGTTCCTACAACAGCTGCTTTCTTAGATGATATTAAAAATATGGGATATCGTTTTGCATTCCAAGGAGGATTATCATTCTCATTGGGTGATATTAAGATTCCTGATCGTAAACAACAATTGATTGCTGATGCAAACGAACAAGTTGCCGGAATTACCATGAACTATAACATGGGACTTATTACCAACAACGAACGTTACAATCAGGTAATTGATGTTTGGACTTCGACAAATGCATTGTTAACAGAATTAGCAATGAAAAACATTCGCGAAGACCAACAAGGATTTAACTCAGTATTCATGATGTTGGATTCTGGAGCGAGGGGTTCAAAAGAACAGATTCGTCAGTTAACCGGTATGCGTGGTTTGATGGCTAAGCCTAAAAAATCAACTGCCGGAGGTGGTGAAATTATTGAAAACCCGATCCTTTCCAACTTTAAGGAAGGTCTTTCGATCTTAGAATACTTTATTTCTACGCACGGTGCGCGTAAAGGTCTTGCCGATACCGCGTTAAAAACAGCCGATGCCGGATATTTAACAAGAAGGTTGCATGATGTTTCACAAGATGTAATTGTTAATTCAGTTGACTGTGGTACATTGAGAGGTATTGAGGTAACAGCTCTTAAGAAAAATGAAGAAATTGTAGAAACTCTTGGAGAGAGAATCTTAGGACGTGTTGCATTGAATGATGTAGTGGATCCTTTAACTTCGGAAGTTATTGTTCCTGCAGGTGAAGAAATCACCGAAGCAGTGATCAAAAGAATTGATGCTTCTCCTTTAGAAAGCGTAGAAGTTCGTTCGCCATTGACTTGTGAGGCTGGAAAAGGTATCTGTGCAAAATGTTATGGTAGAAACCTGGCAACAGGAAAAATGACTCAGAAAGGTGAAGCTGTTGGTGTAATTGCTGCACAATCGATCGGTGAGCCAGGTACTCAGTTAACCCTACGTACATTCCACGTTGGAGGGGTAGCAGGAGGTTTATCTGAAGAGTCAAGTATCATTACTAAGTTTGCCGGACGTTTAGAGATTGAAGATCTTAAAACAGTTAAAGGAGAAGATAACGAAGGAAATATTGTGGATATCGTAATCTCTCGTTCTACTGAATTAAAATTAGTAGATGCTAAAACTGGCATTGTATTAAATACGCACCATATACCTTATGGTTCTTATATTTTTGCAAATGATGGTGATGTAGTCGAAAAAGGAACGGTAATTTGTAAATGGGATCCTTATAATGGTGTGATCATCTCTGAATTTACAGGTAAAGTTGAATATGAAGATATTAAGCAAGGTGAAAGTTTCTTAGTAGAGATTGATGAGCAAACAGGTTTCCAGGAAAAAGTTATTTCTGAAGCTCGTAATAAAAAATTAATCCCTACTCTACATATTTACGGTAAAGACGGAGAATTGATCCGTTCTTACAACTTACCGGTAGGTGCCCACTTGATGGTTGATGACGGAGAAAAAATTAAGGCAGGTAAGATCTTAGTTAAAATTCCTCGTCGTTCTTCTAAAGCAGGAGATATTACAGGAGGTTTACCAAGAATTACAGAGTTGTTAGAGGCTCGTAACCCATCTAACCCAGCTGTTGTTTCTGAGATTGATGGTGTTGTTACTTTCGGTAAGATCAAGAGAGGTAATCGTGAGATCGCTATCGAGTCTAAATTTGGTGAAGTGAAGAAATATTTAGTTAAGCTTTCGAACCAAATCTTAGTTCAGGAGAACGACTTCGTAAAAGCAGGAATGCCATTATCAGACGGAGCTATTACTCCGGAAGATATCTTGAGAATTAAAGGACCTTCAGCTGTTCAGCAGTATTTGGTTAATGAAATTCAAGAGGTATACCGTTTACAAGGGGTAAAAATCAACGATAAACACTTTGAAGTAGTGATTCGTCAAATGATGCGTAAAGTTAGAATTGAAGATCCGGGAGATACTTTATTCTTAGAAGATCAATTAGCGCATACTTCAGATTTTATTACTGAAAATGACAAATTATACGGAATGAAAGTGATTGAAGATGCAGGTGATTCTGATACACTAAAAGCAGGTCAGATCGTAACACCTCGTCAATTACGTGATGAAAACTCATTGTTAAAACGTAGTGATAAAAACTTAGTAGTAGCACGTGATGTTATTCCGGCAACGGCAACTCCGGTACTACAAGGTATTACAAGAGCATCATTACAAACGAAATCTTTCATTTCTGCAGCTTCCTTCCAGGAAACTACAAAAGTGTTGAACGAGGCTGCTGTAGCAGGTAAAGTTGATACTCTTGAAGGATTGAAAGAAAATGTAATCGTTGGTCACAGAATTCCGGCCGGTACAGGTATGAGAGAATACGATAACATTATTGTAGGTTCTAAAGAGGAATATAGTGAATTAATGGCTGCTAAAGAAGAATTTAATTTCTAAATTAAAGCATGTAAATAACAAAAACCTAACAGATTTCTGTTAGGTTTTTTTAACTTTATACCTATGGAAAATAACAATAACAACCCACAACAAGGTCAGATCAATATTGAGTTGGATGAAAAAACCGCTGAAGGTATTTATTCTAACTTAGCGATTATCAATCATTCAAATAGTGAATTTGTAGTTGATTTTGTGTCTATTATGCCAGGTGTTCCTAAAGCAAAAGTGAAGTCGCGTATTGTGTTAACACCACAGCATGCAAAAAGACTTCTGAAAGCTTTAGCTGAGAATGTGAGACGCTTTGAAGCGCAACACGGAGAAATAAAAGAAGGTGAAACACCTAATATTCCACTGAATTTCGGGCCAACAGGTCAAGCTTAAGAAATAGTAAAAAAGTCTCGTTTATTTATAACGAGACTTTTTTATTTTTGAGAAAAATTTTTTGTTATGCAATTGATTAAAGCAGATTCTGATCATTTAGAGGTCATTGATGATTTGGCATGCCAAATCTGGCCTGTGGCTTACAAAGATATTCTGAGTTCGGAACAACTTCAGTATATGCTCAATAAATTTTATGCTAAAGAAGCGCTCTCTGAACAAATGAAACACAATCATGTTTTTTACTTGGCTCAAAACGAAGAAGGTAAATATGTAGGCTTTGTTTCGTATGAGATCAATTGTTCCCCTGATAGAACTAAAATACATAAGATTTATGTATTACCAGAGACACAAGGGACAGGAGTAGGGAAGTTGTTGTTTGAGAAAGTAAGAGAACTTGCTCTTGAAGCCAATCAGCAAGCTATTTATCTTAATGTGAATAAATACAACAAGGCAAAAGATTTTTATACCAAATTAGGCTTCAAAATTGTAAAAGACGAAGTAATTGATATCGGTTTGGGTTACGTAATGGACGATTATGTAATGGAAGTCACTTTTTAACGATTCCTTGTACCGTAATTTCTTTTACCCGAAAATCCTTTTTTATTGTTTGCCGGTAAACTGGCTTCTTCCGTTTTACTGGACGGTTCAATTAATTTATTTAAAGCATCAAGTTCTTTTTTCGTTAATTCACGATATTTACCTACAGGAACATCAAGTGAAATATTAATAATACGAATACGTTTTAAAGCGGTTACTTCATAATCCAGATATTCACACATTCTACGAATTTGACGATTTAAACCTTGAGTTAAGATGATACGGAAAACATATTTACTGATCTGTTCTACTTTGCATTTTCGGGTAATGGTATCTAAAATAGGAACACCATTGCTCATGCGTTGGATAAAACGTTCGGTGATAGGTTTGCTTACCGTAACAATATATTCTTTTTCGTGGTTGTTGCGCGCACGAAGAATTTTATTAACAATATCACCATCGTTTGTCATTAACAGCAAACCTTCACTGGCTTTGTCTAAACGACCAATAGGAAAAATACGTTCCGGATAATTAATATAATCCACAACATTGCCCTTAACACTTTGGTTGGTAGTGCATTCTATACCAACAGGTTTATGGAATAATAGATAAACAAATCCTTCTTTTTTTTCGTTGATTAATTTGCCATTAACACGTACTTCATCATCCGGACCAACCTTGGTTCCCATTTCAGGAATTTCTCCGTTAATAGTAACCCGACCTTGTTCAATTAATTTATCGGCTTCACGACGCGAACAAAATCCACTTTCCGATAAAAATTTATTAATACGTGTTTTGTTTTCTTCCATAATGCAAAGATAAACTTTTACCAGTTATGAATACGTTTAATTTTGAAGCTAGAAAAAGGTATAAAGTGCTTGTTTTTGATTATTTTAGAGGAAAAATTAATAAAAACTATAAATGAAAAATTTTCTAAAGATGTTTATACTATTACTATTAGTGTTGCTTAATTTTTCATGTATAGAGAAAAAAATAGCTGAAATTGAACCAATAAATAGTGAAGTTTTAAACACTTTAAAATCAGATAGCCTTCAATTTACTTCAGGAATACGTGTTATTTTACAAGACAGAAAAGGCAATTATTGGTTGGGAAGTCATACCGAAGGAGTTTGTAAGTTTAATGGAAAAACATTTGAATATTTTACAATCAAAGAAGGTTTGCCAGATAATCAGGTACGCTCTATTCAAGAAGATTCAAATGGAACTATATGGTTTGAAACCGCGAACGGACCTTGTAGTTATGATGGAAAAACCATTGCGACTTATCCAAAGGAAGAGATTAGAAACACAAACAGCAAATGGATTAAAACAAAAGATGATCTTTGGTTTACTGCGGGTAATACAGATGGTGTTTATCGATATGATGGTCAACAAATATATTTCTTATTGTTTCCGTTTCCAAGGCCTGAAAATACTGGAGGTAATAATGTAGTAACAAGCCATGCAACAGGAAAAAATAATACAGAATGGATTGCAAGTTATACTGGAGTTTATGGCTACAATGGTATCCAATTTACTATAATGGATGATGCATCTTTAGGTTTGAATATGGAAAATGGGATGTTGCACGTGAGAAGTGTTTTAGAAGATTCTAAAGGTAGATTGTGGATAGGCAATAATGGAATAGGAGTTTTGTTAAAAGAAGGGAATACGACTATTAATTTTTCTGAAAAACAAAATTTAATACATCCTGAAAGCAAAAGAAGCGGTGCTAAATCTCCGGCAGGAACACTAGAACATGTTTTTGCAATTGAAGAAGATAGCGAAGGAAATATTTGGTTTGGCGATAGAGATACTGGAGCGTGGAAATTTGACGGAACAATCATGACAAATTATGAAATAGACAATAGGCTTTCTTCATCCATGATTTGGTGTATTTATAAAGATAATGCCAATAACTTACTCTTTGGAATGGCAAATGCAGGTGTCTATAAATTTAATGGAAAGACTTTTGAGAAAGTTTTTTAAAACAAGGGCTCCCACATCATTTATTTATATATTTTTGTTTTCATATTATAGGAAGAATACAAAAAAGACAGCCTGTTTCCAAACTGCCTTTTTAATTAGTAATATGTAGAAATTGTTATTTTTTTAAGTCGAAACGGTCTAAGTTCATGACTTTAACCCAAGCAGAAACAAAATCTTTCACAAATTTTTCTTTCGCATCTGAACTTGCGTAAACTTCTGCTAAAGCTCTTAGCTCAGAATTAGAACCAAAGATTAAATCTGCACGAGTTGCTGTGTATTTAGCGGCTCCGGTTTTACGATCTTTTCCTTGAAAAAATTCTTTTTTCTCATCAATGGCAGTCCATTCAGTATCCATGCTTAATAGATTTACAAAGAAATCATTCGTCAAAGCACCTGGTTGGTCCGTAAAAATGCCATATTTTGAATGGTCGTAATTGGCATCTAATACACGTAATCCACCTACTAAAACCGTTAATTCCGGTGCGGTTAGAGTTAGTAATTCGGCCTTGTCAATTAATAATTCTTCCGATTTTGCCGGATGATTTGCATGTAAGTAGTTTCGGAAACCATCAGCAATAGGTTCAAGTACAGCAAATGATTTGATATCGGTTTGCTCTTGAGTAGCGTCAACACGACCGGCTGTAAATGGAACGACAATAGTAAAACCTGCTTTTTTAGCGGCATCTTCAACGGCTGCTGAACCTCCTAAAACGATTAGATCAGCCATAGATACTTTCTTTTTACCGGCCTTAGCATTAAAGTCAGCTTGTATTTTTTCTAATGTAGCCAGTACTTTTTTAAGTTGAGTAGGATTATTAGCTTCCCAATTCACTTGTGGTTCTAAGCGAATGCGAGCTCCATTGGCACCACCTCTGTAATCTGAACCACGGAAAGAGGCTGCTGAAGCCCAAGCGGTAGAAACTAATTCAGAAGAGGTTAATCCCGAGTTTAAGATCATTTTTTTAAGATTGGTAATATCTGTCGAATTAATTTGATCATAATCCGCTTCCGGAAGAGGATCCTGCCAAATAAAATCCTGTGTTGGTACTTCCGGACCAATATATCTTGTTTTAGGACCTAAATCACGGTGAGTTAATTTAAACCAAGCACGGGCAAAAGCTTTGGTAAACTCTTCAGGATGGTCTAAGAATCGTTTAGAGATTTTGTTGTAGATGGGATCTTCACGTAGGGATAGATCTGTGGTCAACATAGTTGGTTTATGCTTTTTGTTTTTATCAAAAGCATCGGGAACCATAGCTTTCGGATCTTTTGCTACCCACTGATAGGCTCCGGCTGGACTTTTAGTAAGTTCCCATTCATTTCCGAATAAAGATTTAAAGAATCCATGTGTGTATTGAACAGGATTGGTTGTCCAGGTTACCTCTAAGCCGGAAGTAATGGCATCAGTACCTTTTCCTGTTTTATAAGAGCTTTTCCAGCCTAAACCTTGAGCTTCAATATCGGCTGCTTCTGGAGCTTTTCCAACATGAGTTGCCGATCCGGCACCATGTGTCTTTCCAAAAGAGTGTCCTCCGGCAATTAGAGCGACAGTTTCTTCGTCATCCATTCCCATTCTTGCAAAGGTAGCACGAATAGCCAGTGCTGCATTTTTAGGATCGTGGTTAGCGTTTGGTCCTTCCGGATTAACATAAATAAGCCCCATTTCAGTAGCTGATAAAGCGTTGGCTAAATGTTCCGGATTGCGATGCTCTTCTACCCATTTTTTTTCTTCCCCCCAGTTAACCGTTTGAGGTTCCCATGTATCTGCACGTCCACCTGCAAAACCGATAGTAGGGAATCCCATATCTTCTAGCGCTACATTACCGGCAAGGATCATAAGGTCGGCCCAAGAGATTTTTTGTCCGTATTTTAGTTTTACAGGTTGTAATAAGCGTCTGGCTTTATCAAGGTTACCGTTATCTGGCCAGGAATTTAACGGAGCATAGCGCTGTTGTCCTTCGCCACCTCCGCCACGTCCGTCACCTGTACGATAGGTTCCGGCTGAGTGCCACGCCATACGAATAAAAAAAGGACCATAGTGTCCATAGTCAGCAGGCCACCATTCCTGAGAATCAGTCAAGACTTTGCGTATGTCTTCTTTTAATGCAAAATAATCTAAAGTGCTAAACTCTTTTGTATAGTCAAATTCGTCTCCTAACGGATTGGATAAACTGGAATTAGCACGGAGTGTGCTTAGGTCTAATTGGTTCGGCCACCAATCTTTATTGGTAGTGGCACTGCTTTTTTCCATTTCTTTTTTTGGTTTACTTCCGAAACCAAAAGGACAGCTTTCCGCTTCTGCGTTGCTTTCTTCTGCTTTGTTGTTACAGCTAAGTAGTACCAATAAACCAGCTGATAAGATTATTTTTTTCATTTCAAATATATTATGATGTTAGATTTTTCAAATATATCTGACTTTTGTTTTATTAAATCTTAGGTTTTATATTGAGTTTTTATGATGTAATAAATAAAATCAATAGTAATTTTGTTTTCTATAGATGAAATAATTAAGGCGTTTGTTACTTTTAAAAAGACAAAAAAAATCCCGATTGGTTTTCAATCGGGATTTTATCTCTATAATTTACCAGTTCTTATAACTTAGCAAATAAGTTTTCCATATCTTGTTTAACTTCTTCAGCAAGGAAACTATCAATTAAGATACGTCCGCTATGTTCATCAGTAATGATCTTTTTACGCCCGGCAATTTCCATTTGTGTTTGCGGAGGAATTGTAAAGAAAGACCCGGCAGAAGCTCCTCTTTCAATAGAAACAACAGCTAATCCGTTGCGAACGCTTCCTCTGATTCTTTTATAAGCAGTTAATAAGCGACCTTCAATCTGTTTTTGTAATTCTTCAGACTTTTCTATTAAGAAGTTTTCTTCTTTTTCAGTCTCAGACATAATGTCGTTTAACTCAGCTTTTTTGTGCTTTAAGTGTGTTTGTTTTGCTTCTAACTTCTCTTTAGTTTGAGAAACAACTTCTTTCTTATGTTCGATGGAAGCTTTCATTTCTTTGATATGCTTTTCAGCTAATTGGATTTCAAGCTCCTGAAATTCGATCTCTTTAGTTAAAGAGTTGTATTCTCTGTTGTTACGAACATTTTTTTGCTGTTCCTGATATTTTTTTATGGTACTTTTGTGCTCGTCTATTGCATTTTTCTTTTCTTTAATTTGAGCATCAATGGATTCTAAATCACTTTTGAATTTTTCTAAACGAGTGGTAAGACCTGCAACTTCGTCTTCTAAATCCTCTACTTCTAAAGGTAATTCTCCTCTAACGCTTCTGATTTCGTCTATTTTAGAATCAACAAGTTGTAAACTGTAAAGCGCTCTTAATTTGTCTTCTACACTTAGTTCTTTTGTGTTTGCCATATTTAAAAATATTGAACCGGGTTTGTATTTTCCTCTGATAAAATGATTGCAAAATTAGTGATTTTTTCTTTAAGATAATCAACAATATAATTTTTTGTAAATCTTTCACTTTCAAAATGTCCGATGTCAGCTAGAAGTAGTTTACCTTCTGCTTCATAAAATTGGTGGTATTTCAGGTCAGCAGTCAGGAAAGCATCGGCTCCTGCGGCAATAGCATTTTTAATGGCAAAGCTGCCTGATCCGCCTAAAACGGCTACTTTTTTAATCTCTTTTCCGGTAAAAGAGCTGTGGCGTATACCGCCGCATTGCATTGTAGTCTTAGTAAGTTCTAATAGTTCAGTTTCAGAAATCGGAGTTTCAAATTCGCCGATCATTCCCAACCCTATATTCTGATGTAAATTGTCTAAAGAATAGATCTCATAGGCTACTTCTTCGTAGGCATGGTTTCTGAACAATGCTTTTAATATTTTGCTTTGCAGATGTTTTTCAAACGTAACCTCAATTTTTATCTCAGTATTTTCTACAAATTCAAAGCGTTCTCCTATTTGAGGACTGCTGTCTTCACCTCCTAAATAGGTTCCTATTCCCTGGCTATTGAAGCTGCAATCTTCATAGTTTCCTATTTTTCCGGCTCCGGAATCAAAAAGTGCATTTCTTAGTTTTTCGGCATTCTCAGGAATGGTATAGGTGATTAGTTTTTTGATATAGTTGGTTTTAGGAATTAAAATTTTGGTATGGGTTAGTCCTAAAGCATTGCAGAATATTTTGTTGACCCCTTTTTTGTGATTGTCTAAAGCGGTATGTACAGCATAAATAGCAATATCATGTTTAATGGCTTTAAGAATAGCTCTTTCAACATAATTTTTTCCCGTTATCTTTTTTATACCGCTAAACAGGATAGGGTGAAAGCAGACTACCAGATTGCATTTTTTTTCAACAGCTTCTTCTATGACACTTTCTAAGGCATCATGACAGACCAAAATTCCACTGACTTCTTGTTCCGGTTGCCCTACCAGCAGGCCAACATTGTCAAAATCTTCAGCATACGAAAGTGGTGCCATTTCTTCTAAGACCGTAAGAATTTCAGATAACTTCATGGACTGGTATTTTTATTTCTATCAAAGATAAAAAAATGCTACTTTCGTACTATGAATTTATTACGAAAATTACTCTTTCCGTTAGGATTTGTATATTGGATGGTGACTTATTGCCGAAATCTGTTCTATGATTTAGGGTGGTTTAAGAGCTATACATTTTCTTTGCCGGTTATAGCTGTAGGAAATTTAAGTGTGGGAGGAACCGGAAAAACACCTCATATAGAATATTTAGTCCGCTTATTACAAAATAAGAAAGTAGCGACTTTAAGCAGAGGGTATGGACGTAAAACGAAAGGTTTTATTTTAGCAGATGAAAGAGCTAATGCTGCGACTATTGGTGATGAGCCTTTTCAATTCTATTCTAAATTTAAAGAAGTTGCTGTTGCAGTAGATGCGGATCGCAGAAATGGTATTGAGAAATTACAGGAATTAATACATCCGGAAGTGATTTTACTGGATGATGCTTTTCAGCATCGCAGAGTGCAAGCCGGATTTTATATTTTATTAACGGATTACAATCATTTGTTTACACGGGATTATATTTTACCCTTCGGAGATCTTCGTGAGCCTTCAATCGGGAAAAGGAGAGCAAACGTGATAATTGTCACTAAATGTCCCGATGATATTTCTGAAATTGCAATGCAAAATATCAAGAAGGAATTAAATGTTGCTGTACCGATATTCTTTAGCCGGATAAAATATGATGATTTTTTATGGGGCTGGAAAGAAAAAGTAGAAGTACAGCATTTGATCGAAAGTAAATTGATCGTTGCCGGCATAGCCAATCCGACCGGATTTGTAAAATTCTTAAAAGGAGAAAAGGATGAGGTTATGTTGTTTCCGGATCACCATGATTTTACGGACAAGGATATAGAAAACATACTGAAGACGGCAAAGGGAAGAAGAATTGTGACCACGGAGAAAGATTATATGAGGTTAAAAGGAAAAATTCAAGAACAATCAATAGGGTATTTACCCATAACAGTTGAGATCATTGAGAACCAAGATGAATTAAATAAATTAATACTTAATTATGTGGGATAAAGTACAGGAAAGCATAGCTTTTTTAAAAGATAAAACCCATGGTTTTGAACCGGAATATGGAATTATTTTAGGATCAGGCTTAGGAGGGTTTGCTGATGATATAACAATTGAATATACAATTGAGTATAAAGATATACCGCATTTTCCGGTGTCAACAGTAGAAGGACATAAAGGAGCCTTACTTTTCGGAACTATAGGTACTAAGAAAGTAATGGCAATGCAAGGACGCTTTCACTATTATGAAGGATATACGATGAAAGAGGTAACTTTTCCGGTGCGGGTAATGAAATTCTTAGGAATTAACAAGGTTATTGTTTCCAATGCTTCAGGAGGTGTCAACCCCGGTTTTAAAGTCGGAGATGTTATGATGATCAAAGATCATATCAATATGATGCCGGATCATCCGTTAAGAGGGAAGAATGACGAACGTTTCGGACCGAGATTTTTGAACATGAGCGAACCTTATTGCCGAAAAATGATGGCTAAGGCAACTGAAATAGCACAAAATCTGAATTTTGAATTAAAAACAGGAGTGTATTTAGCACTACAGGGGCCAACATTTGAAACGCTGGCAGAATATCGCATGGTAAAAGCAATAGGAGCAGACTGTGTAGGAATGTCTACAGTTCCCGAAGTTATTGTAGCACGCCATATGGACATGGATTGTTTCGGCGTTTCTGTTATTACAGATATGGGAGATGAGGCTAATATCAATGAGGTAAATCATGAAGAAGTACTCTTAGCTGCTCAAAAAGCCGAACCTCATGTAAGAGATCTGATCCGGAATTTTATTTTGGAATATTAAGATATTCTGAAATAACGGCATAAAAATTATCAGGAATGAATGGTTTGGTAATCACATCATTCATTCCGTAAGATAATAGCATTTCTCTGTTTTCGTTAAGGGAAATTGCCGTTAGGGCAATAATCGGAGTATCAGTGTCAAATTCACGAATGGCAGCAGTAGCTTCTGTACCGTTAATGCCCGGCAAATGTACATCCATTAGAACTAAGTCATAATGATGATCTTTCAAATGTTCTATGGCTTCTTCACCATTGTCTATGATCGTGCATTTTACTTCTTTTTTCTCAAGCATTTTTAATGTGATCATCTGATTGATCTTGTTGTCCTCTACTAAAAGAACTGACTTGTCTTTAAAACATTGATTTTCAGTATTAGCATGAAATATTTTCTGTTCGGATAATTCTTTACCTTTTTCAAAATCAACTACAAAGCGGAAAGAGGTACCTTTGTCTGTGTCGCTTTCCAACTTTACTTCAGTACCTAAAAGTTCTAAGATTTTCTTTACGATAGATAATCCTAAGCCGGTACCACCATATGTTCGGTTAATTTCAACGGATCCCTGACTAAAACTGTCAAAAATAGTTTCTTGTTTGTCTTTTGGGATACCAATACCGTTGTCACGTACCTCAAAATATAATTTGATATTCGTATTACTTTCATTCAGTTTTTTTACCGTAAACCATACATCTCCGTTTTTGGTAAATTTAATGGCATTATTCATCAAATTGATAATCACCTGAGAGAGTTTAGTCGGATCCCCGATCAAATAATGATGAATAGAATCGTCAATATCCAGATGACAGTTTACTTTATTCTCATGTATAAATTCGTTAAATGAATTTCTGATATTAGTAGTTAGTTCGTGAATATTGAAACTTATTTTTTCAACGAGTATCTTATCAGATTCCAGACGGTTAATTTCTAAGATGTCGTTGATGAAGTTTAAGAGGTAGTTTCCGGAAAATTCTAAAGATTTCAGATAATTTAACTGATTGGCTCTCGGTTTTTCCTGAAGCAATAAATAAGTGATTCCGTTGATGGCATTCAAAGGTGTTCTCAATTCGTGACTCACTGTAGCCATGAACTCAGCACGGGCTTTGGAGGCTTTTTCTACCTTTTCTTTTTCTTTAATTAGTTCTTTATTCTTTTCTTTTAGAAGTTTGTTTGTACTTATTCTGATCTTATTGTTCTTGTATAACGACAAGCTTAAAAGGGATAGAATTGAAATCAAAGCAATACTCAAAATACTGATTAACTTAGAAAAGCGCAATGTTTTTTGTTGACTCTTTTTTTCTTTATCCAGTAATTCAATTGTTTTTAACTGTTTTTCAAACTGAATTTTATCGTAAGCATTTTCGTTGACATAATTGCTGTAAAAGTTTCCTATAGAGTCTGTTATAGTAGCATATAGAGCAAGATATTTATATGATTTTTCATAATCAGTATTTGCTTTATAGGTATCACTGATTTGTTTCAGAACTTTTTTTTGCAGGTTGAGGTTCTTAGGTCCATTTGAATTTAAAGTGAGTGCCTTGTTAAGCAGATTAATACTTTCGTTATAATTTTTATTTCCAAATTCAATCAGGGATAACTGATAAAGAGCTTCGATTCGAGTCTCAGTAAGGGCTTCATTTTCGTTAGAGTTAATAATGATCCTTTTAAATATTTTTGAAGCTTCTTCTTTTTCACCTTTTTCAGTAAGCAGGATTGCTTTTTGTAAGTTGATGAGTTCAATAGCATCCGTGAAGTTAAGTTCTTGAAAGATAAGCGAGGCTTTTTTAAAATAGATGTCAGAGAGTTCAGGTTTGTTTTTAGCAATATAACATTTTCCTAAGTTGTAATAAGCCAGAGCCAAATTCGATTTAGGAACATTTTTCCCGTAAGAGTTAATGCTTCTGATGTAATTGTCAATAGCGTCATCAATCTTTTGAATTTCAAAATAAATACCACCTAAGACTAAGTAACAATCTCCCAGTTTGCTTTGGAGATTGCTGTTTTTGGCAAAATCAATTGCTTTTTCAGTATAAAAAATGGCTTTGTTGAATGATTTTTTATCTTCCTTATTGAAGATAGCAATCTCTAAATAGTAGTCTACACTATCATTAATTTTAGCGACTTCTTTGTATAAGGCTTGAGATTTCCCTGAAAAAGGGAAAAGGACAAACAGTAACAAGAATAGTATTGCTCTCAAACTTTTAGATAATTTAAAAACAGGTTAAAGTCCATTGTAAAGAGGGGATATAAATATATGAAAAATTATTTATTTGCCATGAAATCGATTAAATTGATTAATCGGGACGAATAACCGATTTCATTGTCATACCAGCCCACGACTTTAACCATTCTATCAATTACAGAGGTCAATTGGGCATCAAATAAACACGAATGGGTATTTCCTAATATGTCAACAGACACAATAGGATCCTCTGTGTAGGCTAAAACTCCTTTTAAGTTGGTTTCAGAGGCTCTTTTAAATGCCTCATTTATTTCTTCGATGCTTACTTTTCGTTTGACATTAAAAGTGATATCCGTTAAAGATCCGTCAGGTACCGGTACGCGAATACCGCAACCTCCTATTTTTTCATTCAATTCCGGAAAAATTTTAGTTAAAGCTTTGGCTGCTCCCGTTGTGGTCGGAACAATAGATTGCGCCGCTCCTCGAGCTCGTCTCAAATCCTTATGAGGTTGGTCGTGTAAACTTTGATCGGTAGTGTAGGAATGCACTGTGGTAATGTATGCCTGTTCAATATCGCAGAGTTCTTGGATTACCTTAATCATTGGCGCAGCGTTGTTAGTAGTACAACTGGCATTCGAGATCACGAGTTCTGATCCGTCTATCAGATACTCATTTACTCCGAGGACGATGGTTTTTATTTTGTCATCTTCCGGCGGTGCCGATAAGATTACTTTTTTAGCTCCGGATTCAATGTGTTGCAGCGCCAGTTCCTGCGTTTTGAATTTTCCGGTTGATTCGACTACAAAGTCTATGTCTAACGATTTCCAATCCAGATTTTTGATTTCTTTTTCATGGAAAAAGTGAATGAGTTTTTCATCAACTAAAATGCCCTCGTCAGTACTGTTAATAGTATTGGGTAAAATACCATGAATACTATCATATTTCAGTAAGTGGCTCATGGTTTTGTTG
This sequence comes from Flavobacterium sp. NRK F10, assembly GCF_024054235.1. Lineage (NCBI taxonomy): Bacteria > Pseudomonadati > Bacteroidota > Flavobacteriia > Flavobacteriales > Flavobacteriaceae > Flavobacterium > Flavobacterium sp. NRK F10. The sequence goes on from NZ_JAMXLC010000001.1 coordinate 2,405,250, forward strand.
TCAGCGATATCGTTAATAGCTACAACTTCTATTGTCGGATGATTAATGAGTAAACGGAAAAGATTTCGGCCAATTCGTCCGAAACCGTTTATTGCTATTTTTATTTCTTTTGACATAATATTTTTACAGGTATTTACCGGCTTCTTTTTTACTAAGGGAACTCAAGGGGTGATTTTCTATGAATTCAGAAACCCATTGCGGGTTGCATTTGGAATATTCCCGAAGAGCCCAACCGATAGCTTTGTTGATGAAAAATTCGTTACTGTTTAAATTTTTAGTGATAGCCTGACTTAAAAAGAGGGTGTCGGTTTCTTGTTTGAACTTTAATTGGCAAATGATGCCGGTTCTTTTAAGCCAAATGTTTTCTGATGCCGACCATTGTAAAACATCTTGTTTGACCTCCGGATAATTTCGGACTATAAAACCGATAAGATGACTGGCTATCAGATCAACACTGTCCCACCAGGATTTTGTTATAATCAGGTATTTGAGCTGATTCAGATCAGCAGGTGTAAGGTGTTTTTTTTTAGTGATTAAATAATCAAGAGCACTATATTGAAATTCCCTCTCTTTTAAGTCCCAAAGCGATTGAACCCAATCCCAGTTGATTTTTTTTTCGCTTTTAAAACGCTGTAAAAAAGGTTTTTGCAGTTTGCTGCGAACAGGTGTCTGAATGCCTAAAAACGGAAAATTATTTTTCATATAATTTTCCATTTTCAAACGCTTCTCAGGATTGCTGTGAGAATAAAAAATAGCCGTTAGTTGCTCTATCTCCACAACAAAAAATCTTAATGAATGTGTTTTTCAGCATGATAAGAAGAACGTACTAAAGCACCACTTTCTACATGTCTGAAACCTAATTCTTTTCCTATTTTTTCGTATTTTTCAAATTGCTCCGGTGTGATAAATTCTTTCACGGGCAAATGTTTTTTACTAGGTTGTAAATACTGTCCTATAGTAACAATATCAACTTTAGCATCTTTCAGGTCGTGCAAGGTTTGAATCACTTCTTCTTCTGTTTCGCCTAAACCTAACATGATTCCTGATTTGGTTCTGTTGATGCCTTGCGCTTTTAAATAGCGCAACACTTCCAGACTTCTGTCGTATTTAGCCTGAATACGTACTTCACGGGTTAAACGGCGTACGGTTTCCATATTATGAGAAACAACTTCAGGAGCAACCGCAATGATACGGTCAATGTTTTTTTCTACTCCTTGAAAATCAGGAATTAATGTTTCTAAAGTGGTATGAGGGTTCATACGACGTATAGCTTTAACCGTTTCAGCCCAAATAATGGATCCCATATCTTTTAGGTCATCACGATCCACACTGGTAATAACAGCGTGTTTGATGTTCATTAACTTAATGGAACGTGCTACTTTTTCAGGTTCTTCCCAGTCTACATCTTCTGGTCTTCCGGTTTTAACACCGCAAAATCCGCAGGAACGGGTACAGATATTACCTAAGATCATGAAAGTTGCTGTACCTTCTCCCCAACATTCTCCCATATTCGGGCAACTTCCTGAGGTACAAATAGTATTTAATTTATATTTGTCAACAAGACCTCTTAACTCGGTATATTTTTTTCCGGTAGGTAATTTAACTCGCAACCATTTCGGTTTGGCTTCTCTTGGAGGAAAAACACTTGCTGTTTCTGTATTCATACTCATAATGTGTTTGAAGAGCAAAGATAAGAAGAATTCAAAAAAGAAGTGTTAAGATTGCGTTTAAGCTTTTTTCTTTTTAGTAATAGTTTCAGCTAAAAGCTTCTTAGCACGGAGTAGCTTGATTTTAATATTGTTCAAGGGTTCGTCTAGAGCATCTGCCATTTCCTGATAACTCATTTCCTGAAAATAACGAAGCTGTATGACTTCCTGATAAGCAGGTTTTAAGGTTTTAATGTAGTAAAGAAGCCGCGATAAATTTTGTTCGGTAATCAGGTCGTCTTCGGCAGTAGGCGTATCATCGGCTACATTAAACGTACTGTTATTCTCATCATCGGTCATGTCAACGAATAAAGAAGATTTCTTTTTCCGAAGCATGTCAATGTGTACATTTTTAGCAATAGCGATCAGCCAAGTGTTAAAACCATATTCCGGATTATAATTGGATATTTTGTCAAATGCTTTGGCGAAAGTTTCAATGACAATATCTTCAGTATCGTGTTCGTTCTCGGTTCGTTTTAGCATAAATCCATACACTTCATTCCAGTAGAAGTCTAATAAAAAAGTGAAAGCAACCTGATCTCCGGCTTTTGCTTTTTCAATGGTACGTTGTATGGCTTCTGAATTTACTTCCAATGAACCGGTTTTGAAAAAATGTTAGTAATGAAAACGTTTATTTGAGTGAAGATAAGGAAAATTTCGATGAAAGGAAACCAATACATCACATCTTTTTCTTTTAATTTTCCAGCAGCAAAGCCTAATGAAAGCCAAGCAAATATATACCGGAAGGCAATGATTCCGGTTACGATCATCCATTGAAACTGAAATGCTAGAAGTAAAACAGCGAGTACAAGGAATAAAAACTGGGAAATAAAGAACAATCCTAATTGAAATTTATCAAAAGGCTTGTATAATTTAGCGGTAGAAACGTGTCTTCTTTTTTGGTTGAACCACTCTTTGAATCTAGTCTTAGGCATTGAATAGGTAAAACCGGCTTCTGAAAAGCAAATGTTTGTATTACTTCCGGTAGCAGCCTGATTGATAAACAGATCATCGTCTCCCGAGCGAACCTGCATGTGATCCATGAAACCGCGAACTCTGAAGAACTCTTCCTTTTTATAGGCTAAATTTCGACCGACACCCATATAAGGTTTGCCGGCTTTTGCCCAGGCAAAATATTGAGTGGCAGTTAAAAGCGTTTCAAAACGAATGATTTTATTTAGAAACGAATTTTTGATTTTATCATAAGCGCCATACCCCAGAACAATAGTTTTAGTGGCTGAAAAATGAGCCGTCATTTCAGCAATCCAATTTTGCGATTGCGGATAACAGTCGGCATCAGTAAAAAGCAGGTATTCGTTCTTGGCGGCTTTAATGCCTAAAGTTAAAGCATATTTTTTATTGCCCCAGAAAGCTTCGTTATTGTCTACTTTTACCAATTTAACGAAATCGTGTTGTTTAGCAATAGCCTCAAACAGGTCACGTGTTTCGTCGCTGGAAGCATCATCGATCAGAACCAGTTCGTATGCCGGATAATTTTGTGATAGTAACAGTGCGATATATTTTTTAATATTCTCGGCTTCATTTTTGGCACAAACAATTACCGAAACCGGTAATTTTTTAGGGCTTGGTACTTGAGGTTTGGCAAATGAGAACTTACCGAAAATAAAAACATAGTAAATCAATTGAATGAAAGTGATAACACCTAATCCAATGAGTAAAGTGTTGAGCAAAAGCGTCATAAAAGTCTAAGGGAATTAGGCTGAATGATTAGTTTCGTTACAGTCTTTGTATTGTTCCGGAGTTCTTCCGCAGAAGCTACAGGTTTCGCCTTCTTGATTCAAAAACGGACTTTGGCTAGCGCAAGTTCCGGCAAATTTTCCGTCTTTTTTAGCCCAAATTTTAATAGCAAGGCCAATTACACCTAATAACAATAATCCTATAGTAAGTAATGCTAGTTTCATGACAATTCTATTTGACAGCAAATTTACGAAAGAAAAATGATTTACAATTCATAATTCGCAATTGATAATTGATAATTTGTAATTAAATGATATTCACTTCTGCTTCAATAGCGATTCCGAATCGTTCTAAGATTGTTTTTTGGATATTTTGAGAAACCTCTAAAATTTCTTTTCCGGTTGCATTACCATAGTTGACTAAAACTAACGCTTGGTTTTTATGAATTCCGGCGTCGCCAAAGCGTTTACCTTTAAAACCGGCTTGCTCTATCAACCAACCGGCAGGAACTTTAACTTCGGTTTCCGAGACTTTATAATGTGGCATATCCGGAAATTGAACAACCGCTTTTTCGTATTGTTTCTTAGCAATTATAGGGTTTTTGAAAAAACTTCCGCTGTTTCCTAATTCTTTTGGGTTAGGCAATTTACTGCTTCTAATAGCAATAACGGCATCACTAACATCTTTGATAGTTGGATATGCAATGTTCATTTTTTTCAATTCTGCTTCAATTGCTCCATAAGATGTATTTAAAACATGATTGTTTTTTGTCAATTTAAAAGTCACCGAAGTAATAATGTATTGATTTTTTAATTCGTTTTTGAAAATACTTTCGCGGTAACCAAAACGACATTCTTCGTTAGAAAAAGTTCTGTTTTCCAAGGTTTCAACAGCAATAGCTTCACAGTTAAAAAGAATGTCTTTGATCTCTTTTCCGTAAGCGCCTATGTTTTGAATGGGGGTAGTGCCAACATTTCCCGGAATAAGAGAAAGGTTTTCCAAGCCGCCAAAATTATGTTCAATACACCATAAAACAAATTCGTGCCAATTTTCGCCGGCATTAGCTCTTACCCAAACAAAATCTTCGTTTTCATCGGTGATCTCAATTCCTTTAAGATTAACATGAACGACAAGCTTGTTAATGTCTTGTGTTAAAAGCATATTGCTTCCGCCGCCTAAAACAAAAACATCTTTGTTGTTTCGGAGTACTTCTTTAAGTTCTTTTTCTGAAGTTACGGAAATAAATTCTTTAGCAGCAGCTTTAATTCCGAAAGTGTTATATTCTTTTAATGAAAAGTGAGTTTGGATAGTCATTTTAATACGATTGAAAAGCAAAGGTAAAGATAAGAATTGAACCTTTATAAATTGAAAATTTTATAGGTTTGGTGGGTTTGCTGTACGATCTTTTCTGTTCGATCCGGATGCGTGTCAGAAATAAAAATTTGCCCGAAAGTATCATTGTTTACCATATTGATAATTTTAGTAACGCGAAACTCATCCAGTTTGTCAAAAATATCATCAAATAAAAGGAGAGGTAATTCGCCGCTTTTTTCTTTGATAAATTCAAATTGTGCTAATTTCAGAGCGATCAAAAATGATTTTTGCTGACCTTGCGACCCGAATTTTTTTATGGGATAACCATCGATCTCAAAGCTGAGGTCGTCTTTATGGATCCCGAAATTAGTGTATTGGGCAGCACGGTCTTTAGCAATGCCGTTTTGTAGCAGATTTTCTAAAGATTCTTCTTTTAATTGTGATTGGTAAACCAGACCTACTGATTCTGCTTTGTCTGAGATCAGATCGTAATATTTTGTAAAGATGGTGATAAAGTTCTCAAGAAACTGTTTGCGTTTTTCAAAGATAGTATTGCCTAAAGGAGCTAACTGCTCGTTATAAACAGTCAATGTATCTTGATCAAAAGTTTGATTCAGGGCAAAATATTTTAAAAGAGCATTGCGTTGGGCAATTAGCTTTTGGTATTGTAGTAATTGGTTGAGGTAGGATTGATCCAATACAGAGATCACCCCGTCAATAAACTTTCGTCTTACATCGCTGCCTTCGGCAATGAGATCATTGTCGGCCGGAGATATAATCACCAGAGGAATCAGTCCGATGTGTTCTGCTATTTTTTCGTAAGCTTTATTATTCCGCTTAATCACTTTCTTTTGTCCGCGTTTTAAGCTACAGGAAACTTTCTCTTCCTTGTCATTTTTTAAAAAAACAGCATCTAAAAGAAAAAAATCCTCATCGTGTTTAATGTTCTGAACGGCTAAAGGGTTGAAATAGCTTTTTCCGTAGGCAAGATGGTAAATGGAATCTAAAATATTAGTTTTTCCGATACCGTTTTTCCCGACAAAACAATTGATTTTAGTATCAAAATCAAAATTTTGCTGGCTAATGTTCTTGTAATTTAAAAGAGTAAGTTGTTTTAAAAACACGCTGACGGATTTAGATCGAAAAGTTATTTCATGCAAAAATAACAGTTATAAACAAAAGTTGTGTTGAAAAGATATTTTATTTAAAGTAGTAAATGAATGAAAATTAATTTATTTTTGTGGCAGTTTCAATAAAAATTATATTTTTGCACCTCATAAATTAAAAACAAATGGCAACATATAATAAGAGAGGTTATAAAGCACCTAAACCAAAAGAAGTAGAGAACGCTGAAAATGAGTTTGAAGAAGTTGTAGAAGCTGGTGACAGTACAACGGAGGAAGTTTTTAATACACTGGATGAAACTGCAAATAAAGCAGAAGAGTGGGTAGCTAAAAATCAAAAGATCATTTTAGGAGTTGTCGGAGCAATTGCTGTAGTGACTTTAGGATATTTCTTCTTTAATAAATTTATGGTAGAACCTCAGGAAGATAAAGCATTAAATGATGTTTATTTAGCACAATCGTATTTCAATGATGCATTGACCAATAAACAAAGTGCCGATTCTTTATTTACATTAGCTTTAAACGGAGCTGAAGGAAAGTTAGGGTTCGTTGGTGTAGCTGATGAGTATTCCGGAACAAAAACAGGAAACTTAGCGAACTACTATGCCGGTATGTCGTTTTTACATTTGAAAGATTTTCAAAAAGCAGAAAGCTATCTGTTAAAATTCAAATCCGATGATGTGCTTTTACAGGCTACAGCTTACGGGGCATTAGGAGATGCTTATTCTGAGTTGAATAAGGTGGATGATGCGATTGCTTATTATAAAAAAGCGGTAGATGCTAACGATAATGACTTTACTGCACCAAGATTCTTAAATAAAGCAGCTCAGTTAGCATTGTTGAATAACAAGAAAGAAGAAGCGCATAGCTTATTTGTTAAGATCAAAGAAAATTACGGGAGCTCTCGTGAGGCTATGAGTGTTGATATGTACATTGCAATGACAGAATAAGCTTTTTATGGCAACAGAAAATAAAAATTTATCACAATACGATAAAAACACAATCCCAAATGCGAAAGATTTTCGGTTTGGGATTGTTGTTTCAGAATGGAATGAAACGATTACAGAAGGCCTTTTTGACGGAGCGAAAACAGCTTTGTTAGACTGTGGTACACAAGAAGAAAATATTATTCGTTGGGATGTTCCGGGTAGTTTTGAGCTCACTTTCGGAGCGAAGCGTATGATCGAAACGCAAAATGTAGATTGTGTGATTGTTATCGGTAGCGTGATCAAAGGCGAAACAATGCATTTTGAATTTGTATGTGAAGGGGTGACTCAGGGAATTAAAGATCTGAATGTTAAATACGATGTTCCGACGATCTTTTGTGTGTTAACCGATAATAACATGCAGCAGTCTATTGACAGAAGCGGAGGAAAACATGGGAACAAAGGAACAGAAGCGGCTATAGCTGCTATTAAAATGGTAGATTTAAATAGAAAGGCATAGTTTTTGTCAATAAATAGCAGAACATAATCCCGATTCGTTCGGGATTTTTTGTTAACAAAAAATTGAGAGAAAAACAGTCAAAAATCCCTAAATTTGAAAAAATTAACGATATATGCTTAAGTTTGGAAGAGGATCGTTCAAGTTGCCTAAAAATAAAAAGTTTAACTATACGCCCCGACATTACGAAGGGAAAAAAATCGATAATCCATACGATTTTGATTCTGTTATTCGCAAAGATCGGGAGGCAATAGGTTACAACGACCTACGCGGACACTGGAGTGAGGCGAGAGCTAATAGTCGGCATAGAGGAAATCGTAGTTTCAATCTGAGAGTTCTGATTATCGTTCTGATTTTATTATTAATATTCCTGTATATTATCGATTTTGATTTGTCGATCTTCAAAAAATAGTACATGTCAAGTATAATTCAACTTTTACCGGATCACGTAGCCAATCAGATTGCTGCAGGGGAGGTGGTACAAAGACCTGCTTCTGTTGTCAAAGAATTGTTGGAAAACGCTATTGACGCCAAAGCAACCGATATAAAGCTTGTAGTAAAAGATGCCGGAAAAACATTAATTCAGGTTATAGATAATGGCATGGGAATGAGCGTTACTGATGCCCGTTTGTGTTTTGAACGTCATGCAACTTCTAAAATACGCCACGCTGAGGATCTGTTTGATCTGCATACCAAAGGTTTTCGAGGAGAAGCATTAGCTTCAATTGCCGCAATTGCTCATGTGGAATTGAAAACAAAACGTGATCAGGAAGAGCTGGGAACTCATATTGTTATTGAAGGAAGTAAGTTTGTTGCTCAGGATGCTGCTGTTTTACCAAAAGGGACTTCTTTTTTGGTAAAGAATCTTTTTTTTAATATTCCGGCACGACGCAATTTTTTGAAATCGGATACAGTAGAAATGCGTCATGTAATTGATGAGTTTCAACGGGTAGCCTTAGCGCATCCGTCTATTTATTTCACGCTGATCCATAATGGAAGTGAAATGTTCAATTTACCTCCGTCTAATTACCGTCAGCGTATCGTTAACCTTTTAGGAGGAAAAACTAATGAAAAGCTGGTTCCGGTAACTGAAGATACTGAAATTGTTAAGATCAGTGGATTTATAGGTAAGCCGGAGTTTGCTAAAAAGAACAGAAACGAACAATTTTTCTTTGTTAACGATCGATTCATTAAAAGTGCATATTTACATCACGCTATAATGAGTGCTTACGAAGGTCTGTTGAAAGAAGGAAATCAGCCGAGCTATTTTTTATACCTTCAGGTGCCTCCGAATACGATCGATATAAATATTCATCCGACTAAAACGGAAATTAAGTTTGATGACGAACAATCGTTATATGCTATTTTACGTTCAGCTGTAAAGCATAGTTTAGGGCAATTCAACGTGGCTCCGGTATTGGATTTTGAACGTGATCCTAATTTGGATACGCCTTATGATTATAGAAGTAAAGAAAGTGAAATGCCTCTTATACAGGTAGATTCTAATTTTAATCCTTTTGCAGACGGTGCAACAACCACTGTAGCTAAAAAGAGTAGCGGAGGAGGTTCTTATTCTTCAAATCCCTTTCCTAAAAAGGAAACGACTTCATGGGAAAGTTTATATGTGGACTTAAAGAGCGATACTGAGGAAGTTGCTTCTATTTCTTTTGAGAGTGAAGAAGTCACCGGAAACTTATTTCAACATGAGGAAAAAGAAGAAGAAATAGCTTCTAAGACCTATCAGTTCCATAAGAAATATATCATTAGTTCTATTAAATCAGGAATGTTAGTTGTGGATCAGAATAAGGCTCACCAGCGGGTTTTGTATGAGCAGTATCTGGCGAATATTACAGTGCAGAGTGCTTCGAGTCAGCAATTGCTGTTTCCTTTAGAGTTGTATTTTTCTTTTGAGGAGATGGAACTTCTAAAAGAATTGAAACCGTCTTTGGAAAATACCGGTTTTATCTTTGATAAAATGGATAAAGAAAGGGTGTTGATTTCGGGAATTCCCGTAACAGTTCAGGAAAGTGAAGTTTCTATCGTATTAGAAGAATTAATTTCTAATTTACAAAATGAAGTTCCGGAAAATACTTTTTCGCTCAACGATGGTATTGCAAAATCTATGGCAAAGAGTTTGGCGGTAAAAACCGGAACACTATTGACCGAAAGAGAACAGGAAAACTTGGTAAATGCCTTATTTGCCTGTAAAGAACCTAATGTTTCACCTTTTAACAGACCCACTTTTGTGACATTAAGTGTGGAAGATTTAGACAAAAAATTTACATTATGATGAGAATGACAGACATGGTCAAGCATTTGCTGATCATTAATATTATATTTTTTATAGGAAGTTACCTAGTGCCACAGGCTCAGGATTTATTGGCATTGCACTATGTAGAAAGTGATAAATTTCGTTTCTGGCAAGTTATCACACACATGTTTATGCATGCTAATCTAATGCATATCTTCTTTAATATGTTTGCTTTAGTCACTTTTGGAAGTACATTGGAACATTTTTGGGGAAGTAATAAATTTTTATTTTTTTATATTTCATGTGGCTTAGGAGCAATGTTATTGCATACGGCAGCTAATTATTATTCTTTTCACGAACCATTGAATGTTTTAATGGCTAATGGGTTTGAGAAAACGGATATTATGAATGCACTGGGTGAGGGTAAATACGACACACGTTGGGAGGAAGTCTTAAGCAATTCGCAATTCAATGGAATGATGCAGGCTTACTTGGGAGAAGCAGTAGGAGCATCCGGGGCAATTTACGGCTTATTAGTTGCTTTTGCTTTTATGTTTCCGAATGTCGAATTAATGATGTTGTTTATTCCGATACCGATTAAAGCTAAATATTTTGTACCTGGAATTGTAGCTTTAGATTTGTACTTGGGGTTACAAGGAAGTTCTATTTTCGGAGGTTCCGGAACCGGTATAGCACACTTTGCCCATATAGGGGGAGCTATTGTTGGTTTTATCATGATGTGGTATTGGAAAAAAGGCCAGTTCAATAACAATCGTTGGGATAGATAAGTAGGAGTAGAAGGTAAAAGTAAATAGGTTTACATGTCAATACTGGAAGATTTAAAAGTGCAATACAAGATCGGAGGTGTAGCTCAAAAGCTAATCTTTTGGAACATTGGTATTTTTGTAGTAACAGCATTATTACAATTGCTTTATATTACAGAAGTATGGAGTTTTGACTGTTATGATTTAGTTGCCTTACATTCCGATTTGTCTTATTTTATTAAAACACCTTGGACGATTTTTACCTATATGTTCGTTCACGCCGGATTTTTGCATTTATTGTTCAATATGTTGGTGTTGCATTTTACCGGAAGGATCTTTACCACTTTTTTTACCCAACGCCAACTTTTAGGGGTTTTTATTCTCGGAGGATTATTTTCCGGATTTGTTTTTTTGTTGTCTTATGCACTTTTAGGAGCCTCTTCTATAGTAGTTGGGGCAAGTGGCGCTATTATGGCTGTTATGTTAGCAACGGCTACATATGCACCTGAAATGCAGGTTCGTTTGCTGTTGATTGGTAATGTTAAGTTGATCTGGATCGCAATAGTGATTCTGTTCTTAGATTTGATACAGTTGCCGGTAAGTAATACAGGAGGACATTTAGCGCATTTAGGAGGCGCTTTATTTGGTTATATTTATATAAAAAGTTTGAAAGGAGGAGTCGATTTATCGAAAGGAATTTCTAAAATTCAGGATTTTTTTGAAAATTTGTCTACCCCTAAAAAGAAAACTCCGTTTAAAACAGTATATAAAAATACAACGACTAATAAAAGTACAGCAAGCAGAAGTTCATCAACAACTGATAAAGATAAAAGTGTAGAACAAAAGAAAATTGATGAGATTTTGGATAAGATCAGTCAATCAGGTTACGATAGTCTGACTAAGGAGGAAAAAGATTTTTTATTTAAGGTAGGCAAGTAAATGCAAAAGGAATCAGTCATTACTAAAATTGCGTTTTTTTTCAATAAGGTTTTGGCTTTAGCGACTTTTCTTGCTTATATCTTACCTTTTCTCACTCCGAAATTATTTCCTTTTCTAAGCGTTTTAACGTTGTTAATGCCTTTGTTTCTGATTCTTAATTTTGCTTTTTTTACAGTTTGGATCCTGCAACTTAAGCGAAAAGCTGTCCTGTCGGGAATTGTACTACTGATCGGTTTCACATTCATCAATAAATTTTACAAGTTTTCAGAAACTGATTTGCCGGAGTCTCCGTCAGACTTTAAGCTGATGAGTTATAATGTTCGTTTGTTTAATTTATACGAGTGGTTGCCGGTAAAAGATATTCCAGAACAAATTACAGATGTTATTCAGGATTATAATCCCGATATTTTGTGTTTACAAGAATATTCTCCGAATAGTAAAGTAAGGCTGCGAAACTTTCCGTATCGTTACGTTAAGGTGTACGGAGAAAGAAATAAATACGGACAGGCTATTTTTTCTAAATATGAAATAATCAATAGCGGAGAAATTGATTTTCCTAATACGAGTAACAATGTTATCTATACTGATTTAGTCCGTCAGAAAGATACCATTCGTGTTTACAGCATGCATCTGCAATCGATTAAGATCAGTACTGATATTCACGAAAAATTTGATGAAAATAAATCGAAATTTATTTTTAAACGAATTAGTCAGGCTTTTAGCGAACAACAATTGCAAGCTGAGATCATTCGCGAGCATTTTGCTCAATGTCCTTACTCTAAGATCATTTGTGGCGATATGAACAATAGCGCTTTTTCGTATGTTTACCGAACGATTAAAGGCGAAATGAAAGACGCCTTTGAAGAAGCCGGGACGGGTTTCGGGAAATCGTATAATTTTGATTTCTATCCGGCTCGTATCGATTATGTTCTGACTGATAAAGATTTTACTATTAAAACCTATAGAACGGATACAAAGGTTAAGCTAAGCGACCATTTTCCGGTGTATACCAGAATTAGCTTAGAGAAATAATTTATAATTTTTGCTTCAATAAATATTCTTTAGCATGCCGACCTTCGTTAAATAAAAGATCCAGAATACTTAAATTTGGAATAAAACCGTGTTTTTCATCAAAAACCTGAGTGTAAGCTTCGTTAATGAAAGTATCTTTTTTGCCGTTTGCCAAGTAGCGAAAATCAGTTTGGGCAGTGACTTCGTGAAAATATTCTTCTGTTCTGGAATAAGGCAGATCAATTCCTAAACAGTCATTCAGTATCTCAAAAATTTCCAGATTAAGATCCAGCATAAAAGAATGTTGCTTTTCAAAAACAGGTCGAAGATCATCTTCAAAGTACTCAAAGAACGGAGAAGTTCTGTAAGCAGCTTCTAAGGATTTAAAGTGATTTTTCTGCCAGTCGAAGGCATTCTCAATTTTTACATCTTTAAACTTCTGATGTTTGTCTTTTGAATGTTTTACAGGAATATTAAGCATTTGCAGTCCGTTTGGACTGTAAATGTACATTCGGTTCCTGTTGGTTTGTTTTTGAAAATTGTCTTCTGTCTCAAAAACGATATTCTCCGCTTGAGCCATAGCTACATAGTGACTAATAGAAGGGAAATATGTCGGGTGTAATAAAATATCCATAGGTAGTTATATTATTCTTTTAAACTTAAAAGTTCAAAGTAGTGTACTTTGAACTTTTAGGTTATATATTATTTCTTTCTTATGCATTCGCTTTCTTTTTCTTCTTTTTATAGAAGTATTCCCCTAGAAAATAAAGGGCTAACAAAATTAAGAAATATTTAAAATAAGATTGTGGTTGCCCCTCTCCGGAAACAGTAGTAAATAATCTGTCCCAACGGATTTTCCAGTTTTTGATCCCGTTGTTTATACCGTCAATACTCATCCAGATGAAGATAGGTTTCCCTACAATATGATCTTCCGGAACATATCCCCAATAACGGGAATCTTCAGAATTATGTCTATTGTCTCCCATCATCCAATAATAATTTTGTTTAAATGTATAGGAATGGGTGGGAGTGCCGTTGATTTTGATCTCATTACCATTGGTTTCAAGAGTGTTGTGCTCATAATCAGTAATAATTCTTTTATAAAAAGGTAGTGTATTACTATTAAGTTCAACTGTAACACCGGCTTTTGGAATATAAATAGGTCCCAGATTGTCTACATTCCAGTTTTGAGTGTGAGGGAAAATAGCTTTTTCAACAGCATGTGAAACCATTTTTACGACACCTTTGATTCCGGGAACATTTTTAATTCTGTTAACGCTCTCGTCAGTTAGCGCAGAGAACATAACAGTATCCTGAGCCGTTTGATAAGCTGCATCGGTGATGTTTAATTCTTTTAAAATGTATTCAAAATTCGGGGGTGAATTTTTATCAAAAGCAACTTTATAAGAATATTGAGGTTTTGCTCTTTCAGGAAGTTGTAATTTGTTCCCGTCAATATAAACATAACCGTCTTTTAAACTCAACGTGTCGCCTGGTAAGCCTACACATCTTTTGACATAGTTTGATTTTTTATCAATCGGTTTATCAGCTCTTCTTCCGGAACGATCAAAAAATTTATAAACAGTATCTACCGGCCAGTTAAAAACAACAATATCATTGCGTTGTATTTTTTGAAAACCGGGCAATCTGAAATAAGGAAGTTGTGGCCACTTGATATAAGATTTAGTTTTCAGAATGGGTAAAGTATCGTGAACCATAGGAGCCGCAACTGTTGTCATAGGAGTTCTGGCGCCATAGTGAAATTTACTCACAAAAAGAAAATCTCCTACTAATAGTGATTTCTCTAAAGAGGAAGTAGGTATTGTATAAGGCTGAATGAAATAGGTGTGTACAAAAGTAGCTACAATGATAGCAAAAGCCAGTGAGCCAACGGTATCCATAGCTTTCGTAGGAGCTTTTAATTCACGGGCAGGGTGATAAGTAACATTTTGTGTATAATTGACAAAGGCAATGTAAAAGCCAAGTGTAAAAATACCTAACAGCATGTCCGGTGTTGTTTTCTTGCCGAAAGTTCGCAATGTTTCAATCCAAATAATGGGAAACATAAACAGATTAATGATCGGAATGAAAAGTAGCAACGTCCACCAAGTAGGGCGGTTGATGATTTTCATCAGAACAATGGCATTGTAAACAGGAACAAAGGCTTCCCAAGCTTTTCTTTGGGCTGCTGTGTATAGTTTCCAAGTTCCTAATCCGTGAATCACTTGGACAATTAGTATGAATAAAATCCAACCTGATAATTCCATATTTATTTTATTTATGCGTTAATTCGTTTGTTTTTTACTTAAGTCCTAAAACATCTTTCATTGTAAAGACTCCTTTTTTACCAACGAGCCACTCGGCAGCAATAACAGAACCTAAAGCAAAACCTTCACGGCTATAAGCTGTGTGTTTGATTTCAATCTGATCTACTTTGCTGTCATAAAAAATACTGTGTGTACCGGGAACATTTTCAATGCGTTTGGCATCAATAGGTATCTGATTTTCCTGAGCATCTTTTTCCAAAGTCCAACTTGTATAAGCAGAATTTTCAATAATTCCTTTTGCTAATGATATGGCTGTTCCGCTTGGGGCATCTAATTTTTGAGTATGGTGAATTTCTTCCATACTTACGTTATATTCTTTTAAGTTAGCCATCATTTTGGCTAAATAGTCATTCAGTTCAAAAAAGATATTTACCCCTAAGCTAAAGTTTGATCCGTATATAAAACTACCGTTCTTAGCTTTGCATAGAGCGACCATTTCATTATATTTTTCCAGCCAGCCGGTAGTTCCGCTTACAACAGGTATGTTATGCTCTAAACAAGCTGTAATGTTTTCTACAGCACTGGAAGGAACGCTGAAATCAATTGCAACATCAGCATTTGCAAGACCTTCAAATGTATCCTGACTTCTTTTCTTCAAAACAATTTCATGCCCGCGCTCTATGGCAATTCCTTCAATTACCTTACCCATTTTCCCGTATCCTAAAAGTGCTATTTTCATGATGTAGTTAGTAGTGTTTAACGTATTTTGTTACCTAATGAAATGTTAAAAGTTAAAAGTGAGTTTTACACCGGTGTTGAATTTATAATCAATTTGGTTTTGATGTATATCCGGAGCCAATGATAGATTGTCGTTGACATTAAATTGCATTAAGTGAGCGTCTACATTGGCATCAACAATGTTTAAAATGTAAATACCGGCTGTTATTAATGCTGATAAATCGCGATTTCGTTGGTGGAATTTCTGAGCTCTGATCAATCGATCATCATCTAAGCCTGCATAAATTGGGTGGTTAGGATCAGAAGTTCCGTCTAACCTTCGCTTGTATTCGTCCCTGTATTCGTGATATTTATTGTTATTCCAAGTGTAAAAATAAATACCGGCAGCTAATCCTCCGTATACTAAAGGCAGTTTCCAGTATTTTTTATTATAGATTTGCCCCAATCCGGGAACGACAGCTGAATAGAAAGCCGCCTTAGAAGGAGACAACGGATTAATGGTTTCCTGAACAGTATCTTTTGTTACTATGCTAACTTCTTCCTGAGCGTTACTATCGATACTCCAAAGAAAGATAAAAACGAATATTAATGTAAGCCTTAAATTCACTAACTATGGATGAGTTTCAAAATTCGATTAAAATCTTCTTCAGAATGAAAAGGGATCGTGATTTTTCCTTTTCCGTTTGTAGCAGCTTTAACATCTACTTTAGTGCCGAAGAAATCTGTAAATACCTTTTTGTCGGTGTCTTTAACTTCAAAGCTGCCTGAGTTTGCTTTAGCAGTTTTAGGTTTTAAGCTCTCGTGATATTTTTTTACTAAAGCCTCCGTTTCACGAACAGACAGGTTTTGTGTAACTACTTTATGGTAAATATCACTTTGCACATCAGTATCATCAATATTGATTAAAGCTCTACCGTGACCCATGGAAATAAAACCGTCTCTCATTCCGGTTTGAATGATCGGGTCTAATTTTAACAGGCGAAGATAATTAGTAATCGTTGAACGTTTTTTACCTACACGTTCACTCAATTCCTCCTGCGTAAGGCTGATCTCATCAATTAATCGTTGATAAGAGATTGCTATTTCAATAGGGTCTAAGTCATGACGTTGAATGTTTTCAACCAGTGCCATTACTAAAGATTCATTGTCATTAGCAAGGCGAATGTAAGCAGGTACAGTTGTTAATCCTGCCAATTTAGAAGCACGTAATCTTCGTTCCCCAGAAATAAGTTGGTATTTATTGAAATCCAGTTTACGAACAGTAATAGGCTGAATTACTCCCAATTCTTTAATTGAAGTAGCTAATTCTTTTAAGGTTTCTTCATTAAAGTTACTTCTGGGTTGAAAAGGGTTTATTTCAATTGCATCTAATTCAAGCTCAATAATATTACCTACAACTTTATCTGCTCCGGCATCTTCAGCAGATTTGATATCATTTGCAGGATCCTTTAATAAAGCTGACAATCCTCTTCCTAAAGCTTGCTTTTTTACTGCTTTCGCCATTCTCTTATTTGTTTTTCTTGATAATTTCTTCTGCTAAGTTAATATAATTGCTGGCACCTTTACTGGTTGCGTCATAATTGATGATACTTTCTCCGTAACTCGGTGCTTCGCTCAATTTAATGTTTCGTTGAATGATCGTGTCAAATACCATATTGTTAAAGTGTTTCTGTACTTCTTCAACAACTTGATTAGAAAGCCTTAATCTGGAATCATACATTGTTAGTAGTAAACCTTCGATATCTAATTCAGGATTGTGTATCTTTTGTACGCTTTTAATCGTGTTTAGTAATTTACCCAGCCCCTCAAGAGCAAAGTACTCGCACTGAATAGGGATCACAACACTATCAGCAGCGGTTAGAGCATTAAGGGTTAAAAGTCCGAGCGACGGAGCACAATCAATAATAATATAATCGTATTTGTCTTTTACGCTTTCCAATGCTGTCTTAAGCATGTACTCACGATTTTCTTTATCTACTAATTCGATCTCAATAGCAACCAGATCAATATGAGCCGGAATGACAGAGACATTCGGAGAAGTACAGCCTATAGTAGCTTCATCAGGGGTGTTGCTGTGTTCTAAGATCTGATATGTGCCTATTTCTATATTTTCAACATCAATACCTAAGCCGGAACTAGCATTAGCCTGCGGATCAGCATCAATTAATAACACCTTTTTTTCTAACACGCCTAAGGCAGCTGCAAGGTTAACAGAAGTAGTTGTTTTGCCAACTCCTCCTTTTTGATTGGCAATTGCTATGATTTTACCCATTTGATGATTAAAATTTTTGAGTGGTAAAAATACAATTATTTATTGTTTTTTCAACTCAAATTTGTTAACAATAGAACTTTTGTTACAAGTTATGAAAATCCTTTAATGGGTGTATGGGTCTTAAGATTTTTTTATAAAAAAAGAGAAACAAAATGTTTCTCTTTAATTGATGGTTCTTGCTAATCTGAAGCCGTAAAATTCAGAGGATAGAAAAGGTTTGTCTTTTAAACGATTGGCGCATCTTAAAGAATACAATCGACTGTCCCAGCTTCCGCCTCTCAGGCATCTTTCAGTACCTCGTTCCGGACCTATAGGGTTATTGCCGCTTTCAGTTAAGTAGAAATCTTTGTTATACCAATCCCAACACCATTCCCAAACATTTCCGCTCATGTCGTAAATGCCTAGTTCATTAGCTAATTTAGTGCCTACTTGGTGAATTTTATTATTGCTGTTGTTTTTGTACCACGATACAATATCAGCTTTGTTGCTTCCTGAATATTTAAAATTTTTAGTTTCGTTTCCGCCTTTAGCAGCAAATTCCCATTCTGCTTCAGTAGGTAAACGGTATCCGTTTGATGAAAAATCGCAAACGTATTGGTTGTTAACTCTTTTATAGGCAGGTTTGAATCCGTTCTTTTTGCTTAACCAGTTGCAATAGTTGATTGCGTCAATCCATGAGATTTCTCGTATAGGAGCGTTTTTAGATAGGTAATCTATTTTAGGGAATTTTAATTTGTTGTCTCTAACATATAAGCTCCATTCGTAGATAGTTACTTCGTATTTTCCGATTTCAAAATCTTTAACCGTAACTTCATGAGCTAATTGTTCGTCTGTTTCAATGTATGGGTTTTCTTTAGTTCCCATCATAAAGGTTCCTCCTTTTACAGTAACCATTTCCGGTTTGTATTGTGCTTGTAGAGTGTTAAGGAAGGGAAATAAGATGATAAGTAATAGAGCAAATTTGTAATTTTTATTCATTCTTAGGTTAGTTTAAGGGTTATTTACGGCGACGAAATTATAAGAAGTTTTAAAAAGATAATATGATATTTGTTAGGTTTTTAAAAAATAAAAGCGTCTCAAATAGACGCTTTTAGGGTGTGTTTTTATAAAAAATTATCTACCGAAAAGTTTTCCGAAAAATCCTTTTTCTTCTTTTTCTTCAACGATTGGCTGAGGATTGTTTGTTTTTTCATAATCAGCAAGTAATTTAAGAACGTATTCGTCATAAGACTTACCTTCTTCTTCTAAGAACCCTGTTAAATATTTTTCACAAGATTCAACACCACTTGCTTCTTCGATTTGAAGTAACTTTTTGTAAAGCGGTTCAATACTTTTGCTAACTACATCGTCCGGAACAGCTGTTCTTCTACCGATATAATTTATGATTTCTCCGTTTTGATCTTCTACAACTTCATAATCTGTGATTACCCAGTAATACCTTCCTGATTTAGCTAAATTCTTTACAATAGCATGGAAGTTATTTCCTTTTTTCAAATTATCCCATAAAACTTTAAAGATAACTTTAGGCATGTCAGGATGTCTGATGATATTGTGAGGCTTACCTACTAGTTCGTAATCTTCATAACCCGAAACGTCTACGAATGCATCATTTGCATATTCGATAGTTCCGAATTTATCAGTTTTACTCATTAAAATCTTTGATTTGTCCCATACTACTTCCTTATCAATAGGTGTAGGTCTTTGAATTTCTTCCATCTTCGAGATTTGGTTAAATAATAATTTTCGTTTAGTTGTTATTTGTTTACAAAAATAATGATATTTGTCATATTTTTTTATGGAAAAATCATTTTTTTTTGCATTAAGCCTTGCTTTGTTTTTTTTAACGTAAAAAATATTGAATTTTTAATTTGCCTTTTAACTTTTTGTTAAATACGTTATTTTTAAGTGCTTTTAATAGATGAAAATCATTTTGTTGACTCCGATGGATATAGAGAAGCAAAAAGTCCAACAGGCTTTTGCTCAATTTTCTACTTTAAAAAACGACTACAACGTTGTAATTTCCGGAATTGGTCGGGAAAATACAGCTAAAGCTTTGATGAATTTACCGGAACATGATCTTTGTGTTTTATTAGGTTTCGGAGCAGTTATCGGTCAGGAAAATGTATTGCCGAAGCAGCTGAGATTAGGAAAACCAGTTGAGATTACGGCTTGTTCGTTGTACGGTTATCAAGGAGAACTTTTTGAGAACGGGAGATTAATCGTTGAAAGTGCCAGAACTAATTTACCTTGTCTTACTTCTCTGACTTCCGATAAGTTTGTAAAGACGACTCATCTTACAACCGGAACAATTGTCAATATGGAAGATTATACGTTTATGTTTTTAAAGAAACCACAGGATTTTATTATTCGTATTGTTTCCGATTTTTTACCGCATGCTACTGAAATTGATTTTTTTAAAGAAGTAGAGCAAATCAGTTTTTATGAAGCTATAAAAGCCATTGAAGAAGTTGATTTTTAGGTGCCAGTTTTTAATTGAGGTAAAAAATATTTGGAAAATTGAAAAATAAATACAAATCTTTGCACAGAAAATAAGTATTAATCTATAAAAACGAAGAAAAATGTTTGTACTACAATTAACATCTTTAAGTTACGGATCAGTTGGAACTGATGTGACTTTTCTTCGTGGCCTTTCTGATATTTAGACTAAAAGAACTCAAAATATGAAAAAGCCCGAAGACAATTAGTTTCGGGCTTTTTTGTATTCTAGACTCTCCAAAATTTCTCCGGAACATTTTATCAAAATCCTGTCAGGACAAATTTGCTATGGCATGTTTTGTCACGAAAGGAATGAATCAATTCAATTTTTTATCATGGGAAATAAATTATCAGGAAGAGACCTAATCAAATTGGGTTTTCCTAAAAATAATACAATCAATATAGCTTTAGGGCAAATTAACAGATATCGTAAAAAAGAAAAAAAGGAAAGTATTTTATCCGAAGCTAAAGAAGTGCTTTTATATCCTGAAAAGTTCAAAAACCACGGAACTTGGGGCAAATTAGCTGAAGGTTTGGTCAATCCGGTTCAGGTCAAATTACAACAATTGCGAAACAGCAGAGTGCCATTCTCTATTTTCGGAGAAAATGAAATAGAAGAGCAAGCTAAGTTTCAGTTGTACGATGCTCTTAAACTTCCGATCGCCGTTCAGGGAGCTTTAATGCCTGACGCACATTCCGGTTACGGGTTACCGATCGGTGGTGTTTTGGCAACCGATAATGTTGTCATTCCGTATGGAGTAGGAGTGGATATCGGCTGCCGAATGAGCTTGTCGGTTTTTGACTTGCCGGCTTCTTTTATAAAAGGTAAAGAAGAACAATTGAAGGCTATTTTATCCGATCACACCAAATTCGGTATGTCAGAAACACATAAGGTTAAAGCCGATCATGAAGTGTTTTATCGCGAAGAGTTCAAGAACATTCCGGTTGTAAAGCAATTATTGGATAAAGCCTATAAACAGTTGGGAACTTCCGGTGGAGGGAATCACTTTGTGGAGTTTGGTGTAGTCAATTTGCAGGAAACTTTACCGGAGTGGAAGTTAGAAGCAGGGGAATATCTGGCGGTTTTGTCACACAGTGGTTCTAGAGGTTTCGGAGCTAATATTGCGAAGCATTACACCTATTTGGCTACAAAGCAATGTCCGTTACCTAAGAATGTACAACATTTAGCATGGCTCGATCTGAATACACATGACGGGCAGGAATATTGGATGGCAATGAATTTAGCCGGTGATTATGCCAAAGCTTGTCACGAAGACATTCACCGCCGAATAGCCAAAGCACTGGGAAAACGTATTGCTTTAACCATAGAAAACCATCACAATTTTGCTTGGAAAGAGCAAGTAAACGGCAAAGAATGTATTGTGCATCGCAAGGGAGCGACTCCGGCAGCACAAGGCGAACTCGGTATTATTCCGGGTTCTATGACAGCACCGGGATTTATTGTGATGGGAAAAGGAAATCCGGAGGCTTTGAATTCAGCTTCGCATGGTGCCGGACGATTACTTTCCAGAGGAAAGTGTAAAGTAACATTTACGCAAGGCCAAATTAAAAAGGAACTGAAAGAACACAACGTTTCCTTAATTGGCGGTAGTGTTGATGAAGCGCCAATGGCGTATAAAAATATCCATACCGTAATGGAACTACAAAAGGAGTTAGTAAGCGTTTTGGGAACATTTACGCCCAAAATTGTACGAATGGATAAATAATGAAAAGTAAAATGGACAAGATTATACAAATTACATCGGGCAGAGGTCCGGCAGAGTGCGACTGGGTAGTGGCACAAGTATTAAAAAAAGTGCTCGAAGAAGCACCAGTTTATAAAATTTCTGCAACGGTATTGCATCGCGAAGCCGGACAAGAAAACGGAACAGTAGTTTCGGCTATTGTTGCCTTGCAAGGTAAAGAGGTAGCAACTTTTACGGCTTCTTGGTTGGGAACCGTTCAATGGATTGGCAAAAGTACCTTTCGGAAGTTCCACAAACGGAAGAATTGGTTTATCGGGATTTTTGAAATTGAACCGCAAAAAGCATTTCGGTTTTCAGAAAAAGAGATTCAATACCAAGTTATGCGAAGTTCGGGTGCAGGCGGTCAACATGTTAATAAAGTGAGTTCAGCTGTAAGAGCGATCCATATTCCGACAGGAATTTCGACTGTTAGTATGGATTCACGTTCGCAGCATCAAAACAAAAAAGTAGCAACCGAGCGTTTGATGCAAAAATTACAGGAAGCCGAAAAAGAGCAGTACCAGAATCAGTTTCAACAAGTCTGGATGAATCAAATGCAAATTGAGCGTGGAAATCCCGTCCGCACCTTTGAAGGAACTGATTTTAAGAAAGAGAAAAAAGAAAATAAAAACAAAAAAGAACGCCAAAACGGCAAAAAACAGATCAGAGATGCAATCAATAGATAAATATGTAGTTCAGGCATTGGATAATTATCCGTATTATTTGGAAGAATCCTTGGAATCTTTAGGTTATGCTTTGGCTTATGATGATAAAAATGTCGTGGCTTTATGCTTGTACGGGCGTTTTTATGCCGAACAGTTGCAAGATTATGAAGCTGCCAAGGAATATTATAGCGAAGCGTTGGCTATCGATATCAATGCTGTAATGGTATATCCGTATTATGCCGAAACCTTGTTTTGGAACGATGATTTAGATGAAGCCTTGAAATTAATCGACTTTTCTTTGACGGTTAAAGGTATTGATAAAGTAATAATGTTGTTGAAGAAAGTTAAGGTTTTGGAAAAACAACAACAATGGAAAATAGCTTTACAATTGGTAAAAGAAGCTAAATTGTTAGATTTCTCGAACTATTCTTCAGAAATTGAAGAAACCGAAAAACGGATCAAATCTAAGAGAGAGTTGCTAAAAGGAAAGAAAAAGAAGAAATCTAAAAAAGATAGATCTAAAAGTAAGAAAAGGAAATAAAAAAAACGCCAGCTTTAAGCTGGCGTTTTTTTATCAAGAAAATTATGTAAAAGAAATCAAATAATTGATTTCAGAAAATTTAAGTTTTGGTAATTTTTACCAAAATCAAAAATTGTTGTAAAAACTAAAGGCTTACTTGAAAGTACAGTATAATCTTTTTCATTAGATACTTTGATAACTTCACCAAAGGATTTAAAAAAATTGGCTTTACTTTTATAAATAAGAGTACTATTACTTTTGGTAATTAGTTTCCAGTTGGTAACAGATTGGATTTTCGAGTCTAATACATCTAAATTAACAGGATTCTTAAGTATAAAGCTTTGATTAGGTGAAAAATCTTTTATAACTCCATTCTTTTTAGATAGTAATATGTGTATTATAAGCAGTAAAATACTTATTATCATAGATGGAAAAAGTATTTGGTATAAAATTTTTATATTTTCACTATCTAAGAAAAAACTATATAATAAAAATATTATAGAGAAAAAAAGTATGCTTTTCGCCAGCAATATAAATATAGATTTCATAAGCATAAATTTTAGTCAAAACAACCAGCTACCCAATTTTCAAAAAAAGCAGCTGCCGTTCCTACAACGAAACCAATGCCATTGCCAGTAAGTGCACCACCTATCATTCCAATCAACATTCGACCACCGCATTCAGTATCTTTACTTACTTTAGCAGTTAGGGTATTAGTTTTGTTAGTAAGCGAAAAGTCTTCAATGGTATCATAGTTTTTATTGAAATTAGCTCTAAATGTATCGAAGATTGTTAACATACCTCTTTTTTCGAACTCGTTAAAATTGGACGAATTTACATTGTAAATAAATATATCAGTTATTTTTGAGAAATCTTCATAAGTATCAGTTTCAAAGTAGTAATCCAAAAAAGATTCTATTATTTCTTTTTCTTCTTTAGGGATGATACCATCTTTAACTTTAGCAGATAATAATTCCTGGTAGCTTTGATATTGTTTTAAATTTTGAAGATTTTCATCAAAGAAAGCATCAATTTGATTTTCTGAATATCCTTTATCATAATAGAAATCTTTAACGGATTGTTTTATGCTATCTAAGGAGATGGATTGACTTTTAAAAGTACTTAAGTCGGTTTTAGAATAAATAGAAGAATTACTTTTTATATAATCGAAATAATTTTTTGAACTATAATCATATCTATTCTTTACATTCGGATATGCTTTCTGATCAGCAATATCTTTTTGAATTGAATTTAAAACATTTGAGTTGTTTTCTTTCTCATCAGTACTGCATTTGACTAAAGACAATGTTAAGAAAGAAGTAATTAGGATAATTAATTTATTTTTCATTTTTTATAAATGATTTTATTATTGATCACTTACTATTGTTATCGGGTGTCTGTTTGGCTTATTTTCCCCGTTATAAGTAAAAGTCAAGTATTAAATATTAATCTGTTTTTGATTTTCTATTTTTTAATCAAATTAGAGGAAGCTTTTTTAGCTAATAATTTTTTTGAGTTTTATCTTATAACTATTGGTGCAAATCTAAATGGTTTTTAATCAAACTTGGATACAGTTTTTCTGTAAAAAATGTTAAATTATAACAAGAGTTATATGTAATATACTTGGATAAAATGTTTAGCTTTAAGTCTCTACTTTTCTTTAGAGTTATAGATTATCCTCTAAATAAAACGTTCAAAATACTAATGGTGATTTTGTAAGAAAATAAAATAAGAATTTCATATTTTTGATAGGTACATAATAATACAAACTATGAATCCTATATCAGCCTCATTCCGAAATCGTATTTTACAAGGAGAATCTACAGCCACAACAAGTTGGGCCCAGGAAATGGAGTATTTGTATAAGAATGGAATAGGATTAGATGAAGCTTTACACTATCTATATTTTGATAAGCCCTCTGCCGAGGATTTTGAAAAATGGATACATAAAAAAGCAGCCATGCTTATTACTGTCGATGAACAGGATGAAATGGTTTTGAGTGAAAGTGATTTGCGATTTTTTGAGACCAATGGCTATCTGGTGTTAAAGAACGCTATTGCTAAAGAAGATTGTTTATCCGCCCAACAAATTATTTGGGAATTTTTAGGAATGCAACCCGATAATCCGGATTCCTGGTATGCAACCCATCCTATGCAAAAAGGTTTGATGGTTAATTTTTTTGATCATCCGATATTGGAAAAAAACAGATCATCAGCGCGCATTAAAAAAGCGTACGAACAATTGTATCAATCTGAAAAAATATATAAAACCATTGATAAAGTAAGTTTCAATCCGCCTTTAAGACCAAATTATTCTTTCAAAGGAAGTAGTCTGCATTGGGATGTTAGCCTCCGGCAACCCATACCGTTTCGATTACAAGGATTAATTTATCTTTCTGATTGTGGTCCGATGGACGGTGCTTTCCATTGTGTGCCGGGTTTTCAACACAAAATAGGGGATTGGCTAACACAGATTCCTGAAACGAAACATCCGAGAGATTATGCCGTAGAGACTTTACAACCCATTGCTATTACCGGTGAAGCAGGAGATATGGTAATCTGGGATCAATCTTTACCGCATTGTGCAACACCGAATTATGGCAAAAAACCTCGAATGGTACAATATGTAACTTATTTTGGAGAAAATTATAAAGAACCTACGGAGTGGATTTAAAATAAAAAACCAGCATTATGCTGGTTTTTTATTAGAGTAGTAGTTTAATCCTCCATTAAAATATCTAAAATAGTAATGGCCGCATCGCTGATTTTTGTTCCGGGACCAAAAACGGCTACTGCACCGGCATCAAATAAATATTGATAATCCTGTGCCGGAATGACACCGCCAACAATTACCATAATATCTTCACGTCCGTATTTTTTCAATTCTTCAATTACTTGCGGAACTAACGTTTTGTGTCCCGCTGCCAGAGAAGAAACGCCTAAAACGTGAACGTCGTTTTCTACAGCTTGTTTAGCAGCTTCGGCCGGTGTTTGGAACAATGGTCCGATGTCTACGTCAAAACCGACATCGGCATAACCTGTAGCCACTACTTTAGCGCCACGGTCGTGTCCGTCCTGTCCCATTTTGGCAATCATAATACGAGGTCTTCGACCTTCTTTAGCAGCAAATTCATCTGCTAATTGTTTTGCTTTTTCAAAGCTTTCATCGTTTTTAATCTCTTTACTATACACGCCGCTAAAACTTCTGATTTGTGCTTTGTATCTTCCGAAAACAGTTTCTAATGCGTCACTAATTTCACCTAAAGTGGCTCTGTTACGTGCTGCATCTGCTGCTAAGTCTAATAAGTTTCCGCTTCCTGTTTGGGCACACTCTGTTAATTTGGCCAAACATTCCTGAACCTTTGTATTGTCACGAGTCGCTTTAATTTGTTCTAAACGCTCAATTTGTTGTTTACGAACAACCTGGTTGTCTACTTCTAAAATATGTAAAGGATCTTCTTTTTCTAAACGGTATTTGTTTACCCCCACAATGATATCTTGTCCGCTGTCTATACGAGCTTGTTTACGGGCAGCAGCTTCTTCAATGCGTAATTTCGGGATCCCGGCTTCGATTGCTTTGGTCATCCCGCCTAATTCTTCTACTTCCTGAATTAAAGCCCAGGCTTTTTCAGCAATTTCAGCGGTCAGGCTTTCAATGTAATAGCTTCCGGCCCAAGGATCAACCGTTTTGCAAATTTTGGTTTCTTCCTGTAAATAAATCTGAGTATTTCGGGCAATACGAGCTGAGAAGTCTGTTGGTAAAGCAATCGCTTCGTCCAGCGCATTGGTGTGTAATGATTGTGTTCCGCCAAAAGCAGCAGCAGCAGCTTCAATAGCCGTACGAGCCACGTTGTTAAACGGATCCTGCTCAGTTAAACTCCATCCTGAAGTTTGGCAGTGTGTACGCAAGGCTAAAGATTTTTCACTTTTCGGATCAAATTGTTTTAATAATTTAGCCCAAAGCATACGACCGGCGCGCATTTTGGCAATTTCCATAAAATGGTTCATGCCGATAGCCCAGAAAAACGAAAGGCGAGGAGCAAAGTCGTCTACTTTCATTCCGGCAGCTAATCCGGTTCTTACATATTCTAAACCGTCAGCTAAAGTGTAGGCCAATTCAATATCGGCTGTAGCACCGGCTTCTTGCATGTGGTAACCAGAAATAGAGATCGAGTTGAATTTGGGCATGAATTTGCTCGTGTATTCAAAAATATCGGCGATAATTTTCATGGAGGGAGTAGGTGGATAAATATAGGTATTTCGCACCATGAACTCCTTTAAAATATCGTTTTGAATCGTTCCGGAAAGTAATTCCGGTTTTACACCTTGTTCTTCCGCTGCTACAATGTAGAAAGCCATGATCGGTAATACGGCACCGTTCATGGTCATGGAAACCGACATTTCTCCCAAAGGAATTTGGTCAAAAAGTATTTTCATATCTTCCACAGAATCGATAGCTACTCCTGCTTTACCGACATCCCCTACCACGCGCTCGTGGTCAGAATCGTAACCACGGTGTGTAGCTAAGTCAAAAGCAACGGAAAGTCCTTTTTGTCCGGCAGCTAAGTTTCTTCTGTAAAAAGCATTACTTTCTTCGGCGGTTGAAAATCCGGCGTATTGACGAATGGTCCACGGGCGGCGAACGTACATGGTAGCGTAGGGACCACGAAGATTGGGTGCAAAACCTGCGACAAAACCAATGTGTTCTAAACTTTGAACATCTTCTTCGGAATAAGTCGGTTTTACTTCAATTCCTTCGGCAGTTGTAAAGTTGTCATCAGTAGTGCTTTTGACTTTTGACTTTTGACTTTTGACTAATTGTATATGTTGTATGTCTTTTCTCATATTACATTTTTATTTTTCTTAAATAAGGATCAAAATCAATTAATTGAGTGCTTTCCATATTTAGAAATAGCGTTTTTTTATTGTAACTAATTAAATAGTAATGTCTGAAAAATTTTTGACTGGCAGGAAAAGATGGGTTTGTAAACTTGTATATTGCTTTAAAAATTTTCAAGTTTTTATTTCCCATTACTCTAGCTTCTTTAAGTTCAGTATTTAAATCTTTAATATTATATGTGTTTTTTTGCATGGTTGAAATAATGCCTAATAAATATTTACCATCTTCTTTATTAAAAGGTAAATATTTTTCTACTAATACATTTAATGTAGAGGCAGATTCCGGATATTCAAAAATGTAAAGCTTTTTATCATTAATTTTTATATTATCTAATCTCTGTACTTCTGCATTATAAAGAGTGCTGTCACCGATTTGTTTTAAAACATTTTTATATTCTTCGTGTGTAATGTATTTAAATCCTTCAGGAAGAAATATTTTTACATTTTCTTTTTGTAACGAATGATATTTCCCTTTTAATTTAGGTTTAGCTTGTTCACTTACAATTTTTGAAGTTTCTTCAATTACTTGTTGACAAGAAATTAAGCTTAAGAAAAGAAAAAATAAAAGGTGTTTTAATTTCATTATTGCTCAGTAGCTAGTCGTTCTTGTTCCATTTTTTCTGCCAATCGTTTTTCAATGATTGGCGTAACCAATGTTTTTCTCGGATTTTGTTTTACAAACGGATATAGTTCCAAATCGTTTTTCATTTGGTCATTCTTATTCGGATATTTATTGGTTCCCAATAAAATTTCTTTTCCGTTTTCAAATAATTCTTGTTCTTTCTGAGCGCTTTCAGCAATTTTACGCTGAATAGTTCCTTCTATTAATTGTGTGATGAAACCGCCGTTTGCTTCAATATCTTTGAATAAAGCCAAAGCTTTTTCGGCTAATTGTTCCGTTAATGTTTCAATATAGTAGGCGCCGTCAGCCGGATTGTTCACTTTGTCAAAATAACTTTCATTCTTTAGAACTAAAAGTTGGTTTCTTGAAATTCTGTCGCCAAATTCATTGTCTTTGTGGTAAAGAGCATCGTAGGCTAAATTACTAACAGCATTGGCTCCGCCTAAGATAGCTGACATACATTCGGTTGTAGTACGAAGTAAATTAACGTTGTAATCGTATAACGTTTTGTTTCGTTTAGTAGGTGTGGCAATGATTTGACAATCAGAAGTATGATTGTATTCCTTAGCTAATATATTGAACAACATGCGCAAAGCTCTCAATTTTGCAATTTCAAAGAAGTAATTAGAGCCTACAGCAATTTCGATGGTAATTGGGGTATTGATATTTTCGATGCGGTTAAAATATTCATTAACATGAGCTAAAGTGTACGCAATTTGCTGAACAATATTGGCTCCGGCATTTTGATACGTTACCGCATTAATGTTTAAAAAAGGGAGACTGTTTTTTGTGGCTATTTGATTTAATTTCGCAAAATCATTTTCCAGATTTTCAAACCAGTTTCCTTCTTTAGCCAGTTCTCCGATGCTATCAATTAAAAGTGTGATCTGGTATTTATTTTGCTTGCTGAACGATTCGATTTTAGTTACGAAATCGTTTGAGAGAAAAGGCAAATAAAAATAGTAAAGAATAGTTTCGTTAGGCAGGTCAGAAAATAAGTCTTCTAAAGAGATATTTTCGTTCTCAATTGAAAAACGGATGCTTTCTGCTCCGCGGTTCAAAGTATCTTTGGCCTTTTCATTGGCTTTGTTTACATCGTGAACAAAGATTTTTTGCAGAATTTTAAAATCGGCTACATCTGTGGAAACCGTTACGTTATTTTCAAATTCGTCAACGTGGTAAAACGGTTTTACTTTAATACCTTCCGGACTTTCCCAAACGAGGGTTTCGTTGTAGTCGGCACCTTTAAGTTCAAACTGAATTTTTTGCTTCCATTCTTTAGAAGAAACGGCATTAAATTCGTTAAACAATTTTTTACTTTCCATAATCAATTAAGCTTGGTTTGTCTGTTAAAAATCAGATGTGTCGTCTTTAGGGTTGGTATCATCTTCATATTCTATGACGTAAACATCTTCATTCGCTCTTTTCATATAATATTTTTCGCGAGCATATTTTTCTATCTGATCAGCATTTTTTAATTTTTTAATTTTGATGCTGTCTTTTGTAATTTCTTTTTGGTAATAACTGATGTTATCCTCTAATTCCTCAATCTGTTTGTCTAAAACACGGCTTTCAAGGTAAGAGTAGTTATCCAGAAACAGTATCCAAAGAATGAACAGAACGGAGGCCAAAACATATCTGTTTCCTAAGTATTTAAGGAAAGGAAAATGGTTGACTATGTTCTTTAGTTTTTTCAATTAATGGATTCTTTGTTTGATTACGGCTCTTACAACGTCTATGGCAACCGTATTGTATTTGTCGTTAGGAATAATGATATCGGCAAAAGCCTTAGTGGGCTCAATGAATTGTTCGTGCATTGGTTTTAATGTGGTTTGGTAGCGGTTTAAAACTTCTTCCATATCTCTTCCTCTTTCGGCAATATCTCTTTTTAAGCGTCTGATCAGTCTTTCGTCTGAATCGGCATGAACGTATACTTTGATATCGAACATATCACGCAATTCAGGGTTGGTTAAGATCAGGATGCCTTCAACGATCATCACTTTTCTGGGATGTGTTACAATGCTATCATCTGTACGATCGTGTGTTACAAATGAATACACGGGCTGTTCAATGGTTTTTCCGGCTTTTAACTCTTTTAAGTGTTGAACTAATAAATCGAAATCAATTGCTCTCGGATGGTCAAAATTAATTTTTGTACGCTCTTCATAAGAGAGGTGGTGTGTTTCTTTATAATAAGAATCCTGAGAAATAATTCCAACTTCAGTGGACGGTAATTCGTTCATAATTTGGTGAACTACAGTAGTTTTTCCACTACCGGTTCCGCCGGCAATACCAATAATTAACATTCAGTGTTTTTATTTGTTATATACAAAGCAAAAATAACTAATTCTAAAATATAAAGCTTTACTTTTTATTTTTTTATGGTAAATTATTATAGTTCTAAGTGCTATATAGATTGAATTCAAAGAAGAAAGTGTGTAAATAATAAAAGACTTTCAGTACTGAAAGTCTTTTATTATTGGGAGCACTCTGTAGAAAGCAAATGATTAATTATATTGTTGTTGGGATCTTTTAATTTACTGGAGGAAAGCTATAATCAATTTCTCCTTTACTGTTGAGAAAATTAATTTTTGCGTTTCCTAATGAATCGACTAAGAGTTGAAGCCTTGTATTCCCTTGTCCGTCGCAAAGGTTTAGTATTGCAGATTTATTAGTATCTCTACCTATGAAAACCCGATTTGCAAATGCAGGATGTCCCTCGGTCGGCTCCATTAATTGTTTGATGGCTTGTTCTTTTTCAGTTTCTTCTAAAGAAGACTCTATTATTTCTTTGAATTTTGAATTCCATTCAGCAAAAATGGGCTTTTCTTGCCAATCATCTATATACAAACCGGTTTTCTTTGTTCCATTTTCATCTGAATATTGTAAATAAAGGACTTGGTTTTGATTGTATTGATCAAAAGAAAGATGACCATAAGCTTCATAGTTGTTGTTTAAAGTATCTGTTTTTCCGGCAAAAATGAGTCCTCCTGCCTCTGTTCCTTCTTCATTAAAAAAGATAATTCCTGTTCTATTTCCTCCTTGTAGACCAAAAGGTTTACCATACGACAGGGGAGCAGGAGACATTTCCTTATTAGATATGGTCATTCTGAGAGTTCCATCATTTTCTAAAACGTTTATTCTTTTTACACTTATTTCGTTAAAGGTTTGGTTTTTATCAGTATAGATTCTGAAAAATAGTCCAAAAATCAAAATCAAAGAAATAAATACAGAATATATAATTAAAAAAAGGATCTGCTTTTTTACCTTATAGAAATCGTTTTGTGAGTTCATTTATTGAGTTTAATTAAAATAGGAATACTATTTAAAGGTTGATTAAATCAAATAATTAATTATTGTCAGCGAAACTAAGAGAACATAGGAAATTGTTTTAGAAAAAAGATTTGAAGTATCCTTTTTTTAGGTTGAAAGTGACATTGAAGAGTATTTTTAAATTATTCACTCCTCTCTTTTTGAAAATTTTATGCTTTTTAGAAAAAGATCTAATAATATAAATAAAAAACGTCATTGCTGAAAGTTTTTTATCGTTGTGTACATTCTGAAGAAAGCAAATGATTAATTGTATGGTTTCAAAGCGGTTTTTATTTTACAGGAGTAGAGTGATTCGAATACCAGTAAAGTTTCTCCTGTCTGAAAAAATCTATTGTCTGTTCCAAATACCCTTGGAACTTTCTTTCAAACTGAAATGAGTATTCTCTCCGTTATTTCCAGAATTATAGTATTATTTATCTGAATGTAACTAAATGTCTTGTTGTAACTTTATAAGTTACTTCATTTCTTGAAATGTTTTTGCTTGTTGCCAAAAATAGGCATCCGTATATTGTCTTAAAATTATCCACAACTTAGGAGCATAAAGCAAAGCGATACGACGGTAAACGAAATACAAACATCAAATTCTAATGTCCCTTATACTGATGCTAAAACGGATCTTGATTTGACATTACGATTGCCAGAAGTCAGATATTGATTAAAAGAGAATTCTCAGTTAATAACGTTATCCCAATCTTCGTCTGATTATGTTAAATCTCGTTTGATGATGTTTTGCTGGTTAAGTGACACAATAATATTTTGTATATTTGTCTTCGCTTTAGGGGTATTCTGAAAAGAATTGAGAGAGTCCCTTTGAACCTGATACGGCTTACACCGACGTAGGGAAAAGCAAAAAAAGACTTCTTGTACAAAAGTTGTTTCTTTCTTTTGTTTTCAGTTTTTTCCTAAAGCTATTTTTACCTCATAAATAGATTATTACAATGGAAAAAACACTTTGGGAATACATTCAATCAGTAAAAGATCAATCTCCGTTAATACACAATATTACCAACTATGTGGTGATGAACAATACGGCCAATGCTTTACTTGCGGTTGGTGCTTCTCCTGTAATGGCTCATGCAAAATCTGAAATTAAAGATATGGCAAGTATTGCCAGTGCTGTATTAATTAACATTGGTACGCTGGATGAATATTGGTCTGAAGTGATGTTGATAGCAGCGAAAGCAGCCCATACTTTAAACAAGCCTTGGGTGCTCGACCCTGTAGGCGCCGGAGCAACACCTTATAGAAATGAAATCCTCCAAAAACTATTACAATACCGCCCTACGGTAATTAGGGGGAATGCGTCTGAAATATTAGCTCTTGCCAAATCGAACTCATCTGTCACGAAAGGAGTAGATAGTATTGCTTTAAGTAATGAAGCTGTTCAGGCAGCTCGTGATTTAGTAAATGATTATGGAGCAATTGTTTGTATTTCAGGAGCAACAGATATTATTTTGAATGACAGTGGGCAAATCTACTTTATTAAGAATGGTCACCCTATGATGACCAAAGTGACAGGACTGGGATGTACTGCTTCAGCTTTAACAGCTGCTTTTATTGCTGTAGCAGAAAACAAAACAGAAGCAACCACCGCGGCTATGGCTTTACTGGGTATAGCGGGTGAACTCGCCGAAAAACAGTCTTCCGGACCGGGAAGTCTGCAAATGAATCTATTGGATAAATTATATGCTGTAACAGAAACCGAATTTAGCGGATACCTTAAAGTTGCAATGGAATGAAAGAACAATCCACATTCCCATATAAACTCTATTTAGTTATTTCCCAAGCGGATTGTAGCGACCGAAATTTTCTTACTGTTGCAGAACAGGCTATTTTGGGCGGTGTAGATATCATCCAACTAAGGGAAAAGAATGATGAAACGGATATATTTGTTCGCAAGGCATTCCAACTAAAAGAAATCACCGATAAATATCAAATTCCTCTTATTATCAATGATGATTTTGAAGTCGCAAAAGAAGTAGAAGCTACCGGCATACACGTAGGAAACACAGATATTGCCCCTGTTGAGGTTAAAAAACAATGGTGTAAAGTCAAACAAATAGGTTATTCCATAGAATCTATTGATCAATTGGAAAATGAACAAACGGTCGTTGCCGATTATTTGGGTATTAGTCCCATTTTTAAAACATCGACCAAAACCGATACCATTACTGAATGGGGACTTGAGGGAATCAGAACAATAAGAAAGCTTACAGATAAACCTTTGGTTGCTATAGGCAATATCCATCGACATAATGTAAAATCTGTAATAAATGCCGGAGCAGATTGTATTGCTGTGGTTTCTGCGATATGTGGTGCAACCGACCCTCAAAAAGCAGCATATGAATTAAAAAATGAAATCTTAAAATGAAAAAATATCAATACCCTTCCGTATTAACCATTGCAGGTTTTGACGGTAGTGGTAGTGCGGGAATTCAGGCGGATATTAAGACCATCTCAGCTTTAGGCTGTTATGCGACCTCTGTTTTAACTGCACTACCTGTACAGAACACACAAGGTGTAAAAAATATATTTCCCATTCCTATAAAAGCGGTAGCCGAACAGCTCGAAACCGTTATGGAAGATATTGTTCCCAATGCCATAAAAATAGGTATGGTACATACCCCGGAACTGGTTGATGTTATTGTGCAAACATTGCAAAAACATAGTCAAATTCCTGTCGTGTTCGATCCTGTAATGGTGGCTACCAGTGGTCATCGCCTTATCGAGGAAGAAACGATTAACGTTATTATCGAAAAGCTATTGCCCATTGCAGATATTATTACTCCTAATATGGATGAGGCAGCTATTCTTGCTCAGATGGAAGTAGAGACCTTAGACGATATGCAGTTGGCCGTAGAGCGTATCAAAAAAATGGGGTGTAAAAATATCTTGTTGAAAGGAGGTCATCAAAAAACAACAATTATTACTTCGTTGTTGTTAGATGGGGAAAATAATTATCATTCCTTTGAATTTAATAAAATTGAAACCCGCAATACACACGGTTCAGGTTGTACTTTGTCTTCCGCCATAGCTGTATTTCTGGCTTTAGAGAAAAATATGTATGAGGCTGTGGAACTTGGTCAGCAATATGTGTATAATGCTATAAAATATGGTGCCGATACACAAACCGGAAAAGGAAACGGCCCTTTAAATCACTTTTTTAATCCCAAAAAACTTATTAAAAATGAAATGGTCTGAAAAAACTTGGCTATCTATTGACGGAATTTATGAATCTATTCTCAAAATGCCTTTTATTGAAGAGTTATCAGACGGTAGCCTTCCTATGCATAAATTTCAGTTTTATATGTTACAAGATTCTTTATATCTGGAACATTTCGGAAGAGCTCTTGCTCTTATCGGAGCCAAAGCCTATCATATTAACGATACGTTAGCATATATACGGTTTGCAGAAAATGCCATTGTGGTAGAAAACGCATTGCACGAATCCTATTTTAAAGATTTCAGGGTATCCGATAAAGGAATTATTCAGCCTGCGTGCCATCATTATACTCATTTCTTAAAAAGTACCGCGGCTTTTGAAACAGTTGAAGTGGCTATGGCTGCAACATTACCATGCTTTTGGATTTATAAAAATGTGGGAGAATATATCCATGCCCGCTACCAATCTTCTAATAACCCTTTTGAGAAGTGGATTGCAACGTATGGTGGAGAAGATTTTACTGAAGCTGTAAACAAGGCGGTAGCAATTTGCGATAGAGCTGCTCAAAATACGACTCCTGCAATTAGACAAAAGATGACCGAAGCCTTTATTACAGCATCTCGTATGGAATATCAGTTTTGGGATGCCGCTTATAAAATGAAGCGGTGGGAATCGTAAGTAATAACTTCAAAAAATTGAATAATAATGGAATTTAGTTTAAAACGAACAATCGAAATATTAGAAACAACTCCTTTTGTAATAGAATCCTACCTACTCAGGCTATCTAAAGAGTGGGTAGAAAATAACGAAGGGAAAGATACCTGGAGTCCGTATGATGTTCTCGGGCATTTGATCCACGGTGAAAAAACAGATTGGATGGTACGTATCAATATAATTTTAAGTGAATCGGAAAACAAACTTTTTAAATCATTTGACCGGTTTGCTCAGTTAAAAGAAGAACAAAATCTACCGATAGAAAAAATAATTTTAGAATTCAAAAACTTGAGAAAGAAGAATCTAGCTGAGTTAGCTTCTTTACATATCACAGAAAGAGACTTAAGCCGTATCGGAGTCCATCCGGAATTAGGAGAAGTAAGTCTTCAACAATTATTAGCTACTTGGGCAGTGCATGATTTAGGCCACATAGCCCAAATTTCACGTGTCATGGCAAAACAATATGTTAAAGAAGTTGGTCCTTGGGAAGCATATTTGGGTATTTTGAAAAAATAAAACCGGACAAGATGAATCGTAAAGACAACAAAGCCGTGATTTTTGATATGGATGGTGTTATAATTGATACCGAAAATATTTGGAAACAGGCAGAAGAAGAAGTTTTTTCGTCGCTCGGAGTGAAGGTAAGTGAAGCATACACTAAAATAACCCAATCGATGACAACTGCTGAAGTTACTCAATTTTGGTATGAAAAGTTTCCCTGGCAACAAACGAGTTTACAGGAAGTGGAGCAAAGGGTTGTATCAAGGGTTGTTGAACTAATTCAATCAGAAACGTGTTTAATAAAAGGGGTGAAAGTTTTTATTGAGAGGTTAAAATCTGAAAATTATAAAATTGGATTAGCAACCAATTCACCTTATGCAATTATTCCAATTGTTTTAGAAAAGTTAAAAATCACACATTTATTTGATACCGTTTCTTCGGCAGAATTTGAAAAAAACGGAAAGCCGGATCCCGCAATTTATATTACCACAGCTAAAAAGTTAGGCGTAAAACCTAAGAACTGTTTCGTTATTGAAGATTCATATTCGGGAATGCTTGCTGCCAAGAATGCAGGAATGTCAGTTGCTGCTTTCACAAATGGAAATAGGAACGTAACCTTTGAAATAGCAGATTGTAGTATCAATAGTTTTGAAGAGGATAAGGTGACCATAATAATTCAGTTCTTACGATAGTCTAAAAACCAAAAGCCTTGTAAATCATGCAATTTACAAGGCTTTAATTGATTTTCGTCGGGGTGGCAGGATTCGAACCTGCGACCTCCTGGTCCCAAACCAGGCGCGATGACCGGGCTACGCTACACCCCGAAAATTGTGAGTGCAAATATATAGCTAATTTTTAAT
Organism: Flavobacterium sp. NRK F10; assembly: GCF_024054235.1. NCBI lineage: Bacteria > Pseudomonadati > Bacteroidota > Flavobacteriia > Flavobacteriales > Flavobacteriaceae > Flavobacterium > Flavobacterium sp. NRK F10. The sequence goes on from NZ_JAMXLC010000001.1 coordinate 2,442,295, forward strand.
TTACAAAATGTTTTTTGAAATAAAATCAATTTATTTTGTCATAATGAATTCTAATCAAATTTTAAGGAATTTTTCTTTCGAATAGTTTAAATTTGCTTCTCTAATAAAAAAATGAATTATGGCTGATACAATAGAAAAAGTAAAATGCTTAATAATAGGTTCAGGCCCTGCAGGTTATACAGCCGCTATTTATGCGGCGAGAGCTAATATGAATCCGGTGTTATACCAAGGGCAACAGCCGGGAGGACAGTTGACCACAACTAATGATGTAGAAAATTTCCCGGGGTATCCGGATGGAATTTCGGGACCGGAAATGATGATTCAATTACAGGCTCAGGCTAAACGTTTCGGAACAGATATTCGTGACGGTTGGGTTACTAAAGTTGATTTTTCGGCTGCTCCGCATAAAATTTGGGTTAATGAAACAACAGAGATCCATGCTGATACGGTAATCATTTCTACAGGAGCATCTGCAAAGTATTTAGGTTTACCGTCAGAACAACATTATTTGCAACTCGGAGGTGGTGTTTCTGCTTGTGCGGTTTGTGATGGTTTTTTCTATAGAAATCAGGAAGTAGTGATCGTTGGAGCAGGGGATAGTGCTTGTGAAGAAGCTCATTATTTATCGAAAATTTGTAAAAAAGTAACCATGTTGGTTAGAAGTGATAAATTCAGAGCTTCCAGAATTATGGAAGAGCGCGTTCGCAAAACAGAGAATATTGAAATTTTATTGAATACAGAAACAGAAGAGGTTTTGGGTGATGGTAATGTTGTAACCGGAGTTAAAGCAAAGAACAGAGCTTCCGGAAACATAACTGAAATTACGGCAACAGGTTTCTTTGTAGCTATCGGACACAAACCTAATACAGATATTTTTGCTGATTATTTAAAATTAGACGAAACGGGATATATTGTTAATGAATGCGGAAGTACAAAAACAAATGTTCCTGGGGTGTTTGTTGCCGGTGATGCCGCTGACCATGTTTACAGACAAGCAATTACTGCAGCCGGAACAGGATGTATGGCAGCACTGGATGCTGAGCGTTATTTAGCTTCTAAAGAGTAAAGTTAATCTGAAATTTATAAACAAAGAATCCAGCATATAGCTGGATTTTTTTTATGAAGATAGTATCACTATTTTTCTTTTTTATACAAAGTAGCATTATTGGTAAATTGCACCATTTCAATTTTAGGTTGACCGTATAATTCAATTTCTGCTTTTCCTGATGCTGAAATGGCAATTTGGTCAATAACATTGACACGAGTTTTAACATATCCTTCAACTGTAAGATCCAGTTGTTTTAAGGTAAGATTATCAGAAGTTAAAGAAGCACTGTTGTCAAGTCTTATTTTTGCTTGTGCTGCATCTCCTTCTATTTCAGCTTCACTATTTTCATACATGTCTAATTTGAATTCCGGAGAAGCAATTAAAGCTTTTAGTTCAGCATTGTTGCTTAATTCTAAGGTAGTGCTTTGTGCTTTAACATTAAGTTCTGCTTCGGATTTATCACTTAGGATAAGAGTGAAATAAGTAGAATTTACATTAAGGTAAGAACGGGATTTGCCGTAGTTTTTAACGGTTACGTTTTCGCCTTGTAATTCATTTAGTGCGTTGATTACAGTTTCTCCTTTTGCAACAACCAGTTTCAGATCGTTAGTGTAATTGATTCGGATAGAAAATTTTTTGGCACTGATAACATGTTTCAAACTATATACTTTCAATGTGTTGCTTGCAACTGAAAAGTTAATGGCGTCATGAAGATTATCATCAGCTTCAATTTCAACGGAAGGTTTGTCACCTTTTACTAAATAGACTTCTAAATTATCGTCTATTTCAATATTTTCGAAATTTTCTATTTCATTAATAGTATGTGTGACAATTTTTGAACCTTTTACTTTTTCTTTCTTTTGTGCCTGAGTTAAAAAAGTAACACTGAAAACTAATAGGGTAAGTACTGTTAATCTCTTCATTTTTGTTGGATTTGGTCAATCTATTACAAATACTGTTCCAAATGGAATCTTTGCAAACAAACCTACACAAAAAAGATCGGTGAACCAAAAATATGATATAATTTTTTGTATAAAAAAACATCGGTAAAAACCGATGTTTATGCTTTGCTTTTGGTGAAACTTATTGCAGGCTGACACTGCCTCCCGAGCTTTTATCTGTCGTGATCCTTTTAGGTTGGCTCACATACGTGATGGAAGCACCGCTTGAGGCATCAGCTTTCAGGTTTTCAGTTGGATTTACATGAGTAGAGCTTCCGCTTGAAGCTTCGGAATCAACATTTTGAGCAACAAGGTTTTCAAGATTCATACTGCTTCCGCTGGAAGAATCCGTTTCAAGAGAAACTGTTTGCCCGTTTAGTTTCATGGTGCTTCCGCTACTGCTCTCACAATCTATTTTTTGAGCTTCAACGGAAAAGTTAAGGTTGCTTCCGCTGCTGGAATCAAAATCTATAGTTTTACAGTGAAAAGTATTTGCTGAAGTCACATTGGCTCCGCTAGACGATGATAATTCAGTAAGTTCAGGTAATGTGATATAAACTTTTTTGGCGGAGCTTTTACGGATATTAGCATCTGAATATACTTCCAAGCAGCCTTCTTTTACTTCTGTGAAAATATGATCCTGTAAGTTTTCGTCTGCTTCAATAGTAATGCTCTGATCCGGACTTTGTTTAACAATTACCTGTAAACCTGTTTTTGCTTTTATTGCAGTAAAAGGTTCTGTGATAGTTCTGTTTACAGTTACAACATTTCCGTTTCCGCTTACAGATTGGAAATTGGAATTGAACTTAGTGCACGAATTCATCAAGATCCCGATAAGTATCAGGATGATAACTTTTGTAAATTCTACAATGATTTTAAGCATGATTTTTATTTTATAGTTGTGGTGTGATGTTATTTGGTTTTAATGTTGATTTCATCTTTTTTAACGTTAATGTTCAACTCTTTATTATTGATCTTTAAGGAAACATTTTCGTTAATAGTATCTGTAATTTCGTCGAAATCAAAGTCATCTTCGTCAGAAGGACAATCCAGACAGATGATCTCGTCATCGGCTACCTGATAAATATACTCATCAGAGTTATGATGCAAATCAAAGATTTTATTGTCAGACCAATCAAAATCCTGAATGCTTTTATCAGGTTTAATATGTACGCCTTTAGGTAAATAGAGGTAAACATTTACTTCTTGATCCCGAAACTTGTTCTTGAAATCCGTTGTAAAATAGTTGTCTAAATTAATCTTATTTTTTTGAATTTCAAAATGATAGTTTATATTGTCAGAGCGATCCTTTGCATCTTTATGCGATTTACCGGTTGCTGATTTTTCAATTTGTATGTAAGGTTGGTCAGTTTCAGAAATCAGGAAATGTACTCTAACCTTTGTTGAAAAAATGATCTCATTATTGTTGGCATCATGAGTATATTTAGCTCTTTCATGTTCGTAGACGCTTTTTGTGAAATAATCGTCATAGCTCATTTTTACATATAAGGTGTCCTGAGGTTCTAAAAAGAATTCTTCTTTTTGAACTGATTTACCGTCATAACCGATGGCAGTAGCCTGTTTTAAGCCGAAATAAACGACTCCAATAATTGAAAGCAACCATACAGCTAAAAGCGTATATTTAAAATAGTTACCGATCGGCTTCATATTGGTTACCAAAAGTTTTAAACCTAGCAGGAGTAAAGCCAAGAAAGGGATACCCACACTAAATAGTAATAAGATACCTTGGATCCAGAGCGGCACTTCAAAATCAAAAGGTGTTTCTATATGGTTAAAAATAAAGGTGTCTGGCATTGATGAAGTGAAAATCATAACCACAGAACCAATGATCACACCAAGTAAGGTCATTGAAGCAAAAAGAATAATAAAGGCTCCGATGAATTTGGCCAGAAATTTAAAAATAGCCATAAAAACATCACCTAAAGTCTTTCCAATCTGGTTGGCTCCCGATTTTGCAGTATTGGTGATCTTTTCAGAATCCAGATTATTGATTTTATCTGAAATCTCACCAATACCTTCCTTTACCTTTTTTTCGATATTAGAGATATTAATAGGTTCGCCTCTCATTTCTAATTTCTGTGCTGTAGTAACAGCTTCCGGTATTAAGATCCATAATACTAAATAGATCAATACGGATGTACCGAAACTGATAAACGGAGAAATTATGAACAAGATACGCACCCAAAGCGGATCAATACCAAAATAATGTCCGAACCCGGCAGCTACACCTCCTAAAATAGAGTTGTCACGGTCTCTGTACAATCTTCTGGTACGAGATGTAGATTTGGAATATGTTGTTGATTTCTGATTGTAGTTTGGTTCTTCGTCGATTAAATAATCTTCCGGTTGTCCCATAATAGCAATTACCTCTTCAACTTCAGTGATGCCTACCACTTGTTTTTCACTTTTTAGGCGTTCTTGAAAAAGTTCGGCAATACGGCTCTCTATATCGTTAATGATCTCATCTCTGCCTTCCGGCGAAAGAGAACGCTTAACGGCGTCAAAATAGCGAGTTAGTGTTTGATAGGCATTCTCATCTATATGAAAGAAAAAACCGCCTAAATTTATGCTGATTGTTTTGTTCATGACTTTTTAGTTTTGACTGTTCCCAGTGATGATGTTTACGGCATCTGATAGTTCGACCCAAGTATTGTTTAGTTCTTTTAAAAATTCTTTTCCTTCATCGGTAAGCCCGTAGTATTTTCTCGGAGGCCCCGATGTTGATTCTTCCCAACGATAGCTAAGAAGCCCATCGTTTTTTAACCTTGTTAATAAAGGGTAAACGGTACCCTCCACAACAAGGAGCTTTGCTTCTTTAAGGGTTTCCAGAATTTCTGAAGTATAAGCATCTTTTTCTTTTAAAACAGATAAGATACAAAATTCTAGAATTCCTTTGCGCATCTGTGCCTTAGTGTTCTCGATGTTCATGATTTTTTAAGGTTTTTAACTGAAACCCACAGCATTTTTTTGTGGATCTCAGCATGCATTAAACTGTTCATTTTTTTGATTGATTTGATTGATGATTGAAACGTTTACTTAATAAATTTTATAGTTAATGGATAAGAAACTTCTTGTCCGTTTGCCGCTTTATAAGCAGCATAAATGATTAGAATGAATTCAAATATTTTGATTATGGCAGTTAATAATATTGCAACTAACCCCAGTATAATTAATCCTGATATATTTTGGCTGCTAATTAAATTATTGATCTCAATGTGATGTTCGTTAAAATCAACAGTTTTAAGTAAATTGTATAACCAAAAGACAGCTGTAGGTATTGCAATTAAAACAAAGATTAAAGAATACAGCAGAATACTTAATTGAAAATTTAAAGCTTGTTTACCATGTTTATCTACAAATTGAGATTCTTGTCTTTTAGAGGACCATATTAATAAAGGAAATATAAAATTTCCGAAAGGAATACAATATTGGCTCAGTAAGCTTAATTGTAAAAGAGTGGATGTGTTTTTTTCGTTTGAAGTTGCCATTTTACTATAACTAATAATTTCTTATACAAAGATAAGTCTAAAAGAAGGTATTATGTTACGCATAGTACCTTAAATTAACAAAAATTTAACAAATATAAAAATATTATGAACGCATAGTATTTTTTGTATTTTTACAAAAAATAAAATCAAAAATGAAATTCACACCTTCTAAATTAAACGCTTTTATGTTTTTTAAACTACCTTCAGCTTATTGGAGCGGAGTAAGAGTAAAAGCAATCCAACCGGAGCAATGTAGTGTAACGGTGAAGTATAAATGGTTCAATCAAAATCCGTTTCGTTCAATGTATTTCGCAGTACAGGCAATGGCCGCTGAATTCACTACCGGAGCTTTAGTAATGTATCAGATTCAGAAAAGCGGCAAAAGTATTTCTATGCTTGTAGCGCAAAACAAAGCACTATTTACTAAGAAAGCAACAGGCAGAATCACATTTACTTGTACTGAGGGAAATAGAATAAAAGAAACCATAGAAAAAGCAATAGCAACTAAAGAAGGACAAACGGTTTGGCTAACCTCAAAAGGTGTGAATGAAAAAGGAGAACAGGTTTCTGAAATGCAGTTTGAATGGACCATTAAGGTTAGAAACTGATTTCACACGCTAATTTGGACCGGATGCTTGATCTGTTAACAAAAGTTAATTTCCGTCTGAAAGCCTATTTTGTTTGTAAATTTGTAGTAACCAAAAAACTACAAAAAATACAATTGTAGTTTGTAAAGACTGAAAACATGAAAGTGTTAATTACAGGAGCTACTGGCTTAATAGGAAGTGAATTGGTAAAATTACTACTGCAGAGAGGGGTAAAAGTCAATTATTTAACCTCCAGTAAATCAAAACTGATTAAAGAAGAAAATTATCAAGGTTTTTACTGGAATCCGGATAAAGGTGAAATTGACTTAGATGCCTTTGAAGAAGTAGAATGTCTTATCAATTTAGCAGGAGCCACTGTATCTAAAAAATGGACACCGGCATACAAACAGGAAATCATTGAAAGTCGTGTATTATCGACACGCTTGCTCTATCAGTCACTTTTAAAAGACTCTTTTGAGGTAAAACAGATTATTTCTGCTTCTGCAATCGGAGTTTATCCTAGCAGTGAAACGACTATTTATACAGAAGAATCCAACCAGATTGATAACAGTTTTTTGGGATGTGTAGTAGCAAAATGGGAGGATGAGGTAAAAAACTTTGCTAAATTAGGCATAAGAGTCAGTTTTGTTAGGATTGGATTGGTACTAGCACCTGACGGAGGAGCTTTAACAGAAATGCTTAAGCCGATTAAATTAGGATTAGGCGCAACATTCGGATCGGGAAAACAATATCAATCATGGATACATATAAAAGATTTGGCTCGCATATTCTCTTTTATAATGGATAATGAACTGGAGGGAATTTATAATGGTGTATCCCCTTATCCGGTAACGAATGAAGTGTTGGTTAAATCCATAGCACAAACATTAGACAAACCGCTTTTTTTACCGGGGATTCCTAAAATGGCCATGAAGTTGCTTTTAGGGGAAATGCACGAACTATTGTATTCAAGTCAGCACGTAAGTGCCCGTAAGATATTAGACGAGGGATTCCAATTCAAATATTCTAATTTAGATAAAGCATTACAAGATATATTACAATAAAAAATCCCGAGAAATCGGGATTTTTTTATCATATAGCAAAGGCTTTATTTTTTATGAGCTTTCACTGTAACTTCAAGTTCAATATCGTCATCGACAAATTTATCTTTCAGATCGTCAAAAATAGATTTAGAAGCATAATTAACACCCCAAAGTGTTCTGTTGATCTTAAAGGGATCAGAGTGTAAAGTTACGTCAGAATCATTGATAGTGATTTCAGCAGGGAACTCAACAGGTTTAGAGATTCCTTTCATGGTTAAGATCCCTTTTACAAAATAAGCTCCGTTAGCCTCTTCAGTGCTAAGTATTTTAAAATGACTGTCAGGATATTTTGCAGTATTGAAGAAGTGATCCTCAGTTTCTTTATCACCTAAACCTTTTAAGTGTGTTTCCAGTTTCATTTTGTCGTCACCTTCCAGATCCATAACATTGATAGAAGTCATGTCAATACTGAAATTACCACTTTCTATTTTGCCGTCAGTAATGGTAAATCCGCCATCCTTCAATGAAATAGTTCCGGTATGTTTTCCGGTTGGTTTAGATCCGGTCCAGTTAATAACTGATGCAGCAGCATCTATTTTATAATTACCAAGGCTATCAACAGCTTCTTCAACGGCAGCCGTTTCACTAGGCATTTCTGCTTTCTCTTCTTTTTTGCAGCTATTCAGACCAATGAAAGCTACTAAAGACAAACTTAAAAGGATTTTTTTCATAATTTATATAGTTTTTAGAATTAGTTTCTCTCAAAAATACTAAAATTCTTTTAAATTTAGAATGTGTTTAAATAAAAAGCTGTCAATTTGACATTTTTAATGAATTGGCAATACATTTGCTACTCACAATAAAAAGTTTAAAATAATATACAGAGATATGAATCAAGAAGGTACTGAAAATGTTGAAAAAGATGCCATCCGAAACGAAGGCGCAAACGATCAATCGGATAATCAGGAAATTCAAGACCCTCAAATGACTGCTGAGGAAAAATTAGAGGAAGATCTGGCAAAAGAAAAAGATAAATTTTTACGCTTATTTGCTGAATTTGAGAACTATAAAAAGAGAACCGGTAAGGAACGAATAGATTTGTTTAAAACGGCTAATCAGGAAGTTTTACAAGCTATGTTACCTGTTTTAGATGATTTTGACAGAGCTTGGGCTCAGATATCGAATTCAGAAGATGAGGCTTTGGTAAAAGGTGTGGAATTGATTCATGAAAAGTTAAAAAATACGTTGGCATCTAAAGGTTTAGAACTGGTAGATATTAAAACGGGTGATGATTTTAATGCTGATTTCGCAGAAGCAATAACTCAAATTCCGGCTCCTTCTGATGATTTAAAAGGGAAGGTAGTAGATGTAGTGGAAAAAGGATATAAGTTAGGAGACAAAATTATTCGTTTTCCAAAAGTAGTGATCGGAATGTAAATTAACAGGACTTGAGAGTTAAAAGCTTAAGACTTGATTATTAAGGTTAGTAAAAATGAAAAAGGACTATTACGAAATATTAGAGATCAGCAAAACTTCTACAGTAGAAGAAATTAAAAAAGCCTACAGAAAAAAAGCCATTCAGTATCATCCGGATAAAAACCCGGGTGACAAAGAGGCGGAAGAAAATTTTAAATTGGCAGCAGAAGCTTATGAGATATTGAGTGATCCTGACAAAAAAGCACGTTACGACCAGTATGGTCATGCCGCATTTGACGGTGCAGGAGGTTTTGGCGGAGGACACATGAATATGGATGATATCTTCAGCCAGTTCGGAGATATTTTTGGAAGTGCTTTTGGTGGCGGGTTCTCGGGATTCGGTGGCGGATTTTCCGGAGGTGGTCAACGCCGTGTAAAGGGAAGTAACTTGAGAATCAAAGTGAAATTAACACTTGAAGAAATTGTTAACGGAGTTGAGAAAAAAGTAAAAGTAAAACGAAAAGTTCAGGCCAAAGGAGTAACGTATAAAACCTGTCCTACCTGTCATGGTTCCGGACAGATAACTAAAATAGCAAATACTATTTTAGGAAGAATGCAAACTGCTACAACATGTACGACTTGCCAGGGTTCCGGTCAGATATTAGACCAAAAACCATCAGGTGCTGATGCATACGGTATGGTAATGGAAGACGATACGGTTTCTATCAAAATTCCGGCAGGTGTGGTAGACGGAATGCAGTTAAAAGTTTCCGGAAAAGGAAATGAAGCACCGGGAAGTAATAGTATTCCGGGAGATTTGATTGTTGCGATAGAAGAACAAGAACATGAATTTTTAAAACGTGAAGGAGAAAATCTTCATTATGATCTGTATATCAGCTATCCGGAAGCTGCTTTAGGTGCTTCTAAGGAAATTGAAACAGTCGGAGGTCGTGTACGAATTAAACTGGAAGACGGTATTCAATCCGGAAAAATCTTAAGATTGAAGGGAAAAGGAGTGCCTAGCTTAAACGGATACGGCAACGGAGATTTACTTGTCCATGTCAACGTCTGGACTCCGAAATCATTAAACAAAGAACAAAAAGAGTTTTTTGAAAAAATGTTAAGCGACGAAAACTTTAAACCAAAGCCTGAAAAATCAGACAAATCTTTTTTTGAAAAAGTAAAAGATATGTTTTCATAATTAAATAAAAATATATACATTTGAACCTCACTTTATTATAAAGTGAATTTTCTTTTTCATAGCAATTTTTCCCATCCTGCCTAAAAATAGGATGGGTTTTTTTGTAACAATTCTTTACAAAACATTACTAACAGTAAAAAACTAAAATACTGTAATGAACAATATTCTTGACGTTCAAAATGTAGTGAAACAATATGGTGATTTTACAGCCTTGAATAATGTTTCGCTTCAAGTCCCTAAAGGAAGTATTTATGGATTATTAGGACCTAACGGGGCTGGAAAAACTTCATTGATCCGAATCATTAATCAAATAACGATCCCGGATAGCGGAACTGTTCTGCTGGATGGAGAAAAGCTAAATTTGGAACATATTCAACATATTGGATATTTGCCGGAAGAGAGAGGGTTGTACAAAACCATGAAAGTCGGTGAACAATGTTTGTATTTAGCACAGTTAAAAGGATTGTCAAAAGAAGAAGCACAGAAACAGCTAAAATATTGGTTCGAAAAATTTGAAATAGAAGACTGGTGGAATAAAAAGATCCAGGAATTATCAAAAGGGATGGCACAGAAGATACAGTTTGTTGTAACGGTATTGCACCAACCCAAGCTATTGATCTTAGACGAACCTTTTTCAGGATTTGATCCCGTCAATGCTAATTTAATTAAAGACGAGATCATAGAATTGAATAAAAAAGGAACTTCCGTTATTTTTTCAACCCACCGAATGGAAAGTGTGGAAGAAATGTGTGATCATATTGCTTTAATAAATAAATCAAATAAACTGCTGGAAGGGAAATTAACGGATGTTAAACGCCAGTTCAGAAGCAACACGTTTCAGGTCGGTATTTTGACTAATAATGTTGAAGGTTTAATGTATCAGTTGACTCAAAAGTTTACAGTGGGGCAAACGGATTTTAAATCTTTAGACAATGATCTGAAACTGGAAGTGCAGTTAGGCGAACATAAATCAAATGAGTTGTTGGAAATTTTAACTGCTTTCGGGCAGGTTACTCATTTTGTAGAAAAGATTCCAAGTGTTAACGATATATTTATTCAAACTGTAAGCAGCAAATAATGAAAAAATTATTCCTTATTATAAAAAGAGAATTTGTCGCAAAAGTGCGCAATAAATCATTTATTGTAATGACTTTTTTAAGTCCGCTTTTATTTGTTGGAATGGGAGTCTTAATAGGCGTTTTGGCTTCAATGAATAAAGATTCGGTGACAAAAATTGCGATTCATGACGAAGCCGGTTACCTAAAAGGGGATTTTAAAAGTGATAAATTTACTGCCTATACTGATTTGTCGGCGATGCCATTTGAAACAGCTAAAGATACAGCAAGTAAAAGCTATGAAGGACTATTGTATATTCCTAAGGTGGATTCTATTCAGCAATTAAAAGACAAAGTAGAATACATATCAGAAGATAGCCCGAGTATTGAATTTATATCAAATGTGGAAACTGTTGTAGATTCAGCATTAACATCAGATAAATTAAAGAAGTTGGGATTTGATGCCGATAAAATTGAAGAAGCAAAAGCAAATTCAACTTTGAAATTATCAAAATTCTCCGGAGAAGAAAGTTTAAAAGGATTGAATGAGATCAAGATAGCTATCGGAGGTGTGATGGGATATCTGATTATGATGTTTATTATCATTTACGGAAATTTTGTTATGCGAAGTGTTATTGAAGAAAAGACCAATCGTATTATTGAGATTATCATTTCTTCTGTAAAACCATTCCAATTGATGATGGGTAAGATCATCGGGAATTCCTTAGCCGGAATCTTGCAATTTTTAATATGGGTGGTAGTCGGACTTATTTTGGCTTTTGTAGCTAAAAACTTTTTAGGCTTGGAATTAGGGTCTGGTTCTGTTGACCCGGCAGCAGTAGAAATGGCTAAACAATCAGCAGATTTGTCTAAAATGCAATTGTATTTTAACGAAATCATGAATTTGCCTTTAGGGTTAATGATCGTTTCATTTATAATTTATTTCATCGGCGGTTATTTCTTATACAGCTCCTTGTACGCTGCTATCGGAGCGGCTGTAGATTCCGAGACCGATTCGCAACAATTTTTGTTACCTATCATCATGCCGTTAATGTTAGGGGTTTATATTGGTTTCTTTACGGTTATTAATGATCCTCATGGTACGGTTGCAACGGTATTCTCCTTGATCCCGTTTACTTCGCCTATCGTAATGCTGATGCGTATTCCGTTTGGAGTACCGCCATGGCAAATTATTTTGTCAATGGTATTATTATTTGCTACCTTTACTTTAGTAGTGTGGTTTGCGTCTAAGATTTACAGAGTAGGAATATTGATGTACGGCAAACGTCCGACCTGGAAAGAATTGTATAAATGGCTGAAATATTAATATGCGAAAGCAAATAATTGACTTTCTTTCATTCAAGTTGATCGATACGGATAAAGTTGATTTTACCGTATGGAATCTATTGTTGTTAATTTTTGCACTTGTTTTTACAACCTATGCCCTGCGATTCATTCGGAATTTAATAACAAGAAGGTTACCGTTAGAAGATAAGAACAAGTTTGTCAGTGTCTTTCAATTCATTAAATATATAGCCTATATTATAGCAGTAATGTTTACACTACATTCTTCGGGGGTAAACATTAATGTGTTTTTAACAGCTTCAGCTGCCGTTTTTGTTGGGATAGGTTTTGCGTTGCAAACTTTTTTTCAGGATATTATTTCCGGAATTTTAATGATTTTAGACCAATCGTTACACGTAGGAGATATTATTGAAGTTGATGGTAAAGTAGGTCAGGTTACAGAAATTAAATTACGAAGTACCCGTATGAAGACCCGTAACGATCGCATCATGATCATTCCTAACAATAAGTTTATGACTGATCCGTTGTTCAATTGGACACAAAATTCTAAGATTAATCGCGAGCAGGTTTCTGTAGGTGTAGCTTACGGGAGTGATGTCAATTTGGTTAAAAAAATATTGGAGCAATGTGTAGAAGGAGTAAACGGAGTGGTGACAACTAAATCTATTTTAGTACTTTTTGAAGACTTTGGCGATTCATCACTTAACTTTTCAGTGTATTTTTACGTACAAAATGGTATGGAAAGCCCTATCATTCAAAGTGAAATTCGTTTTAAGATCGACGAAGCGTTCCGAAGAAATAAAATTGAAATACCTTTCCCGCAACGAGATATTCATATCATTAATTAAATTTTCAGAGCAATCATTTAGCCCGGAAAGTTTCAGTAGCTTATATAAGGTAGGATTTACATTCTCTTACTTTTTTACTAACTTTATCCCCGTTGAGTAAAGTCTAAAAAAAATAATAAATGCCTAAAATACTAGTAATAGAAGACGAAGCCGCAATTCGTCGTGTGTTAAGTAAGATTCTTTCTGAAGAAAGTGATACTTATGAAGTGGAAGAAGCAGAAGATGGCTTACAAGGTGTCGAAAAGATCAAAAACGAAGATTACGATTTAGTGCTTTGTGATATAAAAATGCCGAAGATGGATGGGGTTGAAGTACTGGAAGCCGTAAAAAAAATAAAACCCGAAACTCCTATGGTCATGATTTCCGGGCATGGCGATCTGGAAACAGCGGTGAACACTATGCGTTTAGGAGCATTTGATTATATTTCAAAACCACCGGATCTGAACCGTTTACTCAATACCGTACGCAACGCATTAGATAAGAAACAACTGGTAGTTGAAAATAAAATTCTAAAGAAGAAAGTTTCCAAGAATTATGAAATGATAGGGGATAGCGATGCTATCAATCAAATTAAAGAAATGATTGATAAAGTTGCTCCGACAGATGCCCGGGTTTTGATTACGGGACCTAACGGAACCGGAAAAGAATTAGTGGCACATCAGTTGCATGAAAAAAGTAACCGTTCGGCAAAGCCGATAGTTGAGGTAAATTGTGCTGCCATTCCGTCTGAGTTGATTGAAAGTGAATTGTTTGGGCACATAAAAGGAGCTTTTACATCTGCGGTAAAGGATCGGGCCGGAAAATTTGAAACGGCTAACGGAGGTACTATCTTCTTGGATGAAATAGGAGATATGAGCTTGCCGGCACAGGCCAAAGTATTAAGAGCCCTACAGGAAAATCTGATCCAGAGAGTAGGGGCTGACAAAGATATTAAAGTTGATGTACGAGTAATTGCAGCAACGAATAAAGATCTGAAAAAAGAGATTGAGGAAGGACGTTTTCGGGAAGACTTATACCATCGTTTAGCTGTTATTTTAATTAAAGTTCCGGCACTGAATGATAGAAGGGAAGATATTCCGAAGCTTTTGGAACATTTTGCAGAGAAAATAGCAGGTGAACAAGGAACATCGGTTAAGTCTTTTTCAGATAAAGCGATTCAATTGCTACAGGAGTATGACTGGACAGGTAATATACGTGAATTACGAAACGTGGTGGAGCGATTGATTATTTTGGGAGGAAATGAAATTTCTGAACAAGATGTAAAATTATTCGCTTCCAAGTAAATTATAAGTACAATTCATCAGTAACAGAATAAATGCAACTCAAAAAGATAAATACAAATTTGCAAAAAGCTTTAGTAGAAAACGGTTTTACGGAAGCCAATGAATTGCAACAGGAAACTTTTTCACCGATAAAGAGCGGAACAGATTTAGTTATTCAAAGTCTGAAAGGAACGGGAAAGACAACAACATTAGTACTGAATATCATTCAAAAACTGAAAGAACCGGCAGAAGAATCGCCCCGTGCTTTGATCATGGTAGAGGATAAGCAGAAAGTACTGGAAATAGGTGAACTGTTTGAGAAGTTAAATAAGTACAATAAACTTCGTATTTTTAGTACCCATGATAAAACGGATATTGACGAGGATAAAAATGAGATTTCTGCCGGAATAGATGTTTTAATAGGTACACCTAACCGTTTGAACCAAATGTTTTCCGGAGCCGGATATAATGTCAATAAACTACAAATTATAGCATTTGACGATCTGGACAGTATGCTTAAAAGCCGATACGATTCAATTATATTAAGGTTGTTGTCAAGTATGGAAAAAGGGCAGCGATTGTTCTTTTGTTCGCAGATCACAGAAAGAGTAGAAACAGTAGCTTTAAACGACGAAGAAAGAGAACCTCTATTTTATGAAATGGAATAAAAATGTAAGTTATGGAAGAAATTAAAATATTTTCAGGAAGCGAGATTGAAGCTTTAGCCGTAAAGCAACAATTAGAAGAAAGAGGAATAGAACCTATTGTGAAAAATGGGTATGAATCTGCCAGACTGGCCGGCTTCGGGAATACAGATGCAGCAGTTGAATTGTATGTTACAGAAGAAGAATATGAAAAAATAAAAGATATTCTTGACAAACTTTAAAAAGAAATTTTAAGACGACTTACAATCAAGGCGATCAGAAAACCGAAAATTCCGATTAAGGCAAAAGAATACTTTAAGCTGGTTGCTTCAGCGATAAAACCTATTACAGGTGGCCCGATTAAAAAACCTAAAAAACTGATACCGGAAACAATTGTCAGAGCAATTCCGGGAGCAACTTTCTCTGATCTTCCGGCAGCGTTGAACATGATCGGTACAACATTGGCTACGCCGAAACCGACTAACATAAATGCTAAAGTACAGCTGATTAAATGGGGAAGCAAAACAGCAATGTATAAACCTGTTGAAATAGCAATACCACTATAGATAAGTACTTTTTTAGAACCGAATTTAACGACTAAATAATCGCTTAAGAATCTTCCGGATGCCATTGTGATCATAAAAGAAGTATAGCCTAATATAACTAAGTTTTCCGGAGCTTTTATGATCTCTTTAAAATAAACACCACTCCAGTCAAACATTATCCCTTCACTAGCCATACCACAAAAGCAAATGATTCCGAACCAGATTAAATTGGAATCAGAAATTTTAAAAAAGGAGGAGCTGTTTTTTGAAGCGCTATCCGTTTGGTCTTCTTTTTTAACTTTTTTTGATTTAACTAACCAAGAACCGTTAAAGAGAACGATCAATACTATAATTAAGAAGACCAAGATAAAATGAACAAATGGTCTTAAATGCAAAGAAATCATGAAAAGACCAAAAAGAGCACCGCTAAATCCTGCTAAACTCCAGGAACCGTGAAAACTTCCCATAATCGGTTTGTTTAACAGTTGTTGGGTGACAACTCCCTGTGTGTTGACAGCAATATTGCAGAAGTTACCAAAGAAACCAAAGAAAAATAAACTGAGGGCTAAGCTGTAAACCGTGTCTGAAAGTCCGACGATAATTAAGAAAAAAGCATATAACAATAAACCGAAAATAGCGATCTTATTACTGCCATAGCGAGTTACCACCTTGCCGGAAAAGGGCATTGCCAGAATTTGTCCCACAGGAATTGCAAAAAGGAGTGATCCAAGATCTGCTTCGGATAAATTTAAAAAAGTTTTGATGTCAGGGATCCTGCTTGCCCAACTGGCAAAGCAAAAACCCATTCCGAAAAAGAAAAGAGCTGTAGCTAATAGTATTCTGTGCTGTGCCGATAAACCAAGATTTTTGAACCTTTTCTTAAACTTGGTTTTGGAAGCGATCAATTCTATAAAGCGATAATTGAATAAAGGCATATTTTACAACATTAGAATACCATAAAAATAGTAAGTTAAACAATAGGTTGGTAATACTATTTTATACAAAAGCAATAAAAAAACAGACCATTAAAAAAATGGTCTGTTGAATACGGACAGATAAATGACCCTATATTTTAATCTTGTAATTTAAATACTTTTTGAAGTAATTCAGTTGTTCTGGAGTCAATAGAGCTTCTGATCTCTTTTTCTTCTACAGCTATCATCGTAAAAACCCCTGATAAAGCCTTTTGAGTAACATAATCGTTCAGATCCGGATTAACTTTGGAAACAAAAGGTAAGCCGTTATATTTTGTAATGATCTTACTCCAAATAGCATCAGCACCTACTTTTCCTAATGATTCTTTTACCACCGGATTAAATTTAGCATACAGATCTGTTGTAGTTGTATTTTCTAAATAAGTGGTGGCGGCATTCTCTTCTCCCATTAAAATATCTTTAGCATCCGTTATAGACATGGAAGTAATAGCATTAGTGAAAATAGGAGTTGCTTCCTTTACAGCTTCTTCAGCAGCCCGGTTCAGCGATTTAATTCCTTCGTCAGCCAGGTCGCTCATTCCCATTTTACGCAAAGTAGCATCTACTTTTTGTAACTCATCCGGAAGCAAAATTTTTACCGCTTCGTTTTTATAGAATCCGTCTACTGCGGTAAGTTTTGTCACTTGTTCAGAAACTCCTTTGTTTAAAGCTTCTTTAAGTGCAGCACTGATATCAGTATTGCTTAGAGAAATCCCGGAAGTGGAAGATGTAGTAGAAGTAGTTGAATTTAGTTTTTCTTCCGCTTTTTTTAATAAATCTTTAAACTGAGCGTTTGAAAATACAGGAAGTAGAACTAAAGCAAAAATAATTTTTTTCATCAGATACCATTTATGGTTAAACATTTTTTCAATTGTATATCATGAAGTATGCCAATATTCATGAATTCATTAATAGATCAAAAATAATAAATTCTGTATACTAAGGTTCTTAGTAAGTTGTTAAAGTACGAATGAATGTAAAAAATGTTAAATATTGCTAAAATACTATATATTGTGGTGTTAAAATGAATTTTGTAAAAATATATAGATAAATTTTTAATAGTTTTATAAAGCTAATACAAGAATAAATATAAAACGAACCAAATTAACTGTAAAAAATGAAAAATACGTTTAAGCAAATTACTCAAATTATACAAAACAGAACGTTTGAACAACTGGAAAACATAACAATTGATAAACCCGAATATTTTAATTGGGCTTCCGAAATATTTGAAGGCATTCATGTAAAAAATACGCCGGATAAAACAGCTTTGTTATGGACAGACGGGGAGGAAACAGTTTCTTATTCGTATCTTCAAATGAGTCAAAACTGTAATCAACTACTCAATTTTTTACGAAATAAAGGCGTTGAGCAGGGCGATATCATTTTAACACAGTTGATGTTGCAGCCCATTAGCTGGGCTGCAACATTAGCAACTATTAAGGGAGGTTTGCAAATGATTCCTACAGCGACGATCATGGGAGTTCAGGATTTAGCCTATCGCTTTGAAAAAACATTACCTAAAGTCATTATTTCAGATATGAATAATGCCCACAAAACAGATGAAGCTGAAGCGTTTTCCGGATCTAAAATCCCGGTGAAGATTATTTGCGATGGTGTCAGAGAAGGATGGTATACTCTGGAAGATATTGAAAAAGAAAGTACAGTGGCCGAAGCTGTGGCTACCAAAGCGGATGATATTTTATTTATGTTCTTTACTTCCGGAACAACAGGTATGCCTAAAATTGTGTGCCACACTCATTTTTCATATCCGGTAGGGCATTTAACGACAACAACATGGATAGGGTTAACGGAAAACGATGTACATTATAATATTTCACAGCCGGGTTGGGCTAAATTTGCCTGGAGTAGCTTTTTTGCTCCTTGGAATGTTGGCGCAGCGATCTTTGCGTATCATACAAACAATCGTTTTGATGCCGCAACCACACTTGGACTGATTTCAAAGCATAAAATTACCACTTTATGTGCGCCGCCAACAGTTTT
Organism: Flavobacterium sp. NRK F10; assembly: GCF_024054235.1. Taxonomy (NCBI): domain Bacteria; kingdom Pseudomonadati; phylum Bacteroidota; class Flavobacteriia; order Flavobacteriales; family Flavobacteriaceae; genus Flavobacterium; species Flavobacterium sp. NRK F10. The sequence continues at coordinate 2,460,677 of NZ_JAMXLC010000001.1, forward strand.
GCGTTTGTTTATTCAAGAGGATGTTAAGTCTTATCCTTTTTCATTAAGAGAATGTGTGGCAGCGGGCGAACCTTTAAATCCGGAAATCATAGAGGCATGGAAAGACGCAACCGGAGTTCTCATTCGAGATGGTTTCGGGCAAACTGAAAGTACCTGTATGGTTGCAAACTTACCGGGACAAAAGGTAAAATTCGGATCTATGGGAAAACCAACTTTTTTATACGATGTGGTCATAGCAGACAACGATGGTAATATTCTGCCGGATAACGAAGAAGGAAATATTTGTGTACGAATGGAACGAGGTGAAACAGCTAACGGAATTTTTAAAGGGTACCTTTTTGATAAAGAAAGAGAAGCAAAAGCCTTTCACAGTGGGTTGTATTATACCGGAGATAAGGCTTATCGGGATGCGGAAGGTTATATTTGGTTTATAGGTCGTGACGATGACGTAATTAAAGCGTCTGATTATCGTATCGGACCATTTGAAGTAGAGAGTGTTTTGCTGGAACATCATGCCGTAATAGAATCGGCAGTGGTAGGCTCACCACATCCTATTAAAGGACATGAGGTAAAAGCATTTGTAGTTTTACATCAGGAACACGAACCTACGGAACATTTAGCAATTGACATTTTTACCTTTAGCAGAAGTTATCTGGCGCCATATAAAATGCCAAGGATCATTGAATTTGTTGCCGAGTTGCCTAAAACGATCAGCGGTAAGATACGACGTGTAGAACTCAGAGCATCAGAAGCAGAAAATAAGGCTAAACAATCCGGATCAGATAGCGAATTTTTCTATTCTAAATAACAAAATGAAATTATTATTGATAAAGCCTTAAAGCAAAGCTTTGTTTACGTTAAATATTTTACGAAAACGTAATAATTGATTACCTTGCAGACCCAAAATAACAAAAACTAAAAATGGAACAGGTACAACCTTATCAGCCTAAAAATAAAGTAAGAATTGTTACGGCAGCGTCTTTGTTTGACGGACATGATGCAGCCATTAACATTATGCGTAGAATTATTCAGTCTACCGGATGCGAAGTGATTCACCTAGGACATGACAGAAGTGTGGAAGAAGTCGTGAATACTGCTATTCAGGAAGACGCGAATGCTATTGCAATGACTTCTTATCAAGGAGGACATACAGAATATCTAAAATATATGTTTGATTTGCTGAATGAAAAAGGAGCAAGTCATATTAAAATCTTTGCCGGTGGAGGCGGAGTGATCCTTCCTTCGGAAATCGAAGAATTACACGAATACGGAATAGAAAAGATCTATTCACCGGATGACGGTCGCGCCATGGGACTTCAGGGAATGATTAACGATTTGGTGCAACGAGCTGATTTTCCGGTAGGAGATCATTTGAACGGAGAGGTTAATCATTTGACAGAAAAAAACAGCAGAGCTATTGCGCGAGTGATATCAGCAGCAGAGAACTTTCCGGAAATTGCGAAAGACACTTTAGATAAAATCCATCAGGAAAATAAAGAAACTACAATTCCGGTGTTAGGAATTACCGGTACCGGCGGCGCAGGTAAATCGTCATTGGTAGACGAACTGGTTCGTCGTTTTTTAATCGATTTTCCAGAAAAAACAATCGGATTAATTTCAGTAGACCCTTCAAAACGTAAAACAGGAGGAGCTTTGTTAGGGGATAGAATTCGTATGAACGCGATCAATAATCCAAGAGTCTATATGCGTTCTTTGGCTACGCGCCAGTCGAATTTAGCACTATCCAAATATGTGGCTGAAGCGATTCAGGTATTAAAAGCCGCTAAATACGATTTGATTATTCTGGAAACTTCAGGTATCGGTCAGAGTGATACGGAAATTTTAGATCATTCCGACGTTTCTTTATACGTCATGACTCCGGAATTCGGAGCAGCTACTCAATTGGAAAAAATTGATATGTTGGATTTTGCTGATTTAGTAGCCTTGAACAAGTTTGACAAGCGAGGTGCTTTAGATGCTATTCGTGATGTGAAAAAACAATACCAACGCAACCACAACCTTTGGGATAAAACACCGGACGATATGCCGGTTTTCGGAACGATTGCTTCACAATTTAACGATCCGGGAATGAATTCGTTGTACAAGGCCATTATGGATAAAGTAGCGGAAAAAACAGGTGTTGATCTACAATCGACTTTTGCGATTACCAAAGAAATGAGTGAAAAAGTATTTGTAATTCCGCCGCATAGAACCCGCTATTTATCAGAAATTGCAGAAAACAACAGAAGCTATGATGAGCGTGCTTTGTCGCAAAAAGAAGTAGCGCAAAAATTATACGGAATTTTCAAAACGATTTGTAGTGTAGCTACCATTTCGAGCGAAAGTGAGAAATCTCTTTTGGAGAAAACCGGATTGAATCAAGAAGGGATTCTCAACGTAGCTAATAATGGTAATAAAGAATTTTTAGACTTATTGTTTAAAGAATTCGACCGTGTAAAAATGAATTTAGATCCATACAATTGGGAAATCATCACAACATGGGATGAAAAAGTAAACAAATATAAAAATCCGGTTTATAGCTTTAAAGTTAGAGATAAAGTTATCGAAATTAAAACGCATAGTGAGTCACTTTCGCATACGCAGGTTCCTAAAATCGCTTTGCCTAAATATCAGGCTTGGGGCGATGTATTGCATTGGTGTTTACAGGAAAATGTGCCGGGAGAATTTCCGTTTACTGCAGGTTTGTATCCGTTCAAGCGGGAAGGAGAAGATCCGACTCGTATGTTTGCCGGTGAAGGCGGACCTGAAAGAACCAATCGACGTTTTCATTATGTAAGTTTAGGAATGCCGGCTAAGCGTTTATCAACCGCTTTTGACTCGGTTACTTTGTATGGGAATGATCCGGATTTACGTCCTGATATTTACGGGAAAATCGGTAATGCAGGAGTTTCGATTTGTTGTTTGGACGATGCTAAAAAATTATACTCAGGTTTTGATCTAAGTCATCCGGCAACTTCTGTTTCCATGACTATCAACGGTCCGGCACCTATGTTATTAGGCTTCTTTATGAATGCGGCTATTGATCAGAATTGTGAAAAATACATCAAAGAAAATGAATTAGAGCATTTGGTAGAAGAAAAACTGAAAGCGCTATATGATGATAAAGGGTTAAACCGACCTAAATACAATGGTGATTTACCGGAAGGTAATGATGGATTAGGATTACTGCTTTTAGGAGTAACAGGAGATCAGATTTTACCGACTGAGGTATATAATGAAATTAAGATAAAAACATTATCACAAGTACGCGGAACGGTTCAGGCGGATATTTTAAAAGAAGATCAGGCACAAAATACATGTATTTTTTCTACAGAATTTGCTTTGCGCTTAATGGGTGATGTTCAGGAATATTTTATCCGAAAAAATGTTCGTAATTTCTATTCGGTTTCTATCTCGGGATATCATATCGCAGAAGCAGGAGCAAATCCGATCACTCAATTAGCATTTACATTGGCTAATGGATTTACTTACGTTGAGTATTATCTAAGCAGAGGAATGGATATCAATGCGTTCGGGCCGAACTTGTCGTTCTTCTTCTCTAATGGTATTGATCCGGAATATGCAGTGATCGGACGTGTAGCCAGAAGAATCTGGGCTAAAGCTTTAAAAAATAAATACGGAGCAAATGAAAGAGCACAGATGTTGAAGTATCATATTCAAACTTCAGGTCGTTCGTTACATGCACAAGAAATTGATTTCAATGATATTCGTACCACTTTACAAGCGTTATATGCTATTTATGATAACTGTAATTCATTGCATACGAATGCGTATGATGAGGCTATTACAACGCCAACAGAAGAATCTGTGCGTAGAGCAATGGCGATTCAGTTGATCATCAATAAGGAATTAGGATTGGCTAAAAATGAAAACCCGATCCAAGGTTCGTTTATTATTGAAGAACTGACAGATTTAGTTGAAGAAGCTGTTTTAGCGGAATTTGACAGAATTACAGAACGCGGCGGTGTATTAGGAGCAATGGAAACGATGTATCAGCGTTCGAAAATCCAGGAAGAATCCTTGTATTATGAAACTTTGAAACATACCGGAGAGTTCCCGATCATCGGAGTGAATACATTCTTAAGTTCAAAAGGTTCGCCAACTGTAATTCCTGCTGAAGTTATTCGTGCAACAGAAGAAGAAAAACAATTCCAGATTGCCACGTTGAACAATTTGCAAAAAGCTAAAGTAACTGAGGTAAAAGCTCAGATTGAAGACATTCAGAGTGCAGCGATTCAAAATGAGAATATTTTTGAAAAATTGATGGAAGCCACTAAAGTTTGTTCGTTAGGACAAATTACGACTGCTTTGTTTGAGGTAGGCGGGCAGTATAGACGTAATATGTAATGAGCACCCATAGCGGAAGCAATGAAAGAATAAAAGAGACACATCCTAAGTGGTATCGGGATGTGTCTCCTATGTATTATTTAATATTGGGCAGTTTTCCACCTCATGCGAAACGTTGGGATTATCCTTTTTATTATCCCAATAAAATAAACCGTTTCTGGAAGATCCTGGCAGAAATAGCAAAAGTTAACCTTACTGTTCCTATTGTTTCAGAAAAAGAAGCTGTTGAAGAGCGATTTTCTATTATGCAGAAACTGAATGCAGGAGTTCAGAACTTAGGAAAAACAATTCTTCGAAAAGGAACCAGTGCCTTAGATACAGCCATAGAAATAACTACATTTCAGGATATTCTGCTAATACTGAAAAAACATCCGGAATTGAAGAAAATAGTACTACCCGGATATTCATCTCAGAATAGTACAGCTAAAGCATTTTTAAAGTACATCAATCAAACAAAAGAGATTGAAATAATTGGTTCTGTTCCTAAAACGCTAAATTCAGGTACCACTTTTAAGATCAGTGTATACGGGAGAATTATCGATTGTGTAGTCTTAAATTCGACTTCTACTGCCAGTCGTATCAGCTACGATGAAGTAAAAAAGCAATTTGAAAAAGAATTGGATTCGTAGTTCTCTTAAAATTTATGACGACATGATTTCAGCAAAAGAGGCATACATAGTACTTAATAGTTATTATATTCTGTTATTCTTTGTTTTTTGTTAAAAATGATGGACGTAATTGATATTTTAAGAGCTGGCTATTAACCGAAAATTTTAACAAAATGTACAGAAAATCTGTATCCGAGTGCTGTTAACTTGTGTATATCTTTACAAGATTAATTTAAATTTAAAAGAATAATGAAAAAATCGTTTTTATTTTTTACATCAGTTTTAGTTTTAACTGTTGTTACATTTTATTCTTGTGAAAATAATGTATCTGAAGAAGATAAGTATTCAGATCTTAGAACTGCTCTTAAGAGTATTGAAAACTCATCTCTTTCTAATATGTTAAGAGAATCTTATTCAGAAATTGAAAACAAAGATAACAGCTATGATTATTTAGGATTAGAGTTATATAACTCATTAGATAAAATTTCAGAGAAACTTGTAGAAGTTAAAGAATCATCCGGGAGTAAAGAGACTTTTGACTTATTTGTAGAAAATGAAATGAGTAAATATTCGTATACGGAATTTGATTTGAATGAAAAAGAAGAAATTATTTTAGAAAGCTATTTTAATAGTATTGTTGAAAATGATCGTCTTCAAAAGGCTTTAGAATATGAGCAATTTGTAATAGATAATTTTCAAGATCAAGAAGAAGTTAAGAATGTTTTAATTACTCTTTCTATCGTGAAGTATGAAGAGCAATTTATGAAAGTTAGAAATCCTGATTGTCCGGGGTTCAATTGTTGGGAAATGTGTGTTAATATTTGTATGGGAAACAAATATAAAGACAAAAATATTGTTGATTGGGTTTATTGGATAGCAACAAACCCTGCTGCAAATGTTATGTGGGATTACGCATCATGTAGTTGGGGGTGTTATTAATTTAAACAAAGTAAATTATGAAAACATTATTAAATAATAATAAATATTATATGAACTTAATAATATTTATTTTTTTACTGAGTGTTATTTCTTTTTTTTCAATTAATAACATTATTGCTTCTATATTCAAACACTTTTCTTTTTTTATTTTATTAGGTATATCATTTTATTTTTTTCCTTTTCAAATATTGAAGATAAAATATAAAGATAACAGGACAGTTGAGATTATATCTAAATTAATTTTTGCCTTTTCGGTTACTTTTATAGCTTTATATTCTATCATTAGTGTTGAACCTATAGAAATTTATGGAAAGATAATATCCATTGTGGCAGGCTTTTTTACTTTCTTCTTAATTTTTGATAAAAAACAGGTTGAAAAGGATATGTTAATATCTCATCTTATATTAAACTTTGTTTTATTAGGCGTACTTAAAATGTTCTATTTGTAAAATATACTTTGATTTATATAATAAAAGGCAACCTAAACAGGTTGCTTTTTTAGTTTATCCCACTCTTATTTTTGATGTTTTTCCGGCGATATGTCCTATTAAAATAGAAGTAGCCGAACTAGCCACACTTTTCATATTGTGGTGCTCTGCAAACCAATATCGGGTATAACCTGATGTATCGGCTAGTTGTGCCGTTTCAGCAGATTTTTGAAAGGTTTCAGTGATGGAGCTGCCTTCACAAACGTGAGCCAGATCTAAAAAGGAATAAGGTATCATGAGGCTTAGTTGTATCTTTTCATAAAGTAAACTTATAAAAAAGCCTGTAAAAATCCTTTTTTGTTATCACTCTTTTAACATTCCGATTAAAGGGAATAATGGGGAATAGCCTTAAAAAAATAACATTGACATATTTTTTTGTAATTTATTACAGGTATTATGGATTTAAAAATGTAATAATAATCATAATATTTTGATGAATATGTTTTTTTTACTAAATTGTTGCTTTAAAAATAAAAGCAAGCGCTAAGGAGTAGGCTGCTTTTATAAGAGGAAATTAGACCCAAATCATACCGTGTTTGTTTTCGGATTGAGTTGTAATACAAGTATGTTTTTGTATAGAGAGAACAAAAAGAGATAAGAAAACAATTTAAGAGACTTAAAAATGCCATTGAATCTGATAAAAAAGAAGTTCGAATTATACGATCTTGCTCCTTTTTATATTTGTGTAACAAATAGTATAGGAGAGATTTTATATTCCAATAAAAAAGAAGTTGGGATCAATTCACAGGAAGGGTCTCTCAATGTATATAATTGTATTCAGTCACTTTTTCGGGAATCTTACCCGTTAATCAACAAGAAACTCAGAACAATCTTAAATTCTCAAAACACTATTTCTGAAGCTGTAGAGCTTTTGGAGAAGGATACTTTATTAAAAAATATTTTCAGTGTTAAACAAGTTGATGAAGAATTAATCGTATTCTTTTTTAAAACTCAAGAAGAGGAAAGTCAGAACAACTTGCCGGTGTTTTTAGATTCTTTAGTAAATGAAACAGCAGAGGGCGTTATTTGTTATACAATTACAGGTGAGATAGTCGTTTGGAATTTAGAAGCCGAAAAATTGTTCGGAATAAAGGGAAGCGAACTCATCGGGAAAAAAATAACTGAAGTTGCGTTAGATATTCCTGTTTTAAGTGAAGACAACGTTTTGTCGGAAATTATAAAACTGAAACAAAGCGAAGCTGCAATTATCGAAAAAGAAATTAAGATAGGTGAGCGATATGTTAAGATCTCAGCCAAATTAATTCATGACAAAGCTAATGAGGTCATCGGTGTCAGTAAGTGTTTTTCAGATGTGACACGGTATGTGACAGATAGCCAACTTTTACAAAAGCATGTCGAAAATTTACAGTATTTGAATGATATTTGGGAAAGTTTGTCTCAAAATCTTGATGTCCAGAATATTTTACAAATAGTAACGGATGTCACAACTAAATTTAGCGGAGCAGCTTACGGAGCTTTTTTCTATAATTCGCTAACTGAAGATGGTGAGGCGATGAAACTGTTTACTTTGTCCGGGGCTAGGAGAGAAGATTTTATGAAGTTAGGAATGCCTAGAAATACCGATATTTTCAAAAAAACATTTAATAGTAAAGAAGGGTTTATTGCAAACGATGTTACAAAACACTATGATTTCGGAAAGAATTCACCTCATAATGGTTTGCCGAAAGGTCATCTGCCGGTAAGAAGCTATATGTCAATTCCCGTAGTCTCTATGACGGGAGAGAATATGGGAAGTTTATTATTCGGACATCCCGAACCGGGAAAATTTTCACAAGAACATATTAAAATGATGCAAAGTATAGCCAGCCAGGCAGCAGTTGCATTAGAGAACTCCAAATTATTAGAGAATGTAAAGACGTTGTCAGATAAAAAAGACCTGTTCATTACAGTTGTCGGGCATGAGCTTAGAAGTCCACTGACGACTATTAAAGGTTTTATACAAGTATTAAGCGAAGTCAATCAGGACAATGATCTATGTATATATATTGAAAAAGTACTGGAACAGGTAGAAGCCCTTAACCTTTTAGTGAGCGATCTTTTAGATATAGGACAAATAGAAGCCGGTAAGATATCCTTAGAAAAAAGCGAATTCTGCTTATCAGATTTAGTAAAAAACACGATAGAAACAGTATTATATGCTCAGAATACGCATGAAATCCTATTTGATAATAAGGGGCCAATGATAGTTACAGCTGATAAAAGAAGAATTCAGCAAGTATTATATAATTTGATCTACAATGCCGTTAAGTACTCACCGGATGCAGATAAGGTGCTCGTTCAGATAAAAAGTGAAAAAGACGAAGTAATAGTCAAAATAATTGATTACGGAATAGGTATTTCGGAAAAACACATACACAATATCTTTGATAGATTTTACAGAGTTCCGTCAAAGAAAAATATTAGTGGTATAGGAATAGGTCTGTTTTTATGCAGTAAGATCATCAAAAAGCATGGAGGAACACTTTCTGTGAATAGTGTTTTAGATGAAGGTTCAGAATTTATATTTAAAATTCCCCAAAAAAACGTTTAGGTATGAAAATTTTTATTCTTGAAGATAATCTGGCAATTTCTCAATTAGTACTGTTGCTACTTAAACGCAAAGGTTATGATGCTCATGCATTTCATGATATAAACTCCTTGTTAAAAGCTTTAGACAGAACAACTCCTGATTTTTTTGTTCTGGACATGATGTTGCCGGATGGCAACGGAGCAGATCTGGCCAAAGAATTTAAAAGTCTCGAAGGTTTAAAGAATATTCCTATATTAATGATGTCTGCGAGTGTAGACAATATCGTTGAAAGCGGAGAGCTTCATAAAGTGGATTATATCTCGAAACCTTTTGATATCAACGATTTTGTAAACCGAATGGAGAAACTGTTCGAATGCTGATTCGGTTTTATCAGAAATAAAATAGTCCTGTTTAACATTTTTGTTTTTTCTAGTATTGACCTTTTGAGTAAATTTGGGATGCTGTTTTTAATACAAGTGAGCGATTTTTATTTTTTGGCACGACTATTGAAAACAACACATATAGAACCACAAAAAACAAACAGGTTATGAAAAAAGTTATACTATTATTCGCATTAGCCGGAATGGCAATTTTACAGAGTTGTACAAAAGAAGAATATTATGTTCAGGACGATGGTTATGATAGTGATACTATCAGTGAAGTTTGGGAATATACCAATGTGGATTTTACTTCCACAAATAATTATACTGTAATTTTAGGTTTCCCACAAGTAACATATACTTCCGATATGGTTTTGGTTTATCGTTTAGCAGCCTATGACGGAGGTGGAGTCGGAGATATCTGGAAACCGCTTCCTGAAACATATTTTTTTCCTGATGGAACTTTAGATTTTGGTTATTCAAATGATTTTAGCCAATATGATACGCAAATCGTATTATCCGGTTATGATTTACTAACATTAAATGATTCTTATAAGTATGACCAAATCTTTAGAGTGGTTGTTATTCCCGGATATTTTGGGAATAAGATGACTGCATCTGTAGATTTTTCAGATTACAATGCCGTCATAGAATATTATCATATAGATGACAGTAATGTCACAAAGATTCCCTTGAAATAAAAATAATATGAGCCTTGATTTTTCAAGGCTTTTTTATTGCCCTTTTCAAAATCCAATATGGCAGTTTCATTTCGTTTTTAGTATCTCATTGCAGAACAATACACTATCTTTGATTTAAAGTTGAAAATGAAAATGAAGTGGTCTGCCCTCAATAAAGGAATTTTAATCAGTTTTGTAATTAGTGCACTGGCAACAGCCCCAAGATTCATTCGTCTGAATAAAGATGATTTGCAATACCTGTTCAATCATTTTATGTACCTGTTCGTACTTACTTTAATGTATTGGATCCTCAGTCAGGCATTTGTTTACAAAAAAAAGAAAGTGATTCTCTATACTGCTATTTTTTTACTACTGTCCGGATTGATTTCTATTTTTTATCAATTGATTCTGGAAGCTTTTTTCGGAGACTTCAGAATACTGTATTCTGATTTTCCGTTGATCCGGGATCTGAATGAAAAAAAACAGCTATTGATGTTGTTCTTTAGGGGAATCCTCTTCAGTGCAATTATTTACTTTATAGTCTTTTATCTCAATTTATTATACGAAAAACAACATGCCTTAACAGAAATAGAGCAATTAAAGAAAGAAAAACTAGAAGCTCAGTTAGATTCTTTAAAGCAGCAGATCAGCCCTCATTTTTTATTCAATTCGCTGAGTACACTTCGTACAATGGTTACCGATGAGAGTTCAAAAGTCTATATCAATAAGTTATCTAATGTATATCGGTATTTACTGAGTTTGAGCGATTCTAATTTAACTTCGTTAAAAGAAGAGTTAGATTTTATTGAATCCTATTTGCATATTGTAAAAGAACGATTTGAAGAAGCAATAGAAGTTTCTGTCAATATTTCAGCAGAAGCGCTACAATTGCAGGTACCGCCTTTAGTATTACAGCTTTTGATCGAAAATGCCATTAAACACAATGTTATTTCTTTTGAGGATCCGTTAAAGATCGAAATTTTTGATAAAGAAAAAATGCTATTCGTTCGAAACAACTACCAACCTAAATCGTCGGTGGAAAAGAGTACCGGTAAAGGCCTGCAGAATATAAAGAAACGCTACGAATATCTTTCGGAACAAGAAATAGAGATAGCTGTAAAGGATGATTATTTCACTGTAAAACTCCCTTTGTTATGAAAGAGAAAACCTCTTCTTTAAGTTAAAGGATATGTAGGAGGAATTCAATATACTTTTATTATTTTGAATACATTATAAATATATTTTAATAAAATTATGGATTGTATTTCAGGTTTTCGGACGAATGTGGTGTTGTACACATCCTGATATCAAAAACGGAACCAATTAATACATTAAACGAAATAAGATGCTGACAGTTTTAATTATAGAAGACGAAATAAAAACGGCTCGGGAATTGAAGAAGAGTATTGAGCAGTCATTCGAAGAAGTTACAGTTTTAGATATGCTCGCTTCAATCAAAAGTGCGGTTCGATGGTTAAAAGAGAATTCCCGTCCGGATATTATTTTTTCAGACATCCAACTAGCCGACGGGCTAAGTTTTGAGATCTTTAGGCAGGTCGAAGTACAAACACCTATAATTTTTTGTACAGCTTATGATGAATATGCTATTGATGCTTTTAAGACTAACGGAATAGATTACCTGCTGAAACCGATAGATGATGATAAATTAAAGCAAAGTATTCAGAAATATCAAAACTTAAAGAAAGCGCTGGTTCCAACAGATCGTTTACCTAATTATACAACGATTCAAACCCTAGTGAATTCGGTATCTGAGAATCAGTATAAGAAAACCGTTCTGGTTCATTTTCAGGAAAAGATCATTCCGTTAGCAACAGAGCAGATCGCTTATATTCATTACGAATTAGGGAATGTTTACATCATGACATTTGAGAAAAAAAGATATTTTATCAACCAGACTCTGGATGAATTTGAAACACTGTTGCATCCTGATCAGTTTTTTAGAGCTAACCGTCAGTTCATAGTGAATCGGACAGCAATACAATCGTTGGAGAATTATTTTTCCAGAAGAATGTTGCTTAAGTTACAACTACCCGTTTCTCAGGAAATTATAATCAGTAAGACTAAATCACCCCTATTGATAAAATGGATTGAAAAATTTTAATACACACCTTGTGCCGTTCAGTTTTTATTTTGTCACTTTCATAATGGAAGTTTAAAAGCCAAAAACAGGAAATGTTACTTTTGAGTAAGAAATTAAAAACAAGAATTATGAAAAAGTTGATCTATTCCTTAAAAAGGCTGACAATAATAACAGTGCTTTTTATGTCGGCTCAGGTGGTAGTTTCTTGTAGTGATGACGAAACTGATTCATCTGAAACATTACAGGAGCAAGATGTTGTTGAAATAATCGAAAATTCTTTAAAAGAAGATACCGGAGGATTGTCTAAAACCATTGAAGTAACCGTTTCATTGGCAGGCGAGCAGGGAGTCTATACAGAGACACCGGATATTAATTGCGGAGAAACATACAATCATAACTATTCATTTCAAAATGAAGTCAATAGCTATTCAGCAAATTACCAATTTGTATCGACTTATCAGATGAATTGTGCCGGGAACTCTGCTCCTGAAAATTTTTCATATCAGTTTACTAATACAGGAAACTATGATACGCCTAGAATGACTTCTGATGACAGTTCAAATGCCGATTGGAACTTAACAGGGTTAAATACTTTAGTAGATAATATATCTTTAAACGGTTCTTATGAGCGTAACGGTTCTCAGGTTTCTAAAGTGCGCTATAGGAATTCATTTACCAGTACGTTAACATATAGCATCTCTGATTTGCAAGTAAACAAAACATCTTATGAAATTCAGGCCGGTACAGCTTCTGTGCATTTTGTCGGAACAGTTTCAAACGGAAATCAATATACATACAATGGTTCTGTTACATTCAACGGTGACGGAACAGCAACATTAGTTATCAACGGAAATACTTATATTATTAATCTTTAACAACTAAAAAAATGAAAAAAGCAGTAGTATTGCTTGCCGTTTTCTTTGTAAGCTTCGGGGCTTTTGCACAAGAAAAAACTACAGAAGAGAAAGCAACAGAAATGACGGAAAGAATGAAAGAACAAATCGGGTTCAATGAAGAAACCGAAAAAAAAGTTCAGGAGATCAATTTAGATTTTGTAACTAAAACAGAAGAGATCAAAGAAAAGGATTCCGGTAGAATGACAAAGTTTAAGGAATTAAAAGCTTTAGGAGAAGAAAGAGAGACCCAACTGAAAGAAGTCTTGACTGAAGAAGAATTTGAAGCCTTTAAAGACCATAAGACAGAGAATAGAAAGGAAATGAAACAACGATTTAAAGCCAATAGGAGTAAATAGTTTTATAAGTTGATTATAGAGTACACCTCATATCGGATGAGGTGTTTTTCTTTTTTAATAAAGTCTGGAATGAAAATTATAATTAGTTTTTTGATCTTTTTCTGTATTGGGTTTAAAACGGCTAACTCTGATGCAATTATCGGACAATGGGAAAATCCGGACGGAACACGTAGAATAGAGATATTTAAAGGAGAAAAAGCGTATTTGGGAAAAGTAGTTTGGTTAAAAGTAAAAGAACCGAAAGCTAAACCCGGAGATATCGTATTGGACGATTTTCAATTTCAGGATAGTTACTGGAATGGGAAAATCACTTTGCCGGGGGAAAGTCATATTTTTAATGCTGAATTGCGGTTGCAGTCTCGGGATCGGTTGGAAATTAAAGTGTTTTACCACAATATGAGTCGAAAGAAAGTTTGGAAGCGAATCCCATAACTTGTTTTTTTGGCAAAAAATGCTAAATTTGTGAGTAAAGCTTTAGGTATGAAAATACACTCTTTTTTAAAATACGGATTAATAATATCAGTTCTTTTGGCTATTTTCAGTTTTGCAACATATAAGAGCGATGCCATTGTTGGCAAATGGGAAAGTCCGGATAAAGACCGTAGAATAGAAGTGTATAAAAAAGACAATTTTTACTTTGGTAAGATCATTTGGCAGAAACCCGATAAATTCAGAGCTGAAGTAGGAGATATAGTAATTCGTGATATTGAATACCAGAATCCACACTGGGAAGGTAAAATTTGGGTACCTGAAATTAAATCCGATTTTACGGCTAATATTTCATTGCCTACACATAATGAACTTCGTGTTGAAGCAACTAACGGTTTTATAAAAAAAGTAAAAGTATGGAATAGGGTAAAGTAATTCTATCCGATATTTGTCCGTTGAAGCCTTTTTTTGTCCTTTTCATAGTGTAAAAAAATAAAAATAGCACATTCTTTTATTTCTTTGAAATAAAGTTTTGGCTATGAAAAAAATACTACTCTATATATTAAATGTCTTACCGATAATATGCGGAGCCCAAATTGCTTATCCTTCGGGTTCATTTGCTTCTGCAGGAAGTTCCTACTTGATTTCTAATACCACAGCAGCCCTTTCAGGGATCGATTTTGTACAAACAGGCACAGCCTATTCATGGGATTACAGTATATTACAAGCCAATACACAAGAAACAATTACCTGGGATGATCCTAATAATTCAGGATATAAAGCAACTTGGTGTTTGAGTAATGGATATGTGGTAAATTGTAATACTCAGTTTAATGCTCAGTTCAATTTGGCAAATCAACAGGTAGAAGGTATTCAGATACAAGGTTATGGCTTAACGAATGTTGTTAACCATTACGATAAGTCGGCTACAGGTTTAGCATGTAAAATGGTAGGAGCGTCATTAACGGTTAGTGGAATTACAGTGCCTTTTACTTTTGATTATACGATTCCGGATACGGTTTATAATTTCCCCATAGTCTATAACGATGCGTATACCAATCACAGTGAATTTGAAATTGATTTGAGTACTTTGGGGTTTCCGGTACAGTACGAATCTCAATTAGATAGAACAAATACAGTAGAAGGTTGGGGAAGTTTAACAACACCTTACGGCATTTTTACAGATGTTTTAAAAATGAAAACGGTAGAAATAAGTAATGATACGATCATAACACAGACGGATACTATACCTATGCAACGAACTGTAATTACATACAAATGGTTTGATGCTAACTTCGGTATTCCGGTATTACAAGTAACCGGGGACGAAATCGCAGGAGTTTGGACACCGGCTTCGGTAACTTATATTGACAATCCGCAATGTCTGACCCCGGTAGCCTTATTTGCTTATTCGCCTTTGCTGAGTGATTACGATCCTGTAAGTCAACAGGCTTCAGTTTCTTTCATCAATACGAGTGCTAATTACGATTCGGTTCTTTGGGATTTTGGTGACGGAACTACCAGTACAGAGGTTAATCCTGCTCATACGTATGCTTGCCCCGGTATTAAACAGGTTACATTAACAGTGATTAATGAATTCTGCGATCCGGATGCTACAGATAGTATCACGATACCCTTAACAATAACCGATTCTCAAAATGCTTTTACTACGACTGTTACGGTTAGTTCAGGAACTTTGATTGCTGATAGAGATTTGGCAGGAACTACGTATCAATGGGTAGATTGTGGTAACGGAAATACAGAAATAACAGGAGAAACCAATCAAAGTTTTACGCCTGTTCAGGATGGAAATTATGCAGTAATACTTACTACTAACGGATGTCAGGATATATCTGATTGTGTTGCGTTTGCTGTTTTGGGAACGCAAAGTTTTAATGGTGAAACACAGGATTTAGTTATTTATCCTAATCCGGTTAAAGATAATTTTGAGATCAGAACAAATATTCCGGTCAAAAAAATTGCAATATATAACGCTTTAGGTATGTTGGTTGCAACCGAAAATAATTTGTCATCGCTCCCAAAAGGAGTATACGGGGTTGAAGTTTATCTGACAGATCATTCGGTTGTATTCCGACAGCTTATTAAAAATTGATTTTATTCATTTTTAAGTAACCGATATGCACTTCGTCAGGAGGTTGATTACCGGGTATAATATTTAAAGCATATTCTTTTTTAAATTTATCAGAAAGAATTTCTTCAATGTCATAAATTTCATCAATAGCAACACCATATTGATCATCTATATGAGACACAGCGCCTTTAAAACTGAAATTTTGATAAAAATGAGTTTGTTTTGCTTTTTTAATGGCTTCACTTTTTGATGTAGCAACTATGAGAAGTTTGTGGTGGAATTCTTCAAATTGCTCCGGTTGATATCCTCCTAAATTAATAAAGAAAAGTTGATAGGTCTTTTCTTTAGCTTGTGCTTTCGGTATAACTTTAATAGAAAAATCTTCTACCTGAGTCACCTTTTGCCAGGCATCAATGTGAATTTGCTGTTCGGCTTCAGGCCAAAAAGTATACATATCAGGAATAAGATCTTGTAGTGTTGTACCTATTCCGAAAAAAATATCATGCTGTTCCGTTATACGCCCTTTTGGGGTACACCCTAGCATTATCATATATAAATTAGTAGAAATCATATATGCAAATATATTGATTTTTGAAATACCCTAAAAAAACAAGGGGCTGTATTAATGAAGTTGTAATTTTTTGTATATTTGCCATGAATTTTTAAAGGTATAATTAAAATAAAACACAACTTTATGTCGACATTTCGTTTTCAGACCTTAAAAGAAACGGCTAACAGAAAGCCTGTTTCTGTTGAAAATCTAGACAAAAAATCTGTAATTTTCGGCAGCAATGTTTTTAATGATAAAGCAATGCGCCAATATTTAACTCCGGAAGCTTATAAAGCGGTAAAGAGTGCTATCGTAAACGGAACCAAGATTGATAGAAACACGGCTGAGCATGTGGCAATGGGAATGAAAGAATGGGCTTTGTCAAAAGGAGTTACACATTACACACACTGGTTTCAGCCTTTAACCGGTGCTACAGCAGAAAAGCATGATGCTTTCTTTGAAACTTCATTTGATGGATCTGACCCTGTAGAAAAATTCGGGGGAGGTCAATTAGTACAGCAAGAACCGGATGCTTCTTCATTTCCTAACGGAGGTATTCGTAATACATTTGAAGCTCGTGGATATACAGCTTGGGATCCTACGTCTCCTGCTTTTATCTTCGGAACAACTTTGTGTATTCCTACGATCTTCGTTTCTTATACAGGAGAAGCATTAGATTATAAAACACCTTTGTTAAGAGCTTTGAATGCTGTTGATAATGCAGCAACGGCTGTAGCAAAATATTTTGATAAAAATGTTAAAAAGGTAACTCCGACTTTAGGTTGGGAACAAGAATATTTCTTAGTAGACAGGGCTTTAGCTGCAGCACGTCCTGATTTAATATTAACCGGACGTACTTTATTAGGACATACTTCTGCAAAAGGACAACAATTAGAAGACCATTATTTCGGTTCTATTCCGACTCGTGTTTTAAATTACATGAGGGATTTAGAAAATGAATGTATGTTACTGGGAATTCCGGTAAAAACACGTCACAATGAGGTAGCACCTAATCAGTTTGAATTGGCTCCTATTTTTGAGGAAACAAACTTAGCGGTTGACCACAACTCATTATTGATGGATGTAATGCAAAAAGTGGGTGAACGTCATGATTTTAAAGTATTGTTACATGAAAAACCTTTTAAAGGCGTAAACGGATCCGGTAAGCATAACAACTGGTCTATGGCTACTGATACCGGAATTAATTTATTAAGTCCGGGGAAAACACCTATGAGTAATTTACAGTTCTTAACTTTCTTCATAAATACCATTAAAGCTGTTAATGAATATGAAGAATTATTGAGAGCTTCTATTGCTTCAGCCAGTAATGATCACCGCTTGGGAGCAAATGAAGCGCCACCTGCAATTATTTCAGTCTTTATCGGGCAACAGTTAACAGCTGTTTTAGAAGAATTAGAAGGAGTTTCTAACGGGAAATTATCTCCGAAAGAAAAAACAGATCTTAAATTAAATGTAGTAGGTAAAATTCCGGATGTATTATTAGATAATACAGACAGAAACAGAACGTCTCCGTTTGCATTTACAGGAAATAAATTTGAGTTAAGAGCCGTTGGGTCATTAGCGAATTGTGCTAACCCGATGACGACTTTAAATTCAATTGTTGCTAAACAATTAACAGACTTCAAAAAAGAAGTTGATGCTTTAATCGATAAAAAAGGACTTAAGAAAGACGAAGCGATCTTCAACGTATTAAGAGAATATATCAAACAATCTCGCAACATTTTGTTTGAAGGAGACGGATATAGTGAAGCTTGGGAAAAAGAAGCTGCAAAACGCGGATTAAGTAATCATAAAACAACTCCGGAAGCTTTAAAAGCTAAAGTTTCTAAAAAAGCGATCACCTTGTTTGAAGAGTTGAGCATCATGAACCATGTTGAGGTAGAAGCGCGTTATGAGATCGAATTGGAAGAATACATCAAAAAAATTCAGATCGAAAGTCGTGTTTTAGGAGATATAGCTCGTAATCATGTTATTCCGACAGCGATTCGTTACCAAAACACATTGATTGAAAATGTTAAAGGATTAAAAGAAATCTTCGGAAAAGATTTTGAACAGTATGCTAAAGAGCAAGTAGCTTTGGTTAAAGAGATTTCTGAACATATTGAAGCTATTAACTCTAAAGTAGATCAAATGACAGAAGAGCGTAAAAAAGCAAATAATCTTTCTTCTACTGAAGAAATGGCAAGTGCTTACTGCTTCTTAGTAAAACCATATTTTGAATTGATACGTTATCATGCCGATAAGTTAGAATTATTGGTAGATGATGAGATGTGGACTCTTGTAAAATACAGAGAGTTACTTTTCATCCGATAATTTCATATAAATCACAGTTAGTTTTGCCTGCACCTTTTAAAGGTGCAGGTTTTTTTATACTAAAAACTATTTTCAGACGTTATGGAAAGACAGTAAGATTAAAAGAATAAATTTAAAAACGAAGAGCATACTTTTTGTATAGAACATTAATTTTAAAAGACTAAAGTTTTAAGATTAGCAAAAAAAGTTGTTACTTCGTAAAAAAAATAAAATGAACCGTATTTTTTATTTGTTATTTTTATTTTTTTCGTTCACAGCTTTTTCTCAAGATACTATTTCGTTCTATTTTGAAACCGATAAATACGAATTATCTGCTACCGAAAAAATCAGATTGAGAGAGTGGATAATAAAGAATCGAAAATCAAAGATTTTATCGATCAGAGGTTATACAGACGAAGTGGGGACCAATCAGTACAATGATACACTATCACAAAAAAGAGTGAAATCTATTTATCGCTCTATTGTCGGGAAAATTAAAATCAGAGAAGACTTTAAGACTATCAGTTACGGAGAGAACTTTAAACAATCTGAAATTAAAGCTGAAAATCGCCGTGCCTCCATTTATTACCTCAAAGAAGAAGATCTGGATAAAGAACAGGAAGTATTAGGGTTGTCTCTGGTTACAATAGAAAAAGAAGAAGAAATTGTAGAAATTCCGGACGATGCTCCGCTTCATGTAAAAGTAGCGGCAGCAAAAGTGGGAGACAAGATTATTCTGAAAAATATTAACTTCTATCAGAATACGTTTCAAACTACACAAGAGTCACAAGCTGCTTTGTATGATCTGTTGTTTGTCTTACAAAATAACCCTAACCTTACCATTCAGATACAAGGACATATTTGCTGTGTAGATAGCGATAGAAGAAACTTGTCTTTAGAACGGGCAAAACAGGTTCGTCGTTTTTTAATGTATAAAGGAATTCCTATGCACCGGGTATCAGTAACCGGATATGGTGTGCGGTATCCTATTTATCCCATTCCGGAAGATAATGAAGAACAGGCGGCAGCCAACAGAAGAGTTGAAATAGAAATTTTAAGTAAGTAATATGAAATTCACAAAACTAATTATGTTTTTATTAATGGTTACATTGCCTTTTGTAAGTTGTAATGATAACTGTTCAGACGTAGATGCTCCGGATTCGGCATCTTTGTTTATTTCATGTATTGATGAGGTTTCCGGGGAGAATGTTTTTGAAAATGAAACTTTTTCAGGAGATCAGATCGTAGTGACCGATGAGGATGACGAATTAGTTTCATTTAGTTTTATTGAAACTAAAAACTTTATACATATTACTTTTCCGGCCGGTTTGGTAGAAGGTAAAATTATCACCGTTAAATTAGAAAATACTGAAACTTCAGATGTAAGAGAAATAGAAATTCATTTGGATGTTGTTTCCCAAGAAGAAGAATGTTACACGTTGTATAAAGTAGATAACGTGGTGTTTCCTAATAATGAAAGTGAATTAATCGATGGAATTTACGAAGTAAAAATTTAGAACATCTGACTTAAATTTTAATTTCTGAATTCTAAATTTAAAAACTATCTTTGTAGCACAACAAAAACTGGAGTTATTTCGGTAAAAAGAGAGATAATTTCTAACTAACAACACAACGTTTAATGAGCTCTGAAAATAGCAAACGCTACAATTTAAGAGGGGTTTCCGCTTCAAAGGAAGATGTTCACAATGCAATCAAAAACATTGACAAAGGATTGTTCCCCAAAGCTTTCTGTAAAATTATACCGGATTATCTAACCAATGATGATCAACACTGTATCATAATGCATGCCGATGGTGCCGGAACCAAATCGTCATTAGCTTATATGTATTGGAAAGAAACAGGAGATCTGTCTGTATGGAAAGGCATTGCTCAAGATGCTTTGATCATGAATATTGATGATTTACTTTGTGTGGGAGCAACCGATAATATTTTGTTGTCATCAACTATAGGACGAAACAAAAATCTAGTTCCCGGCGAAGTGATCTCGGCGATTATCAACGGAACAGAAGAATTAATTTCAGATCTAAAAGAACACGGGGTTACGATCCATTCTACAGGGGGAGAAACTGCCGATGTGGGTGACTTAGTTCGTACTATTATTGTCGATTCAACGGTAACAGCTCGTATGAAACGAGAAAATGTTATTGATAATGCTAATATTCAAGCAGGTGATGTTATTGTAGGTTTGGCTTCATTCGGTCAAGCAACTTACGAAAAAGGATACAATGGCGGAATGGGAAGTAACGGATTAACGTCTGCTCGTCATGATGTTTTTGCTAAATATCTGGCCGAAAAATATCCGGAAAGTTTCGATGCTTCTGTGCCAAATGAACTAGTGTATTCCGGTCAAACCAAATTGACTGATGCTGTTGAAAATAGTCCAATTGACGCCGGTAAACTAGTGCTTTCACCAACGAGAACTTACGCACCGGTTATCAAAAAGATTTTAGAAAAATACAATGCAAATGATATTCACGGAATGGTGCACTGTAGTGGAGGAGCACAAACAAAGGTTCTTCACTTTGTTGATAACGTTCACGTGATAAAAGATAATTTGTTTCCGGTTCCGCCGTTATTCAAATTGATACAAGAGCAATCAAAAACCGATTGGAAAGAAATGTATCAGGTATTCAATTGCGGACATCGAATGGAACTTTACATTCCGGCTGAATTAGCAAATGATATTATTGAAATTTCAAGATCGTTTAATATTGAAGCACAGATCATTGGTAGAATAGAGGCGTCAAATGAGAAAAAATTAACGATCACATCAGAATACGGAATATTTGAATATTAATAATAGTAGTTTTTTCAAGTTCAAGTTGTTTCCGTGTTACTATTAAATAAAACTAAAATAACTAAGACCTGAAATTTTAAACAACATATAACAACACAATGCAACACAACGTTTTAATTTTAGATTTCGGTTCGCAATACACGCAACTAATTGCGCGTAGAGTTAGGGAACTGAATATTTTTTGTGAAATTTATCCTTATAATAACCCGCCTGAAGATTTATCATCTTTTAAAGCAGTAATTCTGTCAGGAAGCCCTTTTTCGGTTCGTTCGGAAGAAGCGCCTCATCCGGATTTATCGGAGATCAGAGGTAAAAAGCCTTTGTTAGCGGTTTGTTATGGGGCTCAGTATTTAGCTCATTTTTCAGGAGGAGAAGTAGCTCCGTCCACTATTCGTGAATACGGAAGAGCAAATCTTTCCTTTATTAAGGAAAATGAAGCATTCTTTGAAAATGTTAGTTTAGGCAGTCAAGTGTGGATGAGCCATTCAGATACCATCAAACAATTACCGACTAACGGGGTTCGATTAGCAAGTACAAAAGATGTTGAAAATGCAGCTTATCGAATAGAAGGAGAAAGTACTTATGCAATCCAGTTCCATCCGGAAGTGTATCATTCAACTGACGGAAAGCAAATGTTAGAGAACTTTTTAGTGAAGATTGCAGGAGTAGAGCAAAGTTTCACAGCAAATGCTTTTGTAGAAGAGATTGTTGAGGAACTAAAACAAAAGATCGGTAACGATAAAGTAGTATTAGGATTGTCCGGTGGTGTAGACTCTACTGTTGCAGCTGTTTTATTGAATAAAGCTATCGGAGATAACTTATACTGTATTTTCGTAAACAACGGTTTGTTACGTAAAAATGAGTTCGAAAGTGTATTGCATCAGTATAAAGATATGGGCTTGAACGTAAAAGGAGTTGATGCTTCGGCACGCTTTTTGGATGCTTTAGCAGGATTGGAAGATCCGGAAGCTAAACGCAAAGCGATTGGGCGTGTGTTTATTGAAGTATTTGATGATGAAGCACACTTGTTAAAAGATGTAAAATGGTTAGGACAGGGAACAATCTATCCTGACGTGATTGAATCAGTTTCAGTAAAAGGTCCTTCAGCTACAATTAAATCCCATCATAATGTGGGCGGATTACCTGATTTTATGAAATTACAGGTAGTTGAACCATTGCGAATGTTGTTTAAAGACGAAGTACGCCGGGTAGGAAAAACATTAGGCATAGATGATGAATTATTAGGAAGACATCCTTTTCCGGGACCCGGATTAGCCATTCGGATTTTAGGAGATATTACTCCGGAAAAAGTTAGTATATTGCAAGAAGTTGATGCTATTTTCATCAACGGATTAAAAGAACACGGTTTGTATAATAAAGTGTGGCAGGCCGGCGCTATTTTGCTTCCGGTAAATAGTGTGGGTGTAATGGGAGATGAACGTACTTATGAGAAAGTGGTGGCATTGCGCGCTGTCGAATCTACTGATGGTATGACTGCGGATTGGGTACACCTGCCTTACGAGTTCTTAATGAAAGTGTCCAACGAAATTATTAATAAAGTGAAAGGTGTAAACAGAGTAGTGTATGACATTAGTTCTAAACCGCCTGCAACTATTGAATGGGAATAAATTTTAAAACATGTTAATACGTAAAATTGCATTTTTGATGTTATTATCTTGTAGCGTAATGGTTGCAAGACAAGAACCTTATGTAAAGCATAGCATTGCAAAAGGAGAAACTGTTTATAGCATTGCCAGAAAATATAAAGTAACCCCTTATGATATCTATCAGCTTAATCCGGATGCCAAAGACGGAATCAAGGAAAATGCAATTTTATTAATACCGAGTAAATCTTCTGTAACGGTTACCAAAGAAGTAAAAGCAGTTACTCCGGAAACAGAAACAAATGATAAGTCGGAAACAACTACACATGTTGTAAAGACAAAGGAAACCTTGTATGGTTTGGCAAAACAATACGATGTTTCTGTAGCAGATCTGAAAGAATGGAATCCGGAGGTTGCACAGAACGGTTTAAAAGTAGGACAAGAGATCATCGTATCTAAAAATTACCAGCCGGATAATACAAACGATACCGTAGAGATTACAACCACAAAAAATACAACGGAGGTATTCACACATGTTGTAAAAACAAAAGAAACGTTATACGGTATTTCTAAGCAATATGATCTTTCTATTAGCGAATTAGAAGAACTTAATCCGCAGCTAAAAGAAAGCGGCTTACAAATAGGAGATACATTACAATTAAAAAAAGTAATTCAGGAGAAAAGTAACAATATAAATGGAAATGTTATTACCTCCAGTATTGGTGTTTTAGAGCGTTATTACATCGTTAAGCCGGAAGAGACTTTATTCAGTATTTCAAGAAAGTTAAGCGTTTCAGAAGAAGAATTATTGAAATTGAATCCGGAAGCGGTTGATGGCGTAAAAACAGGGATGAAACTGAAGCTGCCTAATACATTCGTTTCAAAGAGTAAACCACAGGCTGATCTGATCCAGACATTGGATTTTTCTACCCGAAAAGATCTGGTCTTACTGTTACCTTTTAATGTTACTAAAATTTATACTGATACTTCCAGAACCGTTCAGGAAAATATTAAAGAAAATAAATTCTTAAACCTTACATTGGATTTCTATTCAGGAGCTTTAATGGCTATAGATTCCGCTAAAGTAATGGGCTTACCGGTTCATGTAAAGATATTAGATGTAGAAAGTTCACGTTCCACTTCAAATATTGCCAAGATCATAGGAAGAAATGATTTTTCGGATGTAGATGCCGTAATAGGACCATTTCAGAATTCTCATGTAGAAGCAACAGCCCAATTACTGTCACAATACAATACGCCAGTTATTTCCCCGCTTTCAAAAGAAGAAAGTAAACCTTTGCCTAATCTGTATAGCGTAGTACCGTTGCAGGAAACGATGTACAAAGCTGTTTTCAACTATATGTATGCTAAGAATGGCAATGTATTAGCAGTGGTCAGTAAGAAAAAGAATAGTACTAAAGAGTATTTAGAACAACATTATAAAGATGTAAAATTTGCTTCATATAATGCAGAAGGAGCAATTGATTTAGAAAGTATCCGTACTAAATTAGTCAAAAGCCAAAAAAACTTCGTGATTCTGGAATCAGAGTTAGCAAGTCAGGTTTTGAATGTAACCAATGCGTTGGTAAAGTATAAGAAAGATTTTGACATACAGCTGGTAGTATTAGAGTTATACGATACACTGGATTATGATGAAATTCCGATGCAGAATCTGGTAGATCTTAACTTATTATTTCCTTCAAGCAGAAGAGAGATCGACACACCGGAAGGTTTGATCTATGAAGAAAAATACGAAAAAAAGTATGGTGTGAAACCAAATTCCAGAGCTAATGCAGGATTTGACATTACATTTGACACCCTATTACGCATTTGTCAACCGGAAAGCTTTGAAGAAACGGCTAAGCGATACAAATCAGAACAGATAGAAACAGCTTTTGATTACGAATCTCACAACGGCGTTATTGTGAACGATGCTGTTTATATTCAGTATTACAGTAGTGATTATACGATAAAGCCGGCATTATAATGCTTGCTGAGCCAAAAATAAAACTATAAAAAAAGTCCGATTTAATCGGACTTTTTTTATAGTTTATAACGGAATAGAAATATTATTCAAATAAAACAGATCCTGAAATAGCAACTTCAC
This sequence comes from Flavobacterium sp. NRK F10, assembly GCF_024054235.1. NCBI lineage: Bacteria > Pseudomonadati > Bacteroidota > Flavobacteriia > Flavobacteriales > Flavobacteriaceae > Flavobacterium > Flavobacterium sp. NRK F10. The sequence continues at coordinate 2,485,936 of NZ_JAMXLC010000001.1, forward strand.
TCCATGTTTTGCTAACACCGTCAGCACCTTTATGCAGATCATAACATGCTTTATTGATTGATTCAACAGCTGCTTGAGCACCAAAATCCTCTAAGTTAATAACACCGTCAACAGTAAATTTTTTGTTTTCAAATTTAGAAGTAACGTCAACAGATTGAGTAACACCGTTTAGAGTTAATGTCAAGACTGTTTTTCCTTCTTTAAAGTTGATTACTCCACCGATTAATTCAGTATCTTTTAATACGCTGAAAAAGAATTGTTTTAATTTTTCGTCTCTTTCAGGGTTGTTTGTGAATACACTGCTTACCGGAATAGAAAAGCTAGCACCTTCCAATACTGCCTCAGGAGTTTCACCCTCTTTGGTATCTTTTAATGAAATCGCAGTAAAACTACCTCCTACAGCTACTTTATCAGTAGTCTTATAAGCGGTCCAGTTCACTTTTGTAGAGTCTGACACTATTTTTAAACTAACAACTTCCGGAGTAGCTTCCGTTGTTTCTTCAACAGGAGCTTCTGTTTTTTCTTCTTTTTTACAACTTGTTGCTAAAAGCGTTATAGCAAACGCAAATATTGCAATTTTTTTCATACGAAATAGTTTTTAAAGTTTAGCTCAAAGGTACAGAGATTTTAACATTTTAACAATCCTGTACTGTTAAAGATTGCTTAAGATTACTTTTTGATAAACTTTTGGAAGCTCTTTTTTTCTTCTGAATTTATCTCAAGAAGATAATTTCCGGCTGATAGCATTGATAGATCTATTGTATAGTGATTTACTGCATTAAGTTCCTTAAAAATTATTTTTTGCCCCAAGTAGTTATATACAGCTATAGAGTTGATTAAGTCTTTAGAAGTTAGTTCCATATATTCGTAAGCAGGATTCGGATAGAGTAATGAAATTTGATCCTGAGAAAAATAGTCAGAGGATAAGGGAGTTTCTGTAACACTTATTGTGTTTGATGTTCCAATACAGCTTGTGTATAAATTAGTAGCAATAACATAATAATCCCCTGCTTGATTAGCTGTATAAGTATTATCATTAGCTCCGGTAATTAAAGTGTTGTTGAAGTACCATTCAAAAGTATAATTTGTATTGTTTAAATTGGAATCTAAAATATACGGTGTGATTACTGTTCCGGACGATTGTTCAACTGTAATAGAACCATTTGCTAAGGTTGGAGTCGGTAAAGGATTAATAAAAGCAGTGATTGTATTCGTCAATGGAGTATAGTCTGTACCTAAATGAATGCCCAATAAATTGAGCGTTTGATTTACCGTAGGATTTGTAATTGTTATAATACCATTTCCATTTGTATCCAATACAATAGCAAAAATTACTCCTCCGTTTATGTTATATTCAACATCTGCATTAGGGGAGCCGGTTATATAAAAAATAGCATTATTACCTATGCATACAGGGCTATTACTCGTTAAGCTAGTAATCACCGGAGTAGTAAAGATCATTTCTGAATTAGTATTGTTCCCGAAAATATTGTTTGAGAAAATTAATAAAAATAAAAATAGTTTTTTTGCCATGACATTTGTTTTAGAATTGACAGTAAAAGTAAAGTAAAATTTACAAATGAGACAGCTTAGAATTTGTTTTTAATTTTAAGTTAATAACAAGCATAGTTAACTCTATTGACTAAATAGGGAATTGTTTATCTTTGCGCCTTTAAAATTGATAAATTTTTTAATTTTTAGACTTTTAACTTTAGACTAATAAAATGATTACAGTTAACGATATTGCGGTTGAGTTTGGTGGGACTACGTTGTTTAGTGAGGTCACTTTTGCAATCAATGAGAATGATAAAATTGCCTTAATGGGTAAGAATGGAGCAGGAAAGTCAACCTTGTTAAAAATTGTAGCAGGAGTAAACAAACCAAGCCGGGGTGTGGTTTCAGCACCTAAAGAAGCTGTAATCGCGTATTTACCTCAGCACTTGTTGACGGAAGATAAGCTGACTGTTTTTGAAGAAACAGCTAAAGCTTTTGAGGATATTTTCAAGATGAAAGCGGAAATAGATGAGATCAACGAACAGTTAACTACCCGAACAGATTATGAGAGTGACGGTTACATGAAGTTAATTGAGCGCGTTTCTGAACTTTCGGAGAAGTTTTATGCTATTGAAGAGATTAATTATGAGGCTGAGGTAGAAAAAGTCTTAAAAGGGTTAGGCTTTGAACGGGAAGACTTTACACGAAAAACATCAGAGTTTTCAGGAGGTTGGCGTATGCGAATTGAACTGGCGAAGATCTTGTTAAAAAAACCGGATTTAATTTTATTAGATGAGCCTACCAATCACTTGGATATGGATAGTATTCAATGGTTAGAGGAGTTTTTGGTAACTCAGGCCAAAGCCGTAATGGTCATTTCTCACGACAGAGCTTTTGTCGACAATATTACGAATCGTACGATAGAAGTTACAATGGGAAGGATCTATGATTACAGGGCGAAATATTCTGATTATTTGGTATTGAGACAAGATAGGAGAGTACATCAACAAAAAGCTTACGATGAGCAACAAAAATTTATTGCCGAAAACAAAGCTTTTATTGAGCGTTTTAGAGGGACTTTTTCTAAAACAGAACAAGTGCAGTCACGTGTTCGAATGTTGGAAAAACTCGTTTTAGTAGAAGTTGATGAAGTAGATACTTCTGCTTTAAAGTTGAAGTTCCCGCCTTCACCTCGTAGCGGGCAATATCCGGTTGTGGTAGAAGAACTTTCTAAAAAGTACGGAGATCACGTGGTTTTTAACAATGCCGGTATGGTAATTGAACGAGGTCAAAAAGTGGCTTTAGTGGGTAAAAACGGTGAAGGAAAATCGACTATGATCAAAGCTATTATGGGCGAAATTCAGCATGACGGAGGGAAGTTAGAAATAGGTCATAATGCACAGATCGGCTATTTTGCTCAAAATCAAGCAGCTTTATTAGATGGTGAATTGTCTGTTTTTGATACAATTGATCGAATAGCAGTAGGGGATATCCGTACAAAGATCAAGGATATGTTAGGAGCATTTATGTTCAGTGGAGACGATATTCAAAAGAAAGTTAAAGTACTATCAGGAGGAGAACGAACACGTTTGGCCATGATCAAATTATTGTTGGAACCTGTAAATGTTCTGATTCTGGATGAGCCAACGAACCACTTGGACATGAAAACGAAAGACATTATCAAAGCAGCATTAAATGATTTTGACGGTACATTAATTTTGGTTTCTCACGATCGTGATTTCCTTGACGGGTTAGTTACTAAAGTATTTGAGTTCGGTAACAAGCGCGTTCGCGAACATTTTGAAGATATTAAAGGTTTCCTGGAGTTCAAAAAAATGGAGAATTTGAAGGAAATTGAAAAATAAACTTTGTTGAAGTTCCGTTTAACGAGTCAAGCGAATAAACTTGTTTTTTGTAAAAAATCCTTTATTTTTGAAATTCAAAATCAGATTGAAAATGTTTCAAAAGCAAAGGTTTTTTATTTTTTCAGGACTTTTTTTCTGTTCAATTGCTTTCTCTCAACACAGCTTGTTTTCGTTGTCTGACGACTATATTGTGAAAAAGTATTCACAGCGTTGGGAACTTGATAGCATTGATAAACACGGAACCTTTAGGTTAATGTCTTATAAGCCTATTTATCTGGCTCCGGCTCGTTGGTCGTCCAAGCCAAATGATCAGCCGTATAGTGAAAATCCTGATTATTCAGTAGATGAAGCAAAGCCTTATAATAGTATAGAAACTAAATTTCAGTTGAGTTTTAAAACAAAAGTTATTCAAGGACTTTTTAATAATGAAGGAGATATCTGGTTAGGCTATACCCAAAAGGCACATTGGCAAGTATTTAATGTAAAATTATCGAGAGTCTTCAGAGAATTGAATTACGAACCGGAATTGATATTTATGTATCCGGTTTCTTTTTCTTTTTTAGGCGGAAAGTTCCGAACAATTGGTCTGGCATTGAACCATCAGTCGAATGGAAAGGATCTGCCTACCTCAAGAAGTTGGAATCGTATTATCTTTAATTTAGGATATGAGAATGGAAATTGGCTGGTTTCTTTTCACCCGTGGATACGTCTGAAAGACGATGAAGACGAGAATCCTTCAATTACTAAATACATCGGAAACGGAGAGCTTAATGCTGCTTATACTTACAACCGTCATCAATTTTATGCTATTGTTACTCATCCGTTTAATCATTTAAAATATGGAAGCATGCAACTGAATTATGTTTTTCCTTTAAAAGGACATCTAAGAGGGCATGTACAGTTTTTTGACGGATACGGAGAAACCATGATCGATTACAATCACCACCAAACGACAGTAGGGATCGGGATTTCTTTTTCAGATTGGTAACCAAAAAATAAAGGCTGTCTTAGAATAAGGCAGCCTTTGGTATTGTATTATTTAGTACGTGACTTAATCTCTTTCTTCTGATTCGTGTTCTTCTGTTTCGTTTTTAGTTAGGTTGTTAGTCATTTTGACCTGATTTTGCAACCCTTTGAAATAATCTGTTAAAACCGTTTTTTGACTCTCAGTAAGCGAAGCATCTTTGTGAATGATTAAATAGCTTTCCAATGGCATAGCTCCTTTTTCAATCAATTCTGCCGATTCATCTAATTTATGAGCCTGTCTTTTAGCTTCGTAAGTTCCGAAGATTGAAAAGTTAAGCTCTTCGCGACCTTCATCAATGTGATCTTTTAAGAACCAACCTGCCGGCTGAACATACGAATACCAAGGGTAAACGGTTTGGTTTGAATGACAATCATAGCAAGATGCTTTTACAATTGCTGCAATTTCCGGAGGCGTGTTGTTGATTTTTAAAAAATCCTGATTTTCGTCAAAAGTCGGATTGGTTTTATCAATTTGGAAAAACTGAATAACGACTAAGACAATTACGATAGCTAAAAGTATTTTTTTCATAAAAGAAAGCTTAAAAATTTAAGTATAAATGTACAAAAAAATACAGAAGAAAATACGATCATCAAATAAATTAAGCTCTTTTTAAGATTTCAATTCTGACAAAAAGAAGACTCATTAAAGAATTTGAAAAATTAGTTAAGGGCATCTACCAATCGGATGAATTCGGCCCGATAGCCTTCAGTATCTTTTGACTTACCTTGTTTGGCTAAAACTTTAATATCAGCATTTGATTTTTTATGGATTAATTTTGAATTGCGTAATTTTAATCCGAACCAGGCTACCGCAGTACTGAATTTGAAATCTTCTGATGATTGAGCCAGTGCAACGGATTGGTCTTTTATAGTTTGTACTATTTCAATACTTTTTTCACCATCCGGTTTTTTGTAACGGAATTTTATTGTTGCCAATTCGTCAGAATAATTTTGATTGTTTGTTACATTGGAATATTTCAGCTCATCTGTTTTTTGAAAGAAATCGCTTTGTACACCAACCGGTATGATTTCATATAAAGCCGTAACGGTATGTCCGCTTCCTAATTCGCCCGCATCAATAGCATCATTTTTAAAGTCTTCCGGACGTAATTTTCGGTTTTCATATCCGATTAACCGATAGCTTTGTACGTGTTTGGGATTGAACTCAATTTGTATCTTTACATCTTTAGCAATGGCAAACATACTTCCTTTGAATTCTTTGCCAAGAAATCGGTTGGCTTCCTGAATATTGTCAATGTAGGCATAGTTCCCGTTTCCTTTATCCGCTAAAATTTCCATTTTGCTGTCTTTGTAATTACCCATTCCGAAGCCTAAACAAGTTAAGAATACACCACTTTTACGTTTTTCCTCGATCAATCGTTCCATATCATTATCAGATGAGGCACCTACATTGAAATCACCATCGGTGGCAAGAATGATACGATTATTTCCTCCTTTGATAAAGTTTTCCTGTGCTATTTTGTAAGCCAGTTGAATTCCTGCTCCTCCGGCAGTGCTTCCTCCGGCTTGCAACTGGTCTAAAGCATTTAGTATCGTTTCTTTTTTAGTTCCGGAAGTAGGAGGTAAAACCAAGCCGGCTGCTCCGGCATATACTACAATAGCTACTTTGTCTTTTTCCCGTAGCTGGTTTACCAGAATTTTCATGGCTTCTTTTAAAAGTGGTAATTTGTTTGGCGAACTCATGGATCCGGAAACATCAATTAAAAATACAAAATTGGAATGCGGTAAATTTTGAGTAGGGATTTCTTTTCCTTGTAACCCTATCTTAAGTAGTCTGTGATTTTCATTCCAGGGACAATCACTATATTCCGTTTCAATGGCAAACGGATGGTTACCTTTAGGCTGTGCATAATCGTATTTAAAGAAGTTGACCATTTCTTCAACACGAACAGCATCTTTAGGAACCTCTTGCCCATAATTTAAAAAACGACGTATATTGGTATACGAAGCATTATCCACATCGATCGAAAAAGTAGAAAGAGGAGATTGTTTAGGACTTTCAAATTCGTTTTCTACTAAAGTTCCGTAATCTTCATTATCCGTTGCAATAGCATTTTTATCGTCATAGTTCTGATTTTGGTGTATTGCTATTCCGTTTGTATAGCCGTTCATAGCATCATACTGTACTGGAGAAGCAGAAACATTCATCATCATTTTTTCGGTTTCTTTTTTTCTTTTTATTCCTGTAGCACCCACTATTACCACTTCTTCTAAAGCAGCAGCTTTTAATTGTACATTGATAACATTGACCTTCCCTACTTTTCGGGTTTCCTTCATTCCTACATAACTAAATTCTAAAATGTCTCCTTCTTTAGCTTTGATCGAATATTTTCCGTCAAAATCCGTTATAGTACTGTTTAGTGTTCCTACAACATTGACATTGGCTCCGGAAATAGGTCCCAGCTCATCTGAAACAATTCCGGTAATTGTTTTCTCCGGATTTTTTGTTGATTGTAAATAAGGTACAGTTTTAAAACTAAGGAAAACTAAAAACATAGTAATCCCTAATGAAAAGATTTTTACATTTTTCATGACTTAATAATTTTAAATGAAACGTTGATGTATTGAGCTAACGATGTGTTTCTTACTTCTTCGGTTTTCCGTTTTTAGTAGTGATGACGATTACGCCTTTTTCTCCCTTTTTTCCATATAACTTCGTAGCGTCTTCTCCTTTGTAAATAGTCGTCGAAATGATCTCTTGTTGATCTAAAGGAGAATAAGGACTGCTAGGATTAGGACCGAAAACTTCCTGCTCTGTATATTCTGTTCCGTTGATGATATAAAGTGGTTCATTAAGAACAAAGACAGAGTCTAATTGCTTTGGGTTTATTTCTTCAAATTCTTTACGGGAGACTTTTTTTCCGTCAATTAATATAAGAGGTGCCAGTTTTTTATTCTGGTCGTTTTCCTTCTGGTCAACTGCGGAATAATCGGGGGTTCTTTGTGCTTTTTTCGTATATGTTGAGGAATCTATAAATCCCATTTTCGGACTTGATTCGGCTTTAGCCGTTTCAACCTGAATTTCTGATGTTTCCATGATTTCATCTGACGAAGGTGTTGCAGTTGCATTGGAATATAGTTCAATCTCTTTTTCTTCTAAAGCAACGGCATCAGAGCTTAGTTCAATTTGTTCTTGTATCAGTTGAGGAGCTTCGGCTTTAATAGCTGGATGCGATGTTTTTTCACGGGTAACAACAGTTACAGGTGTTTCCTCAATTGTTTTTTTGATTTTAACAGTATCCCGAAGTACAAGAGGCTTTTCATTGATTTTCAGTTCTGTATCCGGGGTATAATAAAAATGATAAATAATGGTTCCGACAAGTACAATAGAGGCTGCAATGGCTACTTTTTTCCATCGGTACGTTTCTTTCTGTGAAACATTGGTATCTAATTTATCTTCTACACGGTTCCACACACTTTCCATGTTCGGGAAGTCTGGTATTTCTCCTTTTTGAGCAGCCGATTTAATTTTATGATATAGTTGATCTTCCGTTTTCATTTTATTTTGCTTTTTGATAATAGTAGGTTGTTACCAATTCTTTTAATTTGTTCTTAGCAACATTCAATTGTGATTTTGAGGTTCCTTCAGAGATCTGAAGTTGTGCGGCAATTTCTTTATGGCTGTAGCCTTCAACTACAAATAAATTGAAAATGGTTTGGCAGCCTTCCGGAAGATATTCGACTAATTTGAGCAGGTCTTTTTCTTCTAAATCCGTCATAGCATCTGCTAAAGGGTGGTCATCAAAGGATACATCTTCCAAGTATAAATTGAAATTCAGATTCTTTTTAAGTTGTAATAGGCAATGGTTCACTGTAATTTTTCGAGCCCAGGCTTCAAAGGCATAGTTTTCTTTTAATTGTTCTATTTTGGTAAAAACAGTATAAAAAGAATCAGCAAGAACCTCTTCAATTTCTTCTTCTTTTTTAAGATAGCGTTTGCATAAATAATAAAGTTTGGGCGCCATATATTCGTATAGCTTCCGCTGCGCATCGCGTTGCTGTTTTTTACAGGCTTGTATGATTTTTTCGTCCATCACAATCGTCGCTTTCTTATATAGAGTGTAAAAAATAAGAAAAGGTTGGAAAAAGCATAACTTTTTTTAAAATTAAGAATAATTACGGAAAAGAGATTCGTAATTTAAGATAAGGAGAACTAGGATAGAGTAGTAATCAAATTTTAAAGATTTTATTTTTAATGGCATAAATAACAAGTCCTATCCTGTTCTTTACATTTAATTTTACAAATAGATTGTCTCTGTAGCCGTCAATGGTTTTAGGACTTAGATTCATTTTATCGGCGATCTCCTTATATGTCATTTCGGTACAGATCAATTTAAGGAATTCAATTTCAGTATTTTTGAGCAATTCTTCTTTAGGTGATTTTCCGGTTACAGAATTGACCAGCACATTATTGACTAAATTGTTGTGATAAAAACCGGTTTCAACTGTTTTTTCTAAGGCCTGTTCCAGTGTTTTTTTATCAACATCTTTTAATAAATAACCTTTAGCTCCTGCTTTTATCATTTTCAGAATAGTGTGTTCGTCTTCTTCAACAGTTAAAGCAATAACGTCCACATCCGGATAATTTTCAGTTAACCACTTGGTAGTCTCTATACCGTTCATGATAGGCATATTAACATCCATTAGAATAATTTCCGGTGCTTTATGAGATTTTAATTTTTCGATCAGTTCATTTCCGTTTTTACATAAAAAAGCAACATGAAAATTCGGAAAGCCGTTTACAACTCCTGCAATGGCTTCTGAGAGTAGAGTATGGTCTTCAATAATGGCAACTGTTCTTTTGTTCATGATTACAATTTTTATGATAAGATTCAGATGGAAGATCAATCAGTTTGTTTATAAACAATCAGTAAGTTGGTTCCGACATCGATCTTAGAATTGAGTTTAATATCCGCTTGAATAAGGCTGGCTCTTTTTTTCATATTCAATAAACCGACTCCCATAGCAAAATTTGTTGAGGTGTCAAAACCTTTTCCATTGTCGTTCGCCTCTATAATCAGCTCGTTTGTGAAGTTGTTATATTCTACAACAACATTGAGTTTTGTTGCTTTTGAATGTTTTATGGTATTAGAAAAAAACTCTTGTAATATTCTGAAGATAATGATCTCAGCTTTAGGATTAATGTGTGAAAAATTTCCTTTCAACTCTAAGGTCGATTCAATGTAATTTAATCTGTTAAAGCGTTCTATTTCCAACTTAAGAGCATCTTCTAAAGTGATCTGACTGATGTAATCCGGATTGGTAACTTTTGAAAGGGCCCGTACTTCATTTAAAATTCGGGTTAAGTTATCATGTAATTCCCGAGTATCGGAGTGTTCTATTTTTTGAAGCTGAATTTTAGCAAGCGTCAATAACTGACCTATATTGTCGTGTAATTCCCAACTAATGTTCCGTAGGGTTTGTTCCTTTATTTCGATCTGTGATTCAACGATTTCCCGTTCGAAGTTTTTTTTCTCTTCAACTTGTTTTATCAACAATTTGTTCTTTTTCTGTTGAAAAATAACAATTAACAGGATGATCACAAAGCACAAACCTGTAAGTCCTAAAGTGGCAAAAATTACTCCTTCGATTCCGCTTTGCTCCATATAAATCCAGAAATTAATATACTATTATAGCTTAAAAGTAAGAAATAATTGATTATAAATATAAAAGGAATAGTATTAGAATTAGAATAATACTTTCTTACAATATAAAAAGGAACGTTAGGTACAAAATAAATAAGATGCGCAAAGCTAACCCAAAAGACTAGTGATTTTGTTATAAATAAGATTTTATCCGATCGTAGTATTTCAAAAAGGTAAATAATGATTGCGATGGTTACGAGCGAAGCTCCGATGATAAAAGTATTCAGAAAATAGCTTTTACAGAAATCTTCAAAATAAAGATTGATCAAAAAAGAAAAGAGATAAGAAAATTGAAAGAAAGTGATGACTTTATAGTTGTTGATATTTCTGACATATCGGCTGTAAATCCATAGCAAAGCTGAAAAGCGGATAACTTGATAAAAGTTATAAATGATAAAATTATTACTGGTTTTAAATACGTATTGCATTGTAAGTCCTACGATATCATTCAGAAATGTATACCACAAGATAAATAATAGAATTTTCAGAGGACTTTTGGAGTATTTACGAAAGTAAAACGTTCCGAACAAAGCCACGAATAATTCTAATAAAATTAAAGAAAATCTAATGTTTTCAGTTGAGATAAGCGGTATTCGCATATTTTTTTATTTAAATAGGAAACAACTGCCTTAAAAGATATAAATTATAATGGTAATTAAAGAAAAGTTTCTCCTTACTTTTAGGACAGTTGTTGCTTTTTTAGTCATTTTTAGGAGGAGGAAACATGGCAAGTTCATTAAGCAATAAACTGGTTTCATTATTGTTGTCGTCTAAAGACGCTCCTGTATCTGTACTGGTAAAGCGTTTTATTTTTCTATTGCTCTTATAGGTCAATTCCTCAATTACGTTTAGTTTACCGACTAATGTATTAGTTCCGTCATGTTGAATACTGAAAGGAACATTTTCAAGTAATGGATAAGCCTGAGAAAGTTTTGTACTATTCATTTTGATGGTAGGAGCAAAGAACAGTGTTTCTCTTCCGGGTAATAATTGTTCTTCTTCTCCTTCTGAATACTTATATTCTTTTTTAGACGGATATTGGGAATAATAAATTCTGATGCCGGTTATTTTAGTATTATTCAATTCAGAAACTTTATCCAATAGCTTAATATAGTTTTTCAAAGAATCCAGATCTATCCACGCAAATTCAGTTGCCTGATACGAACCGTTTTCCCGACTGTTTTCAATAATACGTTGAACTCCGTTTTCATAAGTCTCTTTCATCAAAATCCCTTTTTTTACGGAAATGATGTTGTGTGGCATTGTAACTTCATTTGCTTTATCATCAGCACATGAAGTCAATAAGATTGCTAAAGTAAAAGCAATAAAGAGAATAGATTGAATTAATTTCATAATATGTATAATTTATTTTAGCAAAAATAACTTATTAAAATTTCTCTTTTTAGGGGAAAAACACCCTTTTTTCTATAGTCTATTTCTAATTAAAATCAGGTAAAGTACTGATAATTACCTTTTTTTAAAATACCAATTTTGTCCTGTCGATCGAATAACAGGGACGCTGAAAACTGTAAAAAAGAGTAAGCATAATATTTTAAAGACTAAAAAATGCCAACATTAAAACCACAGCCTCTAGGCTACCCACATGCAGGAGCTGGGACAGTAGAAATTTTATTAGAAAAAGAAGACGGAGCTGATTTTTCAGTTGTTTTTTCACCGGATCCGAATAATATTGAACTTCGGGAAGGAAATGAGCCGATGCAGTTTTATTATTATCCGAAATATCCAAGATTAGCTAAAGAACCGGGAAAAGACGGAAAGTATAAATTTTCAATGCAGGTCTTTAAATCAGAAGGAGATTCTGCAACAGTGATCGGAGCTGAAGGCTTAGAAGAAGAAGCAGGAGCCTATACAACCTTAACGTCTACAATTGATGTACCGGAAGATTTGTTGAAGAAAGCAATCGATAAACTAAAAGACAGATTGCATACGCAGTATAACAACAACAGACAGGGAAAATTATTCGGACTGTTCTCATTTTTAAAAGGAGTAGACAGAGATTTTAACGAAACAAATGTTCGCCCGATACAATTGGTAGAAAATAATATCTCTCTGCGTGTTGTAGGAGAAGAGTCTAAAGAAAATCCGTTCGGTGGAGTAAACCCATGGGCTTTCAATGTACAGGGAGACGGTGCCGGAACTACTTTCGGCCTCGGTGAAAATTCTTTTTCTGTCTTAATGGGACGTAACAGTGCTTCCTTAGTTAAAAGTGCATTAGAGAACGGTACTAACAATTTACAGGTTGTGAATAACATCAAGTATAAAGCTTATTTACCGACTACCACAATTAAAACGACTATTGATGTACAAAAAGTCCACAGTTATTTCTCTTCAAAAGTAAAAGCAGAAGTTTCGTTTGTAAGCTTAAGTTGGGAACGAGAATACGAAAAGATTGTAACTAGCGGAGGAATTATCTCAGAGGTAATTACCGATACTCAATTCACAAATGAGGAGAGAGAGAAATTTGAGCAGGAATTATTGTCAAAACAACGTGATTTTGCATTCCAATTGGTTCAGAAAGAGATTTTTGACAAGCCGGAAAAACAATTTACACCAGCCAATGATCCTAAAGTAAAAGGAGGTTTTTTCCGTTTCTTAAGAGGTGATGTAGGAGTTGGGGTAAGCATTAAATCAGGGAAACAGATCCGTAAAGTTAAATTTACAGATGAAATTAAGTTCTCTGCAATTGAAGTAATGAATTCAAAGATAGATGCTAATTTAACTCCGTTAACTACAAAATCAGGAGAAGCAGCTAAAAAAGATCTGGCAAAATACATTACTGAAGTACGTTTAGACGAAGACTGGAGAAAAGTTCAGGTGATCGCTTCTTTGAACGGAGGTTTGATCAAAACGGATAAAGACGGCGATATTGTGAATGACAGTCCGGTTAGTCAGGTATCTATTGAAGTAGGTTATCCTGATTCTAACGGAAGCATCGTATGGAAAAGTTCCGGAAGGATGTTAGCGCCGGGCGGAACACCTTATGTAAAAACTACATCCAGATCCGGTAAAGAGATCGATGCCGTTTTGCCGGCTACGTGGAACGACAGATCAATGGATAAAAATGCTTTTGTTTTCGACTTTGTTAAAAATGAGGGGGCAAACGGAAGTAAAGTAAAGGTTCGTGAAAATATTATGTATGAAAAGGACAAACGTGTAAAGATCAAGGACAAAGAGTACGAGTTTGAATTTGAAGGGACCAAATTGTTCATTCCGCTACCTATTGAGAACATGATTAATTACACCTTATCAACAGAAGAATTGTACGAATGTGATACGTTGGAAGTGACTTTCAAAGCAGATAAAATGTCGAGTAAGAAGTTTAAATTCACTTCAGAGAATTATGAAGATCTTATTCCTTATCGTGTATGGTATGAATCAGGGTATGCTATTAAAAATACCAAATATAAAATCAAATATACCTGTAAAGGAAAGATCGGTAATAAGAGCAAAAAAGTAACTATCACCACACCTTATATGGAGTTGGATTATTTAGAAGGAGATGTGTTATTTGAAATACCAACTGACACAGAAGCTAAGAACAAGGATATCCAAAAAATAAGAGATGAGTTCTCAAGTTGAGTATTTTGAAAAGAAAAGGGAGAATATTTCATTCTCCTTTTTCCTTCAAAAGGTAACATTTAAACTATAGAAACATGCCAGACACTCAAAAAGTATACAAAGTAAAAGGAGAAAAGTTAGTGCCCGTAAACAGATTCAATCTGGAACCGGCAGCTCCCGTTACCGTATTAGGAAAAAATGTGATCGGAAAAAGATCGGTAGTAGTTGCCCATCCGGTGGTGCAATCGATCGAGATGAAAAAAGGAATAATCCCGTTGTTCAAAACCAAAAAAGAATACACACCTTTTATAGAAAATGTAGAACAGTTTAATGAGGGATCTAAATTTAAAGCCCATGAGGATAATAGAGTACAAATGGGATTTCCTCAAATTCAGATAACACCTTATAAACAAACCCTCTTTTATTATGAAAATGTATTCGATGCAGATGGAAATATAAAAGGCTACATGGGTAAAGTTTTAGTCGGATACAAACTTTCAAAAAGCAGGTCACGATTGCAACAAAACATTGATCTGTCATTGAGTCAGGCTACACTGCAATTAAAAATTTCTGACGATGAAACAACACTGATCAATGGAATAATTCATCACGATAGCAATTATATCGAATTTAACCTGAAAGATGAAGCGGTAAAAATAGCCTTTACCAATCTGATTACTCAGATAGAAGATTTACAGTGTAGTATTGATCTTTATTTCGAGTTCAAAGGATATACAGAAGTAAAGTTCCGCCCGATTATTTCATTAAGCCCGATAACGGCTTTGCGTAAAGATTTGTCTAAAGACATCATAAAAAAAGCAAATGCGCAGGGGAAGTTAAAAGTGAGTACCTTGAACTTCAGAAAAAGCAATGTTATAAGAGCAAAAGCAGCTAATGTAAAAGTTGCGGATAAAAAGGTAAAAATGTCTTTACCCAAAGAAACGGAAACAATTGTTAAGTCTACATACATCTACAAACACAATCAGACTTTAAATTTTAATCTGTCAAGCGGCTTGTTTAAAACATTAAACAATGAAAAGGTCGAAGCTAATCCGTTTAGGCTAAATAATGTGTTTTCAGAGTTTCAGCAAATTTACATGACAGCATTTCCTTTTGATACTCTGACGATCTATAAATCAACACTTCAACCCAATACGTTCCTAATTGTTCCTAAAAAGTATTTTATAGCAAGAACTTCAGACGATTTTAGCCCTTGCGTTGAAATTTCTTTTTTCGCAAATGTTGAAAGCTCACAAGAAGAGTTGTCTAAAGTAGTATTTGATTTTGCAATCGGACCGGATTTCTCAGGATTTGATAGTGCTAAACTGGAATTAGAGCTCAAAAGGAACCGTTTTCTGGATGACGAAAGCGATATCCGATTCCTTTTTCCTAACGATTTGCCGGATGCAGAGATCGAGATTACAGGGAATAACCTTTTACAGAATGCCATGGTAGTTAAGGACGGGAAGTATTACCAACTTAATTACGAAACAGAATCGCTTAGGGATTCCAATCTTCTTTTCAACGCTTTGCAAAACGGAATTTCTCAATATGCTAATCTGAACTTCATTTATAAAGAGATCAAAGACTCCAGTATTATTGATACAAATATCAATAAAACGATCGGCAATGCAATAGAAGCATCGTTAGACAATGACAAGAAGACAATTACATTAGAGAATTTTTCATTATCTGATTGTATTTTGAGTGATATGGTCGTTAGGGACGAAAGTAAGGAAGTCTTTTTTAATCAAACTTTTTTTCAGACGTTTCCGGTATTGAAATCCAGTGAATCAAAAGAGATCACGTATGATGCCATAAATACACTATTGGATAACAGAACATTGAATAGCATTGAATTGAAATACGAAATCGTAGAAGATATACAGAAAGAAATCGCTACACAGGTTTCACAAGACTCTGATTTAAGAAGATATATTTCAGTACTTATTGATTCCCAACCGAAAGAAGTTGAACGCATTCAACTCGATGTTGAGGTTGTCAATTCGCAAAGTCTTTTCAATTTCGAAACGTTGAAAGAAGATCTCAAAGATCCGCTAAAAAGAGCTTTCAATTTTAGTTTTATTATTCCCGGAAAGCAGAACAGTCAAAACATCAATTATTCTATAAAATATTTTGATGAAAACTATAATTTGATAAAGATAACAACGAAGAGTTTGAATTATAGTGAATCGGCAACTCTAAGGATTCCCGGATTGATGTCTTGAACCGAATACATTAAAAAATTATAAAGCTAAAGAAAAATGTTAAAGAGTGCAGAGGTTCGTTGGCTCCTGAACAAAGGCCAGGAAAAACAGATAGAGCATTGGTTTGCAACTTATGACCAACAGTTTGGGCTGGAAGATAATTACCCTCGATACGATTATTATCTGAGCTTGCCTGATATCGATTCGTTAGGGATAAAGATAAGAGATCCCAGAGAAATGAAAGAAGGACTGGTTTCTCATGTGGAGATCAAAAAACAAATAGAGGAAAACAAAACGTTTAAATTCAACGAGCATATTGAAGGACAATTGAATACTTGGATAAAGTATAGTATTAAGTTAGTTGATGCCCCTTTAATTGTAGAAATTCTAAATTCAGGAAATGCCACAACCGGGTGGATTCCGGTAGCAAAAGATCGCTTGATCTTGAAATACGACTTGAATACCAGAAAATTAGTTAGTGCAACTACGTTTGTTGATGAAGGTTGCGGTATTGAGCTTACCCGTTTTAAACTGAAAGAAAAGAGCATTTATACCTTCGGTTTTGAAGCTTTTAGTAAGTCGGATCAGGAAAAAAGAAATCTGTTCCGTACTCTTCCGCTAATTTTTGAATCTGTCGGAAAGATAGAATTGAATAAGAAAAATTCAAAATCGTATCCGGAAATTTTACAACAATACTAAAAAAACAAAAACAATGAATTATCCAGGAAGAATTATAAAAAAAGGAGAGAGCGATAAAACTATCGTTAAAGCCATTCAGGAGAGAATAAATGAGTTAGGGATTGCCAATCTGGTAGTAGATGGAGATTTTGGTTATAAAACACACAATGCAGTGAAATTATACCAGAGCAGAACATTAGATGAAAACGGATTTCCACTTATTGCAGACGGTAAAGTAGGACCGATTACATGGAAATTTTTATTTGGAGAAGAATCAATTCCTGTCGTAACTACAACAGATGATGTTTTTCTACAAAAAGTAATAGAAATAGCTCGGACTCAGATAGGAGAACTGGAAGATCCATTAGGGAGTAATAGAGGACCGATGGTGGATGAATATTTAGGATCAGTAGGCTTGTCAGGAGGATATGCTTGGTGCATGAGCTTTGTGTATTGGTGCTTTGATGAAGCAGCTAAAGAATTAGGGCAAACGAATCCATTAGTAAAGACAGGAGGTTGTTTGTATCAGTGGGATAAAACGATTCAGCCCAAGATTACTGCAAAAGACGCTGTAAACGATCCTGAATTAATAGTTCCGGGGGCTGTTTTTATAATATCTTATGGTAGCGGACTTGGCCACACAGGAATAGTTGAATCGGTTCAAGGCGGCTATATCACAACGATCGAGGGAAATACAAACAATACAAATTCCAGAGAAGGAATAGGCGTTTTCAGACTGAGTTCAAGAAAGATTAATTCTGTGAACAAAGGGTTTATTACTTGTTCTGCTTAAAAGAACAGCTTATTTAAAATACTTTTCCAGTAAGATCTGAGCGGCGGCAAAAGGTGAAATTTCATTGTTTTGCACCGCTTTTTTGTTTTGTTCTAATAAAATTTTGATTTCTGGATGATTGTAAAAGCGATTTTTTAATTGTTCGTTTATGGTTTCCAGCATCCAGTATTGATTTTGTTCTTGCCTTTTGTGTTCGAAATACTGATTTTCTTTCGTTAGTTCAAAATATTCTGCGATAATTTGCCAAACTTGGTCAATTCCTGTTTTTTCGTAAGCACTACAAGTTGTTACTTTTGGTGTCCAACCGCTATTTTTAGCTGGAAATAAATGTAACGCTCGGTTAAATTCGGTTTTAGCTAACTTTGCTTTCGCAATATTATCACCATCGGCTTTGTTGATGACAATCGTATCTGCCATTTCCATAATACCGCGTTTAATGCCTTGCAATTCGTCGCCTGCACCGGCAATTTTTAACAATAAGAAAAAATCAACCATACTGTGAACTGCAGTTTCACTTTGACCCACACCAACAGTTTCGATAATAATGGTATCAAAACCACAAGCTTCACATAAAATGATGGTTTCTCTGGTTTTTCGGGCTACACCGCCTAAACTATCACCGGAAGCACTCGGACGGATATACGCATTTTTGTCTTTGACCAATTCTTCCATTCGGGTTTTATCACCCAAAATACTTCCGTGACTAATTGACGAACTTGGATCAACCGCTAAAACGGCTACTTTTTTACCAATAGCAGTCAAATATTTCCCGAAAGCTTCAATAAACGTACTTTTTCCCACACCCGGAACTCCTGTAATTCCTATTCGAACCGATTTGTTAGCATGAGGTAAACATCCTTGAATCACTTCGTTTGCTTTGTCCAAATGTTCCGTATTGGTGCTTTCAATTAACGTTATCGCACGACTCAATGCTATTTTATCGCCTTTCAAAATCCCTTCCACTAATTCTTTGGCAGAAGGTTGTTTCCTTCTGAATTGCTTTACGTTCTGCGCAACCGATTGGCTAACCGAATCGGGTTGTTTTACGCCATCTTTCTCGTAAAGAGCTGTTGGAGTTTTGCTGTGCTTTGCCACTTGAATACGTTTTTGTGTAAAATTACTGAAAAGTGCAACATAAAACAACGGGCAATAATATATCGCTTTTGGGGAATACTCAACATTAATGAATTTTTTAACTTTTTGTGAAAGAATCTTATTCTTAGCCAAGACTTTCCTGTAACTTTGTTAGACTAACGCCCAATAAAACAGAATGGATAATATTATTTTACTTTTTGGATGCCTGTTATTAGGTGTTCTTTTTCAAAAAGTTCCCGCCTTCCCTAAAAATGCACATCAAGTACTTAACCAATTTGTGATTTATATCTCAATTCCGGCTATAGCCTTATATTACATTCCGAAGATAGAACTTAATGCATCTTTGTTATATCCTTTAGGGATAGCTTGGTTGGGTTTCGGATTATCTTTTATCTTTTTTTACGGATTAGGAAAATTATTAGGTTGGTCCAAAAAATTAATCGGATGTCTAATTGTAGTAGGCGGTTTGGGTAACACATCCTTTGTCGGTTTTCCGGTAATTGAAGCTTTATACGGCAAAGAAGGAATTGAAACGGCTATTATTGTAGACCAACCCGGTTCTTTCGTAGTAATGTCAACTTTAGGAATTATTGTTGCTACAAGTTTTTCAAAAGAAACGCCAAGTGCTAAAACACTTTTGACTAAAATTTTAAAATTCCCACCTTTTCTAGCCTTTTTTTTAGGTTTAATGCTGAATCTTTTTAAAGTAGATTTTCCAATGGATTTACAAAGCGTTTTTCAACGCGTAGGCGCAACAGTTTCACCTGTTGCATTAGTAGCAGTTGGATTTCAGTTAAAATTTGAACGCAGAAGTTTGCATTGGCCATTTTTAGGAGTTGGTCTACTTTTTAAATTAATCATAACGCCTTTGTTCTTTTTTGTACTCTACAAATTAGTTTTAGGAGCCGATGGTTTACCTATTGATGTTTCCATTATCGAAGCAGCAATGGCACCAATGATTACCGGAGCAATTTTAGCTTCCAGTTACGGTTTAAAACCCAAATTAAGTAACATGATGGTGGGCGTCGGAATTCCACTTTCTTTTGTTACCTTAGCACTATGGTATTTTATTTTACTCCAATTTTAATATGGAATTAACAGCTCAACATATCAATGAATTAACCGAAATCGTTGGTGAAAATTTCATTTTTACAGATCTTGAAACCCGAAAAAATTACGGCCACGATGAAACGGAAGATTATAATTTTCCACCGCATGTTGTGGTAAAACCGGAAAATACTGCGCAAATTTCGGCAGTGGTACAATTGGCAAACCAATATAAAATTCCGGTAATTCCCATTGGCGGAAGAACCGGTTTAAGCGGTGGTGCGTTGAGTATTCACGGCGGTATTGCACTTTCTACAGAACGATTAAATAGTATTGTAGCTATAGACGAAAAAAATCTTCAGGTTATTACCGAACCAGCTGTTATTACTCAGGTTTTACGCGATACAGTTGCCGAAAAAGGTTTGTTTTATCCGGTTGATCCTAGTAGCATGGGAAGTTGTTTTATTGGCGGAAATATTGCCGAAAATTCCGGTGGTGCCCGAGCCGTAAAATATGGTGTAACCAAAGATTATGTCTTAAATTTAGAAGTAGTTTTACCTAATGGCGAAATCATTTGGACGGGCGCCAATACGTTAAAAAACTCAACAGGATATAACTTAACACAATTGATGGTAGGAAGCGAAGGAACTTTGGGAATTGTGACCAAAATTGTCTTGAAATTATTACCACAAAACCAATTCAATATCTTGATGTTGGTTCCGTTTTTCAAGGCCGAGCAAGCTTGTGAAGCCGTTTCAACTATTTTTAGAGCAGGAATTGTACCAAGTGCTTTAGAATTCATGGAGCGAGACGCCATAGACTGGTCGGTGAAATATATCGACAACATCAACGTAACGGTAAAACCCGAACATCAAGCGCATTTGCTTATTGAAGTCGACGGAAACTATCCAGACGTTTTAATGCAGGAAGCCGAAAAGATTTTAAGTGTTGTGGAACAATTTGAAGTGGACGAAGTGCTGTTTGCCGACACCGAAGATCAAAAAAATGCTTTATGGAGAATGCGTCGTGGCGTTGCCGAAGCCGTTAAAGCTAATTCCGTTTATAAAGAAGAAGATACGGTTGTGCCGCGCTATGAATTGCCAACGTTGCTAAAAGGAATCAAAGAAGCCGGAAAAAAATATGGATTTCAATCGGTTTGCTACGGACATGCCGGCGACGGAAATTTACACGTGAACATCATCAAAGGAAATTTAACGGATGAGCAATGGCAAACGGAAGTCAGAAAAGGAATTGTTGAGATTTTTGAATTGACTAAATCTTTAAACGGAACATTATCGGGTGAGCACGGCATTGGTTACGTGCAAAAAGATTTTATGCCAATCATTTTCAACGAAACGAGTTTGAATTTAATGAAAGGAATCAAGCAACTTTTTGATCCAAATAACATTATGAATCCCGGAAAAATTTTACCGAATTAGATAAAAAAGCTGTATAAAAATTTGATTTTACATTGGGACTCTGCTAAAAAAGTAATGGAGTTGCAAGACTGAGCATAAACAAATATAATGTGATCTGCATAATTTTATCCAAAAAGTCAGAAGTTTACATTACTTGTTACCGATGTTAGCAGATGTATTTTTAAGTGTCTAAATTATCCCAATCATCTCCAATTACCCAGCGTAAAGCAGAAAGTTTACCATTAATCATACCCCATTCAAAGTCATTGAACGATAAATTTTCTTCACCATAAATTTCTTCAACTTTTTTAGCCGATTTAAGTGCTCCTTCCCATATATCTTTAATTATTGCTCTTTGAGATTTTTTGATGTCAAATTCTTCTCTATTAATTAGTTTTATTTTTCCTGTTTCAATCAAATATTCTCTGTTTTTATGCCTGTTATACCAAATTTTTTGTTCAAGTTCTCTTTCCATTTCTAAAATTTGTGAAAAACTTCTGAATTCGAAATCCCAATCATTTTCGTATTCAATTTCTTCTATTAGCTCTGGATTCACAGAATTTAATGCTTCAGGAAGATTTATAAAGTATTGAGACTTTGATGAATCAAATATATCTGCCAAGTCTTCATGGGGCATTTTTTGATTTCCGTTCTTTAAACTAAAATCATTTACATTATGAGTAATGAACATAAGATTGAACTCTTGAGCAATATTTTGAACCTTATAATAATTATAAGATTCAATTATTATGGAATCCCCAATACTGTTTTTGGATAAATGAAAGGGAGCTTTTTTGTCAATAGCCCTTTGAGTAGCTCTCAATTTGATTTCATCTGAAATATTTATTATTTCTGCTTTACTCATGATATCTTCAATAGTGAGTATTGCTTGAAAAGCATTCTCTCCTAAAGTTGGAATTTTTTTGTCAATATCATTTAGTTGTGAGAGTATTATCTGTTTTGATTCTTGATCTGCGTGTTCAGCAACCATTTCTTTCACTTTTTTGAAATGACTTGATAGACTTTTTCCAGCATCAGCTATTATTCGTTCTTTATTTCTATCAAATTCAGAAATAACTATTTCAGGAAGGACAATTTTTACTTCCTCTCTTTCAATAAATTCAGAAAGTAAATTTAATATTTCTTCACCTTTGGAAGTTTTAGCGATATCTAGCCAAACACAAGTATCGATTATTAATTTAACTATCATAGTGTACAGTGTTTTTTAGTTAATCTATTTTTGAAAAGGCAGTTTTTAATACTGTTATTAATGAATTGAATATCTGGTTTCACCTTAAAATGAACTCAAAATAACAAATATTCTACTTTTTATCTGACAATACATTTTTAATGCCATTCAAACCTTCTGCAAAATCTTCCAGTAAAGCCACAACCTGATTCATTTTGTCGTTACCTCCAAAACTTTTCAAACGATTGTTTTTCTTGAAGATCGTTTTGATTTCTTCCCAACGTGCTTTTTCAGCTTCACTTTGAATTTGCATGATTTCTTTCAATTTCAAAAGATTGGCTTCTGCACCTGTGGTTAAGGTTTGCGATTCGTTTTTATAATGCGATAAAACAATTTGTTCTACTTCTTTATCGGTGTGAATCGGTTCAATTTTGGCAACTAATTTATTCATATCACGATACGAACCTTGTAATTTAAAAATCGGTTCTGAACGATATTCATCTGCCATTGCTGCCGATTGAATGTACATTTCATTTACCCGAATTACCGTATTGCGTACTTGAATGATTTTTTCCAAAACGTTTTTGAAATCTTCAATTTCCTGAGTCGTAAAATTTCCGTCAACAGCAACATTTGGATTGTTATGAACAATGCCATCGTATACTTCGTAAAGATTTTTCATTCCCGCTTGCGTCAAACGTGTCATAAACGAATTAGACAAAATGGAGTTTTCAATCAAACTCAAATCAAACAATTCAGCATTTACGCCAGATATTTCGCCTAAATTATACGTATCAGCACGGTTGGCTAACATATCCGGAATTTGAAATTTCTCACCACTTTCGGTATACGGATTGCCGGCCATAACCAAACAAAAACGTTTGGAACGCAAATCGTAAGTTTTGGCTTCGCCGTTAAAAACACCTTCAATTTTTCGTTGTCCGTCGGCTAAAGAAATAAACTTTTGCAAAAATTCAGGATTACAATGCTGAATATCATCTAAATACAACATCACATTGTCGCCCATTTCAAAAGCTAAGTTCAGTTTTTCCAATTCTTGTTTGGCTCCCGCATTTTTCGCTTCACTCGGATCGGTTGATGTGATCTCGTGTCCCAAAGAAGGTCCGTTGATCTTCATAAAAACCAATCCCATTCGGTCGGCTAAATATTCCATCAAAGTTGTTTTTCCATAACCTGGAGGCGAAACCAACAACAACATTCCCATTCGGTCTGTTCGTTTTGTTTCTCCGGTCGCACCGATTTGTTTTGCTAAATTGGCTCCAATTAAAGGAAAATAGACTTCGTTAATCAATTTATTTCTGATGAAAGAAGTCAACACCTGCGTACTGAACGTTTCCAATTTGAACTGTTTTCTTTTGTCGGCAACCCAATGTTTTTTCAACTGTTGGAATTCCAAAAACTTCGGTTGAATTTTTTCAATGTAATATTCCAGTTTTTGACTGAATTGATGAAAATTTAAGGTGTAAACTTCTTCTTTTTGCAACGTTTTAAACGCATTCAATTCTTCAGAAGCATTGGTTTTCACTACTTGATTTGATTTCAAATCATGCACCAATAAAAACACAGCTATTTCGTCTAAAGTTCCTTCTGTTGTGGTAATATCTTGCTCTAATAAATAGGTTTTTACAGCATTGAACACAATATCAAAACACGCGGAAGGAAACGGATACAAATCTTCAATTCGTTGGAAAAAAGCCAGATCTTTACCTTGTTCTTTTAGATTTTTCACGAAACTTTGATAATGCGTATTGGCTTCATCGTTCACCGTAAAAGCGTTTCTATTTTCTTTTTTAAGATAAGAAGCCGCTTTGTAAGACGAAATGGTTCCAAAATGATCAAATTGTGTTTTGAAAAGTTCAATTTTCTCCGAAAGTTGTT
Source organism: Flavobacterium sp. NRK F10 (assembly GCF_024054235.1). Taxonomy (NCBI): domain Bacteria; kingdom Pseudomonadati; phylum Bacteroidota; class Flavobacteriia; order Flavobacteriales; family Flavobacteriaceae; genus Flavobacterium; species Flavobacterium sp. NRK F10. Next base: position 2,509,892 of record NZ_JAMXLC010000001.1, read on the forward strand.
TGTTCAAATATTTGAATTGCTCGGTGTTTTTGAACGTTTGTTTCAATAATTCAATGGCTTGGAATTGCTTTTCGTAATACGATTTTTCACTTTCTTCCAAAAAGAACCAAAACAATTGAGCCAAAGCTCTCTCAGATGGCGAATAGCGCAACAAACCTAATTGATTGTTCAATTGCTGTAATTTAGTCACAATTTGCAAAGCATCTTCATCATGAACACCTTTTACCAAACCTTCGCCAAAATGATTCGCGAAAAATTCTTCAATAGCAGCACGATTTGTTTTTTCCGTTCCGATATCCGGATTTTTCAAAAACACGTTCCATGCAATATATTCGATTTTTTTTACCGATTGATTTTCGGTAACAAACTCCTGATTCCAAACGTCTTTAAACGAATCAATTTCTTGATATTCAATAGGCTGATAAAAATTAGTTCCCGTTAAATGATAGAAATACTGATTGTTTTTGGTCACCAAAGTTAAATCGAGTTTTTGCTTGTTTACCGCAAATTTGTAATTTCCTAAAGCAATAATATTTTCGCCGTCTTCATAAATTTCATTTCGATCTTTCAGTTTGCGAATCGCTTCTTGCTGAGCCGTTTTTAACTGAGTCAACAATTCTTCCGATTTATTGGCATCGTTCAGATCATGCAATTGTTGGGCAATATCCCTAACTTTTTCAATCATCAAATCGGATGCAAAATAACCGTTGATCTCAATTTCGGTTGCAAACGAAGCTACTTTATTAGCCAAACCTTTCAAAATACGTTCCGCCGATTGAAATAAATTGGTCGTACGCTTGTTTCTGGCTTCGGTTAACTGAACGCCTTTGGTTTGAAACTGTTGGTAGATTTCTTCTCTTTTTTCGCCAATAATCTGAATAAATTCGTCAAAATCTACATATTTGGCTTCCATTTCTTCCAACTGAATCGCCAATTTGTTTAAGAAATCCTGACATTTATCGGGTGTGTTTGCCAATTCGTAGAAATTAATCGCCGTTTGATCAAACAACGTGACTTGCGCTTTAAAATCGGCTGCCAATTCTTTACCGGAAAGCTCTCTTTTCTTATTATTTAACGCAATTCGTTCTTGATTAATCAACGAGAATAAAACCGAAATATTTTCGATAATTTGGGTTGAATGCGACGCGTCTTCAATCTTTAAATTGTTGACAATGTCTACCAAAAGTTCTAATTGGTTAGCCAAATTATCTAAATTCTTCTCAATTTCTTTTCCTTGAATTGTTTTGGATAAATGGGTAATTTCAGCCGACAAGCCATCAATGGTTTCCTGATAAGGTGCCAAAGCTTGTGGTTCCAATAAAAACGAAACACAATTGGTTGCCAATTCATCTGCCAAAGTTCCCAATTCGGTTTCCCAAACTTCAATTTGTTTGACATCGGCATATTGCAAATCTTTAGCCGAAATCATTTCGCCTCGCAACGAACGAATTTCAGCCAATGAAACAATATATTGCTGTAAATTAGTGTATGACTGATAGTTTAATTCGCTAGTTTTATTTTGAAATTTTTGATGAATTTCGTCTAAAGCAACTGCCGTTTTCTTCTTGATTTCCTGAACTTTTTCAAATTCATTAATGGCAGTATGTGCAATATTTCGGATTTCTAAAAGCGGTTCGTTGATACTGAAAACGCCTTTGTCTTGCAAGAAATAATAGCTATCTAAAATAGTTGTGGTTTGTTTCACAATTTCGTTATACAAACCATTATACGTGTCTTTTTTGCTCAAAAACACTTGCAATTCCTGACATTCCGCCATTAAACGTACCAAGTCTTTATTCCCGACTTTGTAGAGAATATTGTCTTTGTTTTGTTCGTTTACAACAACATCTTTAGTAAAAGGCGTTTGCCAAATTTGTACCAAATGATGTTTGGTATCTTCATTTCCTCTGAAATAGCACATTTTTCCGTCTTCAAAAAGCGTAAAACCGCTGCATTGAATAGGCGTTTCAATAGCTTGTTTGATGATGTTGTAAGGGATCAGCAAATATTCGTGTTGTTCCTGATCGTAAAAAACGTAAAGGAAGTTTTCGCCGTTAATTCCGGATATTTTCTTGTAGAAATACACCGGACGATTTTCGGATTCCAACACTTTAATTTCACCAGTTTGCAAGGCATAACCATTGGGAAAGATCAACCCCTGGTTTTCGGGCAACAAAACACCGGAATATTCCAAAGAATCAATTCGGGCAACTTTCTTTTCCTTATGATTGTAAATAAAATATCGTTCGTTTTCTAAATACGGTTTGATTTTAAAAACCAACAGATTGTGATAGTCGAAAAAGTGAATTTCAGCATCGTCCAACGTTTGGTCTTTATGAATAACATCTTCGCTGTAAATTCCTTTTCCGGTTTGTGTATTGTCTTCGACTTTTACCGTAATATCGCCACCGATGGCTTCCACAAAAACTTTATCAGCTAAGGAAACATGCGGATGCACACCCGTACGTTGCATGTCGCGTGTTGCTTTGGTCCACTGAAATTCGTGCTGATTAGGAAACTTTACTTCTGCGGCACTTCTTGCATCTACAAAAACAAGTGTTTCGTCTTTAATCAACCATTTAAAAGCCTTAATATCAGAAGGACTTGATGACAGTTGGAAAACGAAATACAAAAAGTTATTGGCAATAAAAAACTTTACGAAAGTGGTATTTCGATAATATTTGTATAAATTTTTGAATTCCTCAATAAAGGTTTGATCCTGCAACCAGGTAAGCGGCTGCGGTTCAAAATGATTGTTGGTAAACGTGTACATGGAAAACACATCTTCCAAAGCGATCTCTGTTTTTAGCCCTAGATGTGTTTGATGTCCTACCAAACAAGTAGTTCCAAGCGAAATGATATCGCGGATTTTGCAACTTTGTTCTGTAGAAAGACGTTCGTTAGCAATTAAATTGTATTCAACGCCTCCGAAAATCTTTTTGCGTTCTTCATCGAGTTGAAAAATACGTTTGGATAGTTCGTTTTTTTGTTCATTCAATCGTTTTTGAATGATTTCGTATGTTCCGTTTTGCATAGATTCGCTACTCATTTGTTATATGAAGAAAATAGAGAAATAGGATAAAAAGCCAACTGCTCCAAAGAATGAAGCAATTGGCACTGAACTTAAAGAAATAAAGATTTATTTTAACGGCTTATTGTCGATCCCTAAGTGTCTTGCCATGTCTAAAGCTTTGGCTAAAACACTTTGTTCGTTATCGTTTGCAACACCTTTTAGTTTAAAAATCAAAGAAGCTATGCTTAGGTTCTTGATGTCTTCAGATGAAACTTTGTATTTGTCTACTAATTGCATCACTTTACCAACCAAATTTCCTTCTTCATCATTGCTTAATAAAGCTTCTTTTACCAATTGCGCATTTTCGCTGTGCTGAATAAATTTATCAATTCCTTTACCGGCAGAGATTTGGCGAACTACATTGTCAAAGAAAGTACTTTCACCACCTACGATGTCGATATTAGCGGTTTTGAAAGCTTCACCAAGAACAACAGCTTGTGCTTCGGCGATGTCTTTTTGAATAGCGATTTGTGCCAATTCTACTTCTTTTTCTTTTGCTAATTTCAAACGGAACTCTTCGTGATCTTTTCCGGCATCGTTTAGTTTTTTCATCGCTTCTGCTTTTTCGGTAATTCCGGCAGCTTCTGCTAATGCTTTTTCTTTGATAACTTCGGCTTCTGCTAAACCTTCTTTTTTGTTGGCATCGGCTTTTTTCTCAATAATAGTTGCTTCTACAATACCTTGACGCTCGTGTGCTTCAGCTTTAGCATGCATTACCTGTGCTTCAGATAAACCAAGAGTAGCTTCTTCTTTAGCTTGTGCATCAGCAATGATTTTTCTTGCTTCTGCTTCTTTTTCGGCAGCATCGCGTTTTGCTTGCGCTTCGATCACATATTTTTGAGCGTCTTTTTCAGCAGCTAATTTACGTGCTTCGGCAGCTTTGGTTTCTACAATTAAACGTTCTTCAGCTTCTTTACTCGCAGCAATAATCTGAACTTGTTTGTCTCTTTCAGCAGCTTTTAAGGCTTCTACATCTAAAATTCCTTGTTGTTCTTCTACCACCGTTTTTTCTTTCATTAAACGCTCGCGAATCACATCCTGAATATTTTTCTTTTCAAGCTCTACTGCTTTTTCTTTTTCGATATCAGCAAGAGCCACAACGCGTTCTTTTTCGGTCGCTTCTAACAAACGGTCCTTTTGCACTCTTTCCGTTTCTACTAAATCGGCACGTTCTTTGTTTTTGGCAGCAATGACAACTTGACGTTGTTTGTTTTCTTCTGCAATTTGAAGTTTTTCTTCGGTAGAAATGCGAACGCTTTCATATTTTAAACGCTCTTCTTCAGCTACTTTTAAAATTTCAGCATTTTCACGTGCTTTAATATTCTCTACTTCACGTTTTTGTGATTCTTCTTTTTCAGCCAATTGTTTTTCCAATTCTAAAATTGCTTCACGTGCTTCAACATCTTGTTTTTTGATGGTTTTTTCTTCTTCACGTCTTACCAGATTGGCTTTAATATTTTGATTAGCTGTTAATTCGGTGATTTTTTTGATCCCTTCCGCATCTAAGATATTGTCTTTATTTAACTGAGCTAATGACGTTTGTTCTAAATAGTCAATGGCACAATCATCTAACACATAACCGTTCAGGTCCGTTCCGATGATGCTTAAGATTTCGTGACGGAATTCGCTTCGTGCTTCATATAATTCAATGAACTCAAATTTTTTACCTACTGTTTTTAAAGCTTCTGAAAATTTAGCTTCAAACAGCTCTCTTAAGGTAGAAATATCAGATGCTCTTTGACAGCCAATAGTTTGTGCTACGTTGACAATGTCATCAACAGATTTATTGACACGAACGAAAAAAGCTACCTGAATGTCGGCACGCATGTTGTCTTTACAAATAAGTCCGTCTTTACCTTCTCTGGAAATCTCTAATTTTTTTACGGAAATGTCCATGTTTTCCTGACGGTGGATCACAGGAATTACGATACCTGCATTAAAAAACACTTTGGTTCCGCCATAACCTGTTCTAAGGATTACAACTCCCTGAACTGTTTTTTTGTACATGGATAAAATCCAGAAGATCAGTCCTAATCCGGCTATGATGATTACAGCCAAAGTAATGTAAAATGTACTCATAAATTAATTTTGAATAATTACGTTAGTTTCTATTAAATTTCATATGTTCTTTCTATGTAGAAGAATTTTTTTTGTGGTTCTTCGTCAACGATTATTGCTTTTTCGCCTTGTTTAATTAATGAACCGTCTTTGCTTTTTACCATTAATCGGATCGGATCTTTATTAATGATCAGTTCCAACATGCCGATTTTATCGGCTTCTGTTTTGGTAATCATAGTGCCGGTTCTTCCTAAATAGTCATACGCTATTTCTCCTTTGTGATTGATCTCTTTAAAGACCGGTTTTAGCGGAGTACAAATATATTTTGTAAGGAATAAACTCACTATAAATGCCGGAATGATGGTTATAAAAAAGAACCAGTTCGGCAGTGGTAAATAAAAGCTTAGGTTAACATTGATAAGCCAGGTAAATAAGAACGCTAATGTTAAAAAGAACGTGATAGGAATAATATCCAGATTAAGGAATTTTAGAAATTGAATGAATGATGAAGGCTCAGCATCTACTTCGACCAATCCGTCCGGATTATCAAGGTCACCGTCTAAGTCGAGATCCGCATCTAAATCGAGATCAAAGTCACCAATTCCGGTAAGTATCGTAAACAGCCAATACAAAACGCTCAGTATTAAAATAATACTCAGTATCGCATTGGCGGGCGTAAACGATATTTCAATTAATTCTTCAAAACTCATTCTTAGTTAGCATTGAATTGTTCTTTTAATTTTTGAAGCTCTGCTTCGGCTTTGTTTTCTGTTGTATCTACTACCGCATTGATCTCTTCGTCTATACTTTTCGACGCATTTGCAATTTCTCCGTATGCATCGGCTAGCGCTTCCTGTTGTTGTACTTTGTCTTTCATTTTTTCCAACATACTTATCGTACTGTCTGAATCCAATTGCGTCATTTTTTTATTGATGTCCTGAGTCGCCTGACTTACCTGAACTCTGGCACGCAATGTTTTCAATTCACCTTCCCATTTTGCAATAGTTGATTTTAACGAGTTGATATTCGTTTGCATTTTTTCAACATCCTGTTCCAGTTTTTGACTTTCCGCTTCTGCTAATTTAGCATCCTGAACAGCTTGTTCTTTCATTTTTAAAGCTTCTTTTGCCAAACGGTCGCTTTCTTCCGTAGCAATCTCTTCCTTGATCCCTTTTTGAACCAGAAGCATGGCTTTATTTTGATAATCTTCTGATTTATTCAAAAGCGAAGCATGTTCGTTCTTTCTTCGGATGGCCAAAGCTTTTACCTGAGCCATAGCCTGAACACTTTTGTCCAGTTGTTCTTTCATTTCTCTGATTCCTTGCTCCGTCATTTTGATCGGGTCTTCCAAACCGTCTATAGCAGCATGTGCTTCTGCTTTACCTATTCTAAAAAGTCGTTTAAAAATATTCATAGTTGTCTAATATTATTTGTTCTACAATTTGCTAAAACTGATCATCTCAGCCGAATATTCACTAAGTAACAAACTCAATGAATTAATAGTTCCTACCAATTCGTTTTGGTCTAAATTTTCGGTTTGGAGTGTGTCTCTGAAAATCACTCGCTCTCCTGTTTCATCTAAAACGAACGCACCATGAACAATATCCCTGTTCTTAATCAGAAGTTGTTTGTATACTTCCGGTTGATCTTTTTTACAACTAAATAAAAATTGTTCAATAATCAATATTTGTGGCGCAATAACCAATATCATGTTTTTGATTCCCTCAGCTTCCTTGCTGATAATAAAAGTTTGATGATTCGGGTTTTCGTGCACAATTTCAATATTGAGTTCGAGTAACCAATCTTTAATTTTAGTGTACAATTTTTCTCGTTGCATTAAATAGAGATTAGTGTTGTCTTAACAAATTTAGACAAAAAAAATTAATTTGCAAAAAATATTAGCAATATTATAAAAATATTTTCATTACCTTTGTTTTGTACTTCAAAAAAAGTAATATGACCTATTTTGGTACCAATATAAAAAAAATAAGACAGATAAAGGGTTTAAGTCAGCAGGCTTTTGCTGAACTTCTCGATTTGAACAGAGGAGTTATCAGTTCCTATGAAGAGGGCAGGGCAGAGCCTAAAATAGATAGTTTGCTTCGTATTGCAAAGATTTTGAACCTGACGACAGATGATTTGTTAACAAAACCTTTAACTATTAATAAGATTACGAACTTTTCGGAAATAGAGCATTTGATTCCGAATAGTGAAAAAAAGCCGGAACAGGTCTATGAATTAGACGATCTGAAAGGACATGTGGAAATTGATTTGCAAAAAATATTAGCAAATGTAGATTTCGTTTACAAAGTGTCTGAAAATCTTTCACAGCACTTCTATCCGGCGGGAACGTATCTGTTTTTAACAAAGAAAATACAGAATAAAAATGAGAATAATGCTCTTTATCTGGTTTTTGATAAAAATAGTTTAGAGATAACAGATTCGTATAAAGGAGAAAAAGAGGCTTATAAGATAATAGGTTCTGTTCAGGGAGATAATGAAGTTTCAATGTTTCAATCGATTGTTAAGAGGATTGAAAAGCTTGAGTCAGAATTAGAGGAAATAAAGAAAGGCACGAAATAATATTTTATATGCATAAAAATAAAAATCCCGATTGCTTTCCAATCGGGATTTTTTATAAAGAAAAGATGTTAGTCTTTTTATTCATTAACGATAACCCATTCGCCGGTAGCTAACATAGGTTCTGCTTTTTTGAATTTCATAGTTTCGCTTTTACCGCTTAAAACATGTTTAATAGTAACCACATCGTTACGGTTTATTTTAGGTGTTTCGCGAACAATGGTTTTTGTAACCTGAGGTTGTTCCTGAGTCTGACTTCCGGCCTGACGGCTACGGGCTGCCATTTCATCAGTATTTAAAACTTCTTCTTTGCTTTCAGTGTAGCTTTCTTTTTGTTTTACTTCTTTAGCCTCACTAATATTGTTTGGATTTTGAGAAGGCAGGTCAGCTTTAAACAAGAATGAAATAACATCTTTATTTACATCGTCAACCATTTTCTTGAACAAGTTAAAAGCTTCTAATTTATAGATCAATAGCGGATCTTTTTGTTCGTGAACGGCTAATTGAACCGATTGTTTTAATTCGTCCATTTTGCGAAGGTGTTTTTTCCAGGCTTCATCAATAATGGCTAATGTTACGTTCTTTTCAAAATCAGTAATTAGTGATTTTGCTTCTGTTTGATAGGCTTTCTCTAAGTTGGTAACAATATTAAGCGATTTAATACCATCAGTAAACGGAACTACAATTCGCTCGTATCTGCCATCATTGTTCTCGTAAACGTTTTTAATGATCGGGAAAGCTTCTTGTGCACTTCGTTCGTTTTTATCGGTATAGTGTGCTAATACAGCTTTGTATGTTTTACTTACGATCTCTCTTTCAGATAGTTTAGAAAAATCTGCTTCTGTAATCGGAGCACTGATTGAGAAGATACGAATTAAATCGAACTCATAATTTTTAAAGTCGTTTGCTAATTTGTTGTTTTGAACAATCAATTCTGAAGTATCGTACATCATGTTAGCGATATCCACTTTCAAACGTTCTCCGTGTAAAGCATGTTTACGACGTTTGTAAACTACTTCACGTTGCGCATTCATTACGTCATCATATTCTAATAAACGCTTACGAACACCAAAGTTGTTTTCTTCTACTTTTTTCTGAGCTCTTTCGATAGATTTGGTCATCATGGAATGTTGGATAACTTCACCTTCTTTTAAGCCCATGCGATCCATTATTTTGGCTACTTTTTCAGAGCCGAACAAACGCATCAGGTTGTCTTCTAATGACACGTAGAATTGTGAACTACCTACATCACCTTGACGACCGGCACGACCTCTTAACTGACGGTCTACACGACGGGAATCGTGACGTTCGGTACCAACGATAGCTAAACCGCCTGCTTTTTTTACTTCGTCAGAAAGTTTAATATCGGTACCACGTCCAGCCATATTTGTTGCGATAGTAACTACTCCCGGTTTACCGGCTTCAGCTACAATTTCGGCTTCACTTTTGTGCATTTTAGCATTCAATACATTGTGGTGAATTCCTCTCATTTTCAGCATACGGCTCAGTAATTCTGAAATTTCTACTGAAGTTGTACCGATCAATACCGGTCTTCCCGCTTTAGAAAGTTGGACTACGTCTTCAATAACAGCATTGAACTTTTCACGTACAGTTCTGTAAATTAAATCTTCTTTATCTTTACGGGCAATAGGTCTGTTAGTAGGAATCTCTACTACGTCTAACTTATAGATCTCCCAGAACTCTCCGGCTTCAGTTACCGCAGTACCGGTCATACCGGCTAGCTTGTTGTACATACGGAAGTAATTTTGCAACGTAACGGTTGCAAAAGTTTGTGTAGCAGCTTCAATTTTTACGTTTTCTTTTGCCTCAATAGCTTGGTGTAAACCATCAGAATAGCGACGTCCGTCCATAATACGTCCGGTTTGCTCGTCTACGATCATTACTTTATTGTCCATGATAACGTATTCGGTATCTTTTTCAAATAAAGAATACGCTTTAAGCAATTGTGTTAATGTGTGAATACGTTCTGATTTTACTGAGAAATCTTTGTAAAGTTCTTCTCTTTGTTCAGCTTCTTCTTCTTTTGTTAAATTAGCTTTTTCAATTTTAGCGATTTCAGTACCGATATCCGGTAGAATGAAGAAGTTTGCATCAGTGTCCTGAGAAAGGAATTTAATTCCGTTGTCTGTTAGTTCAACCTGATTGTTTTTTTCTTCAATAACAAAGTAAAGTGCCTCATCGATTTTCGGCATTTCTCTGTTATTGTCTTGCATATAGTAATTTTCGGTTTTCTGAAGTAATTGTTTTACTCCTTCTTCCGATAAGAATTTGATCAAAGCTTTGTTCTTAGGCAGGGCTCTGTGCGAACGTAATAAATAGAAACCGGCCTCTTTAGAATTACCTTCTTTGAAATAGCGTTTTGCTTCTGTTAAACAATCTGTAGCTAATTTACGTTGAAGGTTAACTAAGTTTTCTACTTTTGGTTTTAATTCCATGAATTCGTGACGATCTCCGTCGGTAACCGGTCCGGAAATAATTAACGGCGTACGGGCATCATCAATTAAAACGGAGTCTACCTCATCGACAATCGCATAATTGTGTTTGCGTTGTACCAAATCTGAAGGTGCGTGCGCCATATTATCACGCAGGTAATCAAAACCGAACTCGTTATTAGTTCCGTAAGTGATGTCTGCTTCATAAGCTTTTCTTCTGGATTCAGAGTTTGGTTGGTGATTGTCAATACAATCAACGGTCATTCCGTGGAATTCAAATAAAGGAGCTTTCCATGTGCTATCACGTTTGGCTAAGTAGTCGTTAACAGTTACCAAATGCACTCCGTTACCTGTTAAGGCATTCAAATATAAAGGAAGTGTTGCTACTAAGGTTTTACCTTCACCGGTTTGCATTTCGGCAATTTTACCTTGATGCAATACGATACCACCGATTAACTGTACGTCGTAGTGGATCATATCCCAAGTGATGGCTTTTCCGGCAGCATCCCATGAATTTGCCCAAACAGCATTGTCACCATCCAGTGTAATGTAAGATTTGGTAGCTGAAAGCTCACGGTCTTTAGCAGTGGCTGTAACGGTGATGTTTGTATTTTCTTTGAAACGTCGAGCTGTTTCTTTTACAACAGCAAATGCTTCCGGTAAAATATCATTTAAAACTTTTTCAGAAATTTCATAAGCTTCTTTTTCTAACTGGTCAATTTCAGTATAGAAATCTTCACGAGCATCAATATCGTCTGTTTGTTCGGCTTGTTGTTTTAAAGAAGCGATTTTTTCATCTTTTTCAGCTCGGGCTGCTTTGATCTTTTCTTTAAACTCAACGGTTTTAGCTCTTAGTTCGTCATGACTCAAGGCTTGTAAAGCGCCTTCAAAAGACTTTATTTTAGTAATAATAGGTTGAATAGCTTTTATATCTTTTTGGGATTTATCTCCCACAAAAGCTTTCAATATGGAATTTATGATACTCATAACTACTTATTTTTCTTTTATTTTGGTGTGCAAATTTACAAAAAAAAGCCTCTTTAAGAGACTTTTAAGTTGTTGCGTTTATCTTTTAATTAATACTCATCCTCGTTCCAAAGATAGTCTTCGTCAGTCGGATAGTCAGGCCAAATTTCCTCCATGGATTCGTAGATCTCTCCTTCATCTTCAATAGATTGCAAGTTTTCTACAACTTCAAGAGGAGCTCCTGTTCTGATTGCATAGTCGATAAGTTCGTCTTTGGTTGCAGGCCAAGGCGCATCACTTAAATAAGATGCTAATTCTAATGTCCAATACATCTTTCTATCGATTTAATTTAATGCAAAAATAATTTTTTAACTTAAAAAGTCAAGTATTTTTTGATTTTTTTTAATGATTTATAAGAACGTTTGTCTTGCCTACTGATCGAACTGCTTTCCCGAATGTGAAATAATAGTAGCTTTTACAGCAAAATCACTTTCTCGGAATCCATTTTACTTCTTCAGCGTTCAAATCGTGTGACAACTTTCGTGCCAACACAAATAAGTAGTCAGAAAGTCGGTTAAGGTAGGTTAGAACCAGTTCGTCAATAGGCTCAATTTCGTGTAAATGTACTGCTAAACGCTCGGCTCTGCGGCAAACACAACGTGCTATATGACAATATGACACAGTTGTATGTCCGCCTGGCAAAACGAAATGTGTCATAGGAGGGAGTTCAGTATCCATTTTATCGATTTCCTGTTCTAAGAAAGCAATATCTTCTTTAGAAATTCTATTGATATTTAAGCGTTGCTGACCATTCTTTAAGATTTCTTTTTCCGGAGGTGTTGCTAAAATAGCTCCTACAGTAAAAAGTCGATCCTGAATTTCTATCAAAGCTGTTTTGTAGAAAGGGTTCATGTCCTGGTCACGGATCAAACCAATGTGAGAATTGAGTTCGTCTACTGTCCCGTAACTTTCTATGCGGATGTGGTGTTTGGGAACTCGGGTTCCGCCAAATAAGGCTGTCGTCCCTTTATCCCCGGTTTTAGTATATACTTTCATTTTGTTTTTTTGAATTTTAGACTCTGAAAAGCCAGAATTTTTTCAAAGATAACAAAAAGTATAACGATTATCAGTAGAGGTGTCGTAATGACATTCGGTATAATAAACAACAGAAATACTAAAGTTTTCTGTAATTAAGTTATTTGTTTTTAGTATCGCTTTCAATAATACCATCTCGTAAACGGATAATGCGGTGTGCGTGTTCGGCAATGTCTTCTTCGTGTGTTACCAGAATAACGGTGTTTCCTTTAGAGTGGATATCATCAAAAAGAGCCATGATCTCTACAGAAGTCTTACTGTCTAAGTTTCCGGTAGGTTCATCGGCTAAAATGATAGCAGGGTGATTGACCAAGGCACGAGCTACAGCAACACGTTGGCGTTGACCACCGGACAATTGATTAGGCTTATGATCCATACGATCTTCTAAGCCAACCTGAGTCAGAACTTCTGTAGCACGTACATTTCTTTCTTCTTTAGATTTTCCGGCATAGACCATTGGTAAAGCTACATTATCCAAAGCAGTGGTACGTGGCATAAGGTTGAAAGTTTGAAATACAAAACCGATTTCTTTGTTACGGATTTCAGCCAATTCATCATCGTGCATTTCGCTGACTAATTTGCTGTTTAAAATGTAAGAACCGCCTGTGGGAGTGTCTAAACAGCCTAAAATATTCATTAAAGTTGATTTTCCTGAACCGGAAGGTCCCATTAAGGCAACGTATTCTCCTTTATTAATGGTTAAATCGATTCCTTTAAGTACATGAATAGTTTCGTCTCCTAAAGGAAAGTCTCGTGTAATGCCTTTAATGTCTATAATAGGTTTTGACATATCTAATTTAGAATTTAGAAATTAGAACTCTTAAGTTTTCCTAATAAGTAGAAAAAAAAGGCATTTTGTTACGATGCCTTGTTAAAATATTTTGAAGTAAGTTTAACTTTCGATTTTGTAGATCTCGGTAATATCGTGAAGTATGGTGTCGAAATCAATATTTAAGTCGATCAATTTACCGGTATGAAGATCAAAGATCCAGCCGTAAACTTTTAAATCACGGTCTCTGTTTGCTTTTTGAACTTCAGCTGTTTTAATGACGTTAATGCATTGTTCCTGCACATTTAATTCAACTAAACGTCTGTACTTAGTTTCTTCGTCAGTAATGGCATTTAATTCTTTTTTATGCAAACGATACACATCTCGAATGTTTCGTAGCCAAGGATTTAAAATTCCTAGATCAGATTGTTGCATGGCTGATTTTACCCCGCCACAACCATAGTGACCACAAACTACAATGTGGTTTACTTTTAAGTGGTTTACGGCGTAATTAATAACCGACATTGAACTTAAATCCGAATTCGGGACCATATTTGCAATGTTACGATGGACAAAAACCTGTCCCGGAGCCATTCCCATGATTTCTTCGGCAGTGGCGCGACTGTCAGAACAACCTATGTATAAGAATTCAGGTGATTGTCCTTCTGATAATTTGTCGAAAAAATGAGGGTCGATTGAAAGTTTTTCTGTTACCCAATTTTTGTTGTTTTCAAAAATTTCTTCAATATTCATGACGGTTGAATTTTAAATTTTGCGTAAAGGTACGAAAAACTTAAAAGTCTATGCTCGAATTGTGAAGTGCTCTTTTTCCTGCTCTTTTCTAAAGAAAACGAATCCCCACTGAAAAGTATCGATCGTCACGGTTACTTGTGAGTGATTTTTAATGATTTGCCAGGCTTCTTCCATATCGGGCGACCAATGGATGTCGTCAAAAATCCAGACACTATCATTGGTTATAGTTGGCAAAAGACAATTGAAATAGTCTAATGTTGCCTTTTTAGAATGATTACCATCGAAATAGATTAAGTCGAAAGCCGGAAGTCGAAAGTCAGAAGAATTAAAATAACTTGAGAATTCAGTGTTTAAAAATTCAAAATTTAATTCTGGAAAGAAGGTGTTAAACTGATTTTCAGTAACAGCCAATGTATTTGGACATCCTTCAAGACTTTTAATGTATGATTTTTTGTTTCCCAAAGCTAGAGCAGAAGTGGCTAATCCTAAAGAAGTTCCGATTTCTAAAATTTGTTCGGGCTGGAAATAACGAACGATACGGAATAGGAAGGCTGCTCTTTTAGGTGAAATTCCGGCTGTTTTGGCAATTTTAGCAATTTCTCGAGTATTCGATTTAAAAACACGGGAACCCGCACCGAAATCCGTAACTTCGATCGTGTTAGTATTCGCCAAAAGAGCTTTTCGATACTGTTTTAACGTTTGGTATTCCGGGTAGTTTGTCTTATCGTAAAAACATTTGGTTACCAAATTAAATACAAATGGCGAATGTACGCCATGTTCGTTTTTGGAATCTAATAAGAATTTTATGTATGCTTTTAATATATGTAACATTTTTTAAACGCTATGTTATTTCGGATCTAATGATCAGATTCTCCGACTTGATTCAGAATGACCAATTATTCCTCCATTTTTGCACTCAATTCAAACCAACGTTCTTCTTTTTCTTCTAAAGACTGAATGATTTTTTGTAATTCGTTAGCTTTTGCTTCAATTTTGTCGTCGGCTACTTTTCCTTCAGCAAATTCGGCTTCAATTTCTTTTTTCTTGAATTCCAAATCTTTGATTTCGCGTTCAATTTTTTGAAACTCTTTTTGTTCATTAAAAGTTAAGCCCGCTTTTACTTGTTTTTCTTTCCAAGATTTAGCATTAGCCGATTCAACTTTTTCCTCTTTAACAGGTTCAGCCGAATCTTCATAGGTTCTGAAGTCGGAATAATTTCCTGGAAAATCTTCAATTTCACCTTGTCCGCGGAACACAAATAAGTGATCCACGATTTTGTCCATAAAATAACGGTCGTGACTCACTACTAATAAACATCCGGGATAATCCAGTAAGAAGTTTTCCAATACATTTAAGGTTACGATATCCAAATCATTGGTTGGCTCATCGAGAATCAAGAAATTCGGATTTTGAATCAAAACGGTACACAAATACAAACGTTTCAATTCGCCGCCGCTTAGTTTTTCGACGTAATCGTATTGTTTTTTGACATCAAATAAAAAACGTTCCAATAATTGCGAAGCTGAAATGATTTTTCCTTTGGTTAACGGAATATATTCGCCATATTCTTTAATGATGTCGATTACTTTTTGCTGTGGTTTTGGATTGATTCCACTTTGCGTATAATACCCGATTTTCATGGTGTCACCAACGATTACTTTTCCAGAATCAGGTTGAATGCTTCCTGTGATAATATTTAAAAAAGTAGATTTTCCGGTTCCGTTTTTACCAATGATACCCACGCGTTCGCCACGTTGAAACGAGTAATTGAAATCTTTTAAAATCACTCTGTCTTGGAAACTTTTATTGATTTTTGCCAATTCAATAATTTTGCTTCCCATGCGTTCCATGTTAATTTCCAGTTCCACCACATTTTCCTTACGGCGACTCATAGCTTTCTCTTTAATCACGTAAAAATCATCTTGACGCGATTTTGATTTGGTGGTACGTGCTTTCGGTTGGCGACGCATCCATTCTAATTCTTTGACAAATAAGTTCTTGGCTTTGTCAACACTTGCATTTTCAGAAGCTATTCGTTCTTCTTTTTTTTCTAGATAATACGAATAATTGCCTTTGTATTGGTATAACTTTCCGTTCTCAAGTTCTAAGATTTCGTTACAAACACGCTCTAAAAAGAAACGGTCGTGGGTTACGATGAATAACGTTAAATTTTCTTTGGCGAAATAATCTTCTAACCATTCAATCATTTCTAAATCCAAATGGTTGGTTGGCTCATCCAAGATTAGAAAATCAGGTTTGTTGATTAGGATAATGGCTAATGACAAGCGCTTTTTTTGTCCACCCGAAAGGTTTTTAACTTTCAGTTTTAAATCGTCCAATTTTAATTCGAACAAAATTTGCTTGTATTGCGTTTCAAAATCCCAGGCATTATGACGATCCATGTTGTCAAACGCTTTTTGATACGCTTCGGCATCATCCGGATTTTCCAATGCTTTTTCGTATTGTTCTATCACTTTCAGCGTGTCGTTATCACTGGCGAAAATGCTCTCTTCAATAGTCAATTCAGGCTGTAAATTGTCATTTTGCGATAAAAAAGCCATTTTAATGTCTTTACGAACAATAACCTGACCGCTATCGGGTTCGTCCAAACCGGCTAACATGTTCATAATAGTTGTTTTTCCGGAACCGTTTTTAGCAATAAAAGCGATTTTTTGGTCTTTGTTGATACCAAACGAAATGTTTTCAAACAAAACGCGTTCGCCGTAAGCTTTTGAGATATTTTCGACTGAAAGGAAGTTCATTATTGATTTGATAATTTGAAAATGAGTCAATTTGAAAATTGATTGGTGCAAAAATAAGGTTTTGGTTTTGAATTTTTAAGCTTATTAATTTTAGATTATGTACTTTAGTGAGAAATATAGTAAGTTATGTTTCGATTTGTATTAATAATGCTTTTTGTAGCCTTTTCTTTTGTGGCTAAAGCACAAAAGGTGTTTTCTGTTCAATATGCCAATCAGGCAGATATAAAAGTATTTGTGGTCGATTACCCGAATCAGGCCGATTTATTGGTTTACAAAGTAAAATATTCCAATCAGGCAGGGAAAAACGATGGTAGATGGTTCTTTACGGATTATGCTAATCAAGCAGATAAAAAGATCTACTTTGTGGATTATGCCAATCAGGCGGATTTGAAGATTTATTTTGTAGAATATCCGAATCAGGCAGAATGGAAAGACAATGCTAAAAAACATCTTCTATATTAGAAACAATAGTGTTTAGAAATAAAAAATCAGCCCGAAGGCTGATTCCATTTATTTTAAAACTTCAACTTCTATTGAACTATCGTTAAAGACTTTGATAAAAGCTTTAGTGTAATCTTCTTTGGAAGCCAAATGTGGATTTTCTAAGAATTTCTGCGAATTGATTTCCATTAAAGGATACCATGTACTTTGCACTTGAATTTGGATTTTATGTCCTTTTTTGAAGGTGTGTAACACATCCTGAAGTCGGAAAGTTACTTTAGTAGCTTGGTTAGGTGTTAAAGCTTCCGGTTTTTCATAGCTGTTTCTAAAACGCGCCGGCATGATCTCACTTCTCACCATTTGGTGGTAATTGGCATAGAGTACGTTCGGTTTATCAGCATTCTCCGGTTCGTCAAGCGGATAAACATCAATTAATTTCACTACAAAATCAGCATCGGTGCTCGTAGAAGCAATGTTTAATTTGGCTAAAATTTCTCCGGCAAAAGTGATGTCTTCCGTTAAATAATCGGTAGTGAAAGTCACTACATCCGGACGGCTTAAAGCAAATCGTTGGTCTTCACTCATGTAATTACGCGGGGTAAAACCGTTGAAATCTTTGTAGTTTACAGAACTTGGTACCGGATTATTAGGATCACTATAATATTCGGTTGAAGCTGCATTTGATGGTTTAGCTTTGCTTAAAGAAGCATTTTCAGCTAAATAGAAATTTATTTTCTCTGCTTTTTCAGGAGGCCAGGCTGTAAATTCTTTCCATTCTTTTTTACCGGTGTCAAACATATAGGCTTCCGGTAATTCTAATTTATCTTTTTTGTTTCCTTTTAGGTAGTGTGTAAAAAACTTGTATTCGATGTTTTTTTGGTAAAACGTAGCAATACTGTCACCAAAATAAATGTCATTGTGGAATGTTTTTCCGTTTTCACGTCCCCATCCGCCATGCGAAAAAGGACCCATAACAATTGTATTATGTGCTTTCGGACTCGTTTTTTCAATGGTTTTGTAGATGTTTAACGGTCCGGCCAGATCTTCGGCATCAAACCAACCGCCTACAGTCATTACAGCATGTTTGATGTCTTTCAAATGAGGCAATAAGTTTCTTTTTTGCCAAAAAGCATCATAATTCGGATGCTCCATGATTTCCTGCATAAAGAAATTGTCTTTGTAATAAGTGTCTGCACCTTCTTTTAAGGTGCCTAATTCACGGTAGAAAACGGAACCGTCATCAGATGTTCTTTTAATCATGTCTTTGCCAAACCAATGTTCTTGTGTAGGTTTGTCTTTTTGAACACCAAAAACAGGAAAGGTCTTAAAATAGCCCATTACAAAAGCACCGTTGTGGTGAAAATCATCAAAAAAGAAATCAGAAATCGGAGCCTGAGGAGAGGAAGCAACTAAAGCCGGATGCTGGGATAAAGTTCCGACAGCCGTATAAAAACCGGGGTAAGAAGTTCCGAATTGACCTACCTTTCCGTTATTGTACCGGATGTTTTTGATTAACCAGTCTATGGTGTCGTACGTATCAGTACTTTCGTCGATATTTTGTTTGGTTTTGTGGTCTACTTGCGGTGTCATATTGGTCCAAGTTCCTTCACTCATATAGCGGCCTCTTACATCTTGGTAAACAAAAATGTATTTGTCGTCAGATAAAAAATGACTTGGCCCGAGAGTTCTTCGGTATTGATCTTCTCCATAAGGACCTACGCTATAACACGTACGTTGCATTAAGAACGGATATTTGTTTTCTTTTGAAATATCCTTAGGAATATAAATACTTGTGAAAAGTTTTACGCCGTCGCGCATAGTAATGTAGACCTCCTTTTTGTCGTAATTTTGTTCGATATTGTTTTGTGACCAAACCAATAGTGAAAGACAAAAAGATACTATAGTTAGAAATGATTTCATTTGGTTTTGATATTTTTCTTCGAATTTATTACTTATTTTCGCGTCATGCAACTATCGGTGGTAATTCTTAATTATAACGTCCGTTATTTCTTAGAGCAATGTGTTGGCAGTGTTCAAAAAGCACTTCAAGACATTGATGGTGAAATCATAGTGGTTGATAATGCTTCTTCTGATAACAGTTGCCAAATGATTAAGGAGCAATTTCCAGATGTCATTCTGATAGAGAATAAAGAAAATCTTGGGTTTCCTAAAGGCAATAATATCGGTGTAGCCCGAGCCAAAGGCGACTATATTTGCATTTTAAATCCCGACACTGTTGTTGTAGAAGATACATTTTCTAAATTACTTACTTTTGTCACTTCAAGCGGAGTCGAGCAGTCTCATTTAGGCATAACGGGTTGTAAACTAATTGACGGTTCCGGAAAATTTCTTCCGGAAAGCAAGCGTGGCGTGCCGACACCTTGGGTAGCTTTTACTAAAATTTTCGGGTTCTATAAACTGTTTCCGAAATCAAGTTGGTTTAATCAATATTATGCGATGCATTTGAATGAAAACCAATCTGGAGAAGTAGACGTTTTAGTAGGTGCTTTTATGTTGATGCAGCGAGAATTGTATTTGCAAGTAGGCGGATTTGATGAAAATTGTTTTATGTATTCCGATGATATTGATCTGAGCTATCTGGTAAAAAAAGCAGGGAGGCAGAATTATTATTTTGCTGGAACAACTGTTATACATTATAAAGGAGAAAGTACGGTAAGAGATGGGTTGTATATGAAACGCTTTCGTGAAGCCATGCAGTTTTTTTATAAAAAACACTTTAAGAAATCGTGGTTTTTTGATAGTATGATGCAAATAGGAAGTTTTGCGTTTTCATTGTTAAAAGTATTTCAATCCAAGACAGTAAGTGATAAAAAGCCGGAACATTATGTTTTGGTTTCTGATGATGTTGAAAATGAAACGGTTTTAAGAAAAATAAATGCAAAGTTAAAAACAGAAATTCATAAAGAGGGAAGTGATTCTCCGGCTCATTCAAGAGCTGAATTGATTATAGATCTGAAATCAATTTCCTTTAAAAAAGCGATCCGATTAATGGAGGAAAAGAGAAATAAGGACTGTACATTTAAGTTTTTATCAATAAATCATGACTATTTAATAGGAAGTAATAATTCCAATGATAGAGGAGAAGTTATTTTGTTGTAAAAATTTATTGTATTCTTTATAAAAGCATCTAAAAATTATTATTTTTGTAATCTGAATCAAATAAACACAACTTTAGTTAAAAATATGGCAAAGTTTGAATTGAAATTACCCAAGATGGGAGAAAGTGTTGCAGAAGCAACTGTGACTAACTGGTTAAAGAAGGTTGGTGATACCATTGAACAGGATGAAGCTGTGCTTGAGATTGCTACTGATAAAGTAGATAGTGAGGTGCCTTCTGAAGTTGCCGGAACATTGGTTGAAATATTATTTAATGTAGATGATGTGGTTCAGGTCGGACAAACGGTAGCGATTATTGAAACAGAAGGTGATGTTGCAGGAGCTACTCCGGTTGTTGCTTCTGGTGAAGTAGAAAAACCTGCTGTTGCCGAGGTAGTAAAAACAGTTGAAATAGCTAAAGAAACAGTAGCACCGGCAGATTTTTCAAATTCAGAGAAATTCTTTTCGCCTTTAGTGAAAAATATAGCAAAAGAAGAAGGTGTTTCTGTAGCTGAATTAGAAGCTATAAACGGAACCGGGAAAGACGGACGTGTTACGAAAGATGATATTTTAAGTTATATTAAGAATAGAGGAAATCAACCGGTTACAGTGGTACAACCTGTAAAAATGGAAGCTAATGCTGTCACTTCGGGCGGAGTCGAGAAGCAAGAAGCTCCGAAAGTAGCCCCGGTATCGGTTAACGGAGAAGACGAGATCATTGAGATGGACAGAATGCGTAAGTTGATCTCTAAATATATGGTGGAGTCCAAACAAACTTCGGCTCACGTACAATCATTTATTGAGGTAGATGTTACCAATATTGTAAAGTGGAGAGATAAAGTAAAAAATGCTTTTGAAAAGAGAGAAGGCGAGAAATTGACTTTCACACCTATTTTTATGGAAGTGGTTGCAAAAGCTTTGCGCGAATTCCCGATGATGAATATTCAGGTAAATGGCGATTACATCATTAAAAAGAAAAACATCAATTTAGGAATGGCTGCCGCCTTACCGAATGGAAACTTGATTGTTCCGGTGATTAAAAATGCCGACCAATTAAATTTAGTAGGCATGGCTAAACAGGTGAATGATCTGGCAAATAGAGCAAGAACCGGTAAATTAAAACCGGATGATACGCAAGGCGGAACCTATACAGTTACGAATGTGGGAACTTTCGGTTCGGTTTTCGGTACACCGATCATTAACCAGCCGCAAGTAGGTATTCTGGCTTTAGGAGCAATTCGCAAAGTACCGGCTGTTATTGAAACTCCGGACGGAGATTTTATCGGGATCCGTCAAAAAATGTTCTTGTCTCACTCTTATGATCACAGAGTAGTAGACGGAGCCTTAGGCGGAAGTTTCGTAAAACGCGTTGCGGAATTGTTGGAAGCCTGGGACTTGAATAGAGAGGTTTAAAAAAATATAAAATGATTCTATATAGACCCGGTGGTTTTTTTACCATCGGGTTTTTGTTATTTTTGAAAAAAATCAGAAAGATGAAAGTTAATGTAATCGTATTATTTGTTTTAACGATTTTGGTCTCGTGTAAGGAAGTAGTAAAGAAGGAAGAAAAGCCATTGGTTGAGCAAAAAAAAGAAGAAGTATCCTTTGAAAAGCCACTGATAAATGACAATTTGTCAATTAAGTCAAAAGATGATTTTTTAGGTTACTGGGTCGGGGATTTTAAAGCAAATTTGTATGATGCTCAAAAAGATACTATTTACGGGAATGATAAATATAGCAATCTTATAACAAGAAAAATTACTTTTTCAATTGATGAAATAAAAAACGATTCGGTTTTCGGACACTCTGTAACAGCCGGAAATGTTAGTCCGTTTAAAGGTGTTTTGAGGGAACATGAAGGCGCTTTCGATATGCAGGTAGAAGAATTTAGGAGAACGCGAACGGATGGTAAATTTTCAATTCAATTGCAAAAAAGAGATTCGGTAATGAAAGGATTTTGGACAGCATTTAATCCGGATAGTGTAAAGATCGGTTCCAGAATTTTTGATTTGAAGAAAAGATTGTTCAAGTACAATCCGGAGAACGAACTTGAATATAGCTTTTATGATACAGATAAATTTAGAGATTACGAGTCTTTCACAGATACCGTAAATGGAGAGGAAGTGGTTTATATGGATCAAGAATATTTTGCAACCACTCAAAAAATTTATGAAGCGAATCCTTCTACCGAATTGTTGACAAAAGAATTTGTTTCAAATCTGACAAAGGCGGATATCTTTATTTTGAGAAACTCCATATTTGCTAAGCATGGTTTTGCATTTAGAAGTAAACAACTTAGAATGTATTTTGAAGGTTTTGAATGGTACATGCCGGTTTTCAGTGATGTTAAAAAAGAACTGACCGCTATTGAAACCCAAAATATCGAGCTGTTACTCAGATATGAAAAAAATGCAGAAGAATATTATGATTCTTTCGGAAGGTAATAATGCGAACAAGCTTTTTTAAATACGCCATACTCTTTATTTATTTTTACTTTACGTATTTATTGCTATTGATAACAATTCAATATATTCCTATGAGATTTGATGTAGCATTTCTTAGGATTAAATATGAAGAGATTCGGTTATTGCATTACAAAATAGCTTTTTTTGTGCATGTTTATACCAGTATTTTTTTAGTATTATTAGGTTGGGCTCAGTTTTTAGAAAATATAAGAAGAAAGCAGAAAGATATCCATCAGCTAATAGGTAAGATTTATATATTTCTGATCGTATTCTTATCCGGACCTTCAGGTTTAGTTATGAGTTATTATGCAAACGGAGGAGTTATAGCGCAAACTTCGTTTGTGATTTTATCCGTATTGTGGATGTATTTTACATATAGATCGTATGCTTTTATAAGGAAAGGCGATTTTATAAACCATCAAAAATTTGCAATACGGAGTTTTGCATTAACATTATCGGCCATTTCATTAAGGCTTTTCAAATACATTATTGTATTTTTGTTCCATCCGCCACCAATGGATGTTTATCGGATAGTTTCCTGGCTTGGGTGGGGAGTGAATCTGATAATAGCTGAAATAATAATTTTTAAATTATTTATAAAGAGTACAAAAAATGGAATTAAAACTAAATAGACCTATTTGTTTTTTTGATTTAGAAACCACAGGAATTGATGTGGCAAGAGACAGAATCGTTGAAATATCAATCCTGAAAGTTTTTCCAAACGGAAACAAAGAAAGTAAAACATGGTTGGTGAACCCAACAATTCCGATTCCGCCTCATTCTACCGCAGTACATGGTATAACAGATGAAAAAGTAGCGAATGAACCTGTTTTTAAAGAGTTGGCATCACATGTTTACAATATGATCAAAGATTCAGATCTGGCCGGATTCAATTCAGATCGTTTCGATATTCCTTTATTAGCTGAAGAGTTGTTGCGCGCTGAGGTTGATTTTGATATGAAAAACCGGGTTGCGGTAGACGTGCAGACTATTTTTCATAAAAAGGAAGAAAGAACACTGAGTGCTGCTTACCGATTTTATTGTAATGAAAGTTTAGACAATGCGCATAGTGCTGAAGCCGATACCAATGCCACTTACGAAATACTGAAAGCGCAATTAGATCGCTACGAAGATCTGGAAAATGATATTAAATCTCTTTCTGAATTTACGAAACGTAAAAGATCGGTTGATTTTGCAGGATTCATTGCATTAAATGAAGAAGAACAGGAAATCTTTACCTTTGGCAAACATAAAGGAGCACTAGTGGAAGAAGTATTGGAAAAAGAGCCGGGTTACTTTGGCTGGATCCAAAATGCAGAATTTCCGTTATATACTAAAAAAGTACTGACAGGAATTAAATTGAGAAAACTGAATACAAAGCTGTAAATGTATACGATTAAGCGAACCGATTCAGACGATCTTGATTTTCAAAGTCTGGTACAATTATTAGATGCTGATCTGGCGATAAGAGATGGGGAAGACCATTCTTTTTATGCACAGTTTAATAAAATAGACAGTATTAGGCATGTCGTTGTAATCTTTGAAAAAGATGTCGCTATAGGTTGCGGTGCCATTAAAAAGTATGGTGACAATACAGCGGAAGTGAAAAGGATGTTTGTATTGCCGGAAAAGAGAGGAAAGGGAGCCGCTGGAATGATTTTGAAAGAATTGGAACAATGGGCAAAAGAACTTCATTATACGAAATGTATTTTGGAAACAGGAAAAAAACAGCCGGAAGCAATTGCCCTTTATGCGAAACATGCTTATCGACAAATACCTAATTACGGACAATATGTAGACGTGACTGATAGTGTTTGCTTTGAAAAAGAATTGTAAAAAGATTATATAACTGCTGGAAAATGAAAATAATTTGTATAGGAAGAAATTATGCAGACCATATCTCGGAATTGAATAATGAAAGGCCAAACGAACCGGTAATATTTATGAAACCGGATACGGCTGTCTTAGCTAAGCAATTTCCGTTTGTGATCCCTGAGTTCAGTAATGATGTACACCATGAAGTAGAGGTCTTGGTTAAGATCAGTAAAGTGGGAAAGTATATTGATGCTAAG
The DNA here is from genome assembly GCF_024054235.1 of Flavobacterium sp. NRK F10. Classification (NCBI taxonomy): domain Bacteria; kingdom Pseudomonadati; phylum Bacteroidota; class Flavobacteriia; order Flavobacteriales; family Flavobacteriaceae; genus Flavobacterium; species Flavobacterium sp. NRK F10. Next base: position 2,534,496 of record NZ_JAMXLC010000001.1, read on the forward strand.
TTTGCACATAAGTATTACGATCAAATAGGATTGGGGATAGATTTTACAGCAAGAGATTTACAAAATCAGTTAAAAGAAAAAGGATTACCATGGGAAAAAGCTAAGGCTTTTGACGGTTCAGCGATTATTGGTGACTTTTTACCGAAAAATTCATTTTCTTCATTAGAAAACCTTAACTTTGAATTAAGGAGTAATGGAGAAGTGGTTCAACAAGGAAATACTTCTTTAATGTTATGGAAAATAGATGAAATTATTGCTTATGTTTCTCAGTTTTTTACACTTAAAACAGGCGATATTATTTTTACAGGAACGCCTAAAGGCGTAGCGGCGGTAAAAGAAGACGATGAGCTGATTGGCTTTTTAGAAGGACAGCAAATGTTTAAAGTTCAAGTTAAGTAAAATCATGGCACTACAATACAATTTAGCAAAAGTTTATGAGATCTCTGAAAATGACAGAGATTTTGCCTTTCAGATCGTAACACTTTTTTTAGATGAAGTTCCGGTTGAAATTAAATCGATGAAAACAGGAATTGAAGAAAAAGACTATTCCCGTGTATATGCATCTGCTCATAAGATCAAACCTTCATTAGATCTTTTGGGAATGGATTTAGCTTATGATGAAAACCTTCAGGTTATGAATTGGGCAAAATCAGAAGGACAGAAAAAAGAAATAAAAGAAGTCTTTAAATCGCTTCGGGAACGCGTAGAACTTGCCGCTAAGGAAATAAAAAAAGATTTCCGTTTATAAAATTTACTAAACTACCTACTCAATAGAATTATGAAAGCTTCCATCGTTACTATCGGTGATGAGATCCTTATTGGACAGATAGTAGATACAAACTCAGCATATATAGCAAAAGCTTTAAACAAAATAGGAATTGATGTATATGAGATACTTACAATTTCTGACCAACAGCAACATATTACCGCTACTTTACAGGAATTGCTTCCCAAAGTTGATGTCGTTATTGTTACAGGAGGTTTAGGCCCAACAAAAGACGATGTGACCAAAAAAACATTTTGTTCTTTCTTTGAGGATGAGTTGGTGGAAAACCCACAGGTTCTGGCTCATGTTAAAGAATTAATAGAGGGGTTTTACAAGCGTCCTATTACACAGATGAATAGAGATCAGGCCTTAGTTCCTTCACAAGCAACGGTACTTTTTAATAAAATGGGGACAGCGCCCGGAATGTGGATGGAGAAAGATAATACTGTTTTTATTTCGTTGCCGGGAGTACCTTATGAGATGAAGTATCTTATTGATTATGAAGTAATTCCTAAGCTAGTCGAAAAATTCAAAAGACCATTTATTGTTCATAAAACCGTTATGACATACGGTAGAGGGGAAAGCCTTATTGCGGAGCAGATCGAAGATTGGGAAAATAATTTGCCTCAGTTTATTAAATTGGCTTATTTACCAAGTCCGGGTAGAGTTCGCTTACGTTTGTCAGCAAGAGGATTATACGAACAATTATTACATGATGCCATTGCCGGAGAAGTAGAGAAACTGATGGAGTTGATCGGTGATATCATTGTAGGCTATGACGAAGACGAGTCTATTGAAGTGGTTTTAGGGCGTATGCTAACAGCGCAAAACTTAACAATTGCAACAGCAGAAAGTTGTACAGGAGGTAAAATAGCCCAAACGTTAACTTCAGTTTCCGGAGCTTCTGCTTATTTTAAAGGGAGTGTAGTAAGTTATGCAACTGAAGCGAAAGAGAACGTATTACATGTTCCTGCTGAGCTGATTGAAAAATATTCAGTAGTGAGTGCAGAGGTAGCAAGCGCCATGGCAAAATCTGCTCAGGAAATCTTTCAAACAGATATTGCTATTGCTACGACCGGAAATGCAGGGCCTTTAAAAGGAGATTCCGATGCAGAAGTGGGAACGGTTTTCATCGCAATTGTATTTAAAGAAGAGGTCTTTGTTGAAGAATTTAATTTCGGACAACCCCGGGAGAAAGTAATTGATAGAGCGGTAAATAAAGCCTTGGAGAAGGTTTATAAAGAAATTTCAAAAAAATACTAAAAGATAGTTGTGTAATTCAATACAATTTTGTTTCTTTGCACCCTGATTTTGAATAACGAAATAAAAGATTAGAAATAATGTCAAGAGTTTGTGAACTTACAGGTAAAAAAGCAATGGTTGGGAACAATGTTTCTCACGCTATGAATAAAACTAAGAGAAAATTTTCTGTAAACTTAGTTAAGAAACGTTTTTACATTCCTGAAGAAGATAGATGGGTAACGTTGAAAATTTCAACAGCTGCTTTAAAAACTATCAATAAAGTAGGTATTTCTGCAGCGTTAAAAAAAGCACAAGGTAAATAATACGAATTTTGTAGCAATACGTAAATTCCTAAAATATAAGTACAATGGCAAAGAAAGGTAATAGAATTCAGGTGATTTTAGAATGTACTGAGCACAAAGCTACTGGTCTTCCAGGAACTTCTCGTTACATCACTACTAAGAATAAAAAAAATACTCCGGATAGATTAGAGATCAAAAAATTTAATCCTGTCTTAAAAAGAGTTACAGTTCACAAAGAAATTAAATAATATTTAGTCATGGCAAAGAAAACCGTAGCAACTTTACAAACTTCATCAAAAAGATTAACCAAAGCGATCAAAATGGTTAAATCTCCAAAAACAGGTGCATACACTTTCGTAGAACAAGTTATGGCTCCTGAATTAGTTGACGAATTCATAAAAAAGAAATAATTCTTTTTTAAATTAATATATGTGAAAGCTACTTTCGTTTGAAAGTAGCTTTTTTATTTTTACATTTGCTTTTCTAATTAATTGATCTAATAATGAGTTTTTTTAAAAGGATTTTTTCTTCTGATAAGAAAGAAACGTTAGATAAAGGTCTTGAAAAATCAAAAACTTCTTTCTTTACTAAACTTTCTAAAGCCGTTGCCGGAAAATCTAAAGTAGATGATGAAGTTTTAGATAATTTAGAAGAAGTATTGGTCTCTTCAGATGTAGGCGTAAATACTACTTTAAAAATTATTGAACGTATCGAAGAGCGTGTAGCCCAGGATAAATACTTAGGAACCGAAGAGCTTAATCAAATACTTCGTGAAGAAATAGCCGGATTATTATCAGAAAATAACCATGGTGATGCTTCCGAGTTTGAAGTCCCTGTAACTAAAAAGCCCTATGTTATTATGGTGGTAGGAGTAAATGGTGTAGGGAAAACAACAACTATCGGTAAATTAGCAAATCAGTTTAAAAAAGCCGGTTATAAAGTTGTTTTAGGAGCGGCTGATACTTTCAGAGCCGCTGCAATTGACCAATTACAGATATGGGCAGATAGAGTTCAGGTACCTATTGTTCGTCAGCAAATGGGAAGTGACCCCGCTTCAGTTGCATTTGATACCTTGCAATCGGCAGTTTCACAAGATGCGGATGTAGTGATTATTGATACTGCCGGACGTTTACATAACAAGGTGAATTTAATGAACGAACTTTCTAAAGTGAAACGGGTAATGCAAAAAGTAGTCCCGGATGCTCCTCATGATGTTCTATTGGTTTTAGACGGTTCAACCGGACAAAATGCTTTTGAACAAGCGAAGCAATTTACTGCCGCAACAGAAGTTACTTCTCTTGCTGTTACTAAACTGGACGGTACAGCAAAAGGAGGTGTGGTAATAGGAATTTCCGATCAGTTTAAAATTCCGGTAAAATATATCGGAGTAGGAGAAGGAATCGAAGATCTACAGGTTTTTAATAAGTACGAATTTGTGGATTCATTCTTTAAATAAAACATAAGAAAATACTTTTAATATTAAAAACAGGTAATTTTACCTGTTTTTTTTATAGCTAATTTGTATAGTTTTACTCCAGAGAATACTGCTAAACCCTATTGAGAGTAGAAATTAATCAATTAAACTATATGAATAACAGTATTTTTTTTAAAAGGAGTGTTGCCTTAATTCTCTTGGCAACTTTAGGTGGATTCACCGGGTCTTGTAAGAAAGAGGCAAGTGAAGAAGAAAAAAAAGAACCGAAACCAGGCAGTGAGGTTATGGTATCTCAAAATGCTATAACACCGGAAGAATTCCCGGACAACCTTAATATAGACGGGTTTCATTTTCCGGAAGATTCATTAAAAATTTACCAGTGGTTAGCAGACCAGGATACTATTCAGATCAATAAACACGCCTGGGGAATATGGGCTGGACTTACCGAAAAGTCGAATCAAGTGTATAAAGGAGATACATTATTGGTTTACGAAACCTGGTTAGGAGTTAAGGAATTAGCAGATATGTCAGCCAATTCAGATAAGGAAGGCGGATGTACTAAAACTAAAACTGAAAGAGCACATTTAAGTATACCGAAACAATTTATACATGCACAGGTTTTTGCTAAGCAAAAAGCGGTAATCGATACAACTTTTAATGTTTTTGAATCCGTATCCTATAATCCGGCAGCAGCATGTTTTGCTACGTCTAATCTTATTTTTAACCAATCTGTTCTGGACAGTTATAACAAAACGGACGGAATCGGGAAAATACCTGATTTTCCGGCTAATAGTATTACGACAAAGCCGGTTTATTATGCAGGAAAGCCAGATGATAATGGACTGATCAGAGTACCTGTTTGGCCGGGAATGCCAAGTAAACCTCAGGTTTTTGGTTATGATGATTGGCATACGTATGTATATGTGGATATTAATAATAGCCAGCCGGAAAGAACCTTGGTCCCGGTTGTAGGAGAAAACCCTTCAGGAGAGCAGATCACAAACGCTTCTTGTAATGTGAGTGATTTTATTAACTTTAAACTGGACAGTGCAGCAGCTGCTTATTTGAATGAACATCAGGATAAAGGGAATGATAATTTTAAAGCGGGTGACCTAGTATTCTTAGTTGCTATGCATGTGGGAACCAAAGAAATAAGCAATTGGACATGGCAAACTTATTTTTGGAGTTACGATCCGCAGAATCCTTTTTTCCCAAGTTCAAAATTCCAAGCTGATTTAAGACCGGGTATAATTACCGGTGCGGCAGCTAATTATTCAGTATCTTCATGTTATGCAATGGTTTGGCCTAATCAGCCTATAAGTGGTGGCACAGATAAAAATGCTACACCGATTGTTTCGTTCAATCCTTATCTGGAAGGAAGTTTCGGACCGAATGTATTCAGTGTGAAAAATAATTTCAGAAAAGATTTTCAATACGGTATTCAAACAAACTGTATGACTTGTCATGCCTTGGCAACCGCAAAAGGTAATGTCGGATATGCTACAGATCAATATATTGATATGAAAGATATGTCATTGTTTAAGAATCAGGTTCAGTTAGATTTTGCCTGGTCTATTCAGGGGAACATCAATACTAATAAATAAAACGGTTAGAACAATCGGAAAAGGATAGGTTTTTAATCTATCCTTTTTTTTATTTTAATTAGTTATGACAGCATTTATCTTTTGCCAAAGAACGTCGTCAAAATCTGATAAAGCAAAATTGCTTCCGTCCGCAGCATCTCCCATTCGTATGATAACCAGTTTTTTACTTGGAATAACATAGATTTTTTGATCATCCTTTCCTAATGCACAGTACATGTCATCCGGAGCACTGGGAATAAGAGAACCTTGAAACTCATATTGTGATTGCGGTAAATGATAGGAGCTTTTACCGTTTAACCACCACAAATAGCCGTAGGCTAAATTGATGTTCTGAGAAGTGGATGTAGCCTGATTAAAATAATCGGAATTAACGATCTGAATTCCGTCCCAATTCCCTTGATTTAAAGCTAACAGACCAAAGCGAGCCATACTTCTCGTATTACTATAGAACACACTGTTAGAACCTATTTGTGTCCAAAAGCCGTTCATTCCTATTTTGTCTCGTAATTTTGTATTGAAGTACGTAGACCAATTTTGACCTGTTGCCTGCTCAACCACATCCTGAAGTTTGACATAGACATTATGGTAAGCCCAGCGGGTTCCGGCATCGGCAATATAGTGCAGGTTGGCAGGAGAAACATCATCACCTAAGCTATCGTCTAAGCCTGAAGTCATGGTTAACAAGTGCTTACAGGTTATCAGATTTTCCTGAGCTACTGTTTCAGTGGTCCATCCAGTACCTAAGTAGTCTGATACTTTACCATTTAGTGTAACATAATTTTCATCTTTTGCGATACCGAAAATAGTTGCCGTTAATGTTTTGCCGGCACTGGCCCAGTACCAGAGAGAAGTATCAGTATGACCATTCAGGTATTCTTCCATTACAATTCTTCCGTTATAAAGAATCATAAAACTTTTAGTATTCTTAATATTCAGGTAATTCAGTAATTCGGGAATATTATTTTCATTCCAGTTTAAGTCGGATGGAGTAGTGGTTTCCCAAGTAGTACCGTTTACAGGTGGAAAATACATGGTTTCTTCCTCAGGATTGTCAATAGGAGCATCGGAATGATCGCTACTGCAATTCCATAATAAAAACAAAGGAATAAGCAGAAGAATTTTTTTCATAGCATTTGATGTTAAACTTTGTTCAGTAGGACTATAAAAATAGGAAATAGTTTAATAGCAATTCTAAAAATTGTAACTTTAGAATAAAATTCAGAGGCATTGAAATTAAAAAGAATCATTCCTGCAAAAGAACATATTTACCTTAAAGGTCCTAAGAGCAGGGATAGGGAATTGAAATTTGCATGGAGAGTTTTCCGGCAAATGATAAAAGGTTTCAGATCATTACATTTTGTAGGTCCTTGTATTACGGTATTCGGTTCTGCTCGTTTCAAGGAAGATCATCCGTATTATGAGGTAGCCAGAGCCTTTGGTCAGAATATAGCTGAACTGGGATTGGTAACAATGACAGGAGGTGGTCCCGGAATAATGGAAGCCGCAAACCGAGGAGCTTTTGAGACCGGTGGTGTTTCCGTGGGGTGCAATATACAATTGCCATTTGAACAAAAAGTCAATCCTTACGTTCATAAGTCAATCACGTTCGAACATTTTTTTGTTCGTAAAGTAATGTTGGTAAAATATTCGTATGCTTTTGTGATCTTACCCGGAGGTTTCGGAACTATGGACGAATTTTTTGAAACTTTGACTCTGGTTCAGACAAGATCCGTTACAAAGTTTCCTATTGTGTTGTTTGGGAAAGAGTTTTATAAAGAGTTGTGGGATATGATAGAGCAAATGACAAAGGAAGGAACTATTTCCAAGGAGGATATGTCTTTAGTGTTACTGACAGATGATGTTGAAGAAGCTGTTTCCCACATTAAAAACTATATAGTAAAAAATTACAAGGTAAAACCCTATCGAAGATTATGGTGGTTGTTTGAAAAAGGTTAATTTTGGCAAATACAGAAACCTCTAATAAAAGTATCCTGGTCATGAAAAAAATAGTCCTTTTTTTACTTGTATCCCTAGCAGTCTCTTGTTCCGGAATTGAGCCGAAAGATATTGAATTATTGAATGGTTATTGGGAAATCCATAAAGTGGAAATACCTTCCGGAGAAAAGAAAGAATATAAAGTTAATGAATCTGTGGATTATTTTGAAATAGCCGATCTTAAAGGCTTTAGGAAAAAGCTGGTTCCGCAGATGGACGGTACTTTTTTAACCAATGAAGTACAGGAAAATATAACTGTTGAGTTCAAGGATGATAAAGTGATCTTGCATTATAAAACGAATTATGCTTCTTGGGATGAAGAAGTGATAAGTTTGACCGATAAAGAGCTAGTGGTTAAGAATCAACAGGATATTAAATATTTTTATACTAAAAAGCAATTCTGATACAATATGGCAAAGCGATTAAATGAAGAGAATTCTATTGCAGATGTCCTGAAAGAATTCATCCAGACCAATAACCTGCAAAAAGGTATGGATAAGATTGATGTGCGTGAGGCATGGAAAAAATTGATGGGGAATGGAGTACTGAATTATACAACTGAAATAGTGCTTAAAAATGAAACACTATATGTAGGACTTTCGTCGGCTGTTCTGAAAGAAGAATTAAGTTACGGAAAAGAAAAAATCGTGAACATGCTCAATGAAGAACTGGGAAAATCAATAATAAGAAATATTATTTTCAGATAAATAAAAAACGCTTCTTGAGAGAAGCGTTTTTTTTAACAAACAAACCAAACTTAAATTGAAAGAATATTTAATTTAAGTATATCTTAGAACTGAGCAGTTTCAGTTGAATCTTTCATGGCAACGGTTGAAGCTAAACCTGAAGTTACAGCATTTTGTACTTCGTCAAAATAAGAAGTACCTACAAAGTTTTGATGTTTTACAGCTCTGAAACCTTCTTCTTGTAAAGCAAATTCTCTTTGTTGTAATTCTGAATAACCTGCCATTCCTTTTTTCTTGTATGCTAATGCTAATTCGAACATAGAAGTATTTAAAGCATGGAATCCGGCCAAAGTGATAAATTGGAATTTGTACCCCATTTTTGCTAATTCTTCACGGAATGTTTCCATTTCAGCTACGGATAATTTTGCAGCCCAGTTAAATGAAGGCGAACAGTTATACGCTAATAATTTACCGGGATATTTTGCATGGATAGCATCGGCAAATTGTCTTGCTTGCTCTAAGTCAGGTGTAGAAGTTTCTAACCAGATCAAATCAGCATAAGGGGCGTACGATAAACCTCTGTCAATTCCTTGTTCCAATCCTGCTTTTACATAGAAGAACCCTTCAGAAGAACGTTCTCCGGTAACGAATTTATGATCTCTTTCGTCAATATCACTGGTTAACAAGTTAGCAGCATCAGCATCTGTTCTTGCTACAATTAAAGTTGGAACTCCCATTACGTCAGCGGCTAAACGAGCAGCAATCAATTTATTGATAGCCTCTTGTGTCGGAACCAAAACTTTTCCGCCTAAGTGTCCGCATTTCTTTGCAGATGATAATTGATCTTCAAAGTGAACACCTGCCGCACCGGCTTCGATCATCGCTTTCATCAATTCAAAAGCATTTAAGTTTCCTCCGAATCCGGCTTCCGCATCAGCAACAATAGGTACCAGATAATCTTTTTTGTTTTCAATTTTATTCACTGATTGGATTTGGTCAGCGCGTAACAAAGCATTATTGATACGTTTTACAACCATTGGAACACTGTTAGCCGGGTATAAGGATTGATCTGGGTACATTTCACCTGCCAGATTAGCATCGGCAGCTACTTGCCAACCGCTCAAATAGATCGCTTCTAAACCGGCTTCTACTTCCTGAATGGCTTGATTTCCTGTTAAAGCACCTAATCCGGCAACCCATTCCTGATTGTTTAATTTATTCCATAAAATTTCAGCACCTCTACGGGCAATACTATATTCTATTTGATAAGAACCTTGTAATTCTATTACTTTTTCAGCGGTATAGGTTCTCTCAATCCCTTTCCATCTGGGATTTGTTGCCCAATCAGTAACTAATGCTTGAATTCTTTCTTGAGTTTTCATAATTTTGTGATGTTTTAGATAGTTATTCTTTTTAATTATTTAGAGTTAAATTGTCGGATGTTGCCGCATCCGACATTTTTTATTGTATGTATTCGTAAGCTTTTAATGTTAAGAACTCGTCCAGAGTTTCGCTTAAAATCATTTCGGTAAATAATTGGGTTGCCAATTCAAATTTTCCTTTCGCATAGCGCTCTTCACCAACATATTCTTTAATTTTAGCTAATTCTTCCGGAATATAAGTTTTATATAGTTCAGCCGAACAAACCTTTCCGTTGTCAAGTGTTACTTTTTTGTTCAACCAATGCCATAATTGTGCTCTCGAAATTTCTGCTGTAGCAGCATCTTCCATTAAGTTGTAAAGCGCGGCAGCACCAATACCCATTAACCACGATTCCACATAAAGAATCCCTACATTGATGTTTTTACGAACACCGTTTTCAGTAACTGTTCCTTTAGGTAATTCTAATAATTGAGCTTCAGTTATGTTTAATTCGTTGCGTTTTACATGTATTTGGTTTTTAGTCGGCATATTTTCATTAAATACTTTCATAGCTAAAGGAACTAATGCCGGGTGTGCTACCCATGTACCATCGTGACCATTTTTTGCTTCACGTTCTTTATCGGCTTTCACTTTGTCAAAAGCAATTTGGTTAGCCTCTTCGTCGTTCTTGATCGGAATTTGAGCCGCCATTCCACCAATTGCCATAACATTGCGTTTGTGGCAAACCTGAATTACGCGTAAAGAATAAGCACTCATAAAAGGGCTGGTCATCGTAACCTGATCCCTGTCCGGAACCAAAAAGTCAGGATGTTGGTTTAGTTTTTTGATATAGGAAAAAATATAATCCCAACGACCGCAATTCAAACCAGCCATGTGCTCTTTTAATTCGTAAATGATCTCGTCTAACTGGAAACTGGCTGTAATGGTTTCAATTAATACCGTAGCTTTTATAGTTCCTTGTGGGATTTTTAAATAATCCTGAGCAAAAACAAAAACAGCATTCCACCAGCGGGCTTCTTCGTAATGTTCTAGTTTAGGTAAATAGAAGAAAGGAGCTAAACCTTGTGCCAATAGAGCCTGCGCATTATGGAAAAAGAATAAACCGAAATCAACTAATGATCCGGACATTTTTGTTCCGTTCACTTCAATGTTCTTTTCATCCAGATGTAAACCGCGTGGTCTGACTAACAAAGTAGCAGTATTTTCATTTAATTGATAGGATTTACCATTTTGTTCTAATGAAATGGTTCGGTTAACAGCATCTTTTAAATTTTGTTGACCTTCCATTAAATTGTTCCAAGTAGGAGAGCAACTGTCTTCAAAGTCAGCCATAAACATTTTTGCTCCTGAGTTCAGTGCATTAATGACCATTTTGCGATCTACAGGTCCGGTTATTTCAACTCTTCTGTCTAATAAAATCTCCGGAATCGGAGCTGCAGTCCAGTCACCTTCTCTGACGGCTTTTGTTTCACTCGGAAAAACAGGCTTTTCCCCTTGGTTAAACTTTTCTTGTTGTTGAACTCTTTTTTGAAGTAAGGTCAAACGTTCTTGATTGAAGTTTTGATGTAGTGCTTCTAAAAAAGCCAAAGCTTCATCGGTTACAATAGCGTTGTGCTTTGCGATTGCTTTAATCTGAATATTGTTAACTGATGTTTCCATAAGTTTATGTTTTTGTTTTCTGCGTACAATATTATAAAATAAAAAAATACAAAACAAGCGAACGTTCGCAAAAATGAATAAAAAAATTAAAAATTGTATTTCGCAAAAATGTTATATCTTTGTTTTGAGTAGTAAAATAAAGCGTTGACGCAATTTTTTGTTTTTTATAAAAAATTAGAAAATGATAGAAGAAGAGTACATTCGATTGATTTTTGGTCTGAAATTAAAGCAAATTAGGACAGATAAAAATTTGTCTTTGTTTGGTTTAGCTAAAATTACGGGCTTGTCTAAGTCTTATTTGAATGAAATTGAGAAAGGGAAAAAATATCCGAAGCGCGATAAGATTGTAACTTTAGCAGAAGCATTGGAAACCAGTTATGATAATTTGGTTTCTTTAAAATTGGATAAAAATCTGGCGCCAATCGGGGAAATTTTGCAGTCGCGAATTTTAAAAGAAATTCCATTGGATATTTTCGGGATCAAAGAAAGTGATTTGATTGACATTATTGCAGAAGCACCGTTAAAGGTGAATGCTTTTATCAGTACGCTTTTTGAAATAGCCAAACATTATAATCTAACTCGGGAAAGTTTCTTTCTGGCAGCCTTACGTTCGTATCAGGAAGCAAATAATAATTATTTTGAGGAAATTGAGCTTCAGGTCGAAAAGTTTGCAAAAGCCTATTCCATTGATCTGTCAAAACGGTTAAAGGTTTCTGACTTAGAAGAGATACTAATAGAAGAGTACGGCTACACTATTAATAATGAGGAATTAACACAACATAAAGAATTAAACAACTTGCGTTCGGTCTTTGTACCAAGCTCTAAAACTTTGCTGGTCTCTTCTGAAACAGATGATTCACAGCGCTTGTTTATTTACGCTAAAGAAATAGCGTATAATTTTTTAAATATAACGGATCGCTTATATACTTTCTCCTGGATCAAATTTGATAGTTTTGATCAGGTACTGAATAATTTTATGGCCTCTTATTTTGCAGGAGCACTTTTGATTCCGAGAAAAGAATTGGTTACGGCTTTGAAGTCGTTTTTTGAAGAAAAGACATATAATAGTCAAAAATTTCAGACATTGATGTATCGTTTTACGGATTCGCCGGAAACGTTTTTTCAGCGTTTGACCAATGTGCTGCCAAAAGATTTTAATCTGAAGAACTTATTTTTCTTAAGATTCAGCCATAAAGCCGGTCGTGATTATTATCAGTTGACCAAGGAATTGCATATAACAAACTTGTTAGAACCACATGCAAATGAACGAAATGAGCATTATTGTCGCCGTTGGGTATCGATAAGAACACTGGGAGAGATAGCGCAGGAAGGAAAAGAAAAACCTGTTTTTGACACACAGATTTCGTCTTATGTTCATACTGATAATGAATACTTTGTTTTTTCATCAGCGACTAAAGATCCGTTTAGAAGTGGTTATTACAGAAGTATTGCTTTAGGAATTATGATCTCGGCACATTCGCAAAGTAAAATTACGTTCTTTAATGATGAAAAACTGAAGAGAAGTAGGGTAGGAGTAACTTGTGAAACTTGTGCTATTGCTGATTGTAAAGAGCGAGTAGCGCCGCCAAGAGCATTGGAACGAAAAGAACGTTTTCAACTGACCGATAAAGTTGTGGAAGCTATCCGGGAAAAGTATAAATAAAAAAAATCCGCTCTAAAAGCGGATTTTTTTTATATTGTGAAGTTCTTTATACTAGAACATTTCTCTTCCTGCAAAGTGGAAAGCACCTTCGATGGCAGCGTTTTCATCAGAATCTGAACCGTGAACTGCATTTTCACCGATTGAAGTTGCATATTTTTTACGGATTGTTCCTTCAGCTGCTTCAGCCGGGTTTGTAGCACCGATCAAAGTACGGAAATCTTCCACAGCGTTATCTTTTTCTAAGATAGCAGCAACAATCGGACCTCTTGTCATGAATTCTACTAATTCACCGAAGAAAGGTCTTTCAGCGTGAACTGCGTAAAATTGTTGAGCATCAGCAACTGTTAATTGAGTTAATTTCATTGCTACGATTCTGAAACCACCTTCAGTAATCATATTTAAAATTCCACCGATGTGTCCGTTTTCAACAGCATCAGGTTTAATCATTGTAAAAGTTCTATTACTTGCCATTTTAAAATTTTTTGCAAAGGTAACACTTTGTGAAGTAAATACAAGTTAAAACTGAATTATTGTACAAGGCTTCTGGCAACTCTAAAGCCATAGAACTCATGAGTTTTGTTCGGATAAGTAGAAATACGGTTTGCAGGTCTTAAATAACTTGTTTTACTATCCCAAGAACCACCTCTTACGCTTCTTCTTTCGCCCATTTCCGGACCTTTGGGATTATTGCCGGCTTCAATTAAATAGTAATCCTGGTTATACCAGTCCCAGCACCATTCCCAAACATTTCCACTCATATCATAAATACCTAATTCGTTAGGTAATTTTGTGCCTACTGTATGGGGAGCTCCTTTACTATTACTTTTATGCCAGGCTATTTTGTCTGCTTCGTCTCCACCGCTGTATTTTGTTTTTTTGCTTGTCTTTCCTCCCTTAGCGGCATATTCCCATTCTGCTTCGGTAGGGAGTCTGTATCCGTTTGCTTTGAAGTTGCAAACATAGTTAGGACCTCTTTTACTGTATACAGGAGTTAATTTTTCTTTTTTGCTTAACCAATTACAATAGGCTACGGCTTCTTCCCAGGTAACATTGTTAATAGGTAGATTATCATGCCATCCCCATTCAGGTTTAGGAGGCATATTCAATTTGTTAGCTTTTACAAATTGCTTCCATTCCCATACCGTAACTTCGAATTTTGACATTAAAAAGGAGTTAACTTGAACATCGTGTTCTTTTTGTTCGTCAATATCTGCCAAGGCATCAGATCCTTTTGAGCCCATCTTAAATGAACCACCTTCAACTTTTATTAAAGAAGGGTTAGGAAAATCGACAGAACTGTTAGATAGGAAAATTAAGGTTAATAACAAGAATAATGATAAAAGGGTAATTTTTTTCATAAGTTGTTAAAATTAAATTTCGGCAAAGATAACCAATATTTAACATTAACATAAAAATATGTGAAAAATATAAATAAATCGATTTATTTTTGATAAAAATCAAATAAATTATGTTTTTTATCGACTTTTGATGCTTTTTATCGATTTTTAGAGCTTAAAAATTGTAAAATTATCATTAAAGCAATTAAAATAATTTTTTAATGAAGATATAAATTGTTTTGTGTTAATTTCGTTTGATAATTCGGATATATTTAAGATTCTTTCTTGTAAACTTTCATTAGGAAATAGAGAGTCTTTAAGTTCTAAAATACGTTCTAGCTTGTCTTGTTGCTTTATTTTTTCTGCTCTTAGAAGCTTTTTTTCTAATTTATAAAGTCCGTTTAATTGTTTTTGCTCCTGAGCTTTAACTGCTTTTAAAAAAGAAACATCTGTTTTTTCTGTTATTTCATACAATTGACTAAATTGTAAGGATAACTGTTCTTTAAGCTTGGAAAAATCTAAAGGGAAATCAGCCAGTTCTTTCGTTTTTACGTTTAGAAGTTCGTTTTTTTTCAGGAATAAGTCTTTCCAATTCAATTCCAGTTTGTCTATTTTTCGGAGTTGTTTTTCAGTAACGGCTACTGCACTATTTCTAACATACAGAATAGGAAAAGTTACTTTAAACTGTTTGAACATGTTTTTTAATTCTAACCAGTAAGCAACTTCTCCACCACCACCTATATAACATAGATTGGGTAAAATGACTTCCTGGTAAAGCGGACGTAAAATAACATTAGGGCTGAATTTTTCCGGCTGAGTTTCTAATTCGTTTAGTAGTTCTTCTTCAGAAAAAGACAGTTTGGTGTTTAAAACCTGATAATGATCGTTTATTTTAACAATTCGTTCTCTCAGGTTATCTTCAATATAGAATAAGTTGATTTCTCGTGGATTAACCTGTATTTTATAGTTTTCTTTTTCGAAGAAAGGTAAAGTTTCCTGAACGGCATTAAAACTTTTTTGGTTGCGTAATTCTTCTTTGAAGTAAGGAATCATTTGTTGTTTCAATTCCTTATCGTCTCCGTCAACGATCACCAAACCGTGATCTTTGAAAAGTTCATTTACGAGATATCGGGTAGCAATTGCTAGATTGTGGTGTTCTAAATAGGATTTTCGGAACAGCTCTTTCATTTGCTGAGCGTTAGTTCCGATACCTAGTTCTAATTCCAATATGTCAAAAACTTTGTCTAAACCTTCTGTTGAAAGTCGGCCAACCGGTCCTTTAGCATCTCTGTTCCAGCTTATTTTTTTACCATTCAGGAAAAAGTGATTGATCTCATCAAAATCATGATCTTCCGTAGCCATCCAATATACCGGTACAAAATCATAATCAGGATATTGCGTTTTTAAAACTTCTGCCGTCTTAATAGCGGCAACAATCTTGTAGATAAAATACAGCGGTCCGGTAAACAGGCTTAACTGATGTCCGGTAGTAATAGTGAAAGTGTTTTGCGAACGTAAAGTTTCAATATTGTTACCTGTACTTTCGGAAATAGGAATCCCTTTGTATTGGTTTTCTAAAGACTGAACCAAAACAGTACGGTTGCCTGAGAAATTTTCTTTTTTTTCTGCAATTTGTGCTTCGAATTCTTCTACACGAGAAAAGCGATTGTATAACGTTTGAACTTCCTTTTTCTGATTGAGATAATCTACAATTAGTTTTGAAAAATATCCGGATTCTTGAAACGTTATACAGTCGCTAGGCATAGTTAAAATTTTTGCTAAAATACTAAAAATGCGCGGAACAAAATTAGCTTTAACAAAGGGTTATGATTTATCTTTTTAAACTAAAGTGACCTCTGTGTTCTTTGCCATTTTCCCTGATTACTACAAACCAATAATCATCTGAAGGTAATTGTTGGCCAAGGTAGGTTCCGTCCCAGCCTTCTGAAATCGAACTTAGCTGTTTTAGGAATTTTCCATAGCGATTGAAAATCTTAATTTGCAAATTAGGTTCGTTATCAGAGAATTTGATTTTCCAGGTATCGTTATAACCGTCTTGATTAGGCGTAAAGTATTTCGGATACATCAATAGATAAATATCGCCGGTAGAAACACCACAACCGTGTTTATCTCTTACATAAACAGTATATTCTCCGTTTGGTAATTCCGTAAACAGATTGCTGTCTTGATAATCAATTCCATTTAGCGAATATTCATAATCGCCAAGTCCGGTTACATTAATTTGAATAGTGTTGTTTTCAACAGTCCAATCGTGGGTCTCAAAATTCACTATTGTTGCCGGGTTAGACAATACGATCTGAAAAGTTTTTGTTGCGGAACAAATAACACTTCCGTGATCTTCTGTTACTGTAAGCGAATAATTTCCGGGTTGATCCACTGTTAAAACGTTTCCGACAGTTCCTTCAGACCAGGTGTAAGAGTCAAAATTAGAATCTTCGCTAATAGTCACTGTAAAATTTTCGCATAAGTAATATAAGTTTTCTAAATCTATTACAGGAGAAGCGATCATTTCAAGTTCGAGAGTTGCAACGCTAAAACATCCGTTAGAGTCTTTAATAGTAACATAAATCGATTGATTTGTATTTATTAAATCGTACGAGCTTGGATTGTTAATTCGGTCGTTTGGATTCTCTGTTAAAGCCCCCTGCTGCGAATTGTAAAATTGAAAGGTGTAATTATTTGAATTGTTAATGTATTCATTATTGAAGGCATTCAGATCTGTAATTTCGTGTCCGTCGTTAAGACTGTCGCAAATTAAAGTAGAAAAATCGTTAACAACAGGCAGCGGAAGATAGTATGAGTTTATTGTGACTACTCTATTTAAAGACTCGCAATTAGCTCTTCTGACTTTGATAGTAACTGTATTTCCTCCGTTTAGGTTCCCTATAGTATTTGAAGTGGACCAAGTGACTCCTCCGTCAAAACTATATTCATCACCAAGTGTTGTTATTGTTACTGTAGCATACTTGTCACAACCGGCAGGGTCAATAGTATAATTAGGCTGAATGTTCTGAAAGTTGTAAACATTTACATATACGTTCGGAGAGATACATCCGTCCTCATTTTTGATTTTTATAATATAGGTACCTGTGTTTACATTGAATAATGTATTTGATGTTTGCCAGGTATTACCACCATCAAAACTATATTCGGTTGCATTTGTTGTAATTGTGATAGTTCCTAATAACGAACAAAAAGGTTCAAAAACGGTATAAGTAGGAGGATCTAAGAAAACATCGTAAAAACTAATAGTTTTAGGATTTGAGATACATCCGTTTTGATCTTTAACTCTGATATGGTAAGTACCTATCGGTAAATTACTCATTGTATTGTTTGTGGTCCAGGTTAAGCCGTCATCAAAGCTATATTCTGTAGAAGCTGTTGTAACGGTAATCGTTCCGGTGTCTCCGCAAAAAGCAGGATTTGTATAAGTGACATTAGGTGTCGGAGATAAAAAAGGAGTTATGGTAACAGGTGAACTGTAAGATTCACATCCCATAATAGTTCTTATCTTAACATAATAAGTTCCGACACTTAAGTTTGTCATTTGTGCATTTGTTGACCAAGTTAAACCGTCATCGTAGCTATATTCTGAAGCGGGGGATGTAACGGTAATCGTTCCGTGCGGACTAAAACAATCCGGTTGACTAACACTGATTGTAGGTAATACTGCTACCTGATTGGGTAAGATAGTAACTTGATTTGTAGAAGAACATCCATAACTATCCGTTACCGTTACAGAATAAGTTCCGGTTGCATAAACATCAATACTTTGAGTTGTTTCTCCGGTTGACCACAAATAACTCGCTCCTTGAGAAGCTGTTAAAGTTGTGCTTCCGCTGCAAACATTTAAAATTCCTGAAATGGTAGTGTAAGGATTCTTTACAATAAGTTGAATAGGTGTAATTTTATAGCAAGTGCTGTCTTGAGTTACTCTTACAAATATAGTGTTGGTGTAACTTTCATAGTTAGTGATTACAGTAATAGCATTAGTGTCATTATAAGCATCACTTTGAGTTGCGAAGTAACTGAAAGTATAATTGTTATTACTTACAATTTGACTTTCACAATCCGTTAAATTAAAGAATTCTTTACCGTTTCCATCTGAATCACAGGCAAAAAGATCGGTGGTTTGTAGTGTAATAGGACAGTTATTACAATTTAGAAATGAGATGTCCCATCCCGGATTAGCATCATCATCAACAGCTCCGTTAAAGCTTGTTCCGGTACAAGGAAGAGTTGTAGTTTGTGAGAGGTTGTAGTTTATTTCTGCATCTAAATTGTAAAAAGTATTAGGAGCGGCAGGTAAATCATTTTGATTAATAGTGAAACAAAATGTTTCATTAGTAAGATCTAATTGTGAGGGAGTAGAACTTGAAAAAATGATTTGGTTATTTTCATCTTTAATATTTAACGTTATAGTATCTATGTCTGCGCTAATACCTCCCGAATTCGGTATTGTAAAGCTACCACAAATGGATAACGGAAAAGTAGGACAATCTAAATATAGCGGATCTAATTCAATGCTTCCTTGTAAATTTTCATTAGAGTGAAGCAAACACAAGTCGTCAATGTAAGCATAACCGAAATGACCGCTTAATCCACATCGGGAAGCCATAAATTCAATAGTAAAATCTTCATTATTAGGGATAGAAGAAATATCTAAAATTCCTGATTGCCAGTTTTGAGTATAAAGTATTATACTGTTATATGATCCGCTACCGGCCTCTGTAAAAATACAGTTCTCCGGATCGCCTATCAAACAGAACTCACTTATAATAGAACCGTTCTTAATGATTCTGGCTTTAAAATAAGGTTGTTCATTATCATGATTACTACCGGGAATACTTTCTAATACCGTTTTGAAGTTAAATTTTACTTCAGTTTCATTATTAGTTTTAAACCTTTTTGTCTGAACTACACTAGATGTAGTATATGAATTTTTGTGATTTAGTTTTAAGACATATTGATCAAATCCGTCAATTTCTCCGATAAACTCGTCGTAATAATTGGATGGAACAGTTGTAGCCATTAAGCCGGATTGATTCGGGTTGTATTGAGGAATTAGCTGATTAGCCTGTACCTGTATAGGTTTACATTGCATCGGATTCGAAGGATCACCAGTGGCATAGCTGTAATCTTTTAAATAAAAATTGTTATTAACGGATTCAAACTCCTCAAAATTACTATTACTACATAAAAAAACAGAGCTTTGTAATCTTGTAAAAGGGATGTTTCGAGAAGTATTGATTTCTTTTTCTTCTCTTAAATTAGCCAAATATTGAATTCTTTGAATTGAATCGCTCAGGTCAAAATTGCTTCTGTTTTCAATAACTTTACCGTTAAAAAAATGTAGATCGCTTTTTTGATTTGTAGTTGTATTTTGAGAATAGGAAAAAGTTAAGGTTAATAATAAAAGGTAAGCAAGTAATTTGTTCATATTTGTAAAAATTTTTGCAAAAGTAGAAGAAAAAATAAGATGAGAAAGTAGACTCAGTTGTTTTATTTATAGAGATAAAAAAATAACTTTAATTTTACTCAAAGTTTTCAATTTTGAAAAACAGACTTCTGCAATTCCGCCTTTATAGCCTAAATCGGCATCTGATTACTACTTAAAAATTATTCCGACTGTTTGATAGAATAATCAGATTATTTCACGAGGCTTTATTTCTTGTGACAATTTGATTTCATCTTGAATGGAGATGTGTTTTAATAACCAATAACCGTCGTTTTTGAATTAATTTTTATCAGAGACTTAATAAAAGAATTTGAGTCATAACGTATAGGAACTTCAGTATACCCTTTTAAATTTTGATAAATAGTAGTTTCTTTTAATCAACCATATGAGCTCCAATAGTATTTGTACTTTTCCATTTTTCTTTTGGAGCAACTTCTTTTTGAGGATAGAGATTATTTCAAAAGCGTTTCACATACTTGTATTTACTTCCTGACTGTTAATCTCTTATTCAATATCAATAATTTTTTTGATGTCGCCTCTTATCCTTAGTTAAGTTGGGTTTATAGGCATTTTTTCATCATATGAAAACAGTATTAAAACAAGGATTATTAAGGGAAATAGCTTTTTCATGAAGCTGGTTTTTACAAAAACAAGAAGTTTTGTAAATCATCCTGTATAAAAAATATTTATAATTATTCAGGAATATTAACTTTGCAGAAAAATATTTTGAAAGACATCTTCCTGATAACACCTCCTTTTACACAGTTGAATACTCCGTATCCGGCCACTGCTTATTTAAAAGGTTTTTTGAATACACAAGAGATTTCTTCGTTCCAAATGGATTTAGGAATTGAAGTGATTTTAGCATTGTTTTCAAAGAAAGGGTTAGAAGATATTTTTCATTTAGTGTCCGTTCAGGCGGAGTCGAGAACTTTTTTTGAAGCTTATTCTGAAAACTCACAAAGGATTCTTGCTTTACAAACAGAATACATCAAAACCATAGATGCTGTAATCGCCTTCCTTCAAGATAAAAACCCTTCATTAGCCAGACAGATCTGCAGTGGTAATTTTCTGCCGGAAGCTTCTCGTTTTCAACAGCTCGACGATATGGAATGGGCTTTTGGAAACATGGGAATGCAGGATAAAGCGAAACATTTGGCCACGCTATATCTTGAAGATTTGTCGGACTTTATAGTTGAATGTGTTGATGAAAATTTTGGATTTAGTCGTTATGCCGAACGTTTGGGGCGAAGTGCCAATTCATTTGACGAATTGTATGAAGTTTTAAATACAAAACCAACTTACATTGATGAGATTACACTTTCGATCTTCAAAGATAAGATACTGACAATCCAACCTAAATTAGTTTGTTTTTCAGTGCCGTTTCCGGGAAATTTATACAGCGCTTTTCGTTGTGCTCAGTTTTTAAAAACCAATTTTCCCGAGATTAAAATAGCAATGGGAGGGGGCTTTCCCAATACTGAACTTCGCGATCTAAAAGACGAAAGAGTGTTTGAATTCTTCGATTTTATTACCTTAGATGACGGCGAATTACCAGTGGAATTATTGTATCGCAATAGTTGTCATTTCGACGAAGGAGAAATCGCATCAAAAGAATACAAAAGAACCTTATTGCTAGAAAACAATCAAGTAGTTTATAAAAACGATACAACATTACGCGATTACAAACAAAATGAAGTGGGAGCTCCTGATTATTCTGATTTATGGTTAGATAAATACATTTCAGTAATAGAGGTTGCCAATCCTATGCATAGTTTGTGGAGTGACGGTCGTTGGAATAAACTAACGATGGCACATGGTTGCTATTGGGGGAAATGTACGTTTTGCGATATTTCGTTAGATTATATTAAAGTTTACGAACCCGTTCATGCTAAGATTTTAGTCGACAGAATGGAAGAAATTATAGCACAAACAGATGAAACCGGATTTCACTTTGTAGATGAAGCAGCACCGCCGGCTTTAATGCGTGAATTAGCTTTGGAAATTTTACGTCGTAATCTGGTTGTGACTTGGTGGACGAATATTCGTTTTGAAAAAAGTTTCACTCGCGATTTGTGTTTTTTGCTGAAAGAGTCGGGTTGTATTGCCGTTTCCGGCGGATTGGAAGTTGCTTCCGATCGCTTACTGGAATTGATTAAAAAAGGTGTTACTGTAGAACAAGTGGCACAGGTTACCCGAAATTTTACTGAAAGCGGTATCATGGTTCATGCCTATTTAATGTATGGTTATCCTACGCAAACCGTTCAGGAAACTGTGGATAGCCTGGAAATGGTACGTCAAATGTTTGAACTCGGTATTCTACAAAGCGGTTTTTGGCATCAATTTGCCATGACGGCTCATAGTCCGGTGGGATTGAACCCGGAAGAATTTGGCGTAATTCCCGACGTAAAAGAGATATCATTTGCGAATAACGATATCCAATTCAAAGACAAAACCGGAATCAATCATGATAAATTTAGTTTCGGACTGAAGAAATCATTGTTCAATTACATGCACGGTATTTGTTTTGATTATGATTTACAAGATTGGTTCGATTTTAAAATTCCCGGAACAAAAATTCATCCGGACTATATTCATGATTCCATTACTAAAGAAGAGAATTTTAAAATAAGACCAAATGCAAGATTACTCTTTTTAGGCGCTATGCCAAGGGCTGAACACGTTAGAAAACAGAAAAAAGGTAGAGTTTTTGATAATTTGATGCTACATTTTGAGACCAAAAGCAATTCATTTTCAATAACTTTAGAAAAAGAACAAGGCGATTGGCTTTTAGAACAACTACCTTTGCTTACGCCATCGTCAAATCAGAAAGTATTGCTCTCTGAATGGAAAAACAGCTTTGACGAATGTTTTGATGACTTCGAATTATTTTGGTTTTCCAAACCCATGCAAAACCTAAGGATGGCAGGGCTTCTGGTCTTATAGCTATATTTATTTACCATAATTTGTATTTTTTTAGAACACGAAAACGTTTTCTTTTACTTAATTTTACAATTCTTTTTAAAAAAGTAAAATATGAGTAATCATTATAAGTTAAACGTAAACAACACTTTTCAGTTTGAGGCTGATCAGGAAAAAGTTTCTCATTTAGACGCAATTAGCGTAGAAGGAAACAAGTATCACGTACTTAAAAATCACACCCCTTTTCAAGTCGAAATGGTTTCGGCAGATTTTATCCGGAAAAACTATACAGTAAAGGTGAATAACAATACCTACACTGTAAAAATCGGAGACGAGCTGGATGCTCTTATCAAAGAGATGGGCTTCGAGATCGGAAAATCAAAACAGATCAATGCTATTAAAGCACCGATGCCGGGCTTAATTCTGGAGATTTCGGTTGAAGTCGGACAGGAAGTAAAAGAAAATGACCAATTACTGATCCTGGAAGCCATGAAAATGGAAAATAGTATTGCTTCGCCAAGAGACGGTGTTATCAAATCGATAACCGTTCAAAAAGGAAATGCAGTAGAAAAAGGACAATTATTAATTGAATTCGAATAAAAATAGAAACAAGGTGCAAGAACAAAGAAATGAGAAAGAGTGGCTCAAACAGCAGTCTTTTTTTTCAATGTAATACTCTTACATCTTTTATCTGAATAGAATATGAAAAAAATATTAGTTGCCAATAGAGGGGAAATTGCCCTTCGTGTTATGAAAACGGCAAAAAAAATGGGAATTAAAACTGTAGCGGTTTATTCTGTTGCCGATAGAAATGCACCTCACGTAAAATTTGCCGACGAAGCCGTTTGTATCGGGGAAGCCCCTTCTAACCAATCGTATTTAAGAGGAGATAAGATCATTGAAGTTTGTAAAGAATTAGATGTAGACGGAATTCACCCGGGATACGGATTTTTAAGTGAAAATGCCGATTTTGCTGAGTTAGCAGAAAAAAATAACATTACATTCATCGGGCCTAAATCAAAAGCGATCCATATTATGGGGAGCAAATTAGCAGCTAAAGATGCTGTTAAAGAGTACAATATCCCAATGGTTCCGGGATTGGATGAAGCTATTACAGACGTGGCAAAAGCCAAAGAAGTAGCGAAACAAATTGGTTTTCCTATCTTGATTAAAGCTTCTGCCGGAGGTGGCGGAAAAGGAATGCGTGTAGTAGAAAAAGAAAGCGAATTTGAATCACAGATGAATCGTGCTATTTCAGAAGCCACTTCAGCTTTCGGGGATGGTTCTGTATTTATTGAAAAATTTGTAACCTCACCCCGTCATATCGAAATTCAGATAATGGCAGATAGTCACGGAAATATTTTATACCTTTTCGAAAGAGAATGTTCCATTCAACGTCGTCACCAAAAGGTGGTGGAAGAAGCCCCTTCATCAGTATTGACACCGGAAATTCGCAAGGCGATGGGAGAAGCTGCTGTTAAAGTAGCGCAATCTTGTGATTATTTAGGAGCGGGAACGGTTGAGTTTTTATTAGACGAAAATAAAAATTTCTATTTCTTAGAAATGAACACACGTTTACAAGTAGAGCACCCGGTAACGGAATTGATTACAGGAATGGATTTGGTAGAAATGCAAATTCGTGTAGCTCGTGGCGAAGCACTTCAGGTAAAACAAGAAGACTTACAGATTAAAGGGCATGCTATGGAATTGCGAGTGTATGCGGAAGACCCGTTAAATGATTTCTTGCCAAGTGTAGGACATCTGTCAACCTATCAGATTCCGGTGGGGGATGGTATCCGTGTAGATAACGGTTTTGAACAAGGAATGGATGTGCCGATTTATTACGATCCGATGCTGTCAAAATTGATTACTTATGGGAAAACTCGTGAAGAAGCCATCCAAAGAATGAAAGAGGCAATCGATATGTACCATGTAGAAGGAGTAAGTACAACATTGCCGTTCGGAACATTTGTTATGGAGCATGAAGCCTTCAGAAGCGGAAATTTTGATACCAATTTCGTTAAAAAATACTATGACAGCGAAGTGTTAAAAGTACAAGCTGAGAAGGAAGCAGAAATAGCGGCATTAGTAGCTTTGAAACAATATTTAGAAGATCAGAAAATAGTTCGTTTACCTAATTAAGAAAAAAGGAACAAGAAGCAAGAAGCAGAGGTGATAAGTTTGAAATAAATTTTTTTCTCTTTTTCTCTTTTTCTTTCTTCTTTCATCTTAAAGAATATGGAAGATAAAATCAAATCATTACAAGATAAAATTGCCTTAGCCCAATTAGGAGGAGGCGAAAAAAGAATAGTATCCCAACATGCTAAAAAGAAATTAACCGCTCGCGAGCGTGTAACCTATTTATTAGACGAAGGCTCTTTTGAAGAAATCGGAATGTTAGTTACTCACCGTACGACTGATTTCGGTATGGAAAAAGAAACCTATTATGGTGACGGTGTAGTGACCGGTTACGGAACAATTAACGGTCGCCCGGTTTATGTTTTTGCACAGGATTTTACAGTTTTCGGAGGTTCGCTTTCAGAAACGCATGCTGAAAAGATATGCAAAGTAATGGATATGGCTTTAAAAACAGGAACACCAATGATCGGTTTAAATGATTCCGGTGGAGCACGTATTCAAGAAGGAGTTCGCTCATTAGGTGGTTATGCTGATATTTTCTATAGAAATGTACAAGCTTCCGGAGTAATTCCGCAAATTTCAGCTATTATGGGACCATGTGCCGGTGGGGCAGTATATTCTCCGGCAATGACCGATTTTACCATTATGGTGGAAAACAACAGTTATATGTTTGTAACCGGACCAAATGTTGTAAAAACAGTAACCAATGAAGAAGTAACTTCAGAAGAATTAGGAGGTGCAAGTACGCATTCTACAAAATCGGGTGTGGCACATATTACCTCTCCTAACGGAGTAGAATGTTTGGAAGATATCAAACGTTTGTTAAGTTACGTTCCGCAAAATAATAAAGAAACAACACCTAAATTACCATATACCTTAGGTGAAGAAATCCGTGAACAATTGGACACGATCGTTCCGGATAATGCCAATAAACCCTATGATATGCACGATGTGATCAAAGGGATCATTGATGAAGACAGTTTCTATGAAGTGCATAAAAACTTTGCAGAAAACATCATTGTAGGTTTTGCACGTTTAGGCGGAAGAAGTATAGGAGTTGTTGCCAATCAGCCTATGGTTTTAGCCGGATGCTTAGATGTAAATAGTTCGATCAAAGGAGCGCGTTTTGTGCGTTTTTGTGATGCGTTCAACATTCCGTTATTAGTGTTAGAAGACGTTCCGGGATTCTTACCGGGAACAGATCAGGAGTGGAACGGAATTATTACGCACGGAGCCAAGTTATTATATGCATTTAGTGAAGCTACTGTACCAAGAGTCACCGTAATTACGCGTAAAGCCTATGGTGGAGCTTATGACGTAATGAACTCAAAACACATTGGTGCTGATTTTAACTTTGCTTGGCCAACAGCCGAAATTGCGGTGATGGGAGCAAAAGGTGCTTCAGAGATTATTTTCAAAAAAGAAATTAGCGAAGCGGCTGATCCGGTAGCGAAATTAGCAGAAAAAGAAGCAGAATATGCTGAGTTATTTGCTAATCCGTATAGTGCAGCTAAACGCGGATTTATTGATGAGGTAATTTTACCGAATCAAACGCGTAGAAAATTACTAAAAGCATTCAGTATTTTAGAAAATAAAGTGGTAGACACACCAAAAAGAAAACACGGAAACATTCCGTTGTAATCTATAAAGACTGTCTCAAAATTTGTCATTTCAAACCGATTTTCTAAGAGCTTTAATTTTTTAAAGAATAGAATTTCAAAAGAAATAACTCTTTTTTGAGGCAGTTTTTTTATGCCTGATATTTATCATTTTTTGTCCTATAAAACCGAATTATCTTGCAAAGACAAAATTGATGTAAAAGTATGAAGGTAGAACAAATTTACACCGGCTGTATTGCACATGCTGCGTATTATGTAGAAAGCAACGGAGAAGTAGCAATTTTTGACCCTTTACGTGAAGTGCAACCTTATATCGATAAAGCTGCAAAAGATAACGCAAAAATTAAATATGTTTTTGAGACGCATTTTCATGCTGACTTTGTTTCGGGACATTTAGACTTAGCCCATAAAACCGGTGCAACTATTGTCTACGGGCCAACGGCCAAACCGGGATTTGAAGCACATATTGCCTCTGATGGTGAGGTTTTTCAATTGGGTAAGTGCCAAATCAAGGCAATTCATACTCCCGGACACACATTAGAAAGTACGACTTATTTATTAATTGATGAAACAGGGAAAGAACATGGGATTATTTCCGGTGATACTTTGTTTATTGGCGATGTAGGTCGTCCGGATTTAGCCCAACATGTTATTGCAGATCTGACTCAGGATAAATTAGCACGAATGTTATACCATTCGTTACGCGAAAAAATTATGCCTTTGGCAGATGATCTCATAGTATACCCTAATCATGGTGCAGGAAGTGCTTGTGGTAAAAAAATGAGCAAGGAAACTACCGATACTTTAGGGAACCAAAAGAAAACGAATTATGCCCTTCGTCCGGATATGACAGAAGATGAATTCGTAAATGAATTATTGAATGGATTGGTAATGCCACCGGGATATTTTCCTAAAAATGTGGTGATGAACCTTAAAGGATACGAATCTTTAGATGAGGTTTTAAAACGTGCTAAAACACCATTGTCGGTAACTGAATTTGAAAAAGTGATCCAACAAGAAGATACACTGATCTTAGACACGAGAAATGCTTCTGATTTTTCCGCTGCTTTTATTGCTAAAAGCTTAAATATCGGAATCGATGGGAGTTTTGCCATGTGGGTTGGCGAAATGATTTCAGATATTAATCAGAAAATTGTATTAGTGACCGATTCGGGAAGGGAAGAAGAATGTATGATCCGTTTATCTAGAGTAGGATATGACCATACCATCGGGTATTTAAAAGGAGGGATAGAACAATGGCGTAAAGAAGGAAAACCGGTTAGTGAACAATCTCGTATTTCGGCAGAAGAAATGCAGGAAATGATGACTTCAGTTGATTCTGTTTTAATAGATATCAGAAAGAAAAGTGAATATGATGCAGAGCATGTGGAAGGTTCAATTAATATTCCTTTGAACCGATTGTATCAATCATTGGATCAATTTCCGAAAGATAAATTCGTTATCCTTTTCTGTGCCGGCGGATATCGTAGTATGATTGCGGCATCTATTTTACGCCAAAACGGCTTTACTAATTTTGTCGACGTAATCGGAGGTTTTAAAGAAATTGCAGAGAGGACAACTATTCCGTGTTCGGAATATGTATGTCCTACTACATTATTATAATTGGGTTGTTGATAGAAGGAGTTTTGGCCCGAAGATTCTAAAGAATTTCGGGCCGGATTCTTTTAAAACTTAATGAGGGTTGTTTTTGTGGAAATTTATTTATTACCTTGCCACTTCAATTCTTAAACAATGAAAAGGCTATTTGTAGTAGTATGTTTGTTGGTCAGCATTCAGTTGATCTGTGCCCAAGAACTAAAACACAAGGTTAGTTCCGGAGAGACAGTCTATGGAATAGCAAAAAAATACAAGGTCAAAGAAAAAGATATTTTTGATGCTAATCCTTCTATAAAAGAGAAGCCATTAGCCATAGGAAAGGTATTGACTATACCGGTAAAAGAGGATCAGTCTTCTGTTTTGGTTGTTCCGCAGACACATACAATTGCTAAAGGAGATTCTTTTTATAGCATAGCCCGAAAATACCAATTAAAAGTATCTGATTTACAGTTGTATAATCCTGATTTAAAAGCAGAGGATCTGAAAATAGGAGACGTTGTAAAACTCAAATCAGATCAGTATGTAATAGCTGATGAAGAAACCGGTACATCGAATAATTCTGTTGTAGAGATCCCGGATTCAAATGAGGAGGACGACGATCAGGATTTGATCCATGAAGTAGAACCAAAAGAAACACTATACCGAATTGCTAAAAAGTACCATACCTCAGTTAAGGAATTAAAAAAGTTGAATCCGGAGGTAAAACGCAATTTACCAATAGGCTATCATTTAATTATTAGAAAAGGAGAATCATCCATTTCTACAACAATTGAAGAGATTGCAGTAGTGCCTGAAGAGAAAGAGGATATTGTTTCAGAAACCGGGAATGAGGCAGAGGTTTCAGATAAAGCAACTATTCTGATCTCCAAGGCATCGGGATATTTAGGGGTACGTTATCGTAGCGGAGGTACCACAACAGCAGGTTTTGACTGCTCGGGATTAATGTGTACTACTTTTAGAGAAGTTGATATGGAATTACCACGTTCTTCTTACGAAATGGCTCGATATGGTTTTAAAGTAGATAAAACTGAAGCGCAAAAAGGAGATCTTATTTTTTTCTATACTACCAGTAAAAGTCGGATCAGTCATGTGGGAATGATTACGGAAGTAACGGATCATGATATAAAATTTATTCATTCATCTACGTCAAGCGGTGTTACCATTTCGTCTTTAAGTGAGGCATATTATAAAAAGAGGTTTGCACAGATCAGCAGGGTACTGAACTAACGTTTGATCGGAATCCATACTTCTTCCTGGCTTTCCGGATGGTCATTTTTATACAGATCACCCAAAACTTCAAAGTGTGGACTGTCATCTACGGTGTAACCGTTTTCTGGTATCCATTCGCCAAAGATATATTGAGAAGTCTTTACAAAATCGGCATGTGTTCCTTTGTGTAGAAAAACAGCATAATCGCCTTCAGGAAGTTCAAAAGTCTTAAAACCTTCCGGAACCCGATAAAAATCTTTAACTTCTACTAAAGCATATTTGGTAAACTCAGTAAAAGGAGTGAATTCCTGCAGAGTTTTGAAATCATAAACCTGTAAAGAGAATAAATCGGCAGAAACAGCATTGTGAATTTCCTTTAGTCTGGGCATTAATTGTTTCCAGATAGTTGCTGTTTTATCCTCAGCTAAAGAGGTGGTGGTTGAAAAACCGATTAATTTTTTAGCTTTTGTTGTTTCGATTCGTAAAAACATAGGTTTAATTTTTTTCAAAAATAAAAAATCCTCACCAAAAATGATGAGGATTTCGGATTGAAAACTATGGATTAACTAATAAAGCTAATCTTATGAAAAAGAACTAATGTCTTATTATAAACTGATAAATTTCGTCTTTTAAGCTAACCCGCTCAATTCTTAAATTATTTAACACGTTGTCTGAAGTTGGCTCAGTATCAGTTTCAATGCGATAAATAGATTGCTCTAATTCATCATAGGTTTCAAATAATTTTTTAAAGTGGGCATTCGTTGCTTTTAAAGACGTTATCCTTTCTGAAAATTCAGGGAATTCATCTGATAAATTATGTTTGGTAATCATATTCGGGTTACGATTTGTTTAGGTCAAAAGTAAGTGTAACGATCAATATAAGATATGATATTTATCATGTATCAAAAAAAATCCTTGCTTTTTGGCAAGGATTTTCTATAAATATATCAGCTTTTTTATTTAATTCAAGGTTGTCGGTTCGGCATAAAGGTCAAATTCCGTAGCATCAATGATTGTAAGGTCAATAAAATCACCGGTTTTTAAATAAAATTTGGAAGCGTCAACCAAAACTTCATTATCCACATCCGGACTGTCAAATTCTGTTCGGCCTATAAAATATTGTCCTTCTTTACGGTCAATTACACAACGAAACGTTTGACCGATCTTTTCCTGATTCAATTCCCATGAAATTTGCGCCTGAATATCCATGATCTCATTAGCGCGCTCACGTTTTACTTCTTCAGGTACATTATCTTCTAATAGATAGGCGTGGGTATTTTCTTCATGCGAATAGGTAAAGCAGCCTAAGCGTTCAAAACGCATTTCCTGAACCCAGTTCTTCAAAATTTCAAAATCTTCTTCAGTTTCACCCGGATAGCCAACGATCAAGGTTGTACGAATGGCCATTCCCGGAACAGCTTTTCGAAACTCTTTTAACAAATTAGTTGTTTTTTCGTAGGTAGTTCCGCGACGCATTGATTTCAAAATATTGTCTGAAATATGCTGTAAAGGAATATCTAAGTAATTACAGATCTTAGGTTCGCGTTTCATGAGCTCTAAGACATCCATAGGAAAACCGGTAGGAAAGGCATAATGCAAACGAATCCATTCAATACCTTCTACTTTAACTAAAGCCTCTAAAAGTTCGGCAAGATTTCTTTTTTTGTATTGGTCTAAACCGTAATATGTTAAATCCTGAGCGATTAAGATCAATTCTTTGACTCCGTTCTTTGCTAATTTTTCAGCTTCTATAACTAATTTTTCAATCGGAGTAGAAACGTGTTTTCCTCGCATTAAAGGAATAGCACAAAAACTACAAGGTCTGTCACAACCCTCAGAAATTTTCAGATAAGCATAATTTTTAGGAGTAGTGGTTAAGCGTTCTCCGATTAATTCATGTTTATAGTCAGCTCCGAGTGCTTTTAATAATAGTGGTAGTTCCGTTGTTCCGAAAAATTGATCCACATTTGGAATTTCTTTTTCTAAATCGGGTTTGTAACGTTCTGACAAACATCCGGTAACAAACACTTTGTCAACCAAACCTTGTTCTTTTTTATCGGCATATTCTAAGATCATATTAACCGATTCTTCCTTTGCATTGTCAATAAAACCACAAGTATTGATTACAATGATATTCCCTTCGTCATTTGTTGCTTCATGTGTGACTTCTTTACCATTAGCTTTCAATTGTCCCATTAAAACTTCGCTATCGTAAACGTTTTTGGAACAACCTAGTGTAACTACATTGATTTTATTTTTCTTTAATGATTTGGTTCTCATAGAATTAAAAAATTAGTTTCGCTCTGTTAAACCGAAAGAATTGAGCGGGTGCAAAATTACGTAAAAAACTGAAAAGCAAGCTAATCTTTTCTAAAAAAGAAACCCGACAGGCAAATTGCTGTCGGGTTTAAAGTGTATCTTGTTTTGTCTTATTAAAAGTTGATCGAATATGTTAGTGTAACATTGTTTTGTGTAGTTCTTATTCGGGCTGTATCGTTCATCCCTGAAGAAATTAAATATTGATTGTAATTTCTATGAGCATTGGAATAAGCCAGGTCTATTCTGCTTTCCCCGAAACTATAGCCAAGTCCTCCGGTATATCCTGTTAGATCTCCCATAGCATAATCTACTTTATACGGGCTTTCTTCAAAACGATAACCGGCTCTGAAACTCCATTGTTTGAATTTATATTCACCACCTACACGAACTTCAATAGCGTCTGTTAATAAGTTACTGTTAGCCATATTCAGATTTTGGTATACATCTTCATTTTTCGGTTTAAACTCAATACTACTGTAGTCTTTATAAGAAACATCAGCACTGATTAGTCCTTTTTGTCCGAAAATATAAGCGGCACTACCTGTCCATTTACTGGGTGTTTGTACTTTATAAACCGGATAAATGTTCGTGATATTCGGATAATAGTAATCGTGGTAGGTTGTAGAACCATCATTAGAAAAAGCATCTATAGATTGTGTTAACTCATCTCGCAGTCTGTACCAAGTTGGCGATTCATAAGCAGCACCAACTCTTAAAGCGTCTGTTACTTTTACAATAGCTCCTAAGTTAAAGGAAAATCCGGTTCCATAAGTATATACTTCATTATCAAAGTAAATAGCCTGAACTCCTAAATTAGGGTTATTGTTATTACTTTCATATAGATTAGTTGTTCTTACATAATCTGTGAAGTGAGCATTTAAGTTTAACCCGATGAATAAACGGTCTTTGTAAGAAGTAGCAAAGTTTCCGGTTACTTTACCGTTAAAACCGCTAGTTGTAATATAATTTTCCTGGTAATAACTTCCGGGAGGAACATTGCTTGTGTAAGTATTAGCTCCGGCAGAAGTAGGATCAAACAAATATGTTTGATAACCAAGGAAAGCTTGTTGCCCGCCAAAATTCAGATCGTAATAATTTGAATTGGATAAAGTGGATTCAGGAATTCCTTGTGCATAATTTAAAAAATAATTAGAAATAGAGTTGTTAGGATTTGTTCCGGCGATAAAGATTTCATTGTCAAAATCATGGGTGTTTTCATAATTTAACCCTATTGAGAACTTTTTCCAGTCACTGGCGTTATCTGTATTTTTAAAAACTAAAACCGCTCCTGCCTGATTAATATCAAGGGTGGAGTTGTTTTCTTTTGTACTTAGGCCAAAATAGTTGGATTTATTGCTGGTATTGTAATTACTAGCTGAAAAACTGGCATAGTTGTTATTAAAAACAGCACTTCCCGCTGGATTCACATTAAGAGCAGATAGATCACCGCCTACGGCACCGAAAGCCCCACTCATAGCTCTGAAACGAGCTGTTCCTGTTAAATCTTGTATCGCATATCGCAATCCGTCTTCTTGTCTTATTTCTTGGGCATGACTGAATAAACCCAATAAAAAAATGGATGATAATAATATTTTTTTCATAGCCTATACTTTCAAAATTAAATTAACGACCACGTCCTCCGCCACCAGAACGTCCACCACCACTAAAACCGCCGCTGGAACGACTGCCTCCGAAGCCTCCGCTGGATCTGCTACCGCCATAACTTCCGCTTGAACTTCTCGGAGTAGAGTAGTTGGTGCTGCGAGTGCTGGAACTTCTTGTAGGAGTAGAATAATTATTTCGGGTCGAATTGGTATTGGTTCGACTATTGCTGTAAGTATTTCTGGAACGAGAATTACTGGTTGAATAAGTATTTCTGCTTCCTGAACTTCTGTTTAGGTTAACATTACGACCAGTGCTGTAGCGACCGCCGTTGCCATAATAATAATTACTACCACCTCTAGGACCGCTGTTGTAAACAACGTTTCTATGATAATATCCTCCATAATAGTAAGGATAACCATAGCCATAGCCATAATATGGGTAATAACCACCGCCATACCATCCTGGACCATACCATGAATTCCAACCCCAACTTACACCCCAGCTAGGTCCGTACCATGAATTCCAACCCCAGTACCAACTAGGATTGTAGTAACCGCCGTACCATCCGCCGTAATAAGGGTAATACCAACTGTTCCAACCATACCATCCGTTGTTGTAATAATTTATAGTTACATCATGGTCATTGCTCCCCCAACCGGCGTATTGATTAGAATCATTGTAGTTATTTTTGTAAACCGTTACAACTGTGTCATTCTCTTGAGAAGAGTATTGGTCAACATCAGTGAAGTAATCGTATTGTTGCTGATATTCATCTTGCATGAAACGGAATTTTTGAGCATAAGCTTCACCGTTTTGATCTGCTTCCGAATCATTATACTGTACTGTCTCTTGTCTGGGTTCATCATTTCCGTAAATTGCATCGTTATCATAATAGGATGAATTTTGGTAGGAACCGCATGAAACGACAAAAACAGCTAATGCTCCAAGTGAAAAGATCATTTGGATTTTGCTGGAAAAATGTAGTTTAGTTTTCATAACGCGTTTTTTTTATTGTCGGACATTACAAATTTAGTTAGTTTTGTCGAATAATTTACTTAAGATTTAGTTAAACAACTTTTATGCCAAAAAAATAATAATGAGCAAAAATTTAACAACAAGAGCGGAAGATTACTCAAAGTGGTACAATGAGTTAGTGGTTAAGGCAGATTTGGCTGAAAACTCAGGAGTAAGAGGTTGTATGGTTATTAAACCTTACGGATATGCTATCTGGGAAAAAATGCAATCAGAATTAGATAGAATGTTTAAGGAAACCGGGCATCAAAATGCTTATTTCCCGTTGTTTATACCCAAATCTTATTTTAGTAAAGAAGCCAGTCATGTAGACGGATTTGCAAAAGAATGCGCTGTTGTAACGCATTATCGTTTGAAAACAGGTGAGGACGGAAAATCGATTGAGGTGGATCCTGAGGCTAAATTAGAAGAAGAATTGATCGTTCGTCCTACTTCAGAGACAATCATCTGGGATACCTATAGAAAATGGATTCAATCTTATAGAGATTTACCTATTTTGGTAAACCAATGGGCTAATGTAGTGCGTTGGGAAATGCGTACTCGTTTGTTTTTACGAACAGCAGAGTTCTTATGGCAAGAAGGGCATACGGCACATGCTACGGAAAGAGAAGCTATAGCGGAAGCAGAGCAAATGATGAATGTGTATGCTGATTTTGCGGAGAATTTTATGGCTATTCCTGTAGTGAAAGGCGTTAAAACGGCTAATGAGCGTTTTGCAGGAGCTGTAGAAACATATTGTATCGAGGCCTTAATGCAAGATGGAAAAGCACTTCAGGCAGGGACGTCACATTTCTTAGGACAAAATTTTGCCAAAGCTTTTGATGTGAAATTTGTGAATAAAGAAGGGAAACAAGATTTTGTATGGGCAACCTCATGGGGAGTTTCTACTCGTTTAATGGGGGCTTTGGTAATGACCCATTCTGATGATAACGGATTGGTTTTACCTCCGAATTTAGCTCCGATCCAAGTAGTTATAGTTCCGATCCATAAAAATGATGAACAGTTGGAGTCGATTTCGAACCAGGTAAATGAATTAGTTAAAGAGTTACGTAAGTTAGGTATTTCGGCTAAATATGACGACAGAGATACTCAACGTCCGGGCTTTAAATTTGCAGAGTATGAATTGAAAGGTGTTCCGGTACGTTTAGCAATAGGACCTAAAGATTTAGAGAACGGAACTTATGAAGTAGCCAGAAGAGATACTTTGTCAAAAGAAACTGTCTCTAAAGAAGGAATTGCAGTGTATATCCAAAATTTGTTGGAAGAAATCCAGGAAAATTTGTTCACAAAAGCATTAAATTACAGAGATACTCATATTACTGAAGTAAATTCTTTTGAAGAATTTAAGGAGGTTTTAGAGAACAAAGGAGGTTTTGTATCAGCACATTGGGATGGTACTACGGAAACAGAAGAAAAGATTAAAGAATTAACAAAGGCTACGATTCGTTGTATCGCTCTGGATAGAGTGGAGGAAGCTGGAACTTGTGTTTATACAGGGGCTCCTTCAAAAGGGAGAGTACTTTTTGCAAAGGCATATTAATTTTTTTTGAAAAATTTTCTTTGAGGTCTTGCAGGAATAAAAATTAGATGTATCTTTGCAACCGCAATGAGAATAATGGTCCGTTCGTCTAGGGGTTAGGACGCCAGGTTTTCATCCTGGTAACAGGGGTTCGATTCCCCTACGGACTACAAAGTTCATCTCAGGCCCGTTCGTCTATCGGTTAGGACGCCAGGTTTTCATCCTGGTAAGAGGGGTTCGATTCCCCTACGGGCTACAAATTAGTTGTAAATAAGTTTTATAAAATAAAAGTCAAGTGTCTCTGATTTTTGTTTTATTAGTTAAAACCAAAGTGATTGTTCTTCAATTGTGGGAGGTTTTTCTTTTTTAACTAGTAGTTTATAATAATTATTACAATTAAAAAGAATTAAAATGGCAAATCATAAGTCAGCTCTAAAAAGAATTAGAAGTAACGAGAAAAAAAGAGTTTTAAACAGATATCAGCATAAAACTACACGTAATGCTATCAAAGCAATCCGTTTAGCTACTGATAAAGCTGAGGCTACTGCTAAATTACCAAGTGTAATTTCTATGATTGATAAATTAGCTAAGAAAAACATTATTCATGTAAATAAAGCAGCTAATTTAAAATCTAAATTGACAAAACATGTTACTGCTTTGTAAGAAATAAAATTACTATTAAACTTGAAGCCTTCCTTTCGGAAGGCTTTTTTTATACATTATTTTTATGTTATTTGTAATTTACTGGATTACTACATAGTGTTTTATCCAAAAATAAAGCGTACTTTTGCACCTTGAAAAATTTATCGCATGACTCCGATTAGAAATATTGCAATTATAGCACACGTTGACCACGGCAAAACAACCTTGGTTGACAAAATCATGTATCACTGTCAATTGTTTAGAGATAACGAAAGTACAGGTGAGTTAATATTAGATAACAATGACCTTGAAAGAGAAAGGGGAATTACAATTGTTTCTAAAAACGTTTCAGTAAATTATAAGGGAACAAAAATCAATATCATTGATACTCCGGGCCACGCCGATTTCGGAGGAGAAGTAGAACGTGTATTGAACATGGCTGATGGGGTATTACTTTTAGTAGATGCTTTTGAAGGGCCTATGCCGCAAACACGTTTCGTGTTGCAAAAAGCAATCAGTCTTGGTTTGAAACCTTGTGTTGTGATCAACAAAGTAGACAAAGAGAACTGTACACCGGAAGAAGTACACGAAAAAGTTTTTGACCTGATGTTTGAATTAGGCGCGGAAGAATGGCAGTTAGATTTCCCGACAGTTTACGGTTCGGCTAAAAATAACTGGATGTCGGAAGACTGGAAAAATCAAACAGAAAATATTGAGCCTTTATTGGATATGGTATTGGAGCATATTCCGGAACCGAAAGTTTCAGAAGGAACGCCTCAGTTATTGATTACATCCTTGGATTTCTCATCTTTTACAGGTCGTATCGCAATCGGTCGTTTGCAAAGAGGAGAATTGAAAGAAGGACAAAATGTTTCTTTGGTAAAACGTGACGGTAAAATAATTAAATCAAAAATTAAAGAATTACATACTTTTGAAGGTCTGGGGCGTAAGAAAGTAGAAAAAGTAGTAGCAGGTGACATTTGTGCCCTTGTAGGATTAGAAGGATTTGAGATCGGTGATACCGTTGCTGATTATGAAAATCCGGAAGCATTGCAAACTATTGCTATCGACGAGCCTACAATGAGTATGTTATTTACAATCAATGATTCTCCGTTCTTTGGAAAAGAAGGTAAGTTTGTTACTTCTCGTCATATTAAAGAACGTTTAAACAAAGAATTAGAAAAAAACTTAGCATTGAGAGTTCATGAAACGGATTCGGCAGATAAATTTATGGTTTTCGGTCGTGGGGTATTGCACTTATCTGTATTGATTGAAACAATGCGTCGTGAGGGATATGAATTGCAAATCGGCCAGCCGCAAGTTATCATCAAAGAGATTGATGGTGTAAAATGCGAACCGGTTGAAGAGTTAACAGTAGATTTGCCAGAGAATGTATCAGGTAGAGCAGTAGAGTTTGTAACAGTTCGTAAAGGCGAAATGTTAAGTATGGAACCAAAAGGAGATCGTATGGTGATTAAGTTCAACATTCCTTCTCGTGGTATTATAGGTTTACGTAATCAATTGTTAACAGCTACTGCCGGTGAAGCTATTATGACACACCGTTTTATTGAGTATCAACCGTTTAAAGGAGAAATACCGGGACGTTTAAGTGGTTCTTTAATTTCAATGGAGAACGGAAAAGCTATTCCTTACTCTATTGATAAATTACAGGAAAGAGGTAAGTTCTTTGTTGATCCTAATGAAGATATTTACGAAGGACAAGTAATCGGTGAAAATTCACGTGGTGACGATATGGTGGTGAATGTAACTAAAACGAAAAAATTGACTAACGTTCGTTCATCCGGTGCTGATGATAAAGCAAGAATTGTTCCTGCGATCAAATTTTCATTGGAAGAAGCTTTGGAATACATCCAAAAAGATGAATATGTTGAAGTTACACCAAAATCACTTCGTTTAAGAAAGATTTACTTGAATGAAAATGATCGTAAAAGATACAAAATAGATTAAGAATTT
The DNA here is from genome assembly GCF_024054235.1 of Flavobacterium sp. NRK F10. Classification (NCBI taxonomy): domain Bacteria; kingdom Pseudomonadati; phylum Bacteroidota; class Flavobacteriia; order Flavobacteriales; family Flavobacteriaceae; genus Flavobacterium; species Flavobacterium sp. NRK F10. Next base: position 2,572,644 of record NZ_JAMXLC010000001.1, read on the forward strand.
TAGAAATTACTATAGAAACCACGAATTTGTAAACTTTGTTTGATTCGTGGTTTTTTATTTTAGAAAATATGGAGATAAAATTAAAATTCGGATTTGATGAATTGCTTTTCGGGATGAAGCAAAATCATGTTGAAACACTTTACGGAAAAGCTGATTTTCAATATAAAGATGAGGAACAAAATGTTATTTTAGGGTATAACGATCTGAAATCCCGGTTGACATTTTATGAAGAAGAAGGTTTTCGTTTGGGATATATTACCATTTCAAATCCGGAGGCAGTATTGTTCGGAGAAAAGGTAATGGGTAAAAGCCGGGAAGAGGTTTTACAAGTATTAAAAGCGAATAAGATTACCCAATGGGAAACGGAAGTGAATGACGGGGTTACGATGCTTTTCAATGAAGAAAACTGGGTTTTTCTGCATTTTGATTACGGAGTGTTGGTTACAATTGAAATAGGAGCAGTATTTACGCAAAAGGATGAATTTGACTGGAAATTTAAAGCTTAGTCAAGCTTATAAATAAAAAAAGCTCTGAAAATTTCAGAGCTTTTTTTATGAATTTATTTTACCAATTCAATTTCAAAAACTAAATCTGTATTTGGCGGAATAAGGCCACCACCGGCGCCTTTTTCACCGTAAGCCAGTTTAGAAGGAATAAAAAGAGTTGCTTTTTCTCCGTAATGTAACAAATCTACACCTTCAGCAAATCCGGCAATAAAACGATGTTGACCGATCGTAGATTCGATAGGTCCATAATTACCGCTTTGTTCTCTTCTTAGATCGTATCTTCCGAAAAGTTTTGCTACTTCAGGATTACTGGAGTCAAAAAGTTTTCCATCGTTAAAAAAGCCAGAATAGGCAACTTTTACACTAGTTCCCGGTTCCGGTTTTTGGTTTGTTCCTTTTTGAGTAATTACATACAACAAACCTGAATCAGTTTGGGTAGCTTTTTCTTTTAGATGAGCAAAGTAAACCGATTTTTCTGTGCAAATGGCACTGATCTTAGCTTCTTGTTCTTTTTTTCTTTGTTCCTCTAGTGCTACTTGTTTTTTTCTTTTCTCTTCCTGTACTTTAGCAAAATTCTCTCTGCTTTTGTCATTAAGAGCTGCAATTCTTTTGTCTTCAGCTTCTTTATCTTTCATATAAGCCTTGAATACTTTTTCGGCTTTGAATTTTTTAGCTTCTTTACCTTTTTTGATAATTGTGATTTTTTCAATCACATCTCCTTGTTTGATCTTATCAACAACATCTTGTCCTTCTACTACATGTCCGAAAACGGTATGTTTTCCATCAAGCCAAGGTGTTTCCTTATGAGTAATAAAAAACTGACTTCCGTTTGTATTTGCACCGGCATTTGCCATGGATAAAATTCCGGGACCTTCATGAGTCAGATCGGTAATTTCATCTGTAAAATTGTAACCAGGACCGCCGGCACCGGTTCCATCCGGATCACCACCCTGAATCATAAAGTTAGCAATAACACGATGAAATTTTAGTCCGTCATAAAAAGGTTTTCCTTTTAATTTTTCGTCTACAAAATCATTTTTTCCTTCAGCTAAACTAACAAAGTTAGCAACTGTGACAGGTGTTTTCTTAAAATCTAATGATAGTAAGATAGTTCCTTGATTCGTTTTAATTTCAGCAAATAATCCCTCTTCTTTATTTTGTGCTATCAATAATGACGTCAGCAATAAGAAGTAAATGGTAAAGTGTTTTGTAATTCTCATTTTTTATTGATTTGGAAGATTTTCTAATAATTCAATTTCAAATACGATATCTGCGTTAGGCGGAATAACATTTCCGGAACCCTGTGCGCCATAACCTAAGATCGCCGGAATGTAAAAGGTTCCTTTGTCTCCGAAAGAAAGTAAATCCAATGCCTCAATGAACCCAGGGATCAATCCTTGTTTTGTGCCGTAATTAAAAGGTAAGGGCTGGTAGGCATTAGCGGCAGCTTTTCTAGGGTTTAACTTTCCGAATTTCTCAGCTATTGCTTCTACACTCGAATCAAACAGTTCTCCATTAGTTAAAAAACCGGAATATTGAATATAGACTTCCTGTCCGTTATTCGGTTTTTTTCCTTCGCCTTTTTCAATCTTGTAGACCAAACCGGAACTTGTTTTGGTGCCGCTCATTTTTAATGCGTTGATCTTTACAACTTGTTCTTTTTTTATCTCTTCTAATGCTTCAGCAGCTTTCTTCTGGTTTTCAGCTTCAATACTGTAGTAATCTTTAAATATTTTTACGGCATCAAATTTCTTAGCTTCGTTTCCTTTTCGGATGATGCTTATTTTTTCGATAACATCGTCTTGTACAATAGCATTGACAACATCTTGTCCTTCTACAACATGACCGAAAACGGTGTGTACACGATCTAACCAAGGAGTTTCTTTATGGGTGATAAAGAACTGACTACCGTTTGTATCTGGACCGGAATTAGCCATGGATAAAATTCCGGAAGCATCATGTTTTAGATCCTCATGGAATTCATCTTTGAATTTGTATCCCGGACCGCCGGAACCATCACCGTTAGGATCACCACCCTGAATCATGAAATTTGAAAGAACACGGTGAAACAGTAGTCCGTCATAAAAAGGTTTTCCTTTGAATATTTCTTCTACGAAAGGGTTTTTACCTTCTGCTAAGGAAACAAAGTTAGCAACTGTAATAGGTGCTTTTTCAAATTCTAATTGAACGAGAATGTCTCCTTTTGAAGTTTGGATGTCAGCATATAAACCATCCTTTAAATCGGCATACTTTTCGTTACATGAAAACAGAATTAACGAAGTAGCCAATGCAATAAATGCTTTTTTAATGTTTCTCATTTATGTAAATCAGTTTGTTTAATGGATCGTATCTTTTTGAATATCATTCAGGGTAACCGTACAGATCAAAGGCTGGTTCGATTGGATTTTATTATCGTCTCCGTGATAACCGTATCCCATGTGTGATGGAAAAAGAAAAGTTATTTTTTCTCCTTTTTTCATCAATTTAATCCCGTCACGAAGTCCCATCATAATATGTTCCTTATCGACATAATATTTTTGAGGTTTGAGTTCTTCTTCAGAATAGATGATCTGATTTCGGATATCTTTTATTTCATAGTCAAAAAACGCGATATCTCCTCGTTGCGGACTTGGTGTTGCATCCGTTACTTTAACATCATATTTATACCAATAACCTTTTGATGAGGCTAAGTATTCTTTTAATGTGTCTTTTTTTATGATATCTTCGATCAGCTTTTCTTCGTTGGCAATTAATTTTTTGTTCCGCTCAATAGATTCTTTTATAAAAGTCCCGTCAGTATGGGAGATCGGCTTTCTTGCTTGCTGTTGTGAACAAGCAGCAACCAGGAAACCAAGAGCAATTGATTTTAAAATAATTTTCATATTAAGCTTTTTCTTTTGCTAAAATAGCAATAAATTGGTTTACAGTTTCTTCTAAATTTGAAAAAGATTTTCCACCGGCAGCATTAATATGTCCCCCGCCGTTGAAATGGTTACGAGCAAATTGATTGACATCAAAACTTCCTTGTGAACGAAAAGAAATTTTAACAATTCCTTCTTCTTTATTTTCAATAAAGATCGCTGTAAGGTGTATTCCTTTAATTGTTAAACCATAGTTTACAATGCCTTCTGTATCTCCTTTTTGGTAATTGAAGCTGTCCAGTTCTTTTTGACTCAGTGTGATGTAGGAAGCATTGTATTGCGGTAAAACTTTCAAATTTTGTAATGCCCTGCCTAATAGTTGTAAACGGTTATAAGTGGAGTTATCGTATAATAAATTATAAACTTCTGAATTATTAACACCCCGTTCGATTAATTCTGCGACACAACGGTGCGTAGCCGGCGTGGTTTTAGGAAATCGGAATCCGCCCGAATCTGTAAGAATTCCGGTGTAAATACAGGTAGCAACGTCTTTGTCGATCAAGTGATTGTACCCTAAAGCGTTAATAAAGTCGTATACCATTTGACAAGTTGAACCGTAATTGGTGTCGGAAAATGTAAAAGCAGGGTAATCATCCGGTAATTCGTGGTGGTCAATCAGAACCATCGGAAGGGTTAACGTTTCCAGATAGGCTCCCATTTGGTGTCCAGTACGGTGTAAAGCGTTAAAATCTAATGTGAAGATAAGCTCGGAACTGTTTAAGAAATCTTTTGCCTTTTCCTCTTCTTTTTCAAAGATTACAGTGTTCTCAGCATTGGGCAACCAGGCTAAAAAATCAGGAAAGTCATTAGGGGATACAAAGGTTACTTCATGATTCAGCTGTTGTAAAAAGTGCAGTAATCCTAAGGAGGAACCCATTGCATCTCCGTCAGGATTTCTATGTGAAACAATGCTGATTTTTTTAGGGTGAGAGAGTATTTCTTTTAATTTTTTGATTTCTGTGGTTGTAAACATAGATTATTTTGCTAATAAAAGTCCCAGACTGACAAATATGATTCCTAATCCGATACTTAAGAAGGTATAGAAAATAGAAGTCATATAATTTCCGGATTGTATAAAATTATAATTTTCAAGTCCAAAAGTGGAAAAAGTGGTAAAACCACCGCAAAAGCCCGTGACTAAAAGTAGTTTTAAAGATTCATTACCGGAAAATTGCTTTTGAAGATAACCTGTTAAAAAACCGATTAAAAAACAGCCAAGGATATTTACAATAAACGTGGCACTATACAGTTTTTCAACCATATTTTTGGATACCCAAACATTGGTCAGGAATCTTAGGATACTTCCTAATCCACCTCCCAGTGCAACAAAAAACAAACTTCTTACCATTATAATTTCTGTTATCGTTTTAGAGCAAAATGCCCTTTTATGGTTTTGCCATTGGTTAATTCTAAAACGAACCAGTAATCTGAAGAAGGTAGAGGTTGATCATTATAAGTTCCGTTCCAACCGGTGCCTTCCGGACTAATTTGTTTTAGAAGTTTTCCAAATCTATCAAATATAAAAATTTTACTGGCTTGCAGCCCTCTTTTATCCAGATTTTTAATATTCCAATAGTCGTTGTAGTTGTCTCCGTTAGGGGTGAAATATTTAGGATAATTCAATATGTAAAACGTTCCGATAGTGATACCGCAGCCATTTTTATCCTGAATATAGATCGTATATTCTCCTTCTTCCAGATATTCAAAAACAGGGCTATCCTGATAATTGATGCCGTTTAAAGAATATTCATAGTTGCCATTTCCGGATGTTAAGATCGTTGCAGTATTATTTGAATCAAAATCATGAATAACAATATCTGTTATGGTAGCAGCTTCTGAAGTAACGACAAAAAAGGTTTTAATTTTAGAACAGCCTTGATCGTTAGTAATGGTAACCGAATAGTTTCCGGCTGAATTTACATTTATGGATTCGGTAGTTGAACCGTCGTCCCAAAGATAACTACTGAAACCACTGTCTGCCTGTAGAGTTTCTATATTTCCGTTACAAAGTCCGAGAGTTACATCATTAATTGTTTCTTCAAAAGTGTGTACTGTTAAGTTTATCGGATAATCGCTATAACAGTTGATATTGGAAATTCGGGCAAGTATTGTTTGTTGGTATGCTGTTGTATTAGTATAGTCTGACGGTAAAGCCGTATTAGAGCCTAATTCGTAAAAAGAGATCTGGAAATTAGACGGTAGATTGCTGAATAGTTGTGTTGCGATATTATTTAGATCAAAAGCGGTAATACCATCTTGATTATCGTCAGCATCGCAACTTTCAAAATCAGTTTGATTAACAGTTAAATTCGGTGCAAATTCCAATTCAACCTCAGAATCTATTATACACCCTCCGATTGAAACTTCTACTTTATAAATACCATCAGAAGTTACATCAAGTGTAGCATTGGTTTCGCCGGTCAAAGGTGAATTGTTTTGGAACCATTGGTAAGTGGCTCCCGGAATAGTTTGCCCGATAGTATAAGGATTTTCAGAGGAACAGATTGGGTTGCCGTTAGCAACGGTTCTGTCATTTCCCAGATCTAAACCGAAATTAAAGCTACCTCCTTCCAAAAAAATAGCGGAGTCATAGCGATAGTTACCTTCGTCGGCTATGACCAATTTAATATGGTATTGAACTCCGGGAGTAACATCCGCTTCGGCTATCATTCTTTTGGTCTGACCATTGTAATTCGTAGGATGATTCGTTCCGTTAAAAGCATCAAAATATTGTTCGTTCTGAGCATTACATCCTCCTGGAATATCCGGATGTACATTAGTTACTTTTACGGGAGTGTTAGTCCCTGGTATAACGGCCAAGTTCTGATAAGCAGTAGAACCTGCTTCCCGTAATAGAAATGCAAAACCGTCTGAATAGGTACAGGTTGCCGTTCCGTGATATTCTTCAGAAGAAAAGATATAGTTAAAACTGATATGCGACCCTATCGGAATAAAATCAAATTCTAAAACTGTTGCATTTAGTGAGTTAGAAATACCCAGAGCTTGATTAAGGTCTGAATCGCCTCCCCAATTGATATTTCCGCCGCCATCATCTGAGATATACGTATTGGGTCCCGGTGCATTGTCAATTTTTCCGGAACTAAGTATAATACCGTTCTGAAATGGAAAACTACTTCCGTTACCACTAAAAAAGCCCCAACTTTCCTGTCCGTTACCAAAGTTACCGCCTGAAACGGAAACGTTGCTTACAGAAGCACAAGAATTAGAGAAGAGGACATCATTGACTAAGTCTTCGGCAGTGTAAGTATCATCAACCGTAATATATTGGGCATACAATTGAGGCATGCTTGTAAAAAGCACTAAGAAGCCAAAAATAAATTTCATTTTCATAGTACCTGCAAAGATACTATAAATCTCGTTTTTTAAGCAATTTATAGGATAGGAAAATAAAGATAAAGATCCAGATTAAGGCGATCAGGATGTTTGAAAAGTGAACGCTGTAATCTTTCGTGTTTTCTATTCCTACCTGAGTACCGATAGTTTTTACAAAATTCAATCGGGAATAAGGTTCAACAACGATGTTAGACATGGATTCAAGCGGAAAGAAATCATAAATCTTATCAATTAAAGTATCGTCTTGTTTGTTCTCTTTCAGAATAACATATTTTAAAATTCCGTGACTAAAGAATTCAAACATTGACCAAAAGATCAAAAAACCAAGAGCAAAAGCGGAACGTTTGATTAAAACACTTAAAAATAAGCAGAATGAAAAGAAAGCTACTAATTTTATAAAATAGCCTAATACATATTCTAGTTGGGAAAAAACAATTGAAAATTCATTGTATGAAGAAAAGCGAAGCCCTAAAATCAATGTGATGAGAAAAACAAAAAGAGTCGATATCAATGAAAACATTATAACCGTCAAAAATTTACTTAAAATAACCTCTTTTTTACTTAATCCGTCTATTAGGTTTTGTTTTAAAGTGTTATAGGTATATTCATTAGCCATCATAGATACAATAACAACAGCTAAAAATATTTTGAAATAATCTGCTACATAAGTATTAAAATGCCAGATAAACGGGAAGTTAAATATTCCCTGATCGGCAATGTTAACATGAATAGGTCCCAGATCAAATTCGATATTACTAATTAAGAACAATAAGAATAAAAGAGAAAAATAGAGTATAACTAAGATTTTACTGGCTCTGTTCTTGAATATTTTTTGAAATTCTATAGAAAGTAAACGATACATAACATTAGGATTGATGATTGGTTAATTGTAAGAATTGTTCTTCAAGGCTGTGTTTTCTCTTAACCAAATGGCTAAGAACAATTCCTTTTTTGAATAAATAATCATTTAATTCAGCAGCTTCTAAACCGGAGTTTAGATAAACAATCAGTTTTCCGTCTTCCTGGCTTGTTTTGTCAACTGCCGGATGTTCCTTTATGATACTTTCCAAATGTACAATATCATCAGACTTCAATTCAAAAAACCCTTCGTTAGCAACCATTTCATTTACAGTTCCCTGGTAAAGCATGACACCCTTTTGTAAAACAACTACATGGCTGCATACTTTTTCTACTTCATCTAATAAGTGTGATGCCAAGAGAATAGTTGTTCCTTGAGAAGCGATCAATTTTATTAATTCTCTGATCTGACGTATCCCTTGCGGATCAAGGCCATTGGTCGGTTCATCCAGAATTAAGATCTCAGGGTCGTTCAAAAGGGCAGAGGCAATGGCCAAGCGTTGTTTCATCCCTAAAGAAAATGTCTTGAACTTACTGTCTTTGCGATCTAATAGACCTACTAATTCCAGTTTTTCTGCAATCTTTTCACGCGGAACTTCTTTGATTTTACAAACTAATGACAAGTTTTCTTCAGCAGTCATATAGGGATAAAAATTAGGACGCTCAATAATAGCTCCTACTTTCTTTAAAGCATCATGAGTAGGTACTGTTCCGTCAAACCATTGGTATTCTCCTGAAGTTTTATTAACGACATTGAGAACGATACCTAAAGTAGTTGATTTCCCTGAACCGTTAGGTCCTAAAATACCATAAACATTCCCTTTCTTTATTTCAAACGAAACGTTTTTAACAGCATGTACATGATTGTTGTACACTTTGTCTAAGTTTCGAATAGTAAGAATTGTTTCCAAAATAGTTTTATTTAGTTGGTTTTTAAAAAGCCGATAACTTCTTTCTGTGTAAGACGGAACTTTAGCCTTTTTGTTACAATTTTATTTTTAAATCCCCTGACTTTGTTAAAGTGTATTTATTTTTTTAGAGTTTTGTAAAACATATTGAAAAAAACTGTAGGTTTGCGGATATCGTCTAAGGGGGATTAGCTCAGTTGGCTAGAGCGCTACGCTGGCAGCGTAGAGGTCATCGGTTCGAGCCCGATATTCTCCACAAAAAATCCCGATCTGACCGATCGGGATTTTTTAATTCAACCAAAACTCAAAACTTAAACTAAACGTAATTATAAGATTGTTGTAGCATATTTGTTTTACCTTTTTCCTCTTATAAGAGAAAGAATAAAAAGGACGATAAATATGAAAAATAAGATTTTTGCAATTTGAGCAGCTCCGGCAGCAATACCTCCAAAGCCTAAAATTCCGGCGACAATAGCAAGAATTATGAATATAATAGTCCAACGTAACATAGTTTTATATTTTTAAAGGTTAGTATCTTTTTTTGATAAAACAAAGTTACGTTGTGAAGCTTACTGATGTGTTACATGATTTTGTAAAAATGTTTCAAAACCTTACTATTAGAGTATAGCCTACATTTAAAAACCTTCAAAAACACCCAAACCAAATAGTGCAAAATCATATTTCACAGGATCTTGGGGATTCAATAATCTAAGATTGGTGTCTAGCTCTACTAAAGCTTTAGCATCGTTTTGTTTACGAGTAAGTAAACCAAGTTTTCGGGCAACATTTCCGCTGTGTACATCGAGGGGACAGGATAAATGAGCCGGATTGATAGATTTCCATATTCCTAAATCGACTCCTTTATTGTCTTGACGAACTAACCAACGCAACATCATGTTAATCCGTTTGGCAGCTGATTTATTCAAAGGATCGGAAATGTGTTTTGTAGTTCTTGGCAAATGCGGGATTTCAAAAAAGATACGTTTGAAATTGGAAATGCTCTCTACTTGGTTTCCATTGCTTTGGGATTGATTAAAAACCGCTTCCAAACCATCGTGATTTTGGTATATGTTGCGCAACGCTTTAATAAATGTTTTAGCGTCCTGTCCGTTGAAAGTTCTGTGTACAAAGGTATTTAGTGTTTCTAAGTGCTCTTCCTTGTGGGTCATGACAAAATCATAAGGAGAATTTCCCATAATTTCCATAAACCGCTGTCCGCTTCTGATAATCATTTTCCGATTTCCCCAAGCTAAAATAGCAGCTATAAAAGCCGCAATTTCAATATCTTCTTTGACCGTAAAGGAATGCGGGATTTGTATAGGATCAGTTGTTATAAAATCAGGACGATTGTATAAATCGGCTTTTTCATCTAAGAAATCTTTTAGCTCTGTAGAAGTCATTTAGAAATTTTATAGATTAGTGCTTCATGTAAACCTTCAACAGTTTCCTGATGGGAAAATTGCATTCCTACTTTTTCTAAAACACGTTGCGAGGCGGTATTTTCAGGCATTGTTCTTCCGATAATTTCCGTAAAATGTAATTGATTAAAACCATAATCAAGACAGGCTTGAGCAGCTTCGGTAGCATATCCTTTATTCCAAGTCTCTTCTAAAAAACGAAAGCCCAGATCAATGAATTCATGATCGTGGTTTTTGAGTCCGCACCAACCGATAGAAGTGTTCTTTTCTTTTTCAATAACCAACCATCTTCCTGTACCGAATATTTTATAATCTAAATAATTTTTAATAAAATCGTTAGCTTCTTTTACAGATAAAAAAGGAGCGTCGCCTGTATATCGGATAACGTTAGAGTTTTGATTTAACAGGAAAAGAAAATCTGCATCATCAGGTTCAAATTCCCGAAGTATTAATCGATCGGTCTCTAAAATTTTCATAATTATACAATATTTCCGTCGACCATTGTCAGTTTTCTGTCGGCCATATCAGCCAAATCTTCATTGTGGGTAACGATAACGAAAGTCTGTCCGAACTCGTCTCGAAGCTTAAAAAAAAGCTGGTGTAAATTTTCGGCACTATGAGTATCTAAATTTCCTGAAGGTTCGTCGGCAAAGATAACAGCCGGTTTGTTGATCAAAGCTCTGGCAACCGCTACTCTTTGTTGTTCACCACCGGAAAGTTCTCCGGGTTTGTGATCGATACGGTGTGAAAGCCCTAAATAATCCAGAAGTTTTTTGGCTTCTGCTTCCACTTCTGTTTTGTTTCTGTTGGCAATAAAACCAGGAATACAGACGTTTTCCAAAGCCGTGAATTCCGGTAACAATTGATGGAATTGAAAAATAAAACCTAAATGCCGGTTGCGAAAACGAGATAAGTTTTTGTCATTTATTTTTAAAACATCTTCATTGTTGATCACAAGTGAGGAGTCATCAGAAAGATTGGGCTTGTCTAATGTCCCTAAAATCTGTAATAAGGTTGTTTTCCCAGCTCCGGAAGCACCTACTATAGAAACGATCTCTCCTTTTTGGATATGTAAATTAACTCCTTTCAGAACATGAAGCGTTCCATAGCTTTTATGAATGTTATAGGCTTTTATCATGACAAATTTTTTACAAAGTAACTTATTTTGAGGAAATCAAACTATTTTGAAATACAAAAAATGTGATAAAAATTAGTTAAACCGTTTATTTAAAAAATAATTAATGGCTAACTTGGGATAAAAATTGCAAAAATGAAAATAGTTTTAGTAGTAAGTTTGTTGATCGTGACCGGATGTCAGGGGCAAAAAAAACAAAAAGAAGAACAAAAAAATAAAGAACCTATTGTTATAAAAATGGATAAACATAATGAGATCGCAACTTTTGCGGGAGGGTGTTTTTGGTGTACAGAAGCCATATTCCAGGAAGTAAAAGGAGTGAAAAAAGTAGTATCCGGTTATATCGGCGGAACGACTAAAAATCCCACGTACAAAGAAGTATGTACAGGTGCAACCGGACATGCGGAGGCAATTCAGATCACTTTTGATCCGACAGAAGTGGCTTACGAAGATTTATTAGAGATTTTTTTCGGTACTCATGATCCGACTACTTTAAACCGTCAGGGAGCTGATGTGGGTACGCAATACAGAAGTGAAATTTTTTACTATACACAGGCACAAAAAGAAAAGGCAGAACATTATATTCAGTTAATTGAAAAGGAAAAATTGTATACTAAGCCTATAGTAACCAAAGTGTCTCCGGCATCTGAATTTTATCCGGCAGAAGATTACCATCAGGACTATTACAGTCAAAATGCATCTCAAGGTTATTGTCAGATGGTTATTGCACCAAAGTTGGAGAAATTGAGAAAATATTACCATTCCAAATTAAAATAATGAGTATTTTCAATTCTGAAGTACTATATTGGCATTAGTTTTGTTTGTATAGAGATAGTTGAATAAAAAAAGATATAATGGGAGAAGAGGTAATAGTTAAACCTGAAGTTAAATCTTCTAATAAGAAAGCAAAGTTAGTATTGAGCATTATTTTTGACCTGATAGGAATGATGTCTTATTTGGTACCTGTATTTGGTGAGGCTGTTGATGTAATCTGGGCTCCTATTTCCGGTTTGTTATTAATGTTGATGTATAAAGGAACTAAAGGTAAAGTGGCTGGTATTATCGGTACGATTGAAGAGCTAATTCCTTTTATCGATATTATTCCGACTTTTACATTGACTTGGCTTTATACTTATTTTATAGTAAAAGAAGAACAGTAGTGTAAGGTCTGTTTTTTTTGTGAAAAGGAACTGTCTGAATGCACAATCCATTGAATTAGGTGTGTTTCCAGACAGTTTTTTTATATGTTTTTTAAATTTCGTCTGCCAATATATAATAAACGGTATTCGTCCCGTCAAAGCCTTCAAAATATTGTATAGAGATACTTGTTGTAGGATCATAAATAGCATCAAAGTCAGCATAACCTAACGGCCCCACATTAGCAGAAAATGAAGTTCCTGCAAAGAGAAATTTGAATTTTGCAAAAGTCTGTGAAGTTCCGTATATATTTTGTGCTATATTACTTGGCGTGTCTATTGCCGGATAGCCCGCAGCTATATAACGCCCCCAAGTATTGATAGGAGGTGTTGTAAGCGGTGAGTAAAAAGGGAATGTTCCGGATAGATTATTGTCATAGACAGCAGAACTCCATGAGTTCAACGTAACTAAAGTTGATGTTCCGCTACTTTGTAAATAAGGATAGGGATTACCACTAATATCATGGGTTGTGATGTTGTATGACAGATCATAATTTGTGTTGTTGTAGACTTCTATTTTGTCTGCATAGGTTTCCGAGATCAGTAAAGCAGCTATTAGTGTTAAAATCTTTTTCATAGGGTTAGTTTTTAGTTGGGTTTAACATATTCATTTTAGAAGAATAAAGTGCAAATGCTTTTGAAATAGTCTGAGTTTCGTCAGTAATAGACTTAATGTCAATTTCATTTGCAATTAAGAAATCCTGAGATGCAGATAAAAGAGCTTCTTGTACTAGCATACGGTCGGCTTTTTTCTGTTGCATTTCTAAAATTTCATTTAGTTTAGTTCTAAAGATCATCATGTCTTCAGTTCTTTTTTTGGTAGTTTTAACAGCTACTTTACTTGTAGTAATTGCTGTTTCTTGGGACGGGCTACTTTCTTCATTAGCACAAGAAAAAAGTAAAAATGCGGATGCACATAAGAAAACCATCCATTTCATTCTTTTGTTTGCTTTCATAAGCTATAAAATTAAATTAAACATTAAAGAAAAAAATGGCTGAATAGCAGAGAAATCAAATATAGCTTTTTATGTATGGAAAAGCAAATTAAAAGTAAGAAAAAGTATAAATTATTTTGTTTTTTTATCAAAAAAATCAGCGATAAATCCTAATCTCATACCGCGTAACATCTTTTTTTCAAACCACCAGAAAAATTTGAATTGACCGAATAGCGTACCGATCGCAATAAGTAAAATCTGGTATAAAGGGAATATAATAATTAAACGAACCGGAAGGTATATCCAGTAGGGTAAATTATCTTTTTGAATTCCCAAAGCATCAGAAATAGGTCGTGAAACATAAGCAGCAGTAGAACCGGTTATAGCAAAAACAATAAAAATGATGACAAACTGGAAATTGCTTTTAATATTCCAGCGTTCTTTGAGTTTCTTCATATTTAAATTCTGGGGGGAAATCCGCCCAAACGTTGCTTATTTGTTAGTTGAAAATAAACCAAATAGTTGTAGAGCATATAATTCACTTCATATCCGTAATTTGTATAAGAATTGTAGTTGATCTGCATTTCGTACAGGCTCGGATCATATTGCGATGACATTATAACTCTTCTGTTCCATTCGGTTACCCAAAAAATATTTCTGGCTTCTAAATAGCTTTGCGTGTAAAAACCTCTTGGTTTGGCGTAAGAATTAAACCAGGATGTAAATCCGGGATCTATAATGATGATTTCATATTCGATCTCGTCATTTGCTATTCTGATCGTATCGCTTTCCAATTTAGGCTTGTCATTATGCTGATCTTTAGCCACAACTTCTTTATTGGAATTACAGGAAAAAAGTAATCCGAAAACAAGAGCCGTAATATAAAGATAATGACGCAAAACAATCTTATTTAGAATGTTTAAAGATAAAAAAAAGCTCTGAAATATTCAGAGCTTTTAACATAAAAAATATTTTGGAATTATTTTCCGAAAAGTCCGCCCAATAATCCACCTAAACCGCCTTTCTTTTTAGTAACGGCTGAAATGGCATCACTGGCATCTAATTTACCATCTCCGTTTTGATCTAAAACAGAGGTAAGGATATCTCCACTACCACTATTTCCACTAGTAACTCCGGTCAATAGACCTCCTAGTAATCCACCTAAATCAGATGTGCTGGAAACATTTCCTTTTTGAGTCTGTTTCCCTAAATATCCCATGATGATAGGAGCGAGCATCGGTAAAATTTTAGTAATGATACTGGAACTGACACCGGTCTTATTACTAATTCCGGTAGAAACGGCATTTAGTTTGTCTCCCAATAAATGATTCAGGATTTTAGAACCATCGGAAAAATCGCCACCATTTAAAAAGCCACTTACATTATCTAAAATGCTTCCGTTGTGTTTACCGCTTGTTAAAGCATTTAATAAGCCGTTTGCACTATCACCGCTTAACATATTGCCCTGCATAGCGCCCAATAATTCAGGAACACTTGAAGAAACAACATCAGAAGCTTGAGTTTCACTAATTCCGGTTTGCGCCGAAATGTTTCCAATGATTTGTTTGCCTAAATCACTATTGATTAAATCTAAAATTCCTGCCATAGTTCTACAGTTTTTTAAGGTTTATTATTCGTTTTTTAATAAACTGATGATTTGCTCCGCCAATTCCGTACCGATTCTGTCTTGTGCTTCATCTGTTGCCGCACCGATATGTGGTGTTAATGAAATTTTTGAATTCATCAATACTTTCATGGCAGGCGTCGGTTCATTTTCAAAAACGTCTAATCCCGCAAATCGCAATTTACCGGAGTCTAAAGCTTCTACAAGAGCAACTTCGTCAACTACTCCGCCACGAGCAGCATTGACAATTCCGGCATTGTCTTTCATTAAATCAATTTCTTCTCTCGAAATAACGTAACCGTCCTGAGCCGGAACGTGAAGTGTAATAAAGTCAGAATGTTTTAAAACCTCTTCCATAGGTTCGGTTTTAATGTCTACATTGATGAACTGACCGTTATAGAAATCTACTTTAATAACTGCATTGTCAACATATTTGTCGGCAGCAATTACTTTCATTCCCAGTCCTAATGCCATTTTAGCAACGGCCTGACCGATTCTTCCGAAACCGATCACACCTAATGTTTTTCCTCTTAACTCGGCACCGCCACCATAAGCTTTTTTCAATTCGTTAAAACGAGTATCTCCTTCTAAAGGCATATTGCGATTTGAATCGTGTAAAAAACGAACTCCGGAGAATAAGTGCGCGAAAACTAATTCGGCAACACTTTCAGAAGAAGATGCCGGGGTGTTGATAACATGAATTCCTTGCTGGCGTGCGTAATCTACATCTATATTGTCCATACCAACGCCTCCTCTTCCGATGATTTTTAATCCCGGACAAGCGTCAATAATATCTTTACGTACTTTGGTAGCACTTCTTACTAAAAGTACTTTTACATCATTAGTGTTGATATAACTGGCTACCTGTTCTTGTGCTACTTTAGTTGTTATGACTTCAAAACCACCTTTTTCTAAAGCTTTTATACCGCTTTTAGAAATTCCGTCATTGGCTAATACTTTCATATTGTATAAAATTTAATTTTGTTGATTTGGCAACAAAACCGATTAAACGTTTTCTTCTAATTTTTTCATTACGTCAACCAGAACCTGAATACTTTCTATCGGCATCGCATTATAAATAGAAGCACGATATCCACCTACAGAACGGTGTCCGTTAATGCCGGATATATTGGCTTCTTTCCACATTTTGTCAAATGTTTCCTGATGTTCCGGATTGTTCAGTACAAAAGTAACATTCATGTTCGAACGGTCTTCAGTTGCAGCCACACCTTTGAATAAAGGATTTCGGTCTATCTCATTATATAAAAGAGCAGCTTTTTCATTGTTTAACTTTTCAATAGCCGGTACACCACCTAAATTCTTTAACCATTGTAAAGTAAGTAAAGAAGTGTATACAGCAAATACCGGCGGTGTATTGTACATACTTTCTTTTGCAATATGTTGTTGATAATCCAACATATTAGGAATCGTTCTTCCTGATTTTCCTAAGATTTCTTCTTTTACAACAACCAGTGTAGTTCCTGCAGGTCCCATATTTTTTTGAGCTCCTGCATAGATAATATCAAATTTAGAGAAGTCTAAAACTCTTGAAAAAATATCCGAACTCATATCACAAACTACAGGAATGTCGGTTTGCGGAAAGGATTTGATCTGCGTTCCGAAAATAGTATTATTGGAAGTACAGTGAAAATAATCGGCATCCGAAGGAATTTCGTAATTTTTAGGGATGTAGGAGTAATTTTCGTCTTTTGATGACGCAACAACCACAGTTTCCCCAAAAGATTTTGCTTGTTTAATAGCTCCTGAAGCCCAAGTACCGGAATCTAAATATGCTGCTTTTCCGTTTTCTTTCATTAAGTTGTAAGGGATCATTAAAAATTCAAGACTGGCACCTCCTTGTAAAAAAAGAGCCTGATAGCCTTTCCCTTTAAGATCTAATAGCTCAAGTACTAATTCTCTGGCTTCGTCCATCACAGCAACAAAATCTTTACTGCGGTGTGAGATTTCTAAGATTGAAAGTCCTGAGTTGTTAAAGTTTAAAATAGCTTGTGCAGATTTTTCAAAGACCTCTTGCGGTAGTATACAAGGACCTGCACTAAAATTGTGTTTTTTCATTGTTATGTTGAAATTAACTAAATAGCGTTACAAATTTCGTAAATAATATAACAAATAGGGGTAAAAAACATGAACAATTTCACATTGTTATCAACAATTAATGTTCTTTAATAAAAAACGATGAGAATTTAATAATGCTTTATATTTTTAGTAGAAAATCTAAAGTATCCACATTATCAGCGTAATCCCAAAGTTCCGGTTTTTGGGTTTTTCCGAAAGGAATACTGTTTTTTGTAAGATTATTGGAAGTAATGCATTGAATTTTCTCGGCATCTGCTTCTAATTTCTGTAACACAGCATCAACATTGTCATAATATTCATAAAAAACAGAAGAAATCGGTGAAGCATATCCTTCGTCTTCTTTTAAGGTCATGAACTCATTATCCAACAATTTAAAATTACTCATCAGAAAGACGGCTTTGTTGTAATCGTAGTTGTTAGCATATTTGTCGTAGTGGATAATATCTCCGTATTCATACATTGCTTCAAAAAAGAGCTTGAAGTCGTAATCTTTAGGAATGAATATTTTAGAAACGTTTCGGCATCCCAAACCAAAATAGCGAAAGATATCTTCACCGAGAGCTATTAAATCTTCCTTAGATTCGTTGCCGGTTAAGATTGCGACCGAATTTCGGTTTTTCCTAATGATATTAGGCTTGTCTCTGAAATAATATTCAAAATATCTGGCTGTATTGTTGCTTCCGGTAGCGATTACAGCATCAAAATTCTCAAGTTTTTCGCTAACAAAAAGTATCCTTTCAGAAAATTCAGAATTAAGAGTTGTAAGGTATTTGGCTATGAATTTTAAAAGCTGTTGGTCATTGGAAGACAACTTTATTTTAGCAATATTTCCGGAAATAATTACTGAAAGCACATCGTGAAACCCGACCAAAGGAATATTCCCGGCTAAAATTAAACCGATGATCTTTGGTTCGGAATCTTTCGGAAATTCGTAAGGTTTTGTCCAGTTTTTTAGGTTCTCATATGTTAAGGCATTAGCCCACGATTGCAAAGCAAATGTTACCTGATCTTTAGTGAACCAACCGTTTTGATACTGTTGTTTTTCAATGATTTCAGCAAACTCGTCAAAGAAAAGGTCATTGTGTAAAACAGTACTGTTTCGGGTAAATTCAGTATCAAATTGTTTTAAGAAAAGTCCTAATTGAACAAAATAATCGTTAATTTCATTTTGTAACATTTGTAACTTGTTTTTATAGGGTTTACGTTGTACTTTTGCAAAAGTACGTAATAAGTTGTTATGGGAAATTTTTTATTCAAAAATCTTCTGTACCCTTACTTTAAATAAACTTAAAAAGATTAAAAATGGCTATAAAAATAACAGATGAGTGCATTAACTGCGGAGCTTGTGAACCGGAATGCCCGAATACTGCGATTTATGAAGGAGCTGACGATTGGCGTTATAGTGACGGAACAAAATTATCAGGTAAAGTAATGTTACCGGATGGTTCTGAAGTGGATGCCGGAGCTGCCCAAATACCTATTTCTGACGATATTTATTACATTGTTCCGGGGAAATGCACCGAGTGTAAAGGGTTTCATGAAGAACCTCAGTGTGCAGCTGTTTGTCCGGTAGATTGTTGTGTGCCAGACGAGGAGCATGTGGAAAGTGAAGAAACGCTGCTGAACCGTCAGTCATTCCTGCATAACGAATAAGAAAAAAACACAATAATTTAAAGAGGATTTTGTTAAAAAATCCTCTTTTTTTTTTACTTTAGTCAAAATTACAAAAGCCCAAAACAAATCTACCCAAAACCAAAATTGTATCGTTTATGAGAAAAATTTTACTACTGTTTTTTATTGCTGCTATTTATACCACAGGTTTTTCTCAAGCTACAGAGTTTACTATTATTGTTAAAGATATTGATACGGATACTCCTGTAGATGAGGTAACTATAACAGCTTTGAAAACCAGACAAGGTTTTTTGACAAACGGTGACGGAGTCGCAAAAGTGAACCTCTCCCGAAAATCCGATCTGGAATTGGTTCACTCTTCTTATAAACCCTTGATTGTACGTTATGCTTCTTTGAACCAGAAAGAGAATGTCATTTATCTGGAAAGTAATCTAAGACTGTTAGAAGAAGTGATCTTGACCAAAAGACATCCGCAGGAAATATTAAAGGATCTGGTGGAAAACTCCATGCAGCACGTAACTGTTCCGGCTAATTTAAAGGTGTATCTGAGAGAGTTCTATAAAAAGAATGATAATTATGTATTCTTTAACGACGGTTTGCTGAATTTCCAGATATTGGGTTCGCCCGAAAAGATTAAAACGGATATTTTAATAGAACAGAACAGGACTGTTGGTCTGTTAGACGGTGATATTAACGAAGATGTTTTAGGATATAATCTTAACAACATTATGGAAAATTATTATCAGTTCAAGTATTTGAATGAAGTATTGAATAAAAAGGCTCTGAAAGACTATGACTTTCAGGTAAAGACCTTTCCGCAAAATGAAAATTATTTAGCCATAAAGATCTCGCCCTTGGAAGAAGCAAAAGGAGTTTTGTCTAATTTTTATATAGTATACGACAGTACTAAAAAACTCATTGTAGAGATTAATTCTACAATACCTTCTTCCCGAATGATGTTTATGGAAGAATCGTTCTTTAACAAAACTAATATTTATACACTGGAATATAAGAACATGTTCAGGATTGATGGCAGTTTGTATTATTTGACCAGTTCTAAAGAAGTGATTGGATTTGAAAAGAAATACAAAAAAGAAAAACGAAAAATTGAAGTAAGGAACTATATGGTAGTAACGAATTTTGATACTGAAATTTTCGGATACACAAAAGAGAATGTCTTTAAAGATAAGTCGCTTATTAATAAAAGATCAACTGTTTTTACGCCTTATTGGGAGTTTGAGTCGGGATTGACACCTACAGTGGAAGAGCGAAAAATTATTACAATGTTAGCGGAATAAAAAAGAGACCCGATAAAAAATCGGGTCTCTTTTTTTT
>NZ_JAMXLC010000001.1:2592594-2739420 GCF_024054235.1 Flavobacterium sp. NRK F10
ATTCTATGACTAAATCTCCGTTTTTGTCAAATCGAGCTATTGATACATCATTTTTATAGATATACAGGTAGTAACCTCCCGAAGCTTTACGTAAAATACTGTTCGTTTCTTTTCCGTTGCGATAAAAAATATAGCCTTTTTCATCATTTTTAATTTCATACTTTTCACCGTTATACATATAATAAGAAGAGTGATCTACATCTACATATTCTGTTTGACCGTCAACAGCTACTTTAGTGGTTGTGGCTACATTTACAGGAACACTCTCTTTCATGGGAATGTTTTTTCCTTTTTGTTCCGATATCTCTAATTCTACAGGCTGAGTTTCTTTTATCTCTGTAACCTTTTCAATCTTTCGTTCACCTTTGGAATCTTTGATTGTAGTGATTGTAGTCTCAGTTTCTTTTAAAACATTCGTGTTTTGAGCAAATAGCGTAAAACCGCTCAAAAATAATACGGATAGCATCATTGTCTTTTTCATAATCATTTCTTTTTAAATTTTTATAAGTCAAAGTTAATTAGCACCTTGTAGAAATGCGTTATGAAATTCACAGGAAGTATTATATAATTTACATTTCAGATTAAAAAGCAAGAAATATTGGTTCAAATATTTATATTTGCACACTTAAAAAAAACAAATAGTTAACCCAAATAGTTAACGGCAAAAATAGAATTATGAAAGCAGGAATTGTAGGCTTACCGAATGTAGGAAAATCAACTTTATTTAACTGTTTGTCAAATGCTAAGGCGCAGAGTGCAAACTTTCCGTTTTGTACAATTGAACCTAATATCGGGGTAGTAAATGTGCCGGATCCGCGTATTGCCCGTTTGGAAGAACTCGTTAAACCGGAACGTGTTCAGATGGCTACAGTAGATATTGTGGATATTGCCGGCTTAGTAAAAGGAGCTAGTAAAGGCGAAGGTTTAGGGAATCAGTTTTTGGGAAATATCCGCGAGTGTAATGCTATTATTCACGTGTTACGTTGTTTTGATAACGATAATATTGTTCATGTTGATGGAAATGTAAATCCTATTAGAGATAAGGAAACTATCGATATTGAGTTGCAATTAAAGGATTTAGAAACGGTTGAAAAACGTTTAGAGAAAGCGAATAAAGCGGCTAAAGTAGGAAATAAAGAGGCTCTTGTAGAACAGGCATTGTTAAACAGGATTAAAGAAACCTTATTACAGTCTAAATCGGCTCGTACCGTAGTTCCGGAAGGAGCTGATGAAGAAGCGCTATTCGAAAATTTCCAATTAATTACAGCAAAACCTGTTTTGTATGTTTGTAATGTAGACGAAGCATCTGCGGTTAGCGGAAATAAATATGTAGAACAAGTTCGTGAATTAGTAAAAGATGAAAATGCAGAAGTAATTGTACTTTCTGTTGGAGCCGAAGCTGATATTAATGAATTAGAAAGCTATGAAGAACGTCAAATGTTCTTGCAAGACTTAGGCTTAACAGAGCCTGGTTCGGCAGTTTTAATTCGTGCAGCTTATAAGTTGTTAAATCTTCAAACCTATTTTACTGCAGGTGTTAAAGAAGTTCGTGCCTGGACTATTAAAGTCGGGGATACAGCGCCGAAAGCTGCCGGAGTAATCCATACCGATTTTGAAAAAGGATTTATCAGAGCTGAAGTAATCGCTTTTGAAGATTTTTCAAACTATGGATCGGAAGCTAAAGTAAAAGAAGCCGGAAAACTTCGAGTAGAAGGTAAGGAGTATATCGTAAAAGATGGTGATGTAATGCATTTTAGATTTAATGTATAATACTTTTGCATAGCAAAGAAATATAGAAAACCACAAAATATTTTTGTGGTTTTTTTGTTTATATAAAGTTTTGAAATACCTAAGATGATTAAAATTTTTAAAAAAGCGATAAGGCTTACAACTTTTCTGTTACTGTTTTTAGTACTATACTTAATATCTGTAGTAGCAGTCTCCTATATTCCGGTAAACGATGAAATAGTGTTGAAAATGTCAGGCAATAAAGTGCCGGTTTACATTTTGTCAAACGGTGTTCATACGGATATTGTAGTTCCCGTTAAAAATGAAATTTTCGATTGGTCTCAAAAAGTAAAATTTGAAGATGTGAGAGCTAAAAACAGACAGTATGAGTATGTAGCATTTGGTTGGGGTGATAAAGGCTTTTATTTAGACACACCTACTTGGGCTGATCTAAAAACGAGTACGGCTCTTAAAGCTGCTTCGGGCTTCAATACTACAGCAATGCATGTTACTTTTTATGAAGGGATAAAGGAAGGTAAAGATTGTGTAAAATTATGGCTTTCAGCAGGTAATTACTCAAAACTGGTTCGTTTTATACAAAATTCATTTCAGGCTGAGAAAGATACATATTCTAAGATCCGGACCAATGCTGTTTATGGTATTCATGATGTTTTTTACAAGGCAAAAGGGAGGTATAGTTTGTTTTATACTTGTAATACCTGGGTAAATCAGGCTTTAAAAGCAGCGGATCAAAAAGCGGCATTGTGGACCATTTTTGATTTCGGTATTTTTCATCATTATAACTAAAAGTGCACTTTTAGGAGAATTTGACCGTGTTAAAAGAGAGGGATTTAAACTTCAAATTGTCAATAACTTCTACAGTAGTGACTTTTATTTTTTAGGCAGAAATGGTATATTGCACAAAATCCGAAGTCTGTCTATGCAAGAGCAAAATCAATACACCGAAGACAATATACGGTCGCTCGACTGGAAAGAGCATATCCGTATGCGTCCCGGAATGTACATTGGAAAATTAGGTGACGGTTCCACACCCGATGACGGTATTTATATCTTAGTAAAAGAAGTTATCGATAATTGTATCGATGAATTTGCTATGGGTGCCGGTAAAACCATTGAAGTGACCATAAAAGAAAAACTGGTAACTGTCCGTGATTACGGTCGTGGTATTCCGTTAGGAAAAGTGGTTGATGTGGTTTCTAAAATGAATACCGGAGGAAAATACGATTCCAAAGCCTTCAAAAAATCGATAGGTCTGAATGGGGTTGGTACCAAAGCGGTAAATGCACTTTCAACCTATTTTCGTGTAGAATCCGTACGTGATAACCAGCAAAAAGTAGCAGAGTTCTCTGCAGGAAATCTAACAACGGAAGAGGACATAACGGAAACGACTAAACGTCGGGGTACCAAAGTATCTTTTATTGCTGATGATACGATCTTTAAGAATTATAAGTATCGCAATGAGTACGTTGAAAAGATGCTTCGCAATTATACCTATCTGAACCGTGGATTAACACTATACTACAATGGTGAGAAATTCTATTCGGAATTCGGGTTAAAAGATCTATTACAAGACAATATTGTTGAAGAAGATACTGTATATCCGGTAATACATCTGGAAGGTGATGATATCGAAATTGCCTTGACACACAGCAGAACACAGTATTCTGAAGAATACTATTCATTCGTTAACGGACAAAATACAACGCAGGGAGGTACACATTTAGGAGCCTTTAGAGAAGGAGTAGTACGAACTTTAAAAGAATTCTATAATAAGAATTTTGAAGCATCAGATATCCGTAAATCAATTGTAGCGGCAATTGCCGTTAAAGTTGAAGAACCGGTTTTTGAATCGCAAACCAAAACTAAATTAGGTTCTACCGAAATGGGACCTAAAGGACCTACCGTTCGTACGTTTGTCAATGATTTTATTAAGAACAAGCTGGATAATTTCCTGCATAAAAATCCGGAAGTAGCTGATGCTTTATTGAAAAAGATCCTTCAGGCAGAACGCGAACGCAAAGAGCTTTCCGGAATCCGTAAACTGGCACGTGAACGGGCTAAAAAGGCAAGCTTACACAATAAAAAGTTGCGCGATTGTCGTGTGCATTTAACAGATGTTAAAAACCCCAGATATTTAGAAAGTACGTTGTTCATTACTGAGGGAGATTCGGCTTCGGGATCTATTACAAAAAGTCGCGATGTAAATACACAGGCGGTTTTCTCTTTACGAGGAAAACCCTTGAACTCGTACGGAATGAGTAAAAAGATCGTGTATGAGAATGAAGAGTTTAACCTGCTACAAGCCGCTTTAGATATTGAGGAAGATTATGAAAATTTACGGTACAACAACATTGTAATTGCAACCGATGCCGATGTGGACGGAATGCACATCCGTTTGTTGTTGATTACGTTCTTTTTACAGTTTTTCCCGGAATTGATTAAAGAAGGGCATTTGTATATTTTACAAACCCCATTGTTCCGTGTGCGTAACAAAAAAGAAACGATCTATTGTTACAGCGATGAAGAACGGATAACAGCTATTGAAAAATTAAAACCGAAACCGGAAATCACCCGATTTAAAGGTTTGGGGGAAATTTCACCCGATGAGTTCAAACACTTTATCGGTCAGGATATCCGATTAGATCCGGTAATGCTGGACAAAGCCATGTCGATTGAAAAACTTTTAGAATTTTACATGGGGAAAAATACACCGGACCGACAAGAGTTTATCATTCACAACTTGAAGGTAGAATTAGATACAGCAGAAGAATTGATGAAATAATGACAGTTAACGAGTAACTGACAACTGAAATATGAGCGAAGAGAACCAACATATAAACCCGGATGATAATCCGAATTTTGAACCTGAAAATCAGGAACAAGTCGAAAATTCCGATTCGATTACCAAAGTAACCGGAATGTACAAAGACTGGTTTTTAGATTATGCTTCTTATGTGATTTTAGAACGTGCTGTTCCGGCTATTGAAGACGGATTTAAACCCGTTCAGCGTCGTATTATGCACTCCATGAAAGAATTGGATGACGGACGTTATAACAAAGTAGCAAACATCATCGGGCATACCATGCAATATCACCCGCACGGTGATGCCAGTATTGGTGATGCTATGGTAAATATCGGTCAAAAAGATTTATTGATCGACTGTCAGGGAAACTGGGGGAATATCCTAACCGGCGACGGAGCGGCAGCACCGCGTTATATTGAAGCACGTTTAAGCAAATTTGCGTTAGACGTTTTGTTTTCTCCTAAAGTAACGGAATGGCAGTTGAGCTATGACGGACGTAAGAACGAACCGATACATCTTCCGGTTAAGTTCCCGTTATTGTTGGCACAAGGAGGTGAAGGTATTGCGGTAGGTTTGTCAACAAAAGTATTACCGCATAATTTTAATGAACTGATTGACGCTTCGATCAAAATATTAAAAGGAAAACCTTTTACATTATATCCCGATTTTCCGACAGCTGGTATTGCCGATATATCGAATTATAATGAGGGAATGCGAGGCGGACGTGTTCGGGTACGTGCCAAGATTTCACAGTTTGACAAATCAACATTGGTAATTACCCAGATCCCTTTTGCAACAGATACGACAAAATTGATAGATAGTATACTGAAAGCGAATGATAAAGGGAAAATTAAGATCAAAAAAATTGAAGACAATACAGCTGCTGAAGTTGAAATTTTAGTACATCTTCCGGCAGGTGTTTCTCCCGATAAAACGATCGATGCTTTATATGCTTTTACGGATTGTGAATCCTCGATAGCACCTTTAGGTTGTGTGATCGAGAGTTGTAATAAGCCTTTGTTCATTGGTGTTTCCGATATGTTGAAAATTTCAACGAACCGTACAGTCGAAATTTTAAAACGAGAGTTGGAAATTCAATTGGATGAATTAGAGAACAAATGGCATTTTGCAAATTTGGAAAAAATATTCATTCGTGAAGAAATGTATATCGATTTCAAATTATATAGTGACAAAGAATCATTGTATAACTATTTGTACAAACGTTTTGAGCCGTTCAAAAAGCAATTGATCCGGGAGATTGTAGATGATGATTTACAGAAATTAACACAGATCCCGATGATTCGTATCACGCGATTTGATTCGGATAAAGCCGATGATGCTATTGCAAAATTGGAAGCGGAAATAGAACAGGTAAAACACGATCTGGAACATCTGATCGATTTTGCCATTGCTTACTTTGCCAAGTTAAAAGAGAAATACGGAAAGGGCAGAGAGCGACAAACTGAACTGAGAAGTTTTGATACTATTGAAGCAACAAAAGTAGTGTTGCGCAATACAAAATTATACGTAAACCGGGAAGAAGGTTTTATAGGAACCAGCTTGAAAAAAGATGAATACGTTTTCGATTGTTCCGATATAGATGATGTTATTGTCTTTTTACGCGACGGTAAAATGATGGTAACCAAAGTAGATGATAAAAAGTTCATAGGAAAAGATATTATACACATAGCTGTTTTTGATAAGAACGATAAGAGAACCATCTACAATATGATCTATCGCGATGGCAAAAGTGGTAGTTCTTTCATAAAGCGCTTTAATGTGTCCGGTGTTACGCGTGATAGGGAATACGACTTAACACAGGGGAAAGCAGGAAGTCAAACCTTATATTTTTCCGCTAATCCTAACGGTGAGGCAGAGGTGGTAACCATTTTGTTACGTCAGGTAGGAAGTGTGAAAAAACTGAAATGGGATATTGATTTTGCAGATATCCTTATTAAAGGAAGAAGTTCTAAAGGAAATACGGTTGCAAAATATCCGATTAAGCGAATTGAATTAAAAGAAAGAGGAATCTCAACACTTCGTCCGCGTAAAATCTGGTTTGACGATACTGTACAACGTTTAAATGTAGACGGAAGAGGAGAATTATTAGGCGAATTTAAGCCGAATGATCGCTTACTGGTCATTACACAATCAGGTAAAGTAAAAACAATTATTCCTGAATTGACTACACATTTTGACGAGAATATGATCGTGTTGGAAAAATGGAAACCTCATAAACCTGTTTCAGCTATTTATTATGACGGGGAAAAAGAGCGTTACTACGTAAAACGTTTTCTGGTAGAAAATGAAAACAAAGAAGAAACCTTTATTACTGAACACGAAAAGTCCCAGTTAGAGATTGTTTCGACAGATTGGCGTCCGATGGCTGAAATAATTTTTTCAAAAGTAAAAGGTATACAAAAGGAACCTATTACTGTAGATTTGGAACAGTTTATTGCTGTAAAAGGAATAAAAGCCTTAGGAAATCAGTTAACAACAGACAAAGTAAGGCAGATTAATTTATTAGATCCGTTACCTTTTGAAGAACCGGAGGAACCTAAACCGGAAGAGTTAGAGGTGAAAAATGAAGAGAATATTTCTGAGGAAATAAAAACGGATTTAGAAGACGATGGACAAATAACCTTGAGTTTAGATGAATAACAAAAAGAAAAACCCGAATTACTTCGGGTTTTTTTTTGTTAAAGATAAGTTTACAAATTGTGTTTACGATAACCTTTTCGTAATGTTTTAGTTTCTATTTTGTAAGAATAAGGAAATGTTGATTTAATCTCTGAGATTTAGTTTTGCGACAATTAATCAAACTACAAAAGCCTTATGAAAACCAACACAAAATTATTGTCGATCTTAGCATTAGCGGGGATTATGGCATCATGTAACAACGATGATGATTCATCTGCTACAACAGAACCTAACTTACAACCGGTTTTAGCCAGTCATTCAGAAACACCGGTGTTCTTAACCAAAAAAACAGGATTTGAAAACCTTCAGATCTACTCTTTATTAAGTTCAGAAGATCAATTAGTAGATTCACCTAACTTCGTTTATGGTTCAATGGCTGACGGAGCGGGTTTGCTTAAGAATGATGACGGGACTTTTACCTTAATCAACAATATTGAAGCTGATTATTCTATTTCAAGAATTTCATTAGACAAAACTTTTAAACCTGTAAAAGGAGAATACATATTGAATGCAGCAGCTACAGCTAATACAGCAATGTGTTCAGGAACTTTAATTACTCCGGAAGAACATGGTTTCGGACCATTATATCTATCAGGTGGAGAATGGGGTGGTTCTTCTAAAAACGTTTTTGCAACGGATCCGTTCAGAAATGCTGAAGATGCTGAATTAGGTACTGTTTTACCGGCTTTAGGTCAATGGGATACTGAAAATGCAGTACCACTGGGAAAAGATGCTTTTACGGATAAAACAGTAGTGATTATCGGAGACGATAAGGCAGATAATAACACACCGAAAGGACAGTTAGCAATGTATGTAGGGAACCGAGGTGATTTGGCTGGAGGAAACTTATATGGATTAAAAGTGACTACAGCAGGTGTTACTTACGAAATGGATATGCAGGAAGGTCAGTCGTATGACGTAGAATTCGTAGAATATACAGAGAGAACTTATAACGAATTAGAGAATGAATCAGCAGCTTTAGGAATCATGGGATTCTCAAGAGTAGAAGACATTGATTACAGAAAAGGTTCAGGTGCAAATAACAGAGAGTTTTACTTTGCCGTTACCGGTCGTAAAAGTAGTGGCTTAGTGGGTAAAGGAACTTCTTACGGGCGTATCTATAAAGTAGTATTGGATGCTAACAGTCCGTTGGCAGGTACGATTACTTGTGTGTTAGACGGAGATAATGCTACAGGTGCTGCAAAACAATTCCACAGTCCTGATAATTTATGTGTAACGGATAATTATGTGTACATCCAGGAAGATCCGAACGGTTATTTTGATACAGCAGATAAAACTCACTTTGCACAATTGTACCAATATAATATTCAAACAGGAGCTTTAAAAGTTGTTTTAGAATGTGATCAGAATACTGCTGAAGCTGCAGGTTATGGTTCTGCTTCAAGTGTTTGGGAGTTAACAGGGATGATCGACATTTCTGATACTGTAGGAATTGAAGGGACATTCTTGATCATTACACAAAACCACGGTTGGACAGATCCTGCCTTTACAGATGTGAATGCAAATCCTAACTCAACTTCAAGTGAGGGTAGTATTTTGCATATAATCAAAGGATTAGAAAGATAAAAATGAAAAAAAGGTTAATTATTTCCTTTTCCTTAAAGGCTATATGTTTATATAGCCTTTTCCCATCTTTTGTGAGTTGTACAGATCGAAAGGAGTTTGAACCGCAAGAGGAAAAGGTTGTGTTGGAACAATTTTACAAGCAGCAGCTAGAAAATACTTTTGAAGAGTTAGATTCAATAGTATTGACACAAGATATAGCTGAAAAAAAAGAACATTTCTGGAAAGCAAGAAAAGCTTTTAAAACAATTGAACCGATTTTAGCTTTTCTGGATTTTGAGAATTACAATTATCTCAATCAGGCCAATTTGCTAAAGATTGACGAAGAAGATGCGACAGATATAAAAATTAAAAACCCGGTTGGCTTTCAGGTAATAGAGGAATCATTATATGGTGATAACCCCGATGAAAAAGCTTTGAAAGAACTAATTTATAAAACCAGTCAAAGGGTAAAATTTTTGCGAAAAAATCATTCCCTGCAATTTGTCAAGCCGCATCAGGTATTATGGATGATTCGGGATGGATTTTTACGGGCTTCTCTTTTAGGTGTTACAGCATTTGATGTGCCTGAAAGTACTCAAACTTTACAGGAAGTAAGTTGGGTATACGACGGAGTTTTAAAGATCATTACAGTTTATACCTCCGAATTTAATCAAAAAGAATTGGTACAAAATTGGCAAAGCCAAATTGAGGGGACACAAAAAAAATTAGCAACGTCTCAATTTGATACTTTTAATTTCTATCAGTATTATAAGGATGACGTACATGTAAAGTTAAAGTTGTGGCAAAAAACGGTTCAGGACTGGAAAGTGACTTTCCCGTTTCAGCAGGCAATAGCGTATGATGCAGATAATTTGTTTACAAACACAACGTTTAATGTCGGCTATTTTATGGATAAGCCTGATTTTAAGTTAAAACAAGAAGAAGTCACCTTAGGAAAAATGCTCTTTGAAGATCCGACACTTTCCGGTAATGGTCAGTTAAGTTGTGCAAGTTGCCATAAACAAGAACTCTTTTTAACGGATGGTTTAGCAAAATCACCGGGGACAAACAGAAATTCTCCGACACTTTTTTATGCGGCTTTACAAAAAGGCTTCTTTCACGACAAGCGCACCGGAAGTTTACAAGGACAAATTATAGATGTAGTGGAGAATCCGAATGAGTTTCATACGAATTTAAATACGGTAGAAACAAAGGTAAAGGAGCATAAAACGTATCAGGAAAAATTTCAACAGGTATTTAGCGAAGAGGTGTCAAATGTTCTGATCCGTGAAGCAATAGCATCTTATATCGCTTCATTGAGTCCTTTTAGTTCAAAATTTGATCAAAGTATGCAATCAGAAGAAGTTGTTCTTACTCCGCAAGAAATAAACGGTTTTAATGTTTTTATGGGAAAAGGAAAATGTGCAACCTGCCATTTTGCACCGTTGTTTAACGGAACTGTTCCTATGGCTTATAAAGAATCAGAACTGGAATTACTAGGAGTGCCTAAAACAAAAGATACGATACATCCGGTTTTAGATGATGATAAAGGAAGATACAACTTGTTTAAAACTGAACAGCGAAAATATTTTTTTAAAACACCTACGGTACGCAACAGCGCTCAAACAGCACCTTATATGCACAATGGTGTTTATACGAATTTAGAAGAAGTAATTGATTTTTATAATAAAGGAGGCGGACAAGGGTTAGGTTTTGATCTGGAATACCAGACTTTGCCTTTTGATAATTTGCAGTTAACTTCTCAGGAAAAAGAAAATTTAGTAATGTTTTTACATACTTTAACCGACGGGTTAAAGTAAACGTTTTGTTGTTGTTATTTTTTTTAAACCCGCAAGGTACACTTAGTGATCTTGTGGGTTTTTCTTTTATTAGATATAAGCTTATATTAATTGATTATGCTTTTCTTAATTTAGCCGATTTACAGTTCCCCGTTGCTTTTTAGTATCACCTATAAAAGCATACTCAAAAATATAACCGTTTTCATTAGTGGTCACTATTTTCATGTGTATTGCTTTTTTCTCAGCTCTGTTTTTAGGGTGTAATTTTTGCAGGACAAATTCACAATCATTGATCCATCTGACAGCAGAGGTATCTGTTTTACCTCTGAACGTTTCTATTTGCAAAGAATCGTTACGAACAAAGACGGAAGTTTCGGTCTTACCGTCAATTTCCTGTGAAAATTCAAATTTACCGGTCTTAAAGTCAGTACAATTGCGCTTCTGATTGTAACAAGAAGCCATAATAAAAGGTATAAGTAGTAGAAGTTTTTTCATTTTTAAGATAAGGTTCTCAGGCTATTTTAAGTTCTTTAATTCATCATCAGTGAAATGCTTTATCCTTTTTTCTTCTGAAAATTTTTCAGCATTGTAATCTTTTGATCTGTTTTTCGGAATGGATAAGCTATTCCACTCTGTTTCTTTAAGCAATTTAGCACAAAACACGATTTGTCCCACGTGGTAAGGGTAATGAGCTAGTTGTCTGTTTATTGCATCAACAACAGTATGTCCCTGATTGCGGATGTAAACAATTTTACTCAGATCATCCGGTTTTAAACTTTTAAGGGTGTCTAAAAAAACGTTCCAGCCTTTATTCCAGAGAGCCATTACTGCTTCTTTAGAATTAATATCATTTTCAAACTCAGCATCCCGGTTACGCCATTCTTTCTCCCCGTCGCTTGTAAGAAAATCTGTCCAACGGGAAAGCATATTACCGGCTAAATGTTTTATAATTAATGCTATAGAATTACTATTGTCGTTATACGATACAAATAATTGTTCTTCAGAAATTTGTTCCATGGCTTTTTCGGCAAGTGCCTTGTAATACAACATTTGCTTATAAACACTTTCGGTATAATTCTTAGGATCTATCGCCATCAAATAAGCTTTTAATCAGGGTATTAATGCCTTTGAAAATCAAAAAAATTGAAAATCCGCAAATAATAATTCCTAATCCTAAAACGTAAGGATACAAAGGATTCTCTTTGTTTTTAAAAGCACTGTTAATTACCACAGGTCCGATGAAGAGTAAGGGTAAAGACAGTGCTAAGACTCTAATACCTTTTAATAGTATTTTTTTATTTGTAGCCATTAAAAATTAATATGGAAACCAATTCCGTTCTGATTGGTAATTAATTTAACATCAAAATTATAGCCTAAGGTTTTTTCTTTTTCAGGTAAAGCAGCATTATAAGTATTGATACTTTCTTCAATACGTTTTTTGTTTCCTGATAAAATAGGAATAGATATACCTGCAACGACCACACCTGCTACAGTCAGAGCTTTAGGGTAACTTCTGTTGTCCGTAGTTAATCCCATTACAGCATCAGCAACACACAATCCTAAACCGGAAGCTAATAATATACCTCCTATTGATTGTCTTGTTTTAGCTTTATTATAAAGTTTTAAAGCGTCTTCATTCGCAGCTAATATTTTTTTGATCTCATGTTTATATACCAAACTGTCATTGACAAAAAATTTATTGTCCTCGTATTTGATTTCTTGAGCAAAAGCTAATCCTGTAAAAAGGAAACAAAGGGCAAATAAGAAAGTTTTCATATTGATATAGGGTTTATTAAATTATTTTAAAGATTGATAATGGTTGATCGCATTGCGAACGTTACCGTGTTTTTCTAACAACGTCTGTGCTTTTTCATAAGTAATGTTTAGTTCCTCTATAAGCATTTTAATACCTCTGTCGACTAATTTAGTATTGCTCAGTTGCATGTCTACCATTTTATTGCCCTTAACACGACCTAGTTGTATCATAACGGTTGTAGAGATCATGTTCAGGACTAGTTTCTGAGCTGTTCCGGCTTTCATACGGCTGCTTCCCGTAACAAATTCAGGACCTACTACTATTTCGACAGGGAATTTAGCAACTTGAGCTAAAGGACTACCTTGATTACAAGTGATACATCCTGTTGTAATGTGATTTGCATTGCATTTTTCCAGTCCACCGATCACATAAGGAGTAGTTCCGGAAGCTGCAATTCCAATGACAACATCATTTTCATTTATTTTACAGGCTCGTAAGTCCTCCCAGGCTTGTTCGGTATCGTCTTCGGCAAATTCAACAGCACGTCTTATAGCGGTATCTCCTCCGGCAATTAAACCGATAACCTGATCAAAGGGAACGCCAAATGTAGGCGGACATTCAGAAGCATCTACAATTCCCAGACGCCCGGAAGTACCGGCTCCGATGTAAAATAAACGCCCTCCTTT
Source organism: Flavobacterium sp. NRK F10 (assembly GCF_024054235.1). Lineage (NCBI taxonomy): Bacteria > Pseudomonadati > Bacteroidota > Flavobacteriia > Flavobacteriales > Flavobacteriaceae > Flavobacterium > Flavobacterium sp. NRK F10. Next base: position 2,605,655 of record NZ_JAMXLC010000001.1, read on the forward strand.
TCTCATCTGTTCAGTTATAGCTGTCACTAAGCTTTCTATCTGAGGAATGGCTTTTTCAACAGCAAACGGTACGGTTTTATCCTCATTGTTGATATTTGTCAATACATCAGCAACCGACATTTTTTCCAAATGGTTGTATTTTGAAGTTTGTTCGGTAGTTTTGGTAAAACTCATAAGTCAGCTCGGTTTGGTAGCTAATTTACAAAGAAATTTGATTTGAGTGATATGATAGAAATGTTTTTTGATTGAAGATCAATAAAAACGGTTATACTTGTTTCCTGTTTACATAAAATAGGCTAAAATAATTCCTAAAATGATGACACTCAATTTTGCAAGATTAAATTTATGTCCTTCACTACTTTCAAAAATAATAGTAGATGAGATATGAAATAGAATACCAATTACAATTCCTGCGATCTGAGTGTAATAATGGGTTAGGAATTCAAGGTTCTCGGCTAAATAAGTTCCTATGGGAGTCATAAAAGCGAATACGAACATAAAGAAGAAAATTGCTTTAGCTTTTAAATGGGCATTCACAAAAAAGGAGGTCAAAATTATAGCGATAGGGAAGTGGTGTATTGCAATGCCGAAAGCCAAATGATTGTCATTACTGATAGGCATTCCTTCTAATAATGCATGTATACATAAACTGAAAAATAATAACCAAGGCATTTTGTGAAGATGATCATGAGTATGTACATGACCGTGTTCGGCACCTTTAGACAAATATTCCAGAATGATTTGAAATACAATCCCGATCATAATATAAATACCCACAGCACTATGGTGGTGATGGTGGTGGCCTTCGATGTGTTGTAAATCAGATTCATAGACCTCCGGAAGTAAGTGCATTACAGTAAGGGATAATAAAAAGGAACCACTAAAAGCTAATAAAAGTTTTAGATTGCGCTTATTTTTAGGCTTTAAAAACAGGGCAACGGCATATCCTAATAGAACGGATAATAAGGGGAATATATAAATTGAGTAAGGCATATTTTATTTAAAGATCATAATTAAACGTTCTGATTGCTTTCTAAAGAATTTTTGCAATTTGTAGTTGCCGAAAATATCTAATAGATAAATTCCGGCTTCTTCCATCATGGATTCAAAATCTTCTAAACGTAAAGCTTGTACTTTTTCTACAAAATGGTGCTGATAGCCGTCTGCAAAAAAGTCAATCTCTTTAAAAATATGATTGTCTTTTACATATCTTTTGATATGGAATTCAATGTTTTCCACTACTTTGGTTTCTTCCGGTACTAAATGTTCAATCACATAATCCACATTCATAAAGTCAATACAGGCAAATCCTGTTTCGTTCAAACTATTATGAATAGCTTTTAAGGTTTTTAAATTGTCAGTGTCATCTTCAAAATATCCGAAACTGGTAAACAAATTAAAGATAGCATCGTATTTTTCGTCAGATTGTAAACGCATGTCATGAACTTTAAAATGCAAAGTTTCATTAGTAGCTTTTGATGCTTCTTTGATACTGTTTTCTGAAAGATCAATACCGGTAACGTCGTAACCTAAAGAGTTTAAATAAATAGAATGTCTGCCTTTTCCGCAGGCCAGATCTAATATTTTAGCATTTTCAGGTAAATTCAGATATTGCGTTAGATTGTCCATGAAGTGCTGTGCTTCATTATAATCTCTGTCTTTGTATAAAATATGATAATAAGGCGTATCAAACCAAGATGCAAACCAATTTTGAGTGTTTGATTTTGTATTTTCAGTCATTATTCTTTCTCTAGCCGATTAGTCTTGCAAATTTAATGTATTTTTGCACAACTCTGATATAAGATACAGGTATTTAGAATTTGAATTTAAGCAGGGTATTGAATTTACGGTCGAACAGATGGAAAACTTTAAAATGATCGCCAAAACTTTTTTTGGCTTTGAAGAGATTTTAGCGAAAGAATTGCAACAATTAGGAGCCCAAAAAGTAGTACAGGGAACCCGTATGGTTAGTTTTTTGGGAGATAAAGGGTTTATGTATAAAGCCAATTTGGCTTTGCGAACTGCCTTAAAGATCCTGAAACCATTGAAAACTTTTAAAGCTTTCAACGAAAAAAGTTTGTATGAAGGGGTAAAAAGTATTGATTGGTCTGATTATTTGAATGAGAATCAAACGTTCATGATTGAGACAACGTTACATTCGGAATTATTCAATCACAGCCAGTTTGTAGCTTTAAAAGCTAAAGATGCGGTGGTGGATCAGTTTAGAGAATCGGTAGGGAAACGTCCGAGTATTGATAAAGAATTTCCGGATTTGCGTATTCATGTGCATATTGATCGTGATCTGTGTACGGTTTCTATAGACACCTCAGGAGCTTCTTTGCATCACAGAGGATATAAAACAGCTACAAACATAGCCCCTATAAATGAGGTTCTGGCAGCAGGAATGTTATTGCTTTCGGGGTGGGATGGTAATTCTCATTTTATGGATCCGATGTGCGGGAGCGGAACTATTTTGGCAGAAGCTGCTATGATAGCATGTAACATACCGGCTAATATCAACCGAAAAGAATTTGCTTTTGAAAGATGGAAAGACTGGGACAGTGAGTTGTTTGATACTATTTTAGAATCATTATTGAAAAAGACTAAAGAGTTTCACTATACCATTACGGGATATGATAAAGCGCCTAGTGCTGTTCATAAAGCAAAAGACAATCTGAAAAATGCCAATCTTGACGATTATGTAACGATAAGTCAGGCTAATTTCTTTGAAACGAAAAAAGAGACTGACGGACCGTTGCACATGGTCTTTAATCCGCCTTACGGAGAACGTCTGGATATTGACATGGAACGTTTTTACAGAGAAATAGGAGACACGTTGAAACAAGGTTATCCTAATACTAATGCGTGGTTTATTACTTCAAATCTCGAAGCTTTAAAATTTGTAGGCTTAAGACCTTCGCGAAAAATAAAGCTGTTCAACGGGAAATTAGAAGCTCGTTTGGTAAAATATGAAATGTACGAGGGGAGCAAGAAAGCAAAGTTTAATTAAGCTCTCAGAAGAAAAATAGAATTATGAGTAAAAAGACAAAAGCATTCTTATATAATTTGGCAGGCTTTATCGCTTTTTTTGTGCCAACATGGTTCATAGGAGCAAATCTTCTTAAAATGGAAGATTTTTGGCCAAAGATAATAGCATTTGCAGTATCCCTTTTCTTGTCTCCTAAATTTCAGTTTCTCAAAACAGCTGAAGGAGATAAGATATTTATGAAATGGTTGTTTGTCAAAGGAATTAAAGAAGTGAAGTAATAATCTATGATCTATAATCGATCTTTGATCTCTTTTATAATTTCTTCAGTAGATAAACCGGTTGTGTTTAAACTGCAATTTTTATTGCCGTAAGGGCCATAACGGGTCGGGTCAGTTACATGGAATAAACCGATTGTCGTGGTACCACTAGAAACGGATAAATGCATCATACCGCTATCAGCACCGATAAAGATACTTGTATTAGCCATTACGGCTGTAATTTCACGGATGTCTTTACTGTAATAAGTAGGTGCTTTATGCCGGATCTGAGAAATGTTTTCAACAGGAAGAATTTCAATCAGGTTGTAATCTTTGAATTCTGCCAACATAGCTTGGTATAGTTTTTCCCACCACTGTTCGGAATAGCATTTGTCTCCTGTAGCAAAAGTAAAAATGGCAATAGTAGGTTTGTTTTTGTCGGGAATGATTTTATGTAGTTTCTCTTGTCCGTTTTGCAACTCTTCAGCAGAAAGTTTTAACGATAAAACAGGAATGTTCTTTTCCGGAATTGCTCTTCCGGAAAGTTCTAAATACGCCCAGAAATTGTAGACCGGAAATTTAGCAAAATGTTCATAATCCGATAGTTTGTTGTATGGATTGTCTTCGATTTCTCCGTAAAATTTGTAAGGAGCTCTGGAAAGTTTAGTCGCCAGTCTTCCGGATGACGAACCTTTTGTTGTATTGATCACCAAGTCATATTTTTTTAGCCTTAGTCTGAACCAGGTTTTGAAATATAAAAAAAGTTCTTTAAAATGTTTTTTAGGGAGACATAGAATTTGATCTACTTGAGTGTAATTTTCAAAAAGAACATTGGCTACCGTACCTTTAACGAATAAGTCTATCTTACTGTCCGGGAACTGCTTTGATATTTCCAAAATAAGAGGCGTAATAAGTAATGTATTTCCAAGACGGTGATTAGGTCTGACAATCAGGATTTTTTTAGGGGTAACACCTTTAACGATAAATCGATTTTTACCGATATTCCGGGTTAATCCTTTCGTTATTTTTCTTCTGAAAATATTAATTTTTGCCAGGTTACTCATTAGATAAAGTTTTTGGGATAGCCTCAAATTTAATATTTTTTAATGATTAATTACGGATAAATGTAGATTGTTAACTTTTTGGTAATAATACTCTGTAATTTTTACAGTAAAGATATTTTTTAAGGAGTCTAAGTGACGTATTCGGATAAAAGTTATAAATCCAGCGTCATATAAATATCTGCTCTGTCGTATTGATTGTTTTCAATGGGGTGTTCCGTAAAACCGAATTTTTTGTAAAGATGAATGGCCGGTTTTAAAGAAGAGTTCGTATACAGAATGATTTTACGTGCCTTATGATCTTTAGCATAAGCAATACAAGCCTGAATTAAATAATTAGAAATGCTTTTTCCCTGATGGTTCTCTGCTACAGCCATTTTAGCTAATTCGTAGGTAGTGTCATCGACTTTTATAATAGCGACAACTCCCACCGGCTCTTTTTTGTACAGAGCGGTAAAGATCTCACCTCCTTTTTCTAGAATATATTCTTCGGGATGGGTGAGTGCTTTAATATCGGGGTCTTCGACTTTGAAATATTTTTCGATCCAATGAAGATTTAATTGTTTGAAAGCTTCTCTATATTCCGGCTGAAAACTTTTGATCTCTATCATTTGAGAATATGAAAATTATTTTTTCTTCTTGTAAATAGGGATGAAATAACTTAATGTGTAATTAAATCCTGCTCCGAATTTACCTTCATAGGTTCTGTTATAGCCCGGAATAAAAAGGTTATCAAAATTATCCGGTTTTTTATTGGAAACCAAATAATTTAAGCGGACAGAAAAGCCTAAGAACACGTTATTAAATAGTTCAGCCTTAATACCGCCGATAACTTCGATCCAACTGGCACTTAACCCATCAAATTTTTGTCCCGGAGTAACAATGTTCTCTCCGTAATAATTAAGAGGATCATATATTTTATAGCTGTCCAGAGTATGTGAAAAAGTGCTGATACCTACCCGCATTCCGGTATAGATCATATTTTCCATATCCAGCCAGTTCTCGTAAGCATTATAATCAAAACCGATCTTAAAGTATGAACCGTTTGTTGTAAAGTTAAAACGGTCGTCATCAACGGTTTTTTCTTCGTTACCGATTTCACCTGCAATGTAGAATTTATTGGTCAGGCGATAATCTCCAACTAATTCTAAACCTTTATAATTTGAATCATAGAAAGATTTTGATAAACGATGTAAATCAACTCCTATACGCAATCCGTAACGTTGAGGATACGTTTTAATGGAGTCCTGTGCATTGATCTGTGTGACCAAAATAAGTGCGATAAAACTAAAAATATAATTTAAGGTGTACTTCATCTTCGTTAGTTATGCTGGATTGTTCAATGGTATAGTTGCTAATCCAATTAGTAGAATTAAGAGTAACTCCGGTGAGGTTAAAATTAGTTTTATAACCACAGGCTCTTGATATGTAAATATCCTCTCTGGTATAATCTATCGTAAGAATATCTTCAATATCATCTGAAGTATCTTCATCATTACCGTTTAAAATGAGTTTAAAAGTGACCTGATCGGCATTGGTTTTTAACGGAAGCAAGATCTGTGTTACGGAAGATTCCGAGAGGGTATCGTTCACGGAGGTTTCGAAGTAAGCAATACCTGTAACTTCTTTTATTTCGGTTGTGTTAGTGGCATCATAGAACTCAATAACTAATTGAGGGGTAGTAACTGTTCCGTCAGCACAAAGGTCGTCTTTTTCACAATTCCAGAATGAAACAGCAAAAAGGATCATTAAACTTATAATACTATATTTCTTCATCTACGGTATATTAAAACCTGTTTTTTTAATGTCTTTTCTCCAAAAGTACAACATTTTCCACATGGTGCGTTTGTGGAAACATATCTACCGGTCGCACACGGATCACTTTATACTTTTCGTCCATCAAAGCCAGATCTCTGGCTTGTGTAGCACTGTTGCAGCTTACGTAAACAACACGTTTCGGGGCAATTTTCAAAATTTGTTCAACAACATCTTTATGCATACCGTCTCTCGGCGGGTCAGTGATTATGACATCCGGTTGCCCGTGAGTAGCTATAAATTCATCATTGAATACGTTTTTCATGTCTCCTACAAAGAACTCACAATTGGTAATATTATTGCGTTCGGCATTAGCTTTTGCATCATCAATAGCTTCAGGTACAGCTTCTACACCAATCACTTTTTTAGCTTTTTTGGAAATGAATTGTGCAATAGTTCCGGTTCCGGTATATAGGTCATAAACGAGCTCTTCTCCGCTTAATCCGGCAAATTCCCGGGTAATTTTATATAATTCGTAAGCCTGTTCAGAATTGGTCTGGTAGAATGATTTTGCATTAATGCTAAAATGCAAGCCTTCCATTTCTTCTAAGATATAATCACGCCCTTTATATAGTTTTATATCCTGATCATACAATGTATCATTTGCTTTGCCGTTGATTACATACAATAAAGAGGTGATTTCCGGGAAACGTTCAGCAATAAAATCTAAAAGTAATTCTCTATCATTTTGGTCTTCTTTGTAAAACTGAACCAAAACCATAATCTCACCGGTCGAAGCTGTTCGGATCATTAAAGTACGCAAAAGACCTTCCTGATTGCGCGCGTCAAAAAAGGCTAAGCCATGTTGCGTAGCAAATTGTTTGATCTCATTTCTGATCGCGTTTGACGGATCTTGCTGCAAGTGACATTTTTCAATATCCAAAATCTTGTCCCACATTTTAGGGATGTGAAATCCTAGAGCATTTTTAGATTCAAATTCCACGCCGCTTTTGATTTCCTCATCAGTCATCCAGCGGGCGTTAGAGAATCCGAATTCCATTTTATTGCGATAGAAGAATTGTTTTTCAGAACCAAGAATAGGTTCGAAATCCGGCAGTTCGATCTTACCGATACGTTTCAGGTTGTTTTCTACTTCCTGATTTTTGTAGAAAAGCTGACGATCATAGGACATATTTTGCCATTTGCAACCGCCGCAATAGCCAAAATGCTGGCAAACAGGTTCTACTCTGTAAGAAGATTGTTCATGATATTGAGTTGCTTTTCCTTCGTAATACGCTTTACGCTTTTTAGTCGTTTGAATGTCTACGATGTCACCCGGAACAACATTCGGTACAAAAATTACCTTACCATCCGGAGCTTTAGCCACGCAAACTCCTTTTGCGCCTGCATCTAAAATTTCTATATTTTCGAAAACAATTTTTTCGCTACGTCTCTTTCTCATAACGCAAAAATAAAGTATTGCTTTTGATATTAATATTTTTTAGAATAAAAAATGTATACATGCCTTCACTTATCTATAAAAAGCAATCTTATTTTTTGTATTTTTGCTAACAACAAGGATGATTTCTCTCCGAATAAAGAAGGAATTGCAGTTTATTTAATTAAATATTAAAAAAATGTCAGTTTTAGAAAAAATCAGCTCTGCTGAAGCTATTGCTTTGGAAAACCAATACGGTGCCCATAATTATCACCCGTTACCTGTTGTATTGAGTAAAGGAAAAGGTGTTTTTGTTTGGGATGTGGAAGGAAAAAAATATTACGATTTCCTTTCAGCTTATTCTGCGGTGAACCAAGGACATTGTCATCCTGAAATTATAGAGGCATTAACAGATCAGGCTCAAACCTTAACCTTGACTTCAAGAGCTTTTTATAATGATAAATTGGGTGTTTATGAGAAGTTTGTAGCAGACTATTTCGGTTTTGATAAAGTTTTACCGATGAATACAGGAGCTGAAGCTGTTGAAACCGCTATCAAGATCTGTAGAAAATGGGCGTATGAGAAAAAAGGAATCAATGAAAATGAAGCACAGATCATTGTATGCGAAAACAATTTTCACGGTAGAACGACTACGATCATTTCTTTCTCAAATGATGAGAATGCCAGAAAGAATTTTGGTCCGTATACAGCAGGCTTTATTAAAATTCCGTATGACAATATAGAAGCATTGGAACAAGCGATTCAGTCTTCATCAAATATAGCCGGTTTCTTGGTGGAACCGATTCAAGGTGAAGCCGGAGTTTATGTGCCGTCAGAAGGATATTTGGCTAAAGCAAAAGCGTTGTGTGAAAAGCATAATATTTTGTTTATTGCAGATGAAGTTCAAACCGGAATTGCGCGTACCGGAAAATTGTTAGCTGTTCAGCATGAGAATGTTCAGCCGGATGTATTGATCTTAGGAAAAGCTATTTCTGGTGGTGTTTATCCGGTTTCTGCGGTATTGGCAGATGATGCTATTATGAACGTAATCAAACCCGGACAGCATGGTTCTACATTTGGCGGAAATCCGCTAGCGGCTGCTGTAGCAATTGCAGCATTGAATGTAGTTGAAAAAGAAAAACTTGCCGATAATGCTGAACGCTTAGGAGTGATCTTTAGAGAAAAATTAAAGGATTACATTAAGACCAGTAATACCGTTACTATGGTAAGAGGAAAAGGTTTGTTGAATGCTATTGTGATTAATGATACTGAAGAAAGCGAAACGGCCTGGAATATTTGTGTAAAATTGGCTGAAAACGGCTTATTGGCAAAACCGACTCATGGGAATATCATTCGTTTTGCACCACCGTTAGTTATGACGGAAGAGCAATTACTAGATTGTATCTCTATTATTACGAAAACACTTCAAGAATTTGAAAAATAAAAATAATCCCGAGTAATCGGGATTTATTTTTTTAGAATAGTACTTATTTTTTCTCTTAAAACGGGAATCACTTCTTCTTCAAACCAAAAGTTTTTCTTCATCCAGATTCGATTACGAGGTGAGGGGTGTGGTAAAACAAAATATCGCGGTAAAAAATTCTGATAGTTTTTAACGTTTTCCGTCAAGGTCTTTTTTGAATCTTTTAAATAGTAGTTTTGAGCATATTGACCGATCAAAAGAATTAGTTCTACATTGGAGAGTAAATCAAATAAAGGTTTATGCCAATGCAATGCACATTCCGGGCGTGGTGGTAGGTCGCCGGATTTTCCTTTTCCCGGATAACAAAATCCCATAGGAATAATTGCTATTTGTTTTTCGTCATAAAATAAAGATTCGTCTATTTGTAACCATCTTCTCAGTTCTTTACCGCTAGCATCATTCCACGGTATGCTTGTTTGGTGTACTTTGATTCCCGGGGCTTGTCCTACAATAACTATTTTTGCATTAGAATGTACTGTTACAACCGGGTTAGGACCTAAAGGCAAATTGTCTTTACAAATCGTACAACTTTTTATTTCGTTTAAAAGAGGCTTCATTTTATAAAAAAATCCGCTATGATTGCGGATTAACAGCAGTAAGCTGCTCGTATCTTTCTGAAACTTTATTCCAATCTACATAAGTGAAAAAGGCTTCGATATAATTTTTTTTGCTAGGGTTGTTGTTTAGTAAATAAGCATGTTCCCACAGATCTAAGCAGAGTAGGGGAAAACCTTTGACGGTGCTTTTTTGCATTAGCGGATTTTCCTCGTTTAGCGTGATCGTGATCTCTAATTTTTGATCGTTGTTTAAAACGAGCCAAATCCAGTTTGATCCTTTTGTGTTGATACCCTTTAGTATGAACTGTTTTTTGAAGTTCTCAACGGAGCCGAAATTTTCATCAATGGCATTATTTAAACTTTCTGATGGGTTAGTATCTTTTTTAGGGGATAGTGTCTCGAAAAATAAGCTGTGGTTATAGTATCCTCCGGCAAAATTAAGGAAAGTAGTATCTTCGGGATTGATTTCTTTGCAAATCTGACTTGCTTTTTTAGTTTCCCAATTTTTTTCAGTTACTTGTTTGTTGAGGTTATTGGTATAACTTAAGTAGATATTGGAATAATGGAATTCAAAAGTTTTTCCGTCTATAAAATCAGGGAAAGTATCAAATGAATATTCCACGGGACTTAGTTTAAAAGGTAATCCTGTGGCTTTGAAACTACGGGGATCAGCAAAATTTGTTTGGACAATGACTTCCGGTTCCGGAATCTGAACTTCAACCAGATTGCTGTTATCATTACAAGAAAGTAAAGATAAAAAGCATAAAGCCATTAGTATGTGTTTGATCATAGCAATCCTCTTTCTCTCATCAACTGATTAATGATATCGATATAACGTTGTTTGGCTTCTTCAATGCTCAGATGTTTTATCTGCATCCATGCATTCAGTTTAAAAGCATTTCTTAAATCTTCCCCGAGATCATTAACATCATTAGATGAAGACTCATTAATTCTTCCTGAAATAGCATGTTTGTAGAGCCCGTAGAGTACCAGTTGAACGTCCTGAGGAACAGATTCTTTCGGAACTAAATTGGCATTTTCAAATGCTTCATCAAATAAAGTATCTAAATCTTTTGTACTCATTCTATTTTTTACAAATAACAGTCTTAGCACCTACTGCTTTTTGTCCTAATTTAACATCTACAGGAGTGCCAAGGGGTAAATAAATATCAACACGAGAACCGAACTTGATAAAGCCGGCATCTTTTCCCTGAATAACGCGCATACCTTCCACAGCATAATTAACGATTCTGCGGGCTAATGCTCCGGCGATCTGGCGGTACATAACTTCTCCGTAAATTCTATTGTTGATTACCACAGTGGTTCTTTCGTTTTCCTCGCTTGCTTTCGGGTGCCAAGCTACTAAGTATTTTCCCGGATGGTATTTACTGTATTTAACAATACCATTTACTGCATAACGGGTTACGTGTACGTTTAAAGGCGACATAAAGATGGAAACCATCAGCCGTTTGTCTTTAAAGTATTCCGGTTCGTAAACTTCTTCTATTACGACTACTTTCCCGTCTACCGGAGCTAAAATATGATTGTCGCTGTTGTCTACCTCTCTTTTAGGGTTTCTAAAGAATTGTAAGATTAAAATTAAAAATACAATTGCTAAAACAATAATACTGTTTTTAAGCCATTCTATAGCAATCAGGTAATCACTAGCGAAAATAATACCGACAACGACTAATAGCGTTATGAAAATAATTTTGCCACCTTCTTTATGAAACATAACTTTTTAAAATATTTAAAATTAAATAAAATAAATATATAAATGGGACTACAAATATAATACTATCTAGTCGATCTAGTATACCTCCGTGCCCCGGCATTATTTTACCACTGTCTTTTACTCCGGCGATACGTTTAAATTTTGATTCGATTAAGTCGCCTAAAGTACTGAAAATACTAACAATTAAAGCTATAATGATCCAAAAGTAGAATTGTTTGGTATGTATGTAGAATTTTGCCAAAAAATAACCGCATATAATTGAGAACAGGATACCGGCAATAAATCCTTCAATAGTCTTTTTAGGTGAAATACTAGGAAATAATTTTCTTTTTCCGAAATTTTTTCCGATCAGGTATGCAAAAGTGTCATTGGTCCAGATCAAAACAATGATCGAAATTAATATTTTCGGGTTGTACCCACTGGCGCCCAAAGGTACTTTGGTCAACAACACAAAAGGGAAAATAACATATCCGAACAGATAATAGTATTTAGAGAAAATGGATAATTCCTGAGCATTTTCATTGAATAGGAATCGTAATAAGCGAATGGATATTGCTATTGTAAAACCGGTTATAATAGAATCCAGTATAGGATTGAACGTTGCATTATAGAAAAAACTATAAATGAGCAATGATGATACTAAAGGAATCCATTTGTTGATAGAGACTAATCGGCAAAATTCAAAAACGGCTACGAGTAAAAAAAACCCGAACAATAAATAGAAGCTTTCTTTTGAGTACAAAACGCAACTTAAAAGTAGGGTAACATAAACAGCACCGGTAATGCCTCTTTTTAAAGTTTCATTCATTCTAAAGATCTTCAAGTAAAAGTAAATACAGGTTTTTATGGCAGCTACCATAATGTAAGAAGTCCTGTTCTTTTACTTCTTCAAAATATTTAATAGTTGTGATATTGGTAGGGTATTCCCGATCATACTTTTGCTTAATTCCTCTTAGACCGTCACTTTTTGTATTGACCAGTTGGCTGGTTGTTGCAAAAACCACCATGTCAGTCGGTAATTCGTTTGGCTTAAAATGTTTAAACTGGTTGGATGAGAATAAAATAGAGCCTTCGTCTGCAATAAGGTTTTCACAAGACGATAAGATAAAGGCAGGATTCTTAGTATTGGTATGAGGAAGTTTATTTTCGTCTAAAAGATAATTCAGCCGATTGTCAAAACATAGCGCTTCTTTTTCAAACCAATCGTTTTCTTCTAAAATATTAATAAAGTTTTCAGAAACTTCTTCAAGGTTTTCACAATAGATAAACTTACCGCCGTTTTTCTTAAAATGATAGGTAAACATTTCATCAATAGGCAATTTCACCTCAGGAGTATAAGGGCTTTTTTCTTCTTCTTTTTCCTTTTCCTTATTACTCTTAGATGTATCGCTTGTTGAACCGAAAATTTTTCTAAAAAGACTCATGTATTTTTAGCTGGAGTGTTTTCTCTTGTGAAATTCAAAGATAAAAAAATCTTGATTCAAAGTATAGTAAGAATCAAGATTTTTTAAAATTTTGTGATTTTTTTGTATTATTCTGATTTTTCTGTGTTTTCAGTAGCATTGTTTATTCTGCTATTGATATCAGTCTCAGCCGAATGTACCTCTTTTTCAAAAGGCCTTTTGCCGAATATTTTTTCCAGATCGTCTTTAAAGATAACTTCTCTGTCAATCAAAATGTCAGCTAATTCGATTAATTTGTCCTTATTTTCGGTAAGGATAGCAATTGCTCTTTGGTATTGGCCTTCAATTACAGTAGAAATTTCTTTGTCAATTACCTGAGCGGTCTCCTCAGAATATGGTTTCGAGAAGTTGTAATCGTTTTGACCTGATGAGTCATAATACGTGATATTACCTAATTTGTCGTTCAAACCATAGATCGTAACCATGGCACGGGCTTGTTTGGTTACTTTTTCAAGGTCACTTAAAGCTCCGGTTGAAATTTTATCAAAAACTACCTTTTCAGCTGCACGGCCTCCCATAGTGGCACACATTTCATCCAGCATTTGTTCCGGTCTGACAATAAGTCTTTCTTCCGGTAAATACCAGGCTGCACCTAAACTTTGCCCGCGAGGAACAATAGTGACTTTAACCAGTGGAGCTGCATATTCAAGCATCCAGCTTACAGTGGCGTGACCGGCCTCATGAATGGCAATAGCTCTTTTTTCTTCCGGTGTAACGATCTTATTTTTCTTTTCAAGTCCGCCTATAATTCGATCAACTGCGTCTAAGAAATCTTGCTTGTCAACTGATTTTTTGTTTTTTCGGGCAGCAATCAATGCTGCTTCATTACATACATTAGCAATATCAGCTCCTGAAAAACCAGGTGTTTGTTTAGCTAAGAACTCAGTGTCGATGTCTTCTGCTTTTTTGATAGGTTTTAAGTGAACCTCAAATATTTCTTTACGCTCTCTGATGTCCGGTAGGTCAACATAGATCTGGCGATCAAAACGTCCTGCACGCAGTAGCGCTTTGTCTAATATATCGGCACGGTTGGTAGCGGCTAATACAATTACGTTAGTATTGGTGCCGAAACCATCCATTTCAGTTAATAACTGGTTTAAAGTATTTTCTCTTTCATCATTTGAACCTGAGAAGTTGTTTTTACCTCTGGCTCTACCTACGGCATCGATCTCATCAATAAAAATGATGGAAGGTGCTTTTTCTTTAGCTTGTTTGAAAAGGTCTCTTACACGTGAAGCTCCTACACCTACAAACATTTCTACGAAATCAGAACCTGATAAAGAGAAAAAAGGAACTTTAGCTTCACCGGCTACAGCTTTTGCTAATAGCGTTTTCCCGGTTCCCGGAGGCCCTACCAATAATGCTCCTTTAGGGATTTTACCACCAATAGAGGTATATTTTTCAGGATTTTTCAAAAATTCAACAATTTCCTGAATCTCTTCTTTGGCTCCTTCTAATCCGGCAACGTTAGCAAAAGTGACTTTGACATCGTTCTTTTCATCGAACAGTTTAGCCTTCGACTTTCCTATGCTGAAAATTTGACCTCCTCCTCCTCCGGCACCTCCCGACATTCGTCGCATCATAAAGATCCATAAAGCCCCGATCAGTAAAAACGGAAGAAGAATAGATAATAATTCTCCCCACATACTTTCCGGTTCTTTGGTATATTCTGAGATCTTTCCTTGTTCCAGTGCTTTTCTAAGCGTTTCCTGAAAATCTTTCAGATCGCCGATTTCTGTGAAATAATGCGGTCCTTTTGTATTCAGTTTATTGAAAACATCTTTGCTGACTAGTTTATGAACTGAATCTTGTAAAGCTTGTTCTTTAAGATAAATTGTCGCTTTTGTATTCGAAAAACTTACTTTATCAACTTGGTTAGAATCTAAATACTGATAGAATTTAGATAAAGAAATGGGTCTCGGATTGTTAAAATTCAGACCATTACCAAATACAAAAATGATGATAAAGATACTGATGAAAAAACCATAAAATATCCAAGGATTAAATTTGAAATTGAAACCTTGATTATTTTTATTGTTGTTATTCTTATTCTTGTTGTCTTCTGCCATGATTAAAATTTACTGTCGATTGAAGTTATTCTTGCATCTCCCCAAAGGCTTTCTATGCTGTAAAATTCACGAATGTGTTTTTGGAAAACGTGTACTACGATATTTACATAATCAATTAAAACCCACTCGGCATTTTCCATTCCTTCTACATGCCAAGGCTTCTCTTTTAATTCTTTGGAAACACTTTTTTGGATGGAGTTTGCAATTGCTACAACTTGAGTGTTTGAGTTTCCGTTACATATAATAAAATAATCGCAAACTGTATTTTCTATCTCTCTTAAATCTAAAATGTCGATATCAGCTCCTTTTACATCTTCAATCCCTTTGATTATAACTGCTAATAAATCGTCTGTACTATAATTTTGCTTCGTCATCTAAAATTTTTAAGTTTATGCAAAGTTATCATTTTTTGTATTTACTTTTGAAACTTAACATAAGATTAAAATAAATTCTCTCATTTTTTACCAAGATGAATATCATCAAACTCAATGCCACAGCTTCGACTAATATTTTTTTAAAAGAGATGGCTCTTCATAATGAAGTAGATAATTTAACGGTTGTGGTTACGGAAGATCAGTTTAAAGGAAAAGGACAGCGAGGTAACGGTTGGTCTTCTGAAAAAGGTAAAAACCTTACATTCAGTGTGTTTTTGAAAGATTTTGTACAGCAACATCACGATCTGTTTCTGTTGAATATTATAGTCCCGCTATGTGTGATTGAGGCACTAAAAAAGTTTGACATACCGAATGTTAAAGTAAAGTGGCCAAACGACATTTTGTCAGGGAATAAGAAAATTGCCGGTATCTTGGTTGAAAATTTTTTCAGAAGTAATGGCAGTATATATTCTGTAATAGGAATAGGATTGAATGTAAATCAGGATCATTTTCCTCATTTGCCACAAGCAGCTTCTTTAAAAATGATTAAGGATAGAACGTTTTCTAAAGAAGAAATATTACTAGCAATCATGGAGCAAATGCAGTCTTTTTTTTCAGATTCTGTAGAACTGAATGAAGATGAGATCTGGAACAAATACCACGAATTGTTGTTTAGAAAAGGAATTCCTACTGTATTTGAGAGCGCTGAATCAGGTAAATTTATGGGGATTATACAGGAGGTGAACAGAGAAGGAAAGTTGTGTATACAGCTTGAAGATGATTCTGTGAGAACTTTTGATGTGAAAGAAGTTAAAATGTACTACTAAAAGAAACGTATTTCTTAAAACTTAGTAAAGCTTTGTTAAATTACAGGTATTTTTTTTGTTTTTAAGTACATTTGCATCCAGACTAACTTTACGATATACTCCAAATGGATAAAAAAATATTCTCTTTTTTGTTTTCTACCCGATTAATGGCTGTTTTATTTTTAGTTTTTGCAGCAGCCATGGCAGCCGGAACTTTTATTGAAGATGCTTATAATACTGATACAGCCCGGATAATTATTTATAATAGTTGGTGGTTTGAAGCGATCATGGTGTTTTTTGTGATCAACTTTATAGGGAATATAAAAAGGTATCAATTGTATAAAAAAGAGAAGTGGTCTGTTCTGTTATTACACCTAGCCTTCATTTTTATCTTAATAGGAGCATTTATTACTCGTTATATTAGTTATGAAGGAATGATGCCTATCCGTGAAGGAGAAACGGAAAGCAGAGTGTATTCTGATAAACCGTATTTAACAGCATTTGTCGATGGCGATTATCAGGGCGAAATGAAGCGTAAAACGTATGAGAAAGCATTATATCTTTCTCCTGTGACCCATAATAATTTTACGGTTAAAGGCGATTTCAATAGCATTCCCTTTACGATTGAATACGAAGATTATGTCATGAACGGAACCGAGACCATTGAGGAAGATGAAAACGGTGAGTTGTATCTTAAAATGGTGGAATCAGGAGGGGGAAGCCGTCACGACCATTTTTTGAAAGAAGGAGAAGTACAGAATATCCATAATGTATTATTTGCATTTAATAAATATACAGAAGGAGCAATTAATGTTACACTGCAAAATGATGCGTATTTTATCCAGTCGCCTTTTGAAGGTGATTTTATGAGAATGGCAGACCAATATAAAGGAAATCTTCCGAAAGACTCTGTTCAGGTATTGTTTTTACGTTCATTATATAATGTTGGCGGTGCGCAGTTCGTTTTTCCTGAAATGGCAAAAAGAGGAAAAGTAGCCTATGTTTCTAACAATAACTTTAAGGACAAGCAATCGGATGATATTTTAATGGTAAAAGTGAAATCACAGGGGCAAGAAGAAAAATTTACTCTTGTAGGATCCCGTGGAAAAATGGGAATACCGCAAACGGTTACTCTTGGGAAATTAGATTTTACGTTATTCTTCGGAAGCAAGGTTTATGAATTACCGTTCTCGATCAAGTTAGAAGATTTTATTGCAGATAAATACCCGGGAACGGAAAAGAGTTATTCTGCTTATAAAAGTAAATTATTAATAACGGACAATGAAGAAAATAAAGTATTTAAAGATAGCGTGTTTATGAATCATATTTTAGATTACAGAGGATTCCGTTTCTTTCAGGCTGGTTTTGATCCGGATGAAAAAGGGACAAACCTTTCTGTAAATCACGATTTTTGGGGAACATGGATAACTTATATAGGATACACTTTATTGTATTTCGGATTAATTATGATTCTTTTCGGAAAAAATACTCGTTTTGGTGATCTGAAACGAAAAATCAAACAGATCAAGAATAAAAAGAAAGCTTTAACCTTAGTTGTTGTTTCATTATTTACATTAGGGATTCAGGCTCAGGGTACTCATGAACATATTCCGAGTGATGAGAAAAAGATTTTGGAACTTTTAGAGAAATATAAGGTTTCTCCGGAACATGCTGAAGAGTTCGGTAAGGTTGTAATTCAAGACCAGGGAGGAAGAATGAAGCCAATCAATACATTTGCTTCAGAATTGCTTCGTAAAGTTTCTAAAAGCGATACATATAAAGGTATGGATGCAGATCAGGCCTTTATTTCCATGACACAATTTCCGCAGTATTGGTTTTCATTGCCGGTCATTTATCTAAAAAGAGGAAATGATAGTATTCGTAAAATAATAGGAGTAGAGAAGGGTGCAAAATATGCTTCGTTGATCGATTTTTTTGACGAAAAAGGCAATTATAAATTAGCATCGTTTTTAGACGACGCCTACAGAGAGGCTGTGCCTAACCAGTTTCAGAAGGATTTTATCGATGCCGACCAAAAAGTGAATCTATTACATTCAGCTTTGAGCGGTGATATTTTAAAAGTTTTTCCGATTCCGAACGACCCGAATAATAAGTGGGTTTCCTTTCTGGAAATCAATGAACCGACAGGAACGCAACTGGATTCAATTAAAAATATTGTGCCGTTTTATTTAGACGCTGTTACAAAATCAGCTATTTCTAAAGATTATAAGCTACCGAATAGTCTGTTGACAGGTTTGCAAAAATATCAAAAAACCTATGGAGCACAGGTAATGTTGTCTGATAAAAAGATTGAAACGGAAGTATTGTACAATAAGTATGATATTTTTAAAAAGCTACACTATTATTACCTTTTTGGAGGAATTATAATGTTGGTTTTTACCATTCTTCAATTGTTCTATTCTAAAAAATGGATCAATGCTGGAACAAACCTATTTCACGGTTTCATTTTTATTTGCTTTATACTGCATACTTTAGGGTTAATCGCCCGTTGGTATATTTCAGGACATGCACCGTGGAGTAATGCATATGAGAGTATGATCTATGTTGGTTGGGCAACAATGTTGTTTGGATTGATATTCGGAAAATCTAAAATGACAGTGGCTTCTACAGCATTTGTGGCATCAATGATCTTAATGGTAGCCCATTTAAACTGGTTAGATCCTCAGATCGGAAACCTGCAACCGGTTTTAAATTCGTATTGGTTAATGATCCACGTAGCAGTTATTGTGGCAAGTTACGGTCCGTTTACTTTAGGAATGATCTTAGGGCTGGTCGCTTTATTTTTAATGATCTTTACAAACAGTAAAAACAAATCCAAAATAAAATTAGCTATAGCAGAATTGAGCTATATCAATGAGATGGCATTAACTATAGGCTTAGTGATGTTAACGATCGGAAACTTTTTAGGAGGGCAATGGGCAAATGAAAGTTGGGGACGCTATTGGGGTTGGGATCCGAAAGAAACTTGGGCATTGATCAGTATTATGGTTTATGCTTTTGTCATACACGCTCGTTTGGTTCCCGGTTTAAGAGGAAGATGGGCTTTTAATTTTATGAGTGTATTAGCATTTGCATCAATTGTGATGACTTACGTGGGAGTTAACTTCCATTTGAGTGGATTACATTCCTACGCTTCCGGTGAACGACAAAATGTGACTTATTATTTCTATATTCTGATAGTTGTAATTGCTATAGGATTGTTAGCACTGTCACAATATCGAAAACATTTGAAAAGTAAATAACAACAAAAAAAGACAACATTAATCGTTGTCTTTTTTTGTATCAGGGAGTGTGTCGGATGTTTTTTTAAACTGTTTAACTAAATCTCTTTTTTCCTGATGACGCATAATGGTAAAATGATGTTGAACCGTATTGATAAAACTCAGAATCATTCCGATTCCCATAACGATGTAAAAAATAGTAAAGATCTTACCGCCGTCTGTCTTTGGAGTAAAATCACCGAATCCTATTGTTGTAAGAGTTACAACGGAGAAATATAAAGAGTCAAGCAATCCCCATCCTTCCAAATAATGGTAAGCAATTGTTCCGATAATGATAATGATGATAGTGGTAATCAGCAGGTCGCGATACTCATCATCTTGTAAAAAAGAAATTAAAGTTTTAAAGAAGAACATAGAATTATTTTTTATAATAAATTATTCACAAAAATATTAGATATTTTTTAATATTTGTTTAAGATAACATATTATAAAGAAAATGTATATTGGTTAAATTAAAAAAGAAAATTATGAAAATTAAAATTTTAATCCTGGTATTAGCGGTAATTTCTTTATCATTCGCTTGTAAGCAAGAGCAAAACCAACAAAATACAGATACAAATAAAAAAACGGTTACTATGGAAAAACCATCGATACATCAGTTTACAGTTACAGCTATCAACGGAGACGAATTCCGATTTAGTGATTTAGCCGGAAAAAAAATAATGGTAGTGAATACGGCTTCAAAATGTGGTTTAACACCTCAATACGAGCAATTAGAAGCTGTATACGAAAAATATAAAGACAAGAACTTTATCATTGTAGGCTTTCCTGCGAATAATTTTATGGAACAAGAGCCGGGAACCGATACGGAAATTGCAACATTTTGTAAAAAAAATTATGGAGTGACATTTCCCATGATGAGTAAGATTTCAGTAAAAGGAGACGATATGCACCCTGTGTATCAATTTTTAACTCAAAAATCTGAGAACGGTTTGGAAGACAACGAGGTGGAGTGGAACTTCCAAAAATACCTTCTAAATGAAAAAGGACAGTTGGAAATGGTAATTAGTCCGAAAACGTTGCCGAATGATTCAAAGATCATTGATTGGATAGAAGGTAAATAAATGCAAATTACAAAGCAAAGAATGAATCCGATTATAAAAGTACAGGAGTTGCAAGAATTCTCAGAAAAAGAGAAAGATTTGGTAATTGTCGACGTTTCCAATGGAAAAGAAGCACGATACAATTATGAAAAAAAACATTTAGACAAAGCTATATTTGTGGATTTGAATTCTCAGTTAGCAGATATAAAAGACAACTTTAGTCAGGGTGGAAGACATCCTTTGCCGAAGATAGAAGATTTTTCAGAAATTTTAGGAAAAATAGGAATCTCAAAGCACACACATGTCGTTATTTATGATGACAAGAACGGTGCAAATGCCGCAGCCCGATTCTGGTGGATGTTAAAAGCTGCCGGGCATAAAAAAGTTCAGGTTTTAGACGGAGGTATACAAAAGGCAGAGCAATCGGGTTATCCGGTAAATAACCATAAAGTACAGCCTGTTCCGGTTGCAGATTATCCGTTTACAAAATGGGAACTACCTCTTGTGGAGATGGATGAAATTCGTAAAACAAATGACCTTATTATTGATGTAAGAGAAGAAAACCGTTATTTGGGAATTTCAGAGCCTATAGATCAAATTGCCGGACATATTCCGGGAGCTGTGAATTTTCCTTTTCCGGAAAATTTGAATCCCGATGGGACTTTTTTAACACCAGTGCAATTAAAAGAAAAATATACAAAACTACTGAAGGGGCGCAGCATTGAGCACGTTATTGTACATTGCGGTTCAGGAGTTACCGCTTGCCATACTATATTAGCACTGGATTATGCAGGATTAGGCAATCCGAAACTGTATGTAGGTTCGTGGAGCGAATGGTCCCGAAATGAAAATAAGATGGCTACCGGTGCAAATGTAGATTAAAGGATCAACTGCATAAAAACAGAATCCAACCATCTGTCAAATTTATATCCGGTTTCTTTAATGACACCAACGGTCTTGAATCCCATTTTTTCATGGAAGAAAATGCTACCTTTATTTTCGGAATCAATAACCCCGATCATGGTGTGTAATTTTTGTTCCTGTGCCAGAATGATCAAGTGTTCTAAAATACGTTTGCCGATAGATTGACCTTGGTAATCCTGATGGACATATACAGAATGTTCTACGGTAAACCGATAGGCTTCTCTGAAACGAAATTCACTGTAGTAACCGAATCCTACCACTTTTTGGTCCTTTTCGGCCACAATAACAGGAAAACCTTTGGTTAGTTTGTCTTCAAAGATGGCGAACTGATTTTCAAGTTTTCTCGGAGCATAATCGTATAAAGCAGTAGAGTGCAGAATATTGAAATTAATAATGTCTAAGATGGCTTGACAATCATCAGAAGTGTAGTTTCGTATTTGCAAAGACATAGCACAATTATTTTATAACGTAAATGTACTAAAAGCAGTCCAACTTTTGTAAATTTGTTTTTTATTATTACTAAGCTATGTTATATCCCAAAATTCCTTTGGCTCAAAGTGTTTTAGAGATTTTTAAAAATAAAGGAATTCAAAATATTGTAATTTCTCCGGGTTCCCGAAATGCACCTTTAACGATTGGTTTTTCTAATAATCCCTTCTTTAATTGTTACAGTATCGTTGATGAACGATGTGCAGCCTTTTTTGCATTAGGGATTGCACAACAAAAAAGAGAACCGGTAGCAATGCTGTGTACTTCAGGATCTGCTTTACTGAATTATTATCCGGCTGTAGCAGAAGCTTTTTACAGCCAGATTCCGTTGATAGTGGTTAGTGCAGACAGACCTCATAACAAAATAGACATCGGTGACGGGCAAACGATCCGTCAGGAAAATGTATATGCAAATCATATTTTGTATAATGCTAATTTGCAGGAAGAAGCCTCTGATGTTAATGATACGGAAATTTGTGAGGCTATTGATACAGCATTTTTAAAAAGAGGACCGGTACACATTAATGTTCCTTTTGAAGAGCCTCTATATGATACGGTCGAAACGTTAACCGTTACACCTCATTTTAGCAAAAGAACAGAAGAAAAGAAAACTTTTGAATTAACAGAAGAGATTAGTTCTATATGGAATAAAAGTGCTAAAAAATTAGTGTTAGTCGGAGAATTATTCCCGGATAGTTTAGAAAGTAAAATAGTAGAATGGCTGGCAAAGGATAACAGCGTGGTTGTTTTTACCGAAAAGACTTCTAATTTGCATCATCCTGCTTTTGTTTCTAATATAGATACCATCATTACACCATTTACCGAGGAAGATTTCCTGAAATTTCAGCCGGAACTTTTACTGACTTTCGGAGGAATGGTTGTTTCAAAACGGATCAAAGCTTTTTTGAGAAAGTATCAACCTGCTCATCATTGGCACATAGACCCTTTAAGAGCGTATGACACCTATGCTTGTCTTTCAGCTCATTTTGCAACGACTCCTGATGAATTCTTTGGCGTTTTAATGTTGAAAGCAGAAGAAGCGGAAAGTAGTTATAAGAAGGAAATACAAAATATTCAATTGTATCGCGCTCAAAAGCATAACGAATATATAGGGCAGATTCCGTTTTCAGATTTTAAGGTTTTTGATATTTTGAGTCGAAAAATAAAAGGAGCTGTCAATTTGCAAATGAGTAACAGTTCGGCAATTCGTTATTTACAATTAGTTGATATCGATCCTTCTGTTTCTGTTTTTTGTAACCGGGGAACCAGCGGAATAGATGGCAGTACAACAACAGCCATAGGAGCAGCAGTTGCATCCGATAAGCCGACAGTTCTGGTTTCCGGAGATATCAGTTTTTTCTATGACAGTAATGCTTTGTGGAATAATTACATTCCGGAAAATTTTAAAATAGTCCTGATCAATAATGGTGGAGGAGGAATTTTCAGGATTTTGCCCGGACACAAAGAGACACAAACATTTAACCGATATTTTGAAACCTCACACCATTTAACAGCTGAGTATCTTGCCGGGATGTTTGGATTCCAATACCAAAAAGCTGCCAATGAAGAAGAATTCGAAGTGGCGTTGGATAAGATGTTTCAGCAAAATACCAAGCCGCAAATCGTAGAAGTCTTTACACCTGAAAAAGAAAATGACTTGATTTTAAAAGAGTATTTTAAGAAATTGTTATAAAAGAAAATTTGTAGTCAAAATTTTGTTATTTAATTTACAAATCTCTATATTTGGAAGGATAAACAACTATAAATTTCTAAAATATGAGTAAGAGAGATGAATTAATTGTAAAATATGCTGCCGATCTAAAAGATAAATGTGGAGTAACTCCTGATATGGATTTGCTTACTAAAGTAACGATCGGTTGTGGTCCGGCAATCTATAATGCTGATTCTTCTACTGTTTCAGGAACAGATGAAAAAGAATTAGCTACCGTAAAAAATAATTTTCTGATTAAAAAATTAGGACTAAAAGACGGACCGGAATTAGATAGTGCTATTGCAAAAGTGATTGAGCAATACGGGAAATCTAATAAAAACAAATACAGAGCTGTATTCTATTATTTGTTAACGAAACATTTCAAAAAAGAATCAGTTTACAAATAAGAACAACTATAAAAAAGATGCTCAAAAACCACGTTTCAAAACGTGGTTTTGTTTTATAAATACAATTGAATTGCTACCTTAGCAACAGAAAAAAATAAAGCATGATATCAGAGGCGCAATTTCAAAAAGAATTAGAAATTATTATCACCAACGCAATCAGAGAAGACGTAGGGGACGGAGATCATAGTTCTCTGGCTTGTATACCCGAAACAGCACAGGGAAAAGCTAAATTATTAGTTAAAGACGAAGGGGTTATAGCCGGAATCGAATTTGCAAAAATGGTATTTGCTTATGTAGACAAAGACCTAAAGATGGAAACCTTACTTCAGGAAGGTGATCCGGTTAAATATGGTGATATTGTTTTTACGGTTCATGGTCGTTCACAATCTATTTTAAAGGCAGAGCGATTAGTATTAAATGCTATGCAGCGAATGAGTGCTATTGCTACTAAAACGCGTTCCTTTGTAAATTTGTTAGAAGGTACCCGGACAAAGGTTTTAGATACTCGTAAAACGACCCCCGGAATAAGAGCTATAGAAAAGTGGGCTGTAAAAATAGGCGGCGGTGAGAACCATCGTTTTGCTTTGTATGATATGATTATGCTAAAAGATAATCATATTGATTTTGCAGGAGGTATTACAAAAGCAATTGAAAAAACACAGAATTATCTGAAAGAATATCAAAAAGATCTAAAGATTATAGTTGAAGCCAGGGATCTAGAGGAAGTAAAAGAAATATTACAGTCGCAAGGAGTATATCGCATCCTTTTGGATAATTTTGATTACGAAATGACAAAAGAGGCAGTACGATTAATAGGAGACCAATGCCAAACAGAGTCTTCCGGCAATATCAATGAAAAAACAATTCGGGAATATGCAAATTGTGGCGTAAACTATATTTCTTCCGGAGCTTTAACCCATTCAGTATATAATATGGATTTAAGTTTAAAAGCTTTTTAAAGACATGTCGGAAGCAATTGAAAATAAACTGAACAAAATTCCTATAGTCAAACAATTGGTGGCTATTGCAAAAAGGATAACCCTGAAATCATTAGAAGGACTTTCCCTTTATGATATTGTAGAGCTTTATGTAATGGGAATTTTAAAAGGTGCTTTCTCTTACAGGGCGAGTGCTATTGCATTCAGTTTTTTTATGGCCTTGTTTCCGTTTGCTTTATTTATACTAAACCTGATTCCTTATATTCCGATTGATAATTTTCAGGATGATTTTTTAGAATTTGTGTCTCAGAATGTCCCGCCTAATACGTTTGATGCTATTAAAAATACTATTTACGATATTCTGAACAATAGTTATAACGGTTTATTGTCTTCCGGTTTTATCTTGTCTATCTTCTTGATGACTAATGGAATAAATGCTATTCTGGGAGGTTTCGAAATGTCAACGCATATTACCATAACCAGAGGCTTTTTCAGGCAGTATTTCATTGCTTTGGCTATATCCTTAAGTCTGTCATTTATTCTGCTGTTTACAGTAGCGGCTATCGTTACATTTGAAGTGGTTATTCAAAAAATTAAATTACAGGGACTCATCAATGACGATGTAGAACTTATTGTTTGGGGACGTTATTTGTTTGTATTGCTGATGGTTTTGATAACCACTTCGATCTTGTATAAATTCGGAACCAAAGAAACCTATTCGATCTCCTTTATTAGTTATGGAGCAGTCTTTACTACGATTCTGATTGTTATTTCATCCTATATTTTTGGTATTTATGTAGAAAAATTTGCTAGATATAATGAACTGTACGGTTCAATTGGTACACTTCTTGTACTGATGTTTTATATTTGGATCAATTGTATGGTTTTATTACTCGGATTTGAGTTAAACGCCACAATTAGTAAATTAAAAAGAAAAAATTTATATATTTAGCAAAAATTAAAATCAAAAATTATGAAAAAACAAATTGCTTTAATGTTGTTAGTGATAAGTTCGTCACTTATGTCTTTTGCGCAAACTACGATTAGCGGAGTAAAGGTAGATGGTAAACTTTCAATTGACGGACAGGATTTGATCTTAAACGGAGCCGGGCTGAGAGAGAAGTTATGGATAGACTTGTATGTAGGGGCGTTGTATCTTCCTAAAAAATCGAACAGTGCAAATGATATTATGGCAAGTGCAGACGGCGCAGCAATAAAATTAACGATTGTTTCAGGAATGATTACTTCTGAAAAAATGATCAATGCCGTTAATGAAGGATTTGAAAATGCAACAAAAGGAAATACAGCGTCGATAAAAACAAAAATTGAAAAATTTAAGTCTTTTTTTAGTGAAGAAATTAAGAAAGGAGATCAGTTTTTAATTGTCAACGTACCGGGAACCGGAATTGTAGTATATAAAAATGGTGTTAAAAAAGGTTCTATCGATGGACATGACTTTAAAAAAGCACTTTTCGGAATCTGGTTATGCGATAAGCCGGCTGATAAAAATTTAAAAGCAGGTATGTTGGGAAAATAAACCTGTTGGTATAAAAGATAATCTGAAGCGTTCTTAATTGAGAACGCTTTTTTTGTAAAATGTACTATTGCTATCCAAAATCTTTTCCTCTGTTTTTCTTTTCTCTTTTTTAAAAACTACCTTTGTTAAATGTTGTATTTTATAGAAGTAGTTTTGCCATTGGCGGTTGCCAAAACTTTTACATACCAGGTTTCCGAAGCAGAGTTTGATTTCGTACAAATTGGTATGCGGGTTGCTGTCCCCTTTGGTAAAACCAAAATTTATACAGCATTGATCGTCGGAAAACACAATACACCACCGCAATTATATCAACCCAAAGAAATTCATCAGATATTAGATGAGAAACCTATTGTAAATGAATTACAAATTCAACATTGGAATTGGGTTGCAGATTATTACATGTGTACTATAGGAGATGTGTTTAAAGCGGCGGTGCCGTCCGGATTTATTCTGGAAAGTGAAACACAACTACTGCCTAAAGAAGTAGAAAACCTTCCGGATCATCAATTAAAGGATGATGAATATCTTATTCTGGAAGCGTTACGACATCAGTCATCTATTACGTTACAGGAAGTTGTTAAAATCTTAGGAAAAAAAACAGTAATACCGACAATTAACTCGTTATTGTCAAAAGGGGCAATTGCGCTACATGAAGAAATGACAGAGCAATACAAGCCTAAATTGGTTCGCTATATTAAGCTTCACGTTATTTACCACCAACAAGAGCACCTGTTGGAATTGCTGGAAATACTGTCAAGAGCGCCTAAGCAACGAGAGTTGGTTCTGCATTATTTTCAATTGCATGTAAGAGAGCGAAAACCTATTGCTGTTAAAGAATTAATGGAGAGTTCAGGAGCTAGTATAGCAGTGATAAAAGCCTTAATTGATAAAGATGTATTTGAAGAATATTATATTCATGAAGATCGAGTACAATTTGAGAAAAAAGAAGATGCTTCTTTTGAATTGAGTTTGGCACAGGCTGCCGCCTTTTCAGCCATTGAAAAAGGATTTCAGCAACAGAATGTAATGCTATTGCATGGCGTTACAGCATCCGGTAAAACGGAGATTTACATCAAGCTTATAGAGCAGTTCTTAAAAGAGGAACAGCAGCAAGTGTTGTTTCTGTTGCCGGAAATTGCTTTGACAGCTCAATTGGTACAACGGCTGACGGCTTATTTCGGAAATCAGATTGCTGTTTTTCATTCAAAATACTCTAACAATGAAAGGATAGAGGTCTGGAATAATTTATTACAGAATTCTGAAAATGCACGGGTTGTAATAGGGGTCCGAAGTGCTTTATTTTTGCCTTTTTCTGATCTGGGGTTAATCGTGGTAGATGAAGAACACGAGCAAACATTTAAGCAAAAAGATCCGGCACCGCGTTATCATGCCAGAGATGCTGCTGTCGTTCTAGCTAAATTGCACAATGCAAAAGTCTTATTGGGAAGTGCTACACCAAGCCTAGAATCGTATTACAATGTGAAAACAGGAAAATACGGTTTAGTGGAGTTGAAAGAACGTTACGGAAATGTTGTGCTGCCTGAAATTCAGCTAATCGATCTGAAAGATAAATATTTCAGAAAGCGAATGACAGGGCATTTTTCGGATGTTTTACTGGAAAATATAAAAGAGACGGTTCATAACGGAGAGCAAGTGATCTTGTTTCAAAACAGACGAGGCTTTTCTCCTTATGTAGAATGTTTAACCTGCGGGCATGTTCCACATTGCCCGAGTTGCGATGTCAGTTTAACGTACTATAAGTATAAAAACCAGCTTAAATGTCATTATTGCGGGTATAATATCGCTAATCCGACCCATTGTCATAGTTGTAATTCTTTAGATCTGAATGCAAAAGGCTTCGGAACGGAGCAAATAGAACAAGAATTGGTACGACTATTTCCGGATAAAAAAATAGGACGAATGGACCAAGATACAACCAGAGGAAAGTTTGGTTTTGAAAAAATAATCGATTCATTCAAGAACAGAGAATTTGATATTTTGGTGGGAACCCAAATGTTAGCCAAAGGTCTGGATTTTGATAATGTAACTTTGGTCGGTATACTGAATGCGGATAACTTACTGAATCAGCCCGATTTTAGAGCTTATGAAAGAGCTTTTCAGCTATTGACACAAGTATCGGGCAGGGCAGGGCGAAAAGAGAAAAAAGGGAAAGTACTGATCCAGACCTATAATCCGTATCACAATACAATACAGCAAGTGGTTAATAATGATTATGCAGCAATGTTTCAGGAACAACTATACGAACGAAAGAATTTTAAATATCCTCCTTTTTATCGCATCATCCGATTAACCTTGAAACACAAGGATTATGATAAATTGAAAGAAGGTTCGCTTTGGATGTATAATGTGTTGAAACAACATTTGAATATTCCTGTTTTAGGACCGGAGGAACCAATGGTGAGTAAGATTCGAAACGAATACCTGAGAACTATTTTGGTTAAAATTCCGGCTGAGAACCACTTGGGAAAAACAAAAAAAACTATCCAAAAGATTTTGAATAGTTTTGAAGCGGTTTCACATTACCGAAGTATAAAAGTTTCGGCTAATGTAGATTATTACTAAAGACTTTCTATAGCTTTAGTGATTGTGTCCTTTTTGTTTCTGCTGATTGGTATTTTTGTACTGCCGATTTCTGCAAATTTACTGTTGAACTTGTCTATGCGTTCCACATTGACAATATACGACTTGTGAACACGTACAAATTTGCCGTCCGGAAGTTCATTTTCAAAAGATTTCATAGTCGACAGGACTAAGTGGTTGTCATCGTCTGTAATGATCTTAATATAATCACCGAAGGCTTCTACCCATTTTATTTTAGCGGTGTAAATTTTTAGTTTTTTAAGATTACTCTTGATGATGATAGCCTCTCCGAGATCTTCATGTGAATCGGTTCTTAACTGGTGTAATTCCAGAGCTTTTTTGACCGCTTTTAAAAAACGTTCCTTTGAAATAGGTTTTTGTAAAAAATCAGTAGCTTCATAATCAAAAGCTTTTACAGCATAATCTGCTTTTGATGTGATAAAAATAATTTGAGGTTTAATTTTTAATCCGTCTAATAAATCAAAGCCGTTGATCAACGGCATTTCAATGTCTAAGAAAATGAGATCTACAGTATTATGGTTAATACAATTCTTAGCTTCGAGAGCATTGGCGAAATCACCTATCAAATGAAGATTAGGCGATTCGTTAACAAGTTTTGTAATAGTTACTCTTTGAATAGCACTATCATCAACAACGATACAATTCAATTTCATAGGCATATAAATTTACTGTTAAATATAGTGATTTTTATTTTACAAACTAAAGCAAATAAATAAAAAAATAAGAAAAAATATAAAGGTACTTTGGATATTAAATAGAAACCATTACCTTTGCAGCCAATTTTAAATAATTTAATTATTTTTTGTATGAATCAATATGAATCTGTTTTCATCTTAAATCCCGTTTTGTCTGAGCAACAGATAAAGGAAACAGTAAGCAAGTTTGAAGATTTTCTTACTTCAAGAGGAGCTGAGATGGTATCGAAAGAGGATTGGGGCTTAAAAAAATTAGCTTACGAGATCCAACACAAGAAAAGTGGTTTTTATCACTTATTTGAATTCAAAGCACCTGGCGAAATTATTGCTGCTTTTGAAACTGAATTCCGTCGTGACGAACGCATTATGCGTTTCTTAACTGTAGCATTAGACAAACATGCTGTAGCTTGGGCAGAGAGAAGAAGAGCAAAATTAAAATCTAAATCAAACTAATTATGTCAACTTTAGAGCAATCTGCAAAAGGAAAAAAAGAGGGAGATATCAGATATCTTACTCCACTAAATATTGAAACTAACAAACAAAAGAAATATTGTCGTTTTAAAAAATCAGGTATTAAGTATGTAGATTATAAAGATCCTGATTTCTTATTGAAGTTTGTGAATGAGCAAGGTAAAATTTTACCTCGTCGTTTAACGGGTACTTCTTTGAAATATCAAAGAAAAGTGTCAGTAGCAGTTAAAAGAGCTCGTCACTTAGCTTTAATGCCGTATGTGGCTGATTTATTAAAATAATATTAATATTATAGGTTGTTGTCTCGCTTGCAGCGGGACTAACTTCTACTAATTATAAGGACAACAACATGGAACTTATTTTAAAACAAGACGTACAAAATTTAGGGTTCAAAGACGATGTTGTAACTGTGAAAAACGGTTACGGTCGTAATTACCTTATTCCACAAGGTTTTGCAGTATTAGCAACACCTTCTGCTAAAAAAGTTTTAGCTGAAAATTTAAAACAAAAAGCTCATAAAGAAGCTAAATTGATCGCTGATGCTAAGGCTATTGCTGAAGCTATCAAAGCTCTTGAGATTAAAATTACAGCTAAAGCAGGTGGTGATAAATTATTCGGTTCAGTTACTAATGCAGATATTGCTGCAGTTTTAGAAGGTAACGGACATGCAATTGAGAAAAAATTCATCACTAGCGGTATCGTTAAGAGATTAGGTAAATATAATGCTACTGTAAGATTACACAGAGAAGTAGTTGTAGAATTGCCTTATGAAATTGTTGCTGAACAAGCATAATTCATAATAAAATATTTTTTGAAAGCTCCGCAATTAGCGGAGCTTTTTTTATATTTACCTTTTGTAACCTTATACTATAGTTTGGAGGGAAATTGTTCTTCTCTTACCAAGAAAAAGCCTCTTTTTTATGAAATATATAAGATTAACCAAAGAACAACTGGAAGAACTACATCCTGAATTTATAACTTTTTTGGCTACTCAGTCTATTGATAAAAAAGAGTGGGATGTGCTAAAAGAAACTAAACCGGAAATAGCAGAACAGGAAATAGATGTGTTTTCGGATCTGATCTGGGATAGAGCACTGACTAATATTAATTTTATAGATCACTTCTCTGAAGATTATATTTTTCTGTTTAAATGTGTGGGGACAACTGTTTTTTCTTACGTGATCAATGCAACAAGTCAAGACGTTAATTTTTTAAGTGCTGAAGGGATCAATTGGCTGAGTGAGAACATAACGACCAGTGAAGTGGAGATACAAAAAGGGAAAAAAGATATCTCTATAGACAGGAATGGCTCTTTGTTTGAGATCATTAAACAAGGGGGGATAATCAGTAAGGGAGAATTGTTTACTAAATTAGAATTTCTTTTAAATCAATAAATATTTATGGATGTTTTAGCTAGAATTAAAGCTTTACGAGAAGAGTTAAATCAGCATAATTACAACTATTATGTCTTAGATAATCCCACGATCTCTGATTTTGAATTTGATCAAAAATTAAAACAATTACAAGATTTAGAAGCTCAGCATCCGGAATATTTTGATGAGAATTCGCCTACGCAGCGAGTAGGAGGGGCTATTACTAAAAATTTTGAAACAATTGCACATGAGTATCGCATGTATTCTCTGGATAATTCATATTCGAAAGAAGATGTAGTGGATTGGGTAAACAGATGCCAGAAAATATTAGGTGATGTTCCGTTAGAGTTTACCTGCGAATTAAAATATGACGGTGCTTCCATCAGTATCTTATACGAAAACGGAAAATTAAAAAGAGCATTGACCAGAGGTGATGGTTTTCAGGGAGATGATGTGACGAATAATGTAAAAACGATCAAATCGGTACCGATTCGTTTAAAAGGAGATTATCCGGATAGATTTGAAATTCGCGGTGAAATTATTTTGCCGTTAGCGGGTTTTGAAAAAATGAATCAGGATTTGATAGAAATCGGTGAAACACCATATTCTAACCCGAGAAATACAGCATCCGGAAGTTTGAAATTACAGGATTCGGCAGAAGTAGCCAAACGTCCGCTAGATTGTTTGTTGTATTCGCTAATAGGAAATAATTTACCGATCAGCACTCAGTTTGAAAGTTTACAGAAAGCCAGAGACTGGGGATTTAAAGTGCCTATACAGTCAAAATTAGTAAAATCTGTAGAAGAAGTTTTTGAGTTTATCGATTATTGGGATATCCATCGTCATGACATGCTTTTTGAAACAGACGGAGTGGTGGTAAAAGTGAATCAGGTTCAATATCAGGAAGAATTAGGCTATACGGCAAAGTCTCCTCGTTGGGCTATTGCTTATAAATTTAAAGCAGAGCAAGCTGTAACAGTTTTAAATTCTATAGCTTATCAGGTAGGAAGAACCGGTGCTATAACTCCGGTTGCAAATTTAGAACCGGTTCAGTTGGCCGGAACTATCGTGAAAAGAGCGTCATTACATAATGCCGATCAGATCGAAAAATTAGACATCAGAGTCGGAGATACTGTTTTTGTGGAAAAAGGTGGGGAAATTATACCTAAGATCATTGGAGTAGATACAACTCAAAGAAAGTCTGATTCGCAGAAAACCGTTTATATTACACATTGTCCGGAGTGTCACACGGAATTGGTAAGAAATGAAGGGGAAGCACAGCATTATTGTCCGAATTTTTACGGTTGTCCACCACAGATTATCGGACGTATTCAACATTTTATAACTCGTAAGGCAATGGATATAGAAGGTTTGGGAGGGGAAACAGTAGCTTTGCTTTATAATGCCGGATTGATCGAAAATTATGCTGATTTGTACGAATTAAAAAAAGAACAGGTTATTCCTTTAGAACGCATGGCAGAAAAGTCGGCAGACAATCTGATTAAAGGGGTTGAAAAGTCAAAACAGATTCCGTTTGAAAGAGTTTTATATGCACTAGGGATTCGATATGTGGGTGAAACGGTGGCTAAAAAGCTGGCGAAGCACTATAAGAATATTGATGCTTTAGCCAATGCTTCTTTGATGGATTTGATTTTAGTCGATGAGATCGGAGATAAAATTGCGCAAAGTGTAATACAGTTTTTCGAAAATCCGAATAATGTTGTTCTGATTGACCGTTTAAAGGGATACGGACTTCGCTTTGAAATTGAAGAGCAAGAATCAACTATGGTTTCTGATGTTTTGGGAGGAAAAGTATTTGTAGTATCCGGAGTTTTTGAAACGTATTCCCGTGATGATCTGAAAAAAGTAATTGAAGATAATGGCGGAAAAGTAGGAAGTTCAATTTCGTCGAAAACTGATTATGTGGTGGCGGGCGCTAACATGGGACCGTCTAAATTAGAGAAAGCAAATAAATTAGGGATACCGATTATCTCTGAGTATGAGTTTAATGACCTGATAAATGAAAATTGACGCTCCTTTAATAGTATATGGTTTAGCGAGTTTAATTCTGGTACTGGCAGTCGGATTGGACAATTACGACCTTATGTTGCTTGTTAAACCTGTTATTATGCCATCAATCTTTTTTGCATATTATACATGTGTAAAAGGGCAAGTAAATGTTGCTTTTACTTTGTCGTTGATCGTATTTTTTTTAGGGGATATGTTTTTGTTGATAGGCGGGGAAGAGTTCTATGAATTGATCCTTACCATCTTCTTGATACCTTATCTTTTTGTGTTGTATTTTATTTGGGGGGATTTTAAGGAAATTATGAGAACCAAAAGGAGAAGAGTGCTCGACTTTACTTTTTTTCTGGTTTTAGTTGTTTTAACGGTGTTGATTCTTTTAACACTTGATTTTCTGGAAGTAAAATCAACCATGGAATTTATCTTGTATACGTTTTTTGGCTTAGAATTAGAATTAATGGGCTGTTTAGCGGCAATGGTTTATTATAATTCAACGAATAAACGAAATTTTTATTTAACTTTGACTATCTCAACTTTTATTCTGTCAGACTTGTTTTTTGTGTTGTACAGAAGTCTTGATGAGATTATTCTGCTTAGAATAATAAATACTGCTACCCAGACCCTATCATACTATTTCTACATGAAATATTTTGTGGAAAGAGAAAGATGTTAAATAATTAGTATGATTGTAAAATTAAGAAACCCGGCACTGCTGCTGTATTTTTTGTCATATATAATGTATTTGTTTTTTTTTAAAATTTATGCTGACAAAGAAATAGCGTTGATCTTTAAGCCAATGATTGTAACTTCGATCTCCTTTTATTATTTTTTTTACAACGAAAAAAAAGTAGAAGATTACAAAGGAAAGTTACATTTTGTTATTTTGCTGTTATTGTTCATTGCAGATAATATGGCGCTGATGTTAGAAGAAATTTTTAACTTTTGGGCGTTGTTCATATACCTTGTGGTATTGATCTTACTGTTTTATATTTTGTTAGTAGATTCAAAACTATTGGAAAGAAAACAAAAGAAACTTCAATATGTAAAAGCCGGTTTGTTTTCTGTTTTTGCTTTTTCTGTTGTAGCAAAGATTATTTCGGTTTATTGGTTAACCAAAAGTTTCAGCAGTTATTACAATATTTTAGCTTATATTGTTTTAGCCATAGGAGTTTTGGTTTTAGGTTTTTATAATTTTTTGAAAAACAAAACAACCAGTTCTAAGTTCTTGCTGATTACATTTTTATCCCTTTTCGGTTCTGATATTTTGTATGTACTATATAAGTATTATACTCAAAATACATTGTGGTTGTATTTGAGCTGTGCGGTTGAAATACCGTGTTATTACTTACTTGTACGCTATTTTATCTCCAGAGATAATGAAAAGAGATTGACTATACAATAATGTTGCGGGTTGTATTGTCAAATTTTTTGTCGTTAGTAAAATAAAAATCAATTCTTCCCAGATTGATCCCGTAACATCCTACCTGATTGATGAGAACCGGCTTTCCTTCTGAATTCTTCTCAATGATCGGTTTGTCTAAGAAAGTATGAGTGTGTCCACCAATGATCAGGTCGATATCTTTAGTTTTTTGAGCTAATAAAATATCGCAAACTTTTTCAGGTTCGTTTCTGTATTTAAAACCAAGATGGGATAAGCAGATGATCAAGTCACAATGGTGTTCTTCTTTTAATTCCTTTACAATGTCTGTGGATACTTCAATCGGATCGTTGTAAACGGTTTCTTTAGATAATTTTTTATCAACTAAACCTTCTAATTGCACACCTAAGCCGAAAATACCTATTTTAACTCCGTCTTTGATAAGTATTTTATAAGGTTTTACAATTCCGTTTAATATTGTATTCTTGAAGTCGTAGTTAGCGGAAACAAAATCAAAAGCAGCATGAGGCAATTGTGCATAAAAGCCATCTATACCATTGTCAAAATCATGATTTCCCATAGTAGCTACATCATATTTCATTAGGCTCATTAGTTTGAATTCTAATTCTCCGCCATAATAGTTGAAATAAGGTGTTCCCTGAAAAATGTCGCCGGCATCTAATAGCAAAACATTTTTTTCTTCACTTCTGATCTGATCGATTAAGGAAGCTCTTCGGGCAACCCCACCCATATTCGGGTTTTTAGGATGATCTGCCGGGAACGGGTCTATGTGGCTGTGAACATCATTTGTGTGAAGAATAGTAATCTTTTTAGTTTCGGTTTTGTTAAAACTACTCAATGAAAGTCCGCCTAAAGGTAACAAAGCAGAACTAACAGCTGTTTTTTGTATAAAATCTCTTCTTTTCATGTTCACTTATTCTATAATGATTTTTTTGTCAGTTAAATTAGGAAGTGTATCAACACTTTTAAAATAGTCGATTAACAAGTTACGTAACTTGTAATCCAGATCGTATTTTTTCGGACTTTCTGTGAAAAAAGTCATGTTGTCACCGCCATTGGCTAAGTAATCAGATGTAGCAACATAATAGGTCTTTTGGTCTTCTAAAGGTTTGTTACGGATCAGGATTTTATCAACTGATTTTTCGTCTTCAGAAATGTAAATAGTGATTCCGGCTAACGGATGAGGTTTTCTGTTCTCTAAAAGATAATCAGCTATTTCTCTGATCTGAGAGCCTTTCAATTCAGCAACAATCAGACTGTTTTCAAAAGGCATTACTTCATAAGCCGTTCTTGTCGTTACATTACCTTTCGGAATTACAGATCGAATTCCGCCGTGGTTTAAAATACAAAAGTCAATAGATTTGTGTTCTCTCATCTCGAAAACTTTATCGCCTAAAGCTAAAGTAGTTTCGGCAAGCAGATTTCCGATGTTAGATTGCCATTTTCCTTTGCTTTTGTCTTGATCGACCGGATTGTAAGCTAATATACTATCAAGGTCTTTGTTGATATGATTCCGGAAAGGAGCTACAAAATTTTCAATGTCGTTTCGAGAATGTTGATTTTCATTTATATTGATATTTGAACCCTTTACTTCATAAATCTTTCCTTTGTAAGATTCGCAAGAAGTCAAGGAAAAAAATGTTAATAATATAACAAAATAGATAAATTTGATCGTATTCTTTTTTACTTTTACCATGTTCAAGATGGGTTTAAATGCTTAATTTTGCCGAAATTGTAAAATTACTATGTTTTATAAAATTATTAGCCGCTTTTTTCTAAAAAAAATAATTAATAAAAGGTTAAGTATACTTAAAGAAGATTCGTCAGAAGGAAAAATACAGACAATAGGGATTATAATTGATGAAACGGAAAAAGGATATAAAAAAGAGTTACTGAAACATATCGCAGACAGCGGTATTACGTTAAAACAACTTAAAGTACTTACATTTAAAGATGCCGTAAAGAAAAAAGGAGCAATAGAAGAACCCGGTTTTTCCGGTAAAGATATAAGTTTAACAGGTTCTGCGAAAAAGGAAGAAGTAGCTGCTTTTTTGGCAACACCATTTGACGTGTTGGTCAATTATTTTGATGAGAACAAACCGGAATTATTATGGGCAACAACCAGCTCAAAAGCTAAATTCAGAGTGGGGTTGGATAGTGTGGATTATCGGGCTAACAATGTTATTGTAAAAACCGACATGCAGGAAACCAAGTTGTTTACGAATGAATTGTTTAAATATTTAAGAATACTAAAAAAATTGTAATGCAAAAATTTTTAGGAACTGGTGTAGCATTGGTAACACCTTTTAAAAAAGATTTTTCGGTTGATACCGAAGCCTTAGTACGAATTGTTGATTATGTGATTGAAGGAGGAGTGGAATATTTAGTTGTATTGGGTACAACGGCAGAATCTGCTACATTGAACAAGCAGGAAAAAGAATTAGTGATAAAGACGGTTGTAGAAGCTAATAAAGGGAGAGTGCCAATGGTTTTGGGAGTTGGTAGTAACAATACAGCTGCAGTAGTGGAAGAATTGAAAACAAGTGATCTTTCTGCTTTTGATGCAATTTTGTCGGTTTCTCCATATTATAATAAGCCAACTCAGGAGGGAATTTACCAACATTTCAAAGCAATTGCTGAAGCATCGCCTGTTCCGGTTATCTTATATAATGTGCCGGGAAGAACTGCTAGTAATATGTTGCCTTCAACAGTGATACGTTTGGCTAAAGATTTTGAAAATATCATAGGGGTTAAAGAAGCAGCAGGGGACATTGCGCAAGCGATGCGTCTGATTCAGAATAAACCAAAAGACTTTTTAGTGATTTCTGGAGATGATATGATTGCATTACCTATGGTTTTGGCCGGAGGTGCAGGAGTGATCTCTGTGATCGGGCAAGGGTATCCTAAGGATTTTTCAGCGTTAATCCGTTTCGGTTTAGAGCGAAAAGTAGAAGAAGCTTATGCGTTACAATATAAATTAGCCGAAAGTATTGATATGATTTTTGAGCAAGGAAATCCGGCAGGAATTAAAGAAATTTTTAAATCCTTAGGAATAGCGGAGAATACCGTTCGTTTACCATTGGTAAATACAGATGAAGATTTAGCTAAAAGACTAGATGCTTTTACTAAAAAAATACAGTAAAAAAAGATTTTTGTAGTAACTAAATAATATCTAAATTTGCATTTGCTTTTTTAGATGCCTGATTTTTAAAAAAGTTAAAACCGGATAAATGAGAAAAATAATAAGTTTAGTAATAGTATCTGTTGTGTTGATTTCTTGTAGTGAATATCAAAAAGCGCTGAAAAGCGATGATGTAGCACTGAAGAATAAAGTGGCGGAACAGATGTATGAAAAAGAAAAATACAACAAAGCGATCCGTTTGTATGAGCAAGTAGCACCTGCTTTCAAAGGCAAACCCAGTGCAGAGCGAATGTTTTATTTTTATTCAAAATCATACTATAACTCTAAACAATACTATTTAGCAGGATATCAGTTTGAAAATTTTGCGGCGACTTATCCTAAGAGTGAAAAGAGAGAAGAAGCAGCGTTTTTAAGTGCAGAATGTTATTATCGATTATCTCCGGTATTTAGTTTAGATCAGTCAGATACAGATAAAGCATTGATGAAGTTGCAGAGATTTATCGATACATATCCTAATTCAGAATATTTGCCACAAGCTAATGCGTATGTAAAAGAGCTTAATGAAAAGTTAGAAAAAAAAGCATTTGAAATCGCAAAGCAATACAATACGATTTCTGATTTTAAAGCGGCATTGAAAGCGTTTGATAATTTCTTGGCAGATTATCCGGGAACGACTTATAAAGAAAAAGCTTTGTATTACCGTTTGGATTCAGCTTACAAATTAGCAGTAAATTCAGTTCCGAGTAAAAAAGAAGACCGTTTAAACTATGCTAAAGTTACGTATACGAGCTTAGTGAAGTTTAAACCGGATACAGAATACAAAAAAGAAGCTGACGATATGTTGGCAGTTATTGAAAAAGAGTTACAACAATATTCTAATATAAATTAAATCATGGATTTAAAAAAGACAACTGCTCCTGTAAATACAATTACGTATAACAAAGCTAAAATTGAAGCCCCTACCGGAAATGTTTATGAGGCTATCACAATCATTGCCAAAAGAGCAAGTCAGATCAACACTGAAATCAAAAAAGAGTTGTTAGAAAAATTAGATGAGTTTGCTACTTATAATGACAGCTTAGAAGAAATTTTTGAGAACAAAGAGCAAATCGAAGTATCTAAATTTTATGAAAAATTACCTAAACCACACGCTCTTGCCGTACAAGAATGGTTAGAAGGTAAAATTTATTATAGAGAAGCAAAATAATTAGCTTATGTCTGTTCTATGCGGTAAAAAAGTTATTCTGGGTGTATCTGGAGGTATTGCTGCATACAAAACAGCTCATTTGGTAAGACTTTTTATAAAAGCAGGTGCTCAGGTTAAAGTTGTCATGACACCTGCTTCTAAAGATTTTGTGACACCTTTAACACTCTCTACCTTATCTAAAAACCCCGTTGTTTCAGAATTTTACAATGAAGAAGAAGAGAATGCGGTTTGGAATAACCACGTTGAATTAGCTCTTTGGGGAAATTTGATGGTCATAGCTCCGGCCACAGCCAATACTTTGGCTAAAATGGCAAACGGAAATTGTGACAACTTACTTATAGCAACATATCTTTCGGCAAAATGTCCGGTTTATTTTGCTCCTGCAATGGATCTGGATATGTACAAACATCCGTCAACTTTAGATAGTTTTACTAAATTACAAAAGTTCGGAGATACCATTATTCCGGCTGAAAAAGGAGAATTAGCAAGTGGTCTTTCGGGAGAAGGTCGAATGGCAGAACCTGAAAATATTATTACTTTTTTAGAAGACGATTTATTGCAAAAGCTTCCTTTGCGAAATAAAAGAGTGCTGGTAACAGCCGGGCCTACATACGAGGCGATTGATCCGGTTCGTTTCATCGGGAACCATTCTTCAGGAAAAATGGGGTTCGATATCGCTCAGAAAGCTGCAGAGAAAGGAGCAGAAGTGATCTTAGTGTCCGGTCCGACGCATTTGCAGCTCGATAATAGTCAGGTTAAAATTGTTCGGGTACAATCGGCTCAGGAAATGTATGATGCTTGTCATGAATATTTTGATTCTGTTGATGTAGCAGTTGCTGCGGCTGCAGTTGCTGATTATCGTCCGAAAATTGTTGCGGATCAGAAAATAAAAAAGAATGATGCTACGTTTAATATAGAGTTGGAAAAAACAAAAGATATCTTAGCGTCATTGGGAGAAAATAAAAAACACCAGCTTTTAGTTGGCTTTGCTTTAGAAACAGAAAATGAAATTGAACACGCTAAGCAAAAAATTCAGAAAAAAAACTTAGATTTGATTGTGCTTAATTCGCTGAACGATTCAGGAGCCGGTTTTGGACATGCTACTAATAAAGTAACATTTATAGATGCACAGTTTAATATACAGGCTATGGAATTGAAGTCAAAAGAAGAAGTGGCACAAGATATCATTAATAAAATTTTGGAGATACAACATGCGTAACGTTTTAAGAATTCTGGTTTTAGTTTTAGGTTTTATATCGGTAAGTTCTGCTCAAGAACTGAATGCAACTGTTTCGGTTAATTACCAACGAATGACAGATGTAAATCCCCAAATTTTTAAGAATTTAGAAACTAAGGTCAGAGAATTTCTTAATAATACCCGTTTTACAGACCTGAACTTTGAACAGCACGAAAGAATCGAATGTAATTTCTTTATCAATGTTGCGGAGTTTAATTCTAATAATATTCAGGCAACATTACAAGTACAATCGTCCAGACCTATTTATAATTCCACCTATAGTTCACCGGTTTTAAATATTAATGATAAAGATTTCGGATTCCAGTTTTTGGAATATGAACAGTTGGTTTACGATCAAAATAATTTTACGTCAAATTTGATCTCCGTTTTAGCTTTTTATGCCAATATCATTATTGCGGTAGACAGAGATACTTTTGAAGAAAAAGCGGGTACAAAATATTTACAGTCTGCTTTAGCAATATTAAATTTAGCACAACCTAAAGGTTATAAAGGTTGGTCGCAAAATGAAAATACAAATACCAATCGTTACTTTTTGGTCTCAGATATGATGTCTAATACCTATGAAGCGTTTAGAAAAGCTATGTATGAATATCATTTACTGGGGTTGGATACTATGGCAGCAGATCAAGCTAAGGCTAAAGAAGAGATTGGCAAAGCAATAGAAACATTATCTGCTATTCAGAGTTTCAGACCTAATGCTTTTCTGACACGTGTGTTTTTTGATGCCAAAGTGGATGAAATAGTGTCTGTTTTTTCAGGCGGGCCAAATTACAATACCGTTACACTAAAAGAAACATTGAATAGAATTTCTCCGTTAAATTCTGCAAAATGGAGTAGAATTCGTTAAAAATCAGTTTTTTGCTATGCTTTTAACTTTAGCTATAAAGAACTATGCACTTATCGATTCGTTAGAAATTAATTTCTCGGATCGTTTTTCCATTATTACAGGAGAAACCGGTGCGGGTAAATCAATCTTGTTAGGAGCTCTTGGACTGGTTTTAGGAAATAGAGCCGATTTAAGTTCGCTTAAAGATGAAGAACAAAAGTGTGTGGTAGAAGCACATTTTGATGTAAGTAAATACGATCTGAAAAGCGTTTTTGAAGCTAGTGATTTCGATTATGAAGAGGTAACGATCATCAGGAGAGAGATATTGCCTTCCGGTAAATCCAGAGCCTTTGTAAATGATAGTCCTGTAAATCTTCAGGAGTTACAAGGCTTGGCTAATTTTTTATTAGACATACATTCCCAGCACCAAACCCGTGATTTGATCGATGAAAGTTACCAAATACGGATTTTAGATGCAGTTGCTCAAAACAAAGAGCTTTTGGCTGCATTTAAAAAAGATTTGGGTGTTTTTAAAAAATTACAGAAAGAACTGCAAAAATTACAAGCCGAAAAACAATCTCTTTTAAACGAACAAGAATACAACAACTTCTTATTGGAGGAATTGGTTCAGGCTAATTTAAAAGAGTCTGAACAGGAAGAGCTTGAATCAGAGCAGGAAGTTTTAAGCAATATTGAGTTTGTTAAAGAAAATATCGATAAGGTTTTGGCGTTAGCCAAAGAAGAAGAAATAGGTATTCTTTCTTCAGTCAATGAAGCTAAGAACAGTTTACAGAAATTAGCCTCGTTGTCAAAAGAATACCAAAGTTTATTTGAGCGAATCAATAGTATTTATATAGAACTGGATGATATTATAGAAGAATGTGTCGGGAAGCAGGAACAAATCGTAGACGATCCGGGGCGATTAGTTTATATTAATGAAAGACTTCAGTTCATTTATAATTTACAAAAGAAACATAACGTAAATACAGTTGCGGAACTTCTGGATATACAAAATCAATTAAGTGAAAAGGCGACTAAGTTTGACGCAATTGATTCGGAGATAGATCAGGCAGAAGCGCAAAAAGAGATCGTTTTTAACCGATTAGAGAAAACAGCCGATGAAATTTCAGGATCACGTCAGCTAACGGCGCCTAAACTGGAACAGGCATTGCTGGAAATTGTAAGACCATTAGGAATGCCCGATGCGCAGATACAGTTTGAAATAAAACCACTTGAGCAATTTTCGGAAACAGGGAAAGACAGTGTTAGTTTGTTGTTTTCGGCTAATAAAGGGATGAAACCCGGTCCGATCAAAAAAATGGCTTCGGGAGGAGAGATGTCGCGTGTTATGTTGGCGGTAAAAGCTGTATTAGCACAGTCAATAGACTTGCCGACGATTATTTTTGACGAAATAGATACCGGAGTGTCCGGAGAGGTGGCATTAAAAATGGGAGAGATCATGAAAGAGATGAGTAAAAAGATGCAGGTATTTGCCATTACTCATTTACCACAGATCGCTGCAAAAGGAAATCAGCATTACAAAGTATTTAAAAATGAAGTAGGGGGAGTGGTGAATTCTGAAATCAAGCAGTTGGATGCAAACGAAAGAGTTGTAGAGATTGCAGAAATGTTGTCAGGAAAGAATATTACTGACTCGGCATTGGCACATGCTCAGACATTATTAAATTAAAGTAGTATTTTTGTTTATTAATTACGTAAAAGAATAAATTATGATTATAGAGCCTAGAATGCGTGGTTTTATATGCTTAACAGCTCATCCAGAAGGTTGTGCGCAAAGCGTAAAAAATCAAATAGAATACGTTAAATCTAAAGGAAAAATTGAAGGAGCTAAAAAAGTATTGGTTATCGGAGCTTCAACAGGATTTGGTTTGGCTTCCAGAATTACGAGTGCTTTTGGTAATGGAGCTGCAACAATAGGAGTATTCTTTGAAAAAGAACCGGCAGAAGGGAAAACAGCAACTCCGGGATGGTATAACTCGGCTGCATTTGAAAAAGAAGCAACAGCAGCAGGTTTATATGCTAAAAGTATTAACGGAGATGCGTTTTCAGATGAAATTAAGCAACAAACAATAGACTTAATCAAACAGGATTTAGGGCAAGTAGATCTTGTAATCTATAGTTTAGCCTCTCCTGTTAGAAAAGATCCTAAAACGGGAGTTTTATATCGTTCAGTCTTAAAACCGATTGGAAATAAATTCACAGATAAGACTGTGGATTTTCATACAGGTAAAATGTCTGAAGTTTCTATAGAGCCTTGTAATGAAGAGGAAATAGCAAATACAGTTAAAGTAATGGGGGGTGAAGATTGGATGCTGTGGATTGAAGCAATGAAAGAAGCCGGCGTCTTGGCTGATGGTGTGTTAACCTTAGCATATTCATACATAGGACCAGAAGTTACCGAACCGGTTTACAGAAAAGGAACTATTGGTAGAGCAAAGGATCATTTAGAAGCGACTGCATTTGAAATTACTGATGAATTGAAAGATATTCAAGGAAGAGCCTATGTTTCAGTTAATAAAGGATTGGTAACACAAGCAAGCTCAGCTATTCCTGTAATACCTTTATATATATCATTATTGTATAAAATAATGAAAGCAAAAGGATTGCATGAAGGCTGTATTGAACAAATACAACGTTTGTTCCAAGACAGATTGTATTCAGGAAATGAGATCCCGACAGATGAAAAACACAGAATCCGTATTGACGATTGGGAAATGAGAGAAGATGTTCAGGAAGAGGTTAAAAAACTTTGGGCAATTGCTTCTACGGAGAATCTACAGGAGATCGGTGATCTGGCAGGGTATAAACAGGATTTCTTAAATTTGTTCGGTTTTGGTTTTGATGGAGTAGACTATTTAGCTGATACTAATGAAGTTGTAAGAATTCCTAGTATAAATAACTAAGGAAAAATCATTTTGTAGTTATTTTTAGTTGCTATAATTTAACTTTCAGATAGAAATTTGTTAAAACCTCATGTTTTTACATGAGGTTTTCTATTTCAATGTTAAATAAGTGTAAAAGTAATGCTAAAATTTAATAAATTAGCAACGCTTAACAAATTAATAATTATAAAATGAGAAAAATTACGCTATTTTTTGCGCTGTTTTTTGTTTTCTTACAAATGAATGCGCAAACAGGTACGGTTTTGGTGGGGGCAGACGACGGTTCGCCTAACACGACTACTGGTTACCCAAGTCCATTACAGGATTATTATAA
Organism: Flavobacterium sp. NRK F10; assembly: GCF_024054235.1. Taxonomy (NCBI): domain Bacteria; kingdom Pseudomonadati; phylum Bacteroidota; class Flavobacteriia; order Flavobacteriales; family Flavobacteriaceae; genus Flavobacterium; species Flavobacterium sp. NRK F10. The sequence goes on from NZ_JAMXLC010000001.1 coordinate 2,650,248, forward strand.
AACAGGTAGGTCTCAATTTTTGTATCTGGCTTCTGAATTATCAGCCTCAGGATTGGTAGCAGGAGATATTACAGAGATCGGTTGGGTAGCTACCTCTATTGGGACCAGTGGTTTGGAAGAGAATTATACAATTTCTATTCTTCAAACCTCTTTAACTGCTTTAACATCAACTTTTGAATCAGGAGCTACTGTAGTTTACGGTCCGGCGGATTTTACTCCGACAGCAGCCGGTTCAATTGTTTTTCCTTTAACAACTCCTTTTACATGGGACGGAACTTCAAATTTGATTATTGAAGTTTGTGCCGGTAATGCATCGGGATCTTGGACTCAAAATGTTCAATGTTCTAATTCAACATTGTCATTTAACGGGTCTGTTTATTACAGATCAGATACAGCAACGTCTCCTTGTACAACAGCTACAGGAACTACATCAACTACAAGACCGCTAGTTTCTATTACAGGAAATGTAGCATCTTGTTTACCACCGACTTTCTTGACATATACAACTTTGGCTTCTGATAGTGCAGTTGTGACTTGGACAGAAAACGGTTCTGCTACTCTTTGGAATATAGAATACGGACCAGCCGGGTTTACTCCTGGAACAGGAACTGTTCTAACAGGTGTGTCTAACCCTACAACTATTGGTTCGTTAACAGCAAATACAGATTACGATTTTTATGTACAGGCTGATTGTGGCGGTGGTACAGTAAGTAGTTGGTCAGCAGCTAGTTCGTTTACAACTTTATGTTCAACATTCACTGCACCTTGGTTGTATGATGTTGAAACTGCAGCTACGACTACAAGTTCTGTTATTGAAGATTGTTGGTCATCAAATCCTTCGGGAACTACATCGTCATTCCGATGGGATGTTGACGGTAGTGGATCTACACCGTCTTCTTCTACAGGACCTTCAGGTGCTTATAGCGGAAATAATTATTTCTACACAGAAGCTTCTTCAGGATCTAACGGAGATGTAGCAGAATTAGTTACTCCTAATGTTGATATCAGTGGATTGACTACTCCTGTGGTACAATTTTATTATCACATGTACGGATCGACCATGGGAGAACTACATGTAGACGTTTACGACGGAACAACATGGACAAATGATGTTGATGTAATCGTTGGACAGCAACAAACAGTACAATCAGATCCTTGGTTGCAAAGAATAGTAAGTTTATCAGGATATACAGGAGTGGTTCAGGTAAGATTCAGAGGAATCAGAGGAACTGATTTTTATGGAGACATGTCTTTAGATGATATTGAGTTTACAGAAGCACCTTCTTGTTTTACACCAACTAACTTAGCAGCAAATAACGTTACTTTTAACTCAGTTTTGTTGTCATGGTCAGATTCTTCTGGAGGAGTTCAGAATGATTATGAATATGTGATTCAACCTGTAGGAACAGGAACGCCAACTGGAGCCGGAACAGTAGTTACAGGTTTGTCAGTTACGGATTCTTCATTAACTCCGACTACTGATTACGAAGTGTATGTAAGAGCTGATTGTGGAGGAGGAGATTACAGTGGATGGGCAGGGCCTATTACTTTTACAACAGGTTGTGCACCGGTTACAGCACCATGGTTATATGATGTAGAATCTGCAGCTACAACTACAAGTTCTGCTATAGACGATTGTTGGTCATCAAATCCTTCAGGAACTACATCATTATTCCGATGGGATGTTGATGGAAGTGGATCAACACCTTCGTCGTTAACAGGGCCTTCAGGAGCTTATAGTGGGGCTAACTATTTTTATACTGAAGCTTCTTCCGGATCAACCGGTAGTGAGGCAGAATTATACACTCCTTTAGTAGATATCAATGCTTTAGTATCACCGGTAGTTCAATTCTATTATCACATGTACGGATCTACAATGGGAGATCTTCATGTTGATGTTTTTGACGGAACAACTTGGACAAATGATGTAGATGTTATCTTAGGTGAGCAACAAACATCGGATACTGATCCTTGGTTACTAAAAATAGTAAACTTATCAGGATATACAGGGGTGATTCAGGTACGGTTCAGAGCTGTAAGAGGAACTGATTTTTATGGAGATATGTCTTTAGATGATATTGAGTTTACAGAAGCTCCGGCATGTTTCCCACCTAGTAATTTTGCAGCATCTAATGTTACTGACTCTCAAGTACAATTAGATTGGACTGATCCTACAGGATTCCAGTATGATTTTGAATATGTAATTCAGCCTGCAGGAACAGGTACTCCTACTGGAAACGGAACTCCGGTTGCGGACTTTTCAGTAGTAGATAATACACTATCTCCGGTTACAACTTATGAGGCTTATGTAAGAGCTGATTGTGGAGGAAGTTATAGTTCATGGGTAGGACCTGTGACATTTACTACAGCTTGTGCAGTTTATTCTGTCCCTACGTTAGAAGATTTTACAACTTATGTTCCTGACTGTTGGGAAGAAGCAGATAACGGAGATCTAGTAGCTGGGCCAGCTTCATTCGGTTCTAGTTCATGGTCTGCAGATGGTTTCGGAAATAATGGTACAACAGGTGCATTTAAGTACAATATTTATACAACAGGTGCAAATGATTGGGTGTTATCACCGCTTTATGATATCCCTACAACTGGCTATGAGTTGAAATTTGATGCAGCAGCAGCGCAATATGCAAGTACTTCTGCACCAACAACAGCGTGGGAAGCAGATGACTATGTACAAGTATTAGTGTCTACCAGTACAGATAACTGGACAGTGTTGTATACTTATGATAATACAAATGTTCCGTCAAACACAGGTACGGTAAATATCATTGATTTGGATGCTTATGCCGGTATGGTTGTAAGATTTGCATATAGAGCGGTAGAAGGATCGTCAAACGGTTCTGCGGATATCGACTTCTCTATTGATAATTTTGAGATTAGATTGTCACCGGTTTTACCACCGGATTGTGCTACAAATGTAGTTGCTACACCTGATGCATCATGTGGTAATAATCCAACTGTTTTATCTTGGGATAGTGTTTCCGGAGCTAATGGTTATAAATTAACTATCGGAACTACTTCAGGAGGAAATGATATTTTAGATAATGTAGACTTAGGTCTTGCAATTACATATGATTTCACAGGGTTGATTAACACAACATATTACTTTACAGTTACTCCTTATAATGACAACGGAGATGCTGTAGGATGTTCTGAAGTTACATTTACTACAACTGCAACAGGTTGTTACTGTGATTCTGTACCGACTTCTAATGATGATTTAGGAATTACGAATGTAACTATTAATTCAACAGGTTTTGGAACACCGGATGTTACATATTATGATCATACAGCAACATCTGTTGATTTAGAACAAAATGTAACGGCTTCTGTTTTAATTGATTTCGCAACAGGTTATACTTACGATACAAATATTTGGATCGATTTTAATGATGATTATAACTTTGATAACGTAACTGAAAAAGTATACACAGGAACAAGCACGTCTGCTAACCCTACCACACTTGATGCTTCATTTTATTTAGCACCTGGTGCAACATTAGGGCAACATAGAATGCGTATAGGAACAGCTGATTCCGGACAAGTACCACCTGATCCTTGTTTTTCAGGTTCTTATGGTGTAACTCTCGACTTTACAGTTAATATCATAGCTCAGTTAAGTGCAGAATCATTTGAATCAAATGGTTTCATGGCTTATCCTAACCCGGTAAAAGATGTGTTGAATTTGAAATATTCAACTGAAATTACTGACGTAAAAGTCGTTAATTTATTAGGTCAGGTCGTTATCAATAAAAATAATGTAGATTCAACAGATGTACAAATTGATATGAACGATTTAAGTGCAGGTACTTATATTGTAAATGTAACTGTTAATGATGCAGTTAAAACAATTAAAGTAGTTAAGCAGTAAATTCTTTTTAAAGATTTAAAATCTAAATACTAAGCTCCATCCGTAAGGATGGAGTTTTTTTATTTAATAAACTAATAATTGTTAAATAGATTATCTTTTTCTCTTTTGTAATAAAAAATTTACTTACTAAAAGTTAATATGTTTTAAAAAGTGATTTTAAAATATTTAAATATGTATTTTAGCGCACTTTATTAAAAAAATAACATAAATGAGAAAAATTACTTGTTTTTTAACAATTTTAACATTGCTTGTGACAGTTAATATGTTTTCACAAGCAGGCTGTGCAGGGGTGGTCTTATTGACACCCGGAACACAGCAATGCGGTAATACTTCTGAAGGAGGTGATACCAATAGCAGTAATCCTTGTTTAGGAAATTATGATGGAGGAGATGATTATTTGTTCTATTATGTGGCTTCTGAAACAGGAGAAACTCTTAGTTTTGTATTAACTGGTCATGATGATTGGACAGGTTTTGGACTGACAAGCGGTTGTCCGGAATCTGGTACTGCAACCTGTATGGGATATGCAACAACAATTGGAACAGAGGACATTACTTTTGATTCAGACCCACTTGTTGCTGGAGAAACGTATTATTTACAGATTTCTACCTGGCCTTCTCCTCAATCAACGGATTTTTGTTTAACGACAACTTTAATTCCGGCACCAACATGTTTGGATCCTGAGAATTTTATGGCGTCTAATTTGACTACCACTTCTGTAGATCTCTCTTGGACGGCAAATCCAAGTACTCAGAATGATTTTGAATATGTGATTCAGGCAGCAGGAACCGGAGAGCCTACAGCTAATGGAGTGGCAGTTTCCGGAACATCAGTTTCTGAAACATCATTAAATGAAAATACTACTTATGAAGCTTATGTAAGAGCTAATTGTGGTGGAGGAGATTACAGTGCTTGGGTAGGTCCGATTACATTTACAACTTTGTGTTCAACATTTGTAGCACCGTGGTCTTATGACGTTGAAACTGCTGCGTCAACAACAAATTCTTCAATAGCAGATTGTTGGTCGTCTAACCCTGCTGGGAACTCTTCATCATTTAGATGGGATGTTGATGGTAGTGGGTCTACACCGTCTACTTCTACAGGGCCTTCAGGAGCTTTTAGCGGAAGTAAATATTTTTATACAGAAGCCTCTTCCGGTTCTACCGGAGATGTAGCGGAATTATATACACCTAATGTTGATATTAGTGGATTGACTACACCTGTGGTTCAGTTTTATTATCATATGTACGGATCAACTATGGGAGAGTTGCATGTGGATGTTTTTGACGGTACAACATGGACTAATGATATAGATGTAATTATAGGAGAACAACAGATAGATGGAGCAGATCCTTGGTTGCAAAGAATAGTAAGTTTATCGGGTTATACAGGGGTTGTTCAGGTAAGATTCAGAGGAATCAGAGGAACAGATTATTATGGTGATATGTCTTTAGATGATATTGAAATCACAGAAGCTCCTTCTTGTTATACACCTTTAGATTTAGCAGTAGGCAATATTACATACAATTCTGTTTATTTATCATGGACAGATCCTTCTGGAGTTCAGAATGATTTTGAATATGTGATCCAACCGGTAGGAACAGGGGTACCAACAGGTGCCGGAACAGCAGTTTCAGGTTTTTCAGTTACGGATTCTTCTTTAGCTCCGGATACGGATTACGAAGTGTATGTAAGAGCTAATTGTGGAGGTGGAGATTATAGCGAATGGGCAAATCCTGTTACTTTTACAACAAGTTGTGCGCCTGCTGTAGCTCCATGGTTGTATGATGTGGAATCAGCATCCACAACGACAAGTTCATCTATTGCAGATTGCTGGGAGTCAAATCCGACAGGAACTTCGTCGTTATTCAGATGGAATGTTGATGGTAGTGGATCAACACCTTCATCATTAACAGGGCCTTCAGGTGCTTATAGCGGAACCAACTATTTTTATACTGAAGCTACTTCAGGATTAGCAGGAGATGTAGCAGAGCTATATACTCCGTTTGTAGATGTTAGTGCTTTAACATCTCCGGCAGTACAGTTTTATTACCACATGTACGGATCAACAATGGGTGATTTGCATGTTGATATTTTCGACGGAACAACATGGACAAATGATCTAGAAGTTATTTCAGGAGAACAACAAACGGCTGAGACTGATCTTTGGGAGTTCAAGGCAGTAGATTTGTCAGGTTATACAGGAATAATCAGATTAAGATTCAGAGCTGTAAGAGGGACAGATTCTTATGGAGATATGGCTCTAGATAATATTGAGGTAACAGAAATGCCAACTTGTATTCCTCCTAGTAATTTCACAGTGTCAAATGTTTTAGCATCAGAAGCACAATTAAATTGGGTTGACCCTACAGGTTTCCAATATGATTTTGAATATGTTATTCAGCCACAGGGAACAGGAGTGCCTACCGGTAATGGTACAACTGTTTCAAGTAGTTTCACTGTAACAGATAATTCTTTAAATTCAAATACAGCTTATGAAGCGTATATAAGAGCAGATTGTGGAGGAAGTTATAGTGTTTGGGTAGGTCCAATTAATTTTGACACACCTTGTAATCCTTATACAATTCCTTATTTTGAAGGCTTTGAATCAGGGTATGCAGATGCAACTACTGTTGCTGGTTGTTTGTATCAGGAATCATTGAGTGGATCAGGGGTATGGACGGCTAATACTTCAGCGACAAGTTATAATAGAACACCGAGAACCGGTTCTTGGAATGCATATCTAGGATATTCTAATGAAGATTGGTTATTTATTCCGGTTGAATTGATAGGTGGTACAAGTTATACAGTAGACTTGTATGCGCGTCAAGACGGTGCAAATGCTGCAAATGCAGATATAGCTATAAGCTACGGTCTTAATCCGGACGATGCTTCGATGACAAACGCGATAGTGGCAGCAACAGGAATCGTAAACGGAGACTATCAACAGATACAGGGTAATTTTACACCTTCAGCAGATGGTGTATATTATGTAGGTATAAAAGGAAACATCAATAGTGCTCCATGGTATATTTCATTAGATGATATTTCTATTGATCTGACTCCTGCCTGTCAACCACCTTTTAGTGTAGTTGTAAGTAATATTACCGATACTACCGCAGATTTTACTTGGGGTGCAACTACAGGAAATTACGAATATGTATTAGATAATAGTGCAACTGATCCTACAGGAGCAGGAACACCTATTTCAGGAGAAAGTTATAATGAAACATCTTTAACACCTGAAACAACTTATTATTTCCATGTCAGAACAGATTGTGGAAGTGATTGGGTAACAATCTCATTTACAACGACCGCAGTACCACCGGCTAATGACGAGTGTGATAATGCTGTAGCGTTGACTGTAAACGCTGATTATTCATGTGCAGTTGTTACTTCAGCTACAAATGAAGCAGCCACTGATTCAGGAATTGAACCAACATTTAGCGTGTCTGGTACACCTGATAATGATGTATGGTTCTCTTTTGTAGCAACCAGTACACAACATAGAATTACATTATCAAATATTGTTGGAGTAGTAGGAACTTCAACAGATATGGGAATGGCAGTTTTTGACGGAACAAGCGGATGTTCAGCATTATCTTTAATAGGTAGTAGTGATCCTAATACTTATGATGTAACAGGCTTAACGATCGGGAATACGTACCTTGTAGCAGTTTACGGTTGGAGCTCAACAAACACTGAGCAAACTACATTTGATATTTGTGTAGGAACACAGCCACCTGCACCGGCTAACGATAGTTGTTCTACAGCAATTGAAATAACATCATTACCTTATACAAATTCGCAAGATGCTTTAGGAGCAACTAATAATGCAGGAATGGTAACAGCTTGTGGAAGCGGAATGAATGATGGTGTTTGGTATACAGTAGTAGGGAATGGTAGTGATATAACTATTGAATTAACGAATATGAGTTATTGGGATGCCGAGATTGGAGTTTATACAGGTTCTTGCGGTACATTTACATGCGTAGGAAATGCTGATTCAAACAGTAGCGGAACAGGAGAAACTTATACAATTACCGGATCTACACTCGGAGAAACATATTATATAAACATTGGTCATTATAGTAGTTTTTCAGATTCTTCAGAAGGACAGTTTACTATCGATGTGACTTCTACATTATCTAACGCTACATTTGATAATGAAGCTCAGTTTGTAGCTTATCCAAATCCGGTAAATGATATTCTGAATTTAGAATATGAAGCTACTATTGATGAAGTAAGAGTACTTAATTTATTAGGTCAGGAAGTATTTGCTAAAAAGATAAATGCTACATCTGCAAAAATAGATATGACTTCATTAAGTTCCGGAACTTATATTGTAAATGTTCAGGCAGGTGATTTGATCAAGACAATAAAAGTTATTAAACAATAAGGATGTTAATTGATTAACTCTTGAAAAACCCCGTCTTTTTAAAGACGGGGTTTTTATTTTATATGAATATATATTTGGGCGGTATGGTCGATCTTAAAAGGTTGTAATAATGTTATTTTTTTCTTTTTAAGTTAAAAATAGTCTATTTTTTATTTTTTTGTTATTTTATTTATAAATTGCGTAAAAAAAATAATAATAAAATAACAATACGTATGATTAAAAAAATTACCCTTCTTTTAGTTCTGTTTCTATCGGGTATATCCCTCCAGGCTCAATATTCATTTGGGACAATAGCAGGACCTATAGTAGTACAGGAAGGTTCTCCTGTGACTTTGAACATTAATGATGCTGCAAATAGTGCCGGAGTTCCAACGTCCGCAACAGGATCATATTCTTCTTTTCAGGTAACGGTAGATTGGTCAGAAGTGAGTGGTTTTCCTTATTCGGAAGAAGCTCAGTTAACTGCTACAACAGCAGCCGGATCTGTTTTTTTTGCAACAGCAACTTCAGGTGGAGCAAGTAGTAATTCAAGTACGACTTTAACTTTTGAAGGTACTTTTTCCGGTCCTTATGATCCTAGTGTAGACGGAACTTTGGATCTAGAGTTCAATCAGACTTATTCCGGATCGTCGGCTAATTGGGCTAATATTTTAGTTACAGTTTATGAATCACCGACTTGTATTGATCCGAATACTTTTGCGGCAACTATAATTTCATCGACTTCTGTTCAGTTGGATTGGAATGATCCTACCGGATTTCAAAATGATTTTGAATATGTGATTCAGGCTGAGGGAACCGGAACGCCTACAGGTAGCGGAACACCTGTGTCAGGTTTTTCAGTAACAGACAATAGCTTAACCCCTAATACCGCTTATGAAGCTTATGTAAGAGCCGATTGCGGTGGTGGAGATTATAGTTCTTGGGTTGGGCCAATTACATTTACAACTCCGACAGAAATAGTTTGTGGTACGCCATCGAATATAGTTTATTGTTATGATGATAATGATACAACAACATGGTCATTTATTTCTAGTGACGGAAGTCCGCTAAGAATTACATTCAACGGAGGAGATATCGAATCTTGTTGTGATGATATTTTAATTTATGAAGGTAGTGATAACACAGGAACATTATTGTACCAAGGGAATAACGGAGGAGATTTAACAGGCTTAACTTTTGATAGTGCTTCCGGTTTAATTTATGTAGAAATCGATTCAGACGGTTCGGTTAGTTGTGTAGATGGCTCGTTCACTACTCAGTGGGATTTTACAGTGATTTGTGCTACTTGTGTTAGTCCGAACTCTTTTACTGCGACAGCTCTTTCACCGACTTCAGCTCAGTTAGATTGGAATGATCCTACCGGATTTCAGAATGATTTTGAATATGTGATTCAACCACAGGGAACAGGTTTGCCGGCAGCTAATGGTACGGCTGTATCCGGTTTTTCAGTAACAGACAATAGTTTGACTTCTAATACAGCTTATGAAGCTTATGTAAGAGCCGATTGTGGTTCAGGAAATTATAGCTCATGGGTAGGGCCTGTGACTTTCAGAACACCGGCGCAAATAATTTGTGGAACGCCATTGAATACTGTTTACTGTTATGATAATAATGATACAACAACATGGGTATTTATTTCTGACGACGGAAGCCCGTTAAGAATTACATTCAACGGAGGAGATATTGAATCTTGTTGTGATGATATTTTAATTTATGATGGTACTGACAATACAGGAGCACTACTATACCAAGGAAATAACGGAGGAGATCTAACGGGATTGACTTTTGATAGTACTTCTGATGCTATTTATGTAGAGATTGATTCGGATGGTTCGGTTAGCTGCGGAGATGCTTCGTTCTCTACACAGTGGGACTTTACTGTAACTTGTGCTACTTGTGTTAATCCTACGGCTATATTTGCTGTTATTCCGGATTGTAATAATACACAATTCTCAGTTGATGTAGATTTAACCGATTTAGGAACGGCTACTTCAGTTTCTATTACTGATGGAACAACGACTTTGACAGCTATTTCAGCAACAGGAGTTCAGACTTTCGGTCCTTATGCTGAAGGAGCATCGCTATCGTTCTTAATTACAAATGAACAAGACGGGTCATGTACGTTGTCTTCAGGGACAATAACATATACTTGTCCGCCAGCTAATGATGAATGTGCAAATGCTACGGTATTAACGCCGGGAGGTGTTTTTGCTGATAATGCAGTAATCGGATATAATACAGCGGCAACAGACTCAGGAGAAACAGCACCGGGATGTGCTCTTTATCTTGGAGGAGATGTTTGGTATACTGTTACAGTTCCGGCTTCAGGAAGTATAACAATAGAAACCAATAACGATTCGGCAAACGGAAGTTCGGTAACAGATACAGGAATGGCTGTTTATAGTGGCTCTTGCGGATCACTAACTTTGATTGAGTGTGATGATGATGATAGTGCAGACGGAAACTTTTCTTTAGTTGCATTAACAGGTCAAACTCCGGGAGAAGTATTGTATGTAAGTGTTTGGGAATATGCTAATGATACAGAAGGATCTTTTCAGGTTTCGGCGTATGACGCATCTTTAAGTGCAGCATCGTTCGGTAATAATACATTTAAAGCTTATCCTAACCCAGTAAAAGATATTTTAAATTTAGAGTATTCGTCTGACATTACAGCAGTACGTGTTATGAATCTTTTAGGACAAGAAGTTCTGGTTCAAAAAGCTAATGCAGCTTCTACTCAGGTAGATATGACATCCTTAGCTGCCGGTACTTATATTGTAAGTGTTCAGGTAGGAGATAACACAAATACTTTAAAAGTAGTGAAACAATAACTTTAATAAAACACTAATTTAAAAGCTCCGATACTTTCGGGGCTTTTTTTATTTCCAGATATCTTATATTTGTTAAAAAAACGGAATGCACTTTTCTTTTATAATTCCGGTTTATAACCGTCCGGATGAAATAGATGAACTTTTAGAAAGTTTATCAAAGCTTGATTATAATAAGCCCTTTGAAGTTGTTGTGGTAGAAGATGGCTCAAAGATTGATTGCAGATCGGTCATAGAGAAATACAAAGGGAAGCTAAACGTCAGCTATTTTTATAAAGACAATTCAGGACCCGGAGATTCCAGAAATTTCGGGATGCAAAAGGCACAAGGTAATTACTATATTATCCTTGATTCAGATTGTATTATTCCTGAACAATACCTAAAGAAAGTAGAAGAGTATTTAAATGTAGAATATGTAGACTGTTTCGGAGGTCCGGATGCAGCTTTGGATACCTTTTCTGACGTACAAAAAGCTATTAATTTTTCCATGACTTCTTTTTTGACAACAGGAGGGATACGGGGAGGAAGTGAAAAAATAGGGAAGTTTCAACCCAGAAGTTTCAATATGGGACTTTCTGCTAAAGCTTTTCAGGCTTCCAAAGGATTTGGGAACATACACCCAGGAGAAGATCCGGATTTGTCAATTCGTCTTTGGAAACTCGGCTATAAAACCCGATTGATTTCAGAAGCCTATGTATTTCATAAAAGACGTATTGACTGGAATAAATTTTTTATTCAGGTGAATAAATTCGGCAAAGCCCGTCCGATTTTAAATTTCTGGCATCCGGAATATAAAAAACTGACTTTCTGGTTTCCTACACTTTTTTTGTTTGGCTTCATTGTGTCAATTCTTTTAACCGTTTTCGGAGTGTATATAGGTATTGAAGTTTACCTGTTTTACATTATAGTACTTTTTTTTTCTTCTTTATTTGTAACCAAAAGCATAAAAATTGCTACATATAGTATAATAGCTGTAATAATACAGTTCTATGGATATGGGATAGGCTTTTTTAAATCTTTTTGGAATATAAACGTTTTGAAGAGAGCACCGGAGGAAGCGCATCCGGAATTGTTTTTTTAAAAGATAAAGAAATGACAAAAATAATCGGTTTAACAGGAGGAATAGGTAGCGGTAAAACAACGGTAGCTCGTTATATTGCTCAAAAAGGGATTCCTGTTTATGTTTCCGATTCAGAAGCTAAAAAAATAGCTGAGTTACCGGAGACGGTTTCAGAAATAATACAATTTTTCGGAAAAGAGATTTTAAATACTGAAGGACAGATAGATCGTAAAAAACTGGGAAATATAGTATTTAATGATTCGGAAAAGTTAGAAAAGCTTAATCAGATAATACATCCTAAAGTTAAACAACATTTCTCCGATTGGTTGCAAGAACATAAAGAACAGCCTTTTGTAGTGAAAGAAGTGGCAATATTATTTGAGACCGGAGGTCATAAAGATTGTGATTATGTTATTCTGGTGACAGCTCCGACAGAATTGCGAGTGGAACGAACAATGGCTAGGGATGGTCTGACAAGACAACAAGTTTTGGACAGGATTCAGAACCAAATGCCGGATGAAGATAAAGCTAAAATGAGTGATTTTGTAATTCAGAATATTGAATTGCAGGACACTTTAAAAAAAATTGATAATATTTTCTTAAAAATAAGAAAATCGTAAAAAAGCATCTTTTTGTTAATCTTTGGTTAATGTTTTTTAACAAGAAATGTTAAAAAGTTAAATTTGTATTGATGAATAAGACAAGGTTTAGGTTGCTGGCTCTTTTGATGAGTTTATCCTTAATAGGAATCATTACGGTTCAGCTTTATTGGATAAATACATCATTGAGGATCAATGATGAACAATTTAAGTATCAGGTACAACAAGTAGTAAGTCACGTGGCAGAAAATGTAAATTCACGTGAATTAAAAAACTTTATAACTGAATACAATAAAATTAAAGACAGCATTGGTAAAGAACCGGAAACTAATGTATTAAAAGAAATTCTCTTTTATGAGAAAGATATTAAAACCAATGAAACTATAATTTACACCAGTACATTAGTATCTGAAAATTATGGAATTAACGGTTCGTTCTTTGATAAAAATGCAGATTCGTTATGGGTAAAGAATATTGTTTCTAACCGAAAAACAGAAGTCTATAACGGAGATGTTTTTGATAATAATCACAGACAACTGAATAAAACCCCGGATATAACGATACGGAAATCAGGTTCACTGTCTAGTCTGGATAAAGCTAATTTTGAGTTGGCGATGAAAGATATTGTTTCTGCAAGACCGATCCAGTCCCGAATAAGTGCTGAAGAATTACATCATTTATTAAAAACGGAACTAGATAATTACGGAATTAAAACACCGTTTGAATTCGGGATTTACAGTAATGGCTTGGCAACAAAAGTTCGTTCAGAGAGTTTTAAATATGATAAGAATAAAACGTACGGCATACCGATCTTTAAAGACGGAGACGGAAAAGTAAATTACCAGTTACTGGTTTCCTTTCCGCAAAAAAGTAAATTCGTTTTTTCTAAAATATTTGGTCTAACGTTACTTTCACTTTTGTTTACTTTGGTTATAGTGTTGACCTATATGAGTGCATTGAAGCAATTGATTAAACAAAAACAGATCTCAGAGATTAAGACTGATTTTATCAATAACATGACGCATGAGTTTAAAACGCCTATTGCAACGATCAACTTAGCTTTAGACGCAATTAAGAATCCTAAAATTATTGAGGATAAGGATAAGGTTCAGCGTTATCTTCAGATGATTAAAGATGAGAACAAACGAATGCATGCTCAGGTTGAAAACGTATTGCGAATTTCGAAATTAGAGAAAAACGAATTGGATATCAATAAAGAGCCGACAGATGTAATGGAAGTTCTGGAGAATGCTATAGAACACGTTAGTTTATTGATTGAAGATCGGGATGGAACAATTACCAAGCATTTAGAGGCTACAAGAACAACCATATTATTAAACGAATCGCATTTTACAAATGTTTTGGTGAACATTTTGGACAATGCCATCAAATATTCGCCGAATGCTCCTGTGATTGATGTATATACAGAAAATATCAAAGACTATATACTCATCAAGATTCAGGATCAGGGAGCAGGAATGAGTAAAGTAGCCCAAAAAAGAGTGTTTGAAAAATTTTATAGAGAACACACGGGCGATTTGCATAATGTAAAAGGTCATGGACTGGGCTTAGCTTATGTGAAACAAATAGTAGAAGACCATAACGGTCAGATCTATGTAGAAAGTGAAAAAGGAAAAGGAAGTACATTTATAATTAAAATGCCATTAATAAATTAAGACACAACAAATATGGAAGCTAGAAAAATTTTATTAGTTGAAGATGACCCCAACTTTGGTGCAGTATTAAAAGACTATTTAGTAATCAATGATTTTGAGGTAACATTGGCTAAAAATGGTATGGAAGGTTTTGAAAAATTTAAAAAAGATAATTTCGATTTATGTATTCTTGATGTAATGATGCCGTATAAGGATGGTTATACCTTGGCTCGTGAGATCAGAGAGAAGAATCAGGAAATCCCTATCATATTTTTAACGGCTAAAACATTAAAAGAAGATGTTTTAAAAGGTTACAAAGTAGGTGCTGATGATTATTTGAACAAGCCTTTTGATTCCGAAGTGTTGTTGATGAAGATCAAAGCAATTGTGCAACGCAAAGCTTCAGAAACGAAGCCGGATAATACACGATTTGAATTTCAGATCGGAAGATTTCATTTGAACTCTAAATTGCGTTTTCTTTCTTTCCAGAACGAGGAGCCGATTAAGCTTTCTCCGAAAGAATGTGAATTGTTGAAAATGTTAGCACTTCATGAAAATGATTTGATGCCTAGAGAATTAGCATTGACTAAAATCTGGAGAGACGACAACTATTTTACATCTCGTAGTATGGATGTTTATATTGCTAAATTGAGAAAATACCTGAAACGCGATGAAAATGTGGAAATTTTGAACATTCACGGAGAAGGATTCCGTTTGGTAGTTAAAAAGTAAATAAATAGATCATAAATCATAAAAAAAGCTACTCTATTAGAGTAGCTTTTTAGTTATATATCTTTCTTATAAGTCCGCCTTCTTTTATGAATTCTCGGATTGAAATTTTTCCATAAATTATGCATAGCGTGATTTTCTTCCAATTCGGGAGTTCGTACACAAGTGCGAATGTTTTTAGCTTTAAAAACTTTGTAATATTCTTCAAAAATAACAGCTGTAACCCCTTTTTTCTGATATTCCGGTAAAACACCGATAAGATAAAACACCGCTTCTTTAGAATGTTTTTTGGCTTGCAGTAAATGCCACCAGCCAAAAGGAAATAATTTGCCCTTTGCTTTTTGAAGAGCCTCAGCAAAACCGGGCATAACGATAGTAAAAGCAATCATGTTGTTATGTTCATCCATAATAAACTTAATATATTCCGGATTGATAAAACTTATATGCTTTCTTTTGACATACTCAATCTGTTGCGGTGTAATGGTAACATAAGATTGCAGTTTTTCGTAAGTCGTGTTGAAAACAGCAAACATTTCATCAACATAAGGTATAATATCGGCAGAATTGTCAAAATTCATTACCTTAAGCTTGTAACGTTCTTTTATCATTTTGCTGGCTCTCATAAATCCTTTCGGATCTACATCAAGCATGGAAAAAATACTTTCAATGTATTCTTTTTCCTTGTTCATTCCCAATTTTTCGAAATGCTCTACATAATAAGGTAAACTATACCAGGAGATCATAGTACTGATTTCGTTGAACCCTTCTGACAAGACCCCGACTTTATCAAGATTAGAAAAGCCTAACGGACCTTCTATATGATCCATTCCTTTTTCTTTACCGAATTCGGTAACTTTATCTAAAAGTGCTTTCGTTACGTCAAGATCATCAATGACATCAAACCAACCGAAACGAGTTTTCTTCTTGCCTAATTCATTGACTTCATCCCAATTGACGATAGCGGCAACCTTTCCGACAATTTTATTGTTCTTGTAGGCTAAAAAGAGCTTTAAATCACAATTCTCCAGATTGGGATTCTTTTCTTTGTCAAAAGTTTCCATCTCCTCAGAGATCAAAGGCGGAACCCAATAAGGATTATCTTTGAAAAGCTCAAAAGAGAATAAGATAAAATCTTTTAACTCTTTTTTATTTGTAACTTCTTTGATTGTAACCATACGTTATTCTTCTATCTCAACTGCGTCTTTGCGTTTTTTCTTTTCTTTATCGGCTTTTTTCTTCATCTTTTTGTCCATCTTACTACCGTTGTCTTCTTCCAGTTTCACATCCTCATGTTTCTCGGCAAAGCGCCATGAAAAACCGATGCCGGCAAAGAACAGGGAAGGTGTACTTTTAATATTCTTACCGATAGAAGCGTCTAACTGCATGTTCTTATCAAACAAATAGGCAGCACCTATTCTGAAAACACCATCGGAATAATAATCGCCACTATAGCCTTGGTTTTCAATGAAACCGGACCATTTAGCGTTAAAACCTCTGGTTAAGGTTAAAATATAATTAAGGCTTTTAAAATCAGAGGTGAATTTGTCATACGTAATGTTAGTAACCAAAACCCAGTGACGACCAAAATGGTTTTGAGCAATGGCAGTGATCTTAGGGCTTATTGACGGTTCTTCAATGTATGAAGGAGCGTAATTGAACGGTGTATCACCCAGAGCGAAATTGGCTCCGGCATATACGGCTACAGCCGGAATGAATTGTCTCCATTTAAAACGGTGATTAGCTTTCCAACTGTAAATATTTTCTTTTTCAACATAATTTTTAAACGGGTCGTAAACTAAATATTTCGCACCTAATGTCAATTGTTTGAAACCACTTCTGTTTTCCTCTAAAAAGGTAGACGTGTATTTATCTGTTTGGTACTGTATATCAGCAACTACTTCTAATTCTTCTTTCCAGACGCCATAGCGCAATTGCAACTCACCTATAATACCGTTGGCATCATATTTTAATTTGTCGTGATTTTCAGTTTTATACATTAAACCGGTTTCAGCTTGTATAACTTTTTTACCTACTGAATATGCCATCATAGAACGTCCCGGGCGGTTAGAATTGATTTCGTCTGTGAATTGAGCAAATAAGAACGGACTGCTTAATAAAAAGAAAATCAAAAAAATAGAAATACGCTTCATTAGAGAAATTTTTTATTTCCAAAAATAGCACTTTTATCATAATTTTAAGAAACAATTCAGCTAAAATAAACACTTATGTAGTATATTTGAATTTTAAAAAAATACGAAAATGGAATTGGCTTCGTTTACAGGATTTATAAGAGTATTGTTTTATATTATTTTGTTCTACTATCTGTTCCGCTTTTTGGCTCGGATTTTTGCTCCTATAGTAATGCAAAAAGCTGTTGACAAAGTACAGGAAAGAATGCAGGATCAAATGAAACAACAAAACTATCAAAATTACAACAATCAGAATACTACTAAGAAAGATATGCCTAAAGAAAAAGAAAAGATTGGTGAGTATATTGATTATGAAGAGATTGAATAATTATTAATTCGCACAAATTACCCTGAAAAGGATATTGCTTCTACAATATCCTTTTTTTATTTACCTTAGCGTCCTGATTATTACTTAAAGTACTACAACTGATAGATTAATAACTCTAAAAACAAATAGATGAAAAATATAAAATCGTATGTGCCGCATGCTTTAGCTGTATTAGGCTTTGTTATTGTTGCTCTGATCTATTTTTATCCGGTTATGCAAAATAAAGTGATTTTTCAATCGGATATTGCGCAATATACCGGAATGGCAAAGGAACAAAACGATTTTAGACAAGAAAAACAACAAGAACCGTATTGGACGAATAGCGCTTTCGGAGGGATGCCAACCTATCAGTTAGGGGCAAATTATCCACATAATTATGTAAAAAAAATAGATAGCCTATTACGATTTTTACCGCGTCCGGCTGATTATTTGTTCCTTTATTTTATAGGGTTTTATATTCTCTTAATGGTGTTAAAAGTAGATCCGTTAAAAGCGTTCTTCGGAGCCTTAGCTTTTGGTTTTTCTACTTATTTGATTATTATATTAGGGGTCGGGCACAATGCTAAAGCACATGCTATTGCTTATATGCCTATGGTTTTAGCCGGAGTTTTACTGGTTTTTCAAAAACGATATTGGCTAGGGGGAATTTTAACTATGATCGCGGCTGCCTTGGAAATACAAGCCAATCACCCGCAAATGACATATTATTTACTGATTCTGCTATTGGTTGTAGGTATTTTTTATGTTATCCGCTTCATTAAAGAAAAAGCATTTGTCGATCTGGCTAAGGTTGCGGGTGTTTTTGCAGTGACCGGGATTTTGGCTATCGGAGCTAATGCAACCGGATTAATGGCTACTTCTGAATATGCTAAATTTTCAACCAGAAGCAATAGTGAATTAACCTATGAAGCTGATGGCTCAAGAAAAGAGAATACAAATGCAATGAGCTATGATTATATTACGCAATATAGTTATGGTAAGGCTGAAAGTTTAAATTTAATTGCGCCGCGTTTATTTGGCGGGTCAAATCACGAAGATCTGGGAGTTGATTCGGAAATGTATCGTTTTGTTACCTCTCAGGGAGTTCCGCCTTACGAAGCAATGCAATTGGTAAAACAAATGCCGACCTATTGGGGTGACCAACCTATAGTGGCTGCTCCGGCTTATATCGGAATTGTAGTGTTTTTCTTTTTTGTATTGGCTATGTTTTTGCCGCAAAACCGAAAGATAAAATATATCCTGTTTACAGGAGCTTTGGTATCGTTATTCCTGTCGTGGGGTAAAAACTTTGCCTTATTGACCGATTTTTTCATCAATTATGTACCCATGTATAATAAGTTCCGTGCCGTTTCTTCTATTCAGGTGGTATTGGAGTTGTGTATACCGGCATTAGCTGTTTTAGGGTTTTATGAATTTTTTAAACTGGAAGACAAAAAACAGCAATGGGATTTTTTATGGAAATCTACGGCAGTTACATTTGGTCTTTTGGTAATGTTATTTGTTTTCAAAGGGGCTTTTGATTTTGCAGGAGGTAGCGATGCTTATTACAATGAGGCTTACGGACCGGAGTTCATGCGTGTTCTGAGAGAAGACAGAGCTTCTTTATATACTCAGGATGTATTGCGTTCTATGGGCTTTGTTATAGCTGTTTTTGTGATTCTGTTTTTGGTAACCAAAGAAACACTAAAATCCGTAACAGCAGTAATTTTAGTCGGAGTTTTAATGGTCGGTGACTTGTTTTTTATTGACAAGAATTATGTAAATAAAGAGAATTTTGTTTCTAAAAGAGAAATGGAGCAGCCTTTTCAACCTACACAAGCTGATAAACAAATTTTACAAGATACTTCTCAATACCGTGTTTTTGATTTTGCCGGTAATATGAATAGTGCCCGGGCGTCGTATTTTCATCATTCAATAGGAGGGTATCATGCGGCTAAACCTAGAAGAATGCAACAGTTGTTTGATTATCAGATCGCTAAAAATAATGTGAGAACATTGAATATGCTAAATGTTAAATATGTAATTCAGACAGATGAAGAAGGACAGCCTATAGCCTTGGAAAATCCGTCGGCAAACGGAAATGCATGGTTTGTTGAGAAAGTACAGATCGTCAATTCGGCAGACGAGGAGATGAAAGCATTAGATGATCTAGATACTAAAAAAGTAGCGATTTATAATCCGGATTCTACTATAAAGATGAAAGCTAATTTTAATGCTATCGGGAAAGATTCTTTAGCAGCCGTTCAATTAGTAAAATACGAACCGAATTATTTAAAGTATACGTCAAATAATAGTAAAGACGGTTTTGCGGTTTTTTCGGAGATGTATTATAAAAACGGGTGGAAAGCGACCATTGACGGTGAAGAAACGCCGATTTACAATGTCGATTATGTTTTAAGAGGTTTGTATGTCCCTGCCGGAAAACACACTATTGAGTTTAGATTTGAACCACAAGTAGTAAAAACAGGAAGTACAATTACTTTATTCAGTTCAATTGCGATGATCTTGGTTGTTGCCGGTGGAATTTATGTGGAACGCAAAAAGAAAATACAAGCTTAATTGTTTTGAATAAACCGACAAAAAAAGTACTCATTGTATCGTATTATTGGCCACCTGCCGGAGGCCCGGGAGTACAACGTTGGTTGAAATTTGTGAAATATTTGCCCGACTTTGCTGTTGAACCACATGTTTATGTTCCTGAAAACCCTACATATCCTCTGGTCGATGAAAAGTTAGTTGCCGAAGTTTCTGAAAAAGCAATTATTCTGAAGCAACCTATTATAGAGCCGTATGGTTTGGCAGCTTTTTTATCCAAAAAGAATACTAAAAAGATAAGTTCAGGGATTATAACTCATAAAAAGAAGCAATCTTTTGTAGAAAGAGCCATGCTTTGGGTGCGAGGCAATCTTTTTATTCCGGATGCCCGCGTGTTGTGGGTGAAGCCTTCTGTACAATTTTTAAAAAAATATCTAATTGAAAATCAAATAACTACAGTGATTACTACAGGGCCACCACATAGTTTGCATTTAATCGGATTAGAGCTTAAGAAAGATTTGAACGTACACTGGATAACTGATTTTAGAGATCCCTGGACAACAATTGGCTATCACAAAGAATTAAAGTTGAGCCATCGTGCGGCTCAGAAACATAAAAAACTGGAAAAAGAGGTGCTTAAATCCTGCGATAGGGTAATAGTAACTTCTCCAACGACAAAGAAAGAATTTAAAAACCTGACCAATCGACCGATCTCAGTTATAACTAACGGATATGACGTAGAGAATATCAAGTCGAAACCGATGGATGAAAAATTTACGGTAGCGCATATTGGCTCTTTATTGTCAGAGAGGAATCCGAAAGTTTTATGGGAAGCATTAAGTGAATTGATAGAAGAGAACACTGCTTTTGCGGAAGCATTTCAGTTAAAGCTTATCGGAGCGGTAAGTAGTGAAGTATTGGACAGCTTAAAAGAAGAAGGTTTAGAGGCTTATTGTAATCTTTTAGGGTATATGTCTCATGAAGAAGCTTTACAGGAACAGCGATGTTCTCAGGTATTGTTGCTTATAGAGATCAATTCGCAGGATACTGCTTGTATCATTCCCGGAAAATTATTTGAATATATGGTTTCAGATCGGCCAATTATAGCTTTAGGTCCTGAAAATGCTGATTTTTCACAAATAGTAACTGCTACAAATACCGGAAAGTTTTTTACGTACAAGGATAAAGAAGCGGTTAAAGAATATGTTTTGCAACTCTTTAAAAACTATAAACAAGGAAGTTTAAAGGTGTATCCTGTGGGGTTACAACAGTATAGCCGAAAAGCATTGACTCAGAATTTAGTTTCTTTATTACCGGAATAAAACAGTCAGTATGAATAAAAAAATCCTGCTTTGCTAATATCGCTCCGCAGGACTTTTTACAAACTAACCAACCAAAAACTATTTATTTTTATTTTCTTGTTTTATTTTCTTGAGTTTCTCTCTTAATTTCTGAAATATCCGTTTCACTCATTTTGGCTTTTGAGCCGTCTTTTCTATAATAATAGAAATCATTGTCGTTATTGTAACCGTAGTCATTGTCTTCATAATGATAAACAGTTGTTGTATCATAATGATTATTCGTCGTTGGGGTGTAAGCATAATGTTGGCTGTAAGCGTTTACGAACCCTCTTATGTCTATGATACGTCCTCTACGGTCATAAATAATGCGTAAATTTCCGACTTGTTTTAAAGCAAAACTGTTATAGCTCATATAAACAGATCCAATGCGTTTAACACGTCCCAATGCATCATAGTTTATAAAAACGTTACCCACACGTCTTACCCGTCCCATATTATCATGTTGTACCAAAACACCACGAGGACTATTAGTATTGTAATATCCGTAATAAGTGCGCGGAGCACCGTAAGTACTATTTCTTGGCTGAACTGTATTTGATCTTACGGTATTAAAATCAAAATCTCCGTTAGGAAAAACTAAGAACTCAACTCCTCTTTCCGTGAAAGCAATTGGCTCTGCATATCGATAATCGATAGGAGGAAAGTTATTGTGATTTACACCGTCAGAAACCTTTTCCGTTGATGCTTTTACTATTCCGGTTCCTAAAAGAACAAACGTTGCTAATGCTAAAGTAATTTTTTTCATAACACATCATTTTAAGGTTGAACATTTTTTTGTTTTTAAAACATATCGTTTGGTAATAGATATCCAATTAGCGTGCCAAAAAAATAATCGATGGGTTATAAAAAGAAAAAGAGAGCACTCAGGCTCTCTTTATAAAAATAAGATTTTTTTCTTATTCTATTCCAAAATATTCATTCATTCTATGTTGAAGTAATTGTTGGTCTTGTAGGGTTTCAAAACCGAAAGTAGCAATCATCCAGATAACAAAAAGAAGGTAAATAACGCTAAGGATAATTCCGATAATGGCTAAAACTTTACCTACTTTAAGGTTATTGTAATTGGTATAAAGTTCCGGTGATTGTTTGTAAAGAGCAGTGTCTTTTTTAGCTAAAATAAGCGCTACGATCCCTGAAATAAGACCTAAGATTCCATAACAGCAACATCCCAAAATGGAGACAATTCCTAAAATTAAAACAGGGGTTGCATTGGGTAATTTTTGATTTTCCATAAGAAAAAGTATTTAATTTTTGATTAGTATACCATTTTATAAAAGTAAGAAACTACCATTATAATTAAATTTACAATGGCCAGACTAATGACTATTTTAGTGTAGTTTCTACTCTTGTCAATTACATGTAAAAAGATAAACATGAAGAGTAAGATGAGTGTGTAAATTGCAGGGTACATTTTAAAAGCTGCTACAAAATCGCCCTGTAAAAGTAAGGCGAGTGAACGTTGGGTACCGCATCCTAAACATTCCACACCGAAGAGTTTTTTGCTCATGCAGGGAATCATGTATTTTTCCATTTTTCTGTAGTTTAAAACTGCATTTTTGTAATTAAAAGTAAATATAAAAAATCTTTCTTTTATAGTTTATTATATTTGAAAAAAATACAGTTTTTATGAAAAAAATAGTGTTGACAATCTTGTTTTTCGGAGCAGGTTTTTTAGCCATTTGGGAACAGTCAAAACCCCAACCCAATCCATTTTTAATGATAGGGGCAATGGCAATTTTTATGATAGGCTTGTATCAAATAATGAAAAAAATACCGAATAAAAAAGAAGACGATGAATAAAGAAATGATAAAAGTAGGGGACAAAGTTGCTGTTTTAGATGAGCCGATTGAAGGAGTGGTTTTAAAAATAGAAAAGCAAGAAATTACGATCAAAACTTCTGACGATTTAATGATGACATTTTTTGTCAACGAAGTGGTTAAGATTAATGAAATGAATAATTTAACTGATTTATTCGGAAGTAAAAGTTTAAATGATGTTTTGAATGATAAAAGAGAGCCTAAAAAGCGTAGTTTCACCAAAGAAAAGAAGTCTAAAAAGGATGAATATGTTGTAGAAGTTGATCTGCATATAGAGAAATTGGTGCCCTCAAGTAAAGGGTTGACAAACTTTGATATGCTGAATATCCAAATGGAAACGGTTAAGCGTCAATTAGAGTTTGCTATTAAAAATCGCATTCCGAAATTAGTGTTCATTCACGGCGTTGGTGAAGGTGTTTTGAAATCGGAAATAGAATATTTCCTGTCTCGATATGATAACGTGAGTTTCCAAGAAGCAAATTTCAGAAAGTATGGTTTGGGAGCAACGGAAGTTTATATTAAGCAGAGTTTGGGATAAAGAAAAAGGGAAGCCAACGGCTCCCCTTTTGTATTTTTTTAGGACCTATATAATTTAATTGTCTACTTCATAATTTCCGAAAATATAGGTTTCGAAATTGAATGTTTCATCGCCACTTGAAAAGCTTACATTTTGAAAAGTGATATTGTGAGTTAAACCGATTATGGTTGTGTTATCTGTGTCATAAATATAATTGGAGATGATGATAATTTTTCCGCCGGAAGCATTCCATTCTTTTGAAACTATAGGAGAAGCCGGAGGAATATCCCCGCAAAAAGAAGATGAAGTTACAGTTCCAGAATATTTTCTGTAGATGATCTGATTGGTAGTGCTTACATTTAATTCAACAGGCGTGTCTTCAGGAGTAGCATCCGTTGGTAAACTGCTTTCCGGAATATCTAAAAGTAAAGCTTCACTATCATTGATTTTAAAAAGCAAATTAGTGTCAGAGCATTTTTGGATAGATTGGCTGTCAAAATTAAAAGATTGTAATGTGATATCACCATCATCACATGAATGTAGTGAAAAAGTAAGAAGTACTAAGCCTATGATTTTTTTCATCGTTTTGCTGATTTTAGTTAGCACAAAAATAAGTTTAATATTCAATTTTCCGCTAGTGTGGAATTAGTTTTTTAACTTTGGTAATAAATATTTGCTCAGTGAAGTTACATTTTTTTATCCTGATATTCTTTTTTCAGCATTTCCTATTTAGTCAGGAAACATTACCGTTTGTAGAAAACTTTTCCAAACAAGATTACAATGGAGATAATCAGGTTTGGAGTGTTTCGCAGGGTGATGATAATGCGTTGTATTTTGCGAATAATAGTTTTTTGATCCGTTATGACGGAGTTAAATGGGAGAAATATACATTACCTAATAAGACGATCATTCGATCGGTTTTAGCTTTTCAGGGAAAAGTATTTACCGGCTCTTATAATGAATTCGGTTTTTGGGTAAGAGAGAATGGGGTGATGAAATATACATCACTTTCGGCTGATAAAGATTTTTTTGAGGGAAACACGCGTAGTGAAGAGGTTTGGAAAATATTTTCCCTGAATAAAAAGATTTATTTTCAGACATTCAATGAACTTTACATTTATGATAGTGAAAAAATAGTAAAGAAAAATTTTCCGTATCAGATATCCTATTGCTTTGTAGTTAGGGATCGTTTGTTTGCAGCAACCGTTCATAAAGGGATCTATGAATTTCTGGGAGGAGAATTTGATAAAGTAGCCGGACTGGAACCAATTGAAGATAATATTATTTACGGTATAGATGCTTATAAGAATCAAAATTTCTTTTTTACTCAAAAGAACGGTGTTTTTGTGCAAAACGTCAATGAAGAACTGCTGGCTTGGAACCACCCGATCAATGAGAAGTTAAAAACGCAGATTATTATTACGGCTAAAGTCTTTAAGGCTAAAGTTTTGATCGGTACAGCTTTCAATGGTATTTATGTAGTTGATTTAACATCAAATGAATATTTTAACATCAATCGGTCTAATTCCCTTCGCAATAATTCAGTTTTAAGTATCAGCGTCGACAAAGAACAAGATGTTTGGTTGGGGCTGGATAACGGAATTTCGCATATTATTCTAAATTCTCCTTATCAGATTTTTTCGGATCATTCCGGGCAGTTAGGTACCGTATACAGTTTAGCGTCGTATGGGGAGGGATATTTGTTAGGGACGAATCATGGTGTTTTTGAAAGTAAGGACAATAAGCTGACTCTTATTCCTAATAGTCAGGGACAAGTGTGGGATATTGAAAAAGTAGACGATAAATATGTCATTGGGCATAACGAAGGAACCTTTGAATATTCAGAAAATAAAGGATATAGAAAGTTAAATGATCTTACTGGAGGCTGGAATTTTAAAAAGGACAAATTTGCCAATCGATACATTCAGGCTAATTACACCGGCTTGTACCTTTTTCCGGATCCGAACGATTTTTCGGTATATAAAAAGATCAATGATAAAATGAAGCCGATTAAGGACTTTGTTCAGGTAGGGCCAAAAGCCTTTGTTTTGGCAGATAGCTATCGAGGTTTGTATAAAGTAGAACTTAATGAAAAAGACGAACCGGAAAAGATAACGAATATAACTCAGTTGAATGAAATACAGAATGATTTTGGGGTAAAGTTATTTCATTATAAAAATGCTGAACTGTATTATATCGATAATGTCTGGTATTTTTTAGAGTCGATTAGTAATAAGTTGATCCCGAATGAAGTCTTTAATGCTAATTTTAAAAATATACAGGAGATCATCTCATTGGATGAGGATGATTTTATAGTAAACAAAGACGGAAAATTATTTATTATCAATAATGTAGACAATAATTTTATTTGGGTGCCAATTCCGCAAGAATATTATTTAGGAAAACTGATAAACAATGAAACAAAAGTTTATAAAAAGGAGGGGAAGTATTTACTTAATACAGACGACGGTTTCTTACAGATTAATTCTTTGAGAAGTCAATTTGCTAAACAAAATGTAAAAATAGAGTTAGCAAGTTCTAATAATACTTTCCTGAGGGAAGGAGGGAGTGTAGGGTTTAAAGAACAGTTAAAGCTTTATGTTATTTCGGAATACTACGGAAGTAAAAAGACACCTCTTTATTATAAAATTGACGATGAGGCGTTAGTGCCGCTTGAAAAGGGAGTGGTTGAATTAAAGAATTTGGTGAGTGATTCGCATAGTATCTCGGTATATTACAACGATGGCGAGAAATTTGTCGAGGCGTCAAAGTTTAGTTTTAAGGTTTCTGACCCTTGGTATTTCTCTATATGGATGAAATTGGTTTATGTTCTGATAATTGCATCGTTACTTTTGTTGTATTACAAATGGACCAAATATAAATATTACCAAAAATTAAAACTGAAAGAAGAAGAGCTAAAGCATAAGAATGAAATCCTGCGTTTGGAGATAGAAGCAGATAATAAATTGAAACTACAGGAATATGAAAAACATATTTTGGAGAATCAGGTTCAGGCTAAAGCAAATGAATTGGCCAGTAAGTCGCTTTCGATAGTAAAACAAGGTGAATTGATAGATAGTATTCAGAAAATATTAGATTCAGAGAAAAACATAACTTCTTTAAAAGCTAAGATCAGTAAAGCTATAAAGATCAATGCGCTTAATAAAAATGAATGGAAATCATTTGAAGAAAACTTGCTGAAGAGCAATGAAGATTTTGTAAAACAATTAACATTGAAACATCAGAATTTAACGTCAAAAGATATTAAATTATGTATCTATCTTAAGATGAATTTATCCTCTAAAGAAATTGCCCCTTTAATGAATATCAGCTATAGAGGAGTAGAACTTCATCGGTACAGATTACGAAAAAAGATGGATCTGGATTCTTCCGTGAACCTTAATCTGTTTATGAATAATATAAAATAATACTATAATTTTTATAATATCTTTATTTTATTTCTTTTAAAATTATCAAATTATAATACATCATTACTACATCACTATGTTATTATGTGTAGGGTGTTTTACAATATATTAACATTTGTAAAATTTTGTATTATAGTTACTTATGTGTTTTTTATCTCTAAATGATGTAGTATTGTAGTGTCTCGTTTTGTTGTTATTACAACGTTGTAGTTGTACTTTTATCGCTCAAAACCTTAACATGAATTAACAAAATGAGACAAATTTTAGTAATTATTTCAATGCTCTTTATTCCGATAGTTTCCTTAGCGCAGGAAATTAAAGGAAATGTAGTAGATGAATTCGGGACACCTCTGTCAGGGGTAACCATACAAGTTCTGGAAACAGAAAAGTATTCCATTACTGATTTTGATGGGAATTTTACAATAGAGGCTAAAGAAGGCCAGGATTTGAAATTTACCATGATAGGTATGGAAGATTTGGTAGCCAAAGCGACTACTAATATGAATGTTGTCATGAAAGAAAGTCTGACTGAGTTAGATGATGTTGTGATGATAGGATATGGAAGAGCTAAAAAAAGAGACTTAACAGGTTCTATTGTTAGCGTCAAAGGAGAAGAAGTGGCTGATAAGCCCAATAATAATGTTTTGACCTCCTTGCAAGGTAAAGTTGCAGGTTTAACAGTAGTGAACTCCGGACAACCAGGTCAAGAACCGGATGTAAGAATTAGAGGAACAATTAGTTTGTACCAAACTAAACCTCTTTACGTAGTGGATGGTATTTTTACCGATAATATTGATTTTGTTAACCCTAATGATATTGCTTCAATAGAGGTGTTGAAGGATCCGTCTTCTTTGTCTGTTTTCGGAGCAAGAGGGGCTAATGGGGTAATTGTTGTAACTACGAAAAGAGCTAAAAACGGTGAAACTGTCATTAATTATAATTCTTCGGTAGGTTTTAAAAGTATTACAGGAAAACCTAGTATGACAAATGCTCAAGAGTTTAAGTATTTGTACGATATGCAAAGACAAAATCAAGGAGTTGCGCCTTATTCCTATTATGATTTGTATACAGCTGATACAGATTGGGTTGATGCAATTTCAAATGATAACGCATTATTTTATAATCATAATATATCTTTTTCAAATTCTTCTGAGAATAATAAATTCTATGCCGGTTTTGGGTATTCAAATGAAGAAGGATTGATTAAAAATGAACTGTACAAAAAATTTACAGCTAATTTAAATGACGAGTTGAATATTAAAAAGAATTTAAAATTAGGTTTTAATATTAATTTCTTAGATGCTCGTTTACCTCGATTAGGGAGTTTTACTTCTGCCTTAAATTCAACTCCTATAGTTTCACCTTATAATGAAGAATTAGGTGTTTACAATCAATTACCGACTGAAATGGGAGGTGCACAATTAGGAAATGCTCTTTTAGAAGTTGAAGGGAAAAAAGGAACACAATTAAATAGAGATACACGCTTTGTAGGAAATGTTTTTGCAGAGTTAAAATTTTTGCAACATTTTACTTTGAGAGGAGCATATTTAGCAGATTTAGATTTTAATAAGGGAAGAGGGTATTTACCGGTTTTTAATGTTTATGCCGCTGAATCAGATGATTTAACAGCATATTCAGGGAATGTATTAACAAAAGTAAATCAATATAGCAATTACAAGCAGAACTTACAGCAAGATTATACATTATCATATGAAAATAGTTTTGGCTTGCATAATGTAACATTATTGGCCGGACATACCCGATATGAAGAATATTATTCTGCTATGAGTGGTACAGTTTCACAATATGCGCCAAGTTATGATGAAAACGGAGTAGACGTAAATCAGATTCCTAATGACCCTAGATGGTGGTATTTGAATGTATTTCCTTATGGTGATCCAACAA
Organism: Flavobacterium sp. NRK F10; assembly: GCF_024054235.1. Taxonomy (NCBI): domain Bacteria; kingdom Pseudomonadati; phylum Bacteroidota; class Flavobacteriia; order Flavobacteriales; family Flavobacteriaceae; genus Flavobacterium; species Flavobacterium sp. NRK F10. The sequence goes on from NZ_JAMXLC010000001.1 coordinate 2,679,485, forward strand.
CCAGATTTTCAAATTCAAACCAATGGGATAGAGCTACATTATCTTATTTAGGGAGGGTATTATATAACTATGATGGTAAGTATATGTTGAATGCTTCTTTCAGAAGAGATGATTCTTCTGAATTAAGAAATGCTCAGAATTTTTGGGCTGTAGGTGCAGCTTGGGAAATTTCGAAAGAGAAATTTTTTAATGTGAAACACATTAATTATTTGAAACTGAAAGGATCAATGGGAGAGCAGGGGAATCAATTCACTACATTGCATTACCCAACTTATCCTCTGTATGTACCTGGTCAAAGTGCTGTATTCGGTGAAGAACTGGTTCCGGCATATATTTTAGCATATAGAATTAATCCTGATTTAGAATGGGAAACCGTATTGTCAAAAGAAATAGGTCTAGAAATAGGAGCTTTTGATAATCGTTTGTCATTTGAGGCTAATTATTATGACAAAAGAACAAAAGGTTTACTGGCATATATAACGGGAACAGATAATTTTTATGGGAATGTAGGTGAAGTGAAAAATAATGGATTAGAATTTATTGCTTCTTGGAAAAACGAAGTAAGAGAAGGATTCAGTTACTCTGTATCTGCAAATTTAACGACCATGAATAATAAAGTAGTGAGTTTGTATGATGAAGGGTTTGATTATTTTACGAGTCCAACCAGAACTATTGCCGGACAACCTATCAGTTCTTTCTATGGTTATGTAGTAGAAGGAGTTTATCAAACGTATGCAGATATTCTGAACTCTCCGATAAGTACATTGGGAGATTACACAGTTGGAGATCTAAAATATAAGGATATAAACGGAGATGGAGTGATTAATACAGATGATAGAACTTATATAGGTAATCCGACTCCTGATTTTACGTATGGTTTTTCAGTTAATGTAAATTACAATAAATGGAGTCTTGGGGTAGATTTCCAAGGAGTATATGGTAATGAGGTTTATAGAAATTGGGGGAACGGTTCTTCATATGCTCAATTCAATTATAGATCTGATCGTTTAGGAGCATGGACAGGACCGGGAACCTCTAATTGGGAACCAAGAGTATATGATGCATCCGGGTATAACTCTTTACCGTCAACTTATATGATTGAAGACGGTAGCTACTTACGATTGAGAAATGTTCAGTTAGCATATAATTTTGACTCTAAGTTTTTGAGTGCAGCAAAGATTAAAAGTTTAAGATTATTCTTGAACGCTCAGAACTTTGTAACCTGGAAAAAGAATTCAGGGTTCACACCTGAGTTTGGAGGAAGCCCAACATATTTTGGTGTAGACGGAGGATCATATCCGGTACCAGCTATTACAACTCTTGGGTTAAATGTAACTTTCTAAAAAAAAATGATCATGAAAAAAAATAGAAGAATTATAAAAATAGCAACATTAGTAGCATTCACTGTTTTAGGAGTGGCTTCTTGTGATGATGATTTTCTTGATAAAAAACCATTAGGAACTGCTTCTTACGGAGATTTAGGAGCAGGAGGCTATGAAGAACAGGCTTTTGGTCTATATGGTAAATTGAGAACCGAAGGAGGAGTGGCAGATTTCTCTAGAGTCTGGTTCCAGAGTATTCGTTCAGATGATGCGGCAAAAGGGAGCACGGCAACAGATGCGGCTACCTTGGGTAATATTTATGATTCATTTCAATATGACGCATCTGAAGGTTGGATAGCTAAAGGGAATTGGACAGGACATTATCGAATAATTTATGCATGTAATGATTTAATTATTGATATTGAGAATTCCGGTGCAACTGATGAGGGGACTTTAATTAATAAAGCAGAAGCTATGGCTATCAGAGCTTTTTGTTACTTCGATTTGAGAAGAGATTTCGGAGAAGTACCGTTAATTCTTCATAAAATAGTTGTTCCTTCTGATGAGATAGCTCCGAAATCGACTGTAGCTGAAATTGATACTCAGATTGTAAGTGATTTAGAGTTTGCAAAAGAATACCTACCTATTTCTTGGCCAAGTTATCCGGGCAGGGCTACCAAAGGTTTTGCACAAACATTATTAGGAAAATTGTATTTATATCAGCAAAATTGGTCTGCTGCAGAAAGTGAATTAAGTCAAGTAATGACTTATGGTTATTCACTATATAACTCTTTTTCAGAATTGTTTTTACAAGATGGAGACAATTCTACCGAATCTGTTTTTGAAGTTCAGTTTTTGAGATTAGCTGGAGTGAATTATTCTAATAATTATTGGGAGACACAAGGTGTTAGAGGAACTGGTACATGGGATTTAGGCTGGGGGTTCAATGTGCCGACTCAGGATCTGGTTGATGCATTTGAGACAGGAGACCCAAGAAAGGATGCGACAATTTTATATTCAGGACAAACAGACGGTTATGGATTAACGGTTCCGAATAGTCCGCCATTAGCACAACCTTATTGGAATAAAAAAGCATATACTAAACCAAGTGAAAGAACAGAATATTCAGAAAATAAAAATCATTGGGCAAATATTAAAATTTTGCGTTATGCAGATGTACTCTTGATGTATGCTGAGGCATTAAACGAATTAGGACAATCTTCTGCAGCAGTTGATTATATTAATGTTGTAAGATCAAGGGCAAGAGGAGGGAATTCTTCTGTATTACCGGACATTTCTGCTACAGATCAAACAGCGGTTAGAGATGCAATTAAACAAGAAAGAAGAGTTGAATTTGCAATGGAAGGAGAAAGGTTCTATGATTTAGTTAGATGGGGAGACGCACAAACGGTTCTAGGAAGTTTGGGCTATCAGGCTAAAAACCAGTATTATCCGATACCTCAATCAGCAATTGATCAATCGGGTGGTGTTTTAATTCAAAATCCAAATTATTAAAGTCTGACAGAATGAATGGTAAAAAGGCTGTTTCGTTCTAAATTTAAAAGATATAAGTTATGAGAAAAATAGATATTTCATTAAGAAAAGTAAGCTTGTTTTTAATAGCCTCACTTTTACTTGTAGGATGTCAAGATATGGATCATCCTGATTTAGGTAATTATCCTATTGATGAAAATCCACCGGGAGGTCCCCTAAAATTTTATGTCCCTTTTGATGGTGAAACCGAAAATGAACTTTATAATGCAGTAGATTATATTAGAGCTAAATTCCCTACAGAAAATGGTTTCAATCAAGTAGATGGGGTTTCAGGTAAGGCTGTGCAAGGAGTATTAGATGCAAAAATTAATTATGCAAAACCAAATGATTGGGCTTCAACGGTAAGTAGTTTTACTATTGCATTTTGGGAAAAACATGACGGGCAAACTCAAAACGGAGGGAACCCGGGAGCTGAGAATATTTTTAGTATTCCGTCTTCAAACGGACATTGGTCCGGAGCTACCTTATTTTTGTTGTTTGATCAATATTCTGGTTCAAGTACAGCAGCGGCTATTAAGCTTGTTATGGTTGATGCCGATATGTCTGATACCTGGGTTACTTGGGAAGGAGCTAATTCAATAGAAGGAGTTTTAGATAATCAATGGCACCATTTTGCTTTTGTTTACGATGAAAACACATCTGGTCTGACAATGTATATCGACGGAAATTTTATTGAAACTAAAACTTGGGGAACCCATGGAGGGCTTACGTTAGATGATTCAAAAGTTACAGGTTGTAGAATCGGTAACGGACCACAAGCACAAAATTCGAGTGGAAATAACTGGTTAGCTTCTAATTGGAAAGGAGCATTAGATCAATTTCGATTATACAATATAGCCTTAACTGCTGCAGAGGTTCAGGATTTATTCGTAAATAATAAATAATAAAAATTTCTTGCCGGAAGAATATATTTTTCCGGCAGGTTTTTAAATACTAATCATGAAAATTATAAAGTTAATAGTAATTTTTACTTTTTTTTCGTCTGTTAGTTGTACGGAAAGTAATGATAATAATGGTTCTGATAATCAAGAAGAAACACCGGTAGTACTATCAGATGACGAATTAATGACACAAGTACAAAGAGAATCTTTTCGTTATTTCTGGGATTTAGCACACCCTGATTGTAAATTAGCAAGAGAACGTTACCTGATAGATGATCCGACATACGATCAGAATATTGTTACCACAGGAGGTTCAGGATTTGGTTTAATGACTATTTTAGTTGGTATTGAAAGAGGTTTTGTTCAAAGAGCAGAAGCTGTTACAAGATTAACTACAGCACTGAATTTCTTAGAAAATGCTGATCGTTTCCATGGCGCCTGGCCACATTGGATGAACGGTACTACAGGTGATGTTATCCCTTTCGGGACAATGGACAACGGAGGAGACTTAGTAGAAACAGCTTTTTTATGTGAAGGATTGATCTGCGTTAGAGAGTATTTTAAAAATGGAAGTGCTGCAGAACAGGCTTTATCTCAAAAAGCAAATGCTTTATGGGAAGGAGTAGAGTGGGATTGGTATACCAAAGGAGAGAATGCTCTATACTGGCATTGGTCTCCCGATTATGAGTGGCAAATGAATTTTAAATTGGAAGGCTATAACGAATGTCTGGCAGCTTACATTATGGGGGCAGCTTCGCCGACTCATCCTATTCCTAACGAAGCCTATCATCAGGCTTGGGCCAGAAACGGGGCTATTGTAACTTCAGGGACTAAATATGGAATCCCTTTGATTTTCAATCACAACGGAGCGACTAATAATGTAGGACCGCTTTTCTGGGCTCATTATTCTTATTTAGGATTAGACCCCAGAGGACTTTCAGATCAATATGCAAACTATTGGGATCTGAATAAAAACCATACGGAAATTATATATACCTACTGTGTTAATAATCCTTATAACTGGAATGGATATAGTAATAAATGTTGGGGACTTACGGCAAGTTATACCCGAAATTCAGACGGTTCAACAGGCTATACCGCTCATCAACCTAATAATGACACAGGTGTCATTACCCCTACGGCAGCTTTATCTTCATTTCCGTATACTCCGACAGAATCCATGCGTTTTTTACGCTATTTATATGAAGAAAAGAAAGCTACACTGGTAGGCTATGCCGGACCTTATGATGCTTTTTCGCCACCATATAACTGGGTAACAAGAAGATATTTAGCTATTGATCAGGGAACTATTGCTCCGATGATCGAAAATCATAGAACCGGATTGTTATGGGATCTATTCATGCAGGCAACCGAAGTTCAAACCGGATTACAAAACTTAGGATTTTCATCAACTCAACACGGATTTTAATGAAAAATATAATTGTTCTTGCAGTATTCTTATGGTTTAATATCACTTTGGCTCAAGAGGTAACCGGAAATTTTGAGACCACTGTTTCAACGAGTTATTCGTATCAATATGCTTTGCATAAACCTAAAGGTAAGGATAAAAAACCGCTTATCATTTTTTTACACGGATCAGGTGAAAAAGGAGACGATGTTGAACTAGTAAAGGTTCACGGACCTTTTAAATATTTAAAGACACATGAATTGGACGCTTACGTTTTAGCCCCTCAGTGTCCGAAAGAAGCATATTGGGAACCGGAATCACTATATCGCTTGATTCAAAATATAATCAAAGAAAATAAAAATATAGACGAATCACGAATTTACTTGACAGGTTTAAGTATGGGAGCCTGGGGAGCCTGGAATCTAGCTTTTGCTCACCCTGAAAGCTTTGCTGCTTTAGTGCCCATTGCAGGTTTTGTAGATCGTGTACCAATGATCGAAAATTGTAAAATAAGCAAAATCCCAACACGAATTTTTCATGGATTGGTTGATGATGTTGTAGATGTTCGATATTCCATTGAGATCTATAAAAAATTAAAGAATTGCAATGAAGATATCGAACTAACCATTTTTGATGACGCAAATCATGATAGTTGGACAAGAGTCTATGATGACCCCGAAATTTACAATTGGATGCTTGCTCAACAAAAGAATTAATCTACCATAAACAAAAACAAACCAATGAAATTAAAGATAATAAGTATACTATTAGCAACAATAACGATCTCCGGTTCTGCTTTGGCTCAAAAGAAGAACAAACAGAGAACTGTTCCGCCTAAAGATATTTTGGTCAATGAATTGATCGCTAAAATGACTTTAGAAGAAAAAATCGGACAGTTAAATCTGCCAAGTGCCGGAGAATTTACTACCGGACAGGCTACAAACTCTGATATAGGAGAGAAAATCGAAAAAGGACTAGTAGGAGGTTTATTCAATATAAAATCTGTAGCACGCATCAGAGACGTACAAAAAGTTGCTATTGAAAAAAGCCGACTGAAAATTCCTTTGATCTTTGGTATGGATGTTATTCACGGCTACGAAACTACGTTTCCTATACCTTTAGGTTTATCATGCAGTTGGGATATGGATAATATCAAAAGATCAGCGCAGATTGCAGCTAAAGAAGCCAGTGCCGATGGAATTAACTGGACCTTTTCTCCCATGGTCGATATTTCTCGTGATCCGCGTTGGGGAAGAGTTTCAGAAGGTTCAGGCGAAGATGCTTATTTAGGAAGTCAAATTTCTAAAGCCATGGTGCAAGGATATCAGGGAGCAAGCTTAATGGATAACAATACAATTATGGCTTGTGTGAAACATTTTGCATTGTATGGTGCTCCGGAAGCCGGTAGAGATTACAATACGGTTGATATGAGCCGTATTCGTATGTATAATGAATATTTCCCGCCATACAAAGCAGCTGTTGAAGCCGGAGTAGGTTCGGTTATGGCATCATTTAATGAAATCGACGGAATTCCGGCTACGGGAAACAAATGGCTAATGACAGATGTATTGCGTAACCAATGGAAATTCAATGGTTTTGTAGTAACTGATTATACCGGGATCAATGAAATGATAGCACACGGAATGGGCGATTTACAAGCCGTTTCTGCTTTAGCAATGAATGCCGGAATCGATATGGATATGGTTGGAGAAGGCTTTCTGACAACCTTGAAGAAATCAATTGAAGAAGGGAAAGTACCCATAGATCAGTTAGATGCTGCCGTAAAACGAATTTTAGAAGCAAAATACGATTTAGGCTTGTTTCACGATCCATATAAATATTGTGATGTAAAACGTGCTAAAACAGAAATTTTTACGAAAGAAAATCGTCAGATTGCTCAAAATATCGCGGCTGAATCTTTTGTTTTGTTGAAAAACTCAAATTCAGTTTTACCATTACAAACCAATCAAAAAGTGGCTTTAGTTGGTCCTTTGGCAATTGCGCAAAAACACATGCCGGGAACTTGGAGTGTGGCGACCAATTTTGATACACCAATTACTTTAAAAACAGCTTTAGAAGCTAAATTAGGCAAAGCAAATGTTAATTATGCAATGGGCTGTAATTTTGATTATGATGATGCGTTTGTTGAAAAAGCAGGTTTCTTCGGAAAACCATTACCAAGCGATAACAGAGCAAAAGAAGTGCTTTGGGCAGAAGCTTTAGAGGCAGCAAAAAGATCAGATGTAATTGTATTTGCTATCGGAGAAGGAGCCGAACTAAGCGGAGAATCGAGTAGTAGAACAAACCTTTTGATTCCACAGGCTCAGAAAGACTTATTGAAAGAATTGAAAAAAGCGAACAAGCCGATTGTTTTGGTATTGTTTAATGGTCGTCCTTTAGCAATTACTGAGGAAAATGAATTAGCAGATGCTATTTTAGACGTTTGGTTCCCGGGAACTGAAGCAGGTCCTGCCATTACTGATGTACTGTATGGAACGGTAAATCCTTCAGGAAAATTATCAATGACTTTCCCTAGAAATGTTGGACAAGTGCCAATTTTCTATAGCCATAAGAATACGGGTAGACCTTTAAGTTTGGAAAAAACACAAAAAGGCGAATTCGAAAAATTCCGTTCTAATTATTTAGACGTTCCAAACACGCCATTATTCCCGTTTGGTTATGGATTGAGTTATACGACCTTTGAGTACTCAAACTTAAAGTTGTCATCAAATACGTTGACTAAAGGCGAGAAAATTACCGTTTCGGTAGAGGTTAAGAACACAGGAAATTACGACGGAAAAGAAGTCGTTCAATTATATATCAGAGATTTAGTAGGTTCAGTAACAAGACCGGTTAAAGAATTAAAAGCATTCCGAAAAGTTACTCTTAAAAAAGGAGAAACACAAACACTACAGTTTGACTTAACTGAAGAAGATTTGAAGTTCTACAATTCTAATTTAGATTTTGTAGCGGAACCCGGAACGTTCGAAGTTTTTGTAGGAACCAATTCTGATACCCAGATGAAATTAAAATTTGAGTTAGTAAAGTAATGTTTTAGTTTAAGTTAAATACCCTTTGGAATATCACTAAAGGGTATTTTTTAGTAAAGGAAGTAACTCATGAAAAAAATAATTGTAGCAATACTAACCATGATCTCTGTTTTTCAGGGATTTGCTCAGCAAAAGACATTTTGTAATCCGGTCAATATCGATTATGGTTATACACCTATTCCTAATTTTACGAAACAAGGAAAGCATCGCGCAACAGCAGATCCGGTTATTGTTAATTTTCAGAATAAATACTTTTTGTTTGCAACCAATCAATGGGGCTATTGGTGGAGTGATGATATGCTACATTGGAATTATATCCAACGGAAATTCTTAAAACCGGAAAACGAATACCCTTCATTGAATGATGGTGTAAAAGCCGACCATAAGCTTGATGAAAAGAACAAGGTATATGACGAGCTATGCGCTCCGGCTGTCTTTGTTATGAAAGGATATATGTACGTAATTGGTTCCACACACGGACCTGATTTTGCTCTATGGAGAAGTAAGGATCCTTTAGCAAACGAATGGGAAAAAGCAGTTGACAACTTTAAAGTAGGAGCCTGGGATCCGGGTTTTTTGTACGATGAAGAAAAAGATAAGTTATTCCTATATTGGGGATCCAGCAATGAATTTCCTCTTTTCGGAACAGAAATAAATACGACGACTTTACAGTCTGAAGGTTTTGTAAAACCAATGTTGACTTTAAAACCCGAAGATCATGGTTGGGAACGTTTCGGGGAATACAATGATAATACGTTTTTGCAACCTTTTATGGAAGGCGCCTGGATGACCAAATATAAAAATAAATATTACTTGCAATATGCTGCGCCGGCAACGGAATTCAGCGGATATGCAGATGGTGTTTATGTTAGTTCAAATCCATTGGAGGGCTTTGCTTACCAGCAACACAATCCCTTGTCCTATAAACCGGGCGGATTTGCTCGCGGAGCCGGTCACGGAGCCACATATCAGGACAATTTCGGAAACTGGTGGCACGTTTCAACCATTATTCTGGGACAAAAAAATAATTTTGAAAGACGGATCGGGATCTGGCCTGCCGGTTTTGATAAGGATGACGTGATGTATTGTAATACGGCTTACGGAGATTATCCTACATTTATTCCGGAATATGCTAAAGATAAAGATTTTACACAAGGATTATTTGCCGGGTGGATGTTGCTGAACTACAATAAACCGGTTCAGGTTTCTTCTACTTTGGGAGGATATGCTCCGAATTTTGCAGTAGATGAAGATATGAGAACCTATTGGAGTGCACAAACAGGAGAAAAAGGGGAATGGTTTCAAACGGATTTAGGTGAAATATCGACAATAAATGCTATACAGATCAATTATGCTGATCAGGATGTAGAATTTATGGGAAAAAGCTCCGGAGTTGTACACCAATACAAAATTTGGGCATCTGATGACGGTAAAAAATGGAAACTGGCAGTAGATAAAAGCAAAAACAGGACAGATGTTCCTCATGATTATGTCGAGTTAGCAAAGCCCATAAAAGCCCGTTACCTGAAATTGGAGAACATCAAAATGCCAACCGGGAAATTTGCTTTGAGCGGTTTCCGTGTTTTTGGAAAAGGGAACGGGAAAAAACCTGAAAAAGTCGAAAATTTTATGGTTTTACGAGCAGATAAGAATAAATTTGGCGAAAGAAGAAGTTCGTGGATCCGTTGGAAACAAAATAATCAAGCTGAAGGCTATGTGATCTATTTTGGTAAATCGCCTGATAAATTATACGGAAGTATTATGGTTTACGGTAAAAGTGATTATTTCTTCACAGGAATGGATCGAACCGACACCTATTATTTCCAAATAGAAGCCTTTAATGCTAACGGAATTAGCGAAAGAACTCCGGTTATAAAAGTAGACTGATGAAAAAGGTATTGTTTTTATTTTTTTGCGTTTCAACCTTAGCATTTGCTCAGGACGATTTGAATGTTATGTCGTATAATGTGCGTTTAGCTTCAGTAGATGACGGCGATAATAGTTGGGAGATACGAAAAGAAAGAGTTGCCCGTTTAATTGAATATTATGAACCTGATTTTTTAGGAATGCAGGAAGTTCAGAAAGTACAATTGGATTTTTTGTTGGAAAACCTTCCGCAGTACCGATTTATTGGTTTACCAAGAGAAGAAGGAATTCATGCGGAATACTCCTGTATTTTTTACAATGCTGAAAAATACAAAGTATTAGAAGAAAAAACTTTTTGGCTTTCCGAAACTCCGGACGAAATGTCTAAAGGTTGGGATGCTGCTTGTCATCGAATTGTGACGTACGGATTATTTCAGGATAAAAAGAGCAAACAGAAATTCTGGATCGTCAATACCCATCTGGATCATGTCGGTTTAAAAGCCAGAGAAAAATCGGCTAAAATACTGGTTCAATTGGCTAAAGAACTGAAGACTAAAAAAGATATTCCGTTCATTCTTACAGGTGATTTCAATGCCGAACCTAACGATACGGTTATTGCAACCTTAAAAGAAGATCTAAAAGAAGCAAGTTCGGTTTCAAAAACAAAACCGTATGGTAATTCTATCCATACCTGGAATGCTTTTCAGTTTTATAAAATACCTGATAAACAGATAGATTACATTTTCTTTGATAAAAAAACTTCAATTTACGTTCGAAAATTCAATACAATTAACGATTTTTATGACTTCAAATATCCGTCCGATCATTTACCTATTTTGGCAACGTTTTATTTGAACTACAAAAAAAATAAATAACAAACCAATAAATACGTTTTATACTATATGAGTACATCAAATAAACAGACTAATTGGGCTCAATTTATTCCTTTAGTTTCGGTATTTTTCTTTTGGGGATTCGTTGCAGCCAGTAATGATATTCTAATTCCCGTTTTTAAAAAAGCATTTGACTTAACGAATGGGCAAAGTCAGTTGGTTTCATTTGCATTTTATATTGCTTATACCGTGGGTGCTTTACTTTATATGCTGATTTCAAGATTAATAAAAGTAGATATTGTTCAAAAATTAGGGTATAAAAACAGTTTGTCCTTAGGTTTACTGATTTCGGCCTTAGGAACGTTATTGTTTTATCCGGCTGCTAATACAGGTTCGTTTGCTTTAATGTTGTCAGGCTTGTTTACTGTAGGTTTAGGTTTTTCATTGCAACAAACGGTTGCTAATCCTTTGGCAATTGTGTTAGGTCCTATTGCTACGGGTTCTCAGCGATTAACTTTAGCAGGTGGAATCAATAACTTCGGAACAACTATAGGTCCCTTAATTGTAACGTACGCAATTTTTGGAGCAAAGCCGGCTGTAAACCACGTAATTGATATTGCTACCGTAAAAGTTCCGTATTTAATTTTAGGTTTAGCTTTTGCATTAGTGGCTATTCTATTAAAATTTTCAAGTTTACCAAATAAAATTAAAGAACAAGGAGAAGAAGAAGTAGCAACTGTTAAAGACGTTCGTTCATCAGCTTTAAAATATCCGCAATTGTTAATGGGAATGTTAGCAATTTTTGTATATGTAGGAGTTGAGGTTTCTACGGCTAGTAATATGCCGGCTTATTTAGAGGCTGGTTTAGGAATGTCAATTAGTGAAGTAGCCCCTTATGTGTCTTTATATTGGGCAAGTTTGATGATTGGTCGTTGGACGGGTGCAGTTGAAGCTTTAGGATTGTCAGAAGGAGCACAAAAAATAATGAAATTCATCATGCCTTATATTGCTTTTGGAGTGTTCTTATTAGCAAGTTACTTAGCAGGGAAAGATTTACAACCATTTTATGTATATGCGGCTGTAATTTTAGTATTGATTGTTGCAGATTTTGCCAGTAAAGGAAATCCGGCTACGATGTTGTTGATCTTTTCAGGTTTAGGAATTACAGCTTTAGCAATTGGAATGGCTACTAGCGGAATGGTAAGCGTTTATGCGTTTACAAGTGTTGGTTTGTTCTGTTCTACGTTATGGCCATGTATCTTTACATTAGCTATTAGTGGATTAGGAAAACATACTACTCAAGGAAGTAACTTTTTAATCATGATGATTATGGGGGGAGGAATCGTAAGTTGGATTCAAGGTTTTGTGGCTGATCTAACATCTCCTCATTTTAGTTATATCGTAGGAGTTGTTTGTTTTGCTTATTTAGCGTTCTATGCTTATACCGTAAAAGATATCTTAACAAAACAAGGAATCAATTTTGATAAAAAAGTAAGTGGAGGTCACTAACAAGATAGAAAAAAATAAGAAAAAGCCGCTTTATGAACAAAGCGGCTTTTTTTATGCAATGTTTCCAACATGTTTTAGGTGTTTCGTATCTTTGCCAAAAAATAATTGTTCATGCAAAAAGTATATCTTGACAATGCTTCTACAACCCGAATTCGTCCAGAAGTAATTACTCACATGGCAGAAGTAATGGCTCAGGAATTTGGGAATCCTTCTTCTACGCATAGTTTTGGTCGTAGTGCGAAAGTCATTTTAGAAACTTCAAGAAAAAAGATAGCATCTTCAATTGGTGCTAAATCCAGTGAAATTTTATTTACTTCTTGTGGAACAGAATCGAATAATTGGGTCTTGCGTTCGGTAGTCAAAGATTTAGGAGTTAAACGTATCGTAACGAGTAAGATTGAACATCATGCCGTTTTACATACAGTTCTGGCTTTACAAAATGAATATGATATTGTGGTGGAATATGTTCCTCTGGAAGTCAACGGAGCGGTCGATTATCAAGGATTGAAAAATATTTTAGCAGATGAGGTTCAGGGAAAAACACTGGTAAGTTTAATGCATGTGAATAATGAAATAGGAACTATTCTCGATTTAGATAAAGTGGGTACATTGTGCCAAAATTACAATGCTTTATTTCATTCTGATACTGTGCAATCGGTAGGGAAAACCGAATTGAATTTGGAAGAACTTCCGGTTGACTTTATTACGGCTAGTGCGCACAAATTTCACGGACCCAAAGGTGTTGGTCTTTTATATGTAAAGAAAAATTATGTATTACAACCCTTGCTTTTCGGAGGCGAACAAGAAAAAGGATGGCGTGCCGGAACTGAAGCTGTTCATCAGATAGCAGGTATGGCTAAGGCTTTAGAAATGTCTTATCAAGAACTGAAAAAAGAGCGTTCACACATTCATGAATTAAAAATATACCTGAAGGAACAACTGACGGAGGCTTTTCCGGAAGTTATTTTTAACGGAGAAATTTTTGACGGAACATATAGTGATACAACTTTTTACAACTTGGTGAATGTAATGTTGCCTTTTTCAACAGATAAAACGTCAATGATCTTATTTGCTTTAGATATGAAAGGAATAGCAGTTTCCCGTGGAAGTGCTTGTCAAAGTGGAAGTGTTCGTCCTTCACATGTTTTAGCTGAAATTTTAAGCCCGGAAGATTTGCAAAAACCAAGTTTACGTATTTCTCTAAGCCATGAAAATACAAAAGAAGAGATTGATGCATTGATTATGGCTTTGAAGACAATGGGGTAAATGATACAATAGATGAGTGATTTTTTAGAAATTGTAAAGGCTGAAGCCAAAAGCCTTTTAACTTTAAAGAAAACGGAACGCTTATGGCATGTTCCTCTCTTGGCATCTCTTTGTGTAGGTCTTCCGCTTTTAGTGGGCTACTTTACTGATAGATTGGATTATGGATTATTATCCTGTATGGCCGGATTGGTTATTTTATATCTGCCTACAACATCTGTTGCCAGAAGAATGATTACTCTGTTGAGTTGTTCATTTGGTTTTATGATCTCTTTTACTATTGGGGTTCTGTTCAGTTTTAACCCTTATATATCAGCATTGGTTTTAGGGTTGTTTACGGTTGGAGTACATTGGGTTGTTCGCTATTTTGACATGAAGCCTCCGGGAAGTTTTTTCTTTGTAATGATAGCCTCAATAGCGAGTTGCATGCCTTTTGATTTTGATGTGGTTCCGTTGAAAGTAGGCTTGGTTGGAATGGGGGCTATGTTAGCGTGTTTGCTGGCATTGTTTTATAGTATCTTTATCACTAAGAACAGACAATTTGCAAAGGATGAATTAATTCTGTTAAAGAAAAATTCAACGGCTGCTATTTTTGAATCTTTAATAATAGGAACTTTTATAGGGCTCTCGTTGCTGACGGGTAAGTTGTTGGAACTTACAAACCCTTATTGGCTGCCTATTTCCTGTATGGCTGTATTGCAAGGGGTTTCGTTGCAACACGTTTGGAGCAGAAGTTTTCAGCGTATTTTAGGTACATTTATAGGCTTAGGATTGGCTTGGGGATTAGTATCCTTACATTTTGATGCTTTAGGGATTTGTCTAACCATTATGATCTTACAGTTTATAATTGAAATGTTGGTCGTACGGCATTATGGATTAGCGGTTATTTTTATTACACCTTTGACGATTTTTTTGGCTGAAGCCGGAGGAACAGCACTTAACCATGCTAATGATTTAATAGAAACCCGTTTTTTTGATATTCTGATCGGAAGTTTGATCGGAGCTATTGCCGGTTATTTTTTGTACCATGAAAAATTGAGACGGACTACGGAAAGACAGATTAGAAAAACCAAAGTGAGTTTTTGGCTTAAAAAAAGAAATTAAAAAGGCTACCCAAAATGAAACAAAAGAACGGGAGTAATAGAAAACCACATTGTAGTGATGAATAAAATAGTTTAGTTTGTTCTCTTAAGTTTCAATTTAGATAGCCGATTGGTATTAATAAATGGGGTTAAAAGGGGTATTTATATTTTTTAAACATTACCGTATGCATTGGATTCTCCGCCATCAATAGCCAATACTTGTCCGTTAACATAGGAACACTCTTCACTCAATAAAAAAGCAACAACATTTGCTACTTCTTCAGGAATTCCCAATCGTTTTGTCGGATTAGC
Source organism: Flavobacterium sp. NRK F10 (assembly GCF_024054235.1). Classification (NCBI taxonomy): domain Bacteria; kingdom Pseudomonadati; phylum Bacteroidota; class Flavobacteriia; order Flavobacteriales; family Flavobacteriaceae; genus Flavobacterium; species Flavobacterium sp. NRK F10. The sequence continues at coordinate 2,694,565 of NZ_JAMXLC010000001.1, forward strand.
TTTAGCATATTCCGTTTCAGCTAATTTCGGATCAGCAGGGTTTACCTGCTTAAAAGCTTCAGCAACCATAGGTGTCAAAATAGCACCCGGAGCAATGGCGTTGGTCATTATGTTGAACTTTCCGTATTCTAATGCAGCATTTTTGGTCATGCCGGCTACAGCATGTTTTGTTGCCACGTACGCAGTCTGGTTCATAACACCTCGGATACCTCCTACAGATGCTACATTAACGATTCGTCCGTAATTTTGTTTTTGCATAACCGGAATGATATAACGCATTCCGTAATAGACACCTAAAAGGTTGATATCAAGTACTTTTTGGAATATGCCTAAATCGTATTCAGTAAGAGGAGCTTGTCGCCCTTCGATTCCGGCATTGTTGTAAAAACCATCAATACGTTTGAATGTATCTAAAGTTTTTTGTACATAGTTTTTGACTTGTTCTTCTTTGGAAACATCGGCAACTACTGTAAGAATACCAGTGCCAGGAAATTCTTTTAAAATTTCTTTTTCTGCTTCGCGAAGGGCAGATTCGTTGTAATCTACTAAAGTAATATTAGCCTTTAAGCCGGCTAATTTTTTGGCGGCAGCTAAGCCTAAACCCATAGCTGCTCCTGTAATTATAATTGTTTTGTTTTGAAAGGTACTCATAATACAATAACTTTATATAGTTTAGCTTACTATATAAAGTTACGCATTATAAATCAGTACAGTAAATTATTAAAGTAGTTTAAGATAACTTTAATAAAATATTTACATTTGTTTAGTATAAATCAGGATATCTTGATGGATTAACTTCGTGCATGATAGCATATATTTTTTCATAAACATCTTCAACACTAGGTTTAGAGAAATAATCTCCGTCAGTCCCATAGGCCGGACGATGTTCTTTAGAAGTTAAAGTTTGCGGTTCGCTATCTAAATATTGATAAGCATGCTGTTTTTCTACTACTTGTTGCAAAATATAGGCACTGGCTCCGCCCGGAACATCTTCATCAACGACTAACAATCTATTGGTTTTAGCGACACTTTTTACAATATCATGGTTGATGTCAAAGGGTAGAAGCGACTGTACATCGATGATCTCAACATTGATACCTACTTCAAAAAGTTCTTTTGCTGCTTGCTCAATGATTCGCAATGTAGAGCCATAAGAAACAACAGTGATATCACTTCCTTCTTTAATTGTTTCAACGATTCCTAAAGGTGTCTTGAATTCGCCTAAATTTACAGGAAGCTTTTCTTTTAAACGATAGCCGTTCAGACATTCAATGACTAATGCAGGTTCGTCACTTTCTAATAAAGTGTTATAAAAGCCGGCTGCCTGAGTCATATTTCTGGGAACTAAAACATACATTCCTCTGATAGCGTTAAGGATCATTCCCATTGGTGATCCGGCATGCCAGATACCTTCCAGACGATGTCCTCTTGTTCTTACGATCAAAGGAGCTTTCTGGCGACCATAGGTTCGATATTGCAAAGTAGCCAGATCATCACTCATGATTTGGATAGCGTATAATAAGTAGTCTAAATACTGAATTTCAGCTATAGGACGTAATCCGCGCATAGCCATTCCTATTCCTTGTCCCAAGATCGTAGCTTCACGAATTCCGGTATCAGAAACGCGGAATTCACCGTATTTCTCCTGCATTCCTTCCAAGCCTTGGTTTACATCACCTATATTTCCTGAATCTTCTCCAAATATCAGTACATCAGGATGTTTGGTAAATAATGCATCAAAATTGTTTCGAATGATCAAACGGGCATCCACAGTTTCGCTGTTTTCATCATAAGCAGGTGCAACCGCAGGGATATTAGCAATGCTTTTAGCCGATTGTGAATACAAATGAGAACTGAACTTTGGCTGTGTCTTAGTCATAAAATCTTTAATCCATTGTACTAAAGTCGGTTTACCATCTTCATTGATGACTAAACGAAGTGTTTTTCGTGCAGTGGTAATAACATCTTTATTGATAGGTTCTTTGATGGCTAATAGATCAGTAGCAAATTTTTGCAGGAATACACCGTTCGGACTTTTTTGCGCTAAATTTGTTAATAAATTAGCCAAATCTTGTTGTTCCTCTTTAATAGGTTTTATAAAGTTATTCCATGCTTCTTTTTTTCCCTGAAGCACTTCTTTTTTAGCCGCTTCATCAATAGCATTAATATCTTCTTCACTGGCTATATTGTTGGAGATCATCCATTTTCTCATTTGAACGATACAGTCATGTTCACTTTCCCATTCTAAACGTTCTTTACTTTTGTAACGTTCATGACTTCCGGAAGTGGAATGACCTTGAGGTTGGGTTAGTTCCTGAACATGGATTAGAACCGGAACGTGTTCCGCACGTGCCAGAGCACCGGCATTTTGATAAACTTCTACAAGACTCGGGTAATCCCAACCTTTAACGGTAAAGATTTCATAACCGTTTGTATTTTCGTCTCTTTGAAAACCTTTTAAGATTTCAGAGATACTTTCTTTAGTCGTTTGATATCTTGCTGGGACAGAAATACCATAAGCATCATCCCAAACACTCATAACCATAGGTACTTGTAAAACTCCGGCAGCATTAATCGTTTCAAAGAATAAGCCTTCAGATGTAGAGGCATTACCGATCGTTCCCCAAGCTACTTCATTTCCTTGATTTGAAAATTGTGTATGATTTTCCAATCCTTTTACGTTGCGATAAATCTTTGAGGCTTGCGCTAATCCTAATAAACGAGGCATTTGTCCGGCAGTAGGAGAAATGTCTGCACTGGAGTTTTTTTGTTGGGTTAGATTTTTCCAGTTTCCGTTTTCATCTAAGCTATGTGTAGTGAAGTGTCCGCCCATTTGACGACCGGCACTCATTGGTTCCAGATTAATATCGGTATGTCCGTATAAACCGGCAAAAAATTCAGGAATACTTAATAGTCCTAAAGCCATCATAAAGGTTTGGTCTCTATAATAACCCGAACGGAAATCACCGTTTTTGAAAGCTTTAGCTAAAGCTAATTGTGGAACTTCTTTACCATCTCCAAAGATTCCGAATTTTGCCTTACCTGTTAAAACTTCTCTGCGCCCTAAAAGGCTACATTCTCTACTGATAACGGCAATTTTGTAATCATTGATTACTTCCTGTTTGAAATCTTCAAACGACAGAACTTCTTTTTCGATCGGTTTACTACTCATATTTTGTAACAAATTGGATTGTTACAAATGTAAAGAAATAGCCTGTAAAAAGCAATAGGGAAGTGGCTTGATTTTTTGTATTTTGTAAATTTTCCTTTTATTGTTTGAAAAAACATCAAAAAAAACAAATAAAACAGTGTTTTTGTTGAATTAATAATAATCAGAGGTTCTAAAAAATATTAAAACCATTTTCGGGTAAATAACGAAATTAAAGTTTTTGGTGAGAGGGTTACCACAAATCGGATTCTTTGATTATAGTCAGGATCATTTAATTCAAAACCGTTAGAGGAATATACCGGAAAGAATAACTCAAAATAATCGGGAACCAGATTGAGGTGTATTCCGGAATCATAGACAAACTTTGTGTTAAAATTTTCGTTCTTGAATGCACCTACATCGCCATAAACCTGTATCCAGTTCCAAATATTAAAAGCGGCATTAGTTGTAACCATCCATTGGTTAGCATATCGGGTTCCGAAAATAGATTTAAACCCTCCTTCCGCATAAACAAATTGTTGACTGTATAATCCGGTAGTTTCACTTCTTCCTAAAAAGTTCTCTTCAAACATGTAGTCAGTTGGGCGATCCAGTCCGAAACTGAAATAGTCAGAAGTTGTGCTTCTGTACAAAAAGGTTCCGGCAAAAAAGCGTAAGGTGATCTGACGGTTGTTTTCAAACAGTTTCCTATAGTGTAGCACGGCAGAAAGTTTGCCGAAAGAATTAGCAACTTGTAGATCGGTCAATAAACTGTAAAGTTTAGTGCCTTCAGCTTGATAATTACCGTATTTGGCATTAAAAACGCTATAGTTGTCTGTATTGACATCTGTTATAACCGGCGAACTTTCCCTGTTGATGTACAGTTGGCGTAATTGTATGTATTCACTTTTATTTGTTCTGAAGTTTTTATCCCGAAGAAAGAATTGTACGCTCGGACTAAAATTGGTATAGCGAGCATTAGGAGCATAATGGAATTGGCTTCCTTTTAAAATATAGCGAACTTTATAGAGCTTGCCTTCTTCGCGAATGTTGTTGTCATATATGGCGGAAAATTTACCAACAACAGATTGTGTATTAGGAGAATAGAAAGGCGCTGCACTAAAAGTAAAAGGTTTGTTCAAAATGGATTTGTTGCTAACATTTAGCCCTAAAGCCATGCCATCGTAAAGGTTGTATTCAAATTCAGGAACATATAAGATCTGGTTGTAATAGGGATCTTCCAGATCCTTGAAAAAATTGAACTTAAAAGGTCTGTTGTTAAAAAAGAATCCTTTTAAAGATTTCCAGTTGTTACGTAAATTATATTCCGGAATTTCATTGTGGTAATTCAAGGTTAATTTGTCGGCTTCATAATTCGGAAAAACAAGAGTAGTATCAGTTGTAATGTTTTCAATCCATTTTTTGTACACGACTGTATCATTCTTAAGTTCATAAAAGGAAATCGGAACATTTGTTCTGGTCTTGTTTTTAATGGTAACCTTAATGGAATCATTAGATTTTTTTACACGACCAAACTTGTAATCAATCAGATCACGGGAATCAACCAAGGTAGTAAAAAACCAATCAATATTCTTGGGACTGTTCTTCTTTAAAATGTATTCCAGATCATGAGAACTGGTTTGGGTTATTTTATTTAAGGCTAAAAAATCCTGAATACTTGTATTGACAATGTTGTGTTCTAAGTAACTATCTAAATACTTTAAATTTAATCCCGATCGGTATTTACCGGATATCTGCTCGTTGAATTTAATCAGCTTTTCTTTGGAAGAGCCTATGGGTTGGTCTAAATTCTTACGTGCCATCAGCATGTAGAGGTAGTTGAATTGTTCGTTAAACGGAAGGTTGATAAAATTATAAGATTTCAGAAGCTTGATCTTTGACAAATTTCCGGTCATCTTCATATCCGGATGAAATGTATCAATATACTGCATCATCGTATAGATCTGAATACCGTCATAAATCCAGTTGTACATTCTGGGATTGGATTGGATATTAGCCTTGAGATAGTTGTTCAGATACGTTTTCAGGAACATTAGTTCAAACATGAATTCATCAGGATAAGGACTTAAGAATGCAGGCAACTGATTTAAACCATAAAAAGGCTGACGTTTATAATCCTCGTTGGAAACTAACAGTTTCGGAACGGAAGAGTTGCCTAGTTTTTCTTGTACGAATCGGGTAATCTTGTCAATTACAATTGCTTTTTGATAATCGTCTAATCTTGAATTTTCAATACTGCAATCAACTTCTATGACATCATTTTTAAAGATGTGATTAATAGCTGTCGGAGAAATAATTAAGGAAACATCCTGGTAGTTTTCGCCGGATAGCAAATAACTTCCGGTAGCATCAATTGTTTCAACTTTTAGATTGGAAGCAATATGGAAAGTTTCGGGAATAGTAATACGAATAGAGTAATCTGCGATAGTATTTGATATATCATCCAGATTTTCATTACTGTAAGTAATAAATTTTTTATTACTGAAAAGAGCAGGAGATAAATACCAGTTTTTCAGATACAATTTGTCATTATCAAAACCATATTGTGTAAAACGGCTATTAGGCATTTTAACAATGTAAGTCAATCGAATAAGTTGGGATTGAAAAGGGAGTAGTGGTTTATTAAGGTTTAAAGTTATGATGTCAATGTGTTTTGCAGCTCGTTGCCAATGCAGTTCCTTAAAGTTTTCATCTGAAACAGCTTTAATATCAGTATAACCGCGATCATTTTCAGACGCTAAGTGAAAACTACGATCAAATTCATCTGAAAAGCGTTTGGCTAAAGCTGAATTCTTGGAAGAAAAAGCATTGTTCCAATCGTTTAGAACAATACTTTGAAGTGTATCATTCGTAGAATTGAAATATTCGATTTCCTGCTGGATGTATAATAAGTGCGCTTCTGTATCAGCTTTAACATCAAGCCGTAATTTATGTTGGGCAATTCCGCCCGTAATGCAACAGAAAAACAGATAAAATAAAAGGTTCTTTTTCACGGACTTTTTTATAATAAAGATTACAATAATACTAAAAAGTTGCGTAACTCATCGTTAAACTTACACAAATGCTCTTTTTTAAAGCTTAACAATAGCTTAAAATAGGATTAAACTAAAAATTAAACAAGAAATAGCTTAAGTTCTTTAAGAAATTAAATATCTTTGAAAGAATTATAATGTTCCAAAAAATGATAAAAAAATTACTTTGCATAGTAACCTTTTTATGCTCTACTGTTATTTTTTCACAAGTTGTTATCAGCGAATTAGATGCTGATACTGCCAGTACAGATGTTTTGGAATTTGTAGAATTACATTCTGCGACACCTAATTATGTTTTAGACGGATATGTGTTGGTCTTTTTTAATGCAACTTCTTCCGGAACAGGAGTTTCCAGTTATTATGCAATCGATTTAGATGGATATACTACTGATGCTAACGGAAACTTTCTGATCGGAAATGCACAAGTTTCTCCTTCACCGGTAATTGTTATTCCTAATAATACGATCCAAAACGGTCCGGACGGAGTAGCACTCTATTTAGGTAACGATACAGATTTTCCTTTCGGAACTGCTGCTACGGCCTCTAATGTAGTGGATGCTTTAGCTTATTCAAATAGTTCTACAACGCAGCCAACGGCTTTAATGTCGATTTGGGGATTGTCTGTTTGTGTAAATGAAAATCAAAACAGTTCAGGTTCCAGTCAATCCATTCAGTTGTTAAACGGTAGTTATGTTGTTGATACGCCCACGCCGGGTATGAATAATGACGGAAGTGGAATAGTATTCAATTATATAACAGTGACAACTTCTCAGACCTCTTATAATGAAGGTGAAAATTTTGATATTGTTTTTACAACAAGTCAGCCCGTTCAAAATCAAAATTTAATTATGAATTTTTCATTGACGAACGGCAATTTTTCAGTAAATGATTTTTCAGGCGCTTTGACGGTTTCTATCCCGGTTGGTTCATCTACTACGTCTACAACCATTAGCTTGTATGATGACGGAACAGATGAAGGCGATGAAGAAGCTTTGTTCCAGTTTCAATCATTACCTTCAGGTTATATTGCCAATAATGACAATTTTATTATCCGGATTTATGATATTAATTTTGCGACTGATCCTTGGGGAACACCTCTAAATCCTACGTATGGAGTGTGTGCACCACAAATTCCGGCAGGTTATTATGATGCTTTGGAAGGACTTTCAGGAGCAGCATTGAAACAAGCATTACAAGATATAATTGCAGATCCGGCTGTGGTAAGATTACAAAGTTATGCGGATATCTGGGATATTTTAAAAGATGCTGATCGTAATCCCGAAAATAACAATCAAGTTTGGTGTGTTTATACAGAATCGCCAATGGCGAAATTAGATCAGCAAAATACCAGTAGCATTGTCGGAAAATGGAATAGAGAACATATCTTTTGTCAGTCAAGAGGCGGGTTTGAAGTAGCAATGGGAGATACGGCTGACGGAATTAATGTTTGGAATACAACCGGACCGGACAATACGGTAGACGGAATTTCTGATGCACATCACTTAAGAGCGGTGAACGGACAAGAGAACTCATCAAGGAACAATAAAAATTACGGTACAGTCGCCTCCGGAACGGTTTATGCCGGACCAACAGGAACTCAAGGTTCTTGGAGAGGAGATGTAGCTAGAGCATTGTTTTATATGGCTGTTCGCTTCAATGCTTTGGATGTGGTTAATGGCGATCCGAGTGAGTATTTGTCTGACGGAACAACCCCTTCAGGGGAAATAGGAGATCTGGCTACTTTGTTGAATTGGAATACACAAGACCCGGCTGATGATTATGAAATGAATCGAAATAATGTCGTTTATAATTGGCAGATGAATAGAAATCCGTTTATTGATTATCCTTTATTAGCAGATTATATTTTCGGTTCTCATTACGGAGATCCTTGGTCTTTTGCTTTAGCAAATGAAAATTTTATTGCAGATGCTGTTAAGGTGTATCCCAATCCGACTACAGATTATTTAATGATTTCAGGTTTAAGCGGCACTTCTACTGTAACTATTTATACTTTAACCGGACAGGCTGTTTTAGAGCAGACTTTTGATTCTCAGATCAGACTTACGATGGAGCTGGCTAAAGGAATGTATTTGGTAAAAGTGAAGAATAACGGAAATGAAGCGATCAAAAAAATTGTAATTAAATAAGTTCAGAAACTTATACGTTATATATCGGGAAATGTAAACTGTTTCCCGATTTTTTTAAATTAATTTTGTACTAATTGGTACAATTTGTATATTTATACTGAAAATCAATGAGAAATGGCAGGAAGACCCAGAATATACAATGCAGATCAAGCTTTAGATCAAGCAATTGAAGTTTTTTGGCAAAAGGGCTATGAGAACGCATCATCAGATGATTTGCTAAAAGCTATGGGAATAGGGAAAGGAAGCTTTTATTTGGCTTATAAAGGAGGAAAACAAGAGCTCTTTCAAAAGTCACTGGATCGGGTAATGGATCACCATATAAAAGCGTTTAAAGATAAAATAGAGCTATCGGAGCATCCTTTAGAGGAAATAAGAGTTTTCTTTTATGAAATGGCAGATCCGGAAACTAATTTAGGAAAGTATGGTTGCTATTTTGCAAATGCTTTGATACAGGTTAGTGACAAAGATTTAAAATGTTCAGCCGAAAAACAATTGAGAACTCTGAAAGATATTTTCGTAAAAGCACTTGAAAAAGAAAAGATGCAAGGAAACTTAAAAACAGCTGTGACTCCTGATTTGTTAGGACTACATTTATTAAATCTTTGGAGTGGGCTTAACGTAACTCGAAATACAGTAAATGACAAATCAGAATTAAAGATGCTGATCGAAATGAATTTACGTTGCATACAATGAGACTAATGTAAAACTATGAATTAACTAAAAACAATAAAAAATGAAAAGAAGAGCAACTGCCGTGTGGAACGGCGACATTAAAACCGGGGGAGGGCATTTAACCACTCAAAGTACCACCCTTAACAAGACACAGTATTCGTTTAACAGCCGTTTTGCAGACGGTGTAGGTACAAATCCGGAAGAACTTTTAGCGGCGGCTCATGCAGGCTGTTTTACAATGAAATTAGATTTAGATCTTTCTGAAGCAGGTTATACGGTAGAATCACTGGAAACACAATCAGTAGTTACAATTGATAACGGTGTGATCACACTATCAGAACTGACATTACAGGCTAAGATTCCGGGAATAAGTGAAGAAGAATTCCAGAAAGTAGCTAAGAATGCAGAGAAAACCTGTCCGGTAAGTAATGCTTTTAGTTTTGAAATAAAGCTGACGGCAACTTTAGTTTGATTTAGGAAGTATTAAAAAAAGTTACTGCTTAATCTCTGTGTTAAGCAGTAACTTTTTAATTTTTAGAAATTCGGAGATAAATTGTATTTTTTGTAGAAAGTATCTAAAGCGTCTAACACTTCATCTTCAGTATCTACAATTTTGAATAGATTAAGATCTTCCGGACTAATGTTGTGGAATTTTTCTAACAGTACAGCTTTAACCCAATCCATTAAGCCTTCCCAGAACTCAGAACCAACTAAAATGATAGGGAATTTAGCAATCTTTTTAGTCTGAATTAGCGTTATAGCTTCAAACAATTCATCCAAAGTACCGAAACCACCCGGCATAACGATAAATCCTTGTGAATATTTGACAAACATTACTTTGCGGACAAAGAAATAATCAAACTGCAAGTTTTTGTCGCGATCGATATACGGATTGAAATGTTGTTCAAAAGGCAATTCAATGTTCAAACCTACTGAAGTTCCCCCGCCGTAGTGAGCCCCTTTGTTTCCGGCTTCCATAATACCCGGACCTCCTCCGGTGATTACACCATAACCGGCTTTACTGATTTTATAAGCGATCTTTTCTGCTAAAAGATAATATCTGCTGTCAGATTTAGTACGTGCCGAACCGAAAATAGAAACACAGGGACCGATTCTTCCCATTGACTCGTAACCGTTTACGAATTCAGACATGATCTTAAAGATTGCCCATGAATCGTTAGTTCGTATTTCGTTCCAGGTCTTTTGTTTGAATTTTTCCTGTATTCTGTGGTCGTCGTTTTCGTATTGCTCTAATGCCATAGTCTTTTCGTCTTTTTAAAATTAAACAAGCCCGCTAAGATAATTCTTTTTTCAAAAATTGTGCCGTATAGCTCTTTTTATTTTTGATAACTTCTTCAGGAGTTCCGGTTGTGACTACCTGACCGCCTCCTTTCCCACCTTCATAGCCAATGTCAATGATATAATCTGCTATTTTAATAACATCGAGATTATGTTCGATAATCAAAACCGTATTGCCTTTATCGACTAATTTCTGTATCACATTCATTAAAACTCGAATATCCTCAAAATGTAGACCTGTTGTGGGTTCGTCTAAAATGTAAAATGTATTTCCGGTATCTTTCTTGGAAAGTTCGGTCGCCAGTTTTACCCGTTGTGCTTCGCCACCTGAAAGGGTGGTACTTTGTTGACCTAGTGTAATATATCCTAAACCTACATCCTGAATAGTTTTGATCTTTCTGTAAATTTTCGGGATGTTTTCAAAGAAAACCACTGCTTCGTTAACAGTCATGTCCAATACGTCTGAAATAGATTTCCCTTTGTAGCGGATCTCCAGTGTTTCCCGATTGAAGCGTTTTCCCTGACAGGTTTCGCATTCAACATAAACATCCGGCAAAAAGCTCATTTCAATAGTTCGTACACCTGATCCTTCACAGGTTTCACATCTTCCGCCTTTAACATTAAAGCTAAAGCGTCCCGGTTTATATCCTCTGATCTGAGCTTCCGGAGTTTGGGTAAATAAACTGCGGATTTCAGAGAAAACATCTGTATAAGTTGCCGGATTACTGCGCGGCGTTCTACCGATAGGACTTTGATCAATATCGATAACTTTGTCTATGTGTTCCAATCCTTCTATTTTGTCATAGGGCTGCGGTTTTTTGACCGCATTGAAGAAATGAGCGTTTAAAATAGGGTAGAGTGTTTCATTGACTAAAGTCGATTTTCCACTACCGGAAACCCCAGTTACACAAATTAGTTTTCCTAAAGGAAACTCAACGGTAACATTTTTAAGGTTATAACCCTTAGCACCGTATAATTTTACGGTTTTTCCGTTGCCTTCGCGACGTTTTTCAGGAATTTCGATCTTCATCTTGCCGCTCATGAATTGTGCGGTAATCGTGTTTTCTTTTAGCAACTCTTTCGGTGTTCCCTGACTAATGATCTTACCACCAAAACGTCCTGCTTTCGGTCCGATATCAATTACATGGTCAGCACGTTCGATCATGTCTTTGTCATGTTCAACAACAATAACCGAGTTTCCGATATCTCGCAGACTTTCTAATGATTTGATGAGTCGTTCGTTATCCCTTTGGTGTAAACCAATGCTCGGTTCGTCCAAAATATATAGTACACCTACCAGTTGTGAGCCGATCTGTGTCGCTAAACGGATCCGTTGGGCTTCCCCACCGGATAGCGATTTGGAACTTCTGTTTAATGAAAGGTAGTTCAAGCCGACATCCAGTAAAAACTGTAGGCGTGTAGTGATCTCTTTTAAAATTTCAAGAGCAATGGTTTGCTGTTTTTCCGTAAGATGTTCCGGTAAACCTTTAAACCATTCTGACAGTTCAGCAATGTCCATTTGGGCTAATTCGCCTATATTTTTGTCATGAATCTTAAAATATAGTGCTTCTTTACGCAAACGTGTTCCATGGCATTCCTGACATTCGACCTCATCCATGAATTCTTTTGCCCAGCGTTTGATACTTTGTGATTCGGATTGTTCGTATTGGTTCTTGATAAAATTGGCAATTCCTTCAAAATCAATTTTATAGTCTTTAGTAATCCCCATCACTTTAGAAACTACTGAAAATTTTTCATTGCCACCGTTCAGGATCATTTCCATTGCTCCCTGAGGAATCGTATCAATAGCATCAGTTAATTTGAATTCGAATTTCTGAGCAATGATTTCCAATTGTTTGAAGATCCAGGAGTTTTTATAGTCGCCCAAGGGCGCAAAACCACCGTTCTTGATCGATGCTTTAGGGTTGGGAATGATTTTTTTAAGGTTAATTTCATTGGTTGTGCCTAAACCGTTACAACATTCGCAGGCGCCTTTCGGAGAGTTAAATGAAAAGTTGTTGGGTTCGGGATTCGGATACGAAATACCGGTTGACGGACACATTAAATTTCGACTGAAATAGCGTACTTCATCACCTTCTTGTTCCAATACCATTAAGATATCATCGCCGTGATACATTGCGGTTTTAATGCTTTCGATAAGGCGCTTTTCAGTATCTTCATCATTTTTAACAGCAATCCGGTCTATTACAATTTCTATATCATGAGTTTTGTATCGATCTACTTTCATGCCGTATTCCAGATCTCGGATTTTACCATCAACACGTACTTTCACGAAACCTTGTTTTGCAATTTGCTCGAATAGTTCACGGTAATGACCTTTTCTGGAACGAATAACAGGTGATAAAATATTGATTCGTTTGCCATTGAAGGTTTCAGAAATCAATTCTTTAATTTGTTCATCTGAATAGGAGACCATTTTTTCTCCCGTATTGTAACTAAAAGCTTCACCCGCACGTGCATATAACAATCGCAAAAAATCATAGATCTCTGTAATAGTTCCTACTGTAGAGCGGGGACTTTTGCTTGTTGTTTTCTGTTCGATGGCAATTACAGGCGACAGACCGTCGATCTTATCCACATCCGGACGTTCTAATCCTCCTAGAAATTGTCGGGCATAAGCTGAAAAAGTTTCTATATAACGGCGTTGTCCTTCGGCATAAATGGTATCAAATGCTAACGATGATTTTCCGGAACCGGAAAGCCCGGTAATAACTACCAGTTTTTCTCGGGGAATGATTACGTCAATATTCTTTAAATTATGGGCACGAGCGCCAATAATTTCAATAGTTTCTTCTGTGTTGTTCATGTTTTTTGGCCAAAACGCAAAGATACAAGTTTATAGGGAGAAAAACTAATCACTTTAACAGGCAAAAAAAGAGAGTGTTTAGCAATATAAATGTGAGTTTTTTAGTAAATTTATGGCTAAGAAATCTGTTTTTTTAATATAAAAAAGAAGATCATGATAGAACAATTAGAAACTTTTAAAGGAAATACATTAGCTTTTGAGGTTATAGACGGATTTACAGAGACAGATGAAAAATTGGCTCAAAAGTTCTTTCAGGAAAAATTAGATATGGGGTTTTCATTTGTAAATGTTTTGATTAAACTGGATGAAATGAAAATCAGTAAAACAAGTAGTAAAGCTTTTATGGAAGATATAATTTGGACTTTGAGGAATTATAAGCAAATGGGACATCTTGCAATTGTGGCTCATTCTAATATTTTAAAAGCATTGGTTCCCATTGATAATTTATTTTTTGAAAGAGCAAGTAAAGAAAGGTATGAAAGGTATTTTGATGTTTCTCAGATGGAAGAAGCAATGAAATTTGTCAAATCAACTTTATGAAAAAGATATTTGTTTTAGCAATTGTTTTTTCGCTGTTTAGTTTCAGTTCGGAAAATAAGGGTACTTCGGTAGTTTATGTTTGCGGGAAAAGTGAAATTTATCATCAGGTAAAGTCGCATGCCGCTTTAAAGCGTTGTAAGTCGGATATCACAGAAATGACTGAAAAAGAAGCACTAGATGCGGGGAAAAGAAAATGTAAATGCAAAGGATAAAAAAAGAAGCCTGAGGGCTTCTTTTTTTATTTCCTTATTTCAAAAAATCTTTGTCTTTATAAGCAGGATCAGGGTATTTATAGAATCCTTCTCCGGTAGCAACACCCAGTTTGCCTTTGTCAATAAAATTTTCCTTTAAAAACGCAACGGTTTTGATTTTAATCGGATCCTGAGTTTTATCCGCAGCCATTTTATTGATGTTATAAGCAGTTGTAATACCAACGACGTCTAATATTCCAAACGGACCAACAGGTGCTCCGGTTGCAACCATCCAGGTCTTGTCAATGGTCTTGACATCAGAAACGCCATTTACCAACAAATTAGTTGCAGCACCTAACAAAGGAACCAAAAGGGAATTCAGAATATATCCCGGTTGTTCTTTGTAGAGTGGAAGAGCAATCATCCCGATAGCTTTAGCAAAGTCGACCACCTCATTAAAAACCTGTTCATTTGTTCCGGGATGTCCCATGATCTCAGCAGTATTATGTTTCCAAATTTCGTTAGCAAAGTGTAAAGCAACGAATTTTTCAGGACGTTGGGTCGCTGCTGCAAATTGACTGGGTAACAGGGTAGATGAGTTAGTAGCGAAAACTGTTTTTTCAGGTGCTACTACTGCTAATTTTTCATAGAAACTAATTTTAATCTTCGGATTTTCCGGTACAGCTTCAATTAATAGGTCGGCATCTTTTACAGCTTCTGCCAAGTCAGAGCAATAGCTTAAATTTTCAAAAGTGGCTTTCAACTGTTCGTCAGTAGCTTGTAAATCATGGATATAAGCTTTACTTAGCCTGTCAAATTTAGCTTTGGCTTTGTCCAGAACTTCGTCGTTAATATCGTATACTGTTACTTTAAATCCATGAAAAGCAGTTTGGAATGCAATTTGGTATCCCAAAACACCGCTTCCTGCTACAGTTACATTTTTAAAATTCATAATTTGATAGGTTTAAAATATTATTGTAAAGCGGGTTCGTAAGTCGTTAAATCAGTTCGTAGCCAATCCGGAATCTCAATAGATTTTCCCAGTGTTGTATCAATTAATACTTGCGTACTTTTTCCTTTTGCGTGAACAATTTCATTTCCATCTTTACCTAAACTCGTAATTAAGTATTCGATTTCAAAACTTTTAGAACCTAAAGATGAGGTTCTCAACTTGATAGTAGGTTGAACGGCAGTGAGTTTTAATTCTTTATAATAGTCACATTCTATATGCGCAATGACAAACATATTTTTAGTCCAATCCCATTGTTTACTAACTGTTGGCATATAATGACCGCGTCCGATTTGGAAATATTCGAAATAGTAGACATTATTTACATGACTTAAGGGGTCTAAATCATTCCAACGGATAGTTAGAGGTAAGGAAAATTTAAAATCTTGAATATTGATGTTTTGCATAATTATGGTTTTTCGATGTAAAAAGTATATCAAAAATAAGATTTTGCTTCTAAATAAAGGATGAATGGGAAAACTTATTAGGAGAAAATAAAAAAACAACCCAAATAATGGTGTGTTATCTGGATTGTTCCTAATAGCTTGTTTAATTACTATACCTAGAGAGGCATGCAATTATGTTTATAAACAAGTTAAAACTTGAGTAGAGGGAACGGAAACCTTTCCCGCATGAGTTCCTCCGAATTGATCAATAAAGTTCTGAGCACAACTGTAGGTGTTGAAATAGGCAGTAGTGCCAGGACTTGAAGGAATATTATTTACAGAGAAAGCAGTAACATAAGTAGTTTTTACTTCTTTAGTAATACTGGTTTCTTTAGACGAAACTTCTAAACTGTTGTTACTGTAAGAAGTTGAAGCTAGTAATGTAGCAAATAAGGCAGCTGTTAAAAAGACTTTTTTCATAATAAAAAACTTTAAAAGGTTATAAAATAGTTATGTAAATAAATTAATTTATTTTTTACTTTGCAAGTAAAATCTTTTATTTTTAGTTTATTAATGTGTTAAAAATGTATGTTTTTATTTACTTTGTATTCATCTTAGATAAGATGAAAGAAGAATTTCTTTTTATTTTTAACCGGATTACTTGGGTTTGACTTTGTATTAAAAGGAGAAAAGTTATTAAAAGGTTTTGTGTAAAATCAAACGATATTTTAGCTTATTTAGATCTAACTTTAGCTATATTAGCAAAAATATACAAGAATGAATACAGATAAGCTACTATGGATTGTAATGGTACTTATAGCAGGAGCTTTTTTACCTATTCAAGCCGGATTGAACTCCCGATTGGGAAAAGCAGGGGAAAGTCCGGTTCATGCTTCAACCATTTCTTTTGTTGTAGGAGCAGTTGCTCTGATCTTATATCTTGTGGTAACTAAACAAACCGTTTCCTGGTCCGGTATAAAAGCAGCACCCGTTTATTTGTGGATCGGGGGTATTCTGGGAGCTTTTTATGTTACAGTTATTATTTTAGCATTTCCTAAATTAGGTCCTGGCTTAACTTTTGGATTAGTAGTTGCAGGACAAATGATTTTCTCTGTTTTATTGGAACATTTCAATGTACTAGTAGCGCAACAGCAGCCCATTAGTATAGGAAGAATTATAGGGATGCTCATGGTAGTGATCGGAGTTATTATAATGAAGAAATTTTAGAAGACTAAATAAAAAATAAATAAAATGAAATTACTTGGAATAGGTTCGCGCATTAAACATGCGGAATACGGAACGGGTGTTGTCACCAATGTATCGGCAAGACATTATTGGGTAACTTTTATTGAAAAAGGAATAGAAACCATTGATCTTACCGAAGAATTTGAAGTTATAGAAGCAGTTGAAGCAGAGGTAGATACCGTAAGTTTTTATGAAGTGGAAAAAATGCTGAAAAATCTTTTGCAAAAATACACAGATATTAGTCCGGCAACCTCTTTAGCCGATAAGTGGAAAGGAGGAAGAATTCTTTTAGAATCCGGGAACGATACACAAAATAAAGAAATTCCTATCGATACTTTTTTCCATAAGATTGTTATGGTACGAGACAGAATACGGGTGATGGAGCAAAAAATAAATTCCAGTAATTTAGACGAATTAGAAAAAGTAGAACTGCAACAATATATTACTCGTATTTATGGAAGTTTAACCACATTTAATGTGTTGTTTAAGCTCAAAGAGGATTATTTTATAGGAGAGAAAAGCAAATAAAAAAAGGCGAATAATTCGCCTTTTTCTTTTTATAAGATATTATTCAATGATCATAGCTTTCAGCTTTTCACGGTATTTTTCTAAAATGGAAATTTTAGACATAAAACCGATAAACTTCCCGTTTTTTAAAACCGGAAGAATTTGAGTTTGTGAATTTTCAAACTTCTCTATGATGGTTTCCATCATTTCATCATAAAAAATAATTTCTTTAGGAGGCTGCATTACCTCTTGTATCGAAGTATATTTAATCTTAAAAGGAGAAAGAATAACAGGTCTGATCTCAGCAACATCAATTAATCCTTGTAGTTGTTCTTTATCATTTAAAACCGGAAAGACCAGCTCGTCCGTAGTTTTGATCAATTCTACTAATTGTTCCAATGAATTTGAATCAGGAACCGGTTTAAAATTGTGCTGTATGAATTGAGAAGCTTCTAAAGAATGCAGAATATTTTTGTCTTTATCATTTGTAAAAACATCTCCTTTACCGGCTAAGTCTTTAATGTCGAAAGAATAGGTTTCAAAACGTTTTGAGAT
Organism: Flavobacterium sp. NRK F10; assembly: GCF_024054235.1. NCBI lineage: Bacteria > Pseudomonadati > Bacteroidota > Flavobacteriia > Flavobacteriales > Flavobacteriaceae > Flavobacterium > Flavobacterium sp. NRK F10. The sequence goes on from NZ_JAMXLC010000001.1 coordinate 2,712,144, forward strand.
CGCAAAGCTCACTGAAGAAACCATCATTAAAGGAACCATCAGATTATAACCTCCTGTGATCTCAGCAATAAGGAAAATAGCAGTTAACGGAGCATGGAACAATCCGCTTAAAATCCCGGCCATACCTACCAGAGTAAAATTGCTTACTGACATTGGTTTGGTAATTCCGATCAGATTGATAAATTTAGCAAGTACAAAGCCCAGATAAGAACCGATAAAAAGAGAAGGAGCAAAGTTACCTCCGTTACCTCCGGCACCAAGAGTAAATCCTGTAGCATATACTTTTGCCATCATGGTCAAACCAATGAACAATAACAAGACCCAATCGTTGCCTTTATAAGAGCTCAGAATCGTATTGTCCAGAATGTTTTCTGGGTGCTGATTGGCTAAAACTTTAATACTTTCATATCCTTCACCGAATAAGGACGGAAAGAAGAAGATCAATACGGCTAAAAGTGTAGCACCGATAAAGGCTTTTCTGTATACACTGCTTTTATATCGGGCAAACCAATGTTCGATCTTACTGAATGTACGGGTATAATTCACACAGATAAATCCGGAAATGATACCCAATAAGATATAATAAGGGATGTTTTGATAATCAAAAGCTTCTCCTTCCTTAAAGCTTAAAAGTATATTTTCATTTAAAACAATAGTAGACACTAATGCCCCGGTAGCGGCACTGATCATAATAGGGATAAAAGCCGTGATACTGATCTCCGTCAGGACTACTTCAATGGCAAATAAAACGCCCGCTATGGGTGCATTAAAAGCTGCAGCAATACCGGCAGCAACACCACAGGCTAAAAGTAAAGTACGGTCTTTATAGCTCAAACGGTAATTCTGAGCAAAATTGCTTCCGAAGGCTGCTCCTGTAATTGTAATAGGCGACTCAAGTCCGGCACTACCACCCATACCTACGGTAAATGAACTGGTAATGATCTGAGCATACATTTGCTTCCTTGGCATAATACCGCTTTTCTTGGCTACAGCATACATAATCTGAGCCGTTCCTTTTTGCAGGGAGCCGTTCAATAGCTTTTGAATGACCAAAGCCGTTAGTAAAATTCCGATGATAGGAAAAGCACTGTTACTATAAGGCAAATTCAAAAAACCGTCCAGATATTGAGCAAATTTATAGACAGAGTGGGCAAATGTTTTTAGAACAATTACTGCTAATGCCGAAGAAATTCCAACCAAAACACAAGAAAAGTAAATAAATTGTCTTGGCGATAACAAGGATTTAAAAATGAAAACCAGGCGCTCCAGTCTTTTGACATTTTTTCGAATAAAAAGGAGAATCGGATTTACTTTTTTCGTATGCATTTTTCTGTTAAAAACAAAATTTCGGCAAAGTTACCGCTTCTTAAAAGAACATGCTAATAATTATTCAATTTTTCTTGAACCATCGCTCTTATTTCATCAAAAAAAGCCTTGAATTCCATATTGAAAGCATCGTAGTAAAGTTCCAGTTCCCGAATGGCGAATTGCATTTTAGACTTGAATTGTGTGCGATAATCCATCTGGTACAAAATTTTTTCCATGCCTTCAAGATGAGCATAACTTCCCAACCAGTTTTGCGAGATCATTTTGGGTACCATACGTTGCATTTTAGGAGTAAGTAGATCAAAATTAGTTTCCAGTAACTGATAAAAGCTATTGATGTATTCATTTAAAGGAGTATCCGAATATAAATCCCAGTTAACGGTTAAGAAATGATCATAATAGATATCCATAATAACCCCGGAATAGTGTCCGTAAGCTTCGTGCAAACGGTGTTTACTTTGCCTGTAAGTCGGATGGAAATCAGTAAAAGAATCAATTTGTCTGTGGAGTAAGATTCCTTTTTGAATAGCTATCGGAAATTTCTCATATTCATGACCTTTGATCCCGTCTGCCATAAAGTTGCCGATTTTTATCAGATCGTTAGCACCGGAAAGATAAATATGGGCAAGATAGTTCATGTTTTTACAGCGTATTTAAAGGACTAATTAGTATATTTGCTATGCAATTTAAACTTTTAGAATAACAAATCATAATATAACTTTCATAATTCTTCAGAGAATGACATTAATCAAATCTATTTCAGGAATTCGAGGTACAATAGGAGGTAATGTTGGAGATAATTTAACCCCGGTTGATGCCGTGAAATTTGCTTCAGCCTACGGAACGTTCTTAAAACAAAACGCTAAGTCAGATTCAAAATTAAAAGTAGTGATAGGCCGAGATGCCCGTATTTCGGGACCAATGATCCATCAGTTAGTGGTCAATACATTGATCGGTTTAGGAATTGATGTGATCGATTTAGGTTTATCTACAACACCAACAGTTGAAGTGGCAGTGCCAATGGAAGGTGCTGAAGGAGGAATTATTTTGACGGCATCACACAATCCGAAACAATGGAATGCTTTAAAATTGTTGAATGCAAAAGGCGAATTTTTGAGCGGAGCTGACGGGGCTAAGATTCTGGAAATAGCCGACCAAGAAGCTTTTGACTTTGCTCAGGTTGATGATTTAGGCGAGATTCTTGAAAATGAGGCTTACATGGATATTCATATTGATGAGGTACTGAAACTCCCTTTAGTAGATGTGGAAGCAGTAGCAAAACGTAAGTTCAAAGTAGTAGTTGACGGTGTGAATTCTTCCGGAGGTGTTGTTATTCCTAAGCTTTTAGAAGAAATGGGAGTAGAAGTGGTAAAATTGTATTGTGAGCCTAACGGACATTTTCCGCATAATCCTGAGCCGTTAAAAGAACATTTGGGAGATATTTGTAAGTTAGTAGTGGAAGAAAATGCCGATTTTGGTATTGTAGTAGATCCGGATGTGGATCGTTTGGCTTTTATTTCAAACGACGGAGAAATGTTCGGAGAAGAATATACCTTAGTGGCTGTTGCTGATTATGTATTGAGCAAAACACCGGGAAATACGGTTTCTAATATGTCGTCTTCCAGAGCATTACGCGATATTACTGAAAAGCATAACGGAACTTATGAAGCCAGTGCTGTAGGTGAAGTAAATGTAGTGGAATTAATGAAAAAAACGAATGCGATCATCGGTGGAGAAGGAAACGGAGGAATCATTTATCCGGAATTGCATTACGGGCGTGACGCTTTAGTAGGAGTTGCATTGTTTTTGACCTATTTGGCAAACCAAACGCAAACGGTTGCCGAAATACGTGCCGGATATCCGCAATATTTTATGAGCAAAAATAAAATTGAATTAACCCCTCAAATAGATGTGGATGCTGTGTTAAAAGAAATGGAACAGGTCTATGCTCACGAAAACATTACCACAATTGATGGTGTTAAGATCGATTTCCCAACCGAATGGGTGCATTTGCGTAAATCCAATACCGAACCGATCATCCGAATTTACACTGAGGCTCCTTCGCAAGTTGAAGCAGATGCTTTGGCAGAGCGCTTTGTAGAAGAATTGAAAAAAATAGCCGGAATTTAGTTAGCTAAAGAATCATAAATAAAAAAGAGAACTTAATTGTAAGTTCTCTTTTTTATTTTCAAGATTTCCAACCAATTTGTAAAGCGTAAACGTTTTTACCGTCTTTGGTTATGGAATAAACACTTTCTATTTCGTTTGCAGCGCAACAAATGTTAGCTTTGTCCTTTAAATTGAGCTCGCGCATAAAATTGATGTCTAAAGTGGCAATTTTACACTGTAATAATTTCTCAGGATCTTCAGCATCCAAACACCATTCCAGATATTTAACATTGTTAACGTGATTGACGATATCAATATCCGATAAGGTTACTTCATACGGCAGACATAATGCGGATCCCTCCGGAATATTAATTTTTTCAGTTGGCTTCTCAGTTGCCGAAATATCATATTTTTCAAAGTGATCGTGTGGCATGGCTAAAGCATCCGGACGTCGTGTTTGAGTATTGATAACGGCCCAAAAAGTTTCACAACCTACAATTTTTTCGCCATTCAGATGCATTTCCAAACAGCGCACCGAACGTGAGTTTTCTAAGCTCTTAATCCATGTTTTTACAGTTACGACATCACGCCATTTTGGTAATTTTAAAATTTCTACGCGCATTCGGCTCAAAACCCACGCTTGCTGCTTCAATTGCAGATCAGAATAACTGATACCGCCTTTATCAGCATGAGAACCTGCTGTTAACTGTAATAAGTTGCATAGATCTGTATATTTCAAGTATGCATTTGGGTAACAATGTAAAAAACTGATTTCAAAAGTTTCTTCTAAAACAGAGGAAAAATCGGGTGCTATAGGCATAGTTATGAGTTTTTGAGGTCTGTAATTTGTTTCTCAATGACAGCGATTATTTCTGTAACAGAAGTTAAATAATCAAACCAATGAACATTTTCAGTACGCTTAAACCATGTGATCTGGCGTTTTGCAAAGCGCCTTGTGTTCGTTTTGATCTGTTCAATGGCTTCAGCCAAAGTTATTTTTCGGTCAAAATAGTCAAATAGTTCACGATAACCGACAGTTTGTAAAGCATTCAGATGTTTATTGGGATACAGTTTTTTAGCTTCTTCTAACAAACCTTCCTGCATCATGTTATCGACGCGTAAGTTAATACGTTCGTACATCTTTTCTCTGTCAGCTTGCAGACCAATGATAATAGGTGTAAAATTGCGTTGAACGGAACGCTTGCCTAAAAAACCGGAGTAAGGCTTTCCTGTTCCCAAACAAACTTCCACAAAACGTTTCATGCGTTGCGGGTTGACCAAGGTTTGCGGGTTTTCAGCTTCCAATTTTTGATAGTAAACCGGATCTGATTCTTTGAGCTTTTGCCGGAGGTATTCAATCCCGAACTTATCATAATCTGCATTTATCTGCTCCCGAACTGAAGCGTCAATCTCCGGAAACTCATCAAAACCTTTCAGTACAGCATCAACATATAGCCCCGAACCACCTACCATGATCTGAACGTTATTTTTGGTGAATAACTGATCTAACAGGGGTAAGGCTTCCTGTTCAAAGTCGCCAACAGTATAGGTGTCAAAAACGGATTTATTCCGGATAAAATGATGCGGAGCAGCCGCTAATTCTTCTGTGGTAGGAACAGCAGTACCGATTGACATTTCTTTAAAGAACTGACGACTGTCACAGGAAAGGATATCGCAGTTAAAGTGTTGCGCCAACTTAATGCTTAAAGCCGTTTTTCCAATAGCTGTCGGACCTATGATGGTAATTAAATAATTCATTTATGATAGAGCACTACCGCAATGATAGCAAAATTTAGCATTTTCTGTATGATCTGAAGTTCCGCAATGGGAACATTTTGTCGGTTTTGTCTTTCGTACCTGATGGCTGTATTCCGCCGAAACGATTCCTGTAGGAACTGCGATAATTCCGTAACCTAAGATCATAACGATGGTTGCAATGAATTGACCAATAGTTGTAGCCGGAGCAATATCTCCGTAACCAACTGTTGTTAAGGTTACAATACACCAGTAAATACTTCTGGGGATACTCGTAAAGCCACTGCTGGGACCCTCGATCATGTACATTAAAGTTCCCAAAAGGATAGAAATGATCATCACGAAATAGATGAAAACAATAATTTTGGATTGGCTGGCTTTTAATGCTAAGCGAAGATTAGAAGCTTGTCCTGTAAAATGAGCCAAGTTTAAAATACGGAATAATCGCAATAAACGTAGCGCCCGTATTACCGATAAAACACGTGTTTGCGGAATAAAGAAAGACAAATAAATGGGCATTATAGAGAGTAAATCAATAAGGCCATAGAAACTAAAGATGTAGCGAAATGGTCTTTTGTTCGATAGAATGCGTAAAATATATTCAATAGTGAACAAAACAGTAATAAACCACTCGATAGCATATAAAATGGTATGGTATTGTGTGTTGAACTCTTTTACAGATTCCAGCATTACAATAACCACGCTTAAGAGGATAAAACCTAGTAAGACCAAGTCAAACATACGACCGGCAAAAGTATCGGTACCGTAAATGACAGTATAAAGTTTCTTTTGAATTTTACTCCATTTGTTGTTTGATTGCTGCATGCTAAAAACGAATGATCTTAACTTTATTTTTTCGGATGAAGCTTTGAATGATAGTTTTAATATCCCGATTGTGCTGCATCGGACTGATCAGGTTTTTCAGAATATCTACGTTGATGATCTGATGATTTAGATCGTAAAAGCAATATCCTTTATAAATTCCGTTTTCTATCAGAACAGCACTTTTTTCCTCTACACTTCTTCCTTTGTCAATGATAACCATAGTATTGTTCTCAAAGGAACTTTCAGCAATAAAAGTTTGTACTCTTTGATTGTATTCTTCCGGTTTTTCCTTGTCTATACAGGCGCCATAGCATTGTTTAATATCGTACTGAAAGCAGCTTTTTTTAGTATCATATAAGCCGTTAATTTTCTGGCATAGATGATACTTTTCAGTTATTTTAAATAGAAAAGTTCTTCCTTCCTGCTGTGTACCAAATGAAGTGATCTCTTTTTTACGTCCGTCAGCTTTCTGTACTTTTAGGGCTAAATACCCTTTTTCATTTTTCTCCGTATACAAAGCCCATTGAAAAATAGTCCGACGTTGGGCGCGATTGTAGATCGGTTTATTGATTTTGATCTCTTCACTTTCTTTAAGTAGTGCGATGAGTTCACTACCGGTTTCTTCAAAAGTTACGGCATACACTTCTCGCTGTATCTTTTTGCTTTTGCTTGATGTACCTGTAAAATGCTGATTGACCCTTTTTTTTATGTTTTTACTTTTACCAATGTAAATAACATCACCTTTTTCATTGTGAATATAATAAATACCAGTCTTAGAAGGTAAATTTTCCACAATATCCAGCAATTTAGGAGACATTCCAGATTTTAATTCAGTTTTGACAAAACCTTTAACGATCTCTTTTTCTTTGTCTTTAGAAAGTAATAATTTAAAAAGTTTTACGGTAGCCATAGCATCTCCGCTGGCACGATGACGATCGGCAATAGGAATGCCTAAACCGCGAACCAGTTTTCCTAAGCTGTAAGATCTTTGATCGGGAATTAATTTTTTAGATAGTTCCACCGTATCAATTGTCGGTCGGGTAAAATCGTACCCCAAGCGATTGAATTCCATTCGGATAACACGGTAGTCAAAAGAAGCATTATGAGCCACAATGATACTACCTTCGGTAATTTCAATAATACGTTTGGCTACTTCGAAGAATTTAGGTGCACTACGAAGCATGGCATTATTGATTCCGGTAAGTTTTACCACAAATGGCTGGATCGGGATTTCAGGATTTACTAAACTAATAAATTGATCCACTACATCATGTCCGTCGAATTTGTAGATCGCAATTTCAGTAATTCCTTCTTCGTTATACTGACCACCAGTGGTTTCTATGTCTAATATTGCGTACATTTTTCAATGTCAATCTCAATCTCAAAAAACAATGTCAATCTCAAAAAACAATAGTTAAAAATTGAATTTTGCAATTGATACTGTAATTGCTATTGAAAAATTATTTTTTGTTAATGATCATTTTTGAAGCAATTGTAATCAATTCTTCCACTTCTTTTAAAAGTAAAATCTTTATCTGTATTTGTTTCCTGAGCTTCACCAAAATTTAATGAGGCACTTCCTTACGAACGAATTAATTGATTTTTGTAATATTCATTTTCATAACGTTCATTCAAATTTCTTGTAAAGAAAATACATTCTCCTGCAAAACAAACCAATTGATCTTCAAAATTGAATATTTTTTCGTAAAAAGTATTGTTTTTCATCCATTTTAATTCAAATTGTTACGATAATACTTTTTGATTACAATTGTTATTGATATTGTCTTGCTCCAAATATACTACTTCCTATTCGAACCATCGTGCTACCACAGGAAATTGCTAATTGGTAATCGCCACTCATGCCCATGGATAACGTTTTTAGCTGACAGTTTTCGGTGTTTAGTGTTGCATATTTGTCAAAAAGAGATTTTAAATAGGTGAATTCTTTTCTGATCTGATTTTGATCTTCTGTAAAGGTAGCCATTCCCATTAAGCCTACAATTCGAATATTTTTTAAATTATTGTTGTCACTTCGAGCGGAGTCGAGAAGTTGTTTCAGTATCTCTTCTAATTCCTTTTCATCTAAACCGAATTTACTTTCTTCTTCCGCAATATGAATCTGAAGCAAACAGTCGATAACTCTATTGTTCTTTTCGGCTTGCTTGTTGATCTCTTGTAAAAGTTTCAAGCTGTCAACACCGTGAATCAAGCTCACAAATGGCGCAATAAGTTTTACTTTTCTCGATTGCAAATGCCCGATGAAATGCCACTGAATATCTTTGGGAAGCTGCTCGTGTTTTTCAACTAATTCTTGTACATAGTTTTCACCAAAAATGCGTTGACCCACCTCATAGGCTTCCATTAGATCTGAAATCGGTTTGGTTTTTGAAACGGCTACCAAAGTTACGTCTTCAGGTAATGAAGATTTTATTTCTGTTAGATTTATTGCTATTGACATAAGTTAATTTTCTACTCCTAATATATTTCTAAAATCTTTAATAAGTTCATTTATTATTTCAAACGTGTAATCTGAAGAATCTTTCGATAGTTTATCCCATTTAGGTTTCAATGATTCAATAGGTACATTTTTTTCTAGTAGAATATTTGTAAATTCTGTAGTTATAAAACTATATTCTTCTAAAAAAATATCAATTTTAGTTGATAGCTTTTCAGAAAAATAAATTTTATTTGGAAGATAATATTTTTGAAAATCTTGAAAAGAGTTTGAAAAGTTATTAATTATATGAATATTATTATTAATATGGTTTGGTTTAATTTTAAAGACATCATTTAAAGAAGATTGTAATATAAGCATTTTGAGATATAATTCTTTTATAACTTTTGCTCTTTCAGAATGTAAATTTGTAAATTTAATATTAAACTCGTGGAGTTTTGCATCTAGTATGTGTTGGAAGTTTTTGTTTTCTTGCTCAATTTTCATTTTATGATTTTCTAAATTTTGAGCTAATTCCTTTTTTTTAATTTCTATAATTTCTTTAAAAAAATACTCAATTAAATTTTTTCCCCATACTAAACCAACAAGAATTAGTAAGGCAGGAGGACCCGAAGATATCAATAATTCTATTAACTTATCCATATTTAATATTATGTGATTTAGCTCTGCTGAACTTACGTTTCTCCTTCATCGAAAGGACAAAGTTAAACAAATCTAAAGTTCATATACAACTAAACCACTTCTAAACTTAGGTTCAATATAAGTGCTTTTAGGCGGCATAATCAAATCAGCATCAGCAATGGCTTTGATCTCATTAATATCGGAAGGATAAAGCATAAAACCGACTTTGAAATCTCCGGAATCGACTTTTTCCATAATAGAAGCGATAGATTGTTTTCCGGAAAGATACGAAATTCGTTCATCATTGCGTAGATCTTCAATGCCGAGAATAGGTTGTAAAACGCAATCGTATAAGATCTGTGCGTCTAAATTAGTGAGAACAGATTCTTTTTCTTTGGTATTCGATTGGTAAACCAAAGCATAGAACTTACCATTCAGGTACATACCGAATTCTCCTTTTTGAGTTGGTTTCCACAATTCTTGTTCTTTCGGAATGACTATAAAATGCTTTTTCAGTTCTTCCAGAAAAGCGTTTTGAGAAAGTCCGTTCAAATCTTTAATCAAGCGATTGAACTCGTAAATTTTCACATTACTTTCGGCAATTAAGAAGCTCATAAAATAATGCAAGTTAGGATTGTTTAAATGTTTGTCCTGATCGTACAAAGCGCTGGCAGAGGCCGATCGGTGATGGCCATCGGCAATATAGAGGTTCGGAATTTCTTCAAAATATTCCTGAAGCCAGTCGATCTCGTTTTGCGTATCGATTTTCCACAACGAATGAATCTCGTGATTAGGCGTTGCAAATTCGTAAAAAGGTTGGCTCTTTTTCTTTAGGTTGATCCAAGTGTGAATAGCCGGATTATCGGGATAGGTAATTAGGACCGGTTCGGTATTAAAATGTGTTTGGTGCAGGTAATCTTTGAACAACTCTACCCGAAATGCTAAAGTATCTTCGTGTTTCTTGATCTTATTTTCCTGATAATCCAAAATAGAAGTTCCGGCTATGATGCCTGTAAAAACTTGTTTCTTGTTCTTGATTTGGTACAGATAGAACGCTGCTGCTTCGTCGGTCACTAAAATTTCTTCAGCCTTAAAGTTTTCGTATTGTTTTTTGACGGATTGAAACCGTTTTTCAACAGCAATGGTTTGCATGTTCTGATAGGCCGGACTAATGATATGCAGAAATGAATACGGATTGAATTCCAGCCAGGCTGCCAGTTCAGCAGGGGAATACTCGTCATAAGACCGACAAGTAACCCAAGCTGCCTTTTCCGGCGCCGGTCGAACAGCTTTAAAAGGGATGATTTTGGCCATAATTTGGTCGAATGTCAAAAGTTGAAAGTCAAAAGGTTGAGAATTACTTTCCGGCTTTTGACTTTCAACGTTAAGACTATTTAAATTGTTTTGCTACTTTTTCAGCTTTTCTGCTTTCGCTGTAATCGTAGAAGCCTTCACCTGATTTTACCCCTAATTTTCCAGCCATTACCATATTAACTAATAGTGGACATGGAGCATATTTCGGATTTTTAAAGCCGTCGTACATTACATTTAAGATGGACAAACAAACGTCTAATCCGATGAAATCAGCTAATTGAAGTGGTCCCATTGGGTGTGCCATCCCTAATTTCATTACAGTATCGATTTCTTGTACTCCTGCAACACCGTTATATAAAGTTTCGATCGATTCATTGATCATCGGCATCAAAATTCTATTAGCTACAAATCCCGGATAATCGTTAACTTCAGTAGGTGTTTTTCCTAATTTAACAGACAAGTCCATAATAATTTTAGTGACCTCATCAGAAGTATTATAACCACGGATGATTTCAACCAATTTCATGATAGGCACCGGATTCATAAAATGCATTCCGATAACACGCTCCGGATGAACTACTGTTGCAGCAATTTGTGTAATGGATATAGAAGATGTATTAGTTGCTAAGATTACATTGTGGTCGCAAACTTCGCTTAGCTGTTTAAAAATATTTAGTTTTAAAGTTATATTTTCAGTAGCCGCTTCTACAACTAGGTCACAACCTACAACACCGTCTTTAACATCTGTATACGTAATGATGTTGGCTAATGTTTTGTGCTTGTCTTCTTCGGTAATAGTTCCTTTTGAAACCATACGATCCAGGTTAGAGGCAATTGTGCTCATTCCTTTTTCAATGGCTTTTTCAGAAATGTCGATTAATTTTACGGTAAAACCGGTTTGTGCAAACGTATGAGCGATTCCGTTACCCATTGTTCCTGCACCTATTACAGCTATAGTGTTCATGTTTTATATTAGTTTGTTTTAGTTTCTTTTTTGTATTACAATTATCTGTTTTTCTCCATAGAAGCTATGATTTGATACGCTACACGTAAAGCTTCGGTACCATCTTCTAAGGTCACAATAGGAGTAGTATTATTGTTAATAGCATCAGCAAAAGTTTCTAATTCGTCTAAGATAGCGTTATTAGTATGAACTTCTGGATTGTCAAAATAGATCTGTTTTTTAATTCCTTCGGCATTTTGCAGGATCATATCAAAATCACCCGGAACTTCAGGAGCGTCTTTCATTTTTACGACTTCACAAACTTTGTCTAAATAGTCCACTGAAATGTAAGCATCCTTTTGGAAGAAGCGCGATTTACGCATATTTTTCATTGAAATACGGCTTGAAGTAATGTTGGCGACACAACCATTTTCAAATTCTACGCGGGCATTGGCAATATCAGGTGAATCAGAAATCACAGCTACACCACTGGCATGTACGTCTTTTACTTTTGATTTTACAACGCTTAAAATAGCATCAATATCGTGAATCATCAGGTCAAGAACTACAGGAACATCAGTACCACGGGGATTAAATTCTGCCAATCGGTGAGTTTCAATGAACATCGGATTGTGAATCTGATCTTTTACGGCTTTAAATGCCGGATTAAATCGTTCCACATGACCTACTTGCCCTTTAACATTATACTCTTTAGCTAGTTTAATGATGCCTTCGGCCTCTTCTACGGTATTTGAAATCGGTTTTTCTAAGAATATGTGCTTTCCGGATTTTATTGCCTGAACAGCACATTCATAGTGTGACAGTGTAGGCGTTACAATGTCGACAACATCAACGGCAGCAATGAGTTCTTCTATGGAGTTAAATTTGGTATAGCCAAATTCTTTGGCTACTTTATCGGCATTTTCTTTGAAAGGATCGTAGAAACCTACTAATTCGTATTTTTCAGATTGTTTGAGTAAACGTAAATGTATTTTGCCCAAGTGACCGGCACCCAGAACACCAACTTTTAACATAATGAAAGTATTTTGAACAAAAATAAGGTTTTTGTTTCAAGTTTCAAGTCAAATTTCTTAGGTTTTTTGGTTTTTCTTTTTCTTGTTTTTTGTGTTTTTTAACATTATTTTTACCCTAAAGAAATTTGGTCTATGTTGAACGACACTCAGAAACATCAGGGGCTTAGAAATAAGTTGGTTACGCTTTTAGAAGAAAAGGGAATAACCGACAAAAATGTTCTGGAAGCTATTCGGAAGATTCCAAGACATTTGTTCTTAGACTCCAGTTTTGAAGATTTTGCTTATCAGGATAAAGCTTTTCCGATAGCAGCAGGGCAAACGATATCTCAGCCTTATACAGTGGCTTTTCAGAGTCAGTTGCTTGAGGTAAAAAAAGGAGATAAAATATTAGAAATAGGGACGGGTAGTGGTTACCAATGTGCTGTTCTGTGTTTAATGGGAGCTCAGGTTTATTCTATTGAACGCCAAAACGAGTTGTTTAAAAAAACATCATTGTTCCTGCCTAAGATAGGCATTCGTCCGAAGCGACTCATATTCGGAGACGGATATAAAGGCTTAGAGTCAGAGGCTCCGTTTGATAGTATCATCGTTACAGCAGGTGCTCCGTTTATCCCGCAGCCTTTAATGGCGCAGTTAAAGATAGGCGGAAGAATGGTCATTCCGTTAGGAGAGGATCATCAGATCATGACAATGCTGATCCGTAAGAATGAAACACAATTTGAGAAGCATGAGTTCGGAGAGTTTCGATTTGTACCTTTATTAGAAGATAAAAATTAAATAGCGATCAATTTTTTGACACTATATAAATACCTACACTTAAATAATTTAAATCTCTGCATGAAAAAAATTTTAATGTTATGCCTGATCTTGTTCGGTTTTTCTGCTTTTGCCCAACAAGACTATTCTACAGTAATGGATCTGTTACTGAATAACAAAAGAGAAGAAGCTCGAAAATTATTCAACAAGCAATTTGGGAAAACAAAAGATAAATCAATTGATTTATTGTTCTTAGATGCTATGATTGATGAGCAAAACGGACGGATCAATTATGATGCGACCTTGCTTCAGAAAATTGAGAAGTTGCCGAATGCCGTTTATTACATTGATCCTTTTATCAATGATAATTTTGTAATGGCTAATGTAAATGATGAAAAATATGATGATCTGACCTTTGAAAAGATTGACTTTTTAGCGCAGTCAGAAGTTTTCAGAAATCGGGATATTGTGAAATACCGAAAAGCTGTTTCCGAAAATAAACGTTTGCGCTATGAAGAAGGAAAAAAATATATTGCTCAGCTGCATACAATAAGTGCGTGGCAGTTTTGCGGTGTTTTTGAAAACTTAAATAGCAGCGGTCTGGATACGGAATACGAACCGGAAACGTATGCTAAAAACGACAAAGTATTTGAAGCGAATAGTAACGGGCAAGTAGGATGGTACAATCCTAAGATTCCTGAGTACGATGGTTATAATTTTTTCTCTAATGAAAGTGAATACGGAAGAGGAATCATGTATGCACAAACTTTTGTGGATGTCCCTGCAGATAAAGAATATTTGTTGCAATTCGGTACATCTTCCGGGATAAAGGTATTTGTTGACGATGTAGAAGTTGCATCTGCTTATGAAACCGGAAGAACGAATATTAATGCTTTTAATTATTGGTTAACATTATCTAAAGGTACTCATCGCATCCTACTTAAAGTAGAGTGTTCCGGTAATGATTATTTTTCTGCTCGTTTGGTAAATAAAGATCTTTCGAATCCGACAGAATTACAATTTTCCTCTGTTTATAAGGATTATGCAGGAGGGACAACAGTTGCAGCCACAGAAACAACGTTAGATTATGAGAAGTATTTTCAGGATCTGGTAACTAAAAATCCTGAAAATGTGTTGTATAAATTGTTCTTGTTTAAAGCTTATGAGGCAAATCATAAGAAAGAATTAGCACATAAAGCAATAGAAGGCTTAGATACTAAATACCCTAAAAGTTCTTTGATCGCCCGTTACATGATAGGATATTACAGTATGGATGATAACTATGATAAGATCGAGGAGCTGAATAAGAATATAGAAAACAATGATGAAGACTATTATTATACGGTATTATTGAAAATGAAAGACGGTAATTGGCTTAAAGAAGCTCAGATCAAAGACTTAGAAAGCTATGCCGAAAAATCAAAAAAATACATCAGTAAGACTTATAGCTTATTGTTTCAATTCATGGTGGCTTCAAGACAATCTAATATTGATAAAATGTTTGAATTGTTAGATGATTTAATAGCGGAAAGCCACAACAAAGAAGGTTATATACTGTCTAAAGCTAATTTATACAATAATCTAAAAGACGATAAGACCACATACATAGAAATATTAGAAGGGATTGTAAAAGAACATGAGGATTTTGATGCCGTAGGCAAATTGGTTGAATTTTACAGCGATTCTAATAGAAAAGAAGATGTAAAACAGATCATTTTGAGTCGTTTGAAAGTGTATCCGTATTTTAATTCATTGCGAGATGCGTATATCGGAATGTTAATCAATGAAAACCAATATAAGGAAGCGTTAACCTATGTAGATGAAAATCTGGAATTTTTCCCGTATTCGTTTGAGAATTTTGAACAAAAGGCAGATATTTATCGTTTGATGAAAGACAACAAACAAGCGGAAACATATTATCTAAAAGCTCTTTCTCATGATTCTTCTAATAGTTCATTACGTAAAAAATTATACGATTTAACGAATACACCTGACGAAATAGAGGTAGTGGAAACGAAAGATGTTTATGATCTGATTGAAAAAAGACGTAACACAGCTTTAAAAGGAGATTATGGTGTTTCATTACTTTTAGATGAATATATCGTTAATGTATTGCCGGAAGGCGGACGCAAATCCAAAGTTCGTTTTATTTACGAAGTAACGGCTGAAAACGGTATTGAGAACCTTAAAGAGTATTCTTTGAATACTTACGGGATCAATCTGATAAAATCTGAGATCGTTAAAAAGAACGGAACTCTTGTTCCTGCTGAAGATAGCGGTTCTATGTTAGTTTTTCCTAATTTGGAAGTAGGCGACGTCGTTTATATTGAGTACGATTATTATTCTAATTCGTATGGACGATTCTACAAAGACTTTACGTCAGGATTTACCTTTAACGGTAGTTATCCGGTAGTGGAATCCACTTTTTCAATTATTCATGATCCTAGTTTAGATCTGAAAATAACCTCTAAGAACGGAAACGTAAAACTGACGGAGAAAAAACTGAAAAAGAAAGTAATCAAGCAGTGGAAACAAGAAAACACACTAAGTATTCCGATCTATGAAAAGTATGCTCCGGAATATTCTGATCTAACTAAAACCATAAGCGTCGGAACCATTAAGTCATGGAGTGTTATTGCCGATTGGTATGCTGATCTGGTAAAGAAAAATATAAAATACGACCGAATAACTCAAAATGCGTTTAAAGAGATCTTTCCAGAGGGAATAAACGGAATTTCTGAAAATGAAAGAGCCGAAAAGATCTACAGATATATTTGTGATAATATAACTTATAGTTTCTTAGATTTCAGACAAAGTGGTTATGTTCCGCAAAAACCATCTAAAACGTTAACCACTAAATTAGGAGACTGTAAAGACTTGTCAACGTTGTTTGTAACCCTAGCACAGGAAGCAGGTTTGCAATCTAATTTGGTTTTGGTATTGACTAATGATAACGGATTTAAAACACTTTCACTGCCTTCTAAAGATTTCAATCACTGTATTGTAAGAGTTATGATTGACGGTAAGGAGACGTTCCTGGAAATGACAGATCGTTATTTACCTTTTAAAGCTTTACCGATTTCTTTATACCATGCCAATGCTTTAGTGATTAATTTTGATAAGGCAAAAAATCAGGAAGCACAATTGATCAATATACCGTTTGATAATGCTATTGTAAATAAAAATGTAACCAAAACCATTATCAATGTAAGCGAAGACAAAAAAGAGTTTACAAATAACCATGTGTTATACGGAAGCCCGAAATCATACTATAATGAGTTGTTTTCAAATGCCACAACCGAAGATGTAAGAAAGAAAGAATTTGAAGAAATGTATAATTCTCGTCTTAATAAGGTTGTTTTAATGAAAGATTCAAAATTATTATCCACTGATAAATATTCAGAGAGTGTTAATTTTGAAACCGGTTTTACGGTAAATGAAAAACTACAACAGTTAGGAAGTCTTAAGATATTAAGTATACCGTTTATCGATCAGGTATATACTAAAGACATTATCTCAAAAGAGAACCGTAACTATTCCATTTCATATATAACCTATGAAAATGTAAAAGATTATGAGTCTGAAGTAGTACTTAATATTCCGGAGGGAAGTAAATTCATTGAATTGCCGGAAAATAAAGATCTGAGCTATAAAGGCCATCATTATGAATTACAATATGAATTGGCAAAACCGAATCAACTAGTCGTAAAAAGAAAAGTAACGTTGGATTGGAATGATATTCCGTCAGATGATTATGCCGATTTCAAAAAATATGTAGAAGAGGTAATTGCTGCCGAAGAACAGATCGTAGGGTATAAATAAGTAAATCTTAATAGACAACAAAAAGCCGGGTCATGACCCGGCTTTTTGTTGTATTATCTCAAACTGGTTAGCTTTTGTTTTAAGACTTCTAATTCATCAAGGATTTCAGATATCTGCTCTTCCTTTTTAGCACCTTTACCAACATCAATGCCTTTTTCCTGAAGAATTTCAGATATAGCCTGTATCGCAAAAGGATTAATGTCAAAGCTATGGTTTAATTTTACTTTGTACCACGCCACTAAAAGTGCTTTAAGATCCAGTTCCAATATATCGGCTAATAACTGAACTTGTTTGCGGGTAGGAATGCGGTAACCATTCTCGAATTTACTGATTAAAGCCTGATCGATCGATGCTACTTCGGCCAATTTTCGAGTGGTAAGTTCTTTGTCGTAACGTCCTTGTTTTAAAAGCTGTTGCAGAGTTTGCATGAGTTGATCTTTGCTTAAAAGTAACAAAAAAACTAATACCGTTTTTTGATTCTGTCCAAATCACGTTTTGTATCGCGATCTTTCATGGTTTCGCGTTTATCATAGTTTTTCTTACCTCTACACAAAGCAATGTCCATTTTAGCCAATCCTTTTTCGTTGATGAATAAGCGCAGCGGAATGATCGTTAAACCCTTATTCTCACTATCTTTTTGAAGTTTTTTGAGCTCTTTTCTGTTTAGAAGAAGTTTTCGTTCGCTTTTAGCTCTGTGATTGTAATGCGTACCGTAAAGGTATTCCTCAATGGTAGAATTGATGACAAATAATTCATTATGGTGAAATTCACAAAAACTTTCGGCAATAGATGCTTTTCCCATTCGGATTGACTTTATTTCGGTTCCGGTTAAAACAATTCCGGCCGTATATTTGTCAATTATTTCATAATCAAACTTCGCTTTTCTGTTAAGTATGTTTACCGTTTTTTGCATAGGAGAGCAAATTTAGGATAAAAAATATTGTTCCGAATAGTTTAAATTAAAATTTAACTGGAAATTTTTTCTAAAAGCTGATTTTAATCATGTTTTCCCTGTTATTAAGCCAATATCTTTGGCCTATAATTTTAAACCTAATACAAGATGAGAAAAATATTTTTAACCCTACTGTCAGTTACATTTTTAGGGATCGGGTTTGCAAGTGCACAAGAAAGTGAAGAAGTAAAAACAGCAGATTTCAGCAAATGGCAAGTTAGATTAAGAGGAGTAGGAGTTATTCCGAATGAAAGTTCTACTATCGGAATTATCGGTGGGGAAGCAGCTATTTCAAATAGCTTCATTCCGGAACTGGATTTTACGTACTTCTTTACAAAAAATATTGCCGCTGAATTAATTTTAGGAACTACTAAACATGATGTTAAAGCAGTTGGAACAGCAGCCGGTGAAGTTGATTTAGGGAGTGTTTGGTTATTGCCACCTACTTTAACAGCGCAATATCACTTTTATCCGACAAAAGATAAATTATTCAAACCTTATATCGGAGCAGGTGTAAACTATACGATATTTTATGGGGTAAAATCAGGAGATGTGGCAGACGTTACTTATGATAATGCTTTCGGATATGCAGCTCAGATAGGTTTTGACCTTATGTTAACAGATAAATTTTTCTTAAACGTAGATGCAAAGCGTCTATTTTTAAATACGGATGTAACTGTTGATGCTTCAAATTTAGTTCCAGGATTGAGTATTCCTGCAGATGTTGACATCGACCCATGGTTGTTCGGGTTCGGTGTTGGTATGAAGTTTTAATGGGTTATTGGTTAGTTTTAAAAATGGGTTGCTGAAATTTTTAGCAACCTATTTTTTTTTGTAACATTTTTTTGTAACTTTAGGTAATACAAACCAATAAATAAAGACAAAAATTGAAAGACTATGACTGCTAATTTCGAATTGATTGATAAAGAACTGATAAGTTCTTTACATTTCCCCCAAACTGAAGTTCTGTTTGAAAAAGAAGACATCTTACAGCGAAGAAATGATTTAGACAGAGCGCTATCATTAGGAAACTTAGAGCATGTGAAAATCAAGATCTTTTTTGAAGATGATAGCAATTTTAAAGTTGTTGAAACGACTATTTGGGGAGTTACCGACACTCGGGTAATTCTAAAACAAGGTGTTATTATCCCTGTAAACAGAATCCATAAGATTGTTTAAGTTTATTGATTTTTATAAAATCTCAATTTTGTAACCTAGTTTTTTTGAAGAATTAGGTTGCAAAATTATGACTCCTTCTTTTTCTAAGAAATTGCCATTATGGTTTGTATTATCGGCTAATCCTTGCCACGGCTCCAGACACAGAAAAGGAGCTTTTATTTTTTTCCAAATGCCTAGAAACGGAAAATCCTGAAAATAGAATTTTAAAACCGGTTTGTTGTGCTCAGCGAGGAATAAGTAGTTTGATTCCAGGGTTTTAAATACCAATGCATCATTTTCAAACAAAGTGTCACTTAGCAGGATCTCTCCGTTCTTACTTTCTATTATTGAAAAGCTTCCGTCAAAATTCTCATGAGTAAGATGATAACTTTTAAAAAGATCTTCTTTCTCAAATTGTAAGCTATAGTTCTCAACAGGATTTTCCAGTCTGAATGCAGGATGTGCTCCAATGGAGAAAGGCATTTCAAAACTGTTTTTATTAATAATTTCAAAAGTGATTTCTAAAACATTACCATTTAAAACGTAGTGGTATAAAAAATCGAAATCAAAAGGATAAACCTTTACGGTTTCTTCGTTTGTGCTCAGTTTAAAAATAACACTGTTTTCCGTTTGTTTCAGAACGTCAAATTCATAATTGCGGGCAAAACCATGTCTGGGTAAGCTAAATTCTTTTCCGTTTAAGGTGTATTGATCATTTTTTAAACGTCCTACAATAGGGAACAGCACCGGAGAAGTTTTATTCCAGTATTGTTCATCAATAGTCCAAATGTAATTTCGATGGTCTTTTTCAAGTGATAGGAGTTCGGCTCCTAAAGTAGTGATCTGTGCTGAGATATTTTGATTTGAAAGACTAATTTTCATATTTGATCAAAGTCACGTTTAAGAATACTATAGATCACAGTATCCAAAAATTCTCCGTTGTAAAATTCGTTTTCAATTAAATGCGCTTCTTTTCTAAAACCGTTTTTTTGCAAAACCCGTTCTGAAGCAATATTTCGGGGATCTATAATTGCTTCTATAGAATGAAAATTAAGAGCATTAAAAGCGTAATTTAATAAGGTATTAACCGCTTCTGAAACATAACCTTTGTTGTGGTGCTCCGGCAAGATCATATATCCTAATTCTGTTCTAAAATTTTCCGGTTGCGTGCGGTAAAACCCCATGATCCCGATACAGGAATTATTCCCTTTTTCAGTGACAGCCCAATTGATATCTGTATTAGCATCGATTTTATCATTGATCATTTTAATATGTGCTAATGCTTCTTCCTGACTACTGACTAAAGGGCGTGGGATACATTCCATTACCTTAGGATCACTGCGTAATTGTAAGACAGCAGGCACATCATTATCGGTTAGTTTACGAAATCGTAAACGCTCGGATTCCAATACAGGAAAAGGAGAAAAATTGAGTTTAAGCATCTTATTCTGAAAATTCTAATATAAAGTAAATGTACAGAGAAAAGTATAACTTTTCAATAAATGTTAGGCAGGATTTTCTGACGGAGCTCAATTGGACTGAAAATAATTCCCTTTGAAGAATATATAACACAAGTTTAACTGGTTTTGAATAAGGTAGTTAACACAGGTTGAGGTTAATGTTTTGTAATTTTGGATAGCATCAGAAATAGTAACTAAAAAGGGGAAGCAAACGGAAACCTTAGAACAAGTATCAAATAATCAATCAAAAACCGAAACGTTATGAGAACATTAATTTTTATTTTATTTTGTAGTTTTACTTCGTTGAGCTTCTCTCAATCAGAAGAAGAAGTAAAATCAGCTAGGAACGGGGGAGTGCCATTAGAAGAATTACCGGAGATTGTCATCACAAAAATAGGAGATGATTTCTCTGTTTATTTACCATACAAGAATCCGGATCTGAGTATTCAGAGTATGCAAAAATACTTTATAGCATATGATCTGGGGAAAGACTTTGAAGGCTATGACACATATTTGGTTATGATGAAAAATGAAAAAGGACTATTGACAGCAACTTATAATCAAAAAGGGAAACTGATACGGGTTGTTGAAAAATATGAGAATGTTACTTTACCGGATAATGTTATTGTTGCCGTTCTGAAAGCCTATCCGGGTTGGGGAATAGTTGAAGATAAGTTTCATTATGTACAGGCAGATGGTGACATACACAAAAAAGAATATTGGGTAAAGATTCAGAAAGGGAAAAAAACAAAAAGAATAGCAGTTGCACCTAACGGTGATATTCTCAATGGAAACTGATCTTTAAAAATAAAAGGACTTGTTTTACAAGCCCTTTTATTTTTTTTTGAATACCAATGCCGCTATTAATGCAAAAACAAGACCTAACGGTAAAATTTCGGTATAGGTAATGACAATAACCATTACCGGATTTTTATACAATTCACCGAATTGTTTAATTTCTTCTTCTTTTTGAGCCAAAAGCTCAGGATCAGTGATCGTTTTTTTAGCTTCTTCTAGCTGGAATTGCCCGTATTTTTCAATAAAATCAGGAAAAAAAGTATAGTACTCAATGAGCCATATTAAGACGTAGATCGTAGAGATTAATAAAGCAATCAATACACCCAATACCAGAGCTTTTTTAAAACTGACTGTACCATTATTCTCTCTTCGGTATTGAAAGACACCTGTGAAAATAAAGAGAAAAGCCAGGATCATACCTCCGAAACCTAAAACGTAATTAGGTTGAAAATCCGGATCGTTCATTAAAGAAACTGTTCCGTAGATCATAAAGGCAGATACAATTAGTCCGCCAATTAATCCGTTTTTTAAAATAATTGTTTTCATGTTTTTGGTTTGTTTAAACCAAATATAAAAAAAACGCCTGACAATTTTTTAGTCAGGCATTTTTAGATTCGGTTATATTTAATTTTTATTCCCTGTCAGCATCTAAATCTGAAGAATTTTGTAGTTGTTGTGCTTTTAAAGCCTCTGAATTTCTTACATAACTTTCAGATTGTTCTTTGCTCGCTCCATATAATTCCGGGTGTAAGTAAGTCCCTTTGAACTCTTTTTCTTTTTCAGGAACGATTCTATTCTCATTAGCAAACTTATCTGCTCTTACAGCTGTAATTTGCCAACTTACCTCTACATTAGGCTGATTAGTTTGAATTACGAATTTATTATTTTGTATTTTTTCTTTGATGATTGCCTGAGCAAAAGTACCGATCGTTGTTAACTGATATCTGAAGTCTTTATTTGCAGCCTCAAAATAGCGTGGTAAAGTCACTGTAACATATCCATTAGCATCAGTTGTTGCATTTCCGGAATAAATATTCATCATATCCGGAGATTCCACAAAACTGTGAATTAAATATTTATTTTCTGGATCTAAAGGGTGATCAATTTTAAAAGTTCCTCCTCCTTTTGCTATGTTACCTGTAACATTCAAATCTCCTGTTATTGTTACATTTCCTGTAAAATCAGAATCGCCGTCAACAGAAAGTCTATTAGCGGTATTTGAATTGTAATTTGTACCTAATCGTAATTGTCTGATGTTTGAATATCCGCTTCTGTTGAATCTGGCAATGGTATCCGGAGCAGGACATCCACCGATTAAATATAGATTGTTTAAGTTTCCGTTATGTTGGAATTTGATACCACATTCAGAAGCTGAATAATTGGTATCCTCAGCAAAATGCAATTCACCAGAATCTACATTATTAAAATTATTCATGTTTCCAATAGCCATTTTAGGAGCTCCTGTATTAGTAACATAGAAATTCAAATTAGAGTTGGTAACATTTGGTCCTACAACAACGCTTCCTGTATTAGCATTGTTAATGTTAGTTCCGTTAGTAGTCCATTCTGAACCGGCAATTCCACCTGAGTTTTTAGCAAATAGAGCATAAGGAACACTTAACAGTTGACTGGCTCCTGAAATAGTATAAGAAGTACCTCCTGCCGGATCAATCTCTGTTTGAATATAATAAGATCCTGTTGACCAATCGATAGTTGTAAAGTCACCGGAAACAACTGTTCCGTTTCCTACTTCAATGCTAATCAGTCCGTTTGCATTTGTTGTCGGAGTTTGTGTCTCTACATAAACAGCTGTTCCTGTAGAAGAACCTTGTAAAATACTTATTTGCATTCCTACTGTAGTAGAAACAAGAAGGGCATCACCTGAATCTCTGATTACAGCCTGATAGCTCATTTTTTCAGGAGCCTGAGCTAAAATAGTTAAAGAGAACAGGATAGTAAATAAAAAGTATATTTTTTTCATAATGATTGTTTTTAGTGTTTGATAATTTTATAAGTTTTAACTTCTTTATTCTGATCTGATATCTGTAAAAAATAAACTGCTGAAGGCAAGTCACTTACCGCTATTTCTGTAATGTCAGAAGCTATTTTGTCGCTTTTTATAACCTTTCCGTTAATGTCAACAAGTTTAAAGTTTAAGCTTAGATTTTCACTATTCGTCATTTTTAAGGTAAGGATATCCGTACTCGGATTAGGGTAAATACTGACGTTTGTGATTAATTCTGAAAAATTTTCGGTAGCTAATACTTCAGATATCTCATAGGGTTGTTGTACTCCTTCAATGGTGTATCCGTTAGATCCCGAATTAGTATTGTAGTCAATTTGTCCTACAGAGTAGGAGACAGAACCGGTTGTTCCTGTAAGATCTCCACCTGAAGAAGTGGGAGATTGTTGTGCAAAACAATTGGAAATACCTAAGTAGAAAACAATTGTCAGGAAATGCAATAACTTGTTTGCTTTCATATTTAACTGATTTAATTAATAATTATTAGACTTAATTAAAATTTAATCAGAAAACAGTCAGAAAAAAATACAGTTTTTTGGGGCATTGTACTGATTAAAATTACGCTTTAACAAAAATAGTAAAGTACTGATCTTGTTCAATGGGTAAAAATACCTGTTTTTCTAAAAAAAAACAAAACACCCGGCAACATTTAAAATGCTATCGGGTGTTTCAAAAAATCCAACCAACCAAATAAATCCTAATATATAAAGAGAATTATTATGCTTTATGTTCTTCTAAGTGATTTCTAAACACTAGTTTCCCGTCAAAACTATCCAGTAAAATAATACTGTCAGTAGTAACTTTACCGGAAAGGATCTCTTTGGAAAGTTCATTAAGAACTTCTCTTTGTATAACCCTTTTTACCGGACGAGCTCCAAATTCGGCATCGTACCCTTTTTTAGCTAAATAATCAATTGCTTCAGGTGTTGCATCTAATGTAATATGTTGATGTGCCAACATTTTAGTAAGACCTTTTAATTGCAATTGAACGATCTGTCTGATGTTATCGGTAGTAAGCGGAGTGAACATGATAATTTCGTCAATTCTGTTTAAGAACTCAGGACGAACAGATTGTTTTAGCAGACCTAATACTTCTACTTTAGCATTCTCGGCTGCTGCTTCAACATTTCCTTTCAGGTTTTCAAATTTTTCCTGAATGATATGGCTTCCCATATTGGAAGTCATGATGATAATCGTGTTTTTGAAATCTGCCAAACGTCCTTTATTGTCTGTTAAACGTCCTTCATCTAAAACCTGTAACAAGATGTTAAAGGTATCGGGATGTGCTTTTTCAATTTCGTCTAACAATACAACAGAGTAAGGTTTTCTACGTACAGCTTCTGTCAATTGTCCTCCTTCATCATAACCTACATATCCCGGAGGGGCACCTACTAAGCGGCTTACACTATGGCGCTCCTGATATTCACTCATATCGATACGGGTAATCGCATTTTCATCGTCAAATAAATATTCAGCTAAAGCCTTAGCTAACTCCGTTTTACCCACTCCGGTTGTCCCTAAGAAAAGGAATGAACCTATAGGTTTTCTGGCGTCTTGTAATCCGGCTCTGCTACGTCTTACAGCATCACTGATCGCTTGAATGGCTTCTTCTTGCCCAACCACACGTTTGTGTAGTTCGTCTTCCAAATGAAGCAGTTTTTCACGTTCGCTTTGTAGCATTTTGGTAACCGGTATGCCTGTCCATTTAGCAACAACTTCCGCAATATCATCTTGTGTAACCTCTTCTTTTATTAAAGAATGTCCTTCCTGATCTTCATGCAATTGTTGTTGGTAAGTTGCCAATTGTTCTTGTGCGTCTTTAATTTTACCGTAACGAATTTCGGCTACTTTACCATAATCGCCTTCGCGTTCGGCTTTTTCGGCTTCTAATTTGTAATCTTCGATCTGTTGTTTTGCATTCTGGATATTATCGACCACTTCTTTTTCAGATTGCCATCTGGCGAAAATTTCATTGCGTTCTTCTTTTAAATTGGCTAATTCTAATCCTAAAGATTTTAACTTAGTTTCATCATTTTCCCGTTTAATAGCTTCAATTTCAATTTCCAATTGCATGATCTTACGATCCAAAACGTCCAATTCTTCCGGTTTTGAATTGATCTCCATTCGTAATTTAGAAGCGGCTTCGTCCATTAAGTCGATAGCTTTATCCGGAAGAAAACGATTGGTAATATAGCGTTGTGAAAGTTCCACTGCAGCAATAATAGCGTCATCTTTGATACGAACTTTGTGATGGGTTTCATATTTTTCTTTTATACCTCGTAGAATGGAAATAGCACTTTCCGTATCCGGTTCGTCTACCATAACTTTTTGGAAACGACGTTCTAAAGCTTTGTCTTTTTCAAAGTATTTTTGATATTCGTCTAAAGTAGTAGCACCAATGGCTCTTAGCTCACCTCTGGCTAAAGCCGGTTTTAAGATATTAGCAGCATCCATGGCTCCTTCGCCGCCTCCGGCACCTACAAGTGTATGGATCTCATCGATGAACAATACGATTTCTCCTTCACCGGAAGTAACTTCTTTTACCACAGATTTTAAACGTTCTTCAAATTCTCCTTTGTATTTAGCTCCGGCGATCAATGCTCCCATATCCAGTGAGTAGATCACTTTATCTTTTAAATTCTCAGGAACATCACCGGCTACAATACGATGAGCCAAGCCTTCTGCAATAGCTGTTTTACCAACTCCGGGCTCCCCGATCAGCATCGGGTTGTTTTTAGTTCTCCGGGTTAAGATTTGTAGAACACGTCTGATTTCTTCATCACGTCCAATCACAGGGTCTAATTTTCCTGTTTTGGCTAATTCATTTAGATTTTTTGCGTATTTATTCAATGAGTTATAGGTGTCTTCAGCCGAAGCAGAAGTAACTCTTTCTCCTTTTCTTAGTTCTGCAATGGCAGCTTCTAATCCTTTTTCAGTAACTCCTTGGTCTTTTAAGATCTGAGCTACTTTACTTTTTGATTTAAAAATAGCTAATAATAAATGTTCAATGGAAACATATTCGTCGTTCATTTTTTTAGCAATAATACTGGCTTCGTTTAAAGCAGTTCCTGCTTCACGTGATAACATGATGTCACCGCCTGAAACTTTAGGAAAGCTTTCCAGTGTACTGTCTAAAACTTTTTTGAATAGTTCTACGTTAACATTTAGTTTCTTTAAAAGAAACGGTGTAACATTTTCATCAACTTCTAAGATACCTTTTACAAGGTGTTCGTTTTCTATTTGTTGATGACCGAAGCTTTGTGCAATTTGCTGTGCTTGTTGTAAAGCTTCTTGTGATTTGATGGTTAAATTCTTTAAATTCATAATTAATAATCTCCTTTTTGTGCGTTGTTTTAAAGCTGTTTTTCGTTAGCTTTGCTCGTATATAAACAATTTGTATTCCACTACTAAGTTAAGGACAAATTGGCTTAAAATTGCCCGATTTTTAGGATAAATAAGGACAAAATGTCTTAAATTGATAGAAAAATGAGTTTTTTTGGTAAAATGTTTGACAAAAAGGCAGATGATAAAGAGTCATTGCCTCATGTTTTTTGGAACTGTTTAGAAGAGGTTTCGTTTGATGCAATTGAAAAACAATCGTTTGAAAAGCCAATCGTTATTTTTAAACATAGTACTCGCTGTAGTATTAGTCGATTTGTATAGAATCGTTTTCAACAGGATTATGATATTCCTGATGAGAAGGCTGTGGTATATTATTTAGATTTATTAGCGTATCGATCCATTTCTAATGAAATAGCTGAAAAGTTCGGAGTTATCCATCAATCACCTCAAGTAATTGTATTAAAAGAAGGAAAAGCTGTTTATAATGCTTCGCATGATGCTATTGAAGTCGAAAAGTTAAAATTTCTGTTATAGAAAAGATGATTTATAAAAAAGCCCTTGATCTTGTCAAGGGCTTTTTTTTT
>NZ_JAMXLC010000001.1:2739457-2759196 GCF_024054235.1 Flavobacterium sp. NRK F10
ATTGCAATTCGGAAATATCAATGGTTCGTTCATTGGTCAGATTTCCTTTTTTCACGATTTTTCCATTAATATCCATAATCATAAACTCCATAGGAAGATTGGTCGTTGTATTAGTCTGAATATTGATCAAACCGTTTGTAGGATTAGGATACAAGGTAAGTGAAGTGATTTCTACAATCTCATCTTCTTTAGTTTCGATCAGTTTAGCGGAACAACTTGTGGCTGTTACCGATCGTGTGCCATTAGAATTATTGGTAGAACCTATGCTGTTTTTAGCTTTTATGTAGTACGTATAAGTTGAACCCGCATAAATAAGATAAGTGTTCAGGAAAGAAGTTCCAGTGATATCAGAAGCATACAGGTTGCCGTTTCTGTAGATGTCATAGGAAGTAGCATTAGCAGAAGTAGTCCATGTTAAATTGATAGCACTACTGCTTCCGCTACATGTAGGAGTGGCGGTTAGTGTAAACGATCCAGGAGAGCAAGTAACAGCAGTTGCAGACTGTGTACCGTTTGAATTGTTAGTTGTACCTAAACTGTTCTTAGCTTTTACATAGTAACTATAGGTAGATCCCGGTGTAATTAAATAAGTGTTAAGGAATGAAGTACCTGTAATATCTGAAGCATATAGGCTGCCGTTTCTGTAAATATCATAAGAAGTAGCATTAGCCGCTGTAGTCCAGGTTAAATTAATGGCACTTGTAGTACCGTCACATGTTGGAGTAGCAGTTAAAGTAAATGTACCGGGACCGGAACAATTTGGTGCTGTAGCCGAAAGTGTGCCGTTTGAGTTAGTAGTGGAACCGCTTGAATTTTTAGCTTTTATATAGTATGTATAAGAAGTTCCGGCAGTAACATTGGTATTTACAAAAGAAGTCCCCGTAATGTTAGTGTATAAGCTTCCGTTTCTGTAAATGTCATAAGAAGTAGCATTTGCCGATGCAGTCCAAGATAAACTGATACGAGTTGAGCTACCGCTACATTGCGGAGTAGCCGTTAAGGTAAATGAACCTGGTGCAGATGCAGTACAAGCTAAATTCAGATCAGATTGAAATGAACTGAAATAAGACATGGCAAAAGTGTCTCTCCAAGTTGAACTGGTTAATTTAGTGGCATCAGAGGAATCTACAAAGCCTATTTCGTTAAGACATCCTGTAGCTGAAGAATAACGTAAAACACCTAAATGATAAGACAGGTAGCTGTTGTCTTCCACACAGCGTCTATTGCTCCATTGTCCGTTTGAAGCCATGTCCGTTTGAATTTTACCGGCAAAGTTGATATCCGGTGTAGTATTGGTATCGTCTTGTGTACAGTAAAATGTTTCTGTTCCGCTACCGCCGCCGGCGTTACAGTGAATGCTTAATAAACGGTCTGCATTCCAGTTGTTTGACATTTGCGCCCGTTGGGTAACAGATATCCAACTGTTTAGGTTGGTAGTTCGGGTCATATAAACGGTCCAAGTACAACTATTCTGGATCAGGTCACGGGTTCTGAGTCCTACTTCTAAAGCGGTTTCGATCTCGGTTGCAGTTCGTCCGTCAGGATTATCACTGGTAGTAGCTCCGTAACCGTGTCCGGGATCTAATACAATGATCTGAGCCTGAAAATTCAGGCTGAATAATAAAGCGATTAAGATAAAATATATTTTTTTCATGAGTGATTACATTTTAAGGTTAGCGATATAGATAGCACCTGACTTATCTTCTGAGAAGATAATTGTTTGGTTGTCAACAAAACTCGGAAACATTTCAAATAAGACTTCTGTTCGGGTAATCTTCTTTACAGTTCCGTTTTCAATATCAAACCAATAAAGATCTGAATTTGAAACATTGTGTCCGTCTTCGCTTTCATCTAAGAATCCGATGAGGTACTTTCCGTCTTTTGACCAAGAGGTCGCTAATCCTGTACCGATTTTTTTACCTTTTCCGTTTCCTGTAATATCATAAATGTAAATATCGGCTCCTTTATGAACAGCTACTTTTGAACCGTCAGGGGAGAGCAAGGCGTTGTAGTATTGCCCTTCTTCGGAAGTTATAATCCATGATTTTTTGGTAGCCAAATCTTTAGCTTCTATTTTCAATGTTGCTAAATTGGTATAAACAACGATTTGACTGTTTGTTTCTTTTGATGTT
Source organism: Flavobacterium sp. NRK F10 (assembly GCF_024054235.1). Classification (NCBI taxonomy): domain Bacteria; kingdom Pseudomonadati; phylum Bacteroidota; class Flavobacteriia; order Flavobacteriales; family Flavobacteriaceae; genus Flavobacterium; species Flavobacterium sp. NRK F10. The sequence goes on from NZ_JAMXLC010000001.1 coordinate 2,741,590, forward strand.
CCGTGATATGAAGCAATTGTATTAACCTCTAATTCGGGCATCGCTACAGTTCTTCCGGTTGAAATACTGTAACTAAATGCTTTAGCATTGTTAAAATATTCTTTTTCTTCTTTTTGTCTGAAATAAACAGTGTCGCTATTCTGATCCCAAGAATAGCCATAGCCGCTTCCTTCTTTATCTGTTACCTGAATAATCTTTTTAGTAGCCAGTTCTAAGATATAAACTCCTCTGAAGTGTCGTCCCGTTAGCAGAACGTGTTGTCCGTCTGGTGAAACTAATGGATTTGTATAAAAGCCATCAACTTCAATTTGTTTCATTTTTTCCAGTTTTTGGGAAAAACCGGTAAAATTTGCAATAACCAGTAAAATTAAAAGTAAAATTTTTTTCATAATATATAATTTATAGGTTTGTTATTACAAAAATAAAATAATTTATTAATTATCAAATAGCTAATACGTTATGTGTAGTTTAAAAAAAGAAACCGCCTAAGTAAAGTTTAGACGGTTTCTTTTAAATATTGTATTTTGGATCTTTTTAGATAATTTCCGGTTCTTGTTGGCTTAAACAATGAAAGCTACCCAATCCCCAAATGATATCAGTTGAGTCGATGCCGATTACTTTTCGGGTTTTAAAGCAATCTTGTAAGATATCCAGAGCTTTTACATCATTTTGGTCATCTCTGAAAGTCGGAACGATTACTTTTTGATTTGAAATGTAGAAGTTAGCATAAGAAGCCGGTAAAATCTGATCTTCATAAATGACAGGTTTTGGCATTGGAAGTTCTACAATGTTGAGTTGTTTTCCGTTTTTTAATCGCATTCCTTTAAGCAAATCCAGATTTTCCTGAAGGATCGCATGATTTTCATCTGCTTTGTTCTCTTCGATAACCGTTACAACAGTATCTTCGTTTACAAATCGGGTAATATCGTCAATATGCCCGTCTGTGTCGTCACCTATAATTCCGTCATTAACCCATAGAATATGATCTACACCGTAATAGTCTGTTAAATATTGTTCTATCTGAGTTTGGTTCAGATGCGGATTTCTGTTTTCATTCAACAGACAAGCCTTAGAAGTTAATAATGTTCCCGCACCGTTAAACTCTACACTTCCGCCTTCCATTACAATTCCGGGATGAAAAACGTGTAATCCTAATTCTTTTCCGATCAGAGTCGGGATTACATCATCTAAATCAAAAGGAGGATATTTTCCGCCCCAGGCATTATAACCCCAATCGACAATAGCTTTTTCTTTTGAATTATGATTCAATAAAAAAGCCGGTCCGTGGTCACGGCACCAAGCATCATTTGTCGGATGAAAATAGAATGTGATCTGACTGAGTAATTCGTTCAGGTTGTTAACTTTTTGGGCGTAAGCGCAGGATTGTATCTGTTGCAAAGCAAAAGTTTTCATATTCTCATTTGCGACATTGATACATACTTTTTGATGATCGGCAACTTGTAAGATGAATTCGCAGTAGGGATTATAAATAGTCTCGATTTTTCCCGGCCAGGATTCTTCTTTGTGAGGCCAAGAAAGCCATAAAGCCCGTTGAGGTGCAAATTCTGCCGGAAAATAAAAGCCTAATTCTTTTGGAGTCATTTTATTCTTAGTTTCAGGTTTCAGGTTGCTATTGTTTCGTGTTGATTTAACTTGAAATTTAGAACTTGAAACAAAATGAAAATTATTCTTCTGCGTCTATAAAACGTTTGGTAATCGGTTGATAACTATCAATTCTTCTGTCGCGTAAGAACGGCCAGTGCATGCGGAAATAATCCGACTCTTTCAGGTCGAGGTTAACAACTGTGGTTTCTTCATTTTCATGAGAGGCAAGATATAATAATCTTCCCTGTGCATTAGTTGCAAAACTTCCGCCCCAGAATTTCATAGCGCCCTCTTGTTCGTAACCAACACGGTTTACACTTACAACAGGAACCCCATTAGCAACTGCGTGTGAACGCTGAATAGTTTGCCATGCATTGTACTGATCTTTATTGGTTTCCTCATCTTGAGAAGTAGCCCAACCGATAGCAGTAGGGTAGAACAAGATTTCTGCTCCCATTAAAGAAGTAATTCTGGAGGCTTCAGGATACCATTGATCCCAGCAGATCAACACTCCGATCTTAGCGAATTTAGTTTGGAATACTTTATAGCCTAAATCACCGGGTGTAAAATAGAATTTTTCATAAAATGCCGGATCATCCGGAATGTGCATTTTTCGGTATTTTCCTAAATAAGTGCCGTCTGCATCAATAACGGCAGTTGTATTGTGGTATAAGCCTTCGGCTCTTTTTTCGAATAAGGAAGCAATGATGACTACACCTAGTTCTTTGGCCAGTTCGCTCATTGTTTCAGTTGTAGGTCCCGGAATAGCCTCGGCCAACTGAAAATTATCGTAGTCTTCAACATCACAAAAATACAGTGATGTAAAAAGCTCTTGTAAACAAACAATCTGTGCACCTTTAGCAGCTGCATTTCTAATTTCTCTTTTTGCTTTTTCAATATTGGTAGCCACATCTTTTACACAAGACATTTGCACCAACCCAACGTTTACGTTTGTCATTTTATTTTTTTACAAAATTAAGGAATTTGAAAAAATAAATTTTAAAAATTTAAAGGGGATAATTACCGTCTGAACTTGTTGTTTGTAATGATTCCTTTGAGCTTAGCCTTCATATCTTCTCCGGTATCGTATACCATTTGTTCATTGGTAGGGAATTGAACTGCTCTGCGGTCAAAGTACTGATAATAAGTTTCATCACAAGCCCGTTTGTCCCCGTTGTAGTTCGCATAAATGTATTCAAAAATGAATTCACTACTTAACGGGAATGAATCGATAAGTTGTTTATTTCTATTGTCAACATAGTCTACAATTCCTGTGATCTGACATGATTTGAATTGCGTGAATTCATAGATGCTGATCGAAATGGATTTCATATTATCGACCTTAATCGGGTTCCCTAAACTGTCTTTTACGACATTTCCATTGCTGTCAAGGAGTGTTTTTGTCCCGTCTTTGATCTGTTTTTCTTTGATGAATTGTTTTTCTTTTATTTGTTCCGGTGAAATATTGATTTGTCGGAAGTTAAGAACCATACCGAAATCGTAAAAAACACCTTTTTGTTTATTACTGTGGTAAACAGTCCATTTATCATTTAATCCATATGTTCCGAAGTTTAACAGATCATCTTGTAATTTGGCAGGAATTACCATGTTGGTTTCATTTTTAGTAGAGACATAAACAAAGTCTGTTCCATTGTATTGAGCCTCGTCCATTAAGGTTCTTACGTCCCTGAAATTAGGATTCAATTGATCCAAATAAGCCAAGTCGTCATAGGCTTCTCTATAGTCCATTTTATTGTTGGTAATCATTAATTTACGGGCATTGTCATATAAATAGCCGGAAAGGTTTTCTTTACTTTGAACAATTTCGCTATTGTAACTTTTCATCAGGAAAATAGCATTTCTGCCTTCTTTTAGCAAGGGTAGAGGCAATAATGGCTTAATACGTTCCTGACGATTATGCAGTTGCATATAAAGGTTGTAAATGCGCTCGTAATTGAAAGCTTTATTTTCAACTTTTAAAAGGGCAATTTCATCTTCATCGCGTTTTTTAGCTTTGGCAAATGCTTCTTCAAGCATGTAAACATAATCTTGTTTGCCTTTAGCAGTTTTGTTTGTGTTTAAATTTTTTACGGCGATGTCGATTGCAGCATCATAATTTCCACTATTTAAATATGATTCTGTTTTTTTTACACCGCTGCAAGCTAATAAGGTTGCATAACATAAAAGGATCAGAGTAATTTTCTTCATAAGTTAACCGTTTTGACAAAGATATATTTTTTTTAGAGCTAATGCGGGCTGTTTGTTATATCTTTTTTTGTTTGGCAAAAGCAAGGCAAAAAGGATGCCAGTTCATTTAAAGAATAAAAAAAAACTCCGGTTTAACCGGAGTTTTTTTTTATTCTTTAAATGCCTTGACAAAAAAGATTGACTTAAAACTTCAGATCCAAAGCCGGAAGTAATTTTGAGGAACATTCGCCAAAACCGATTCTAGTATCTGCATTTTGACAATAACCTCTTAAAACAACAGTATCATTGTCATTTATAGATTTACGTTCACTTCCGTCTTTCATTTTCAATGGATTTTTTCCACCCCAAGTCAATTCTAACATAGAACCGAAACTGTTTTCTGTTGATCCGGAAATAGTTCCGCTTCCCATTAAATCTCCGGAATTTACACGACAACCATTTACTGTATGATGTGCAAGTTGTTGAGCCATTGACCAGTACATGTATTTAAAATTGGATTGACAAACAGAAGTTTCTTCTGTATTTTCAGGTTTAATACTTACTTCTAAGTTAATGTCAAAAGCATGGTCTCCTTTTTGTTGTAAATAAGGTAGCGGAGCAGGATTTTGTTCAGGTCCTTTAACTCTGAAAGGTTCTAAAGCATCCATTGTTACGATCCAAGGCGACATAGAAGAAGCGAAGTTCTTTGCTAAAAAAGGGCCAAGAGGAACATACTCCCATTTTTGCATATCGCGAGCACTCCAGTCATTGAATAAAACCATTCCGAAAATGTAGTCTTCAGCTTCATTTACAGGAATTGGTTCTCCCATTAAGTTTGCATCAGTCGTAATAAAAGCAGTTTCCAGTTCAAAATCAATAAATTTTGAAGGACCGAAGACCGGTTGTGTTTCGCCTGCCGGCAAAGTCTGTCCGTTAGGTCTTCTTACCGGAACTCCGCTTGGAACGATCGTAGAACTTCTGCCGTGGTAACCTACCGGAATATGTAACCAGTTTGGCAATAAAGCATTATCCGGATCACGGAACATTTTTCCTACATTAGTAGCATGTTCTTTACTGCTATAGAAATCAGTATAATCACCGATCTGAACCGGTAAAAGCATTTCTATCTCAGAAACATCAAATAAGATAATTTCCCGATGTTCCTCATGGTCTCTAAGTTTCGGATTTTCCTGATCAAATAATTCTGCTAATCGGTTACGAACCAAACGCCAGGTTTTTTTCCCGTCCGAGATAAAATCGTTTAAGGTATCTTGCATAAACATATCGTCAGTCAGGTCTATTCCTTCAAAATAATTCAGGCGTTGAAGCGCACCCATATCAATAGCAGTGTTGCCGATACGAGTTCCTATAGTGATATCATCGTTTTTGGTAATGAATACGCCGAAAGGAATATTCTGGATGGGGAAATCACTATCTTGGGGAACTGATATCCAAGATTTTCTGTTAGGGTCGTTTGCTATATTTGGCATGGTATACTGTTAGTTTATTGTTGATAAAATAAGAATCAAATATAAAGGTTACAGCCTATTTACCAAACCTTTTTCGTATTTTTGCGTAAATTTTAACGAATTACTAAAAAAATGCAACGCGACGAACAAATTTTTGATCTGATTCTTGACGAACAAGATAGACAAATTCACGGAATTGAGTTAATTGCTTCTGAAAACTTTGTAAGTGATCAAGTCATGGAAGCTGCTGGTTCTTGTTTAACGAATAAATATGCTGAAGGTTATCCCGGAAGACGTTATTACGGAGGGTGTGAAGTAGTGGATATTGTAGAGCAAATCGCGATTGATAGAGCAAAGGCTTTGTTTGGCGCAGAATATGCAAACGTGCAGCCGCACTCGGGTTCGCAAGCTAATACAGCCGTTTTCGCCGCTTGTTTACAGCCGGGAGATAAGATTTTAGGATTTGATTTAGCTCATGGCGGACATTTGACACACGGTTCTCCGGTAAACTTTTCGGGTAAATTGTACCAACCGGTTTTCTATGGTGTGGAAAAAGAAACAGGTGTGTTGAATTATGATAAAATTCAGGAAATAGCAACTCAGGAGAAACCGAAATTGATTATTGCGGGTGCTTCGGCTTATTCCCGAGATATGGATTTTAAACGTTTCAGAGAAATTGCAGATAGTGTAGGAGCTATTTTAATGGCTGACGTTTCGCATCCGGCTGGATTGATTGCCAAAGGTTTGTTAAACGATCCGATACCGCATTGTCATATTGTGACAACAACGACTCATAAAACATTACGGGGACCTCGTGGCGGAATGATCATGATGGGTAAAGATTTTGAAAACCCTTGGGGATATACAACTACGAAAGGAGAGGTGAAAATGATGTCTAATTTATTAGATATGGCTGTTTTTCCCGGAAACCAAGGAGGACCTTTAATGCATATCATTGCTGCTAAAGCAGTAGCTTTTGGTGAAGCTCTAACAGATGAGTTCTTCCGTTATGCTTTACAGGTGCAAAAAAATGCAAAGGCTATGGCAGAAGCATTTGTTAAGAGAGGTTACAATATCATTTCCGGCGGAACGGATAATCACATGATGTTGATTGACCTGCGCAATAAAAATATCACGGGCAAGGAAGCAGAAAATGCTTTGGTAAAAGCCGAGATTACAGTTAATAAGAACATGGTTCCGTTTGATGATAAATCACCGTTCGTTACTTCCGGTATTAGGGTGGGAACTCCTGCTATCACAACCAGAGGAATGGTAGAAGCAGATATGGAAACTATCGTTGCTTTAATAGACAAAGTATTAACTAATCATACAGATGAAAATGTTTTAGAACAAGTAGCGGAAGAAGTGAATGACTTAATGGGGGAGAGAGCTATGTTTGTTTTCTAAAAAAATAAATATTTATAATAAAGAAGCCTTTACAATTTGTAAAGGCTTTTCTTTTATTTCCCGTCTTTATCAACTATGATTTTTTCTTCTCTGTTGGCTAATTCCCAAGCCAGAGCAAAAGCTAATTGAGCGCGTTTTGCCAATGCATCATATTCTATTTTATCCGGTGTGTCTGTTGCCATGTGGTAATCGGCATGTATTCCGTTAAAAAAGAAGATTGCAGGAACACCTTTTTTGGCAAAATTGTAATGATCAGAACGGTAATAGATTCTTTCCGGATCGTTACGGTCATTGTATTTGTAATCTAATTCCATTTGAGTATACTTTGAATTCATACGCTCATTGATTTCATGTAATTCAGAACTCAAACGATCCGATCCGATTACGTAAATATAATTATTAGTAGCAGGATGTAAAGTATCACGTCGTCCGATCATGTCAATATTGATGTCGGCCACAGTATTTTCGAACGGATACAACGGATGTTCGGAATAATAACGAGAACCGTGAAGACCGTGTTCTTCGCCTGTAACGTGTAAGAACAGGATAGAGCGTTTGGGCTTGAAACCATCTTTTTCAGCTAGTTTAAAAGCTTCAGCAATTTCGAGTAAGGCAACAGTTCCTGATCCGTCATCGTCAGCACCGTTATAAACTTCCCCGTTTTTCATACCAACATGGTCGTAATGGGCAGAAACAATGACTACTTCTTCCGGTTTTTCATTACCTTTTATAAAGGCCCAGATATTTTCGGAATCATTTAATTTAGGAGAAAAGCCTCTTGCCATAAATTCTGACGGAACTTTTTGATACCAACTTTCAGCGGCAGGAGGGAATTTTATTTTGTTAGCTTCATATTGAGAAATTAAGTATTTACCTGCTTTTTTCTGTCCTTCAGTTCCGGTATCTCTTCCTTGCATTTCATCGGAAGCTACAATATAAAGGTGTTCCCTTAATTCATTAGGTGTTATAGTTTGTAAGTAAGTATTTATATCTGCTGCTTTTTGAGATTTACCGGCTGAGCATCCGGTTAAAATGATTCCTGTTAACAGATAGATTAGTTTCTTTTTATTCATTTTTAATGTTTTAGAGTTGAAGGCAAATATAAAAATTGATTTTTATTCAGATGATTTATTTATATGATCTTGTTTTGGTAGTCTAATTAACTGTCTTGATGTATTTTTATTGATGATTGTTTATTTTTTTACATTTTTTTAATATATAATAGTTTTTTGTGTAAAATTAATTAAAAAAAACTTTGATTTTTAGTTAAATATTTTAAAATTTGACAGTAGTTAATTTTGTGTTAAAGCTAGATTAACAGTTCGATAATATCGATAAACTATAAAAATAAGGTCTAATAATGAAAAATATAAAGCACATTTTTCATTAAAGAGATAATTGATAATTATTATTTGTTATGGTTATGTGAAGAGTTGTTCTTAAATAAGAACAGCTCTTTACTTTTTTCATTACTAATTGACTAAAAGTCTGTTAAAATATAAAGAATTAAAAAAATAACTGTAATTTTGTTCTTATGAACTATAAAGTACTCCATAGAAGTATAGCTGTTGTAATGGTATTCGTAGTCTTATTTTCTACGTTATCATTTACAATAAGTAAGCACTATTGTGGTGATAAATTGGTGGATACAGCTATTTTTCAGGAAGCAAAGACTTGTGGAATGGAAAAGTTACAAGTGTTGACTAATTCAAAATGTTCAGTTACTAAAAAATCCTGTTGCTCAGATGAACATTTGGTTATTAAAGGGCAGGAAGAAATGAAACTCTCTTCATTTGATAAACTAAGCCTTGAGCAACAATTATTCTTCACAACTTTTTGTTATACTTATTTTAATTTGTTCAATGCAATTGAACAAAAAGAAAATAATTTTAAAGATTACTCTCCGCCTTTAATAGTCAGGGACATTCATCTACTTGATGAAGTATATTTAATTTGATTATTTGATATAGGTTTTAAAAATCCGAAGTGGACTCAGTTCCGTTTTGGACAAAACTTTTTTGTCAAATGATTAAATTAAATAATTATGCTTAATAAGATCATTAAATTTTTAATTGAGAATAAATTAGTAGCCGTCTTATTATTAGTATTGTTTGTCGGTTGGGGAATAATTCATGCTCCGTTCAGTTGGGATACAAAAGTATTACCCAATTATCCGGTTCCTGTTGACGCGATACCGGATATAGGTGAAAATCAACAAATAGTATTTACAAAATGGGACGGGCGCTCTCCTCAAGATATTGAGGATCAGATTACCTATCCGTTAACGACTTCATTGTTGGGAATTCCCGGGGTAAAAACCATTCGGAGTTCCTCGATGTTCGGTTTCTCCAGTATCTATATCATTTTTGAAGAAGATGTAGAGTTTTATTGGAGCCGTTCCAGAATTTTAGAAAAATTAAATTCATTACCTAACGGATTGCTTCCTGACGGAGTTAGTCCTTCGTTAGGACCGGATGCTACGGCTTTAGGGCAAATATTTTGGTATACATTAGAAGGAAGGGATGAAAACGGAAAGGTAACGGGAGGTTGGGATCTGAATGAGCTTCGCAGCATACAAGATTATTATGTGAAATATGCCCTTTCCTCTGCTAGCGGTGTTTCTGAAGTGGCATCGATAGGCGGATATGTTCAGGAATATCAGATCGATATTGATCCTGAGCTGATGCGGCAATATAATATCAACCTTCAACAAGTAGTAAAGGCTGTAAAAGAAAGCAATCAGGATATCGGAGCACAGACTATAGAAATAAATCAGGTAGAATATTTGGTTAGGGGACTCGGTTATGTGAAATCATTGAAAGATATTGAAAATGCAGTAGTAACGTCAAAAGATTTCACTCCGGTAAAGATAAAAGATGTTGCCAAAGTATCATTAGGGGCAATGACCAGAAGAGGGATATTAGATAAAGAAGGTGCTGAAGTGGCGGGAGGTGTTGTAGTAGCAAGATACGGAGCCAATCCTCTGGAAGTCATTAATAATGTAAAAGAAAAGATTAAGGAAGTTAGTACCGGTTTGCCGAGTAAAAAATTAAAGGACGGAAGAGTCTCTCAATTGACAATAGTGCCTTTTTACGACCGAACAGAACTGATCCAAGAAACCTTAGGTACATTAAACGAAGCTTTAACTCTTGAGATACTGATTACAATCTTAGTAATTGTAGTGATGGTTCTTAACTTAAGAGCCTCAATTCTAATTTCAGGTTTGTTACCGGTTGCCGTTCTGATGGTTTTTATAGCGATGAAAGCATTCAATGTTGATGCCAATATAGTTGCTCTTTCCGGTATAGCCATTGCTATAGGAACTATGGTCGATGTAGGAGTGATCTTATCTGAAAATATCATAAGGCATTTAGAAAGTGATTCCAAAAAGTTACCTATAAATACGGTTGTATACAATGCTACTTCAGAAGTTTCAGGAGCAATAGTAACGGCAGTTATGACTACAGTTATAAGTTTTATTCCTGTTTTCACAATGGTCGGAGCAGAAGGAAAACTTTTCAGGCCATTAGCATTTACAAAAACATTCGCACTGATTGCTTCTATAATCGTAGCATTGTTTATTATTCCGCCTTTTGCGGCATTTGTATTTAAAAGAAAATCACTTACTACTAAAGCAGCAGCGCTGATTCAGGCACTATTTGTTCTTATCGGTATTACAGGATTGTTCTATGGGTATTGGTTGGGAATGGTCTTGATTTTATTCGGAGCAATATACTTCTTATCTAATACTAATACAGTTATAAGCAAAAACAGAAATCGTATCAATATCATTATAGCATCGGGAACTATTATAGGATTGTTGTCAGAGTACTGGCGGCCTTTAGGTGTTGATAAAAGCCTTTTTATTAATCTACTATTTGTAAGTATAATATGTTTAGGGTTATTAGGTATTTTTTCTATTTTTCAAAAGTATTATACACACATTTTAAAATGGGCATTGCATCATAAATTACTCTTTTTAACCATTCCGGCTAGTGTATTTATTTGTGGAATGTTAATCTTTAAGAACGCCGGAAAAGAATTTATGCCATCTTTGAACGAAGGAGCTTTCTTGTTGATGCCAACTTCAATGCCGCATTCCGGAGTAGAAGAAAATAAGCATGTCTTGCAACAGCTGGATATGGCTGTGGCCAATATTCCAGAGATAGAAACCGTTGTCGGAAAATCTGGGAGAGTGGAATCAGCATTGGATCCGGCTCCCTTATCGATGTATGAAAATATCATTTTGTATAAACCGGAATATGCCCTAAATGAAGAAGGAAAACGCCAACGTTATAAAATAAACGATGAAGGAGCCTTTGTGTTGAAGGACGGAAAAACGGTTTTTAATCCGAATACTATCAAAAACGATTCAATAGATGAAAGGTTTTATAAAATTTCTCCCGATGATCTGATTGAAGATAATAGAGGGGAGTTGTTCAGAAACTGGAGACCGTTTATCAAATCGGAAAATGATATATGGAATGAGATTGTAAAAAAGACAAAACTTCCCGGAATTACGTCAGCACCTAAGTTGCAACCTATAGAAACAAGGTTGGTAATGTTGCAAACCGGTATGCGTGCACCTATGGGGATTAAAGTAAAAGGACAGAACCTGAAACAAATAGAAGATTTCGGTATCCAATTAGAAGAAATCCTGAAAAATGTAGAAGGTGTAAAAAGTGAAGCCGTATTTGCAGACAGAATTGTAGGTAAACCTTATGTATTGATCGACATTGATAGAGAAAAAATAGCTAATTACGGCATATCAATTCAAATGGTACAAGATGTTTTGAAAGTAGCTGTTGGCGGCATGCCACTTACCCAAACTGTAGAAGGAAGGGAGCGGTATGGCATACGGGTTCGTTACCCCAGAGAATTGCGTTCAAATCCTACAGATCTGGCGAATATCTACATCCCGACAGCGAGTGGTAAACCAGTACCTTTAAGTACTCTGGCTACAATTCAATATGAGCAAGGACCACAAGCGATAAAGAGCGAAGATACCTTTTTGATAGGTTATGTGTTATTTGACAAACTACCTGATTTTGCAGAAGTTAACGTTGTTGAAAATGCTCAGGATGTAATTAGTCAAAAGATAGAGCGCGGGGAACTGCTTGTACCGAAAGGAATCTCATACCAATTTACCGGAACATACGAAAATCAGATAAGAGCTGAAAAAACCTTGTCTTTAGTAGTGCCTTTAGCATTGATCATAATATTTTTAATTCTTTATTTTCAATTTCGTTCGGTAACAACATCATTTATGGTGTTTACAGGAATAGCCGTTGCTTTTGCAGGAGGATTTATCATGATGTGGTTGTATGGTCAGGAATGGTTTCTGAATTTCAGTTTATTCGGAGAGAATTTACGGGATCTGTTTCAAATGCATACCATCAATCTGAGTGTTGCTGTTTGGGTCGGATTTATAGCACTTTTCGGAATTGCTACAGACGACGGAGTTGTCATGGCAACTTATCTGAATCAGTTCTTTTCTAAAGAAAAACCGGAAACCGTTGAAGACATCCGAACGGCTGTTATACATGCCGGAAATAAAAGAATCAGAGCGTGTTTAATGACTACAGTAACTACAATTCTGGCACTTTTACCGGTATTAACTTCAACTGGTAGAGGAAGTGATATTATGATCCCTATGGCAATTCCGAGTTTCGGAGGAATGATCATCGATGTGACATCCTATTTCATAGTTCCGGTGCTGTATAGCTGGAGAGAAGAATTAGTATTAAAAAGAAAATCGAAAAGCGATGAAAAAGCAAATTTTTAAATTACATGTAGTTGGGCTATTAGTTCTTTTTTCGATTCAGACTAAAGCACAGGATCTCAATACAATTCTGGATGAAGCCTTACGGAATAATCCGGAAGTACAAGAAATAGAATCACAATACAAAATTACTAAAGAGAAAGAGAATGAGGTAAATGTATTGCCTAATACAGAATTAGGTATAGGAGTGTTTGCTATTACGCCTGAAACGCGAACCGGAGCTCAGACATTTAAAGTTTCGGTTCGTCAAATGATTCCCTGGTTCGGAACGATCACAGCCCGAGAAAATTATGCGGTATCACTATCAGAAGCTAAATATCAGGATTTAGTGATAGTTAAAAGAAAATTGATCAGTACGGTTTCACAATCTTATTACAAACTGTATGAGATTAAAGAAAAGATAAGAGTATTGGAAGAAAACAAAACACTTTTAAAGACATACGAAAAATTAGCACTGACTTCAGTTGAAGTCGGAAAAGCTTCTTTGGTTGATGTTCTGAAATTGCAGATAAGGCAAAATGAATTAGCTCAGTTGCAAAGTGTTTTGAGCGAACAATTTAAAGCGGAACAAACAGTATTAAATAAACTCCTTAACAGAGATTCTGAGATAGCGGTTGACCTTATTACTGATTTAGAAATTCCGGATGAGAAAGAACAAGTATCATTTGAAAGTCTGGAGATCCACCCGGAACTTCTTAAGTATGATAAGTTGTTTCATTCGGTTGAAAAATCAGAGTTATTAAATCAAAAAGAGAAAAGACCGATGATAGGTTTCGGTCTTGATTATATCAATGTCGAGAAAAGACCCGATATGGATTTCAGCGATAACGGGAAAGATGCCTTGATGCCAATGGTTTCACTATCGATCCCTATTTTTAATAAAAAATATAAATCAGTCAGCAAGCAAAACGAATTAAAACAGGAAGAGATTAAAGCACAAAAACAAAATAAACTCAATTTTTTAGAAACAAGCCTGCAAAAAGCAATTTCTAATAGAAATGCTTCCAGAATCAGTCATGATACACAAGTCAAGAATCTGGAGCAGGCAAAGAGTGCCGAACAAATTTTAATTAAAAGCTATGAAACCGGTACAATTGATTTTAACGATGTACTTGATATTCAGGAATTAGAACTGAAATTTCAAATCAACAAGATTACTTCGGTAGTGGATTATTATATACAAAGTACCATAATTAATTATTTAATTAAATAAAGGGAAAAGATGAAAAAAATTAGTATTTATATAGTATTAGTAGCTGTCGGATTGGTTCTCGGATGGTTACTTTTCGGCAATGAAGAAGCCAATAAAGAATCAAGCCCTGTAACAGCTCAAGAGGCTAAAAAGCAAATGTGGACGTGTTCCATGCACCCCCAGATTATGAAGACAGAACCCGGAAAATGCCCGATCTGCGGTATGGATCTTATTCCGGTAGATCATGACCATCAGGGAGGTTTATCAAAAGAGCAGTTTAAATTGACAGAGAACGCCTTAGCTCTGGCAAATGTTCAGACAACTATAGTAGGAAATAGTGGTGGCGAGAGCAATGTTTTAATCGTATCAGGTAAAATATCGGAAAATGAAGAGGCAAATGCTGTCCAGGCCAGTTATTTTTCCGGGAGAATAGAACGATTGCACATCAACTTTACCGGAGAAGAGGTTAAGGCAGGTCAAGCATTAGCAACGATCTATTCGCCGGAACTGGTCAAAGCGCAACAAGAACTGATAACGGCGGCTTCTTTAAAAAGTACCCACCCGGAACTTTACAAAGCGGTAAGAAATAAACTGAAATTATTAAAACTGTCAGATTCTCAGATCAATCAGATCGAAAGCTCAGGAAAGGTAAAGGAATATTTTCCTATTTATGCAACTGTGAGCGGAACGGTTTCGGAAAAACTGGCAGAACAGGGCGATTATGTGAAGCAAGGACAGCCTTTGTTTAAGATATCCGACTTAAATTCCGTTTGGGCTAATTTTGATGTTTACGAAAATCAGATAAGCAATTTTAAAGTCGGACAAGCCATAGTGATCACTACTGAAGCGTATCCTACAGAAGTTTTTAAAGCCAAAATAGCCTTTATAGATCCGGTTCTGAATCCTGATACCCGAGTGGTAAAGATGCGTGCAGTGATCGATAATAAAGACCGAAAGCTAAAACCATCTATGTTTGTTAAAGGAAAAACAGATAGAGTTAGTCATTCAAAAGAGACCTTGACCGTTCCGGCTACCGCAGTATTATGGACCGGAAAACGTTCGATTGTTTATATAAAACCGAAGCCTGACGAACCGGTTTTTGAAATGCGTGAAGTCCTATTGGGGCAAAAAACAGGGGAAGATTATGAAATAACAGGAGGTTTACAAGCAGGAGAGGAGATTGTTACCTACGGTGTCTTTACAATTGATGCATCAGCTCAGTTGCAGGGCAAAAAATCAATGATGAACAGAAAAGAAGAACCTAACGCATCGGTTAATGTTCCGACAGAATTTAAGAATCAGTTGCAAGTCGTTTATGACCGATATATTGCATTAAAAGACGCTTTGATAGACAGTGATTCTAAACAGGCAAAGCAATTGGCTTCTGCTATTGAAAAAGCAATTGCAGCCGTAGATATGAAATTGGTTCCTAATGAAGCGACTCATAAGCAGTGGATGGCAATAGATCATGCCATAACAGAAAGTGCGGTTGTCATTACAAAATCTTCAGATATTGAAGAGCAACGCAAAGTCTTCAAAAAAATGTCAAACCAATTGATTTTAGCCGTTCAGAATTTCGGAATCAATAAAGCGACCTACAAATTGTATTGTCCGATGGCAGATAGTGACAGTGGTGCTTATTGGTTAAGTAATGAAGAAAAAGTTTTAAATCCCTATTTCGGAGATAAAATGCTAAAGTGTGGCGAAGTAAAAGAAAAAATTAATAACAAATAAATTAATAGAAATAATATGAAAAAAGTGTTCTTAAGTGGTTTGATGCTTGCTGCATTAAGCTTTACCGGATGTAAAAACGAAGCTAAAAGTGAAACGGAACCCGTTGCAACTGAACAAACAGAAAGTTCGGATAATGCAGAACTAGCAGCTGCTACATTCGGAGTACGCGGAAATTGTGAAATGTGTAAAAGCACTATTGAAGAAGCTGTACATCAATTGGAAGGAATTTCTAAAGCCGATTGGGATGTATCTAAAAAGCAGATCAGTGTATCTTTTGATGCGTCAAAAACTAATTTAGAGGCTATTCATAAAGCAATTGCTGACGCAGGATACGATACTGACAAACTGAACGGAAGTACAGAAGCGTATGACAATTTACCGGGATGTTGTCAATACGACCATGCTATGGAGATGAGTGTTCAATAAGCCTGAATGATTGAAGAGTAATCAAATAATCCAAAGGGAAGAATAGCTTGATTTTTCTTTCTTTTGGATTTTTTTTGGATATAGGATACCTCTATTACAGTTTTTTATTTGATCGTTATCCAATCCATAGCTATATAGCTTCTTACTGATTTTACAGGTGTTTCTAATTGCCAATTCTGTTACTGTCTTCTGTCATAAAAACTAAATTCCTAATTATTTTTACATGAAAATATGAAAAAAAAGTGTTAAAAAGGATAGTTTTATTTTCATCGTATTTTCTCAAATTTGAAATAAGTGTATAGTTATGTTTTAAGAAAGTAAAGATCAAACTGAAACAAATATAGAATAAATTCCAAAAAATTAGGAAACAGTAATGAGGTGAATTATAGTTGTGTCTAAGATTTTTTGTAAAAACTTTTTTTATTAAAAAAGATTGAATTTTGAGATGATAAAAAAAGAATTAAAAAGGAACTAAATTCAGTAAAAACAAACGTTTTAAGGCATAAAAAAAGCTCCAGATTTTCATCTGAAGCTTTACGCTGCGGAGAAAGAGGGATTTATCATCCTCTTATAAACGCTTGATATTATTGGTTTTAACAATTTTAAAAATCCTAGGGTCTCGCTTTTGCATCGATAAATAATGTGCAAATTTTTCGAAATCTTATTAGGACAAATCTATGAAAATTAGAGGATTAAACAAAGTAAAAAAGTATAATTATTGTTCATTTATTGAACTGGTTATTACTGTAAAAAGTATGTATAATGAAGTTTAATAATTGATACTTTTTTTAAAAACCTCATCCGATAATTAAAGGTTCTACTTGTTCAATTTTTAAGCTTGTGTAATTACAGAACTCTTCAACCGATACAAACTCATTTTCAAGCTTTTTAAGGTCAGTTCTTATCTTTTGCAACAATCGTGCACTCTGTCTATAACTCTTTCCTGTAATGCGTTGTATGTCCTTTGGATAGATACATATTCTCTTTTTTTCAATTTTCATACTTTATCTATGCCTTTGACTAGGCTTTGAATTACTTATTTCATATTGATTATCAGAATTAATTTTAGTAAAAGTAATTATTATTTGAACTGGTTCAGAAACGATAAATGAACTTGTTTAGATGTCATATGTGTCGAATTTGGACAAAAGTGTCATGTGATGACATATTACTTTGAAGCTTTTATTTATTGTTTAAATTTTGTTTCTAAATCAATCTAAAAGTGTTGCAACGTGATGGAGATTGAAGGTGTTTTTAACTGATTTATTAATGAAATTTTTGAAGTTATGGCTAGACAGAAAGGCATAATTAAATTGAAAGGTACTATCGGGGATATTACCTTTTACAAAACCCAAGATGGTCATTTGGCTCGTGAGAAAGGTGGAATTGACGCGAGCAGAATTGCGAGTGATCCTGCGTTCCAGAGAACGCGTGAAAACGGTTCAGAGTTTGGTAGAGCTGGAAAAGCTGGAAAGATTTTGCGTACCGCTTTAAGACCATTGCTTTTGAATTCTGCTGATGGTAGAATGGTAAGTCGTCTGACACAAACAATGGTAAAAGTGATTCAAGCTGATGCTGTGAGTGAAAGAGGATTACGAAATGTAATTGATGGTGAAGTTGAATTAGTACTTGGATTCGAATTTAATATTCGTGGAAAATTAGGTACTTCTTTATTTGCTCCGTTTACCTCAGCGATTGACAGAGCTGCAGGAACATTGGATGTTTCTATTCCATCGTTTGTACCTGCGAATATGATTGCTGCTCCAAGTGGAACAACTCACTTTAAAGTGATTTCTGGAGGAGCT
>NZ_JAMXLC010000001.1:2759206-2887049 GCF_024054235.1 Flavobacterium sp. NRK F10
AAACGAAACCTATGTAGTAGAAACTACCGAAACGGCAATTTTGCCTTGGGACGGAACTGCAACAGCTGTAATCAATTTGAGTAATGCCGTTACGGCTAACTCTACTCACCCTTTAGTTTTGGCTTTAGGTATTGAGTTTTACCAAGAGATTAATGGGCAAATGTACCCTTTAAAAAATGGTGCTTTCAACCCGTTATCGATTGTTAAAGTTGATGGTGGCGTGTAATGGTTATTTGGTTAACTAGAACTTATTTCCCTGAAGGAACTAATGGAAAACTCGAATGTGAAGGCAAATTGATATGTAATACCATAGAATTGCCTTGGAAGATGAACGAAACAAGAGTTTCCTGTATTCCGGAAGGGAAATATTTTATTAGAAAGCGATATAGCTCAAAATACAAATGGCATTTGGAATTAGTGGATGTTCCGAATAGAAAGTTTATTCTTTTTCATCCTGCTAATAATGCGCAAAAGGAATTACAAGGCTGTATTGCTCCGGTTACTAAACTTTCTGGACCAGGATTAGGGTTGTTGTCCAGAAAAGCTTTTGAGAAGCTTAAAAGCATTGTTTACAAAGCTTTGGATAATCAAGAAAGTGTTATGTTAATTGTTCAATATTAAATTTTAATTATGAAAAATATAGTTAATAGAGTTTCGGCTCCCACACCTAAGTTTTTTAAAGTGCTTCGTACTATTGGTTTGGCATTAGCGGCAGTTGGTGGAACTATTTTAGCAGCTCCAGTAGCTTTGCCAGTTGTTGTTACAACCATTGGCGGTTATGTTGCGGTTGCTGGAAGTGTTTTGACAGCTGCAAGTCAGTTGACAATTCCAAATGACAGCGAATAATCAAACGCTAATAGGTACTGCAGGAGGTACATTTTTAAGTATTGCACCCAATATTCAATCTGAAGATGTTGCAAAAACGGTTATCTTAGCCACTATTGGAGCTGTAGTCAGTTTTACTATTTCGTTAGTACTTAAAAGTCTGAATAAGAAGCACAAAAAATAAGTTTAGCCCTTGTTGTGGTGACCTTTGGGTTAAACAAAACGAAAGCCTAGTCGTAAGACCGGGCTTTTTTTATTTGTTGCGATACCTCATCAAAATGGCATTGCGAAGCTCGTTGATTAAGTGTATGTTTTTTGCGTGATGTGCTTCTTGTTGTTGCAAGAGCTGTAACGCTTTTACATTTTTTTGATGTTGCTCGTGTTCTTGTAGAAAACGATTCACTTTAGGAAAAAATTCCTTTTGAAACTCGTAAAGTGCCAAAAATGGAATTACAGAACCTCTCAAATAAGGCATCCAAAATTTAGATTTCCATAAACTGGAAGCAATCCAAAACACGTCTTCTTTGTCTTCTTCTTTTTGGAAGATCAAGACAAAGGAATTTGTAAAAGGCTCGTTTTGTGGTTTTCCGCTGTTTAGACCTTTGTTTAACACAAAGAAATGCGGTTTTGCATACGATTTACCGACTACGTGGCTTTTAACAATGAAATTGGTCATAAGTAAAGAATTAAAGGTTAATTCTTCTTTCTTCTCCAGTCTATGGTTATTTCCCAAAGATGATTTGGTTCGGACAGCCCTCACACAAAATTTCTTTTCAAAAGAAAAAAGGAAAAAAAAGAAAGCCATCATTTCATGTGGAAGGTTTCAAAAAAGCAAGTTTTTCAGATGAAATACTACCCCTTATAAGTGAGCAGTATTCAGTGGCAGTGTTCAGATGGATTATGTTTATGAAACTTTTAGGGTGGAGATTTTATCTGAAACCGAAGGCTTGAACTTGCTTTTTTGAATACCTGGAACAAACCTTTGCCTTCTTTTTTTTACTTTTTTTGTTTTGAAATACTGATTTTCGATTTAAAAACGATGGTATTTGGTCTGTTGTTATGGAAAACTAAACGTGATTTGAAAACGATTCGTCGGAAAGGGTGTGCAATTTTTAATTGTACATCCTTTCTTTTTTGATTTTTAGGGTGGCTAATTGTTGAGTGGAAAGTAATACGTGAATTTTAAAAAGATTATGTGTTGTGGAAATGTAAAGCCACTCTAAAAAACAATGCAAATACTTACCGCTTCTGGGTGGGAGCGTTGGAGCGCGGATATTTTACATAATAACCCTTATAACTGCCGCTGCCGGAGCGTAGGAATTTTTAAGGAAGGAATTATAAGGTTTATTATGTAACATAGCTTGGGAGTGGTTTAGCTGTTGGAAGACAGCTTTTGTTTTTAGGCGATGGCAGTAAGCGGATAAAAAAAGGGTTACAGTGTGCGATGGGTTTGGGAAAACTGGAACCCTTTTTTTATTGGCTTACATAGGGAAAAACAAATGCTGTGCGCATGGGAAATACCACTTGTGCGGTGGGGAGCGTTGGACTGGGTGGGATGAAAATACCTCAGCGTTAGCGTACCTATTTCTTTTTTATATATGAAATTAACGAAATGAAACAAACAAAGAATTGATGCTAGGAATACTTGAACTAGGAGCGATTTTTGTGCAGTCTGAATGAGGTAATGATTGTTTTTTAAATTAAAGTTTTCGCTTTATAATTTTTTCAGAAGGTCTTCTAACCGGAGAAATATTATTATTATTTTTTAACCAATCATGATATAATTCTAATTCTGAGCCTCCGAGATTAATAACATACTCAATACCAAAAATTACAATTACAAAATACATAACTTGGCACTCAAGATATAAAAACTCTATTTCGTGGAGTATTTCATATGGTTCAGGATGATTAATATGATCTGTAAACCTATCTTCTTCTTTATAAATTCTCCTTTGATTATATTTCCAAAACTTACCACTACCATAACGAGCATAATTCCGTAACAAGTCTAATTCTTTTTTATTTATTATTTCATCTAACCAAAAATCATCTTTTATGTAAGTGATTAAAAACTCAAGAGCACACTTAGCTAAAAATCGAGATACTATTAAATCATCCTTTTCGGGTTCATCATTCATTTGAATAATAAAACTTCCTTTTCTTTTTGAAAGAACTCTTGATAAAGTTTCTTCCTTTTCAAATACAATAAAATTGCTTCCATCCTCAAAGCCGAACTGCACTTTATCTATTTTTTTTCCAAAAACAAAAGCATCGCCTAGTGGTATATTATTTTTTTTACTTTCGACCATATTTCTGCTTCTAACATTTTTAAAATATGGTTTCTCCAGTAGAGGTTTCTCTAGTTTAATAGCAAAGTATTGATTACACTTATCACAAACAATTCCTTTTGGCAAAATATGCTCTTTGTTTCCAAGACTTTCAGGTATAATATGCTCTACGCTTTTTGAATTAGTTGAGTCTTTTTTGCAAAAAAGGCATATCATAATTAAAATAAGTCTAAACTAAATTGAGTTTCAATTTTTGGTTGAAAAGTTCCGATAATCATAAAAGGGTTATGTGAAGTATAGTGAAATAAAGCCGAAGTCCCTAGAAAGAAATGCAAGTCTTTTGTTTTCGCAAAATCTTCAAAATATTTATTTTTAACGTCTTGAATAGCTTTAGCTTCATTGCCTTCATATTTAGCTAGGCATTTCCAAAATAATTGACCTGTTTCCCAATCTTCTATCATCATATTGCTTACTTTACCATTTTCATCTTCAAATTTGAATTTAAAAGTATAAGGTAATTTGTTTACAACTTCAAAAGGATTTTCAGGATGTTCATATTCAAACATATTAATCTGATCTCTATTCGCTTTTAATTGCTCAATCTTTTTTTTATTCCATTCTCTTTCGGTTGGTTCAGCATAAAAATCAAGAATTTTTGTTGGTTTAAAAACAGCTAATGAAGTCCTAATTTCTTTATTTTTAGCTTCTTCAATCAATTTAGTCATATTGGTGTAAACTTTTTTTAGGACTATTTGTTTACGTTCTGACCAAGACCTGTCTTTTCCGGTGTCTAAATGACCTATAATAGCTATTTCGCTATCAATAGAATATGGTCTATAACTCTCAAAACGAAAGTCACTTTCATTTTTAACCAAATCTATTTCAATCCAATCATATTTACTATATTGCTCCTCGTACGATTTTTTCCTAAAAGGAATAGGGTATATTCTAATCCAAGAGCCGTCTTCTAGAAAACCTGCTGTACAAACTAATTCATCATATTTGCCAGATATTGTGGAATAGGTTTTAACGGTAATTAATACTCTTGTTTTAGCCATATTTAGATATGTTTTACTTCATATTCAAATATAGGATTTTTTGCAATAGCTTCAGCTAATGGTTTTCTGTGACATTGACAGATATTTGCTTCAAAACAGGTTAGAGCTATTCTTTTATGTTTTGCAAGTAATTCAATTATTTTAGTTTGATAACTATCTGTTTCTTTGAGCGTTGTTTTTTTATAAACTTCAAACAACGCATCATAATCTTGTTGAGTATTTAATTCTTGGCGTTGGTCTGAATTTATACCAACTTCAGGTATGTGTATATATTCAATTCCTAAACTTTCACAATATTTTTTTAACAAACTTTTGCTAAATCCAAACTTCATACTCAATGAGTTTTTTCTAACATCAACTAAAAGTTTGACATCATTGTTAACTAATTTATTTAAGTATTTTTCCAATGAAATACCTTCATAACCAATTGTAAAAAGTATAGTTGCATTACATTCCTTTTTCGAATTAGTTACTTTTTCAAGTTGTTTCTCGTCTAGCACTTTATCAGCAATTGTACTATTAATTGCATAATAAGGAAAATTAATGTAAGTATGTTTTATCAAACTATTGCTATTCATACTGCCATATAATTGCACCACTTCTGTTATTATTTTCTTGTCTTCAACTTTTAATGACTTTACAAAATCATCTTGGTTATTTTTGATAAAATAATTTTCAGTTTCTATTAAACTCCCATTTTTTACCATAGTGTTTAAATCGGCTTTTACAGAAAATGAATAACAACCAAATTTATAAGGTATAAACTCGTATTCTGGGTTTTTCTTTTTTTGACTGTATAAAAACAACAATTTCTGGATGCGAATTTTTTCTAATTCACCACCCAAAAGTTGTATTAGTGCTAATATGATTTTTCTTCTATAAAACATTTTGCAAATTTAGATAAATCAAATTTTGTAATAAATAAAAAATAATTATTATTCTTAAACTCATGAAAAAATCAGTTAAATGAAGCAAAAAAATTATTGATGCTTGGAATACTTGGACTAGGAGCGATTTTTGTGCAGGTGAATGAGGTAATGAGTTACCCTAATTAACTTAAATTTAAATAATTACTGAGTTAGATCCTAAAAATATAAAGCAGAATAAAGGATGCTCTTTAAAATAAAGTATCAATCCTCCCAAATTATACTTAAAGCGGAACTTTTATGAGTTATGCAATGTTCATAAAATTTTTTATTCGAATCTTCTGCTTTAACGTAATTGAAACAGTCAATAGCCCATATTTGAGCTGTTTTAGAAATTTCTGTAGCAGTATTTTTGAAGTATTCACCCATAACAAATGAATCAGAAATTTTTTGATTATTAAGGAGGTATTTAAATGGAAAATCATCACTAGAATAAGTCCACTTAATTATTCCATTTTCAGCATAAATAATCAAAATAGGATGAGAACCTATTTGAGCAAAACGAAATGCACAAGCCGTAATACTAACTCCATATTCTTTACTCAAAGAATCTATTAACTCAAAACTAAAATTCTTTCTAAAAAAATCCTTTTTAAATCTTTCTTCGGGCATTAATAAACAAGAAGCAAAATAATCAGCTTCTCTTTCAATCTCATTAAATTGCTTTTGGTTAGTTCTTGATGGATGTGGTTCTAATAATCCCAATTTTAAACCTATCCTATGAGAATCAATGATATAATGACCTAGTTCATGTGCTAAAGTAAATCGTCCTCTAGCTGAGTCTATTCTATTGCCATTAGCAGTATTAATATGAATGTAAAAATTTTCGTCATCATAAACAGTCATTCCATCAAATGTTCCTTTATCATAATCATCATAGAAAACTTCTAAATCTTCAGCTTCAACTATTTTTTCAAGAGGTGTAATCTTTTCATCGTATTTTAAAGCAATTGATTCAGCAAGTTTTCTGATTTTAGATTTCGAATTATTTTGTATCATCTGAACCTCGATGCTTTTTTTTCATTTTATCAATAATATGTTTTGGTAGATTACTTTGACCTTTTCTAGCAACCATTTTCAAACTTTCAATTTCGTTGATAACACTATTACTAATATCTAAAGAGATAACTTTTGATTTATTACAAAGAGTCCCTTCAATTATGGATTTCACATCAATAGTTGCATTTTTTAACTTAAAATCATATTCCTCATATAATTTATTAAATCTATCTAACTGTTTTTCATTTGTCGGATACAAAAAACCAGTAGAATGTAACCAATCATCAAGATTATCATTGGTTACTTTGCCAATATATTTTTTATCTATTGCCATTTAAACTATTCAAATAATTGTTAATGTGGTCGGTTGCTTCTTTTTTATAGACTTGAATTGAACTTTGAACCAGATTTAATTTTTCTCTTAATTTCTTACCTACTATTCTTGGAATATTTTTCCCATTGTTTTCGTATGCTTTATAAGTAAGATAGATTATTTTATGCTTTTCAGATAAGCCTAACATTGCCCTTTCAATTATTTCCAATCTAATTTTTAAATCTTTTCTTTTTTCAGAGTCTTCACCTACTGTAAGAGAAACTAAATCATCTAAATTCTCAACTATTGACAAATCGTCTTCCTCGGGTTCGCTACAAGTATCTTTTACTCCATATTTCATTAACTCATTAAAAACAATCGCATGAAGCCATATTTTTATTGCTTTATCAATATCCTTAATCTTTGACTTACTTTTATTAAAAGAATGGTATTTCCATACTTTAGCAAAAGTACAGTTTGCAATATCAAGAGCAATTACTTCGCTGTGTCCATATTTATTAGAATAAATTTCAGCTGTTTTTATAACATCTTGTTGAAATCTATTACAGAATACAATAAATGCCTTTTCTGCTTCGCTAGGAAATTCATTTTTAAAAGAAATGTATTCAATAAGCTCATCACTTGTAAGCACATCAAAATCTATATCTTCTTGTTTTAACTCTATTTTCATTTATATACTAAAAGCGTTAGTAATGGAATTAGTATATGATTGAGGCGCACTTATACTATAAAAACGAAGATAATAAAATTTTATTAAATAATTTAACCTAACGGAATTAGTATATGTAAAAGTGATTACGCTCGTCAAGTCTTTCATGTCGAGAAGTTGAAAGAATATGTTTAATTAAAAAATTGTAAAACGATGGCAACTAATCCACCAAAAGACAATTCAAGAAAAGGAATGGTTAAAGAACGTTCTCAAATTCAAAATCCAGTTACTGGATTATGGACTAAAAGGGATACCGAAACTGGAAGATTTATTGATGTAAAAACATCAAGTCCAGAACCATTCAAAGGAGTTAGAAAAGAAAAGTAATGGTACCTCTTAATAGTACTGGGTTAAGTTTTTCTACCCAAAATGAAGAACATAATTAAATTTCATTGAAATGAAAAATAATTTATCTATTTCAAATGATGATGTGAGTTTATGCTATAAAAATAGTTGTATTCATGCAAAAGGTTCAAA
Source organism: Flavobacterium sp. NRK F10 (assembly GCF_024054235.1). Classification (NCBI taxonomy): domain Bacteria; kingdom Pseudomonadati; phylum Bacteroidota; class Flavobacteriia; order Flavobacteriales; family Flavobacteriaceae; genus Flavobacterium; species Flavobacterium sp. NRK F10. The sequence goes on from NZ_JAMXLC010000001.1 coordinate 2,766,826, forward strand.
CGCAAAATTATTAGCGATTGGTGCTTTTGCAATGTTTGTACTAATTGGCATATCAGCAATATCAAAATCAAATTAAAAAAACGAACTGGGGTGAAACGCCCCTATTTTTAAATTAAAAATATTTCTAATGGCTGAACTATTAACAACACTATTAAAACCAATACTAAGTAAAGGAGCTACAATTGTTTGGGAAAACAGGAATAATTTAACTACTTATTTTAAAACTAAAATAGGAAGTTATAAAAATAAAGATATTCGATTTTCAATAAGTTATTTGTTTAAAATTCAAATTCCGAATACAAACAAATACTTACTTGTGAAAAATAGAAGAATTGAAAATCAATTACAACCAGTTGGAGGTGCTTATAAAAGATATGGCGATGATTCACTTTTTAATAAATGGGAATATAAACCCGACAACAATAGAAATGGATTAAATGTAGATGAAAAAAGTGCTTCAGACTTACGATTTATGGTAAAAGGAAAATTTGCAATAGAAGTAATGAACTGGTTTGAAAGTATGCAAGAGAGAGAAATTAATCCAAACAGAGAATTTAAAGAAGAATTGTTAGATACAAACATTTTAGACTCTAAAATATTTCAAAACATTAACTATAAGCACATACGAAGATTTTCTAAAAACTTGGTTTGGAGTGAATTTTTTAGTTGTTATGAAGTTTTAGTTTATGATGTTTTTGAATTGATTCCAAACGAAGAACAAAAACTGGCTTTAATTGAATTAAACAAAATTGGCACGAACCTAAATAAAGATTACGCTATTGTTGATTGTGATAACATTGAACAACTAAGATATATGGAAAATGAAAAACAAGTTGCACGAATAGGGCAACACACGAAATTAATAATAAATAAAACATTTTAATGATGATTGATATTTTTAAAGATTACGTTCTTCAAAGAGAAGAACTATTGGCAAGAATTGCACAAGAGTTACAACTTGATAAAACAAGGTTAGAACGAATGGAAACTGCATATAATGCTGTTGCAGAAGTTTTAAAAAAGGATGATGATTTTTTCAATGATTTGGAAATTGAGGTTTATGCTCAAGGTTCAAAGAGAATAGGAACAACAGTAAAACCAATAAATCAAGAAGATTTTGATTTAGATACAGTTTTACATATTTATGATGTTTTCTACAATCATTCGCCGGAAAAAGTTTATAATGCTTTAGTTACAGCTTTAGAAAAAGACGGATACTATAAAACCATAATGGAAAAGAAAAAAAGGTGTGTAAGGTTAAACTATAAGAGTGATTTTCACATGGATATTTTACCTGCTTGTATGCCTAATAGTTTTGATAAAGAAAATATTAAAATTCCCGAAAAAGCATTGAGAGATTGGTCTTTAGGAAATCCAAAAGGATTTGCAAATTGGTTTTTAAATATCGCAAATTCTGTTGAAATGCCAATGCTTAGTAAATATTCTACTGTATTACTTGAAGCAAAAGTAGAAACAGAACCTTTACCAGAAGAACTATATTTGAAAACGCCACTACAAAGAGCAGTTCAGTTGTTTAAAAGGTATCGTGATATATATTTTCAAGATAAAGACTATCCAGTATCAAGTGTAGTTATTACAACATTGGTTGCAACTCTTTATCAACGTGAAAGTTCAATTTTTGAAACAATTGATAATGTAGCAAGAAGAATTAAAGATAATTATTTAGAATCCGTAAACAAAAGAGAAAGGTTCAAAGTATTAAATCCTGTAAATACAGCAGAAGATTTTACAGATTCGTGGACTAATAAACATTACGAAAGTTTTTACAATTTCATTACAGATTTTTATAAGAAATGGCAAAATCTTAAAACATCATTTGAAACTGGAAAAGAAGATTACATAAAATTATTTGGCGAAGGAGTATATAAACAATCATTAAATGAGCAATTCAAAACATTTTCAAAATCAACTTCTGATGGCTTTGCAAAAGCAAGTGGCTTAATTGTAGGTGGTAATGCTTTGACAAATTCTTTAGGAAATATTAATCAAAATCAAGGAATAAAAAATGAACCTCATCGCAATTTTGGAGGAAAATATTAAATCGAATCATAAAAAAAATTGGTATTCATTTTTACTAATTGAGAAACTATTAGTAGAAAAATATTTTGAGTGGATTGATTTAAAAATAAGTACTGAAAGTAAATCTTTAATTGGAAAAGGAATGTTGAATGTTGAGGGTAAAAAATATGAAATTTTGCTCTCATATTCTCCGTTCAACCAATACCGATATGACAGAATTTTTATAAATGATAAAGTAATTAAGTTTAATAATGAAATTCATTTATATAGAGATATGTCTTTGTGTTTATATCATCCAATTTTTGACAGACCAACATTGAATTTTATTCCCTTATACAAAATGATTCCTTGGATTACAGAATGGATAATTTTTTACGAACAATGGCAAAAATATGGTGTTTGGTTTGGAGATGAAATAAAGCATTGATGATTATTATATAAAAGCTTTTTCCATTAATTCCTGTTCACTTCTTGGAATGCCAATTTCTTTTGCTATTTCTTTCCATTGACTTACACTTTCCAGAACTTCATTAATTATGATGTTCATTTTCTCTACATCTAATCTAAAATACTCACCTACTTCTTTAGCCAATTCAAAATCTAATGCATTGTTATTGGTGTCGATGTTGAGTGCCAAACCGTCTTTGTCGATTGATGGATTGAGGTCGTAGGCTGGTGATAAAATCCAACCTTCATCGGTTAGAATGAAACCGTGATTTCTTAAATGGTCGTCGGTATTAGAAATGGCTATATTGAAGATTATTCTTCGCCACAACTGATGCAAGTTTTCTTCTACATTTACCCCGTAATTACTAACGAATTCCGCTAAATCTAAATAACTAGCTGTATTGTCGCGAATGGTGTCTTCGTTATTGCCGGTCATGGTCATGGCTGATGCAAAATGTATGCGTTCTTCTTTTTCGCGATCAAAACGCTTCGTGAAAAAAGTATTGTAATTTCCTGCAATCTTTTCTATTCTGCATGGCGCCATATTGATGCCTGCCTTTGTAGCTAATATGTAAGCTAGGTATTCCCAAGCTGCTTTGTCTATGGTATCGTTTTTTGAAGGGAATTTGGCAATCCAAAGTTCTTTATTCTCGTCTAAAATGTTTGCTTTTGGTCTTGCTCCTCCTAATGAAGAACCTGGTGCCATTAATATTGCCAACCATTTTTTAGCCTCTTCATTATTTTCGTCATTTTCAAAGCTATTCGCAGCTTGTTGTAATTCTCTAACTGAAGACCAAGGCGGTGTAGGTGTTTCGTTATTGTTGTCTAAAAATGGGCCATCACTTTCCGTTTTAAATCGTAAAGCTCCCATGCGACTTTCATCGTACACACCTAATAAGTAATCAATATCATATAATGTTGGTGCTTTTTCATTTTTCTCTTTTGCTTGCTGGGCTATTCTTCGTTTCATTAGTGTACGACCCCAAGTGTCAGGCATACTGTCTAAGAAGACACCAAAGTTTTCTTTGCCATTTGGAAATTGTTGTCCGCTATACAATTGAATATCGGGATCTAGTAGGAATTGATTTCCGGATTTAAGCCATTGTTTGTCATACTCAAAACTAAAGGCTTTCTTCCCTTTTGCAAAATGAGCCGAAAGTGTACCAATGAGTTGAGGTTCGGGCATTCCTACCCAATGTGCGTAAACGTATATGTCGAATTTGTTGTTGGACATTCTTCTCTTAATATTAAAGGTTCTCGATACAATTTTCGCTCCATTGCATTACGCGAAAATTACTCGAACTGACGTTTAATTTATCTTTTATAGTTATTTTAAAAGTTCTAAATCTTGTAATTTTCTACCTAATTCATCATCTGCCCCTAGTTTTAGAAAATCATCTTGTAGTCCTAATACTCTGAGTACATTAAAATAAGCTCCGATAGCTACACTAGGATTTCCTTTTTCTATTTGGTATAAAGTAGTCCTAACAATATCTGCTCTTTCAGCAACTTGTACAGCTGTTAACTTACGTCTTTTTCTAGCTAACTTTATATTCTCTCCCATCTGTTCTAATATGATTAGATGCTTTGGAAATATTGTTTGTTTCTTTCTACTCATTTTTACAAATGTTCATTAATATGAACAAAACTAACATTTTTGTATAAAATAACAAACATTTTTGCTTGTTATTTTTCTTTATAAGTATCATCTGAAGTATTTACTATTTTAGAATCTATTCTTTGATTGTGAGCTTAAACTATACTTTATATCGCAAATCGCAATATGCGATATGGATTGTTTTTTATAGCTGAATTATCAGGATAAACCTGACTGTTTAACTATGAAACATCACTTTTGTTAATCGTATCAATATAAAACTGCAATTCGTACAATTCGATTAATTCTTCAATAGCGTTTGATAGTTGTGCTAGTTGGACAAAGTTTATGTTTTGATATAAAGACTTTTCACCTAATAAATCTTGAAGGATTATGAAAACTATTTGCTGCCATGTTTTAGTATTGCAGTTGATGGTGTAGTTTTTTAAGTAAATGATTATATCTAGCTTTTTGATTTTGCCATTGTAGTTTATTGGCAGGAATTTGATTTCGCTGGTTTTAATTGTTATTTCTTGAAAAACGTAAGGTTCGTCTAAACCATTTATGATTTCGTCAATGTTGCCTGTTGGTTGAATGAATGCTGTAAATTTCCAATACTTTAATTCCGGTGCATTATTGATTAATTCAATGACTTGATTAAAGTATTTCGGATTACCATTTGCTGTAATGATGAGTTCTGTTTTTTGATTTTCTTTTTTTGGAAATACTATCATAAAATCTAAATCTTTGGAGTAATAACCTAATTGTTTGGTTATCCAATAGCAGATTTGTTTTTGATTTATTAGTGTTTCGTTTTTTAGGTTCTTAATGGTTTGGTTGTTGTCCTGGAACCAATTCCAGAAGATGTTTATTTTTCTCATTGTTGATGTGTTTGGTTAGCGTTTGTCTTGTGTGGATTTATCAAAAGCGATGAGGTTGAGCATAGCTCTTAATCTTGAACGAACTCGGTTGCCGTACATGGTTTCGATTTCTGAAGCTGAAAGATTAGTTGTGATATGTGTTATGACTTTTTTTGAAATGAATAGATCGTATCGTGAAAGGATAATTTCTGCCATAACATTACATTCGTTGCCATAGTATTTTAAATTACTTTCTACACCTAAATCATCAAAACAATAGTTTTTGCAATCTGTTTGGGGATAACTTCCACGACTGTACTTGTGAATTATTTCGTAACCTTCTTTAATGAATTCAAAACTTACATCGCGACAGGTTCGCATGTAAAACTTGTTTTCTTTTTGGGTGATGTATTTCATTATGGTCATCAAGGTTGTCTTACCGGAACCCACTGGTCCAGTAAGTAGAATGCCTTTTGACAAGTCTAATCCGAATTGATTCGCAGTTATTTCATCCTTCAAGAAATAAGCAACTAGTTTAGTTATGTTTACCTTATCTTCTTCAACGAAATGGAAATTGGAACCATAATCCTGTTTTGCTTTTTGTTCTAACCATGTTAGGATTTCTTGGTAGTTGTATTGAGAGCTCATAGTATTCTTATTAATCTCATAAATAAATATCTTGCTGAATGTATTTGTTTTACATTTTCTTTTGGCTTGACCCAAAAGAAACAAAAGGTCAAGACTTGAGTTCTCATCGGTCAATTTAATTTTTGAATTGGAAATGAAAAGAACTCGGCTAAAGCCTCAAACAGCTTTTCATTTTTACCAATTCTTCAAATAATTGACACTCGATTGCGAACTCTTAGGTCGATTATTAAAGCGGTTCTGCATAATTTTTATCTTCAACAACTTGTAATTGTTTGGCTCGTGGTTGTTCTTTTACTTTTGGGTTTTGTGGAAGATTAATTGTGAATTTGGCTGTATTTAATATCCAATTACGAGCTGCTGCATGCCAATCTATCATTTTGGTTTTTCCGCCAATAAGCCAACCGTTACTGGTATAATAATTATAAAATCGTTCGGCTTCAAATTCTGAGAACTCCTCTTGTTTGAAATAGTCTTTGACTTGTTCGAATGATGGATTTTCTATTTCTTTTTTTTTCGCGGAACTTTTTTTTTGCCAATTATCGTCTATTTTTTTTTCATTGGTATTGGCGAATGCCAAAGGCATTTCTTTTTCTTTAGTCTCTAAAAACTTTTCTTCATTTAAAATTTTGGAATTGGTATCTATAAATATGTTTTTATTGTTTTTAGATGTTTTCTTCTTATTATATATATTGGGTTCATTGACTTGTTCAGTACCCTTACTATTAGCTTGGTTATTTATTGGTTGGGTTTGGTCAATGATTGAACTGGTTTGCGTTTTAAAAACACTTTTCCTATCTGACAAATCGTGTAAAATCACTTCTGAACCTGAATAGGGATTATAGGATGGGATGTAGTCGATAAAGCCTAAACTTTGCAGTTCTTTAATGCACTTATGGTAGGTGGCTTTTGAAGCAATTCGGCTTGCTTTCATCATTTCGTCTCGTGAAATGGCAATTGGATTTTTAAAACGATTAATGTTCCAACTTTGAAATAAAGCGAGATATAGACTTATGTGTGTTGGATATATGGTTTCTTCAGCTGCTATGCGAATGAAGAAGCCTGTTAGGTGTTTGATGTAGTTCATTTTACTAGTAATGAGTAATTAGTGAAAAGTAATTAGTCGGTTTGTGCAAATGAGTTTATTTGAAAAGTGTTGGTAAAGAATTCACCATATTACCGTGTAATAATTTTTCGATGTCAGCATTATTGTAATACATAATACCACCAATTTTGGTATAGGAAAGTGTTCCGTTGATGCGGAGGTTTTGGAGTGTTCCAGGAGAGATGTTTAACAGTTTACGGACTTCATTAGATTTGAGCCACTGTTTTGTTTGTTGCGGTTTGGATTGAATGATTTCTTTTAAATCTTTCAAAAGAAGACTACGGAATTCGTTTAAGTCTTCGCGAGTAATAACTTCGATAGCCATAACGTATATTTTAGATTGTTATGGCACAAATTTGTGAAGTTTGGATTGTTTTATTTCACAACGGGGTTCGTGTTGGGTACGATTTTATTTAAATTATATCATCTGAATTATTCATTCTTTTTAATAAAGCTTCATTTAATGCTGTAATGAATTTGGTTTTATCACTTTTTCTTGCCCTAATTTCAAGGAAAGTTCGTCGATATTGACCTAAATCGATGTCAAAAGTATGCTCGAAATATTCGGCAATATCTTTTAAATCTACAGTGCCATTGTTGAAAACACCTTCTGAATGCAGCGCATATAATAGTTCGGTTAATGCAACTTTTGTTCCAGTCCACATCAATTTGATGTTCGGTTTGCGTTGTGATTTTTCTGAGTTATCTTTATTTTCAATCATAATTAACTGATTTTCCAAATATAATTGAATTAAGTCGTTGGCAAGAATTTGGGCTACTTTGAAGTCATGTGACGTGCTAAAAGAAGTGTCAGCTTCAAAATAGTAACTATCTAATGCTAATTTTATATCAAACTTCCCTCTTTGAAAATATTTATAATCCAAATAAGTACTTCCTGAACGGTAGTATTGATAGAATTCCAATTCATTGTCAAAAAAAGCTTTTAGTTTCAAAAGTTCATTTAAATAATACTTTTTTAGAATTCTATTTCCTCCGTTTGGTTTCTTCATTTCAATTTTATAAACCATGTTGTAAAAAATTAACTTAGAAGTAAATAGAGGTTTTATTTCTTTAAAAAAAATAATTTCTTCTTGATCAGTTTTAAAAGAACTTTTAGATACAATTTTCTTGATTGCATTTATTGATTTTAATATAATGTCAATTGCATTTTCACATTTTTTAATTTGGTTATCTATTTCTAAATCGATAAAATTTAATTGTTCATTTAACTCAATATTTATCTTTATTGCTTTAGTATTCAAAATCTTAAATTTTAGAATTTAGCATAAACAGTAAAACGAATAAGCAACAATTAATACCACTATAAATGCTACGATTGATATCCAATTCTCTTTTACAAATTTCATTTTACTAGTTTTTAATTACATTTTCTCTAATACCATTGCTGAAGCACCACCTCCACCATTACAAATAGCTGCTACACCATACTTTCCATTTTCTTGATGAAGCACTGAAATTAATGTACATATTATTCTAGCTCCTGAAGCTCCCAACGGATGACCTAAAGCAACAGCACCGCCATAAACATTAACTTTATTTGATTCAATTCCTAACTCAATTTGATTTGCAATTGCAACTGCAGAGTAAGCTTCATTTATTTCAAAAAAATCAATATTTTCTAATTTTAAATTAGCTCTTTCTATTGCTTTTGGAATTGCTAGTGAAGGTGCTGTTGTAAACCATTCAGGAGCTTGTGCCGCGTCTGCATAACCAATTATTTTAGCTAATGGTGTTAAATTGTATTTCTCGACAGCTTCTTTTGATGCTAAAATTATAGCAGCTGCTCCATCATTTAAGTTACTGGCATTAGCAGCAGTTATTGTGCCTCCTTCAACAAAAGAAGCTTTCAATTTTGCTACTTTTTCAGGAATTATTTTATAGATATCTTCATCCTCATTGAGTATAATTTCATTGTTTTTTTGGATTACTTTAATGGGAATTATTTCATTAAAGAATTTACCTTTTTTAGTAGCAATGGTCGCTTTTTCATAAGATTGTAATGCATATTCATCTTGTTGTTCTCTTGTAAGCTTATATTTTTGAGCACATAATTCAGCTGCATTTCCCATATGAAAATCATTGTAAACATCTGTTAACCCATCTTTAAGGAGCCCATCAATTAATGTTTCATGCCCCAGTTTGTTTGGTTTACGCTTATTGGTGTAATGTGGTACATTACTCATACTTTCCATACCTCCAGTTACTACTAAATTCTCCAAACCTAATTGGATTTGTTGTGCTCCAATTGTAGTTGCTTTCATTCCGGCAGCACAAACTTTATTAATGGTTGTACTATCCGCATGATTTGGAATTCCTGCAAATATTGAAGCTTGTCTCGCAGGTGATTGTCCTAAATTAGCAGATAAAACATTTCCCATATAAACAGCATCTATATTTTCAGGGGCAATTCTCGATTCTTCTAAAACTCCTCTAATTGCAATAGCACCTAATTCTGTCGCTGTTATTTCTGAAAAATTACCTAAAAACCCACCAATTGGAGTTCTCTTTGCAGCAACTATAAAAACATCTTTCATATTTATTTGTTATTATGATATGTTATATCAATTAAAAAATTTCATTAGTAGATTTCATGTGTAATTCTTTAAAAATTCCAGAAGAATCTACAGTTATGTGTTTACATATTAATCTTCATTTCACTTAACACTAGATTTGATGTAGCAGAAGCAATAATTCCTTTAGAACTAAACATATTTGCTTTTACATTGATTACAGATTTCCCTTTTTTAATAACATTAGTTTTTACTATGACAGTATCTCCCTCTTTTGCAGCACTAAAAAACTCAACATTTAAATTAATCGTTGGGTAGAAATTTTCCGTTCCTAAGATCATAAAGTTTACGCCTATGCAATCATCAAACATTCCACAAATTACTCCACCATGAAGAGTCCCAGCAGGATTGGTCATTTCTTTTCTTACCTCAAATTGAAATTCTACTGAATTTTCATCAACAGAAATCACCGTTCCATTCAGCCATTTGGCGAATGGAGACGGGCTACCTGAAAATGGTTTTCCAATGAAACTTTGAAGCAATTGTAGTCTTGTATTTTCCATTTTAATTTTTCTTTATTTTGTTGTTTTTACACTTTTATGTATTGCACCTTCAAACATTGAATATGCATAATTATTAAGGAATAAGACCATTCCTGCCATTTTACCCACAATGTTTCTAAACTTCGGGTTTTTAGCGTTTATCACTTCTATAATTTTGTTCACTATTACAGATGGTTCATCACCTTCTGACATCGCTTTTTTAATATACTTATTTACTTGCTCCTTATAGTTCTTATAATCTGCTATGTTTCCATCAACAGCAATCATATTTGTACCAAGATTTGTTTTTGCCCACATAGGCTGTACCATGCTAACTTTGATATTAAATTGACTTACCTCAAATCGCAATGATTTAAAGAAACCTTCTAAAGCATGTTTAGATGCAGCGTAGATTGGTTTCATAGGTAATGACACGAGCCCCATCATTGAGCTCACTGTAATAATTTGACCAGACTTTTGTTTTCTGAAATAAGGAAGTATTGCTTTTGTTACATTTACTGTTCCCCAAAAATTAGTTTCAAATTGAAGTTTCCCTACTTCTGTTGAAGTTTCTTCTGCTACACCAGTGAGCATATAACCTGCATTATTCACCAAAATATCTAATTTATCTACTGTTTCAAAAAGTTGCTTTGTAAACTCTTTTATGGAATTCTCGTCAGTAATATCCAAATCCAATACTTTAAAGGGAACTGTGGCTTGCAGTTTTTTAGCATTACGACTTGTACCAATAACGTTATATCCTTGATTGTGTAAATTGTTTGCTAACATCAAACCAAAACCAGATGATGCTCCTGTTATTAAAATTGTTTTTTTCATTTTCTTAAATTTTGATTATTAATATCTTCAGTTATGTTTATATAGTTTTTATTTAAAATTAGAACTCATTCGTTTTAATCCTTTTCTTTTTAGTCTTTCACAATACCAATTATTTTCTTTATAGCTTGAAAAATTGTAGATGTAAACAAAATCTTCTATTTCTAGTTTGTGTTCTTTAAAGAAGCCATATAGAAGCTCTACAATATTTTTAAAAGTTGATTTCTCAGGTTCAATTAGAATTAGCGTATCCATCCAATATATTTTGTCAATTTTGGAATTGATAGTCACTTTTAATTCATTGACTATTGCATCGCTTTTAATATTATAATGGATAGCATTCATTTTTATTCTTCATCTAGTTTAGGAGGAATCAATTTGTACATTACTGGTGTTACAATTCTTGCCAGAATAGTTGAACTTATCAATCCTCCAATTAATACAATCGCTAATGGAGATATTTGAGGATTTGGATTTACTGCCAGTGGAATCAAACCACAAATTGCGGTAACTGATGTTAATACTACTGGAAGAAAACGTGTTTCACCTGCAATTGCTATAGCTTCATCAATGGATTTTCCTTCTTGTCTTAATTGATTTGTAAAATCCACTAGAAGGAGAGAGTTTTTTACTTGAATTCCTGATAATCCAATGAAACCGATAATAGAAACCAAAGACATTGGGTTTCCTGATGCTATTAAAAACAATACTCCTCCTAAAACGCCTAACGGAATGATGGACATAACAATAATGATTCCTTTAAATGTTTTGAATTGTAGTAATAAAACTGCAATGAATAAAAACGTACTCAATATAATTACAGAGAGAAAATTCCCTCCTAATGCATCACCTTCCGATTCTTTTTCACCTGATAGTTTGTAATAATACCCTTTGGGCATTTCAAGTTTATCCAATTTCGGTATAATATCTACCAGCAAGTCATTTGCTAAATAACCCTCTTTTGTCATCGCGCTAACTTTTGAAAAGCGTGATTTGTTAAAGTGGTTAATGGCTGTTGGTGCTGTTTCAAAAGATACAGTCGCAATTTGGTTTAGTGCAATTGGTGTTCCCTGAACATTATTTACATATAGATTTTTAAGGGCATCAAGTGTGGAAAATTTCTCTCTTGGGAGTGTAATAGTTACATTTCTTGCATCACCACGGTCATCTATATAATCTCCAACTGTTAGACCAGCAACAGCAAGACGAATTACTTTATCAATTTCACTAGTTAATACGCCTAATGTTCTGGCTTTTTCTTTATTGATTTTTACTTTGACATCAGTTTTATAGGTGTTTAACTCGTTGTTGATGTATACCGTTCCTTCTTGATTTCTTAAAATAGTCTCTACCTGAGAAGACAATTTGCGTAAAACTTCTTGGTCTTCTCCAAATAATCGTACTACGATGTTGGCTTCCAATGGTGGTCCTTGTTCAAAATCTTTTACTTCAACTTTAGCATAAGGCATCGCTTTAAATTTTTCGCGCAATTCTTGTATAAGACTGGTTTTGTCTGAAGGTTTGGCTTCTTCTTCTAGTTGCACGAAAATTTGAGCAAAATCTGATTTTCTGTCCTGAGGATGCACATTGTAGTATATCTGTGGATTTCCGTGCCCAACATTTGAAGTAAAATATACAATTTCTTTATGGTTTTTCAACTCGGCTTCCACAATTTTGGTTACCCTGTCACTTTCTAAAATATTGGCTTGAAGTGGCATTTTTATGTTGATTAAAAACATTGGTTTTTCTGAAGTTGGGAACAATTTAAACCCTGCTATAGAAAGCAGTCCAAAAGCAATAGCACTTAAAAATATAGAAATTGCAATCGTAGTTTTTGGAAACTTCAATGCTTTAGGCATAATGTTTTTATATGCATTTGTAAGGAATTTTTGCAAATACTGAAGGAATATATTTCCTCCTTCATGGTCGTGTGTTTTTAAGAAACGACTTCCTAAAAATGGAACCAAGGTCAAAGCCACAATCATAGAAGCTAATACACTTGTGATTACCGCCATAGGCAAACTTCTGATAAATTCACCAGCCATATCAGGAAGAAAAGCCAGTGGTATAAAGGCTATAACTAAAGTAGCCGTAGTACCTACAACAGCAATACCGATTTGTTTTGTACCCTTTAAAACAGCATCCATTTTTGAATGCCCTTCTCGGAGCCAACGCTCTATATTTTCAACAACAACAATACTATCATCAACCAGTAATCCTAATGCAACAACCAAGCCTACAATACTTAATTGATTTAATGAATATCCTAAAGCATTCATCGCGATTAATCCTAAACCTAAAGATAAAGGAATGGAAATCATAACTATACCGGATGCTCTTAATCCTAACGGTAATAATGTAACAATAACCAAAATAATAGCTAATCCAAAATCAAAACCTAAATGCCCCAGACGTTTTGATACCATATCGGCTTGGTCAAAGTTTTTTATTAATTTGATGTTAGCAGGTAACTCTTTAGCGAATGCATCAACTATTGGCAAATATTCTTTCTGAACATCACTAATGTTTACATTGTCTTTCATTCCTGCAGTTACTAAAACGCATCGGTGTCCATTAATTCTTGTAATGTGATAGGGAACTTCAGATTTGTAATTAACATCAGCTATATCTTTCATATAGATGATTTTTCCATTGGCATTGTAAACAACCGTATTAGCAACATCTTCCGCATTTTTGAATTTACCACTTGTTTTTACATTGAATACTTTGGTATCTAAATCAATACTTCCACCGGGAATGTCAGCCGCTTCACTTTGTAAACTTCCCATTACTATATTCAATGGAATTCTCAATTGTGCCAATTTTTCCAAATTCAAATCCACACGGATCTCCTGTTCTGGAATACCACTGTATTTTACATCTTTAAGATTGGTTATCTTTTCAATTTTTGCTTTTAGTTTATCAGCTTCATCTCGCAGTTTTTTGTCAGATGCATTTTCAGAAACCAAAGCTACCTGCAGAACTTTTACATCTGAAGACGAAATTTTTTCCGTTTTGATTTGATAAATATCTTTTGGCAGTTCACTACTTTTAAGAGCATTCATTTCAGTAGAGATTTCCTGATATTTGTTATCAACATCAACTCCATATTTGAATTTTACCTGAAAAGCAGCCACACCGTCTTCTACAGTTGTTAGTATTTTTTCGATATTTTCTAAGCCATAAATCTTATTTTCAATAGGTTTTACAACCTGTTCTTCCATATCTTTTGGACTTGTTCCTGGATAAATAACTGTAATTAAATATTGTGGAGGATGCGTACTAGGGTCTTCGGCTCTTGGCATCGTGAATAAAGTAAGAACTCCTACCACAGCGACTAAAAGAGCGAGAATCAGTGTAAACTGATAATTCTTAACTGAAAAATTTGTTATTTTCATGATGTTATTATTTAATAATCTTTATCGTTGATTGTTCGTTTAGATAGGCACTATTAGAAATTACTATCTGGTCTGTTTTTTGAAGACCATCTTTTATAAAAACCTGATCATTGTCAAATTTGAAAATCGTAATGGGTTGACGTTTCACTTTGTTGTTTTCCACTACAAAAACAAAGGCCTTGTTACCATCAGCTTCAATAAGTGAATTATAAGGGATAGCCATAAAATCATCAGCTTTATCGGTTTGTATTTCTGTTTTTCCAAACATTCCTACAGCTGGTTTTTGATTTTTCATATTCAGTTTTAGTTCAACTTGAAATGACCCGAGCGCAGCATCAGCCGCTTGCGATTTTCTAAAAATGCTAGCTTCAAATTCTTCATCAGGAAATCCGTCAAGTGTTACTTTTGCTTTTTGTCCTATTTTTACTGAAGCCCATTCTTTATCAGTTAAGCCTACTTTCAACAGATAATTGTTGTTTTGTTTGGTTTCATTTATTGCTAATATTGGGGATCCAGGACCAACTACTTCACCTTCATTTGCTATTTTATGAGCTACAAATCCATCGGCAGTAGCGTATATTTTGGAGTAACGGGAATTAAATGCAACTGCTTCTTTTTGCTTTTTAGCAATGTCTAAACCTGTCTTTGTGTTTTGAAGTTGTTCCAAAGTATAAACACTGTCTTTATACAAATTAACAGCACGTGTATAGTCACGTTCGTATTTTTTTACATTCAAATCTGCTTGATTTAAGCCTGCACTTATCTCAGTGTTATCTAAGCTCGCTAAAAGTTGTCCTTTTTTGAAAAACTGACCTTCTTCTACATAAATGCGACTCACCACACCACCAATTTTAAAACCATAATTAGCTTGGTTTTCTGTGGTTACTAATCCCGAAGCACTTATATTGTTGACAAATGCTAATGATTCAACTGTTGCTGTTTTTACTGAAATAATATCAGCTGATTCAAATGGATTGTTTTCCTTTTTCTCATCATTACATGCATAAAAAAGAGGAAGGGCTAAAAGGGAAATAATTATTGATTTTTTACTCATAAGTGTAAAGTTGTTTTTTCTGTATTTGTGAATCGTTGATTTCATGATAATTGATTTTTAATTTTTAAATGTGAATGATGCATTGGCTCTTTCTAACTCTGCAAATGCAATCCAAGTGTTATATAATGAGAGATTGGTATTTAATTGTGCATTTACCCACTGATTTTGAGCATCCAAAAGTTCAATGTAGATAGCCTGACCTTCTTTGTATAATTTAGTTACATCTTCATTGTATTTTTTTGCAGATTCTTTTTGATTTTTATCAGCATAAAATTGCTCTAAGGCCGATTTCAAATTATTTTGTGTGACCTGAAACTGAAGTTGTAATTGTTGCTTTACATTGTCAATTTGTGAACTTATTTTTTTATTGTCTTCTTCAACCTGTTTGAGTTTATATTTGTTTTTATTTCCTGAAAAAATATTCCATTCTAAACCTAGGCCAGCAAAATAATAACGTGAATCCTTGTTCATTTCAAAATCAAAATCCTGTACTCCAAAATCTGCAAAACCGCTTAATGTTGGAAACCAGTGTGATTTTGTAAGTTTGCTAACGTTATCGTTTAATTCTTTTACTTGCTCCAGTTTTTTTAATTCTTCTCTGTTCTCTGTTTTTCCCTCGACCAATGCATTTGGAATTTTTTCATTGATTTCATCAACTATTATTTCCGTATCGAGTTTTTGATTGAGTAGGAAATTAAAATAGGCTCTGGCATTATTACTTACTTGTTTAGCAGTTTCCAAATTTGCTGTAATGCGAATAACTTCATTATCACTACGCAAAACAGCTGTACGATTAATTTTGTCGTTTTTGAATAAGGAATGATTTACTCTTTGATTTTCTTTAACTAAAGCCAAAGCATCTTCGTAAATTTTAATTCCTTCTAACGATTGTAAATATTTGTAATAGGCAATTTTTATATCCTTAACCAATTCTCGCTGGTAGATTTCCAATTCTATTTTTTGTAATGTTGTTTGTTGGTTTTTAATCCTTTTGTTATAAATGATTTCAAAATTTAACAAAGGCATTGTCGTGTGAATTTTAGCATCATAAAAATTATCCGGATTAATTAGTACAGATTGGTTCTCTAACATTGGGAACGCATTTGAATTTGTAATTTGATTCAAAGCAGTATATACCGGATTTAACATGTCACCTACAGGAATGTCAATAGTTCTTCCGCCTTCTGCCTTGGTGTAGCTTCCATTTAAAGAAACGGTGGGGTAGAATAAGGAACGTGCTTCCTTTAAAGCCCATATACTTTTATTAATATCGAAGTTATGCTGTTTTATAACCTCATTATTTTTTAGTGCGACTTCAATATAGTCGTCAAGCTTACTTTGTGAATATCCTAGATATCCAAGTAAGACCATTATCAGAGTTAGTGTTTTCTTTTTCATTTTATACATCGTTTATTAATTGAACATTGTTCATTTTTTAAGTCAAAAAAAATATTATAATTTTTCTATTATTTTTAAATACTCATTATATCCATCAAGTAGAATAGTTTCAGGATTGGTGAATTTTACTCCAGTGATTCTCTGACGAATTTGAAGACAACACATACCGTGTACTAAACTCCAAACCATAAAAGAAAGTGGTTCTACATTGTGTCCTACAAAATGCCCTTTATCGATGCATTCCTTAATCGTTTGCTTAACATGACCAAAAGTGGCTGCTCCTTCATCCCAATCATCATTATTGGAGTTTTCTAAAAATTCCATTGGAGCTTTAACATTAAACATCAAATCATACATCTCTTGATTTTCCAAGGCAAACTTTATATAGATAAATCCCATTTTTCGAAGTCGCTCCATTGGGTTCTCTATACTAAACAATTCTTTAAAGTATCCTCCCAATTCTTGGAATCCAATAGAATGAAGATCATGTAAAATGGCATTCTTATCTTTGAAATAAACATATACTGTTCCTACACTATAATCTATTTCATCTGCTATATTTCTAATTGTAGTTTGCTCAATTCCTTTTTCTATAAAGAGCTTTTTTGCTCCTTTTAGAATAAGCATTTTTAACGCTTCCTTTTCTTTGGCTTTTCTATCTGCTATACTCATGACTTGTAAATTACACTGCAAATATATGTTTATTTTTTGAACAACGTTCATTTTTTTGAAATTATTTAACTTTTCTATCTAAATGAGCTGGTTTTATAGGGCTTAAATAGAGTAATTTATCTCTTAAAGCCTTTACATCCTCACTTACTTTTCAATCTAATAATTTGGTATAATGTTGAGTGGTTCTTAAATTTTTATGCCCAAGCATCTTGCTCACAGACTCAATAGGAACCCCATTTGTAAGCGTTACAGTAGTTGCAAAAGTATGTCGGGCAATATGAAAAGTTAGTTCTTTGTCGATTTCACAAACTCCAGCTATTTCTTTTAAATAGGCATTCATTTTTTGGTTTGATAAAATAGGTAGCAATTTATCTTCATTTAAACACTGTGGATGATTTTCGTATTTATCGATAATCATTTGTGTCACCGGAAGTATTGGAATTTTGGAAGCGGATTCTGTTTTTTGTCTGTGAGTGAATATCCATTGCTCGCCATCAATACCATAGCTAATATGTGACTTCGTTAAGTTTTTGACATCTATGTAGGCTAAACCCGTAAAGCAACTAAAAAGGAAGATATCGCGAACTAGCGAAAGTCTCTCTGTTTTGAAATCTTTTTCAATAATAGATTGGATTTCAGCTTCAGTTAAATAAACTCGTTCCACTTCTTTGACTTTTGATTTATAGTTTGCAAATGGATTTTTATCAAGCCAATCATTGGCCAAACATATCTTGATAATTTTATTGAAGTTTTTGATGTATTTCACGGCTGTATTATTAGCGCAGTTTCTAACACTACGCAACCAAAATTCATAATCGGTAATAAAGGCATGATCTATTTTTGTAATATCTATATCGGAAACATTATATTTCCATTGCATGAACTCGATAGTATGCTTGAGTGAAGTAGTGTAGCGTTCCAGTGTTCCTGGAGCGTATTCTTTTCCAACCAATTCTTTTATTTTGTCGTTGTGGTCTTGGAAGATGGGAACCAACATTCTCTGTCTTTCTTCGGTTCCTAGTATTTTACTTTTGAAGTTTTCGATTGTTAGTGCTTCGTTTCGGTGGAGTAGTTCCATTTGTGCTTCTAAAACTTTCGCTTTCATCAAATCAAGGTAACTATTGATTGAACGTGCTTCTTCTGAAGTACCTTTCATTTTAGATAGTTCATTTGACCATTTTGATTTTTCTACAAACTTTTTGGTACTAAACTCTAATCGTTTTCCATCAACTGTTAATCTTACATAAATAGGAAGTAGTCCGTTTGCATTAGCTTTTGTGTTTTTGGCATAAAAGTGAAGTGTGATTTTTGTTTTCATTGTGGTGACCAATTAATTATTACTCAATTTAATTTCCTAATTAAAAACAAACAAGATGTTTGATGAGTGAACAAGCTATTGAACAAGTCATTAAACCGCCTATTTGCAATACTTCCGAGATTTTAGCGAGACCCTAATTTTGGATTTTTTTAGGGTCTCGATTTTATCTCGATTAGAATAAGATTTAATGAATAATTTGATATGGTTGCAAAAGAAAAAACCCCGTAAATCATAAGATTTACAGGGTTTTGCTACCGTTTAGGATTTTTTCAGCGGAGAAAGAGGGATTTATTAAAGTCTAAAAACACTAGTAAAATCAATACTTCGCAAAGTATGTTGTTTAAGTGACTCCTCGACTGACTCCTCTTTTATAAGGCTACTATTATTCTAAATTCAAAGTACTCAAATATAAGCATAATTATTTGAATATTAAAGTATCAAGACTAATAATTGAACTAGTTATTTTAAAGCTTAGTAGTGCTTTTTTGATTAAAATTTGTCTGAAGTATTTTTCAATTTTAACCAAAAATCAAGTGAGTTACTTGTTCATATTTTATGCCACTATATGTACAGAACTCATCAATCGTTAGAAACTCATTTTCGAGCTTATTGAGGTCTTTTTTTATCTTTTGCAACAATCTAGTACTTTGACGATAACTCTTGCCTGTTATTCGTTGTATGTCCTTTGGATAGATGCACACCCTCTGATTTTTCAATTTCATACTTTATCTATAGCTTTGATATAGCGATGCTATACTTCTGACGAGCAGAAAATCTTCTGCAATTTAATTATAATTTTTTATACTCATTAATTATGCCTTTATGCTCATTTAAGACACTTGTGTCGATTTTGGACATATGGTACACTTATGACTTTTTCTTTGCAGAAATGCTTTGTAAACTTTGTATTAATCATTCAAAATGTGGTTGCAACTGATTGAAAGAATGAAGGAGATTTTAAAAGAATGTTTAACGAAATTTTGAAGTTATGGCTAGACAGAAAGGCATAATTAAATTGAAAGGTACTATCGGGGATATTACCTTTTACAAAACGCAAGATGGTCATTTGGCTCGTGAGAAAGGTGGAATTGACGCGAGCAGAATTGCGAGTGATCCTGCGTTCCAGAGAACGCGTGAAAATGGTTCCGAGTTTGGTAGAGCTGGAAAAGCCGGAAAGGTTTTAAGAACGGCTTTACGACCATTGTTGTTGAACTCTGCTGATGGTAGAATGGTGAGTCGTTTGACTCAAAACATGGTAAAAGTTATTCAAGCGGATGCTGTGAGTGAAAGAGGATTACGAAATGTAATTGATGGTGAAATTGAATTGGTACTTGGATTCGAATTTAATATTCGTGGAAAACTAGGTACTTCTTTATTTGCTCCATTTACCTCAGCAATTGATAGAGCTGCCGGAACGTTAAGCGTTTCTATTCCATCGTTTGTACCTGCGAATATGATTGCTGCTCCAAGTGGAACAACTCACTTTAAAGTGATTTCTGGAGGAGCTGAAATCGATTTTACGAACGAAACCTATGTTGTAGAAACTACCGAAACGGCAATTTTGCCTTGGGATGGAACTGCAACGGCTGTAATCAACTTGAGTAACGCCGTTACGGCTAACTCAACTCAACCTTTAGTTTTGGCTTTAGGTATTGAGTTTTACCAAGAGATTAATGGGCAAATGTACCCTTTGAAAAATGGTGCTTTCAACCCGTTATCGATTGTTAAAGTTGATGGTGGCGTGTAATGGTTATTTGGTTAACTAGAACTTATTTCCCTGAAGGAACTAATGGAAAACTCGAATGTGAAGGCAAATTGATATGTAATACCATAGAATTGCCTTGGAAGATGAACGAAACAAGAGTTTCCTGTATTCCGGAAGGGAAATATTTTATTAGAAAGCGATATAGCTCAAAATACAAATGGCATTTAGAATTAGTGGATGTACCGAATAGAAAATACATTCTTCTTCATCCGGCTAATAATGCACTGAAGGAATTACAAGGCTGTATTGCTCCGGTTACTAAACTTTCAGGACCAGGATTAGGGTTGTTATCCCGAAAAGCTTTTGAGAAGCTTAAAAGCATTGTTTACAAAGCTTTGGATAATCAAGAAAGTGTTACGTTAATTGTTCAATCTTAAATTTTAATTATGAAAAATATAGTTAATAGAGTTTCGGCTCCCACACCTAAGTTTTTTAAAGTGCTTCGTACTATTGGTTTGGCATTAGCGGCAGTTGGTGGAACTATTTTAGCAGCTCCAGTAGCTTTGCCAGTTGTTGTTACAACCATTGGCGGTTATGTTGCAGTTGCAGGAAGTGTTTTGACAGCTGCAAGTCAGTTGACAATTCCAAATGACAGCGAATAATCACACGCTAATAGGTACTGCAGGAGGTACATTTTTAAGTATTGCACCCAATATTCAATCTGAAGATATTGCAAAAACGGTTATCTTAGCCACTATTGGAGCTGTAGTCAGTTTTACTATTTCGTTAGTACTTAAAAGTCTGAATAAGAAGCACAAAAAATAAGTTTAGCCCTAGTTGTGGTGACCTTTGGGTTAAACAAAACGAAAGTCAGGTCTGAAAAGACTTGACTTTTTTTATTTATTAATTATATTTGAATTAACTAATTTATGAATACTAGTAATCCTTAGTTTTTTATCGGTTACTCTTTTTAGATGTCCTCCAGCAACATTTTTCCAGTTTGCACTGGGTGGAATAACAGTTTATAACTATATTAAAAATCTAGAAGATATGAATGACATTGGAATTTTTTTGAAAAGGTGGATTGGAGTTAACGCGGACAGACCAAAAGTAAAAAAGTCTAATCGATTTAAAGCTAAGAATGAACATATTGTAGTTAACTTCTCAGGTTCGATCCCTGACTGTCCACAAGAAAATAACCCAGCAGTGCTGGGTTATTTAGTATTACAATAACGATGTATAATAACTCTTCGCATATCGTTGATAAGGTTGATGTTTTCGTGAAATTGATTTTCTTTTTGCTCCAAAAGTTTGAGAGCTGCAACGTGTTTAATGTGAGCTTCGTGTTCATCCATCATAACTTTAGACTTTATAAAAAACTCCTTTTTAAAATCGTTAAGACGTAAAAATGGAATTACGGAACCAACCAAATGTTGATGCCAAAAGTTAATTTTCCATAAACTATAAGCAACGAAATAAAGGTTTTCACAATCCTGTTCTAAATCAAATATGACTACAAAACAGTTCGTAAATGACTCTTTTTTCGGCTTTCCGCTGTTCATTCCTTTGTTAAGTATGAATAAATGAGGTTTCGAGTAAATCGTGTCTTTTTGGTGGGTTTTAATGATAAAATTCTGCATAACATTAGGCTTTAAAATTGATTAATTTTTCAATTTTTCGCAGATTTCCTATTGAAATGCAGATGTGCCTCGCTAAGCTTCGCCCAATAAAATTTTTCAAAAGAAAAAAAAGAAAAAAAGAAAGCCATTCGTCCAAGTGGAAGGTTTCAAAAAAGCAAGTTTTTCAGAAAAAATACTACCCGATACGTGATTGAAATCGGAAATAGTTAAGCAGAATAGAAATGTGTTTTTAAATTTTTTTGGGTGGAGATTTTTTCTGAAACCCGAAGGGCTTGAACTTGCTTTTTTGAATACCTGGAACTTATTTTTGCTTCCTTTTTTACTTTATTTTTTTTTTGAAATATCCAATCGGAATGTTCTTGTTTAAACGGATTTTAGCTGATGAAATGAGTGTTGATTTGAAAGATAGATGTCTTTGGAAAGGGTATCAAATTCTTTGGATGGATGAATAAACCTAATCAGAAAATAATAAAGCTATTTATCCGGCCAAAGAATTTGATACTCTTTCTTGGATTTGATTTTTGAGGATGCCTAGAAATCAGTTGGTAGTCGCAGTGTTCAGTTAACAGAAAAGTGTCTTCTGAAAATGGGAAGCATCTTCAAAAAACAATGCATTAAAATACCGAGTGCGATGTGGCAGTAGCGCAAGTAAGGGTATTATTTTTTATTTGCTTACTGCGATGTTTCTGATTGCTTTAGTGGAAAAGCTGATGCCTGAGATACAGTTGGTAGTCGCGGTATTCAGTTTGCAACAGATTATCTTAAAAAAAAACGTTATAGCATCAACTTTTTCGCTAGAGTAATTACTACTTGTTTTCTGGCAAATAAAAAATGATACTCTTACTGGGAAGTTTGGTTTTGTGGGTAATAAAAAGGCTTTTACCATAGGCTAATTAACTTAATTTCAAAGCCATTTTATTACTTACAAAAGCAATTCAAATACTACCTATTTAACCATAAAACAGATAAAAACAGCTACAGTGAACGTTCTTAAAATCGATAATAACAGAAATTATTCCTATGAAATAGAGAACGTCGTTTAAGGCGGTGGCGAAGGACGGTGTTTTTTGTAGCTGGGTGATGCGATGGAAGCTGCAAAAAATGTTGTCCTGGAGCCACTGGCACGAGCGTTGGGTGTGCGGCTTTTTTACATAATGTTATTATAATGGCTTGTCCCTTGCCCGAAGGGATTATAATGCCACATTATGTAACTAAGCTTTGGAGAAAAAATTACTGGCATGAGTTGCGAAGCGTACGTATTTTTGTATTAGCAATGGGCAAGCTCTTTGACTGATGGCTTATTAGTTTTATCTATTTTAAACAAACCGCTCTAGCCAGCAGGCAATGTGCTTGATGTGCGGTGGGGCAAAAACCATGACAGTAATTTTTTTAGGAGCGTTGGCAAGGAGTGGCAATTGGAATGAAAATCTTATCGTTTATTCTCTTTTTTGTGTTTCCAATCGCAATTTTCAGAAAAAATACCTGGCTTGAAATATATCCTGTTAATAATATCCAAAAGTTTATTAGACTTTAGAAGTCCTCCACAATGTTCTGGTTCAGTTGCTATAGTGAAACCACACAGCCTCTCAAATATCCATTTTGTTAAAGGATTATCTATTGAAAGTATATTTTGCATTTCTTCTTTTTTCATATATGTGAATTTTTTACCTTTTCCATTATAAGGATTATCCAAGGTAAAAAAGTCTAAATCTATGTCGAAATATACTTTGGTTTCATCAGAAGCAATCAGATAATCTTCAAGTTCTTTATGTGTTTTAAACTTTTTAATTATATGTTTGTTGCCATTTATATCGATAAGTTCTTCATCTTCCCAGTTGCTTTCAAAAGTACCTTGTCGGCAGTGAACATAAATATCTCCAATAATATTCAGATATGCTGCAGATAAAATGTGACCGTCATTATTCCCTGCTAATTTAGCCCAACTAAATAAAGCTACTTCGCCATCATTAGATTGATCAAGTTTAGATAGCCACTTCTTTTCTGTTTCACTCGGATAACACAAATCTTGATGCCAATCTAAGCTTACTAAACAAGGTGGTTTAGAACCTGTGTTTTCTCTAGTCCATTTTAGCCAATAAAAAAAAGCATATCGGTGTTCTTGAAAAATGGCTAATTCAGTAACTCCTCTTTTCAAAAATGGATGTGATAAAATTTGTTTAGCGGAACCTGGAGGAACTATGTAGTAAGGATTTCTAAATTTCATAAAGAACTTTATTGACTTGATAATGTGATTTTAGCAATAAAAATTGTTAGAATGATATTTAGCCAAAATTGCCAATTTTCAAGATTAACAATACAAAACGTAGCCGATATACCGATTAATATATTTAATATTAAAATTGTTTGGCTTTTTGGCTTTTTTATTTTAATCCTTTTTTTGCCATTTGTATTGTCAAAATTATGTACACCATAATTTATAGTTTTCTTTGCTGAATCGTCTATTATAGCCCAGCCAATTGAATTACTCCCTAAATCTAAACCTAAATATTTACTCATATTTTTTAAATGAAATTAACGAAATGAAGCAAACAAAGAATTGATGCTAGGAATACTTGGACTAGGAGCGATTTTTGTGCAGGTGAATGAGATAATTTATTTAAAATTTGTTTTTGTTTTTCTACCCACCTTTTCTACCCACTTATGGCAAAATAGGAATGATTTTCCAATAACCACCTTTATCACTACCTTCTCTACTAAGTAATCCTAAATCTTTTAAAACATCTATGTTATTATCTATAGCAGAAGCACTTATACCTACAGCTTGTTCTAATTCTTTTTTAGTTACTTTATGATTATTATGAACTTCTCTAAGAATTTTAACTCTATTATCTGTTAGTTTTTCTACCCACTTTTCTACCCACTTTTCAAAATCGAAAGGTCTTCTTAATGTAACTGTAAACATTCCATCTATATTAAATTCTGGAGGATTTAATCCTTCATCATTCATAACATCACGAATACGAGTAATACCTGAACCTATCTGTTCTACTAATCGCATTCTTTCAAATAAACCAAAAATCAAAGGATTTCTACTGGCACTTCTTTTACCAAATTCACTTCTAGGAACAGCACTTACTAAACCACCAGGATTTGATATTTCTACACGATTATCAAATACCTCTATAGTTATTCTTGCTCCTTTATCGTAATAATCACGATGTGCTAATGAATTTATAATTGTTTCTTTGAATGCTGTTTCCGGAATTTCCCATAATTCTTTTCTTGGTTTTCCACCTTCGCCTTCAATATCATATCTTACATCTAGTTTTGATTTTAACCAAATCATACTTTTTTGATATTGTTGGTATAATGTTCCAGTCATTACTTTATCATCAACAATATAACGTTTGTCTGTTCCTTCAAATGCTACGCAACGAATTACTGCTTTTTCGAAAAACTTTTCCGGATTACTCCCAAAAAATAAAACGGTTCCGTTTTTTAATTGGCCATCATTGGTTACTAACTTTAGATTGGTAAATAATTGTTCGTCTGAAGTTGCATTGACTAAACCTGCTTCAAACCGAAATGTATTGATATTTTCTTTTGCAATGTCATTTTCTATATTGGCTTCTTTGCAGATGGCATCATCAAAATAAATTTTGTCTGCTTGTTGAAAAAAATCTCTCATTTCTTCAACTGTTGTCAATTTTTGGGAATTTGGACCTTGACGTACATAAATTGCGCCTGATAGCACATAAGGCTTATTTTGACCTGAAGGAACTTCGATTACCGCTATATCTTTGCCATCTACCTCAACAATATTAAAATCACATTTCAGCACTGGAGATATTTCGCTGATTGAATTTTGTATTGCTGAACGTTTTGCATTATCAATGGTTATTCCTTTGATAGTATTAGCATCATCAACGCCAATCAAAACAATACCACCTGAAGCATTGGCAAAAGCACATACTTCTTCTGTAATTTCTTTTATCTTACTTGGAATACTTACTTTGAATTCGGCATTATAGCCTTCTCCAGAAGCTATTATTGATTTTATTTCGGTTGGGTTGAGCATTATTTGTTATAAATTATTTCCTCAAAATTAATATTTTTTTCAGTCTTAATTCCTGTTTTATCAACATAAGAAATGTAAAGACCTTTTCTACCAATTATTAGCATAAAGATTACCTCAGAATTAAGAAAATTGCCTCTAATTTGTTCTAATATAGATTTTTTATCAAGACCGGAAGGAGTAGGAAAATCTTCGGGATGTGTATGCCATTCACCTAAATATATTTTCTTTCCCTTACTATCTTTAAAAATTTTATTAATTACTTTTTGTGCATTCTTTTTCGATCTAACAAAATTAAATCTACTCGATTTGTCAAGTTCACTTGGAGAGGAAACATCAGTAATAGAATAATTATTATCTTCTAAATAATGACCAATTAGAATACCACCAGCTTCAGGCTTGTGGTTTTTATCTTGAATAAAAGACTTCATTATTTCAAATACTTCTTCGGATATTTTGATTGATATATCTCCTAACTCAAATTCTATCATAAATCATTTATTATTAGTTGAAAAGAGTTATTGTTTGTTCCAAATTCAGTTATTACCAACCCTCTATTTTTTAATAGTTCTTTATCTCCAACCCAAGAATAAACCTTTGAAACATTATTCTTTTTTGTGATATGATCTTTTAAATATGGAAAAATAGTTGAAAGGAATTGGATTAAGTATGAAGCAGAATAGGGAAAATAACCTGTTTGACAACTTCCTTCAATCAAATATGTTTTTTCTTGTTGATTTTCTGAATTTGATAAAACACTATAATTATAATTTTCTTTTTTAATTAATTCCAAAGCTCTTTCAGCATCTTCAGGCATTACAAATAACATTTGACCACTTGCTAAAAATGGTTCAACCCAAAAAATAAAAGTTGGTTTAGTTAATTTGCTTTCAATTATAGCATTAAGTATAAACTCTTCAATCATTGTTTTACCTATTGCTACAATATGAAAATCACAATCATTTATAAAATCTGTTTCAGTTTGAATAATTGTGGTTACCGATTGTATTCTAGTTTCCACATCAATTAATGGATTTGAATTTTTCAATTCATTTTTTAATGCATCAACTTTATTGTTTTTTAAAAGAGAAAAACCAGATAAATGTCTTTTGATATTTTCTGAAGATAGAGCTTCCTTATCAATTAAATTAAACTTGTTTATTGGTAAGTTTTTTAGAAAAAAAACAAGATTTGAACCAACACTACCCAAACCGCTAATTGAAACACTTCTTTGAGTTTCTGTGTAACCAGTTGTCCTTAATTGTAATCTGTCCAAACTTATGTTATCAAAAGTTAATCTTGTTACATATTTTTTTTCATTAATCTTATTTGATAAATGATCTACTTTTGAAGAAATATTTCTAACTCCACCTTTCTTTCTAGGAACAATTTCAGCCTTTTGATATGTCCAACCATAATATTCTTTTGAAGAATTATTATTGTTTGTAAAGATTACTAAAACGCTATCAAAATCATTATTTCTACATAACTCTTTAAATTTAATGTAGTTGTTATTATTTTTCTTTAAAATAGCTAATGTATCTGAAAATGTTAATTCAAATGGTGGTTCAATGAATTCATTTTCAACAAACAATATTCCAACTTCTTTGAAATTACAATTATGTTCTTTTGCGTATTCTCTAATTTTTTTAAAATCAGCATCAATATTACTGATGAAATACTCATAATTTGATAAGTATTTATTTGTAAATTTTATTCCTTTTACTTCTTCTGTTTTATCTTCATTTATAGAGTGAAACCCTAAATTGTGAACAATATCATTTTTAGAATAATTTAATTCCCAGTATGCTTTAAATTCTCTTTTGAACTCATTTTTTCTATACTCAATATTTTCGGCATCTCGAATTATTTTTTTTGCTTTAGAAACGATTAATTCAATTAAACCAATAAAATCATTTTTGGGTAGAATTAGATTTAGTCCTTCATCAAAAATACAAATGCTTAAATCTTCATTTACATGTGGAATGTATTTTAAATCCTGATAACTTTCCTTATTAATAAATATTTTGGGTGATGTAAAAGGAAAATCGCTGGGAAAATTCAAATAGAAAACAACATCAATATTTCTATTATCAAATGTTAATTCTGTTTGAATTTCCCAAACAATACTATCTTCATAAAATTTATAATCAAGTGTTTTTAGTACTTGAGTATCTATTTTTTTACAAGTTTCAAGTTTCCCAAATTCTTTTAAAAGTAAGTTGTAGTCAATCATTAAGCAGATTTGTTATCGTATCGTAATTGGTCTGGTGAAGAAAATGCTTTTGCAACATCTTCATCTTTTTCCTCTATAGTTGAACATGGAAATCTGTCTCCTAAATGTTTTTGCCATTTTGCACAAGCGTCCTTTTTACTTTTAGCCTCTATTGCTTGATTACCAGAAGTAATTAAACTATCTAGTGCGTCAAGGAAATTTTTCTTTCTTGTTTCTGAAGAGTATTTATCTAACAAATTTTCATTTGTATCAATAGTCGGTCTAAAACATTCATATCTTGCCCAAAAGTTTTTTGAAGTATCGATTGCTGATTGAATAGATTTTAAAGTTTCTAAAAAAGCCTCATCATCCCTAACTTTTGAAACATAATTATTAACTGCTAAAATTGTAAACACCATACCACTAGGTAATTTTAAATGACTTTTATTATCAGTCCAAGCTTTTAAATAACGTACAATTCTTTTTAGCTGTTCTTTACCTTTTGCCTTTTCTTCAAACCATATTCTAAAAGCATAAGGATCACTCGGTATCCATCCTTTATCTTTATGAGCTAATTCCGGTACATCAGAACTATCAAAGAAACTTTCATTGTCATTATCTGTAGTTTTATAGTAAATTGGCAAGTCTATGTGATATTGAGCAGCGTATTGAACTCTAACACATGTATTTTTATCAATACTGTTTTGATTTGTTCGATTTTCAACAGCCTTCAAAATCCAACCATGCGCTTGTGATGGAGTAGGTCTATCTTCTTCTTTTCCAAAAATATAAACTCCATCATCAACATCATATTCACCGCTTAAAGGAAGAATAGAGGTATTCATAGAGAACGAACCTTGTCCTTTAAATTTAACAGTATGCTTATCTCTATTGTCTGTGAAATATTTTCTGATATCCTCTCGAACTGCATTTCTAGATTTTCTCAATTCTTTTTTTCTATTTTCAGAAAGCTTAATGTTGTCATTAAAACTAACAAATGTTTCATGTAAATCTGCCATTTTATTATTTTTTAGTTGTGTTATATAATTTTTTATTTTTAAAGAAATCGGCGATTTCAGGTTTTTTCTTAAAAACATCTGCCATATCTTTCCCTTTTCCTTTAATCAAGTCTAAAGCTTTTTTTGTTGCAACATCAAGTTGAATTAAACTTTCTTGGTCACTTGAGATTTCAGAAGTAGGAATTCGGACATAATCAATTGATATATCAGAAAGGTTCTGTATTTTTTCCATAAAATAATGAGAGAAATAGCTTTGTCCGGTAAGTGATGTTTCAAATAATTCATCACGCCAATCTAAAAATGATCTACTTCTTTTTAGACCAGTTTTTTTTCCTCCCGTAAGTGAGAGACTGCTAACTGATAATATTTTTAATTTATCAAATTCTTTATTTTTTCCCACGAAATAATCAAGAGCTTCTAACAAACCTACAAGCGTTGGATTATTACCCCAAACTCCTCCATCAATAAACTGTTTATTATCGTAATATTTTATTTCTGCCATTGGGAAATATGTTGGTGCTGCTGAAGTAGCTAGTGCAACATCAACCATTGAAGCACCATTATCTCTGTCAAGATTTCCTTCTTTGTGGTCAAACTTAAAAACAAATGGTCTGGCTTCTGTTATGGTATAACTTGGTATACACAATAAATTATTACTATCTCCAATTTTACTATCTTTGAAAATATTTTCTAATGCAATTCTTAAAGGTTTGTCAGAGAATTTACCACCATAAAGAACTTGTTTTAATGTACCTCTACTAATTTTAGTCTTTCCAAATTTTACTTTTTTAAAGTTTGGAAATATTTTTGGTCCTTCTTCTTCGTAAAATTTACAAATTTCAGAAGCTGGAATTTTCAATGATAATGCAAGTGCAATCAATCCTCCTGTCGAAGTACCACAAATCATATCAAAATAATCAGAAATTGAACAATTGAATTTTTCTTCAAATTGCTCTAATATTTTTGCAGAGTATAAACCTTTTATTCCTCCACCATCGATTGATAAAATCTTAAATTCCTTTTCCATATATTACAAATAATATGTTAAAAAGTCAAAAATCATTCCTGTTGTATCAATTTTTGTTTATCATAATTAAATATTTGATTATTAGACAAATTGTCAGTTTTTATGTCAATTTAACTCTGTCAAAATAATTGTTAAGGTGTAAAAAGTTGCATTTTGACATATTTTAGTTTTCATTTTTTTTTAAATCAATAAAAGTTGATAATTCAAATAATTCAATTTGGTTTTCATAATCTCCTTCCAATTGACCTATTTCAATAAACGCAATATTGTTGGCAAAAGACTTTTCTCCAATCAGATGCTCAATATGAACGTAAACAGCTTCTCGAAGTCTTGGATTGTTTTTGTGGACGATGTAGTTTTTGAGTAATACTTTTATTCCTAAATCAGTTGGTTTGTTTGAGTTTTCAAGTGGGATGAAATACATTTCGCTTATCCGTAAGCTGATGCCGTAATATTCTAGTGGTTTGTCGGTGCCGTTTTCGTATTTGGTTAGGTTGGTTTCAGGTTGGAGGAATGCGGTTATTTTCCAACGTTCTACAACTGGTGCATGATGGACTAGTAATTCTACTTCTTTGAAAAGGTAGGGATTTCCGTTTGCTGTGATGATTAATTCTGCACCATTCTTTTTGTTTTTAATGATGAGGTCTAGGTCTTTGTTATATTGGTGTAGTATTTCGATTAGTTTGTCGAAATGAATTTTTAGTTCGTCTTGTGGAATTTCGTTTAGGAATAGGAAAA
The DNA here is from genome assembly GCF_024054235.1 of Flavobacterium sp. NRK F10. Classification (NCBI taxonomy): domain Bacteria; kingdom Pseudomonadati; phylum Bacteroidota; class Flavobacteriia; order Flavobacteriales; family Flavobacteriaceae; genus Flavobacterium; species Flavobacterium sp. NRK F10. The sequence goes on from NZ_JAMXLC010000001.1 coordinate 2,797,647, forward strand.
CGAAGTTGTTTTGTTGGAAGTGGTTCCAGAAGTTGGTTATTGTTTTCATGTTGTTACTTTTTGTTGGAACGCGGATGAAACGGATTCACCAGGGCGAAACGCGGATTTATATGGATTTTTATCTTTTAAAGGTTCTCGATACATTCTAATAAAATAGCTAGTCGCAATTTTATTAGAACACTCGAACTGACGTTAGCGTTTATCTAATGTTGATTTATCATAGGCAATTAGATTTACCATCTCTCGTAATCTGGAGCGAACTCGGTTGCCGTAATGTTTTTCTATTTCTGTGGCTGATAGGTTTGTGGTTATGTGGGTTTGGAGTTTTTTTGAAATGAATAGATCGTATCGGCTTAATAGAATTTCTGCCATTACATTGCATTCGTTTCCGAAATATTTTAGATTGTTTTCTGTTCCTAAATCGTCGAAACAATAGGTTCTTGGTTCTGATTGGTAGAGTTTGCCGATGCTGTATTTGTGGATGATTTGGTAGCCGTCTTGGATGAATTCAAAGCTTATGTCTCTGCAGGGTTTTACGAAAAATTTATGTTCTGTTGTTGTTAAGTATTTCATTAAGCTCATCAATGATGTTTTGCCACAGCCGATTGGTCCGGTTAATAAGATGCCTTTTTCTAAATCGATATTGAATTGATAACATGCTTGTTTATCCTTCAAAAAGTATGCAATTAGTTTGTATATTATTTCATGGTCTGTTTCTAAGATTTTGAATTTCTTACCATACAACTCAATTCCTTTTTTTTCTAACCAAGAAATGATTTCTAAATAACTTAATGTCGTATTCATAACTTATAATTTTTATACCTGACTGCCACTGGCAGTCCTCCTCTTAATATCAAATCTTTGTTGAGGTTTATTCCGTATTGAAAACAAGTTGGTTCGTCTTTTAGGAAATAAGCGATTAGTTTGTATACAATTGGATAATCGGTTTCAAGGATTTTGAAATGATTTCCGTATAGTTCAACTCCTTTAGCTTCGAGCCAATTGATTACTTCTGAATAGTTATAGTTGGATTTATTTTCTTTTTCCATAGAATATATTTGAGATTGCTTCGTTCCTCGCAATGACAGTTACAACGGTTCAGAATAGTCTTTGTCGGTTGTTGTGTTGAGTTGTTTTGCTCTGTTGGGTTGTTCTGCATTTGAAATGAATTTTGGTGCGTTAATCATCCAATTTTGTGCTGCTGCTTGCCAATCGACCATTGGTGTTTTGCCACCGACTAACCAACCGACACTTTTGAAGTAGTTGAAGAATTTTTGAGCTTCTTGTTCCGGAAAGTTATTTTCTTGGAAATAGGTTTCGATTTCCTGCCAGTTAGGTTTAATGAAACCTTTCTTTTTTTCGCGCAACTTTTTTTCTTGGGATGTGATTTCTCCTATCGTCGAAATAACAAAATCATTTTCACTTTCTTCAATTTTTTTTATGTGCTTTTCCAAGTTTGAAACGTTTTTATCGTTTAAACTGTTTGTATTGTTTATATAGTTTATAGAAGGTACTACTGCTTGTTCAGTACCTGTCTCACTACTAGTACAAGACTTGTTCAAAGCTTGTTCAGAAACAAGTTCAATAAGTGGTTCATTTTTTGGTTTTCTTTCGGATTTTGGCAGAGGTTTTAAATCTTCTGAAAAGTTGAATAAAATGACATGACTTCCTTTGAATGGATTGTATGATGGTTCGTAGTTGATATAACCCAAACTATGCAAGTTCTTCAGACATTTGTGATAGGTAGCTTTGGAGCTGATTTTGCTTATTCGCATTACCTCATCACGATTGATGCTGATTGGATTTTTGAAACGATTGCAGTTCCAAAATTGGAATAGTGCAATGTATAAGCTAACGTGAGTTGGATTGAGCGTTTTATCAATAGCTACTTTTTCGAAGAAACCAGTGAGGTGTTTGATGTAATTCATTTATAAGTATTAAGATTGGAGTATTAAGTATTAAGACTTTGACTAAGATTATGAGATACCTCGACACTTCGACAAGCTCAGTATGACAAAAAGGTATTCTACTTAAAGAGAGTAGGTAGAACGTTTACCTTATTTCCATTTAAAAGTTTATCGATATCTGAATTATCGTAATACATGATACCACCAATTTTGGTATAGCTTAGTGTTCCGTTGATGCGGAGATTTTGTAAAGTGCCTGAAGAAATGTTTAGCAGCTTACGGACTTCATTGGATTTGAGCCACTGTTTTGTTTGTTGCGGTTTGGATTGAATGATTTCTTTTAAATCGTTCAAAAGAAGACTTCTGAATTCATTTAAGTCTTCGCGAGTGATTACTTCTACAGCCATAACGTGTGTTTTAGATTGTTATGGGACAAATTTGTGAAGTTTGGTTTGTTTTATTTCAGAATTCGGTTTGTGTTCGGTACGATTTTTAACTAAATTAATTCATCTGCATTATCCATTCTTTTAACTAAAGTTTCATTTAAAGTCATAATAAATTTTGTTCTATCTACTTTTCTAGCTCTGATTTCGTGGAATGTACGACGGTATTGTCCTAAATCGATATCGAAAGTATGTTCAAAATAATTGACAATCTCTTTTAAATCGGCAGCACCATTATTGAAAACTCCTTCGGAATGTAAAGCGTAAATTAATTCTATTAATGATACTTTTGGAGCAGTCCAAATCATTTTTACGTTCGGTTTGCGTTGTGATTTATCCCCAAGGTCTTTATTCTCTATCATAATCAACTGGTCTTCGAGGTATAATTGTATTAAATCGTTTGCTAGAATTCTAGCTACTTTGAAATCGTGAGAGGTAGAAAATGAACTATCGGTTTCAAAGTAATAGCTGTCTAAAGCTAGTTTTATATCGTATTTTCCTCTAAGGAAATATTTATAATCAAGGTAGGAACTACCAGAACGATAATATTTGTAAAAATCCAATTCGTTGTCAAAATAGGCTTTTAATTTTTGTAATTCATTGTTATAGTATTTTTTCAAAATTCGATTACCACCATTAGGTCTTTTCATTTCTATTTTATAGACCATGTTATAGTAAATTAATTTGGAGGTAAATTGTGGCTTTAATTCTTTAAAAAAATATATTTCTTCAGCATCAGATTTAAACCCCGTTTTTGTAACAATCTTTTTTACATTTGAAATAGCCAATAATATTACTTCTATTGCCTTTTCTGACTTAGTAATAGGGTTATCAATTTCTAAATCGATGAAGTTTAATTGTTCTGTAATATTTAAAATTAACGACTGTATTTTTTGCTTCAATGTGGCAACTATTTTAATAAAATAAGAGAAAGTTTTATTCTTAATTAGAGTTCATCCTTTTTTCACCTAAAAAAGTAATTGGTCTATATTTTTTCTTCACAATTAAATGTTCTTGTTTATTCAAATAATTGATTACTTCATCAATATCATCAGTGAATAAAATTAAATCTTTATCATCATAACTAATAGTTTCCCATACTAGCATCTTTTCAAGCTGATTTTTAATGTCATTGTAATATTCAGTTCCAATTATAATTAAAGGGAATTTTTTTAATTTTCTTGTTTGAATTAATGTTAATGTCTCAAAGAATTCATCTAAAGTCCCAAAACCACCAGGGAAGACTATAAATGCCAATGAATATTTACGTAGTAATTCTTTTCTAACAAAGAATAATTCAATATTGACATATTTATCGAGATAATCATTTTGTTTTTGTTCCATAGGAAGTATAATATTACACCCTATAGAACTACCTTTTACGTCTTTAGCTCCTCTATTTGCTGCTTCCATGATTCCACCACCACCTCCAGTCATTACTGTGTAACCTAATTTTGCAATTTCAGCACCAAGTTTACGTGCTTTATCATAAAAGGGATTGTCTTCTTTTAATCTAGCTGAACCAAAGACTGTTATACATGGTGCAATAAAATGAAATGTTCTAAAACCTTTAATAAATTCTTTTAAAGTTTTTAGTGTAAACATTAATTCCAACCATCTACTGCGTGGTCCTTTCAGAAAGTTTATTTCTGAATCATTAAGTTTTATATTCATAATTCATTTCAATTTAGTCAAATTTCTATTTTCTAAATTTTAAAAAGAGGTCTTTAAACGCAATACCTATTCTAATTTTTTGAGTATGTTTATCATAGTCGATAAGACTTTCAGAATACCCTAAGTAATATTGTAAATAGAGATATTGATTGGTTTTTTTTGAAAGTCTTAAATTTAGACCTAATAATAGACTCCCTTTTAAATCAAAACTGTATGTTTTTCTAATTTCTGAATCAAAAAATATATTTTCATTAAGTTTAAAAGCCATATCAATCTGTTGATTTCCTCTATATTTAATAATGTTTGGATTATCATCTAAACTGCCTACTGGAAGCCAAAACTTTATGCTAGCAGTAAATTTATCTGATAAATATTTTATATATCTAATTGAAACATAATTCCAACTTCTTGAATATTCAAGGTCTCTACCATTTGACTCATGCTCAAATTGAAAAATTAAAAACTCTTCAAGCATCCCATTTTTAAAAAAAGGTTTAATTACACTTATTCCTGGATTGTAGTTTGTTTCCCTAAAAGGAAGTGATTTTTTATAAGTATCCCAAAAAGCTTTTTGCTTATAAGTGAAAAATAAATATGTATTCCAAGGCAACTCACTATCTGTTAATCGTTGCTTAAATCCAATTTGTATTTTAGTATCACTATTTTCTGCTTTAGGTTGTCCTTCAATTGATGAACCTGTTATAAAGTAATTATCACCATTTATTGTAAAGGATGGTAATTTATTTAAACCATTTTTTACATATAAACTATCTCTTCCCTCTAATTTTTGTGAAAACACTGAATATGAGATAAAAAATGTTAACAGAAAATATATATAACTCATTTAAGTTTTTATTATAATTTTATACAGATAGGCTTAGATTAATTAGTTTTCCTATAATTAAAAATTGCCCAAGTATTAAAAAATATAGCCATTAACCCAACAGCTATAAATTGACCTTTTATATCTTCAAATCCACTTCCTTTTTGGACAACCATTCTCGTAGCTTCAATAAAATGTGTTACCGGACTTAGTTTAGAGATAAATTTTGCCCATTCAGGCATACTGTCAACGGATGTAAACAATCCACTCATTAGGAAAAATATTAATGTAAAGAAAAATGCTAATGACATTGATTGTTGTTGGGTTGTACAATATGTTGAAATCAATAATCCTATACCTAAAACAGCTATCAAAAACAAAGAAAGAAAACTATACAAAACCCAATATGAACCTAAAGGTACTATACCATATACAAGCCTTGCAATAACTAATAATCCTAAAGAAAAAATAATATTTCCTATAAACCAGAATGGAATTAATTTTGCTAAAATGAAATGATATTTTTTTACTGGTGTAACATTAATTTGTTCTATCGTACCTATTTCCTTTTCTCTTACGATATTCATAGCACACATGTTTACTCCTACCATAGTTACTAAAGAAACTAAAATGCCAGGCACAATGAAAAATGTATATTTTAAGAATCGATTGAACCAATTAGATGTTTCAATTTGAATAATTTGAGTTGGAGTATTATTAGCTGATGTATTAATTTCAGTTCTAATTTCAGTATTAAAATTTTCTATAATTCTACTAAGATAACCACTACCAACTGCTGCCTTTGTTCCATTTATAGCATTTACAGCTAAAAATAGATTTGATCTATTTTCTACTGTTAATTCCTTTTCAAAGTTTTTAGGAATTTCAAGAACTAAATCTGAGTTGTCTTTTTGAAATTGATTAAAGGAATCATTAAAGGAGTTGCCATAATCATTTAATTTAAAATATCCCGAGGCAATGATTTTATCACTTAATCTTTTTGAAAACGTCGAATGGTCGTTATCAACAATTGATACATTTATATTTTTAATTTCAAAATCTGCAGCTAGTGGCATAACCAATAGCTGTACTAATGGAAGTACAAAAATCATTCGCAAAATTGATATATCGCGAAAAATTTGCCTAAACTCTTTTAATAACAAAAACTTCATTGTTCTCATTGCAATCTAATTTTAAAAGTTTTCACACTTATTGCTAATAATATTACAGCCATAGATGTGAGAATTGTTAATTCTTTCCAAATAGCGGTAATACCTAATCCTTTAATCATAACAGATTTGATAATTATATAATACCATTTTGAAGGAACAATATTTGAAATAATTTGCATTGCTTTTGGCATATTTTCAAGGGGGAACATAAAGCCTGTAAATAATAAAGTAGGCATTAACATTCCCATCAAAGAAAGTACCATTGCTGTTTGTTGAGATTGAGTACTATTTGAAATAAGTAATCCTAATGCTAAAGCTGTAATGATTAGAATAGAACTGGCAAAGTAAAGCAAGAATATACTTCCATTAATTGGCATATCTAAAAGCGTTGTGCTTAATATTAGAATAATAGTAAGATTAACAAGTGATAAAAAGAAGTATGGAACTGCCTTGCTGATAACAACTAAAATAGGTTTAAAAGGTGATACTAATAAGACTTCCATAGTACCTCTTTCTTTTTCTCCAACGATAGAAACACTTGTCATTAAAACGCAAACTAAAAGCAATACTAATGCCATAACTCCTGGAACGAAATTATATGCTCCTTTTAATTGAGGATTATAAATCATTCTAGTGTCAGTTTGAATTTTAGTTACGCTTGTTAATGAACCATTTAGACTATTTTGATAATCTATAATTATGCTTGATGCATATCCTGTTAAAGTTGTAGCGGTATTAGGATCACTAGCATCAGCTATTATCTGAACTTTAGCTAAATTTTGATGCATTAAATCATTTTCAAAATTATCTGGGAAAATGATTGCAAGTTTTATTTTTCCGGATTTAAATGATTTCTCAATATCGTCATGACTAGTTATTAATTTTTCTATTTCAAAATTTCTACTTGCATCTAACTTATTAATAATTGCTTTTGAAGCATTGTCATTTGCATAATCACATATTACAATTTTAGAATTTTTTATTTCATTTGTTAAGGCAAACCCAAACAAAATAATTTGAACTATAGGCATACCAAATAAGAGAATCAATGTCTTTGAATCTCTAAAAACATGAAAAAATTCTTTCCTTACAAACGATAAAAACTGTTTCATTTTAATTACCATTACGTTTAGCACCTCTAGCTAATTCGAAGAAGACTTCGTCCATAGTTGCTACATTATATTTTTTTTTCAAGTTAGATGGCGTGTCTAAGGCTTTTATATAACCATCAACCATCATTGAAATTCTGTCACAATATTCTGCCTCATCCATATAATGAGTAGTAACAAAAATTGTTATTCCTCTATCTGCAGCTTCATAGATTAAATCCCAAAATTGTCTTCGAGTTATAGGATCAACACCTCCAGTAGGTTCATCTAAAAATACTATCTTGGGTTCGTGGAGTATTGCAACTGAAAAAGCTAACTTTTGTTTCCATCCGAGAGGTAAAGAGCCTACTAATTTTTTAGACTCTTTGTTTAACCCCAATCTATTGATAAGAATTTCGCTTTTTTCTTTAAGTTGCTTATCAGTTAATCCATAAATTCCTCCATAAAAAGAAATGTTCTCTAAAACTGTTAAATCTTCATATAAAGAAAATTTTTGACTCATATAGCCAATATTCCTTTTTATATGTTCGGTTTGTTTATATACATCAAAACCAGCAATATTAGCATTACCACTTGTAGGAATTGAGAGCCCACATAACATTTTCATTGCAGTAGTTTTACCAGCTCCATTTGCTCCTAAGAATCCAAATATTTCTCCTTTGTATACCTCAAAAGTTATTTCATTGGCTGCTATAAAGTCTCCAAATTGTTTTGTTAATTTTTCTGTTTTAATCAATACCTCTTTCATTCTACATTAGTGGTATTTGAATTATTGTTTAGCATAAACTGAATAAAACAATCTTCTACAGTTGCTTTAATCGGATGAATTTCTAAATCAGATATTCCTTTATTTTTTAGTTGATTAAATAGTAAATCTTTTTGTAGATGATTATTGTTTTTCATTGTAATATGATGAAATTCTCCAAAAGATATTGCGGAATCTATTAAAGTGTTTTTTCTTAGCTCATTAAGTAAATTACTCATTTTCGAGCCTTTGATAGCATAGAGTTGAGATGGATAATTATCAGTAATACCTTCTGGTGTATCTATACTCATTATCTTACCATTTTGAATCAATGCTATTCTTTCACACATACTTGCCTCATCCATGTATGGAGTTGAAACTAATATTGTGATTCCTTCATGTTTCAATCGTTTTAATATTTCCCAAAATTCTTTTCTACTAACGGAATCTACTCCTGTTGTAGGTTCATCTAAGAATAATACAGTAGGTCTATGAATTAATGCACAGCATAGTGCTAATTTTTGTTTCATTCCTCCTGATAATTTTCCTGCTCTCCTGTCTTTAAATGGTTCTATTTGTACATATATATCTTTAATCAAATCATAATTTTCTTCTACTGTTGTATTAAAAACCGTTGCAAAAAAATTAAGATTCTCTTCAATAGTTAAATCTTGATATAATGAAAATTTACCTGGCATGTATCCTATTTTAGAGCGAATACTTTTATAATCTTTAATTATATCATAGCCGTTAACACTAGCATTTCCAGAATCTGGTAGAAGTAATGTTGTCAGCATACGAAAAAGAGAGGTTTTCCCAGCCCCATCAGGACCAATTAATCCAAATATTTCTCCTTTTTTAACTGAGAAAGAAACTTGGTCTACAGCAATTAGACTCTTTTTATTATAGGTTTTATGAAGTTTTTCTACAATTACATCGTACATGATATCTAAAATTTAATTTCACCATACATCCCTATTTTATAACTACCATCATTGATAACTTTTATTTTAATTGCATATACTAGATTGGCTCTTTCATCTTTGGTTTGAATAGTTTTAGGAGTAAACTCGGCTTTATCACTAATCCATGTTATTACACCAGTTGTTTCTTTGTACTCTCCATTAATACTGTCAATATACACTTTAACCTTTTGATTAACTTTTATATTTGGTAATTGATTCCCTGTAATATATGCCCTCAAAATGATTTCAGATAAATCAGCAATTTTATACATTGGTTTGCCAATAGTTACCATTTCATTTTGTTCTACATACTTTACTAAAACACTACCATTTAAGGGATTAATGATTTTTGATTTTTCTAGTTGATCATTAATTTGACTAATTTGAATAGTAAGTGGAATAACATCTTTGTTTATACCAGAACTAGTAATATTTAATGTAGATTCTTGTGCTTTAATTTGATTTTTTAAAACTTCAATTTCAGCATCGATATCATCGATTTGTTTTGGAGTTGCTGCACCATCCTTTAATAAATTCACCAGCCTGTTTTTCTCTCTTTTATATTTATTTAATTGGTTATTAAGTGAAGCCAATTGAATACCAATATTTGGTTTTTTTTGTAATAAAGCGTTTATCTGTGCTTCAAGTTGTGTTTTTCTGAGATATAACTGAGTACTATCTATGTAACCAACATATGATTAGGTTTCAAAATTTGCCCTTCTTCAATTGATAATTCTTTAATTTGCCCATTTGCATCAGCTGAAATAATTGTTTCTACAGCTTCAAATGTTCCAGAAGCATCAAATGAATTTTCATTATTATTACAGCTAATTAGAATATAAGTTAGTAATAAGAATATGCTATTTCTTTTCATAATAAAAGTGATTAATTTCCGTATAGATTTTTAATTTCGTATTGAATTGATAATAATTCAACTTCGTGTGATTTGAGCGTTTGAATTGCTAATGTTTCAGCGTTTTTTTCAATAAGATAGTTTGTTGCTGTAATGATACCATTATCTAATTCAGAAGCACTTACTTTAGAAATCTTTGCTCTTAAATCAATGATTTGTTTATCTTTTTCGATTAAAGAATTTAATTTATTAAGAGACTCATTTAAATTAAATAACTGGGAGTTTAAGGTTGTTTCTATTACCTCTTTTTGAATTGAAATATTATCTTTAAATTTTAATGTTAGTTTTTTTTCTTTTTTTGAATTGAAAAAAGAGTTTATATCCCAGTTAATCCTTGCTCCAACTATATAGTAAGCATCAAAGCTATTATTCAACATATTTAAAGCAGGTCTACCATAACCGCCTTGTCCAAATAAACTAGCTTTAGGTAAAAGTTTAGAGTTTGACATTTCAATATCTTTATCTAAAGCTTTACTTTGAAAATCTAAACTTAATATTTCTGGTCTTTTGTTAAAATTTTCGCTCGTTTCTAAATAAGGACTAGGTTTGACTAATTTTTCATTTTCAGATATTTCTAATTTTGAGAAAAGAGCTATAATTTTTAAATATGCTTTCTTTCCTGTTCTTAATTCAATAATTTTTTGGTCTGTTTTAATTAATTCTACTTTAAGAATATCAACCTGACTTTGCTTTACAGAACCATTTTTAACACCACTTTCTAAAATCTTAATACGTTTATTAATTTCATCGTTACTTATTTCTAAAGCATTAATGTTTTCTTGCATCAAGAGGGCATTAAAAAAGTATTTTTGGGTCTGTAGTAATATATCTCTTAATTGGATTTCAATTTTTAATGTATTTATTTGATAGTTTAAATTTTGAATATCTTTTCGTATTCTATTTAATCCTCCATCATATATCGTTTGACTGACATCTAAATAGGCTTTGTACTGATCTTTGCTTAGCTCTGGAGAGTTTATACCCGGAGCGCTTATAGAAGTTACATCAGACTGATAAGTAGCTTGTCCATTTATACTTATTTTAGGATTCCAGTCCTGTTGTATTAAATCATTGTTAATGTTATTGATTTCAATCTCTATTTCTTTTTGTTTTAAAAGAGGATAATTTTTTGACACCTCTTCTAAACATTTTTCAAGATGTAACTCTTGTGCATTTCCATTTAAAAAGAAACATAATATTGAAAATAAGAAGACACTTTTTTTCATTTTTCTTCAATCTATTTAATGAACTATAAAATATATTTGCAATATTTATTGTATTGTGTATTGTCTGATATCTACCTCAGAAAGTCTGAAATAACCAAATGCGAAATTGTTAAAGCTGGTTTGATTAATAATATTCCCCCTAACTGCTGTTGGAGTTGATTGAAAAGGACTACCATCCCCTCCAGAAGCAATCATTAATTTATTGAAGTAATCAAAATATTGTTTTGAAATACCATACAATTTAATATCTACAATGTTTCCGGCATTTAAATCTTCATTTGAATAGTAAATAGGAATTAAATTACCTTGAAAAAATTCATCATCATCCAGTTGATATTCAGGAAATGGAGCAAAATTTGGTTTGAAGCTACTTAAATAATAATTTTCTTGTGTATCATCGTCTTGAAATTTTGCCGTTATACTAATTTCATCTCCCGCAATACCGCCAGTATTATCTTGTTCAATAGTACTTTCAATAAAAGGCACAGATTTCATTGTTTCGGTAGCTGAATATGTTTCTCCATTTAATGTTATTGTTAATGTATAAGTTTCTCCAATAACTGGTTGAAAGTCTGTACATATATATTCTCCAGTACCTGAATTCTCAATAAAATTGAAAATAGTTCCAGTAGAATTGCTTACAAAAACAACTGCTCCTGAAACAATAGGAAATGATTCCTCATAGTAACCAGTAGTGGTTGTAAGTTTTATTTTTTGTTGGTCTCCAGCTGTTCCTTTAATCCAATCTATAGATGCATCAATGACTAATCGAGGTGCTTCTGTGTCTAAATCTACATCAATAACTTCTTCACAAGCTGTTAAAGAAACTATCAATATTAAAGTAAGAATTGATTTAATTATTTTCATAATATGATGTTTTAAAATTTGAAATTATAAGTAACACTAGGGATGATTCCGAAAATAGATGTTCTTCTCGCTTCACTTAAACCAGTATCAGCATTTTGACCAAATGAAAATGAAGCTGCATTACTTCTGTTATAAACATTATAAATACTAAAAACCCATTCTCCTTGCCATCCTTTGTTTTTTTCAGGTTTAGGAATGTAAGTTGCAGATAAATCTAAATGATGGTATGCAGACAATGAATCATCATTTCTTACGCCATAATTAGCTATTGTAATTCCTTGATATTCATACTTACCTACAGGAAAAGTTGCGGCTCTACCTGTTTGATAAGTGAAAATTCCGCCAAAAGACCACTTTTTATTAAATTGATATGCGGCAGTTACTGAAAGATTATGTAGTTTGTCATAATTTGCTCTGTACCATTCACCATTATTAATTCCTGGTTCTAAGCTATTTCTACCAGGAGTTCTTTGTTCTGCTTTTGAAAGTGTATAAGAAAGCCAACCTGTTAATTTTCCAGTATTTTTCTTAAACATTAATTCTAAACCATAAGAGCGAGCTTCACCATTTAACATAACACTTTCTATAGCATCATTTGCTACTAAATCGGCACCATCAATATAATCTGCTTTATTCTTTACAGTTTTATAGAAAGCTTCTGTTTCTAGTGAGTAATCACCGTTTTTAAAATTTTGAAAATATCCAACTGCAAATTGATCTAAAATTTCAGGTTTTAAGAATTGATCACTTGGAGCCCAAATATCTAATGGAGAAACTGAAGCTGTATTAGATATTAAATGAATGTATTGGCTCATTCTGTTATAACTAGCTTTAATAGACTGATTGTCATTTAATGAATATGCTAAAGCTATTCGTGGTTCAAGGTTATCAAAACTTGCAATTTTTTCATTGTTTTCATATTTTTTTGTTCCAATAGGAGTAGCTTCTTCATAAACTTGAAAATCTTGATTAAATATTACTGCTTGATTATTTTCATAAATATTTACTTCTTCATCTCCAAGTCTCATAAAATTACTGTATCGCAAACCATAGTTTATGGTTAACTTATCTGAAATTTTCTGTTCCGCACTAATATATAAAGCATTTTCAAAAGCATATTTGCGGTTAATTTGAGTCGGATTAATCCCAGAAGATTCATTCAAAGGGGTAATTGTACCTGGATTAAATTTGTAATATATCGAATTTAAACCATAACTAAGAGTCAAATTATTTGAAACATAATGCTTAAAATCATATTTAAAATTATAATTCTTAATATCTGATTCCCAATCGATACCTATAAAATCTAATTCAAAACCATAGTTATACTGGCTATATATAGCTGAAGCATTTGAAAATAGTTTATCTGAAAAAATATGATTCCATCTTACATTAAAAAGTGTATTTCCATAATTATTAACAAAATCATCTCCAAAGTTTAATTTGTCATTTCCAAAATAACCTGATATAAAAACGTTATTTTTATCGTTAAATTTATAGTTAAACTTTGTGTTTAAATCGTAAAAATATGCTGTGTTAGGTTCATCAGCTAATTGCAAAAATAAATGAGCATAAGATCCTCTCCCTGCAACAACAAATGAACTTTTATCTTTTACTAAAGGTCCTTCTACTAATAACCTACTGGATACAGCTCCAATTCCTCCATTTACATGAAACTCATTTTTATTTCCTTCCTTTTGGTAAATATCTAATACTGAAGAAATTCTCCCTCCGTAATTAGCAGGAATTCCACCTTTATATAATTTTAAATCTTTAATTACATCAGAGTTAAATACAGAGAAAAAACCAAAGACATGGGAAGTATTGTAAACAATAGCTTCATCTAATAAAACTAAATTTCCATCAAATGAACCACCTCTTACATTGAACCCTGTAGCACCTTCTTGAGCATTAGTTACACCGGGTAACTGTAATGCTGCTTTTAATACATCAACTTCACCTAAAACAGCTGGCATTTTTTTTATGGTAGCTATTGAAAGTTTATTTGTACTCATTTCTGGTTTTTTGATATTTGTCTTTTGTGTATTTGCCGTTATAACGACTTCATCTAGATTTGTACTTTCATAAGTTAAATTGAAATCTTTTTGGAAACTTTGCGTTAAAGATATTTTCTCTTCTATTGTGCCATAGCCCATATAAGTTATATAAACAGTATATTCTCCTTTAGGGACAGTAATTGAGTAAAAACCATAATTATTTGTTGAGGTACCTGTATTTAACTCTTTTATATATATACTAACACCAAGCAAAGTTTCTTTATTTTCAGAATCAGAAATTGTACCGCTTAGGGTAACTTTTTCTTGAGCCATTGCTTGAATAATAAATACAAAAAAGAATAATAGTGTTGTCTTAAGATTATTTTTCATCTTCAAGTAATTTTTATTTCAACAAGCAAAATTATTTTTTAATAGAAATGAGATTATTGATTTTATACCAAGTCCCATATTTATTATACGAAATTGAAGCTTATAGGATGATTATAATTAAAACAGCTTTGTCACTAGTTATTAACTAATTTTGTATAAAAAGAAAAGGGTTTTGTATAAAAAGCGAATTGCTTTAATTATTGAAGCTAATTTTGTAGTTTGTAAAACTAATATTATGTGTAAGAATCTAGAAGAGAAAAAAAGAAGAGAAGACCAATTAATACAGTTTTTGACCAATAAAAAGTATAGGTTAAAAAGGCATGCTGTGATGATTACCCTTTTTATATTAGCAATATTCAATACTACACCCGAATATACTGAGCCGACTGAAACGATAAGCAGAATAATAGCAATAGTATTATTTCTAGTTTTGATTTATATAAATATGTATTTTTTAGTACCAAAATTACTTTTTGAAAATCATTATAAACGATATGGTTTATGTGTAATAGGTCTTATTATTATATCAAATATTACGAATTATATTGGTCAATATATTTATACTATTGATGTAAGACTTGAACCAGAAAAAGAACATATTAATTTTTTGCCTTTTTCATTAGTGATTTTTATTATTATTTCCGCATCTGCAGCAATTAAACTATTTCAACAATGGATGTTAGATACACAAATTATTAATGAATTGGAAAGATCTAAAGCACTTGTAGAACTTGACCAATTGAAAAACCAAATAAATCCACATTTTCTTTTTAATATGCTCAATAATGCAAACGTACTTACTAAAAAGGATCCTGAAAAAGCTTCACAGGTATTGATGAGATTGAGTGATTTATTACGCTATCAATTATATGATAGTAGTAGAGATAATGTTTTACTAACTTCTGATATAAGATTTCTTGAAGATTTTCTTAATTTAGAAAAAGTTAGAAGAGATAATTTTAGTTTTTTAATTTCAAAAGAAGGAGATTTAAATGGAGTACAAGTTCCTCCTTTATTATTTATTTCTTTTGTTGAAAATGCTGTTAAGCATAATAATGACAGTTCTAATTCTTCTTTTATTAATTTATACTTTAATATTGAGAATAACATTCTTATTTTTAAGTGTGAAAACTCTGTGCCAAGTGTAAAAGCTATTCAAAAAACTGGAGGTATAGGGTTAGCAAATATCAAAAGAAGATTGGAGTTGTTATTTCCAATTACACATCATCTGGATATTGATGAAAATAATGGTCTTTTTTGTGTAACCCTAACTATTAAATTATGATTTGTATAATCGTTGATGATGAGCCTTTAGCTAGAGAAGCTATAGAAATGTTAATTGAGCAATATGATGGCTTAAATTTAGTAGGTTCATTTAATGGTGCAGAAAATGCATCTAAATTCATTTCCAAAAATAAAGTTGATTTGATTTTTCTAGACATTCAAATGCCAGGAGTTAATGGTATTGAATTTGCAAAACTAATCCCCAAAGATACCTTTGTAGTCTTTACAACTGCATTTTCAGAATTTGCCCTTGATAGTTATGAAGTAGATGCCATAGATTATCTTATAAAACCAGTTAAATTTGAAAGATTTAAAAAGGCTGTTGAAAAAGTGGTTACTTATTCAAAATTATTTGATTTAGAGTCTAATAATAATCAATTAGAAGATTTTACTGAAGAATTCTTTTTTGTGAAGGCTGATCGTAAAATGTTTAAAGTATATTTTAATGAAATTAATTTTGTGGAAGGATTAAAAGATTATGTGGTTATACACACTGAAAATCAAAAAATCATTACTGCAATGAATATAAAGACAATACATGAATATTTACCTAAAAGTATATTTGTAAGAGTTAGTAAATCATATATAATCAACTCAAAATCCATAGAATCAATTGATAATAATACTGTCTATATTGGAAAAAATGAGATACCAATAGGAAATGTTTATCGAGATTATTTTTTTAATGAATATGTAACTAAGCGCATCTTAAGTCGCTAACTTAGGTTTTTTAGATTAATTTGAATAAAATAAGTAGATATATGAGAAAATACAAATAACAACAATAATAATTGTTGCTATTAATATCCAGTTATTTTCGATAAACTCATATAAGTTTTTCATTTATTCTTTAATTTGAATCATCTATTTTATCTTTTAACATGTTTGATTCCCACCATTTATAAAAGGATTGAGTTTTAGATTTTAAATCTAATTTTTCACCAATAATTGGAGTACTTATATCAAAATCATATTTTTCTTTTTTATGTAAGCCCGTAACCATCTCTAAAGGTTCATACCATGGATGTGTAGATAATCTAAATTTTGAAGAATGAACTGGCAACAATCGTTTTGCTCTTAAATCTAGTGCGGCTTTTAATACTTGTTCGGGTAATAGATGGATTGATTCCCAAGCTTTATTATACTGACCATTTTCTAAAATTGCTAAATCAAAAGGACCAAATTTTTCTCCAATTTCTTTAAAGTGCATACTGTAACCACTATCACCTCCTACATAAATTTTATAATTTGGAGTTTGAATAACAAAAGATAACCAAAGGGTGTTGTTTCTAAATATACTTCTACCTGAAAAATGTTGTGTTGGTGTAGTGTGAATAATAGTTTGTTTTGTTAAATATTCTGTTTCATACCAATCTTTTTCAATAATTTTATTTTTATTAAAACCCCAATATTCTAGATGAGAAGCCACCCCTAAACCACAAATTACTTTACCAACCCTATCTTTTAATTTTAAAATGGTTTCATAATCTAAATGGTCATAATGATCATGGGTAATTAGTAAATAATCAATATAAGGCAAGTCACTTACTTGATACTCGTTACTACCCTCAAAAGCTTTACCATTACCTGGTATTGGGGAAGCATTCCCACTAAAAACAGGGTCAACTAAAAATCTTTTTTTATCAATTTGAATGTAGTAAGAAGAATGACCAAACCATACCAAAAAATCTTCATCTTGCTTTAAAGTCTTTAAATTAGTTTTTACTGATTTAATAGTATTTGATGGTACTTTGTCTGGGTATTTTTCTGTAATAGCTTTTCTGATTAATCCAAAAAACGAATGTCCTTCTGACAATAAAGGAACATTGTTGATATTTTGAAATTTACCATTTTTATAATTTGGCGATTTCTTAATTCTTTCTAAATGCTCCCCTGAGGGAGCTTTACCAAATTGAGGTTGATTTAAAAACCAAACACCAATAATAAATACAACTGCAATGATTATTGCTATAGTGTAGAACATTCGTTTTAATATTTTTTTATACTTAGGTTTCATTTAATATTTTTAAGAAACTAACATTGGGGTTTTTCCTAAAAATGTAGGTGTCTTTACTTGTGAAAGAATAAAATCAGCAACATCTTCTCTAGAAATTCTTGCACCATGTTTACCTGTCATTTCTGATATTGCATTGTATTTACCTGTTCGTTTTCCATTAGTTAAAAAACCTGGGCGAACAATTATCCATCGTTTAATATTTTTCATAATAATTTCTTCTTGACGATTTTTATCATCGTATTGCCTTTTTAATACTAAAGGCATAAATATAGTATCATATAAAAAACTACAATGTCCTTTACTATCACCTGCTCCTAAACCAGTAACTGCAATGAGTAATTGTTCTGGTTTAATAGCTTTTGAAATATTTTCAGCCGATTTAGAAAACATTGTTTGAGGTTTTGTTACATTTTTTGTACCTAAACAATCACAAATAACGTCTTGTCCTGTTACAATTTTTTTAATAGCTTCAGGATCCTCTGCAGAACCTTCTATAATTGAAAGATTTTGATGCGAAATTAACATTGTACTTGGCACGCGTGCCAATACAGTAACTTGATGTCCATCTTCAAGTGCTTGTTTTGTGAGAGCAAAGCCAATACCACGAGTTGCTCCAATAATTGCAATTTTCATATTTCTTTTTCTTTATTTATAATAATATTAATCCAACGATATCCTTGTAAAACAATAACAGGCACAGCATGAATTAAAGCTGGTTTCCATTGATAATGAATAAATGCCCAGTGTGTGAATGCTAATAATGCTGCTAAATATCCCCAATTATGAATTTTTTTCCAAGTAGCTTTGAGACGTTTCACCCAACCATCTGTACTAGTAATAGCCATAGGAACCCAGATGGCTAACGAAATCCAAGCTATGATTAAACTAAACTCAAAAAACTCTTTTTTAACTTGACTAATCGGAACTTCAATTAAATAGATAGTGGTATGAAATAGTCCATAAACAAAAGCAGCAACACCAAAATAGCGTTTATTTCGAACAAGCCATCTGGGAAATTTCCTTTTAGGAAAGAGCATTATTAGAGGAGTAGCTACTAATGAAAAAACCAAAAATCTTGCACTCAATTCTCCTGTTACATGCATTAGTCTGTCATAATCCATTCTCCGATTAACTAAACCAAGAAGTAACATTAATCCTGGTAACATTAGAAATAACCAAAGTATAAACTTACTTCTCCACCAAGGAAGTCTTTGTTTATTACCGAATCCCATATATTAATAAAAGATTATTTTTATTTACTTGTGACTTTTGTCCAATGAACAGTATGACTCATAATAGACAATTTACCTGTAACTTTTAATTTATTACCTTGCACTTCAAAGGTTGTTTGAAACCATCTTTTTTTCTTAAAAAGATAAAGTTGACCACTTAAAATTCCCTTTTCATACTTTGTTTCTTTGATGATTACTGTACCAGGAGCAGCTTCTTTATTATCAGACGATATAACTTTCCCAACAATACTATTTCCTTGCTTTTCAATTTTAACTAAAGTATTATCTGTGTCTGTTTTCCAAGTTCCTAGAAGATTATCTTGTGCGTAAGTATTTAAACTAAAGATACTTATAAATAATGTGATAATGATTGATTTTTTCATGGAGAATGTTTTTTGTTATTATTTTTTTTTAACCAGTCTAAATTAGTCACATCAGTAATCAGTAAAATAAAATTTATACCAAATGTTATAATTTTTATACAAAAGAGAAAATTAGGAATACTTATCCTAATTTAGTTACCACAGAAACAACTGAAAATTTATCTTTCAAAATCTTCATGTCTTCACTTACTTTTCTATCTAATACTTTGGCATAATGCTGGGTAGTTCTTAAATTTTTATGTCCTAGCATTTTACTAACACTTTCAATAGGAACACCGTTTGTTAAAGTTACAGTAGTTGCGAATGTATGTCGAGCTATGTGGAAAGTTAACTCTTTATCGATTTCACAAACTCCGGCTATTTCTTTTAGGTACGCATTCATTTTTTGGTTGGATAAAATAGGAAGTAGTTTATCTTCATTTAAGCATTGCGGATGATTTTCGTATTTGTCGATTATCATTTGTGTAACTGGAAGGATTGGAATTTTAGAAGCGGATTCTGTTTTTTGTCTGTGAGTAAATATCCATTTTTCACCATCAATACCATAGCTTATATGTGATTTTGTTAAGTTTTTGACATCTATGTACGCTAAACCAGTAAAGCAGCTGAAAAGGAAAATATCACGTACTAGAGACAATCGCTCTGTTTTAAAGTCTTTTTCAATTATAGTTTGAATTTCTTCTTCGTTGAGGTACACACGTTCTACTTCTTTGACTTTTGATTTATAGTTTGCAAATGGATTTTTATCAAGCCAATCATTGGCCAAACATATCTTGATTATTTTATTGAAGTTTTTGATGTATTTCACTGCTGTATTGTTGGCACAGTTTCTAACGCTTCGTAGCCAAAATTCATAATCGGTTATAAAAGCATGATCTATCTTTGTAATATCGATATCGGAAACGTTGTATTTCCATTGCATGAACTCGATAGTATGCTTCAATGAAGTAGTGTAGCGTTCCAGTGTTCCTGGTGCGTATTCTTTTCCAACCAATTCTTTTATTTTATTGTTGTGGTCTTGGAAGATGGGAACGAGCATACGTTTGGTTTCGGAAAAACCAAACAATTCATTTTTTAAATTCTCTGATGTTATGCTAATGTCTTTTTTGAATAGTTTCTTCTCTGCTTCTAAAACTTGATTTTTTAGATAATCAAGATGACTATTGATTGTTCTAGCTTCTTCATTAGTGCCTTTTGCTTTGCTACCTTCTGAAGACCATTTATCGGGATTGATGTATTTGTTGGTGCTAAACTCAAATCGTTTGGCATTGACAGTTACTCTGGTGTAGATTGGACAAACTCCTAAATTGTTGACTTTTGCTCTCTTAATGTAGAAGAGAATTGCTACTGATGTGTTCATTGTTGGTGACCTTAAAGTTAGTATTAAATTTATTCGATTTAATAACTACACACAAGATGTACATTTTTTGAATATGTTGTTGAACACCTTGTAGTAGTGGTGTTTTCGTTGCGAGGAGTCACTTGAAATTTTAATTTTTTAGTGACACCTCGAAAGACACCTAAACTTTGAGATTTAATGAATAATTTGGTGTAGCCTTAAAAGAAAAAACCCGCTAAATCATTGAATTTAGCGGGTTTTAGTATCGTTTGCTTTTCAGCTCGCGGAGAAAGAGGGATTCGAACCCCCGGACCTGTTACAGTCAACAGTTTTCAAGACTGCCGCATTCGACCACTCTGCCATTTCTCCAGTAAGTCGCTATCATTTCGTGATTGCGAGTGCAAATATAGGAAGCTTTTTTTAGTTTCAAAATGTTTTTCGATAAAAAAACTAACTTTTTTTTAATCTTTTTTTTAAATGTTTGATAATCAGTTTTTACGATTTTTAAATAAAAAAACAAATTAGTAAAACGGAGTATTCTAATCGGTATTTCTGTACCTTTGTAGCTCTTCGTAACAGATTATGCATTTCGAATTTTCTTACCTGATCTTAATTCCCATTGGTTTTATTGCCGGTTTTTTGAATACAATTGCCGGAGGAGGGACTTTATTGACATTACCGACATTGATTTTTTTAGGACTTCCGGCTTCTGTTGCAAACGGAACGAACAGAATCGCTATTTTAGCGCAAACTACTGCCGCTGTAAGAGGGTTTAAAAGCAAAGGAGTTTCAATGTATCCTTTTAGCTTGTATCTCGGTATTTCTGCTTTTTTGGGTGCATTTATCGGGGCTAAACTGGCTTCTGACATCAGTGGAGTCGTATTCAATAAAATTTTAGCCGTGGTGATGATCATGGTTTTATTGACCACAATCTTCAATCCGGTAAAATACAATAAGGATTATGTGGCTAAAGTGACAGGAAAGCCGCTATGGGTAACAACGGTCATTTTCTTCTTTTTAGGGATCTACGGTGGCTTTATTAATGCCGGTATAGGTTTTTTAATGCTGGTGATCTTACCTTACATTAACGGGTTAACTCTTTTACAGGCCAATGTTACGAAAGTTTTTGTGGTGGCTTTGTATACAGTAAGTGCAGTTATTGTTTTTGCGCTGGAGCATAAAATAAATTATGGTATAGCCGGAATTTTAGCGATAGGAAATACTTCCGGAGCATGGGTGGGGAGTCGTTGGTCTGTAAAAAAAGACGATAGAGTTATCAAAATCTTCTTAGTGATAACCGTATCGTCTTTAGCTATAAAACTTTGGTTCTTTTAACCTTTTTAGTAATTTACATATTCTGTGATTTCTAATCCGTAACCGATCATTCCCACTCGTTTCTGGTGTTCTTCGGTGTTACTTAGAAAACGAAGTTTGGAAATGTCTAAGTCGTGAAGGATCTGAGCACCGATCCCGAAATCTTTAGCATCCATTTTAACCTGAGGAGCTTTCATTATTCCTTTTTCCTGTAATTCTTTTAGTTCTGCTAAACGCGGAAGAAGATTACCGGATTGTAATTCCTGATTGATAAAGATAATAGCTCCTTTTCCCTCAGCATTGATCTTATTGAACATATCGTCCAGTTTCTTATCGGCATCGTTTGTCAATGTGCCTAAGATGTCGTTATTGACCTGTGTGGAATTGATACGCGTCAGAACTTCTTCACCTTTGGTCCAGTTGCCTTTTGTTAAAGCAAGGTGTACCTGTTTGTTAGTGGTTTGAAGATAGGCTCTTAAGCGGAATGTTCCGAAGCGGGTTTCGATTTCAAAGTCTTCTTTCTTCTGGATTAAACTATCGTGTTGCATGCGGTAAGCAACAAGAGCTTCAATAGAAACTAATTTGAGATCAAATTTTTTAGCTACTTCTACTAATTGAGGCAAGCGAGCCATGGTTCCGTCTTCATTTAAAATTTCGACTAAGATACCGGCTGGCTTTAAACCGGCCAATCGGGCAAAATCAACAGCGGCTTCAGTATGTCCGGTTCGTCTTAAAACCCCACCTTGTTTGGCGATCAAAGGGAAAATATGTCCGGGACGACCCAAATCTTCAGATTTTGTATCTTCTTCAATTAATGATTTTATGGTTTTGGCTCTGTCATGAACTGAAATCCCTGTTGTACAGCCATTACCGATCAAATCAACAGAAACGGTAAATGCTGTTTGGTGCAATACGGTATTGTTGGTAACCATCGGGTGTAAATCCAGTTCTTTACAACGACTTTCTGTAAGTGGAGCACAAATTAATCCACGTCCGTGAGTGGCCATAAAGTTGATCATTTCAGGAGAGACCATTTCTGCTGCTGCAATAAAATCTCCTTCATTTTCACGGTCTTCATCATCTACTACAATAATGACTTTTCCTTGACGAATATCTTCGATCGCTTCTTCAATAGTGTTGAGTTGTATGTTGTGTGACATCATGTTTAGTTGTTATTTTCTTTATTTTTATTGTTGTTGAATAATCGTTTAAAAGGTTTCGTTAACCAATCAAAATTAATGCTTCCCATAAGTCCTATATCGTTGGTCGCCCTGTAAGTTAATACGATGGCAAGAGGGGTTAACAAGATAGAAGCCATCCACACTCCTAAAAAGGTAGGAATAGAGTCTTCCTGAGCTAATTTTCTTCCGAAAGTATTAGTGAAGTGAAAAGCAATAAAGATCACTATGGCAAATACTATAGGTAACCCGATTCCTCCCTTTCTGATAATAGCCCCCAAAGGAGCTCCGATAAAGAACATTAGCAGACAAGAATAGGCGATCATGAATTTTTCATGGATCACGATCCAATGGCTGTTAATCTGTTTCTTTTTGTTTTCCAGATCGGTTTTGCTGTTATGAATGCTGAATTCTGTACTGGTAACATTGTTCTTTGCAGCTTCCAGAATTCGTTTTTGATCTTTTTCGTCGTAGAGGCTTAATAGATCCTCTATTTTTTTTGTTTTATCTACTATAGTGGTGTCTTTGTTTGCAGGCAACAGATTCAGTTTTTTAGTGAAGATCACTTCCTGACGTTGCGCCATATTGTCTGCCATTGAGATAATGTCTTTGTCATAGTTGCGTTGCAAAGAATCTACGGTGTAGCTTAATTCTCTCAGGTTTAACATTTTTTCCGATGTAACGTCGTCATCGTTATTGTCAGCAGTGTTTAGTTTTGTGAGGTCAATATTGATGGTATATTTTTTAAAACTACTTTTTGCAAAGGGGTATTTTTTTCGGTCTTTGTATTCTTTCGGAATAATGTTCTCATAATAGTCACCGTTAAAAAGCTGTAATTGTAAATAATTAGACCCTTCCTGACTTTGTAGGAGTCCGCTTTTAGCTTTAATTACAGTATTGGCACCCAATCCGTGTTTAGTATTTTTAACGTGCATGATAACGTCTTCCAATACTTCACCGTTGTTACCTGATTTTTTTTCAACTTTAATATTAATGTTACCGATGCTGTTGAATTGCCCTTCACCGATAGCCATAGCAGGACTTTGCTGAACGATGTCTTTTCGCAGGTTGATAAAGCGGTATTGAGCTTCCGGTATAACATTGTTGGCAAAAACAAAGGAAACCAGGCTCAGTATAAAGATACTGACCGTTAACATACGCATAGAACGCTGTAGTGAGATACCGGATGATTTCATGGCGGCAAACTCATAGTTCTCGGCAAAACTACCGAAGGTCATGATTGAAGCCAGTAAAACAGATAGCGGAAGAACTAAAGGAACGATCGTAGGCGCATAGAAGGATAAGAACTTTAAAACAGTAAAGGTATCCAGGTCTTTACCGGCTAATTCAGAGATGAATAGCCAGATTCCTTGTAATACGAATATAAAAAACAAGATTACAAACACAGAAGCGAATGTAATCATGAAGGATTTGATAATATATTTGTCTAATATTTTCACCGAAAAAAATTAATCCAATCTGTTAATATAGTAATTAGGGTATTTCGATTCGGTAAAGGTAAAATGATTTTTTGACAAAGGCTGATTTGTTTTAAAAGAATTAACAGTTAAGGTTGTTCGGGTACCGTTTTTACCGATTTCGATCAGGTTGTAAATATTTTTAGTCTGAATATCGATCCCGATTAAGATCTCTTTACGTTGATCTTTTGAACTGATCGGTGTTAATTTCACATATTGGATTTTTCTTCCTTTGATATCCTGTAAAATATCCCATGCATATTTGTATCCCGAATTGAAGAAAGTCAGCATTTTGTTAGGAGTGATCGCATCTTTGTCTGTTTCGTCATATTTAGAGATTGTGATCTCTTCATCTTCAGGAACAATGGTGTACACTTTTTTGCCATCAAAAATCTTGGTTACTCCCATAAAGTTTAAGGTGTATAGATTTCCTTTTAAAACTACATTCCCTTTGCTTTCCTGATTGATATTCTCTTTAGGATTGCTTAAAGCGTATTTGAAATCAATAGTAATGTTTTCGTATGTTTTGATTTTAGCAGAAACTTCATCCAATAAGGCTTTAGCCTTTTGTGCGTTTTGCGCTTGTAAAGTTGTAATACTCAATAAAAAAAGTAATGCTACTTTTAAAAATTTAGTCATTTTAATTATGGTTTTGTTCATTGTTTAAAAATTCGTCTAAGGCTACTAAATCCGGAACCAGTACAGAACGGGCTTTACTACCTTCAAAAGGTCCTACAATTCCAGCTGCTTCTAACTGATCGATGATTCTTCCGGCTCTGTTATAGCCTAATTTTAATTTTCTCTGGATCAAAGAAGCACTTCCTTGTTGTGCTGTTACAATCACTTCGGCTGCTTCTCTGAATAAAGAGTCACGTTCGGAAATATCTATATCAAGACTTGTGCCACTTTCTTCTCCAACGTATTCCGGCAGAAGATAAGCATCAGGATAAGCTTTTTGATTACCGATAAAATCACATATTTTTTCAACTTCAGGAGTGTCTACAAAAGCACATTGTACCCTTGTAAGGTCATTTCCCTGAGTATATAATAAATCTCCGCGACCGATCAATTGATCTGCACCCTGATTGTCTAAGATTGTTCTGGAATCTATCTTTGAAGTTACCCGGAAAGCAATACGAGCCGGGAAATTAGCTTTAATGATACCTGTTATCACATTAACGGAAGGTCTTTGTGTAGCAATGATTAAGTGAATACCGATGGCTCTGGCTAATTGTGCCAAACGGGCAATAGGGGTTTCCACTTCTTTTCCTGCCGTCATGATCAGATCGGCAAACTCATCAACAACGAGTACAATATAAGGTAGAAAACGGTGTCCGTTTTCAGGATTCAATTTGCGTAATTTGAATTTTTCATTGTATTCTTTAATGTTACGAACCATAGCATCTTTTAAGAGATTGTAACGGTTGTCCATTTCAATACACAATGAATTTAAAGTATTGATTACTTTGGTGTTATCGGTAATAATAGCTTCTTCCGTATCCGGTAGTTTTGCCAAGTAGTGTCGTTCAATTTTATTAAAAAGTGTTAGTTCCACTTTTTTAGGATCGACCAAAACAAATTTAACCTCTGCCGGATGTTTTTTGTACAATAAAGAGGTTAGAATAGCATTTAAACCTACTGATTTACCCTGACCTGTTGCTCCTGCCATCAGTAAGTGCGGCATTTTAGCCAGATCAACGACAAAGGTTTCATTGGAAATGTTTTTTCCTAAAGCAATCGGTAATTCCATTTCGGCTTGCTGGAATTTCGGTGAAGCAATAACCGATTTCATGGCAACCATTGTCGGTTTGTTGTTCGGAACTTCAATACCGATAGTTCCTTTACCCGGAATAGGAGCAATGATACGGATTCCTAATGCGGATAATGATAAAGCAATATCGTCTTCCAGATTCTTAATTTTTGAGATACGGATTCCGGCTTCCGGCACAATCTCATAAAGCGTTACTGTAGGTCCTACTGTAGCTTTGATCTGAGAGATTCCAATATTGTAGTTGCGTAGCGTTTCAACGATTCGGTTTTTGTTTTCTTCCAGCTCGTTTTGATCTATAGTAATTCCTCCTGTTGAATACTCTTTCAGCAGATCGATAGGAGGTAGCTGGTAGTTTGAAAGTTCTAAAGTAGGATCAAATTCTCCGAAATCCTGAACTAATTTAGCCGCTAAATTTTCGGTAACAGATTCTTCTTCTTCGTATTTTTCAATAACAAAGTCGCTTTCAGTAGTGTTTTCTTCTTCTTTTGAAGACTCCGGTGTTTGTATATTCAACGATTGACTATTGTTCTCTGTATTAGGTTTTGCATTCAGACTTAATTCTGAAGCATTAGATATAGTCGGTTTTAATTCTTCCTTATTGATCTCAAAAGAAGAAGTCGGTTTTAGTTCAATTTTAGAAAGTTCTTCTTCGTCTTCACGGAGTACAAAATCGTCTTCATTTTTACCGTTTTCTACAGGAATGGAAGTGTCTTCAACGGAGTATTCATTCTCAAAGGTAGAAGTTGGACTTGCCTCTGAAGCTGCAAGTTCAGCCTCTTCCTGTAATACTTTAGCCGGTTTTTCAAAAAAGTTCTTTACATTTTCAACGGAGATTTTGATTCGGAAAACGAGAAAGATTACCACGCCAAATACAAGGCTTAATAATGTACCCACTTTACCGATGTAATCCTGAATGAATAAATTCATCTCAAAACCAACCACCCCGGAAAGTTGGGGAAGGAGATCCCAAAAGAAACCGAAAAGTATTGATAATACAATTATCAGGTAGAGATCCCAAAAAAATATCTTCTTAAGTTTAGTAACGGAAAGGTCTAAAATAAGGTATACGCCTGTTAAAGATAACATTCGGACAAAAATGAATGAAGCAACCCCGAAACCTTTGTACAGGAAGAAATCGGATAGAAAGGCACCGAATTTTCCTAACCAGTTATTGACTTTAACCGCTCTGTTCAGGACATCATTAACCTGACTTTGATCGTAGTTTCCGGTAACAAAATAAGAAACGAAAGATAGCAGTAATGCTACAGCCAATAAAATGAGCAACACACCTATAGCAAATTTTTGCTGCTTAGTAGGTTGCCAAGATATTTTTTCTTTTAGAGGTACGGAGTTTTTTTTGTTTTGCTTTTCTTTTTTTGCCATTTTAGACTTAACTCTATTTTACAAAAATAGAGAATTTATGCTAAATACGGAATATAAATTATAGCAGCAACAGCAATTGCAGTTAAAGCAGCAAAGAACACTGCCCCGGCAGCAATATCTTTTATAAAACCGATACGTTCATGAAATTCAGGATGTACAAAATCAGCGATTTTTTCAACAGCGGTATTTAAACCTTCAATTCCCAGAACTAAACCGATTGCTAAAGTTTGGATCAGCCATTCTGATTTACTGATCCCGAAATAAAAACCGGCAAGAGTAACTAATAGGGCTACGGAAGATTGTACCATTACACTATGTTCAGTAGTTATTAGTTTGAATGCACCTTTTACGGCAAAGGTGATGCTCTTAAGTCTTCCGGTGAAGAACGTTTCGTCTTTTTTAAATTCCATATTATAATACTGCTAAGGCTGATTCATAATCCGGTTCATTGGCAATTTCAACAACTTGTTCGGTATATTTTACGATGCCGTTTTCATCAACTACAATAATTGCCCGGGAATTTAATCCGGCTAAGGGACCGTCAATCATTTCCAAGCCGTTAGTTTTACCGAAAGAACCGTCTTTAAAATCTGAAAGAGTTATCACATTATCTAAGCCTTCGGCACCACAAAAACGTTTTTGAGCAAAAGGTAAATCTCGTGAAATGCACAATACTTTTGTGTTAGAAAGGTTTCCGGCTTTGGTATTAAATTGTCTTACAGATGTAGCACAGGTTCCTGTATCGATACTCGGAAAGATATTCAGAACCAGTTTACTTCCGTTAAAATCTGAAAGAGAAGTAGTGGATAAATCATTCTTGACTAAGGAGAAATCGACTAATTTAGAACCTACTTCAGGTAAAGTACCGTTAGTAGTTATGGGATTTCCTTTTAGTGTAATTGTTGCCATCTGTAAAATATTAGTGGGCAAAATTACTAAATTAAGAAATATTTGTTTCCTTAAGATTAAATTAATTTTTCGGGATTCTCTTTTTCAGAATTTAGAGCAATCGCTTATTTGTATTCTATTTTGTTGTTTCGAGCCAGTTTTTGAAATCGTAGAAATTCTGAGGAACTACTCCGTGTCCTACAGGATATTCCTTGTAGGTTACAGCTAGTCCCAATTTTTCCAGAAAAGGTTTGGCTTTTCTGCCCCAGTCAACAGGGATTACCTGGTCAACTGTTCCGTGAGAAATAAAAAATTGTAAATGTTTGTTATTAAAAGTCGTGTAGTTATCAGATAATATGTTTTCGTTCATATAACCGCTCAAGGCAACTACCCGGGCGATCTTTTCAGGATAGGACAGGGCAGTAGCATAGCTTAAAATAGCACCTTGACTGAAGCCGATAAGTGTTATGCTTTGAGTATCTAAAGGGTATTCATTTACAATTTGGTCGATGAATTCGGCAATTAGGTCTTTGGATTGACGCGCTTGTTCGTCATCGGAGAATTTATTTTCATCGGCATCAAAATGTATGGCATACCACGCATGACCGAATGGTTGTAGATTATAAGGCGCTCTTACAGAAAAGATATAGTAATCTTCCGGTAGTTCACCGGCAAAGGAGAACAGGTCTTCTTCATTGCTGCCATAGCCGTGTAATAAAATTAATGCCGGGTTTTTATCTTTCTTTTCTTTAGGTTCGCGTAGTAGATAGTGTAGATTCATTAATTATGACTTTTATCGCAAAAGTAATTAAAAAAGCAAAATGAAAAAAAGTCCAGACTATTAACGAAGGTATTTTGCACCAAATCTCGTTGTGTTAATAGAATGGACTATAATAGGAAGTTTTATGATAGGGGGGGCGGTTAGCTAAATAAGCTATTCCAAAAAGATTTTTTTTCTGTAGCCTTCTTCTCTTCTTTTTTGTCAGAAGATTTTAATATTGAAGTTAAAAATTCATCATAAGTTTGTTTTTGCTCGTCTAAAAAACCTGCGAAATAAGCCATTGAAGCATCTAATCCTTTAGTATCTTCAATGTTCTTAATTTTTTTATAGACACCTTCTATTTTGCTTATCACTTCGGGAGTAACAGCCTTTCTTCTGGCCATGTATCCGTTAATGTCGCCTTCGGTATCTTTGAAAAAATCATACTGGGTAATGATCCAATAATATTTTCCGTCTTTTGCTTTGTTCTTAATAATGGCATGAAAGTCTTTGCCTTGTTTAAGATTTTCCCAAAGCATTCTGAAAATAGCTTTTGGCATATCAGGATGTCTGATAATATTATGAGGCTGTCCCAGAAGTTCACTTTCTTCATAGCCACTAACATTAACGAATGCTGAATTTACATAGTTGATAATTCCTATTCTATTGGTTTTACTTACGAGTTCTAAGGTTTTGTCCCAGTTTACTTCGATATTTACAGGTTCAACATTTGTTCTCATATTGTTTCTGTTTTTTTTGTTTTTTACTTAATCTGCATTCCGTGCAAGACGAAATCCGAAAAAATCATTTTCTATAAAGGGTTTGGCTGCCCAACGATTTGCTACTCTTAAAGAATAGGTTCTGCTATCCCAGGAGCCTCCGCGTAAACATCTTTCAGTTCCGTTTTCCGGACCACTGGGGTTGTTTTTCGTTTCTGTTAAGTAGAAATCCCTGTTGTACCAATCCCAACACCATTCCCAAGCGTTTCCGGACATGTCGTAAAGACCTAATTCATTCGGGAGTTTTGTCCCTACAACGTTAGGTGATTTGGCATTTTTGTTATACCATGCGACTTTGTCAAGAGTGTTGCTTCCTGAGAATTTGTAACCTTTTGATAACTTTCCTCCTTTAGCCGCGTACTCCCATTCTGCTTCTGTGGGAAGTCTGTAGCCATTAGCTTTGAGATCTCTGACCCAAACAGTGCCGACTCTCTTGTAAACTGGTTTAAACTTATGTTTTTTACTAAGCCAGTTGCAATACTTGATAGCGTCAGTCCAACTAATGTTGGTTATGGGATGATGATTAAGAGGATTCCAGTTTCTGAAGTTTGGCATTTTGATTTTATTCGCCAAAGCGTAGATTTTCCATTCGGCTAATGTGACTTCATATTTACCGATGTAAAACGAATTTAATTCTACATCGTGATCTAATTGTTCGTCACCTTCAATGGAACTGTTTTTTTTGGTTCCCATTCTGAATTCTCCACCTTCCACAAGAATTAAATCAGGTATAGATTGAGAAAAAGAATTGGTAGATATAAGTAAAGAACAGATAGCAGTAAGAATTATCTTCATTAGATTAATGGGTTAATTAGCTAGTTTTAAAGTGTAATTTTATAGGTTGTCTTTCAATGTTTTCTTGTATTTGTTTAACAAGGCCATTGTCATACCTAAGTTTGCTTTTGTGCTATCTACAGCTAAGTAAACAAAATAAGCGCCGTCTTCAGCAAGGTCAATAATGTGGATTTGGTTGTTTAGGTTTACCAGAATGTTTTCTAATTTGCTGTCCAGGCCTAATGCTTTAATAGCAGTCATTTTTGCTTTTGCTACTTCTAAGTTGTAAACAGAAGCAATTGCGGGATCAAAAGAAGGAACGGCACTATCAGAACCGTATAATACGCCTGTTTTAACGTCTGCTACAGCTGTTGCAATGTACCCTGGCGTGTTTGTTTTCACTTCTTCGATGAAAGTTTTGATAAAATCTGACATAATACTTAATTTAAATTAATATTTAGGTTAATATTTTTTTAGTGTTTAATAGCTTTTTAAAATATTTAAATTATAAGTTTGATTCTTAAAACAGTATTTTGGAAATTTTAATGCTTTTGTATAATTTTCATTTTTTAATTTTTCCTTAATTTGTTGACTTTTCACAAAAAGCATTTGCACATTAGCTAAATTTGCTTTATATGAATTTTGGACAAATATATAAACAAGTGGTTAATTATCAATAATAATTATAAAAAAATGAATAAAAAATATTTACAATGATTTTACCTAAAGAAAATGCAAGAATTCGCAAAGTGATAGAACATTTCTGTAACGGAAATGAGCTACAATTTAGTAGAGAAATAGGAATAAGTCAGCCGAGGATTAACAGATTATTTACAAAAGACCCTAGAAACGGAAGGTATCCTGTGGTAACATTTAATATAGTTAAATCCATTCTTGAGAGATTTAAAGATGTTTCGTCAGACTGGTTGGTAACCGGTCAGGGAGAAATGTTGCGAAAGCAAAATGAAAAAGAGTATGAGCCGAGTTTATATCTTCCTTTGTTAAATTATCAACATTTTTATAAAAATGGAAATGAAAATGATTTAGTATCAGGAGATTATATAATAAGTAAGCTTAAAAGTTTCGGAGTTGAATTTTTAGTCGAAAATAAAAAATCAATTTACGGGTGTAAAGAAGTTTCTGTGAATACTTTTATAATCTATGGTAGGCAATATGTTTTATATACGGATCAAGGGATACTGATAAAAAGATTATATGCTGTAGAAGGCGAAGACGAAAAGTTAAAATGTGTCGGTGAATATGACGAAACAGCTTTTAAGATCGATAAAAAATTAATAAAAAAACTTGCCATTATTATTGGCAAGTTAGAATATTATTAAGATAAATGAAATTATAAATTTTTAAAAAACTTTTGATAGAAATCTCCCACGATAGGAACTATTCTTTTTTCATTGTTCAGACACCCTAAGAAGCCATAGATCCAAAGAATGAAAATAAATAACCAAAAGGCAGAGGAAACCATCCAACTGTTAAAGTAACCGATAGGATAGCCTAATAAAAAGAAAGTTAAAAAAATACCTAAAGCCTGTCGGATATGAAAACTGGCAAAATTGCTTTTGTTTTCGTCCTGATTCATGAAAATAGCAATTACACTACCGATAATGGTAATATAACTTATAATCGCCGTGTTTTTCCCTTTTTCAATATCGTTCATAATGTGTTGTATTTTTTAGTTTTAGTATAGAAGTTAAATAGAGAAGTTGATTTCCGGTTTTCCGTTGTTGTAAATTCCTATACTTCTTCCTTTCATTTTTTGACCTAAAAAAGCAGAGTTCTTAGACTTTGAAAGGATATTTTCTTTTTCGAAGTTCCAGTTTTCTACCGTAGTAAACAAACTGATCTCAGCTTTATTATCAGTATTGATGGTATGCTGAGACAAACCAAACACTTTTTTACCAGCTGTGAGTTTAGAAATCACGACTTCTAACGGTAAGATACTTAATAGAGCCCCGAAAGCACTTTCTAAGCCAATGGTTCCGTCTTTAGCCAGATCAAATTCTAATTTTTTATGTTCAATGTCTAAAGGATTGTGGTCTGAGGTAATGCAATCTATTGTTCCGTCTAAAACGGCTTCTATAAGTACTTTTCGGGTAGCTTCGTCACGTAGCGGAGGTAAAACTTTATAACGAGAGTCAAAATTATCCAGAACCGTGTCGTTATGGATAAGGTTGTGAACGGCTACACTACAACTTATATTTAATCCTTTAGCTTTTGCTTCTTTAATAAGCTGAACGGATTCTTGCGTGGAAATAGTCGGAATATGCATTTTACCGCCTGTATATTCCAACAGATATAAATTGCGAGCTACATGCAAGGCTTCTGCTAAAGCAGGAATACCTTTTAATCCCAGTTTGGTTGAAGTGACCCCTTCGTGAACAATACCTTTTCCTTTAACGGAGTTGTCCTGACAAAAGCTGATAACTAAACTATCAAAATCCTGAACATATTGCAAAGCGATTTTTTGAACATTAGCATTTTGAATTGCTTTTTGATAATCTCCGAAAGCAATAGCACCTGCATTTTTCATATCGTAAAGTTCAGCTAAGTCTGTTCCTTCACTGTTGATCGTTAAAGAGCCTATCGGATAAAGCGATGTTGCTTGATCCTGAGCTTTGTCTAAGACGAACTTCACTAAGGCCTGGTTGTCAATAACAGGATGGCTGTTAGGTTGTAAAGCAACACCGGTAAAACCACTTAAAGCAGCTGTTTTTAAACCGTTAGCAATGGTTTCTCGATCTTCATAACCCGGTTCTCCGAAAGAAACAGAAGTGTCAAACCAACCTTGTGATGCGTGCAGGTCAGGAATATTGATCTCAGTAGTATCGTTATCTTTGGATAAGTTATTGCCGATCTCAATGAATTTACCATCTTGAATTTTAAGATCGACCTTTTGATTGTGAAAAGGGCTTTCAGGATCAATAATGGTGACATTTTTTATTAAAACCGTTGTCATTTTACAAATTTTTGGATTAGTAGTTCAATAAATAAAAGAAGTAGTGTTGTTATAATAAACCATTTCCATAAACCGGTATCGTTTCTTTCGGAGTCCAACTCGTTAAGTGCAGTTGATACGGAGTTTATTTTGGTAAAGGTATCAAAAAATGAAGAATTGATCTTTTGCAGATCGCTTTCTGTTCTGGGATAGTTAAAACTTACATTGGCTAATGTATCCTGTCCGTGTACAATGGAATAATTCCCTGCTTGTTCGGGATAATCACCAAAGCTGATCTTTACTTTAGTATTCAGAACTTGTTGTAAAGGGATAAAGCTGTAAGATTCGTTCTGTACCGATAAAACCTGATCTTTTCCTATACCGGTCTCAATGAACAATTGTTCGTTTTGTCCGATGGTATAGTGCGTTTGAGCTGTTCCTGAATTGTATTGTGCCATGTTGTAAAAAGTAGGTACAATTAAAGGGGAGTTTTGGAAATTAGACAGCTTTTTGTTTATAGGCGCTGAAAAGATAAAGGCATTTCCTTTTTTATTTGTAATCCAACTTAAAAAAGGGGATTGGTCTTCAAAGGATAAAATGGAAGAAATAGTACCCGAAACCGGAAAATACGTCTGAACATTAGGATACTGAAAATTATGGATCTTTTTTTCGAAGACATTTTTATACAAAGGATGTTCAAAATGAATTTCTGTGATCAGTTTTTCATTTTGTTGTAATTCGTTAACTCTCAGGTTTCCTAATTGGCTTAGCAATGTATTCAGGTTCTCGACGTTACTGTTTTCGCTCGGAATGATGATTAGATTGCCACCTTTTTCATAAAAAGCAAGTAAAGTATTGCTTAAGGAAGGGGTAATGTTTTCCGGTTCGTTTATGATGATCGTATGCTGCTGCTCAATACTACTGAAATCCAGTTGGTCGAGAGTCGTTTCGGTTAGTTGGAATTCGTCCGGAGTAATGATCTTGCGGATGAAATTATTTTTTTCAGGTGTACCAATAACTAAAACATTTAATTTTTTAGGTTTGCTCAGACTGAAGTAAAAGGTATTGTCATACGGTAGGCTGTTGTCTTCAAGAATAGCTTTTCCTTTGAAATCTTTTTTCGGTACGTTTATTTTAAGAACCTTTTCGTTTTTGTCATTTTCAAAAGAAATTGTAGATTTTGCAACGGTTTCGCCTGAATCACTAACAATAGAGAAGAGGATATTATCGGTTACGTTTCCGTTTTTGGAAAGAGAAACGGATATCTCGTAGAAAGAATCCGTAATAGCAGAGATAGAAATGTTGTCAATACTGCAATTAGCACTATTCTCAGCTTTCGGAAAAATTCCGTAAAGGGTTCCTTTTTGCACTAAATCAGTTGTTTTTTCAGACGATACATCTACGCCATCAGTTATAAAAATATAATCCTTAGTAGTATTCGGTTTTTTATTTTCAACTTGCGACAATAAATAATCCGGTTGAAAAGAGTATGACGTGTATTGTAAGTTCTGTAATTCTTTCAGAATGCTTTTAGGGGTAATATCCCAAAAACTTTTTGACGGACTTACTATGGAAACCGTTTGGTTCTCCGGAATATTTTCTAAAATATCCTGAATGCTTTTTTTCAGGAGTTCGCCCTCAGAACCTTTCGCCTGCATGGAAAATGAGTTGTCGACCAGTAAGATCAATTCGTTATTTTGAGCCTTTGAGTCCTTAGCCGGTAAAAACGGTTGGGCAAAGGCAAAGATCAAGGCCGCAAGCAATAATAGGCGAGTGGCAAGCAATAGCCATTTTTTGATCGAACTGCTTTTTCGGGTCTGTAATTGCAGTTCTTTTAAAAGCTTAACATTGGTAAAGTATTCTTTTTTGAACTTTCTAAGTTGAAATAAATGCACTAAAATTGGTATAACCAAAAGAAAAAGGAAATATAGAATTTCAGGATGTTTGAATTGCATTTACTTAGTTTTTCACTAAAAGATATAATTGCCAAAAATACGAAAAGAAATGAAACAGATGTTTACTATAGCGCATAAAAATTCTAAAAAACACTATGGTTCGTTTCTGTTTTTTTCTTCTTCATTATTTTGAATGCAATCAAAAAGAACAAACTTAACGGAAAAATGAAGATGCTGTAAATTGTAAAGAAATGAAGCATGAACCCTGTAAAGGTCAGAAACAACAGAAAGTATATAATGTACAGAAAACCAAGCTTTAGTTTTCCTTTAGCATATCCGTCAAAGAACAGGATTAATACAGGAATAGCACTAATACTGAGTAAGAGCATTTATTCGGGATTGTTTTTCTTTTTACCGTTTTTAAATTTAATGTTTTGTAGTATGGGCTTATTTTTTGGAGCAACACTTTTCTTAATTGCTTTTTTAGGTTGCGGTTTTTGTTTATTCTGATTTACTTCAGTTAATACTTCCATCGGGTTCTTTGGCTCTTCTTTGGTTCCACGTAGATAAATGACTAAACCATTTAGAAAGTTTCGCAATACCTGATCTCCGCAATCCATGTATTTAGGGTGTTTTTCATCTCTGAAAAAATTGCCTAATTCTCCTTTTGACATTCTAAAATCAACTAATTTTAAAATTTCTACAATTTGATCATCTCGTAGTTGTAGTGCTACTCTTAGTTTTTTTATAACGTCATTATTATTCATTCTGTTTCTTTTAGGAAAGGCTTTTCTGCCAATGGATTTTTGGCAAAGGTAAGTATATTTTTAAATGAAAGATAAAAAAACAACTGTTGAACGTCTTAAAGAAGAGTGTTGTTATGGTTATAGAGTGAAAATGTTCTCTAAGTAAAAGTTCAACAGTTGTATGGAATAATTGGCAGTTAGTTTCCGATTACATACCAATTAGTTCCATTGCTTTGAATCATGTAGCGTTCTCCGGCCGCTAATGCTGTGATAGTACTGTTTGTAGCATCGTCAAAAAGACTTCCGCTTAAACAGCTTATCGTTTTAGAGCTTATGCCGGGAATACCTATTAAGACCAATATTTTTCCGTTAACAGTTGCCGGATCCGGCAAAACAATAGAAGAAACGGAGTTGCTGATTCGTAATGTATAGTCATTTGCCGTAACGTTATAGGTACCGGAACTGACAGTGCTGATACTCTGAACAGAGCTGACACTGCTTGGATTGGACCAACTCACATTGCCACTGCCATCAGTAACCATGATTTGTCCGTCAGTACCTCTTGATAACGGTAAAATATAATTGTTAGTACTGGTTGTTCCAATGGAAACTCTTCCTAAGAAATAACCTGCATAACCAGTTGATTTTAAAGCGGCTGAGTAAACTCCGTAGTGTATACCACCGGCACTACTGTCTACATAATTGTAAGTCCCGTATTTATCACCTGAACCCGAACCGGAAATCATATTCTGAACACCGTATTTAGTGTTGTTTCCGTTTCCGCCTACTTCAAATAAAGCTCCGTGAAAAACGCCTGAACCGTTTTTAGCGTTATCAATGTAAACTCCGGTATTATTCCCGTTACCGGTACCTCTGAATTCAATATTGATCCCGTAATGAGCGGCACTATTCGTTCCTGCAAAACGAGTAAACAAACCGTTTTGTACTCCAGTTGACGGAGCACTGATCAGGTTGTATACTCCTGTAACAGGTCCGCTTCCGGCCAAGAATTCATTGTATAAACCTCTTTTTTCACCTGAACCGGAATGGTTTAATATATTGTGTACGCCACCAACGACACTTGCATTAGCTGTTCCGGTTAAATTATTTTCAAGGCCATAAGCTGAGTTACCGGCTACAGTAAATGCAGTTTTTATAGCGGATGCTGCGGTAGCACTCGTATTGGTCCTTGTGACTAATAAAGTGGAATTGTTCGTGTCTGTAGTTTCGGAAATATCTAATTGGGTTGTAGCCGTATTCTTACCAATAGCAGTATTACCAATGTGAAACATAGAGTCGTTAATGTCATCCGGTGCTGTTAAGGTTCCCTCTTCAAACCAATCAGCATCCTGATATCCTCCTATAGAAGTGCCGGTTACGAATGGAATCCAGTCCGGAACAGTATTGTCCCAATAATAGAAACCAGGCGATTTCGCACCACTTGTGTTTAATAACTGAATCAACATACCGTGTTGATTAACAGTAGGGTTCGCAGTAGGTAAGCTGTTTAATCTCGTAATGATCAAACCATCGCTATTGGTGGGGTTAGCGGGGTTTGAAGCAGCGATTTCTAATTGAGCATTTGGGGACGTTGTACCAATACCAACTTGAGTGTAGCCGTAGCTGATACTCAAAATGGTAACTAGAGTAATTAAATGCTTCATAGAAAATTTATTTATTTGTTACCGATTACATTTTGTTAAAGAACTATAGTAAAGCTACAATTTTGTTAAAGAAATGAATTCATTTTATCGATTAACTGCCGTAAATAATTGTTGAAATCAAAAAAATGTTTATTTTAGTTAAAAATCTTTGTGAAATTATGGACAGTACTTATCAGGAAAAGATAGGATTGCTACAAGAAATGATTGCTTTTTCACTTGTTGACGGAGAACTGCATGATCGTGAGTTTGACTTTATCATGGTTATTGCCAGTGAATTAGAGGTGGATAAAGAAACGGTTTTTAAGTTGTTTGACAAGAAACAGGAGAAAGTAGTAATAAAAGATGAATTTAACAGAGTGTGCCAGTTTTACCGCTTAGCTTTGTTAATGCATTGTGATGGTGTATTGCATGAAAGAGAACAAATAAAAATAAATGAAATAGGAATTAATATGGGGTTGAATCCTTATGCGATGAAGCGTGTATTGCATTTGATGAAGGAATCCCCGACACGAATGGTTGACGGAGAAACTCTTTTATCTGTCTTTAGTGAGCAACACAATTAAAAGGCATAACCATGGGTGCTTTTGAAATATTAAATTTTTTCCTGTAATGCTTTTATTTCATCTCTGAGCTTTGCGGCTTGCATAAAGTCTAAATCTTTAGCCGCCTTTTCCATAGCTTTTCGTTTTTCCCGGATGCGTTTTTCAATTTCGGTTTTTGAAAGGTATTCGGTCTCTTTTTCAGCCGCTTGATTTGCTTTGATCACAAAATCTGATTCTACGTAATTGTTTTTCATTAACGGATTTTCAATCGATTTGTTCAATGCTTTAGGAACCAGATTGTGCTTTTGGTTGTAATTCATTTGTTTTTCGCGACGATAATTTGTCTCGTCAATCGTTCGTTGCATAGAATCTGTAATTTTGTCGGCATACATAATGGCTTTTCCGTTAACATTACGCGCTGCACGACCAACAGTTTGTGTTAGCGAACGGTGGCTGCGTAAGAAACCTTCTTTATCAGCATCTAAAATGGCAACCAAAGAAACTTCGGGTAAATCCAGACCTTCCCGTAATAAGTTGACACCAATTAATACATCAAACAAACCTTTGCGCAGGTCTTGCATGATCTCTACACGTTCCAAAGTATCAATGTCACTATGGACATAACGGCAACGAATAGCAACTTTGGTTAGATATTTAGCTAATTCTTCGGCCATACGCTTGGTTAAAGTGGTGACTAAAACTCTTTCGTCAACTTCAACTCTTTGCTGAATTTCTTCAATCAGATCGTCGATCTGGTTGGCACTTGGGCGGACTTCTATAATAGGATCCAGTAGACCTGTAGGGCGAATAACTTGTTCCACATAGATACCTTCTGATTTTTTCAGTTCGTAATCTGCCGGAGTAGCGGAAACATAAACCACCTGATTTTGTAAACTTTCGAACTCTTCAAACTTTAACGGACGATTATCCATAGCTGCCGGTAATCGGAAACCATATTCCACTAAGTTCTCTTTACGGCTTCGGTCTCCGCCATACATCGCGTGAACCTGAGAAATGGTAACGTGACTTTCGTCAATGACCATTAGATAATCATCAGGGAAATAATCTAAAAGGCAGAAAGGACGAGTTCCGGGAGCTCTTCCGTCTAAATAGCGGGAATAGTTCTCAATACCCGAACAATATCCTAGTTCACGGATCATTTCCAAATCAAAAT
Organism: Flavobacterium sp. NRK F10; assembly: GCF_024054235.1. Lineage (NCBI taxonomy): Bacteria > Pseudomonadati > Bacteroidota > Flavobacteriia > Flavobacteriales > Flavobacteriaceae > Flavobacterium > Flavobacterium sp. NRK F10. The sequence goes on from NZ_JAMXLC010000001.1 coordinate 2,837,432, forward strand.
TGGTTCGTTCTTCTAATCGTTTGGCTTCTAAATGTTTGCCTATTTCTTTGAAATAATCGACTTGTTTAACTAAATCCTGTTGGATCTCCCAAATGGCTTTTTGCAATACATCAGGAGAAGTTACAAACATATTAGCCGGATAAATATTTAATTTTTCATAACGTTCAAGAACCTGAGAAGTTTTGGCATCAAAAGCCTCGATCTCTTCAATTTCATCCCCGAAAAAATGAATACGGAACGGTTCATCGGCATAACTAGGGAAAACTTCAACGGTATCGCCTTTTATACGGAAAGTTCCGGGAAGGAAATCGGCTTCAGTTCGGGCATATAAACTTTGAACTAATCGGTGTAATAATTTGGTTCTGGAAATTTCTTGTCCGTTCTCAATAGAAATTACATTCTTCTGAAATTCTACCGGATTACCGATACCGTATAAACAAGAGACGGACGCTACGACCAGAACATCTCTGCGTCCGGAGAGCAGAGCAGAAGTGGTGCTTAAACGCATTTTTTCCAGTTCATCATTGATGGAAAGGTCTTTTTCGATATAGGTTCCGGTAACAGGAATATAGGCTTCAGGCTGGTAATAGTCGTAATAAGATACGAAGTATTCTACAGCATTGTTCGGAAAAAATTGTTTGAATTCTGAATACAATTGAGCTGCTAACGTTTTGTTATGCGCTAAAACTAAAGTCGGGCGTTGTACTTCTTGAACAACATTAGCCATAGTAAATGTTTTTCCGGAACCGGTAACTCCTAAAAGAGTTTGGTACTTTTCACCATTAACGATACCGTCGGAAAGTTTTTTTATAGCTTGTGGCTGGTCACCTGTAGGCTGATATTCAGATACAACTTGGAATTTCATCTATTCGGAATAGTTTTTTGCAAATTTAAGCTAAACTTCCCAAAAGCAGATAAGACTTTGCGATTAAATGAAAAAGAGTATATTTGTTTCACCCTCAAAATAATATAGCTTATGAAAAAAATATTGGTTTCTTCTATTTTATTGTTGTTGACTAACATGTCTTTTTCGCAAACTTTTGTTCAGGCTTATTCCGATATTGTGAATCAGGTTTCCCAAACGAATGTCACTGATTATTTAACAGAATTTGAGGCATTAGGAATAAAAAGAAGAGGAACACAGCCTTTAGAAGATACCTATAACTGGCTTGTGAATAAATACCTAAGTTATGGCTATGTATCCGGACAAATGCAGGAAGATACTTTTACGAATGCAGGCTATACTTGTAAAAATCTGATTGTAACCAAAGTAGGAACGGTATATCCGAATACGTATGTGATTGTTTGCGGACATTACGATTCCATTGGCGGAACCGGAACTAATGATAACGGAAGCGGGACCGTGACCATTTTAGAAGCAGCCCGATTGTTGCAAAATGTAGATACGGAATATTCTATTAAATTTATTCATTTCAGCGGGGAAGAAGACGGTTTAGTAGGAAGCCAGCATTACGTTAATAACGTGGTCAATGCGACTACTCCTAAAATGGATATTCGTTTAGTTTTTAACATTGATGAAGTTGGCGGTGTAGCCGGAGTTACTAATAATACAATTACTTGTGAAAGAGATACGGGGAATCCTACGACAAACAATGCTGCGTCTACTACTGTTACCAATGAATTGATGACTTGTGTAGGTTTGTATTCGCCTTTAAATGCAAATTTATCATACGCTTATGCATCTGATTATATGCCTTTTGAGGATAATAATGAAATTATCACTGGTTTTTATGAGACCAATGAATCAACTCATCCGCATTCGTCAACGGATCTATTCGTTAATATGGATCCGGTTTATAATTATAATGTAGCGAAAGCAGCAACCGGAGCTATTTTACATTTTGCAATTGCTACTACGGCATTATCGGGCAATACTTTTGATAATGCGTTAAAAGTGAGTTTTTTTCCTAATCCGGTAAAAGATTATTTAAACATTAATTTCGGTACTTTAACAAATAAAAAGTCAAACTTAAAAATTATCGATAGCAACGGGAGAATAGTTCTGGAACAGAATTTTGAGAATCCGAAGGTTGTAGAGAACATCTGTATTACTGATCTTTCTAAAGGAATGTATCTGGTTAAACTGGGATCAGGCGATCAATTTATTCAAAAGAAGATCATAATTCAATAAAACAAAATGCGTCTCGTTTCTGAGAAGACTTATTTTAAACAATAAGTATAACTTAGAGCCAATTCACTATAATCTGCCTGTCCTAAATTACTACAAATTGAAGCTCCGATTGACAGGTTGTGTTTAGGGGAGTTTTTTGTGTTTAAGAGGTAATATTTTAAACCGAGCTTTCCGGCAACGAATCGCTTTACGTTGTAATAACCACCAAGTGTTCCGACTTCATAGGAATTGGTTTCAGGAATATATTTTTCGTCATTTAAACGATAATCTACTTTGTAAAAAGGCTTATCAATATTAAAGCCTAATTCAGCTTCAAAGGCAATATGATTTAATAAGAGTTCTCCATTGATGAATACTCCGTAAGTAGAAGAATTATAAAAGGCGTTTTTCTTTAATTCGGGATATTCTTCGTTAATTAGATAGCCTTCCGATTTGATATAATCATAATAACTTTCATAAAATCTGTAATATAATCCGATTCCTACTTTATAAGTGTTCTTATAAATTTTTCCATAAGAAAGAGCCACGTTATATACTTCTTTGTTTTTATTTTCTAATCGAGATAAAGAATGTTGTCCGATTCCGGTTCTGATAGAAAAGAACTTTACTGGTAGAGAACTGATAATAGAATCTTTTTCAAGGTTTACTTTTTCTTTCTGAAATTTAAAGTTTAGCCCTAAAAGAAAGGTGTTTAAACCATTGTTAGGCCATTTTACATGCCCATTAGAATGATGTGTATAACCTAAGCTGAGTCTTGTTTTTAAGTTGGAATTAGAAAACAGTGAATAGTATAAAAACATTCTGTAGGACCAAGTGAAATGGGTTGAAACCGCTTTGTTTGTCCAATTAGCACCATTATCATACGTTTTATCAAAATAAGAAACACCCATAGCAGTATTTAAAGCCAGTCCTTTGATTTTAGATTTCAGAAAAGGCAATTCAAGATAAGGTAAAAGAGAATAGGATGAACCGATGATCTGATTGTTACCGTAATTACTGTATTCAAAGGTAAGTCCTGTTTCCGGATGGTTTAATTCTTGAGACCAGGCAAGATCGGAATTGTGTTTTTTTCCGATGGAAAGGCTGGCAGTCTGATTTGCTTTTAATTCAGGAAAAAAGCTGTTTGCGGGTGAGGTTCTCCCTATTCCGTATTCTCCGTTAACGACAATTTGTGAGTAGACATTACTTAAATTAAGCAATATGAAGAACAGTATGAGTGTAAGATTGTAGTTTTGCTTCATAAAATAGTTTATGTTAATCCCAACATTCCATTAATAAAAGATCGCCTTGTTGGTGTTCAATAACTACAATTCCATCTTCAGTAGTATGATTACTGCTTCCGGTTCTGTATCCTATAGTTAATTCATCGTCTTTTAAAGGATAAAAAAGGTTTTGAGAGTGTATACCGCTTACTTTTCCAATGGGAATTAAAGAAAGCGGTGTGTTTTTCGGATACCATTTTTGAAATTTCTGAGGAAGAAGAAAAATCTTAGAGTGGTCATCTAAAATGACTATTTTTAAAGAATTACGGTAGCGAACAATATTTGTGATGTTCGTAATCGTGTGATCGGCTCTTTTTCCGGTGGCCCAAATAACATTTACAGCTTGGTGCCCTTTTTCAATAAGGAAATCAAACGCTTTTTCCAGATCTGTTTTATCTTGGTCCGGTGTGTGAATTATTTCTAAAGGGTACTGAGAATCTTTGTAGGAACCCGGATCAAAATCACGGTCAAAATCTCCTAATAAGACATCTACTTTTACACCTAATTCTAATACTCTGTCCATTGCTGAGTCCAGAACTATTACATAAGGAGACCACTCCAGTAATTGTCCCATTAGTTCGATGCTGCAAGAAGCACCGTTAGCAATGATTAATGCCGGTTCCTGATCGTCGCGTACAATATGATGTGAAGACATTTAAGAATTTAGAATTAGCCGTTTAGAATTGCGAAATTAGCAATAATTATTCAACTATGTAATTCATTGTGTCAATTTCTGATAATCTGAAAAACCCTAAAGCATAATTGTCAAAATCAGTCTGGTTCACCAGATTTCCCCGTACGGTAGCCGGTGGTGTTTGAAAAGGGCTTCCGCTGTTATCTCCGGCAATACTCAATAAAATGTTCATGTAATTGTAATAGGTCTCAGAAATTCCTTGAAGTGTACAGGTAACATCATCACCCGCCTGCATGTCTTCATTAATATAAAGACCGAACATTTGATTTCCCTGAAAAAATTCATCATCAACGACTGTATATTCGGGTAGGGAAGTAAAACTACCGGTAAACTGGATCAGGTAAAAGTTATCTTCATTTCCGTTGTCTTGAAAGAAAAACTTAAGTTCTATTTCATCTCCGGTAAAACCGCCATTATCATTTTGAGAAACACTATCAATAGTAGGAACAGCTTTTAATGTTTCTGTAGCAGTGTAAATTTCTCCGTTATAGTTTACGGTTAATGTATAGATCCCGTCAATTGTCGGAATAAAATTTCCGCAAATATATTGCCCCGTTCCCGGATTTTCGGTAAAGTTAAACTGATTACTGTTTTCATCTGTGATGTAAACAGTTGCACCTGAAACTTTAGGGACATCTGTAGTGTAGTAATCTCCCGTAGTCGTTAAATAAATGATTTGTTCGTTTCCGGAAGTTCCTTTTTGCCATTTGATAGAGGCATCTACAACTAATTTTGGAGGAGCTGTATCCAGATCAACATTAACAACATCTTCACAACTGATTAAACTCAAAAGGATCAGTAAAAGCGGAAGAAAAAAGCTTACTATTTTATAAATAATTTTAACCATGACTAAAATTTAAAATTATAGGTTACACTAGGAACAATACCGAAAATCGACAATCGAACAGCTTCGTTTTGTCCGGAATCCTGATTTTGTCTGAAACTGATGGAAGCCGCATTTTTTCTGCTGTATAAATTATAGATTCCGAATACCCATTCGCCGTACCAATTTCTGTTTTTATTTTTGCTAGGAACCAAAGTCGCAGAAACATCTAAACGATGATAAGCTGGCAAACGATCTTCATTTCGTAAACCGTAGGTCGGCACAGTAATACCCTGATACTGATATTGTCCATTAGGATAGGTAACAGGTTGTCCGCTTTGTAGTGTAAAGATGCTGCTAAAACTCCATTTACTGTTTAGTTGATACATCGCTGTAACGGAAAGGTTATGTAGTTTATCCCAACCGGTTTTGTACCATTCTCCATTGTTGATCCCGGTTTCATTAGCCGTTCTTCCCGGAGTTCGTTGTTCAGAACGTGAAAGCGTGTAGGATACCCAGCCTGTCAGGTTGCCATTGTTTTTTCGAGCTAACAGTTCCAATCCATAGGCCCTGGCTTCTCCTTTTAAAACGACTTGTTCAATATCATCATTCGCAATTAGGTCGGCACCGTCAATATAATCCAATCTGTTTTTTACTTTTTTATAGAAAGTTTCTGCTTCTAAAGTGTAATCTCCGTTCTTAATATTTCTGAAATATCCCAATGCTACCTGATCTAAAATCTGTGGTTTCAGGTAATCGTCACTTGGTGCCCAAACATCCAGTGGAGTAGGAGATTGTGTATTAGAGATCAGATGTAGATACTGTGTCATTCGATTATAGCTAGCTTTTACCGAACTGTTTTCGTTTAGTGTATAAGCCAATGAGAAACGCGGTTCTAAGTATCCGAATTGCGAAATAATATCATTTTTGCCATATTTTTGAGTGCCGACGGGTGTCGCTTTCTCGTAAATTTGATAAGCTTCATTGAAGATAACAGCTTCGTTATTTGCATATAAATTGATCTCTTCATCTCCTAGGCGATAGAATTTACTATAACGGAGACCGTAGTTCACGGTTAGTTTTTTTGAGATCTTTTGTTCGATATCAGCATAAATTGAAGGCTCAAAAGCATATTTTTTAGCCAATTGATCCGGATTGATTCCTGAATCAGTACCGGTCGGCTCTATTTTTCCGGGATTGAAATCATAGTAGATCGCATTAGCACCGTAGAATAATTTGATCTTATCGGAAAGATAATGTTTGAAATCGTATTTCAGATTGTAATTCTTTATGTCGCTATCCCAATTGAATCCTATAAAGTCTAAGGTTAAACCGTAATAGTAATCACTGTAAATAACTGATAGGTTAGAGAATAATTTTTCGGAGAATAAATGATTCCACCTTAAGTTGAAAACAGAATTACCGTAGGTGTTTTTAAATTGGTCATTGAGACTGAATACATCTCTGCCGAAATATCCGGAAATAAATAAACTATTGTTGTCATTTAATTGATAGCTCAGTTTGGTATTTAAGTCATAAAAGTAAGCAGAATTGTTGTTTCCGGTCATTTTAAGGAACAAGTGAGCGTATGAGCTTCTTCCGGCAACTAAAAACGAGCCTTTGTCTTTAACAATAGGACCTTCTGCTAATAGCCGACTGGAGATCAGTCCGATTCCGCCGTTCATGTGAAAGTCGGAATTGTTTCCGTCTTTTTGGTAAATTTCTAAGACAGAAGCAACCCGTCCGCCGAAACGGGCAGGAATTCCTCCTTTGTATAGTTTGATATCTTTTATGGCATCTGTATTAAAAACAGAAAAGAAGCCGAACAAGTGAGAGGAATTGTAAAGTGTAGCTTCGTCCAGTAAAATTAAATTTTGATCGGCTGCACCGCCACGGACATTGAATCCGGATTGCCCTTCACCGGCATTGGTAACGCCGGGTAGTGTCAGTATGGATTTCAGTACGTCAGTTTCTCCTAAAACCACCGGCATTTTTTTGATGGTAGCTGCGGTTATTTTATGAGTACTCATTTCCGGTTTTTGAATATTGACTTTATTCGGATTTTCAGTAACTATAATTTCCTGGAGATTCTGTAGCGATTCTTTTAGATTAATATTGATCTTCTTGTTTTTATTCAAATTGATTTTTTGAGTAAAATCACCAAAACCAATATAACTAACCCATAATGTGTATTCGCCTTCAGGCAAGGTTAGCGAATAAAAACCGTATTCATTTGTAGTGGTTCCGGTTTTTAATTCTGTAATAGCAATGGTAACACCAATGAGTGTTTCTCCTGATAGACTGTCTTTTACTGTTCCGCTTATCGTGAATTTTTCCTGAGAATAACTGATAAATCCGATAAAAAAGAATAAAAAAATACTAACTTGCCTAATGTTTGTCAACATGGTATATTTTTTGAGTTACAAATTTGACGATTAATATTGCTTTTTGTTTCAAAACAATTGTTAATCATTGGTTAATTTGTGGTAAAATAGACTGCTTTTAAATAGATTTGTTTTAAAAATAGGTATTGATGAAAAATCAATTAGTATTTGTGTTTTTTTTAGTTACTGCTTCGGTTTTTGCCCAGATCGATACTAAAAAAGAATCTTTGAACTTAGACCTTAGGCTGCCAAGTAGCAGTACTAATTCTTTTGATGGTTCTTCTTTGCCAAGTCTGGATTATAAAAGCCCTTTTGAAAATAATGACGATAATATTTTAAAAAGATATTCGATATTAAATAAGAAAGAGGAAACTAAAAGTGTCTTTGATAAGACGACTGATTTTAAGAATCCGGGAGATGAGGTAAAGGATAAATTGAATGGAGAGATCAACAGAGACGGAGATTGGGAAGACGTCTTCTTCGGTAAATTTGTGGTGCATACCTCGTCGATTATAGTGAAGATGAGGGATTATATGGATCCGGACGGGGACAGAGTAAGAATCATGTTGAATGCGGAAACCATGTATTCAAATGAGCTTTTAGAGGGGCATTATAACACCTATATTATTAATCTGAGAGAAGGAGATAATTTAGTTAACATTATGGCTCTTAATCAAGGGCTTGCAGGACCTAATACAGCAAACTTTGCGATCTACGATGCTAATGAAAATTTGATTACAGCTAACGATTGGAATTTAAAAACAGGAGTTTCGGCAAAATTTACTATAGAATATGTTAAACCGATGGATGAGTAAACTCACTCTTATCCTTTAAAAAAATAAAAACGGCTTCTGATTTCAGAAGCCGTTTTTTTATAAATTGAGAATTTTATTCTTAATTCAATTTTGCTAAGATAGCATTAAAAGTCTCGCTAGGACGCATTGCTTTAGTGGTCAATTCTTCATTCGGGTGATAATAACCGCCAATATTTTGCGCTTTACCTTGAGCAGCAATCAACTCTTCGTTGATCTTAGCTTCGTTTGCATTTAATTCAGCAGCGATCGGAGCAAATTTAGCTTTCAATTCAGCGTCTTTATCCTGATTAGCCAAAGCGTTAGCCCAGTATAATGCTAAATAGAAGTGAGAACCTCTGTTATCAATTCCGCCAATTTTACGAGCAGGAGATTTGTCGTTCTCTAAGAACTTTTCAGTAGCATCGTCTAAAGTTTCAGAAAGGACTAAAGCTTTAGCATTGTTGTACAAATTTCCTAAATGTTCGTAAGAAACGCCAAGAGCTAAAAATTCACCTAGAGAATCCCAACGCAAATAGCCTTCCTGCAAGAATTGTTCAATATGTTTAGGAGCTGATCCTCCGGCACCTGTTTCAAACAATCCGCCACCATTCATCAATGGTACAATTGAAAGCATTTTAGCAGAAGTACCAACCTCTAAAATAGGGAATAAGTCTGTTAAATAGTCACGTAAAACGTTTCCGGTAACAGAAATTGTATCTAAACCTTTAACGATTCTTTCTAAAGAGAATTTAGTAGCATCAACAGGGTTCATAATACGGATGTCTAATCCGGTTGTATCGTAATCTTTTAAATAAGTATTTACTTTTTTGATCAGTTCTCTGTCATGAGCTCTGTTTTCGTCTAACCAGAAAATAGCAGGAACTCCCGTAGCTTTAGCTCTGTTCACAGCTAGTTTTACCCAGTCTTGAATAGGCGCATCTTTTGTTTGGCACATTCTGAAAATATCTCCGGCTTCAACTTTTTGTTCCATTAAAGTATTTCCTTCTGCATCTTTTACCGCTACGGTACCATTTGCAGTCATTTGGAATGTTTTGTCATGAGAACCATATTCTTCAGCTTTTTGAGCCATCAAACCTACATTAGGAACACTTCCCATAGTTTTTGGATCTAAAGCTCCGTTTTCTTTACAAAAATCGATAGTTGCCTGATAAACGCCTGCATAACATCTGTCCGGAATATTGGCTTTTGTATCTTGTGATTTACCTTCTTTATTCCACATTTGCCCTGAATTACGGATCATGGCAGGCATTGAAGCATCTACAATTACATCTGAAGGAACATTTAAGTTCGTAATACCTTTATCAGAATTTACCATAGCTAAATCCGGACCATTTGCAATAGCCTCGTTTATAGCTGTTTTGATTTCCTCTTCTTTGGCATGTCCGGCAATTTTAGCATACACATCGCCTAAACCGTTACGAGTATCTACACCTAATTCTTCAAACAAGTCATTGTATTTGGCAAAAACATCTTTGAAATATACTTCGACAAAAGCACCGAACATGATCGGATCAGATACTTTCATCATTGTAGCTTTTAAGTGAACAGAAAATAAAACACCTTTAGCTTTTGCATCTTCTACTTGTTCAGAAATGAATTTTTTCAAAGCTTTCATGCTCATTACAGCAGAATCAATAACCTCTCCTGCTTTTAAAGGAGCAGCGGCTTTTAAAGTGGTAGTGTTTCCGTTCTCATCAGTAAATTCAATGGCAAAGCTATTGGCTTCATTAACAGTAACTGATTTTTCAGAACCATAAAAATCACCTTCTTCCATGTGAGAAACATGTGATTTAGAATCTTTTGACCAAGCTCCCATAGAGTGCGGATGAGCTTTAGCATAATTTTTAACGGCTTTAGGCGCACGACGGTCAGAGTTTCCTTCACGTAATACAGGATTAACTGCAGAACCTAATACTTTAGCATATTTAGCTTTAATTGCTTTTTCTTCGTCATTTTTTGGTTCTTCCGGAAAATTAGGAACAGCATATCCTTGTGATTGTAATTCTGTAATAGCTGCTTTTAATTGCGGAACAGATGCAGAAATATTCGGTAGTTTAATGATATTAGCCTCCGGAGTGGTTGCCAGTTGTCCTAATTCACTTAAAGCATCATTAACTTTTTGATCGTCTTTTAAGAACTCGGGAAAATTAGCTAAAATTCTTCCTGCTAAAGAGATGTTTCTTGTGTCTAAAGTAATGTTGGCAGGTTTAGAAAAGGCTTGTACAATCGGTAAAAATGAATGTGTGGCTAACATAGGAGCCTCATCGGTAATCGTATAGATGATTTTTGGTTGATTTGACATGAAAATTTATTTTTAAGTTTGTTTGTTTTTTAAGAATTTCAAAAGAAAATCTCGCAAATATAACAATTTTACAGTGAATTTCAGACGAATAGCTCTCGAAAACGATTGAATTGAGAATATGATAATTTATAAGGAATATTTTTTGAAATCCTTAATTTTAAGAAGATGAAAAGTGCGTAAAATAAAAAAGTCTCAACATTGTTGAGACTTTTTTATTTTTTTCGAAAGAGAAAAACAGATTATCTTCTTCTTTCTTTAATTTTTGCTTTTTTACCGGTAAGTTCTCTGAAGTAGAAGATACGAGCTCTACGAACTTTACCTCTTTGATTCACTTCGATTTTTTGTAAAGCCGGCATATTGATAGGGAAGATACGCTCAACACCTACTGATCCGGACATTTTACGGATAGTGAAAGTTTCAGTTAAACCAGCACCTCTTTTTTGGATTACAACTCCTTTGAAGAACTGAGTTCTTGTTTTTTCACCCTCTTTAATTTCGTAATACACAGTAATTGTGTCCCCTGAATTAAATTCAGGAAAATCTTTTTTTGCTACAAATTCGCTTTGTACGAAATCAACTAAATTAGCCATTTTATTTAATATAAAAGTTTGATTCAGAATAACATATCACGTCTTTCGCCAGAGGTTAGTCCAAATGTGGGTGCAAATATATAAAAAAAATTGAATTCTTAATTTTGAATTCTTAATTTTTTACATCAGTTCGTGAATTTAAGTTCAAAATCGATTCTTTTTCAGAAGAAAATAAATATCTGAGGTTGTTGTGAATAGGACCTCAATTTTAAAAATTATTCTTTCATAAAACGCATTTTATATTCACTGGGAGAAATTAATTCTACTCGTTTAAAAATTCTATTGAAATAAGAAGGGCTGTTAAACCCGCATTCCATATAAATTTCTTTGATCTGCTTTTTAGGATCTCTTAATAATTCAGTGGCTAATTTTATACGTTCATTATTAATAAAATCGATAGGAGAAAGGTTCAATTCGTTTTTAAAAACCCTATAAAAATGCGATTCACTCATATAAGCTTTGTTACTCAATTCTTTGATCGTAAGGTTTTTGTCTAAATTTTGTCGGATATAATCAACAATAAAGGCTAATCGGTTGTTTATAGCTAACGATTTAGAGTCGTTAACTAACTGGCTTCTGGTTTCAGCCTGTAAAATTCTGATGACTAATTCTCGTAGCATAAAATCAGCGAAGATGTCTTTAGAACGGTGATTTTCAGTGAAAAGAAATAATAATCGTTCAATAATTTGCTGAATAGCCATATCATTGGTAAAATGGAAATTATAATCCTTAAATTCCCATTCACCGTCTATTTTAGCTCTTCTTTCATTCATGTCGTCAATGGTTTTCCTAATCATTTCTTCAGAAATAGTCATTGCCAAACATTTTGTAGGCGTATCTAAACTTGCTTCAGGAAAATCAACGGTCATCAGTTCATTTGCAGGTAAAATTAATGATTCGCCGGGCAAAAAATCAAAAGAGTCCATTCCTCTGAGATGCATTACTTTTTTACCCTCAAACATAGTTGCTAAAACCGGATGCCTGAACTTTAATAAAAAATTCTTCTCCGTTTGATGGGTTTCAAAAATGTGCATTTCGGCACTATTTAAAGTATGAGAGGTTTTGTTCTCAACCCAAGTTTCTAATTTTCGATTTTGATATATTTTGTCTGTAATGTTCATTAAAAAATGAAAGTTAAACTTAAATTAAAGTACGGAATATAAAAATTAAAAAAATGATAGAATTGTGATATATTTTAGCAGAATACTTCAAATTCTTCTCTAAAGTTACTGATATTTTTACATAAATGAAAAAAATATTCTTATGAAAGCAATGGTATATTATGGCGATCATAACATTAAGTTAGAGGAAAAGCCAAAACCGACGATCCTGAAACCAACAGACGTGATTGTAAAAGTTTTAAAAACAACGATTTGTGGTACAGATCTAGGAATTTACAAAGGTAAAAACCCGGAAATAGCCAGTGGCCGGATTTTAGGGCATGAAGGAGTAGGGATTATAGAAGAAGTTGGAAGTAGTGTAAGCCAATTTAAAGCAGGGGACAAAGTACTTATTTCTTGTATCTCAGCATGTGGATCTTGTTCCTATTGTAAAAAACAAATGTATTCGCATTGTAAAGATGGCGGATGGATTTTAGGGTATATGATAGACGGTGTTCAGGCAGAATACGTACGTATTCCTCATGCAGATAACAGCTTGCATAAAATTCCGTCAACTATTGATGATGAAACGGCTGTTTTGTTAAGCGATATTTTACCTACCGGACATGAAATCGGAGTGCAATACGGAAATGTTAAACCGGGTGATGAAATTGCTATTGTAGGAGCAGGACCTGTTGGAATGTCAGCCTTATTGACAGCTCAGTTTTATTCGCCTTCTAAAATTATAATGATAGATTTGGATGAAAACCGTTTGGAAATGGCAAAAGAATTAGGCGCTACACATAGTATTAATTCCGGAAGTGAGAACGTAGAAGAGGTTATCAAAAAAATAGTAGAAGAAGAGGGAGTAGATGTAGCGATCGAGGCAGTAGGTATTCCGCAAACTTGGGATATTTGTCAAAAAATAGTGAAACCGGGCGGACATATTGCTAATGTAGGGGTTCATGGTAAAAAAGTAGACTTTGAAATTGAAAAGTTATGGATAAAGAACCTGACCATTACTACAGGTTTAGTAAATACGAATACAACACCAATGTTGCTTAAAGCGGCAGCGACCAATAAATTACCACTGAAAAAAATGATCACTCATCATTTTAAACTGGATGAACTTGAGCATGCCTATCAGGTTTTTCTGGATGGTGCAAAAGAAAAAGCAATTAAAATTATTATTTCAAATGAATAGAAAAAATCCCGGCTGAAAAGTCGGGATTTTTTATAAGTTAATAAGTTTCAATTTAGAAATTTACTCTTCTAACAGATCAGGTCTTCGTTCTTTGGTGTGCTCATAGGCTTTTTGTTCACGCCATTTTTCGATCTCCGGAAAATTACCGCTTAATAAGATATCAGGAACCTTTAGGCCTTTGTATTCTGCCGGACGTGTATAAATAGGATGTGACAATAAATTATCCTGAAAACTATCTGTCAGAGCAGAGGTTTCATCACTTAAAACACCGGGAATTAAGCGAATGATCGAATCACACAATACAATAGCTCCGATCTCCCCGCCACTCAGTACATAATCACCGATAGAGATTTCTTTAGTGATGTGCATATCCCGAACTCTTTGGTCAACACCTTTGTAATGTCCGCATAGAATAATGATATTTTCCAACATTGACATGGAATTAGCCATTTTTTGATCGAGAGTTTCTCCGTCAGGTGTCATGTATATGATCTCGTCATAATGACGCTCACTTTTTAATTTGGAAATACACAGATCAATTGGCTCAACCATCATAACCATACCGGCACCGCCTCCGAACTGATAATCGTCTACGTTTTTATGCTTGTTAGTACTGTAATCTCTTAGATTATGAAAGTGTACCTCAACTAAACCTTTTTGAATGGCACGTTTCATGATAGAGCCTTCAAACGGGCTACGAAGCAGATCAGGTAAAACGGTGATGATATCAATGCGCATGGAAAAAATATTTTACTGACGCAAAGGTAAAACTTTAAAGTAAACTTACCTATTGAAACGGTATTATACTCCCAAATCACTTAAATGATTGTCAATATAATTCCAGACTAAATAGTTCCAATCGTTATAAGTCATTCTGCCCCAAAAAGGATGGTGCATGCGCATGATGGCATGTTTGCCTTGATTTCCGATGCGGTTGATCTTCTGGATCAGTTCTTCTTTGAGTTGCGATTTATTTGCTTCTTTAGGTGTTTTACGTTTGTAAAACCTTTGCGATTCATCATAAATAACTGATTTGATGAACTGATCTTTAAAAAAACGACACATGACTTTTCTGACTTGATCCACCTTAACGTCTTGTTTGCCGAAAGCAATGTCTAACTCTAAGAGAGATTGACGAAATAGCATTTCGGCAGTAAAATTACCGCTAATTGTTTTTGAATCTTCATCTAACAGATGTATTCTCATAATAATCTGTTTGTTATCAAGGGCGTTAAAAATACTTTTCATACACTTGATTTTTGTGTTAACAATAAATACAATAACAGTCTTGTGAAGGGGGGGATCGTTGCTTACAACAGAGTGTTGTAACGAGTTAATAGAAATAAAAATTTCTTGTCAGTGACAATTTAAGAAAAAAAATCGTAATAAAAAGTTAATTTTTTAAACTTAATTATTTTTTTACAATTAATGAATAAAGCATCGGGATTTTATTTTCTAAATGCTGAATTCTGTATTTGCCTTTTTCAAATTCGATCGTCTTATTGAAACAATTATAAGGAGAATAATCAAATTCCTGAAAATCAGTCAGCGTTAAACCGTTTTGGAGTAAGGCAGTAAGGACTTCTGCTAAGGAATGGTTCCAACCGACATAATCGGTTTTGATGTCAGCCTCTTTTTGAGCATAGGTTCCGGTATACGATTCTATGATCGGTCTTTCGTTATGATAATGGTAATTAACTTTTGTAAAATCATCATCAAACATCCATACTACCGGATGAAATTCTACAAAGACCAGTTTACCTCCTGGTTTTAAACATTTTGAAATGACTTCAGCCCATTTGTTCAGATCCGGTAACCAACCGATGACACCGTAACTGGTATAAACGATATCAAATTGTTCTTTAACATATTCCGGAGTGTCATACACATTGCAACAAATGAACCGGGCATCTAACCCTAATTGGTCATTCAGTTTTCGGGCTTCTTCTATAGCTTTATCAGAAATGTCTATTCCGGTAACCTGAGCTCCCATGCGTGCCAGAGACAAAGAATCTTGACCGAAATGGCATTGTAAGTGCAGGATTTTTTTACCGGAGACATCTCCTAAGAGTTTCAGGTCAAGATCAGGCAGCGTATTCTTTCCGTTTAAAAAACCTTCCATATCATAGAAATCAGAATCAATGTGTACCGGAACTTTAGTGTTCCAGGTTTGTTTGTTGATTTCAAAATAATTTTCGTAGTTCATTTTAAATCGTATTACCGGTGATCAGGATTGCTAAAAGATGTCCTTTAGGGTCAAAAATAGTCAAAAAATATTAGTATTTTTGCCACTCAACTAAAAATTACAATAATGCAAGACGGAATTTACGCAAAATTTAATACGCCAAAAGGTAGTATTTTGGTGAAATTAACTCACGATAAAACACCGGGTACAGTTGGTAACTTTGTCGGCTTAGCTGAAGGACATTTAGAGAACAATGTGTTACCAATGGGAAAACCTTATTATGATGGACTGACGTTTCATAGAGTGATTCCTGATTTTATGATACAGGGAGGTTGCCCTCAGGGAACCGGAGTAGGCGGACCGGGATATCAGTTTGATGATGAATTTCATCCTGATTTGGTTCACGATGGTCCCGGGGTATTGTCTATGGCAAATGCAGGTCCCGGAACGAACGGTTCTCAATTTTTTATCACGCACGTTCCGACTCCTTGGTTAGACGGAAAGCATACCGTATTCGGACATGTGGTGGAAGGACAGGATGTAGTGGATGCTATTGCTCAGGGAGACAGAATTGATTCTGTAGAAATTATAAGAGTAGGTGAAGAAGCAAAGAAATGGAATGCTATTGAAGCTTTCAGAACGTTTGAAGGATCAAGAGAGCAACGTATTGCAGAAGAGAAGAAACAAGCAGAAGAAGCTCTTGAAAAATTAGCTGCCGGTTTTCAAAAAACAGAAAGTGGCTTACGCTACCAGATTATTCAAAAAGGAAACGGTAAAAAGCCGCAAAAAGGAAGTAAAGTTTCCGTACATTACCAAGGTGCTTTAGATAACGGAATGGTTTTCGATTCTTCTTATAAAAGAAAAGAACCAATTGAATTTACTTTAGGTGTAGGTCAGGTAATAGAAGGTTGGGATGAAGGAATTGCTTTGTTACAAGTAGGAGATAAAGCTCGTTTTGTGATCCCCTCTTATTTAGGTTACGGAAGCCGTGGAGCAGGAGGAGTTATTCCACCTAATGCAACATTAGTATTTGATGTAGAATTGATGGATGTGAAGTAAGCTTTTATCCTTTAATTCAAAAGATAAATGAAAAATCCCGAAGACTACAGTCTGTCGGGATTTTTTGGTTTTGAGGTGTGCTAATTTAAAATTTAATCTACTAATTTACATATCCTATAACCTGATAAGCACGTTCTCCGTTATAGTATATTTTACTGTATAGAATTCCATTGTATTCATAGTACGTTTTACCGTCTACAATCACTTTTTCATAATCGACAGGGATCGCATACACAATAGCTCCGATAGGAGGGTTTACAACAGCATATTCGTTTCCGGAACTTATGTAATAAGTTCCTTCATAATAGAAATACGTTCCGCTGTTGATCGTTACAATAATGTAGCCTACCGGTAAAATGGTAATGTGCAATCCGATCGGCGGAGCTGTACGAACATAGTTATGGTTTACTCTTTTATAATAGAAGCCGGCATTCGTGTAATATTCGTTATTTTGATGCACAATCTTACGCATATCACGATTGTTGTCATCTCGTACAACAACTACTTTGGGCTCATTTCTTTTATAAGTTACCTGTTCTCTATCTACATTATAAGGTTTAGGTTGATTGTCAACAGAAGTAGATCTGGGTTGTTGAGTCCTGCCATCAGTTCTCTGAGGATTAGCTGTAGAAGACGATCTTCTGTTCTGAGCATTTGTTCCTACGAATGCAGCTAACAATAAAGCTGTCAATCCTATTTTTTTTAGTGCTTTCATACTTGTTTAAATTTTAGTTGATTAAATTTAAAACTCATATCAAATATACAGATAAAAGAAGCATGATTAAGCAACAAATAGATGAATTCCGTGATTTTATAGATGAAATTACATATTAAATAGATAAGAAAAAACTGTTGTATTCAATTAGTATTAAGTAGAAAAATGTTTTGTATTTTTACAAGATAAATTTTAAAATATGAAGTGCATCTTTTCTCTTTTAATTTTCTTTTTCTCTTGGAACTCTTTTAGCCAGATTCAGCATTGCGGTTACGATTTTACGTCTTATCTGGTGGTGGATGTTTACGAAAACGGAAAAACGGAAAATGTAAAAGAGTTAAAAATCTCAATTGTAGATGAAAACGGAAATGAAGTAGTCAATGTAAATAATTTGTACAGTTGGAATAAAGCCAATCTGCCGATGGTGTTTACTCAGAATTATCTGGTGAGTAATGAAGGCGAAAAGGAGCGTTATTTTTTTCCGTACGCAAAAGATCAATACTTTATTTCGGTTACCAATACATTTCCGGCAGAGCAATTCAGTATAAAGATCGAAGATCCCAATGGTATCTATAAAAGTCAGATGCTTCCTTTACAGAGTTATAACCTTTATATCTTATGTTCGGCGGAAAATGAGCGTCAAGCACGTTCTTTCGGTCCGAGAAGTAACCGACCGATTGAGGTGGTCTTAGAAAAAAAGTAAAGAAATTATAAGTATGAGTGTTTTAGATAAAAAACAGGCAAGCCGATACAAAAAACTGGCAATGGTGTTAACCCAATACGGTTTTGAGGATTTGATTGCCGCTTCCGGCTTGTTCAATTACCTGCCTGTTTCTTATTTGGAGAAACATCAGGCTTTAAAGCAAAATTTAGAACATTCTACTTATGAAAGAATACGGATGGTTTTGGAAGAACTGGGACCAACGTATATTAAATTCGGTCAGATATTCAGCAATAGAGAAGATCTGCTTCCGAAACAGTTGTTGGAAGAGTTAACAAAATTACAGGATAAAGTTCCGGCTCGTGACAGTATTGATATACGGGTGTTATTGGAAGCCGAATTTGAAATTGATCCGAATAGTTATTTTCAGCAAATAGAAGAGGAACCTTTGGCAGCTGCTTCTATAGCTCAGGTTTACAGAGCAACATTAACAAATGGTGAAAAGGTCGTTTTTAAAGTTCAGCGACCGGATATCAAAGAAGTCATTGAAGCCGATATTGAGATCATGAAATCGCTGGCTAAGACTTTGGAAAGTTACAGTGCAACTTTGCAGTCTTTCCAGCCGGTGAATATGGTAGAGACTTTTGAAGAAAGTATTTTAGAAGAACTTGATTTTACCCGAGAATTATACAATTTAGAGCGTTTTGCTCAAAATTTTGAAGACGAACCTTATTTACATGTTCCAAGAGCTTACAAAGAATTGTCGAACCGACGAATAATTTGTATGGAATATATTGAAGGAATCAAAATCAGTAATGTTGTTGCTTTAGACGGATTAGGGGTTGACAGAAAGGAATTAGCGAAAGTAGGTGTTGATCTGTATTTGAAGCAAGTTCTCGAATTCGGCTTTTTTCATGCCGATCCGCATCCGGGTAATTTATTTTTCTTGCCCGATAGGGAACAACTGTGTTTTATTGATTTCGGGATGATGGGGAGAATCCTTACTTCTGAACGTGAATTACTGGAAGACCTGATCCTGTATTTTGTTAGAAAAGATACCAAAAAGATCATCAGTACCGTTGAAAGGATCGCCATAAAATGTGATATTGCCGACAGAAAAAAAGTAGAATATGAACTGAATAAGCTTTTAGGTGAAGCTGATTCCATGAAACTTCAGGATATTAAACTGGAAGAAGGAATCGGGAAGTTCAAAGAGATCCTGACTGAGAACAAAGTCGTTCTGCCGCATTATTTGTATATGTTGATGAGAGCCTTGTTAATTATTGATGCTATCGGGTTAAAACTTGATCCGGAATATAGTCTGATGTCAAATGTGGAGCCGTATATCACATCGATCATCAGCAGAAGGTTCAGTCCGAAACGCATTTTCAATAAATTGGTCAAACGCTTTGAAGAGATTTATGATCTGGTTGATAATCTGCCTTCGGATCTTAAAGAGATCTTAGAAAAAACAAAACGGGGAGAATTAAAAATAAAGCATGAAGTTCACGGACTTGAAGAGATGCGTGATACTATTCAAAAAGCCAGCAATCGTTTGGTTTTGGCCGTCATTATTGCAGCCTTATCCATCGGTTCGTCCATATTGGTTTTTGCGAATATGCCACCTAAGATCTACAACGTTCCTTTTTTAGGTTTTGTCGGTTTTATAATTTCCGGTTTGTTGAGCCTGCGATTAGCATATTCTATTTTTAAAAGCGGAAAGTATTAAAAAAATTAATCCCAAACATTAGGTCGGTCAACTCCCATAGCTCTTAAATACGATAAAAAATTGCCGGCATGAACGGCTTCGTGGTAACCGATACGCAATAAATAGTCTCCGAGTATTTTCTTTTCACCGTTTCCGGGATGGATGATCTGATTTTCTGAGAGTTCTTCAGCAGAAAACTTTTTGATACTATCCAGAAATTGTTCTCGATAGGGCTGAGCAAATTCAAGTTCTTCATTTACATTCCGATACGGACGATTTTCCCACGGTGTTCTATAATGCGTCATATCTCCTTGATTGATAATAATATTCCAGCCGTAATCGGCTTCCAGAACATGCCGAATCATTTGAATAGCGGTCATAGCCTCGTTATCCGGTTGCCAATGGTAATATTCTTCAGGTAGCGCTTTCCAAAGTTTGATGCTTCTTCGCCTGATCTCTGATAGATTTAAAAGTATAAGTTCGGTTTGTGTCATGATTTTATTCGGCATTTAATCTACTGTTCAGTCCGGTATTTAGTGAGACTATAGCGTTTATTTCCACTTAATATTACAACCCATACTTGGTTTTTGATCTTCGTCAATTTTTCGGTTATATAAGATAGCATCTATAGCCGCACGTAAGTCACTACCGCTTACGGGAATAGAATTTCCCGGGCGGGAATCATCGAGTTGACCTCTATACACCAGTTGGTCGCGATTGTCAAATAAATAAAAATCAGGGGTGCAAGCAGCATCATAAGCTTTAGCTATTTCTTGTGTTTCGTCGTACAGGTAGGGAAAGTCAATTCTGTTTCCCAAAGCAAAATCAGCCATTTTATCAGGAGCGTCCTGTGGATAGTTCACTACATCATTACTCGAAATTGCCACCACGCCAATTCCCTGCACTCGGTAATCATTAGCGATCATGACAACTTCGTCAATTACATGTACAACATAAGGACAGTGATTGCAAATGAACATAACTAAAGTACCCTTGGTTCCTTTTACGTCATTATAAGTATATGAATCATTGAAATTAGTTGCGGGTAATTTAAAATCAGGCGCTTTTGTGCCAAGCGGAAGCATATTTGAAGGTGTTCGAGCCATTTTAAGATGTTTATAGTTTGTCGGTTTGATGAAAATATGAGATTCTCTTTTTATTATACGCTATAATTTTTAAATTAGTTACACCAAAAACAAAATAAATAAGAACGATCATGAGAACATTACAGGACTGGTTCGGAGAGTATAGCCAAAGCCACCAAAACAAAACCAACAAAGCGATTCACTATATTTGTGTACCGGCTATTTTTTTATCTATTGTAGGATTGTTGATGAGTATTCCTAACGGAATATTACATTTTTTACCGGCATTTTTAGCCAATTGGGCTTTTGTAGCCTTAGTATTCGTATCAATATTTTATTTCCGATTATCCGTAAAAATGGGATTTCAGATTGTTCTGTTCTCATTGGTATGTTTGCTGTTGAATTATTATATTGCACAATATGTGACGCTATGGAAAGTTTCGTTGCTGATTTTTACAGTGGCTTGGATCGGACAATTTTACGGACATAAAGTAGAAGGTAAGAAACCTTCTTTTTTTAAAGATTTACAATTTTTATTAATCGGCCCGGCATGGGTCTTACATTCAATTTTTAATGGAAGATAATCAGATTTCTTGGAGTGATTTTGAGAAAGTAGATATTAGAGTAGGAACTATTATAGCGGTAAATGATTTTCCGGAGGCCAGAAATCCGGCTTATCAGCTAACCATTGATTTCGGAGAAGAGATCGGTGTTAAAAAATCATCGGCTCAGATAACCGATTTATACCGGAAAGAAGATCTTACAGGCAAACAGATTATAAGTGTAGTCAATTTTCCGAAAAAACAAATAGGGAAGTTCATGAGCGAATGTTTGGTACTGGGGTTAGTGGGAGAAGGAAAAGAAGTTACCCTTTTATCGCCTGATTTTAAAGTCAAGAACGGATTGCACCTGGCTTAGAAATAATAAAAAATCCCGAACTGAATTCGGGATTTTTTATATAACGCATTGCAAGTTCTTGTTTATTTTTCTTCTTTCTTTTCTTCTTCAGAGGTGTTAATATCAATTTCTGTTTTCTTTTCTCCGTCCTGCGTTGAAAACTCAACACCGTCTTCGCTTACACTTAGCGAAGTTCCGTCAGTTTCTTCCTGTTGCGGTGCAGCCTCTTGCTCAACAGCTACGTTTTCCGGACTTTCTTCTTTTTTTTCGTTGCAAGCGACTATACCTAATAGTGCAATTCCTGCGATAGCTAAACTCATTTTCTTCATAATAATTTGATTTTTAATTCTTTCGCAAGTTAGCTCTGTTTTATCCCAAACGTTTTATAACATTTAGATAGTTTGTTATATAATTTTAATATTTCATAGATAATAGTAATTTTGTGGCTTAATTCGCTTTACATTTAAAGTTAATATTTTTTATATATGTTTCGTTTAAAATTACCTACTGATCCGCGTTGGGCAAACATAGCCGAAGGAAATTTAGAAGAGATCTTATCAGATCACGCCTGGTGCGAACAAAAAGCAGCGACTAATGCCATTAATTTAATCATTAATAATTCCGAAAAGCAGGATCTGGTAGAAGAAATGCTAAAAATTTCTATTGAAGAAATGGAACATTTTAAAATGGTTCACGATATCATTATTCAACGCGGCTATGAGTTTAAACGCGAACGAAAAGATGATTATGTTAACGAATTGTTGAAATATTTAAAAAAGAATCAGGACGGTTCAAGAGAATCCGGACTTATTGAGCGTTTGTTGTTTGCTGCTATGATCGAAGCACGTAGCTGCGAACGTTTCAGAGTGTTGAGCGAGAACATTGAAGATCAGGAACTGGCACAGTTTTACCGTGAATTAATGGAAAGCGAAGCGATGCATTATACTTCATTCATCAATTTTGCCCGTAAATATTCAGAAACTATTGATGTTGAAAAACGTTGGAACGAATGGTTAGAAGCTGAAGCAAAAATTATTCAAAACTACGGAACGAAAGAAACGGTTCACGGATAAACCAAATCCTAATAATGCTAAAGGCGAGAGCGTGAATGGAAAAAACTATATTTGAGATAACAAAAATGGATTGTCCTTCGGAAGAGCATTTAATTCGAATGAAATTGGATGGAATTCCATGTATCGCAAATTTAGATTTTGACATACCTAACCGCAAATTAACCGTTTTTCACAGCGGTCAAATTGATCAGATCGAGAGATCAGTCTCGGAATTGAATTTAGGAGGTAAAAAGATATCGACTGAACAAGTTAAAGAAGTCCGTTTTGAAGACAATGCTGACCAGAAAAAGGTACTTTGGACAATACTCGGAATAAATTTTGCTTTTTTCATTATCGAAATGATAAGCGGATTTGTTTCAAAATCAATGGGATTGGTTGCAGATAGTTTGGATATGCTTGCCGATTCTTTTGTTTATGGGATTAGCCTTTTTGCCGTCGGAGGAACTTTAATAATGAAAAGCAGAGTTGCAAAACTTGCCGGATATTTTCAGATAACCCTTGCCATTATAGGATTCATAGAAGTATTAAGAAGGTTTTTAGGAGTCGCTAAATTACCGGATTTTTCAACAATGATTATCGTTTCAATTTTTGCACTTATTGCAAACGGAATTTGTTTGTATCTACTCCTTAAATCAAAAAATAAAGAAGAAGCTCACATGAAAGCCAGTATGATCTTTACTTCAAATGACGTGATTATCAACTTGGGCGTAATAATAGCGGCAATTTTAGTCAATGGGTTTAAGTCAAATAAACCGGATCTGATTATTGGTACAATCGTTTTTGTTTTAGTGATTCAAGGAGCAGTAAGAATATTAAAACTTGGAAAATAATAGGATTGAAAATTACATTATTTATTCTTTAATTCAATCCATTTACTCATAAACTTAGTACTTTGAAGAGATTGATGTTGCAAAACGTGTCCTAAAAAGTTTTGTCGGCGATGTGCTTCCAAGTTTTCCAGTAAATGTTGTATTCTGTTTTGAAAATGAGATGTAAATAGTTCTCTGTCAAATTCGTTTCGGAGAATTACAAAACCGTTTTGCCGGCATTGGTTCCAAAGCCTTTTGTTAGTATACAATTCGACCGCTTTTTCCACAAATTCCGATTCGTCATCAGCAATACAACCATTCCAGAGATCGCTGTGTTTCATAGCTTCAGCGCCTATTTCGGTAGTGACATTCGGCAAGCCGAAAAGCATACTTTCCAGCAATTTTCCTTTTAAACCCGCACCATACGGAATAGGAGCCAGTAGAACTCTGGCTTTTGAGAAGACTTCTTCAACACTGTTGGCTCTGCCTTTAATCAAAAAGCCTTCTTTTTCATTGTGCAGTTGGTAAACTTTATCGGTAGCATAAGCACCATAAATATGCAATTCGGCTTGCGGAATTTGTTTTTTGACGGATTTCCACAGTTTTTTCAATTGTAGCACCGTTTGCCAATTGGGCTCGTGCCAAAAGTTACCGATACTTACAAAATGTTCTCGTTCCGAAAAGCTTGGCTTGTCTGAAAGTATATCAGTTTCGACTAAAAACGGAAGATATTCTAAAAGAACCGGATCAACTTTAAAAGTCTGCGTTAACAATTCCATTTCAAATTTAGAAATGATCAGGCTGAGGTCGCAACGGTAGATCGAAGCCAGTTCGCGTTTAAACGTATCGTTGAGGTAATCGTCAAAACGTAGCGTTCGGTTCTGCCTGAAAGCGGTTTCCCGGGCTTTTCGTAGAAAATGCAAATCTTCGGTATCCAGAATCCGTAAGGCATCCGGACAATTTTCGGCTACGCGCCAACCGAATTGTTCTTCGATCATAAAGCGGTCGAAAACCACCACATCCGGATGCAGTTTTGTAATCAGTTCGTCAAAACTGTCGTGATTCAATTGAATGGAATACGCTGCAATATTCCATTGGCTGACATCAAAGGAAAATTCATTGGCTGTTGCCGCCGAAAGAAAAGAAATCTCAAAATTCATTTCCTGAAAAAGAGTAATGAGCTGCAACATTCGGCTTCCGGCTGCTGTCGATTCCGGTTCCGGCCATACACTTCCTATGATAACGAGTTTTTGCATGCCACAAAAATAGCTTTTTAAGGCTAATTGTTGATAAATTATGTGCTTTCTTGATAACTAAATGTACTGTAAAAAACACTTTATCGTAATTTTATAGAAACAAAATGGTATCGCATGAGAATAGAAACAGACTTAAAATTGGGTTTTAAAGATGTTATGATTCGCCCTAAACGTTCAACACTAAGCAGTCGGTCACAGGTCAATTTGGAACGCGAATACAAATTCAGGCACAGTCCGTTCGTATGGAAAGGAGTACCGATCATGGCGGCTAATATGGATACGGTGGGAACTTTTGAAATGGCATTGGCATTGGCTCAAAAAAGTATGTTTACGGCTGTTCACAAACATTATTCGGTAGAAGAGTGGAAGTATTTTATGGCTAAAGCTCCTGCCGGTGTTGAACATTTTATTGCGGTGAGTACGGGAACGGGAAAAGAGGATATTGAAAAGGTGCAGCTCATTTTTGAACAAAATCCGAGGTTACAATTTTTATGTATTGATGTGGCCAATGGCTATTCGGAACATTTTGTGGAATTTGTCAAAAAAATGCGCGCGCTTTTACCGGAAAAAGTCATTATTGCCGGAAATGTAGTGACAGGCGAAATGGTAGAGGAACTGTTGCTTTCGGGCGCTGATATTGTAAAAGTAGGCATCGGTCCGGGTTCGGTTTGTACCACGCGTGTTAAAACAGGAGTAGGCTATCCACAGTTGTCGGCAATTATTGAATGTGCCGATGCGGCTCACGGATTGGGCGGACACATTATTAGCGATGGCGGTTGCAGTATTCCGGGCGATGTGGCGAAAGCTTTCGGTGCGGGTTCTGATTTCGTGATGTTGGGCGGAATGTTAGCAGGACATGATGAAAGCGGCGGCCAATTGATCGAACGCAACGGCGAACGCTATAAATTGTTTTACGGGATGAGTTCGGCTACGGCGATGGAAAAACACGCGGGTGGTGTTGCGGAATATCGCGCTAGCGAAGGAAAAACGGTGGAAGTTCCGTATCGCGGTGCTGTGGAAGATACCGTTTTGGATATTTTAGGCGGTTTGCGAAGTACCTGTACGTATGTGGGCGCAGCTCAACTGAAAGAATTGTCAAAACGAACGACTTTTATCTGTGTAAGCGAACAGGAGAATCGGGTTTTTACGAAGTGAATGAGAAGGCACAAGTTGAAAGTTAAAAGTTGAAAGTCAAAAGTCACGAGTCACAAGTTGAAAGGGAGAAGAATAAGGAATGAGGAATATAGAATGTTGAATACAGAATAATCAATAATCTGGTTTGTATTTATTGTTTTGGAAAGTAACATAATACATTAAATTGATGTTGATAAAATAGTAGTTTTATTCATGAGATATTTAAAGATAACATTTGTTAGAGTTTTATTAAGTTTTTTTATTTCCAATATGTTTATTGCTCTGTTTATAGATGAAAAAACTTTGTCTGTCCCTGTATTTTCTGTAATTTATAGAATTATAGGAACTGGATTAATTTATTATGGATTAACGCTTTATGTTAATAATAGAAGATAAATAATTGTAATGTAATTGTGTAAGTTTACTTTTTTGAGAAAGTCAAAAATTCAAAGTAGAAGTTTAAAGATATTAAAAAAGAACAATTAAAAAATGACATTTTTTAAATACTGTCCGAATTGCAGATCCGAACATTTTGAATTTACGAATAACGTTCGTTTTCATTGTTTGGATTGTGATTTTACGTATTACCATAATATAGCCGCTGCAGTGGCGGTTGTGTTTACGTTTGAAGATCAAATCTTGTTTACGGTGCGCAATGTGGATCCTGATAAAGGAAAGTGGGATTTACCGGGTGGATTTATCGATCCGGGTGAAAATGCGGAAGAAGCGGCTTGCCGGGAAATTCAGGAAGAATTGGGATTACAGATTGTACCGAAAGATTTGAAATACATCACGACTTCGCCTAATAATTATTTGTATAAAAGTGTTCCCTACCGAACGATGGATATTTTTTATGAATGTTCGTTGGCAACCGATACTATCCGAATCAATGCCGAAGATGAAATTCAGGATTTGATTTGGGTAAAGCGTTCCGAGATTACGTTAGAAAATATCGGTTTTGTTTCCATCCGAAAGGTCATAGGGGAGCGGTTTTTAGGAAATTCTTGACCTAGCCATTTACTTTAACCGCTGTTAGCAGAAGGCATTATTTTGTTGTTAAATATGTATATAAGTAATTACCAGCCACTCCTAAAATTAAACTACCTATTACTGTTAATAAATATTTGCTCAATTTTCTTTTGTAACTATTTTGTACTTTAATTTTGTTTTTTTCTGATTCGGGAGTTAAAATAATAAAACTTGGCGCACCATAAAACTCAAATTCTTCTAGCACTATCAAAGTAATTTTTTGTAAAAAATATATTCCTAAAAACAAAAATATATAATTACCATAATGATGAATCCATAATGTTGAATTATTAATATTTTCATTCAATTTAATCTTTTCATTTGTGTTTATTAGAGATAAGATTAATGTGATTGCAATTAAAGCTGCTGAAATTAAATGACCAACTCTCTCACTGTTAAATTTAAAAAAGTCTATTATTTTATTGTCCTTTTTAATAAGAGTCTGCAAGTTTTTTGTCAACATTGCTTCTATATCAGCTCCCCAAGTTCTTGCGGTATGAGAAATTCTAAAACTAACACCGCTGTCATAATATCTATGATGTATATCATCATCAAAACTCGGAATTGGACCATTATTATCTGTTACAAATGAAATAGAAATTTCTTGCTTTTCAAATGTTTCTTTATCTCTAAATTTGACAAGGTATTGCCAAGTTAGATGTACGGCTCTTGAAACTAACGGCAGTTTTTCGTTATAATGTACTAAATGGTCAAAGCCGTTTAATGTAACTGTTGTGTTGTCATTATAGTATATAGAAGCTCGAAACTGAATTAATTTTGAGTCATTTTGTTGATAAATGCGTTGATTTATTACTTCGAACAACGAAATAATATTTTCCTTATTAATTTCAAAAGATCCTCTTAGGTATTTAGAAATAGTTTGTGGTTTTCCAAGTAAACTAACAATAAAATCTTTAAATTGCTCTTCATTAAAAGGTAAAGCAACTTTACCACTTGTATCAATACTATGTAATTCTTGCTTGTATTCTTCCATAATTATTTCTTGTTGTTGAATATGCTTTCTGCTAACTAGTATATATCACCAAATATATACAACTTTTCTTTATAAAAAGAAGAATTATTTTTCAAATGTAATATTTTATTGAAAGTCTTTTTTACGGTTTTCCATAAACCCAGACAATTGCTATCCGATTGAAAAATAGAGAATTAGTCTTTTAGTCAATTCCTTGAAAACCTTAAATAATCAATCGAACACCGCCCAATTGTTCTATCTTATATGGGAAATGATCGCCGGGCGAACCAATAAACATAAAATTGACCGGAATGTTCCATTTTTCAGATAGTTCATTGATCAGACCCGGACCGAATTCTGCTTGTAGCTGAATGAAATCGATCTTAATATTGGGATATTCCCTGTCTAGTACATCCAGATCGGCAAGGAATTGAGGGGAGGCTTTTTCACCTTCTTTAAAAGCGGCTACGATTTTGAGGTTCTTAGTATGTTCGTTATTCTGAATGTAGAGCATTACTTTATTTAACGTAGCCACATCGTCATCTTTGGTGAAATAAACAAACTCTTGCGAATTGATGGTGTCTATAACTTTCAGGATCCCGTCATTGGATCGGGTTAAAAACGACTGCACGGGCGACAGAAAATATTTAATGATCTTTAAAAGGAGTTTTAAAATAGAGGTCCGGTTCAGCATCACGGCAACAACTAATATTGTAGGTAAAAAATACTGAAGGAATACTCCCAGATAAGCAGGGTTCAAGATGGCATTTCCGGTTATGGCTATGATCACGGCTCCGATAGCAATTAACAGGGCGATCCAGGAAGATTTTTCCGGTCGCGGCAAATTTTGTCGCCTTACTTTGAGTAATATATTACCGATACCGAATAAGACCATTACGGATAGAAAAGCAATGGTATAAACACCTGCTAAGGCGCTTAGTTTTCCTCTTGTGATCAATAAAATGGAAACACATAATAAAAAGAAAACAATAGCAATGCGATACGAGCTTCCTCTTTTGTTTTTTTTGAGTAGGAAAGGAGGCAACACCCGATCCAGTGTCATTCGTTCTACTAAACCGGTTACGCCGACAAACGAAGTTAAAACGGCTCCGCTTAACACTAAAGCAGCATCAATAGATATCAGAACCGAAAGCCAGGATCCTCCGGAGATATTTCCCATATAGGATAATAAAGCTTCCTGATTGTTCTCAATATCTCCCATAGGAATCACGGCCAAAGCTAAAAAAGCCATCAGCGGGTTAAAGATGGTTACAACGACCCACATGTTTCGCAATGTTTTCGGAAAAACGCCGCGTTCTTGTTCTTCTACAAAATTAGCCGAACTTTCAAACCCGCTGATCCCTAACATGGCTGCCGAGAAACCGAAAAATAAGGCTGTGGTAATGTTTCCCCCTTTGGTGGGTAAAAGATTGTTTTCGGTAAAAACGGTAAAGCCGTTTTGAAAGAGATAAAATATCGTAAAAGAAGCCAGAATGACCAGTGAGGTTAAATGAAAGATAAAAATAAAGATGGCGACTTTAGAAGATTCTCCGATCCCGATTATGCTTAATCCCATAAAAATGCCAAGCAAAACGATTGTTGCAATAATTATAGGTAAATGGTCAAATACAATTGAAGCGTAGTGCATGGCTTCATTGGCTGAAATTACAGCAGTAGCCATATAAGATAGCAGGGTTAAGGTAGCTGCCAGAGAAGCTAATGATTTACTGGTGGTATTCAGTAGGGCGTTGTAAGCACCACCGTTTAAAGGAAGTGCGCCTACCACTTCTCCGTATACTTTACGGAATAAAAAGAGAACAACACCAACCATCAGTAAAGCGAGCCAGGCATATTGTCCGGAGTAAACAATGGCTAAAGCCGATACGTATAAACAAGAAGAACTGATATCATTTCCGCAAATAGCTGTCGAAGCAAGTTCGTTAAGCTTTTTAAGTTGTTTTTTTTCCATGCTGAAAGAATTGGAATCTGTTTTTTATAAGAGATATAAATGTAAGATTAATTTTTTTAGCATGAAAATTACGGAACAGAATAGCGATTCTTTATTTATAAGAACTCAGTTAATTTGCTTGAGCCTAATGAAGCTATATATATTCCAAGTCCGTATATGAAATGAGTAATTATACTTTTTAAGCGGGCAATGTTAGGCTCAGGAAGTTTAGAGCCGGCTATTCCGAAACCGAAAGAAGGCTGCATTAAAAAAAACGGAGCAATTGTCGTCAGTAGTCCGATAAATAGTGCGGGTTGTAGAGTAGGATTTTCAATCCATTCCGTACCATAAATTAAAACAAGTAGGAAGACAAAAGCAATTCCGATGAAGTAATGAGCAATCCACCCGATCAGGGATTCATTAGGAAAAGGAGTTGTATGAATTATTTTATCATGTTTAAATTTCCCTTTTGTCATGCTTCCGATCCACCTTCCTACTAATCTGTAATCTAAAGATTTTATATTAAAAATACTCAAAATGTAAGCCCAGATATCCATTGTTAAAGTTGCTCCGATCCCAATTGCTATAATTTTTAATACTGTAACCATATCTTTTTTGGTAAAGATATAAAAAATTTTTATTATTGCGACAAAGTTGCATTTATATGAAAAGAAGAAATACAGAATCGACTAATGAAATATACGCATTGCTTAAAGCATCTAAATCGGCATTAAGCCACGATATGATCCGGTCAAAACTAACTAGTAATGCGGACAGAGCTACAATTTATAGAATACTTAATCGTTTTTGTGAAGATAAGCTTGTTCATAAAGTCATGGGAGATGACGGAAAGCAATATTTTGCTTTTTGCACGAATTGTCAAGAGAAAAAGCATAAGCACAATCACTTTCATTTCAGATGTACCGTTTGTGGGAAAGTAGAGTGTTTAACGTCAGAAATAGAGATCTCTTTGCCTGAAAATTATGTTTTTCAAAATTTTAACGCATCAATTTCAGGAGTGTGCTCAGAGTGTATGAACCGTTGAGGTTTTAAGAAGTTAAATACGATTTCGCTATCGAGGTTATCAATTAAAATAGAAAATAAGATCAGTAGGTTGGCTTTGTGTATAATTCTTTGACCCGATCGAGTTCGGTTGCATCTGTTATCCGGAAAAAATAATCAAGTTGCCATTTCTGAGTTTTTTCGGCTTGTTTGTTGTTTGCCGTATCCCAAACCGGGTATACCCGAAATCCTCTTTTTCCGTCTTTTTTATCTGTACGTAGTATTCCCTGGTTTTTTAAAACCGATTTTGGAAAGACAAATTGTCCCAGCTTATTTTCTTTAAGAACATGAATAACAAAGAAATCAACAGGATCGTTTTCAGAGAATGGTTCTGTAATTCCGTTTTTATTCCGTTTCCAGAAAGTAACGAACTGCCCTATTTTTTTAGGGGTTATTTTAGCGGTTCTGCTGATGACCTTCAATCCGTCCAACTCAAATCGACAGGCATCATATTCCTGACCTTCCGGTTCTGTTTGTAGATCAGAAAGTAGTAGTCCGCATGTGTCATAAATTTCAGTTTTGACCTTATTCAGAATATCATTCATAGAAATATTGGCTAAAAATGTTAGGTTATACCAAAGCTAATGTAGGCAAAATTTAAAGGATTCGGGAGATTTTCGGAAAATTCTAAACCGAGTCATTATTGTAACCGATTTTTTTATTCGGTTATCCCTAAATACTCTTTCTGATTCTCTGTTAAGTTCCAGTTTTCCTGAATATCCAGATTAAGAAGCAGAACTTTTATTTTTAAATTTTCTTGGTTTGCGAGATTTGAGAACCAATTTAAAGAGGTTTCGCTTTCAGCACTCAAAAATTTCCCCCAAGTGATAAAAATATACATGTCGACATTTTCATCAGTTATGGTGCTACCATCTAAAATAGTTATTTCTTTCAGGAAGTTCTCTAATGTTTGACCGGGATCGGATTTCATTTTTGAAATTTTTTCTAACTTTTTTAATTCTGCTCCGCAATACATTCCTTTTCCCTTATTCTTGATTAATTCACCTTTAGAATTAAAGAAAAAGGCATCGGGAACTACCAGTCTTCCGGTTTTGCTAAATTCCGCAAAGGTTCCGATTCCTTTTAAAGTTGCTATTTGATCGTTTGAAAAGTCAACTTTTTTAGCTTTTAAATAGTGAATAATGGTGGAATCGTTCTCAATTTTAAAATTAATTTCAATCTTCTTTTGAGCAAAAGAAGTAATGGAAACTAACATTAGAAACATTATTTGAATAATTTTCATGGGAGCTGTATTTTAAATTTTGGATGGCGAGAACAAGCAATTACTTATAGCCATTGTTACCTGCTGGCTTTTTTATATTTTCATTTCTTCTAATAGGTCAATCCTGTTAACGTAATACGACAAGTCTAAATCGCCTTCTCTATGTCCACGATTAATGCTTTCTAAAATGTTCATTACATCTTTTTCAGCGTTCTTTTTTATCACTGAACCAATTAATGATTTATTTTCTCCTGTTTCTTTTACCCTTTCAAACAACTGTCTACGATAATATCTGTCTTGTGAAAAATTGTTATAAACATTTACCAATGAAATTTCTAACCACATAAGTTGTCTGTCGGTTTGTTCATTAATATCGATTTTAATTATTGATAAAAACTTTTCTTGTACTTCTTCAATAGATAGTTGTTTACTTTTCAACTCATTATAGAACTTGTTATGCTTAACCTTTATAAATGTGAGTAATAGAAAAATATGAGGTGTTACATACATATTTGAAGTGAAACTTCTTAGTGCTAATCTTGAATGGGCAAAAATCTTTTCTTGTTGTCTTAATGGTATATTTGCATTCGTAAACAACAGCTTACACGTTTCTAAAAAGTTGGATTTGTCTGATTTTAGCTCGTAGTGTTTCAGTCTTTCTGTTGATTGAAAAAACTCGTCAAATCTAAAATAGTCATATAAATATTTATAAAAAACATCTACTTCGGGTTCTGGAATTGAATATTCTATATCGATGAATCTTCTTAAATATTCATCAGCGTCAATGGCATCACTACCATATACACCTTTAATTGCATTACCAAGTTGTTCCTTATCGATTGATAATATGTAAACTATATTAGGAACAGAGAAGAAGTGTTTAATTTGTTCTAATATTGAAACAGCGTAATTTGGACGACATCTGTCAAGTTCGTCGATTATAAAAATTAAAGGTTTCCCTTCATTTGTATTAGCGATAAATTCCGATAAGCTTTGTCGAAAATCAGAAATACTTTTTTTCTTTTTTTCATACTCGTGAACTTCATTTTCAAAAACGTCAGACAATCCTTCTGTTACACCAACGATAGCCTCTTTTACACCTTCTGTATCAATATATCTATCAGCTATCGCTTTAGCAATAATTGGTGCTATATGTTTGGTTAATGTTGATGCTTTTTTTAAAGTCTTTTTAAATGCTGGCTCGGTTTCTTTATTTGTTAGAGTTTTTAATTCTCCCATTAATGCTGTAAGAGGATTATTCTCGAAGTCATTTTCCCAAGCATTGAAATAAAGTGTTTGGAAACCATTATTTTTTAAATCCTGTTCCCACATTTTAACAAACGTGGTTTTTCCTGTTCCCCATTTATTGTTTAGTGCAAGAACAAAACCATAAGGATAAGATTTGATAATGTTTGTTAGGACACTCGAATATTTTTGTCTACCTAACTTACAGTTCGTAAATGGGTTCTCAGGCACAATTTCAATTTCGTAGTGTTTTATGTCCATTCAATTTCGTTTTTTTTCAGCTTGCAGGTAACTCTCATATATACGAAAGTCTATTAAGAGTTTTTGTTGTTTAATTATTTGTTAATTAGTGTTTTATGAAATTATATTTAAAAATACGCATTTTTAATTTTATCAAATCTAATAAATATTTACTTACAATCGATAAAGGGCAGATTATTTTTCGGATACTGCTGCATTTTTAAAACTATTTAAAAAATAATTTTATCTATTAAGTGAAAAGAGGTTATAAAATATTTTGACACAAAAAAAGAAACAAGTAACAAATAAAAATCCCCAAAACCTTTATTTATAAGGGATTGGGGATTAAATTGTGACCTCGACAGGATTCAAACCTGTAACCTTCTGAGCCGTAATCAGATGCGCTATTCAGTTGCGCCACGAGGCCATTGTTTTGTGGGTGCAAATATAGCCATAATTGTGTAACCTGCAAATCAAAAAAAGAAAAAAATAATAAAAAATACAGCTGTAAAAACTACACAGTTGATATTCAGTGTTTTTAAAAGAAATAAAAAAATCCCTTGGACGAATGTACCAAGGGATTTTTTTGCTCAGAAAGTTTAGATGGAATAAGTTCCGTTAGTAGATATTCAGGTATTTAATACATTTTTTCCAGTTTCTTTTGATAAGCCCCTATTTTTTCCTCATAAGCTTTCATCTTTTCTTCATAGACTTTCATAGCCTCTTCGTATTTTTTCATGGCAGGTTCTCTTTTCAGCATTTCTTTTTCAAATTTCTCCATCTTCTTTTCAAATTCTTTTATCTGAGGCTCCATGTTCTCCATTTTTTTCTCAAAAGCTTTTATTTGCTTTTCGTAATCTTTCATGGCTTTTTCATCACTAAGATCGGAAGGTAAAGCTGGCGGGTTTGGAAAGGAAGGTGCTTTGGGCGCCGGAGGTAAGTTGTCAAAATTGAATGTCGGTGGTGCCGGCGGTTCCGGTAGATCAGCCATCATATCATTCATAATGATAAATTCTGTTTCTTCTTCGTCATTCGTATTAGTATAAACATGAACGGTTTTAGCTTGTTTTGTTTTTAGCGTTTTAAATTCGTTAGGAGAAATTTGTTTGCCATTTACGATATAGATCGCTTCTTCATCGGAATCGTCATCGTATTTAAAAGTAGCATTACCATTCATGATAATTACTCCGTTTTTTCCTTTTTTTCCGAATTTTTCAATAGCATCTTCTTCAGACAATTGCAGAACTGAACCTTCTTCCAGTTCTATCTTTTGATTCTTTAGCTCATCTTTTGTGTATTCTTTACCGTTGATGATATATAGTTCTGATTGATCGGAATTGCTTGATTTTCGGATCTCTACTGTTTTGATATTGATAAGGCTGTCACCGATTTTGACTGATTTCGGCCCCATTGTTTCGATCTTTTTGAAAACTGTTCGAAGCTGCTTTCCTCCGAAACCCATATTCGTTTTTCCGCTCATATCAACCTCTTTAAAGAAACGGATCGGTTGTATCGGCTGATCACCATTGGCTGACATTCTTCCGGTGGAACCGTCTTTGTCTTTGAACTTAATATCTAAGGCAATAATTTCATTGTCTGTGTTTCTTTTTAGTTTTGAAACCTTGAAAGTAACATCGTGCTCTTTTTTAAGAATAGCTGTTTCTTTTTTGATTTCTTCATCGGTAGTGTTTTTAGTAATGATGAATTCGGTTGTTTCATCATTAGGAGTGATGAAGACCCGCTCTTTAACCTGAGCTAATGTTTTGATCTGGAATGCCAAAAAGAATAAGGTCAATAAAGGAAGTACTACAGTGTATTTCCACATCTTTTTCTTGCTTGATGGATTGGTGTTTAACATAACGATTCGTTTTTTGATTAATGATTGATAAAATTGATTGGTGATTGATAATTGATTGTGATTGATAATAGTCTTTACTAATGTTTTTTGATATTGATAAGAATTATTACTCAAACGTGCCGTTTCTGAATCCGCAATATATTCTAAGTTTTGGAGAATAGCTTTGCGGTATAACCAGGATACGGGGTTGATCCAAAGGATAAAACAAAGTATTTTTCCCAGTAGTACATCAAAAGAATGACGCTGTTCAATATGTACCCTTTCGTGTAAAAAGATCAGATTAAGCTCTTCTGTTGTAAATTTTTCTTTGTTGTATACTAAAATATTAAAAAATGAGAAGGGATTTTGACCCTGCGAGGTTTCTACAACCCAGATGTTATTTTCTTTCCGACGATTGCCTTGACGAAAAATTCTGATGAGTGAAAAGATCTCAAGTAGTAGCGTAGTAGCCAGTAATAGAGCAATGATACTGTAAACAGAAGTAGCAATAAAATTCCAGTCGATAGGTATTTCTGTAACATCCACTGAGGGAATGCTAGCGGTAGAATTAGCGCTTACAAAAGGAAAATAATTTTGAACCTGAGGTTCCGGGTCGACCCAGATGATCTTGGTATAACTGAATAAAGGCAAGAGAAAAGAAATGAAAACTCCGGCAATAAGGAACCAGCGGTTAGTTTGAAAAAAGGTTTCCTTTTTCAAGAAAAACTGGTACACACCATAGTGGAGTAGTAATAAACCATTTACCTTAAGAAAGTAGAGCCATAAAACATCCATACTATTTCTTTTTTTCGATTAGATCTAAAATTTCCCGAAGTTCGTCAGCAGTGATTTTTTCTTCTTCAGCAAAAAAGGAAACTAAATTTTTATACGAGTTGTTAAAATAGTGAGAAATAGCCGTATTCATAAAAGCTTTGCGATACTCTTCTTTGCTTACGATAGGGAAGTACTGGTGCGTATTGCCGTAGGCAGTATGAGAAACATAGCCCTTTTCTTCTAAATTTCTGATTATTGTTGACAGCGTATTGTAATGTGGTTTCTCTTCTACGATCTCAGCCAATACATCTTTTACAAAAGCTTTTTTAAGCTTCCATAAAATGTGCATGATCTCTTCTTCTTTATTGGTTAATTTTTGCATAGCAATAGTTGTTTCGACATTGATGAGTCAAACTTACAACTATTTTTTTAGTTACACAACTATAAAAATAGTTATTTAACTAAATTTTACGTTTTTCAGTATCTTCTAAAGCTCTTGCCGTAACATAATAGCGCCATGCAATAATGGCTTTCTGCCATTTTTTACCTTTAATAGGATCAAGTCTTTGTTTGGTGAAACTAGGTAGGATAAGCTTGTTAAACTTAGCCAGTACAATAAAGAAAACGTTTTTAAATGTTTTGTCTTCATAGCGAACCAGAATAAAAACTAAAATCCCTAAGAGTGTACCGATCAGCCCTAAAATTCCCATGATGATCCAATTGGTCTGGTAACCACCGAAAAATTCAATGATGGTAAAACCTGTTTTGGCAGAAAGAATATGGGCTAAGCTGTAGCTCATAGTAAAAATAGCCATATACCTGCCTTCATGTCCTTTCGGAGCCCTGCTCATGGCAAAGGAGTTGGAAAAAGGAAAAGCAAACATCTCTCCGAATGTCATGCTGAACATCATGATCCACAAAATTGATTCCCATTTATTAAAGAGTAGCATGAACATACAGAGCGACATGATAAATGTACCGGCTGTTACTACTTTTACTTTATTAAAATGATGGCGCTCAATATAGCTGACCAATGGCATTTCCATAAAGAAGATCATTAAACCGTTAAATGATAAGAGCAGTCCGGTTTTATACTCGCTCATATTAAACTGTTCCTTATGGTAGAGTGGAAGAGTGGTAAACAACTGAAAGAAAATGATCCCGCTGATGAGACAAGTTGCTAAAAAGATCCAGAAGGGAATATCTTTAAAAACGGAAGCTGTTAAGATTTCTCCCGGATGTTTAACATCTTGATATTTAGATTTTTCTTTTTCTTTTACAGTAGCCCAAAAGATCACAATGGCAAGGATACAGGTTGTTCCGTCAACCCAGAATAATCCTTTATACCCCATATTCATAATAATTAATCCGCCTAAAGCAGGTCCGGCAGTAAATCCTAAATTAATCGCTAAGCGAACTAAGGTCAGCGCTCGTGTTCTGTTTTCGGGTTTGGCATACGCAGCCAATGAAACGAACATAGCGGGACGAAACATATCTGCGATAACCATAATTAAGAATATAGCAACGATAAAAGCTTCAAAAGTATG
Source organism: Flavobacterium sp. NRK F10 (assembly GCF_024054235.1). Lineage (NCBI taxonomy): Bacteria > Pseudomonadati > Bacteroidota > Flavobacteriia > Flavobacteriales > Flavobacteriaceae > Flavobacterium > Flavobacterium sp. NRK F10. The sequence continues at coordinate 2,875,217 of NZ_JAMXLC010000001.1, forward strand.
TATGTGTTGCAAACCAAAGAACATTAAACCACTGGTTAGTAAACTAAAGATCATAACACGATAGAATCCGATGGAATCGGAAAGTTTACCGCCTAACCAGGATCCGAGCATAGAACCGCAACCAAAACTGACCATGATCCATCCCACTTGACCGTACGAAAAGTTCAGGTCTTCTTTCAGATATTTTGAAAGGAACGGCAAAACCATGGTTCCAGCCCTGTTGATAAAGGTTATAAGAGTTAAAATCCAGATCTCTCTTGAAAAACCTTTGAAATTATTGAAGTACTGAAGAAAGGCTTTTTGTAGCATTGGTTTAGTTTAAGTTGCAAAGTTAAAAAAGCTTTAGTGATAGTTTTGTTAATACTGCATTAATTATGAAGTCACGAAAATCATTTTGGGGATTGTAAAATAAAAAACCGTAATCACTTTACAGTTCATACGGTTCTTAGGTTAAGGGTTGGTTATATAAATCTTAAAATCAGAATTCAGCTTTTGAAGCTTTTCTAATTGATATATATCTTTGAATTTTAGTTGCTCAGCATTACAGGCATTACAAGCATAGTAACGGTTTCTCCTTCATCTAAACCGTCAACCGGTGTTAGGATACCTGCACGGTTAGGCATAGACATTTCTAACTGAATTTCATCGCTGGATAAGTTGTTTAGCATTTCAGTTAAGAAACGGGAATTGAAACCGATTTGCATATCGTCTCCTTGGTAGTCACAAGTCAAACGCTCGTCAGCTTTGTTAGAGTAATCAATGTCTTCGGCTGAAATATTTAATTCAGTTCCGGCGATTTTCAAACGAATCTGATGCGTTGTTTTATTGGCAAAAATAGCCACACGGCGAACAGAATTGAGGAACTGAACACGATTGATCAATAATTTATTAGGATTCTCTTTCGGGATTACCGCTTCATAATTCGGATACTTACCGTCAATTAAACGACAAGTTAAGATATAGTTATCAAAAGAGAAAGTTGCATTAGCATCGTTATATTCGATAGTTACTTCAGCATCAGAAGCCGCTAAAATTCCTTTTAAGATATTCAAAGGTTTTTTAGGCATGATAAAATCGGCTACCTGAGAGGCTTTTACATCAGCGCGGGCATATTTTACTAATTTGTGCGCATCTGTAGCGACAAAAATTAATCCTTCCGGAGAGAACTGAAAGAAAACACCACTCATAACCGGACGTAGATCGTCATTTCCTGCTGCAAAAATGGTTTTGCTAACAGCAGTAGATAAAACCTCTGCCGGAACAATTGTGGATGAAGGATCTTCCAGAACAACAGCTTTAGGGAATTCGTCTCCCGGTGCATAAGCAATAGCATACTTACCAGAATTTGAACTGATCTCTACCGTATTATTGTCTTCAACCGTAAAAGTTAAAGGCTGCTCCGGAAATGTTTTTAAAATATCCAGCAATAACTTCGCCGGAACTGCCACACTTCCTTGGCTGTTAGAATCAATTTCCAAAGTTGCAGACATCGTGGTTTCCAGATCAGAAGCTGAAACGGTTAATTGGGTATTGTCTAATTCAAAAAGGAAATTATCTAAAATAGGCAGGGTATTACTACTATTAATAACACTACCTAAAACTTGTAGTTGTTTTAACAAATACGAACTTGAAACAATAAACTTCATCATCTTTTTATTAAAAATCCAATATCGGGTTTTATTTTCACAAATATATTTTAATTATCAGCAATACGCAACAATATTTTATCAACAACTAACGGCTGTACATTCTTTTTCGTAAGTAAGTAAATACAAAACCGAAAATTATCTGGATACCGATTGGTAATCCGACAGTTACCATTTGTGCCCAAGTGTAATTCTGATAGACACGTTCTTTGTCCAGCAACGGCAGGTCGACATCTTTGCTGCGAATGTTAATAAGTCCCGTGTCGTCTAAAAGGTAGTTGATACAGTTCATTAAAAACTCTTTGTTGCCATAAAGGTTATTCGTCCATTTATCGAAGCCTAATTCAAGCGGAACACCGTTTTCCAGTTGGTTTTTGATGACATCGCCATCAGAGATCACAATCATTTTATTATCAGAACCGGTTTCTTTAAAGTCCTTCTCTTTAAACGGAAGCACTCTATTCTTGTACATGGAAGTAAAATTACCTTCTAAAAGTACAGCTACAGGCATTAAACCTTTTCCGGTATAATCTTCAGGACGGGTTTCTTCGGTAACCATATCCAGTGAAAAAGTTGCAGGTAAACCAATAGGTCTTGAATATTCTGAACTGGTCAGGAGAACAGTTTTGTGGATGTCATTCTTCAGCAGTTCAATCGGTGTGGCAAATTCAAATTTGATGCCTTCCATATTTTTAACTAAAGGATGGCTTGAAATAGGGTAAACATAAGGAGAATAGCGCCAGATGAATTGCTGGTATTGTGTTTGACTACCTTGCTGCCCTGTTGCTAATTTAATAGGGATCCCTTGTTCGTCTTTGATAATCAAAGGATTCATACGAATTCCATACGCAAAGAACATATCCGTTAAATTTAACTGTCTTGGAAATGCAACGGTTTGTCCTGTTTCGTTAGATAGGTCTTCAAAATTGATGGCAACATCATCAATCAACCAAAGTGTTTTACCGCCATTTACAATGTATTGATCCAGTACTTGTTTTTCTTCTTCTGAAAAACCTTCGGTTGGTTTAGCAATGATCGCCAGATCGTATTTCTTTAAAGCATCGAGTGTTTCAACAGGTTGTTGCTTGCTGACAGAGTCAAGTGTAAACGGACCGATGTAATAACTTTCACGAACCGTTTGTAAAAAATCGGCAATATAACGATCGTCTAATTCGCCGTTGCCCTTTACGATGGCTATTTTCTTTTGTTTTTCTTTGGTTATTTTGTTCAACGCTTCAGCAAAAGCAAATTCCAGATGTTGGACAGAACTGATTACTTTTTGTTCTGTGGAAGCGCCCATTAAATTTTTAAGCAGTGCTATTTTAGAGCCTTTGTCACCATAATTGGCCGTTGCCCAAGGGAAAACGACTTCCTGACTTTGTTTGCCCTTATTGTCAACCGTTATGCTCAGAGGTTGCATACCTCTTTCATAGAATTGTTTCATAATGGCAACACGCTCTTCTTCTTTTTCAACAGGATTGACAAACTGAAAAATAATATTGGAATTGTAAGCAGAGAACTCTTCTAATAATTGTCGGGTCTCATCCTGTAAACGTCGGAATTCCGGCGGAAAATTTCCTTCCAGAAAAACATCAATATATAAAGGACTGTCGACAGTTTTAATAATGTTTAATGTAGTCGGGGATAAGGTATATCGCTTGTCCTGTGTTAAGTCAAAACGTTTGAAAAAATAATGTCCGCCGAAGTTTGCAACAACTAAAACAAGCAGTAGTAATAATAACTGTTTGAAAGCTTTTATATTCTTCTTCATTATCCTCTTGTTGTTTTAAGTTTATAAACAGTAAAAGCTAAAAATGCAGTAGTAATACTTCCGAAATACAGAATATCTCTGGTATCAATCACACCGCGACCCATGCTTTTAAAGTGGTAGTCCATTCCTAATTGAGCAATGAGAGAATTACTTTGTTTTAATAAAGTGGCAATGCCGTCAAAACCAAAGTAGAAGAAAAAACAAATGAAAACAGACAGGATAAAAGCTACTATTTGATTATCGGACAAGGTTGACGTAAAAATACCGATTGAAGTATAGGCCGCTACCAGAAATAATAAACCGAAGTAAGATCCGGTAGTACTTCCCATATCGATATTACCTTGCGGACTACCGAAATAGGAGATAACCCAAACATAGATCAAGGTAGGCAATAGTGCCAGAACACATAGCAGGAAAGCACCCATGAATTTACCGTTAACAATTTCCCATATGGATAAAGGTTTGGTAAACAATAATTCTAATGTTCCCTGTTTTTTCTCATCGGAAAAACTCCTCATGGTAATAGCGGGGATCAAAAAGATAAATATCCATGGAGACAATCTAAAAAACGGAGTCATATCGGCAAATCCGGAATTCAGAATATTGTAATCACCGTCAAATACCCAAAGGAATAGTCCGTTGAGTAAAAGAAAAATAGCAATCACTAAGTAACCGATAGGTGAACCAAAAAAAGATTTGATCTCTCGTAACAGCAATGCTTTCATTGTATGAATTTAAAATTTCGGTTTAAAATTATGCTATTTTTTAGCATTAGCAAAAAATCTGGACAAAATAGCTTTTACGATAAACTGACTAATTTGTCGACACTCCAAGCTTCCGGTTTGTCACTGAAAAGTGTTTTCGTAAAAGGCCAAACCTGACCAAAAAGTTCTGATTTCCTGTAATTGTTTAAATGTGTTTCCGATTCCCAATAACTATAAGTGAAAAAAGTTCTGGGATCATTTTTATCGCGGTATAATTCCAGTAAATGATTGCCTTCAAAACTTCTGATCTGATCTTTAAACTGATGAAAATTTTCAAGGAAAGCCTCAATTTTATCTTCTTGAAATCTCATTTTTACAATGCGTATAAACATAATAACGTATTTTTTATGAAAAAGTTATAGTAACTACATCTCTGAATTTTAAGCCTAAAAGAGAATGGGCAGAGCCTACGGTTTTTGGATTACTTTTATAAATAGCAATTTCCAGTAAGCCGTTTTCATTGAACAAGGCTAAACGTTCACCTTCAAAATCTTTTAAGGTAAATTTATCGGATGTATTAAAATCGGAATAGGATTTTTTAATAGTTGTAATTTTTTTGTTATGGAACGAAATTTCAAACGATCTGCCCCGTGCCATTTCCTGAAATAGTTTTTTGGAAATATTAGTGATACAATTCCCGAAATGGTCAATATAGATCACATTTCCCTTAATAACACTTTGTTCGTTTGTAATTTTAGGAACCAATTCGTTAACGGTTTTCAATGTTTCGATTTCTTTTCCGATAACGTTCAAATGACCGCCTCTTGCAATATGACAGGCAACAGTTGTGAAAACGTCCATATCAGTTGCGTTCTCCTGTAAGCGATTGTGGATATTTATAGCAACGATCTTTTGCGGAATCTTGCGTTGTGTCAAGGTACTAAGGATTCCGTTGTCTGCACAAATGAAATAATGATCGTCCCATTGCATGGCAATATGCTGAATAGTATCATTGCGCTCACTGTCTACACCTATAATATGGATTGTTCCTTTCGGAAAGCTGCTGTATGCGGCGGCGATGCAATAACCGGCTTCAGTTGTATTGAACAAATCTATGTCATGCGAAATATCAACGATAACTGCTTCTTCATAGCCGGATATTATTTTGCCTTTGGTTGCCCCAACAAAATGATCTTTTAAACCAAAATCAGTAGTTAGCGTAATTATTGACATAAATTTGTTTATAACTTATTAGAAAATGAATCTTAGTTTTTCTTAAATTTGAATACAAAGCTAATATAATTTTAAGACACGAAAAACAATTTAAACTACAAAGCCTTTGAACGAAAGAATAATTGAATTAACTGATATCACTGCCAAAGATTTTTGGGGTCCTCAAGATATTAATTTAGAAGCTATTAAGAAATTTTATCCGAAACTTAAAATTGTAGCGAGAGGAGCCACTTTAAAAGTATATGGTGAAGAAGAGATTCTGGATGAATTTGAAACTAAATTTCGCAGATTAATGCTTCACTTTACTCGTTACAACAGTATCGACGAGAATGTGATCTTACGTGTTTTGGAAACGGACAACCATGAACCGCAGCAGATGCACGACCGAGATAAGATTCTGGTACATGGCGTAGGGGGGAAATTAATCAAGGCAATGACGCCAAATCAACAAAAACTGGTTGACTTGGTTATGAAAAATGATATGGTGTTTGCCATTGGTCCTGCCGGAACCGGAAAAACCTATACCGGAGTAGCAATGGCGGTAAAAGCATTAAAGGAGAAACAGGTAAAACGCATTATATTAACGAGACCGGCTGTAGAGGCAGGAGAAAATCTGGGATTCCTTCCCGGAGACATGAAAGAGAAGCTTGATCCTTACATGCAACCACTATATGATGCTTTGCGTGATATGATTCCGCCGGAAAAACTGGAAGATTACATATTAAAAGGAATTATACAAATTGCACCACTTGCATTTATGCGGGGAAGAACTTTGGATAACGCTTTTGTGATCTTAGATGAAGCACAAAATACGACTCATAGCCAGATGAAAATGTTTTTGACACGGATGGGACGCAATGCTAAGTTTATCATTACCGGCGATCCGGGGCAGGTCGATTTACCAAGAAGGACAATATCGGGATTAAAAGAAGCTATTCTGGTATTGAAAGATGTGGAAGGTATTGGCATGTTGTATTTAGACGATAAAGATATTGTGAGACATAAATTGGTCAAAAAAATAATTGATGCCTATAAGAGCATTGAAAATCATGATTAAATTGTCGTAAAATAGTTATAAAAAGCCGATTGCATTTGTAATCGGCTTTTTATTTATTAAAAAAGTTTATTTTTTTAATAACTTATTAACACGAAAACGTTTTAGTTGAGATATATTTATTTTTAAGTGTATTTTTTTATTGATTTTGTATTAATTTAGGTTTTAAATCACTAAAAACTAAATATATGAAACTAAAAAAACACGTAGGAATTTTAGCGTCATGTGTGTTGTTCTCATTTTTATCTTGTGATAAAGAGGAAGAACAATCAGACGTTCCTACTTCTTCAAAAGAATTTAAAGCAATTCAGGTAACAAAACATGATGGAAAACCTTTTAGTACTGGTAATACCGGTGAAACCGGAAAGTTTGTAAATGGTCCCGGAGGAGGGGTTTTGATGCAGGCTTTTTATTGGGATCCTACAGGCGGTGGAGTCTGGTGGGATACGGTGAAAGGAAAAGTAACGGCCTGGTCTGATGCCGGAATAAATGCCATTTGGTTACCACCTGCTTCAAAAGGACAGGGGGGAGGATATTCTATGGGATACGATCCGACAGATTATTTTGACCTAGGAGACTATAACCAAAATGGAACAGTAGAAACCAGATTCGGTTCGAAAGCAGAATTAGTGTCACTTATTAATAAAGCACATACTGAGGACATGCAGGTTTATGCAGATATTGTAATCAACCATAATAGTGGCGGTCAACTTGAGACGAATCCTTACACAGGTACAGATACCTGGACTGATTTTTCGGGAGTGGCATCCGGTAAATTTTTGAGAAGTTATCATGATTTCTATAAAAACAGTTACGGAAATAATGATGAAGGTTCATTTGGCGGCTATCCGGATCTTTGCCATGCTAATCCTTATGTGCAAGACTGGCTTTGGAACCGTTCAGATGCTGTTGCAAAATATTACAAGAATACAATAGGGTTTGACGGTTGGCGTTTTGATTATGTAAAAGGCTTCGGACCATGGGTGGTTCACGATTGGAATGCAAGTGTAGGCGGTTTTTCTGTGGGAGAATATTGGGATTCAAATGTAAATACTTTAGAATGGTGGGCTAATAATGCAAATAGTTCTGTTTTTGATTTTGCTTGTTATTATAAAATGAATGATGCTTTTGACGGAAATAATCTGAATGTTTTGAATGACGACATGATGTGGAAAAGAAACCCGTATAAAGCAGTGACGTTTGTTACTAATCATGATACAGACGAAATTTGGAATAAATACTTAGCGTATGCTTATATTTTGACGCACGAAGGATATCCGACTATTTTTTACAGAGATTATGAGGAGTGGTTAGATAAAAGTAAGTTGAACAATCTGATCTGGATACATAATAACAAAGCGACCGGAAATACAACGATCCTTTATACGGATACTGATGAATATATAGCACGTCGAAACGGTTATAACGGAAATCCGGGATTAATTGTGTATCTGAACAATTCTGATTCATGGCAGGAAAGATGGATACAAACAAACTGGAGCAATACTCAGATTAAAGATTTTACCGGTAATTCCGGTTGGTATCCAACAACCCAAAGTGATCAATGGGTTAAAATCGAGTGTCCGCCAAAAGGCTATTCAGTCTGGTCAATAAATATGTAAAAGGTGAAAAGTCATTTCTTAATTGAAATGACTTTTTTTATAACAAAAGCAAAATTGTTTTTTGGTAATATTGGTAAACAGATTACATTTGCATACACAATTCGTTTAACTACAAATAAACAACTGAGATAAGCTCAGATTACAAACAACCGAATGAACACAATTACTTCAACTAATTTCAATTTCCCGGGACAAAAATCCGTTTACAAAGGTAAAGTAAGGGAAGTTTATAATATCAATGACGAATTATTAGTCATGATAGCTACCGATAGGCTTTCAGCTTTTGACGTAGTGATGCCAAAGGGAATACCTTATAAAGGACAAATCCTGAATCAGATAGCCACACGTTTTATGGAGCTGACTAAAGACATCGTTCCGAATTGGCTTATAGCAACTCCTGATCCTAACGTTGCAGTAGGACATTTATGTACTCCTTTCAAAGTAGAAATGGTAATCAGAGGATATTTGTCCGGACATGCCGCTCGTGAATATGCTGCCGGAAAAAGAACTTTATGCGGAGTGGAATTACCGGAAGGAATGAAAGAAAATGATAAATTTCCGGAGCCGATAATTACACCGACGACAAAAGCCGATTTCGGTGTCCATGATGAAGATATCTCAAGAGAAGCTATTTTGGAAAACGGAATTGTTTCTCCGGAAGATTATAAGATTTTAGAAAAATATACTCGTGCCTTATTTCAAAGAGGAACAGAAATAGCGGCTTCAAGAGGGTTGATCTTAGTAGATACGAAATATGAATTCGGAAAAACTAAAGACGGACAAATTGTTTTAATAGATGAGATTCATACACCGGATTCTTCACGTTATTTTTATGCTGAAGGTTATCAGGAAAGACAAGACAAAGGCGAAGCGCAAAAACAATTGTCAAAAGAGTTTGTGCGTCAATGGTTGATCGCTAATGGTTTTCAGGGAAAAGAAGGACAACAGATTCCGGAAATGACAGAGGAATATATAGAATCTGTTTCCGATCGATACATTGAGCTCTATGAAAATATTACAGGAGAAAAGTTTGAAAAAGCTGATATTTCGGATCTTACAGACAGAATTGAAAAAAATGTTATAGCTTATTTGAAAAAGTAACTTTTAACTTAAGATAAAACGAAAACCACGCAATGCGTGGTTTTTTTATACTCTTGAACATTTTGTAATATTAAATAAAAGTTAAATAAAGTTTTTTGCACAAAAATACTGTAACAAATAAGAAAAGAGAGCGTCTACTTAGCATCAATCATTAATCATTTAAATTTTATATCATGAAAAAAACGATCGGTTATTTAGGTTTAGCTCTTGTAATGGCTACAACAGCAGTTAGCGCTTCTGATTTTAATGTTTCTCATACAGCGGTTTCTGAGATGTATGATTCAAAACCATTGTGTGCTGCAATCAGTAAAGGTGATTTAGAGGCAGTAAAAATTATGATAGAATACGGAGCAGATGTTAATGAAACTACAACCAGAGGAATGACTCCTTTAATGTACGCTGCAATGTATAACAATACAGGGATTATGAATTTGTTAATAGAAAAAGGAGCTGATTTGGAAAAAGAGGATTATAATGGGTTAACAGCTTTAGATCATGCGAAAAGAAGTAATTCAAATGAAGCTGCCCAATTACTTACTAAAGCGATGGAAAAGAAATAATTACTATTTGTTAAGGTAGAAAAAGGCACCTCACGGTGCCTTTTTTATTTATTTGAAATAGGAAAAACTATTGTCGTTTTCAATCTTAAGCAAAGTCTCGTAGATTAGCTTAACAACATTTTCAACATCTTCACGATGTACCATTTCTACAGTTGTGTGCATGTAGCGCAACGGTAGAGAAATAAGAGCAGAGGCTACTCCTCCGTTACTGTAAGCAAAAGCATCAGTATCAGTTCCGGTAACCCTTGAGGAAGCGTGGCGTTGAAAAGGGATTTTGTTATCTTCGGCAGTATCGACGATCATCTCACGTAAAATATTTTGTGTTGCAGGAGCATATGCAATAACCGGTCCGCGACCCATTTTCAGATCTCCTTCGATTTTTTTGTCGATCATAGGGGTTGTAGTGTCGTGGCAAACGTCAGTTACGATAGCAACATTAGGTTTGATTGTTTGTGTGATCATTTCAGCACCGCGTAAACCGATTTCTTCCTGAACGGAATTGACAACGTATAATCCGAAGGGAAGTTTCTTTTTGTTTTGGTGAATTAAACGGGCTACTTCAGCAATCATGAACCCCCCCATACGGTTATCAATAGCTCTGCATACAAATTTATTTCCGTTTAAAACTTCAAATCGATCAGGGTAGGTTATCACACAACCTACATGTATACCTAATTCTTCCACTTCTTTTTTACTGTCGCATCCGCAATCAATAAAGATGTTGCTTACTTTGGCTGTTTCTTCTTTATCTCTGGTTCTTGTGTGTATGGCTGGCCAACCGAATACACCTCTTACAATTCCTTTTTTAGTATGAATGTTAACTCTTTTTGAAGGAGCGATCTGATGGTCACTACCTCCGTTTCGGATAACATAGATCAAACCGTCATCGGTAATATAATTAACATACCATGAAATTTCATCAGCATGCCCTTCAATGACTACTTTATAAGGAGCATCCGGATTTACAACACCTACAGCTGTTCCGTAAGTGTCCGTAATAAAAGTATCAACATAAGGTTTTAGGTAGTCCATCCATATTTTTTGACCGGAAGACTCATAGCCTGTCGGAGAAGCATTATTCAAGTATTGCTCTAAAAATTCCAGTGATTTTTCATTTAGTATTGAACTTGTACTCATAAAATTTAATTTTTTGCTAAATTATGAAATAGATTCGTACACTTATGATTATTTGCTTATTTTTGATTTGATTTTTTAAGGTATGAGAATAGCTGTTTTTCTTTTTATAATAGGAATTAATAACTTTTTATGGTCACAGGAAGCCGATACATTAAAAGTAACGGCACAGGATTCGGCTGTTCTATATTCAATAGAATTAAAAGAAGTGGTAGTTTCCAGAGAAGAAACCGCTTTAGAGGCTGAACGGAGAAAGCTACTTATATTAAAGAGGAGGGTGTATAAAACTTATCCTTATGCAAAAGCCACTGCTGAAAAACTTAAGCAGCTTAATGAAACAATGGCTAAGTTGAAAACTAAAAAAGAAAAAAAGAAATACTTTAAAATAGTAGAGAAGTACCTGCAGGAAGAGTTTGAACCTCGATTGAAGAAACTATCTCGTAAAGACGGACAGATTCTGGTTAAGTTAATTTACAGGCAAACCGGTGAGTCGACTTTTGATTTGATTAAAGATTATAAAAGCGGTTGGAAGGCTTTTTGGTCAAACAATACAGCTAAACTTTTTAATATTGATCTCAAAGAAGAATACCGGCCTTTTGACGAATTAGAAGATTTTCATATCGAAAGTATACTGGTTACAGCTTTTCGTCAAGGGCATTTAGTTAAGCAGGATCCTGCAATTCCTATAGATTTAAAAGAATTGGCTGCAACTTGGAGAGCCAAAATTGAAAAAGCGAGAGAAGAGCGTAAAGCAAAAGAACTCGGTAAACAATAGTTATTCTTTGAATAATTCGATTAAGCTCACATTTTAATTGGTTAGAGATATTTCTTATTTAGCACTTCATTTTTGTTATATATTTAGAAGGGTTAAAAAAAGTTTTTCTTGTAAGTTATTGTGTTTCAGGGTTAGTAAAAAAAACTTTCAAAAAAAGGCATAAAAAAGTTTGCGAGAATGGAAAAAGCTACTACTTTTGCACCCGCAAATCAGCCGAGATATGTTTTTAAATA
>NZ_JAMXLC010000001.1:2887149-2963600 GCF_024054235.1 Flavobacterium sp. NRK F10
AAAAATGGTGCTTTCAACCCGTTATCGATTGTTAAAGTTGATGGTGGCGTGTAATGGTTATTTGGTTAACTAGAACTTATTTCCCTGAAGGAACTAATGGAAAACTCGAATGTGAAGGCAAATTGATATGTAATACCATAGAATTGCCTTGGAAGATGAACGAAACAAGAGTTTCCTGTATTCCGGAAGGGAAATATTTTATTAGAAAGCGATATAGCTCAAAATACAAATGGCATTTCAGCATAATAAGAAGCACCGTCTGTAAGTGCAGTAGACGGATCTACGATATTTCCGCCGGTAGGTGCATCATACCACACAATAGAAGATTCGTTGATTTGCATGTCAGCGGCTGTCGGATTGTTAGCGGCACAAAATTCTTGTGAAGTCATGTTAGCAGTAGGAGTAGGCTCATCTAAGATCGTTACATCAATTTGCAAACGAGCGCTACTTTCACAATTTGCTCCCTGATGAGCAGCATAATAAGAAGCACCGTCTGTAAGCACCGTAGACGGATCTACGATATTTCCGCCGGTAGGTGCATCATACCACACAATAGATCCTGTGGGAGAGTATGTCGCCGCCTTTCTTTAAGAGGATCATATAAAATATGATCCTCTTTTTTTTACCCTATTTTTGAGAAATGGAGTTTACACATAATAGGGTATCTCTTTTAAAAAAAGAAAAGGAAATGAAAAGGAGAATCTAATTAATCTTTTTATTGATTAAAATCGTTTGTATGAATGTATTTGGCGAGGTTTCTGCCGTCAGCAATAGCATTTACGACTAAGGAAGCACCGATTCTGGCATCACCGATAGTGAAATATTTAGGATTTGAGGTGTTGTAGTTTTGGCTGTTGAATCGTTGTTTATGCCAAGTTACAGAACTCCCTGAAATGGCAACTGAACCCGTAAAACCTATCGCTACTAATAGTAAATCACAGGGTAGTGTGCGGCTAGTAAAGAAAGGAAGATATTAAAATAAAAAAGTCTAACTAAAGAGTTAGACTTTTTAACGCACTAATAAACTAAGATGTTAGGTTTATCGTAATCGATCTACTGATTTTACAAGATCCTCATCCTTTTTAATTGCTCTGTTTGCCAGAACAAGTAAAACGATAGAAATGGTAGGAAGAAAAATCCCAATACCCTTCTCAGAAATTTCAGTTTCTCCGGATAAGCTTAGCGTTCGATATACAAAAAATCCTAGTAATATAAAGTTTAATATTATATTCAATCTGTTTAAAACAAATTGGAGTTGCCTTTTTTTGTAATTTAAAATACTTACTAAAGCTAGTAAGGAAATAATACCAAAAAGTGATAAATAAAGAATAGAGTCCTTAGCAAAAGTAACTAAACCGTTTGCATCAGTCCATAATGAAACAAAAAAGGGTAAAACACCTGATAAAATCAGGCAAACTCCCATGTATATTGTTTGAATTCTTTGAATCATTTTCTAGATTATTGATGCAAAAATATAGTTTCTTTTTATAAAAAACTATTGTTTTCTGCATTTTTATTTGTATTATTGCAATGTAAAACCGTAAGTACTTCATTTTACGGTTTGTAGATAAACTCATTTTTTTCTTATCATTTTTCGATAATAAATCGTATAAAAATTTCAGTTAGATATTCATGTTTGATATTGAAGTATTAAAGGAGATGAAACTCTCTGACTTGCAAGAAATTGCCAAAGTTGCTAATGTAAAAAAATATCGTTCTTTAAAAAAAGAAGATTTAATCTATCAAATTCTAGATATGCAAGCAGCTAATCCTGAAAAGGTAAAAGCAGAGGAAACTTCTCCGGTAGTAAAAGAAGATAAAGCAGTTCCTAAGCCTAAAAGGACTAGAATTGTTAAAAAGGCTAAGACCTCGGAGGGTACTGAAGTGGTTGATGAGGCTAAGAATCCTTCATTGGAAGAAAAGGAAGCTAAAGAAGTAGCTGAAGAATCAAAACCTGTAGCAAAACAGACAACCAGACGCGCTAAGACTGAAGTAAAGGATCAGAGTGTAAATAAGGAAGCTGTTGTTGTAAAGGAAGAGGAAGTTAAGACAGAACAACATCAAGCTTCTTCGGTTCAAAAAGTGCCAAACAGTAAAGCAAATGCTAATAATCCGAATAATCCCAACTATAAGAAAAGTAGTCATCACAATAGTGAGAAAGGAGCAAATAATCCAAAGCAGCCGAATTATAGAGAGCCGGATTATGAATTTGACGGAATTATAGAGAGTGAAGGTGTTCTGGAAATGATGCCGGATGGTTATGGTTTTTTGCGCTCTTCAGATTATAATTACCTTTCTTCTCCAGATGATATTTATTTGTCACAATCTCAAATAAGATTGTTTGGTCTTAAAACAGGTGATACCGTAAAAGGAGTTGTAAGACCTCCAAAAGAAGGTGAAAAGTATTTTCCTTTGGTAAAAGTACTAAAAATTAACGGCCACGATCCGCAAGTGGTACGCGATAGAATTTCGTTTGAACATTTAACTCCGGTTTTTCCTAAAGAAAAATTCAGACTTGCTGAACGTAGCAGTACTATTTCCACACGAATTATTGATTTATTTTCTCCGATCGGTAAAGGCCAAAGAGGTATGATCGTTGCACAGCCTAAAACCGGTAAAACGATGTTGCTGAAAGATGTTGCTAATGCTATTGCGGCGAATCATCCTGAAGTATATATGATCGTACTTTTAATTGACGAAAGACCGGAAGAGGTAACTGACATGCAACGTAGTGTTAAAGCAGAAGTAGTAGCTTCTACATTTGACAGAGAACCTCAGGAGCATGTTAAGATTGCCAATATTGTTTTAGAGAAAGCCAAACGTTTGGTTGAGTGTGGTCATGATGTGGTTATCTTATTAGATTCAATTACACGTTTGGCAAGAGCTTATAACACGGTACAACCGGCTTCAGGAAAAGTATTGAGTGGTGGGGTGGATGCCAATGCCTTACAGAAACCTAAACGTTTCTTTGGTGCAGCCCGAAATGTAGAAAACGGAGGATCGTTGAGTATCATTGCAACAGCGCTTACAGAAACCGGTTCTAAAATGGATGAAGTGATCTTTGAAGAGTTTAAAGGAACAGGTAATATGGAATTACAATTAGATAGAAGAATTGCTAATAAACGTATTTTCCCTGCAATAGACTTGGTTTCTTCAAGTACACGTCGTGATGATCTGTTATTAGATGAAAATACTGTCCAAAGAATGTGGATCATGCGTAAGTATTTAGCCGATATGAATCCTGTAGAAGCGATGGACTTCATTTATGATCGTTTCAGGAAGACACAGAATAATGAAGAGTTTTTGATTTCTATGAATGAATAGATATAAAAAAGTCCCGATTTCGGGACTTTTTTATTATTTGTTTTTTATTTTTTTAAATTGCGTTTACAATAGCCAGAAAATCAGTTGCCTTTAATGAAGCGCCACCGATTAAACCGCCATCAACATCCGGTTTCGAAAAAATCTCTTTGGCATTATCCGGTTTAACACTTCCTCCGTATAAAATCGAAACATTTTCAGCGACATCATTTCCATATACTTTAGCAATTAATTCGCGAATGAACTGATGCATTTCCTGAGCTTGTTCAGGAGAAGCAGTTTCTCCGGTTCCGATAGCCCAAACCGGCTCGTAAGCCAGAATAATAGATTTCCAGTTTTCTTTTTCTAAGTGAAAAAGCGCATCTCGTAATTGGTATTCCACAATATTGAAATGATTGTTTTTTTGACGGTCTTTTAAGTCTTCACCAAAACAGAAGATGACACGCATTTCATGCTTTAAAGCAGTATCTACTTTATTGGCTAATAAAGCATCGGTTTCATGAAAATAAGCTCTTCTTTCGCTATGTCCTAAGATCACAGTTTGAACACCGATATCAGTAAGCATATTTGCCGCAATTTCACCAGTAAAAGCTCCGCCTTCAGCCTGGTGCATATTTTGAGCAGCTACCGTAATATTTTGACTGGCTACTTTATCAACTGCAGCTTTTAAGTTAACGAATGTTGGTGCTACAATGATCTCAGCCGTAGTTTCTTTTTTCTGAGCAACGATATCATCTAATAAAGCAAGAGTTTCTGTGTATGTTTTATGCATTTTCCAGTTTCCTGCTACAATATTTTTTCTCATAAATCTTTATATATTTTGGTTTGTTTTTGAATTTATTGCGTAACTGAACAATTATTCCAGCTTGCTTAATGTTTCTTCGATTTTAGCATCATCAGCTTCAATTACTTTGAACAAAGCAATTTTTCCTGTTTTATCTACAATCATATAACGAGGAATCCAATCTAAAGCAATTGATTTCCCGAAGATACCTTTCATTCCGTCTGTAGTAAGATAATGTTCACCGGTTACCTCGTATTTTTCAATTCCTTTAAGCCAGGCATCGTAGGTTTTATCCATTGAAATGAATAGGTAAACCAGTTCCGGATGTTCTTTCTGTAGCGCTTTTACCTTTGGCATACCTTTCACGCAATCAGGACACCAAGAAGCCCAAACATCAATAAAAACGGTTTTACCTTTATATTGTTCGATGATCTCTTGAAAAGTAACCGATTGGTTTTCTTTAGAGATCATTTTATTTTCAAGCGCTTCTTTTGAAAATTCGGTATTGTTTTGTGCTTCACAAGAAATCAAAGCTAAAACTCCGATAAATAATAATGCGATCTTTTTCATTTTTGTTTTTTAATTTATTGGTTTAATCCAAATGTAAACAATTCAACAAGTAAAAAATAGACCTGTGAATTATTTTAACACTACTTTATCGATATCGTTGAAATGTTTCTTCTGAACGACAACTCCTTTTTCTAAAACAACGATACTTGGGTTAGCTCGTTCTATTGTTTTTAAAGTAGTTGCATCACAAAAATAATAGTCGAATGTTAAACCGTATTTCTTTTTATACTCTTCAATAATATCTGTTCCGGAAGATGTCATTCCGATTACCAGATATCCTTTTTCTGCTGCTTTTTGATAAAAATCTTCCAATTTCTTCATGCCATTTTCTTTTGATTTTTTTAAATCATACGAAATAAGCATAATCACTTTCGGTTCTTCTAAAACACTTTCAGTATAATCGTTTTCGTCTTTTTCGATCGTAAAGTCATGTACCGGAGGAATGTATCCTTCTCGTATCAGTTTGTCTTTTCGGTCAACAAATTCAGCACCTTCCGGAACTTTATTAGCCATTACATCGTCATAACTGATTTCGGTATCCAGACCATTAACGTTATAAATAAATACCATTTCGTATTCACTTTTAGGTGCTCCTTCCGGTATTTCCATCGCTTTTTTGATATCTGTTCCTACTTTATAAGCTCTGAAATCAATTATAGGCAAGTGCTGTAAAACATAATAAGCCATGAATAAACAAAGTGAATAAGCAACAAATACAGTATAGTTCACTCCTATTTTTCCGTATAATGGACGGATGTATTTTTGGTTGATAAATAAAATAAGAATTAAGACTAATAAAACTACGTCTTTAGAAAAAGATTCCCAAGGGGTTAGTTTTAAAGCATCTCCGAAACAACCGCAATCTGTAACTTTATTAAAATAAGCCGAGTAGAACGTTAAAAAGGTAAAGAAAACGATCATGGCTAATAAGCTCCAGACTGTAAATTTGGGTTTGAATCCGATAAGAAGCATAACTCCTAAAACAACTTCAAAAATTACAACAAAACAAGCAATAAGCAGTGCATAAGGAATAAAAAACTCCATGTTTAAAACATCTGCACTGAAATATTCTTCTAATTTGAATGAAAAACCGGTTGGGTCATTTAGTTTGATTAATCCTGAAATAATAAAGAGAACGCCAACTAAAATTCGGGCAATTTGTGTACTAATGTTTCGCATTTTTTAAATTTTTCTAAAATTAACTTTTTCACTTCAATTAAGCTGTCAATGAAATGTTAACCAGTTGTTAATCGGCTTTACCTAAATGGATCAAGGCAAAGACTGAATAATTAATCATATCTTGATAATTGGCATCAATTCCTTCTGAAACGATAGTTTTACCCTGGTTGTTCTCGATCTGTTTTACACGGAGCAATTTCTGAAGGATCAGATCCGTAAGGCTGCTGACCCGCATATCTCTCCAGGCTTCACCGTAATCATGGTTTTTATCTTCCATTAGCTGTTTTGTCAATGCAATTTTTTCATCATATAATTGAATCGCTTCGTCAGCACTTAAATCGGGTTGACTGGCAATACCTTTTTCGATTTGTATCAAAGCCATTACGCAATAATTGATAATTCCGATAAATTCTGAGGTTTCGTCTTCTTCGATTTTACGTACTTCATTTTCCTGTAAACTTCGGATGCGTTGTGCTTTTATAAAGATTTGATCGGTTAAGGAAGGCAAGCGTAAAATGCGCCAGGCAGTTCCGTAATCTTTAGCTTTTTTGCTGAACAAGTCACGGCAAATCGTTACTATTTTATCGTATTGTTGCGACGTATTGGTCATTATTTAGCGTATATTTGTTTGATTAATTTTCAAAAGTAATTAATTAAGGAGAAAGAATAAAGAGAAAAGAAGCAGACTTTGAATTTTGATCTTTATTTTAATCTGATATAGAATGACATGACTATAAACTGTAAAGGAAACTTGATCGATTTAAGTACTCCAAAAGTAATGGGGATCTTAAATGTGACACCCAATTCGTTCTATGACGGAGGGAAATATAAATCCGATTCCGATTTTTTAAATCAGACTGAAAAAATGCTTTCCGAAGGGGCTGCTTTTATAGATCTTGGAGCATATTCTTCAAGACCGGGAGCTGAGTTCGTAACGGAAGAGGAGGAGATCAACAGGATTTTACCGATTATTGCTGTTATTTTGAAGAGATTCCCGAAAGCACTACTTTCGATAGATACTTTCAGGGCTCAGGTGGCTCAAAAAGCGATCGAGAACGGAGCAGCCGTTATCAATGATATTTCAGCAGGTTTATTGGATAAAAACATGTTAGAAACTGCGGCACAATTACAGGTTCCTTATATTATGATGCACATGAAAGGTAATCCGAATACTATGCAATCATTGGCTCAATATGAGAATATTACAAAAGAAGTAACCTATTATTTTTCGGAAAGGGTCAGTGCAGCAAGAGCCTTAGGAATTAATGATATTATTTTAGATCCGGGATTTGGTTTTGCGAAAACCTTAGAACAAAATTATGAATTATTAAGGCGGACTGATTTTTTGTCGGTTTTTGAATTACCCTTACTGATCGGTATTTCAAGAAAATCAATGATCTATAAGTTATTAGAAACAACACCTCAAAATGCTTTAAACGGGACTACGGTTCTGAATACGATCGCTTTGCAAAAAGGAGCTCATATATTACGGGTTCATGATGTTAAAGAAGCAGTTGAATGTATTACAATAATGGAACAATTATGCTAAATATGAGAAGAAGTATTATTTTAATATCACTATTAGGTTTGATCTCGTGTAAACAGGAAGACGTTCAGTTGCCTAAAAGTGATCTTTCCGTTCAGAAAGAGATCTACGATCATTCCCCGGTTTATCTGTTTTTCAGAGTAGAAGGGAAAGATACTATTGCAAAGATCAATAGAAAGAATACGATCGGTACAACGAATTGGATCTTTAATATCGATAAACAATTGCCGTTACATGTTGTGATTCCGGAAGTACAGCAATTGCAGGAAAAGAAAAAGAATGGGATGCACAAAAGGGAAGATGCGGTTAATGTATATTCGTATGCCGATAGTATCGGGAAAAATTTAGCCTTTTTGCCTTTTACGGATGTGCAATATTTTTACGATAAAGATTTCTCAAAATTCTATATAAAAGAACATGCAGAATTGTATCAAGCATACAATAATCTGACGATCAATTTTAATAAAGAGAACGAAATTACAATTGACGGAAATGGTATTGACAGAGAAGAATTTGTTCCTTTTGTACGTGATTTTGCTGATTTTATGAGTGATGGAAAGAATACGATCATTCATTTGAATTTCAGCAAATATCTGACTTATGAACAATACATTCAAAATAAAATACTGGCGTGGCAACTTACTTCTGACCGTATACAGCTTTCATCGTACGAGTTTGTTTATGACGAAAAGAAATTACCGGAATGTGGTTGTAAATTATAATAAAAAAAGCTCCGCTTATAGCGGAGCTTTTTTTATATATCTTTTTAAGAATATTATTTTTTAGGAAGTTTCTTTTCAAACATCTTAACGATCTGTTCTAAATTGAATGATTTAGAAACACCTGAAGTATTACCGTCTTTGCTTCTACACATAAACTGAACATAAGTTCTGTCTAAATTTTTAGAGTAGTGTAACCAAACATAATCGTTAGGTAATTCTAATTTAATATCTAATAACGGATCAGCAGTGAATCCGGCTAAAATAATGTCTTCCAGTTTTTCAATATCGTTGTCTAAGTCACGGAACGTGAACGAACGATTTGTGATCTCTTCTTCTTTTTCGATGTTTTTGTAAAAGAAAGTGTATTTGTCACCTTCTGTCTGAATGTACATATCGTTCTGACCGATAGCACCTAATCTAATAATAGGAGTAGTTTCAATTACTTTTATTTGACCAAAGGCCACACAATTGATAAAAACAACTAGAATAGTAATTAAATTTTTCATAAATTTTGAGGTAAAAATTAAATTAGTGATTGGTAATAATTTTGGCTAAATATATTGTAAATTTTAACAAAAACAAAAATAATGGCTTAATAAAAACGCTTTGTTACGTTAGTTTTACGAAATGAGTAAATTTTTAAAAGAAAAAGTATTTAATTATTGATGGTGGTATGGTTCGTTTTTTAAAATAGTAAAACCACGATAGATTTGTTCAATAACAAATAGCCGAACCATCTGATGGGAAAAGGTCATTTGAGATAATGAAACTTTCCCGGCTGCTTTTTGATAAACCTGTTCGCTGAAGCCATACGGCCCGCCGATAACAAAAACCAGTGTCTTTATTCCGGCATTCATTTTCTTTTGTAAAAATTCAGAAAACCTCATACTGGAAAACTCTTTTCCGTTCTCGTCTAATAAGATCAAATGATCTGTAGGTGTTAACTTAGATAAGATCAATTCACCTTCTTTTTCCTTTTGTTGGGCTTCACTTAAATTCTTTACATTTTTAATATCGGGAATAATTTCCAGATCAAATTTAATGTAAAAGCCCAAACGCTTTGAATAATCATCGATCAGAGCCTGAAGGTTTTTGTTATCCGTTTTTCCTATGGTTAGAAGTTTGATGTTCATGGGGTGATGTGTTAATTTGATCTATAAAATTCAGACATTTTCAAATTACGGAATCTTCAAATTATTAAATCAATTCAGTTTTTCCTTTAAATATATTCCGGTTACCGAATTTTTATTCTTTACAATTTCTTCCGGTGTACCGAAAGCAACTAATTTTCCGCCGTTTTCTCCGCCTTCCGGGCCAATGTCTAAAATATAGTCGGCACATTTGATTAAGTCTAAATTGTGTTCGATTACAATTATCGAATGCCCTTTTTCGATCAAAGCATCAAAAGAGGCTAACAGTTTTTTAATATCGTGGAAATGTAATCCCGTTGTAGGCTCGTCAAAAACAAATAAAGCTTTGTCCTTAACCGTTCCTTTTACTAAAAAAGAAGCCAGTTTGATACGCTGTGCTTCACCACCTGAAAGAGTAGAAGAGGACTGACCTAATTGTACATAACCTAAACCAACATCTTGTAACGGTTGCAGCTTTTGTGTGATCTTAGTTTGCTTATGCTGAGTAAAAAATTCAACAGCATCGTCAATGGTCATTTTAAGGATGTTATCAATATTTTTTCCTTCAAAAGTGACTTCAAGAATTTCTTTCTTAAAACGTTTTCCGTGGCAGGTTTCACATTCCAGATGAACATCAGCCATGAATTGCATTTCAATGGTTACTTCTCCGTCTCCTTTACAAGTTTCACAACGACCGCCGTCGACATTGAATGAAAAATGCTTTGGTTGATAGCCACGTAATTTTGAAATCGCTTGTTTTGAGAACAGATCACGAATATCATCATACGCTTTAATATAGGTAACCGGATTAGAACGCGAACTTCTTCCGATAGGATTTTGGTCTACATATTCAATATGTTTGATATTCGCAAAGTTTCCTTTCAATTCAGAAAATTGCCCGGCCTTTTCGCCTACACCGTCTAATTGTTTTTGAATAGCCGGAAACAGTATCTTTTTTACCAGTGTACTTTTTCCACTTCCTGAAACGCCCGTAATAACCGTTAAACAATCTAAGGGGAACATAAAATCCTGATTTTTAAGATTGTTTTCACGAGCACCGATTATATCGATATGGTGTTTGAATTTGCGTCGTTTTTGAGGTACTTCTATAATCTCTTTTCCGCTAAGATAGTTTGCCGTAAGAGAATCTGCTTTCAGAATTTCATTATAGGTTCCTTGTGCTACTAGTTCTCCGCCATGCGTTCCGGCTTCCGGACCAATATCGATGATCATATCGGCTGCTTTCATAATATCTTCGTCATGTTCAACGACAATAACGGTGTTCCCTAAATCACGAAGATTTTTCAACACAGAGATCAAACGTTCCGTATCTTTTGGATGTAGACCGATACTCGGTTCGTCTAAAATATACATAGAACCGACCAAGCTACTGCCTAATGAAGTTGCTAGATTGATGCGTTGCGATTCTCCTCCGGATAAGGTTGCCGAATTCCGATTTAAGGTTAAATAGCTCAATCCGACATCTGATAGAAAAGCTAAACGGTTGTTGATCTCAATCAATAGACGTTTGGCAACTTTAACATCGTATTCAGTAAGTTTTAAGTCTTTGAAGAAAGGTATTAATTTTACAATAGGTAAATCTACCAATTCGCTTATTGTTTTTCCGTCTACTTTTACATAGTTGGCTTCTTGTCGTAACCTTTTGCCTTTACAAACCGTACATTTGGTTTTTCCTCTGTAGCGGGACAATAAAACACGATTCTGGATTTTGTAATTCTTCTCTTCCAGTTCGGCAAAAAAATCATTCAACCCCGTGAAATATTGGTTTCCGTTCCAGATCAAAGCTTTTTGCTCGTCAGAAAGTTCAAAATAAGGTTTGTGAATCGGGAAATCGAATTTGTAAGCATTGTTAACCAATTGGTCACGGTACCAGCTCATACTTTCACCACGCCAAGGGTAAATTGCATTTTCGTAAACTGAGAGCGCAGTGTTAGGTATGACCAATTCTTCATCAATACCGATCACATTTCCATAGCCTTCACATTTAGGACAAGCACCATACGGATTATTAAAACTAAATAAATGGATATTAGGTTCTAAGAATGTTATGCCATCCAGTTCAAAATTGTTGCTGAATGATAGCTGTTTGTTCGTTTTTAATTCTTGTAAAAAGCATTCGCCTTTACCTTCATAGAAAGCCGTTTGAACAGCATCTGCCAGACGGTTAAAAAACTCTTCTTCGTCCTTAACGACAATTCGGTCAACAATTAAAAAGATCTCTTTTGGGTTTAATTCAATTCCTTCGATCGCATCCAGCCGGATCATTTCATTATGGACTAGGATACGGGCAAAACCTTGTTGTAGTAAAACTTTAAGTTTATCTTCAATCGGTCGATCCTTTTCCAAATGGATCGGAGCCAGTAAGAGCCATTTTGAGTCGGGTTCAAAGGATTTAACAGCTTCAATAACATCGGTAACCGTATGCTTTTTTACTTCTTGTCCGGAAATAGGAGAAAAGGTTTTTCCGATTCTGGCATACAATAATTTTAAATAGTCGTAAATCTCTGTTGAGGTACCTACCGTTGACCGGGCATTAGTGGTATTGACTTTTTGTTCAATAGCAATTGCCGGGGCGATACCTTTAATATATTCTACCTTAGGTTTGTCTAAACGACCTAAGAACTGACGGGCATATGACGATAAACTTTCAACATAGCGACGTTGTCCTTCTGCATAAAGTGTATCAAATGCTAAGCTTGATTTTCCTGATCCCGATAATCCGGTAATAACTACCAGTTTATTTCGGGGAATGGCTACATCAATGTTTTTTAAGTTGTGCAATTGAGCACCTTTAATCAGGATATTTTTTTTAGGTTCAAGTTTAGAAAAATCAGTTGTGTTCATAGTTTTTTGTAAGATTTGCAAATATAGTCATTTATAAAAAGACAATAAAGACAATTCAAAATAGTATTAAATTTGAACAATTGATTTTGAAATAATATTTTTACGGGCTAAATATTTGAAATTACATGAATTTTTTCATTAAAAAATTATATATATTATTTACTTTTTTGAGTGTTCTTAGCAATGCTCAGGAACTTCCCCCTATTGTAAAATATCCTTCAAGTTTATACAATGCCGGAAATCAGAACTGGATGATCTCTCAAGACAAAAATAGCTTTGTCTTTTTTGCCAATAATGAAGGCTTGTTAGAGTTTAATGGTTCTAATTGGAATTTATATCCTTCACCTAATGAAACTATTATTCGTTCTGTAAAAGTTGTTGGAGACAGGGTTTATACAGGCTGTTATATGGAATTCGGGTTTTGGAAAAGGCAAGCGAATGGTTTATTGCACTATACATCAATCAGTAAAAATATTAAAAGCAAACTAATTGAGGATGAGCATTTCTGGAATATTGTTGCCGTAGATCATTGGGTTTTGTTTCAATCTTTTAATAGAATTTATATTTACAATACAAAAGATGAAAGCTTTAATTTTATTGATGATCATTCGTATTTGTTTAGATGTTATAATGTAGATAGTTCTATCTTTTTTCAGGCAATTGGTGAAGGTTTGTATGAAATCGTCAATGGAAAGTCTATATTAATATCTGATGATTCAAGAATCAGGAATAACAGAATAGTTGAAATTTTTAAAGATAGCGAGGGAATATTACTTCAAACGGAACGAGCCGGAATATTTAGATTAGAAAAAAAGGTGTTGTCTAAATTTCATTTTATTTCAGAAGAAGAAATAGAGCGGAATACTGTTTTTAGTGCACAAAAGTTATCGCATGGAGGATTTGCTTTAGGAACAATTTCTAACGGAATCTATATTTTAGATGCTAACGGAAAAATAGAAAATCATATTACCCAAAATACGGGTATTAGTAATAATACAATATTATCAATTAAAGAGGATTCAGATCATAATTTATGGTTAGGATTAGATAATGGGATTGATTGTATTAATTTACAGTCTCCCATAAAAAAGTATAAGGATGACGCCGG
The DNA here is from genome assembly GCF_024054235.1 of Flavobacterium sp. NRK F10. Classification (NCBI taxonomy): domain Bacteria; kingdom Pseudomonadati; phylum Bacteroidota; class Flavobacteriia; order Flavobacteriales; family Flavobacteriaceae; genus Flavobacterium; species Flavobacterium sp. NRK F10. The sequence continues at coordinate 2,900,375 of NZ_JAMXLC010000001.1, forward strand.
ATATTTAGGGACGGTTTATGCGTCTGTAAAGTATAAAGATAAAATCTATTTAGGAACCAATCAAGGATTGTTTTGGAGGAATACAGAAGAAAATAGTCGTTTTAATTTTATCACCGGTACAAAAGGGCAAGTTTGGACTTTATTTGAATATGATGACCAATTGTTTTGCGGGCATGATTTAGGAACTTTCACCATTGACGGAGATAAAGCTAAATTAATTTATAATGAATCCGGTACCTGGGAGTTTAACATTCATCCGAATAATAAAGATATTTTAATTCAAGGTAATTATAATGGTTTATCCGTTTTAGAAAAAACAAATGGGGGGTGGCGTTTTAAGAATAAGATCAAAGGTTTTGACATTTCGTCCAGATATTTTGAAATAACCAATGACAACATTATTTACGTTGGACATGAATATAAAGGTTTACTAAAAGTCGAACCGGATAAAGATATTTCTGAAGTTATTCATTTTACAATACTTCCGTTACCTAAAAAAGGGAAAAATATCGGACTTGTAAAATATAATGGTATTATATATTTCATTGGTAAAGAAGGAGTATATCAATTAAATCCTAAAACAAAAGAGTTTGAAAAAGACATTTTTTTAAGTCAAATATTAGTGGAAGGCGGCTATATTTCCGGGAAAGTAAGTGTTGATCAGTCAAATAAAATGTGGTTTTTCACTAAAAATGCCATTTATTATGTTACTTCCGGAAATTTTGATTCTCAGCTCAGAAAGCATAAAATTTCAATACCTTTTACGATAACGAATCCTATGGCGGGTTATGAAAATATAGCTCAAATCGGCAATAATAAATATTTAATAGGTAAGACAGATGGCTATTTCATCATTAATCTATCTGACTTTAAAGTTAAAAGTCATAGTGTAATATTGAATTCGGTTTCAGTAAGTAAATTAGAAAAAGCACCTAAATACGTTTCTTTATCCCAAAAAACAGTCTTACATAATTCAGAAAACAATATTGTATTTAATTATTCTGTACCTCAATATGACCGATTTATTGATGTTATGTATCAGTATCAATTAGAAGGTTTTCAAGAGAAGTGGAGTAATTGGACCACAAAATCAAATATGAGTTTTAAAAATTTATCTCCGGGTAATTATATATTCAGAGTTAAAGCTAAAGTAGCTAATATACCAACAATAAATACAATTGAATACCAATTTGAAATTAAAAGACCTTGGTATGCTACTTATCTAGCCTGGACTATTTATGCGATCATTCTTCTGATTCTGGCTTATTATATTAACAAAGCCTACCATAACTATTACAGAAAGAAGGAACAGAAATTAATAGAAGAGAATAATTTATTGCTGGAGATTGCGGCATTAGAGAGTGAGCAGCAAATGATAAAACTTAGAAATGAACAATTGGTTCAGGATGTAGATGCTAAGAATAAAGAATTAGCAGTCTCAAATATGAGTTTGATAAAAAAAGACGAATTATTAGCAATAATAAAAGAAGATTTGAAAAAGTCGGCAGAGAACATCGATAGTAAAAATCTAAAATCAGTTATTTCTACAATTTCAAAGAATATCAACAAGGATGATTCCTGGAATACTTTTAAAGAATCTTTTGACAATCTAGATAAAGATTTTTTAAAGCGCATTAAATTGTTGCATCCCAATTTAACACCGAGCGATCTGAAATTATGTGCTTATTTAAGGTTAAATCTCAGCTCAAAAGAGATTGCACCTATGCTTAACATTTCAATAAGAAGTGTTGAAATTAAACGATATCGTTTGCGTAAAAAGCTGAATTTGATGCATGACAACGGACTTGTGGATTATATTTTAAGCGTTTAACTATACATTTTTAGTCATTTTACCTCAACATTACCTCAACAACAACCTTTTCGTAATGAAAAAGTTTTGTTTTTTAATGATTCTTACGTTTTTCATTTTTCTTATAATTCAAGGCTTATTTTCATAATTCTTAAAAAAACTACATGTTTTTTTACAGATGTATATTTTTTGTTGAGGTTGATTACGACCAAGTAAAAGGATTAGTGAATAATTTAACATCTCCTTAACAAGGTATTAAATGTTCTTGTAAAAAATGAATAAACAAAACTTATTAATTATGATTTTTAAACCGCTTTTAGAAAGATTTAAGGAAAATGTTTTCTTTATATCTATTTTTTTAGTTTTTATCTCATCTGTTCAGGCGCAGAAAATTGTTTCCGGAAAAGTTGTGGCAGACGGAATTCCATTAGCCGGAGCTAATGTGGTCGTGAAGAATACTAAAGCAGCAACAATTACAAATTTTGACGGAAACTTTACGTTATCAGTTCCTAATGATGCCACACAATTAATTGTTTCGTATGTTGGATACCAAACTAGTGAAGTTCAAATCACCGACGGGGAAATGTTGATTACCTTACTTGAAGATGTAGGTCAATTACAAGAGGTTATTGTAAATGTAGGTTACGGAACTCAAAAAAGTAAAAATTTAACAAATGCTATTTCAACAGTTAAATCAGAAGCTTTTGAGAACCGTCCGATCTTAAATGTAGCTCAGGCATTACAAGGAAATGCCACCGGTGTAAATGTTGTTCAGACTTCAGGAAAGCCAGGAGCCAGTTTTGATGTAAGAATTAGAGGTATTAGTTCAATTTTCTCCGGAAATGAACCTTTATATGTAGTTGATGGAGTTCAGACAAAAGATATATCAGGTTTAAATACTGAAGATATTGTAGATATGTCTATTTTAAAAGATGCAACAGCAACTGCTATCTATGGTGTAAATGGTTCAACAGGAGTTATAATTATTACAACTAAAAAAGGAAAAGCAAACAAAAATGATTTTCAATTTAGTTCATATTTAGGATTTTCTAAAGCTGTTAGTAATGTTGATGTATTAAATCTATCGGATTATAAAACATTATTAGGCGAAATAAACCCAAGTTATTTGACAACGGCAAACGACCCTAAGTATGCAGGTATTTATACCAATTGGCAAGATGAAATCTTGAGAACGGGTATAGATCAAAATTATAATTTTTCGTATGCCGGCGGTACTGATAAATTGAAATTTTATGGAGCTTTAGGTTATCAATTGATGGACGGTATTATCAGTCCTTCTAATTACAAAAGATTTTCAGGAAAAGTAAAATTGAATGCTGATTTAACGTCTTGGTTAAAATCAGATGTGAGCATGAACGTAATTCAATCTGACGGATCATATATTAGTGATAATAATAGTGTGGGACAAGGTGGAGCCGTAATGAGCGCTTTAGTAACACCATCATTTTTACCTATTTGGGGTTCCCAATTAAACATCAGAGAAACAAATCCTGACGGAACATATCAAGACGGTTACAAGGATGGTCAATACGCTGTAAACCCGTATCAATCAGGATGGGAAAACCCGGTTTCTTTATTAGCAAGACAAAATGAAACTGCTGTTAACAGGTATCTAAGCAGTGTTAGTTTTGATGTGAACATTTTGACGAATTTAATGTGGAAACCAATGTTATCTTTTGATTTAACAAGATCAGACAATGTGCAATTTGTTGATCCATATACTAATGTTTGGGGAAGAAACGGAGAAAACGATCCTACTACAATAAAAGGTAGAGGTAGTAATACTGTCTTAAATTATGCTAATTTGAATTTTGAGAATACGTTAAATTACTCGTTGAAATTTGAAAATTCAGATCTAAAGTTATTGGCAGGTATGTCAATGCAAAATAACAAATATTCAAAAGATGCTAATTCAGGAACTGGTTTTGATATTAATCAGAGAAGTTATGATTATGATGCAGCAACAAATCAATCATATGAGTATAGAGAAAATAAAATAAGAAGTTTGTCATATTTCGGAAGAGTTACTTATTCTTATAAAGATAAATATATTTTTAACGGTGTGTTTAGAGAAAGCGGGGCATCTCAATTAGCATCAGGTAATAAATGGGGATTCTTCCCGGGAGTTTCTGCTGCTTGGGTAGTTTCAAATGAAGAGTTTTTTAAAAATATAAATTCTATTAGTGAGCTAAAATTTAGAGCAGGTTGGGGTAAAACAGGTAATTTATCAGGAATACCGGCTTATTCAAGCTATGATTTAAATTACACAAATCCTTTGAGTGATGCAACAACATTAGATCAAATTGGAAATTCAGATCTAAAATGGGAAACAGTGACCGATATTAATTTTGGGGTAGACTTAGGCTTGTTGAATAGCAGAGTTAAATTGACAGCTGATGTATACAAGAAAAATACTAAAGACTTATTACAAATCACGTATTTTCCTGGTTTCTCATTACCATATTATTATAATGCCGGAGAAATTGAAAATAAAGGTTTAGAGTTAGGTTTAAATACCAGAAATTTAACAGGAGAGTTTACATGGAATACTAATTTTAATATTTCGTTTAATAAAAATGAAGTAATATCTCTTGGTTTGATTAAAAAGCTACCTTTCCAGAACTTAACTTCTGTTGGGGAGAGTGTAATTTTATTAACAGAGGGTAACCCGGTGGGAAGTTTTTACGGCTACAAAGTAGACGGTGTGGATCCAGCAACAGGTTCTCTAATGTATCAAGATGTTAATGGTGACGGGCAAATTTCTCCTGAAGACAGAACAATTATAGGAAATCCAAATCCAGATTATACATTCGGATTCAGTAATAATTTCAGCTATAAAGGATTTACATTAGACGCTTTAATTACAGGTTCTCAGGGGGGTGATATTTTTAATGCTTCAAGAATGGATTTAACATTAATGAACAATTACAACAATCAATCTACTGAAGTGTTAAACAGATGGACAACTCCTGGGCAAATTACAGATGTACCAAGAGCTAACGATCCTAATGCTTTACACGTTTCAGATAGATATGTTGAAGATGGATCGTATGTTCGATTAAAAGCAGTTACTTTAGGATACCAATTCAAATTAGAAAGCTTAAAATTGAATTCTGTAAAATTGTATGTAACAGGGCAAAATTTATATACAATTACAAACTATAAAGGTTTCGATCCGGAAGTTGGAGCATTTAATCAATCTAATGGAATTGGACAAGGTATCGATTTAGGAACTTATCCTCAGGTTAAAACATTCATCTTTGGTCTTAAAGCAAACTTTTAATATAAAAACACTATATAATTATGAAATCAGTTAGAAATTTTTTAAAAACATCAGTCATAGTAATGGTGTTGTTTTTATCATCATGTTCAGATTATTTAGATACAACACCTATTACAGAAGATACAATCACTGATACTAATGGAATTGTAATAGTAGATGCAGCTGATGCAGAATCAAGAATGAATGCAGTTTACGGAACTTTTGCTTCCGGTTATTGGCAATTAGATTTTTTGTTAGCGGGAGACGGTCAGTCTGATAATGCATATATTGGAGCAGATAACCCTGCTATTTTTCAGTATGAGACTTATCAAATGTTATCGACTAATTCTCAGATGAAAGGAGATTGGAATGATATTTATAACAATATAAATACATGTAATATTATCATTAATTATGTAGACCAAGCTTCAGATTTAACTACAACTCGTAGAGATGAAATGATTGGTGAAGCCTCTTTAATCAGAGCCTTAAATCACTTTCATGCAGTACAATTATGGGGAGATTGTCCTATAGCAACTCAAGCAGTATTTTCCGTTTCAAGTGAAAACTTTGACGAGGTATTTGATGCTTTATTTCCTACTAGAAAACCAGTTGCTGAAGTTTATGATCAAATTATCGAAGATTGTTTAATCGCTATCGACATGGCTCCTGATGGTTCTAATAAGTTTAAAGCAAATAAAATGGGTGCTAAAGCACTCTTAGCTAAAGTTTATGCTACAATGCCAAATCCGGATTGGATCAAAACCATTCAATATTGTGACGAAGTTCTTGCAGGTGGATATATACTTTTGCCAACTTACGATCACCTTTTTGACAGTGCTCACGAAGGAAATGACGAATCTATTTGGGAAGTTAACGGAGAAGGATGGGGAAGCCCAATTGGTGCATGGAATACATTTATGTTTTTAGGAACTGACTGGAAAAAATTTAATGCGCCTTCACATACTTTGGTTCAGGCTTTTACAGCTAATGGAGATACTCAAAGAAAAGCTTCTACTATTACAACTGCAAATGTTGGTTGGGCAGATACGTATTGGTCATCTACAAATTATCCTTTTGCCTATAAAATGAGAGATACTAACGGAAATCAAAATTTCTATCTTGCTCGTTTAGCTGATATTTTATTGTTAAAAGCAGAAGCATTAGCTAGTTTAGGTGATGTTCCCGGAGCAATGGCTTTGGTAAACCAAGTAAGAACCAGAGCAGGAATCAGCACTATTAGTGCAGTTGACCAATCGGATGCTGTTTACAAAATTCTGGAGGAAAGATTGATGGAATTAGCATTTGAAGGCGACCGCTGGTTTGATCTTAAAAGAATGGGTAAAGCGGTTGAAATACTTTCACAGCAAAAAGATGGCAATGGAGTTGTTTTACCTTCAGCATCAAATATTAATCAAAACAGACTTTTGTGGCCAATTCCTCAAGATAAATTGGATGCAAACGGATTGCTAACGCAAAATCCTGGGTATTAATATTTAAATTTTTTTAATCCATTAATGAGAACTCTTTTTGAAACACATTTTAAATTGAAGTTTTCATTAGTGGATTTCATATTGAAAACTATTTTGTTAAAGTCAAACTAAATATTCGTTTGGTTTAGATTTTAATCTATTGAAAAAGAAAAAAGAATTTCAGGTAAATAACCTATTTACATTGAATTAATAACAAAAAAATGATTAAGAATATAGTATTGTTTTCTTGTGGGATATTTGCTGGTTTAATAGTGTCGTGCTCTGGCCAATCATCTGAAAAGAACAACAAAGTTCAAGTTTGGACTACAAAAGCTGATGAGTCAGTAAAATTGCAAAGACAAGAATTAAATTTAAGATTCAATACAAATGATAATGCTTATCCTAGTATTGAAATAGATACTTCCGAAACCTATCAAACTATTGATGGTTTTGGATACACTTTAACAGGTGGCAGTGTTGAAGTTATCAATAAATTAGCCCCTGAGAAAAGAAAACAATTGCTCCAAGAACTATTTGGAAATTCTACAAATTCCATTGCTATAAGTTATTTAAGATTGAGTATTGGCGCTTCAGATTTAGATGGAACTGTTTTTTCGTATGATGATGTTCCTGCTGGTGAAACGGATGTGACATTGTCAAAATTTAGTTTGGAAGCTAATAACGATTTAATCAAAATGCTACAAGAGATTTTAGCAATAAATCCAAACATAAAAATTATAGCTACACCTTGGTCACCACCCATTTGGATGAAAGACAACAATAGCAGTATTGGAGGAAAATTGCAACCTAAATATTACGGCGTTTATGCGCAGTATTTTGTAAAGTACATCCAACAAATGCAATCGAAAGGAATTATTATTGATGCTATTACGCCTCAAAATGAACCTTTACATCCGGGAAATAATCCAAGTTTAAGTATGTCTACATCTGAACAAACCGATTTTATCAAAAATCATTTAGGTCCGGCCTTTAAAAATGCTAAAATTAAAACAAAGATTATTGCTTACGATCACAATTGCAACAAACCGGAATATCCTTTGGAAGTTTTGAACGATCCAATTGCGAATCCTTTTGTAGACGGTTCGGCTTTTCATCTTTACGAAGGCGATATTTCGGCGTTAAGTGTTGTTCATAATATTCATCCTGATAAAAATTTGTATTTCACCGAGCAATGGACAGGTTCTGAAGGTACTTTTTCAGGTGATTTAATTTGGCATACAAAAAACGTTATCATCGGTTCTATGCTCAATTGGAGTAAAATTGCATTAGAATGGAATTTAGCTAGTGATAGCAATTTTGACCCTCATACGCCCGGTGGTTGTACACAATGTAAAGGCGCATTAACTATTGAAAATAGTGAGACTTATAAAAGAAATGTAGGCTATTATATTATTGCGCAAGCTTCAAAGTTTGTTCCAATGAATTCAGTACGAATAGCTTCAAATCAGTTACCAAATTTACCTAACGTAGCGTTTAAAACACCAACAGGAAAAACAGTTATTATTGTTTTAAATGAAAGTGCTTCAACTGAAAATTTTAATATAAAAATAAACGGGAAATGGGTTACAACTTCTCTTGACGGAGCAACAGTTGCAACTTATGTTTTTTAACAAAATAAGATCATGAATAAAATAATGATTTTACTTTTTAGTGCTATGATGGCAATAGGTTGTTCGTCATCTAAAGATACTAATACAAGTAACCCTAATACGATAGAAGTCTATACTTCTGCAAATGGAACAAACTTAAGATTATCGAAATTAAATAATCAATTTACGGTTAAGGAAGTAAAGCAACCTTTAGAAACACAAACGTGTATTTTTGTTAATCCAAATAAAGAATTTCAAACATTTCTAGGAATTGGAGGAGCAATTACAGATGCTTCAGCAGAAGTATTTGCCAAACTTTCACCAGAAAAACAACAAGAGTTTTTAAATGCATATTTCAGTGAAAAAGACGGAATTGGATATTCTGTTCTTAGAACAAATATGAATAGCTGCGATTTCAGTTCGGCAAGTTATACCTATGTACAAGATGGTGATAAAGATTTGAATTCTTTTGATATTTCTGTAGATAAAAGATTCAAAATTCCAATGCTTAAAAAAGCAATGAATTTAATAGGTTCTAAAGCTTCATTTTATATCAGTCCGTGGTCGCCACCAGCTTTTATGAAAGACAGCAATAATATGTTGAGAGGCGGAAAGTTATTGCCTCAGTATTATCAATCTTGGGCTAATTATTATGTGAAATATATTGATGCACTTCAAAAAGAAGGTTTGCCAGTTTGGGGATTAACCGTTCAAAACGAACCTATGGCGACTCAAATTTGGGAATCGTGTATATATACTGCAGAAGAAGAACGAGATTTTTTGAAAAATTATTTAGGACCAACACTTAAAAAAGCGGGTTTTGGAGATAAAAAAATCACTATTTGGGATCATAACAGAGATTTAATAACGCAAAGAGCGAGCACGGTTTTAGATGATAAAGAAGCGAGTAAATATGTTTGGGGTGTTGGATTTCATTGGTATGAAAACTGGAGTGGAGGAGAACAAATGTATCAAAATGTTGGTATTGTAAACGAAATGTATCCAGATAAAAACATATTTTTCACAGAAGGTTGTGTTGAAAAATTTGATGCTGCTAAATTTCATTTATGGGCTAATGGAGAACGTTACGGTAAATCTATGATTAACGATTTCAATAACGGAACTGTGGGTTGGACTGATTGGAATATTTTATTAGACGAAAATGGTGGTCCCAATCACGTAAAGAATTTCTGTTTTGCACCAGTTCATGCGGATTTACAAACCGGTGAATTAATTTATACACCATCGTATTATTTTATTGGTCATTTTTCTAAATTTATCAAGAAAGGAGCGAAACGTATTAGTAGTTCGGCAAGTAGAAGTGGTTTGTTGACAACTTCATTTTTAAATCCTGACGGCAAAATGGTAACAGTTGTCATGAATGAAAGTGACAAACAAGTAAACTATCTTTTATGTGTTGGAACTAAAGCCATAGAAATTATTATTTTACCAAAAGCAATTCAAACCATTATTCATTAAAATGAAAAAAATAGCCCTAATATTTGGTTTACTGTTTTGTTTTACTACAACTTTCTCTCAACAAAATGAGATTGATAGAAAAGTCGAAGAATTATTGCAAAAGATGACTTTGGAAGAAAAGATAGGTCAACTTAATCAATATTCTGGAGATAGTGAAGCAACAGGTCCAATTACAATAAATCCAAATAAACAAAGCGAAATTAAAAACGGACTATTAGGCTCCATGCTTAATGTTAAAACTGTTGAACATACTCAACAATTTCAAGAGCTTGCTATGCAATCGCGTTTAAAAATTCCATTACTTTTTGGTTTAGATGTAGTTCATGGATACAAAACAACTTTTCCTATTCCTTTGGCAGAAGCGGCAAGTTGGGATTTAGAGGCTATTGAATTAAGTGCACGAGTTGCTGCGGTTGAAACATCTGCTTCAGGTATACATTGGACATTTGCACCAATGGTTGATATCAGTAGAGATCCAAGATGGGGTAGAGTAATGGAAGGTGCAGGTGAGGACACTTATTTGGGTTCAAAAATAGCTTATGCGCGTGTTAAAGGTTTTCAAGGAAATCAATTAGGAGATACTGATGCAGTTATGGCATGTGTGAAACATTTTGCTGCTTATGGTGCAGCGGTTGGTGGTAGAGATTATAATTCAGTAGATATGAGTTATAGAATGCTTTGGGAAACCTTTTTGCCCCCTTTTAAAGCTGCTTTGGATGCCGGAGCAGCTACTTTTATGAATTCATTCAACGATTTAAATGGAATTCCTGCTACAGGAAATACCTACTTACAAAGAGACATTTTAAAAGGAAAATGGAACTTTAAAGGTTTTGTAGTTTCAGATTGGGGTTCTATTGGTGAGATGATTGCTCACGGATATTCTAAAGATAGTAAGGAAGCTGCTTTACAAGCTATAACAGCAGGTTCGGATATGGATATGGAAAGTAATGCATATCGTAACAATTTAGTCGAGTTAGTTAAGGTAAATAAGGTTTCATTAGACGTTATTGATGATGCAGTTAGGCGTATTCTTTATAAAAAATTTGAATTGGGCTTATTCGATGATCCTTTTAAATTTTCAAATCCTGAACGTCAAAAAGCAGCTCTTACTAATCTTGAACATACTAAAGCAGCAAGAGCAATTGCTTCAAAAAGTATTGTTTTATTGAAGAATGAAAAGAATATTTTACCGCTTTCTAAAGAGACGAAAACCATTGCTTTTATTGGTCCAATGGTAAAACCTAAGCGAATCAATCATGGATTTTGGTCTATCGATTTAAAAGATGTAGATTCTACGTATATTGTTTCGCAATGGGAAGGTTTGGAACGAAAAGTAGGAAAAAATACAAAACTACTTTATGCAAAAGGATGTTCAGTAGAAGGCACTGATAAATCGGGTTTTAAAGAAGCTATTGCTGTTGCAAAAAAAGCAGATGTGGTAATTTTAAGTATTGGTGAAGCTTTCAATATGAGTGGCGAAGCCAAAAGTAGAAGTACTATTCAATTGCCTGGAGTTCAGGAAGATTTAATCAAAGAATTGCAAAAAACAGGTAAACCTATTGTTATTCTTATAAATGCAGGACGTCCGTTAGTATTTAATTGGACAGCAGAAAATATGCCTACCATTGTTTATACGTGGTGGTTGGGTTCTGAAGCTGGAAATGCTATTGCCGATATTCTTTTTGGGGATTATAACCCATCTGGGAAATTACCAATGACTTTTCCAAGAACCGAAGGTCAAATTCCTATTTATTACAATCATTTCAATACCGGAAGGCCGGCTATAGGTGAAGATAAAATATATAAATCAGCGTATATCGATTTGCCAAATTCACCTCAATTTCCGTTTGGTTTTGGATTGAGTTATACGACTTTTCAATATTCAGATTTAAAATTGTCCACTCAAAAAATTAAAAGTTCAGAAGCTATTGAAGTGTCTTTCAAACTTACGAATTCTGGAAAATTTGAAGGGGAAGAAGTAGTTCAGTTGTATCTTCGTGATAAAGTTGGTTGCGTGGTGCGACCAATAAAAGAATTAAAAGATTTCGAAAAAGTAAAGTTAGCTATAGGTGAAACTAAAACTATTACATTTATAATTGATAAAAGCAAACTTTCTTTTTATAACGATAAACTTGAATACATCTCTGAAGCTGGTGAATTTGATTTGATGATTGGTTCCTCTTCTGAAGATATTCGATTAATAAGTAATTTTGAATTAGTACAATAAATGAAATTAAAATATAGCCTTATCGTTTTATTGCTTTCTACTGTAATAGCAAAAGCACAAACTTCTGTAGCTTCCATTTTTTCGGATAATATGGTGTTACAACGCAATACGAAAATTCCGGTTTGGGGATTGGATAAACCGAACAAAACAGTTACGGTAAAGTTTCATCATCAAACTAAAAAAGCGAAAACCAACAAAGATGGAAAATGGACAGTTTATTTAGATAATGAAACGGCTGGAGGACCTTATGTTTTGACTATTCAAGGAAGCAGTTTAATCACAATCAGCAACATTTTAGTGGGCGATGTTTGGCTTTGTTCAGGGCAATCCAATATGGAATGGACGGTTGAACAATCGGATAATGCTAAAAATGAAATCGCGCAGGTAAATTTTCCTACGATTCGTCATATTAATATTCCAAACGAAATCAATTCGATTCCAAGTTCGAGTTTTAAAAATACCACTTGGCAAGTTTGTTCACCTAATACAGTAGCCGAATTTACAGCTGTTGGTTATTTTTATGCCAAAGAAATAACGCAAAAATTAAATATTCCTATAGGTTTAATTAATGCTACTTGGGGCGGAACCAATATTGAAACTTGGATTAGCAGAGAAGGTTTTGAAAGCAGCGATGAATTCAAAGAAATGATTGCTCAAATGCCAAAAGTAAATATCGATTCGTTGTTAGAAAGCAAAATGATATTGGCTAAAAAAAGAATTGAAGCCATTCAAAAAACAAAATTTACAACAGATAAAGTTCCTTTTTACAAAGATTCGAATTTTGAGGATAGCCAATGGTTAACGTTGAATCAACCGCAACCTTGGGAAGAGCAAATTTTGGGTAATTTTGACGGCGTGGTTTGGCTTAGAAAACACTTTACATTAACGGAAAAAGTGAAATCAGCGGTTTTAGAAATTCCTGCAATTGATGATAATGATGAAACCTATGTAAATGGTGTAAAAGTTGGAAAAACTAACGGTTGGGACGCTAAAAGAAGTTATATTATTCCAACAGAAATTCTAAACGTTGGTGATAATGTAATTGCCGTTAGAATTACTGATACTGGTGCTGGTGGAGGTATGCATGGCGATAGTAAAGCTTTAAAAATTATAACAGATAAAGAAGAAATTCCTTTAAGTGGTGATTGGAAATTTCAAGTAGAATCTATTTTAGATAATGTTAACCAAAACGAATTTCCTTCGTTGTGTTACAATGCAATGATCAATCCGCTTATTCCTTTTGCTTTTAAAGGTGTCATTTGGTATCAAGGAGAAAGTAACGAACCAAGAGCGCATCAGTACAAAAAAGCATTTCCATTGTTGATTGAAGATTGGCGCACAAAATTTAATTCTGATTTTCCGTTTTATTTTGTTCAATTGGCAAGTTTTGCAACAAAAGGAAATAGTAACGAAGGTTGTGCTTGGGCTGAAATTAGAGAAGCGCAAACCAATACGTTAAAACTTAAAAACACAGGAATGATTGTTACGACTGATTTGGTTACTAATCCGTATGATATTCATCCAACAAACAAACAAGATGTTGGAAAACGTTTGGCAGCTGTTGCTTTACACAATACATACAATCAAAAGACTGTTGTTTTTTCGGGACCAACCTTCAAATCATTTGAAAATAAAGACGGAAAAACAATCTTGACTTTTGAAAATGCAGGTTCAGGATTAATGACAACTGATAAATACGGATATATAAAAGGTTTTGAAGTTGCCGGAGCAGATAAAGTTTTTCATTTTACAAAAGCTGCTATAGAAGACAATAAAGTTGTTTTAACTTGTGATAAAGTAAGTAATGTTGTTGCAGTTCGATTTGGTTGGATGGGCGATGCATCAGAATGCAATCTATTTAATCAAGAAGGATTTCCAGCTGTTCCATTTAGAACTGATGATTGGAAATTAAGTACAGAATCGGAGAAGTATGCCATTAAACTAAAATAGCAATAACCACCTGTTTTGAGACATTTGTAAGCTTTTTTAAAATGTGATTCCCTTGAATATTGAAAAAAAATGAACTTTTAGATAAAAAGTTTGAAAATAATTTGGTGAATTGAAAGAAAATCTATTAAATTTGACAATCAATTGTAAAGAAAACGGCCTATAGTTTAAAAATACTTTTTTAGAGATTCTTAACCCACAAGTAAACTAAAAGGTATTGTTATGGCTAAATATGAACTTTCCGATGCGGTCTTGGTAAAAAATTATGTAGGTGGTAATGAACAAGCTTTAGCTACATTAATAGAAAGACATCAATCCAAAATTTACGGCTTTATTTATTCTAAAATTCAGGATAGAGATATTTGTGATGATATCTTTCAGGATACCTTTATTAAGGTGATCAGAACCTTAAAGTCAAAAACGTATAATGAAGAGGGTAAATTTTTACCTTGGGTCATGCGTATAGCACACAACTTGGTTATTGATTATTTCAGGAAATCAAAGAAGATGCCTATGCAGAGAGATACCGAAGAGTTTTCGATATTCTCATTTATGAGTGACGATAATCCTAATATCGAAGGAAAGATCATACTGGAACAGGTAGAAATGGATCTAAGTCGTTTAATAGATGAACTTCCTGATGATCAGAAAGAGGTTCTGGTGATGCGGATTTATCAGGATTTGAGCTTTAAGGAAATAGCTGATCTAACGGGAGTTAGTATTAATACGGCTTTAGGAAGAATGCGTTATGCGCTAATGAACCTGCGTAAAGTAATTGAAAAAAAACAGATAATTTTAACGAATTAAATACTAAACAAAAGTTTTGTGCGTTATAACTCTATAGATTTTAATAGATATTTATGGCAAAACTTTACACTAAAGAAAAATTAGCTACAAAAGAGATGTTACCTAAAAAAGAAACGGTTTCTTTTTTACTAAACTATTCAAAGGCACTTAACGTTACGAAAGTGGGGAAATTGTCGTTTGAAATGATAGCTAATTAGGAAATGCCTCGTAATTTTACGAGGCATTTTTTTTATGATAATCGTTGATTACAGTCTTTCTGCCAATAGTTTTGGTAATAACGTCTTTGTCTAAGTTCCAACCTCTTGCCGGTGAATAAGATCTTCCATAATAAATGATCTGTAAATGGAGTTTGTTCCATAATTCCATCGGAAACAAACGTTTGGCATCTTTTTCGGATTGTTCTACACTTTTTCCGTTAGAAAATCCCCAGCGATATAATAATCGGTGAATATGTGTGTCTACAGGAAATGCCGGTACGTCAAAGGCTTGGCTCATTACAACACTGGCAGTTTTGTGTCCCACAGCCGGAAGTCTTTCCAGGGCTTCAAAACTTTGTGGCACCTCTCCGTTGTGTTCTTCAATTAAAATTTTTGAAAGTCCGTAAATACCTTTCGATTTCATAGGAGTTAAGCCGCATGGACGAATAATTTCAGCAATTTCTTCGACACTCATTTTTATCATATCGTATGGGTTATCTGCTTTTGCAAACAATGAAGGCGTGATCTTGTTTACGCGTTCGTCAGTGCATTGAGCAGATAGCAGTACGGCGATTAATAAAGTATAAGGGTCTTTATGGTCGAGCGGAATAGGAACTTCCGGAAACAATTCATTTAAGGTATTTATAACAAATGTTACTTTTTCGTTCTTTGTCATTTTTGTAATTTTATACTTTGAAGCAAAAATAACGATTAAAATTAATAGTATTATGATAACATTAAAAGCCGGAGATAAAGCTCCGAATTTTTCAGGACTGGATCAAAATGGTAAAGAGCATGAATTAGCGGATTATAAAGGAAAAAAATTAGTAGTTTTCTTTTACCCAAAGGCAAGTACACCGGGTTGTACGGCTGAGGCTTGTGATCTGAGAGATAATTACGAACGTTTTAAAGCTCAGAATTACGAGTTATTAGGTGTAAGTGCCGATAGTGCTAAGGCGCAAACTAAATTTATTGAAAAAAATGATTTACCGTTTCCTTTATTAGCAGATGAAGATAAGAAAGTAATCAATGCTTTCGGGGTTTGGGGACCTAAGAAATTTATGGGAAGAGAATATGACGGAATCCACAGAACAACTTTTGTAATTGATGAGAACGGAGTGATTGAAGAAGTGATTGAAAAAGTGAAAACCAAGGAGCACGCTGCTCAAATCCTGAAATAAAATAAAAGCCTCGCATTTGCGAGGCTTTTATTTTAAAAATATAAAAAAAATTTTAGATATCATCAAAATCTACGTTAGTAAAGCTTTTTGCAGAAACAGATTCTTCTGTAGTTTCATTTGAAAAAGAATCTCTTTTAAAATCTTTTTGATGTCTTTCAGAAATTACTTCTTCACCTTTTTTGTCAATTACAAAAGATGTCATTTCGTCAAGAATGTCTCTGAAAGCTGCAAAATCTTCTTTGTAAAGATAGATTTTGTGTTTTTTGAAGTGGTATGAGCCATCTTCTTCTGTGAATTTTTTACTTTCAGTGATAGTAATATAGTAATCATCTGCTTTAGTAGCTCTCACATCAAAGAAATATGTTCTTCTACCTGCTCTTAATACTTTAGAAAAGATATCTTCTTGTTCTAACATTTCATTTTCTCTCATAGTCCAATCTATCAATTAAATGGTTTTAAGTTTTTCAAAAGTCTAAAAAAAAAATGTATTAAGCAATAGTTTATATAATTTCTTTTTCTGCAAGCTGTTTAAAATATAAATCTTTATAGTAACCATCTGCTGCTAATAGTTGATTATGTGTACCTTGCTGAATAATTCTGCCTTCGTCTAAAATAATGATCTGCGAAGCATTTTTAGCAGAGGACACTCTGTGGCTCACAATTATGGTTGTAATGTCCTGAGAAAAAGATCCCAGATTTCCTAAAATTTGCTCTTCTGTCTCCGTGTCAACCGCACTTAAACAATCATCTAACAATAAGATAGGTGCTTGTTTAATTAATGCTCTGGCAATAGAAACACGTTGCTTTTGTCCGCCTGAAAGTGTAATTCCTCTTTCCCCTAAAACAGTGTTGTAGCCTTCTTTAAAATGGAGAATGTTTTCGTGAACAACGGCCAGTTTAGCGGCTTCAATCACTTCTTCCTCTGTGGCATCTTCATTTCCGAATTTAATATTGTTTGCAATACTGTCTGAAAACAGAAAAGCATCCTGAGGAACTACACTGATTGAATTGCGCAGATCGTTGAGGTTGACCTGGTCAATCGGGACACCGTCGATCAGAATCTTTCCTTTTTCAATATCATATAAGCGACTGATAAGGGATAAAAGTGTCGATTTACCGGAACCTGTTTTCCCTAAAATAGCCAGTGTTTCACCTGGTTTTATGTGAAAACTTACATGATCCAGAGCTTTAATTCGGGTATCCGGATAGATGAAGCTTACATTCTCAAAGCTGATGTTTCCTCTAATATCAAAATGGTGATCGGTTTTATTCGTAATTTCAGGTTCGGTATGTAAAAATTCATTAATCCTTTTTTGGGAAGCTTCAGCTTCTTGTACTAAAGAAGAAACCCAGCCTAAGGAAGCAACCGGCCAGGTCAGCATGTTGATATATAAAATGAATTGGGCAATGATCCCTATCGAAATGGAACCGTTGATATACATCATGCCTCCAACATATATAACAACCAAGTTACTTAACCCGATAAGTAAGATCATTAAAGGACCGAATAAAGAATTTACGATAGCTAAATTCATGAATTTTTTACGACTATCTTCTGTCAGATCAGTGAATTCTTTTTCTTTTTGTTTTTCTATGGCGTATGCTTTTATAACTCTTATACCGGAAAACATTTCCTGAGCAAAAGAGGACAAGGTAGAAAGATTAGCCTGAAAAATGCCACTTCTTTTATTTATCTCTGAACTGATCTTAAAAATACCGTATGAGAGTAACGGAAGAGGTAATAAAGAATAAAAAGTAAGTCTTGGAGAAATATTATACATATAAATAATAACCATAGAGAAGCGAACCAGTGTATTCATGGAATACATTACGGCAGGTCCGACATACATTCTGACTTTACTGACGTCTTCACTAATACGGCTCATTAAGTCTCCGGTACGGTTTTGCTTGTAGAAGGTCTGACTCAGAATCTGGTAATGATTATAAATTTCATTTTTGAGGTCAAATTCTACATAGCGGGACATTACGATTAAGGTTTGTCGCATCAGAAACGTAAAAAAACCGGAAATAAGTGTAGTAGCCAAGATCAGAATAATGTTTTTACCCAATAATGATTGGGCAACTTCAATACTGATTTCGTGGTTGTTATGAGTATATTCTTCTATAGATCGAATGGAGTCACCAACCAGTTCAGGGGTAAATAAAGAGAAGATCTGGGCTATAAATGTAATAACGATTCCAAGTAGGAATCGATATTTGTATTTAATAAAAAATTTATTTAAATATTGTAATTCTTTCATCTAAAAACGGAAAAAAGCTTTTTTTTTAATTAAAAACAGTTTAAATCTTAACTTTTTAAAAATTTATTTTTTCTTTTAAAAGCAGTTGTTTGTTGTTGAATTGCTAAAAAAAGACTAAATTTTTGAATCATTTCAAATTTTTACGTAATATTGCCATAAAATATTGAATAATTTTCAACTCAATTCAAATGATAGCAGACGTATTAAATGCAAAAGAACTTCAAAAGGTTGCACCGGTTTTCGGGCAAATTTCTTTTGACGGTCACGAACAAGTTGTTTTTTGCCATGACAAAGATACAGGTTTAAAAGCAATTATTGGTATTCATAACACAGTTTTAGGTCCTGCATTGGGAGGAACGAGAATGTGGAAGTATGCTAATGAATGGGAAGCCCTTAACGATGTATTGCGTTTATCGCGTGGTATGACGTTTAAGAATTCTATTTCAGGATTAAACTTAGGTGGAGGTAAAGCCGTTATAATCGGTGATGCCAAGACTGAAAAAACACCTGAATTGATGCGTAAATTTGGGGAGTATGTAGATTCTTTATCCGGAAGATATATCACAGCAGAAGATGTTGGGATGGAAACTAAAGATATGGATATTGTAAGAGAAGTTACAAAACACGTATCAGGGATTTCCGTTGAAAAAGGAGGTTCAGGTAATCCGTCACCTATTACAGCTTATGGGGTTTTCATGGGATTAAGAGCCGCTGCTAAATATCAGTTTGGTACGGATAATTTAGAAGGTAAGAAAGTTTTGGTACAAGGTATTGGTCATGTAGGTGAAGTTTTAGTAAAACACCTTACAGAAAGTGGTGCTATAGTTACGATTACGGATATTAATGAAGACAGATTACATCAGGTAGGTGCTAAGTACGGTGCTAAGATTTTTACAGGAACTGACCTGTATGCTTCTGATGTGGATATTTATGCGCCATGTGCTTTAGGAGCAACAGTAAATGATGAAACAATCAGTAAATTAAAAGCTAAAGTTATTGCAGGTGCTGCTAATAATCAATTGGCAAACGAAATAACACACGGACAAATTCTGAAAGAAAAAGGAATTTTATATGCTCCTGATTTCTTGATCAATGCCGGAGGTGTTATCAATGTTTACTCAGAACTGGCTAATTTAACAAAAGAGCAGGTTTTAGAAAAAACGGAGAACATTTATAACACGGCTTTAGAAATTTTTGATTTTGCCGATAAAAACAACATCACAACACATCAGGCTGCTTTATCTATCGCTCAAAAGCGTATTGATGATAGAAAAAAAGAATTACAGAATAAATAATTTTTAAATATTATTGGTATTTTTGCAAAGCGAAAGAAATTCTCTTTCGCTTTCTTAATTTTAAAAAGTTCTTAAACTAAAGTATGTTAAACAGAAGACATATTCGTATTAAAGTGATGCAGACAATCTATGCTATGCATCAACATCAATCTGATGTTCTTGACAAGGAAGAAAGATTTCTTTATCAAAGCATTGAAATTATGCAGGATCTATATTTATTATTGCTTTCTGCCCTTGTAGAAATCAGAGAAAAAGAGGAAGAATACCTTGATATGGCTTCCAAAAAGCATCTGGCAACTAAAGAAGAACGCAATCCTAACCGTAAATTTATTTCTAATAAAGTTTTAATGCAATTGGCGGAAAATGAGAAATTGCAGGAAAGCCTTGGGGATAGAAGTATAAAGAACTGGAAAAATAATGACGATTTAATATTGTTTCTGATCCGGGAAATTAAGGCTAGTGATTTGTATAAGGATTATATGAGCAAACCGGTCGGGACGTATGAAGAGGAAAAATATTTTATAGCAGATGTTTTTAGTCAGATCATAGCTCCTAATGAACAATTATACGATTATTTAGAAGATTATAAATTAACATGGTTGGATGATCTTCCTTTGGTAAATACTTTTATTTTAAAACAAATAAAAGGTTTAAAGGATGAAAATGATACTATTCGTTTGCCAAAATTATACAGAGACGAAGACGATAAAGAATTTGTGAGAAACCTGTTTAGAAAAACGGTTTTGAATGAAGTGGAATTATCTAAAGAGTATATTGATAAAACACCGAACTGGGATGCTGATCGTATAGCAGAATTGGATACGATTATTTTAAAAATGGCTATTTGTGAGCTATTGAAATTCCCCTCAATTCCGGTAAAAGTAACGATCAACGAATATTTAGAGATTGCCAAAGAGTATTCAACACCGAAGAGTAGTATCTTTATCAATGGTATTCTGGATAATCTGGTAAGAGATTTTCAAAGAGATAACCGCATGCAAAAAGCGGGTAGAGGATTATTATAAAACTAAAAAACAAGTATTATGAAAAAAATGATTTACTTAGCAGCAGTTGCTATTACTTTAATAACTGTTTCGTGTAAAGATAATGTTCAAGGCAAAATTACAGATGAAGATATGGCTACTGTTGAAGCAGAAAAAGCCATGATCGGAAAATTACCGAAAGTAAGCTTTGATAAAACAGAGTATGATTTCGGAACCATCAATTCAGGTGATGTTGTAGAAACAGAATTCATAGTAACAAATACAGGAGAGTCTGATCTGGTAATCTCTGATGCTAAAGCATCTTGTGGTTGTACTGTTCCGGTTTATCCGAAACAACCGGTAAAACCGGGAGAATCGGCTCCGATCAAAGTATCTTTTAATTCTTCTGGAAAATCAGGTATGCAAAACAAAACAGTTACTTTGACAACTAATACTGAGAACGGAAAAGAAACGTTCGCAATTAAGGCTAATGTTTTAACCAAATAAAAAGAGATCAATGAATACAACGATTATAATGCAGTTGTTGTTTATGGCAGTAATTTTTTATTTTTTACTGATCCGTCCACAACAACAAAAAGCAAAAAAAGAAAAATCATTTGAAGCTACTTTAAAAGTAGGAGACAAGGTGATTACTAAGGCAGGAATTCACGGCAAGATCGCTGAAATTTCAGACGGAACAGTTGTGATAGAAACAATGGCCGGAAAAATTAAAATGGAAAAATCGGCTTTATCAATGGAAATGACAGCTAAGCTAAATGAAAAGAAATAAAAAAATCCCAATCGTACGATTGGGATTTTTTTATCGATAGCGATCATTGAGACCTTTACCTTCTGCAAGTAAAGGTTTTATTTTTTCCAAACGGATGAGTTTTGTTTTTTCCTGTTTCGCTGTTTCAATGAACTCCAGATATTCTCTTTGCTTATAGGGTGTCAGACTTTCAAATTTGCTTTTAAAGTGAGGGTTTTCACTTAAAAAATCTTCAAGAAAGGCAGAATGAATAGCTTCTTTTTTCTCGGGCTTAACAGATAAGCCTTTGTTTTCAACAGCAATAGCTTCTTCTATATAGGCAATTATAGTAGCTTCTTCGATCTCCTCTTTTGATTGAAAACGCATTTGCCGAAGCGATTTTGTTGTGCCTTCCTGAGCGTTGATTAATAGCTTTTTTTTGTCTTTTAAGAAAACACCGTTAAAGAACCAAATCCCGAAATAAGACTTAAAACCTCCTATTCCCACTACATTTTTTCCGTTATGGGTAAAGACCGGACCACCCCATTTAGTTGTTTCTGCTAAATCAGTTTTTCGGATTATAGAGAAAAGTATCTCTAATTCTTCAGTCCATTGATTGGTCTTGTTCCAGGGATTTTTCTTTTGTTCTTCCATTTAATTAAAAAACAACTTTCAGTTTCAACTCTTTACCATCACGCATTACGGTTACTTCTCTTTCGTCACCGGCTTTCAGTTTAGACAAGCAATCCATATAGCTATATACTTCTTTTACTTTACAATCACCTATTCGGGTTAAAACATCTCCGGATTGTATTCCGGCTTTATCTGCAGGTCGCCCGTCAGTAACACCATCAATGTGTAAACCGTCTCCATAATCTGTATAATCAGGCATAATGCCTAATGTTACCTTGTAGGCCGGGACTTTTTTTCCTGCTTCGACTTTAGTCTTAGTAAATGTTACCGTATCCATATTTGAAATGGCATCCGTAATTCTGAAGACATAATCAACAATAGCTCTTATACCATAATAGTTGATCTTATCCTCGTCATCACTTGGTTTGTGATAGTCTGTATGGGTTCCTGTAAAGAAAAACAAAACAGGAATATCTTTTAAATAAAATGAAGTGTGATCTGACGGGCCTATTCCAGTATTTTCTTCCGTTACATTGAATCCGGCTGGTTTATTTTTCGCAATCAATTCTGAAAAATCCGGACATGTTCCTACGCCGCCTACTACTAATGCTTTATTGTTATTTAAGCGTCCTATCATATCCATATTGACCATAGTGATCACTTTCGGAAATTTTTCTTTTAAAGTTTCTGCCATGAATTTGGAACCTATCAGACCATCTTCTTCACCTGAGAAAAGGGCAAAAACATAATTTACATTTTCTTTGGATTTATTTTGCGATAACATTCGGGCTAATTCCATGACACCTGCAACACCGGACGCATTATCGTCGGCTCCGTTATGAATTTCTCCTTCAGAATTAGGTTTTGTAGAGTGGTGGTGTTCGTTTAGTCCCAAGTGGTCGTAATGTGCTCCGATAACAATAGTTCGGTCTGCTTTATTGTCTAAAACGGCAATGACATTGGTTCCGTTATTAGCTTTTACACTTGTGCTGTCATGAGGGTTTAAGCGAACTTTATAATCAAATTTTTGAAAATAACTTTTCTTGTTATATGGTTTTAGACCTAATTTTTTAAACTCTGCTGCAAGGTAATCTGCTGCTTTTTTCTCTCCTTCAGAACCTGTTAATCGACCCTGTAATGCATCAGAAGCTAAGTAAGAGATATGTTGTTTTAGATTTTTATCGTTTACGATTTCGGCTTCATCAGTATCTACCCAATCGGCAATAAATACATTAGTCTCTCTCGGTTTACTTTGCATTCTGTTACTAGAGAAAACCAGTTTTTTTCCGTCAGGTGAAAACATCGGAAAGGCATTGAACTCGCTTTCCCATGTTATTTGACGTAAATTGTTTCCATCGGTATCGATCATAAACAATTGGAAATCATATCCTCTGGTGGAATGATGGTTTGATGAAAAAATGATCTTTTTATCCGAAGGATGAAAGTACGGAGCCCAATTAGCTTTGCCTAAATGAGTTACTTGTTTCAGGTCTGTACCGTCAATATTAATGGTGTAAATCTCCATTTCGGTAGGAGCTACCAAATTTTTGCTTAGTAACTCTTTATATTCTTTGATGTCTTCTTCGGTTTTTGGTCGTGACGAACGGAAAACCAGTTTTTTACTATCGTGTGAAAAGAATGCACCGCCATCGTATCCTAAACCGTATGTTAATTGTTTTACTTCAGAACCGTCGATGTTCATTATCCAAAGTTCTAAATCTCCACTTCGGGTACTGGTAAAAACAATCTTCTTGCCATCAGGAGAAACAACGGCTTCAGCATCATATCCCGGAGAATTGGTGAGTTGCTTTACAATATTCCCTTTTAGGTCAGCGACATAGATATCGTATTCAGGGTAAATGGCCCAAAGATATTTGCCGTCAGTTGATTTGGGAGGAGTAGGACAAGCATGTCCGCCTTCATGAGTGGAAGCATATAAAATATGTTTACCGTCGGGCATAAAGAATGAGCAGGTAGTTCGTCCGTATCCGGTAGAGATCAGTTTTAAATCTTCCGGAGTGTGGTTGTCTTTTTGTAAATCCAGCATGTAGATTTGATCACATTGTATACCAAATTGCGGATTGGTGATTTGTAGGGTAAGATTCTTGCCGTCCGGACTGAAATATGCTTCGGCATTGTCACCGCCAAAAGTAAGTTGTCTTAGATTTTTTAAATTGCTTTCTTGGGCAAAACCATACCAGCAGAAAGTAGAGGCGAGTAGAAATGAAGTTATAGATTTTGTCATGTAAGTTGTTTTTATTTAGATTTATTTTAAAGACTCAAATATAAAAAAAGAGCTTTAAAAAAGCTCTTTTTATAAATTATTTTTGTGCAGTTAATTCTGCGATCTTTACAATTACTTCTGTAGCTTTTACCATACTTTCAACCGGAACGTATTCGTATTTTCCGTGAAAATTATGTCCGCCGGCAAAGATATTAGGGCAAGGTAGACCTTTAAAAGATAATTGAGCGCCATCTGTTCCTCCTCTGATCGGTTTTATGATAGGAGTTATATTTAATTCTTTCATTGCTTTCTCAGCAATTTCTACAATGTGGAAAACCGGTTCAACTTTTTCACGCATATTGAAATACTGATCTTTTACAATTGCTTCACAAATAGGACCGCCGAATTGTTTTTCATAAGCAGTATTGATCTTATCAGCGATAGTTTGGATCAAAGCTTTACGTGCTTCAAAATGATCTTTATTGTGATCACGGATAATTAATTCTACTACAGTTTCTTCAATGCTTCCGTGAATATCGTGTAAGTGAAAGAAACCTTCGTAACCTGTTGTTCGCTCCGGAACTTCATTTATCGGTAATTCAGAAATGAATTGGTTTGCTAACAACATGGAGTTGATCATTTTTCCTTTAGCATAACCCGGGTGAACACTTTTCCCCTGAAATGTGATTTTTGCTCCGGCCGCATTAAAATTTTCGTATTCTAATTCACCGATCTGACTTCCATCCATTGTATAAGCCCATTCAGCTCCGAATTTTTCGACATCAAATTTGTGAGCACCACGTCCGATCTCTTCATCCGGTGTAAAGCCGACACGTATTTTACCGTGTTTGATTTCAGGATGCTTGATCAAATAATCCATAGCCGTCATAATTTCTGTGATTCCGGCTTTGTCATCAGCACCTAAAAGTGTAGTTCCGTCGGTTGTGATAAGAGTTTGTCCTTTATATTGAAGCAAATCTTCAAAATAATCGGGTGAAAGGATAATATTTTGTTCGGCATTTAATACGATATCACTACCATCATAATTTTCAACGATCTGAGGTTTTACATTTGCTCCCGTAAAATCAGGAGTTGTATCAAAGTGCGCTACAAAACCTATAGTAGGTACATCATGAGCAACATTACTCGGTAAGGTTGCCATGATATAGGCATTTTCGTCGATAGTGACGTCTTGCATGCCCATAGCTTTTAGTTCTTCCACAAGTTTGTTGGCTAAATCCCATTGTTTTTCTGTACTGGGAGTAGTATTAGAATTCGGATCGGATTCTGTATCTATTGTAACGTAACTGATAAAACGATTGATAATATCTTGCATGATGCCTTTTTTAAAATTTCACACAAATATACTACTTATGGTTAAATTTTGAAGAATTGTAAATTATTAAGTTTATTTCATTATAAATACTGTTGAATTCTTATTTTTGCAAAGCAACACAACAAAAATTATGTACAAAATATTTATAAGGCCTATTTTATTTTGTTTTGATCCGGAACAAGTGCATCACTTTACATTTTCTTTGATCCGATTTCTGAATAAAATTGGTTTTTCTTCCCTTTTTAAAGCACTGTATTGTATTGAAGACAAGCGTTTAGAACGAGAAGTTTTCGGCTTAAAATTTAAAAACCCGGTTGGTCTGGCGGCTGGTTTTGATAAAGATGCAAAATTATATAAAGAGTTGTCAAACTTTGGTTTTGGTTTTATAGAAATCGGTACTTTAACACCTAAAGCCCAACCCGGAAACCCTAAAAAGCGTTTGTTTCGCCTAAAAGAAGATTCGGGGATCATTAATCGTATGGGGTTTAATAACGGTGGAGTAGAAGAAGCGGTTGAGCGTTTGAAAAAGAATAAAGGTGTTTTAATTGGTGGAAACATCGGTAAAAACAAAATAACGCCTAATGAAGAAGCGGTTAAAGATTATGAAATTTGTTTTGAAGCATTATTCCCTTATGTTGATTATTTTGTAGTTAATGTGAGTTCGCCCAATACGCCTAATCTTCGTGAGTTGCAGGATAAAGAGCCGTTAACAAAGTTGTTACAAACTTTACAGGATCTGAATAATGAAAAACCTGCCACAACAAGCGGAGCAGAGAAGCCAAAACCTATTTTGTTGAAAATAGCACCGGATTTAACGAACGAACAGTTGTTGGATATTATCGACATTGTAAAAGAAACGAAAATAGCCGGAGTAATAGCAACGAATACAACTATAGGAAGAGAAGGTTTGCATTCGGAAAATCAAAAGGAAACAGGAGGTTTGTCAGGAAAGCCGTTGACAAAGCGTTCTACTGAAGTAATTCGTTTTCTTTCAGACAAGAGTAATAAGGCATTTCCGATTATTGGTGTAGGAGGAATTCATTCGGCAGAAGATGCAATAGAAAAGTTAGAAGCAGGAGCCAGTTTGGTACAATTATATACCGGTTTCATCTATGAAGGTCCGGGCTTAGTTAAAGCGATCAACCGAAAACTGTTAGAAAAGAATTAATTTTTTACATTTGATTTTTATGAATACTACTCAGGTAAAGATTATTGAATGTCCACGCGATGCCATGCAGGGTATCAAAGCCTTTATTCCTACAGAAAAAAAAGTTCAGTACATTCAATCGTTATTGAGAGTAGGTTTCGATACCATTGATTTCGGTAGTTTTGTTTCGCCTAAAGCTATTCCGCAAATGCAGGATACTGCTGAGGTCTTGGCTCAGCTTGATCTATCGCAAACAAAAAGTAAATTATTGGCTATTGTGGCTAATACTAAAGGAGCAGAGTTAGCATCTGTACATTCCGAAATTCAATATTTGGGTTTCCCGTTTTCTATTTCAGAAAATTTTCAGATGAGAAATACCCACAAAACAATTGCTGAATCATTTGTAACCTTGCAGGAAATATTAAATATAGCTGCCAGAACTAATAAAGAGGTCGTGGCGTATTTGTCAATGGGATTCGGAAATCCTTACGGAGATCCATGGAATGTGGATATTGTAGGCGAATGGACTGAAAAATTGGCCAATATGGGAATTACTATTTTATCCCTTTCAGACACCATTGGCAGTTCAACACCGGAAGTGATCAATTATTTATTTTCAAATTTGATTCCTGAATATCCGGATATTGAATTCGGGGCGCACCTGCATACAACTCCGGATTCATGGCATGAAAAAGTGGATGCAGCTTATAAAGCCGGATGTAAACGTTTTGACGGAGCAATAAAAGGCTATGGAGGTTGTCCTATGGCTAAGGACGATTTAACCGGAAACATGCCGACAGAGAAGTTGTTGTCCTATTTCAATACACAAAAAGCAGAGACCAATTGTCGTGCCATGAGTTTTGAAAGCGCTTATAATGAGGCGTTAAAAGTTTTTAATTACTACCACTAGAAACTAAAAAGTAAATATCTTCAATATTTCCTTAAAGTCACTTGGAGTTCGTTTCGGTTTTATGTTTTTATTGAATTTCAGATAGAAATAAAGACAAATAGAAAATAGCCCCACTGTGATCTGTTTTCCTATGATATTGCCAATGATCAGATCTTTAAAGTTATCATGAGTAAAATAAAAGAACGTATAGAACGCAATAGAATCAAAGATGCATACAAGTGACATCGTTGTAAAAATCTTCAGGAAGGTACCTTTATCCTTGAATTTATAATTTAAGAAATCATAAAATAACAAGATAAACATTGCTTCTAAATAAAGTAAACTTGTCCCGATCAGGAAAATTGTCAATTCAAAACTCAATATCTCTTCTAAAAGCAGTCCGCTGGATTGTTCAATACTGTGGTCTTGTACTAATAAGAATTGAGAAAAGAATGTAATGGATATATTAGCGATCAAGATTCCGTAAATAAGGCTTTTGGTCTTGACAAGGTTTTCAGTATGAAAGAAAAGTAATATAGCAAACAGAGTAGAAGTGTAAAATATAGTGGAACCTGGTGAAAATCTGTAATCCCCTAAATAATTATCATACACGTTAGAAACTAATAACGTCTGAAAGAATTGGATCGTTCCTATAAAAACATAAAGCGTTCCTATTCCGACTCTTTTTTTATAAAAATGCATCCCTAAGATTATAAATACAACTAATAGGATCTCTAAAATATGAAGTGACAGACTTTGCATGATAAACTGGTATTAAAGTTTTAGAATGTGGAAGTAAATTTATATATTTGCATGCAATTTAACAACTACAACAGATTGCGATGAAAGCACACAACTCAAAAATCGTAGGTGAAGGTCTAACCTATGATGACGTCCTTTTAATTCCTAATTATTCCCAAGTGCTTCCTCGTGAAGTAAATATTTCAAGTAAATTTTCCAGAAATATATCATTAAACGTTCCTATTATTTCGGCAGCAATGGATACTGTTACCGAAAGTGATATGGCAATTGCTATTGCGAGAGAAGGCGGAATAGGTGTTTTGCATAAAAACATGTCAATTGAGCGCCAGGCAGCAGAAGTGCGCAAAGTAAAGCGTGCCGAGTCAGGAATGATCATTGATCCGGTTACTTTGTCCTTAGAAGCAAATGTAGGAGATGCAAAACGAGTGATGAAAGAATTCAGTATCGGAGGAATTCCGGTAGTGGATACGGATATGACTTTAAAAGGAATTGTAACCAATAGAGATCTGCGTTTTGAAAAAGACAATAAAAGAGCCATTACAGAAGTAATGACATCTGAAAATCTGGTTACAGCTAAGCAAGGAACAACTTTAGCGCAGGCAGAAGAAATTTTGCAAGAAAATAAAATTGAAAAATTACCGGTTGTTAGCGATGACTTCAAACTGATTGGTTTAATTACATTTAGAGATATCACTAAATTAACCTTGAAACCAATGGCTAATAAAGATCAATACGGTCGTTTACGAGTTGCAGCGGCATTAGGTGTTACAGCTGATGCTGTTGAAAGAGCCAGAGCTTTGGTAAATGCAGGTGTTGATGCGGTTATAATTGATACGGCCCACGGACACACAAAAGGTGTAGTAGACGTTTTAAAGAAAGTTAAGGCGGAATTCTCTCAGTTAGATGTTGTAGTAGGTAATATTGCAACACCGGAAGCCGCTCAATATTTAGTAGAAGCCGGAGCAGACGGTGTAAAAGTAGGTATAGGTCCGGGATCCATTTGTACAACGCGTGTTGTCGCAGGTGTCGGTTTTCCTCAGTTTTCAGCCGTACTCGAAGTTGCTGCAGCAATTAAAGGCAGCGGAGTGCCGGTTATAGCTGACGGCGGTATCCGCTATACAGGAGATATTCCTAAAGCTTTGGCAGCAGGAGCAGATTGTGTTATGCTCGGATCATTATTGGCAGGAACCAAAGAATCTCCGGGTGAGACTATTATTTTTGAAGGAAGAAAATTCAAATCTTATAGAGGAATGGGGTCTGTTGAAGCTATGAAAGAAGGTTCTAAAGACCGTTATTTTCAAGATGTGGAAGATGATGTTAAAAAATTAGTTCCGGAAGGAATTGTAGGGCGTGTTCCTTATAAAGGCGAATTAGCGGAAAGTATGCTTCAGTTTATCGGAGGTCTACGTGCCGGAATGGGATATTGCGGTGCAAAAAATATTCCGACTTTACAAGAGGTAGGTCGTTTTGTTCGTTTAACAGCCAGCGGTATCGGAGAAAGTCACCCGCATAATGTTACGATTACTAAAGAAGCACCGAATTATTCCAGATAAATAGATTGAATTTTATATTAAGTAAATAAAAAAGCTCCGTTTATTAGGAGCTTTTTATTTTTAATAGCTTGCAGGTATAGATAAAAGCGGAATGCTTAAACCCGACGCCATAACTCTGGTTTTACTTCTGTGAACCATTGAGTCCCAAAAGCCATATTTTTTAGGCATCATAATTAACAGGTCTGCATTAAAATCTTTGATCTCTTTTTTAATTTCATCGATAACTTCTTTCGACTGTATATTTTTGTAATAATAGTTGATCTCCTTTTCGTCGTCTTCTTTTGTTTTAGGATTGTCCTTTTTGATTTTTTCAACAGTTGTATCAACACTGAAAACTTCTATTTCTGTATTTTGAGCAGCGATCAGGCTTTTAATGAGCGAAGTAGCATGGCTCGGAATTTCATCCGGTGTATCGCAGGCAAATAAAACTCTGTTTAACGGTGTGAATTTTGTCTCTAACGGAACAGAGATTATAGGGATATTAATGTTCCTGATAGCTGAGGTTGTTGTATTACCCATTAATTCCTGTTCTAAGCTTTTTTCAGCCATACCGAATACTAATAAACCGGCATTGTATTTTTCAATGCAAGTAACTAAATGTTCTTCAACAAAAGAATAGGTGATCTCTGATTGGGTTTCAATATGGTGTTCCTTTTTTAATTCCTTAGCCAACTCTTTCAAACGTTCTGAATTAATATCAAACAGTTTCTGAAAAGTTTCTGCTGATAATTGCGCATTAGATGCGTGTATAGGTGGATTGAAAGCATGGAAAAGTACTAAATTCATATTGGCTGCTTTAGCTAAGTTAGCCGCATATTGAACTGCATTCTGAGCGATTTCAGAAAAGTCAGTTGTGGCAATTATGGTCATCATAAGTTTAGTTTTATTTTGTTATGTACTCTAACAAATTTAAGCATTTTAACCAGTTTTATTAGAATAATTAACGTTAAAAAAAGAGAGGTTAAGCGTATTTTAAGAAACTTAGAATAAGATTGATTCATTACAGATATAGTTTATTTTTTGATAACAATTTGATGTAATTGTATTATTTGTACAAAAAAAATAGCCTTAATTTTATAATCCTTAATTTTTTTGAAAAATGAATATTAATTATAAAGTTTTTGCTTTAGCTTTTTTGCTAGCAGGTTGTGCAGGAGAAAAAGAAAAAATAACTGAAACACTGTTTCATACCAGCGGAAGAGTTGACGCCGTTTCAGATCGTAAGGTCTACCTGTTGGGATCGGCTTCTTCAATTGAATTCAGCTACAAAGGGAATAGTTGTGAGTTTAACATGGAGAGTGTTGATACATGGAAACATCATAATTATTATGTTTTAGAGATAGACGGGTTTTACAAAGGGCGGTTTACAATTGATTCAATAGGTATTGAAAAGGTAAAAATTGAAGAAACAAAAGATACTATTCATCATGTAAAAGTTTTTAAAGCAACAGAAGCAGCCAATGGAAAAGTCTTATTCGATGGCTCAGGAATAACAAATTTAGTCCCCTTTTCGGCAGAATCTAAAAAGAGAATTGAATTTATCGGGAATTCCATTACATGTGGCATGGGAAATGATCTGACAATTCCATGTCATAGCACCGATTTCTGGTTCGATCAACATAATGCATATTGGGCTTATGGTCCAGTTTTAGCCAGAGAACTGAATGCCGATTTCTTGCTGAGCTCTGTTTCCGGTTATGGTATGTACCGCAATTGGAACGATGAACATGAGTCAGAACCTAATTTACCGGAGGTCTATGAAAATCTAAATTTAGATAAAGATACTTCTAAAGTTTTCAACACTGATTTCCAACCGGATTTAGTAAGTATATGTTTGGGAACTAATGACCTGTCTGACGGGGATGGTAAAAAGGAACGTTTGCCTTTTAATGAAGAAAAATACATAGCAAACTATATCAAGTTTATAAAGACTATTTATAATCGTTATCCGGATACACAGCTTGTTTTACTGAACAGTCCTATGGTTTCAGGAGAAAAAAACGATGTTTTTATGGCATGTTTAAAGAAAGTTAAAGAAGCTTTTGAAACAGACACCGTACATAAACCGATTACTATTTTTGAGTACAAGCCTATGGAACCCCAAGGATGTGATTACCATCCGGATGTAGAAGATCATAAGTTTATGGCTCAGCAATTGAAAGAAACCTTTAAAAAAATACTAAATGAATAAAATTGTTGTAATTTTTAGTTTGTTTTTAATTCAAGTTATGAATGCAGAAGTAAATTTACCTTCGTGCTTTTCGGATGGAATGGTCTTACAGCAAAATTCACAAGTAAAGATTTGGGGTTGGGCAAATCCAAAAGAACCCGTTTCAGTAATTCCGTCTTGGAATAAAAAAGAATATAAGACCGAAGCCGATTCGAATGCTTATTGGGAACTAACCATTGAGACAATACAAGCGGGCGGACCTTATGAAGTGGAAATAAAAGGTTACAATACATTGCAATTAACCAATGTCTTGTTGGGAGAAGTTTGGTTTTGTTCCGGGCAGTCTAATATGGAAATGACGGCCGATTGGGGAATTGACAATAAAGAAGAAGAAATAGCAAAAGCTGATTTTCCTGAGATCCGCTTTTTCAGGACTGCTAAGGTCACAGCCGATTATCCTCAGGTCAATGCTATTGGCAATTGGGAAACTTGTACTCCGGAAACCATGCGAAAAAATAGTGCCGTTGCTTATTATTTTGCCAGAAGGTTACAGGAAATAGAACCGGATGTTCCGGTGGGCTTGATTGTTTCAGCTTGGGGAGGTACTCCGGCAGAAGTCTGGATGCCTAAGAATGTATTTTCAAATGATAAATCGTATTATAAAACGGCCATTGACCGTAAGTTGTCAGAATATTGTCCGGTTGAACCTTCTAAAACATTCAACAGCATGATTTATCCTTTGATTGGTTATAAAATAGCCGGCTTTTTGTGGTATCAAGGAGAAAGTAATGTAGGAGAATCTACATATCAACAATTATTTACCGAATTGATTCAATCGTGGCGAAAACTATGGAAAGAGGAATTGTCCTTTTATTATGTACAGATCGCACCTTATCAATATGAAGGAGAAGGTACTTATGCTGCTATGACCCGTGATTTACAGCGACAAGTTTTGGCTTTGCCAAAAACAGGAATGGTTGTGATCAGTGATGTGGCAACTTTAAATGACATTCATCCGACCAATAAAAAAACGGTAGGAACCCGATTAGCGGATATGGCTTTAAAACAGCATTATAATGTTTTAAAAGGAACTGTTGAAAGTCCGGCTATCCAAAGTGCTAAAAAGGTTAAAAAAGGAGTTGAACTTACTTTTGAACATAACGAGAGCCTTCATTTTACGACCAAAGAGAATTTATTTGAAATTGCCGGAAATGATGGAGTTTTTTATCAGGCGAAAGCCAAAATAGTAGAAGGGAAAGTAATAGTCGGTTGTTCTAAAGTAAAGTATCCTGAATACATCCGTTTTGCTTGGGGAAATGCTGTTCAGTCTAATTTGTTCAATGAAGCTGAATTACCGGCTTCTACTTTTAAAATTGCCATTCCATGAAACGAACAATCATCTTAACCTTACTTATCATGGGAAGTTATGCCCATGCACAAAAGAAAAAGAAAATGAAGCAACAAGAGCCTATTGAAACCAGAATAGAACAGTTACTGCAAAAGATGACCTTGGAAGAAAAAGTAGGTCAGATGAATCAATATAACGGATTTTGGGACGTAACCGGTCCGGCTCCGGAAGGAGGTTCGGCAGCTTTAAAGTATGAGCACCTTAAAAAAGGTTGGGTTGGTTCCATGTTAACTGTCAGAGGTGTAAAAGAAGTTAAAGCCGTACAAAAAATAGCTGTAGAGGAAACCCGTTTAGGAATTCCGCTGATCATTGGCTTTGATGTGATTCACGGTTACAAAACGTTAAGCCCTATACCACTGGCGGAAGCAGCAAGTTGGGATATGGAAGCGATTAAAAAATCAGCTCAGGTAGCAGCCGGTGAAGCTTCTGCTTCTGGTATTAACTGGACATTCGGACCTAACGTAGATGTCTCCAGAGATGCTCGTTGGGGCAGGGTTATGGAAGGAGCCGGAGAAGATGCTTTTTTAGGAAGTAAGGTAGCTGAAGCAAGAGTAAAAGGTTTTCAGGGTGAGACTAAAGAAGATTTAGGATTGCCTAATACTATTGCAGCTTGCGCCAAGCATTTTGCAGCTTATGGTTTTGTGGAGGCCGGAAAGGAATACAATTTGGTAGATATCGGAATGCCAACATTATATAATTTAGTACTGCCTCCGTTTGAAGCTGCTAAAAATGCAGGAGTGCGAACGTTTATGAACTCATTTAATACGTTAAATGGTGTACCGGCAACAGGAAGTAAGTTTTTACAACGTGATATTTTAAAAGACAAATGGAATTTTGACGGTTTTGTGATTACAGATTGGGCTTCCATCAGAGAAATGATCAATTGGGGATTTGCAGAAGACGGAACAGAAGCGTCTTTGAAAGCAGTTGAAGCCGGAGCTGATATGGACATGGAGTCGCATTTATATGTATACGAATTAGCGAAATTGGTTCGGGAAGGGAAAGTAGATGAAAAACTGATTGACGATGCAGTGAGAAGAATTCTGCGTGTAAAATTTGAATTAGGGTTGTTTGATGATCCTTATCGCTATTGTGATGAAAAACGCGAGCAAAAGGTTATTGGAAGTAAAGAAAACAGAGAAGCTGTATTGGATATGGCTAAAAAGTCAATTGTATTACTGAAAAATGACAAACAATTACTTCCTTTACCTAAAACAGGTAAAAGAATTGCTTTAATCGGTGCTTTGGCAGCAGATAAAACCAGTCCGTTAGGAAGTTGGCGCATAGCATCGGATGATGAAACTGCTGTATCTGTTTTAGAAGGAATGCAGCAATATACAGGCAACCGATTGGGCTATGAAAAAGGAGCAGATGTAACTATAGGTTCGGTAAGTTTTATTCAGGAAGTTCAAATCAACACTACTGATAAAAGTAGCTTTGAAGCAGCAAAAAAAGCGGCTCAAGAAAGTGATATAGTAGTAATGGTTCTCGGGGAACACGGGTTTCAGACCGGAGAGGCAAGGAGCAGAACAGAACTTGGACTTCCGGGTGTACAGCAAGAACTTTTAGAAGAAGTGTACAAAGTGAATCCCAATATTGTTTTGGTTTTGAATAACGGACGTCCGCTAGCTTTACCTTGGGCAGCCAAACATATCCCGGCTATAGTAGAAGCCTGGCAATTAGGAACTGAAACAGGAAATGCTGTTGCTCAGGTGCTCTATGGAGATTACAATCCTAGCGGTAAGTTACCGATGTCATTTCCTAGAAATGTGGGACAATGCCCGATTTACTATAATTATTATGCTACGGGAAGACCAATCGATAAAGATAACAATGTGTTCTGGACGCATTACAGCGATGTAGAAAAAACACCGCTTTGGAGTTTTGGTCACGGATTGAGTTATACTACTTTTGAGTATTCAGAAATAACTCTTGATAAAGAAAGTTATAAAAAAGGAGAACCTGTAAAAGCTTCTGTAACAGTTAAGAATACTGGAAATTATGATGGTAAGGAAGTGGTACAGTTATATGTTCGTGATGTAGTGGCAAGTTTAACCCGGCCGGTAAAAGAATTAAAAGATTTTCAAATGATATCTCTGAATAAGGGAGAGTCTAAAACCGTAGAGTTTGTACTAACTGAAAAAGAGTTAGGTTTTTATAATAGTGAAGGAGAATTTATTGTTGAATCCGGTAAATTTCAAATTTTTATAGGAACAAGCTCCTCTGATACAAAGAATAGTGTTTTTCATTTATACTAGAATTTGTTAGGGTTTTGAAAAGGATTGATGATCTTTCATCAATCCTTTTTTGTGTAAAAAAAACAGAAATATGAATTACAACAGATGTGGGAAAAGCGGACTTTTGTTACCACAAATATCTTTAGGGCTATGGCATAATTTCGGTTCTTTTGATGATCTTAAAAATGCAGAGCAAATAATTGTCAATGCTTTTGATAATGGGATCACACATTTTGATTTAGCAAATAATTACGGGCCGGTTCCGGGATCAGCAGAGGAAAACTTCGGAGGAATCGTTAAACGGAATTTTCAAGGTTTTATGCGAGACCAATTAGTCATTTCAACGAAAGCCGGATACAAGATGTGGGACGGACCTTATGGAGATTGGGGTTCTAGGAAATACCTGATTACGAGTTTAAATCAAAGTTTGAAACGAATGAATCTGGAATATGTGGATATCTTTTATTCGCATCGTCCGGATCCTGAAACTCCCGTTGAAGAAACCATGATGGCTCTTGATTATGCCGTGAAAAGCGGTAAGGCACTTTATGCAGGGATTAGTAATTATAATGCTGAGCAGGCTCAGGAAGCCATAAAGATTCTGAAAGATCTGGGAACTCCTTGCTTAATTCATCAACCTAAATATTCTATGTTTGAGCGTTCACCTGAAGATGGCTTATTAGATGTTTTAGAAGAGAATGGAGTAGGATGTATCGCGTTTTCTCCTTTAGCGCAAGGTCTATTAACCTCTAAATATTTAAAAGGAATTCCTGCCGGTTCAAGAGCATCAAATCCTAACGGATCTTTACAAACAACAGACATAACGGAAGACATTCTTCAAAAGATACAATTGTTAAATAAGTTGGCACAAAAAAGAGACCAAACGTTAGCACAAATGGCTATCGCCTGGTTGTTAAAAGATAGAAGAATTACTTCTGTTTTAATAGGTGCCAGTTCTGTTGTGCAATTATACGAAAACTTAAAAAGTTTAGAGCAGTTGACTTTTTCAGAAGAGGAATTGCAACAAATAGAATCAATTCTAAGTGGAATAATTTAGTTGTTATTCCACTTAGAATTAAAGTCTTTCATAAGAGCTAAGGTACTTTTTTCTGTAGCAAAAACGGAGTTCAGACCTTGCGGCTCTTGTGGTGGGTCAGTAGTATAGTCATCGCCAATATTCCATTTACCATTTTCAGGATTGTTCTTTCCGAAACCACCATAACCCCAAAAATTCAAAGCAACAAAAGGTTCATTAGTCTGAATAGCTTTGTCCAAGCGCCGGAAAACAGCTTTATAGAATTGATTGCGGTATGCCGCTGATGCATTTCTGTCTAAGTTTTCCTGAACTCGCGGATAACCGAATTCTTCTAAAACAATAGGCTTATTTAGCTTTTTAGCTACTTTTATATGTTCTTCTATATAGTTCAGTGTATTTTGAATAGCAACAGGAGTAGAGCCAGCCTCGTCTTCAATTTTATACCAACCCCAGTTTTTAGGCCAGATGTGCATGGTCAAATAATCAATATTCGGATTATTGTGTGTACGTTCAAAAGTAAGCAGATCATCGTTAGAACCGGCTTTCCCTTCTGAGCCTGTTGTTACCAAGTGGTTTTTATCTAAAGATTTAATATAGGCGGTCACATCATTTAACCAATTTGTAAAAGCTTTTTCATTTTCCGGAGTAAAAACACGAGGTTCATTGGCTACTTCCCATGCCATAATAGTTGGGTCATCTGAATATTTTACTTTAGAAACAGAATTAGTTCTGGTAATAATTTTTTTGATGTAACTTTTTAAAGCTTCTTTACACGGTTCACAAGTATGGAACTGTGCTGTATAAGCCATGAATTGCGGCCAGGTATTAGGTGCAATATTAGGGTTAGGAACTACGCCGTATCCGTTCCATTCTAAGTACTTAGCCATTCCGCCGCTCCATTCCCAATTGTTCGTAAAATAAAGAATAGCTGTCAGATCTCTTTTTTTCATTTCCGATAAAAGAAAATCGAGTCCTTCTAAACGGGATTCAATAAAAACACCTTGTTGAGGTTGCAAAGGTTCTCTTACAGTATAATCCTGATCTCCGCCTTCAGCACCAATCATAATCCTTAGATTGACAATGCCATTAGATTTTAAGTCATCTAACTCTCTTAGTAAACGACTTTGATTACCTTCTTTACAGCCTAAAAGACCTCCATACCAGTAATTAGTTCCTACATAATGATAAGGTTCTCCGTTTTTGATAAATTGAGATTCCTTAATGCTGATAAAACTGTCTTTTTCGACATTACAGGAAATACAAATAATAATCAAAAGAAGGGGCAAAAAGGCACGGATAGCTTTCATAATTTTTTAGTTTGGTAATTGGTACAAGTTCGGTAAATTATTTACTAAAGTCGTTTTGGGCTTGTTAGTAAAATCTATAAAATCGTTTACATTAGAGTTAGTTGGGGTTGGTACATAATAAGCATCTTGTGTGTTATACCAGAACATGGTATATGCAATTTGGATGTTCTGATCGGTTAAAGCAGTATATAAATAATTCGAGAACCAACCATTTATAGGAGGATTGGCATTGCTAACCTGATAGCCGGTCTCGCTCAAAGCTGCAATTTTTTTCTTTGCAATAGCCAGATCAGAAAGCATTTTTAATTTATTGTTTGCCGTTGTTGCTCCTGAAGTACCTTGATTATTAAAATCTCCGTAATTGTCCATTGCTAAAATATCAACATAAGTGTCTCCCGGATAACGTGATAGATACTGACTTTCTGTATTATAAGAATTGTCAGGAGAAAAAGCATAGAGAATATTGTGAACTGATTTAGTATCTCTTAAATACTCAACAGTAAATTGCCATAACTGCTGATATTGGGCTGCAGTACACCACTGGCTTCCCCACCAGAACCATCCTCCGTCAAATTCGTGAAATAGTCTTAAAATGACAGGAATTTGTTTATTATCAGTTCCTTTCAGGTTAGTTAATACAGTAGCTATTTTATCCAGTTTTGTTTTGTAATACTCATGATTTGTACCGCCGGGTAGGAGACTGATCAAAGCATTGTATTTTTGGAAATCGGTCATTTCACTTGTGTAAAATTCTTGGCCCTCATAAGGTTCGCGCATGTGCCATGAAAAAGTAACAAACATACCATTGTCATACGCCTGTTTAGCATCTGTTATAATTTTTAATTCTTGTTGGTAGAACCAATTAGAAGCTTCTCCTGTGTTATTATCATCCGTAATGAACATGAAATCACATCCTAAAAGAGCGGGATCATATCCGGTCGATTTTTTGATGTCTGATTGTGAGCTATCGTTATTGTAAAAGCTGTTAAAAGCATCTTGTTGACCTATAGCAAACTTTGTTTCAGCCATTTTTTTCAGGTTGTAGAACAAAGCAACGGTTTCATCAGTAGCATTAGGATCAACCATATAGTTCCTCACGTTTTGAGGCGTTATACCGTTGTTATTTGTTGTATTTGTAGTAGCAACGGAATTTGATTCCTCTGTTGAGGAACAAGCGATTAAAAGAGTAGTGTAAAAGAAAAAAAATATTTTTTTCATTATCTGAAGTATTTAATTTGGATGTTGTCAGCATATAAATTTCCTGTACAATTGCTTAATGCTAACATGATCCTGAACTTTTTTGTCTCTTTAGGAATACTTAATGTTTTTTCAAAGTACAACCACTCAGTAGAGTTGGTAACAGTTCCCAGAAGCTGGTCTTCCGATGTTTTATTTTTTCCGTCTTTTGTAAATTCAATGATAAACATTCCGTTGTTCCAAGGTTCTTTTCCCCGAACAATATTTTCAGCTTTTAACCAACCTGAAATATGAATTTTCCCGGCACCTTCGGGAAGGTCTGCTGACTGTTCGATTGCAGTCCATTCATTTGCCGGAGAAGATACCAGTACTGCAAATTTTCCCTGATGGCTTTTGTCGGTTATACGGGCTTTACCTGTCCAGTATTCTAATTGGTTTTCAAAATCACCGTTTTGGAAATAGACCGGTTCAATAACTTTTACTATGGTTTTTTGCTCTTTTTCTGAGGTTTTCTTTTGTACCGTGGAATGGTATTCCTCTTCAGAAATTTTATTAACTTGTACTTCATCAAATAGAATAGTACCGTCGGTTTGAGCCAGCGCGAGCATAATTCGGATCTTTTTAGCATCAGAAGGGACTAAAACCGTTTTTGTATATTCAGTCCAGGCGGTAGAACCTTTGATCTGAGCTATATTCTCATAACTGATATTTTTTCCGGAAGAGGTCAGGAACTCTACAGTCATTACGCCTGCGTTATAAGGCTCTTTCCCTCCGGAAATCGCATCGGTTTTTATCCATATACTACATTCTAAAGCAAATGTTTCTTTCGGAATGTTAACAGTCTGGTCTATTCCTTTCCATTCGCTACCGGTAAATTGATTGATTAAGCAACTGTTCTTTCCTGTTTTTTTATCATAAGGAGAGATGGTTGCTGAAGAACCATTCCAATATTGCAGATCCGACTCGAAGCCTCCGTTTTTAACGATATTTTTTTGTGCATGAGAAAACAGACAAAAAAGGAACAATACCGAGAAAAGAGTATAATGTTTCATTTCAATAGTTTTTATAATCGATCAATCAGTTCTATACAAGCTCTGGAGTTGTGGTAAGGACATTTCCATAAACCTGCTTTATCGTTGATTATTTTACTGTAATCTCCATGAATACCCCAGATCCATTCTCCGTTTTCTTTGTCTATGATAAAACGCTTAATGAAATCCCAGTTTTTTTCAGCAGTAGTAAAATATTTCTCTTCTTGTGTTAATTCCCAAGCATTGATCATCCCAATTAAAAGTTCTGCTTGTGGCCACCAATGCTTTTCTGTGATTAAATTATTTTTCTGAGGATCAAGTTCATACCAAAGACTTCCGTCCTGGTCAATCCCTTCAAAAGTAGCATCAGCCATTTGTAAGGCGTGTTTAGTAAAGATTTCAATCAGTTCTTGATTTTGTGTAATTCTTGCACACCAAAGCAATAGCCAAGCAGCTTCTATATCATGACCATAGGAAACGACATCTGGTTTTTCAATCCATTCTTCATTAAAGAAGAGTTTTAGATGTCCGGTTTTAGTATTGATAAAATAGTGATTGATCGTCTCTAAAATTTCTATAATCTTTGTTTGTAAAAGTTCATTTGGCCAAACTAAAAATAAGTTGGCATACGCCTCTACAATATGTAAATGCGTATTCATAGTCTTCTTTTCGTTGACATCTTTAGCACTTAACCGGAGATCTTCAATTGGATTCCATTCTTGAGTAAAGGCTTCTAAATATCCTTTGTTTACAGGGTCAAAGCTATATTTTTCGATGGTTTCAAAAAGCGAAATAGCCATTTGTAAAACTTTTTGATCCTGAGTTATCTTATAGTATTCGGCTAAGCCGTAAATTGTAAATGCTAAAGCATAGATCTGCTTCTTGGTTTGAGAAGGTTTTCCATCGTATGCAACACTCCAGAAAACCCCGCCAAACTCTTTGTCAAAAAAATAACTATTAATAAAATGATAAGCTTTAGTGGCTGTTTCAAGATCGGAAGGATCTTGTGTGATCTGATAAGCCGCAGAGAAAGACCAAAGAATACGAGCATTGAGAACAGAGCCTTTTTCAGCATTCAGAACTTTTTTTTCAAAAGCATCGATTTGTCCTACAAAACCATCATTTTCAGTGTCTATGGTGTTTCTTTTCCAATAGTTTAAAATGTGGTTAAGTTCTTCTCTGACCTCGTTTTTTAAATTTTGTTTTCTTTCTGGTGTTGGCATATCAAAAGATCAAGGATTATAAATTTTTATTTCGATCAACTAAATCAATAATAGTCGCTACGGATCCTGATGAAATAAAGGTGTCTTCAGGAGTATTCATTACATAATCTACTAATCTGTCAGTAGAAGAAACGGCTACATGCATCCGGGTATCGGATGAAGCATAATAGATGTATACGGTTCCGTCTTCATCAGTAATCCAACCGTTTGAGAACAACACGTTGGAAACATCTCCTACGCGTTCGTCATTGATCGGAGCCATAAAATGTCCGGCCGGAACATACGTTACTTTTCCTATATCATTCAAATCGGTCATGAACATGTAGAGTGTATAGCGCAGACCGGCAGCTGTGTTTCGCACTCCGTGTGCTAAATGCAACCAACCTTTTGAGGTTTTGATCGGAGCAGGACCTAAGCCATTTTTTAATTCATAGATTGTATGGTATTTTTTAGAGAAAATAATGGTTTCATTTTGAACAACAGGGTTTTCCATATTGTCAATATAACCTAAACCGATACCACCACCGGAACCAACATCAATAAAGCCGTCCTGAGGGCGTGTGTAAACCGCATATTTTCCATTTACAAATTCAGCGTGTAAAACCACATTTCGTTGTTGACCTGTATTGGAAATCAAATCCGGCAAGCGCTCCCAATTAACCAAATCTTTTGTACGAACAATACCGGCATTAGCAATTGCGCTACTGGTATCGCCTTTAGGAGCATTCGGATCTTTTCTTTCGGTACAGAAAATGCCGTAAATCCATCCGTCTTCATGTTGTGTCAGACGCATGTCATATACATTGGTATCCGGATTTCCGGGGATTTGAGGAATGACACATGGCTTTTCCCAAAATTTGAAGTTGTCAATTCCATTAGGACTTTCTGCAAGAGCAAAAAACGATTTTCTGTCATTTCCTTCAACACGTACGCATAATATATAATTTCCTTTCCATTTTATAGCTCCGGCATTGAATGTTGCATTAAAACCGATACGTTCCATAGCATAAGGGTTGTTTTCTGCGTTCAGGTCATAACGCCATTCCAAAGGAATATGTTTCGGGGTAACAATTGCATTTTTATAGCGCATGTAAATCCCGTTTGATTCCTCGTATGGTTTGTTGCTGATATTCAGAAAGGTTTCGTGTACAGCCTTTAATTGTTCGTAATTGGTTATATGTTTCATGTTTTTAATTTCCATATTATTGACGGTTAAAAATTTTATTCACTTAGATTATTCCACCAGAATTTTTTTAGTAATGCAATGCATATAACAAGAATAATGATGCAGATATAAAGCGGAAAGGTTTGCTGAAAGATCAGGTACGTCGGTATTAGTACCAATAGCGTTTGTGCTATTGTTCCGATCAATACATTGAACATATCACGACCGAAATTAGCATCAGATTTAAAATCAGGATTTTCAGCTATTACTTCTTCTTTTACAGGTCCCCAAAACCCCCACGGACGGACGTTTAAATAAAATTCTTTAAGAATGTCTTTATTGGTTGCCGGTGCAGAATAGGTTCCGATAATCGATCCTAATAAAGAGACGATAAGTAAAATGGGGAACAAATAAAGTTCGTTTACTTCAGGAAAAAGCATGGGAGTGAAGTAAGCGGCTACTAATCCGGTTAGCATCCCCCAGAAAAATCCTTCGCCGTTAAATCGCCACCAATGCCATTTTAAAATGTTAGCTCCTACATAACTTCCATAAAGAACAGATACAATAATGTTTAACACGGAGTTTACATTTTTAGCAAATAATCCCAATATAATACTGATAAGCACAACGATAATTCCGGTGGCATAATTCATATTTCTGATTTGTTTAGCATTAGCTTCCGGTTTAATATGTTTCAGATAAATATCATTTACAATATAGGCTTGAGCAGCATTAAGAGTTCCGGCAAAAGTAGACATGAATGCAGCGATTAACCCTGCCAGTAATAAACCTAAAAGCCCGACAGGAACAAAGGTTTTAATAGCCGAAGGAAGTATAAGCTCAAAATCCAGATTTCCGGAAGCAGTCAACAGGTCTATCTTTTCATAGTAAACCAAAGCTAAGGCAGCAAATCCGGCAATCATTAAGTAACGTATCGGCATTAGGATAACGGATACGAAACCACTCA
Source organism: Flavobacterium sp. NRK F10 (assembly GCF_024054235.1). Lineage (NCBI taxonomy): Bacteria > Pseudomonadati > Bacteroidota > Flavobacteriia > Flavobacteriales > Flavobacteriaceae > Flavobacterium > Flavobacterium sp. NRK F10. The sequence continues at coordinate 2,943,960 of NZ_JAMXLC010000001.1, forward strand.
TTTTAGAAGCTTCAATAGCATTTTTGGTAGATAATATTTTTTGCATATCATAAGTAGGAGCAGGTCCTGCGATACTAACCAAAATTCCTTTAAATAACATCATTGAAAGAAAAATCGAGAAGATTCCGAAACCATCGGACTTTATTTTGCTTTGTACTTCTGGTATCACAGAAGACCAATTGAGTTCTAAGCCTCCGCTGAACGGACTCATCCAATGTTCCGGTACGGTCAGATTTCCTGTTCCGACAGCTTGCCAACCTAAATAGCCAATAACTAAAGCTGCTACTGTCATAATTGCAAATTGAACTACATCTGCCCAAACAATTCCTGACATACCGCCCAATAGAGAATAGAATACAGCAAAAAGTGTAAAAATAACGCCGTAAAAGTGCGGAACATATTGAGCCGAAACCTGAAAAGGTATATAGTTACTGATAACTTCCCAAGGGAGGAAAATCTCTACAAATTTTCCTAAGCCAATAAATCCGTATGCTAAATAGCCTAGACATACAACTAAAGCAAATACAACAACAATCATGTGTGATAATTTAGCGCCGGTACCCGTTCCGAATCGAGTTCCGATCCATTCGGCACCTGTCGTTACGTTTGATCGTCTTAACCATTTGGATAAATAAACCATTAGGAAGATCTGATTGAAAACCGGCCAAAGCCATGGGATCCATACACTTTTTATACCATAAACAAACATTAAAGTAACCAACCAAATAGTCCCTGAAATGTCAAACATACCCGAAGCATTGGAAAGCCCCAGTAAATACCATGGAATGGATTTACCACCTAAAAGATAATCGTCTTTACTTCGTTCAGCCCTTTTCCTTAATACCAGCCCGATAATGACAATTGAGATCAAGTAAGCAAGGATAATTAAAAAATCTATTGTATTGAGTAGTTGCATAGTATCGGTTTACTGGTAAATATTTTGTTCTGTTATTTCTTTTTGGAAAAAAGTATTAGGTAATTCATAGAATTTTTTAAAATCCTTTTCCGTAGACTGCCCTTTATAAGGAGCGTAATAATGCATTTTTTGTTCATGTTCCAGCCAACCGTGATTTCTCCAGACCAAGACGTATGAAATTTTATAATTGCCAATAGCTTTTATTAAGGTATCAGTCCACCAGTTTTCATAGGGAATCTGTTCAAATCCGGTTTCAGCAAATGCCATTATTTTATTATGTTTCAAGGCAAATTCATTCATGATTTTGAATTGTTTCCGGCATTTATCAACATAGGCAGTACTTGTGGTAGGATCGTCGTATTGATAGGCATCAAAGCTTACGATATCAACATATTGGTCTCCCGGGTAAAATTTTTCAAAATCTTCGTATGTTTCAAAATCAGCAGTATTGAATACATAAATTAAACTGTGAACGCCTTTAGATTTTAAGTAATTAAATGAAAATACCCATAATTCTTTAAATTGTTCAGGAGTTCCGTTGTTTTGGCACCACCAAAACCAATTTCCGGTTAATTCATGATACGGGCGGTATAAAACAGGGATTGATTTACCATCGTCAGATTTAAGACTGTTTAAAAATACGGCAGCTTTGTCTAACCATTTTTTAAAAAGTTCATGCTTGCTTCCGTTTGGTAGTACTGAAGCTAAGGAGCCGGGAGTTGTATCCCAAGCATCACCACCGGTAAAAGGGTTATTAATATGCCAACTAATAGTATTGACACCGCCCCTTTGATATACTTCTTTAATGTATTGTCTCATTTTATGAAAAGGAACTCCGTCCAGGTTTTCCGGACTGTCATTTTCAATTCTTCCGATATCCCAACCATAAACAGCCGGATAATCATTAGCAACTTCTTTTACATCACTTCGACCATTTTCATATTTCCAGTTCACTCCATAAGCCAGATCATCCTGATGACCAAACATGAATCCTTTTTGTTTTAATTGTATCAGGTTTCGGTATACGTTTTGGGTTTCAGTAGTAGCTTGTTGGTCGCTATTGAGTATTGAATGACAAGAAGCTAACAAAGAGATTGAGGTCAATAATGTTATTTTTTGTATGGTTTTGTACAGTCTCATATCAGTTATCTTGTGTATTTTTAAAAAGTAGTTAAAAAATATAGGAATATTTTTCAAATAATTAAAAATATTGATTGTGATTTTATAAAATTCAAAATTAATTTTGTTATTCTATATAGTAGTAATATTATTTTGTCAAAATTATATCTTATAATTGCAAAAAAATAAAATTAAAATGAGCGAGGTCTATAAATTTCACAGAGAAGTAACTCCCTTATCAAAAAGAGATAGCTTTTTGGTCTTTGATAGAATTAAAGACGGATTTGATTTCCCAGTACATCATCATCCGGAATACGAGATTAATTTTATTCAAAACGGAAGCGGTGTAAAAAGAGTAGTGGGAGATCATATAGAAGAGATTGAAGAAGTTGAGTTGGTGTTAGTTGGACCTAATTTGCATCATGGGTGGGAAACACATAATTGCAGGTCAAGAAGGATTCATGAAATAACCATCCAATTTCATAATGATTTGTTTGAAGATAGTTTTTTATCCAGACGGGTAATGCTGTCGATCAAAGATATGCTGGAAAAGTCTATACATGGAATATTGTTTTCGAATAAAACAGCTATAGAAATAGGGGAAAGATTGAAAAAACTATCAAAATTAGACGGAATTGATAATTTTTTAGAGTTTTTGTCTATACTTTATGATATGTCTAATTCAAGGAATCAGCGGTTGTTGTCTACTTATACGGTTGATAATTTTAATTTCGAAGAGGATGATAAAATGAAAATGGTGTATGATTATGTGCAACAAAACTTTTCAGAGAAAATTTCTTTAGATGAAGTAGCAGACCTGTTATCGATGAGTGTTGTGTCGTTTAATCGTTTTATTAAAAAAAGAACAAATAAGACTTTTGTGAACTATTTGAATGATATCAGGGTAGGGTATGCTTCCAGGTGGTTGATTGAGAAGGATTTAAGTATTGCGGAAATTGCTTATAAGGCAGGTTTTAATAATATAGCGAACTTTAACAGAATCTTTAAGAGTAAAAAGAACACAACTCCGAGTCAATACAGGGAAGAATTCAATGGAATGAAACGTTTTTTATAACAATGATATTATTTTATCATATTCAAACATTAAAATTTCGTTAAAATTTTCGTGAAAATAATAGAATTAAATGATAAAATAATATTAAAGTTAAGTTGGTAAGACCTATAATTTTGTAAATCAACAATAAATACATGTCTAAATTATTGATATTATAAAAAATATAGGTATTTATTTTGTTTTATTAAATTACTAACTAACTAACAAATTTATGAGGGATTCAAATTATTGCTTAAAGCAGGCAAGTAAAAGAAAAAGGTATTTTTTCTTTCTTTTTCTTTTATCGTCTTTTTCTGCTTTAATGGCTCAAAACATTAAGGTTTCGGGCGTCGTATCCGATAAACAAGGAGTGACTCTTCCGGGAGTTAATGTTGTTTTGAAAGGTACGCAAAAAGGTGAGATTACAGATTTCGACGGAAATTTCCAATTGGATGTCCCGTCAGATGGTGTTTTAACCTTTTCCTACATTGGTTTTAAAACAAAAGAGGTACCGGTAAATTCTCAATCAACAATTAATGTGACTCTTGAAGAAAATGTATCCAGTTTAGAAGAGATCGTAGTTATTGGTTATGGTGCTCAAAAGAAGGAAGATGTTAACGGTGCTATATCTTCAATTAAAACGGAAGATATTACGGCTTTAAAACAAACGACTGTGGATCAGATGATGCAGGGGAAAGCTGCCGGTGTTACAATTCAAAACAATTCAGGGCAGCCAGGTAGTGCAGTTTCAGTTCGTGTTCGTGGTGTGACTTCTATCTCTGGAACAAACGAGCCGCTTTATATTATTGATGGTGTTCCGGTTTCCGGTGATGCAACTGGAAAATCCATGTCAGGCCGTCCAATAGCTGCTAATGATTTTTCAGCGGGAGGAGATTCGGGAAACAGTGCGGTAAGTCCGTTGTCATTTCTAAATCCTAACGATATTGAATCGATTGATATTTTAAAAGATGCTTCAGCGACAGCTATTTATGGTTCAAGGGGGGCTAACGGGGTTGTGATTATTACAACGAAATCCGGTAAAAGAGGAGATGGAAAGATATCTTATGAAGGTTACACCTCTGTTGCAAATATTTATAGAAAATTAGATGTAATGAATTTACAGCAGTATGCCAGATATCAGAATAATTTAGCGGTCGCGATAGGTTTACCAAACTCTGTTAGAGATGAATTCTCACATCCGGAATTATTAGGAAGCGGAACGAATTGGCAGGATGAAGTATATCAAACTGCTTTTACACAAAGTCATCAGTTGGCTTTCTCAGGCGGTAAAGATGCAACGACTTATTATTTATCCGGAGGTTTTATGGATCAGCAAGGAGTTTTACTTGGTTCGGGGTATAAACGCTATACGATGCGTGCTAATCTTGATTCAAAAGTAAAAGATTGGTTAAAAGTAGGTTTAAATGTTGGGACAGGTATTACAAATGAAAAACTAACTATCAACCAGAGCTATACTGGAATTATTAGTAATGCATTGTTACAGGCTCCTGATATTCCGGTAAGAAATACGGATGGTAGTTTTGCCGGACCTAATGACAATTCAATGGCAGGGGCTTCATACTATAACCCGGTTGCTATTTCAATGGTTAGAGATAATACTCTGGTTCGTAAAAACTTTTTAGGAAATCTGTACGGAGAGGCTACTATAATTGATGGGTTGAAGTATAGAGCGGAGTTAGGAGCAAATACAGAATTTTCAACTCAAGAAGATTTTATTCCTGAATATAACTGGGGAATTCAAACGCATAATGCAACAGAATTATGGAGACGAAACTCAAACTGGTATTCTATAAATGTTAAAAATTTATTGACTTACGATAAAACATTCGGAAAACATAAAGTAACACTCTTAGCCGGTCAGGAGGCTAATGATAGCCACTGGGAAGGTTTGAACGTTTACAGTACAGGAGCCCCTGTAAGTGATCCGGCTACGGTTAATATGGGATCAACGATTCGTGTTACGGCAAATGATTATTACAAAGGGAGTGCAGCATTATTCTCATATTTTGGTCGTTTGATCTATGATTTTGACAATAGATATAGTCTTTCAGCTTCTTGGCGTGCAGACCGATCGTCAAAATTTGATCCGGTTGTTGATGGTGGAAAAAAACAATGGGGATATTTCCCGGCTGTAGCTGCCTCTTGGAAATTATCAAATGAAAAATTCATGGAAAATACCAGAAAGTATATTGACAATATCAAGTTCAGAATTGGATATGGTGAAACAGGGAACCAACAAATTCCGAATAACCGTTATACGGCTTTGTTACAACCGGGAGGTTCAGGTTTAGGATCTTCTTATACAGTGGGCAATATGCCGAATCCTGATTTGACATGGGAATCAATGCAACAAACTAACTTTGGTCTTGATTTTACGTTATTTGATTCCAGATTATCAGCTAGTTTAGATTATTATGTGAAAAAATCTAAAGGATTCTTGTTCCAGGTACCTTTACCGGATTATTTAACAGGAGGGAGTTCCTATTATGGCGGAATTGAATCACCATATTCAAACATAGGTTCTATGGAGAATAGAGGATATGATGTTACTTTAAACTATAAAACAAAAGGAGAAAGTGATTTTTCGTGGAGTTCAACTTTAGTATTATCACATTACAAGAACAAACTATTATCTCTTCAAGACGGACTTATACTGATTCAGGACATTCAGACAAACGGTTATATGCCAGTTTCTGTAACGAATACAGTTGTTGGTCAGCCAATAGGAATGTTTTATGGATACGTTGCTGAAGGATTATTTCAAACGCAAGAGGAGTTGAATAATGCACCGATCCAATTTGGTCAATCTGTTGGAGATCAGCCGGGAGAAACTTGGTTGGGTGATGTAAAATATAAAGATGTGAACGGAGATGGTGTAATTAATGAATTAGACAGAACTTTAATTGGTAACCCTAATCCTGATTTTACTTTTGGTTTTACTAATAATTTTAGATATAAAAGTTTCGATTTATCCGTTTTTGTTCAGGGGTCTGTTGGGAATGATATCATGAATTTAACATGGAGAAACGGAACAGCTAATTCACAATTATATACGAATCAGTTAGTTGAAGCAGCTAATTACTGGACTCCGACTAATACAAATACAGATATTCCGAGAGCATTAAATGGTGTTGGAAATGTTAATAATTTAGTTTCAACACGTTATATTGAAGATGGCTCTTATGCCAGAATTCAAAACGTAACTTTAGGCTATACACTACCATCTGATTTAGTAGCAAAAATTAAGATGTCAAGAATAAGACTTTACGGAAGTGTACAAAACCTTCATACTTTCACTAAGTATAGAGGATATGATCCTGAAATTGGTTCATTTAACCAAAATGTTTTATTGTCGGGGATTGATAATGGTAGATATCCGACTCCAAGAACTTACTCATTTGGTGTTAATTTCGAATTCTAAAAAAAATGAAAATGAAAATGAATAAAAAAGTAATAGGACGTTTTACAGCAGTTTTAGCTTCTGTATTGATTCTGGCATCTTGTTCGCAAGATTTTACAGATAGACCTTCTGAAGATGCAATTAGTTTAGACTCTTACTATTCAACTAATGAACAAGTAGCATCTGCAACAAATGTATTATATTCCAGAACGTGGTTTAATTTTGAAACAAAGTTCTTTTTTGCAGTTGCAGAAGTAGGTTCCGGAAATATGTATACTAATTCATCAGATGTAAATGCATTACGCGATTTTTCAATGAATGGTAGTTATGCTATTTTGCAGGATGGATGGGCTTCATTATGGGCAAATATAGCACAGGCAAATGCCCTGATTAACTTTTTAGAGGAAAGAGTTGGACCGGATGTTGACCCTGAAGTTGTTCAGAATACAATCGGAGAGGCATACTTTTTAAGGGCTACAGCTTATTTCTATTTAGTACGTTTATGGGGGGCTGTTCCGATTATTGAAAACAATCTGGATTATGCTAATTCTCCTCAAATTCCGACTAATAGAGTAGAGGATGTGTACACGCTGATTGAAATGGATTATTTGAAAGCTATTGATCGATTGTATGAAAAGAACAGAGGAAGTAACTATGCTGATAACGGACATGTTTCTAAAGGTTCGGCTAAAGCAATGTTAGCTAAAGTGTATCTATATGAACAAAAATATACAGAAGCAAAACAAATAGCAGAAGAAGTGATTAGTAGTGGTGAGTTTAAATTATTTGGCGGACAAGAGCTTCCGGGTAAATCTTTTGCAGATCTATTCACATATCCTAATAATAATAATGAGGAATCAATCTTTGCTTTGCAATGGTTATGGGACGGAAATTACGGTTCCGGAAATATTTGTAACACTCAGTTCGGAATCAGTACAGGCGATTTAACAACTTCAAATTGTTCCTACGGAGGCGTTTTTGCACCTTCCCAAGATATTTTGAGTTTGTATGAGACTAACGATTTAAGAAGACATGAAACGATTATGTTTCCAGGAGAGGAGTATACAAATATTAAAGTACTTATTAATGGTGGACAAACTGAACAAATGGGCTTTATCGTACCGGCTGCAACAGCTATCGGTGGACAAGGAGCAGGAGCTGCAATTAAAAAATATGTAATTGGTATTGAAAACGGAAATGAAACCGGTCCGACTCAGACCAGCGGTAACGGAGCGATGTCTAATAATACCTATATCATGCGTTATGCAGAATTATTATTGATCCATGCTGAAGCTATATTAGCAGGTGGAGGAAGTACGAGTGATGTTTCGGCATTGAATTCTTTTAACGCAGTTAGAAACAGAGCCGGTTTACCTAGTGTAAGTTCTATTACACCAGAAGATATGTTTTTAGAAAGAAGAAAAGAGCTGGCTTTTGAAGGCGATTATTGGTTTGACTTGGGACGTAGACCAAGAGCAGAAGCAATAGCTATAATGTCAGCTCAAAATAGAGGAGACATGAATTATGCTCAATATTTTACGCCAACGGATGCAGATTTCTTATTAGATTATCCTGCTAATGAAGTGGCTAGAAATCCTAAGTTATTAGAGCCTCCGGTACCTTATGATTTTAACTAAAAAAAGAAATTTGATATGAAAAATAGAATTTTAAAAAGAATTACTGTTGCTGTTGTGACTGTATTTACCTTAGCTGTACAATTTTCTTGTTCAGATAGTGATCAGGATAATAGAGGGGGGATGGTAAATCCTCCGGTCATAACAAGTGTAGTTTTGGCTAGTGATCCTGATTTAGAACCAGTTACTCAAGCGCAAGGAGGAACAATGGTCATTATTAGAGGATCTGGTTTTAACACGTTGAAAAATGTGTACTTTAACGATTTTGATACTTATTTCAACCCGGCAATGGTTACAGATACTGAGATTTTTGTAGCCATCGATATGGAGACACCTTATGAGGAAGATGCTCCTCAAACATTAAAAGTGGTGAATAAAAACGGAGAGTTTGTGTATCATTTTGTTGTAGCCCCGCCAGCTCCTATTGTAAAAAGCTTTCAGCCGGTAAATGCTGTTGAAGGGGATCAAATTACAATTTACGGGAACTATTTCATAAACCCTACAGTTTCATTTGATGGTGCTCAGGCAACTGTTGTGTCTAATACTTTAACAGAAATTGTAGCTGTAATGCCGGCTAATGCACAGTATAAATATATTACAGTTGAAACTATTTCAGGTACAGCCTCTTGGGGTACAGCTGTTGGGACAGCAATTTACGATGACAATTTTTATGCACCTTGGACTATAGAAGCCTGGAACAATCATGTGTATGTTACTGATTTGGCAAATGCTTTTCAGGGAACTACATTTTTCAAAAAAGACATCCCGGGCTGGGATAATATTCAAGGAAACTGGGATTGGGACGATCAAATCTCTCAATATACCGGTATTAAATTTGCCGTTCGTTCAGATACTCCCGGAAAATTGGTTTTCATTTTCAACGGAAGTAACTGGGGAGATAGTAATTTCGCATTCGATACAACAACGGAATGGACAGAAGTGAGTTTTACTTGGCAACAGCTAAATAATGCAGACCACGTTCAAAATATCACTTTTCAAGAGTTTACAGGTGAGACACATACCTATTATTTTGATAATATTACATATACTGTTGATTAATAGATACCTATTTGAATTAGTTATTAATAAAAGCATCTTGATCTTCAAGATGCTTTTTTAAAATTATTAAAGATGAATAAAAAGAGCGTTATTTTATTAGTATTCTTGTTTTCAGCAACCTTTATACAAGCACAAAAGTTTATTGGTTTAGCTAAACAACCGCCTATGGGATGGAACTCGTGGAATACTTTTGAAATAAACATAGATGAAAAATTAGTAAAAGAAACCGCTGATTTGATAGTTTCAACAGGAATGAAAGAGGCAGGCTATGAATACATTGTATTGGATGACGGTTGGATGACAAAAGAAAGAGATGAAAACGGTGATTTGGTGCCTGATCCTTTAAAATTTCCTAGTGGAATGAAAGCTTTAGTCGAGTATGTTCATGCAAAAGGCTTAAAATTCGGATTGTATAATTGTGCAGGAACTCAAACTTGTGCGGGCTATCCAGGAACACGAGGATACGAATACCAAGATGCTCGTTTTTATGCGTCTTTAGGAATCGATTTTTTAAAATACGATTGGTGTAATACAGCAGGAATAGATGCTAAGGAAGCGTATACGACAATGAGTAAAGCGCTTAAAACAGCCGGAAGACCTATTGTTTTTAGTCTTTGTGAGTGGGGGGATAACCAACCTTGGGAATGGGGTGAACCGATCGGGAATCTGTGGCGCATTTCAGGAGATATTTACCCGTGCTATGATTGTGAATACGTTCACAAAGAAGCAGCAGAGCCTTGGTCATCTTGGGGATTCTTTAAAATAGCAGAAATGCACAAAGGAATTCGCCAATATTCAGGACCAGATCATTGGAATGATTTTGACATGCTGGAAGTCGGAAACGGAATGAGCTATGAAGAAGATAAAAGTCATTTTACATTATGGTGTATGGTTGCTTCACCGTTAATTGCCGGAAATGATTTCAGAACGATGAAAAAAGAAACCCTTGAAATTCTGACAAATAAAGAACTGATAGCAATAAATCAGGATAAACTGGGAATACAAGGTTTTAAATATAGTGACGAGAATGATCTGTCAATTTGGGTAAAACCCTTAGAAAACGGAAGTTGGGCGATTAGCTTTTTTAATAAGAGCGATACAGAGCAAACGATAAATTTTGATTGGAAAGAACATCAGATCAAAGATGAGCTAAATGATTTAGAACTTTCTTTCGTTAAAGAAAACTATCAGATCAGAGATGTTTGGACGCATAAGGATTTGAAAACAACAAAAAAAGTGTTTAAAGCATCGATTAAATCACATGATGTTATTACTTTAATTTTAAAAAAATGATAAGATGAGGTATTTTGTTTTTTGGTGTACTTTTTTCTTGACTACAGTACAGGCTCAGTTTGTAAAAAATAATGGTGCTTTGCAAGTTGAAGGAACCCAGTTGGTTAATCAATATGGTAAACCGGTAGTGTTAAGAGGAATGAGTTTCGGATGGCATAGCTTTTGGCCCCGTTTTTATAATAAAAAAGCTGTAAAATGGCTTAAAAAAGATTGGCATTGCAATGTGGTAAGAGCTGCTATGGGTATTGAAGGAGGAGACGAAAATAAGACTTACAAAGATAATCCGGAGTTTGCCAAAGCTAAGATCAAAGCCGTGATAGAAGGCGCTATTAAAGAGAATATTTATGTAATCGTTGATTGGCATAGTCACAATATAAATTTGGAAGAAGCTAAAGAATTCTTTGCAGAAATTGCTAAAGAATATGGTAAATACCCAAATATTATCTATGAAGTTTTTAATGAGCCGGATGAAGAGAGTTGGGAGGAAGTGAAAACCTATGCTGAAGAAGTTATTGCAGTGATCAGAGCAATTGATTCCGATAATGTTATCTTGGTAGGGTGTCCGCATTGGGATCAGGATATTCATTTACCGGCTGCAGATCCTATCAAAGGGTATAAAAACCTGATGTATACAATGCATTTTTATGCGGCGACTCATGAAAAATGGCTACGAGATAGGGTAGATGCAGCTATGGCAAATGGTTTACCTGTTTTTATTTCTGAAAGTGCCGGAATGGAGGCTACCGGAGACGGTCCTTTAGATTATAAATCATGGCAGGAATATATCGATTGGATGGAAAGCAAAAAATTGAGCTGGATTACATGGTCGGTTTCAGATAAAGACGAAACATGTTCCGTACTCCGAAAAACAGCAAAATCGGAAGGAAATTGGAAACTGTCGGATCTGAAAGAATCGGGAGTTAAAATAAGAGAAGTTTTAAGAGAATTGAATAAAGAGAATTATTAGTTAAATAGATAAAAAAAGCCGAACAAAAATGTTCGGCTTTTTATTATTTTTTCAATTCAAGACTAAGTTGAAAGTTATTATTTTATTTTTCAGCTAACTCTTTTTCTTTTTTATCATAGTAACCGAATAAATGGTGCGTTTTGATAATTTCAGCAGTACCGGATGGTACCATGGTTTCCCAACCGCTTTCACCGTTATTGATCATTTTCAATATTTTTCGGGAGAAGATATCAAGATTTTCTTCTTCATAATCCTGAATGTCGACTACTTTACCGTTAAATTTAAAGAATTTGTACAATTCTTTCATTCTTGGATATACTTTCAGATTGTCGGAGTTGATGATGTTACCATCTTCATCTTTCATCGGATACAGGTAAACTTTAAGGTCACGGTAGAATAATTTACCGAAAGCCTCTAAAATACCACCCGATAAATGGCGGTAATATTTTTCGTCAAAAATTTCAACCAGATTGCTAACGCCCATAGTTAATCCCATACGAGCTTTAGTATAGTTAGAGAAATATTCGACTACTTTATAATACTCCTGGAAGTTTGATATCATTACCGTTTGTCCTAAAGAACATAATAATTCCGCTCTGTCTAAAAAGTCTCTTTCGTCAATTTCCCCTTCTGCTTTTAAGTTAGAAAGCGTAATTTCAAAGACCACAAAAGTATTCTCTTCGTCTACTTTATTTTCACGAATAAACATGTCGTATGACTTTTTGTACATATTCATGTTTACTTTAGTAACCGGTCTGAAACTACCTCTAAGCGCCAAGATATTCTTTTTATAAAGAACAGCAGCCGGTAAGATATTATTTCCGTCAGGACCAAACATTACAGCATCAGTCATACCGTTTTTAACCAATTGTAAACTCATTAATCGGTTGTCTACATTAGCAAAACGCGGACCGGAAAAATTGATAGTATCTATTTCTAATTGATCTTTGTCTAAATGGTCGTATAAATAACGCAATAATTTTTTAGGGTCATTGTGCTTGTAAAAAGCGCCATAGATCAGGTTAACCCCTAAAATCCCTAAAGTTTCTTGTTGCAAACGGGCATCATTCTCTTTAAAACGGATGTGGAGAATAATTTCATTGTAATCTTCATCAGGTTCTACCTGAAATTTAATTCCGACCCAACCGTGACCTTTGAATTTTTTTGCAAAATCGATAGTGGCAACGGTGTTTGCATAACTGAAGAATATTTTATTAGGATGTTTGTCGCGTTTTAAACGATCTTCAATAATTCTCGTTTCGTGAGCCAGCATTTTTTTTAACCGACTTTCTGTGACGTAACGACCGTCTTCTTCAATGCCATAAATGGCATCACTAAAATCTTTATCATAAGCAGACATGGCTTTGGCAATGGTTCCTGAAGAAGCTCCTGCTCTGAAAAAATGACGGACAGTTTCCTGACCAGCTCCGATCTCGGCAAAAGTACCGTAAATATTATCGTTTAGATTAATTCGTAAGGCTTTGTCTTTGATGGATGGAATTTGTTCGATTTCCTTGTCTCCTCGTAGTTTAATATCGGTAACCATGCTTCTCATCTGCAATGATAATTAGGGAAAAATTTTAGTTTGTTTGTTTACGGCAAAGTTAATCAATTTGTAAAAGATAGCCTAATTATTTTTATTTTTGTAAGGTATGAAAGAAGCAAAGTTATACTTTTTAGGTACCGGAACTTCTCAGGGAATTCCGGTTATCGGTAGTGACCATCCGGTGTGTTTAAGTAAGGATCCTAAGGATAAAAGACTTAGAGTTTCGGTTTGGATCAATTCCGGTGATTTTTCTGTTGTAATTGACTGCGGACCAGATTTTCGTCAGCAAATGTTACAAAGCAAATGTAAACATGTAGACGCTATTTTGTTTACTCATGAGCATGCAGATCATACTGCCGGACTGGATGACATCAGACCGTTTTATTTTAAACAGGGGGATATTCCGGTATACGGACACAAAAGGGTGCTGAATAATCTGGCACGACGTTTTGATTATATTTTTGAAACCGAAAATAAATATCCGGGAGCTCCTTCTGTTACTCAGGTTGAAGTCAGGGAAGATGAATCTTTTACAATTAAAGACATCGTAATAGAACCGATCAATGCCTGGCACGGTTCGTTACAGGTTTTCGGGTACAAACTGTTGGATATAGTCTATCTGACTGATGTGAAACGTATCGATATAAGTGAGATAAACAAGATAAAAGGCTGTAAAGCTTTGGTTATAAATTGTTTGCGTGAAGAACCACACAATACGCATTTTAATTTAGAAGAAGCTTTAGATTTTATATCTTTGGTGCAACCTGAAAAGGCTTATTTAACGCATATAAGTCACATTTTCGGATTTCATGAAGAAATACAGGCTAAACTACCGGATAATGTGTATGTGGCCTATGATAATCTGGAAATTTCCTTGTGATGAGAAAGCATATAAAATAATAACAATAGAATTAATATATTACTGATGAAAAAAAATATCATTTTATTCCTTTTTGTTTTTTCTTTTTTGATCAATGTATTTCAATATGTCAATGCTACTAAAATTTTAGAAGCTAAAGAGCACGAGGTAGAAAGAACAAAAGAACATTTAAAAATTGCCCGTGACTCAATAACACTGGTACAATACAACGATTATTTTGATATTGAAAAAGATCAGGATGCACAAGATTATTTCTACAATAAAGATTTAGATTACCAAAAAGTAATGGCTAAGGTAAATGAAGATTTAGTTTCCTTGAACACGAATCCAAAAGGAAATGCACTAGTACCTTATGAACCGATTGACGGTAAACCATTTTTAGTGAACAAAGCGAAGGTTTTAAATCACAGGTGGATCATTGCTGAATTCTCTAACGGTGATCTTTGGGGGCAAATTCTGGTGAAGTATTTCTTCAATGAAGATAAACCGACTGATTTCGAAACGATAGAGACGGTTTTATACGAAAAGCAGAGACAACAATAAGATTTCTCTATAATCGTATCAATTCTTTTCATTTTTAACCATTTAGGTAGAAAGTACAATTTTGTATTTTTGAGACTAAACAATTGAACGTATGAAAATAGTTATATCTCCGGCCAAATCATTGGATTTTGAAACGGCAATCCCAACGCAAGAGTTTACTGAGTCACAATTCTTAGATAAAGCCAATAGCATTCAAAAAGTTTTAAAAAAGAAAAAGCCTAAGGATCTGATGGAATTGATGCACATTTCAGAAAAGTTAGCCGATTTGAATTGGCAACGCAATCAGGAATGGCAGTTACCGTTTACTCCTGAAAATGCACGGCAGGCTGTATATGCTTTTAACGGTGATGTATATGTCGGTTTAGATGCTTATTCAATTCCGGTTGAAAAACTCCCTGTTTTACAAGATAAATTGAGAATTCTTTCAGGTTTGTACGGTGTATTAAAACCATTAGATCTGATACAGCCTTATCGTTTAGAGATGGGAACTTCATTAGCTGTCGGTACTAAGAAGAATTTATATGAATTCTGGAAAAAGAAAATTACGGATGCATTGAATAAAGAGCTTCAAAAAGAGGAGCTATTTCTCAATCTGGCGAGTAACGAATATTTCAGTGCAGTAGATGTAAAAGCTTTAAAAGTTCCGGTTATTACTCCTGAATTTAAAGATTACAAAGACGGAAAGCTGAAAATGATTAGTTTTTTTGCTAAAAAAGCACGCGGCTTAATGGTTCGTTATATTTTGGATCACAATGTAGAAACACTTGAAGAGCTGAAAAACTTCAACTATGATGGTTATGCTTTTGATACCAATCTGAGCAAGGGTAACACATTAGTTTTTACGCGATAATTTTTTTAATAAAACGAACACTTTCCCGTAGAACAAGTTCCGGATTTTCTTTGTGCACTGTATGTCCTGCCTCAGAAACAATAAGAGAAGCAGAAGGACCTTCTGTTTGGGTAACGATCTTTTTCACCTGTTCCGGAGAACCGAATTCGTCATTTTCACCTTGTATAATAAGGGATTTACATGATATTTGTCTTACAAAGTGTTCAATGTTCCAGTTTCTATATTCCGGAGAAGTCCAGGTTTTTGTCCAGGCATTAAATAAAGCTTCCGTTTTGTCACCGTGATAACGTTCCAGTTTTTGTTTTAAAGGCGTTGTCTTATAATTCAGAACAGCCTCCTGAATTCCTTTTAATGTAACATCTTCTACAAAGATATGTGCTCCTTGGGTAATGATACCGATGGTTTTTTCAGGGTATTTGGCGGCAAAGATAAGTGCTATAGATCCACCATCACTGAAGCCAAATAAAACAGCTTTTTCAATTTCCCGGAGTTCCATCAGATCGGCTAAAATATCGGCTTCCTCTTCTAAATAATTTACATCTCGTTTTGAATATGAGAAAGGACAGGATCTTCCATAACCTTGTCGGTCATAGAGTAGTACATTACAGTGCGTCTGTCTGGCCAGTTGTTCAGGAAAATCCCGCCATAGTTCCATACAGCCCAGTGAGTCATGTAAAAAAATGAGAGTAGGCTGATCAGGATAGTTGGTTATTTTTTTAAAAGCTATTTGGGAAAAGTCTAAAGACATTTTGATTCGTTTAAGATAACATGGCACCGCAAATCCCGGCTCCGATTAAAAAATAGATTCCCGCAGCAATGAAAAGCTTTTTAGCGGTAGACGGTTTCTTTTTTCGGATGATTAAGCCAATAATAACCATTAGAATGGCCGGACTGTGAAATAATAAGTAAATGATTATGATTAAAGAAAGTAAGCCTTCCATAGCGATTTAATTAATGAGGTTATCCAAAATTTTTCTTTTTTCATCCCGGTAAAAGAGATTCATGGTCTCAAAAGGAATTATTTTATTATCCTTATTGACTATATGAACGCAGGATTTTTTTATGGCTCTCACATCAAAATTATGAGCATCAATAAATTGCATAATGATGATACGGAATAAATTGTCGTATCCTAAATCAGGCGCTTCAACAAACGGTAAACAGCACAACAAGGAATGCAATTTCTCAGAAGCCTTATCTGTAGAAGTTCCGGTGCTGAAAATTTCAAACATTTTTTGTTGTAAGGCTTCATCCTGCTCGTAAACAATAGTATTTTTACTGTTGTCTAACAGATCTGCCGGATTAATATAGCGGGTTAAAGGTAATACATTTCCGTTTAGTTTTAAGGCATATCCCATAACCAGGGCATCCGGATTGCAAGGAACAGGGATCAGGTCATCTGATTCGAAAACAGTAGTTTGTTCCAGTATTTTTCGTCGGACTTCGGTTAATGTGATACGATCGGTTTGTGAATCAAAGTTTTCCAGTCTTCCGGCAATTTGTGTAGGTTGAAAAGTAACACCTCTTACGCATTGTTGCTGAAGTGCAAATTCAATCACTTCTCCGATTTCATTGTCGTTCAGTCCTTTTTGTAAAGTAACCACCAGAGTTGTTGACAAATTGAGTACATTCAGGTGTTTCAGCGCCTGCATTCTCATTTTACTCAATTCGGCTCCCCGCATAGACTTTAAAACGACGTCATTAAAAGAATCAAATTGCAGATAAATTTCAAAATCAGGGGTATATGTTTTCAATCGCTTAGCAAATTCAAAATCCTTTGCGATAGCAATACCGTTCGTATTTACCATCAGATGTTTGATCGGCAGGGATTTGGCATAATCTAAGATCTCAAAAAATTGTGGGTGTAGAGTAGGTTCTCCTCCGCTAATTTGAACAACATCGGGTTCTTTTTCATTTTTTACAATCGTATCAAGCATGGTTTTCACTTCTTCAAGTGTTCTGTGCCTGCCATAAGTAGGAGAGGAACCTGCATAACAAGTAGGACAGGTTAAATTACAACGGTCGGTAATCTCAATTACAGTTAAACAGGAATGTTGCTCGTGATCCGGACACAAACCGCAATCATAGGGACAGCCATAATGTGTTTTAGTATTAAACACATAAGGCATTTCAGAGGGTTTATTGTAATTCCGGATGTTTTTGTAATATTCTTTATCATCGGCAATTAAAACTTTAGAAGCACCATGTTCCGGGCATCTTTTTAACATAAAGACTTTTTGTCCTTCAAAAACAATTTTAGCATCAATTCGCTTTAAACATTCCGGACATAAGCTTAATGTAAAATCATAGTAAGTATATTTTCTGACAGGCATAAACAACGTATTTTTTTAGGGTTTTGCTATAATAAAGGAAACAAATGATACACAACCATTGAATACTACTTAGTCCTGAAATAAAGAAAGTATTCGGCTTTAAGAATTCAACGGCAAAGCGCCATGAAAAGTATGCGATCATAAAAAATTTAAAAAGGGTACCGTTTTCAAGTTTTTTGTTTTCCCATAAATATTTTAAGAGCCAGAATAAACCTGCTAAGAAGAATAATTCATAAAGAGCAATAGGATGTCTTTTAATACCATCGCCCAGATTTATACCAAGAAAAAAAGAAGTCGGTTTCCCGTACGTAAACTCCCGTATGCCGCTTAAAAAACAGCCGATACGCCCTATGAAGATTCCCAGGATCAAAGGAAGTGTAAACAAATCACCGGATGATTCTTTTTCACGGATTATTTTTTTGGCTAATTCAACACCGATAAGTCCTCCGAATAATCCACCCATAATGGTTTTAGCATTCAGGATACGGATCAGGTGATCAGAGCTGAAATGAAAGACCGGGTTTTCAAGAAAAGCAAAAAATCGGGAACCTATAAAAGCTCCTACAATAGCTCCTAAAAGGATGGATAATCTGTTTTTTCCGGTAATAGCATCACTTTTCGTTCTTTTTAAATAAAGGTAATATCGGAAACCGATGAAAAAAGCTAAATATTCTAATAGTAAATGTACATTGACTGAAGTTCCGAAAACTTGCGGTTCAAACGGGATGTTCATTCTTTATATATTGTACGTCAAATATAATTCTTTTATAAAGAGAGCGCATCTATAAAAAGAAAAACTACACCTTAAGGTGTAGTTTTATAGTAGTTAAAACAATTAGTCGATTAATTCCATAAGCATTTTTTTGCCTTTAATATCTATTTCCTGTTTCAATACCTTTCGGCTGCTTTTTTCAATGTAATAAGTGGAAACAACTTCGTTATCTGAAATATCATCTGTTGTAGTAACAATCCAGGTTTCTTTTGGAAGGCCATGACTCAGCAAAGTACTATCTTTTACTTGTGTAATTGTTGCTGTAATCACACCGATTTTAGCTACCGGATTATAATCAAAAATAGAAATAATACCGGAGTATCCCTCTTTTAAGGGTAGCCAACGAATCAGTTGCGGATAAAAATTACTATCAAAGTAAGATTGATCTGCTTTTTCTGAGATCATTACTTTTTTATTATTCATTTTATCCAGATAATAACCGGTAATTTCTTCCTTAAAGTGGAGTGCCATATCCCTTTGTTGATTGTATGAAGAATGATAAACCGGTTTAAAGCGATCCGTTTTTACAATTGTACTGTCAACCCATTTTACTGGTGAGCGGTTCAGATCAATGGTAGAGATGACTATCAGCTCATTTCCTTTTTTTTGAACATCAGTCTGAATAGTTCCTATTTCAATTTTCATAGTGTCTTGCAGGACAAACCATTTCATTTTTGAAGATTCATTTTTTACCAAACTATAATCCACAGGATTATTTTGAGGGCTCAATGGAGCCTGACCGAATGAGAAGAGTACAATACCCATTGAAAGAATAAGACTGAAGATTGTTTTTTTCATGATTTTACTTTTCTTAATATGTATAGGTTTTAATTAAAAGTTACATTAAGAATAATAGTATTTTAAGATATTAAACATACAATGTTTTGATTGTTAGTGTTTTGTGGTCTTTTTTAAAAAAGTTGAAACGAACTACTTTAGGGGTAAAGTGCTCATTAGACAAGTAATGAGATAACTATTTAAAATAAATTGCTAAAACCAAAACTTTAACAAAATATACATTTTTTCTGTATCCAAGTTAACAAATATAGGCGCTATATTTGTTACGGTTAATAGCAGTAATTTTATTTCTTATCAAGAACATTTAGTCCCGAAATCTTTTCGGGACTTTTTGTTTTTGTGGATTTTTTACGCATCGTACAGATAAAATATTAAATTTTAACAAAATATACATTTTTCCTGTATCCGAGTTATAAGAACAATGCTATACATTTGATCCCGATTTCTCACGATTAC
>NZ_JAMXLC010000001.1:2963635-3024136 GCF_024054235.1 Flavobacterium sp. NRK F10
GGCTGCTCTTAGGTTTATCGGGGCTCTTAGTGCTGCTTTTAACCAACTGCGAAAAAGACTACCCGGACGCAACGCTAAACAACAAGTTAACAACCTCCCGCTTTGACATTCGGGTTCTGGATAGTGAACAGATCCTGTCCAATGCTAAGGTTATGGACGAATTACAAAAGATTGCAGGGCAAACCAAAGCACAAGCCACCGGAACGGGAACACCGATAGGTACTTCCCGAATCCTTTACAATTCAACCTACGGCTTTTCCGTAAACACCGCTTATGTGAAATACGTGGAAGATACCACAACCGGGAAACATTCCTATAACTTTCCGCTCACGCGGGACAGTTTGGTCACTTCCCATTTGGAAAACCTATTGCTATCGTCGCGTTCCGACGGGAGTTACGATGCGTATATTGTGGAATATGGTTTTTCAAAGGACGAATACAACGCTGTGTCTCAAACAACGCTGAACAACACAACGACCCGTTATTATCCGATAGATTTTGACACTTCGGTCTTCAACAGCGGCGAGTTAAACAAAATGGTGCTGGAATACAGTTGCGTAGAAATATGGTCATTGGAAGTCGTACCGGCACACCAGGGTGACAACACAGGTGGCGAACTCTACACGGAAG
Source organism: Flavobacterium sp. NRK F10 (assembly GCF_024054235.1). Lineage (NCBI taxonomy): Bacteria > Pseudomonadati > Bacteroidota > Flavobacteriia > Flavobacteriales > Flavobacteriaceae > Flavobacterium > Flavobacterium sp. NRK F10. The sequence goes on from NZ_JAMXLC010000001.1 coordinate 2,964,266, forward strand.
AATGGGTATTGGTCTCTAACGAATGTACCTGGAATTACTACGATGACGGAACAGATGGCAGCAGCGGAAGCACCACGACCACAACCGGAGTAGAGACTTCGGGCGGTGTAGGCGGCAGTGCCGGAGGTACAAGCACAACAGGAGATAGCTCTGATAGTGGCGACAGTACAGATATAGGCGATACCTGCAAAGGTTGTGGCGACAGTGATATCATATCCAGCCCGGCAACAGAGCCGGCAGAAGAACCCGAAACGCCTTGCGACAGAATAAAAGCCGGAACAGGCAGTGCGGCATATAAACAAAAATTTAAAGCCTTAAATACACCGGAAAAGTTTAATTTAGATCATGAAACCGGTTTTAACGAACAGGAAATTAACGGGGTAAAACAGTATGTAGACGGAGTAGTAAATGGGACAAATAGTTTGGCAACTCCTGTAGAATCTATGAATGGAACGCATGTACATAATAACAGACCGAAGACATATGAAGGTTCTACGTTAATGTATGATGCTCAAATAAAAATGCTATCTCCGGGAGATTTAACGAATTTGATTAAACTTATGCAGAATAATAATTCAGAACCTGAAGATGCTTTTACCGTTATGTTGTCAGATGAAGGAATATTTGCAATTACAATTTTAGAACCTCTAACTTGGACATTAGAATTGCGAGAAAAATTTTCTGAATTAAATGAATATTATAAGACTTATGCAAAAAAAATAGTTGATGATTATTCAAGTATGACAGAAATATCTAGAAAGAATTACTTGACGAAAATGCTTCTTAAAGGATTAAAAAAGTATAATCTTGAAGAAAAGGTAGCTTTATTTGAAGGAGAAGTAGAAAATGAAGCCGATACTGATATTAATAACTATAATATAAAATGGAACCGAAAAAGTTTAAAAAAGAACTTTTTAGGATATGATGTAGAATCAACACCATGTAATTAAAAAATCAGCGATATGAAAACACTATTAAATATTCTCTGCCTGTTATTGATTAGTTTGAATGTAAACTGTCAGGTCTTACCATTATATACTCCAAGTTTTGAACGAACTAATGGAGCATACTTAAAAGATTTAAATGATGTCCAGTCTTTTTTGGAAGGGACGTGGATAGGTATAATTAATGATAAAGAATACACCTTTCAGTTTGTTAAATTTCCCCACCATTTAATTTCTTATGGGGATGTTAATTATTATGAAGATATAGTTAAAGTTAAATTTAAAGTAGTAGATTTAGTTGCGAATCAATTGATATATAGTGATTTGCAGGTTGTTGATTTTGATGATTATAAGATAAATTTATCATATTATGGTAATAATATTGGGTATTCTTTTTATTATGAAGATGAAATGAATTGTAGTAATTCTGCTAAATTCTATATTTATAGAATTGATAATAATACAGATCAAATAGAATATAAAAACTTTATTTATGATGAATATTGGGATTGGGATTGTTCCTATACTAATCAGTTAGATATTCCCATGTTTTTACCTAAAGTAGATCTGATGTTGACGCGACAATAGTTTTAGGGATTAAAAATTTGGTTTTGTAAGGAAAATAGCGATATGAAAACATTATTAAATATTCTTTGCCTTTTACTAATTAGCTTTAATGTAAAGTGCCAAGTAACACAAATTGTTCCGTTAAATAGTATAGACCTTACTAATGGAACATACTATAAAGATATTGATAATGAACTACCGTTCTGGGTAGGCACATGGGAAGGAGTCTCTAATGGCAAAAAATACGTTTTTGAATTCACGTTTTTTCAACAACATATAAATTCTAATTCAACAGGAAGTTATAATTATTACGATGAAATAAAAGGGAAATTTAAAGTAATAGATTTAAACACGAATGCTATTTTATATAATGGTCTTAATGCTACAGTTTATGATGATTACACAATAACTAATCTTGTTCTTAGGGGCAATAGTTTATTGTTACTCTTTCAAGACGGCGAGATCAATTGTTGCAATACAGCTGAGTTTTATCTGATCAAAGACAGTAACAGTCCTGACCAAATTATGTATAAAGATTTTAGCTATGGAGAATATGGTTGTTTATCTAACAATCCATGCCTTTACAATGACCAGTTAGATATTCCTATGTTTTTGCCTAAAGTAGATCTGATATTGACGCGACAATAGTTTTTGGGATTAAAAACAGAATAAAGGAAAAACTTCTAAAAACTTTAACAAAATATACATTTTTTCTGTATCCGAGTTAGGTTTAGTCTGCCGTATATTTGTGACGGTTAATAGCAGTAATTTTTATTTCTTATCAAGAACATCTAGTCCCGAAATTCTTTCGGGACTTTTTGTTTTTGTCGATTTCGTTCTCCAAAAAGAGTGTATTATAAAACATAGATAGCCAAAAGCAAAAAGCTCTTTCTTTTAAAAGAAAGAGCTTTTCTGATTAACAAATTAAATGAGATTAGTGCATTGCATCACTAAGATTGACGTTTCCTTTTCCTTTTTTAATGAGTAGGATAAACGGAATACAAATTAAGAACAGCAATCCTAAGTACATAAAAACATCCATATAGGACAATACTGTACTTTGTTGGGTCACTGACAGATCAATTAGCTGGTAAGCTTTGTTCAATGCTTCATTGGGACTAAATCCTTTGGCTATAAATCCTTGTTGTAAAGCATAGATCCTTTGTTGTACCTGAGTATTAGCTCCGTCAATATTTTTGATCAGATTCACTCGGTGGTCTTGTGATAATCTGGAAATAAAAGTTGTAATAATGGCAATACCGAATGAACCTCCTAACTGACGTAACATTCCGGTAAAAGCAGCTCCTTCACCGATTCCTTTTCCGCTTAAAGTGGAAAGCGAAAGAGTAGTGATCGGAACAAACAGCAATCCTAAACCGAATCCGCGAACGATCAGTGGCCAAAACATGTGTTCTTCACCGGTATCGGGAGTCATAATGTTATGCATCCAGAACGTAAAAATAAAGAACATTAAAAAGCCTATAGCGACCAGATAGGGTTGAGGTACGCCTTTTTGGATCAGTTTACCGATGATCGGCATCATAAAAGCCGTCATCAAGGAACTCGGGATCAGCAATAAACCGGCGTCGGTTGCGGTCCACCCTAAAATAGACTGCGTATAGATCGGAATAATGAATGTAGAGCCATACAATCCGAAACCGAGTACAAAACTTAAGATGGTTCCTACTCTCAGATTATTGTCCCTCAGAACCCGAAGATTCACTATCGGATATTCGTAGACGAGCTCCCTCCAGATGAAGAAGAACAACCCGACAAAGCTCATAATACTAACGACAACTATAGTACTGTCATTAAACCAGTCGTCCTGTTGTCCGTGTTCCAAAACAAATTGCAGCGAACCGATAAACATAGCCAGCGTAATGATTCCCCACCAGTCAACCTGATTGCTTTTTAATTTATCACCGTATTTCGGACTTTTAACGTAAGTTAAAGTTAACAAGGTTGCAATAATTCCAATCGGTACGTTGATGTAAAAGATATAAGGCCAGGAGTAATTATCTACCAGATAACCTCCTAACGGCGGACCCAATGTAGGTCCTACAATTACACCCATACCGTAAATAGCTTGTGCCATACCTCTTTTTTCCACCGGATAACTTTCGGTAATGATCGTTTGAGAAGTAACCAAAAGGGCTCCGCCACCTAATCCCTGAATGAATCGGAAGAGAACTAATTCCCAAATTCCGGAAGCATTTCCGCATAAGAATGAGGAAAAGGTGAAAATGATAATAGAAGCGGCAAAATAATTTCGTCTACCGAATTGTTGTGATAACCAACTGGTCATTGGGATTACAATTACGTTAGCAATAGCATAAGCCGTAATTACCCAAGCCACATCGGTTAAGGTAGCTCCCAGACTTCCACGCATGTCGTTCAAGGCTACGTTAACAATGGTAGTATCTACAATTTCTAATAAGGCACACAATACGGCAGTGACGGTAATAATAACCCTGTCAATGCCATACAGTACCAAATCGTCATTTTGTATGGTTCCTGATGCGCTCATATCTTATTTTAAGTGTACGTCTACATCTACATTCATTCCTGCTCGAAGTAAACTTAATTTTTCTTTGTCGTTAGAGTTTTTAAAACTGATCTTAACCGGAAGTCTTTGCACGGTTTTTACGAAGTTTCCGGTAGCATTGTCAGGGGGCAAAAGGGAGAAACGTGATCCGGTAGCCGGAGAGAATGAAGTAACTTCACCTACAAATTTATAGTCAGGATAAGCATCAACTTTTATTTCAACTTCTTGTCCCAAACGCATTTTGTCTAATTGGGTTTCTTTGAAATTAGCAACTACCCAAACGTCTCCGGTTTCGATGATATAAAATAACGATTGCCCGGCCTGAACCATTTGTCCCGGTTGCAGATCAACAGTTGAAACTTGTCCGTCAATAGCCGCAGTCACTACAGTATAGCCTAAGTTTAATTTAGCAGCATCTAATTGGGCTTGTGCTCTTTTTATATTAGCTTGAGCTACTTGTGTTTGTTTGCTGGAAACATTTGAACGGGAAACAGCTACTTTTTTCTGATAATCAGAAGCTGCTTTCTGGTCTTGCAATACTTTCAGTTCATTTTCTGCCACTTGTTTGGCTGCCAAGGCTTGTTCGTATTGTTGTTTAGTGATCGATTTGTTTTTGTACAGGTTCTCAAAACGTTCAAAGTCGTTAGTGGCTCTCCACACTTTTACTTTAGCATTTTCAATACTATTAGTATAGGATTGTGCATTGGCAGCAGAAACTGATACACCGGCTGCCGCGCTTCCTACATCAGCTTTAGAGACTTCTAAATTGCTTTCTGCCGCTAAAAGCGCTGCCTGAGCCTCTTCAAAGCGTACCAAATAATCACTGTTGTCAATAACGAATAAAGTATCTCCTTTTTTAACGTATTGATTGTCTTTTACATATATTTTCTGAACGTAACCGCTTACTCTGGGAATGATCGGTGACATGTTTTGTTCTATCTGGGCATCATCGGTAGTTTCGTGAGCCAAAGAGTGGAAGTATTTGTATCCACCGTAAACCACTCCTAAGGTTACTAAAACAATTAGGATGATCGTAAATTTTTTATTTGTTTTCTTTGTTTCCATTTTTTGGTCAGAAATTTATTGTTGAACAGATTGGGTTAAGTTTCCTTTAGCAAAAGCCAATTCGTAATATTTTTGAAGAATATCTGCTTTTGAAACCGCCTTATTGATATTAGCCTGAAGTTGTTCTACATCGGCTTCCAGTAGATCATTAGTATTGGATAAACCGTTGTCGTATTTGTCTTTTACAATTCTGTAGTTTTCTGTAGCTTGTTCAGCAGCTAAGTTGTATACATTGTATTGTTTTTGAGCTAAGGTGTAGTTTTCCTGAGCTTCGTGAACTTCTTCTTTAATTTGATCGGTTAAAAGAGCTACGGATTGTTTTGCTTCTTCCGATTTGCTTTTGGCGACCTTAACTTCTGCATTGTTTTTAAAAATAGACGATAAGTCATATGAAACACCAACTCCAAAGTTTATGGCATTAGTCATGGTAAAGGCATTTTTGATGTCTACGGCAACATATCCGCCTACTAGATTAATAGAGGGATAATAGTTTCCTTGTGCTATTTTAATCCCGTTTTCCGCTGCTTTTTGTTTGTATTCTGCTGCTTGTAGGTCACTGCGTTGTGCATCGCCGGCAGCTATTGCCTGGAACGAATCAATTCCGTTAGGATCAATTTCAATAGTTGAATTTTCAGCAATTCCCAAAAGATTTTTCAGTTTGAAATTCAATACATCCAGATTCTTCTGGTTCTGATCAATCATCAATTGTACGTTAGATTCCTGCAATTGTGCTTTTAGCATATCGTTGTGTGCCAACAAACCGTTGTCTTCCATAGCTTGGAAATCCACTACACGTTGGTGAGCGCTTTTCAGGTTATCTTGTAACAGATCCAACATTTGTTGGGTTTTATAGATCGCCAGATACAAATTAGTAGCATATAAAGCCACTTGTTCTTTTGTATATTCGGCTTCTAAACTTTCCGATTCATGCAAATTCTCAGAGGCTTTAATGTTTTGGCTGATCTTGAATCCGTTGAATACCGGAATACTCACATTAGCCATTCCTAAAAGCAATTGGTTTATTTTACCGGTACTTCCGGCGGAAGAACCGGAACTTGAATCACCGAACAAAGGCGAACTGATGTTCGGTTCTGTCAACCGGAAATATTGTCCCGAAAGTGTTGCGCTCGGGTAGCGGTTGTTTTTAGCCTTTTTGACTTCATAATCTGAGGTCGTTACTTTAGCCTCGGCTAGAACAGCTTGCTTACTTTGTGTCGTAGCCATTTCAACGGTTTGTTTTAAGGTCAGCTTTTGTGTTTCCTGAGCTTGTCCCGTAAAAGAAACCAGTTGAAAAAGAACTAAAATAAGCGAAAATTTACTTTTCATAGTGTTTCGATTTCTGTTGAGGTTTTGAGTTATATAGTTATGTTAGTTTAAAATAATTGCGTGAATTGCTCTGATCAGATCATCTGTAAAAGTGCTGTAGATATATTGTTCAAATTCTTCTTCCGTTTTCAGGTCTAATACTTTTTGGTAAAAAGCCTTGTTGGTATAGAATTGGGTCAGCGTTCCGATAATTACCGGAGGAATCATCAATACTTTTATATTCGGGCGAAAAACCTTTTGCTCTTGGCCTTCTTTAATGATGTCTTCGATCAGATCCAGATTCTGTTTCTTAATGTCAATAAAAACATCGTAATTGATGTCGCGTTTTTGCGAAATGATCTCCACATGCAGAATTTGATAAATACTGCGATTCTCATAAATACGATGCACATAAAAGCGCACCAGTTTTTCCATTTTTTCTATCGGCGAAATGTTTTCTTCGAAAAGGTTGGCTAACATTAAGCGCATAGCGGAAATACGGTTCAGTACAATAGCTTCCAAAAGCTTTTCTTTGGAACCGAAATAATAAGAAATCATAGCAATGTTGATATCAGCTGCTTTGGCAATATCACGAATGGAAGTGCCGTCGAAGCCTTTTTCTGCGAATAAAGTTTCGGCTATTGTAATGATTTCGATTTGTTTAGCATTTAACTCCATTTCATTTTAATTTACGACGCAAAGTTAAACACTTGTTTAAATTAAACGTTTGTTTAAAAATGATATTAACAAAAAATTAACAATTTTGAAATAGATTGATTTAGGTGGTTTTAAATTCAGATAGTTGGAAAAAAATTAATGGCTAAGTATTTTTGAATTCTACTGATTAAATATGTTGTACAATATTTGTGGAGTTTGCTTGAGGTTGTCTAAAGAGTTGTAGTAGAAAATTTGATTTTTCAAGTTAACTTTTGATTTTTTCTTTTTTTTGAATGGCCTATTATTTTGAATTGGGAATTAGTAGTAAAAATATTTTTAAAGCAATGTTCTCTATCTAACTGTTAATAGATTTTTTTTAGAATTAATAGAATGATTCCAAAAATTAATGTTTTTAATAAACTAATTAGTGAAGAAGCTATCCCATAGAATGAATCTTTAGTAATGCAATCAATGTAGTCTCCGAATTTTTCAGAATTGTGTATAAGTATATAATCAGTTCCGTAATAACTGTATAAAAATTGTAAAATTTGAGTAGCAAAGAATCCTATAAAGAAAAATAAGAAGGTTTGCTCTGTTTTTAATTTCGATTGAGTTATAGAAATAATTAAAAAACGGATAGTAAAGTAGGAGGTGAGTGAGAATAGGGTTAACGGAACTAATTCAGAGAGCCAAAAGATATAATGATTTCCAAGTTTAAGAACAATCAATAAATCTCTAATGATATCTTTAACCATTATATAGAAGCCGGAAATAAATAAATATAGAAAAGTACCAATCCCGATTAGGTTAAATAGTTTGTTTTTAGCGTTATTCAATGTTTTGGATATTTTTTGGAGTTTCTAATGTTTTTCAATTAAGGTAGTACTGAATCAAATCCAAATAACCAAAATTTAGAAGATAAGGAAATACAGATATTGTAAACTGGAAAAATGAAACATAAAAAATTATTTTTGATAAGTTATTAGATGTAATTTATTTTTTAGCTTGCGATTTATTACTTATAGTTTTTGGTAGTTTTGAAAGGCTTAATTTAATATCACTAATTGTTTTCTTGAATATACCTTTATCATCATTATTTTGTAGTGTTTCTAAAAGGATTTCTAAATTACAGCCATGCGATATTTTAAATCTTCAATTTCTTCAAGTGAGAGTGAAGGAAGACAATCTTCCAAAATTAAGCGAAGAACTGTTTGCAAATTATTATAATCTTCACAAATAATATAATTGTCCGCTGAAATGATATAATCAGACAAAGCCCCAGCTTTATAACCATTAGCAAGTTGTCCATTTCCTTGTAAATGAAATGCTTTAGCATTTGTTGAAGCATTAAGTTTTTCTATTTTTTCTTCAAATATTTTAATTTCTTTTTTAATATTAATATTAATGTGATCTAAAAGTTCAGCTTTTAATGTAAGAGCTTGATTTTCCAATTCTTTTTTCATTAACTCTTCACTTATTTTTAATGTTTTTTTCTGATACCATTGTATAACAAAAGGAACAAGAATACCAATAACACCAAATGCAACAGTTCCAACCAGAATAAGTTTGTCCCATGCTGAGTTATAAAAAGAATCTACTTTATTTATTAATTCTATTCCATTTTCTGTAGTTTGAGCAATAGTCTTAATTGTAGTGCGTAAAGTGTCTGACATACAGTTTTAATTGTAAAGTTATTATTTTGAAAGTTATTACAATGATCTATTATAACAAATATATCCAACAATTCTTAAAATAAAATCAAAATACTATAAAATTTTTAAGAAAACTAATAACAATACAGTTTCCTATCGTATACTTTTTACGAACTTACTGATATTCTTAATCGGGTTTTTACTTAAAAATTGAATAAAAGCACTACCAATAATCGCTCCTTTTTGATACGTTGTAGCTTGTATAAACGTAACTTGATCTTTAATACCGAAACCGACAATCTGAGGATTTTTTAGTTTTAAGTCGGCAATGCGTTTAAAATAAGCAAATTGTTCCGTTGCAAAACCACTTTGACTTCCCGTAACTGCTGCCGAACTTACCATATAAATAAAGCTGTCGGAAATAGCATCGATTTGTTGAATACGTTCGTCACTGGTTTGTGGTGTGATTAAAAAGATGTTGTGCAAACCATAACGCTCAAACAAAGCTTTGTACTCGGCTTCATAAATAGCCAAAGGCAGGTCGGGAATAATTAAACCGTCAATGCCGATTTCAGCACATTTTTGACAAAATTTTTCCATACCAAATTGCATCATCGGGTTAAAATACCCCATGATCAACAACGGGATTTGCACACTTTTCCGAATGTCTTTCAATTGTTCAAATAGCAACTGTGTTGTCATGCCGTTTGCAATGGCAACGGTCGAACTTTCCTGAATGGTTGGTCCGTCTGCTAACGGGTCACTGAACGGTAAGCCGATCTCGATCATGTCAATACCGTTCTTTTCGAGTTCCTTTATGATCGCTGCCGTATCGTTTAAATGCGGGTAACCTGCTGTAAAATAAATAGAAAGCAGTTTTTTATCTTGTTGTAAAGCGTGATGTATTCGATTCATTTTTTTACGTTTTTTAGGTTGATAAGGAGTACAATTTCAATATCCGAAATAATTAATATAGGTATTCAGATCTTTGTCGCCACGACCGGAAAGATTAATCACAACAATGTCGTTTGGCTTAAAAGTTCTTTTGGTTAAAGTAGCTAAAGCATGTGCTGATTCAATGGCCGGAATGATGCCTTCTGTTTTGCATAAATTAAGTCCGGCTTGCATGGCTTCATCATCGGTAATGGCTTCAAAATCGGCTCTTTTCACATCGTGTAAATGCGCGTGTAACGGACCCACACCCGGGTAATCTAATCCGGCAGAAATAGAGTAGGGCTCCGTAATTTGTCCGTCTTCCGTTTGCATCAATAGTGTTTTACTTCCGTGAATAATACCGATTTTTCCTAAAACGGAAGTGGCTGCACTTTCACCGGAATCTATACCATGACCTGCCGCTTCCACTGCAATAAGTTTTACGTTTTCGTTGTCTAAAAACTCAGAGAAAGCTCCGGCAGCATTACTTCCACCACCTACGCAAGCGATAACGTAATCAGGATTTTCTTTGTTTTCTAAATCCAATAATTGCGATTTAATTTCCTTAGAAATAATACTTTGGAAACGTGCCACCATATCGGGATAAGGATGAGGTCCAACCACCGAGCCAATGATATAAAAAGTATCCGTTGGGTTATTGATCCAATCGCGAATGGCTTCGTTGGTGGCATCTTTTAAGGTTTTAGAACCGGAAGTTGCCGGACGAACTTCGGCGCCCAACATTTTCATACGGGCTACATTTGGCGCTTGGCGTTCAATGTCAATTTCGCCCATATATACAATACATTCCAGCCCCATTAAAGCACATACCGTAGCTGTTGCCACGCCATGTTGACCGGCTCCGGTTTCGGCAATAATTCGTTTTTTGCCTAAGCGTTTTGCCATCAAAATTTGCCCGATGGTATTGTTGATTTTATGCGCTCCGGTGTGACACAAATCTTCTCTTTTTAAGTAAATTTTGGTGTTGAATTGTTCTGATAAACGTTTTGCAAAATAGAGAGGAGTAGGGCGGCCTACATAATGTTCCAGTAAATTCTGAAATTCTTCCTGAAAAGAAGCTTCGTTCATGATCTGCAAATATTTCTGACGCAATTCTTCTACATTCGGATACAGCATTTCAGGGATAAAAGCTCCGCCGAATTGCCCGTAAAATCCTTTTTTAGTAACGTTATATTTCATTTTAAAAGGTGTTTATTTGTTGTTGAAATTGGTTTAATTGTTCTACATTTTTAATTCCGGGAGCTGTTTCAAATCGACTGTTGATGTCTATGGCAAAACAATGTTGAGCCGCTTTGGTTTTTAAAAATTCCTGAAGCTGAGCTGTTTGTTCCAATCCAATGCCGCCACTTAAAAAATAAGGTTTGTCATACGAATATTGTTCCAATAGTTTCCAATTGAATGTGATGCCGTTGCCTCCGGGATTTTTACCTTTAGTATCCAATAAAAAGTAATCCACGACATCTGAATACTTTTTCATAGTCTTAAAATCAAACGTTTCGTCTATTGAAAAGGCTTTGATAAGTTTTAGCCCCAACTTTTTCAGTTTTTTGCAAAACTCAGGCTTTTCTTTTCCGTGTAATTGTATGTAGTCCAATTGTTTGTTTTTGGCTGTAAGGAACACTTCCATTAATCCGGGATTCACAAAAACACCGACTTTCTGAATGTTTTCCGGTAAATCCGGTAACGTTTCCAGATTGCAGAAACGTCGGGAAGGTTCCCAAAAGATAAACCCTAAAAAATCAGGTGACAAAGCCGCAATTTCCTGAATATTTTCAGGATCTTTCATGCCGCATATTTTAAGTTTCGGTTCCATTGTATCGGGATTGAAAAAGAAATTTATGGGATTAATTCTTGAATGAAAGTTTGTGCTTCAGCTCCCGGGTTATCTGTTTTCATAAAATGTTCACCCATTAAAAAACCTTGGTAACCAAATTGTTGCAATTCTTTAACAGCTGCTACAGAACTGATTCCGCTTTCGGAAACTTTGACAAATTCGTCAGGAATGTGAACGGAAAGTTCTTTGCTATAATCCAGACTGACTTCAAAGGTTTTTAAGTTGCGATTGTTTACACCAATCATATTCAAACTCGGCATGATCGATTTTTCCAATTCTTCCAGATTGTGAACTTCCAACAATACTTCTAAACCTAAACTTTGGGCAAATTCCGATAAATATTTAATTTCTGTTCGGGTTAAAACCGCCGCGATCAGTAAAATAACATCAGCTCCGTTGGCTTTAGCTTCCAGTAATTGGTATTCGTCTATGATGAATTCTTTGCGTAAAACCGGAATGGAAACACTCGCTTTTGCTAATAAAACATCTTCTAGTGAACCTCCGAAGTATTTGCCATCTGTCAACACTGAAATGCCGCAAACACCGGCATTTTGATATCCCAAAACCACATCTTCTACATTGTGATTGAAGTTGATAACACTTTTTGAAGGCGAACGTCTTTTGTGTTCAGCAATAATTCCGGTAGAACTAAACGCAAGTATTTTGCGCAACGAATGCGTACGCGAATTGAAAAGATCAGTCGCTTCCAATTGGGCAATCGGAACAACTTTTTTCTTTAAAGCTACTTCCCGTTTCTTATCGGCAATGATTCGGTCTAGTATGTTCATGGTTATTTTCTTTTAGGTTTTAAAACGTACTTAATTCAATTAGCTTATTCAATTTTTCAAAAGCTCGTTTGCTGTTCAAACTTTCCTGTGCCATTGCTAAGGCTTCTTCATAACTGTTTTGTTGAACGGTTTGAATGGCGATAGCCGCATTGGCACAAACGACATCATTTTGCGCTTGCGTTCCGTTACCTGAAATGATTTGGTAAAAGATCTGCGCGGCTTCATCAGTGGTGTTTCCACCTTTAATATCTGCTAATTGTGTAACTGATAATTTAAAATCTTGTGGCTGAAGAATTTGTTCCGAATGATTGGTAATGATCTTCACTTCATCCGAAAGGGAAATTTCGTCAAAGCCACTCAATCCGTGTAAAATGCTGTATTGTGTATCGGTGTTTTGATACAAATAAGCATACATTCGGGCCAATTCCAAACTAAAAACGCCTACCATCTGATGCTTTGGAAATGACGGATTAACCATCGGTCCCAAAACGTTAAAAAAGGTTTTTACACCTAATTCTTTGCGAATGGGAGCCACCATTTTCATAGCCGGATGGAACAGTGGTGCATGTAAAATAACAACATTCGTTTCTTCGATTGCTTTTTTCAAAAAGTCGGTATCATTAGTGAATTTCACACCCATTTTTTCCATCACATTGCTGGAACCGGAAATCGAGGAAACACCGTAGTTTCCATGTTTAGCAACCTTTATACCGGCACCGGCTACGATGAATGAAGCCAAAGTCGAGATGTTAAAAGTGTCTTTTCCGTCGCCACCCGTTCCACACAGATCAATGGTATCGTATTCGGAGAAATCTACAGGAATACATAGTTCTAACAAGGCTTCGCGAAATCCGGCAAGTTCTTCTACCGTAATGCTACGCATCATGTATACCGTTAGAAAAGAGGCAATTTGACTTAAATTATATTCGCCTTGCGAAATGTTAACCAAGACATTTTTAGCTTCTTCTTGACTTAATATTTCGTGATTGATTAATCTATTGAGTATTGTTTTCATTTTTTTGGAAATTAAGAATTAGTAAATCAGTTTGCTTTTTTAATTCTTAAGCCAATTTTCTAAAATCTTTTTACCGTTAGGAGTTAATACACTTTCCGGATGGTATTGCACGCCTCTTACTTTGTATTGAGCATGTTTCAGTGACATGATTTGGTTATTTTCATCAACAGAAGTAACGATTAAATCGGTTGGTAAATTGTCATTGGAAAGTACCCAGGAATGGTAACGACCTACTTCAAATTCGTTAGGTAAATCATTGAAAATAAAATCGTTTTCTGTTTGTTTTACTGTTGTTGCAACACCGTGATATACTTTGTTTAAATTGGTTAATTTCCCTCCGAAAATTTCGCCAATGGCTTGTAAACCCAAGCAAACACCGAAAATATCTTTGGTAGGTGCATATTTTTGAATGACTTGCTTTAGCAATCCGGCTTCATCGGGAATTCCCGGACCGGGAGAAAGTAATATTTTTGCGAATGGTTTGAGTTCGTCTAATTCAAATTCGTCGTTGCGAAAAACAGTTACTTCGGCTCCTAAATCTTCTAAATAGTGAACCAAATTGTATGTAAAACTGTCGTAATTATCGATAACTGCTATTTTCATGGGATGTGATTTCTAAAATTAAATGGTTTCGGCAATGTCTAATGCCTTTTGTAAAGCGTTTAGTTTGTTGTACACTTCTTGGGTTTCGTTTTCTTCGGATGAACTTTCCACAATTCCGGCTCCCGCCTGAAAATGGAGCGTGTGATCTTTACTTAAAAACGTTCGAATCATAATGGCGTGATTGAAGTTTCCTTGAAAATCCATAACACCAATGGCACCGCCGTAGAAACTTCTGTTAGTGGTCTCTATACTTTCAATCAATTGCATAGCTTTTACTTTTGGCGCTCCGGTTAAGGTTCCGGCAGGAAACGTTTTGGCAACTAAATCCAAGAAATGGTTGTTATCTTTTATTTTTCCGGAAACTTTGGAAACCAGGTGAATAACGTGCGAAAAGAACTGAATTTCTTTGTACTTTTCTACGGTAACTTCGTTACAACTTCTACTTAGATCGTTACGAGCTAAATCGACTAGCATAACATGTTCGCTGTTTTCTTTGGCGTCTACTGCTAATTTTTTAGCCAATTCAGCATCTTGTTCATCATTTCCGGTGCGTTTAAATGTTCCGGCGATAGGATGAATTTCGGCTTGTGAATTATGGATAACTAATTGTGCTTCGGGTGATGAGCCGAACAATTTAAAGCTTCCGTAATCGAAATAGAATAGGTAAGGAGAAGGGTTGATGCTTCGCAAAGCACGATAGACATTGAATTCGTCTCCTTTGAAGTTTTGCGAAAATCTTCGGGATAAAACCAACTGAAACACATCGCCTCGCATACAATGTTTCTTAGCTAAACGAACGTAGTTTTTATAGGTATCATCGGTTAAATTTGACGTGTAATGACCTTCTTTTTTGAAACTGAATGAAGCAAAATTTTTAGCTTGTAGCAATTGTTGTATTTCGTTGATGTTATTGTTTTGGTCTAAACTGTGACAAAAAATATAAGCTTCATTTTTATGATGATTGATAGCAATTATATTTTGGTACACCGAATAGAACATTTCCGGAATTTGATTTTCTGTCGATTTTTCACGGATATCTACTTTTTCAAAATATTGAACGGCATCGTAAGACATATAACCAAAGAGTCCTTGTGTGATAAATTTGAACGGCGACTTTTCAGTTTGAAAAGCTTTCGAAAATTGATCTAATTCGTTAAGAACTTGGTCTTTGTGGGTAATTGTGTTCGTTACCGAATTTTTGTCAGGAAAAGTTGTGGTAATTTGTTGGTTTTCCACTTTAAAAGTCGCAATCGGATTGAAACAGATGTATGAAAAACTGTTTTCATTGGCACGATAATCAGAACTTTCCAATAAAATGCTATTGGCAAATTTGTCGCGTATTTTCAAATAAATGCTTACTGGCGTAATGGTGTCGGCAAGGATTTGTTTGTGAAATGTATGTAATTTGAAGGTTTTCATTTGATGTTCTTTAAAATGTTGCAATAAAAAAAGGCTTGTCGTGATTGACAAGCCTTTTATAAGTATTTTGATTTTAAATTATACTAATAGAGGTTTCGCTCACGACGTTTGACGTAAGTTGTACCACCACCAAGTATTGTTTAAAATGTTGTTCATGTTCTTAAATGTTGAAACAAATGTAAAAAATATTTTTTTAGAATTCCAAATTTAGATTAAAAAAATTATTCGGCTAAAAAGCTAGTAAGCGGTTGAATGAATTTTTCAAAAGATTCAATGTGAGGTAAATGTCCGATATTTTCAATCTCAACCAATTTAGAATTCGGAATTTTTTGTTGTGTTTTTTTACCTAGTTCATAGTATAATCCTAGCGTTTCTCTAACATTTTCCGGAGCTAGATTTTTTCCTAAGGCGGTACGATCACGTGTTCCTATGATCAATAGAGTAGGTGCTTTTATATTCGAAAATTCGTAGACTACAGGTTGCGTCATAATCATGTCGTAGGTTAAAGCAGAATTCCAAGCAATGATCGGATAATCTTTGTGTAAAGTCCATCCGGCTAAAATATTAACCCATTGATCGTATTCCGGCTTCCATTTATTGTCGTAATAGAATTTTAGTTGGTAGTTTTTAATGGATTCGTAATTGCTTTTTAATTCTTTTTCATACCACCAATCAATAGGTTGGTAAGGTACAACTACTTTGTAATCTTCGAGTCCGATCGGGTTTTCCAAAATCAGTTTTTCAGTCATTTCAGGATACATCAATGCAAATCGAGTAGCGAGCATGCCTCCCATAGAATGTCCCAGAACGGCTGTTTTGGTGATGTTTAATTCGTCTAAAATCGCTTTTGTATTTTGTGCCAATTGATGAAAAGAATATTGAAAATGTTCAGGTTTGGTAGATTTTCCGAAACCGACCTGATCCGGAGCTATTACTCGATATCCTTTAGCGGTTAAAGCTTCAATTGTGGTTTTCCAATAGGCTCCGTTAAAGTTTTTACCATGTAGTAAAAGGACATTTTTGCCGTTGTAATTTTTAGGTTTTACATCCATATATGCCATTTGAAGTGTTTGTTTTTGAACTTTTAGTTCAATAAAATGAACCGGATACGGATATTTGTAGTTGCTTAAGTTTTGATCCAGAGGAACGGGTTTGTTTTGCGCAGTAGCTAAAAAAGTAACTAAGACAAGAATCAGAAGGCTAAGTTTTTTCATGAATTTCAGATTTATTATCGGTAGTGGTTTAAAATTACCATATAAAAGAAAAAAGTCCAAGGGATACTTGGACTTTTTCTTTTTCATAGCAAAGTTTATCTTGATTAGAAGCTTAAAGTAACGTCTAATTCGAATTCATCATAGATGGTTTTGTCACCTAAACCTGAGAAGAAAGAACCTGAACCGTATTTAATACCGAATTTAGTTCTGTCGATCACTAATTTACCTGTAGCAGAGTTTCCGTTTACAGTTAGATCAAAATTTACAGGTTGAGTAATTCCTTTGATTGTTAAATCAGCATATACAGTGTAAACACCGTTACCTTTGTCAGCGATTTTTTTGAATACTAAAGTTGAAGTAGGGAATTTTTCAACACCAAAGAAATCTTCAGCTTTTAAGTGTCCGTCTAATTTTGCTTTCCAGTCACCTTCTAAATCAGTAGTGTTGATAGAAGTCATATCTACAGTGAAGTTACCACCTACTAATTTTTTACCTTTTAAAACAACAGCACCTTCTTTTAAGCTGATTGTTCCTTCGTGTTGACCGGTAACTTTTTTACCTACCCAGTGTAATTTACTTTTTTCAACATTTACTTTCTTAGTGGTTTGAGCAGTTGTTGAAAAAGTAACAAAAGCTACTAATGCTAATGCGATTGATTTTAAATTTGCTTTCATGATTGTGAATTAAATTTTGAATTGGATTATTAATAGATTAAATTGTTTCGAATAATTTTTCAAGTGGTTTTCTAACTTTTTTGAAATGTTGTGTAGCATCTTCTTCATGACGGTAACCGATAGTTGCAACCAAAGAAGCATTCAACCCTTTTTCTGTTAGTCCTAATATTTTATTGTATTCAGCCGGAACAAAGCCTTCCATAGGCGTTACATCAATTTTAAGCTCAGCAGCAGCAGCTAAAAGATTTCCTAAGGCAATATAAGTTTGTTTGGAAGCCCAAGTATTTTTTACGTCAGCCGGTAATCCTGCAACATTAGCATTCATTACGTCTTGATATCCTTTTAAAGCTTCTGTTTGTATTCCGCGTGTTTCTGCAATATGATCGACAAATTTTGCGATATAAGTCTCGTCAATGTTAGTATGATTCACAAAAACCAATAGGTGAGAAGCATCAACGATTTGAGTTTGTCCCCAAGAAGCTGCTTGCAACTGTTTTCTGATTTCCGGATTTTCAATAATTAATACTTTATAAGGTTGTAAACCGTATGAAGAAGCAGTTAATTGTATAGCTTCTTTTAAAATTGCTAAGTCTGTATCTGATACTTTTTTAGTAGCATCGAATTTTTTAGTGGCATAGCGCCAATTTTGATTGTCAATAAATGTACTCATTGTATTTAAATAGTTCTAAATTTTTCTAATAAATTGTTTAAATTTTCTAATTCTTCCCGGGTCAGGTTTTCCGCAAAATGGTTTTCATGAGTTACCACTAAAGGATCTAATTCTTTAAGAAGCGCTAATCCTTTGTCTGTGATCTCGATCTCCATTTTTCGTCTGTTTTCCGGACAAACTTCGCGAGTGACCAATTCTTTTAATAAAAGTTTGTCGACCAAACGTGTTGTGTTACTGGTTTTTGCGATCATTCGCTCCTGAATAACACACATATTTGCAGGTTTCCCTTTTTGTCCTCTCAAGATCCTTAAAACATTAAATTGTTCTGTAGATAATTCAAATGGCTTTAAGACCTCATTAAACTTTTCAGAAATAACATTTTGAGTGTACATTAAATTTAATAAAGTACGCTTTTCTAATGTTAGATCTGATGTTGCTTTTATGATTTCTTCTATTTTCATTTGTAATTACAAAATTTGTATGTACAAATGTAGTGTATTTTTGAATACTTGTATATACAAGTATGTTAATTTTTTATTAAAAAATTTCATAAGCTTTATTGCTTGGTTAATTTTAAAAAAAAATATTTCAGATGAGAAAAGCCATTATAGTTTTTTTATTGTGTACAGGATTTTTGTATTCACAAGATTTAAAGCCTGTTAAGAGCTATAAAAATGAAAATAGGGAAGTAGCTTCTTTTGATTTTGAACATTTGTCTCCGATATTTGAGCAAGATAATCAGGTCACTTATGTAATTAATTTTTGGGCTACTTGGTGTTTACCATGTGTTAAAGAGTTGCCTTATTTTGAGAAACTGAATGAAACGTATAAAGATAAAAATGTAAAAGTGATTTTAGTAAGCTTAGATTTCCCTAAGAAAATAGAATCTCAGTTATTGCCTTTTTTAGAACGAAAAAAAATTCAGTCTACTGTTTATGTTTTGGATGATCCGGATGCAAACAGCTGGATTGAAAAAGTAAATAAAGATTGGTCAGGAGCTATTCCGGCTACCGTTATATATAAAGGTAAAAACAAAAAGTTTTTTGAACAATCGTTTACTTATGAAGAATTAGAAAAAGAACTCTTATTAATACTAAACAATTAAAATTATGAAAACAATCAAATTTGTACTTACTGCATTGGTATTGGTGACAACCTTTGCTTTTACAGAAAAACCTGTTGAAGGTTATAAAGTCGGTGATGTAGCTACTGATTTTAAATTGAAAAATGTAGATGGCAAAATGGTATCATTAAAAGATTATAAAGATGCTAAAGGCTATATTGTGATTTTTACCTGTAATCATTGTCCGTTTGCTAAAGCGTATGAAGACAGAATCATTGCTTTAGATAAAAAATATAAAAAACTAGGATATCCTGTAATTGCTATTAATCCTAATAATCCTGAAGTCCAACCGGATGATAGTTACGATTTGATGAAAGTAAGAGCTAAGGAAAAAGGGTTTACCTTCCCGTATTTATTTGATGAAGGGCAAAAAATATATCCGCAATATGGCGCTACTAAAACGCCTCATGTTTTTGTTTTACAAAAAACGGTTAAAGGAAATGTTGTAAAATACATCGGGGCAATTGATGATAATCATACTGATGCTGAAGCTGTAAAGGTAAAATATGTAGAAAATGCAGTTGATGCTTTGTTGAAAGGACAAGAAGTGAAAACCGATTTTACAAAAGCTATTGGTTGTTCTATTAAATCGTAGTACTTTTGTCAAAAAAATTACCATGAACTTAAATCAAAATGACTGGTGGAGCCAGTTTCTTCAAGATCCTAACGGAGTGATTCTGGACGTAAGAACAGAAGAAGAAAATGCGGCTCTCAGAATCCCCGAATCTATTAATATTGATTTCTACAAAGGTCAAGGCTTTGTATATAAAGTAGATGAACTGGATAAAAGTAAAAATTATTATGTTTATTGTTTAGCAGGAGGGAGAAGTGCTCAGGCTTGCAATGTTATGAAACAATTAGGATTTGAAAATGTTTACAATCTTTTAGGCGGGATTTCCGAATGGCAAGGTCCTGTTGAAGAATAAAAAAGGAGTCCTGCAGGACTCCTTTTTCTTTTTTAAGAAATATATTTTATGAGATTCTTTTTAGTTTGGTCTTGTCTTTAATGGCAATCTTTTTACCGATAAGCTCGATCCAGCCGTTTTTATTGAATTCGGAAAGCAAACGAATACAACTTTCCGTTGCCGTACCGATCATTCCTGCTAATTCTTCTCTTGAAAGTTGAATTTTCAAAGTTCTGTCAGCATTATTACCAAAAGTTTCCTCTAAGTAGATCAAGGTTTGCGCTAAGCGCTCTTTTACGGTTTTTTGAGCCATACTAACCATTAGATCATCAGCTTCACGCAGATCACCGCAAATAGTTTTCATGACATTCATAGAGAAGTCATTATTCAGATTGAAAAAGCCGATAACTTCTTTTCGGGGTACAAAACAAACCTGCATATCTTCTAAGGCAACAGCACTCAAATTAGTCGGTTCGTCACTAATCATCGAACGTTGACCTAATAATTCTCCCGGTTTAACCAGTTTTACAATTTGGTCTTTACCGTTAGCACTTAATTTGGTTAATTTACAAACACCGTCTTTGATACAAAAAATACCATTGATATTTTCGCCTTCTTCAAAAATGGGTTCTCCCTTTTTTATAGTATAGGAAGTTTTACAATTAGCCAGTTTCAATAACTCGTCTTTATTTAGTGCTTTTAACGAACTAAACTCTCTAACAATACATTGCTCGCATTTGCTCATAGTGAACTGGATTTATAAAAAAGTGTGTTACAAAGCTACAAAAAAGATGATAAAAATCATATTTTATTTATACAAGTTTTAAGACCTTTGTATAAGGTATAAAAGAGCAAATATATGGAATCAAATACTTGTTTCCATTGTGGTAACGAAATTAATAAAAAAGACGAGGTTATTTATGATGACAAAAATTTTTGTTGCACCGGTTGCAAGACCGTTTACGAAATCTTTAGTCAGAATGATTTAACGTGTTATTATGATTTCCAACAAGCCCCTGGAGCAACGCCTCAGGACATCAATGGTAAATATGACTTTTTAGACAATGTAACAATTGTTGAGAAGTTATTAGAATTCAATGAAAATACAACGTCAATTGTATCATTGTATATTCCTCATATACATTGTAGTTCGTGTATATGGATATTAGAAAATCTACAAAAACTTCAGAAAGGAATTATTGTTTCTCAGGTAAATTTTCCGGAAAAGAAAGTCCGTATTACATTTAATCCTCAGGAAACAGATTTAAAAGCAATCGTATATCTTTTAAGTTCAATAGGCTATGAACCTTATATAAGTCTGGAGAATTATGAAACGGGTAAAAAAGAAGTCGATCGTAGTTTGATCTATAAGGTGGGGGTGGCTTTTTTCTGTTTCGGGAATATCATGCTATTGTCATTTCCGGAATATTTTGAAGTTCAGGAATTCTGGATCAATCAGTATCGCTCTTTTTTCAGATGGCTGATTTTTGCTTTGTCTCTTCCCGCATTTTTATATTCGGCTATCGATTATTATAAATCAGCTTATAAAAGTATCCGCTCAGGGATATTGAATATTGATATTCCTATTGCTTTGGGGATCGTAGTTATGTTTGTACGAAGTACAATTGATATCATCATGGGCTATGGACAAGGTTTTTTTGATAGCTTAACAGGTTTGATCTTCTTTATGTTATTAGGAAAGTTGTTCCAACAGAAAACCTATAGCTTTTTGTCGTTTGAACGAGATTATAAGTCATATTTCCCCATAGCTGTTACAAAGGTGGCACCAAACGGGACAGAAGAAGCCGTTCAGGTGTATGAGATTGAAAAAGGAGATCGTTTACTGATCCGTAATCAGGAGTTAATTCCGGTTGACGGAATATTAATCTCTGAAAAAGCAGCTGTAGATTACAGTTTTGTTACCGGTGAAGAAGAACCTATTGAAAAGAAATCAGGAGATAAACTTTTTGCCGGAGGAAAACAGTTGGGAAAAAGTATTGAAATGGAAGTGCTTTTTTCTGTTTCCCAAAGTTATTTAACTCAACTATGGAGTAATGATGTCTTTCAAAAGAAATTTGAACAAAAGCATAAAACCATTACAGATAAAGTTAGTCGATATTTTACTCCTGCTTTATTATTGATAGCCTTTGCTTCTTTGATAGGATGGTTGTTTGTAGACACGTATCAGGCGTTTAATATTTTTACTGCAGTTTTAATTGTTGCCTGTCCGTGTGCTTTAGCTCTTACAGCACCATTTACATTAGGGAATGTACTTCGTATTATGGGAAAACAAAAGATGTATTTAAAGAATGCGACAGTAATTGAACAAATGGCAAAAGTAGATACTATCGTTTTTGATAAAACAGGAACCATTACAACCAATAAAAAAACAGCGATCCGATTTGTAGGAGAAGAGCTGAGTGACCATGAAATCTACTTATTGAAGAATGCTCTTCGAGGCTCTAATCACCCGCTAAGCAGAAGATTATATGATTATTTGCCTGATGTTTCTAAAGCAATGCCAACATCTTATGAAGAGCTTACTGGGAAAGGCGTTTTAGCTTTTTTTGATAAAGAAATCGTTCAGTTCGGCTCAGCAAGTTTTCTTGATATAGAAGAGAATTCAGAGTATGAGAAAACAAAAGTTAACATAAAAATTAATGGGATTTACAAAGGATTTTATATATTTAACAATCAATATCGTGAAGGTTTAGCTGATTTATTTGAGAAATTAGCTAAAAATTACGAATTAAAAGTTCTTTCCGGTGATAATGATGGCGAACGAAATACGCTATTGACATTACTCCCAGATGCTACCGAATTGATTTTTAATCAGAAGCCGGAAGAAAAATTAAAGTTCATAGAGAATTTACAAACGCAAGGAAAAAATGTTATGATGATAGGTGACGGGTTGAACGATGCCGGAGCTTTGGCGCAAAGTAATGTGGGAATTGCCATATCTGAAAATGTAAATGTGTTTTCACCCGCTTGTGACGGGATTATGGATGCAAGTCAATTTGCTCGTTTGGATTATTACCTTCATTATGCAAAAAATGCCGTAAAGACTATTTATACAAGTTTCGGATTGTCGCTTTTGTATAACAGTATAGGTCTTAGCTTTGCAATCACAGGGCATTTATCTCCTTTGGTAGCGGCAATTATTATGCCTCTCAGTTCTATTACAGTAGTGAGCTTTGTAACAATTATGACAAACCTTTTGAGCAGAAGGAAATAATTTTAACAAAAATTTCAGATATGACAAAAATCATATTTTAGTTACAGTGCCCGAATTAAATTTGTTAACGTAAAATAAAAATAGGTATGAGCGTAATTTATTTATTAATCACAGTAAGTATCGTTGTGGCCATAACTTTTCTGCTTGCTTTTATAAAAGCAGTGAAAAGCGGTCAATATGATGATGATTACACACCTTCCGTCAGAATGCTTTTTGACGATGAAATCAAGAAAAACCCTAACAACAAATTAATTCAATCACAAAAAGAGAAATAAAAATCAATCTAATTATGGAAATGCAACAATTTTATTACGACAACAAAATTGTAAGAAACTTCCTTTATGCAGCAATTGCTTTTGGTGTAATAGGAATGCTTGTCGGGCTTATAGTAGCTTTCTTTTATTTGTTTCCTAACATGACCGATGGTATTTCATGGTTAAGTTACGGAAGATTAAGGCCGTTACATACAAATGCAGTAATCTTTGCTTTTGTGGGTAATGGTGTGTTTGCAGGAGCATATTATTCCTTGCAACGTTTATTAAAAACCAGAATGTATAGTGACTTTTTAAGTCAATTGAACTTCTGGGGATGGCAGATCATCATTTTAGGTGCGGCCATTACATTACCTTTAGGTATGACTTCTTCAAAAGAATATGCTGAATTGGAGTGGCCTTTTGATATAGCTATAGCAGTTATATGGGTGGCATTCGGTATTAATATGATCGGAACGATCATTAAAAGAAGAGAACGTCATATTTATGTAGCCATTTGGTTCTACATTGCAACGTTTATAGCTGTTGCTTTATTACACATTTTCAATAATTTAGAGATTCCGGTTTCTTGGACATCAATGAAAAGTTATTCGGTTTATGCCGGAGTTCAGGATGCTTTAGTTCAGTGGTGGTACGGTCACAATGCCGTGGCTTTCTTCTTGACAACACCTATCTTAGGGTTAATGTACTATTACGTGCCTAAAGCTGCTAACCGTCCGGTTTATTCTTACCGATTGTCAATTATTCACTTCTGGTCTTTGATCTTTATCTATATCTGGGCTGGTCCTCACCACTTATTGTATTCCGCTTTACCGGATTGGGCACAAAATTTAGGAGTGGTTTTCTCTGTAATGTTGATTGCACCGTCTTGGGGTGGTATGATCAATGGTTTATTAACATTGAGAGGTGTTTGGGATAAAGTAAGAGTAGATCCTGTACTTAAATTTATGGTAGTGGCAATTACCGGTTACGGTATGTCTACTTTTGAAGGTCCAATGTTATCATTAAAAAATGTGAATGCGATTGCTCACTTTACGGATTGGATCGTAGCGCACGTTCACGTAGGTACTTTAGCTTGGAACGGATTTATGATGTTTGGTATGACATATTGGATGTTACCAAGAATGGCTAAAACTACTTTATATTCTAAAAAATTAGCTAATTTCCACTTCTGGATCGGTACTTTAGGTATCATTTTATATGTGTTGCCAATGTATGTGGCAGGGTTTACACAAGCTTCAATGTGGAAGCAATTTAACCCGGACGGGTCATTGGTTTACGGTAACTTCTTAGAAACTGTAACACAGATTATTCCTATGCATGCTATGAGAGCTATTGGTGGTACATTATATTTTATCGGTATCTTAACATTGGTATATAATGTGATCCAAACGGTACGTCAAGGTTCTCCTATTGAAGATGAATTAGCTGAGGCACCTGCATTAACAAGAATTTCTCCATATCAATTAAAAGGAGAAAGCTGGCACTCTTGGTTAGAAAGAAAACCGGTTCAGTTTACTATTTATACAACAATTGCTGTAGCTATCGGGGGTATTGTTCAGATTGTACCGATGCTGGTAGTGAAATCGAATATTCCGACTATTGCAAGTGTTAAACCGTATACACCGTTAGAATTAGAGGGTAGAGACCTATATATCCGTGAGGGATGTAACAACTGTCACTCACAATTGGTTCGTCCGTTCCGTTCAGAAGTTAAACGTTACGGAGAATATTCAAAATCAGGAGAGTATGTATATGACCATCCATTCTTATGGGGTTCAAAACGTACAGGTCCGGATTTACACAGAGTAGGTGGTAAATACAATGACAACTGGCATTTTAACCACATGTATGACCCGCAAAGTACTTCTCCTAATTCAATTATGCCAAGTTATAAATGGATGTTTGATAACAAGGCTATGGATCACTCTTTGATAGAGAAAAAAATGGAAGTAATGCAAACCTTAGGAGTGCCTTATACAGCAGAAGATGTAACCAATGCTAGAAAAAGTATGGATGAGCAATCTGCTGAGATTGAGAAAAATCTTCATTCTGATCCTGACTTTGTAAAAGCGTATGAAGAAAGTAAGAAAAATGCACTTGCAAGAGGTGATGAGTTCGTTCCTATGAAAGACAGAGAGATTGTAGCGTTGATAGCATATTTACAACGTTTGGGAACTGATATTAAAGTGAAAAATCCAACAAAATAAATTGTAAGTCATGTTGAAATTCGTTAAACACAATCTGGAAACTATCGTTGGAGTAGAGGTATATCCTATCATATCGTTAACCATATTCTTTGTCGTGTTTGTTGCCTTCTTTATTTGGGCAATGACCTATAGTAAAGAGAAAATTAATGAATTGAGCGAATTACCATTTAAAGAAGATAATAATTAAAAACATTCAAGATGAAAAAAATAATTCCGGCATATGTAAGAGTTCCATTGATTTTTGCCATAGTAATGGGCGCTTTGGAATATTTTATAGATTCAGGTGATAAGCCTGCATTTATTAAGTATCCGATGGTAGCATTATTTTTAGGAGTATTTTTATTCTTATTAATAGCAATCGAGATCGTTGTAGATGCTGTAGATAAGGTTACGTATAGCTTACTATCTGATGAACAGAAAAAACAATTAGCTGAGGCTCAAAGTGTTTCTTTTGCTGATAGTAAATTGATGAAAATGCTTACCCGCTCAAAAGATATTGAGCAAGAGGCAGATGTAATGTTAGATCACGACTACGATGGTATTAAGGAGCTTGATAATGTATTGCCTCCTTGGTGGGTAGGATTGTTCTATGCCTGTATCGTTTTTGCAATTGTCTATCTGGTTCGTTTCCACATTGTAGGAGATTATACTCAGGAAGAAGAGTTCATTGCTGAAATGGAACAAAAAGATAAAGAAGTTCAGGAATATTTGAAAACTGCACCGGACTTAATGACAAAAGATAAAGTTACTTTATTGACAGATGCAGCCTCTTTGTCTGAAGGGGAGAACATCTTCAAAACGAACTGTGTTGCTTGTCACCGTGCGGATGCAGGGGGCGCAATCGGACCTAATTTAACAGATAAATACTGGATATTAGGCGGTGGTATTAAAAACGTTTTCAACACTATTACTGAGGGAGGACGTTCCGGAAAAGGTATGGTGCCTTGGAAAGAAACTTTAAAACCGACAGAGATTCAAAAAGTAGCCAGCTACATACTTTCTTTACAAGGTTCAAATCCAAAAGACCCGAAACCGTCTGAAGGGGATGAATGGATAGAAGAAGGAGCAGCACCGGCAGCTGATGCAGATGCTACAGCAGTTACAGATTCTACAGAGGTGGCAACGGTTGTTGTTGATTCTCTAAAAACAGAATAAAAATAATAAAAAAGGATTTGGGCATTTGCCCGAATCCTTCTTTAAAAAAAACCAAATTTATATCATGTCTAACACTAATTTACCAGACGAAAGTTTTAGAGATAGTATAGGTACTATCACTAAAGAAGGTAAAAGAAATTTCATTTATCCTAAAAAGCCATCAGGTAAATTTTATGATAAGAGAAAATTATTAAGCTATTTGCTATTAGCTTTTTTGTTTGCAGCTCCTTTTGTTAAGATCAACGGAAATCAGTTCTTGATGTTCAATGTTTTGGAAAGAAGGTTTAATATTTTCAGTTTCCCTTTCTGGCCTCAGGATTTCCATTTGTTTGTAATGTCAATGATAATAGGAGTAGTAGGGTTAACCTTGTTTACGGTTGCTTTTGGTAGAATTTTTTGCGGTTGGTTTTGTCCTCAAACTATTTTTATGGAAATGGTTTTCAGAAGAATTGAGTTTTGGATTGACGGAGATCGAGGAGCACAAATACGTTTGGCAAAACAAGAATGGAATGCTGAAAAAATAAGAAAGAGAGTAATGAAACTGTTTATTTTCTTTGTTATTTCTTTTATGATTGCCAATGTTTTTCTGGCGTATCTTGTAGGAAGCGACGAGTTGATCAAAATGATCACTGAAGGACCGGCAAAAAATCTAAGTACATTAGTTGCTTTGTTAGTATTTACAGGAGTTTTCTATTTTGTTTTCGGATGGTTTAGAGAGCAAGTATGTATCATTGCTTGTCCTTACGGACGTTTACAGGGAGTACTACTGGATGATAAATCCGTTATTGTAGCTTACGACCATGTGAGAGGAGAAGGTGAAAACGGTAGAAAAAAATGGCGTAATGGAGAAGATCGAAAAGAATTAGGATATGGTGACTGTATTGATTGTAAACAATGTGTAGTTGTATGTCCTACCGGAATTGATATTCGTAACGGTACTCAGTTAGAATGTGTAAACTGTACGGCCTGTATCGATGAGTGCGACACCATTATGGAAAAAGTAGGTTTGCCGAAAGGTCTGATTCGTTATGCAAGTGAAGCTGAAATTGTAAATAAAGAAAAATTTTCTTTGACTACAAGAATGAAAGGTTATATAGCAGTATTAACCATTTTAATCGGATTGTTGATAGGCTTGTTATTCCTGCGAGGTGAAGTAGAAGCTACGGTTTTACGTTTACCGGGTCAATTATATGAGCATAAGGGAGACAAGATCAGTAATGTGTTTACGTATAAGATCGTGAACAAAACAGTTAAGGAATTAGATAGTGTTCATTTTAAATTGGTTAATCCGAAAGGTGAAGTAAAAGTAGTAGGGAACGAATACTTTAAAGTTCCTAAAGAAGGCTTAGCCGAAGGAACCTTATTTATTGAAATTAATCAAGCTTTCTTGACAGGAGATAAAACTAAAATTAAAATTGAAGTCTATAGCGGTAAGGAACGAATAGAGAAAACGACTTCAAATTTCCTTGGACCGAGAAGCTTTTAAAAAATAAGATGGCAGGTCGAATTTAATTGAATAATAATTTTGTTTGACCTGTTTCTATCTTTGATAATTATAAAAATCAGAACAGATGAAATTTAATTGGGGAACAGGTATAGTTATAGCTTTCGGTATATTTATAGTATTCATTTTGTCGTTTGTATTCAGAGTACAATCTAATCCAAAGTATGATAATGAATTGGTAACTAAAGAATACTATAAAAAAGAAGCGACTGTTCAGAACGATATTAACAAACAGGAAAAAGCTAATGCTTTAGAGCATAGATTGGTCATTAAAAAAACAGATGATGGAATTTTAGTGATTTTTCCTGAAAATTTTGAGGCACAAAACATTAGTGGAAAAGTGTCCCTATACAGACCGTCTAACCAAAAATTAGATTTTGAAATTCCAATTTCACTTTCTAGTCCACATTTGCTCATACCTAAAAGTAGTTTGGTAGGCGGTCTTTGGGACATTACTGTCGATTGGACATACCAATCAACAGATTATCTTAACAAAGAAACTATTTATTTTTAAAAGTAGCTAGTTTTTTGTGACATAAAAAATTATTTACATGCTTTATACTGCTGTCATATTCGGTTTAATAAGTAGTCTGCACTGCGTGGGCATGTGCGGACCTATAGCTATGATGTTGCCGGTAGACAGAAGTAATCAGGCCACTAAGACGATACAGATCTTGTTGTATCATTTGGGGAGAATAACAGCCTATAGTTCTTTGGGGTTGTTGTTCGGAATTCTAGGGAGAGGCTTTTATTTAGCCGGAATGCAACAACAATTGTCAATTGTGGTCGGAGTTATAATGATCGTGATTGCTGTTGTTCCTGAAAAACAATTTGCGAAATACAATTTCTCTAAACCGGTATACAAAATAATTTCTCGGGTTAAATCTTCATTGGGCAACCAATTTAAGAAGAAAACCATGGGGTCTATTTATACCATTGGTGTACTAAATGGGTTTTTACCGTGCGGGATGGTCTATGTGGCTTTATTCGGAGCTTTAGCTATGAATCGGTTAGATCTTAGCGTTCTGTATATGGTTCTTTATGGAATAGGGACTATCCCTATGATGAGTCTGGTAGTTTATGTATCAAATTTGCTTACTGTTTCTTTTAGAAGTAAATTGCAAAAAGCAATACCTGTTATTGCAGTTTGTATAGGAATTTTATTTATCATGAGAGGTTTGGGATTAAGTATCCCTTATATTTCTCCCGGTGATGTTAGTTTGTTTGTGCAAAGTGAAGCAAACTGTCACTGATTATAAAGATTTTTTATTTTTGATTATTAATTGGTTTGGATTAAAAAAAAGCATCAAAATTACTTTGATGCTTTTTTAATTTTATACTATTCAAATACTTTTTTAGTTCACAATAACTTTTTGTATCGTAGAAGCAGCATCAGTATCTAATTTAATCAAATAAAAGCCTTTAGACAAGTTATTGATTTTGAATGTCTCACTTTGAGGTTTAAGTTGTTGGATCACTTGTCCGTTAATGGTATAAACCGTAACTAAAGTTAACGGAGTCTGAGACTGTACCGTAAATTCACCGGTTGCACTAGGATTAGGGAAAAGAGAGACACTATTTAAGGCAAAGCTTTCCGCTTCTAATGCATCAACAGCAGCACACTGCGTCGGATAGATTTCACATACAAAATCAGGATTATCTATAAATGGGTTTCTGTTGTTCTGATATGAGAAAATAACATTATTCTGATTGATCTCTTTTGCAGAAACGGGGTCTTCCTTATGCCATTTGATCAATCGGAAGATAAAGGCGTCAGAGAATACTTTGTCTGTAGAACCGTCAAACATATTTTTTGCTTCACAAGTAGAAGCATTCGCTCCGCTGTAAAAATCATCCATCAGGTCTTCATAACGTGTAGCAAAATAAAAGAAGCAACGAGCAATATCCCCTTTAAATTCATCAAGCGGTTCAAAAACCGTCCCGTTGTAGCTAGAGTAAGCATCTGTAATATTGCTTCCTTTTTGAGAACCGTTTTGTGATGTATAAGTCGCTGAACTTACTTCCCCGAAAGGCAGATTATTACGTTGACCATTTACATAACCATCTGAAGGAACTGCATGAAAAGGGTCATTTTTCATTGGAGCTACAGCAAAATGATCAAAATACGACTGCGGAATTAAATGCTCTCTGTTGTAACAATCTCCTTCACCGGAATAAGAACCACACTGGTTGGTTACTAATGTAAAATTATAAGGATCAGTTCCGCCCGGAACTTCTGAATACATGTCGTATAAAGTGTTATCGTTTTCGTCATAAATATCATGGAACGCATTATTGTTAGCAAACAAAGTCCATAAAGAACTATAACCTTGATCAGTATGCAGATACTCCGGAGTTAAACCGTCAGTATTATCGTCAATAATTTTTTTCAGTTGGGTTTTTAAAGCATAACCGGTTAATCCTACAGTAGAATCATAATATCCGGCAGGAGCTTGTGCTAAAGCAATCTGGGCTACAAATAAGGCAAATAAAGTAATTTTTTTCATGAGTTAATTTTTACGAGTTAATAGGGCCATATAAAATCCGTCAAACCCACTTTCGTGAGCCAATACTTTTTGATCTTTGACAAAAGTAAAATTTTTACCGGCTTCCGAGTTTAAGAAATGCTTAATTTGTTCTTGATTCTCTGAAGGCAGAACTGAGCAAGTAGCATAAACTAATTTTCCGCCGGGTTTTACTATTTTAGAGTAGTTCTCTAATACTTCTGCTTGAGTCTTCTTGATATTTTCCACAAATTCAGGCTGAAGTTTCCATTTACTATCCGGATTACGTTTTAAAACACCTAATCCGCTACAAGGAGCATCAATCAGAACTCTATCCGCTTTTTCATGTAATTTTTTGATGACTTTAGTAGAGTCAATTACTCTGAAATCTACGTTGTGAACACCGTTTCTTTTAGCTCTTGTCTTTAATTGTTTCAATTTACTTTCGTAAATATCCATAGCAATTAGTTGCCCTTTATTTTTCATTAAAGAAGCGAGATGCAAGGTTTTTCCTCCGGCTCCGGCACAAGTGTCAACAACACGCATGCCCGGTTCTACATCTAGAAAATAAGCTACTAATTGAGAAGAGGCATCCTGAACTTCAAATAATCCTTCTTTAAAAGCACGGGTCAAGAAAACATTGGCACGTTCTTTTAAAAGTAAAGCATCATTGTAGTCTTTTAAGAATGAAGTTTCAATATCATTTTCATCCATTAAAATGGAACGTAATTGTTCTTTAGTCGTTTTCAAGGTATTCACTCTCAAAATTACTTCAGCTTGCTGGTTCTGAGCATGAATTTCTTTTGACCAAACAGGTTCCCCTAATTCTTTAACACCTAATTCATCCATCCAATCCGGAATGGATTCTTTGAATTTTCGGGTTTTTGATAGTTCATCAAATTTACCTTTAATACGGCGAACCGGGGTATTTTCAAAATATTTCCAGTCGGGTAGTGCAATACCTCTTAATACAGCCCAAACAGCAAATAACCTCCACACATTATCACGTGTAAAAGGTTCTTTTACTTCTGCTATTTCAGCATATAAACGTTTCCATCTGACAATTTCATAGATGGTTTCGGCAACAAACTTTCGATCTTTGCTTCCCCAGCGTTTATCTCGCTTTAAAACTTTGGCCACAACCTTATCAGCATATTCTCCTTCATTAAAAATTTCTAACAAGGCATCAATAACGGCAAAAACTAAATTTCTGTGTAATCTCATTTTTAAATAAATAAGCCTACAAAGATAGTAATAAAAAAGAAATGAGCCGTATAAACTATACGGCTCATGTAATTTTAAAGTTAAGTTTTTATGCTCTTCCGCTTCTTCCGCCTCCGGAACGTCCGTTTGACTGACTTCCTCCTGTACTTCTGGTCGATGAACCGCTCTGGCGACTAACTCCTGATGATGAGCGACTTTGAGTAGCGCTGCTTGATCTGTTAGTGCTTCTGCTCATATTGGTATTACTACGGTTTGAAGAGCTGCTTGGTGTATAACTTCTGTTTGTGGTTGCTCTTGTAGAGCTATTTCTTGTTGCTGAACTTCCGGAACTGCGATAGTTAGCGGAACGGTTTTCAGCATACGTTCTGTTGTTACTTCTTGTTGTATTTGTATTACTTCGGGTAGTAGCTGTATTGCTACCTTGATTATAACTTCTTGTACTATTATTATTTCTGGTAGAATAACTGCTGTTATTTCTTGATGAAGCATAGGAATTTCTGCTGTTTCCTGAAGCGGATAATTGTCTTGTACCCGGTGTACGTGTTTTAACGGTTCTGTTTTGATCTAATTCGTATCGGTTGCTGTATCCTGAGTTTCTGTAAGCAAATGAACGATTCGGATAACGAACTTCATAACCGTTAGCTCTTCTGCCATAATAAGCATTGTACGCATAAGCACATCTTCTGTGTGTTACATAATGGTAAGTATGCCCGAAGTTGATATGAAGAACAATGTTATTTCTATATCTGAATATCGGATACGGATGCCATACAGTATAATAGGTCGGATAGTAGCCCCAATACCATGAAGAATAATAAGGACGATAGTTAGTTACCCAAAAAGTAGTGTAAATTACCGGTCGGGTTACATAAACCGGCTCATATATATAGTTGGCACCATACATATAAACATCACCTACAACCTGTACGGTTACATTGTTGTTTTGGTCTTTCTCAACTTCTACAGTGGCAACGTCCTGATAGAGATCTTTGTCTAAAACAGCTTGAACGACAATAATGTGGGCATTTCCTTCAATGCTTTCTACCACTCTTAAATAATCTACATAATTGTCATTATTCAAGTCTAAATTAGAGATCTGAAGTTCCGGGTCATTTAATCTGCGTTCAAAATCTTCGAGGTCTTTACTGTCTCCGAAAATTGTAGCCACAGCTCTTAAGTCCAGATTGTCGCTAATATCACTGCTATTGGCTCTTACTGTTGTTTTATCTTGTGCAGTTGCCGAAAATATTCCCAGCAAAGCGATTATTACTGAAGTAAAAATTTTTGTTTTCATAATATTCTCCGGTATTTTTGTTTTTCATTTTAGTAAAACCAATTATTGTGCCAAAAAATATTTTTATGATGTTTGTAAGAAGAGGAAAGTTTGTAAGTTATGTTTTTTATGTTTTGATTATCAGTGTTTTATTTTTTTCTTGTGAGTCTGAAAAAGAATTGAAAAGACCATTTGAAAAAGTAATTATTACTCCTGTTTATAAAGATTCTATCAGTATCAGGGCAATTTTGATAGACAGTAATCAATTATGGTTTGCAGGAAACAACGGTAAGTATGGTGCAATTGACTTGGAGACGCAAAAAATCTTTAACGGATATGTTGTAAAAGATTCGCTTTTACCGGAATTCAGAAGTATAGCTAAAGCCCGAAACGGAGTTTGTATCCTTAGTGTGGCTTCACCGGCTTTAATGTATCATATCAGTTCAGATAAAAGACAAGTGAGGAACGTATATTCGAATGAAAATGAGAATGTATTTTTTGACAGTATGCAAATAGATAAACAAGGCTTTGGAGTAGTAATGGGCGATCCGACCGAAAATTGTTTAGATGTTTGGCTTACTGAAGATTTTGGACAAAACTGGTCTAAAATTCCTTGTGACGCGCTGCCGGAAATTGTAGAAGGAGAAGCTGCTTTTGCAGCCAGTAACACTAATGTTATTTTAAGAGGAGGAAAGGTATTTATCGTAACCGGAGGGAAAAAAGCCAGATGTTTGGTAAGTGAAGATAAAGGGAAAACCTGGGAAGTTTATGATACACCTATAATTCAGGGTGGAATAATGACCGGCATTTTTACAGTCGATTTCTATGATGAAAACGTTGGAATTGTTGCCGGTGGAGATTATGAGAAGCCGGATTATAATGCGGCTAACAAGGCTATTACAACTGACGGAGGGAAAAATTGGAAAGTAGTTGCCGAAAATAGTGCATTCGGCTATGCTTCCTGTGTACAGTTTGTACCCGAATCGGACAGGAAAGGGATAGTGAGTGTAGGGGCAACAGGTGTTTATTATTCTTCAGACCTTGGTGAACATTGGAAAAAAATGGCTGAAAATACGGATTTGTATACTTTACGGTTTCAAAATGATTCTGTTGCTTATGCAGCCGGTCGGAATACAATAGTTAAAATGGAATTTATGAAATAAAAAAAGCAGTCTCTATAAGACTGCTTTTTTCAAAAAAACTCAATAAAAACTATTAGCTGAAAAATCTAGCAAAGAATCCTTTGCTTTCGACAGGTTTATTGTTTTCAGCATTTGCAGCAGCAGCTTTAGCCGCTTGTTCTTTTTGATATTCAGACATTAAACCTTTTAAGAATTCAACATAATCTTGTCCTTGTTCTTCAAGGAACCCTGTTAAATACTTTTCACTTCCTTCCATTCCTGCAGCTTCTTCAATCTGAAGTAATTTTTTGTATAAAGGCTCAATTTTTGAAACTACTTCTTGCGGTACAGCTTTTCTTCTGGCAAAATAATGTGTGATTTCTCCATCTTCGTTTCTTGAAATATCAAAATCAGTAATTACCCAGTAGTATCTACCTGATTTAGCCATGTTTTTAACTACCGCATGAAAGTTATTTCCTAGTTTTAAATTATCCCATAATACTTTAAAAACAACTTTTGGCATATCAGGATGTCTGATAATGTTGTGAGGTTGCCCTACTAATTCATAGTCTTCGTATCCACATACATCAACAAATACTTCATTAGCGTACTCAATAGTACCGTATTTGTCGGTTTTACTCATAATGGTTCTTGTTTTGTCCCAAATGACTTCTTTGTCAATCGGAGTTGGTCTTGTTGGTGCTTCCATACCTAAAGTTTTTGTGTTAATAATTTAAGATAGGACAAAGTAAAGACCCTATAGAACGAAAAAAAATGACAAAAATCAGGTTTGTGTAAAAAAATGTTAAAAAAATGTTAACAAAAAAATAAAGCCTAACTTTAAAAACGTTAGGCTTTATTTGTTAATCTCTTTTATCTCTGTTTTCCCGGAATTGGTGTAGTAATTTGCGATTGAATTCTTCTTCGGATTTTTTCAGAAGAATGATTTTTTTAGCGGAGAGAACACTTTGCAGTTCTTTAAAGTATTTTTTACGCAGAGTGTACAATTGATCTTCATAACTTTCCATCTGGTTGAGCAAAGTTGCAGCCTCTTTTTCCGAAAGTGACTCAAAACCTCCGTCTCCGATTTTATGGATCAGTGTTCGCATTTTATTGTGGCGGATATCAAATTCCTGATCGTCAAAGGCATTGTATATAGGCCAGAATTTTTGAGCTTCATCTGGTGTAAGTTCTAATTTTTCAGTGATATAAGCAATTTTTAAGGCTTTTATCTTTTCTTTCTTATCTTTAAAGTTTTGAGAAAAGCCAATGAAAGCTATCAGTAAAAATAACGGGATTAGAATTTTTCTTTTCATGGTTTTATTCGTTTAGGTAATAATCAAGGTTGTCTTCTTGTAATAAATAATCTTCAACGGCATCCTCATTTAAACTAATAGAGGTTTCTAAATTTTGAAGATCTTCATTACTCAGTTTATCGATCAGGTCGTAAGTTGAATATTCAGTTGTCAGATAATTTTCCAGTGTTTGGCTTTCAATATTTTCTGTTGTATTTGAACTAAAATAAACAGGGATCGCTAAAAGTGCTACAAAAATAGCAGCAATTGCCGAAATCCAAATTTGTTTTCTATGAAAAAGAGAAATGACCTTAGGTTCTTTTTCAGGAGCTTTAAAATCAATGGTCTCCATCATTTTGGATTCAAAATTTTCGAAATAGGTTTCCGGAACTTTGAAACCGGATGCTATTTTTTTATTATGTAAATCAAAGTCTTTCATATTGTTAAGACAAAATTTTAGTCGTTTGGTTTAATTATTTTTCAAATATTCTTCAATTTTTTTAACCGCTATGTGATAGCTGGCTTTAAGGGCTCCTACAGAAGTATCTACAATCTCAGATATTTCTTCGTATTTCATTTCCTGAAAATATTTCATTTTAAAGACTAATTGCTGTTTTTCCGGTAAATCAGCAATGGCTTTTTGTAATTTTACTTGAATCTCATCTCCGTCATAATACGTATCGCTTTCAAGGCTGTTAATAGCTTTGTTTTGCCATTCTTCAATAGTTGTACCGTTTTTTCGGGCTTTTTGATTGATGAAATTTAAAGCTTCATTAGTAGCAATCCGGTACATCCAGGAATATAATTTACTTTCTCCTTTAAAATTCGACAGGTTCTGATAGATTTTCAGAAATGTATTTTGTAAGACATCATCGGCATCATCATGGTTTAAAACAATATTTCGTATGTGAAAGTACAAGGGCTTTTGGTACAAATGCAAAAGCTCTCTAAAAGCATTTTGCTGCGTTTTAGGATTCAATAAAGCTTCAATAAAAACTTTTTCGTTTTCCAAGTCTTTCGTTTATACTTTAGATTAAAGTTAAGCAAAAAGGTTTAATTTGAAATCGAAATTTAGTACTACCTTTGCATAAAATTGCAACACAACGATGATTAAAACTGTTATTTTTGATATGGATGGGGTAATTGTAGATACAGAACCTGTTCATAAATACGCTTATGATCTTCATTTTAAGGAATTAGGTATAGATGTTTCAGAAGAGTTATATGCTTCTTTTACAGGGAATTCTACACGAAATGTTTTTCAGAAACTAAAAGAGCGTTTCGATCTGTCTCATGAAGTAGAAGAATTGATCTTAAGAAAACGCTTTTTATTTAATGAAGCCTTTGACACTAAAGAAGATTTATTCTTAATCGATGGTGTGGAAGCGTTGATTAAAAATTTACATGCAAATGACATGCAACTCATTTTAGCTTCTTCGGCCTCAAAAGGAACAATAACAAGAGTTTTTAACCGTTTCGGTTTGAATCCGTATTTTACGCATAGGGTCAGTGGAGAAGACTTTCCGAAATCGAAACCTGATCCGGCAATTTTTATACATGCAGCTGGTTTATCTGCTTTTGCAGATGAAAATTGTATCGTTATAGAAGACAGTACTAACGGAATTACAGCAGCAAAAGCGGCCGGGTTGAAATGTATTGGTTACCATAGTCAAAATTCAAAATTACAAGACCTATCACATGCAGATTATATTGTAGAAGACTTTGGTCTTTTGGATTTTGACAGGATATCTAAAATGTAAGGATTAAATTTTTTCCAATGCTTTTTTATAGGTCTCAAGACATCTTATCCGCGCTTCTTTGTGGTCTACGATAGGTTTCGGATAGGAATCGGTTTCCAATTCCGGGATCCATTTTTTAATGTATCTGAGATCAGGATCAAATTTTTTGATCTGCTCCGTAGGATTAAAAATCCTGAAGTAAGGTGCTGCATCAACTCCGCTTCCGGCTGCCCATTGCCAGTTCCCTATATTACTGGCTTGTTCATAATCTAATAATTTTTGAGCAAAATAGGTTTCGCCCCAGCGCCAATCGATCAATAAATGCTTGCATAAAAAGCTTGCCACGATCATGCGAACCCTGTTGTGCATGTGTCCGGTAGTATTTAATTCCCGCATGCCGGCATCTACAAAAGGATAACCGGTTTTTCCTTCACACCACAACTGGAAATTTTTTTCGTGGGTATTCCAGATAATATTGTCGTACTGTGGTTTGAAACTTTTATGAACAGTGTGCGGAAAGTGCCAAAGGATCTGCATGAAAAATTCCCGCCAGATCAGTTCATTCAAAAATGTTTTGTCAGAACAAGTATCTGCTTTTTGAACAATTTTACGAATAGAAACCGTTCCGAAACGTAAATGTGTACTAAGGAAAGAAGTTCCGTGGATCGCCGGAAAATTTCGGGTCTCTTTATAATTTGCAATCAGCTTTTCAGAAAGGTTATAAGGACTAACTGTAATAGTTGAGTATTCAAAACCGATATCTTTCAGTTGTAAAAAAGGGTAGGAGTGGACTGCGAACTTGTGTAATAATTTTTCTGACGGGTGATGGACAATAGTTTTATGAAGCCATTCTTTTTTCCATTTTTTAGAATAGGGTGTATATACAACATAAGGCGATCTGTCACTTTTTGTAATTTCATCCTTTTCGAAAATAACCTGATCTTTACACGTTTTAAATGAAACGGCATGTTGCTGTAAAAGTTGAAAAACGGCTTTGTCCCGTTTTCGGGCATAAGGTTCGTAATCGTGATTGGTATAAACTGTAGTAATAGGATTTTCCTCAATCAGTTTTTCAAAAACCTGTAAAGGATCGTCTGAAAAGACAGCTAATCTTCTTCCTGCATGTTCGAGTTGATTCCGGAGGTTTTCTAATTGTTGGTAAATAAAAGTGACTCGGGCATCGTTTTTAGGCAATTGAGACAGAATATTCGGGTCAAAAATAAAAATCGGCAAGACCTCTTCCTCCGAATTCAAAGCATGATATAATCCGGTATTATCTTCTAAGCGCAGATCTCTCCTAAACCAAAATATTCTCATAGCTTGTCGTTATATGTTCCGAACAAATCGTTTAATTTTCGTTCGCGATATTTAAAAATTTCCTCCAGTTTAGGTTTAACCAATACAGGATGGACTAATTGTCCTATAAATCCGTAAGGTAATTTATAGTCTACAATATCTTCCATTTCGACACCCCCATTAATTGATTTAAAAAAGTGTTTGTGATGCCAAAGAGCATAAGGGCCAAAGCGTTGTTCATCTACAAAGAATTCCTGAGGAACAACATGTGTAATTTCAGTGACCCATTTTGTTTTTATTTTTAAAACAGGAGAAACTAAATATTGAATGATCTGTCCCGGGTAAATCTTTTTTTCAGCACCGCTTATGATCTCAAAACCCATATAATCAGGTGTGATGCGTTTTAGATTTTTAGGGTCTGAAAAAAAGTCCCATGCATCGTTAAGAGCGATGGGTAATTTTTGCGTTCTATGTAGTCGGTAAATTTGCATAACAATATTGTTTAACAAAATTAATAATTTTATTAAACAAAATAAAAAATAATTTTAGGAAATGGTTAACAAATGAAAATTTTAATTTTAGTAATTTCGTAGCAAATGATTAAAATAAATAATTAGGATGAGAAAATTTATTGTTGTTGCTTTTTTGACGCTTACAGCAGCTTTATCGAATGCACAAGTTAAAACACCACAGGCAAGCCCGTTTGCCAAAGTTGATCAAACTGTAGGATTAACAGAAATTGAAGTAGAATATTGTCGCCCGAGTGCCAAAGGCAGAATTGTTTACGGAGAGTTAGTGCCTTATGGAAAAAATTGGAGAACCGGAGCGAATGCAAATACAACAATAAGTTTTAGTGATAATGTGGTGATTAATGGAAAAGAATTAAAAAAAGGGAAATATGCCCTTTATACAACACCCAGAGCTGATAGTTGGGATGTGATTTTTTATACGGATACAAGCAATTGGGGCTTACCGCAAGAGTGGGACGAGAAAAAAGTCGCTTTGCGTACCAGTGTAAAACCGGTTACTATAGGAAAACCTGTAGAATCGTTCACAATTTCTATTAATAATTTAACAAATGATTCCGGGACTTTAGATCTGGCTTGGGAGCGTACTTCCATTTCAATTCCGTTTTCAGTTCCTACGAATGAAATTGCCATGTCAAGTATAGAAAATGTTCTTGCCGGACCTTCAATGGATGATTATTATTCTGCAGCTCTATATTACTATCAGTCTAATGGTGATATGAAAAAAGCATTATTGTGGATCAATAATGCAATTTCTATGACTCCGACAGGAGAAGATGTTCCGTTTTGGTATTTGAGATTAAAAGCTCTTATTCAGGCTAAAACAGGAGATAAAACAGGAGCAATAGAAACAGCTAAGTATTCTCTTGACGGAGCTACTAAGGCAGGGAATAATGACTATATCAAAATGAATAAAGACAGTATCTCTGAATGGTCAAAATAAGATTTTCAGATCGTACTATAAATAAAAAAGCCGGAATTTCCGGCTTTTTTATTTATTTTATTCTTCTTCAAATTGCTGAGCTTTGGAATATACACGCCACTTTTCAATACAGTCTACCATATCCTGTGGGATTTCAGAATCAAAACGTATGAATTCTTTAGTGACTGGGTGTTCAAAACCTAACGTTTTGGCATGAAGCGCCTGACGGGGTAATACTTTAAAACAATTATCGACAAACTGTTTGTATTTAGTAAAAGTTGTTCCTTTTAAAATAGCATTACCGCCATAACGTTCATCATTGAATAGAGTGTGACCAATGTGTTTCATGTGAACTCTGATCTGGTGTGTTCTTCCGGTTTCTAATCGACAGGAAACCAAAGTAACATAACCTAATCGTTCTAGAACTTTATAATGAGTGACAGCCGGTTTTCCTCTTTCTCCGTCCGGGAAAACGGCCATTTGCATTCTGTTGGTCGTATGGCGATCAATATTGCCTTCAATCGTTCCTTCATCTTCTTCGATATTTCCCCAAACTAAAGCAACATATTCTCGTTCCGATGTTTTTTCGGCAAACTGTTTGGTCAGGTAATCCATTGCTAATTCCGTTTTAGCAACAACTAATAATCCGGATGTGTCTTTGTCAATTCGGTGTACTAAGCCCGGACGCTCGGAACTGTTCATGGGTAAATTGTCAAAATGATAAGCCAAAGCATTGACCAGAGTTCCGGAATAGTTTCCATGTCCCGGATGAACCACCATTCCGGCAGGTTTGTTAATAACGATCAGCTGTTCGTCTTCATATACGATATCTAAAGGAATATTCTCTCCTTTCAACAAATGTTCGTAAGGAGGATGTTCAAACATGACCTTAATGATATCATTCGGCTTTATTTTATGGTTGGATTTGACCGGAACATCATTTACCAGAATATTTCCTGCATCAGCTGCTTTTTGAATTTTACTTCGGGTAACATTCTCAATTAAGTTCATTAAAAATTTATCAACCCGAAGCGGTTGCTGTCCTTTAGAAACTTCAAATCTATGGTGTTCGTATAATTCGTCTTCCGGTTCGTTATCGTTAATCTGATTACTCATTAAGGTTGGTTTTCATTATCATTAGTCGTTGACGTCTCATTATCAGTATTTATATTACTACCGTTAAAGAGTTCTTTACCGTCTCCTAAGACGAAATCGATTTTAGATGTTTTCTTTACTTTATCGCCTTTCTTTAATTTTTTACCGTTTTGCATGAGTTGTAAAACAACGTCTTTTGCAATACTTGGACGGTATATTTTTTTGCCTTCGTGCAGGCCTAAGGATTTTAGATTTGCACTGATCTGA
The DNA here is from genome assembly GCF_024054235.1 of Flavobacterium sp. NRK F10. Taxonomy (NCBI): domain Bacteria; kingdom Pseudomonadati; phylum Bacteroidota; class Flavobacteriia; order Flavobacteriales; family Flavobacteriaceae; genus Flavobacterium; species Flavobacterium sp. NRK F10. The sequence continues at coordinate 3,005,839 of NZ_JAMXLC010000001.1, forward strand.
CGATATGTTTTATCTTTAAAATCAGGAATAGTTACGTCGTCATATTCTCCGGAGTTCAACTTTATGTAAATTTTTCTACCGCTTTTTACATTATTTCCCGCTTTCGGATCCTGTTCCACAACTGAATACGGCGGCATATCAGGTTTAAAATCAACGGTATCTAATAAAATCAGTTCAAGATTGAGTTCAGCTAATTTTTCTTTAGCGATTTTTAATTGCATTTTAGAAAGATCAGGTACTTTGATTTCTTCTTCGTGTTTGGTCTGGATGTCCAGAAACTTCATTAACAGGAAGATAAGAACAATGGAAATACCCAAGGCAATGCCGATCTGGATCAAAAAAACTTTACTTGTTAAAAACTTACGTAAGCTCATAAATAAAAAATATTATTTTGGCAAAGATATAAAATACAAAACATTTATAGTTAGGAATAAATAATGTAATTTTGCTATACTATATAACGATTCTATATGAAAAATGTTGCCATTATAATGGGCGGTTATTCCAGTGAATACAAAATTTCCTTAACGAGCGGAAATGTGGTCTTTCAAAATTTAGATCGAACAAAATACAAACCGTATCGGGTTCATATTCTGAAAGAAAAATGGGTGTATGTAGATGAAGACGAACAGGAATTTCCTATTAACAAACATGACTTTTCTGTAGAAAAAGAAGGGCGGAAAATAACTTTTGATGTAGTTTTTAATGCCATTCACGGAACTCCGGGTGAAGATGGTTTGATGCAGGCATATTTAGAATTATTACAAATTCCGCAAACATCTTGTGATTATTATCAGGCTGCCTTAACCTTTAATAAAAGAGACTTACTTTCCGTATTGAAACCTTACGGAATTAAAACGGCTCAGTCTTTTTATTTGAATCAGGGAGATGCAATTAATCAGGAAAAAATTATGGAAATAGTAGGTTTGCCTTGCTTTGTAAAACCTAATAAATCGGGTTCTAGTTTCGGGATTTCTAAAGTAAAGGAATCAAGTGAATTGCTTTCTGCCATTGAGAATGCTTACCGGGAAGACAACGAAATCATTATAGAAAGTTTTTTAGACGGAACAGAAGTTTCTGTGGGTGTGATAAACTATAAAGGAGAAATTACCGTTTTACCTATGACGGAGATCGTATCAGAAAATGATTTTTTTGATTACGAAGCAAAGTATTTAGGGAAATCTCAGGAAATAACACCAGCCAGAATTTCGGAGGAAGTCCATCGAAAAGTAGCGGAAACAGCTAAAAAAGCTTATGAAATCCTGAAAATGAAAGGGTTTTCACGAAGCGAATTTATTATTGTAAACGGAGAACCTTACATGCTTGAGATGAATACTATTCCGGGATTGACTAATGAAAGTATTTTGCCGCAACAAGCCGGAAAAGCCGGAATTTCATTAGGTCAACTCTTTGAAAATGCAATAGAATTAGCTCTTAAAATTAGTTTGTGATGAAAAAAATAATCCAATTGACCCTCATTGTAATGTGCTTGTTCGTACAGCAATCATGGTCTCAAATTCAAATGCTGAAAAAGACCTCTTCTGTCGAGAATAAGGAAATTAAAACAGCAAAAAAAGAAGTAAAGATTCAGCAGGAAGTACAAACTTTGCCTAAAGATCAGTTAAAAAGTATCAAAGAAACTTATAACTGGACCAAAGAAGAGATCTTAGTTATCAATTTTAAAGGGCTTAAAGACGAATGTCCTTTTAGTATTTACGATGGTTTACAGGCTACACAGGATTGGTTTGATAATGAAGTCTATCCGAATGTGGATCTCACGAATTGCCGTAATATATACATCTATGCCGATAAATTATATGCCAAACCTATTTTAGATTTTGAAACCCATTATGACGATGTGGGACATTACTTTTTGAAACACTTCTTTAACAGAAAAGGAACTTGTTACGGGGTTATGGTTATCAATAAAAAAGGAGAATATCTGGTAGAAGGAGGAGAGTACAACCAGTATACCATTACTAATATGATACAACGACTTAAATAAAAGATATGAACAGACGCGCTATTTTCCCGGGATCTTTTGATCCCATAACTAACGGACACTTTGATATTATTACAAGAGGAGCTTCTTTGTTTGATGAAGTAATTGTAGCAATAGGAGTGAATGCTGAAAAAAAGTATATGTTCTCATTGGAAGACCGTAAGCGATTTATTGAAGAAGCATTCAAACACGAACCTAAAGTAAAAGTAATAACCTATCATGGTTTAACCATAGATTTATGCAAAAAGGAAAAAGCTGATTTTATTTTAAGAGGTTTGCGCAATCCTGCTGATTTTGAATTTGAAAAAGCTATCGCGCATACCAACCGTGTCATGTCTAAGATAGAAACCGTTTTCTTATTAACCGCAGCACGAACTTCCTTTATTTCATCCAGTATTGTTCGCGATGTATTGCGAAACGGCGGCGATATTTCTAAGTTAGTTCCGGAATCGGTACAAGTACATAAATAGCCTGAAATATGAAAACTAAAACAGAATTATTAATAGCGCTTTGGATAGAATCCAGAACTCGGTTTACAAATCAACTTCAGAATTTGTCAGAAAGCGATCTGACAAAGAGATTATTACCATCGCAAAATTCTGTCGGTTTTCTCATCAGACACATTGGCGATGTGGAGCTATTGTTCAGTAAAAATGTCTTTGGCGATAGTAGTGTAAAGGTTATTGCCAAAACAGTTATTGATAAAAGAGATACCGGTCAATGGACCAACTTAAATGAATTGAAAGAATATGTGGATCATTCTTTTAAGACCTTGTTAAACATTGTCCGACAACAAACGGATGAAGATTGGGAAACAGTTATTACTACTGCTGAATTCGGTACCAAAACTAAAGCGGAAGCTTTCGGACGAATAGTTTCTCATACAGCATATCATGCCGGGCAAATGGCAATCATTAATAAGTACGGAAGTTAAATGAATTCCGGAATAAAAGCCTATAACGAACAACAAATAGAACAGGAAAAAGAGATTTGTTTTTTGTTGGCACAAGAAATAGATAAAGCTTTACCGGAAGCACAAAGTAAGATTTGGCATGCGCATCCTGTTTGGTTTATCAATGGAAATCCTGTAGCCGGATATAGTAAACTTAAAGGTTGTATCCGACTTTTGTTTTGGAGTGGTCAATCTTTTGAAGAAGACCAATTGCAAAGTGAAGGCAAATTTAAAGCTGCGGAAATACGCTATACAGACATTTCTCAGGTAGATACAAAAGATCTGACCCGATGGCTGAACAAATCAAAAAACGATTCAGTGGGATTATAAAAATATCGTTAAGCGAAAAGGAGTTTTAGAACGATTGCTGTAGCTTAACCTCCTGTTAACTTTGAAATCCCTATCTTTGCCGCTTTTTAAGCCAAAAAGAGGTTTTCATTATGCAAAAAGTTTTTAATCTATTCGATTTTTCTCAGAAAGTAAACTATAAAACAGAGATCCTGGCCGGATTAACCGTTGCGATGACCATGATACCGGAATCTTTGTCATTTGCTATTTTGGCTGATTTTCCGCCACTAGTAGGTTTGTACGGTGCCTTTTTAATGGGAATCATAACTGCAATATTCGGCGGCAGACCCGGATTGATCTCAGGAGGAGCAGGAGCAACAGTAATTGTTTTGATTGCCTTGATGAAATCTCACGGATTGGATTATGTGTTCGGAGCATTAATTGTAGCCGGAATTCTTCAAATAGTTGTAGGAATCTTTAAATTAGGAAAGTTTATTCGATTGGTTCCGCAACCTGTAATGTACGGATTTGTAAACGGTTTGGCGGTTATTATCTTCATGTCACAGTTAAAACAGTTTGAAACAACTCTGAACGGGGAGTCTGTTTGGCTTTCGGGAACACCTTTATGGACGATGTTAGGCTTAGTAGCCTTAACTATTGCAATTGTATATATTTTGCCTAAAATTACGAAAGCTATCCCTGCTTCGTTAGTAGCTATTATGATCGTTTTTGCGATTGTTCTCATTTTTCAGATCGATACTCGTCAGGTAAAAGATATCGCTTCCGTAAGCGGAACTTTACCACCGTTTCATATTCCTCAGATTCCTTTAACCTGGGAGGCTTTAAAAGTAATCTTTCCGTATGGATTAGTTATGGCGGGAGTAGGGTTGACAGAAGGTCTTTTAACACTGAATTTAGTAGATGAGATTACCGGAACAAAAGGAAGCAGTAATCGGGAATGTTTAGCACAGGGAACAGCTAATATTGCTAACGGTTTCTTTTTCGGAATGGGAGGCTGTCCGATGATCGCTCAGACTTTGGTAAATTTATCAGCCGGTTCCAGAGCTCGTTTAGCAGGAATTGTAGGAGCCTTAACCATTTTAGCAGTTATCTTATTTGCTGCTCCGGTTATAGAATTACTACCGATGGCGGCTTTAACAGGGGTAATGATCATGGTTGCTATAGGAACTTTTGAATGGACCAGTTTCAAGGTCTGGAATAAAATGCCGAAATCAGATATTATCGTTATGTTGGTCGTGACAGCAATTACCATCTTTTTACATAATTTAGCGCTGGCCGTTTTAATCGGTGTGATCATTTCTGCTTTGGTTTTTGCATGGGAAAATGCTAAGCGCATCAGAGCCAGAAAGTATGTGGACGATAACGGAGTGAAACATTATGAGATCTACGGACCTTTATTCTTTGGTTCAACAACCGCTTTTGCCGAAAAGTTTGATATTGCGAATGATCCTGAAAAAGTCATTATTGATTTTGCAGAAAGCAGAATTGCAGATATGAGTGCTATTGAAGCCGTAAACTCTTTAACAGGTAAATATGCAAAAGAAGGAAAAACAGTTTATTTGCGCCATTTGAGCCAGGATTGCGTAAACCTGCTTAAAAATGCAGAAGCTGTAATTGACGTTAATATTTTAGAAGACCCGACGTATAATGTTATGCCGGGAAATAATTAAGAATCTATAATTCCTGAAAAATAATTAGCTTTACAGCATTGTAAAGCTTTTTTTATGCGTATATATTTCTATATAGCCTTGTTGAATTTTACATTCAGTTTGGCTCAAAACAATTTACAAACACCTTTTGAAAAAGGCAACGGGAATCAATCTACTACTTACGAGGAGTGTATTAATTATTATCAGAATTTGGAGCATCAGTTTGAAACCATTCAAATACGGGAAATGGGTCTAACAGATTGTGGAGAATCTTTGCGTATCGTTTGTTTTTCAAAGGATAAGAACTTTGATTTTAATTCGGAGAAAGCGGTTGTCTTAATAAATAACGGGATCCATCCCGGAGAACCTGATGGTATAGATGCTACGATGATGTTGATGCACGATTTGGCTACAGCCAAAATTAAAGTGCCTGAGCATACTATTGTAGTTGCTATTCCGGTGTATAATATCGGAGGAATGTTAAATCGGAACTCACACTCCAGAGCCAATCAGAACGGGCCGGAAGAATACGGTTTCAGAGGGAATGCCCGCAATTATGACTTGAATCGCGATTTTATAAAGTCTGATTCCAGAAACTCCAGAAGTTTTCAGGAGATTTTTCATCAGGTCAATCCGGATATGTTTATTGATAATCATGTCTCTAACGGTGCCGATTACCAATATACTTTTACTTGTATTGCGACACAACATCAGCGGTTGGGAGGTGCATTAGGAACTTTTTATAAAGAAGAAATGCACCCGGCTATTATGGCACAATTGAAAAAGAAAAAAATAGAAAGTGTTCCGTATGTAAATATTCATGGCGATATGCCTGATAACGGATTTGCCCAATTTATGGATACGCCACGTTATGCTACGGGATATACAACGTTGTTCAATACTTTGGGATCAGTGCCGGAAACACACATGCTAAAACCTTTTAAAGAAAGGGTAGCGGTTACCTATCAATATATGGTGGAAACCATTCAGTATGTAGATGAAAATCGTCAAAAGATCAAAAAGTTAAGAGAAGATAATTTGACCAATTATAAAGCGGGTAAAGAATATCCTTTGCAATGGCAATTGGATTCAACAAAAGTTTCATCTATAGAATTTAAAGGATATAAAGGCGGGTATAAGCCAAGTGCTGTTTCGGGTAACGATCGTTTGTATTATGATAGAAAACAACCGTTTACCAAAGAGATTCCGTTTTATGCTGATTATAAAGGAACTAAAACTATAATTATTCCTCGTTTTTATATTGTACCGCAATCACAATGGCCGGTAGTTGAATTGTTGAAACTAAACGGAATTAAGATGCAGCCTTTAGCTGAAGATACAGAAATTGAGGTAGAAAGCTATAGCATAACTTCTTTTGAAACATCTAAATATCCTTATGAGGGACATTACGGGCATTACAATACAACAGTAACATCAAAGACAGAGAAATTAAAATTACGAAAGGGAGATTTTATGATCGACACGCAGCAAAAAGGGGTTAAATTCTTATTAGAAACATTAGAACCAGAAGCAGTGGATAGTTATTTTAACTGGAACTTTTTCGATCCTATTTTGCAGCAAAAAGAATATTTTTCTGCTTACGTTTTTGAAGACTTAGCGAAAGATTTATTAGATTCTGACCCGGAACTAAAAGAAGAATTTGAAGCTAAAAAGAAAGCAGATGAAAAATTTGCAGCTAGTAGTTCGGCTCAACTCGACTGGGTTTACACGCATTCTGATTATTACGAAAAAGCCCATAGGCACTATCCGGTCTATAGGATAAAATAATGAGAAATAAAGGCTTGTCATTTCGTAGTAGCCAGCTTTTCTATTTTTTCAGCTTGGGAGTGAAAAGCTTGTCTGCCGATCTCGACCAGTTCTTTTGCTCTGTAAAATTCAAAAACGCCACAGGAGGTTCTTGATATTTCAATTAGCACATCCGGAGGGGTCTGATCCATCATCATACTTGAAATATGATTGGTCATGGTAACGATCGTATTGTTAACCAGATTGAAATAATTGAATTTTTTAGTACGTTCTTTTCCTGTAGGATGTAAATCGTGTTCTGCTACTAGGTGTAAAGCTTTTAAATCCTTTTCATGAGCTAAGGAAATTTTACTGTCGGGAACATCTGCATTAACATGGACAGCTACCAATAAATCGTTTTCACTTCTGATAGCATTGTTTATCGGAACGTTATTAGCAACTCCGCCGTCGACCAGAACCGCGTTTCCCATAACAACAGGTGTTAATACGGTTGGAATAGAGATCGATGCTCTGATAGCATTAAATAAGCTTCCTTGTCTGAAAACGACCTCTCTGTAATTCGCAATGTCAAAAGCAGTAGCCGTATAATTGACAGACAGGTCCTCAATATTAGCATCCGGAATAAAAGCTTTCATTTCTCTGAAGATGCGTTCGCCTTTGACCAACCCCTGTGAAGAAAAACTAAAATCAATTAATTGAAAAATACGTTGTTTGTTGATCTTGTAAAGCCATTCTTTGAACTCGCTTAACCTGTTAACGGCATAAATACCTCCGACTAACGCTCCCATTGAGGTTCCGGATATAGAGTTGATTATGTATCCGGCTTGCAGTAATTCTTCAATAACACCTATATGAGCGATTCCTCTGGCACCGCCACCTGAAAGTACGAGAGTTATGTTCTTTTTCATGCAGAGGGGATTACAAGCTGTTAAACGTTCATCTTTTCTTTTTCAAAAAGCAATTTAATATTTTCATAGGAATTTTCCAATAGAGTAGGGATCTCCTCTGGTTTTACCCATGCTACTTTTTCTATGCCTTCTTCAATTTGCCCTTCTGGAATACCGTCAAATTTGGTTTTCATCTCAAACCAGTAGGTCTGTTTCAGTTTATAACGTCCGTTGCGTTTAAAGACATGATATGTCTTTGCGATCCTGTGCGAGATTTTAAGTCCGGTTACTCCTGTTTCTTCTTCTACTTCCCGGATTGCCGTTTCTTCAATGGTTTCTTTTTTCTCCGTTCCGCCTTTAGGCAGATCCCATTTTCCGTTCCTAAAGATAAAAAGAACTTCGCCTTTGGCATTAAAAACTAATCCGCCACCGGCTTTTACGACCGGAATTTTAGCTTTTAAGGTCTTCATGATCAGTTTTTCATCCGGATGATATAAAAATGCTTTCTGAATTTTATTCTGAAACATTTTTATGATAAGCTTTTTAATATCAATGCTTTCCAAAAGAAAAATCTGGAAATCCGTTTCTTTTTGTACCTCGTTAGTTAAAAAAAGTGGTTTATCGTTAACAAAAACTTTATACATTTGCAATATGGTTTTTAATAGAAACACCGCCGAAAAAACAGCCGAATTGCTTTTACAAATAAACGCAATTAAATTAAATTCTAAAAATCCTTTTACATGGGCTTCAGGCTGGAAGTCTCCGATTTATTGTGATAACCGATTAATTCTTTCATTTCCAGCGGTTCGAAATTATATTCGTGAAGAATTTGCTAAAGGAATTGAAGAAAAATTCGGTAAACCCGATGTGATTGCGGGGGTAGCTACCGGAGCCATAGGCATCGGAATACTGGTTGCCGAGTATATGGGATTGCCTTTTGTATACGTTCGTCCGGAACCTAAAAAACACGGAAGACAAAACCAGGTAGAAGGTTTTTTGCAAAAAGGGCAGAATGTAGTGGTTGTAGAAGATCTGATCAGTACCGGAGGAAGTAGTTTACTGGCAGTTGATGCTTTAAAAAAGGAAGGAGCTGTAGTTAAAGGAATGGCAGCTATCTTTACTTATGGCTTTGAAGTTTCTAAACAGAAAATTGCTGAGGCAAATATTGAGGTATTTACCTTAAGTAATTATGAAACTTTGTTGCAAAAAGCAATTGATAAGAAGTATGTAGATGAGGTAGAATTGTCAACCCTACAGGCATGGCAAGTGAGTCCGTCTGAATGGAAATAGAAATCAATAATTAAAAAAATATCTGAAAAATGAATTTAGAAAGTCCGAAAGTAAATGTACCTAAATCTGCGGAATATTTATTTAATGCACTGACTGACGTTAAGAATTTCGAGAAGTTAATGCCTGAAAATATTGCTAAATTTGAAGTGATCGATGAAAATTGTTTTGAATTCGGTTTAAAAGGGATGCCTGAGATCAAATTGGTTAAAAAAGAGGCAACCCCTAATACTAAAGTGGTTTTAGGTGCGGCTTCGAGCAAACTACCGTTTACATTAACGGGAGATATCAAGGAAGTAGATGCAGACAACAGTGAAGTACAATTGCATTTTGAAGGAGATTTTAATCCTATGATGGCTATGATGGTAAAAGGACCTATCGGGAAATTTATCGAAACTCTGGCTGCAAATATGAATAAGCTGTAGTGTATTAAAATATTTTTTAAAGAAGAACTCCTCATTACAGGAGTTTTTTTCTTTTTATAAGAATTGAAAAATTATAAATTTTGGATAAAATCAGTTATCTTTTTTTACTGTTAACTCTTCTTGCTGAAATCGTAGGAACGGTCGGAGGTTTCGGTTCTTCCGTTTTTTTTGTACCGATGGCCGGATTCTTTTTTGATTTTCAATCGGTTTTAGGTTTGACGGCAATTTTTCATTTAGCTAGTAACATCAGTAAGATATCCCTCTTCCGGAAAGGTTTAGATAAAAAATTATTATTGCGTTTAGGGCTACCGTCCGTGATCTTTGTGATCGTAGGAGCTATGTTAACCAAATTCATCAATGCTAAAGCATTAGAGATCATATTAGGTATTTTCCTGATTATCTTTAGTAGTTTTTTATTGTGGAAAAAGGATTTTGAAATCAGGACAGATAGAAAAGAAACTATTTTAGGAGGTTCACTTTCGGGTTTTACAGCCGGTCTGTTAGGAACAGGAGGAGCTATCAGAGGAGTAACGATGGCTGCTTTTAATCTGGAAAAAGAGATTTTTATAGCCACTTCGGCTGCAATTGATTTCAGTATTGATTTTACCCGGACTTTTGTGTATTTCGGTAACGGATACATACATACTCATGATTTGATTTATGTGCCTTTTTTAGTTGTAATAGGCTTTGTAGGAACTTATATAGGGAAATATTTCCTTAATTTTATTCCTCAGGATAAGTTTAAGTCGGTTTCATTGATCTTGGTCTTGTTGATAGGTATAGTTACTTTGAGCAAGATCTTATTTTTTTGAAATGAAAAAAGGCCGTGATTACTCACAGCCCTTTTCAATTTTAAATTATATTAAAATTAAATTTGTTTATTTTCCTTCACTCATGTTTTTCATTTCTTTTTCGATCATGTCATAGAATTGGTCAATTTTCGGCATGATGATTACACGAGTTCTTCTGTTCTTAGCACGGTTTGCAGGAGTATCATTATCGACTAACGGAATATAGAAACTTCTACCGGCAGGAATCAATTGTTTAGGATCTACGCTAAAATCGTTTTGTAAAACTCTCACGATCGAAGTCGCTCTTTTTACCGAAAGATCCCAGTTGTCTAATAAAACAGCATTTTTAATAGGCACATTATCCGTATGTCCTTCGATCATACATTCAAAATCAGGTTTACTGTTGATCACTTTAGCGACTTTTCCTAAAACACCTTTAGCTTTATCACTTACTTCATAACTTCCTGATTTGAATAATAAGTTATCAGCAATAGAGATCATTACAACTCCTTTTTCAACTTTAATATTGATGTCCGGATCGTCAATACCTACTTCTCTTTTTAAACTGGTAACCAAAGCAAGTGTTACACTGTCTTTTTTCGTTAAAGCGTCTTGTAACCTTGATATTTTTAAATCTTTTTCTTTTAAACTCTCTAATGATTTTTCAAGATTTTCAGCTCCTTTTTGAGTTAAAACGGTCAATTCTTTAGAACTGTCGATCAAGTCACTATTATTTTTCTTTAAATAATCAACCTGATTTGCTAAAGCCTCTCTTTCCGTCAAGCAAGAGTTTAACTTCATGGTCGCTGAGTTTAACAAATCCTGAGTCTGTTTTTGTTTAGCTTCTAAATCTGCATACTTTTTCTTTGAAACACAAGAAGTCAAAGAAAGTGATAAGACTAAAATGGAAACAATTGCTTTTTTCATAATTGGTTAATGAGATTAAATTCAATACAAAATTATAAACAAATAGGCGGAAAATTAAAATTTTATAAGCTAAACTATTGTTAAAATAATTCAGCAAATGTTTTCTTTCCTTTAATAAAATAACTGTAAATAACCGAGTTTATTTTATAATAGTGTTTTAAATTACTTTTCTTTCTTTTTCGGAGGTTTTTGCGTAAATTTTTATAAAAATAAAAATGAGCTTTTAAGATTGCCCACACATGAGAAAAGTGTCCCTGAAAGAAAAAGCGGACTCCGGCTAAGCCGTCGAGAACCAAACGGGAAAAAAGAATAATGAATAATTTCTCTTTGGGAAGGTTTTTCGTCAGCATCCATAATGAGTTCCGAAAGTTAAGGAATGTTTTTTTCGGGTTCTCGACTTGTAATGTTGCACCGCCCACATGGTATACTTTTGAATAACCGCAATATTTAATACTATAGCCTTTACTGTTTACGCGCCAACACAGATCGATCTCTTCCTGATGAGCAAAGAAATCTTCATCAAATCCGTTCTTTTCCCAAAATACTTGTTTACGGATAAAAAAACAAGCTCCGGAAGCCCAAAAAATATCTGAAATATCGTCAAACTGCCCGTTGTCTTTTTCAACGCTGGTAAAAACCCGACCTCTGCAAAAAGGAAATCCGTATTTATCTAAAAAACCGCCGGCTGCACCGGCATATTCAAAGGCTGATTTATTTTTGAAATCCAGTATTTTAGGTTGGACGATAGCAATGTTCTCATCACTTTCAAATAGTTCTGCAATAGGAGTGAGCCAGTTCTCAGTAACCTCAACATCGCTGTTGACCAATGCCCAGATAGGTTCTTCTACAAATTTAAGAGCTTCATTGTAACCCTTGGCAAAGCCATAATTGGCTTTGTTTTGAATGATCTTTACGGTAGGGAACTCTTGCTGAACAATTGCTATGGAATTGTCTGTTGAAGCATTGTCTGCAACATAAAGAGTTGCCTGGGGTGAATATTGGATGATGGATGGCAGAAAAGTACGTAACAGTTCACCTCCGTTCCAATTGAGAATTACAATTGCGATTTTGTTCAAAGTAGTTGTAGTTTATGGGTTAGGAACTTCAAATTTAGGTAAATCTGTTAAAAAAAGATACTTTTCATTTTGAAAATCCATTTGACAAAAATAATGATTTATTCCATTTGTAACCATTAAATATGAGGCATTTAGCGTAAGGTTGTATCGGGCGATCTGGTCAAATGTCTGTTGTGTAATAGTAACTTCCGGAGCTTTGCATTCCACTAAAAGGAAGATACTGCCATCCTTGCGATAGACCACGATATCATAACGCTTTGAAGTTCCGTTCACTTTTACTGATTTTTCAACATTAATAAAGGAAACAGGATATTTATGTTGATGGATAAAAAACTGTAAAACATGCTGACGAACCCATTCTTCAGGAGTGAAAACCAAAAACTTTTTTCGGATGACGTCAAAAATATAGGTTTTATTTTCACTATTTTTGAACCGGAAGGAGTATGTCGGGAAATTTAATTTTTGCATAGAGCAAAATTAAGTAATAAAAAAGAACTGCCAACAGTCAACTAACATCTGAATACTGAAAAATGGATCAAGTTATTCAAATAACCAATGATATTAAAGCCGGAAAAATTAAACCCATTTATTTTTTTATGGGAGAAGAACCGTATTATGTTGATAAATTAACAGAGTTTATTGAAAATTCTATATTGACGGAAGATGAAAAAGGGTTTAATCAGATGGTTTTGTACGGAAGGGATACAACAATTGAAGAAATAGTTTCTAATGCGAAGCGTTTCCCGATGATGGCCGACAGGCAGGTGGTGATAGTAAAAGAGGCACAAGAGCTTTCCAGAACGATCGATAAATTAGAAGCCTATGCCGAAAATCCGCAACCTTCCACTGTTTTAGTGTTTGCCTATAAATATAAAACCTTAGATAAGAGAAAGAAAGTAACCAAAGTTCTGGAGAAGAACGGACTTGTTTTTGAAAGTAAAAAATTATACGAAAACCAGGTAGGCGATTGGTTAAAACGGGTTTTGCACGGACAAGGTTATGCCATTGAGACTAAAGCAGCAGCTATGTTGGTCGAGTTTTTAGGAACTGATCTGTCAAAGATCAGCAATGAACTGGACAAATTAAAGATCATATTGCCGAAAGGTCATACCATAACACCGAAAGATATTGAAGAAAATATCGGGATCAGTAAAGATTTTAATGTTTTTGAGCTACGAAAAGCTATAGGCGAGCGCAATCAGTTAAAGGCATATAAGATCATCGATTATTTTGCTAAAAATCCTAAAGACAATCCTCTGGTAGTGACCAATGGTTTAGTGTTTAGTTTCTTTTTACAATTGCTGCAATATCATGGTCTTAAAGATAAATCAAAAGCTAATGTTGCCAAAGTATTAAAGATTAACCCTTACTTTGTAAGCGACTATGAAACAGCTTTCAGAAATTATCCTATGAAAAAAGTCAGTGCCATAGTCAATACACTTCGGTCAATTGATGTGAAAAGTAAGGGTGTGGGAGCTAATTCTGTTACAGATTATGATCTGATGAAAGAAATGTTAGTTAAGATATTCAATTAGATCATTATAGATCAATGAACCTGATGGATCGAAAACTGAGCTTCCGCATTATTAAAAATGGTCAGGTTACTACTTTGGATACCAAAATAGATCCGATCTCCCTGATTTAGCTTTACCAAAGTTTGTGCGCTTCTGGTTGGCGGAGAAGTTATGCCGATCCCTAACAGAGAAACCGATAAAGCCTCATAAGTTTCATCAGCTACAAGTGTAGTCATACCTGACGTTTCTCTGAATATTCCTACGCCAAAGCTGGATATATTGATTAAAGATGTCATTTTAACATACACACTAATATGGTAAATACCGTCCATAGGAGCCGTGAAGTATTGATTTACAGTATCAAAATCGGAATTTTCATCAAATTCTAAAGCAGGGAAACTAACCTTGTTCCAACCGCTTAGCAGACTAAGAGACAAGATAGAAAAACCGGAACCGCCGACACCTTTTACAAAAGATTTGGGAAAGTTCATAGCTTCTACCCGGTTGTCAGCACTATTCAGAACTAAAACCTTATCCGTAGTACTTTTATCGGCTTTAGGAACATCCTGAATAATGACATCTCCGTTTACATCTAAAGTAGCATTAGGCGTAATCGTATTGACACCAACTTGTGACCAGCTTTTTGTAAAGAAGAACAAAAAACTTAATAAAAATAGCTTAGCAGTAGTTTGTACATGATTGTTGAGTAGTTTTGTTTTCATTTTGTTATAAGTTTTAAAGAACACCGACTCATTTAAACTAACGCTTTAGAGAGCCGGTGCCTGTAAATATTATTTGCTGATGATGATAAAATCGGATCGGCGATTAATAGCGTGTTGTTCTTCTGAACATTTTACGCCATTAGGACAGTTTACTTTTAATCGTGTTTCTCCGTAACCAATAGCACTTTCAATTCGTTCCGGACTGATTCCTTTGGAAAGAATATAGGCCTGTGTTGATTTGGCTCTGTTATCAGATAAGATCAGGTTATGAGCATCTGAACCTCTGGAGTCAGTATGTGATTCGATCTTGATCTTAACATTCGGAAATTTTTCCATCGTATAAACTACTTTATCCAGTTCAATTTCGGCTTTAGGAGTGATGGCGTATTTGTCTAAATCAAAATAGATTGGGTTAACTTTAACCTTTTCAACATCTCCGTCTTTTTCTACCAAACTGTCATAACTGGTCAGGTAAATTTTATTATCGCTCATCTCTTTCATAGGTTCTGAAGTTGTTGTAACAGTTACAGTTTCAGTTGTGTAATTCGGTTTACTGAATGTAACGGTAAAGTTAGAATCACATGGCAACGCAATATTAAAATTACCTTCGGCATCACTTTGTAAGGACTGAACTTCATCACCAAAAACATCTTTAACGCTTATCGTAGCATCGGGCAACGGAAGTTCGGTAGTTTTGTCTAATACGGTTCCGGAATAGTATTGTTCTGATTTTATTTCTTCTTTGGTAAAGAAATAGATATCATCATCACCTTTTCCTAAAGAGCGATTGGATGAAAAATAACCATAGTGATCGTCTGAATAAATGGAAAAAGCAAAATCATCGCGGTTACTGTTGATAGGTGCTCCGAGGTTCTTAGGCAGTAAGAAATTGTTCTTACCTTTCATTTCTACTTCAAAAATATCTAAACCGCCTAAGCCGAAATGACCGTCAGAGGCAAAATACAAGATGTTCTTTTCGAAGTAAGGGAACATTTCTCTACCTACCGTGTTTACGTAAGGACCTGCGTTTACAGGAGTATTAATGGAGCCGTCTGGAAATACTTCACAATAGTAGATGTCAGTTTCACCATATCCGCCCGGCATGTCAGAAACAAAGAATAAATACTTTCCGTCATCACTTAAACAAGGATGGGCACAAGAGTAACTTACATCATTGAATTGTAATACTTCAATATCTGTAACCTTATCTTCTTCAATTTTACCTCTAAGGATCTTCATGTTTGAAAAACCTTCCTTGTTCACTTTTATCTTATTCGATTTTTTAAGATAGTTTTCGGTAAAGTAGATCAGTTTAAAATCAGGAGAGAAGGTTAGTGTAGCGTCGTGAAAATTCGTTTTCAGGTTTTGCAAAAACAAACTTTCATTATGCAACTCGTTAGTAGTCAAGTTACGTTCAGCGATATATGTATTCAGATAAGGCTGGTCGTTCCACGAATACATTTTTTGGGATAAGTTGCTAGTATCTCTTGTGGAATAGAAGATCACTCTGTTTTCGGTGTATTTTACCGTTCCGAAATCAGATTTATTAGTATTGATCTCTAAATGTTTGATTTTAAACAACGGATCTTTTTTATCTAAAGAATCCAGTTCTTTTTTTTGATAAGCCAATAACTTTAATTTTTCAGTATCATTTTTAAAATAATTTTTTAAAAGTTCATTTGCTTTTTCGTTGTCTCTATTTGCCTTTAAACATTCAACATATTTTAAAAAGTTATATTCACTCATTGTATTTTGTTGAATTTCATAGACTTTGCTATACCATTTGAGTGCTTTTTCATATTCCGTTAAATTGAAATAGGAATCAGCTAGTTTCAAGTAAGTATTTTGTCCTGCATTTGAGTTTTTCTCAAGGTACTTTTCATATTTTTCTATGGCATCCTGAAACTCCATTGCCTCAAAATGCTTGTTTGCTTTTTCCAATAGCGATTGCGAAAAAAGCAAGCTGCCGGAAAAAAAGAATAAAATAAATAATATATTTTTCATAGGATTAGGTTTTAGAAGAATCTAGGAGATTTTGCGAATTTAGACTTGCTCTGTAAATTAAATTTCAGAATGATTTCATGGGAACCGTCATTATATTTTTGAAGGTTCGTAATACTTCTGTCATAGGCATAGCCTAAGAAAATAGAAGGAGTGATCTGAAATCCTGCCAAAGCAGAAAAGGCATCCGTAAATCGATAACCGGCTCCTAATACGAATCTTTCTTTGTACATAAAATTAGCAGAGACGTCATAAGTTACGGGGGAACCTTCAACAGCTTTGATGAGAAAAGCCGGTTTAAATTTAAAATCTTCTCCTATGTCAAATACATAACCCCCTTGTAAATAGTAGTGAACCTTTCTTCTTATAACGGATTCTTCAATATCATTGTAAGATTCTGTTATCAGGAAATTGGGAACGGAAAGTCCTGCATACCATTTTTCACCGTATAGAAAACCTCCGGAACCTATGATCAACCTAGAGCTGTTAATATTTGCATTGAAGGCATTGTCGGTCTGACTTTGGTACATACCTTCAGACCAATCAATGTTCATAATGTTGACTCCGGCATTTATTCCGAGTGATAAGATCGTATTTTGACTTATATTTAACCTATAGGCAAAATTAGCATTGATATACTGCTGACTCATAGGGCCTATTCTGTCATTTACGGCACTTAAGCCTAATCCGGTTCTGGCTCCTGTTTCACCGTGTATTCCTAAGACCTGTGTTCTGGGAGCACCGTCTAGTCCTACCCATTGGGAACGATGTAGTAGCGTTGCTTCCAGTTTTCCGTTTGTTCCGGTATATCCTGAGTTGATACTCATGGTATTATACATGTATTGCGTGTATTGAGGTTGTTGTTGTGCTACAATTTCATTTCCGGTTAGGAAAGAAACGAATACAGCAATCCCTATAATAAATTTATTATGCTTCATGGTGTTTATTTTTTAGATTACAATGAATTAACGAGCCAGATAGATCCAACCTGTTTTAGAAAAGTTTAATTCATCAATTTTTAAGACATAGAAATAGGTTCCGTTCGGAAGATATTCTCCCTTACTTACAACACCGCCTACATTTGCCATACCATTCCAGTTGTTGTTGTAGGAAGCTGTTTCGTAAACAACATTTCCGTATCGGTTAAAGATCTCGATCTTGTTGTTCGGATAATTTTCTATGCAATCAATGATAAGGTAGTCGTTCTCTCCGTCATTATTAGGAGAAAACTCATTGTAAACTGTTAAACAAATCACATTTACTTCTGCTGAAGCATCGTTATTCCCGGGATCAGTATCCAAAGGTGTAGACGTGACAACGGTAGCTGTATTTAAGTAATCACCGGTAGAATTTACCGTAACTGTGATCATTAAAGTAGCAGAACTATCAGAAGCTAACTCAGGAATGTTCCAGTTTCCGGTTGCAAGGGCGTATGTTCCTGTTGAAGTAGTGTGGCTCACATAAGTATAACCGGATGGTAAATTCTCGGAGATATCCAGATCATTAAGTGTTGAGGTTCCGTTATTTTCAACCGTAATTGTAAACACAACAGTTTCTCCGGCAGCAACATTTTCTTTATCAGCTGTTTTAGTAATTGTTAAATCAGAACATGAAGCGATGTCAACATTATAACTTTCGGCAGAAACACCATTACATACAGCATTATTAGGGTAGCTTACACTAATGGTTCCGTCAGGGTAACTATCCCAGTTAACTTCTGCAAAATCATCGTTAATTCCACCACCACTGATGATAGTTCCTCCGGTAACGTTCCATTGATAGTCCGACATATTAGCATCAGTTGTATAAGTATAACTATTACTGTAACATACGGCTTGGGTTTCTCCGTTTAGAGAAGCAATTCCGTCATCTAAAATGGTAACATCAATTTGTAAACGAGTACTGCTTTCACAATTTGCTCCCTGATGAGCAGCATAATAAGAAGCACCGTCTGTAAGTGCAGTAGACGGATCTACGATATTTCCGCCG
>NZ_JAMXLC010000001.1:3024259-3032300 GCF_024054235.1 Flavobacterium sp. NRK F10
AGCATCATACCATACAATAGGAGACTCGTTGATTTGCATGTCAGCAGCTGTCGGATTGTTAGCGGCACAAAATTCTTGTGAAGTCGTGTTAGCAGTAGGAGTAGGCTCATCTAAGATCGTAATATCAATTTGCAAACGAGCACTACTTTCACAATTTGCTCCCTGATGAGCAGCATAATAAGAAGCACCGTCTGTAAGCACCGTAGACGGATCTACGATATTTCCGCCGGTAGGTGCATCATACCACACAATAGGAGACTCATTGACTTGTAGGTCAGCGGCTGTCGGATTGTTAGCAGCACAAAATTCCTGAGTTGTTTCAGAAGCAGTAGGAGTAGCTTCATCAGTGATTGTAAATGTTATCTCAACAGGCGTAACATTTTCACATATTGCATCACCACTTACTCTTACTCCGTATGTATAAGTCCCTACAGCAAGAGCTCCTAAATCTAGTATTCCGTTTGAACCTCCTGTAATGGGAGTATCATTTTCGTCATACCAAGAATAAACAGGGTTTGTTATGGTACTGGAAGCACTCAATTGAGCATTTAAAGTTACATTGGGATTGGTTACTAAACATAAATCGCCTGAAGGAACAGTACCGTTGACAAGGATATCGCCAAAATCTGTTGTTGTTGCATTCGGATTGATATGTACGGTTATTTCTTCCCGTGCACCAAATTCACATCCTTGTCGTATAGCCTGAACATAAAAAGTATAATTACCTTCCGTTAACCCCGGTGGTAGTTCAAAATCAAGATGATTGGTTGTTGCCAAAGGATTGTCCGAACTGTCATAAACCTGATAAGTTGTACAATTATCGTGTAACTGTAAGGACAAAAGGTCAGTAAAACAAAGTTCGACTTCTCCATTTACATTCGGAGCAATTACGGTCTCGATTACCGGCTTGATATCAACGTCATGTATTCGAATGGCATCCAGAACATTAGCAACACCTCCATAACTAATAACTACTCTGTCAAATTGAGCCGGAGGAACCATAGTAATAGCTGCTAACGGGTCAGGGCTTCCTATTAAGTTTAAAAGCGCTAAATTTAAGACCGGATCTGTATTAGTTATAGGTGCCCCTATTTGAGTTGTTCCGTTGAATAACGTAATTTGTAGACCATTAATAGCTCCGAGCTGTAACAAGCCGTTATCCGGTCTCGAAAAAATGATATGCAAAGAATCGTCGGGTTCACTTAAATTCTTAAAGTCAACTTCAATTTGAGCGCTATTTAATAATGCTACACCACGATTCAATAAAGCAAAACTTTCCAGATCCTCATCAGCGGCAAGATACGGATGTACTACTGAAGCTGTGGCGCTCAGTGCATCTAATCCGGCTAAGACTTCGACCCCGTAAAAGAGATCCATTACTCCTTTTTTTACATAAGGATCAGTAGGTTGAATGCCGTCGTTTAAGTCATCAACACCATTATTGTCATCATCGTATGAATCAAATTGAAATGAAGTACAATCCATAGTAGTTGAGGGTTGTTTTACATAAGCTTCATACACTTTGTATGTATCTGCCAGAGCCAAAGCACCTCCGAAGTAGATCCGTACTCCTGCAAAAGGTTGGTCGCCGGAAGTATTATTAGGAATAAAAGTGAATTCAAAAGCAGAATCAGCTGATAATAAACTGATAAGCCCGGCATCAACGGATGTACCACTGCCGATTGTATTACCATTGTCATCTAATCCGTAGACTAAAAAGCCGGATATAAGACTAAGTCCGCTATATTGTTTTCCCATCTTGATACTTACAGGAGTACCGGCAGGGAATGTTTGATCAAAATGGAGATCATAGTTACCGCCTCCCATGCCAAGTAAACCAACTAGGGCGGTTATTTCTGAGGCTGTTGAGGGGTTATGATCAAAACCATTTATGCCATTTGATAAGAAGCCCCCTAAGGACGTCCAGTTATCACTAGTAGCATAAATTCTTTCGGTACCGCCGGGACATTGCGCCTGCATACCGGAAACCATCAAAATAATAAAAAATAGTGAAAATGCATTTTTTATTTTTAAGAAAGAAGGAATTGTAACAGTTTTCATAAGTTTAAAAGTTTACATGTTTGTTTTTGTAAATAGGGGTAACCAGTGCTGCATGGATCAATGTATGAAACATGATGAGCAAACAGGTTCAAGTAATTTTCTTCGATTGAAGAAGGAATGGTCTTTACAAAAGTTTCATGATAAAACTTTAAATAGCTAAAAGATAGCATGATTGCAAGTAAAAGGAAATACCTTTCCCTAGCTGTCTTCAGGGTGTAACTTTGATTTTTCATAAGCATTAGTTTACATTAGTTTTCAACCGCTTAGAAGAATTAAGTTTTATTTGTAATCTTGGGGCTTTGTGTGTTAAAGAATTCTAAAACTTGTCTAAAACTAATGAAAAAAATGTTAAAATAGATACGTTTTTTCTGTAAAAAATGTTAAACAGGTGTTTTTACGTAAGAAAAAAATGCTTAAAAAGTGTTTTTTTGAGGGCTAAATCTATATGGTAACTTCTAAAAGCTTGCTCTTGCTATTTGTGTTTTTCCTCGATGTAAAAGGATAAGAAATAAAGATTTTATATCTTTGCGGCTTGTTATAAAATTTCATAAGATGAGGATGAATAAAAATACTGTTTTAGCTTGGGCAACTTTTATTATGATTTTGATGGGGTTATTGATCGTAGGTTTGGCTATCTACAGATATGATGATGTAGCCGGCTGGGGATTTGGCGCTGTCGGAATAGGTTTCTTTGCTATTGCATGGGTTTTTAATGCTCTCAAAGGGAGAGTATAATTTATATTTATTCAGAAATCAAAAACATTTTAAACTATAATCGTATATGTCAGACGATAAGAAAGTAATATTCTCGATGTCGAGAGTAAGTAAAACGTACTCTTCTACAAATAAGACAGTACTTAAAGATATTTATTTAAGTTTCTTTTACGGAGCTAAAATCGGGATCTTAGGTCTAAACGGAGCCGGAAAATCTTCTTTATTGAAGATCATTGCCGGTGTCGATAAAAATTATCAGGGCGATGTTGTTTTTTCACCAGGTTATACTGTTGGGTACTTAGAACAAGAGCCGCAATTAGATGAGAGTAAAACGGTAATTGAAGTGGTTCGCGAAGGAGCAGCAGAAATATATGCTCTTTTAGATGAATTCAATAAGATCAATGACGATTTTGGGTTACCGGAGGTCTATGAAGATGCTGATAAGATGCAAAAATTAATGGACCGTCAGGCTGAATTACAGGATAAGATTGATGCTGCCGGTGCTTGGGAGATCGATAATAAGTTAGAAGTAGCTATGGATGCTTTACGCACGCCGGATTCTGATACTCCCATCAACGTTCTGTCAGGAGGAGAGAAACGTCGTGTGGCTTTATGCCGTTTGTTGTTACAACAACCTGATGTATTATTACTGGATGAGCCTACAAACCACTTAGATGCAGAATCAGTTCTTTGGTTAGAGCAGCATTTACAACAATATGCCGGAACAGTAATAGCCGTAACGCACGACCGATATTTTTTGGATAATGTAGCCGGCTGGATTCTGGAATTAGACAGAGGAGAGGGAATTCCATGGAAAGGGAACTATTCTTCTTGGTTAGACCAAAAAGCAAAACGATTGGAGCAGGAAGAAAAAACAGCTTCTAAGAGAAGAAAAACCTTAGAGCGTGAGTTGGATTGGGTTCGTCAGGGAGCAAAAGGAAGACAAACCAAACAAAAAGCACGTTTACAAAACTATGATCGATTGCTGAATGAAGATCAAAAACAATTAGAGGAAAAATTAGAGATCTATATTCCGAATGGACCACGTTTAGGAACTAACGTTATTGAGGCAAAACATGTTGCTAAAGCCTTTGGTGATAAATTGTTATATGAAGATCTTAATTTTACATTACCACAGGCAGGTATTGTCGGGATTATAGGTCCGAACGGAGCCGGAAAATCGACAATATTCCGAATGATAATGGGAGAGGAGCAACCGGATAACGGAGAGTTTACAATCGGAGAGACTGTTAAAATAGCTTATGTAGATCAATCGCATAAAGATATTGATCCTGAGAAATCAATTTGGGAAAATTTCTGTGACGGACAAGAATTGATTATGATGGGAGGTCGTCAGGTCAATTCGAGAGCTTATTTATCCCGTTTTAATTTTGGCGGAAGCGATCAAAACAAAAAAGTTTCCACATTGTCAGGAGGTGAACGTAACCGTTTACATTTGGCCATGACCTTAAAAGAAGAAGGAAATGTACTGTTACTGGATGAGCCAACAAATGATTTGGATATCAATACACTACGGGCTTTAGAAGAAGGTTTAGAGAATTTCGCCGGTTGTGCCGTAATTATCTCTCACGACCGTTGGTTCCTTGATAGAGTTTGTACGCACATTTTAGCTTTTGAAGGAGATTCTCAAGTGTATTTCTTTGAAGGAAGTTTCTCTGAATACGAAGAAAATAAAAAGAAACGTCTAGGAAAAGAAGTAACTCCTACACGTATTAAGTATAAAAAATTAATTCGTTAATAGCGTTTAAAAAAAATCCTGATTTTATCAGGATTTTTTTATTTTAGTATTATACATTTGTACGTATGATTCTCAAAAAGATCTTTCCTTTTTTAACCTTGTTTTGCACGATCTTGTTTTTCGGGCAAGATACTATTCAACCTAAACAGGAGTTAAAAAAATTACTTCATGATGCTTCTGTTTCCTTTATGGATTATAAGGTGGAAACATCAATGGACTGTGCAAACAAGGCGCTTGTATTGGCATTACAGTATGATGAGGACGAGTATGCAGCCAAAGCTTACAATATCATCGGTCTGAATTATACGGAATTTGCAGAATTGGAAAAGGCTGTAGATTTCTTTAATAAAGGAATAATCCATGCAAGCAAAACTAAGAATGATACAGTAAAGTCATGGTTGTATAATAATTTGGGAAATGTTTACTGTTATCATAAAATTGACTACAAAAAAGGAATAGAGAGCTATTTAAAAGGCCTGGAATTTTCAAAGAAATTTTCAGACGAATTAGAAATCGCTTTCTCAAAACTGAATTTAACATCTGCTTATTTTACATACGGAGAATTTGATAAAGGAATTGTATTCCTGAATGAAGCAAAGGATTATGTAAGCCAATCCGATGATCTGGAAGCCAACCTGACCTTGAATTCACTTTACGGAGAATATTATAGCTTTTATGAAAACTTTCCTAAAGCAAGAGCGTATTTTCTGAAAACAGCTGAGCTTTGCAGTAAAAATACTGAAGAATATCTGGAAGGGAATATTGTAGAAGCATATTCTAATATTTCGGATTTTTATCATAAGATAGGTGATGATGACAATGCCTATCTTTTTTTAGAGAAACACGACTCTCTGGAAGATAAAGTATATAATAAGCAAAGAATACAACAAGTAAAGAGTGTCGGTAAGGAAATAGAAAATAATGAAGCCAAAATGCAGTTGGTTAAAATGGAAGCTGAAAAAATAGTGCAAGACCAAAAACTGCGAAACACACAAGTATTCATTATTGCATTGTTTCTGTTTTTTGCCTTTGTTTTTGTTTTGCTTTTAATTACGGTTCGAAACAATAAATTGCGTAAAAAAGTAAATAAAAAACTTCTTGAGATCAACGAAGAGTTGCGTATTGCCAAAGAGAAAGCCGAAGAAGCTTCCAATGTAAAGTCTCAATTCATTTCAACCATTACACACGAACTTAGGACACCTTTGTATGGTGTAATAGGTATTACAGATATCATAGAAGAAGAGCACAAAGAACTGGAAGGTAGTACGTATTTGAAATCTTTGAAATTTTCAGCAAAATACTTATTATCTCTTGTAAATGATATTTTGAATCTGAATAAGATCGAAGAGAATAAAGTAACGTTGGATAACAGAACATTTCATTTAAAAGAAACTTTAGTTACGATCAAAAATTCTCTTGAAACTATTGCCCGAAAGAATAAAAATACAATTGCTATTGAAATTGACGAAGCGATTCCGGAATGTTTGTATGGCGATAACGTAAGGCTTTCACAGATCATTTTTAATTTAATGAGCAACTCTCTCAAATTCACGCAAAAAGGCAAAGTCCTTATAAAAGCCAAATTAAAAAAGAAAAGAGATACAACATTATTTATTCAGTTTACTGTTGAGGATAACGGAATAGGAATACCTGAAAAATATCAGGCGAAAGTATTTGAAAAGTTCGTACAGATTGACCGAAAAGATGAAGACTATCAAGGAACCGGATTAGGATTAACCATTGTTGAACGATTGGTAGAATTGTTTAACGGAACCATTTCTTTGGAAAGTAAAGAGGATCAAGGAACTAAAGTTATTTTTACAATTCCCTTAAAAGAAGGACAAAAAGAAGATGCAACTAAAAAAGAAAGTATTCCTGTAACCCGTGAAGAGAAGACTACAAAAGAATATTATATATTAGTTGTAGAAGACAATAAGATAAACCAACTGGTAACCCGCCATCTTCTAGAGAACAATCACTTTAAATGTAAAATTGTAGACGATGGGTTTACGGCTTTAGAGAGTTTAGAACAGGAGCATTTTGACGCAGTTCTTATGGATATCAATATGCCTAAGATCAATGGTTTTGAAGCCTCAAAATTAATCAGAGAAAAAGGATTTACATTGCCCATTATCGCTGTAACAGCTTTTGAAAAAGATGAGATCATGGATAAGATTCATGAGGCACAGATCAATGATATTATTGTAAAACCTTTTGATGTCAAAACTTTTTTAAAAATACTTCAGAAACAGTTAGATAAATAGATTTTTTCAAAAAACCGTAACAAAAAAACTACTATGAAAAATTTGCTACAACTTTTGTGTTCAAAAAAATCACATTAGAAAAAAAATCACACTTTTTGTGGCAAAAAAATAGTTTAAAAAGAAATGCCACAATTGTTGTGTCAAAAAAAATCTATCAAAAAAATTGACACAAAATGCCTAAAAAAACAATTTTGAGTAAGATTTTGACATTGTGTTGATTTTTTGTCCATTGCATTTTTTTAGATAAAAATTACAATTTAAAGAAAATTGATAGATATAAAATCTTAAAAACGTTCAAAAATCTGAAAATATCCGGTTAAAACTGAAAAAACCGTAAAAACAACTATTTGCCTTTTCGTATTACAAAAAAAATATACAT
This sequence comes from Flavobacterium sp. NRK F10, assembly GCF_024054235.1. Lineage (NCBI taxonomy): Bacteria > Pseudomonadati > Bacteroidota > Flavobacteriia > Flavobacteriales > Flavobacteriaceae > Flavobacterium > Flavobacterium sp. NRK F10. The sequence goes on from NZ_JAMXLC010000001.1 coordinate 3,031,437, forward strand.
TTATCCATATTTAATTACAAATAAAATGCAATGCGAATAAAATTACGCTTAACCGCTATTTTCCCTGCATTATTGATTCCTGCCATTACTTCAGCGCAGGACATCCTATGGGAAAAGACCTATGGAGGCAAACATGCCGAATACTTATACGATGCCATACCGACGCCTGACTACGGATTTATCCTGGCCGGAAGTTCGGTTTCCGGAAAAAACGGCAACAAAGACGAAAAGAACAAAGGCGATCTGGATTACTGGGTTTGGAAGATGGACGAGCATGGCAATTTGGACTGGCAAAAGAGCTTTGGCGGCAACAAAGAAGACCTGTTACAAAGCATAGCCCTTACCGGTGACGGGGGATTTATCCTCGGCGGTACTTCCGCTTCCGATAAAGGTTCCGACAAAACCGAAAACAGCAAAGGTAAAGAAGACTTCTGGATCATCAAGCTCAATGCTAAAGGCCAACAACTGTGGCAAAGAACCATTGGCGGTAGCGGAATGGAAAAGCTTTTAAGCATTGCCCAGACCAAAGACAACGGCTATATTTTAGGCGGAACTTCCTCTTCCAATAAAACGATAACTCCGGAAGGACAAACTCCCGATTTGTATGGTAAATCAGAAGACTCGCGAGGGAATCTGGACTTTTGGGTCGTAAAACTCAGTGAAACCGGAACGATCGAATGGCAAAGAACCATCGGCGGAAAATATGTGGACGAATTGCGCAGCATTCAACCAACGACAGACGGCGGTTATATTTTGGGAGGTTATTCCAATTCTCCGGCATCGGGCGATAAAACAGAAGAGAACTACGGTTTGGGAGACTACTGGATCGTGAAGCTCGATGCGCAGGGCGAGATCGACTGGCAA
>NZ_JAMXLC010000001.1:3032310-3178910 GCF_024054235.1 Flavobacterium sp. NRK F10
TGGCGGGGAAAAGGACGATAATCTGAATGCTTTGATCCCTACCCGGGATGGCGGTTACCTGTTAGGCGGGAACTCCAATTCCGGAGCGACGTATTCCAAATCGAAGACCAACCGTGAAGGAACCGATTTCTGGGTGTTAAAGCTCGATGAGTCGGGTGAGATCGAATGGCAACAAACGTATAACTATGGCAAAGCCGATATCTTAACCTCACTGGTAGAGAACAAAGACGGTACGTTTATCATTGGCGGTTACGCCCAGAGTGAAGCGGACAAAAGCGGACAAAAAACACCTGTTAAAACCATCAGGAAAGACAAAGAAGGGATCAACGATTATATTGCTTTAAAGATCAAGCCTAACGGAGAGGAGCTTTGGAGTCAAACGGTAGGAAGCAAAGGCGATGAAGTGATGAAACGCTTGCTGGAAACCCGCGATGGAGGTTATCTTTTGGCAGGGACCTCAAACGGCACTGCCTCAAAAGACAAAAAGACAGCCAAAGGCGGTAATGACTTTTGGGTGGTAAAGCTCAAAGACAAGGACAAGGAAGAGAAAGCCCGCATTGACCTGGAAGCGGTACCGAACCCGACGGAATATTTTACCAATGTAATTGTAAGCTTTGACTACAGCAAAGGAACAGCGACTTTATACGATTTAAGCGGAAGAACAATCAGCCGTACGGAGATCAAAGGCGAAAAAACGATACCGGTAGATTTGACCAACCTACCAACCGGAATCTACGTAGTAGAAATAAAAACAGATACCGAAACCGGGGGTGTTAAAGTAATTAAGAAATAAATTTTTTAAAAATGGAGTATATGAAAAAAATATTGATATTAATATTTTCAATATTTAGTTTGAATAATTTAATATCTCAAAATGAGAGTAAAAGAGATTTAAATTTCTCGTTTCCTACAAATCCAACAGTATATGAATACACTAAATATGGAGATATATCGGTTAATGAATATAGGGGGCTAGCAGATATATCAATACCATTATATCAAATTAAGTGTGGCGGGTTAAATATTCCATTAAAATTAGATTATTACTCAGGAGGAATAAAAGTTGCTGAAGAAGCAGGAGTAGTTGGGTTAGGGTGGAGTCTAAATTTACCTACAATCATACAAACTGTAATGGATGAAGATGAACTAGATGACTCTGTTGTAAAATATAGTGATTTACCTGCTTATACAGGTAATCCTATTTTTATAAGCCGCGGTAATTTTCATCCTTCAGTTGGTATTATAAGTGGGAACTATTGTGAGTATGGAGGACAACATATTGTGTCTAATATTCCTAATTATTTTGCCATTAATTATACAAATTTTATAAAGAAAGATGGAAATTATATTTGTAGCTCAGATGCAAATTACGCATGGGAAATTGTTTGTGGACAGTATCATGATTCTGAACCAGATATCTTTACCGTTTATATAGAAGGTGTAGAATTAGTTTTTTCAACAAAAATTGTTAATGATGAAATTTTATTCATTGTAATTAATGGCAGAAATGAATTTAAAATTTCTAAAGAGAATTCTAGTATAAAGATAGTAAGTCCTAAAGGAGATAGTTATTTTTTTGAAATTTATACAAAAATTGAATCAGACTCATACGGGACTGGATTTTTTGATATAATTCGTAGTTATTCTTCAGGATATTCTTCAGTAGGAACAAATGTTCAAAAGGTTTTCAAACTTACAAAAGTAATAACTAGTAAAAACAACCTTGTTGAATTTGAATATGAAACGAATCAAGTTAATGAACTTCTTAAAAAAAGTTATAATTATTACAAAAAATTAAACTTGACTACATTAACAAATTTGAGTACCATAGCTGGTTATTATGATGGCTTTTCTAGATTAGAGCCATCTCAAGTAGGACAGTCAAGTCTTGTTAGTGGAGGAATTGAACACTTTTTTGGTTTAGTGTTAATGGGTTCTACTGATCCAGATATAGGAAATATATCACCTCAGGATGATTTTATGTGGACAACTAACTATACAAATCAAACGCAAAATTATTATTTCATAAAAAAGATAACAACAGAAAAAGAAGAAATTAATTTTAGTTATGAGGATCGAATCGATTATGAGGGAATGAAGAAGTTAACAAATATTAATGTTAAGAATATTAAGAATGATTTAATTAAAAACATAACATTTAATTACTCTTATTTTGGAAACCAGCTTGATTATAAAAATGCAAGATTAAAATTAAATTCAGTATCAATTGATAATGATAATCCATATATTTTTCAATATAATACAATTGAATTACCTCCTAAAGATTCAAAAATGATTGATTTTTGGGGTTTTTATAATGGACATAATAACACAAATTTGTTTCCTAATTTACAAGAACTAGGATATAATTATTCTGATAATTCTCAAAATAGTTTTATGTCTAATTTAAACTTTATGAAAGCAGGAACTATAGAAAGGATAATTTATCCAATGGGGGGATATAGTGATTTTGAATTTGAATTACATCATTTTACAAATTTTATACAATTTGATAATACATATGATAATAGCATTTATAATGGAAATTTGTCAGATGTATATGGAGGTGGTTTAAGAATAAAAAAAATAAGTTCTTATTCTTCAGATAATGAAATTTTTAAACAAAAAATATATAGTTATACAGGGGGTAAGAATATTTTTAAAAAGAAATTGGCTAAGCAATATTCTTTAAGTGTAGCTCAAGTTATCGACATATTGCCTTGTACTTCTAACCATACGACTGAAATAAATACATATACAGCAACTATTTTGGAAGCTGGATTAAGTTCTAATTACGGAACATCTATTGTCAATCAAGAGGATTATATCGGTTATGATTCTGTAGAAATAAAGGAAAGTAGTATATCTGAAAATGGAAAAATAGTTAGAAATTTTTACAACTTCCCATTTAATATGTTTATTCCAACTCAAAGTAAGAATTTCACACCTTTATATTTTTCAAATGGACAAAATGTTTTGAATGGAAATTTACTCAGTGAATCTTTTTTTAATGAATCAAATTTATTATTAAGGACAAATGAATTCACTTATACTACAAAATCTACAGGTGAGTCATTATATGGGATAAAAATAAGCGGTTATGATTATTACCTAAAACATTTTTGTGCTGTTTGTAGTGAAAATAATTATGGTAGTTATTGTGACGTTAATGCTGTTCCTAATTCAATTTTAACATCTTATCCAGTAAAGGGATATTCTGTATTTCGGTCAAGAGTGAAAAACATTGAGTATTTTCCATTAGGTAATAAAGAAACTACAACATATTATAACTACAATAATAATAATATTCCAACAGGAAAGACTATAAATGATGCTAACGGGAATACCATTTACAGTGAATCAACAAATATGATGTCTACAACAGATTTAATCAATAAAAATATATTAGATCTACCGTCAAGTACCTCAATTTCAGAAAACGGATCTGTTAAAAAATATTTTAATTATGTATACCAAGAGGTTAATACAGTTACTTTGCCTAGCACGATAGAAGAATTACCGGGAGGTAACCCTGACCCATCTAAAAAGATAAATACATTCTATGATTTATATGATGATAAAAGTAATCTGATCCAGTTTCACAGAGAAAATGATATTTATACCTCTGTCATCTGGGGATATAATAAAACCTTGATTGTTGCTAAAATAGAAAATGCACAATATTCACAAATTCAATCGTCATTGATTCAGGCTGTTCAAAGTGCTTCGGACACAGGTACCGAAGCTCAACTACAGATAGCTCTGGATAACTTAAGAAATTCCCTTCCTGGTGCTATGGTTACTACGTATACTCATAAACCACTTGTTGGCATCAGTTGTATTACAGATTCAAAAGGAGATAAAATAATGTATTATTACGACAGTAATAACCGATTGGAATATGTAAAAGATAAAGACGGAAATATCTTAAACGAATATGAATATCACTACAGACCTCAAAACTAAAGCAAGGACAAATGAAAACGAAGATACACAAGTTCAAAAAGATACAAGATAAACTTATGGCTAAAAAGTTAGGGTTTATTCTTGCTATGGTTCCTGTTCTTGCTCTAGGACAAAGTCAGGATCAGAATTACATCAAGCAAACCACATATAAACAAGCGAACCAAAATCAGGTAGCAAACCCGGATATAGATGTGGCAACTATTCAGGTAAATTATTACAATGGTTTAGGGTATCCTATACAACAGATTAGTCACAAACAATCCGGTACGGGAAAAGATATCATTACATACATAACCTATGACGAGTTCGGCAGGCAAACGAAAGAATTTTTGCCTTATGTCAGTCAGGCAGCCAGTTTAGATTTCGATTTAAGTTCCGATATAAATCAGGCAAATTATTACAGTAGTAATCCCGACCCCGGTTTTGAAACGACGGATTATCCTTTTAGCGAAAAAACATTTGATGATTCTCCTTTGAATAGATTGTTAAAACAAGCTGCTCCCGGAGAGATCTGGAAAAAAGACAATGGTCATGAAGTTCAGTTTGCTTATGATCTTAATTCAACGTCAGACGAGGTATTTCAATTTGAAGTCAACCGAAACTATGTTAGTAGCACAGAACTATATGCTTATTCTTTAAACTGTATAGGATACTATGCTCCCGGAACACTCTATAAAAATATAACCAAAAATGAAAACTGGACATCAGGTGTAAACAATACCATAGAAGAATATATAGACGATTTAGGAAGAGTAATTTTAAAAAGAACGTATAATAACGGGCAAAAATATGACACGAATTATGTTTATGATAAAATAGGAAACCTGATCTATGTTATTCCACCACTAGCCTCTGATACCGTAGCAAATGTTACCGTTACACAGGATCCGGTTACATATTATAGTCAAAGTTATTATATATCAGATTTTTTAATTGATGCCAATGGAGATCCTGTTACTTCCGGTGGGGGGAATATGTCTCTGATCATTGAGAATAATACGATAAGATTAGAATTTAGTGCCGGTTTTAATTCAGCAACTTTTGATTTAAGTAAACAATTAGAAATCAATGCCCCTGAACCTATTCCGGACATGACTCTTGGTTATGTGGATTTTTATTATAATGGGAATCATCAATTTATAGTTCAAATTCAAAATAATAAATTATTTTTTGAAGATTATACACCAAATGATCCCACTTTATATTTTACACAACTGCCCGGAATATCCCAAAACCTGACTCAGCCTATTAGTATTAATCTAGGTTATGAAACGATTTATACTCCTTCAACCGACAGCACTGTTTTAGATCCCTTATGTTACCAATACAAATACGATGATCGCAACCGAATGGTTGAAAAAAAATTACCCGGTAAACAGTGGGAATTTATCATTTATGACAAACTGGACCGACCTGTAGCAACCGGACCGGCATTTACGCCTTACGGGGGAACCGACATCGGTTGGCTAATTACGGAATACGATGTATTCGGACGAGTGGCTAAAACCGGATGGAAACAAATGACGGTCGATGCGAATAACCGATACACCAATCAAAGCAGTATTAATAGTAGCGGTACCCCATTTACATTGTCACAAAATGAAGTTTTAACAGAGAATTATTACGACGATTATACCTTTGCCGGAGCCCCTACTTTGCCTAATGACGTAGAAGGGCAAACACTGGCGACTAATGTTAAAGGATTACCCACCGGAACATGGGTACGTGTTTTAGACACACCGGGAAGTTCTACCGCAGAGACTTCCTATACCCTATACGATGATAGATACCGACCAGTACGGACTTATACAACCAATCATTTAGGTGGTTATACCCAGGTAGATACCAAACTGGACTGGGCAGGGAAAGTAGACTATACCCTGACTACGCATCAGTACAATTCCGGAGCAACTCCTGTAACGGTTAAAGATATGTATACCTATACTGACCAAGACCGCTTGTTGCTACACAAACAGCAGATCGACCAGACTGCCGAACAATTGATCAGCAAAAACACCTATGACGAACTGGGGCAATTGATCAGCAAAAATGTTGGCGGTACAGACGTTACGGGAGCAACCGCTTTACAAACGGTAGACTATACCTACAACATCAGAGGTTGGTTAACAAACATTAATGATGTTAATAATGTTATGACAGGCAATGACCTGTTTAACTTTAAGATCGATTATAACGACTATGCTCCTCTGGCGATCCATGATGCAGCACCTGATGCTTTGTATAACGGAAACATCTCGGCTACGTATTGGCGAACGGCAAATGATAACGTCCTGCGAAAATACAACTATTCGTATGACGACTTAAACCGATTGACCAATGCAGATTATCTTAAACCGGAAGCGACAGCCGTTTTTAACAACTACAAAGAACAAGTAAGTTACGATAAGAACGGTAACATAAAAACCTTGGTTCGAAACGGAGACCGCGATACCGACGGTACCCAGTCAGAACAGGAAATAGACAACCTGACCTATACGTATTCCAATAACGATACCGGTAACCAATTGTTAAAAGTATTCGACAGTACCAATATGCCATCGGGTTTCAAGGATGATAGTAACGGGATATATGATCCGGATGACGATTATGCGTATGATGCCAACGGCAACATGATCAGTGACACCCACAAAGGTATAACCAATATCACGTACAATCATTTAAACCTTCCGGTAGAAATTATATTTGGAACCAGTGCAAAAATTGGATACCTTTATAATGCAACAGGACAAAAGGTACAAAAACATGTGATCAGTTTTGTATCTTATTTGAATACGGTTACGGATTATCTTCAGGGATTTCAGTATACAGGTGCTAAGCTAAGCTTTTTCCCGCATGCAGAGGGTTATGTGAACGTTACGGAAACTTGTGGTTTTTTGAGCAGTTGTGGCTTTGCCTATAATTATGTGTTCAACTACACCGATCATTTGGGGAACATCAGATTGAGTTATGGAATAGACCCTGAAACCAGTACCCTTAAGATCATGGAAGAGAACCATTACTATCCTTTTGGATTAAAACATGCTAATTACAATAGTGATGAGTTGTTGTATCAAAAAGGAACAGCAGGAGCCGTAGTATTAAAAGGACCTACTACAACAGTGGAATCGGTTTATAAATATAAATACAACGGACAAGAGTTCCAGGATGAACTAGGGCTGAACATGTATGCAATGGATATGCGTCAGTATGACCCAGCTATAGCTCGTTGGGTAGTACAAGACCCTGTTATACATCATTCAATGTCACCATATAATGCATTTGATAATAATCCTGTTTATTGGGCTGACCCTAGTGGAGCAGATTCTCAGTTGCCAGGTTACGAAGAGACTGAGGGAATTGGTGGTAGAAAAAGGTTAGTAGATAGTCAAGGAAATTTGCCAGGTAATGTTATTGCTTCTAATGGAGGTGGAGGTGATGAAAAGGCAGTTAATGAAAACAATCCAATTCAGTTAAATGAAGTCGTTGTAACTCAAGGAGAAGAACAATACTATAATAGTGGGAACTCTTGGACATCTGAAATGGTTAATGGACAATTTGGTTACGGAGGTACCCTTGAACAATGGATTACAGAATATGGTATAGATGCATATAGAAATTATTCTAGTGAAGATGCTTTAAATTGGCATAAAGAAGTTAATTTGAAACTTATAAAAGAGTCAAATGATGCAGAATTAATGTTTAAGCTTCAATTTTTTGTAAATGGATTTACAACGATGAGTCAGGTTATTGCTCCATCTCAAGCATTAAATTCATTTATGGGTAGAGGATTATCAAAAACGTTTAATTATAATCCCCGTTTTAATGAAATTACATATCATCCTAGGTTAAGTAATCAGGGAGATGTGTTTCATAATTTTCCAAATTCATTTGATAGGCATATTATTCAAAATGGTACTTGGTCTCAAAGAATTAAAGATGGTGCAAATTGGCATGAATTAGGAGGTTCAATTAATGGTACTAAAGGAGTTTATCAAATTGGAATAAGTAAAACAAATACAATTTTTCATCGAAACTTTGTACCTTTTAAATAAGTTTAATAATAATTAATAAAAATTAATAGTATATGTTTGATAACGATAATTTTATAGAATTTATAGACAAAACAGGTAATAATAAAATTGGTTTTGGAGATTTTAATCAAGAATATTTTGAGTCTCCAATTTTCTTGTCAACAAAAATGGATTTAAACATAGGTGGATTTAAAAAAGAAGATGTTTTAGATATAGAACTTTTGGATTTAAAGCTATTAAAAGAAAACCTAAAAAAGTTAATAAACAATGATTTGAAAAATGTAAATTTTGTGAATATAGATTCTTATTTTAATATTTATATTACAAGCAATGATTTTCAAGAAGTTAAAATAAAAGGAAATATTAAAGATAAAGAAAATATCTGCGATTTGAAATTTGAATTTTCAACTGACTTGTCTAGTATTACTATGATGATTGAAAAGTTAGCCCGAATAGAAAATAGGTATACTAAATAATTTTATTAAAAAAGGGCGATTCCTAATCCGTTTCGCCTTTTTAAAAAATAAGTTCTTTTGAAGTTTTTCCCGTATGCAGAAGGTTATGTGAACGTTACGGAAACTTGTGGTTTTTTGAGCAGTTGTGGCTTTGCCTATAATTATGTGTTCAACTACACCGATCATTTGGGGAACATCAGGTTGAGTTATGGAATAGATCCGGCAACCAGTACCCTTAAGATCATGGAAGAGAACCATTACTATCCTTTTGGGTTAAAGCATACGAAATACAACAGCGACACCTATGATTTTATAGTAACCAATTCGCAATCCGGAGACGGGTATTATGTAGGGATAGACCCGGTAGCTGCCGGTAGCAGAAAACTCTACCAAATGAAATATAATGGCAAGGAGTACCAAGATGAACTGGGATTAAACTGGTATGATTACGGCGCAAGGAATTATGATTCTGCTTTAGGGCGTTGGATGAATATTGATCCAATGGCTGAGTTTTATGATAGGAACTCACCTTATGTTTACGCTTCAAACAACCCTGTTTATTTTCTTGATCCTGATGGCATGAGAATTGATGTATCACAAATACTTAAGAAAAATAAAAATGGAGAGTATGTGAATAAAGATTTAGCAGAAGCCTTTTTGAATTTTGCAAATTCTAAAGAAGGAATAGCCTTCCTCTCTTTATTTGCGGAAGCTGGACAAACAATTGGTAATCATACATATACAGAAAATGGTTTTTTTCACGATGCCGGTATAGATATTGGATACGGAGTTGGAATGAACAGTAGGAAATGTGATGATTGTATAGGAAAAGGAGATGAAGGTTCAAATGGTGCAATGAATCCTCGCCCTTGGATGACTAAAAAAGGAAAGGAAAGACTTTTTTTAGGTATCTATATAAATGGAGATTTGAATACCAATAATATTGATGCGAAAAGTTATAAAGAAGATAGGAATAATGAGGAAAAAAGGATTAAATATATTTTAAGCAGAACGGGAACTATTTTCCATGAAAGTTATATTCATGCGTTTTTATTAGCTAAAGACTATAAAGATGATGGGGATTTAAATAATTCTGTTATTCCTGAGGAAATAAAAAATAAAGTTGACAATATGTCAAATGTCAGGGATCACAGTCAAAAATATCATCATGAATATGCAAAGACAAAGAGTTCAGTATATTCAAGATTTGCATTACCTGCTCTAATTAGTATTTATAAAAAATATAACATAAACATTACAAGAAATGAATTGGAAAATCAACATAAAGGAGATTAAGTTTTTAATTTTAATACTCGTTTTATTTCTTTTAAGCTGTGGGAAAAATAAAAGACTTTCAAATGCAGAAAAGATTAGAATACTAAATGAAGTTTTTTCTGATTCTGTAAATAGTGATTTATTTTTTAAAAAATGCACATTTTTAGACATTCAGATAACTAATCCTTCAGCTATGTTATATGAAGATTTAGATAATGATACTTTAATACAATTTGACTCTTATCCTGATTATGTGGCTAGGCTTTTAAAAGAACAAGATCTGAACTATATAAATAGGCAGATAATTGAAAACGAAGAACTAAAAATATCTGGTTTGGAACAATATGGATACAATTTTCAAAAATCTCAAGAAAAAAGAAATGATGCTGATTGTTACATAGCAATTTCTAAACCTTTATTCAATAAAAAGGAAAACAAGTTTTACATAATTGTTCGTGAAGATGGGACATTATTCGAATTACTTTTTAAAAAAGATAAGGACAAATGGTTTTTTGATAAACAGATAAGCTATTTTATTGAATAGAGAAAACAAAAACGGTAGTTTTTCAGATTTAGTGATCTATTTTTAAGATGTATTAAAAGGTTTTAAAAATCAAATTAATTAAGGCGATTCCTAACCGTTTCGCCTTTTTAAAAATAAGTTCTTTGAAGTTTTTCCCGGCATGCAGAGGGTTATGTTAACATAACACAACCTACAAAATCAGGTGCAAATGCGTACAATTATGTGTTTAACTACACAGATCACCTGGGGAATATAAGATTGAGCTATGCAAAAGGAGCCGGTACGGCACCGGTATTACTATCCTTTTGGGTTAAAGTATACCAAATACAACAGCGATAATACCTATGATTTTATAGTAACCAATTCGCAATCCGGAGACGGGTATTATGTAGGGATAGATCCGGTAGCTGCCGGTAGCAGAAAACTCTACCAAATGAAATATAATGGGAAGGAGTACCAAGATGAACTGGGGTTAAACTGGTATGATTACGGCGCAAGGAATTATGATTCTGCTTTAGGGCGTTGGATGAATATTGACCCTAAAGCCGAGCTTTTGGAAATGTCTTCACCTTTTGTATATTCACTTAATTCGCCTTTAGTGTATATTGATATTGATGGAGAGTTACCAATATTAATTAATGGTAAAGTTGGTTCTGATAGTGATAGAGCAAATGAGAAGTATTGGACTAAAGAAATAATTAATACAATAAAAAATTCTGGGATTGCTAATCCTGGAGGGGAATTACATTTTGTAGATGGAGATAGGGGCTGGAATCATTATAATGGAAAATCTTTTCCATCTAAGAGTAACCCTACTTTTGCTTCAGATAGAAGAATGGGAGGTAGATTGCAAGCTGATGCTGATTGGCAAACTATATTAAATAAGCAGGAAAAAGACCAAAAACAGGTAAAATAATTGAAAAAATTCAAATTTATACACATAGTAGAGGCGGAGCTTTTGGTGTTGGATATACGGAGCAATTGTTAAAATTAATAAAAGAGAATTCAAGCTTATTTGCAGATTCAAATAATGTAATTGATTTTGTTTTAAATTTAGCTCCTCATCAATTAAATTCTTTAACGTCTCCAGATGGTGTTGATGGATATTCGATAGATAGAACATGGGATATGTTATCAGGAGATGATATGGGTAACCTAAATGCAGCTTTTAAAAGTTCTTCTGAAAAAGGTAATTTAGGAGAATCCCATAGAATAAAGTCTTTTCAAAAAGAATTAGGAGCATTTCTGGATGCTTTTAACGGTAGTGGAGGTAATAATGATAAATTAATAAATAGTTTCATTGATAAAATGAAGTCTTATGGAATTAAAGTAACAGTACAGTAAATTATGAAAATTAGAATAATATATTTTTTCGTTTTTTGTGTTCTATATATAGCTTTACAGATTATTGGAGCTTTACTTGAATTTTTAATTTTCGGTTCAGGTGATGGAATAAATGGTTATAGGATGCTAATACCCTATTTAATGTTAATGTTTCAGATTTTATTAATGTTTTTTATTAGGTTTAATAGCAAAATTTCTTTCTTTAAGAAAGATTTGATTCTTTTCTTTTTGAGTGTTTTAATTCCCATTTTAATATTTTTATATCAATATTATTTCATAAATGTTTTTTAAGGCGATTCCTAACCGTTTCGCTTAAATCATCAGTAATGTTTTAAAGTTAATGATTTAATTTTTAATGAGTTAATCGTTTGATAATTCTAAATTAACTGAAATTGAAGACAATCACAATTTCTTTGCAAATGGAATTCTGGTTCATAATAACATAATTGATAACTAGACTGTTTATGATAAAAGATGTTAAAATCAAATTAAATAAGAAAAAGATGTATAAATCTATTGTTGTTTTAATCATTTTTCTTTTAATATGTTTATTGTTTGTTTTTTACCCTGACACTTTTACTTCTGTAATTTTTAGAAGTAAATACTTGATTTTTTTAATTGGAATTTCAGGAATAATATTTTCTATTCTTTATTTATATCCAATAATTAATAAACTTTATAAATTAAATATTGGATTAGAGATAAATGAAAATGGGATAATTAATAATACAGAATATCTAAATCTAGGATTAATTAAATGGTCTGATGTAAATAATGTACGAGTTAAAGAATTCGGTAATGGAAAAATTTTATTATTAGATTTAAAAAATGAGGACGACTACCTTAATAGATTAAATAGTATTGTCTTTAAATTTTATGCAAAATTTAATAAAGTTCAATATGGTACAATAGTTCACATAGCTCATTCTACATTGGAATGTACTTTTGAGGAATTAGAAAAGTTGGTAATTGAAAGTTATGATTCAAGTAGGAGTAAACACCAAGGCGATTCCTAATCCGTTTCGCCTTTTTTCATCTATTTAAGAGTCTTATGATAAACTAAGGCAATTGATCAGCAAAAATGTTGACGGTACAGACATCACGGGAGCAACGGGTTTACAAACACCTAATTATAGTTTTGCAGAATGGGCAGAAAATAAAGGTAAGATTTATGACCATAAAAAGAAATCTGTGAAATAATTTATAATATCATTTTAAATGATAAATACACTTAGAAAATGAATATTGTAATAAAAACTAAAGAAATAAAAGAGAAAGAATTGTTTTTAAGGCATCTTCAAAGTCATTTAAAAGAGAAAGGAATTGATAGTGTGCTTATTGAAAAAAATATGTTGATTCTTAAAAATAAGTTCTTTAATAATCAAAGTCGGTTAAACAGTTTCGCTTATACTAAAGATGGAAATATTAACATTAATTCTTTTGAAGGTAATACAAAGATTAATTATAAGTATCGTAGTTATAAATTTCCATTATATATATGTCTTTTTTTTGGAATTTTAACCTTTTTTGAAAAAATACCGTTAATTATATTCTTATTAGTGTTAGTAATAGTTTTTTTAAATAGTTATATAAATTACTTAAAGCAAAAAAAGTATATCAAGAAATTAACAAACGAATTTATAGATAAAAAATAATATTGAAAGAAAATCGGATAATGTTTCAGAGCCAATGGTTCATTTTTTGGAAAATTCTAGCAGTTTTCATAAATAATATTATTAAAGGCGATTCCTAACCGTTTCGCCTTTTAAAATAAGTTCTTTATAATGCTTCTATTGTTTTATAAGACATAGCTAACCTTTTTGCGAATTTCAGTCAAAAAAATCACATTTTACTTTTCATAAAATCAGTAACCAGATAAGCAATCAGCTTCCCTGTAAGGTGACTGTTGTTTGTATGATCCAGGTCAGGAGCTCCTTCACATATATGCAAATAAGAAGCATTTTTATGGTTGCCGAAGTAATACACATACTCCCGGGCTTGTTGTACACTAAAACCGCTTAACGTCATAGCGCTGGAATAGATTCCCGGAATAGCATCCAGATCCAATTCAATTCCGAAAGGATCATTCTTTATAAAATTCAAAGCTTCTGCCATCTGAGAGTTGAACTCTTTTACTCTTTTGACTTCAATCTCTTCATAGGTAACATAGCGAACACGCTCGTTCAATTCTTTTAACGTATTGAAAACACTCTTAGAGACAAAGTTTTCATGTAAACCGAATACAAAATAATTTTTCAGAAAACCTTCTTCAAAAGCATAACTGAAACCATTTCCGGAATGACGACCTTCTAAAACTCTGAAATCAGTATGGGCATCAAAATTGATAGCATTTACCGGCTTTCCTTTGGCTAATGCCAAACCTTTAATATTACCATAAGCATTATTGTGACCACCACCGATAATGATAGGCGTTTTGCCGGTATTTATAATTTGATGAATAATATGAGATACTTCTTTATCGATCTTTTCTACTAACTGAAATAAACGTTTTTTTTCTTCTTTAGAATAGATGGATAAATTTTGTGCTTCCTGCATTTCCTGATCGAGGTTCAAAGCCCCTAAGATCAACAGATCACTCCCTTTACAAAACTTATTGTGTTGGATGTTAACAAGACTTTTAAGGGTATTTTCGTATGCGGAAGCGGTGCCGGTTCGCCCGAAGTTAGCTTTTACACCGATATCTTCCGGTAAGCCTAAAAGGACAAAAGAGGCTGTAGAATTTTTAATAAAGTCAAGAATATCAGTGTTTTCAGGTACCACTTGAATACGTTCTCCGAATTTTATTTCACCGCTTCTGTGATGGGTAATTTTAGCTAACTCCTGTGAGGTTAACAATTTGATATTTTCCATTGCGCTTTTATAGTAATTCCATAACCAAAATTACTATTTTAAAATTAGTTACCTAATAAATTGACAAAATACTTAATAAATTGTAGATTTGCTATTATCTAATCATAATTAAAACCTTTATCTCTATGGAAAACAAGCCTAATAATTCAAAGCTAAAAGCAGTCTTTTTAGTATTGATATTGTTACTAATTGCCAGTGTTGGTTACATTGTTAAATTAAGTTCGGATATCTCCGGATTGAAAAAAGAAAAAACCGAAGTTTTAACAGAAAAAGATTCTATTGCTAATGATTTAGAAGCCAGAATTGCAGAATTAGACGTAATGTCTAAGGAAAAAAACGGACTGGAGGATGAGATCAAAGATCAGAAAGCTGAAATGGAAAAGTTATTAGAGCAGGTAAAAAAATCAGAAGGGGATTTATCGCGTTATAAAAATGAATATTTCCGCTTGAAAAGAGAGATGGATAACTTAGTTGCAGAAAATAAATTACTAAAAGAGCAGAATGTTGCGCTAACATCGAGTTTAGACAGTACTCAAACGGAATTAAATGCTTCTAAAAAATATTCTGACACTTTGTTAATGCAAAATGAAGGTTTGGCTCAAACAGTAGAAAAAGGGTCGAAATTAGCGGTATTGAACTTAAATGTATTAGCCGTTAAAGAAAAAAGTTCAGGTAAACAAGTTGAAACAGATAAGGCAAGCAGAGCTAATAAGTTAAAAGTAAGCTTCTTAATTGCTGAAAACCAAATAGCGAAATCTGAAGATAAAACCTATTATGTTCAGATAATTGATAGCAAAAACAATATTTTAGGTGAGAAACAAACAATCCCTGTAGGTGATAAAACACTGACCTATAGTTTCACTACAACAGTAAAATATGAAAATAAAACGGTTCAGGTAAATGAAGAAGTTTCAGGTGAAGATTTTCAGGCAGGAACTTACTTTGTAAATGTATTTACTGCATCCGGAGAAAATGTTTCTAAAACAAGCTTTAACTTGAGATAAAACTCTTCGATTTATAAAAATAAAAAAAGCGCTTACTAAGCGCTTTTTTTATTCGATAAACATTCCGTTGATCATAACCTTGTCAATTAACACCGACCCGAATTCATAAGGAATCTGGTAAAATGAAGTAACAGGTTTTGTCATCATTACATTCGCTTTTTTTCCTCTGCTTATAGTTCCAGTTTCGTTTTCGATCCCCATCGCATAAGCAGCATTTAATGTAGCGGCATTAATAGCTTCTTCAGGTGTCATTTTCATTTTTATGCAAGCTGTTGCGACTACAAAGTTCATATTGCCTGATGGAGTAGTACCGGGATTGTAGTCGGTAGCTAATGCTAACGGCAAACCGGAATCTATCATTCTTCGGGCAGGAGTATAAGGAATACTAATAAAGTAAGAACAACTAGGCAGAGCCACCGGCATAGTGTTGCTCTCTTTTAAAACAGCAATATCTTCGTCAGTTACTATTTCTAAATGGTCTACACTTAGAGCACCGTTTTCAACACAAGCCTGAATACCGTTTATCGCTGTAAATTGGTTCACATGAATTTTAGGAGTTAAGCCGTACTGTTTACCGGCTTTCATGATCTGAATAGTTTCATCAACAGAAAAATATCCGGTTTCAAGAAAGGCATCAATATAGTCGGCTAAATTTTCTTTGGCAATCTCAGGTAGCATTTCATTGAGCATTAGATCAATATAAGCCTGATGATCTGTTTTATATTCGGCAGGGAAAGCGTGTGCTCCTAGAAAAGTGGCTTTAATAGGAAGATCATAGTTTTCTTTTAGACGTTTTATAACGCGGAGCATTTTTAATTCTCCTTCTGTAGTTAAACCATATCCTGATTTTATTTCTACTGCTCCGGTACCGAGTTTGATGATCTCTTCCAAACGTTTTTTTGATTGTTCATAAATTTCATCTTCTGAAGTTTCATTCAATCGTTTGGCTGAATTAAGGATTCCGCCGCCTCGTTCGGCAATTTCTTCATAGGACAAACCGTTAATTCTATCGGCAAATTCCTGAACCCGGTCTCCGGCATAGACCAAATGAGTATGACTGTCAACCCAGGTAGGCAGAACAACACAACCGCTTGCATCTACAACAGTGGTATTTTCCGGATTCGGACATTGGGTCATAGGGCCAAAATCTTTGATAATAGTATCTTCGATCAATAAATAAGCATTATCAATCTTAGGAAGTTTTTTCATCTCTTCACCTGCGATATAGGCAATATGACTTTCTCTTACTTGTAATAGTTCTTTTATGTTTTTGAATAGTATAAGCATAGAAAATATTTTGGGTAAAAATAAGCCCGAATTTTAAAAACTCCTATCTTTATAGAGACAAAAATTGAGACTTTGAGAAAATTAAAATATAAAAAAGGACGAAAAGTTAACTTTCAACCACTGGAATACAATGGTATTTACACTGACAGAAAAACTGAAATGCAGTTGTTTGTGTACAATGAGAACAATATAGTGGAGTACCAGAATGTTTCCGTAACTGATTTTATAAAAAACAGAGATTCGGAGCAATGTAATTGGTTAAATTTACACGGGTTAACGAATGTAGAAGCGATCAGGGAACTTACAGATTATTTACAGCTCAACAGTATTATTATTTCTGATATTTTAAATATAACTCGGGGAACCCGACTTGACGAGCTTGATGAGTCTCTGTTTTTCAGTATAAAATCTATTTTGCCATCTGAAGGCAATGAAAGCATTTCCATAGAGCAGATCAGTTTTTTAATTCAGGAAGGGTTAGTGGTTTCCTTTCAGGAAAAGCGAGGAGATTTTTTTACTCACATCAGGGAAAGGCTGCGAACTAATAGTGGTGTGGTACGCAAAAAGAAAGTAGATTATTTACTTTTTCTGTTGCTCGACGCCGTAATAGAGAACTTTTACATCACTATTGAGAAGAAGGAAGAAAGAATTGAAAACCTGCAACAAAGATCCAAGACATCAGATGAACCTGAAATAGTAGAAGAAATTGAACAGTTACGGGAAGTATTTCACTTCTTAAAACGTTCTTTAATACCATTAAAAGAAGCTTTATTTACGATCAAGACGATCAAGGAAGACGATGATTTTAACAGTATACAGGAGAGTAATTTTGTGTATTTTAGCAGGTTGCATCAAAAAACAATTGAACTTTTAGATCAGATAGAATACGATATGAGCTCGCTTGATAGTGCCAGTAATTTTTATTACACTACACAAAATCACAAGATGAATGAAGTGATGAAAACATTAACGGTTATATCATCTATCTTTTTGCCTTTGACATTTATAGTAGGTTTGTATGGAATGAATTTCCACAATATGCCGGAACTCAGCACGCGTTATGGTTATTATGTAGTACTAACTGTAATGGCTTTGTTAGTATTCGTAATGATTCGTTATTTTAAAAAGAAACGTTGGTTTTAATTGATTAGTCATGTCCAAAAAAGATATTTTTACCAGCTCTATTTCACATAAAGAATTTCCTTTAAGTGAAAAAGTCTATGGAAGATCTGTTCGTAAACCTATATTTGATCTGATCTTAGGGGAATATCCGACATTTACCAAGAGTAGTGTTATTTCTGTATCTGAGTTGAATTATTATCGCGAAAAGTATATAGGGTCCTTATTATTAAATGAAGAGGGAGAGTTATCCGGTTTAGAGAGAACAGTATTAGATTCGATGACTAATAGAAGTAATTTGAGTCAGTTGATAGAAGAACAGACGGTATATACTTTTGGACAAAAAATAGCGGATAAAGTAGCTGAATTTGGCGGCAGCTGGACATTTATCTTGTCTTTTATGTTTTTTCTATTTGCATGGATACTAATTAATGTTTTCTTTTTACTGAATAAAGGATTTGACCCATATCCGTTCATATTACTGAACCTGATTTTATCTTGTTTAGCGGCTTTACAGGCACCCATCATTATGATGAGCCAAAATCGTCAGGAAGAAAAAGACCGTGAACGTGCCAAAAATGATTATATGATTAATTTGAAATCTGAATTAGAGATTCGGATGTTGCATGAAAAGATCGACCATTTAATTTTACACCAGGAACAATCTATGTTGGAAATTCAGAAAATTCAAATTGATATGATGAATGATATTATAGCTAAGATTGAGAATTCTAATTCTATAAATAAAAAATGAAAAGCCTTGATGCAATAAAAGGCTCTTCACTCCATGTTAAAAATGAATTAATCAAACCATTTTCTTCGGATCGACCCATTGGTCAAAATCTTCTTCTGAAACATATCCTAACCGAATAGCTTCTTCTTTTAAAGTAGTTCCGTTCGCATGTGCTGTTTGCGCGATCTCTGCTGCTTTATAATAACCTATTTTAGTATTTAAAGCAGTAACCAACATCAGTGAATTTTTTAATAATTCATCTATCCTTTTATAATTGGGTTCAATACCGTTAACACAATGTTCAGTAAACGATAAACAAGCATCGCCCAGTAATCGGGAAGATTGTAAGAAATTAGCAATAAGCAAAGGTTTAAAGACATTTAGTTCATAATGTCCTTGTGTGGCTCCGATCGTTATTGCTACATCATTTCCCATTACCTGTGCAGCTACCATAGTTAAAGCTTCACATTGTGTAGGATTTACTTTTCCGGGCATAATGGATGATCCGGGTTCATTTTCAGGAATAAGGATCTCTCCGATACCCGAACGCGGTCCGGAAGCTAAAAGCCGAATGTCATTTGCTATTTTATTTAAAGATACGGCAAGCTGTTTCAGAGCAGCATGACCTTGTACAATGGCATTGTGGGCAGAAAGCGCCTCAAATTTATTAGGTGCCGTTTGAAATGAAATGCCGGTAAATTCAGAAATATATTGAGCCACCAGGGTATCATAGCCTTTAGGAGTGTTCAGACCGGTTCCGACTGCGGTTCCGCCTAAAGCTAATTCTGATAAAGGTTCAAGTGATTGTTTCAGCGTTATTAAACCGTTTGCCAGTAATTGGGCATAACCCGAAAATTCCTGACCTAAGGTCAGGGGAGTAGCGTCCATTAAATGGGTACGGCCTATTTTGATAACATCTTTAAATTCTTCAGCTTTTGCATTCAATGCTTTTTGTAAAACTTCAATCGCCGGAATGGTATGTTTAATCAGTTGAATGCTGGCAGCAATATGCATTGCTGTGGGAAAGGTATCGTTTGACGATTGCGATTTGTTAACATCGTCATTAGCCTTCAGTATAAAATCTTCACTAAAATCTTTCCCCGTTAATTGTTGGGCCCTGTGGGCGATCACTTCATTAACATTCATGTTAGATTGTGTCCCTGAACCGGTTTGCCAAATGACCAACGGAAAATGTTCGTCGAGTTTCCCGTCCAGTATTTCATCACAAACGTTAGCAATAAGATCACGCTTTGTTTCCGTTAAAACATTCAATTCAGTATTTGTAAATGCGGCCGCTTTTTTTAAATAGGCAAAAGCTTCAATAATTTCATGTGGCATAGAGGCCGGAGCACCGATTTTGAAATTATTGCGGGAACGTTCAGTTTGTGCACCCCAAAGTTTATCAGCCGGAACACTGACTTCACCTAAGGTGTCTTTTTCAATTCTGTACATTGTATCATATTTTCTATAAAGTTAGAATTTTTATAGAAGAAAGTTTGTTATCATAATGCTAAAAATAGTATCTTTGAGCTGAATTCATAAAATTCCGGAAAACATGTTTGAATTTCAACAGTATTTAGGTTTTTTACTTTTCTTAACCATCCTTACAATCGGATTTTGGTTAATGATTTTCTTGGCTTCATTTGTACCTTACTGGTTAGGTGGTGCTATTAAAGAATTCATCAAAGAGAGAAGAGATAAAAAACGCAATAACCAAGAATAACGAATTGATTCTTAGTTAAAAGCAAAAAAGTCCTGATAGTACATCAGGACTTTTTTTATGATAATAATTAACCCATAAACTCTCCGTCACCACCACCGTCATCTCTTCTTTGCTGGTCTTTTTCTTTTTTCATGTTAAAACGGTATGTGAAAGAGAAGTTGATTTGTCTTTGTCTCCATTGAAATTCTGAGTAGGAGTCAACACTTCCCGGTAGGTAGGTGTCCATTCGTCTTTTACGGCTGTTAAATAAATCGCTGACATTTAAGGATAAGGTTCCCTTATCTTTTAAAACGTCTTTACTGAATGCTAAGTTTACGGATGTCATAGACAAACGTTTTCCCTGAGCTGTAGTTTGCGGTGCCCGATACATAATATTAGTCTGCCAGTCAATTTTATAAGGTAAGGTTACTTTTGAACTTAGTCGGGTAAACCAGGTTGTTGCCACATTGTCTAAATTCTGAACTACAGGATTGTTTTGGTAATCAACATAGCTGAATTCTCCTTTTGTTTCATTTCGGAATAAATTGAAATTAGAATTCAATCGCCACCATTTAAAAGGATTGTAATTAACATTGAACTCAAAACCGGCACGGTATTCTTTGGCTAAGTTAATAGGTGTACTAACAATAACCGGAACGTCGTCTACAAAATTTCCGGATTCTCTTCTTACAAATTGAAAAGAATCGTCAGTAAGGTTTACGTAAGCAGAAGTGTTTACTGTTACTTTGTTCCATCTTTTCAAATAGCCTAGATCAAAGACATTAGTATAAGAAGGATTCAGATCGGGATTTCCCTGAAAGATATTAATATTACTTGAGTAAGATGAGAACGGATTTAAAAAACGTCCTCTGGGTCTGTTGATCCGTTTACTATAGCTTAAGCTCATAGAGCTACTTTCACTGAATTCATATCCTAAAGTAGCAGAAGGGAAGAAATTGTTGTATTTTTTCTTGTTATAATCGTTTGATGTAATGGAGTTAACATCAATATTACTGTCTTCAAAACGAACACCTAAGAAATAAGAGAATTTTTTGAATTTGTTCCCGTATTGCATGTAAAGGGCATTGATTTTTTCTTTGTATTCCAATAAATTAGAGTATAAATCATTGCGAACCCAACTTCCGTTATCTTCTGATTCGATAACAAAATCAGTTAAATTATTTTGAAAAGAACCTCTGTATCCAGCCTCAAAACGTCCGTTCTCGCCTATAGGCAATACATAATCCGTTTGGAAAAGATTGCGATTTTGACTGTTATTATTTAAAGTTCTTTCGTATAAAAGATAAGGAGTACCGTCCAGGTTTTGATCGGTAATTGTAGAGCTATCGTCTTCACGGTTTTGTGAAAAAGCCATGTCAACTGTTAATTTATGGCCTTCTTTTTTAAAATCTTTTGTGAAGTTGGTAGCATATTCAATTCTGAAGTTATCACTGATTCCGTCATTAAAACGGTTTTTAGTATAATCATAATTATGATCTGCATCATAATAGGTAAGGTATACATCATCAGGGTTTTTACCGTTACTTTCAGCAAAAGTCACAGAATTTGTCCAGGTCAATGATTTTGTCAACGACCAGTCAATACCGAAATTAGCATTGTATCCTTCATTCTGACGGTGATTTTTTCTTCTTTCTTCGCTATAGCTTTTAGTTGAATTATCATCGTTTAAGTAACGAGAGTCCGTTGAGGAATTACCGGGAGAATTTCTGTAATTGTATCCGAAGTTAGAGAATAAGTTGAAGTTCTCAGTCTTTTTGTTGATACTGGCATTAGCCATATAGTTTTCAGGATCACCGGCTGTTAATACAATAGATCCGTTTACGCCGTTAGTTTTACCTTTTTTCAGTACAATGTTAATAATACCACCACCACCTTCAGCATCATAACGTGCAGACGGATTGGTTATAACTTCTACTTTGTCTACAGAATCGGCAGGAAGTAATTTTAAAGCATCGGCAATGTTAATCCCTGCCAGACCTGAAGGTTTTCCGTCAATTAAAATCTTAACATTTTCATTACCTCTTAAAGCGATATTTCCTTCCGGATCAACCGTTACTGAGGGCACATTATCTAAAACATCACTTATTGTTCCGCCTTTAACGGTCATATCTTTTCCTACGTTGTAAATTCGTTTGTCAAGTTTAATTTCAACGGTTGATTTTTCAGCAACTAATTCAACACCTTTTAGTTGAGACACATCGGCTTCCAGATAAACAGCACCGAAATCAGTATCTGTTGTAAAAGTTCTGGTTTTAATTTCTACGGTCTTAAAAGAAATATACTCAAACCGCACATTATAGGTTCCGGCAGTTACTTCAAAGTTGAAATTACCGTCCATATCAGTTACGGAACCTGATAATTTTTCAGGATTTTTAGCATCTTGAAATACGACAGTAGCGTATTCTAAAGGTAAATCTGTACCTTTTTCAATGATCTTTCCGGTGATTTTAATTTTTTTTCCTCCTGTATTTCCCTGAGAAAAAGCAGTAGTTGTGGCTAATAGTAATAGTGTAATAGTGGTGAGTACTCGTTGCATTTATTAAAGTTTATTTCTTTAGACGACAAAAATAAACTTTGGTTTAAGCGTAAAATCACAAATCTTTGTTAAAAAATGAAAACAGAAATTTTAAGAAGCTTTTGTTCGGTTAGGAACAGGCAAGATCAGGAGTAATTTGATGTATGAGTAGCCTTCAGCCTTTATTTATTTTTAAAGGACTGACGATTATTCCGAAACCATCGGGGTCACGAATTAAGATTCCATTTTCGTTCCAATATGGGTTTTTGGCTTTTTCTTTTTTAATTTGTTGGTTTTCAATGTTTTTTAGAATGCTTTGATAGGTGCTTTCATCCGTAGGATAGAAAACCATCAGGTCATCCTCATCAAAATGATGCGTAGTTTTGTCTTTGGAGGTGGTAAATTCCAAATGCCAATTCTGATCCTTTTTGCCTAAAAACACACCATCATAATGATTATGGTTACGGAAATCGCCGATTATTTCCAATTCCAGTATTTTAGTGTAAAAATGAATTAAACCTTCAAGATCATCGGTATGTCGGGCAACTCGTAAGATCATTTATAAAATATCTTGTATTTTTTCTTTCGGACGGGCAATTACGGCTTCATTTCCGTTAACTACGATCGGACGTTCAATTAACTTAGGATGTTGAAGCATGGCATCTATAATATCCTCATCAGTAAGTTCTTTGCCTTTGTATTCTTCTTTCCAGATGGCTTCTTTTGTACGTACTAATTCTATAGGTTTTATGTTTAATTTTTGAATTACTTCTTTTAACTCCTCTTTGGTGAAAGGTTCGTCTAAATATTTTCTTATGGTAAATTCTGTATTCAGGTTTTCCAGTTCACACAAACCTTCTCTGGATTTAGTACATCTTGGGTTATGGTATATTGTTATCATAAATGCTATCTTTGAATTTAAAGTGTAAAGATACTTAAAGTAAATTTTGAAATAAAATACTTGTCTTTTTTTTACTTAAAACTTTACCTTTGTAAGTAAAGCACATTGTATATGTATTTAGAGCGAATTCAAAAACTGAAGCCTTATCTTTTACTTTATTGGCCTATTCCTGTTAGTTTCATTTTATTAATGGCGATTAATTTTATTTTATCAGCCAGTGTAGATACCAATAAAGTGATGCAGGAGTCGATACTTAACTTCGGAGTTAACCGTACATTTCTGTATTTGATTGCTCCTTTAGCTTTAGGTTTGCTGATCGTTTTAGTATGGGTTAAATTTATACAAAGGATTCCTTTAACTGTTTTTACAACGGGTAGAGAAAAAATAGACTGGAAACGCATCGGTTTTTCATTTACTGTATGGGCAGTATTTACGATAGTAATGACCTTATGGGCTTATTACATTGCTCCGGAAAATTTTCAGATTAATTTCCAACCCGTGAATTTTGCCGTGTTTTTTATAATGGCTATTATCTTGATCCCGATGCAGACAAGTTTCGAAGAATACTTGTTCAGAGGACAAATTTTACAAGGGTTAAGCTTGGAAACCAAAAGTCGTTTTGCAGGAATGTTTGTCAGTTCTGTTCTGTTTGGCTTAATGCATGCTGCAAATCCTGAAGTCGAGAAAATAGGGTATTATATAATGATATATTATATAGGTACCGGTTTTTTTCTGGGAATCATAACACTCTTGGATGATGGAATGGAATTAGCTTTAGGTTTTCATGCGGCTAATAATTTAGTAGGAGCACTATTAGTAACATCAGATTGGACTGCTTTTCAGACCTATTCTGTATTTAAAGATATATCTGAACCGAGCATCGGTTTTGATGTGTTGTTTCCGATCGTGGTAATTTATCCTGTTTTGATTTTTGTTTTTGCTAAAAAATATAATTGGCACGATTGGAAAACTAAACTTTTCGGAACTTTAAAAGATTAAAATATTATGACACCGCATTATACAAATATTCACAACCGATTTAAAATAAACGGCTTTCACTTAGATAGAGATTCTCTTTTTCAATTGGCTTACAGTCTGATCAAAGAAGGGGAAGATTTTGAAAAAGAAGTAGGAATGTTTCTTTTGGATTGGTTTGATGCAAAAGACTATGTTGAGGCACAAACTTCGGGAACAACGGGGGAACCGAAGATTGTAAGAATTGATAAACAAGCAATGGTCAACTCAGCTTTGGCTACGGGAGATTTTTTTGAATTGGAACCCGGGAATACAGCTTTAAACTGTTTACCTGCCCGATTTATTGCAGGGAAGTTAATGCTCGTTCGATCCATTATTTTAGGATTAGAAATGGATATGGTTTCACCTAAAGGCAATCCGTTAGCGCATACTTATAAGAATTATGATTTTGCAGCGATGGTTCCGCTACAAGTCGAACATGCTCTAGAAAATATAGAACAGATTGACAAACTGATTATTGGCGGAGCCAAAGTTTCTCAGGATCTTATAGAAAGTCTTAAGGGGAAAAAGACGAAAAGTTATGAAACTTATGGCATGACGGAAACCATTACTCATATTGCTGCCAAACCTATAGGAGAAGAGGTATTCACTGTTTTACCCGGTATAAAAGTTGCTAAGGATATTGAAGGTTGTTTAGTTATTGAAGCTCCCAGAGTTTCAGACGAGAAGATTTTTACACACGATCTGGTTGAAATTACCGGAAAGAATACATTCAAATGGATAGGAAGGAAAGATAACATCATTAATTCCGGAGGAATAAAAATTATTCCGGAACTGGTTGAAAAAAAATTGGATGGTAAGTTAAAATCCCGCTATTTTATCACTTCTAAACCGGATAAGCATTTAGGTCAGAAAGTAGTGTTGGCAATAGAAGGAAAGGATAATATAGATACTAAGATTTTTGAAGTATTGGATACTTATGAAAAGCCTAAGGAAGTTGTTTATATATCCAGATTCAGTGAAACGGAAAACGGAAAAATTAATCGTAAAGAGACTTTAGAAAAAAACGGGCTGGTATAGCCCGTTTTTTATTTATGCATTTTTAGATAATAATCCACCGAATGCTTTCCGCTTCCGTAAAAAACGAAAAAAATCGCCAGAAGTAGAGCAGCAGAAGCCTGAACAAAATTACTAGTGTTAAACTCACTAAAGAAATTCAGTAAAAGAGCGCAGATAAGTATAGGCATTTGTACCCATACTGACCATCTAGTCAGGAAGCCAATGCAAATCATTGTTCCTCCCACAATGTGAGCCATGGAAACATAGTGTATAATTAACATTTCACTGCCAAAATTCCCTGCAGTATTTAAAATGTCATGTAAATAGTTTGTTTCTGTAATGAAAGTTACCCCTTTCAGAAACAAAAAGACACCAAAAATAACACGTACCAGATCTAACGGATAATAAGTGTGTGCATTAGCCCATTTGTTTAATTCTCTAATTGTAGCCATTACATTTAGTTTTTTGATATAAGGCTAATTTACTGAAAATTAAATAATTATTAAAATAATTTAAGAATTAAATAATTTAATGTTTAAAAAAATATTGAATTCACAACTCTTCCTTTAATTTGATAAAGAAATTATTGTCAAAAATTTGATAGCTCTTTGATTTTTTAAGTTTGCGCAATTTTATTTTTTGTTCCTGAGTGGTAGGATATAAACGTACTTTTTTTCGGTTGTATTCAATGTCTACCGGCATATTGAAATCAGCGTTTACATTATCCCAACGGTAATAGAAATAGTTGCCGTCTGTTTTGTAGACCAGTTCAGGGATTTGAGTAGTTTTCAAATATTGGTTAAAAATGGGAGTAAGGTTCATACCGCTTTTTTCATTGAAATAAGCGACCACCTGATCGGTGTCAATGATCTGTTTTTTAAAATGCTCGCTGTAATCGTGTAATAGTTTCCACCATTTAGCATCGTCATTAATCACATGTCGCAAGGTGTTCAACAGTAGAGCGCCTTTATAATACATGTCACCGCTTCCTTCGTTATTTACACCGTATTGTCCTATAACCGGTCGGTCGTTCTGTACATTAAAGCCTTGACCGTTGATGTATTTCATAGCGGCTTCATAACCTTTTTGGCATTCAATAAATACGGTTTCACTATAAGTAGTGAAAGCCTCATGAATCCACATATCTGCAATATCTTTACTGGTAATGCTATTTCCGAACCATTCGTGTCCGGTTTCATGAATAATAATAAAGTCAAAGCCCATTCCAAGACCACTTCTGGATAGATCCCTGCCTAAATAGCCTTTTCGGTATTTGTTTCCGTAAGCTACAGCACTTTGGTGTTCCATTCCTAAATAAGGAGTTTCTACTAATTTGTAACCGTCTTCCCAAAACGGATAATTTCCGAATTTTTTATTGAAACAGGCAAACATGGGTTTTACATCTGCTTCAAAGTGTTGCTTGGCCTTTTCCTCATTTTCCCGTAAAACATAATAGTCTAAGTCCAAACCTTCGTAAGTATCATGAATGTGGACATAATCGGCAATATTCACTGTGATATCGTAATTATTGATTGGATTTTTTACTTCCCAATCCCAGCGGGTGTATCCGTTTCCTAAATCCTGAGAACCTGTAAACCGACCGTTAGAAACATTCATTAAACCATTAGGTACAGCCACTTTTATAGTAGCTCCGTTATCAGGTTCATCCGTTTGTGAGTCTTTACACGGATACCATAAACTAGCCCCAGTTCCTTGGACAGCTACAGCAATAAAATCTTTTTTGTTATCATCTTTACTGAAAACAAATCCGCCATCCCAAGGTGCATTTTTAGCGACTTTAGGTTTACCGGAATAGTAGAATCTAAGTTTTTCTATCGAGTTTTGATCGATTGGTTGCGGAAAGTTGATGAAAACGGCATCGTAATCTCTTGTATAGTTTAGCTTTTGGTTGTTCCACACAATAGAATCAACTTTCATATTGTCAAACAGATCCAATTGTATTTTTTGCGTAGGTTCTATTACTTTAAAGGTAACCTGATTGTATCCGGTAATACTTTTTTCATCAGGATTGATAGTGAGATTCAAATCATACCGTTGGACGTCAAAACAAGTACGTTCCAAGCGTAAACCACCCTGTAAGGAATCTCTGTGGGTAAAGTTTTGAGCTGATAGTTGTTGGAAGCCAATGATTAAAAGGGATATGTAAAGTGATTTTTTCATCTATTTATTAAAATTAATGCCAGAATTAAACAAATTTAATAACATATTACTAATTATTTCTGAATCAATTGTAATATTAATTTCTTTTATCTTTTCTGATGAATGATTTTCAAAAGCTTTTATCAAAAGAATCTTGTTTTTTTCATCATAGTATAAGCTCCAATTTTCCCATGTTTTAACTTTTGTCGGACTGAAATCGACAATAAATTTATTTATAAGCTTTTTGGCATCTATATCTGAATAACCTTTTGATTTTTTAAAATGAATAGAAACAAGTGAACTATCTTTTTTTGAGAAAATAAAATCTGCGTATTCTTCTTCATTTTCATTAATTATTTTTGAGACTTCAAAATAATTTTTGTGTGTGTAGTGATTTCTATATTCTAATTGAATATCTGTATAATTAAGTTTAAATTGTGAATATACGTTTAAGAATAAAAATATTAATACAAATGTTATTTTCTTCATTTTAAAAACTTAAAATTCTGCTTCTTTAAAAATAGTCATTTTTTCTTTTAAAACAGGATGTATAAATGTAATTTCTTCGGCATGAAGATACAAACGATCTGCTTTGGTTCCGTACAAATCATCGCCAATAATAGGGCAATTCAATCCTAGACTATGTGACGCATGAACACGCAATTGGTGTGTTCGTCCGGTAATAGGGAAGAAGTGGATGCGTGTTTTTTTATTCTTTATTTCGACGACTTTAAAATGTGTTTCGGCGGGTTTTCCGTATTCGTAGCAAACCAATTGATGCGGGCGATTGTCTAAATCTACTCGCAATGGTAAATTAATAATGCCTTCCGGCTGTTTTACAATGCCGTCAAGCAAAGCCACATATCTTTTTTTAACGGTTCGTTTGATAAACTGCGATTGTAGTTTTTTATAGATTTCTTCTGATTTGGCGATCAATAACAAACCGGAGGTCGACATGTCTAAACGATGAACGATCAGTGGACCTGTAGCTTCGGGATAGCGTTTCTTGACACGTTCGTAAACCGAATCTTGTATATTTTTTCCGGGAACGGAAAGAAATTCGGCAGGTTTATTCACAACTGCTAAATGATCGTCTTCAAAAACAATTTCGATATCTTTTCCTTCGGCGGGGTTTTCTAAGAGCGGATTCTCGTCCATTTCTATGCCCTGTAACATGTGAGCCAGAATAGGTTCGCATTTGCTTCTGCAAGCCGGGTAAAATTGTTTGTGTTTGCGTATTTCTGATTTTGGTGATTGTCCCCACCAGAATTCAGCTAGGGCAATTGGTTTTAAATTATTTTGAAAAGCATAATGCAATAACTTAGGTGCAGCACATTCACCGGCACCTGCAGGAGGATTATCGTCAAAAATTTCACCTACACTTTTTAATTTTTTATTTTGATTTAAAAAGGCGTATTGGGCAAATAATCGTTGTTGTAATTCTGAGGATTTATTGGCTCTTTCTAGTTTTAAATGATCAATTTCAGCTTGAAAACTTTCGACTTTTGATTTTCGACTTTCGACAGTTAAATTCCAATATTTTGTCATTTTTTTGAGTAAAATGCTTTCTTTTTTACTTTCTTTAGAAAGTTCGAGTTCTAATTGCTCAATTGTTGTTGGCGACAAATTATCAAAGGAAGCACGTTTTTCATCCCGTTGAATTTTTAAGTCTTTAATACGCTGTTTCTGACGTCGGATATCATTTTGTGCTTCTTCTTTTGTTTGCTCTAAATTTTTTTTGGCTTCTGCTAAAGCCATACTTTGCTCTAAAGCTTCTATTTTCCGGTTGTATTGGTTTAAAATAGCTTCTTCCTGCTTGAAAAAGCTGTTTTGCGTTAGCATATCAAATACCGGAGGAACAAAATAAAGATGGTGGTTGCTATCGGCTAATTTTCCCGAAACACCCCATAAATAACCTAATTTCTCATTTTGATCAAGGCATACCAGAACGCCAAACATTTTTCCGATTACAAACCCTTCCTGATCTTTTTGTAAACCGAAGTTGTGTTCAAAATCAGTTTGGGTCTTTAAATATTCCTGAAGTTCTTGTGCTGCAATTCTACTCAGTTCATGAGGTTCGTAATAAAAAGGGAATGTAAATTTTTCGGGTAATGAAATACCTGAAATATCAGTTTTGAAATATCGGAATTTTGAAAGCATAAAAATTAGGTTGTCAGGCTGAATTCATTTCAGCTGCTAAAAAAAGATCCCGAAACAAGTTCGGGATCACAAAATTAATATTTATACTTGAATCACTCCTAAATTAAACGGTTTTTCAATAGGAGCATGGTTAGCGGCTTCAATTCCCATAGAAATCCAGGTTCTGGTTTCCAATGGATCAATAATAGCATCGGTCCACAAACGAGCGGCAGCATAATACGGGGAAACCTGAGCGTCGTATTTAGCCTTGATCTTATTGAATAGTTCTGCTTCTTTTTCCGGAGTTAATTCTTCTCCAGATTTTTTTAAAGAGGCGGCCTCGATCTGTAATAATACTTTTGCTGCCTGAGCGCCCCCCATAACGGCTAATTGAGCACTTGGCCAAGCGAATATCAATCTGGGATCATAAGCTTTCCCACACATGGCATAATTACCGGCTCCGTACGAATTTCCTACTACAACAGTAAATTTAGGAACCACAGAGTTGGAAACAGCATTGACCATTTTGGCTCCGTCTTTAATAATTCCGCCATGTTCTGATTTACTGCCAACCATAAACCCGGTTACATCCTGAAGAAAAACCAAAGGGATTTTCTTTTGGTTGCAATTCGCTATAAAACGGGTGGCTTTATCAGCAGAATCTGAATAAATTACACCGCCGAATTGCATTTCGCTTGGTTTCGTTTTGGCACCGGTTGTTTTCACAATTTTACGTTGATTGGCAACAATTCCTACAGCCCAACCATCGATGCGGGCATAGCCCGTAATAATGGTCTGTCCGTAACCGGCTTTGTATTCATCAAAATCTGAATTATCGACTAAGCGTTTGATGATCTCCATCATATCATACTGGTCTGCACGGGATTTAGGTAAAATACCATAAATATCTTCTTCTTTTTCAGCCGGTTTTTGAGCTTTTATCCTGTTGAATCCGGCTTTTTCATAATCGCCGATCTTTCCTATGACCGATTTGATTCTGTCTAAAGCGTCTTTATCGTCTTTTGCTTTGTAATCAGTAACTCCTGAAATTTCACAATGAGTAGTGGCACCGCCTAAGGTTTCGTTATCGATACTTTCGCCTATGGCTGCTTTTACCAGATAACTTCCAGCTAAGAAAATACTTCCGGTTTTATCTACGATAAGCGCTTCATCACTCATAATGGGCAAATAAGCGCCACCGGCCACACAACTTCCCATAACGGCTGCGATTTGCGTGATGCCCATACTGCTCATTACAGCATTGTTGCGGAAAATTCGCCCAAAATGTTCTTTGTCAGGAAAAATCTCATCCTGCATGGGTAAATATACTCCGGCAGAATCTACTAAATAAATGATCGGTAGTTTGTTTTCAATAGCAATTTCCTGTGCTCTTAAATTCTTTTTCCCGGTAATAGGGAACCAGGCTCCGGCTTTTACGGTAGCATCATTAGCTACTACAATGCATTGTTTTCCCTGAATATATCCTATCTTAACAACAACTCCTCCGGAAGGACATCCTCCGTGTTCCGGATACATTTCTTCTCCGGCAAAGGCACCGATCTCAATACTTTTTGAATCAGTATCTAATAAATAATCAATACGTTCCCGGGCAGTCATCTTTCCTTCGGCATGTAATTTTTCGATTCGTTTTTGACCACCGCCTAGTTTAACTTTGGCTAGTTTATTCTTTAAATCTGAAATTAAAAGTTTGTTGAAATCTTCGTTTTTGTTAAAATTTATATCCATTTTTTGCGAAATCTAAAAAGTATGCGCTAAAATAAGAAAAGAGAATGAAATTATATAAAAAAAATCCAAGTATAACACTTGGATTTTTAAGCAACTTAGAAAAGTTGATATTTTATGGCAAGGCTAATATTTTTTAAACTGTTGTTATCTTGCGAATAATAATCGAATAATACGGTTTTTGATTGTAGTTTTGCTTCAAAAAATAGCTTTTGATAGGCATAACCTACTCCTAATCCGAAACTGGTTTTAGGCGTAAAACCTGAGATCTTTTCTCCGCCTGCATAATAACCGTTAGACTTTCCGATAGCATAATTCAGATCAAAAGACGGAGTGAAAAATATCTTAGAATTATCATTAAGGAAAACATAATATCTTAAACCGATAGGTATGTTTACGTAGTTTAACTTTATTTCACCTTCTTTTTCGGTATAAACATTGGGACTTAAATAATAACGACTGGTAGCATCTTGTTTGATAGTATTATAGTTGGGATCTAAAATAAAGCTGAATTTATTATTGTTGAACGGAAGTACTATTTCGAATTCTACACCAGCTCCGAAAAATACACCTTTATCAGTATCAATATTAAAAGATTCAAAATTAAAATTGCTATAGTTTAATTTAAGTGAAGGTTTTATATTAATTTTTGCAGTTTTGTTATTAAAAGTAGTATAATCAGCTGTTTTGCAACTGTTGTATTTTTCAAAGTATTTGATTAATGATCCTGCATCGTATTTGACATTTTGTATATACTGTCTTTCAAAATTACAATTCACATCTTCATATAATTGTTTTTTGTATTCATTATTGGTTAAAATACTTTCGCTGGAAACATTGTTCAGTTGGGTCTTTAAAACTTTTAAAGTATCCGCTGACGGATGATATTGAATGTATATTAATTGTTTAGGTTTGTCATTAAAATTTGAATAGAAAAATTTTACAATGTTTTCCTTTTCATATTTATAGAGTGACTTTTCTCCGGAAACCAATACTTTTAATAAAGCTGTTTCTTTAGTGTAGACAGGGTTGGGTGAATTACTAATCAGGTTAATTTTGTCTGATGATTTTTCAATGTCGACAGTATATTTAATATATCTGGAATTGTCGTAAATCTCAAATTCATTTAAGTTTTCAATATCAACTTCTTTCGGACTAGCTTCAGGGGCCGTTTTAAAAATGATCTTTGAAGGATTATTTCTCCAGTCAGTGTTTTTTATAAAACCTTCTACTTTTTCTCCGGTGTTGTCAATATAATACCCACTTAGGAATTTTGTTTGGGAGAAGGAAAGGAATGTAATTAAAGAGGCAATGGCAGTTAAAATACTTTTTTTCATAAATAAATTAGTTAATTAGAGTGGTACAAACATAAGCTTTTTCTGCTAAATAGAAATCGTTTTTTTATGTAATGATTATAGTAAAAACTAATTATTTAATAACCAATTATTAACCTTAGTTTTAATCAGAATTGTATTCTTTGTGAATTTAGAGTTTAAAAATGAGATATAACTTTTTACTGTTCAGTTTACTTTTGATTATCTGTTGTTCCCCGACAGTTAATGCTCAAAATTTAAAGCAATTAAAAGAAGAATTAGAGCAGGCAATTCAACATAATTCTACTCCGGTTGTTTTAGAGAAGAGGTTTTTAATAGGTAAAATTTATGCTGAAAGCGGATTGTATGCTAATGCATTAGAATATTTTAACTCAGTATTAAAGGATTATCAGAATAATTCAAAAGATTCACTTTTTGTAAAAACGAATATTGAAGTCGGAGAATTGTATAACAACACAAAGCGATATGCAAATGCTATTCCCTTTATAGAACAGGCAATATCAGTTTCTAAGCAATTGGATTACAAGCAAGGTTTGGTTAAAGCTTATAGTACACTTGGTTCTTCTTATGAGAAACAAGGTAATTATATGAAAGCATTGGAGTTTGAAAATAAAAGTTTGAGTGCTTTAAGTGAAAAGGGACATAGAGAGATTAGAGCTAAGGTTTATGAAAATATAGGAAGCATTTATGAAGACTTAATGCAGTATGATGAAGCTTTTGAGTATTTTGAGAAAAGTTATCAATTGGTCAAAGGAACTTCTTCTAAAGCAGAGGCTAATGTGTTGAATAATATAGGTGATGTTTACAGAAAAAAAGGAAATTTAACTATAGCGATTACGATTACCCGACAGGCTTTGGAAGTGGCAACAAAGGTCAATGACAATCATCTTTTAGAAAGTGCTACTAAAGATTTGGCTAAGGCCTACGCTTTACAAGGAGATTACGAAAAAGCTTATAATTACCGTTTAGAGGCAGAAAATTTTAAAGAATTATCCCTTAAAGCAGAAAATCAAAATCAGGTAAATGTATTGTTGACGGATTTAAAGATCAATCAGAAAGAATCACAAATCAAACTTCTGAAAGAGCAAAACAAACTCAATTCCACTCGTTTAATCTTATCAGTCGTGATCTTAGGAATCTTCTTTATTTCTGTTTTTTTATGGTTTTTGTATGCCGGAAAGAGAAGGAGAATAAATACGAAATTGCAGGAATTGGAACAGGAGAAATTAAAGGCAGAATTAGAGCTTAAAGCAAAGGAAAAAAAGAACCTGCATCGCAATTTAGAGGTTAAAAATACAGCTTTGTCGCGCTATAGTCTGCATTTAGTTCAAAAAAATAAATTATTGACCGAACTTTCCGCAAAACTAAAACATTTAACACAGCGACAATCGGTTAATTATGAAAAACACTTAAAAGACCTTTGTTCGGAAATTGATTTTACGTTGCAGCAAGATAGCGAATGGAACGATTTTAACGTGTTTTTTGAAGAGATACATCCTAATTTTACAAAAAACCTTTCCGAAGCAGCTATTGAAACTTTAACACCGACAGAATTAAAGTTGGGTATTTTGTTGCGTCTGAATTTATCCTCAAAAGAAATAGCCTCAATCCTGAGAGTTACACCGGATAGTGTACGGGTAGCCCGCCATCGTTTCAGAAAGAAATTGCCTCTTGATACGAAAGAAGATTTAGTGGCTTTTTTATTGGCTTTATAGCTTATTTTTATCCTATTTACATATAAAGTTATCACAATGTAAATTCAATCTTAATGTTGCCTTCTTGTTTCCTTAAAAAAACGGATCGTTTCTTATTTGTTGCCTTCTATATTTTTACCGAATCTATTGATAATTATAGTTTTGGGTCAAAATCAAATTATAAAGAAATGAAAAAACAAACACAGCTAAAATGGTTATTTGTAACGGTATTTCTACTGTTTTCATTTGCCAAAATCAATGCTCAGAACGGTTCAGTAACCGGAAAAGTTGTTGATGAAAATAACTTTTACCTTCCGGGAGCTAATGTAGTTCTCGAAGCCCTAAAAAAAGGAGCCGTAACGGATTTTGACGGTAAATTTTCTATTGTGTCAGTTCCTGCCGGAACCTATAAATTGAAAGTTACTTATTTAGGATATGAAGATTCAGAAGTTAATGTAACTATTGAAGTTGGTCAAACGGCTGATGTGATCGTTCAACTAAGTCCCAAAAAATTAAACTTAAATGAAGTAGAGTTAGTAGGATACGGAAACGGCCAATCGAAAGCGCTAAATGCGCAAAAAAATAATATGAATGTAACGAATGTTGTTTCCACCGATCAAATCGGAAAATTTCCGGATGCAAACATCGGAGATGCTGTAAAACGTATTCCAGGAATTACTATGCAGGTAGATCAGGGGGAAGCCCGAAACATTATTGTACGGGGTTTGTCCCCTCAACTAAATTCAGTTACACTAAACGGCAGCAGAATTCCTTCTGCCGAAGGAGATAATCGAAATGTTCAGATGGATTTGATCCCGTCTGATATGATCCAGACTATTGGAGTTAATAAAACGATCACACCTGATATGGATGGTGATGCTTTAGGTGGTTCCGTAAATCTGGTCACAGCAACGGCGCCTCAAAAATTCCGTTTGTCTTCAACATTAGGTTCCGGAGTTAGCTTTATTACGGATAAGCGAATTTTAAACGGTTCATTTTTAGTGGGTAATCGTTCCAAAAATAAAAAATTTGGATGGATGGCATCCGCCTCCATTAATGATACTGATTTCGGTTCGGATAATATCGAAGCTGAATGGGATGATAAGTTTGAATACAATACCGGTGCAATTGATGGCGATGGCGAACCTGTTTTGGAAGAAGTAGCTGTAAATCCATACACTAAAAGTTTTGAAACCCGTAAATATTTGGTTCAAAGAGTTCGCAGAAGTTTTGCATTAAATTTTGATTACCAGTTCAACAGCACCAACGAATTGTATTTTAAATCAATGTACAACTGGCGTGATGATAGGGAGAATCGTTACCGAACTAAATATGAAATTCTGGACGGAGAAGATATTACTCTTAGTGATTTCACAGTTACAAACGGAAATTTGACAAGCTTTCCGGCAGAAATTACTCGTGAAACAAAAGGAGGGATCAGTAATAACAGAAATAAAAGTCGGCGTTTAGAAGATCAGAGAATGCAGAATTATTCATTAGGAGGGAAGCACTTGCTGGGAACAGTAAAAACAGATTGGATGGTTTCATTTGCAAAAGCGTCTGAGGAACGAAAAAATGAAAGATATGTCGGTTTCCAGTCAGAATACAACGTTTTTAATGATAATACCGATACAGAGTTTCCCCGAATGTATGCAGTAAACCCTACAGATGAGACAAATTACGGAAATTTTGAATACGATGAAATTACTGAGCAATACCAGTACACAGAAGAAAAGGATATTAACGCCTTAGTAAATTTTGAAGTTCCGGCTGACTTTTTCGGGAATGGTACGGTTAAGTTAGGAGTAAAAACACGTTTTAAAAATAAGAACCGAAACAATAATTTCTTTGAATATGATTTAGAAGATACTTATCCTACAATGGATCTGACAGGTCTTAAAGATTACACGAATACAGATTTTTTACCGGGTAGTCAATACCAATTAGGGAGCTATGTTAGTGCCGATTGGTTAGGTTCATTGACTTTAGTAAACGGAGAAGCAGTTCCTGATGAGTTTCTGCGAGCTAATTTTGATGTAAGTGAAAATGTTTGGGCAGGTTATGTTATGACAACTCAACAAATTACGAATAAGCTAGGTTTAATGCTTGGAGTAAGAGTTGAAAATACATCGTTAGAAGCAACCGGTAACAGAATAGAAGACGAAGAAGAACTTGTGGGAACCATTACGGATAAAAACAGTTATACCAATGTGTTGCCAAGTGTTCACTTTAAATATACACCAAATGATAATGCTGTCATTCGGTTTGCAGTTACGAATACTTTATCAAGACCCAATTATGTGGATTTAATTCCGAGCTTAGATGTGGTAACTTCTGACGAAGAAATTTATGTAGGAAATCCCGATTTAAAGCCAACCACTTCAACAAACTTTGATTTGCTTGGAGAATACTATTTCAAAAGTGTAGGATTGATCTCAGGAGGTTTGTTTTACAAAGATATCAGCGATTTCATTTATCAGTTCCAGACAGAAATAGACGCAGACTTATATGGAGCGGGAACATCCGGTTATAGAGTATACCAACCTTTAAACGGTGATAGGGCATCAATTTTTGGTGTTGAGGTTTCGTTTCAAAGAAATTTAGACTTCTTACCCGGTTTTGCTAAAAATTTCAATGTCTATCTGAATTACACCTAT
This sequence comes from Flavobacterium sp. NRK F10, assembly GCF_024054235.1. Taxonomy (NCBI): domain Bacteria; kingdom Pseudomonadati; phylum Bacteroidota; class Flavobacteriia; order Flavobacteriales; family Flavobacteriaceae; genus Flavobacterium; species Flavobacterium sp. NRK F10. The sequence goes on from NZ_JAMXLC010000001.1 coordinate 3,069,819, forward strand.
TTGACCTCTGATGCAAAAGGGATTCGAAATGAAGACGGAGAGGAACGTGATGATTTAGATTTACCTAACACGTCACCGAATATGTTCAACGGATCTTTAGGATATAATCACAAGTATTTTAATGCCCGCTTATCAGCTAATTTCTCCGATGCTTATATCGATGAAATAGGAGGCAACCAGTTTGAGGATCGTTATTACGACCAACAATTTTTCTTAGACTTCAATTTAGGTGTAACTTTGTCTAAAAATTTGAGACTTTATGCCGAATTAAAAAATATTACCGATCAGCCTTTGCGTTACTACCAATCGATCAGTAAACGGACACAACAAGCGGAATACTATGGAAGACGCTTAACATTCGGTATTAAATATGATTTATATTAAGAACTAATTTTTACAATGAAAACTATTTATTTAATAAATGCTGCTGCGGCAATTTTAGCCGTGAGCTGCCAAACACAGTCTGATTTAACACCTATAACTCCTGATGTAATTACAGAAAAAACAATAAATGATACAGACGATCCGGCAATTTGGGTAAACCCGGAAAACTCTGCTGAAAGTATTGTGTTCGGAACGGATAAAGAAACTGACGGAGCGATCTATGCTTTTGATCTGGAGGGAAAAATTATAGAAGAGAAAACACTTCGTAACATGAAAAGACCAAACAATATTGATTTGGTTTACCAAGTTCCGTTAAATGATTCAGTAAAGGTCGATATCATAGCATTCACCGAAAGAGAAGAACAACAGATCAGAGTATTCTCTGTTCCGGATATGCAGCCTTTAGATAAAGGAGGGTTTAAAGTGTTTGAAGACGAAACCAATGAAGCTTATCAATGGCCTATGGGAATAGCCTTGTATCATTCACCGACAGATCATAGAGTATATGCAATCGTAGGAAGAAAAGAAGGACCAGCCGAAGGTTATTTATACCAATATGAATTGCAACCAACGGGAAAAGGTTTACAAGCAGTTTTGGTTCGGAAATTTGGAAAATTCAGTGGTAAGAAAGAAATTGAAGCCATAGCTGTGGATGCAGAAAACGGATATATTTATTATTCAGATGAAGAGTTTGGAGTACGTAAATATTATGCCGAACCTTCAAGAGGAAACCAAGAGTTGTCAGTTTTCGGTCAGGATAAATTCTTAAGCGATATTGAAGGTATTGCTATTGCAAAAACAACAACAAAAGGCGGTTATATTATTGTTTCAGATCAACAAAGAGGAACATTCAATGTGTTTGATCGTCAAACCAATGCTTTCATCAAAGCGGTAAACTTGACTACAGTTGAAACTGATGGTTGTGATGTGGTAACCACAAACTTAGGTACTGATTATCCCAAAGGATTATTTGTAGCCATGAATGATTCCAAAGAGTTCTATTTTTACGATTTCGGAAAAATTATAGATGAAATTGAGAAAACAACAACTCAACCTTAAAAAGAAAAATTGTGTTATTATTTTTTAAAGTTGATTCTAAAAAAAGGGCTTTTTTAAAAGCCCTTTTTTATTGTTATTCTTCATCTTTTTGTCCCGTCATCATCAGATAGGCTTTTAAGAATCCGTCAAGATCTCCGTTCATGACCGCATCAACATCAGTAGATTCGAATCCGGTTCTTACATCTTTCACTAATTTATACGGATGCATTACGTAGTTTCGGATCTGAGAGCCCCATTCGATTTTCATTTTCCCGGCTTCAATATCAGCTCGTTTCTCTAAACGCTTTTTCAATTCTATTTCATACAATTGAGAACGTAGCATTTGCATTGCTCTTTCCCGGTTATCGTGTTGCGAACGGGTTTCAGAGCACTGAATTTGAATTCCGGTCGGTTTGTGAACCAATTGTACTTTAGTTTCTACCTTGTTTACATTTTGTCCGCCGGCACCACTGGAACGAGCAGTAGTGATTTCAATATCAGACGGATTGATCTCAATCTCAATAGTGTCATCAACCAAAGGATAAACATAAACGGAAACGAAAGAAGTATGACGTTTAGCATTACTGTCAAAAGGCGAAATACGTACCAATCGGTGTACTCCGTTTTCTCCTTTCAGATAACCGAAAGCAAAATCTCCGTCAAATTCTATGGTTACGGTTTTTACTCCGGCAACATCTCCTTCCTGAAAATTCAGTTCTTTAATTTTATATCCTTGTTTTTCGCCCCACATTAAGTACATACGCATTAGCATAGAAGCCCAGTCGCAGCTTTCAGTCCCTCCGGCTCCGGCAGTAATTTGCAATACAGCACTCATACTGTCTCCTTCATCAGAAAGCATGTTCCTGAATTCCAGATCTTCTATATGCGTGATGGTTTTATCATATTGTTCGTCTACTTCTTCTTCAGTTACATCACCTTCTTTGTAGAAGTCTAACATAATTTGAAGTTCATCAGATAATTCAACAGCTTTGTTGTAATCTTCAACCCATTTTTTCTTTGAGCGGATGTTGCGAACAATAACTTGCGCTTCTTTTGCGTTGTCCCAAAAGTCAGGGGCAAAGGTTTTTTCTTCTTCGTTAGTGATTTCGATCAGTTTCTTATCGATGTCAAAGATACCTCCTTAACGCACCAAGGCGATCAATAATATCTTTAACTTGTTCTGTGTTTACCATAAAAATTGTAGTTTTACGACACAAAAATAAGACATTCCTTTTGATATATGGAAATAAATTTAATAAGTGATACAGTTACCAAACCAACTCAGGAAATGTTGGAGGCAATGTTTACGGCAAAAGTAGGGGATGATGTATTTAAACAAGACCCTACAGTAAACGAATTGGAGCGTTATACTGCAAGTTTGTTCGGTAAAGAAGCGGCTTTGTTTTTTCCTAGTGGTACAATGGCAAATCAAACAGCTATACGATTGCATACTAAACCGGGTGATGAGGTTATTTGCGATAAATGGTCTCATATTTTTTTGTATGAAGGAGGCGGAGTTGCTGCAAACAGTGGTGTTTCTTGTCATTTAGTAGATGGAAGCAGAGGAAAGATTACGGCTCAGCAGGTAAAAGAAGTGATTAATGACCCCGAGTTTTATCACGCTCCTGTAACCCGATTGGTAAGTCTTGAAAATACAACAAATAAAGGGGGAGGAGCATGTTATGATCTTTCAGATATGCAAGCTATAGGACAAGTCTGTGAAGAGCATGGATTAAAATATCATTTAGACGGTGCACGTTTGTGGAATGCTATGATTGCAAAACAGCAAAATCCTAAAGATTTCGGTCGGTTATTTGATACGATCTCAGTTTGTTTATCTAAAGGACTGGGAGCACCTGTAGGTTCTGTTTTGGTAGGTTCGGCAGAGGATATGAAAAAAGCAATGCGTGTCCGTAAATTGTTCGGAGGTAATATGCGGCAGTCCGGATATTTAGCAGCAGCAGGATTATATGCGCTACAACATAATATACAGAGGTTGTCAAAAGATCATGAGCGCGCTCAGGACCTGGCTCAGGTATTATCAAAAAAAGAATGGGTTATGACAGTAGAACCGGCAGAAACTAATATAGTGATCTTTACATTGAAGCCTACTGTTAATGAACAGGATTTTATTGAAAAACTGAAACAAAAGAATATTTTAATCAGTTCTATGGGGCAAGGAAAACTTAGGATGGTAACGCATTTAGACTATCGTCAGGTAATGCATGATTATGTGATGGAAGTTTTAGATAAATTATAAAAAAAGGATTCTGCAGAATCCTTTTTTTATAAAAACACATCTGAAATTTATTCACTATCTAATTCCAAATGTAATTTGTCAGTATTCAGAATTTTTTCGGCAGTATCAATATCACTTTGATCGCCTCGAACAAAAAGAAGGAATTTACATTCATTCAAATGATCCTCATATTTTTTAGCATTGTGCTTTTCTACACCTGCAAAGGTTAATATAGCAATAATACTGCTGCCGAATGCTCCTAAATCAGCTCCGGCAATTCCACCAACTAAAGCACCCGCGCCGTAAAGAAAACCAAGTCCCGGAATAGTAAAAACTCCTATTCCTGTAAGTATTCCTAATGTAGTTCCGGCAATCACTCCTAAACTGACTTCCGCTGCTTCAGCAGTGTCGTTAGTTTTAATGTGTACATGATTGTTGATTAAATCAGCTTTACCTAAAATAGAAACTTTTTCAGTATCAAAACCATTATTTTTTAGTTGATCAACTGCTTGTAGTGCTTTTTTGTGAGTTTCATAAACTGCAACTAATGTTTTCATGATTTCTGTTTTTTAAGTTAACTATATAAAGTTAAGGCTTTTCAACGGAAACACTATTAGAGAAAAGTTAATTTATTTGAATAAATCCATTCCCGGGATATTAGGCATCCCTTCTTTGGCAACTGCGGCAATTTCGGTTTCATTAACCTGAGTAGCACGCTCAATAGCTTTGTTTAAAACATTTACCAGATAATCTTCCAGCATTTCTTTGTCCTGTAAAAGATCGTCACTAACAGTAATGTTTTTAATAGTTCTGTTGGCTGTAATGGTTACTCCTAATAAACCATCCGAACTTTTTTCGTCAATTAAAACGGTGTCTAAACGTTTTTTGGTTGCTTCTACTTTTTCTTGGGTCTCTTTGATTTTTCCCATCATACCCATTAAGTCTCCGAACATAAATGTTAAATTTTAATTTTGAACGACAAATTTAGTAAATTTATACTCATTAATAAATCTATAAATTCATGAGAAAAATTTCGGTCGTCCTGTATATTTCCATTACTTTTGTTCTTTCTTGTAATTCCAAAAAATCAGAAATGAATACAGATGTGCAGCCCCCGATTGCCAAAAAAATACCGTATAAATTAGAAAAACACAACGATGTCAGAATCGATAACTATTACTGGTTAAACCAAAGAGAAGATCCGGAAGTTGTGGCTTATCTGGAAAAAGAGAATGAGTACTATCAGAAAATGACGGCTCATACAAAGAAACTTCAGGAAGATTTATTTCAGGAGATGAAATCTCGAATTAAGGAAGACGATACCTCAGTTCCTTATTTTTACAACGGATATTACTACATTACTCGTTTTGAAACCGGAAAAGATTATCCTATTTATGCTCGTAAAAAAGGAAGTTTGGATGCTCAGGAAGAAATTATGTTTGACTGTAATGAAATGGCTAAAGGGCATTCTTATTTTAATTTGAATGGTATCAGTGTGAGTGAAGATAACGAATGGTGTTCATTTGGAGTAGATACCGTTTCAAGACGCCAGTATACAATTAAAGTTAAAAATCTGAAGACCGGTGAAATTTTACCGGAAGCTATTGAGAATGCCACAGGAAGTACAGCTTGGGCAAGTGACAATAAAACTTTCTTTTACACTAAAAAAGATCCGCAAACTCTTCGTTCTGATAAAATATATAAGCATATATTAGGAACAGAACCGGCTAAAGACGAATTGGTTTTCCATGAAAAGGATGATACTTTTTATACGTTTGTATATAAAGAAAAATCTAAAAAATATCTGGTTATCGGTTCTACAAGTACGTTGACCTCAGAATATCAGGTTTTAGAGGCAAATGATCCGTCCGGGAAGTTTCGTGTTTTCCAGAAAAGAGTAAGAGGAGTAGAATATTCCATTTCTCATTTCGGAGACAGCTTTTATATATTGACTAATAAAGATAAGGCAACTAACTTTAAATTGATGAAGACTCCCGAAAAGGCTACGACCTCTGAGCATTGGGTTGATCTGATTCCGCATAGGAAAGAAGTTCTTTTAGAAGGAATTGATATTTTTAAGGATTATTTGGTAGTTGAAGAGCGTTCCAACGGATTGAATAAAATTCAGATTCGCCCGTGGAGTAGGGAAGAGCCTTATTATCTGCCTTTCGAAAGTGAGACCTATACCGCTTACACAACTACAAACCCTGATTTTGATACAGAATTGTTGCGTTTTGCTTACCAATCATTGGCTACGCCTTCATCGGTGATTGATTTTAACATGCGTACCAAAGAGAAAGCGGTTTTAAAAGAACAGGAAGTGCTTGGAGGCAAATTCGATAAAAATAATTATCAGGAAGAACGTATTTGGGCTACCTCTGAAGACGGAACTAAAGTTCCGGTTTCTTTAGTCTACAGAAAAGGAGTTCAAAAGGATGGAAAAAATCCGTTATTGCAATATGCTTACGGTTCTTATGGTTCTTCAATGGATCCTTGGTTCTCTACAACACGTTTGAGTTTATTAGACAGAGGATTTATTTTTGCGATAGCTCACATCAGAGGCGGAGAAGATTTAGGAAGAGATTGGTATGAAGATGGAAAGTTGTTAAAAAAGAAAAATACATTTACTGATTTTATTGATTGCTCTGAATATTTGATAAAAGAAGGATACACTTCCCGAGAGCATTTGTATGCGGAAGGAGGATCGGCCGGAGGCTTGTTGATGGGAGCAGTAGCAAATATGGCACCGGAATTGTATCATGGGATCATAGCTCAAGTTCCTTTTGTAGATGTAGTTACAACGATGCTGGACGATTCTATTCCCTTAACGACTGGAGAATATGATGAGTGGGGAAATCCTAACGATAAAGAATATTATGATTACATGCTTTCGTATTCACCTTATGATAATGTTAAGACACAGGATTATCCTAATATGTACATTTCCACAGGATTACATGATTCGCAGGTGCAATATTGGGAACCTGCCAAATGGGTAGCCAAATTACGAGATATGAAAACTGATAAAAATCTCTTATTTTTAGATACAAATATGGATGCGGGTCATGGCGGTGCTTCAGGGCGCTTTGAAGCACTGAAAGAATTAGCTAAGGAATTTGCGTTTTTGTTAGATTTAGAAAAAATTAAGGAATAGTTAAACTTTTTTTGTTAAATTTGCATGGTTTTGGGGTTGTCAAAAATAAATACAGAAAGCCTACCACAACTAATTTTTTATTTATGAAAGAAGAAATAAAAGCCTACGATAATGTTCTTGCACTAATAGGGAACACGCCGTTGTTAAAATTAAGTAAAGTTACATCGAATCTGGAAGGTAACTTTTATGCAAAAGTAGAAGCCTTTAATCCTGGACATTCTGCAAAAGATAGAATAGCATTATATATTATTGAAGAAGCAGAGAGGAGAGGAATACTTAAACCGGGTGATACCATTATCGAAACGACTTCAGGAAACACAGGATTTAGTATAGCAATGGTTAGTATTATCAAAGGATATGAGTGTATACTAGCAGTTAGTTCTAAATCTTCTAAAGACAAGATTGATATGTTAAGAGCAATGGGAGCCAAAGTATATCTTTGCCCGGCTCATGTATCAGCTGACGATGAACGGTCTTATTACAGTGTAGCAAAACGTTTACACGAAGAAACAAAAGGTTCAATTTATATCAATCAATATTTTAATGAATTAAATATTGAAGCGCATTATAAAACTACCGGACCTGAAATTTGGGAACAAACCAATGGAAAAATCACCCATTTAGTGGCGTGTAGCGGTACAGGAGGAACTATCTCAGGAACTGCTAAGTTCTTAAAGGAAATGAATCCTGATATTAAAGTTCTGGGAGTGGATGCTTACGGTTCAATACTGAAAAAATACCACGAAACCCGTGAGTTTGATAGTAATGAGATCTATCCTTACAGAATTGAAGGTTTAGGTAAGAATTTGATCCCTACAGCAACTGATTTTGATGCAATCGATAAATTTATGAAAGTATCAGATGAGGAAAGTGCACATACAGCACGAGAAATTTCAAGAGTAGAAGGCTTGTTTGTAGGTTATACTTCAGGTGCAGCTCTACAAGCAGTTCGTCAATATGCTGAGGAAGGTGAGTTTACAAAAGACAGTAATGTCGTTATTATTTTCCCGGATCACGGTTCGCGTTATATGAGTAAAGTATATAGTGATGAGTGGATGAATGATCAAGGATTTTTTGATAGCGTAAATATAGAAGCTAATCAAAAAGTAGAAGTGATTAAATAATAGAAAATTATAATATCTCTATACTAAAAAAGCTCCGATTCGGAGCTTTTTTATATTTTAAATTATTTTCTTAATAACTCTTAATTTGTGAGTATGTCTGTTTGTTTCGGCATTGTAGATGCCTAAATGATCCAGACGATCAATTCGAACCTTTCCGGATGCATGAATAATATGATTGTTTTCCATCATAATTCCTACATGGATGATATTCCCTTCTTCATCATCAAAAAAGGCTAAATCTCCGGGTTCACTTTCTTCAATAAAACTAAGAGGTTCTCCTTGAGTAGCCTGTTGGGAAGCATCTCTTAAAATATGATATCCGTTCAATCGATAAGCCATTTGCGTGAAGCCGGAACAGTCTATTCCGAAAGGGGATTTTCCACCCCACAGATAAGGAGCGTTAAGGTACATGAAAGCCGTTTTAACAATAGCGGTTTTAGACTTAATACCACATGTTTTTAGCCCTTCGAAAGCATAATTCTTAGTGTTAATATTTTCGTGGCTTAAAAAGGAAAGTGAAGAGCCCAAAGGAATGGCGATCAACTCGTTTTCAGGATTTGTAATGTATTCAATCAGATCAGCATTCAGAACTTCCGGAGTTTCCAGTAGATCTGCATATTGATTTTCGGAAATTTTAAAAAATTGTTTATTGTCAACCCAACCCGTGTATTGGTCAAAAGCGGTTTCAATCTTACTCCATTTAGGAGTTTCTTCAATAATTTTAAAAAATTCTCCAAATAACAATTGGGAAACCTGTTCGCTTCTGTCTGATGCTTCAGAACGAATGGGAACTATGGCAAGATTACAAATTCCGAACATTAAAACAATTATAATATTAAATAAAAAACACCGGATAGGATATCCGATGTTTTATAAAGGAAATATATTAAGCTTTTTCGATTACAATAGCTGAAGCACCACCACCACCATTACAGATAGCAGCAGCTCCTAATTTAGCATTGTTTTGTTCCAATACATTTAACAAGGTAACAACGATGCGCGCTCCCGAACATCCCAGAGGATGTCCTAATGAAACAGCCCCGCCGTTAACATTGATCTTATCTTCACTTAAACCTAAAATCTTAGCATTGGCTAAACCGACAACAGAGAATGCTTCGTTAAACTCAAAGAAATCAATATCTGTTAATTCTAGATTTACTTTCTGTAAAGCTTTAGGTAAAGCTTTTGATGGAGCAGTAGTAAACCATTTTGGTTCCTGAGCAGCATCGGCAAAAGATTTAATATATGCTAATGGTTGTAATCCTAATGCGCTAGCTTTTTCTTCGCTCATTAACACTACAGCTGCAGCTCCGTCATTGATTGTAGAAGCATTGGCAGCAGTAACAGTTCCTTCTTTTGTGAATACAGGAGATAATACTGGGATTTTATCTAGTTTAACATTGGTAAATTCTTCATCTTTAGATACTAAGATAGGTTCTCCTCTTCGTTGCGGAACTTCCACTGGAACAATTTCTGAATCAAACTTCCCGTTTTCCCAAGCTTTTGCAGACCTTTCATAAGACTGAACTGTAAAGCGATCTTGTTCTTCTCTGGTAATTTGGTATTCTGTTGCACATTGATCAGCAAATACCCCCATAGGTTGGTTGTCATAGGCATCAAACAAACCATCTCGTTGTAAACCATCGGCTAGAGTAGCAGGCCCGAATTTAACACCATTTCTCATGTGTACGTAATGAGGGATTAAGCTCATGTTTTCCATACCACCGGCTACGATAATATCAGCATCACCACATTGGATAGCCTGAGCGCCCTGCATGATTGCTTTCATACCACTGGAACATACTTTATTAACGGTTGTACAAGGTACAGTGTTAGGTATTCCGGCATATAACGCAGCTTGACGTGCAGGAGCTTGTCCGTTGTTAGCCTGAACAACATTTCCCATTAATACTTCGTCAACTTCTTCCGGTTTTAAATTGATTTTATTTAGTGCTCCTTTTATAGCAGTTGCTCCTAATTTTGTAGCCGGTACACTGGATAAAGCTCCCATGAAGCTACCGATCGGAGTTCTGACTGCAGAAACAATAACAACTTTTTTACTCATGATGTGTTTATTTAGTTTTTGCGAATTTACTATTTTTATTCCAAAAAAATTCTTTAAATCAATCGAAATAGTGAATTATTAACGTAAATAAGGGAGAGTTCTTTTTTTTAGTAAAAAAAGTTGTTTTGCTATCTGTTTGAATTTTAAATCGTTTCATTTTTTTTTAAAATAAAAATGAAAAAACTTTAGAAAATAGTTGTAAATAATAATAGTAAGGCTTACATTTGCAACCGCAAAAAAGATAAGTTCTTTTAAAGATTTAAGGAGAGGTGCCGGAGTGGTAACGGAGCAGATTGCTAATCTGTCATCGGGTAACCGATGCCAGGGTTCGAGTCCCTGTCTCTCCGCTTCTTTTTTCGGGGTGTAGCGTAGCCCGGTCATCGCGCCTGGTTTGGGACCAGGAGGTCGCAGGTTCGAATCCTGCCACCCCGACGGATAAAATAATGGTCTCGTAGCTCAGCTGGATAGAGCAACTGCCTTCTAAGCAGTAGGTCTCAGGTTCGAATCCTGACGGGATCACAAAAAGCCTAGTAAATTTATTTACTAGGCTTTTTTGTTTTTAAATATTGTTATTAGTGTACCTTAGATTAGAGAAATCAGATACAATGTTCTATTTTCAGGAGTGCATAAATTTTATGAAAACAAAAATGGAAAGACTCGTTATTTTTATTTTTTTTCTTCTATTTAATTCACAATTAAATTCTCAGGTAATTGAGAGTTATATTGATTTCTCTAAAAATGTAAAGCTTCAAAAAGATTATGTATTTGAAGAACCTGAATCAGGCATTAGTCAGAAAGTTAATTATTTGGGAGAAATTATTGCTGGAAATAAGATAAAGTATAAAGTGTTGATATCTCATATTAACCTTTCCGGAAAAGGAGTAAATGAATTGATCTTTATTTCAGATAAAAATGAAGAATATATTTATGCTTTAGATCTACCGAAAGATTTTCCTCTGTTTATAAAAGACAATAAGTTATTTTTTGAGGATGAAACGGAGGGAATGCAAAGTATGATAGTTTCAGATTTATTGAATTGGTTTTGTTCTCCTTTTGGATGTTTCCCTAGGAAAAACAGAAAATAATAATCCTTTCCGGATTATTGGTAACACATTTAACTTTTTTAAGAAATAGTTCGATAAAAGACAGATGGATTTTTTACGGACTGTAATTTTTCTGTATTTTTGAATTAAGATCAAAAAAGCAACTGTTTATTAGTGTAGAATTATGAAAATCAAAATCTTATATAGTATCTTTTTTCTTTTTGTTTCTATAGTCATTACTGCTCAGAATTTTGAATTGAAAGATCCGGATATCATTGCATTGAAAGAAAAAGCAAAATCAAAAGACTTTTCAGAAGAGATAGTCTATCTGTATTTTTTAGAGAATTATAAACCGACTTCCGAGAAAATTAAGATTAAAAGATCCGATTATATTGAAGATAGTATTTGTTCTTTTGAACAAACATTTGAAAATAATATCCGTTACGTTGTAAATAATTGTGATGAAGAAGGAGGAGTTACAATTAACATCTTTTTGCCTAAAATAGAAAAAGAGAAGATTAAAAAATGGATTGAAAAAATATATAGTGCCGAAGCCGGAGATGTAAAAAATAAATGGTATAGTGGTAAAGATATTTACGGTCCGGAAGATAAAGGAGCGGGTTGTTATTATGAGATAACACCTACTAAACAAAAGGAGTGGAGTATTAGTATCTTTTGCGGATGTTAAATTGCCTATATAGGCTTGGAAAACCAACAAAATCGAAAATTATTTATCAAAATTAAAATAAGTTCCTACCTTAGCGCTATTGTTCTTTACGTAGTTTCTATCAAACGGAAAAGGTTGTTCTTAGCGGAACATTAATAGGGAATCCGGTGTAAATCCGGAGCTGTCGCGCAACTGTAAGTAATTTCATGATTTTTATCCTTAGTGATCCACTGTTTCTTATAACGGGAAGGATGGTAAAAATTGTTACAAGCCAGGAGACCTGCCTGTTTCTGATATGACGGTACTTTCGCGATCTGAAGTCAGAGTCAATTTTGGTGTCGAATCGGTGGTGTTTTAATTCCGACCGATACTTAATCTATTCTCTTTTTTTATTGCAAAATGTGCTGAGAAGTTATTCGAAGAACTTTTAAATCATTGTTTAATATTTAAAAGTAAATGAAATGACAGTATTTCAGTATGACTATCCGCGAACTGATAGTCGGATTACTATTACTTCGGTAACAGACGGAGGTAATAGTCTCAAAGAGAATTGTTTAACGCTGAAAAAAGAAGGTTATGACAATTGAGCAAAGAATCGTACAATCGGAAACCAGAATTTTTAAAGCTGTATTTCCTAATACGACCAATCATTATGATACGTTATTTGGAGGAACGGCAATGCAATTGATGGATGAAGTAGCTTTTATTGCGGCAACGCGTTTCTGCAGGCAGAAAGTAGTTACTGTATGTAGTGACAGAATTGATTTTAAAAAACCGATTCCCGGAGGAACTATTATAGAGTTAGTTGGTAAAGTTTGCCATGTAGGCAATACCAGTTTAAGAGTTTCTGTAGAAATATTTATTGAGGAGATGTATTCGGAAGAAAGAGACAAAGCAATTCATGGAGAATTTACGTTTGTTGCTTTGAATGAGGATAAACAGCCTGTAAGAATAGTAAGTTGATCTGAAAAAGAAAGCCCGTTTTACGGGCTTTTATTATTCAATACATGTCAGATAATCCATAAATAAACGACTTGGGTAGAAGGTTTCTTTTAAAAGTTCTGATTGTATCTCTTTTTTGATGATGTAATCCTGACTTTCGCCTGAAAATTGTATCCGCATCAGTGAAACCGGAGAGCTTTTGAGTTCGTCGTAGTTTTGTTTTGTAAAGACAAAATAAGCATTCAATATACGAATATTAGCTTTGTCTTCCTCAATATAACTCAAAGCAGAACAGATATCTTCATTGATGCTTAGTAGGGTCACAATTTTACCGTTTTCTAGCTGAAGTATAACTTTTGAACTTCTGTTCAGACATTTGGTAGGGATAAAAATCGTGTTTTTTTCTACGATTTGTAGACCTAAAGTCGGAATTCCGTTATTGTTTAATAAGGTTGCTTGTATAAGTTCTTTTTTAGAACCGAAAACTTTTTCTGAGAAAAGTTGCTCTTTCAGTATTCTTAAAGAAGTGGAATCTGTTTTTTCTTCAATTTCATATTTACAACTTTTAGACTGAGAGAAAAGAGTAACAGAGGCTAGTAAAAATAGAATTAAATAGCGCATATTTATTTTTTTGTGCAAAATAGGATAATTTTTTTATTTTCTGAATTAGTTGTGAAAAATACATAAGTATCACCACCGTCTTTGATTTTGTATTTCTTTCTTAATTCTTCCGGTTTCAAGGGGAAGTTCCGGGTAGAAATATTAAGTTTTTGATTGAGAAGGTATGTTTTGGCTGAATTTTTATCAAAAGGAACTACCTGATCAATTATAAAATTACGTCCCGGTAAATTTAAGTCTTCGTCAGTTGTATACAAATGGGAATGTTGGTGTAATTTATCGATGTGAAAAACAGCAGAAACAGCGTCAAACATACCGGATTTTAATAAAGCAGCATTGGGTTCGAACAAATATTTTTTAGGTTTGCTGAATGTGGACTGATAGTTTGTGTTCCAATTGAACTCACTTTTTAATGGCTTTCCTTTTTCAATTGTAACGGCAGAAATGCTAAGGTCACCTTCATAATTGCGGTGAATTTCCCAAAGCAATTCTTTAACTTCGTTATCAAGTGCAATAATGTGAATTTTCTTTACGTATTTTAACTCACTTAAACCGGCTTTTAGATCGAGTAGCGGAGCCGTTTTTATGAGGATGTTAGAAGTATATTGAAAATAGAATTCTAACAGGTCAGGAACATTCGGTTCACAATCTTTTAGCATGAATACTTTTCCTTTATGATCATGTCGGCGTGACGGATCTATATAAATCCAGTCTAGTTGTTGATCCCGTTTTTTTATGATTTCAGTACTATCACCGGAAAGGCATTCCAGATTATTTACTTTTAAGAGTTCAGCATTGTGCTTCACAATTTCGGATAGTTCCTGGTTCCATTCGCAATGAATGACTTTTTGAAATTGCTGTGCGAAATAGTAATCATCCACCCCGAAACCGCCGGTGGCATCTAATAATGTTTTTCCGCTGATTAATGAAGCTTTATAAGCTGCAGTTTGCTCTGAGGAAGTTTGTTCAACTGAAACTTTTGACGGATAAATGATATTTGCAGTAGCAAACCAAGTGGGCAATTTTTTTTCTGCTTTTTGTTTTGCAGCTACCTGTTGTACCACTTCACTTAATGCTATTCCGTTGAATTGTTTTTTTTGTAAAGCTAATTGTGTAACCTGTTGATCGATATTCCGGTTAATAAAATCCTGAACTTCTTTGTCGAGTAAAGCTTGTATCTTCAAAAGATTAAATGTTTTTGGTTAAAGCTTTAATAAGTCTGTTATTGGGTAAAAATTCTTTAGCGATCACTTTTAAAGCTGTATATGTAGGGACTGCAACAATCATTCCTAAAACCCCAAATAAGCTTCCTGAAGCTAAAATGACTAAAAATATTTCTAATGGATGACTTTTAGTACTTTTTGAAAAAATAATAGGTTGGTTAATGTTGTTATCGATTAATTGAACAATAGTCATTCCAATGATCACATAAAGGGTTGTCGGTAAGACATCATTTATAAAATCTTGACCTATGCCACTTAGCATTACTAAAGAACTTGCTACGATCATGGCTAATAATGGACCTAAATAGGGAATGATATTTAAAATAGCACACAACAATGCAATTATAAAAGCATTTTCAACACCAAAGATCAAAAAAACAATGAGATTCAGGATTAAAATGATAAAAAGTTGAAGTAATAAGCCTCCGAAATAACGGCTCAAAAGTTGGTTGATCTTGTCTATTGATGTTAACACCTTTGATTTTTGTTCATCGGGTAAAACAGCTTTGAAAGCATTGAAAAAAGAATCTTTCTCTTTTAAAAGAAAAAAAGTGACAAAAAGTACAGATGCTAATCCGATACCTAGATTACTGATGAAGTTTAACAGACTGTTAAAAAAATCAGATAAAAAATTAAGGTTTAAAGCTGAAAAGATATCGCTGGTTGCCACATCTTCTAAATGAAAACCATTTGTTTCTAAAAAATGACTAATGGTTTGTATGAGTTCGTTGTAATTATTTTCTAAAGTTTTGATATCTAATAAGGAAAGGTTTTGTCCCTGAGTGATTAAAAGTGGAACAAAGAGCAATATGAAACCTGAAATAAGTAATAAGACTAAGAACAAGGTAGTAATAACAGCTAAGGTATTTTTGAATTTTAATTTCCTTTTTAAAAATTGAACTACAGGATTCGTCAATAAGGTTAGTACCAGTGAAATAAGAATGTAAATCAAAAGAGCTGATAATTTGTAAGCCAGATAAAAACCCACAACGATAAGGCAAAGTATGCCTATAGTTCGTAATATTCCGTTTGATAGTTCTTTTGAAGTCATATACAAAAATAAAAAAACTCGCCGTTTGAAGGCGAGTTTTTATGTGTAATTTATATTTTTTAAGGTTGAGCAAAAGTTTCTCTCGGACCACCGGCTGCAAAAATAGCCATCATTCTGCTTTTTTGCCCGTTTGTAAACATATACATACAAGCATCGTCAGTGTAATCCATGTAGTTCATTGTCATTTCTACCGGAGTACCGCTACATGTAGAATAATGAGGGTATGACGGACAACCGTAATTCGCAGTATTATGAGTCGGAGTATCCGCAACATAGTCAGTTCCGCAAGTTGTGTCACCCCAAATGTGTCTTAAGTTCATCCAGTGACCGATTTCGTGAGTAGCAGTTCTACCTTTGTCAAACGGAGCTGTTGCAGTACCGGTATTTCCGAAATATCTGGAATCAATTACGACACCGTCAGTAGAAGAAGAACCTCCCGGAAACTGAGCGTAACCTAAGATTCCGCCACCGATTGTACAAACCCAGATGTTTAGCTTAGTATCAGGGCTAGTAGCATCAATTCCGCCTCTTTTGCTACTTTTCATGGCATCTCTGGTTCCCCATGATGATTTTCGGGTTGATTTTCGGATGACATTATCTAAGACAAAAGAGATTCCGATATCTGCTTTTACACCACTAAAAAGTGAAGGAACTTGGTTGAAATCGGGATTATTTCCGTTAAAATCCTGATTCAAGATATCAATTTGAGATTGGATTTGTGCTAAAGAAATATTTTCAGAAGCAGAGTTGTATAAAACATTCACCACAACAGGGATTTCAATACTACCGTTTACTAAACGCATTTGACTCGTAGGATTGTTTAAAAAGCTTTCAGTGAAATTTTCAATTTCAGCCATTTTCACGGCTAATTGTGGATTTTCTTTTAATTGAGCTTCCAAAACATCGTTTGAAGCACAATTTCTACTAGTAACCGAATTGTTACTGATTTCCATTTCACTATTATTTTCTTCATTGCTGCAAGAAAATAATACCGCTGCTACGGCAACAGATAAAAATAATTTTCTCATAATTTTAAAAAAATTTGTTAATAAAAATACAATTAGGTTAATAGTTTAAATTATTATAACAAATTTATAATAAAAAGTTAATAAACCTAAAAAATAGAAGAAAATTTTTGTAAGAATATTATTTTATAGCTTGTGTTATTGCGAAAAGTCCAATGGATAAGGCTTGTACAACATTCATACTACTGTTTTGACCATACATATTGATATGGGCAGTCTGATCAGATATACGTAATAATTCTTTTGATATCCCGGAGATCTCATTTCCGATGATGAGTGCTAATGGTGTTGCCTTTTTGTCTTTTAACTGAAGGTTTTCGATAGGGATACTGTTATCCGTAATTTCAATAGCAATAAGGTAAAAGTTGTCTTTTTTTAGTCGCTCAATGAGAAGCTCTTTATCTTTTATAATTTCAAAAGGAACTGTTTTGTGAGTATTGCGGGAAGTTTTGTTGATTTTTCGTTCCGAAAAAATAAAATGCTCTCCGGTAAAGAGGATTTTGGAAACACCGAATGCATCACAAATTCTAAATATACTGCCGATATTTTGCTGAAAATAAACCGCATCACAAATAACGGTTATAGGGAAACGACGGGGTTCAAAAGAACTGTTATAATGGGTAAGTTGTTCCAAATTTTAGTTACTGAAAATATAATAGAGAATATTGGCTCCCATTTGTAACGCTTTCATACGAACGCTTTCGGGGTCGTTGTGTACTTCTGTGTCTTCCCAACCGTCTCCTAAGTCACATTCATAAGTATAAAGCAATACCAGCCGGTCACCACTAAAGATTCCGAAAGCTTTAGGTCTTTTATTGTCGTGTTCATGGATTTTCGGAAGTCCGTTAGGAAATTTATAAGGAGCCTTAAAAATAGGATGGTTTACAGGAATTTCAACTAAATCGTCATTCGGGAAAATTTTTTTAATTTCCCTGCGAATATATTCGTCTATTCCGTAATTGTCGTCGATATGTAAAAAGCCGCCGGAATTCAGGTAATTTCTTAAATTCTCAACTTCATTGGGTGAAAAGAGAACATTCCCGTGTCCGGTCATATGAACAAAAGGGTAGGAGAACAATTCAGAACTTTCGGCTGTTACCGTATTGATTTTAGGATTGATCTTAGTATGAGCATTTTGGTTACAGAATGCTACTAAATTAGGTAAGGAAGTAGGGTTAGCATACCAATCGCCTCCGCCGGAATATTTAAGTAGTGCAATATCCTGAGAGAATCCCCAATTAAACAGTAGTATACTTATTACTAAATTAAAAATCAATCTCTTTTTTTTCATAGTCAGTTATTCATTTAACAGGGCAACCGTATGACATGCTACTAAAGCAGCTGTTTCTGTTCTTAAGCGAGTGTTGCCAAGCAATACAGCCTGATAGTTATTGGTTAAAGCTAATTCAATTTCTTTTTCGGAAAAATCACCTTCGGGACCAATTAAGATCAGGTATTCTTCTTTTGGTTTGATGCAATCTTTTAATGATTTTCGTTCGCTTTCCACACAATGGGCAATGAATTTATTTTGGGCAGTAGCCTTCTGAATAAAATCTTTAAAAGAAACCGGTTCATTGATTTTTGGCAAATAATATTGTAACGATTGTTTCATGGCTGATTGTAAAATCTTTTCAGCCCGGTCAGTTTTATAAACTTTACGCTCAGAATGTTCACAGATAACAGGTGTGATCTCCTGAATGCCTATTTCAGTTGCTTTTTCTAAGAACCATTCCAGTCGGTCGTTCATTTTTGTCGGTGCTACAGCAATATGTAAATGATATTCTGATTTAGGAAAAGAGCGGATCTCTGTGATTTTAACTTCACATTTTTTATCTGAAGCAATGCTAATCTCAGATGTAAATAAAGTACCTAAGCCGTTTGTTATAAAGACAATATCACCTTCGGATTTGCGTAATACTTTGACAATATGTCTGCTTTCTTCTTTGTCAAAAGTAAAGAAAGTATCCGAATCTTGAATGTTAGCGTTATAGAATAATTGCATGTGTTTAAAATTCGATTCTTGCTTTAGAAACAATATCAGAGTGACTGAAATTATGTTCTAAAAAATTATAATATCCCACAATGCCGATCATAGCCGCATTATCGGTTGTGTATTCAAATTTAGGAATAAAAGTTTTCCAGCCGTATTTTTTTTCAGCTTCTTTCAGCGTTTTACGAATTCCGGAGTTTGCAGAAACACCGCCACCAATAGCAATTTGTTTAATGCCGGTTTGTTTGACGGCTTCTTTTAGCTTATCCATTAATATATTGATAATGGTATATTGAATGGAAGCACAGATATCGGCTTTATTCTCTTCTATGAAATCAGGGTTTTCAGCGACTTTTTTCTGTATGAAATATAAAATTTGTGTTTTTAATCCGCTGAAACTGAAATTTAAACCATCTACTTTGGGTTTAGTGAACGGAAATGCCTTGGGGTTTCCTTCTTGGGCAAATTTATCAATTAGTGGTCCTCCGGGATAAGGTAATCCTAGTATTTTAGCAGATTTATCAAAAGCTTCACCCACCGCATCGTCAGTAGTTTCGCCGATTATTTCCATGTCAAAGAAGCTGTTTACTTTTACAATTTGAGTATGTCCTCCGGAAATGGTTAAAGCTAAAAACGGAAAGGTAGGTTTGTCAAATCCTTCTTCTGCAATGAAGTGAGCCAGAATATGTGCTTTCATATGATTGACGGCAATAAGAGGAATCTCTAATGCAAGGCTCATAGATTTAGCAAAAGAACCACCTACAAGTAAAGACCCCATGAGTCCCGGTCCTTGTGTAAAAGCGATACAAGACAGGTCATTTTTTCGGATTCCAGCTTTTTTTAAGGCAACATCTACAACAGGAACAATATTTTGCTGGTGAGCTCTGGAAGCAAGCTCCGGAACAACGCCACCATATTCTTCGTGAACAGACTGTCTTGCCACAATATTCGATAGTACTTTATCGTTAAGCAAAACAGCTGCTGAAGTGTCATCGCAAGAACTTTCTATTGCTAAGGTGTAAATGTTTTCAGTACTCATAAAAAAGGCATAAAATTTGATGAATTCTAACTTGTAAATATCTTACAAAATTCATTACTTTTGTTAAATTGTGTTTTTTGCTGATTTTTCAGCAAATTTACGAATAAAATAAGCTATCGGAAAAGTAAAAAAAATAATAGTTCGCACGGTAACTTACCTTTTGTTATTCTTACTGCTGTTAGGAATATTATTGTCGTTACCTTTTGTACAAACTTTTTTAGGACGTTATGCCACTGACGCACTGAATAAGGAGTTTGGTACGGATATTACTATTGATCGTGTGGCTATTTCTCCTTTCGGAAATGTAAAGCTGGGAGATGTGCTGGTAAGAGATCACCACAAAGACACGTTGTTCTATATAGAAAAACTTAATACTTCCATTTTAAATTTCAAAGCACTATACCAAAAAGGACATCCATATCTGGGAGAAGTCACCATTCACGGACTGGATACAAAGATCATCGAATACAAAGGAGAAAAAGAGACTAATCTGGATAAGTTTGTAGCAGCTTTTGACGACGGTACTCCTTCATCCGGTAAGTTCAGAATGAAAGTCGATGCCTTTAATGTTTACGAAAGCCGTTTTAGATATATCAATCAGAACCTGAATAATCCTAAACTTTTAGATTTTACGGATCTGGGAGGGAGGTTAGAAGATTTTTATATAAAAGGTCCGGATGTAACTACTTTTATAAAGGAACTGACATTGCAAGATTATAGAGGTTTAAAAGTAGAAAAACTGACTTCAGACTTTACCTATACGAAGAAGAATATCCTTTTGGATAATTTAGATATGAATTCAGAAGAATCTCATGTTGTCGGGAAAGTTGAATTGCGTTATAAACGAGAAGATTTTGCAGATTTTAACAATAAAGTTGTCTTTGATGCTGAGTTTGATAAAGTTTCAATAGCTTCAAATGATCTGAATTACTTTTATAATGAATTCGGGAAGGATAATGTTTTTTATCTGGATACACATTTGGTAGGAACATTAAATAATTTTACGACCCGGAATTTAAAGCTTCTGGATAAGAACCAATCAGAAATAGTAGGTAATGTTACGTTTCAGAATTTGTTTGCCAAAGAGGACTCTTTTAAGATAAAAGGAAACTTTACAAGGATCAGTTCTAATTATGGTAATTTAGGGAATATTTTGCCTCGTATTTTAGGTGAAAATTTGCCTAGTTCTTTAGCGAAACTGGGGAGTGTGAATATTTCAGGAGATGTTGAGCTTACTAATAAATACATCAATTCGGATGTTTATCTGGTATCTTCAATAGGAATAGTAGATGCCGACCTGAATATTCAGGATATTGATAATATCGATAACGCAAAATATCAAGGGGATTTAACGTTGAATAAGTTTAATGTCGGAATTCTTTTAAACGATGCTACGATCGGAACCGTATCCGGTAGTGCTAAAGTAGATGGACAAGGATTTACGCAGGAATATCTCAATACTTCAATAAAAGGGAAAATAGAATCCTTTTATTATAACAATTACAATTACCATAATGTTACAGTTGACGGAACTATGAAAATGCCTTATTTTAAAGGATATTTCAATAGTAACGATCCTAATTTGCGAATGGATTTTGACGGTGTGATCGATATGAGTTCAAAAATTAAAAATTACAATTTTGTTTCTCAAATTGATTATGCTGATCTCTATGCTTTGCATTTCAACAAAAAGGATACGATCTCCATTTTTAAAGGAAAAGTCAGTTTCGATGCAAAAGGAAATGGTTTTGATGATCTGGACGGGAAATTAGTTCTTGAAAATGTGTCGTATCAAAACATTAAAAAATCGTATTTCTTTAACGATTTTCAGATTACTTCTTCCTTTGATGAGGAAAAAGTGAGAACTATATCAGTAAATTCAACAGATATTATTCAAGGGAAGGTTGTTGGTAAATATAAAATAAATCAAGTAGTGAAAATGCTTGAAAATGCGGTAGGAAGTTTGTATGCTAATTATGTTCCGAATAAATTAGATAAAGAACAATTCTTAGACTTTAATTTTACGATCTATAATAAGATTGTGGAAGTTTTTGTTCCGGAAGTTTCCATTTCACAAAATACAAAGCTCAAAGGAAAAATCAACGGAGATAGCGGTAAGTTTGAACTGGATTTTACTTCACCGGAAGTCTTAGCCTTTAAGGGAACCTTTAGTAATATCAAAATAGATGTGGACAATAAGAACCCATTGTACAACACTTATGTCGTAATGGACAGTATGCGGGTGGGGAAATATAGGGTTTCCGATTTTAACCTGATCAATATTACCATGAATGATACGTTGTTTGTGAGAACAGAGTTTAACGGTGGAAATAAAGATCAGGATCAGTTTTCATTGAATTTATACCACACTATTGATGAAGATAAAAAATCAGTTGTAGGTTTCAAAAGATCTGAGATAAGATTGAAAGATTATTTATGGTTTATCAACGAGAAAGAAACGAATGACAACAAAATAGTTTTTGATAAAAAGTTAACAGATTTTAATTTTGAGAAGATCAGTCTTTCTCATAATGAACAATACATGAGTTTTTTCGGGACAATGAAAGATTCTACTGAAAAGGATCTTAATCTTGTTTTTCATGATGTAGATCTGGAAAAATTAACGCCTTCAATTGATAGCTTGTCTTTTAAAGGGAAACTGAACGGATTCAGTACGCTTAAGCAAAATAAAAAAATTTACAAACCGTCTTCCCGTATCAAGATTGACAGCCTGAGTATTAATAATTATCCGGTTGGAGACTTAGTGTTCAATGTTGAGGGAAATGATGATTTTAATCGTTTCGATGTAAAATCAGCGATCAAACAAAACGGAGAACGTACATTTGAATTGTACGGTGATATTACAAATGACAATGATAGTTCAAACCTGAATCTGGAAGCTTCATTCGATAAATTTTCACTTACACCATTCGGTCCTTTACTAAGTTCAATCGTTTCAGATGTCAGAGGAAATGCAACGGGAAAAGCAACTATTGCCGGAACCATTAATAGACCGGAAGTAGACGGTAGACTTTACCTGAATGATTCAGGTCTACGGATTCCGTACTTAAATGTAGATTATGAATTTGAGAAGAACGCTATAGTTGACGTTACGGAACACCAATTCTTATTCCGAAATATCAGAATAACTGATACCAAGTATAATACTTCAGGAATTTTAAACGGTAGTGTAAAGCATGAAGCGTTTGATAATTGGGAAATGGATTTGGAACTTAAATCTCATAATATCTTAGCTCTTGATACAAAAGACGATGATGATGTTTATTATTACGGGACAGCTTTTATGAATGGTTATGCAACCATAACCGGACCTACAGATGCTTTGTTTATTAATGTAGTAGGGGAATCGGAAAAAGGAACATCCATTAAAATTCCGGTAAATGATTCAGAGGAAATCGGAGATAATTCATTCCTGAATTTTATTACGCGGGAAGAAAAATTAAATGCAAAATACGGATACACAATTATTAAAAATAAATATCAGGGAATTGAGTTAAGTTTTGATTTTGATATTGATACTGATGCAGAGATCGAAGTAATTCTGGATCGGGAGTCCGGTCATGCTATGAAAGGGAGAGGATATGGTTCCATGAAAATGGAGATCAATACGCTCGGGAAGTTTTTAATGTATGGTGACTTTTTAGTTGAAGAAGGTGAGTACCGTTTCAAATATGCGGGATTAATAGATAAGAAATTCTCAGTAAAGAGAGGAGGAACCATTCGTTGGGAAGGAGAGCCTATGAATGCGATTCTGAATTTAGAAGCGGTTTACCACACACAGGCTAATCCGGGAGTTTTATTAGAGAGCGCTTCATTTAACAGAAAAGTGGATACAGATGTTTCTATTCTGATTAACGGTAATTTAAGCAATCCGCAGCCCGATTTCAATATTAATTTTCCAACGGTTAGCTCAGTACTGAAAAGTGAGATCGAATACCGTTTACAAGATAAAGATACACGTCAGAATCAGGCTTTTGCTTTATTGTCAACCGGTTCTTTTGTAACAGCAGAAACAGCAGGAAATGCCGCTTACGGACCTTTGTTTGAAAGAGCCAGTTCCTTGTTCAACGATATTTTTGCCGATGAAGACAGCAAGCTTCGCTTAGGAGTTGATTATAGTCAGGGAGACAGAGTTAATCAGGTTTCCGATAGAGTTGGGGTTACTTTAAACACTCAGATTAATGATAAGATTACTATTAACGGTAAATTAGGAGTTCCTGTAGGAGGTGTGACCGAATCAGTTTTAGTCGGAAACGTTGAAGCTCAAATGCAGTTGAGTAAGGACGGTTCGTTTAAAGCAAGAGTTTTCAATAAGGAAAATGATATCAATTATATAGGGGAAGGTATTGGTTATACACAGGGTATCGGTTTGACCTATAGCGTGGATTTTGATAACTTCCGGGAACTGATCAAAAAAATATTCAAAGCGAAAAAAGAAGAAGAATCTTCAAGTGATTCTTCTAATGATTTACCGGATTCTGATTTGCCACCGGACTTTTTAAATTTTGTCAATGACAGAAAACAAAGAAAATCAGATTCTAAAGATTCTGACGATGTGCAGAAAGTGCCGGAAATAGAGTAGAAATACGTTATTTATTAAAAAGTTATCAACGAAAACGTTTGAATTTTGCTGAAACGATAAAAATAGAGCCTATTAATTATTTTTTATTAATTTCCTTTTCTAAATTTACACTACAAAATGAAAAATATGTCATTAAACATTAAGAAAATTGCTGTTTTAACTTCAGGAGGAGATGCTCCGGGAATGAATGCTGCTATTCGTTCGGTTGTTAGAACTTGTGCTTTTCATCAAGTGGAATGTATCGGTGTGTACAGAGGCTACCAGGGAATGATTGAAGGTGACTTCAAGGAAATGGGACCTCGTACTGTTAATAATATTGTAAACAAAGGCGGAACGGTTTTAAAATCAGCTCGTTCTAAAGAGTTCATGACCGCAGAAGGTCGCAAAAAAGCTTATGAACATTTAAAAGCTGTCGGAGTTGATGCTTTGGTAGTTATAGGCGGAGACGGATCGTTTACCGGTGCGGAAGTATTTAATAAGGAATACGGTTTTCCGGTAATGGGAATTCCCGGAACAATTGATAATGACATTTACGGAACCAGTCATACATTAGGTTACGATACAGCTCTTAATACCGTTGTGGAAGCTATCGATAAGATCAGAGATACAGCCAGTTCTCATAATCGTTTGTTCTTTGTGGAAGTGATGGGAAGAGATGCCGGTCATATAGCATTAAATGCCGGAATCGGTGCAGGAGCAGAAGAAATTTTGATCCCGGAGGAAGATATGGGGTTGGAACGTTTATTAGAGTCATTGGAAAGAAGTAAAAGTTCCGGAAAATCATCAAGTATCGTAGTCGTTGCAGAAGGGGATAAGATCGGTAAAAATGTTTTTGAATTAAAAGATTATGTAGAAGAGAACCTGCCGGAATATGATGTTCGGGTTTCTGTTTTAGGACACATGCAACGCGGGGGAGCTCCTTCATGTTTTGACCGGGTATTAGCTTCAAGATTAGGAGTGAAAGCCGTAGAGTCTTTGTTAGAAGGAAAATCTAACTTTATGGTCGGACTTATCAGTGATAAAGTGGAACTGACTCCGTTAGAACAAGCTATCAAAGGTCATTATGAAATTGATAGAGAATTGTTGAGAGTTTCCGACATCATGTCAATTTAAAATAAAAGATAATAATTAAAAACAATAAAAATGTCAAAAGTTAAATTAGGTATTAACGGATTCGGAAGAATCGGTCGAATTGTTTTCAGAGAATCAATGAACAGAGATAATATAGAAGTAGTGGCGATTAATGATTTATTAGACGTAGATCACTTAGCTTACTTATTGAAATATGATTCAGTTCACGGAAAGTTTAACGGAAAAGTTGAAGTAAAAGACGGTCAACTTTATGTAAACGATAAATTCATCCGAGTTACTGCCGAAAAAGATCCGACTTTAATCAAGTGGGACGATGAAAAAGTAGATGTTGACGTTGTTGCAGAATGTACCGGTATTTTTACCACATTAGATAAAGCTCAGGCTCATATTAAAGGAGGTGCTAAAAAAGTAGTGATTTCAGCTCCTTCTGCTGATGCTCCAATGTTTGTAATGGGAGTAAATCATGAAAAAGCAACTGCTGCAGACGTGATCGTGTCTAATGCGTCTTGTACAACTAACTGTTTGGCTCCGTTAGCCAAAGTAATCAATGATAACTTCGGAATTGTAGAAGGTTTAATGACTACAGTTCACGCTACAACAGCAACTCAGTTAACAGTAGACGGACCTTCAAGAAAAGATTTCCGTGGAGGTAGAGCTGCTTTATTAAATATTATTCCGGCTTCAACAGGAGCAGCAAAAGCTGTTGGAAAAGTAATTCCTGAATTGAACGGAAAACTAACAGGTATGTCAATGCGTGTTCCTACTGCTGATGTTTCAGTTGTAGATTTAACTGTAAAATTGGCAAAAGAAACTTCGTACGAAGAGATCATGAAAGTTCTAAAAAATGCTTCAGAAACGTCAATGAAAGGTATTTTAGGTTTTACTGAAGATGATGTGGTTTCTCAGGATTTTATTTCAGATTCTCGTACGTCAATTGTAGATTCTAAAGCAGGAATCGGTTTGAATTCAACATTCTTTAAACTGGTTTCTTGGTACGATAATGAGTATGGATATTCGAGTAAGTTGTTAGATTTATCTGTACACATTG
Source organism: Flavobacterium sp. NRK F10 (assembly GCF_024054235.1). Taxonomy (NCBI): domain Bacteria; kingdom Pseudomonadati; phylum Bacteroidota; class Flavobacteriia; order Flavobacteriales; family Flavobacteriaceae; genus Flavobacterium; species Flavobacterium sp. NRK F10. The sequence continues at coordinate 3,096,164 of NZ_JAMXLC010000001.1, forward strand.
CTTCTTTGTAAAAAGAGTAGTAGTTTTAATCCTTTGTTCTTGATTTTCAAGGCAAAGGATTTTTAATTTATCTAACGCCTAACAAAATGAAATTAATAGTAGATAGCGGATCAACTAAGGCCGACTGGATTGCTATAGATGAGAGTGGGAAAGTATTGTTTACTACCCAAACACTTGGCTTAAATCCTGAGGTTTTGTCTAAAGAAGAAGTTGTAAAACGACTGAACGACAAGTTTGATATTTCGCATAACAAACAAAAAGCAACGCACTTGTATTTTTACGGTGCAGGTTGTGGAACAGACAGAATGAAAAACTTTTTAGCCGAAGTTTTTAAAGGTTATTTTGTCAATGCTGATGTAAATGTTCATGAAGATACTTATGCTGCAGCTTATGCTACGGCTCCTAAAGGACAGCAAGCCATTATCAGCATTTTAGGAACCGGTTCAAACTGTAGTTATTTTGACGGTGAGGAATTGCACCAAAAAGTACAGTCGTTAGGTTATATAGCCATGGATGATTGTAGCGGGAACAGATTCGGACGTCATTTGTTAAGAGGTTATTTTTTTAATAAAATGCCGGAAGATCTGGCTAAAGAATTTGAAAAGGAATTTAATGTAGATGCCGATTTTGTTAAGAATAAATTATACAAAGAACCTAACCCTAATGCTTATTTAGCGACTTTTGCTAAATTTTTGATCAGACACAAGGATTCAGAATTTTGCAGAGCCTATATCTTTGAAGAAATGGAAGCTTTTGTAGACAACTATATCAAACAGTTTGAAAATTATAAAGAAGTTCCTGTTCATTTTGTAGGGTCTATCGGTTTTTACCTGAAAGACGAATTAAAAGAAATACTGGATAAACACGGAATTGTCTTAGGCAATGTTTTAAGAAGGCCTATAGACGGATTAATCGAATACCATGTATTGAATAAATAAAATAGAAACCACGTTTTTAACGTGGTTTTTTTATATTTACTAAAATTATTTGTTTATGAAGAAACCTTATGAGATAGCCGTTATTGCACACGATGGAAAAAAGGCTGATATGGTACAGTTTATTAATAAAAACAAAGAAATATTAATACGCGAGAAAATAAGGATCATTGCTACCGGTACAACCGGAGGTAAAGTAGAAAGTATTGGAATTAAAGTAAAGAAAATGCTTTCGGGACCGCAAGGAGGTGATGCCCAAATAGCGGCAAGAGTCGCTGAAGGAAAAACGGATATGGTTCTGTTCTTTAAAGATCCTAATTCCAGTCATCCGCACGAACCGGATATCAATATGTTGATCAGGATTTGTGATGTTCACAATGTTCCTTTGGCAACTAATGAAGCTACTGCACAACTTTTATTGAATGCTTTAACTATCGATTAAAATATAAAAGGGAAGTTTTAAACTTCCCTTTTTTTTTATTTCTTATAACTTTTTAAGTAAAATCTTTTCCTGAGTGAACTGGTAAGCAGTGTCAAGGAAGTCGATCATTTGAGACCAGTTGGTAACAGGTTCATAATTGTGATTGTATTTCTTCGTTGCATGTATGGTTAATACATTTTCTTTTATTTCAGCAGTACTGATAAAAGAACCGGTAGCATTACTTACATTTTTGTTGAACTTGTCAATTCCGGAAACAGTATAACCGTCAGGTATTGTTAAGTTGATCGTATAATCAAAAGCTCTTGGAAAACTCATGTAAATATTATTGGTCCTGTCTTTTTCTTTGTCTTTAATATCTACTTGCGAATCAATTAATTTTCCCAACTCAATAATATAATTAGACCCCGCTTTTTTAATAAAGTTGTCTTTGATCTTGAAGCTTTCACTGAAAGAAAGAGGAGTGTCTTTTCCGAATCTTCCGGTATTGATGATTTTAAAACTCAAATCTTCTATTTTAGTCTCAAACTCTTTTTCAAGTTCCTCCTTAAATTTTTCAGTTTGCTTATCCTTTAACTTAGTTAATAAAGCGTCGTATTCTTTTTTATACTGTTCTTTTCTTTTTTTGTTTTTTACTAAGTCTAACAAAGGTGTTGTGCCGTATTTTTCATAATCTTCGTTAACATAGTCGTAAAAATTGATTTTACTTTTTTGTTCAAATTCTTTATTATGACCGTAAAGGTCTGTTTGCTTTTCAATCTGAAGACTGCTGAAATTGTCAGTTAATTTAACATTAGTCACTGTAGCAGAATGATTATCAGTATTTGTGGAATGAGGAAGAGTAATTTCTTCTATATCCGTTACTTTTTTACTTTTAGCGACTTTAAGCGCATAAGCTTGTGTACCTTCAATTTCTGAATCAAATTGATTCGGTACACTGAAAGAGTCTAGTGAGCTCAGATAGATCGGATTAGGTGTATTTATTTTTAAAAGGACTTTCGCATTTTGCTGAATTAAAATATCCTTGATGGGACCATTTTCTCTTCCAGTAGCAATGATGATCTCATAATCAATTTTACTTTTCTTTAGATATTCCATGAAATAGTTAATAAAATTTTCCTCAGTTCTAAAGAAAATAGGGTAGTCATACAAATTATAAGGATACGATATAATTTTAGCTTCATCAACTACAAAAGCCTCAATATAACGGGTGAAGTACTCATGTCTGATAAAGTAATAAACAGCCATTATCTTTTCTTCTTCTGAAGCAAATGTTTTTCCTTTCAAAAATTCGTTTACCGGTTTTAATTCCCCGTTAGGAGAAAATTTTGAATCATAATAATTAAAAATGTCTTCTTTTGTAACAACACTTTTTATAATGTTTTCTTTTTCCGGTAAGAAGGCATCTGCTCTTTTTTCAAATTTTCCGGAACGGGCAAAAAACACCTGAAATTTATAGCATGGCATTTCTACCAAAGGTAAGAACCATCTGGGGAAATCATTTTTTTCAATATCCTGAGCCACTAATTCATAGATTCGGTCATTACCTTTTTTAGTTTCTACTTTTTTTAAAGGAGGAGCTCCGTTATACGAATTGAAGTTTACAAAAAAGTCATTCTCTGTTTTAAAAAGAATTTTCAGGTTTAAAACCGGATAGTTTTCGCCTAAAGTGGTTTCCACCGGTGCAAATCCGTATTCTAATACGGAAACAAAAGGCTCAACAGTATGAAAATAATAATCAATAATATCACCCACCTCAAGGTTGGATATAGCAACTTTTGTAGAGCCGTCTTGTTTTACAGCCTCTTTATTTACATCAATTTCAATTTCTTTTCCATCCGGTTTGATGATTTTAACCCCTACAGTCACTTCACTGCTTTTTCTGTTGTAATAATAGGCTCCGCGATTAGAGATAAAGTTGGATTCAAAAGAAAATTCAGAAAATCGTTTAACAGCTGCCTGATCGAGTAATTTTATTCTTTTTCTGACAGAAGAAGTATAAGTTACTTTAGCCATGAACTTATGAAAGTCATAATTCTCATTTTTATAAATGATAACGGCCGATTCATTTTTGTATTTGTCGGGTACTGAGGTTACATTTTTGTACGGATCATCTGCTCCCCAATACAATTCTTTGATCTCATCGGCTTTTTGAGCATTTAGCATAATGCTCATCAGGCTAAAACATAATAAAAGGTATTTTTTCATGTAGTAAAATTATTTTGATAGTACGATTTGTTCTGAGTAAAGACTTGAGAACTCTTTAAAATTTTTATTCCAGTTCTCAAAATCAGCTTTTCTGATTTTTCCGGAACTAAAGTCAAATATTTTGCGATAGATAATTTGATTTCCTTTGGTCTCAAAAGTCATTGAAATGGTATAATCATCACTTTTAAAAGATCTGTTTTCCGGTAATTTTGTTACTTTATATCCGTCAGGAATATTAAAAATAGTGGTAATGTCATCAAAAGGTTTAAAGCTGAATACAAAATCTTCCTCCCGGGTTTCAAAATCATAGCCTTTATATTCTTTACTGTAATCAAAATCGACATAGATCTCATTATCAAAAGAAGATACCTGATTTTTTAGGGTGCAATCATAATCAATGATCAATTTAATGTCCCGGTTACTTAGATCAGATGTTTTAATAGTTGTAATAGCGTTGTTTTTGTCACCTCCGGACAAATACCAGTTAAGTGCATCTTCCTTTTTATCGTTTTTAATGTGGTTGTAAGCATATAAGAAAGAGGCTTTAGATTCGCCTGCTAATTCCTGATGTACATGCCCTACAAGGTCTTCATCAGCGATCGTATAAGTGATTGTTTTAGTCTCTTTGTTAAAAGCAGAAGGTTGGGTAGGAATTCTGTCAAGAATATACTGTTCTCCGTCTTCTATTAAAACCTGTTTACCTTGTATGCGATTAGCATATTCGCCTAATGAATTGTATTTCTCTGTACCATCCAGAAAATAGTGCTTTCCGTCTTTAAACCATGCACAAATCATGTGATTGTCTACAGAAAGTGAAGGCAGATCATAGCTATAGGCAATGTGATTGGTTCCTATCCAGCAAAGCCGGGCATCAAAACCGGCTTGTTTAAGCATTTGCTTAATTAAATTTGCCATACCCTTACAATCACCGTAGCGTTTAGTAAAAACATTATTGGATTCGTCAGGTTTAAAACCGGCTATACCGTCTTCAAATGCAATGTAGCGGATGTTGTCTTGTACCCAATAATAGATATTTTTTACTTTCTCTTCATCGGTCTTAGCATCTTTAGTCAATTCTTTAACTTTTTCAGCATAAACAGTAGGATCATCTTCCATAGAATCGATCAATGATTTATACCATTTATATAAGTCAGCTGTTTCATTAAACAGAGTTGTGGTTTCTTTCCCGTGCGTAAATGATTTGGCAAGGAACAGTAGGTGAGGGTATAAATAACTTGGTCCGGGTTTGTTTTCTTCTTTTGCTCCCGGTTTCAGGTTCTTTATTACGTATTTGTAAGTAGTACTTTCAGCAGTCGAATTAACGGTTTTGGTAATATCATGTCCTTCAAAATTGAATTCTTTGATCTCTAAGTTCAACCATTTAGGAACCGTTATAACAACTTCTTTGTCGATTACCGGATATTCATCATTGAAATATAGTGTGGTAAAGTATTTTATATCATTTGTTTTCTTTTCCATATCGTAAAGGTAAGTATAGCCTTGAACCGGAAAATCCAACTGATAATATTTCACGCGTGCATCATTATAAAAAAGATCATTGCTCTTATAAAATTCATCCACAGGAAAAAAATTTGCTTTTCTACTGTTCTTAAATTTAATTGAGAAAGTATTGATCTCAGATTCACTGTCGTAGAATTCATATTTATGAATATCAGCTCTGCTGTTGATGTTCAGTAATCTTTCCGATACGGAATGGTTGACTTCTACTTTTTCATCGTTTCTGCTGGTAGCAAAAGTTACTTTTTCTGTACTTTTAAGGATAGCTACATCAGATTTGTCATAGATTGCTCTTAATTCCTGAGCTTTTTTTATTTCAGTAGGTGAAGGGTTAACTCCTTGTCCCCAAGTAAAGAGACCGGTTAATAGGAGCAAAGAAGTAATTTTTTTCATTTAACAATCATTTTTGCAATAGTAATGAAAAAAATACTTCCAAAAAACACTTTAAAAGGTAAAATTTATCTTTTAAATGAAAAGACTAGACTATTGAACAGCGATTACAGAGATTTCGATATTCACATTTTTAGGTAAACAAGCTACTTGTACTGTTTCTCTTGCCGGAGCGGTTTTTTCATCAAAATACTGACCGTAAACACCGTTTATTTTTGCAAAATTTCCCATATCGCTAATGAATATAGTGGATTTAATAACGTTTTCAAATGACATGCCCACTTCTTCTAAGATAGCTTTTAAATTTTGCATAACCTGTTCCGTTTCTATTTCAATAGAATCTAAAACTAACTCTCCGTTAGACGGATTTATGGCAATTTGACCTGAAGTGTATAACGTGTTACCTACTAATACTGCTTGATTATAAGGTCCGATAGGAGCTGGAGCTTTTTCAGTGTAAATGATCTTTTTCATATTTTTGAAGTAAATTATTATCTAAAAACTCTATCCGGTAGCTGACGTTTTTCCCATTTGATGTCGCTTAACATTGAAGAACTGATCCCGATAAAGAAGCCCCAATAAGTATTAGTGCCGAAAGGAACCCAGTTAAAGCTCATTCTCCAGCTTTCAAGATCGCGTTCAAACCTTAGTTGGGTAAAAGTAACACCTTTTTGCTTAAAGTCATAACCGGATGAAAAACCTACTTTCCATCTGGGGGCCAGTTCAACATTACCGGAAGCCATTAAGGAGTTGGAAGATATTTCGTTTTGACGGTTGTTGTTGCTATAAGTAACAGAGTAAGCAACCCTCAGATCCCAAGGAAGTTTTGTGTTGTACCATTCATAATCACCGCTGCTTCCTTCTTCTTCCTCATCTTTATTGAATAGACTCTGCCTGTTATCACTTAAATCAGATCCTGTTCCGAACAAATCATCTGTTCTTCCTCCGTTTAAGGCTGTTTGATTGTTCTTAGTATCATCACTTTTTTTATCACCGCCTTCTAAATCTTTACTGGAGAAGGAATAGTTCAATGTCATATTAGCGCTTGTCATTCTAAACAGACTTCCGCCGTTATCGATGTTAAAAGTATTGATTCTGGTTCCTGAATTATCAATAGCATAAGGATCTAAAGTCGTTGCAAAATTAACATTCATTTTTTGTTTGAAGAATTGTGTTCCCCCTGAAACTCGTAAAGGTGACCAAGCTAAAGAATCTGCAGCTAAATTGTAACTGGTAGAGAAATTTAAGTTATTTAAAAGCATAACTTTTTTAGGCTCGCCGGTTTTGCTTTCATCATCTCTTACTTTTGCTTCAAAAGTATTGTTCAAGGAAAAACCTAAGCTATTAGCATAAGTTCTGCCTGGAGCACCGAAGATGCTGTTTTCAAATTTGGTATATTCCAAATAGTTATTGCCTGTAGCATCAATAGCATAGGTGTCATAGTATTTTTCAAAACTAGGGGTATAGCCCCATGAAACATTAGGACGCATAACATGTCGTATAGCCTGGATCTTCTTATCTTCACCAAAAGTAAACGTACCATAGATAGAAGTTCCTATTCCGGCGCTGAAATTGTAGGTTCTATACGCTTCAAAACCTTTGATATCTTCAGTAACAACAGCATTTTCTGTCGGGCTGAAACTCTTTTTGATCGTGTTTAATGTCCAAACTTCATTGTAATTAGCTGTTGTAGAGACACTAAAATACCTGAAAACTTTAAAGTTTGTACTTATAGGAATAGTATGTTGGAACCCTGTTTTAGCATCTCTGAACATCTGAGGTTTAAAAAACAACGAATCGTAAGTAGTAATCCTGTTTTCGCCTCTTAGATTATATTGTAAATTGATATTTTTTATGAAACCTTTTTTAGTTCCGTCTTTCGGAGCAAAAGGATAAACTCTGTCAACACTTAATTGAAGTGTCGGTAATGTCATATTGATTTGTTCGGTGTTTGTATTTTGATTGTGAGTAGCTGTAAGAGATAGGTTGACCTGAGGAACGGTCTGAAATGTCTTGGAATAAGAAATAGAGGAACTCAAGTTGTTGTTCAGACTGGAACCGACATTGACCATGTTTACGGACTGCCTGTAATATTGACTACTTCCTAAGTTCACAGAAGCTGAGAATCTCGAATTTGCAGCAGCTTTAGAGTCTTGACTATGACTCCATTGAATGTTATATTGTTTGGAAACGGCATAATCAGGAAGTCCTCTTTCACTCTGAATGTTGTTCTCAAATCTGAAATTCATTCTTCCGTTAAATTTATAACGCTTGGCATAACTACTTTCAAAACGTAGTCCATAACTACCGTTCGTATAATAATCACCTAATACGGCTAGATCATAATAATCACTTAACGCAAAATAATACCCGCCGTTCTGAAGGAAATATCCTTGTTGGTTAGATTGTCCCGGAGTAGGAAGGATAAACCCGGAAGTACTTTCATCAGTCATCGGGAAATAAGCAAAAGGTAACCCGATAGGGGTAGGCACATCAGCAATGACCATATTGGTTAAACCGGCAACTACTTTCTTTTTCGGTACAAATTTTACTTTTCGGATCAAAAAATAATATTCCGGATCGTCTATGTTCTTTGAAGTGGTAACTCTGGCATTTCTCATGAAATAAACAGAATCGTTTTCACGCTTAGAGATTTCTGCCTTTATGTTCATTTCTCCTTGTTTGGTACGTGAATTCCAAACCAAGGCTTTCTTTGTCTTGAAATTAAAGCGAATAGAATCGGGTTCTATGACATTGTTCCCTTGTTTAAATACAGGATACTGCGAATAATTTCCGGCACTGTCTTTTATTCTTCCGGCATATACTTCACTTTTATTATAATCCAAAACAATGATACCGGATTTTAATTCAATATCGGTGTAGTATAATTCAGCTTCATTATATAAGGTAAGTTGTTTGTTCTTCTGATCGAATTTTTCGTAATCTTTAGCGACACGTTTTACAATACCCTCTAAAGTAGGTTTCTTAGGTTTTACACTATCTTTTTTTATACTATCCTGAACGGTCTCGACCGTATCTTTTACATTAGCAAAAAAATCTTCGGAAACATGAATGGAATCAGCTGCTTTGATTTCTTGCGAAAAAAGAGCCTGGTTTCCCATTGTTAGAAAATATGCTAATAAAACGATATTAAATAACTTGTTATGCAATCCTATAAATAGTATTTTTGTAAAAAATTGGCTTGCTTTTTGCCGTGTCAAACTTACATATATTTTTTTGCAAAAATAAGCTTTTAATAAAATTATAACGAAGCTAGAAAAAACCTTAGGGCGTATGAAACGAAATATTGGAGTAAAAGTGTTGATTTTAATGTTGGTAACCAGCATGTTTCAATTTACAAACGCACAATACAAAAATAAATTTAAAATTGTTTTAGATGCCGGGCACGGCGGAAAAGATCCCGGAAACTCTTATCATGGCTATGTAGAAAAAAATATAGCATTAGCCACAACCTTACTCGTAGGAAAGTATTTGGATAAATATCCGGATATTGAAATCCTATATACCCGTAAGACGGATGTTTTCATTGAGCTCAAGGACAGACCCAAGTTAGCCAATGAAAATAATGCTGACTTATTTGTTTCTATTCACTGTAATTCAGTTAAAAATCTGGCACCTTTCGGAACGGAGACTTTCGTAATGGGACTGAATAGGAGTTCAACCAATTTAGAAGTGGCTAAACAGGAAAACTCTGTAATCTTATTAGAGAAGGACTATAAAGAAAAATATAACGGATTTGATCCTAATAAACCGGAAACCTTGATCGGATTAAAAATACTTCAGGAAGAATATTTAGATCAAAGTATTGCTTTAGCATCAATAATCGAAACAAAGTTTACTAAGAAGTTAAAAAGAAACAGCCGGGGAGTTAAACAATCGCCGTTGTGGGTACTGGATGCTTCTTATATGCCGAGTGTATTAATCGAATTAGGTTTTTTGTCAAATAAAACTGAAGGGTCTTATCTGAATTCGACTAAAGGAAAAGAAGAAATGGCTCAGGCAATTGTTGATGCAGTACTGGAATATAAAAAAGAATATTTTGATTCGTCTTCTTCTGAAAAGAGCAATACGGTACAAGAAGCGAATGACACTGTAAAAACAACAACTGTATCAAAGAAAGGAATTACGTTTAAAGTACAAATAGCAGCCAGCGGAAGAAAATTAGAAACGAGATCGTCTAATTTTAAAGGGCTGAAAAATATTTCGAGAGAGCAAAGCGGATCTTTATATAAATACTTTTACGGCAGCGAAGATAGTTACGATGAGGCTCAGGATCGTTTAAAAGAGGCGAAAGCAAAAGGCTATAGCACCGCTTTTATAGTAGCTTATAAAGACGGAGTAAAAATTAATATGTCGGATGCTATTAAATAAAATAAAGTTTTATTTTTGTTAAAAAATGAAGAGCTTTGCAATTAGAGCTCGTCTCGGTCGGCTTTTATATAGAAATGAGCAGTCCTGAATACCTGAAATTAGAATTGTTTCTTCTTTCAGAAATATGAAAATCAAATTGGATGAAACTATCAAGAGAAATTAAAACGGCTATTTTAGTCATTTCTGCCATTTTATTGTTTATTTGGGGGTATAACTTTTTAAAAGGTAAAAACTTATTTGACACCAGTAAAAAATTATATGTAGTGTATGATTCGGTAGAAGGCTTAGAGCCTTCTTCATCTATACGTTTAAAAGGAGTAACCGTGGGTAGAGTTAATTCGTATGAATTTCTTGAAAACAGAAAAGTAGTAGTTGAAATGTCTATTACTTCAAATTATCCGATTTCTAAATCAAGTGTTGCAGAACTCAGAGGTACTTCACCATTGGGAGGCAAAGAAATAATTATTGTAGCAAATGATCAGGATCCGGAGTTGGCCGAATCAGGGGATTATTTAAAAGCATCTTCTAAACTGGGTTTAACAGATGCTTTAGCTAAACAAATTGAACCGCTAAAAGATAAAATCGAAAGATTACTGGATAATGCTAATGTACTTTTTGCTAACTTTAATGAAGTTTTAGACGATAAAACTAAAAGTAATCTGAAAAATAGTATTGCTGAGTTAAATAAAACGATGACTCAGTTTAGTTCGGCTTCTAAAAGCTTGAATCAATTGTTGGCAGAGAATAAAATGAAATTAAACAGTACAGTAAGCAATTTAGATAAAACAACTGCAAATTTTGCCGTGTTATCTGATTCGTTATCAAAAGCTCATTTAGGAGAAACCGTTAAGAACTTAGAGAAAACCTTAGCAAACGTAGATAAGTTGATGAATGATATGGAGCAGGGTAAAGGTACAATGGGAAAATTAATGAAAGACGAAACTTTGTATACTAATTTCACCAAAACTTCTAAAGAACTGGAATTGTTACTACAAGACTTAAGACTTCATCCTACACGCTATATCAATGTGTCTGTTTTCGGAAAAAAGAACAAACCTTATGAAGCGCCGGAAGTAAACGAAAATAATGAACAAATCAATAATAAGTAAACACCTATGAGTTTTTTACCTAACATTCTTTTTGCAATTATTCTCTTTTTGGGAATCGGTTTTTTTGTAAAAAATGTCAAAAAGCTAATTCGTAATATCAAATTAGGTCAGGATATTGACCGAACTGATAATAGTTCTGCCAGATGGAAGAATATGGCAATGATCGCTCTTGGCCAATCAAAGATGGTGAAACGTCCGGTAGCCGGTTTTCTGCATATTTTAGTATATGTGGGTTTTGTGATCATCAATATTGAAGTTTTAGAAATTATTATAGACGGATTATTCGGAACGCACAGAGTATTTTCCGTTTTAGGAGGGGTATATAATTTTCTGATCGGTTCTTTTGAAATTTTAGCATTGCTGGTTGTCGTAGCAGTAGTAACTTTCTGGATCAGAAGGAATATAATTAAGATCCAGCGTTTTTGGAAACCGGAAATGAAAGGTTGGCCTAAGAATGATGCTAATTATATCCTGTATTTTGAAGTAGTATTGATGTCCTTGTTTTTATTGATGAATGCTGCTGATTTCCATTTGCAACATGTAGCCGGAGGTTTCGGACATTACCATGAAGCAGGAAGTTTTCCTGTTTCCCAAATTATCGCTCCTATTTTTGACGGAATGGATAATAGCGCTGTTTTTATGATCGAAAGAGCTGCCTGGTGGTTGCATATCTGTGGTATTTTGGTATTCCTGAACTATTTATACTATTCAAAACACTTACATATCTTATTAGCATTCCCGAATACGTATTTTGCAAACCTGAATCCTTACGGACAGTTTGATAATCTGGAGAGTGTAACAAACGAAGTAAAAATGATGATGGATCCGAATGCTGATCCGTTTGCCGCTCCAGCTGATCCGGATGCCGTTCCTGCCAAGTTCGGTGCTTCTGATGTTCAGGATCTGAATTGGGTGCAATTGCTTAACGCTTACACCTGTACGGAATGTGGACGTTGTACATCCTCTTGTCCGGCTAATTTAACCGGTAAAAAATTATCTCCGCGTAAAATTATGATGGATACAAGAGACAGGCTGGAAGAAGTAGGGAAAAATATTGATGCTAATGGCGGTAAATTTGTAGATGACGGAAAGTCTTTGTTAAACGATTATATCACACCGGAAGAACTTTGGGCTTGTACGACATGTAATGCCTGTGTAGAAGAATGTCCTGTAAATATTAGCCCATTGTCGATCATTGTTGAAATGCGTCGTTATTTAGTTATGGAGCAAAGTGCTGCTCCGATGGAATTAAATAATATGATGACCAATATTGAGAATAACGGTGCACCATGGCCTTATAGCCAAATGGATCGTTTGAACTGGAAAAATGAATAAGTAAAGAATAACCAAATAGATAAGTTAAGATAGCAACTATCGATTCAAAATAGTAAAAGTATGTCAGAAAATTTAATTGTGCCTACAATGGCCGAAATGATGGCTGAAGGGAAACAACCTGAGATTTTATTTTGGGTTGGTTCTGCAGGTAGTTACGATGACAGAGCAAAGAAAATTACCAGAGCTTTTGTAAAAATATTGAATAAAGCAAATGTGAATTTTGCTGTTTTAGGAACTGAGGAAAGTTGTACCGGAGATGTAGCGAAAAGAGCAGGAAATGAATTTTTATTTCAAATGCAAGCTTTGATGAATATTGAATTACTCAACGCTTACGAAGTAAAAAAGATCGTAACCTGTGATCCTCATTCATTCAATTGTTTAAAAAACGAATATCCGAGCTTAGGCGGTAAATACGAAGTAATTCACCACACACAGTTCCTTCAGCAGTTATTGAAGGAAGGTCGCATAGATTTCAACAAGGAAACGTATAAAGGAAGCCGTATCACGTTCCACGATCCGTGTTATTTGGGAAGAGCAAACCAAGAATACGAAGCGCCAAGAGAAGTACTGTCTCAGACCAATGCTGAGATCGTAGAAATGAAGCGCAGTAAAAGTACTGCTCTATGCTGCGGAGCAGGAGGAGGCCAAATGTTTAAGGAACCAGAAAAAGGAGATATGGACATTAATGTGCTTAGAACTCAGGATGCACTTGAAACAAAGCCAAGTATCATTGCTACCGGATGTCCTTATTGCAATACGATGATGACAGACGGTGTGAAGTTCAGCGAAAAAGAAAGTGAAGTAAAGGTTTTAGATATAGCCGAAATAATTGCTAATGCCCAAGATTTATAAGTCATGTATGTACCTTTCGAATCTTTACCGCAACATTCCCGCATTTGGATCTATCAATCCAATAGAAAATTAACCGATGAGGAAGTAGCTGAAATAGCTTCGGCAACTCAGGAATTTATCGAAAACTGGTCAGCTCACGGAAAAGGCTTAGAAGCTTCTTTTCTGATCAAATACAACCGATTCATCATTATTGCTGTTAATCAGGAAGTACAGTCGGCAACGGGTTGTTCTATAGATGCTTCAGTCGCTTTTATTCAAAGTTTGGAACAAAAGTATCAAATCGACCTTTTAGACAAAATGAACGTCACTTTTAAATTAGGAGAACATATTGCTCATAAGCCTTTGATTGAATTTAAAAAAATGGCAAAAGAAAAAGCAGTATCTGCTAATACTATAGTATTTAATAATCTGGTGAATACTATTGAGGAGTGGCAGGATTTTTGGGAAGTGCCGGCCGGGGAAAGTTGGCATAGCCGGTTTTTTAAGTAAAACTATAATCGAAAAAGAGCAAATTACTTTATTTTTTTAAACTCTCTCTTTATATAAACTGACATAAGTACTATGGATAGTGAGATCTTTTTGTTAAATATTTCGGGTCAGGATAAACCGGGGCTGACATCTTCTTTAACAGCCGTTTTAGCCTCTTACGGCGCCAAGATTTTAGATATCGGGCAAGCTAATATTCACAATACACTATCTTTAGGGATCCTTTTTCAGATTAAGTCAGGAAAAAAGTCAGCAGCAGTTTTAAAAGACTTGTTGTTTAAATCGTATGAGCTTGGTATCAAAGCTAAGTTTAAGCCTATCTCACTTGAAGATTATGAAAATTGGGTAAAACTACAAGGTAAAGATCGCTATATCATAACGCTTTTAGGCGAAAAATTAACAGCAGAACAAATATCAGAAGTAACCAAAGTTATTTCAGAAAAGAATCTGAATATTGATGCGATCAAGCGTTTAACAGGAAGAGCTTCTCTGATAAAAGAAGATGAATATCCCAGAGCATCCATACAATTATCCATTCGCGGAGCAATTCACAACAAAGCCGAATTTACAGAAAGATTCATGCAGATATCCAGAGAACTGGATGTAGATATCGCTTTTCAGGAAGATAATATTTTCCGTAGGAACAGACGTTTGGTTTGTTTCGATATGGATTCCACTTTGATACAGGCAGAGGTAATTGATGAACTGGCAGAACTGGCAGGTGTGGGCAAACAAGTAAAAGCTATTACAGAATCTGCCATGCAAGGCGAAATAGATTTTAAAGAAAGCTTTAAACAGCGTATGAAACTCTTAAAAGGCTTAAGTGAAGAAGTTTTGAAAGAAGTTGCCGTTAATTTACCTATAACAAAAGGAGCCAGAAGGTTGATTGGAACTTTAAAGGCTAATGGCTTTAAAACAGCAATACTTTCAGGAGGATTTACATATTTCGGTCATTATTTGCAAAAGGAATTAGGAATAGATTATGTTTTTGCAAATGAACTGGAAATAAAAGACGGAGTTTTAACAGGCGGTTATATCGGTGAAATAGTTGACGGGGAAAGAAAAGCCCAGTACCTGAAAGAATTAGCACAATTAGAAGGTATAGATATTAACCAAACCATAGCAGTTGGTGATGGTGCTAATGATTTGCCAATGATAAATTTAGCCGGATTAGGAATTGCTTTTCATGCTAAACCGAAAGTAAAAGACAATGCACAAAGCTCCATATCAAGTATCGGGTTAGACGGTGTATTGTACTTATTGGGGTACCACGACAGACATATAGACCTGGTAGATTAAAAGTCAAATAAGGGATAATTTCCGTAGTCGTTAACAACTTTCTTTATAAAATAAACGTAAAACACTTTATTTTAAAAAAGATAAATAGTAATTTGGCATAGATTTAGTTCTCATTAAAAAGAATCAAATTTTTATTTATGCGACAATTTTCAACACTACTTTTACTGGTAGTTTCAATACATATATCTTATTCTCAAACCAGAACCAATATTTCGTTACCCAACACATCTGATCTGCAAAAGAAATGGGTAGATAGTATTTACAATACAATGTCCTTTGAAGAAAAAGTAGGGCAGTTGTTTATGGTTGCGGCCTATTCCAATAAAAATGAAAGCCATTACAAAGATATTGATGATTTAATCGAAAACTATAAAGTGGGAGGACTGATCTTTTTTCAGGGCGGTCCGATTCGTCAGGCGCAATTAACAAATCGTTACCAACAAAAATCCAAAGTTCCTTTGTTCATCGGCATCGATGCCGAATGGGGATTAAGCATGCGTTTGGATTCTACATACCGTTATCCATGGAACATGACATTAGGAGCCATTCAGGATTATAATTTAATCCGGGAAATGGGAAAACAAATGGGGCGGCAGTCCAAACGAATGGGAATCCATTTTAATTTTGCTCCGGTTGTCGATATAAATACCAATCCTAAAAACCCGATCATCGGCAATCGTTCTTTCGGAGAAGATAAGGTCAATGTGACCAATGCGGCTGAAGCTTTAATGTTAGGTTTGCAAAGCGAAGGTGTTTTTGCTACGGCAAAACATTTTCCAGGACATGGTGATACCGAAACTGATTCTCATCAAACATTACCTTTGGTAAATTTTGACAGAGAAAGATTGGATAATGTAGAATTGTATCCTTATAAAGAATTGATTAAAAACGGATTAGCCAGCATTATGGTGGCGCATTTGAATGTGCCGAGTTTAGAGCCGAGAGAAGGGTACCCCACATCTATTTCGTATGATGTGGTGACTAAATTGCTTAAAAAAGAGTTGAAATTCAACGGATTAATATTTACAGATGCCTTAAATATGAAAGGCGCCAGCAATTTCAAAGAACCCGGAGCTATTGATTTGGAGGCTTTTTTGGCCGGTAATGATGTATTGCTTTTTGCTGAAAATGTTCCGGTGGCTATTGAAAAATTTAAACAAGCACAAGCCGACGGAAGTCTTACTGAAGCAAGATTAGCCGAATCGGTAAAAAAGATTCTGGCTTATAAATACAAAGCCGGATTGAATAAATATAAACCTATTGAACTGGAAAATCTGTATAATGACCTGAATGCTCCCGAAAACGATGCTTTAAACTATTTGTTGTATGAAAATGCTCTGACTTTATTAAAGAATAAAGACAAGATAATACCGGTTAAACAACTGGAGAAAGAAAGAGTAGCGTATGTTAAACTAGGCGATGCCGAGGCTTCAGATTTTTTCAAAAAGTTGAATGACTATACAGAAGTAACTGAAATTAAAGGAACAAACTTAGATTCTGTTTTAGTGGATCTAAAGAATTATACTAAAGTGATTATTGGGTTCCACAAAGCTGACGGAGCCTGGAAAAATCATAATCTAAGCTTTAAAGAGCAAATGTGGATCAGTAAGATAGCAAAGCAAAATAAAGTTATCCTGACCTTTTTTACGAAACCTTATTCTTTATTAAAGATCAGTAATTTTGAAAATATTGAAGCAGTTCTTTTAGCGTACCAGAATAATTATTTCGGACAAACTGTTGCAGCAGAAGCAATTTTCGGAGGTATTGGCTGTAAAGGAAAAATCCCGGTTTCTATAAATGATATTTTTTATACTAATGATGGTTTAACTACCACAGAAATGAACCGTTTGTCCTTTGCAAGCCCTGAGAATGTAGGAATGAATTCCAAAACCTTACAAAAAATAGATTCCATTGCTGCCTATGCCATAGCTCATGAAATGACGCCGGGAATTCAAGTATTGATAGCCCGAAAAGGGAAAGTGATATTTCAAAAATCGTATGGTTATCATACCTATGAAGATTTAGTTCCTGTAAAGAATACAGATCTGTATGATGTGGCTTCTTTGACTAAGATCTTAGCTACTTTGCCTAATGTGATGGTTCAGTTCGACAAAGGAAAATTGAAACTGGACACAAAGTTGAGTACAATGTTGCCATCCTTTAAAAATTCCAATAAAGCGAATGTAAAACTGGTTGATATGCTAACACATCAAGCCCGATTTCAGGCGTGGATCCCTTTTTATAAAGCCACTTTAGATTCTTTGGGGCAACCTAGTGATAAATATTACAGAAAAACATATTCTAAAGAATTTTCTATTCAGGTCAGTGAAAATTTATTTTTACGAAAAGATTATCAGGATTCCATCGTTAAGATCATTGCAGACAGTGAATTATTACCCAGAGTGCAGTATAAGTACAGTGACTTTTCATTTATCTTAATGAAAGAATATTTAGAAAGAACAACCGGAAAAAAATTAGACAAGTTGGCTAAAGATAACTTTTATTCTATTTTAGGAGCTTACAGAATGACCTATAACCCTTTACACAAATTTGATGTAAGTGAAATTGTTCCGACGGAAAAAGATAACTATTACCGCTATACTACATTACAAGGTTATGTACACGACATGGGCGCAGCAATGCAAGGAGGAATAGGTGGTCATGCCGGTATTTTTGCAAATAGTATGGATGTAGCCAAAATGATGCAGATGTATCTTCAAAAAGGAAAATACGGGGGACATCAATTCTTTACCGAAGCTACGTTCAATAAATTCAATACCTGTTATTATTGTAAAGATGAGAACAGGAGAGGAGTAGGATTCGACAAACCGCAATTAGGGCAATCCGGACCTACCTGTGGCTGTGTTTCCATGACCAGTTTCGGGCATACCGGATTTACGGGAACTATGGCTTGGGCCGATCCGGAACAGGAGATCGTTTATGTATTCCTGTCTAACAGAACCTATCCGGAAGCTAAAGTAAATACGCTTTCCAGAGAAAATATCAGAGAGAATATTCAAGAAGTAATTTACCAATCAATAGAGCAATAAAAAATGAACATACCTGCTCAATCTGTTGAAGAATATTTAGAAAAGGCTCCGGCTGACAGAAAGGAAACTTTGGCAATGTTACGTCAGGTCATTCTGGATAATTTACCCGAAAATTTCAAAGAAGAGATCTCTTATGGAATGGTAGGTTATGTAGTGCCTCACGAAGTATATCCTAACGGGTATCATTGTAACCCTAAACTACCGCTACCGTTTATGAGCTTTGCTTCGCAAAAGAACAGTATCAATTTTTATCACATGGGAATTTATGCTGATAAGGAATTATCAGATTGGTTTTTAAAGGAATATGCAAAATTTTCCGCTAAGAAGTTAGACATGGGAAAAAGCTGTATGCGGTTTAAGAAAGCTGAAGACATTCCGTTTGAACTGATCGGAAAATTAGTCCGTAAAGTCTCTGCACAACAATGGATTACCACGTATGAGGCCGCATTTAAAAAATAATTTAACGTATTTTTAAACCCGGAAATTGATATTTGGTTTACTTTTATAAGAAAAATTGATTTAAAAAGAATGAAAATTGCTATAGTTTGTTATCCTACATTTGGCGGAAGTGGAGTTGTAGCCACTGAATTAGGTTTAGAATTAGCCAAAAGAGGACACGAGATACATTTTATAACATACAGTCAGCCCGTTCGTTTGGCTTTGTTAAACCAAAATGTGTTCTATCACGAAGTTCACGTTCCCGAATATCCTTTATTTCATTACCAGCCTTACGAATTAGCCTTATCCAGTAAATTAGTCGATACCATTAAATTGTACGATATAGAATTATTGCATGTGCACTATGCAATTCCTCATGCTTATGCGGGTTATATGGCTAAGCAAATGCTGGCAGAAGAAGGAATTAAAATACCGATGATCACAACCTTACACGGGACTGATATCACTCTGGTAGGGAAGCATCCTTTCTATAAACCTGCAGTGACTTTCAGTATCAATCAATCGGATGTTGTAACCAGTGTTTCCAAAAGCTTACGAGACGATACTTATCGTTTATTTGATATTAAAAAAGACATTCAGGTGGTACCGAATTTTATTGAGTTGGATAAAGAGCCTATTATTGATTCTGTACCTTGCTACCGTTCGGTTCTGGCGGCTAAAGAAGAGCGAATTATTACGCATATCTCTAACTTCAGAAAGGTAAAACGAATTGAAGATATTGTAAGGATTTTTTATAAGATCCAGAAAGAGATTCCAGCAAAGTTGATGATGGTTGGAGACGGACCCGAGAAAGAGAAAGCCGAAATGTTATGCGAGGATCTAGGAATTCATAAAAAGGTTATTTTCTTTGGAAACAGCCACGAAATTGAAAAAATATTAGGTTATTCCGATCTGTTCCTTTTACCATCTGAAACAGAAAGTTTCGGTTTAGCGGCTTTAGAAGCAATGTCTTGCGGAGTTCCCGTGATTTCGAGTAATTCCGGAGGATTGCCGGAGGTAAATGAAGAAGGCTTCTCTGGGTATTTGAGCGATGTAGGCAATATTGAGGAAATGAGTAAAAATGCCATAAAGATTTTAAAAGAAGACTCGGTTTTAGAGCAGTTCAAACACAACGCACTGGAAACTGCCAAGAAGTTTGACATAAAAAATATATTGCCTTTGTATGAAAAGATCTACTACGAGGCATTGAACCAGACGTATTCTGTTTAAAAAATATCAATTGCTATGAAGAAGATTTTATTTTTGATCGCTTTTATGACTTTGGTTTCCTGTAATACAACCAAGCAATTTACAGAAGGTACAGATTATACATATATTATCAAGAACAGTACCGGAGGAAACGAAAAAGCTTCGGTAGCAATCATTGATAATTATAATGACCTGATCAATGAAGTGGATAAATTAAACATTTCGGATGCCATTAGTGAGGCTTTATTGAATGTGGATTTAGAACAAAACAATGTTCTTGTTCTGCATTTAGGGCAAAGAAACTCCGGTGGGTATGGAATTGAAATTGAGAAAATGTATGAGAAAAAGAATATTTTATACATTAAAACAAAAGAAATAAAACCCGGAAAAGGGGATATGGTAACTATGGCACTAACCAATCCATTTACCATTGTTCTGATTCCTAAAAAAGAGGTGGTTATTGAGTGATGTTGTTTAGTTAAGCATGAAATATGTAAAAAAGATAATTCTGATTCTAACAATTTTGATTTCTATTGGAATGTTATCTTGTTATATTTACTTAATGAATGTTTGGAAAGTAGATTTTACAGAAAATGAAGTTAAAGCATTTGTTTCAGAAATAAAAGATTCTGAGAATCTACCAAACAAATTTCACCAATTTTATAATGTTGATTCTGGTAATTCTTTAGATCGATCTGTTTGGGAGTTTTTATTTAATTCTTTTGTAAAAATTCAGACTCATCAACCAATAAGCATTTGGATAGCTCGGTTGAAATATATTCCTAAAATGGAAAAAAGAACATTTCCTAAAATAATGAATATTAAATTATCACTTGCACAGAAAATTGAAAAAAATACTACTTCAAAAGAACGTTTAAATTATGTTCTAAATAATATAGGTTTTTTGAATGGTCAAATAGGTGTACGAAATGCTTCTAAATACTATTTTGAAAAAGAAATATCTGAACTAAATGATTTTGAAATAGCATCTCTTAATTGTAATGACGAATAATCCAGCATTTTATAATCCAAAAAAACGTCCTGAAAAAGTGGAAATAAGAGCAAACTTGATTTTGAAAAAAACATCTAAAGTTAGCACTGGTTACAAGTAATACCTCAGTTTATTTTATAGCAAGTATATTTCTAAAATTTGAATAAAAAAATACCGGTCTTAATCAAGCCGGTATTTTTTATGTTGTATTTTAAAAGAAAATTACTCTTCTGAAGATTCCTGCATCGTGTGGTATACATTCATCACATCGTCATCTTCTTCAATCTTTTCTAATAATTTTTCCACATCAGCTACTTCTTCAGGGCTAAGCTCTTTAGTAACTTGCGGAATTCGGTCAAATCCGGAAGAAAGAATTTCAAGACCTCTGTGCTCTAATTCTTTTTGAATGGCACCGAAACTTTCAAAAGGAGCATACATTACAATTCCGTCTTCATCAGCAAAGATCTCTTCTACACCGAAATCGATCATTTCTAATTCTAATTCCTCTACATCCTGACCTTCTGCCGGAATTCTGAAGTTACAAGTATGGTCAAACATAAATTCAACCGATCCTTGAGTACCTAAAGTACCGTTACATTTATTGAAATAACTTCTGATGTTAGCAACCGTTCTGTTGTTATTGTCAGTAGCCGTTTCAATCAAAATGGCAATACCGTGCGGTGCATAACCTTCAAACAAAACTTCTTTATAATTAGCAGTATCTTTATCAGATGCTTTTTTAATAGCTCTTTCAACATTGTCTTTAGGCATGTTAGCCGCCTTGGCATTTTGAATAACAGCTCTTAATCTGGAATTTGTTTCAGGATTTGGTCCACCTTCTTTAACAGCAATAACGATATCTTTACCAATTCTTGTAAACGTTTTAGCCATTGCCGACCAACGTTTCATTTTACGTGCTTTTCTAAATTCAAAGGCTCTTCCCATTTCTAATGTTTTATTTTGTCAGGCAAATTTAGTAATTCCTTAAAAAAATAAAAAAATGTTTATCTTTTTTTGTGCTCTAAGTTTTTGTAATATATTTACTGCCGTAAAAAATACATTATGAGAAAACTACTTGTAACAGGTTTAGTATTGTTTAGTGCTGCATTCTATGCACAAAAGAGAGAGAAAGGTGCTATAGAATTAACGCCGAAGATCGGTTATGCTTCATCAAATTATTACAGCGATGAAGACATCAGTAATTCAGCATTGTCAAGCGTTAATATAGGAGCAGACGCAGATTTCTTTTTTAATAACCGTTGGAGTATACGTTCAGGCTTGTTTTACCAAACTATGGGAAGTAAGTATAGAGGGTACATGGGGAATAGTGTAGGAACGATAAAAGAGAAATTGCATTACCTGACAATTCCTGTAAATGCAAACTGGCATTTCGGAAGTACTCGTAAGTGGAACTTGAATTTTGGTCCTAGTTTCGGTTTCTTAACAGCTGCAGGGATCAATGATTTTGATGTAAAAGATCAGGTTAATTCATTCCCAATTAGGATTAAACTACGGAATCGGATATAAAATTGAAGTTAATGAAAGTTTTAGCATTCTGATCGATTATCAGGGAATGACAGGTTTAACGGAAGTTCCTAAAGATGCTCCTTATACATTGAAAAACACATACAGCACATTTAATGTAGGTGCTGTTCTTAAGTTATAATCTTGTAAAAAATAGATAAAAAAAGCGTTTTAGATTTCTAAAACGCTTTTTTATGACTTTTATTCACTCGGAACGTGTTTGGAAATGTATTGCTCTCCGGTTACATTCCATTTATTGATATAGGTATTCCGCATGTTGGTCACATCAGAGTTGGCTTTGTTGTAATCATTTATTTTATGATTGATCTCTTTGACCATTTGGTTATAGTTGTCTAGTTCTTCTTTAGTTCTTTCCTTTTCTGATTTTCGTTCCAAGGATACTTTTACATCTTCAAACTTAGCATTGAACGTATAAAAATCAATCATTTTAGGAGCGTATTCGGAAGCTATTTTTTGATACATTTCCATACATTTTATGGTTTCGTTAGCTAATGTTTTGTCGCCTTCTATAGGTGCAAACTCAGTTATTTTAGCTATGCCTTCTTCTGCATATTGTTGCAAGGCATTAGCATTTTGCTGAATGGCAGCAATGTCTTTGTTTTTTATAGAGCTGTCTAATAAAACATCGGTGTAATTACACTTAAAGAAAATCAGGTATAGATTGCTGTGGTACTTAAAGACATCTCCGGAGATCTTCATCTTCTTTTCAATATCAGTATCTTCTGCAGATTCAAGCAGATTAACTTTATATTTAGCAGCAAAAGCCTGTTGGGCAGCATCTAATTTTTCATGTTCCGCATCGATCTTGTCGTTAACTAATTCCCGAGTTGTAATGTAAGCTTCCATGTAATCATACGACTGTTCCGCTATTTCCTGTAAATCAATGATCTTAGCGTATTCTTCTTTGATCATTAACTCAGAAAAACTAAAATAGTCAATAACCTGATCTCGAAACTCAAGATCGCCATTAAAACCATTTGTATTCTTTTCTAAAGTAGCTTTTGCCGTTTGAATGGTTTTGATGAGATTTTTTCTGACGTTATCAATGCGTTTGGCACTTTTAGAATGGGCAACGGTTTTAGTATATTTCCACATTTCTTTGGAAATCGGTTTTTCAATTTTACTGACGTACGTCAGATATTCTCCGGCATCTTTAAATTCCTGAGCTGAAAGAAGCTGTGTCATACTGATCAATGACACAAAGAATAGAACTATTTTCATGTTTATTTGGTATTTAGTTCAACTAAAATTTTAGCTGATTCTAAGATATCAAAATTTCGTTTAAGTTGTTCAATTCTTTTGTTTGAAATTTCATTCAATACGGTATCGAACTTTAATTTTTCGAGATCAGTAGAAGTAGGAGTGATGGTTGAAACGTAAGTTTGGCTTGCTATACCTTTAAAAGAATCAAAAACGGCATCGTGCTTGTGCACATAATTGAATACTCCGTCAATAGTCAATGTGATCTTCTCAGAGGTGTTTTTTTTGAAAATGGTATTGAAATAATCTTGATAATTAGTGACCGTTTGATAGTATTGACTGGCAGTTACTCTTTTTTGACTGTTCGCAGCGATTTTAGAAAAGTTGGTATGTAACGGCTGAAAACGGGTTTTATTTTCAATAGAATCGTTTGGTAAAGCATTGTCCAGTTTGTCCTCTTTCTTACTGAAAGTATCGAAGATATCAGGAATTTCGACATCGGGTAATAATCCTGTTTTTTGATTGCTTTTTCCGGTTACTCTATAGAATTTTTCAGTAGTGATCTTAACATAATCTGTTACAGTTGAAGTAGAATCCAGTGGGAAAATTTGCTGCATGGTTGCTTTGCCGAAAGTTTTACTACCCACAAGTAAAGCCCTTTTGTAATCCTGCATGGCATTGGCAAAAAATTCGCTTCCTGAAGCCGAATTTCCGTTTACCAATACGATCATAGGTCCTCTGTAAAAAGAGCCTCTGTTAACGTCTCTGAGCAGCATATTGTTACCGTTCTTTTGGGTCATGACAGCAACCGGACCAATGTCTATAAACATTCCGCTTAATTTTATGGCTTCATTGATATCACCTCCGCCATTATTTTTCAGATCGATGATCAATCCTTGTATGTTATCTTTTTTCAGGTTTAAAAGTTCTATAGCTACGTCGTTAGTCATTGTATTACTACCATTCTCATCTGTATAGAAACTAGGGATATTAAGGTAGCCTAATTTTTTGCCTTCATAATCCATAACATAGCTGTAGCATTTGTTTTGAATGGATTTGATATTTTTTTTAACCAATTGGACTTCGTAGGTAGTGCCATCCTTTTTTTCAAATGAAAAAAGTAAATTTTTAAATTCTTGAGATTGTAAATAATTCTGAATGATATCAAAAGTAGAGCAGTTGGCGAAAACTTCATCACCATTCATCGTTTTTACTTTTACCAATTTATCAAATGGTTCAATGGCATCACTGTCAAAGGCAGAGCTTCCGGGAATAATTTCCGCAACATAGAACTCATTACTGTTGTTAATAGCAAAGTGCAATCCGAATGAAGCATTGTCCTCGCTTACGCCATTTAAAAAAGTGGTTCTGTCATTTTGAGACAGATAAGTCGTATGCGGATCAAAGTACTGACTGAAAGCTTTTAAGAACAAATCTTCAATTTCCGTTGAAAAAGTATCAGGAGTTGCCATTTTGTGTTCGCCTAAGCAATAATATTCTTCAAAAGTTTGTTTTTTGTATTGCTTTTGTAGCTGAGCAAAGTTTAAAACAATAGAATCTTTGTTTTTGGAAGTTTGTGCAATTTCGTAAAGAATATCAAAAATGATCTTTTTCTTTAAAAGATTCTTGATTTCATTTTCGGTTGTAAGATATTCAAACTTTTTATTGGAAAATTCAATAGTTTGAGTGACATTAACACTGGAAATTTCTTTTTCAATGGCTTTGATCATTGCTATTTTTCGGCTGATACCGTTTTGCAATATTTGTTCAAAATCTTTGATAAAGTTACAGTTCCCTTCTAAAATGTAATCGTCAATCTTGAGTCGGTGCCGACTTAAACGATCGTATTCACTTTTTGTTAAAACAAATCGGGGAGTGTCAAAGTTATTGATGACAGTATTAAAAACATAAACCGATAGACTGTCATCTATCGGTTTAGGCTGATAATGTTGCGTTTGAATCAAATTTTTAATAGCCGTAACTTTTTTACAAAAATTTTCTTGTGTAAAACTTAAAAGAGAGTGTAAAAAAAGTCCAACTAGTAAAATTCTTTTCATTTATTTCTTGTAAAACGGAAGTTTAACCACTTTTGCTTTAATGTCCTTGTTTCGGATTCGGATAAAAATTTCAGAATCCACGCTTGATAAAGCTGTAGGAACGTACCCTAAACCAATAGCTTTACCTAAAGAAGGTGATTGTGTTCCTGATGTTACTTTTCCAATAACTGTGCCATTAGCATCAACAATTTCGTAATCGTGGCGGGGAATTCCTCTTTCCACTAATTCAAATCCGACTAATTTTCTGGATACACCTTCTTCTTTTTGCTTTTTCAGGTTTTCAGAATTAGTGAATTCTTTATCAAATTTTGTGATCCAACCCAATCCGGCTTCGATCGGAGAGGTAGTGTCATCAATATCATTTCCGTATAAACAGAAGCCCATTTCTAAACGCAATGTATCACGTGCGGCTAAACCGATAGGTTTTATGCCAAAAGAAGCTCCGGCTTCAAAAACTTTATTCCAGATTTGTTCTGCGTCTTCATTTTTGAAATAGATTTCAAATCCGCCCGAACCTGTGTATCCTGTAGCGGAAACAATTACGTCTTTTATCCCGGCAAATTCACCGATTTGGAACGTGTAATAGCCCATATTAAGCAAATCAATAGCCGTTAAGCTTTGCATAGCTTCAGCCGCTTTAGGTCCTTGAATGGCTAATAACGAATATTCGTCAGAAGCATTTGTCATTTCAACCCCAAGATCATTGTGCTTAGAGATCCAGTTCCAGTCTTTTTCAATGTTAGAAGCGTTTACCACTAACATATAATCATTGTCGGCAATTTTATACACAATCAGATCGTCAACAATTCCACCTTCGGCATTAGGCAAACAAGAATATTGTGCTTTTCCGTCAACCAATTTAGAAGCGTCATTTGACGTTACTTTTTGAATTAATGCCAATGCATTTTCTCCTTTTAGGAAGAATTCTCCCATGTGTGAAACATCAAACACCCCCACACCATTGCGAACGATTTCGTGTTCTGCGTTTACCCCTTCGTATTGTACCGGCATATTAAAGCCTGCAAAGGGAACCATTTTAGCGCCTAATTTTTCATGAACATGAGTTAAAGCTGTATTTTTCATTTAGTAGTTCGTTTATTTTAAGGTGCTAAAGTATTCTTTTTATCCAATGTGTACAAGTTTATGAAATACAAAGTTTTTAGTGTTTTCTATTGCGTTATTTGTAAATTAAAGCCAAACTTTCTTTGAGTTCTTCGTAATTCTCAATTACAATCGATTTTTTCTCTTTATCAATAATAGCCGAAATATCATCGGGTAACGGCAATTCTTTACCAATAACTTGTTCTACAGCATCTTTAAATTTGATGGGATGTGCAGTTTCCAAAAATACCTTCACGCTATTTGGAATCGTTGCTTTCTGTGTTCCTAAATAACCAACAGCACCATGTGGATCGGCAACATATTCATATTCAGAATATAATTCTTGTATCGCTTTTTTCGTTTGTGAATCGTTGAACGAATAAGAAGAAAAGACAGATTTCAATTCCGGAACATTCTGATGGAATAATTCCAGAATACGCACAAAATTACTCGGATTGCTCACATCCATAGCATTTGATAATGTGGCAACCGTTTGCGACGGTAAATATTCTTCGGTTTCTAAAAAGCGGGGAACCGTATTGTTAGCATTCGTTGCCGCGATAAATTGTTCAATAGGTAATCCCATTTTGTAAGCTAATAAGCCGGCACAAATGTTGCCGAAGTTTCCACTTGGGCAAGAAATAACTACTTTTTGTTGTAGTTTTTTCAGTTTTTTGTAGGCTACAAAATAGTAGATCATTTGGGGTAACCAACGTGCTACATTGATAGAATTAGCAGAAGTCAGATTGTATTTTTTTAAAGAATTATCTAAAAAGGCTTTTTTTACCATGTTTTGACATGTATCAAAAGTGTCTTTTACTTCTAAAGCAAAAATATTACCGCCTAAAGTGGTCAATTGTTTCTCCTGAATATCACTTACGCGTTTAGAAGGGTAGAGGATAACCACTTTAACACCTTTAACGCCTAAAAATCCATTGGCAACCGCACCACCCGTATCACCGGAAGTAGCTACTAAAACTGTTACATTTTCATTGGAATTTCTATTAAAATAGCCCAAACAGCGCGACATGAATCGGGCGCCGACATCTTTGAAAGCCAGTGTAGGTCCGTGGAAGAGTTCTAATGAATACAAATGGTCAGTCACTTTGACAACCGGAAAATCAAAAGTCAGGGTTTCACTGATAATTTCTTTTAAGGCATATTCCGGAATTTCGTCGCCAATGAAAGGCTGTAAAACGGTATAAGCAATTTCGGTATCGGAAAGATTTTCGATAGTATCAAAAAAACTTTGTGGTAATTGCGGAATTTCCTCTGGAAAATACAAACCTTTATCAGGCGCTAATCCGTGTATTACAGCGTCTTTAAAACGAACTTTTATATTGTGATTATTGGTACTGAAATATTTCATTTTTAAATTTACGAATTATATAATTATTACACCGGTATTATTTACTTTGGAACAATGAACATCAAAAGAAGTGTAAAATTCTTTTCCTAATTCATTGAATGTATTTCTAACGATATTAGCTATTTGACTTCCTTTACATAAAGCAAAAATTGAAGGACCAGAACCGGATATCCCGGAATTTAAGGCGCCGTTTTGTAGAGCACTTTGTTTTAATTCTTCAAAATGAGGAATCAGATTTTTACGTGCTGGCTCTACAATGACATCTACTACTGAACGACCGATGAGTTCATAATTTTCGGTGTACAATCCGGCTATTAATCCGGCTACATTGCCCCACTGGGTAATAGCACTTTTTAGCGGTACTTTTTCAGGTAAAACAGCTCTGGCTTCAGAAGTTTTAACTTCAATATGCGGATGAATAACGACAACATATAGTTCACTCGGACTTTCGATATTGATCAGATCTAAAGGTTCGTATCCTCTGATTAAGGAAAAGCCTCCTAAAAGAGCCGGAGCCACATTATCAGCATGTAGGGAGCCACTAGCTATGGCTTCACCTATCATGGCAAATGGAACTAATTCTTTTTTTGTTAATGGACTGCCTGCTAAAAGGTTAATGCCGTAAACTGCTCCGGCAGCACTGGCAGCACTACTTCCGATACCGCTTCCGACTTTTATTTTTTTGTGAATTTCAATTTCAAAACCATAATCGAGCTGTAAGTGATCGACTAAAGCTTGTGCGGCTACTCCGGCAACGTTCTTTGCAGTTTCGTAGGGTAAATCAGCTCCGGTAATTTGAGTGATTGTAACTCCCGGCAATTCTTTTTTGCGAAAAACCATTTCGTCGCCAATGCCTTCTAAACATAGTCCGATGATATCGAAACCACAAGAAAGATTGGCTACTGTTGCCGGACAAAATACTTTTACTTCATTCATAATCAATTTTTTAAAAGTTACCTACACGTATTACATCTGCAAAAATTCCGGAAGCTGTTACTTCAGCACCTGCACCTGCACCTTTGATGAGTAAAGGTTGTTCTTTGTAGCGATCAGTGTAGAATAATACAATATTATCTTTTCCGTCTAAATGATAAAAAGGATGATCCTTAGCAATGAACTGTAAGCCTACTGAAGCTTTTCCGTTATCAAATTGCGCGACATATTTTAAGCGACATTCTTTTTCCTTCGCTTCTTTTAATAAAGTGTTAAAATGCTCTTTATGGGTTTCTAAGCTGTGTAAAAAGTCATTTACTGAAGTTGTTTTTAAACATTCTTCAGGTAAGAAGCTTTCGTTAGCAATATCGCTCATTTCATAAGCATAACCACTTTCCCGAATTAGAATTAGTAGTTTACGCATTACATCAACACCACTTAAATCAATTTTAGGATCAGGCTCAGTATACCCTTCAATTTGAGCTTGTTTGACTACATTAGTAAAAGTGTTACTTTCAGTGAAATTATTAAAAATAAAGTTTAAACTTCCTGATAGAACCGCTTGGATTTTATGAATTCTATCGCCACTGGCAATACAGTTTTTCAGGGTGTCAATGATTGGTAAACCGGCTCCCACATTGGTTTCGTATAAAAAAGGAACTTTATATTGACGTACTAATTCTTTCAGTTCTCTGTAATTATCAAGCGGAGACGAACAGGCAATTTTGTTACAAGTTACCACTGCAATACTGCTTTTTAAACAAGTGTTGTACCAGGTTGAAACTTCGGCATCAGCAGTATTATCAACAAATATACTGTTGCGAACATTGATTTCTTTGATCTGTGACACAAACTCTGAAAGTGAAGCTTTTTTGCCGTTTTCTAAAGTCTTTTTCCAATTGTTCAGGTCAATTCCTTCTTTGTTAAAATACATTTTACGGCTGTTTGATAAGCCCAAAATGCGGACAGAAATGTTTAAGTTTTGCTTTAAAAACTCTTGCTGATTTGCTATTTGTTCAATGAATTTACTTCCTACATTACCAGCACCGACTACAAAAAGGTTCAATTGTTTAGTTACAGATTCAAAAAATACTTCATGTAAAGCATTTAGTGCTTTAACAACA
Source organism: Flavobacterium sp. NRK F10 (assembly GCF_024054235.1). Lineage (NCBI taxonomy): Bacteria > Pseudomonadati > Bacteroidota > Flavobacteriia > Flavobacteriales > Flavobacteriaceae > Flavobacterium > Flavobacterium sp. NRK F10. Next base: position 3,126,144 of record NZ_JAMXLC010000001.1, read on the forward strand.
TCTTTTGAGTTGATCACAGCCGAAATATTTCGTTCGGAAGCCCCTTGAGCAATAGCGCGGACATTTACGTTGTTTCGACCCAATGTACTGAACATTTTTCCGCTTAATCCTTGATGATTCTTCATGTTGTCTCCCACAAGGGCAATAATGCTCAATTCTTTTTCTAACTGACAAGCGTTGAGCTGTCCGTGTGCTATTTCTTTACTGAAAACTTCATCGACATACTTTTTAGCTTTTTCGGCCTGATTTTCCAGAATTCCGATGCAGATCGAATGCTCTGAGGATGCCTGAGTAATGAAGATAACATTAATATGATGTAACGAAAGCGTTTCGAATAATTTTCGTGCTATGCCTGAGACACCAACCATTCCGCCTCCTTCAAGCGTTAATAAAGCGATCTTATCAATGTTACTGATTCCTTTTACGGATTGTTGTAGATCTTTCTCCTGATTCGAAATAAGCGTTCCGTGTTCGTTAGGAGCAAATGTATTTTTGATCCAGATCGGTATTTCTTTTTTAAGAGCCGGTTGTATAGTTGGCGGATATAAAACTTTAGCCCCGAAATGTGATAATTCCATGGCTTCCTGATATGAAATAGCAGGAATTGGCTGGGCTTGTTTTACGATCTTAGGATTGGCAGCATACATTCCGCTGACATCTGTCCAGATCTCAAGAGCAGTTGCTGAAACACCATTAGCTAAGATGGCTGCAGTATAATCAGAACCGCCACGTCCTAATGTTGTATTGCTTCCGTTTCGGGAGCTGGCAATGAATCCGGGTAAAACAAATAAAGTTTTATCATTAGTAAAGAAATAATCTTCTATATGCTGATAGGTTTCCGGGTAGAAAACATTGGCATTGCCAAAATTTTCATCAGTTACGATCAGAGTACGACTGTCTACAAACGGATTTTCAATGTTGAATCGCTGTGCAAAAAAAGCAGCAATAATGGTTGAAGAGAGTAATTCACCGTAACCAATGATCGCATCGTGAATTTTAGGTTGTACATCTCCTAAAAGATAGCAGCCTTCCAGTAGTGTTTCTAAGTGTTTAAAATGTTTACGAATTGTTTTTTGTAATGCATCATCTGATTCTAAAACTAATTCGTGAATCAGGTTTTCATGTTGCTGCTTCAGAGCTAGTAATCTGGTTTTGTATTCTTTGTCTTTATTAGCAACTAAGACGGTCAATTGGACCAGTTGATCAGTTACCCCGCTACAAGCCGATACCACAATGAGTGTCTTTTGTAGCTCTTTTTTTTGCTGAACGATAGCAGCAACGAGTCCTATATTTTGAGCATTGGCTACAGAAGTGCCTCCAAACTTTAATACTAACATAATACGATAAATAAATTATAGAAAATTTTCTTGCTAAAAAATAGCAATACAGGCTGTGGATGATATGTGAAAATTAAACCCCGAATGGGGTAGTAGTTGTAACCGTAATCGTTACAATAGTCGAAATGCCGCATGAAGTAATTACTTGCGGTATAGAAATGAAATTGTATTTCGACTGGTTTTGAATCATATAGCAAATTTAATAAAATTTATGAAATTCTGACTTTTAATATTATTTTTACGGATGTTTTAATAAATAGTAATGAAAAATGCAATAAAATTTCAAAATGGATTATTTAAGTGTTAATTTTTGTTGATGTGTCAATAAATGTATCCGGAATATTTGTTTTTTAGTTGCGGTTTTTTGAATTTTGGACTTTAAATTTTTAGAATGGAAAATGTTCATTATATAAGTTCAGATTTATTGTCGATAGATAGGATTAACGAAATCATTTCTTGTGACTATCAGTTGGCACTTTCTGAGGAGGCTATTGTAAATATCGAAAAATGCAGAGCTTATCTGGATCAGAAAATGAAAGATAACGCAACGCCTATCTATGGTATCAATACCGGTTTCGGTTCGTTGTGTAATGTAAAAATATCAGGAGAAAACTTATCACAATTACAAAACAATTTGGTAAAATCACATGCTTGCGGTACCGGCGCGGAAGTACCTCAGGAAATTGTGAAGATCATGTTGTTGCTGAAAATCCAATCGTTAAGTTACGGACATTCCGGAGTACAGTTGGTTACCGTTCAGCGTTTGATAGATTTTTATAACAATAATGTTTTACCTGTTGTTTATGAGTTAGGTTCGTTAGGTGCTTCAGGAGATCTGGCTCCATTGGCACATTTGTCTTTGCCTTTAATAGGTGAGGGCGAAGTGTATGCGGATGGTTTCAGACAACCGACGAAAAAAGTTTTGGAAAAGATGGGATGGAATCCCATTCATCTGGAATCAAAAGAAGGCTTGGCTTTGTTAAACGGTACACAGTTCATGAGTGCTTTTGGTGTATTTTGTTTGATTAAAGCCAATAAGATATGTTATCTGGCAGACGTGATCGGTGCTATTTCTTTAGAAGCATTTGATGGTAGAATAGAGCCCTTCAATGAATTAATTCATTTGGTTCGTCCGCATAAAGGTCAGGTTCAAACTGCCGAAAGAATGAGGGAATTGCTAGAAGATAGTGAAATTATAGCCCAATCTAAAAAGCATGTTCAGGATCCGTATTCGTTCCGTTGTATTCCTCAAGTTCACGGTGCAAGTAAGGATGCTATTGACTACGCGAAAAAAGCATTTCGAACAGAGATTAATTCTGTAACGGATAACCCGAATATTTTTGCAGCCGAAGATGTTATAATATCCGGAGGAAATTTTCACGGACAACCTTTGGCTTTGGCATTGGATTTTATGGGGATAGCGTTGGCAGAATTAGGAAATATATCTGAAAGAAGAACATATCAATTGATCTCGGGATTACGTGATTTACCGGCATTCCTAGTGAATGATCCTGGATTGAATTCAGGTTTTATGATTCCTCAATATACTGCTGCAAGTATTGTAAGCCAAAATAAGCAATTGGCTACACCGGCAAGTATTGATAGCATTGTATCGAGTAACGGTCAGGAAGATCATGTGAGTATGGGAGCCAATGCGGCAACAAAAACGTTACGTATCGTAGAAAATGTGGAACGAATTTTAGCTATTGAATTGTTAAATGCTTCACAAGCTATTGAATTCAGACGTCCGTTAAAATCCAGTGAGTTCATTGAATCATTCCTGAAATCATACAGAGAAGAAGTTTCTTTTGTGGAAGAAGACAGGATTTTACATTATGATATTGAAAAATCAGTTGCTTTTCTGCAAAGTTTACAGCTCGATGAAAATATGTTATAATATAAAAAGCTCCGAATTTCGGAGCTTTTTAGTTTAAAGTTTGTTTTGGAGCTTTGGTCAGTTGTTATTATTATTCAGCAAGACCAATTTGTTTTAAGAAGGCCTGATTGTCCCAAAAAAGATATTCTTCATACATAACACCTTTGTCATTCCAAAGTCCTACAGTACACATAGGTAATTTAAAAGCTTTTCCTGTAGGCGGGATGAATTTACCATTTCCGATAGGCATAGGTTCTGTGAACGTTCCTAGAAGTTCACCTACAACAGCAGTCATGGTACCTGAACCTAATTTTATAGGATGTTGCTCAATACGTGTATCCGGAGCAAAGACAAACATGGGTGCCAATTCTTTAATATGATCTTCAATACCCACAGTTGTGTGTCCGTCAGGGTAGTGGACTAAAATATCATTAGCGTGACTCTCGTGTAGTCTTTTCCATTCTTGGGTAGAGTAGACTACAAAGTCAAGCATGTCGAAAGTTTTTAGATTTTTCGCAACTTCTTCGTTTTCTTTTGCTAATTTCTCTAATTGAGATGTTAAAGTCTGTATCTCAGTTTGGTATTTTTCTTCGATCTGTTTGTTATCTGAACAACTGACCATGCTGACAGCGGTAATTATAACTGCTAAATTGTAGTTTAATTGATTTTAACGCTTTCATTTTATATCTAGTTTTAATTAATCCCAGTTATTCGTTGTTGAAATGGCATATTTTCCGGCTCCGGTAAAGAATAAGGCTACTGAAGTGAAAAAGTATAAGCCTAAAAGTTCTACAGCCCAACCTCCGGTTTCGCTTAGAGTAAAAAGAATTGAGCTATGAACCATGAAAATAGCGACCAAACAGTTTATAGCATAAATTGCTGCTGCAATTCGGGTTCTGAATCCGATTAATATAGCTATAGGAGCTAATAATTCACCTACTAAAGCACCATAAGCTATAAAAGCAGGTAAGCCTTTTTCGGTGAGAAGTCCTTTAACAAATTCCAGTCCGCCATTTAATTTACCGATACCGTGTAATATCATTAATACGGCTAACAAAATTCTTAGGATAAGTAATCCTGTATCTGTATTCTTTTTCATTTTGTTTAAATGTTATATTACTTTGTTTTTAATTACACTACAAAGTTCCGTTATATAACAATAAAAAAAATTGAAGTAGTTTAAGAAATTATCTCTGGATTGATTTTTTTCTCAGAATACTGATAAATTCGGCAGTAATCCCTAGATAACTGGCGATATTCTTTAAAGAAATTCGTTGAAGAATATCCGGATGATTAGCGATAAGGTTAAAGTAGCGTTGTTCAGCAGTTAGTATAAAATGTTCGGCGATTCTTTTTTGTTGAAATATCATAGCATTGCGATACAATTCACTGGTATATTTGATAAAAGCAGGTATTTCTTCGGATAATTTATCCCAATTCCTTTTAGAGATTGCCAGAATGGTCAGATCTTCCAATGCTTGATAATTGTAAGTAGCGTCAGTTCCGTGTGCAAAACTTTCCATATCGCCGAACCAATAATTTTGAAAACCAAATTCGATATTGTGTTCTTTTCCGTTAAAGTCAATAATATACCCTCTGATACATCCGCTAAGAATGAAATATTGATACAGTTCTTTATCCCCTGATGTAAGAATGTGTTCTTTCTTTTTAAATTCTTTCTCTTCTGTCAGATTCAGAATGTAATTGATCTCATTTTCAGTAAAGTCACTGTATTTTAAGAGATGGTCTTTCATTAAAGTGTTATTGTTTTTAAATTGCTAATACAGCTATGATAGCAATTAAAGCCGGTAATGTTTGTATAAATAATATTTTTTTTGAAGCTGAATAAGCGCCGTAAATTCCCGCGATTGCTATACACCCCAGAAAAAACAATGCTATATTTTTGCTCCAGAAAATATCAGAAACAAGCAAGGACCAAAGTAATCCTGCTGCCAAGAAACCATTATACAGCCCTTGATTAGCTGCCATTGCTTTTGTCGGGGCAAATAAGTCTTTTGGGAAACTTCTGAAAACTTTAGGACCACGGGTAGTCCACAGAAACATTTCCAGTACAAGAATGTAGAGGTGTAGCAGGGCAATGCATCCGATCAGAATTTTAACTAAGATTTCCATAGGCTATTTCATGTTTTTGATGATGCTTACGATAAGGAAAATTAAACCGCCGGCTTCCGTGAGCATTCCGGTTGTAAGCATAATTTTTGCACCCGGCCAGTGCATTAGCTTAAATAAAGCACCGATTATGGTAAGTACCATTCCGAGAATAAGTAAAACTAAAGGTATTCCGTATTCTTTCTTCATTTACTTCCATTTAAAATTTTTCTCAATGGCTTTGATCATTTCTCCGGCAATATCTTTCTGTGTAGCGCCTTCAATTCCTTCTAAGCCCGGAGAAGAATTCACTTCTAAGAGTAAAGGGCCTTTGGTAGAACGAATGATGTCAACTCCTGCCACCTTCAGATTCATGGCTTTAGCAGCCCGAATGGCTATTTTCTTTTCTTCCGGAGTAACTTTAACGATAGAAGCTGTTCCTCCCATGTGAATATTGGCTCTGAATTCGCCGGGTGCTGCTTCGCGTTGCATGGCAGCTACTACTTTTCCGTCTACTACAAATAAGCGTAGATCTTTACCGTTAGCTTCCTTGATGAATTCTTGAACTAAAATATTAGCATTTAAACTTTTAAATGCATTGATAACGGATTCAGCTGCTTTTTTGGTTTCTGCTAAAACGACGCCTTTCCCTTGTGTTCCTTCTAATAGTTTTACAATCAACGGCGAGCCACCAACCATTTTAATCAAATCATCAGTGTCCAGAGGTGAATTTGCAAAACCTGTGGTAGGGATGTCAACTCCGTTGTTTAATAACAGTTGCAATGAAAATAATTTATCTCTGGATTGACTAATAGCTGCTGCATTGTTTAATGTAAATACTTTTAAGGCCTCAAATTGACGGGTTAAAGCACAACCGTAATAAGTCATACTTGGACGAATTCTGGGAATGATAGCATCAAAATCATTTAAAACTTTACCACCTCTGTAATGAATTTCAGGAGTTTCGGCATCTAGTTTCATGTAGCAGTATTTGATGTTTAAAAAGTGCATTTCGTGCCCTCTCAGTTCTCCGGCTTCTATGATGCGTTTATTGCTGTATAGTTCGGGATTGCTGGCTAAAAGCCCTATTCGTAAGCCTTTTTTGTTGATGATGTCAGAATAGTAATATTCTTTGAGCTTTTCATTTGTCGGTTGACCTAAAACGTATTTTTTTTCAGGATCTACTAAAATTCTTCCGGACATTGCTTCACGACCTAACAACATACGGAATCCCATGGAATCGCGATTGGTTAGTGTAACTTCCACTTCCCAGTGTTTGCCCCCGATCTCCAATTGTGTTCTGATAACGTAACGCTTTTCCCGAAAACCACTTGAGCTTTTTACAATGCGTTGGTCTATTAAAGGAGCTTCGCAATGGATAACGGTTTTAACATTGTTTTGAATAGGATTGATATCAAATTTTACCCATTCTTCATTATCTTTCTGAAAAGGTCTGATATTAACAGCGTGCAAAGCAGAAGTTTTAGCTCCGGAGTCTACCCGAGCTTTAATAGTTGGAATTCCTAAAGTAGGGAAGGAGCACCATTCTTCACTACCCACAATAACTTTGTCTAACATGGAATAGAAAATAGAATTAAAAATATTTCTAAAGTACTACTTTTTTTTGATTTTAAAAGAAGTTGTTATAAAAAAGAAAACCTGCTTATTCAGCAGGTTTTTCTTTTTTCTTAATTGAAATATTCAGTTCGTTATTTTTTTCGTCCAGATCCATAAAGATCTCATCTCCTTCGTGAATTTTTGAGGTTATGATCTCTTCTGCTAAAGCATCTTCTACATATTTTTGGATCGCTCTTTTTAAAGGTCTGGCTCCGAATTGTTTGTCAAAGCCTTTATCGGCAATATAGTCTTTTGCTTTTTCAGACAATTTTAAGTTATAACCTAAATCTTTTATGCGGTCATAAAGCTTAGCCATTTCGATATCAATTATTTTGTCGATATCTTCTTTTTCTAAAGAGTTGAATACAATAACATCATCAATACGGTTTAGGAATTCCGGAGCAAATGCTTTTTTTAAGGCATTTTCAATGATTCCTTTTGAATGCTCGTCTGCTTGTGCTGTTTTTGCAGATGTTCCGAATCCGACACCTTGTCCGAAGTCTTTTAATTGACGGGCTCCTACATTAGAGGTCATGATAATGATCGTATTTCTAAAATCGATTTTACGACCTAAACTGTCGGTTAAGTGACCGTCATCTAGAACCTGAAGCATCATGTTGAATACATCCGGATGTGCTTTTTCAATTTCGTCTAACAGAACAACACAATAAGGTTTTCTTCTCACTTTTTCGGTCAATTGCCCGCCTTCTTCATAACCGACGTATCCCGGAGGCGCACCTACTAATCTTGAAATGGCAAATTTTTCCATGTATTCACTCATGTCAATTCGTATCAAGGCATCTTCAGAGTCAAATAACTCTTTTGCTAAAACTTTAGCTAATTGTGTTTTACCGACACCGGTTGATCCTAAGAATATAAAAGAACCGATAGGTTTGTTCGGGTCTTTTAATCCGGCACGATTACGCTGGATCGCTTTTGCAATTTTTTCAACAGCATTATCCTGACCGATAACTTTTCCTTTAATCAATTCCGGAAGTTTAGCTAATTTATTGCTTTCTGTTTGAGCGATTCTATTAACAGGAATACCGGTCATCATAGAAACTACGTCGGCAACATTGTCTTCGGTTACAACAACTTTGTTGTTTTTAGAATCTTCTTCCCATTTTTCCTGAGCGATAGCTAATTCTTTTTCGATTTTTTTCTCGTCGTCACGTAATTTTGCGGCTTCTTCATATTTCTGCTTTTTGACGACACTGTTTTTATTTTCGCGAACTTCTTCTAATTGGCGTTCCAATTCCAGAATTTGTTTCGGAACATCAATATTGGTTATATGTACACGAGATCCGGCCTCGTCTAAGGCATCAATAGCTTTGTCCGGAAGGAAGCGGTCGGTCATATAACGATTCGTTAATTTAACACAGGCTTCAATAGCTTCCGGTGTATAGATAACATTGTGGTGATCTTCATATTTAGCCTTGATGTTGTTCAAAATAGTAATAGTCTCTTCAACAGAAGTCGGTTCAATGATTACTTTTTGAAAACGTCTTTCCAGAGCACCGTCCTTCTCAATATATTGGCGGTATTCGTCTAATGTTGTTGCTCCCACACATTGAATTTCTCCTCTTGCTAAAGCAGGTTTGAACATGTTTGAAGCATCAAGTGAACCAGTGGCGCCACCAGCACCGACGATCGTGTGGATCTCATCAATGAAAAGGATGATGTCATCATTTTTTTCCAGTTCGTTCATGACCGCTTTCATGCGTTCTTCAAACTGTCCTCTGTATTTGGTTCCGGCAACTAAACTGGCTAAATCCAGAGTCACTACTCTTTTATTGAATAGAATGCGGGAAACTTTTTTCTTTACGATTCGCAGCGCTAAGCCTTCAGCAATGGCTGATTTACCCACACCCGGTTCTCCTATAAGCAAAGGGTTGTTTTTCTTTCTTCTGCTTAATATTTGAGAAACACGTTCAATTTCTTTTTCTCTGCCAACTACAGGGTCTAATTTCCCTTCTTCAGCCAATTCTGTTAAATCGCGTCCAAAGTTATCTAAAACCGGGGTTTTAGACTTTTTATTGGCTTTGCTTCCGGATGATGGAGAATTGAAACTTTCTCCTCTTGCAGAAAGATCATCATTTTCGGCATCATCATTAAAAGATTCAGCTTTCGGAAGGTTGTCTATAAAGTCATTTTCGTTTGTTAACATAGCTGTATATTGTTCCTTTACTGTTTCGTAATCAATTTTTAACTTGTTCAATAGTTTTGTGGTAGGGTCATTTTCATTTCTTAAAATGCAAAGTAACAAATGCGCAGTACTTATGATAGAACTATTGTATAATTTTGCTTCTAAAAAAGTTGTTTTCAGAGCCCTTTCCGCTTGTCTTGTCAGGTGTAGATTTTTTTTGTCATTACTTTGAGAACCTGAAGAATTGGCAGGACTCAATATTTCAACTTTTCGTCTTAAATGATCAAAATCTACCGCAAGATTGTTCAGAATGACCATGGCTTTGCCTTGACCTTCTCGCAGTAACCCCAGCATAAGGTGCTCTGTGCCAATGAAGTCGTGCCCCAAGCGCAAAGCTTCTTCTTTACTATATGAGATTACATCTTTTACTCTTGGTGAAAAATTATCGTCCATAACATTTTAAATCTATTCGTAAATATACTAAGATATAGGTAAAATAACAAAAAATGTGCCTTTAATGCTATTGTATGACTAAATGACAAAAAAATATTTAATTATAAAAATTTAGAAAGCTTTAGTTATTATCATTTTTTAAACAGAATTGTTAATAAATCATGTAAATTTATAAGATAAAAAATCTATAGAATTAATAAAAAAGCGTATATTGGCACGTTTAAGAATTAATGATAAAATTTATTTAAATACTTATGTCTGAAGGAGAAAAGTTAATACCTATTAACATAGAAGAAGAAATGAAATCAGCCTACATTGATTATTCAATGTCGGTAATCGTTTCCAGAGCTCTTCCTGATGTTAGAGATGGGTTAAAGCCTGTACACCGTAGAGTATTATTTGGAATGCACGAATTAGGAATACGTTCCAACAGTGCGTATAAAAAATCAGCCAGAATTGTAGGAGAGGTTTTAGGTAAGTACCACCCGCATGGAGATTCTTCGGTTTATGATGCTATGGTGCGTATGGCTCAGGATTGGAGTTTACGTTATTTAATGGTTGACGGACAAGGTAACTTTGGTTCAGTTGATGGTGATAGTCCGGCAGCAATGCGTTATACTGAGGCCAGAATGAAAAAGATATCAGAGGAGATGTTAGCTGATATCGAAAAAGAAACAGTAGATTTTCAATTGAACTTTGATGACTCTTTGGAGGAACCAAAAGTTTTACCGACTCGTGTGCCCAACTTGTTAATTAACGGAGCTTCTGGGATTGCAGTAGGTATGGCAACAAATATGCCGCCACATAACTTGTCTGAAGTTATTGACGGAACACTGGCTTACATCGATAATAATGATATTGAGATCGATGAATTGATGAATCATATCAAAGCGCCGGATTTTCCAACCGGTGGTGTTATTTATGGATATGAAGGTGTTAGAGAGGCCTTTAAAACCGGTAGAGGTCGTGTGGTTATGCGTGCTAAAGCTAACTTTGAAGAGTCTAACGGTAAAGAAGCCATTGTTGTAACAGAAATTCCGTATCAAGTTAACAAGGCTGAAATGATCAAAAAAACAGCGGATCTGGTTAACGAAAAAAAGATCGAAGGAATTTCTACTATTCGTGATGAGTCGGATAGAAAAGGGATGCGTATTGTATACGAACTGAAAAGAGATGCAGTTCCTAATGTAGTTTTGAATACATTATTCAAGTATACTCAATTACAATCTTCGTTCAGTGTGAATAACATTGCATTGGTAAAAGGAAGACCGGAAATGCTAAATCTTAAAGATTTAATTCATCATTTCGTAGAACACCGTCACGATGTTGTTGTTCGCAGAGCACAATTTGATTTAAGAAAAGCAGAAGAAAGAGCCCATATTTTAGAAGGTTTAATTATTGCTTCTGATAATATTGATGAAGTAATTGCTTTAATACGTTCTTCAAAAGATGGAGAAGAAGCTCGTAACAAATTGATCGAGCGATTCAAATTGTCTGAAATTCAAGCCAGAGCTATCGTAGAAATGCGCTTACGCCAGTTAACAGGGCTGGAACAAGATAAGCTTCGTGCAGAATACGATGAAGTAATGAAACTGATTGCGTACTTGAAAGAGTTACTTGCTAACAAGGATATGCGTATGCAGGTAATCAAAGACGAGTTAGTTGAAATAAAAGATAAATACGGAGACGAAAGACGTTCAGTAATTGAATATGCCGGCGGAGATGTAAGTATTGAAGATTTGATTGCTGACGAACAAGTTGTGGTAACTATCTCTCATGCAGGTTATATTAAACGTACTTCGTTGTCTGAATATAAGACACAGAACAGAGGAGGAGTAGGGCAAAAAGGTTCGGCAACAAGAGATCAGGATTTTCTGGAACATCTTTTTGTAGCTACAAATCACCAATATCTATTGTTCTTTACGCAAAAAGGAAAATGTTTCTGGATGCGTGTATTTGAAATTCCGGAAGGAACGAAAGCAAGTAAAGGTAGAGCTATTCAAAACTTAATCAATATCGAAAGTGATGATAAAGTAAAAGCCTTTATTTGTACAAAAGACCTTAAGGATGAAGAATACATCAATAGTCGTTTTGTAATTATGGCTACTAAAAAAGGGATTGTGAAAAAGACACCTTTAGAGCAATACTCTAGACCTCGTCAAAACGGTATCAATGCAATAACTATTCGCGAGGACGATGAATTACTGGAAGCAAAATTAACTACCGGTAATAGTCAGGTACTAATCGCTGTTAAATCCGGTAAATTAGTTCGTTTTGAAGAAGAGAAAACACGTCCTATGGGACGTACGGCCTCCGGTGTAAGAGGTATTACTCTTGCAGACGATAAAGATGAAGTTATCGGAATGGTTTCTATTGATGAGAAAGATATAAATGATTCTCAAATTTTAGTAGTTACTGAAAACGGGTATGGTAAACGTACTAAATTAGAAGAAGACGGAGAACCGGTTTATCGTATCACGAACAGAGGTGGTAAAGGAGTTAAAACTTTAAATATTACAGATAAAACAGGTGCATTGATCTCTGTAAATGCAGTTACAGATGAAGATGATCTGATGATTATCAATAAATCCGGTTTAACAATCAGAATGCGAGTGGACGACTTAAGGGTAATGGGTAGAGCTACACAAGGAGTTCGTTTAATTAATATAAAAGGAAACGATTCTATTGCAGCTGTTACTAAAGTTCTACGAGAAGAGGAAGAAGAATTACCTGAAGGAGAAGAGAATACCGAAGGGATGAATACTGATGAGAATAACGAAACTCAAGAATAAATAAAGAGCCCAATTTTTAATTGGGCTTCTTTTTAAATGAAACCAAATAAAATTTTAAAAATAACTGTAAACAAATTATGAAAAGATTAATTTTAGCTACAGCATTTTTCTGTTCGGTAGCGACTTTTGCTCAGAAAGATGAGTTAAAAACACTAAAGAAGATTTATGGAAAGGAAACGATCTCTCAAAAGGATCTAGAAGCTTATAAAGCAGCTTTAAATTCATTAGAACCTTTGGCTAAAGAAGAGGGAGATAAAGTTTATACAAAGTTTTATAAAGTAATGTATCCTACATTAGAGCTTTATTCAAAAGGAGATAAGGCTACATTACAAGATCAGATCAAACTGTATAACCCTCAGTTTATTACTGAATATGGTAATGTAATAGATGAAACAATGGCTTATGAAGCTAAAGTAGGGAAGAAAATATATACGGATGATCTGGTTCAGGAAAAGCAATCTTTTAAAAATCAGTTGAGCATGATTGCTAATTCAGCGTATACTGGTAAAAAATATAAAGAAGCTTCTTCTTTTTTCTATGCGCTGTATCTTTTTGATGAAAAGAATGAAGGGAATTCTTTAGAAAATGCTGCAATCACTGCTGTTCAGGGAGAAGATTATAAAGCAGCTGAAAAGTTATATGAAGAGTTGGTAAATAGTGATTACATGAAAAACGGGGTTATTTACTATGCTGTTAATAAAGCTAGCGGACAAGAAGAACAACTTCCTAATCGAGAAACAAGAACAAAGTCAATCGCAACCGGAGTTTATGAAAAACCAAGAGATGTAAAAGTGTCTACTAAATTACCGGATACTTATAAAATGTTAGCTTCTTTGGCAGACCATAATAAAAATATGGAAAAGGCTAAAAAATATTATGAGAAAGCAGTAGAATTGAATCCTGCTGATATGGATCTTAAAAAAGCTGAGGCCAGAATTTATTTCAATGAAGCTTATGAATTGTTAAAAGACGATCAGAAATTGGTTGATGAAATTAATTCTTTCCGAGATGATAAACCAAAATATGATGAATTGATGGCTAAAAGAAAAGAGATTTTCAAAAAAACCATTCCGTTATTTGAAAAAGCATACAGTTTAGATTCTAGTGATGTTAATACTAAGAATCTTTTAAAAATGGCTTATCAGGTTACCGGTCAGAATGAAAAAGCAAATAAGATCAATTAGAAATTAGAGATATAAAAAAAACTCCGAGTGTTACACGGAGTTTTTTTTAAAGGAATTTTATATTTGATTAATTCCATTTATAACGAATCCCTAATGCGATATCCGGACCGAAATTATCTTTGTAATCAGCATAATCACCACCTAAATAAAATTCAGGTCTGAAATCTAAAGATAATTGTAGAGGAATATCAAAATTATATTCAATACCTATATCTCCTCCTAATAAAACAAAAGAACCGCTTCCGTCTCCATATTTACTATCTACACTCCAGCTTCCTACACCAGCTCCTACACCGGCATACCAGTTGAAACCTCCGTCAATGTTCCAAACCCATTGGTATAAACCTACAAGTTTAAAAGCGTCAACGTGATCACTATTTCTCCAGCCTAAGTCAAATTCTAATCTGTTCGGAGAACTAAGTGCTCTTTGGTAAGAGATCTCACCACCAAAACCATCATTATCCCCTAAGCGTAAACCTAAAGCGTTTTTTGAAATGTCCTGAGCCTGTGCATTGAAAGCTAAACCTAATAGCATAATGGCGCTAATAAAAATTTTCTTCATAATTTTACATGTTTTAATGTTACAAATTTATACAATCTTTTGGGACATCTTTTTATATAATTTACAGAAATAATTACAAAATTAAATGTAAGAAATTAAAATTAATTAATATGATATGTATCTAATGTTTCTTCCTGATGTTGACTCTGAGATTGTGATATTCCTAAACCACTGGCAATTGAAGCATCTAAAGTAAAGCTGATATCAGTTGTTATAGCTATGGCTCCAATTCCGTCGGCAAATAAAATCTCAGAGACCATAACATTTTGGTCACTTGGACTTAAAATGTCTTGATCATATCCCGGTATAATAGTAGTGTAAGCTGAAGCTGTTAATATTACATTAGTCGTTTTTACATTTTGATATGTAACATTATTGATTGTTATGCTTTCATAATCTGTTCCGGCTACCGTTTTTAATGTATAGTTCATCGTAACGGGAACACTGTTTATAGTTTGAGAAATACTTCCGCTTTTACTGGATAATTGAGTTCCTGAACTTGCGTTATTGTCCAGAATAGTAAAGTCTGTTACAGATAGGTCAACACCTACCGGTAAACTTTGACCGGCCAAAAAGCTCAGGTCTCCTGTCAACAATAGTTTCTGATTATTGTTTCTTAGAGCATTGTCTTTAAGGCTAGAAGAATAAAATCCGGTTGGGATTACTTCAGTTTCAACTTTTTTATAGGTAATTGAATTGATTACGGTGTCATGTGATATAAAGACAGAATCTCTTGAAGTTGCTCCGTCAGTTACAATATCATAATTCCAGTAGTTTCCGTCATTCAAAGGAAATGTGATGCTAAACGAATTCTCAGGATTATCATCATTATCGTTAGAACAAGAGTAAATAGATGACACTGCTAATGCAATGAACAGGTAACTTTTTAGTCGCATAGGATTATTTTTCGACTAATATAATAATTATTTTTTATGAAAAATAATATTAGCAATTAACTGTTGTGAAAGTTCATTTTCCATATCAATATTTTCATCATCATCTTCCCTGATTTGATTTAAAGGAGTATGAGTATATAGTTTCCATTTTTTACGGTTGTATTCCAGTGCGGTTAAGTTCTCTATCCAGTCGCCGGAATTCAAATAAAGGGTAGAGCCTTTATTATTTGATTTTCTTAATATTTTAGGTTCATGTATATGTCCGCAACACACAAAATCATATTGATTATCAATAGCGATATCCGTTGCTGTTGTTTCAAAATCAGAAATGAATTTTACTGCTTTTTTGACACTTCCTTTAATTTTTTTGGAAAGGGAATAAGGCTCTTTTCCCATTTTGTTCAGACACCAATTGATGAATCGGTTCAGTAAGATCAGGTAATCGTATCCTAATCCGCCTAATTTGGCGATCCATTTGGCAGTATGCACAGAACTGTCAAAAACGTCACCGTGAAAGAACCAGGCCTTTTGCCCGTTTAATTCTAAAACAACTTTGTTAACAAGTGAAAAATTTCCCAAATGTGTGTCACTGAACTTTCGTAACATTTCATCGTGATTCCCGGTAATGTAGTATACCTGAGTTCCTTTGCTGGAGAAATTTATTAATTTTTTGACAACCTTTAAGTGACTTTTAGGAAAATATGATTTTCTAAATTGCCAAATATCTATAATGTCGCCATTTAAAATTAAGGTTTTAGGTTTAATAGAATTCAGATATTCTAATAACTCTGTGGCATGACAACCGAATGTACCAAGATGTACATCTGAAATTACGACTAATTCTACACTTCTCTTTTTCAAAATACTGAGTTTAAACAAAAGAACGATATTTGTTTAAACTAAAGTTAAAGTTAAAGTTATCAGTAGATTAGTTGTTTGTTGGTTTTGTTAAAATAATGTTTCTATAAACCCGCTAATAATGCTTACATTTGTGAAAAACTTAAATGGAATAGTATTTATGGCAGGAAATACATTTGGAACGCTATTTAAAGTAACTACATTCGGAGAGTCACATGGAGAAGCATTAGGAGGTATTATTGACGGCTGTCCGGCTGGTATTGAATTGGATCTTGAGGCAATTCGAACTGAAATGCAAAGAAGAAAACCCGGACAATCAGCAATAGTAACGCAAAGAAAAGAAGAAGACGAAGTTCAGTTTCTATCCGGTATTTTTGAAGGAAAAACAACCGGAACACCTATAGGTTTTGTCATTCAGAATACCAATCAAAAGTCTCATGATTATTCGCATATAAAAGATACCTACAGACCGAGTCATGCTGATTATGTGTATGAAAAGAAATACGGAATCAGAGATTACAGAGGAGGAGGAAGAAGTTCTGCCAGAGAAACGGTTAGCAGGGTTGTAGCAGGGGCTGTTGCCAAACAGGTTATTTCTGATGTTAAAATTACAGCTTTTGTATCTTCTGTTGGCGAGATCTTTATCGACAAACCGTATCAGGATTTAGATTTTTCTAAAATTGAAAGTAATCCTGTCAGATGTCCGGATGAGAAGTCTGCTGAGAGGATGGAAGCCTATATAAAAGAAATTAAAAAGCAAGGTGATACAGTAGGGGGAACAATTACTTGTGTGATTCAGAACGTGCCTGTAGGCTTGGGAGAACCTGTTTTTGATAAATTACATGCCGATTTAGGAAAAGCCATGCTTTCTATTAATGCAGTTAAAGGTTTTGAATACGGTAGCGGATTTTGCGGCGCTAAAATGAAAGGAAGTGAGCACAATGATTCTTTTAATCCGGACGGAACTACTAAAACTAATCTTTCGGGAGGAATACAAGGAGGGATCAGTAATGGTATGGATATTTATTTTAGGGTAGCTTTTAAGCCGGTAGCCACTTTGTTGCAAAAGCAAGATGTGTTAACGAATACTGGCGAGATCATCGAACAGCAAGGAAAGGGGAGACATGATCCGTGTGTGGTACCCAGAGCGGTTCCTATTGTAGAAGCAATGGCGGCATTAGTTATTACCGATCATTTTTTATATAACAAATAGAAGAAAACACAAAGGGACTTTTAAGTCCCTTTTCTATTGCTATTTTACAATTAAAGTTTGATTACTTGCTTATTGTTAAGTTTTTCTATTATCATTCCGATAATAAAATAAATATTAAAAAAAGGATTTGTATTAACCGAATTCAGGTTAACAAGTTTAAAGTTTAAGCATTAAAAAAACGACTAAGTTTTACTTAGTCGTTCCCTTTTTTCTTTTTATCTGAATTCATCATAAACATTACTGCTCCGACTAATCCTAAGATTACCAGTGCAAAGACTACAACCATAATAAACGCTCCGTTATTAAAATTGAATAGAGAAATTAAAAGACTTTTCATAATGATAAGGTTAGAAATTTAGTCAAAAATAGAGTTATAAATATAATTAAAAAATGACAAATATCAGTTGTATCAGAGAAATTTAGCTTTTAATTCCGGTGTAGGGATCATGCAGGATTCTTTTTTGCCATACCATTTATAACGGTTTTTAGCTATGTAATCATAGATGAAATTCTTGATCTTATCCGGTACGACTATAAAGGAATAGAGTAGGGAATATCCGCTTTTTAACTCTTTTGCAATACGCAGAGCCGCTTCTGCCTTAAAATAATAAGCCATGCCCGGTTCGTATAAAATAATGGAATCGGTTTTAGAAGTGTCAATACCTAAATACCGGATCAGTTCTTGTCCGGTTTCCGATTGAATTGCCACAAAGCGGAAAACATCTTTTGGGTCATGCTTTATAATGAATTGAACGGAAGTGTTGCATAAATTGCAAACCCCGTCAAACAGTATGATTTTTTTATCTTTCGGAAAATTCATTTTTAATGAGACAATTAGTTATAAAGGCTGAATATATTCTAACTGATCTACGCTGACTTTAGAAGTGAAAATTCCATAGTTTACAGTTGCTTTATTTTTTTCAATGGCATCAATAGTACCGATCGCTTTTCCATCGATCATTCTCACTCGGTCACCGACTTTCAGAACGACTTTCGGTTTGTTTTGCTCAACTTCTTTTTTCTTCTGCTTTTCTTCTTTTTTCTTCTCGCGAATTTCTTCTACTTTTTCTTTTACTTCTGCTATAACTTGTTTTTCAATCTTTTGTTTGATGACTTTTTCTTTTTTGGTGATTTTTTTACGTTTTGAATTTTCAATTTCCACCATTTTCAAAAATTCACCGATCAACGTTTTCTTGTCTTTATTATTGAAATATTTCTCAGAAATATCATCCAGTTTCTGACCTAAATAAATCAAGCGTTGGTTAGCATCATATAATTCCTGATAGCGCTCCAGTTTGTCCTGAATTTTAGCATTGATCTGTTCCATTTTTTGGCTTTCCTCACGAGCCTTTGATTCTTCCTCTTTTAAGTTTTGAGAGGTTTTTTCCAGTTTAGAACGCTCTTTTTGTAAAGTCGCAATGGTTTTATCGAAACGAACTTTACTGCGTTCGATCTTCTTTTTAGCGCGATTGATCAAACCGTATGGTATTCCGTTCTTTTGTGCCACTTCAAACGTAAATGAACTTCCGGGTTGTCCCAAATGCAATTTATACATGGGTTCTAATGATTTTTCATCGAACATCATGTTTGCATTAATAGCAAAAGGCAATTCATTGGCCAATATCTTTAAATTGGTGTAATGGGTCGTAATGATACCGAAAGCTTCTCTGGCATAGAATTCTTCCAAAAAAGTTTCCGCCAGGGCTCCTCCTAATTCAGGATCAGATCCGGTACCGAACTCATCAATTAAGAACAAGGTCTTTGCATTGCACTTTTTAAGAAAGTAGTTCATGTTCTTCAAACGATAGCTATAGGTACTTAAATGGTTTTCAATGGACTGATTATCTCCGATATCTGTCAGTATTCTGTCAAACAGAAAGGTTTCGCTGCGCTCGTGAACCGGGATCAGAATACCGCTTTGCAGCATCAGTTGTAATAAACCAATGGTTTTAAGGGTAATACTTTTACCTCCGGCATTAGGTCCTGAGATGACGATGATTCGGCTTTCATTGTGCAGTTCGATGGTTTGCGGGTAAATCGGCTGCTTTTTAGTACTGTTCGTCAGCCACAGAATAGGGTGGTAGGCTTCTCTGAAATACAAGCGTTTTTCATCCGTGATCTTTGGCAACAAAGCATTGATCCGGTGTGCATACTTCGCTTTAGCGGCAATAACATCAATATCACTTAAGAACTCCTGATAATCAGCTAAAAGGTCTTTATAAGGTCTGATCTGATTGGTTAGTTCTTTTAAAATGCGAATGATTTCTTCACGTTCGTCCTGAAGCAAACTGTTCAGCTCTCTTGAAAAACGCAATGTGGCATCGGGTTCAATGTAAACAATACTTCCGGTCTTAGAACTTCCCATGACCGAACCTTTTACTTTTTTACGATGCATTGCTAAAACCGCCAGAACACGTCTGTTGTCTACGACTGTTTCTTTGATATCGTCTAAATATCCTGCCGAATTGTATTGGGAAAGGGCAACCCCGAAGCTTTGGTTGATCTTTCCGCGTACCAATTGGATGTTTCTCCTGATGTTCACCAGATCCGGTGAGGCATTGTCTTTGATCTCTCCGTATTTATCAAATACATTTTCAATAGCTGCTACAATAAATTTCTCGATTGTGATTTCAGAGGCTTTGAGCTGTAGTTTCGGATAATATTCCTCAAACTTTTTGAAGTAGAGAACCAGAGTTATCGTTGTTTCTGCTAAATGAATGATCTTTTTAAAACCGGACGCTTCTAAAAAACTGTCTTCAATTCCTAAAAATTTCAGTTCATTTGAAACAGTTTCAAAGCCGTGATTCGGAATGGCATTATTATTCGTAAACGAAGCCAGATATTCTGAAGTTTGGTTCAGATTATCTAGTAGTTTTCCTTTGTTTTTAAAAGGTAATATGTCTTGTGCTTTTTGTTCGCCGATCTCAGTGTGACAATATTCTGAAATGGTTTGCAAAATGGTTTTAAATTCTAAGTCCTGTAAAGTTTTATCAGTTACTGAAATCATTCTAATTCGTTAGCTTTTTATGCAAATTTACACGCATTTGGACGAATAATTTCTATTTTTGAAAAAATTTTAAAAGATGCAAGTAAAAATCAATTCTTCCTGGCAACCGTACTTACAAAATGAATTTAATAAATCGTATTTTCAATCGTTAGTTGCATTTGTAAAAGAGGAATATACAAACTATAAGTGTTATCCTAAAGGGAATCAGATTTTTGCAGCCTTTGATGCTTGCTCTTTTCAGGACGTGAAAGTTGTCATTATAGGGCAGGATCCGTATCACGGAGCCGGACAGGCAAACGGCTTGTGTTTTTCGGTTAATGACAGTATTCCTTTTCCTCCGTCACTCATCAATATTTTTAAAGAAATTGAGCAAGATTTAGGTAAGCCGATACCTGAAACCGGAAATTTAGAGCGTTGGGCAAAACAAGGAGTTCTGCTTTTAAATGCTACTCTGACCGTACGGGAAGCTTCTGCCGGAAGCCACCAGAATAAAGGTTGGGAAGCCTTCACAGATGCCGTAATTGATGCTATTTCGCAAAATAATGAAAAAGTTGTCTTTTTACTTTGGGGCGGTTATGCTAAAAAGAAAGGTGCTAGAATTGACAGAAATAAGCACTTTGTTTTAGAAACCGGACACCCGTCGCCATTAAGTGCCAACAGAGGTTTGTGGTTTGGAAATAAACATTTTAGTAAAACGAATGCGTATTTGGAACAAATAGGGAAGGAAAAGATCATTTGGTAATAAAATATCGATTGTATTTTTTTCAGTTAAAACTTGATATTATTGTTCAGTTTTATAAACGTCCGGATTAAATAGTTCCATATATAATTCCGGTTTTGCCAATTTAGTAAATCCGTATTTTTCATAAAGCCAATCTGCAGTTGATGTCAGTAAGATCCATCGTCTCAGGTTTTGTAAATCAGGATGCTTCATTACGAATTCCATGAGTTTTTTTGAAAGTCCTTGTCCGCGGTAATTTTCTAAAACATAGATATCACCTAAATAAGCAATTGTAGAAAAATCAGAGATTACTCGTGCAAACCCGATTTATTTATGGTTGTGGAACAGTCCGAAATTTAAAGAATTGTCGATTGATTTTCGAACTGTTTCAAATGGTATGTTTGCACTCCAACCGGAATGTTTGGATAAAAACTCGTGAATGGCAACTATGTCTAACTTTGCTTTATTTGTTGTAATAAGAAATTCTCCAAATGTTTGTTCAATATTTTTCATATTTAATTCTATATTTTCTAATTATTCAGGATATTAAAAAATCTCTTAAAGAATAGATTTCTTTAAGAGATTTTCTTTATTTAGTTTGAAAAATAAAAATACGGAAAATACCTGTACTTACTGTTAATTATTTTTTGCCGTCTTTAGAGCCACTATTAACTTATCAGTATAGGCTATTTTATACTAATTAACTCTCCGTTTGGTAATTTTACAGAGAGTTCTGTAATTTGAATATCTATCTTTTTTAATAGAGACATTGCAAAAATCATTTCTTCAATTAGTGTTTCTATCATACTGTTTTAAAGGTTATTTTAATTTCAGAATATAAATTACTTGTTTCAGTTAATTTAGTTGGCTGAACAGAAAGTCTAACATTCGGAATCTGAAAGTTTGAATCATTAATATTTTCGATAGATTTTCTATCTATTAAGATTGTCGTTTTTCCAGACTTTTCATCTTTAAAATCAATAACATCGACCTTTTTTTGAAAAGTAGGAAGTGAAATTTGTTTTATAGCTTCTTTACTTTCATTAATTAGGGTGATGTTTGATTTTAATAACTTAGCGGATTTAGCACTTTTGTCACCTGTATCTTGTTTAAACAGGTTTGTTAATTCTAATTTTGCTGTTATTTCTCCTGAGTCTACGACTATATTTGAAGTGTTTGATTTATTGATTAACGTTTTGAGTATAGCTTTGCGTTCTTCAACTAAAATATCTGAAACATACTCAGTAATAGCATTATATCCGGCATTGGTAAGTTTTTTATTAAAAACAAGATTCTGATTTGATTCAAAAGTTTCAGTCAAAAAATTAATTAAATTCTCATTAACAACCATCTGCTTTTCAATTTTAAAACCAAAATATTCATATTTTTTGGCTTCAATCTCATCATTTGAAATGAAATTTTTAATAAAGGCATTGTTCGGTAAATTCAATTTACTTTCTAATGCTGCATACTTTTCTAATTGATAATTTTGAGAAGACAAAATCGCATCAAATGTTTCTTGTATTAATTGAGAAACAAACTCAGAAAATCCTAAAGAAACTTCTTTAAAATTTGCCATAATTTATCCGTTTAAAGGTGCGTAATCAGTTTTGAATTTTATTAAAACTCTTCCGAAAATATCAACTTTACTTCCGCTCGAATCGTTTTGATATGACTTAGCGGTATTTACTGTAATAGTTCTCGTCTTTGTTTTGTCTCGTCCTTTAAAGATTCGACCAAATACACCTCTCTTGTCTTTTGTTTTTACTTTGGCTTTTTCAGAATTTCCGGTATTAATTCCACTAGATGAATTATTCCAAGTTGAAAATGTCAATTTAGTCTCAATTTCCCCTTCGGTAACCACCAAACGCATTACTCCTTGTTTTGCAATTGTTTGTAATAAACCATATTTATTTGAAGTAATCAGAGCAGCAATTGCATCGTAGATTTGTTTGTAAGTAGGTATATTGTTAGCCGCAATTTCTCCTCCGGCTAAGACAGCATTATTGTATTGGTTTAAAGCATTTAATCCTGCTATCTCGCTTGGGTCTTTTACTTTTTCAACTAATTGTGTCACAGCAGGTGCAAGTCCGTTTATTAATCCACCCCACCAGGTTTCTTGAGTAGCAGGTAGAGGATTACTTGGATTTGAAGGGTCTTTACCAAAGAGTTCATCACTTGGAGATTCTAATTGTGATAAAACTGTTGTTAATTCTGAATTATCAATCTCAGGTAAGTCATAATTCAATACAAATTCTGAAATCTGGTCGAAGTCCACACCATCTTGAGTATTATTGATGTAAGTAGATAAATCTTGAGTTAAAGAATTGACAAAATTTGAATATTCTTCCATTTGAAGTACATGTGCTTCTACTAAAGAATCAAATACTCCGGTTACTAATTCTTTTGTAAATTCCACAAAGGGAATATCGCCAAATCTGGCTGCGGTGTCAATTGCGTAATTGTTCATATTGTTTGATTTTAAAATTAATAAAACAAATTTCTTTTATTTAAAATCAATACCTGTAAGGAAAATAACCTGATTTTACAGGGTGTTTTCCCTGTTTATTCTTGTTGTTCATTTATAAATGTACAGAACATTATCTCTTTTTAGAAAGAGAATAAATGTATATATGTATATTTTTTTTAAAATAAAATAGTCAATGCATAAATCAATAAATTAAGGAAAGTTAAAAACTATAATAGTTTAAAGCGTCAATTCCCCTAAAATTTCTTCTTTCATAAAAGGACCACCGGGATAGGTGGCAGTGTAGTCTAAATTCATCCAGATCTTGCCCCGTTCGTCAATATGGTAATGAATTTGTTGGTTTTTACTCTCTTCAGTAAAAAGTACTTTTTTAATTAAGTACATAGCGGTTTCCAGATCGTTTTTATCTCCGATCAGCATTTCGGGATACATGTGTCCTCCGGTGTGAATAATTCGCGGAGTTCCACCAATGGCTTTGATACAGGCAGCCATAAGAATAGCATGATCGTCACAATCACCCGAAAAATGCTGGATACTTTCTGAAGCATAAGCTATATATTCACGGCCCTGTGGGTCGTTGACATAATTCCAGCGGTGTTTGATCTCCGCAAAAACGGCAAAACACTGAATGAGCTTTCGGTCTTTCGGATATTGCTTAACGGCTTGCTCAAAATGTCTGGTTGTAGCCATCAAAGCAAAATTCCGTACTTTAGGATTGGTAAAATCAACAGCGTCTATGATCTTGGATTTATTAGGAAAAGGCAAAAGCTTGGAAATGATCAAATCCTGTGGCTTAGGGTTTTCACTCATAGAATAGATCATATAACGGTAATCTTCAAACACACGTTCAAAACCGTATTCTCCGAAAACCGTTCCGTAGATCAAACTGATAAAATAGATAAAGACACAAAGAATGATGATGGTTTTCAGACTTTGTAAAAGCAATTGAATAACTGCCAGAATCAAAATAAAAAGAAGGATACGGTCTAAGTTGTAAGGCCAATTCAACTCAATCAGATTTTGATGCGCAATGAGAAATACCGGAACGGCTACCAGAATATTGAGCATAAAAATGATGACCGTGTCCCATGGCTTTGGTAACGAAAGCTTTTC
Source organism: Flavobacterium sp. NRK F10 (assembly GCF_024054235.1). Taxonomy (NCBI): domain Bacteria; kingdom Pseudomonadati; phylum Bacteroidota; class Flavobacteriia; order Flavobacteriales; family Flavobacteriaceae; genus Flavobacterium; species Flavobacterium sp. NRK F10. The sequence goes on from NZ_JAMXLC010000001.1 coordinate 3,150,516, forward strand.
TTTGATCTTGGTAAAAATGTTGGGCCTTTGGGTCGTCATCCTACTTTTAAAACGATAAAATTAACTAATTATTTAACGATCGCTTCAAAAGGTAATTTTTTTTCAATAATTTTTAACGTTAGCAGTCGGTTTTGTATCTTTTCTAATGTTTTGACATCAAGTTTTTGCTGCGACCATTGGGTTAAAGCCAACCATTGCTGAATATCTTCTAATTTTTGATCGTATTTAGAGGCTAAAGTTCGGTCAATACTCGGAATCATTTTAAATTCTTCCGTTGTGGTATTGATAATTTCCAGGATCTGATCGATAATTTCAGGATCGTTTTCTAAGACTTCATTGCGAACAGCAATTACAAAGCAAGGCCACAGAGTAGGGCAGTCGGCAATTCTACGGAAGGTACCGTTGTCTACCAACGGTTGGGTCATAAAACGTTCCCACATAAAATAATCGGCTTTGCCGGAAGTTAAGGCTTCCACAGCTCCGTCAATAGTATTTACGATCTCAAATTGCAATTGGCTGGTGTCCCAATGTTGATTTTCAGCATTTACAAAACTCATTAGATGAGATCCCGAACCTAAACGGGAAATAGCTGCTTTTGTGTCTTTTAAATCGGATAATTTTTGATATTGAGACGCTGCCGCAACGTGAATTCCCCATATTAGCGGACTCTTGACATATACTTGTACTATTTTTGACGGATTTCCGGCTACGATATCTTTTACAATACCTTCTGTAAGGATCACGGCAATGTCGGTTTCTCCGTCGCGGAGCATCTGGCACATTTTTCCGGTTCCCTCCGGTACATCGGTCCATTGCAGGTCAATTCCGTAATCTTCAAATTCTCCGTTTTCAATACAAAGGTGCCAAGGCAGATTAAAGTGTTCCGGAACACCGGCTATTTTTATTGTTTTGCTCATTTTTAGTTCAAATTTAGTTAAAAGTAACAAACCCTAACATAAAATGCTAGGGTCTGTGTTACAAAAATAAATAAAAAACAAATCAAAAATATGATTAAACTGACACCATACTATTTTCTTTCATAGAGCCCGTTTCTTTAAAGCGAATGTGAAAATTAAAAGCTTCTTCCAAAATGTGCGGAGTATGTCCGCCTCTTTGGCATGCTCTTGTAAAGTAATCCTGGATTGCTTCTTTGTAATCCGGATGTACACATTTTTCAATGATAACTTTAGCTCTTTCTCGAGGTGCTAAACCGCGTAAATCGGCTAAACCTTGTTCTGTTACTAAAATGTCAACATCGTGCTCCGTGTGGTCTATGTGTGATACCATAGGCAACACATGGGAAATAGCATTGTTTTCTTTAGAAGCCGATTGGGTTACGAAAATGCTCAAATACGAATTACGAGCAAAATCTCCCGAACCACCAATACCATTCATCATTTTTGTTCCTCCGATGTGCGTGGAGTTTACGTTTCCGTAAATATCGAACTCAATAGCAGTATTGATAGCAATAACGCCTAATCTTCTGATGACTTCTGCGGCATTACTTATATTTTGTGGTCTTAATACAATTTTATCTTTATATTGGTCAAAGTTTTGCATTAAATTACTGTAACATTCTTTGGATACGGTAATGGATGAAGCAGAAGCAAAATCCATTTTACCGGCATCGATCAATTCAAAAGTACTGTCCTGCAAAACTTCTGAATACATGATCAAATTTTTGAAATCCCCTTTGGTAAAACCGGTTAAAACTGCATTGGCTACTTTACCGATACCTGCTTGAAGTGGCATTAAAGACTCGGTCATTCTTCCGGCTTTAACTTCGTCTTCAAAGAATTTTACCAGGTGATTTGCAATGGCAATTGTTTTTTCATCGGGTGGGGCAATCTGGGCAGGGCTGTCAGTAATATCCGTAAAAACGATACCGATTACTTTTTCAGGATCAATCGTAATGTATTCATTACCGATTCTACCGTCTACAGAAGTGATTTCGTAAGGTTTTCTGTTAGGGTAGGCTTCCGGTAAATGAACATCATGTATTCCTTTTACAGTCGTTGGGATTTCAGTGTTGATCTCAATGATGATCTTATCAGCCATTTGAGCAAATGTAGCGGAGTTTCCTATTGACGTTGTCGGGATAATATTTCCGTTCTCATCAACATAAGCAGCTTCAATGATCGCTAAATCTAATTTGGATAAATGACCGTTTACCAGAAGTTCTGAAGTTTCACTTAAATGTTGGTCAATAAAATAAACTTCTCCGTTATTAATTTTACCTCTTAACGTAGGATCAACCTGAAATGGCATTCTTTTTATTAATGCATCGTTTTTAGCTAAATCCGTATCTGTTGTGTGTCCTAGTGAGGCTCCGGTGATTAAAGTAATGGCAACATTTTCATTTTCAGCTCTTTTGGCAAAAGCGGGAAGAACAGCTTTGCTATCTCCGGCTTTTGTAAATCCGCTTGATCCTACAGTCATTTTATCTTTTATTAAAAAAGCGGCTTCATTGGCTGAAATTATCTTATCTTCGTAGTCCTTAAACAATATTCTTTCAGATGTCATATTTAATTAATTTTCTGTTGTTTTGTTAAAAAACAAATTAAAATTTTATTAATATTTTATTTGGGTTTGGTTGTTTTAATAAATACTTTACAATTTTATAAATAAAATTTAACGGCGCTATATCGTTATAGGACAAATAAATATTCATTTAAGACACTGGATTTTTAATGGTAGAAAAATATTACATAAAGGGTGTTGATATCGACCAAAATAGTATTTATTGTCACCATGACTTGATGGGTGAGTTGTTGATTCCCACGCATAAACACGAAAAAAGTCAGTTTTTATATACCGAAGGGGGAATTGTTTATGTAACTACAGAAACTAAGACCTATTTTTTACCGGCACGTCATTTTATGTGGATTCCAAGCGGAGTAAAACACAGTATTCATCCTAGTTCGGAGGATGTAATGATGCGTAATTTGTATTTTCCTGATGAAAAGAATGATGTTTCCTTTTATAAAACAGAGGGAATTTACCCTTTAACGGATTTATTGTTACAGATGATGTTGTTTACTAATAGGTGGAATGGAAATTTAAAAAAAGGGTCCAGAAATTATGTGATTGCTAAAGCTATTAAAGCTATTTTGCCTGAAATATGTGTAAATAATCTGCCTTTGGCTTTGCCTTTTCCTAAAGATGCCCGATTGATAAAGATTATTCAGCATCTGGAAAAAAATTACCAGGAACCGATCTTATTTTCGGATCTGGCTAAAAAGTATGGCTTTACCGAACGGACTTTACACCGTTTGTTCCATAAAGATCTGGGAATGTCATTCATTCAGTTCTTTACGATCAAGAGGATGCTGAAAGCTATTGAACTGATGATCGAAAAGAAAATGACGATCAATGAAGTAGCTATTGCTGTGGGCTATAACAGTGTGCCTACTTTTAGTAATACCTTTTACAAGTTGTTAGGGCAGCGACCTTCTGAATATATAAACGGAGTAGAAGTACTAAAAACGATTTAGTGTTATTCTTTATTTTCAGGATGAAGCATTTGCCACCATTTCCAAAGGATCCCGTCTTCTGCTACATACTCTTCCATAAACTGCATACCGCATTTTGACAGTACCCGGTTTGATGCTCCGTTTTGTGCATGTGTATAAGCATTCATCTTATCAATGTTCATCTGACTAAAGCCGTAATCCAGCCACATTTGAGTAGCTTCAGTAGCATATCCTTTATTCCAATGAGGCTCATTTAAGCGATAACCGTAATCAAAAAAGTTGGTATTTCCGTTTTCTATGTGGTCGTTAACAAATTTGATTCCTGTCCAGCCGATGAATTCTCCGGTTTCTTTCAGAATAGTAGCAAAACGGCCAATGTTATTTTCTTTGTATTGTTTCTGAACGTATTCGATAACCTTGACTGATTCTTCAATATCCTGAGCGGGTTTGTTCCAGAGGTATTTATGTACGTTAGGATTACTGTCCATTTTGAACATAGCTTTGGCATCTGTTAGTTCTAACGGACGAAATAATAAACGCGGTGTTTCTAAAAGTATGTTCATTATTATATAGTTGTTTATCACTTCGAGCAGAGTCGAGAAGTCACATTATTATGAGATTCCTCACTCTGTTCGTAATGAGAATTATTCTGCTAATTTGTTTAAAGCATATTCAATTAAGCTCTCAACAGCTTTATAGGGGTCTTCGCTAAAAGTTCCGTCAGCACGATTGGCAATAATAGCATTCAATGATAAACATTGGTGTCCTAATAATTTACCTAGACCGTAAATGGCTCCGGTTTCCATTTCAAGATTGGTCATCTTTATACCGTTGAAATTAAAGTTGTCCATTTTTCGGTTCAATTCCGGATCTTGAATAGCTAAACGTAATACGCGACCTTGTGGACCGTAAAAACCACCGGCGGTTCCGGTAAATCCTTGAAATATTTGATCGCTTTCAAATTTTTTAGCCAAAGATTCACTTCCTTTAATTACATACGGACGTCCCTTTCTGAGATCCCAATTGGTTTGCGTGATGAATGCTTCTTCCATTTCAGTTTCTTTAATTTCATCAATAACATAGGAATGGATCATATTGTCTAAGCCTAAACCGTACAAGCTCATTACTATACTGTCACAAGGAATATCTGCTTGTAAAGAACCGGAGGTTCCTACTCTGACAATATTTAACGAAGTTAATTCTTCTTTAACGGTTCTGGTTTTCAGATCAATGTTAACCAAAGCATCCAACTCGTTCATAACAATGTCAATGTTATCCGGACCTATTCCTGTAGACATAACTGTTAAACGTTTTCCTTTGTATATTCCGGTTTGTGTTTTAAACTCCCGCTTTTGGGTAGTGAATTCAATGGAATCAAAGTGTTTCGTTATTTTTTCAACTCTATTCTGGTCGCCCACAAAAATGATATCATGAGCAATGTTTTCCGGTTTGAGGTTGATGTGATAAACACTGCCGTCAGGGTTTAAAATTAATTCTGAAGGTGCAATCATGCTTTTATATTATTTAGTTTGTTTTTTGATTTGATCTATCCGCCAACACGTTTGGTTTTAAAGCCTTTTTCCTGTAAAATCTTCATGATCTTATCGCGATAGTCGCCTTGAATAATGATCGCTCCGTCTTTAAAACTTCCGCCTACGCTTAGTTTGGTTTTAATTTCCTTAGCCAAAATTTTAAAATCTTCTTCTTCGCCTTCGTATCCTTCAATAATGGTTGTCGGTTTTCCTTTTCGCTTTTCGTATTTACAAATCATAGGTTCTTTTTGAACGAATAATTCATGAGGTGTATTATCTTCTGTTTCCGGTTCTTCGGATGGTTGATGATCCGGAAATAACTTTTTTAATTGGTCTTGTAAATCCATTTGTATTATTTTTAGCCAAGAGCTTTACAACAAAGTTAGTAGTTTCGTTTAAAAATACGAAGCTATTAAAATCAAAAAAAGACATCAAGAAAAACTCAATGTCTTTTTCCTATCGTTAAAACTAAAAAATTATTTTTTGATAAGGCCTAATTCTACCAATCTTTCGTGTAAAAATTCACCGGCAGTGATATCATCATACAATTTAGGATGATCTTCATCAATGCAATGCTCTAAACAATTTAAAGGCATTTCGCTTACCGGATGCATAAAGAACGGAATAGAGTAACGAGATGTTCCCCATAATTCTTTAGGCGGGTTTACTACTTGGTGAATCGTAGATTTTAATTTATTATTGGTATGGCGTGATAACATATCACCCACATTGATCATCAATTCATCAGGTTGAGCAATCGCATCGATCCATTCTCCGGCATGGTTCTGAACTTGTAAACCTTTACCGTGCGCTCCCATTAGTAAAGTGATTAAATTGATGTCACCGTGTGCAGCAGCTCTCACCGCATCTTTAGGCTCTTCGGTGATAGGAGGGTAGTGGATAGGTCTTAAAATACTGTTTCCTTCCGTTACAAATTTGTCGAAATAAAATTCGTCTAAACCTACATACAGTGCCAAAGCCCTTAAAACGTAGATTCCTGTTTTTTCTAACATTTTATAGGCTTTTTCGCCTACTTCGTTAAAATGAGGTAATTCTTTTACTTCAACATTTTCCGGATATTCTGCTACGTATTTTGAATCTTCCGGAAGGTATTGGCCAAAGTGCCAAAACTCTTTTAAATCACCTGTGGTACGACCTTTGGCTGCTTCTTTACCAAAAGAAACATAACCACGTTGTCCGCCAATTCCTGGGATTTCATACTGAGATTTAACGGCTACAGGCAATTCAAAAAAATGTTTTACCTCACTGTATAAATCTTCAACCAATTGGTCATCTAAGAAGTGACCTTTTAATGCTACGAAACCGATTTCTTCGTAGGCTTTTCCGATTTCATTTACAAATTTTTGTTTGCGTACCGGGTCATCCGATAGGAAATCACGCAAGTCAACACTTGGAATTTTTTGCATTACTTGTTTTTTGTTAATAACTTAAATCGGCTTAAAAGCTGTATTTTACAAATATATAGAAATGTTTCGATACCCAAATAGTAAAGTTATTAACAATCATTTTCAGTGTAGAGCAAGACTTAAAATATTTATTATAACAAAATACGCTCAAAATGTTATTTTTTATACTTTTGGATAAACTAAAACCAAAAACTAATGAACTTCGATAGAAAAGATCTAAGTAATTCACAATTAATTGATTTATATAAGAAGCTTTTAAAACCGCGATTGATCGAAGAAAAGATGTTGATCTTACTTCGTCAGGGAAAAGTTTCCAAGTGGTTTTCCGGGATCGGTCAGGAAGCTATTGCTGTGGGAATCACAGCAGCTTTAGATACTGATGAATATATTTTACCGATGCATCGCAATCTGGGTGTTTTTACAACACGTGAAATACCTCTGCATCGTCTTTTTTCGCAATGGCAGGGCAAAAAGAACGGTTTTACTAAGGGTCGTGACCGCAGTTTTCATTTCGGTACGCAAGAATATAAAATCATCGGAATGATTTCGCATTTAGGGCCTCAAATGGGCGTTGCCGATGGAATTGCATTGGCTAATAAATTAAAGCAGAACGGAAAGGTAACAGCGGTTTTTACGGGTGAAGGTGCTACTTCTGAAGGTGATTTTCACGAAGCTTTAAATGTGGCTTCTGTCTGGCAATTACCGGTTTTGTTTGTTATAGAAAATAACGGTTACGGACTTTCAACGCCGACTAATGAACAGTATGCCTGTAAAAATTTAGCCGATAGAGGAATCGGATATGGCATGGAAAGTCATATTCTGGACGGAAACAATCTTTTAGAAGTATTTCATAAAATTACTGCATTAAAACAATCACTTCAGGAAAATCCGCGTCCGGTTTTATTAGAGTTTAAAACATTCCGAATGCGCGGACACGAAGAGGCGAGTGGTACTAAATATGTTCCGAAGGAATTGATGGAAGAGTGGGCTGTGAAAGATCCGGTACAAAATTTTAAAGAGTTTCTTTTGCGAACTTTTGTGATGAATGAGGAAAAGGCGGAACAAATTGCAGCAGAAATTAAGCAAGAAATTGATGAGAACTGGGCAATTACACAAGCTGAACCTGCATTAGAGGCTTCTTTAACGGAAGAATTAGGTGATATGTATCAACAGTATGATTATCAAGATATTCCTTATAATCCTGAAACGGAAAATATCCGTTTGATCGATGCGGTTTCACAAGCGTTGCGTCAATCAATGGAGGTGCATTCTAATCTGGTAATCATGGGGCAGGATATTGCAGAATACGGCGGTGCTTTTAAGGTAACTGACGGTTTTGTAAAGGCTTTCGGAAAAGAGCGGGTTCGCAATACGCCTATTTGTGAAAGTGCTATTGTTTCTGCTGCTAATGGTTTGTCGATCAACGGTTTTAAAGCAGTAATGGAAATGCAGTTTGCTGATTTTGTTTCTACCGGATTCAATCCTATTGTCAATTTGTTAGCAAAACAACATTATCGCTGGGATGAAAAATCGGATGTGGTAGTGAGAATGCCTTGTGGCGGCGGTACACAGGCCGGACCTTTTCATTCGCAGACGAATGAAGCTTGGTTTACTAAGACTCCGGGATTAAAAGTAGTGTATCCTGCTTTTCCTTTTGATGCGAAAGGTTTGTTGAATACGGCTATTAATGATCCCAATCCGGTTATGTTTTTTGAGCATAAACAATTATACAGAAGTATTTATCAGGATGTGCCGAAAGATTATTATACTTTGCCTTTCGGTAAAGCTAGTTTGATCAAAGAAGGAGATCAGGTTACTATAGTTTCTTTTGGCGCCGGGGTACACTGGGCATTGGAAATTTTAGAGCAGCATCCGGAAATTTCAGCTGATCTGATCGATTTAAGAACACTTCAGCCGTTGGATTCGGAAACGATCTTTAATTCGGTTAAAAAGACCAGTCGTTGTATCATTCTTCAGGAAGATACGTTGTTTGGTGGTATTGCCAGCGATATTTCGGCAATGGTTATGGAAAATTGTTTTGAATATCTGGATGCTCCGGTAAAACGTGTCGGAAGTTTAGAATCGGCTATTCCGTTCATGAAAGTGTTGGAAGACCAATATTTACCGAAACAACGTTTTGAGAAAGAATTAACCGAATTGTTACAGTATTAGCAAAATGAAATAGGGAAGAAGTGAAAAGAAGCTTACTATAGATACCTGAATTGTATCAGGATTTTCTTTTCACTCCTTTTGTTAGTCTTTAGTCCAGATTCGGGTATCTAAATTTAAGTCTTTGACGATCTTTTCGAAAGAATTTATTTCATGGATATATGGGATAAAGTAATCACCGTCTTTGATTTTAGTAGCAATACTTGCTTTAAAAAAGTTTTTATCCCAAGGAATGATAAAATACATTTTTCCATTGATAAAAGAAACGATCGGTAAAGCTTTTTCGGATTCAGAAAGGGTATGGATCCGGTCGATCAGATTTTGTGAAAGAACGTAATATCCTGTTTGAACATCAGACGTATAAATGTTGTATTTATCGTTAATAAAAGGGTTTTCGACATTTATTTTTGAAAGTGTTTTAGGGTCTAACATTTCATATAATTTGTCTTTTAACCGATCATTTTTTTTCGGAAGCATAAAAACTTTTCCGTTGAATTCTTTGTGGAAATCAGCATACATGAAAAAGCCTGAAAAGAAAATGTTAATTTCTTCCACAATGCCGATTATGGCATCGTCCGCATTATCATTATCGCCTGTAAAGATATTTTTGATTATAAGTATCGGGATCAAAATAATTGATAGCAGACATCCGCCAATGGTCTTTGCATAGTTGATCTGTTTTTTGAAGAACTTTATTTCGAAAAATTCAACATCAATAGTGCCGATCTTTCCTTTAACATAGTCTTCTCCTTCGATTTCAAAGGTGTTTGCAAAGAACCCTTTTGATAGGAATTGGCTTTGCTTTAGTGTTTCGCCATTATATCCGTGCGGTGCATATTGAAACGTGTCATTGATATGTTTGAAAATAGTTGGTAATACCTGGTTTTTCAACTGGCTTTCAAAAACTTTTTTCGGGTCGTTGATGATAGAAAGCAGAAAAAGAACAATACCGGTTGCAATGACTGCCGGAATTAAAACAGGAACAATGAAGTTTATGATCAGTAAAATAAAAAACACACCTTTTAATAAGGTTCGAAGAGGTTTTATAATCCTGAAAAGATAGTTTAATCGAACGGCTTTGATTCTCTTTTTTTCAAGAAATACAGCCTGTTCGTTCAGAAATGATCGTAAATCATCATTCATGGGAGCTTCTTTTTATTTTAGTTATGCGTTGAATAAATTCTTTAGATCCGGTGCTTTCTTGGTGGCTTCGTCTGCCTGAAAATACGGACGTAATTTGAAATCATTAATACTTGCTAAAATATTGGAAGGAAAACTTTGTATGGCATTATTTAAGTTGTTTACAGCAAAGTTATAGGCTCTTCTTGAAGCGCTGATCTGTTCTTCTACTTCGTTAAGAGTTCTCTGCAAGTGCAACATATTTTCATTCGACTTTAGTTCGGGATAACTTTCAACATTAACCATCAAGCCTTTTACCAATCCGCCTAGTTCGTTTTCCAGATTGAATCTTTCATTAGAATTGGGATCTATCTGGGTAATTTTGCTTCGCAATTCGACGATCTCTTTTAATGTATCTTGTTCGTGCGACATGTATTTTTTAACACTTTCAACCAAATTAGGGATCAGTTCGCCTCTTTTCTGAAGGGCAACATCTACACCACTGAAAGCATATTCTACCTGATTTCTCTTTTTCACCAATCCATTATAGATCACAATGAATACGATAAGGGTGATGAAAAATACAGGAAGTGTAATAATAACTATAATCAATAGAATGAGGTAAGCTGTAGTTTTATTCATGTCTTAGTATGGCACAAGTTCGTGCTTTTGGTTAATTTTTTCAAATATATTAAAATTTCTGTCAGGAAGCAGATGTTTTTATACTTGAAAATCCTTAAGAATAACCAAGCTTATTTCAGTGCAAAATAAACGGTAACCGTTGCTTCAATTCTTATTTTATCAAAGCTGATATCTAAATCATCTCCATTTATTTGATTGCTTATCGAGTTTAATCCTCTAACATTTAACCCCGAAGCTCTACCGAAAATATTAGTTTCCAGATCCGAGATGTAGATAGCAGGACCTAATTCCTGATTGAGATTTTTGACCATTTCTTCCGCCTGTTTTTTAGCTTTTAATATGGCTTTCCCTTTAAGTTCAATTTTTAATTCTTCTATTTTTGAATATTCGGTTTTCAGTAATTCAACATTTGAAATTTCCTGACTTTCCAGTTCTTTAAGAATTGTACCGGCACTGACAGCATCAAAAATTTCGAGTTGGTAATTTTTAGTTTTTTGAATGTCTGTTTTTTTGAGGAAGTAATCTTTGAAGTTACTTGAGATGTCTTTAAGTGTAAGTTGCTTTTGTATATCCACATTGTTTTCTAACAGTACTTTTTCCATTCTTTTTTCCAGTTCTTCTACAGAAACTTTGCCTTTAGTATTTTGTTCCGCAAGCGTAATGGATAAGGTAATTTTATCCGGGATCACTTCTGTAGTATACGTAGCCTTAGTTTGAAGTTGGGGTGTTTTCGTAAAATCGTTTACTTGAGCTAAACTCACTAACGGAATGAATAAAAGGATAAAAAATAAATTTTTCATGTGTTATTTTAATTGTGTAGTGTGAATAATAAGAGTACTTTTTTCAAATGTACTAAAAATACGAGCTAAAAGCTGTGTGAACCACCAACAAAAAGAGGATTATAATGGACTTGAAGTATTTATATGTGTGTTATTAGACACTGATCCTTTTTAATTTTTCCATACTTGTTTTTTCTTTTTCAGATAGCTCAATGAGGATATCCGAAGCTTCATTAATATATTTGAAATTCTCTGTTTCTCCTATCCTGTAAAATAAATCGGCTACTGTTTTCCATAGCGTAGCTATAGTATCATATTCATGAACAACTTTTCTGATCTCATTTGATTCGAGAATTTCTCCGCTTTCCTTAAGGAAATCACGGTATAAGTTTCTGAATAGTGATCCTCCGGTTCCTCCATTTTCCATTAATGAGGCTGAAGTTTGAAAGTCTTTTTTTATATTTTTACTTGTCTTGAACCATTTTTGAATTTCTGAACTTGTCTTATATATCCCTTTATAACCGATATTTTGTATAGGTGGATTTAAAAAATCTGTAGCATTACGATGAATAGCTTGTTTAATTGCATCTTTCCGGTCAGGCAGTTTTCCCTTTTGGTGTATTGTATACGAACGGTTTCTTGATGACATAGGTCCTTTTTCATTTCTTGCCAGTTCCAGACTTTTAAGAGATGTTTTGGCAACTCTTTCTTGTTGGTTAGTATCGTTCAGGTATGCAAATTCATTGTCATAACCGTAGATAGAGGCGTAGTGTCCTGCAAAGTGAATCTTATTGGCGAAATAGTCCAAATGATAACAATCTAATTTTAGTCCCACTGCTTTTCCATTATCGAGGTTTTGCTTAACATTCAGCCAAGCTTTATTGACAGAAGTCGTTTCATGGACTTCCAGTTTTAGGTTCAGGTTACGACATATATTTTCGGTTAAAGCATCGGGTTTGATTCGACCGCCTATAAACGGAAAATCCATGATCTTCATATTCCAGAAAATATATCCGAGTCCTTCTCCTAAACCGAATAGCATGGGTTCGGAGAGTTCGATTCCAAGTTGGTAGAGCAAGCTTCCTGTGGCAGTAGTTTCACAATGTTGTCCGTTAAAGGGTTTAAAATGTTCCAGAATCATGTTTTTATTTCAAAAGTAGATCATAGAAGTGACAACCCTATGTCAGGAGAATTCCGGTATTTTAAAAATCAGGTAAAAATTTTAAGATTACTTTAGTTTTTGACCTAATGCTTCTACTTTTTTTAGCCATTTTTCTCTTTTCGGAACAGTTGTAGTTTTTATGGGACCGAAATAAGTTACTTTAACTGGGCTTACGCCGCAAAATTTGAGTGTAGATCTTTTCAACTGATTTACACTAGGTTTTCCGAATGCAATGCTGTAATACCATGAAGGTTGGTCTAGTGTCGTTATGATATGACCGGTTTTTCCGGATAATAATTTATCCCACCAAAGGGAATTTTCCCGATATTGAAAAGCAAATCCGGGTAAAAAGAGGCGGTCTATAAAACCTTTGGTAATTGCCGGAAGTCCGCCCCACCAAACCGGGTGGATCCAGACTAAGTGATCTGCCCATAGAATTTTTTGCCAGGCATCCATCAGATCAGGTTCCAGTTCGGTTCTTTTCTGGTAGCCGAATTGAAGGTTAGGGTTAAATTGAAGATCCGCTATAATGATTTCCCGAATTTCAGCACCTGAGCTTTCCGCTCCTTTTTTATAAGCCTGAGCAATGGCAAAATTGAAAGAGTCTTTATTGGGATGTCCGTTGATAATTACTATTTTTTTACTCATTTTGTTTACAGTTTTATAAAGCAAATGTAGTAAGGTTGTTTTCCTGCGAACAGGACATTTGTCTAAAAAGAAATTTCTTTTCGCAGTCGGCTTAAATGTCGTTGTGTAATTCCTAAATAGGAAGCCAGGTATTTTAAGGGAACTTCCTGAATATATTCCGGTTGTTTTTGAATGAGCTCTGTATAACGATACAAAGCATCGTTCTTTTGTAGCTGAAAGATACGTTTTTCAAGTTCAATATATTGTTGTTCGGCTATGATCTTTAAAAATTTTGTCCAATTGGGATGATTTTGTTCTAATTCCTGAATCTTTTCTTGGGGAAACAACAGTAAATCAACAGTAGTGATCGCTTCAATGTTTTCATTTGTAGGCTGTTGTGTTATAAAAGAAGAATAAGCTGTCATAAAATGGTTCGGAAAGGTTATGCAATAGGTAATATCTTCTTCTTTGTTTGAAAAGTAAAACGAACGAAGCAGTCCGCTTATTACAAATGCAACGCTTTTACAGGTTTCTCCTTCCTGAATAAAATAGTCTCCTTTGTTGAGTTGTTTTTGTATGCCCAGTTCTGTAAAAAGATCAATTTCTTTATCGGATAATAGACCAAAGGAGTTTAAATATTCTTTTAGCATTAGTTTGTGTTATAGTGTTGACGGAAAGAGGTAAATTTTATTAATCAGCACTTTTGTTTTTTTGTAGATACAAGTGAAACAGAGAAACAAAATTCGGAAGATTGACCGAACCAAGCTCATTACTTGTAACCGATGTTGTAAATAGCTCTTTATTATCAGATACTTAATTGAGTTTCAAGATCCATTTTTTCGTGTAGAACTCTAATGACTTCTATTTCATCAGATTTTGTTTTCTTAAAAAAAACCAAGTGAGATTTTACTTTTGAACATTTATAGTTTTTTCTAATATTCCCAAAATCACGAGCCATTTCAAAATGATCGGCTATATACTCAATTTCATCAAAAATCAAATTATAGTAACGATCAGCTAGTTCAATTGACCAATTTTCAGCGGTGTAAATCCAAATTTTGTTAATGTCCTCAAGAGCTTTTTCTCTAATGATATATCTTGACATTATTTTCCAAAGTTTGCTTTAAGTTTTTCAAGATTTTTTTGGCGGTCAAAATTTTCAATTTTAGCACTCTTTTCGCCAATTGTAAGCTCATTGATTAAAGATTTGGTTTTGTTTTCTTCTTGCTCAAAAACTCTCAAAGCAGTTCTAACAACCTCGCTAACTGAATTGTATTTACCTGATGCAATTTGCTCATTGATAAAATTCTCAAAATAGTCACCTAATAATATTGAAGTATTTCGTGCCATAATCTTTTTTTATCAAAGATACCAAGTGTTGGTATTTTGTGCAATTTTTTCAGTGTTTTTTTGTGACAGAATTACGCACAACGGCATTTTATAGCTTGAACCATTATCAAGCCATAAAAAAAATAGAAACTTAATTTTAGAAAATTCGGAGAATTTTCCAAACACTTACAGACCCAGCCATAATTTATAGCCGATGTTAACAAATGTTTTTAATTTACACTTAGTATTTTTCCAATTGTAATTATAAATGGGATTAATACTAATATAACTTTTTGAGATTTATAAATTCGATTGATTAAATTCCAATTAAATAGGAATAGGAAAGTAGGTAATAGATAACAGTAAATTCCAAAATCATTTTCAAGAGAAATTGGATTTTGAATAAAGAAATTCCAAAGTCTTATTAAAAATAACAAACAAACAAAAAGAATAAAAATAGAATTTGCTTGACCGAATTTTTTACGAATATTTAATTTTTTATTCTTGAAATCAAGCTTTGAAAGCCAAATAAATGTTGTGAAAGTAAAACCGATACAAACAGAACTAAACCCAATCAAGTTCAATGTAAATTGCGAAAAAATAAAGTTTTCATAATTCACGAAGTAAGGATTTTTTCTGCTCAAAGAAAAATTAGCAAACATAGTTACTAATCTAAGTAGATAATTAAAAATTATTGAATAACCTAGACCAATTACTAAGCCAAAATAAAATTGTTTTTTTCCAATTTCATTAATTGAAAAATTAGGTTTTATTTTCTTCATTTAGTGAGGTTTTCAAAATGTTTGTTAACGGTTTCGGGCTTTGCGTTCGGGCGGGTTTCGGAGCACAAAACTGTCAACCAGCACTGAACTTGAATAGAAGCACAAAGCTCCAAGTTTGCACGTCACCCCGCCTGACGCAAAACCCGTGTTAGTGGCTGGCATTATTTGATTTAGTCTAACGTTCATTTTTTATCACCTTTAAATAATTCACCAATCAAAGCCCCTATTAAAACAGCAAGCCCCAAGCCAACTAAGATTTCGGCAAAGTCTGTTGTCGGTTTTTTAAGTTGATTTTTATAGTTTTCATATTCTGTCTTAGTTATGTATCCGTTTGAATACATAAGGTCGATATATTCCTTTCGTTCTTCTTGTGTCGCTGTGTTGTTTTTAATTTTATACAGCAAGAACTTTATTCTTTGGTCGCTATTTTGAATGTTATTGTTCATTTGACGTTTTTGTTTTTTGTCTTACTAGAACCATTAAATTCTTCTTCAAGTGCTGATAATGCACGTTTTTCTAATATCTGTACAAACTTTTCGTGATTTTGAACTTTTGATTCAAGGTCTTTAATTCTATTTTCCAAAGTTCGTTTGTGAGAATAGTATATTCCCAAGACTGTCGCAGTAGCTACAACTGTCGAGGCAATAATTGTTATGAGTGTCCAAGCAGCGTCCATTAATTCTTTTTCAACATTTGTAAAAGTATATCACATTTTTTATCAAGGTCTCGAAGTTTTGGAACTAGCTCCATAGCTGAAGGATTTTCCAACCATTCTTGTGGATTGCCCCAAAAGTCAGCTTTATGATAAAGGTAGTCTTCCAATCCTTCATTTATGTTTGCTGCTACTGCTTTTCTTAAACAGTCTCTCCAAAGGCTTGTCAAATCTGTATTGGGCTTATATCCGTCACTATTTATAAATTTTCTAGTGGCTTCATTAGCTGTTTTTATTGCGATTATTGTCTCGCAGATTTTTTCTTTTTGGTCAGTAGATATTTTCCTATCAATTAGCTTTTCAGTCAGCTTTTTAGTAAGTGTCTCAATGAATGTCGTAAATGAAGTTATTAAAATGCTTTTTCCTATAAAGTCCATATGTTTTTATGTTTAATCGTGTAGTCTTTTATGCTTGCCACTAACTAGTAAATATCACCAAATATATATAACTTTTCTCTAAAAATTATATTTATTTGTAAGTATAGCGTCAAAAATAAAATGAATCATTCTGCATTTTTTACGGAAAACCATAAACTATAAAGTAATAAGTCAAATAGGTTTTATAAATCACTATATTTGACGGTTTGAATTTTTTTAAAGGATTAAAATATGTGTAACCATAGTAAGTTTATTACCGAAGCAGTTGAGCTTTCCCGCAACGGGATGAATAATAACGAAGGCGGACCTTTCGGAGCGATTGTTGTGAAAGACGGAAAAATTGTAGGAAAAGGAAATAATAGAGTGACTTCCACTAACGACCCTACGGCACATGCCGAAGTGGTGGCTATTCGCGAGGCTTGTAAAACTCTGAACTCTTTTCAATTAGACGATTGTATCTTATACACGTCATGCGAACCCTGCCCGATGTGTCTGGGAGCGATCTACTGGGCGCGCCCGGATAAAGTTTTTTATGCCAATACCCGTGAAGATGCAGCAGCAATAGGTTTTGACGATGATTTTATTTATGAAGAGATCAATATAGGAATGGAAAACAGAAAGATACCTTTTGAACAGTTGGGCAGGGAAGAAGCGCTTAAAGTCTTCAACGAATGGAAAAACAAAGCAGATAAATTAGAGTATTAAAATTTTTATTCCATAATAAATAGGTAAAGAACACTTTTTAGTGTTCTTTTTTGTTTATATTATAAAATATTTACTATTTTGCTCAGCCGTTGCATTTTATACAATAACTATACATAAAATGATTGTTTTACAGAAGCTTAAATTTGTGTTTTTAGGTATTTTTTAAATTTTTATCAAAAAAATAACCAACAAAATTTATTTAGTAAAAAAAATAGTTTAAATTTTTATGATATATATTTTTGTATATTCTGCTAAATTAATATATTTATGCAAAAATAATATATATGAAAATAATTGCCTGCCCGAAATGCCAAAGCGATAAGATCGTAAAAAGCGGAATTATCAAAGACAGACAGCGTTATTTGTGCAAAGCCTGTAACTATTATTTTACAGTAAATAAGCTGGGTAAAAAAATAGACGATTATTACGTGACAAAAGCGCTACAGCTTTATTTAGAGGGCTTAAGCTATAGAGAGATAGAGCGTATCATAGGGGTTTCTCACGTATCGATCAGTAATTGGGTTAAGGAATTTAAAATAAAGAAACCACCTCATCCGAACTACCATCCCAGTTATAAGATTTTTAAACATAATGAGTTGGTAGAATACTTAAAAAACAAGGATCAGCTTTCCGGTGCAGGGATGATCATTACAGAGCTGGGAGATAAGTTTATGCTGATAAAATGGGAGCGTTTTAAGGATTAACTATAAGCTTTTTACAAAAATATACATCATTTTTTTTTTCGTTAACATAATTTTTGAATTTGGTCAAGCAAAAATTAAATAAAAACCAAATCAGAAATTATGAAAAAAATTATTCTTGTTGCCGGTTTACTTTACTCGGCTTTAACATTTGCACAAGGCGCTCCTGATTATGCAGGGGGACTGAAAGTAAACATTAACGAAGATGGCTCTAAGTATTTCAGAATTATTTCTTGGGCGCAAGTTTGGGCGCAATATAATGGAGATAAGCCTTTAGACGCTAATGGTAACGAACAGTCAGAAATAGACTTTACCGTTCGTAGAGCTAGGGTTTTATTGTATTCTCAAATAAGTCCTAAATTTTTAATTGTAACCCACTTCGGTGTAAACAATCTTAATGCGGGCAGTATGAGTCCTACCGGAACAGGCGATGGCTCACAGATGTTTATCCACGATGCTTATGTGCAATACAATTTAGGAACAACAAATAAGCATGCTATCGGTGGTGGTTTGCATTATTGGAACGGTATTTCCCGTATGAACAACAGTAGTACACTTAACATCTTAACTTTAGATAATTTCCGTCAGGGTTGGGCAACTTTAGGTTTAGCCGATCAGTTTGCGCGTCCGGTAGGTGTATTTGCAAAAGGTGCTTTCGGAAAACTTCAGTATAGAGTATCTATTAACGACGCTCTAACTAACAATTTGGCAGTTTCTAATGTTCCTGTAAACGGTGGTGCTGCAACGTATAACGGAAGAGACTTATTAGGCGGTAAAAAAGCAGGAAAAACATTCTCAGGATATTTTGATTATAACTTTTTAGACCAGGAAAGCCAATTCTTACCTTATAAAGTAGGTACGTATTTAGGAGATAAAAAAGTGTTCAACATCGGAGCAGGTTTCTTCTCACATCCTAATGGTTCTGTGGTGGCAGACGTGAACGGAGATCTAAGCGGAGAAAATGTATCTATTTTTGCGGTAGATGCTTTTTATGATGCACCGATCGGAGGAAAAGGAAGTTCTATAACAGCTTATGCAATGTATCAGAATTCAGACTATGGAAAAGATTTTCGTTTCGGAACAACTTATGAAACAGGATCTATTTTGTACGGACATGTAGGATATGTGATTCCGACTGAGAAAGAGACAAAATTACAACCCTATGTTTCTTTTGCTAACCGTCAGATAGATGCTTTAGATGATAATGCAACACAATTCGGTATCGGCGCTAATTTATTCTTAAAAGGACACCATTCTAAGTTAACATTAGAATACCAGAATCTTAAATATGCAACAGCAGATGCTGTAGGAACAGTTACCCTACAAGCAATGATCTACCTATAAAAAACAAATAAATAAAAAACAATCAAAACTATGAGTAATCAAGAAAAAGCAACAGCTTACTGGAAGGAAAATCTAAGATACCTTCTGATCTTATTGAGCATTTGGTTTGCTGTCTCCTACGGAGCAGGGATCTTATTCAAAGATGCTTTAAACAATGTTAAATTGGGCGGTTTCCCTTTAGGATTCTGGTTCGCCCAGCAAGGTTCAATTTATGTGTTTGTTATCCTGATTTTTGTTTACGTTCGATTAATGAACAAATTGGATAAAAAATACGGTTACGACGAATAAACAAACAATCAATCAACACTTAAATTAAAAAATCATGGATGTACAAATTTGGACATATATAATTGTAGGTATCACATTTGCTATCTACATCGGAATTGCAATTTGGAGTAGAGCAGGATCTACAAAAGAATTTTATGTTGCCGGTGGTGGCGTTTCTCCTTTAGCAAACGGTATGGCTACGGCAGCAGACTGGATGAGTGCTGCATCATTTATCTCAATGGCAGGGATCATTTCATTTGCCGGATATGACGGAGCTGTTTATTTGATGGGATGGACCGGAGGTTATGTGTTATTAGCGTTGCTATTAGCACCTTATCTTCGAAAATTCGGAAAATTTACAGTGCCTGATTTCATCGGGGAGCGTTATTATTCAAAAACAGCTCGTTCAGTAGCCGTTATCTGTGCTTTAATTGTTTCGTTTACGTATGTAGCCGGACAAATGCGTGGAGTAGGAGTGGTATTCTCAAGATTCTTGGAAGTAGATATTAATACCGGTGTAATCATAGGTATGGTAATCGTATTGTTCTATGCCGTATTAGGAGGAATGAAAGGAATTACATATACTCAGGTGGCGCAATATTGTGTATTGATCTTTGCTTTTATGGTGCCTGCGATCTTTATTTCTATCCAAATGACAGGTAATCCGATTCCGCAATTAGGAATGGGGTCAACAGTAGCAGGTACTGATACGTATTTATTAGATAAATTAAACGGATTATCAACCGAATTAGGATTTGCAGAGTATACAGACGGATCAAAATCAATGATCGATGTATTTGCTATTACATTAGCATTAATGGTTGGTACAGCAGGTTTACCACACGTTATTGTTCGTTTCTTTACCGTTAAAAGAGTGAAAGATGCACGTAAATCAGCAGGATGGGCGTTACTTTTGATCGCTATTTTATATACAACGGCACCGGCTGTTTCCGTGTTTGCTAAAACCAATTTGATTGAAACGGTTAATGATAAAAATTATGCAGATATGCCGCAATGGTTTAGCAACTGGGAAAAAACAGGTTTGTTAAAATATGAAGACAAGAACGGTGACGGTAAAATTCAGTACTACAATGATAAATCTAAAGACGAAGCTTTTCTTGCAGCAGCAGAGGCCAAAGGTTTAAAAGGAAGTGAATTAAAAATCGATAATGATATTATGGTATTGGCTAATCCTGAAATTGCTAAATTACCGAACTGGGTAATTGCATTAGTAGCAGCAGGTGCTTTAGCAGCCGCTTTATCAACAGCAGCAGGTCTATTATTAGTGATCTCATCGTCTGTTTCTCACGATTTGATCAAAAAAATGATCAATCCTGATATTTCTGAAAAAGGGGAATTATGGGCAGCACGTGGTTCAGCTACTGTAGCAGTAGTAATCGCCGGATATTTCGGTATCAATCCTCCGGGATTCGTTGCAGCAGTAGTGGCTTTAGCTTTCGGATTAGCAGCAGCGTCATTCTTCCCGGCAATTATTTTAGGTATTTTCCATAAAAAAATGAACAAAGAAGGAGCTATTTCAGGTATGGTAATTGGTATGTTATTAATGCTGTTCTATATGTTGAAATTCAAATTCGGAATGTTTGACGGAGGTAAAGAAGCTGTAGCAGGATTAAAAGATTCTTGGTGGTTTGGTATTTCACCGGAAGGTTTTGGTACTGTAGCTATGATCGTGAACTTTATTGTAGCTTTAGTGGTAAATAAATTTACTGCTGAGCCACCTGCAGAGGTTCAGGATATTGTAGAACATATTCGTATTCCTTCAGGAGCAGGAGAAGCTTCTTCTCATTAATTTTGTAAATATTTTGAATATAAAGTAATAATCTCTGTGATTTTATCGCAGAGATTATTCAATTTTTAAAAATAGTATTACTTTAGTAGAGTTTTTACGAAAAGATGAAAAAAAGACACCAACAAAAATTAGTAGTTCTATCAATATTTTTACTGTTAGCATTAAACCTTCCTTTGCTGTTATTGTTTGATAAAGCGCAAGTGTTCTTCGGGCTTCCGCTTATCTATGTCTACATCTTTTCAATTTGGTTTTTAGCCATATTATTATCCATTATTATTGTAAACCGTTATTATGAGTAGTTTAGGACTTATAGCAATTTTACTTTTCTATTTGGCCTTTTTGTTTTTAATAGCGCATTGGGCAGAAAAAAAAGACAATGTAAAATGGACTAACAATGCTTACGTTTATTCCCTTTCGTTAGCAGTTTATTGTACGGCTTGGACCTATTATGGAAGCGTAGGAGTAGCTGCGAATTCCGGATTGACGTATCTGCCTATTTATTTGGGACCAATTATTGCTATTCCGGCCTGGATAATTATTTTGAGAAAGATCATTCGGATCTCAAGAGTGAATAATGTTTCCAGTATTGCCGATTTTATTTCACTTCGATACGGAAACAGCCGTTTTTTAGGGGCTGTCGTTACGGTAGTTTCTCTGGCTGCCATATTGCCTTATATTGCCTTACAGTTAAAAGCGATATCAGAAACTTTCCATATCGTAACACGTGTTCCTCATAACTCTTTAATGTTGTTTGATACCACTACTTATGTAGCAGTAGCTTTAGCTTTGTTTGCTTCGTATTACGGAACTCGCTATGTGGATGCTTCAGAAAAAAGAAAAGGAATCATTACAGCCGTTGCTATGGAAAGTATCCTGAAACTGGTTTTCTTTTTTATTGTCGGGATCTACGTGACTTATTTTGTGTTTGACGGTTTTCAGGATGTTTATGACAAAGCATCCGTTTTAAAAGATTTTGAAAAGAAAAATACAATTGGCGGAATCGAACCCGCTATCAATTGGTTCTTTTTATGTGTGGTCTCTCTTTTTGCTATTTTCTTGTTACCTCGTCAGTTTCATGCAACGGTAGTAGAGAATAACAGAGAACGACATATAAAAACAGCTATTTGGTTATTTCCTTTGTATCTGTTAGCTTTTAATCTTTTTGTATTTCCGATCGCTTGGGGCGGCAATGTTTTGTTTGAAGGCGAAAATGTCAATGCAGACACATATTCCTTACTGATTCCTCAAATGTTTCAGAATAATTTTTTAACGACATTAGTTTTTCTGGGTGGTTTCTCGGCTGCTATTTCTATGATTGTCGTTTCGAGTATCAGTTTATCAACCATGTTAAGTAATAATTTATTGATTCCGTATACTTTTTTGAGAAAACTTAAGGATGAGGATCAAACCGTGAACAATAAGACCATTGTAAATATCCGAAAAATAGGGATATTCATGTTGATTATTCTTTCGTATCTGATCTACAGGTTATTTGTACTGGATTATAATTTGGTGTCGATCGGACTGGTTTCATTTGTTATTATTTCGCAATTAGCACCTGCTTTTTTCGGAGCATTGTTCTGGAGACGCGGTTCACGATTAGGAGCTATTTGGGGCATAATCATCGGTTTCTTTATTTGTATGTATACCTTATTGCTCCCGTACGCCTTCGGGATCAGTAACCACAATAATTCTTTTTTGCTAAACGGACCTTACGGAATAGAGATCTTAAAACCTTTTGCACTATTCGGTCTGGATTATTTATCACCGGTGCCGCATGCTTTCTTTTGGAGCCTATTCTTTAATACCATAATCTATCTGGGAGTTTCGGTAAGTTTTAAAGGGAATTACAGAGAACGAAATTATGCCGAAATGTATATTGATATCGATAAATACAGTACCAACCATGAAACTGCTTTTGTTTGGAAAGGAACAGCTTATACCAGTGATATCGAAAAAGTCTTAGTTAAATTTTTAGGAGAAGAAAGAACCAGACGGGCTCTTAATATTTTTAATGTAAAATATAATGTAGATCAGAATCAGGAATTGGCAGATGCCCGTTTGATTAAATTTGCAGAAAACCTGTTAACCGGACATATCGGAACGGCTTCCGCAAAAATATTGATCTCCAGTGTGGTGAAGGAGGAAAAAGTAACCCTTCCGGAAGTTTTAAAGATATTGGAAGAATCCAATGAAAATATCATTATCAATAAAAAATTAGTAGAAACCTCGACGGAATTAAAACGGATTACCAGTCAACTGAAATTAGCCAATGAAACTTTGGTTAAAAAAGACAAGCAAAAAGATGATTTCTTAGATACGGTTACGCACGAATTAAGAACTCCGATCACAGCGATCCGGGCAGCAAGTGAAATTTTAATTGATGATGATGATATTCCGGATGAAATGCGTCGCCAGTTCTTACAAAATATCATTTCGGAGTCTGATCGTTTGAACCGCTTAATTGATAAAATTCTGGATCTGGAGAAATTTGAGACAGGAAAACAAAAAATTAACCCGACTTTCAATGATCTGGTAGAAACAATTTCAAAAACTATAGATCCGCTACAACAACTGATCAAGAATAAAGGAATTACAATATATTTTGAAAACAACAAATCCATAAAGACCTTTTATGACGAGGACAGAATTGTACAAGTCTTGACGAATTTATTGTCAAATGCGATCAAATTTTGTCCGGAAACCGAAGGCTTAATAACCATAACCATTACAGATAAAATTGATTTTTGGGAAATATCCGTAATGGATAACGGAAAAGGAATTAACCCGATAGATTTTGAAAATATTTTTAATAAATTTTATCAGTCTGATAATCAGAATATAAAAAAACCGGTTGGCAGTGGTTTAGGATTAGCCATTTGCAAGCAAATAGTTGAATTACACAAAGGTAAAATCTGGGCGCAGAATAATAACGGAGCAGGGGCGTGCTTTACTTTTACCTTACCGAAATAAGTAGTATTTTTATACGCAATTGTGATTACAAAAATGAAGAAAAAAATTTTAATAGTAGACGACGAACCTAACATCATTATGTCACTTGAATATACCTTTAAAAAGAATAATTTTGAGGTGTTCATTGCTCGTGACGGACAAGAAGCTTTAGATATATTAAAAGATCAGGTTCCTAATGTCATCATACTCGACGTAATGATGCCTAATGTAGATGGCTATGCTACTCTGGAATCGATAAAAAAAGATGAAAAATTAAACAACTGTAAAGTAATATTTCTATCGGCAAAGAACAAAGAGTCTGATATACAAAAAGGATTAGATCTGGGAGCCAACGCCTATATGACTAAACCTTTTTCGCTGAAAAAGCTGATAGACAAAGTAAACGACTTACTCTAAGAATAAATATAACTACTACAAATGAATTATTTAGATTTTTACAAACAAAGCATTGACAATCCGGAAAAATTCTGGAAGGAGCAAGCTGAAAAGCTCGAATGGTACACGAAGCCGGAAACGATCTTATCAGAGAATGATAAAGGCTATCCGACTTGGTTTGTCGATGGAGAATTAAACTTGTGTTATCTGGCGGTAGATAAACACATTCAGGATGGTTACGGAGAACAAACGGCAATTATTTATGATTCGCCTGTAACTCAAACCGTAAAAAAGTATACGTTTAATGAGGTAAAAGAACAAGTTGCTAAATTAGCCGGAGGCTTAACATCTTTAGGTGTTAAAAAAGGGCATACAGCTGTTATTTATATGCCTATGATCCCTGAAGCACTTTTTGCTATGTTGGCTTGTGCTCGTTTAGGAGTAACACATTCTGTTGTTTTCGGTGGATTTGCACCACATGAATTAGCTATCCGTATTGACGATTGTAAGCCAAAAATTATCCTTACAGCTTCATCAGGAATTGAAGTTGACCGATTGATAGCCTATAAGCCTTTAGTAGACGATGCTTTACAACTGGCAGAACACAAACCTAAAAAAGTGGTCATTCTGAATAGAAAATTAGGGGCTAAAGTTCCTTTCAAGAAAAGAGATGTTGATTGGGAAGCATTGGTATACGGTTCAGAAGAAGCTCCTTGTGTTCCGGTTAAAGCAGATCACCCTTCTTACGTGTTGTATACTTCCGGAACAACAGGAAAACCTAAAGGGATTGTAAGAGATACAGGAGGTTATGCCACGGCTCTTCGCTTTTCAATGGAATATATTTACGGTGTGAAACAAGATGAAGTATTCTGGGCTGCATCAGACGTGGGTTGGGTAGTTGGTCATAGCTATATTGTATACGGTCCGCTTCTTAACAGAAATGCAACCATTGTTTTTGAAGGTAAACCCATCAGAACGCCTGACGCCTCTACTTTCTGGAGAGTTATTGCAGAACATAACGTTAGTGTAATGTTTACAGCACCTACTGCGATCCGTGCAATAAAAAAAGAAGATCCTAACGGCGAGTTCATCAAGCAATACGACCTATCTAATTTAAGAACTCAGTTTCTAGCTGGTGAGCGTTGTGATGTAGCTACTTTAGAATGGTACAGAGAGCATATTCCTATTCCTACGATCGACCATTGGTGGCAAACAGAATCCGGTTGGCCTATGATCGCTAATTTAATGGGAGTAGAGTATTTACCGATCAAACCGGGTTCAGCCGGAAAAGCGGTAACAGGATATGATATTCGTATTTTTAATGAAAACGGAGAAGAGTTAGGCCCTAATGAAGAGGGCTATGTTGTGATTAAATTACCATTGCCCCCGGGAACGTTAATGGACTTATGGAAAGACCATATACGTTTCAGAGCCGGGTATCTGGATAAATTCCCGGGATATTATTTCTCTGGAGATGGCGGATATAAAGATGACGAAGGATATATTTATATAACGGGAAGGGTAGATGACGTTATCAATGTTGCCGGACACCGTTTGTCAACGGCTGAAATGGAAGAGATCGTAGCTTCTCATCATGCCGTGGCCGAATGTGCAGTAGTGGGGATCAATGATGAGTTGAAAGGACAAATACCTTTAGCTTTAGTTGTGACCAAAGCCGGAGAAACTATCGAACAGTTTCAATTGGAATACGAGATCGTACAATTAGTAAGAGAACAGATCGGGGCAGTAGCGAGTTTAAGAAAAGTGATTGTTGTTCAGCGATTGCCTAAAACCCGATCCGGAAAGATACTTCGCAAATTGTTGCGTAATATCGCTGACGGAGTAGAATTTCAGATTCCTTCAACCATTGATGATCCTGCGATAATCGATGAAGTCAAAGACGAATTCCTACAACATAAGATAGGAGTTTTTAAATAATTCTCATTTCTTTAAGGCTAAAAAATAGATAACACAATATTTTTTAGCCTTATTTTTTTAGATTCATTTTTTTTAGCTCAAAAACTATATTTATTTAGCAAAATAAAATATTTTCAAACAAATAAATGGTTATATTTACAATGAATTTAAGATTCTTAAAAAGAAAGTAGAAATAAATTAAGATATATAATAAAAAACAAACAAAAAATGAGCTATTATAAAATTACAGATTTAGAGAATTACTTTAAAATGTATAAAAAATCTGTACGTGAGCCAAGAAAATTTTGGGATCGCATTGCAGATGAAAACTTTACATGGTATCAGAAGTGGGATAAAGTTTTTGAATTTGATATGCAGGAAGCCAATTTTAAATGGTTTACAGGAGCTAAAGTAAATATTGCAAAAAACTGTATTGATCGCCATTTGAATAAAAGAGGAAATAAAACTGCTATCATTTTTGAACCGAATGACCCGAGTGAAGAAGCACAACATATTACCTATAATGATCTTTACGCTAATGTATCCCGATGGGCTAATGTTTTGGAAGAACAAGGCGTTAAAAAAGGAGACAGAGTTTGTATCTATTTACCGATGATTCCTGAATTAGCTTACGCAGTATTGGCATGTGCTCGTATCGGAGCGATCCATTCTGTAGTCTTTGCCGGTTTTTCAGCCTCAGCGCTTTCAGCACGTATCAACGATTGTGAGGCTAAAATGGTTATCACATCTGACGGAGGATACAGAGGTAACAAAACCATCAACCTTAAAGGAATTGTTGACGAAGCTTTAGAAAAAACACCATGTGTGGAAACTGCTTTAGTCGTTAAGAGAACAAATGAGGATGTTCCTATGAAAGACGGAAGAGATGTTTGGGTACAACCACTTTTAGACAATGCTTTAGCAAACCATGTTGCAGCGATCATGGACTCTGAAGATCCTTTATTTATCTTATATACATCCGGTTCTACAGGTAAACCGAAAGGGATGTTGCATACAACCGGAGGATATATGGTGTATACAGCTTATACCTTTAAAAATGTATTCAATTATGAAGAAGAAGATGTGTATTGGTGTACAGCTGATATCGGTTGGATTACAGGACACTCTTATATTTTATACGGACCGCTTTTAAACGGTGCTACAACCATCATCTTTGAAGGAGTTCCTTCGTATCCTGATTTTAGCCGTTTTTGGCAGGTAATTGAAAAACATAAAGTAAATCAGTTCTATACAGCTCCTACAGCAATCCGCTCTCTGGCAAAAGAAAGCATTGATTATGTTCAGAAATACTCTTTAAATTCCTTAAAAGTAATTGGTTCCGTTGGTGAACCAATCAACGAAGAAGCATGGCACTGGTACAACGACCACGTAGGAAGTAAACGTTGTCCGCTTGTGGATACTTGGTGGCAAACGGAAACAGGTGGAATTATGATCTCTCCGGTTCCATTTGTTACACCGACAAAACCTACGTATGCTTCATTACCGCTTCCTGGAATCCAACCGGTATTGATGGATGAATTGCGAAACGAGATCGAAGGTAATCAGGTTACCGGAAGTTTATGTATCAAATTCCCTTGGCCGTCTATGGCCAGAACAATCTGGGGAGATCACCAACGCTATAAAGAAACTTATTTCTCGGCTTATCCCGGTAAATATTTTACAGGTGACGGTGCTTTACGTGATGAAGTAGGATATTATAGAATTACAGGTAGGGTAGATGATGTAATCATTGTTTCCGGACATAATTTAGGAACAGCTCCTATTGAAGATGCGATCAATGAACATCCGGCAGTGGCAGAAAGTGCTATTGTAGGTTTCCCTCACGATATCAAAGGGAATGCACTGTATGGTTATGTGATCCTTAAAGAAACAGGAGAAAGTCGTAATCAGGACAACTTGAGAAAAGAGATAAATCAATTGATCTCTGAACAAGTAGGACCGATTGCAAAATTAGATAAGATCCAATTCGTAAGTGGTTTACCGAAAACACGTTCCGGAAAAATTATGAGACGTATCCTGCGTAAGATCGCTGAAGGAGATTTCAGTAACTTCGGTGATACTTCAACATTGTTGAACCCTGAGATCGTAAACGAGATTAAAGACGGAAAGCTTTAATTCTTAATTTCCATATAATAAATAATTTTTAAAAAAA
>NZ_JAMXLC010000001.1:3178949-3213198 GCF_024054235.1 Flavobacterium sp. NRK F10
ATACAGATCTAAACGGTTTTTTAAATAACGAACTTCTTGGTGTAAGTTGTCAATTTTATTTAATAGTTCTAAAACGACTTCGATCCCTTCATTATTAATATTCAGGTCACTTTGCAAGCGCAATATTTTTTGAATTTTACTCAATTCGTTTTCATAAATATATTTCGTATTGTTCTGTGTAATAGTTTCAATTAACCCGAATTCCTCTAAATCCTGAAATAGAGTCATTTCTATCTGGTAGGTTTCACAAAATACTTCAACTATGATCAATTCTTGTGTATCCATGGTGTCTATTTTTTTGCCTGTTGCGCTAATTCATTAAAAAGTTCTTTTTCTTTAGGAGAAAGGTGTGTTGGAATCTTAATGTCATAGGTTACATATAAATCACCGAATTCTCCTTCTTTTTTGTATACTGGAAATCCTTTTCCTTTTAGTCTAACTTTAGTTCCGTTTTGCGTTCCGGCAGTTACTTTCAGTTTTAAAGTAGTACCGTTAAAATCCGTAACCGTTGTTTCTCCTCCGAGTATAGCAGTGTAGAGGTCTAAACTATCGTTTATGTATAAGTCATTTCCGACTCTTTTAAAAGGAGTCGTGTTAACAATAGAAAATGTAATATACAAATCGCCGTTAGGCCCGCCGTTAAGACCTTCTCCGCCATATCCTTTGATTTTAATGGTCTGACCGTCTTCAATTCCGGCCGGTATCGTAATTCGTATGCTTTTTCCATTAACAGAAAGTTCCCGTTTATGCGTTTGGGCAGCTTCTTTTATGTCTAATTGAAGTTCAGCATTGAAATCCTGACCTTTATATTTCATTTGACCTCTTCGCCCTCCGCCGGCACCAGTAGCTCCTTTGCCAAACATAGAAGAAAAGAAATCTGAAAAATCATCTCCTTCAAAACTATAAGATCTGCCTTGTCCACCTGTATTAGCATATCTTTGTTTTTGCTCTTGCTGGTATTTTTCATATTCTTCACCGTGTTCCCAATCTTTTCCGTACTTGTCGTATTTTTTTCTTTTCTCCGGATCACTCAATACAGCATTTGCTTCATTGAGTTGTTGAAACCTGAGATTAGCTTCTTTGTCATTCGGGTTTAGATCGGGATGTAATTTTCGGGCTAATTTTCGGTAAGCTTTTTTAATGTCTTCTTCAGATGCGTTTTTGGTAACACCTAATATTTTATAATAATCAATAAATTCCATAGAATCAAATGTTTTAGACTACTTTATTTTGTGTAAAGAATAGACTATAAAATTACTAAAAAACAGATTATAATCAAATGATCTTTCGGTTACAAATGTTACCGAAAACAAAGTATTTACTTAGCTTTTGAAGCATTTTTAAAATAATAGTTGGCGAAGAACAAATAGGGGAATGTCGATAAAGCGACTTTGTACTGTAATGAAATAACACCAATGAATAAAAAGAAGACAACTAACAGGGTGAGTAAAATAACAGCTATTCTTTCTATTTTTTGATGAATATTGGCAAATAAGCTAATTATCAGTACTAAAAGAGCTAAAAAACTTCCAAATACCAAAGGATGGAAAAAATTAGTAACGGATAGTTTTTCAAAGAAAATAGTATACGCTACCTGAAATAAAAAAGCAGAATGTCCGTGTCCCCATTCTAAATAACACAGAAAAAAAGAGATCAATAGAAAAAACTTTAATTTCATGATCAAATATCGAGTTTCTGCTTTAATTTTAGAAAAAGCAGTGCTGTGATGAACGCATCTCCGGAAGCAGTATGCCTGTCCGATTTTTTTATCTTGAAAACATCACATAATTCATCCAAAGAAGTATGCTGATCTTCAGGATAATACTTTAGTTTCTGATACATGATATCCGTATCCATATATTGATTCTTCAGGCGACCCAATTCTAATCGGTGAAGCGCCTGATTAATCATTTCAATATCAAAATTAGCATGATGAGCCACCAGTGTAGCATTTTTGATATAATCTAAAAACTGTATGACAGCTTCGGCTTCAACTACTTTTTCTTCTTGGCCTTCTTTCAGAATACCATGGATAGGAACCGATTCAGCTTTAAAAAGGTCTTGCTGCACAAAAAGGTTTAAGGAATCGGGAACCTTAATCTGATTTTCGACAATAGCTACGGCTCCTATAGATAAAATCCGATCCCTTTTAATATCTAATCCGGTAGTTTCACAATCAAAGACTATGTAACGCTTCGGACTGTCCTGAGTATGAAAACCCGCAAGGTAATTCTCCCAAAATTTAGGAGTTTCTTTTTGTATTTTTTTCAACCAGCTCCAATTCATACTCTTAAGTGAAATAAGTTAATTGAAAACGGTTTTTAATAATCTCTTGAATTTCAGAAATAGGCTGAAAAGCATTCTTAAGCTTTACTTTATCCAATTTTGATAATTCTTTTAAACTCAAATACCTGCCATCGTTTCCGTTACGCAATCCTTCTTCGGTTCTGAATCGTAAAAGTACTAAAAAGGCTTCACTACAAGCCTCATAGACAGCAGCATTCTGAGGTTCTTTTTCGGCTAATTTCATAAATCGGAAAGCGGTATTATCATTGTTTCTGATGCGGCACTGAATGGCTAAAAGTCTTGCGGCATCTACTAAAGGGACAAGTCCTCTGGCTTTAATATCGAAAGTGTCTTTGTGCTCACCGTCATTTTCTACTAAGAATTGACGGAAAAATCCCAATGGTGCCGGATTTTTAAGGGCATCAGCTCCTAAATAGGCAAAGAATAAATCATTATTTTCCGTTTCTCCGAAGACAACATCTGAAATTTCATTGATCAGAGATTCTTCTCCGTATACAAAATCATAATCAAAGAAAATGGTACACATTAAAATACCTCGTTCACCGGGGTTTTGGATCCAACCTTTGAATTGGTTCTTCCAGTCACTTATTGACTTGCACCACAAGGGATTACTGGCCATCATATCTGCAGGGCAATAGGCATATCCGATTTTGTTTAAACCTTTGGTTACTTTTTTAGCTAGGCTCAGAAAGTAGGCCTTTACTTCTTCATAACGTTCGTCTTCAACGTCTTCAAAAACTAAAGCATTGTCCTGGTCAGTTAATAAGAGTTGCTCCTTTCTTCCTTGGCTTCCGATATTGAACCAGGCAAACTTAACAGGTGGAGGAGTATCCATTTTGGCAATAGAAAGAGTAATAAGACGCTCTAAAATAGCATTATTGATCTCCCCGGTTAATGAGCATATATGTTGTATCGGAATGTTTTTATCAATAGAATTCTGAATAAGGTCGGCTAACTTTTCTCGTATGATCTTCAGATCAGAAGTTTTTTCTGCTCTTCTGGATTGACGCAATAAAACACCCGGATTATTAGCCTGAGCTACAACAACATCATGTTCGGAAATGATTCCGGTTATTTCTGTTTGGTTCGAACCGTCTTTAGTTACGCACAAGTGTCCTACATTGTGTTTCAGCATCATCATTTGTGCTTCAGCTATGGATAAGTTCTCAGGAACGGTTATCACAGGAGCCGACATGATCTGATTTACTGTAATATCAATAGGAAAGAGCCCTGTTGCAATTTTTGAACGCAGATCTTTATCAGTAACAATACCAACCGGCAAGCGATCTTCATGAATAATAATACTTCCTATTTTTCGACTTGCCATGGTTTGCGCAACATATTTCACTATATCAGAGGCAGAAGCAGTTATCGGGTTCTTAGTATAATGTATGGGTTGGTAATATTGTATCTCATTTTTTTGTTCGTCATAAATCACATTTTCAGAGATCAGTTTTCCTTTATGGTTCTTATCCATCGGATTCCGGGTATTGGATGCAAAACTTTGTAAAAGGAAATCCAAAACTCCTGAGTTGTGCATGACCACCGGTCTGAACACTTCTATAGGAATGGCAT
Organism: Flavobacterium sp. NRK F10; assembly: GCF_024054235.1. Classification (NCBI taxonomy): domain Bacteria; kingdom Pseudomonadati; phylum Bacteroidota; class Flavobacteriia; order Flavobacteriales; family Flavobacteriaceae; genus Flavobacterium; species Flavobacterium sp. NRK F10. The sequence goes on from NZ_JAMXLC010000001.1 coordinate 3,182,832, forward strand.
AAACAATACTCTCTTCACGGGCTTTTGCCGTCATTAAATAATTATCCTTCGCAAAAAAAGGACGGAGTCCTAAAATATCTCCTTCATCACATTTATCAATTAACACATCATCGGTATCAGAGCTGACTGATAGACCTACGGCTCCGGAAGCTACAACATAAAAACTATCATGTATAGCATCACTGACATGAAAAAGTATTTGGTTCTTTTCCAGATAGAGTACCGAACAGCTCTTAGCTACTTCCAATAATTGAGTATAACCAATTTCGGAAAAAGGGTGAAATTGCTTTAAAAAATCAGCAATTCTTTCAGCAATAGGATTTTTCATGAGACCAAATTATATTCTCAAATTTAATCATATTTATGAAAAATAGCTAAAATGAACTCTTTTTTTAAATAGGTTAATGATAAATGAAAAAATAAGTATAAAAATTAAATTTTATATATTTTTTGGGTTTTATTTTTAATTACTCTTGATTTTTTAAAAAAAACAGTATATTTGTGTAATCGATTACAATTTAAAAATATTGAAATGATAAATTTTAGTTTTAGATATGCTTCAAATCCAGTTGATGCAAATAATTACGACACCAGACGCTTGCGTTCAGAGTTTTTGATTGAAACCGTTTTCGCTGAAAACGAGATCAACTTAGTGTATTCTATGTATGACCGATATATCGTAGGAGGAGTGATGCCTGTTGGGAAATCGTTGCTCTTAGAAACAATTCCGTACTTAAAATCGGAATATTTTTTAGAAAGAAGAGAATTAGGAGTCATTAATGTTGGTGGAAAAGGTACAGTAACTGTTGATGGAACGGTTTATGAATTAGACAAGAAAGAAGCTTTGTATGTAGGAATGGGAGCTAAAGAAGTAGTGTTTTCAAGTGTGGAAGAAAATCCGGCTTTGTTTTATATTAATTCAGCTCCCGCTCATACCAGCTTTCCTACAACTAAAGTAACGAAAGGAAATGCTGAGATCGTTCACATGGGCGATAGTAATTATTCTAACAAGAGAATCATCAATAAGCTAATTGTTAATAGTGTTGTTAAGACTTGTCAGTTGCAAATGGGATTAACAGAGTTGTTACCAGGAAACGTTTGGAACACGATGCCGGCTCACACGCACAATAGAAGAATGGAAGCGTATTTCTATTTTGATTTAGAAGCAGGACAAACTATTTCTCATTTTATGGGTGAGCCACAAAATACGCGTCATATTTTTATGCAAAATCACCAGGCGGTTTTGTCTCCGGAATGGTCAATCCACTCGGGAGCGGGTACTTCTAACTATTCTTTTATTTGGGGAATGGCTGGTGAAAATTTAGACTACAGCGATATGGATATTTGTGCACCAAACGAATTAAGATAAACCATGAATTTATTTGATCTTTCAGGAAAAAATGCCATGATTACCGGTGGAACACACGGGCTAGGTATGGCAATAGCAGAGGCTTTGGCGCAAGCAGGAGCTCAGTTGATAATTACAGGTACTACTCCAAGTAAAATGGAAGATGCTATTGCGTATTATCAGTCTAAAGGATATCAGGCAAAAGGTTATCTTTTTGATGTAACCAATGAAGAAGATGCTGCGAGAAATGTAGAATTGATTTCTAACGAAATTGGAAATATCGATATTTTGGTCAACAACGCCGGAATCATCATGAGAGAACCTGCAATTTCTATGGCAGTTAGCGATTTTAGAAAAGTGGTTGATGTTGATTTAGTCGGACCTTTTATTATGGCTCAATTGATTGCCAAACAAATGATTGAACGTCGTGAAGGTAAGATTATCAATATTTGTTCGATGATGAGCGAATTGGGTCGAAATACCGTTTCGGCTTATGCTGCGGCAAAAGGAGGATTGAAAATGTTGACTAGAAATTTAGCAACAGAATGGGCGAAATACAATATTCAGGTTAACGGAATCGGTCCGGGATATTTTGCAACTTCACAAACAGCGCCTATTCGTGTGGATGGACATCCTTTTAACGAATTTATTATCAATAGAACACCGGCTGCCCGTTGGGGTGATCCCGAAGATTTAGCAGGAACGGCAATTTTCTTGGCTTCTAAGGCAAGCAATTTTGTGAACGGTCAAATTGTATATGTCGATGGTGGAATCTTAGCGACCATTGGTAAACCTTCAAACGAACAATAAAACATGAAAACCAATTTTATACACGATAATTTCCTTTTGGAAAACCAATATGCTGAAGAATTATTTCATAATTACAGCAAAAATCTTCCTATTATTGATTACCACAACCATTTATTGCCAAAGTTTATTGCGGAAGATAAAGTGTTCAATTCCATAACAGATGTCTGGATTAATGGAGATCACTACAAATGGAGAGCGATGAGAACCTTTGGTGTAAACGAAAAGTTTATTACCGGCGATGCTTCCGATAAAGACAAGTTTTTACAATGGGGGAAAACGGTTCCTTATACGATGCGTAATCCGTTGTTTCATTGGACGCATTTAGAATTGGCTCGTTATTTTGACGAATTCGAATTGTTGAACGAAAAATCAGCAGAGCGAATTTTTGAAGAAACATCAGCTAAAGTAAATTCATCGGACTATTCGTGTCAAAATTTATTGAAAAAAGCGAATGCAGAAGTAGTGTGTACTACGGAAGATCCGACGGATGATTTAGCGTATCATAAACAAATACATAAAAGTGATTTTTCTGTTAAGGTAAGTACTTCATTTAGACCTGATAAAGCGATCTTAATTCAACAAGAAGGTTATAATGATTATATTAATTTGTTAGGCGAAGTTTCTGGTGTCGAAATCAGTACTTTTGACGGTCTATGTGAAGCGCTATTAAAACGTATTCAATACTTCAACGAAAATGGTTGTAAACTTTCGGATCATGGTTTAGAAAACATCTTTTTCGAACCTTTTACGCAACAAGAAGTAAACGCTATTTTCGCAAAAAAGAGAAATAATGAAGTAGTTTCTAACGAAGAAGCTTTAAAATTTCAAAGTGCTATTTTATTATTCTTGTGCGAAACGTATCATACTTACGGTTGGATCCAACAGTTTCACTTAGGCGCTTTGCGTAACAACAATGCCAGAATGCACCGCATTTTAGGACCAGATACCGGTTGGGATTCTATCGGAGATTTTTCTCAAGCACAAAAATTGTCTGCTTTCTTAGATGCTTTGGATACAAAAGATAAATTGACTAAAACTATTTTATACAACTTAAATCCTGCTGATAACGAAGTTTTAGCGACTATGATCGGGAATTTCAATGATGGAAGCGTAAAAGGAAAAGTTCAGTTTGGATCGGGTTGGTGGTTTTTAGATCAAAAAGACGGAATGACCAAACAGTTAAACGCGTTGTCAAACATGAGTTTATTAAGTTGTTTTGTAGGAATGTTGACCGATTCTAGAAGTTTCTTGTCTTTTCCACGTCATGAGTATTTCCGTCGTGTGTTGTGTAACTTAATTGGTGACGAAATCAAAAGAGGAGAATTGCCAAATGATATGGAATTCATCGGAAAAATAGTTTCTGACATCAGTTATTACAACGCAAAAGAATATTTTAATTTTTAAGATTTACTATTTTTATGAATTTAAGCCATCTTTTAAAAGAACACTCAGATACTTGTTGGGAAGTTGTTTCCGAATCAATAGAAAAAAAGGTTGTAGGATATTGCGAAAACCTGACGTTACTAATGATTCGTTACAAAAAAGGAGGTATTGAATTAGGTAAAGAAACAAACCAAACTAAAGTTGCATTTGTGAGCGAAGGAACTTTTGAGATTAAAATGAAAGGAACTAAAAAAATCTTGCAAAAAGGAGATTCATTCTTGGTTCCTTCGTATTTAACGCATGAAGTAAAGTGCATTGACGACGGCGTTCTAGTAAATGTATGTTCTCATAATGCTCATTTAGACACTTTAGATAATTATTAATACACGAATAAAAATGAATAAAAATGAATAAAGTTGTTGCATTTGGCGAAATTATGTTACGCCTTTCAACGGAAAGACATTTGCGATTTGGACAATCTCAATCGTTTGTAGCTACTTATGGCGGCGGAGAGTTCAATGTTGCTGTTTCATTGGCTAATTACGGCGTTGAAGCGGAATTTGTTACTCGAATTCCCGATAACGAAATTGGTCATTGTGCCCTGAGAGAAATGCAAAAAATGAATGTAGGTTCTAAAAATGTTTTGTTAGGTGGCGATAGATTAGGCGTTTACTTTTTAGAAACAGGTGCCGGAAATCGCGGAAGTAACGTAGTTTACGACAGAGCCAATAGCGCCATTGCAACTGTTGAAAAAGGATCTTTCGATTGGGAGAAAATTTTCGAAGGCAAAACTTGGTTTCATTGGAGCGGAATTACAGCAGCTATTTCTCAAAATGCAGCCGATGAATGTTTAAGAGCTATCCAAATTGCGCATAAATTAGGGTTGACCATTTCTTGTGATTTGAATTACCGTTCGAAATTATGGAAATATGGCAAAGAACCAAAAGATGTAATGCCTGAAATGTTGAAATATTGCCATGTTATTTTAGGTGATATCGATACGGCTTATTTCATGTTAGGATTGGATAAAGTAGCTCCGGATTATACAAATGAAGTTTCACTTCCGACTTTATACGGGAAATTACAAGAATTTTGCCCCGATTTAAAGATTGCAGCAACAACGTTACGCTATTCTGTTAGTGCATCACATCAACGTATTGGGGGTGTTTTATTTGACGGAAACAAGATATTTACTTCAGCGGTAAGAGAAGTGCATCCGGTTGTCGATAGAGTAGGAACTGGCGATGCTTTTATGGGCGGATTGTTATACAGTTTAATCAGTCAACCGAATGATTTGCAACGCGCTCTAAATTTTGCCGTAGCAGCTTGTTGTTTGAAACATACTATTTTGGGCGACTATAATTTAGCAACCTTACAAGAAGTAGAAAATAGTATCGGAGGAAACGCTTCAGGATTAGTATCAAGATAAGAAAAGTACAAAAATGAATAAAGTTCAAAAAGTATCAGAAGCAATCGTGAAACAAGGAGTTCTTCCTTTGTATTTCAACGCTGATGAAAATGTAACTATAGAAATATTACGAGCTATTTATCGCGGAGGCATCAGGGCTGTAGAATATACAAATAGAGGAGATGAGGCTTTTGCCAATTTTACCAAAATGATCGAAGTACGAAATGCTGAAATGCCTGATATGCTATTGGGAATTGGTACCATTAAAAACATTGACCAAGCCAAACAATATTTCAACGCAGGAGCTGATTTCTTTATCAGTCCTGGATTTGTACCGGAAGTAGCAGCGTTTTTAATTAGCAACAACGTTTTGTACAGTCCGGGATGTATGACACCAACCGATATTATTGCTGCTGAAAATGTAGGAGTAACATTCATTAAATTGTTCCCGGGAAATGTTTTAGGTCCGGGATTTATGAGCGCTATTAAAGATGTTTTCCCTAAATTATTATTCATGCCAACAGGTGGTGTGGATACCACTCAAGAAAGCATTGAAAGTTGGTTTAACGCTGGTGTTTCGGCTGTAGGAATGGGAAGCAAATTAATTAGTAAAAAATTAATGCAAGACAAAGACTATAATACAATTGAGCTGGAGACCCAGAAAGTACTGGCTTTAGTCGAGTCAATCAAACAAAGATAAAAACAAAAATAAATAAAACTTCAATTCTATTTTTTAGGATTGGCTACCAAAAACAAATAAAATATGAGTAATTCAACTCCGAAACGGACAACAAATTTTAGATGGGTCATTTGCGGTCTTTTGTTTGTTGCGACAACGATAAATTATTTAGACCGACAAGTACTTTCGCTAACTTGGAAAGATTTTATTGCACCGGAATTTCATTGGACAAACAACGATTACGGAAACATCACTGCATTATTCTCAATATTTTATGCGGTTTCCTTATTGTTTGCCGGACGTTTTGTCGATTTTATGGATACCAAAAAAGGTTTCCTTTGGTCAATCGGAGTTTGGTCAGTCGGAGCTTGCTTACACGCTTTTGCCGGTATCGCTACTTCAGGTTACATTACAGGTCATTGGTTTGTTGGTTTTGAAGGAGCAAAAGAAATGATCAAAACAGTTAATGATACTGGTTTAGTGATTTCAGTGAGCGTTACGTTATTCATTTTTGCACGTTTTGTTTTAGCCTTGGGTGAGGCCGGAAATTTTCCGGCAGCTATTAAAACAACAGCCGAATATTTTCCTAAAAAAGACAGAGCTTTTTCAACCAGTATTTTCAATGCAGGAGCAACAGTCGGAGCCTTAGCCGCACCGGTTACTATTCCTTTTATTGCTGAAGCCTACGGTTGGGAAATGTCCTTTATCGTTATCGGAGCATTAGGCTTCATTTGGATGGGATTCTGGGTTTTCCTATATGAAAAACCGGAAAAGAACCCAAGAGTTTGTGCATCAGAATTAGAATATATCCAACAAGATGCAATTGAAGACAGTAAAATTGAAGGTTATGTGCCGGAAACTACCACTAAAGTTTCTTTAGCAGCTTGTTTTAAATACAAACAAACATGGGCATTTGCTTTCGGTAAATTTATGACCGATGGCGTTTGGTGGTTCTTCTTATTCTGGACACCGGCCTATTTAAGTTCAGTGTACAACATGGATTCTACGCAAGCAGCCTTTCCATTATTTGTTTTATACATGATTACATTGGTTTCAATTCTTGGAGGTTGGTTACCAACGTATTTTGTTGAGAAAAAAGGAATGAATCCGTATGAAGGCCGAATGAAAGCGATGTTAATTTTTGCATTTTTTCCATTGTTAGCCTTAGTGGCGCAACCCTTAGGACATTTTACCTATTGGATTCCGGTAATCATTATCGGAATTGCTGGAGCAGCGCATCAAGCTTGGTCAGCAAATATTTTTACAACTGTTGGCGATATGTTTCCTAAAAAAGCCATTGCTACAGTGACAGGAATTGGTGGATTAGCCGGCGGATTAGGTTCAACATTAATCAACAAAGGTTCAGGAGTATTGTTTGATTTTAGCGAAAATACCAACATGTCATTTATGGGGTTCCACGGTATTGAAGCCGGATATTTTATTATTTTCTCTATTTGTGCTGTTTGTTACTTAATTGGTTGGACAGTCATGAAAACTTTGGTTCCGAAATACAGTCCGATATCGGATTTATAAAAAATAATTTAAACTATGAAAAGACTAAATAGAAAAAATACAGGGTTAACAGAATTGTTACCTGTTAAGGTGGTACAATTCGGTGAAGGAAACTTTTTGAGAGCATTCGTAGATTATGCTTTTCAGCAGTTGAATAAAACCGTAGATTTTAATGTGGGTGTTGCAGTGGTTCAGCCATTAGCTAATGGTTTAGTTCCCATGTTAAACGATCAGGACGGTTTGTATACGTTATTTTTAAACGGAGTTAAAAAAGGAGAAAAAATTCAAGATATTGAGTTGGTTTCCAATATTGTAAAAGGAATCAATCCGTATAGCAATTTTGAAGAGTATTTAAAATTGGCACATGAAGAGTCGCTTGAATTCATCATTTCTAATACAACAGAAGCAGGTATCGAATTCATCGAGACAGATACTGCAGATATGGCTCCGCCACAATCTTTTCCAGCGAAATTAACGGTGTTGTTGTTAGAGCGTTTCAAACATTTTAAGGGAGATGCTTCAAAAGGTTTGACGATCATTCCATGTGAGTTAATCAATTATAATTCAGATACTTTAAAAGAAATTATCTTGAAATATATTGCGTTATGGAATTTAGGGCAAGAATTCGAAAATTGGATTTTAAACGCTTGTACGTTCCATAATACTTTGGTAGACCGAATTGTTCCGGGATATCCAAAAGATGACATCGAAAATTACAACAATAAGTTAGATTATCATGACAATTTAATTGTTACGGCTGAACCTTTCTTTTTGTGGGTAATTGAAGGCGATGACAAATTGAAAGAGAAATTACCGTTCCATAAAACTAATTTGGATGTAAAAATTGTAGCAGACATGCAACCGTACAGAACGCGTAAAGTTCGTATTTTGAACGGAGCGCACACCGCAATGGTTCCGTTTTCATTGATGTATGGTAATGAAACAGTAAGAGAAACAATTGAAAATCCGTTTACGTTTCAGTTTGTGAACACTTTAATGTTTGACGAAATAAACGAAACTTTAGATATGGATAGAGCAGAACTAGAAAGCTTTACCAATGAAGTTTTGGATCGTTTCAGAAATCCATTCATCAAACATTTATTGTCTGACATCGCTTTAAATACCATTTCAAAATTTAAAGTTCGTGTGTTGCCAAGTCTTTTACAATATCAAGCCAGATTCGAAAAATTGCCATTGAACTTAACGTTTGCTTTTGCTTGTATGATTCGTTTTTACAAAGGCGAATGGAAGAATGGAAAATTACCCATTAAAGATAATGCAGAAGTTGTTGCATTTTTTGAACAGTTTTGGCAAGAAAATAGTAATGGTAAGCCATTGACCGTTATATTGAAAAATGAAGAATTTTGGGATCAAGATTTAACTAAAGTAGAAGGTTTACAAACAGCTTTAGAATTTGTATTGGATCAAATTGAGGCCAATGGTTTAGAACAAGCCTATAAAAATTTTTTAAACGAATATAAAGCATAACACCATGAGCGAGTTGAAGAAAGTATTGAAAGTACATCCTGCCGATAATGTATTGGTAGTGTTACTTGATTTGAATGCAGGAGATCAGGTAGTTTTTGAAGGAGAAGAAGTTCAGTTAAAAACAGATGCCAAAGCAAAACATAAAATTGCCTTAGTCGATTTTAACGAAGGCGATAGTATTATTATGTATGGCGTTTTGATTGGAAAAGCTTCTCAAAAAATTGAAAAAGGAGCAGTTTTAACAACAGCTAATGTAAAACACCAAAGCCAAAAAGTGAAAGAAAAAGAATCTTTTCCTAATTGGTTAGCGCCAGATGTTTCAAAATGGCAAGATAAAACGTTTATGGGGTATCATCGCCCTGACGGTCAGGTGGGAACTAAAAACGTGTGGTTGTTTTTTCCATTGGTTTTTTGCGAAAACAAAAATATTGAGCGTTTAAAAGAAGTATTTGAAAAAGAACTTCTAGCACCAAAAACAGACCAATACCAGTTATTGTTACGTTCTTTGGTAAACGGAAATGAAGAAGTAGAACAATCGGATAAAAAGCAATCGGTTTTTGAGAATATTGAAGTTAAATTCATCATGCACCAAGGCGGCTGTGGTGGAATTCGTCAGGATTCTGAAAGTTTAGCACGTTTATTAGCGGGCTATGTGAACAATCCGAATGTTGCCGGAGCAACCGTTTTAAGTTTGGGTTGCCAAAATCTTCAGATTTCAATCTTCAAACAAGCATTGGAAGAAATCAATCCGAATAGCAGCAAAGAAGTACTGATTTATGAGCAACAACAAATGGGAACCGTTGATAATATGTTGCAAACCATTATCAAAGATTCGTATGAAGCGATCAAGAGAGCCAATGATATTCAACGGCAACCAGCGCCGCTTTCTAAGTTGAAAGTTGGTTTAGAATGTGGTGGTTCTGATGGTTTTTCGGGTATTTCAGCTAATCCGGTTTTAGGTCATGTTTCTGATCTATTGGTGGCTTTAGGCGGAACGAGCATTCTTTCTGAATTTCCGGAATTATGTGGAGTAGAGCAGGAGTTGGTTAACCGTTGTGTAGACGAACAAAAAGCGGATAAGTTCTTGAAATTGATGAAAGATTTCGAAAATTCAGTGGTTGCAGCAGGTTCAGGTTTCGATATGAATCCGTCACCGGGAAATATTAAAGATGGTTTAATTACTGATGCTATGAAATCGGCTGGTGCGGCTAAAAAAGGCGGAACTTCACCAATAGTTGACGTTTTAGATTATGGGGAATATGTAACTCAAAACGGATTAAACTTGTTGTGTACGCCAGGAAATGACGTGGAAAGTACAACGGCAATGGTGGGTTCAGGAGCTAATTTAGTATTGTTTACTACTGGTTTAGGAACACCAACAGGAAACCCCATTGCACCGGTTGTTAAAGTTTCTTCGAATTCGGTTTTAGCCAATAAAATGAATGATATTATTGATATAGATACAGGTTCGATTATCAGTGGCCAACAAACAATTGATGAAGCAGGAGAGGTTTTACTGGATTACATTATTGACGTTGCCAGTGGTAAAACACTATCCAAAGCCGATTTATTACAGCAAGATGATTTTATTCCTTGGAAACGAGGAGTTTCTCTCTAAATAATGTTATGGTTAGTTTTTAAGGCACTTTTTCGTATGAAAAAGTGCCTTATTTACTTTTTAGAAGATTTTCGTATGATTAATTCTGGATCAAGAACAACTTTTTTCTCAATTCTTGTCTTTGAATTATTATTGATTTGTTCCAAAAATACCTTAGCCGTGTGTTTTCCCATTTCTAAAGGGAATTGATCGATTGTAGTAATGGGTAATTCCATAAATCTGGTAAAAGGTTCATTACTAAACCCTACAACAGAAAAGTCTTCCGGAATTCTGATATTTAGTTTTCGTAATTCTTTAATAGCACCTAAGGCTGCGAAATCACTGGAAGAAAAGACTGCATGAGGAGGATTTTCTAAATTTAATAACTTGAGAATGTTACTTTTTCCGGCCTCTATCGAACTTTTAGTCGGAATTACATAATCTTCAATGTAATCGATTCCATTATCCAATAAAGCTTGTTTGTAACCAAGGAAACGATCTTTGAAAATTTCAATATTCAGATCTCCGGAAAAGTGAGCGATCTTAGAACAACCTGTTTGTATTAGGTGATCTGTAGCTTTATAGCCTGCTTCAAAGTCATTGATAGTCACAGAGCTAACTTTTTTTATATTTTTAGTTCTATCAAAAAATATTAAAGGAACTTCCTTTTTTAAAACTCTGTCAAATATCATGATATCACTACTTGATGTCGAAATTAATATTCCGTCTACCTGAGAATTTAAGAGAGCTTCAATATTCGAGGCTTCTTTTTCTTCTAAACCATCAGTCTGACAAATGATTACGTGATATCCATGAGGATTTAGTTCCTCTTCGATCCCTCTTATAACCGAACCGAAGAAATTACTATCAATTCTAGGAACAATAACACCTACATTATTACTTTTTCCGCTTTTAAGAGCTAAAGCTAGCTTGTTTTGTTCGTAATTCATTTTAGAAGCAGTCTTCAAAACGAGTTCTCTGGTAGCTTGACTAATATTTGGATTGTTATTTAATGCTCTTGAAACAGTTGCTGCAGTGATATTTAATTCTTTAGCAATATCATAAATAGTAACTTTTTTTTTCATTCTAAGTCTGTAAATATTAGCAAATGTAACAAAACCTTTCATTATGTAATTAATTTACATGAATAAAAAAGAGTGTAAAATCAAACTTATTGCGAATAATTAAATTTTTTATATTTTTTTTTATTTATACAAAAAAAAACTTGCGTATAAATTTTGCTTTACATATTTTTGGTAATCGATTACATAATTTAATATTTGTTTATGAAGAAAAATAAGATTTTGGTTTTTGTAATTGCTTGCGGACTTTTATTCGGCGCTTGTAATCAGTCCGAAAAAGAATCTGCAGAGCCTAAAGTTGCAGAAACACAAACTAAAGAATCAGAGCCTTGGGGAGCCATTTATGATAGTCTGGTTAATCTTAAGGAACCTGTTTTTAAACAAGAAAGATTTGATATTACAAAATACGGAGCTGTTGCAGATGGAAAGACAATGTGTACAAATGCCTTTAGGGAAGCGATTAAGGCAGCAGTAGCTAACGGAGGAGGAGTGGTAATTGTACCGGTTGGTAAATTTTTGACAGGTTCGATTCATCTTGAAAGTAATATATGTCTGCATTTGGAAGAAGGAGCTGAAATTCTCTTCAGCAAAAATGCAAATGATTTTTTACCCTTAGTTACTACATCGTTTGAGGGATTAGAATTAATGAATTATTCACCGTTTATATATGCTTACAATAAAAAGAATATTGCAATTACCGGTAAAGGCATCTTAAACGGTCAGGCAAATGAAACCAATTGGTGGCCTTGGAAAGGAAGTACTTCAGAAGGGTTTGCTTACGGTTATAAAGAAGGACAACCTTCTCAAAAAGATAGTTTGAACCTGCCTGCATTAATGAAAATGGCTGATGACAATGTACCGGTACAGGAAAGAATTTTTGGAGAAGGACATTTTCTCAGACCTAATTTTATTGAGCCATCTTCTTGTGAGAATGTGTTAATAAAAGATGTAAAGATCATTAATGCTCCTTTTTGGGTTATACATCCTTTAAAATGTAATAAAGTTATAGTAGATGGAGTAACAATTGAAAGTCATGGACCTAACAATGATGGTTGTGATCCAGAGTATTCAAAAAATGTAGTCATCAAAAATTGTGTATTCAATACCGGAGATGATTGTATTGCAATTAAGGCAGGGAGAGACAATGAAGGCCGCAGAACAGCTATACCTAGTGAAAATATTCTGGTCAAAGATTGTAAAATGATCGATGGACACGGAGGAGTAGTTATCGGAAGTGAAATGTCAGCAGGAGTTAAAAATATTTTTGTTGAAGATTGTGAAATGGACAGTCCTAATTTAGAGCGTGTTATCCGAATTAAAACAAATACGCGCAGAGGAGGAGTGGTTGACGGAGTGTATGTCAGGAATTTGAATGTGGGAACAGTTAAAGAATCGGTTTTGAAGATCAATATGCGTTATGCGATTTATGGAAATCAAACTGGTGATTTTATTCCGGAAATCAGAAATATAGTCTTGGAAAATGTAAAAGTAAATGACGGTGGTAAATATGCCATTATGGCTTTGGGACATGAAAAATCCCCAATTGAAAATGTAACGTTCAACAACGTCACAATAGGGAAAGTACAGGAAGGCTATTTACTTGAAAATATAGAAAATTTAAACCTTATAAATACAAAAATAAATAGATAAGAATAACTAACAACCTAACTAAAAACGATGATAAAATTATGAAAATTAAGCAACCATTTTCAGGTAGATTTAAGTATATTTTATTTCTATCATTATTCTTCAGTTTATTGAGTTTGCAAAAGAGCAATGCTCAGGAAACCACTATATCCGGTACTGTTCTCGATGCAACCGATAAATTGCCATTACCCGGAGTGACTGTATTAGAAAAAGGAACTAGCAATGGCCAGGCAGCTGATTTCGACGGAAACTTCACAATTAAAGTAAATAACCCCAAAGCTATATTACTGGTAAGTTATGTGGGCTATAAAACACAGGAAATTGCATTAGATGGTAGAACAAGCCTAACGATTGAACTGGAAGCTGAGATCAGTACTTTACAGGAAGTAGTGATGGTAGGTTATGGTTCCGTCAAAAAATCTGATTTAACAGGAACTGTAAACACTTTGGATTCAAAAGAAATTACAAAAAGAAATACAACCAGTGTTCTGGAAGGTATTCAGGGTAATGTGCCCGGGGTTCAAATTTCATCAGCTTCTGGTAGATTAGGGGATGGATATAATATTGTGATTAGAGGAACAAATTCGTTATCGGGAAGTAGTACTCCGTTATATATTGTAGATGGAGCTCCGGTAGATGATATAAGCTTTTTAAATCCTCGTGATATTGAACGTATGGATATCTTAAAAGATGCATCATCAGCTGCTATCTATGGTTCCAGAGGAGCGAGCGGTGTAATTTTAATTACTACGAAAAGCGGTGCATCGGCTAAAGCCGGAATCAATGTTAATTTTGAAACATCTGCCGGTGTAAAAGATGTAGCCCGTTTACCTGAAATGATGGACGGAAGCAAATGGTGGTATTATCATCAATCAGCTTATTTGTATACAACCAATGGAGCTGATTATATGAATACTACCCCTCAACAATTAGCAAGTTCAGTAGTAGGGAGTAATAACCCGGTGTTATTACAAAGAGTAAATAATAATGATACTTTTGACTGGTATGATGCCGTTTTGCAAAGCGGAATTCAAAAGAATAACTACTTGAATATTACAGGTAGAGCTGATAACGGAATGTCCTATAACCTTGGTATCGGACTTCAAAATGAGACAGGTAACATGATTAATGAGTCTCTGGATAAATATACATTAAAAGCAGGTCTTAATCATAAAATAAATAAAAAGTTCTCAACCGGTGTCAATTTAACAATTGCAAGGACAGATGCACAATTGGGGAGTGATGTAGCCATGCGTGATGCTTTCCGTTTAAACCCTTTCTTATCGCCTTGGGCCATTGATGAAAACGGAAATGAAATTGTAGGAGAATATGTTACGACTCCCGGTAAATTATATTATCCTAACGGTACTACAAAAGCTATTGACAAAACCAGTACCTATAATCCATTATTAACAATAGCTAATACATCTAATGAAGTAAAAAGATGGAAAGTAATTGGGAATGTATTTTTTGAGTACAAACCAATTGAATGGTTAACCTTAAAAACAGCTTATTCCGGAAATTACAACACGTACAGACAAGGTAAATATGCCGGGGCATTGTCAGATACAGGAGCAAGCAATGGGAATTTAGCCTCTTCATCTATAACAAACAGAGATAATTACAATTATACATGGGATAATCAGTTTACGATTAATAAAACATTAAACGAGGTACACTCTTTTACGTTCTTAGGATTACAGAGTTTATATGAAACAGTAACAGAAACCTCTTTTTTAAGTTCAAGATACCAACCATTTGATACAGGTTATAATAATGTCGGTACAGGTCTTCAATCTACTTATGATGTTGATTCCTATTATTCTAAAGTAAGTTTAAGTTCTTACGCTATGCGTTTAAATTATGCGTTTAAAGATCGTTATTTATTGACAGCTTCTAATCGTTGGGATGGATCTTCTGTATTGTCAAAAGGAAATAAATGGGAATCTTTTCCTTCATTAGCTGTTGCTTGGAAAATTAATGAAGAATCATTCTTAAAAGACAGTAAAATAGTTAACACTTTGAAAGCCAGAGTGAGCTATGGTTACACTGGAAACAACAATGTACAGCCTTATACAACTTTAAATTCATTAACTTCTCAAAGTTATTATAATTATGGGAACTCAGATGTAAATGGCTGGTATCCTTCAACCTTAGCAAACAAAGATTTAACTTGGGAAAAAACCAGAGAGTTTAACGTTGGTGTAGATTACGGGTTCTTTAATAATAGAGTTTCAGGGTCAGTGGATGTGTATGATAGATTGTCTAAGAATTTAATTTTTGAACAACAGCTTCCTTTAGAATCAGGTTGGGCTTCAACTTTTTCTAACGTAGGTTCAGCAAGTAATAAAGGAGTTGAAGTATTATTAACTACTAAAAATATTAAGACCGATAAAGTAACATGGCAAACAACTTTTGCTTTCACTAAAAATGTGAATAAATTAGTTTCATTATACGGGCAATCAGAAGCTGATGATGTAGGGAATAATTTGTTTATCGGTGAAAATATCCATTCTTATTATAATTACGTATTCGATGGAATTTGGCAACCGGATCAAGCAGCTGAAGCAGCTTCTTACGGACAAACTCCGGGACAGGCCAGAGTGAAAGATTTGAATGGCGACGGACAGATTACAGGTGACGATAGAGCTATTTTAGGAAATTCTGATCCGAAATGGTCAGGAAGTGTAAACTCAACACTTACAGTAGGTAATTTTGATTTTTCATTTTCAATTATTACAAACCAAGGGGTATTAGCTTATAGTGAATTCCACGAAAACTTTACTAATATGGCTGACCGTGGACGACAAAAGTTAAATATTGCCGATTGGTATATTCCTGAAAATACAGCTGGTGTACCGGCACAAT
This sequence comes from Flavobacterium sp. NRK F10, assembly GCF_024054235.1. Classification (NCBI taxonomy): domain Bacteria; kingdom Pseudomonadati; phylum Bacteroidota; class Flavobacteriia; order Flavobacteriales; family Flavobacteriaceae; genus Flavobacterium; species Flavobacterium sp. NRK F10. Next base: position 3,198,654 of record NZ_JAMXLC010000001.1, read on the forward strand.
ACTCCAATACATATCCGCAACCTAGAAACGAGGGAACCTATTGGAATTCAGCCGGAAATAGTTTGGGAGAAAAAATGGGATATTACAGAGATGCTTCTTTTGTTAAAGTTAAAAACATTTCTGTAGGATATAATTTTGATTCGAATTTAATGTCAAAATTAAAAATGAAAAATATGAGAATTTATGCCAATATTTTAAATCCATTCGTATTTACAGATTATGAAGGATATGATCCTGAGTGGGCAGCAGCACCATTTAATACAGCTCGTGTAAGTTCTGTTACATATCAATTAGGTTTAAGTGTTAATTTTTAATTTTAGAAAATCATGAAAAAGATTATATACGGTTTATTGGCACTATCTTTATTCTCATGTGCTGATTTTATTGAAGAGGATAATAAAAGTAGTGTTGATGCAGAAACATTTTATTTAACTCCTGAAGGATTTCAGAGTTTGATTGATGCTAATTATTCGCAACTTCGCGAAATTTACGGAAATGATGCTTTCGTATTTTGTGCAGGAACGGATCTATATGCAGTCGGGTCAGGTAGAGGTACGGAACCTGATGGCTTATCTCGTTATTTACAATTAAATCCTTCATCAGACGGAGGAATAGAAGAATTATATGCCAGCTGTTACCAAGCCATTCAAAGAGCAAATACAGCCTTGTATTATTCAGAAATAACAGAGCAAACAGCTAATGTTTCTACCTTAGTAGGAGAAGTAAAATATTTAAGAGCTAATGCTTACTTTTTGTTGGTACAATCGTTTGGAGGAGTAGGGATCGTGGATGAATTTATTCAAAGTCCAACATTAAGTTTTGATAGAAATTCAGCAGAGGAAGTTTATGCAAAAATTATTTCAGACTTGGAAGATGCCTTGGATTTAGTTTCTGACGGATCTTATGTAGGGAAAGTAAATAAAAGAGCAGTACGACATTTATTAGCGAAAGTGTATTTAACCAGAGCTTATGAAAGTTTCGGACAGGCTTCTGATTTTGCTACGGCAGCTTCTTATGCAGAAGATGCTATTGCCGGTCAATCTTTATCAATCTCTTTTGCAGATTTATGGGAACCGGGTAACGAGATGAATGCCGAAACAATATTTTCAGTACAGTTTTCATCAGGTTCTATTGCTACTGATCCTACAAATTTAGGACACAAACAAGCCAATTGGTTCAGTTCGTATCTGGGTGGTCCGGATGTAGCTGGAGATGCTCCTTGGAGAAGTTACAATTTATTAGCAACAGATTTTGCTTTAGGCTTGTATACACAAGATGACGAGCGTTATGAAGCTACTTTTATGACTGAAGTTTTTACAAGATATTATGCCGCTTATGACGGAGATAATGGTACTGCTCCGGCAGGGCAAAAAAGCCATTATTATGTTCCGCAATGGGCTACTCAGGCAGATATTGACGCTTATACGTTAGCAAACCCTACAGCACAAATTCACTTATGGGGGACGTATGGAGCAGGTGTGGTAAGTAGTGATTACCAAACTATTCCTGCCAGAAAGTTTGATGATCCTACTGCATTGTATGCAAGTAATAAAAGAGTTAGTACCAGAGATATTATTTTATCTCGCTTAGGGGAAACCTATTTAATTGCTGCCGAAGCTTACCTGAACACGAATCCGGCTCTTGGTTTACAAAAATTAAATGATGTAAGAGCGAGAGCAGGTTTAACCACTCCTTTAGCGTCTTACGATATTGATACGATCTTAGATGAAAGAGCTCGTGAATTGTTTGGAGAATACCACAGATGGTTTGATCTGAAAAGAACCGGAAAATTAGTTGAAAGAGCAGCTGCTTATAACTACCTTATTGAAACAAGTTATTTTAATGGGGCTAACGGAGAGTTGAAAATTTTAAGACCGATACCGCAATCGGCTATTGATTTGAACCAGAATAATGATTTCCCGCAGAATCCTGCATATCAATAATTTTGAGTTAAGTTTTTTTAATAAGCTTGGTCTGAAAAAGACCAAGCTTATTTTAATTTTAAAAGATGAATTACACATTTCACCTTTTCTTTTGTTTGGTCATGATTAATTCGTTTGCTTTTCAGAAAACGAACGATCAAGATCTGTATACCGTTCAGAGCGAATGGCAAAAAAGAATTAAGGAATTTCCTGAAATCACTATTGTTAAAGCAAAAGATAAAGTTGAAAATGTAACAGAAAAAGAAATAGTTTACCAAATGATCAATGGCATTGAAACTAAAATGGATATGTATCAGTTTCAGTCCGAAGAAAATAAACCCGCTGTCATTTTAATTCATGGAGGCGGATGGAAATATGGTGATAAAAAATTAGTAAAACCATTAGCCCAACAAATTGCAAAAGCAGGTTACCAGTGTTTTGCTGTAGCCTACAGAAAGTCTGGTGAAGCAATTTATCCGGCAGGAGTCAACGATGTCCTAAACGCTGTTCAGTTTATTCGAGAGCATTCGAATATGCTTAAGGTTGATACTTTAAATATAGCAGTTTTAGGTTGTTCTTCTGGCGGACAAATGGCGGCATTATTAGGAACAAAATATAGTGACCGTTTTAAGGCAATTGTGGATATCGATGGCGTTTTGGCTTTTCATCACCCAGAATCTAAAGAAGGCGCAATGGCTACCGAATGGCTTGGTGGAACGTATGAAAAAGTTCCAGAAGTATGGGAAGAAGCCTCTGCCTTAAATCATATAAGTGAAGCGAAGTTACCCATGTTGTTTATCAATAGTCAGTACGAACGCTTTCATGCCGGAAGAGACGAAATGATTGAACAATTAAATAAGAAAAAAATCTATTCTGAAATTGTTACAGTTAAGGATAGTCCGCATACATTTTGGTTATTTCATCCTTGGTTTGATGAAATAATTCCCCGAATTTTAAATTTTTTAAACAACCAATTAAATTAATTTCAATGAAAAAGAGACAATTACTAATATTAAGCTCCTGCTTAACTCTACTTTTTAGTTGTAATCAAAAAAAGGAAGTAAAAGAAGAAACTACAGTAACAGAAACTACTGAAGTTGCTCAACCAAAAACCTATGCTGAAATTTCAGTAAAAGAAGGTGGAAAATGGAACGATCGTAAGTACGAAGGCGGAACTTTCGTCAATAAAGATTCTATAAATCTTCCAGCTGAACATACCGATCACTCTTGGTATATTCGTTATGAAGGTCCAGGTTGGGAAAGTAATAAAATAGGATACCGTTTGTATTTAGACTGGAGAAATGCAATCGATATTTACGGTAAGAAAACAGATAGTATTGTTTTACCACAAGTAGGACAAGATGGTTTCGAATCGTATCATCACATGAGCGACTGGGGAATGGATATTCTTAAAGTGAAAAAAGGTTTAGGAATTGGTTCTATTGGTCGTTGGGTAGATAAAGAAGTCTTGCATTTTAACAACGTAGAAGCAACAATGGCAAAAGTTGAAAATAATGAGAATAATTCTGTTATTCACGTTAATTACAAAGGTTGGGAAACGGCTGGTAAAAAAACAGATTTATCAAGTACGTTGACAATCTTCCCTGATGACAGATATACGAAACACACTATCCAAACATCGGAAGCTTTAGAAGGTATTTGTACAGGAATTGTAAAACTAGAAAATACCACAAAACACGTAAAAACAAGTACTACTAAAAAATGGGCTTATATGGCAACGTATGGTGTTCAAACTTTGGTTCCTGATCATCTTGGGATGGCTATTTTTTATCCTATAGATGCTGTGGCTAAAACTTTTGATTGGGAACAAGATCATTTAATTGAATTTAAACCAACAACGGAAGCAATTTCGTTTTATTTCTTAGGTGCTTGGGAAAAAGAGAAAGACGGGATCAAAACAGAAGCTGATTTTATTGCTTACTTAGATCAATTATTAGAAAGATTAGATAAAGAAAATACATTAGATAAATAATGAAAAATAAAGTATTTGCTTTATTCTTTGTAGCTGTAGCTTTAATTAGTTGTAAGAAAGAAGAGAAAGCACCAGAAACGGAAAAAACGCCTTTAGTAGTTTCTGATACCTTGAAATGGTCAGAACGTTTGGCACAAACCTTAATACATCAGTATCCGGAAGCTTATCAAATTGATGATAGAACATCTCCTAAATGGGATTATGTTCATGGCTTGGTAATGACCTCTTTCGAAAAATTATACCAAAAAACACATAAAAAAGAGTATTTTGATTATGTAAAAGGATATGCCGATGCAACAATTAATGAAGATGGAAGTATTGTTGGTTACCAAATGGAAAAATACAACATCGACATGATTGAAGCCGGAAATAGCTTATTCTTTTTGTATAACCAAACGAAAGACGAACGCTATTTAAAAGCCATGCAATTGCTACGCGAACAGCTTAAAAATCATCCGCGAACAACGGAAGGCGGTTTTTGGCATAAAAAAGTATATCCGAATCAAATGTGGTTAGACGGTTTATTTATGGGTTCTCCGTTTTATGCACAATATACCGCAACTTTTGAGGAAGGTGCCGCTTTAGATGATGTTGCCAAACAATTTGAATTAATTCAGAAACATTTACTTGATCCAAAAACCAATTTGTTATACCACGGTTGGGACGAAAGTAAAGAAATGGAATGGGCGAACAAAGAAACGGGAACTTCTCCTAATTTCTGGTCGCGTTCTTTAGGTTGGTACGCAATGGCTTTGGTTGATGCTTTAGATTATTTCCCTGAAAATCATCCGAAAAGAGCTGAACTAGTGCACTATTTGAATCAATTGGCTGAAGCTTTGGTAAAATTTCAAGATAAAACCGGACTTTGGTATCAAGTTACCGATCAAGGTGCTAGAGAAGGAAATTATCTAGAAGGTTCTGGTAGTTCTATGTTTGCTTATGCTTTGGCAAAAGGTGCAAACAAAGGCTATTTACCAAGCACTTACAAAGATGTCGCTAATAAAGCTTTTGACGGATTAATCAACAATTTGGTTAAAGTAAGTCCGGAAGGTTATGTAACCATTACACAAATTTGTGCTGTTGCCGGTTTAGGCGGAAAAGAAAAACGTGATGGTTCTTACGAATATTACATCAACGAAAAGAAAAAAGATAACGATCCTAAAGCAACAGGTCCATTCATTATGGCCGCTTTAGAACTGAATAAATAATTGCATTTTGAAAAAAATCAGTCTTTTTATATTGACATTTTTCACTTTATGGCTGAGCGCGCAAACACAAAGTATGAAGTGGAAAAATGTCATTTTTAAAAGTGAATCCGCTTGGTTTGGAACGAAAGAAGCTTCTGAAATTGCAGATCAAGTGGTTTTATACCAAAGAAATAGTGGCGGTTGGCCCAAAAATATCGAAATGCATCATGCCTTGACTAATGATGATAAAAAGAAATTGGAACAACTAAAAACGGAAAACAAAGGTTCTACTATTGATAATGGAGCTACCACTCAGGAATTGATTTTTTTACACAAAGTATATGCTCATTTTCCGAAGGAAAGCTATAAAAAAGCCATCATTTCGGGGTTAAATTATTTGTTGGAAGCTCAATATCAAAACGGAGGTTGGCCTCAATTTTATCCGTTACAAAAAGGCTATTACACGCATATAACGTACAATGATGACGCCATGGTAAACGTGTTGAAGTTTCTTCAAGATATTACCAATCATAAAGATCAATATGCTTTTCTAACGGAAACTCATTTTCAAAACATACAAACGGCTTTCGATAAGGGAATCAACTGTATTTTGGCCACGCAGTACAAACAAAACGGACTTTTAACGGCTTGGTGTGCACAACATGACGAAAATACGTTGGAACCCGCAAAAGCTCGTGCTTACGAATTACCATCGTTAAGTGGATACGAATCGGCTAATATTGTTTTGCTTTTAATGAGTTTAGAAAATCCTTCTTACGAAGTAATTAATGCGGTGAATCATGCGGTATATTGGTTTCAAAATACCCAATTGCCAAAAACTAAATTTGAAGCTGTTTACGCGGAAGACGGATCGTTAAAAGATAAAATTGTAGTGCAAACCAAAGAAGTAAATCCCATTTGGGCACGCTTCATGGATTTGCAAACCAATGCACCTTTTTTCTGTGGTAGAGATGGTGTTAAAAAAGATTCCTTATCCCAAATTGATTGGGAAAGAAGAACAGGTTATGCTTGGTATACCAATCTTCCAGAAAAGGTTTTAGTAAAATATGATAATTGGTTAAAAAACAAAGTCTTAAATACAAAAGAAAAAGGTAAAAACCAATTTCAAAAAGTAGTCGCTCAAGATGGTTCTGGCGATTATAAAAGTATTCAAGATGCCATTGATGATTCGCCTTCATTTCCGTATGAGCGAGTGACTATTTTGATTAAAAATGGAGTGTACAAAGAGAAAATTAAAGTGTATGAATGGAATCCGAACATCACTTTGGTAGGGGAAAGTCGTGAACAAACGATTATTTATTTTGACGATTATTTCGATAAGATCAATTTAGGTCGAAACAGCACTTTTCATTCGTATACGATGTTAGTTGAAGCAGACGATACAGTGCTAAAAAACTTGACAATTGCTAATACTTCAGGGGAAGTTGGTCAAGCCATTGCTTTATCAGTTACTTCAAATCGCGTAAAAGTTGTGAATTGCAATCTTTTGGGCAACCAAGATACACTATATGCTTCAGGTAACGGAAATCAATTGTATTCAAATTGTTATATTGAAGGTACTACCGATTTTATTTTTGGAAACGCAACCGCTTTATTTGAAAACTGCGAAATTCACAGTAAAAGCAACTCGTTTGTAACAGCTGCTTCAACGGATAAAGACGCAAAATTTGGGTTTGTTTTCCAAAATTGTAAACTTACAGCCGATGAAAATTTGCATAAAGTATATTTGGGAAGACCTTGGCGCATTTACGCTAAAACGGTTTTTATGAATTGTACTTTGGGTAGTCACATTTTACCGGAAGGTTGGAACAATTGGTCAAAACCTGATGCAGAAAAGGAGTCTTTTTATGCGGAATATCAAAATTCTGGACCAGGAAGCGATTTGAAAAATAGAGTAGAGTGGGCGCACCAATTATCAGCTAAAGAAGCAAAAAAATATACGAAAGAAACGATATTTTCGGAATCAAAAAGTATCAATAAACCTTGGTTTCAAATAGATTAAAAGAATAGAAATGAAAGTTTTAAAAATCATTATAGCGTCAGTTTTACTGTTGGTAGCCTGCAATAAAAAGCAAGAAGAGGCTCTGGCAACCATTACTATTCATACTATTGGTGATTCTACAATGGCCAATAAGAAAAATCCTGAGGTTAATCCGGAACACGGTTGGGGACAAGTGTTACCATCCTTTTTCAATGCCAATGTTACGATTAAGAATCATGCGGTAAACGGAAGAAGTACACGAAGTTTCATCAACGAGAAACGTTGGGATTCTGTGTATAACCAATTGCAAAAAGGAGATTACGTTTTTATTCAATTTGGTCACAACGATCAAAAAGAGAATGATCCCAAGCGTTATACCAATCCGTACACGGCGTATCGAAACAATTTAATTCAATTTGTACAAGAAGCCAGAAGTAAAGAAGCTATTCCGGTTTTGTTAACGTCAATTGTGAGACGAAATTTTAACGAAAACGGAACTTTGGTAGACACGCACGGTGCTTATCCGTTGGTCGTTCGTTTGGTGGCACAAGAATACAATGTTCCTTTGGTTGATGCTCAGTATCTAACAGAACAGTTAGAAGAGTCATATGGGGTTGAACAGTCTAAAAAGTTACATCTTCATTTTTTGCCGGGTGAAATTTCGTATTATCCGGAAGGAAAAGACGATAATACGCATTTGTCTAAATTAGGCGCGACAGAAGTTGCGAAACGTATCGTTAAAGAATTAGGTCAAAAAGTTCCGGCTTTACAAGATTTCATTACCAAAGAAAATGAATAAAATTTTGAAAAATATGGTATTGCTATTTTGTTTGGTTTTAACCAATGGATTAACAGCGCAAGTAACCGAAGTAGCGTTATGGGAAGGAAAAATTCCGAATGCTATTTCTAATTCAAAATATACTGAAATTCAAACGATTAAAGATTCTGTTTTAGTAAAAGTGAGTCAGGTTGTAAAACCTACACTAACGATTTTTAAACCTAAAAGTCCAAACGGAACGGCTGTAATTATTTGTCCGGGTGGTGGTTACGCTCATTTGTCCATAGATAAAGAAGGCTATAAAGTTGCCAAATGGTTGAATACACTAAGCATTACAGCTATTGTTTTAAAATACCGATTACCTTCTGATGCAATTATGAAAGATAAAACCATTGGTCCTTTGCAAGATGCTCAAGAAGCTATGCGTTATGCAAGACGTCATGCGAAAGAATTAAATATTCAAGAAGATAAAATAGGAATTTTAGGTTTCTCGGCGGGTGGACATTTGGCTTCTACCTTGGCTACACATTATAGGGATATGGTGTATAATATAACAGATTCGGTGAGTGCTAAACCTGATTTTTCGATTTTGATTTATCCTGTAATTTCAATGGAAGAGGGGATTACACACCAAGGTTCCAGAAATAATTTGTTAGGGTGTTCGCCATCCATAGATACTGTTGAATACTTTTCAAATGAAAAAAACACCGATACATCAACACCAATAACTTTTATAGTTCATGCTACTGACGATAAAGCGGTTCCTGTTGAGAATAGTATCAATTATTATAGGAAACTTAAAGCAAACCATGTTTCAGTTGAGCTACACCTTTATGAAAAAGGCGGACATGGTTTCGGTTTAGGAAAAGTTGCTACCAGTTTGTTTTGGACTAAGCAATGTGAAATTTGGCTTCAAACAAACAATTTTAAAGAATAAAAATTTTGCTATTAACTGTAATCGATTACAATTAATTACTTGATCTACTGCTACTAACCATTTAATTAAATTTTAAATGGTTATGAACTTTATTCTTTTAATTCAGTGGTTTCCGAGAGGAAAAATACCTTAAGTATGGTTGTCTCATTTGAAATGATCTGTAATCTATAATTCAGTTATAGGTTCAAAAACTATTTTATACAACCAAAACTTTTAAACCAATACTATGAAAAATATTTTTTCATTTATGCTTGTATTTCTTTTTTCAAGCATAACAGCATTTGCTACAGATTACTATGTAGCACCAAATGGCAATGACTCTAATTCAGGTACGATCAGTAGTCCCTTTGCAACATTGAACCAAGCTTTAAGTGTAGTCTCACCCGGAGATTATATTTATTTAAGAGGTGGTATATACACTATGGCATCTTCTCCTATAGTTATAACAACTAACGGTACGTCTTCAGCGAATATCCATGTTTATGCTTATGCAAGTGAAATACCTGTTCTAAGCTTTAACGATACAGAAAGTAGTTCAAATAGGGGAATAGTCCTTGATGGTGACTATTGGCACTGGAAAGGGATTACCATTGAAAAAGCCGGAGATAACGGAATGTTGTTATCCGGTAATAACAATACTATTGAGAATTGTATCTTTAGAAAGAACCATGATACAGGTCTGCAATTAAGCCGATATAGTAGTTCGGCTACCACTATCAGTCAGTGGCCATCTAATAATTTGGTTTTAGGCTGCGAATCGTATGATAATAAAGATAGTACAAATGAAAATGCAGATGGTTTTGCTGCCAAATTAACTGTCGGAACAGGTAATATTTTCAGAAATTGTGTATCCCACCATAATATTGATGACGGTTGGGATTTATACAGTAAAACAGACACAGGAGCCATAGGTGTTGTTACTATTGAGAATTGTATTGCACATCATAATGGTAGTCTTACAGATGGTGTTACTTCCGGAGGAGGAGATAAAAACGGTTATAAATTAGGCTCTTCGGCTCATCAGGTTAATCATATAGTGCGTCGCTGTATTGCTTTTCAAAACGGAAAACACGGTTTTACGGATAATGGAAATATCGGTAGCATTGAATTTACAAACAATACTTCATACGATAACGACGGCTATAATTGGCATACCAGAGATGGTGCAACTCATATATTCAAGAACAATGTATCATTCGAAAATTCTACCAACGACCGTTTAAGAGGAGATACATCAGCACCTAATTCATTTGTAGGAGCTACAGGAGGTTTTACGGTAAACAGTTCTGACTTTGTTACATTGTCTATGGGATCTAATGCACATCCAACATCTAACGGCTTTCTTAATCTACAATCAGGAAGTGATTTAATAGATGCCGGTGTTACAAGTTCCGGGATAACATATAACGGAAGTAGTCCGGATTTAGGAGCAATAGAATCAGGAGCAAGTTCAGGAGGCGGAACGGCAGAAATCATTTTAACGGCAAGTGCCGGAAATAGTTTAGTAAACTTAAATTGGACAATTAACAATTTAACAGTTACCGGATTAGAAGTATATAGAGATACAGATTCAGACCCGAGCGGAAGAACACGAATTGCTCAGGTTAGTACAAGTACCCGTTCATATACTGATAACTCTGCGACTGCGGGTACGACTTATTATTATTGGATCAAAGCAAATGCGAGTATTAATTCAAATGCTGCTTCAGCTACACCTAGCGGGAGTTCGGGAGGAGGGACAACTTCCGGAAACAGAATAGAAGACAATGACTCCAGAACGATATCGTATGATGGCTCTCTGAAAGCCTATTCTAACGCAGATAATGGTAATGCTATTAATCTGGCTAATTCAGCCGGAAAGCAAATTGTTTGGAATTATGCACCTGCCAGTTCCGGGACATACCAGTTAACGTTGAGATATACCCGAAAAAGCACTATGAATTCTTCGGTATTCATCGCTGTAAATAATGGTTCTAATCAAACTTTAACGTTACCGGAAACGTCATCATCAGCCTTTGCTACTGTTTCTATGTCGGTTACTTTAAACAGTGGTACTAATGTTATTCAATTGACAACTAATTCTGACGGAGAAAGTGCTGATATTGACTGGATCGAATTCGGTTCTTCAACTTCAAAGTTTGACGATACCAAAACAGTTAAGGAATCTGTTTCATTAGTAAGCCTTTATCCGAACCCTTCTCAAAGTGTATTAAATATTGAGATACCTGAAACAAAAAATTATAATAGTCTAAGTATCGTTAATATGTCAGGAGTAGAAGTGTTGAAAAGGAATAATATAACAACACACAATACAATAAACATAGATTCTTTAGCAAAAGGAACCTATATTTTAAAATTAGCTTCCGAAAGTACGAGCGAAACAAAAATATTTATCAAAGAATAAAGTGATTATATAAACCCGATGCAACTGCATCGGGTTTATTTTTAGATTATAAAATACAGCATTTAGGCTGTTGTCTACAATTATTATTACCTTTTTTACAGTGCAGTTTCTTTTAATAGAGGAAATTTAACATAGATTACAGAAAAAATATATCAAGTGTTAAAATTTCAATTTTTCTCACAACATTTAGTAAAAAAAAATATATTTACTCCATAAATATAAAAGTACCCGAAAGAGTACCAGCGATCATATACAGAATGAAATGGCAGATCGGTTAACACAACCGATGTGCTTTGTACAGTTTAAGAATACTGTATACTACTAGGGTAAGTTTCGGGTGATTTATACCATTTAAACTTAATAGTAACAATTAAAACATGTTTTTATGACATTAAAGAAATTCTCGCTATTTGCCCTCTTTAGCGCTTTAATTCTTTCTTTTGTCCATTGTGAGTACGATGACCATGAGAAGAAAATTACAGCCTTAAATACTTCTAACGGATTAGTCGTCAGAAAGATCTCTTATGATGAAGCTTTTAAAAATAAAAGCGTAAGCGACAAATTCTCAAGAATTGAACTGTTTAAGCACAATGCTGCTTTAAATAGTAAAATAATACACGATACCATTTATGACTTTACGATCAATACAGATTTTGCTGTTTTCATAGACGACGGTTTGTCACAGACCTATACTTTTCCGATTATTCGTGACAGCCAAAATTACACTTCTGAAAATTTAGTGATTAAGATCGATTCTGTAAGCACAGTAGCTATATTGGTAGATTATGGCGTTCCCATAGATTCCATGAAAAACATGTCATTAAGCGAAGTACAGCAACTTAATGAAAGATTCTATTTACTCGATTTAGATCCGGCACTTTATACCAATCCGGATGCTAAAATGGAAGCGCCTCATTACGAATATGTTTGTACAGATAACTATGTGTGGGGTGTTGTTGAATACCATGAAGGAGACTTAACGGGAGGTCCTTTATATGAATACGGCTGGATCTACCAAGGAGCCAGTTGTACCATGGTTTATGTCGAGGGCGGGGGAGGTACCGGAGATTCGGGAACTACAACGACGACAAATACTGACGATTCTACTTATTCCGGTAGTAACGGAGGTAGTGGTTCCGTCAATACTTCACCTATATCAGGAAGTCCGCCTTTGGTAGATAAAAATTGCACCAAAATAAATAATTTATTAGGGTTGCCGGAAATTCAGACTGAAATTTCAAATATGAGCAATAAAACTGCTGATTCAACGGAGTGGGGCAGGTATAAATTAACAGGAAGCGTAGTGCAGACACCTCCTTCCACTGCTGCCGGAGAAGTGAGTTTCCCTGCAACACAAGGTTCTCAAAAATACATTATGATGGCTCATACTCATAATAGTCCGGCTAATTCAACGTATTCTATTTTCTCTTGGAATGATTTAGTAGGTATTGCCGGAATGATAAGAAACGATATGGTAGACAATAGCCAGTTTGTTGCCTTTTTAGCCACAGCAGATGGGACTTACTATGCACTCACAATAGAAAATCCTTCAGCTTTTACAAAATTTTTTGCTACAGCATCTGATGCAGAATTTGATATTGAAATAGGCAAAAAGAGAGCTAGAGAAATGAACATTTATTATGACCCAGCTAAAAAAGGAAACCCTGTAATAAAAGAAAATAACACAAATAATTTAGCAGATGAAAAGGCTTTTTTACAGTTTATACAGAACAATAACCTGGGAGCAACCTTATACGAAGCAAATTCAAATTTTACTAACTTTGAAATTGTAGAATACAATGACCGAACAAAAAACATTGATAAAACACCGTGTTTATAAAATTAAATAGCATGAAAAATACAATCCTTATATTATGCGCTTTATTCTTTATCAGTTGTAAAGCACAAACAGTTGTTAATATTAACACTTTAAATCAGGGAGACAACAACAACAAATATTTTAAAGATATTGACAACAATTATCAAAATTTTGTGGGAACCTGGGAGAATACTACTGATAATATTACTTTTAGATTAATTATTTGGAAAGAAGATAATATCTTATATAGCAACAATTTTTATGTGGATGAGTTACACGCAAGGTATTTAATTTTTTCAACTAATGAGGATGGCTTAATTCAACTTTTATATGATTCTATTAGATACTTCCCACAAAATAACTACACATCTAATAATATTATGATTGCTTTTGCTCTCAATGGCATTGCTTTTAGTGGGGCATTTACTGATACCAATGCAAATAATGGCACTGGTGTTTTAGAAGGTAGTTTTGGTTTTGAGATCATTAATATAGGAAATACACCTTTACAGGCACACTGGCAACTGGAAAGTAATCTGACAAAAATTGAAAACTATGATACGTTTGTGGTTCCTACAGATTGTATTTTAACAAAAGTGGATTAATGAAAAATACAATCCTTATACTATGCGCTTTATTCTTTATCAGTTGTAAAGCACAAACAGTTGTTAATATCACTACTTATAATCAAGGCGAGAATAACAATAAATATTTTAAAGATATCGATAATAATTACCAGAACTTTGTGGGGATCTGGGAAAATACAAGTAATAACATTACTTTCAGATTGATATTATGGAAAGAAACACATATGCCATTATTAAATGAATACAATAGTTATGTTGATGAAATTTATGGTAAATATTTAATCATTCAGGATGCCGGGACTCCAAATGAACAGATCCTTTACAATTCCGTTAAGTATTTTCCGCAAAGTGGGCAAACATCTACTACTGTAATGTATGCAATGGCTTATAATAATATTAGTTTCGGGAGTACTTTTATAGATTTCAATGCTAATAACGGTACCGGTGTACTGTATGGTAGTTTCGGTTTTGAGATCATCAATTTAGGAAGTACACCTTTACAGGCACACTGGCAACTGGAAAGCGATCTGACAAAAATTGAAAACTATGATACGTTTGTAGTTCCTACGGATTGTATTTTAACAAAAGTGGATTAATCTAAGGATTTTTATTAGACCATTTACAGAGTTAAAGTTAACCCTTATTAAGCAATAATTCATCAAAACACTATCAGTATCTTAATTTTATGAAAAGATATATTTTAATATTCGTTTTTTTTATTTCAACTTATAGTTTTAGCCAGACTCCTGTAATTGACTTACTGAACAATGATGGTTTTTCTACAGCTAATGCTTATTATAAAGATGTAAACAACTTATTGGATCCTTTTGAAGGAACTTATATTTATTCTGACATTACTACTAATACCAGTTTTAAAGTAGTGTTGGTAAAAAAAACATTGCAGTTTAACGGACGT
>NZ_JAMXLC010000001.1:3213208-3293901 GCF_024054235.1 Flavobacterium sp. NRK F10
TGAATACTCTTAATGAGTTAACTCTAAACTATTCAAACCCGAACAGGCACAATATTGTAGGTAATGTATTGATAAATGATAACAATTATAGAAGAGCTAAATGTGACGATTGTATTCCCAATGAAATTAGATTATTGCTCACAATTAATGATGATTTATCTCAAAGATATGCGTTTTTAATTTTAAGAAGAACTACTGATCTGGCAGGGCAAGAAATTATAAAAATAAAAATTGCAAATATTTCACGTAGCTTTTCTGACAACCCTAATCTAAGTCTGGATTTTGTTCTCCCATTTACAGAGTTAACCCTTATTAAGCAATAAGGTATAAAAAATAATTACAATATAAAGCTGCATAATTCGTTTATACAGCTTTATTTTTCTATTATTTCGGGGCAAAAAAGATGTTATGGGTTGGTGGACCATAGTCCTACATCCTTAACGAGTGCTCTTGGATGTAATTTTAAATGAGCGACTAATAATTCTGCGAAATCTTCCGGTTGTAGCACACTTTCCGGATTACCGTCGGTTAAGTTTAAATTAACGGACATATCTGTAGCAATAGTGCTAGGTGCCATTGTCATTACTCTGATATTTGATTTACGAACTTCCTGCATTAAAGATTCTGAAAGACCTATCAAACCGAATTTAGAAGCGCTATACGCACTGGTAACCGGGGCTCCTTTTAAGCCTGCCGTAGAGGAAACGTTTACAATATCTCCTGATTTGCGTTCTAGCATTTGAGGCAAAACGGCTCTGATCACGTAATAACTTCCTAATAAATTGATCTTTATGATGTTTTCCCATTCTGAGACTTCCAGATCCATGAACTTTCCGAACTTTCCGACACCGGCATTGTTCACTAAAATATCAACCGGACCTAATTCTGACTGTAACTGGTTTACCGCAGTAACAACCGAATCATAATCAGCGATATCAGCAGTAGCAACAGCTACTTTTATTGTATTGTTTATTTTTTTAGCTTCTGCCGCAACCGCTTCTAAGTCGGTTAACGTTCTGGAAATAAGAGCGAGATTAACACCTTCTGCCGCTAAAGCTAAAGCAACTGCTTTTCCTAAGCCTTTGCCACCACCTGTAATTAAGGCATTTTTACCGTTTAAATTTTGCATAGTTATAATTAAATTGTTAGGAGTCTGACTTTGTCTCACAAAATTGCATTAATTTTGAATATTTTAATACTAATTAAACTTTTAATATAAATAAGTTCCATAATATTGAATAAATGATACAATCGATCGAAAGAGTTTTTGCAATTCTTGAGTATGTTGCTTCCAATGGAAATCTCGTTCGTCTGAATGATATTGCTACCGCATTAGATCTGAAAAAAACAACAGTTCATAATTTTTTGAATTCCCTAAAAGAGTTGGGCTATATTGAACAGGATGAGTTATCTCCGCGTTATAGAGTTACACCAAAATTACAGTATTTAGTAGCTCCGCATACAGACAACAACAGCTTAAAGACTAAAATGCGTCCGGTTTTAGAAAAGATTACCCGATTAACCAATGAAACTGCTTATTTATCAGTACAAATGGGAATGTATTTCAGACATGAATTAATCAGCGAACCGAATAGTTCTATCCGTATTTCATTGGAACTCAATAAAGATTTTCAACTGATGCGAACTGCTATAGGTAAAATATTTATGGCAAATTCTCCGCATCTCCGAAATGTTTTGCTGGGTAAATTAGAACCTTCTGAACGAAAAAAATTAGAACACGAGCTGGAAACAGTTGCACAAAATGATTTTGCGTATGATTTTGAAGAAAATGAAAAAGATATGCACTGTATTGCTATCCCTTTACGTGAAAATAACCGAATCATTGGAGTAGTGGGGGTTTCCGGTCCGGCATTCCGTTTTCAAAAAGCAGAAATGGATAAGGCTATTGAATTAATTAGGGAGCTTTTGAAAATTAAATAATAGCATAGACCTATTTATTGTATCCCCGTTTTTTAAGGAATTAATCTATATTTGTTTAGAAAAAAGTTCATCGAAAAATGACACAATATAGTGGCTTAAGATAATGAAGAAAAAACTATTTTATTTTGCAATTGCAGGTTGGACATCAGGTTTGATGGTTCATTTACTTTCATTAGCTAAGATTGATGTTACAGAAACAATACCTTTCATCTGGGTTCTGCACATTGGTATTTTTGTGGTTTGGATTCCGGTAATTTTTGAATTAAATAAAAATGAAGAGTTCAAACAATACCAACGATTAAGAAAACAGAATAATGTAAAACCTTTTAGTCTGTTTAAGATTATTTTTAAAGAAACTCCCACTTGGTTGGTCGTAATTGCAATAGGCGGCTTCTTTTATGCAGTACTTAACTTTATGTTATTTACAAGTTCTCAACCGGGAGTTCCTGATTTCATTAACGATCAATATGTCTTGCAAAATCACGGAAAACTAATTAAAGTGATAACCGAACAAGAGTATCATCATTACAAAGCAAATGAGCTGCGAGGTTTTTCAGGTCATTGGTTAGCATTTTACGGAATGGCTGCGGCTATTTTATTTCCGTTTAGTAAATCAGAACAGTAAAAAATGAAAACATATATTTCAATACTAAGAGGAATTAATGTAAGCGGAAAAAATAGTATTAAAATGGGCGATTTAAAGAAGTTATATAAGAATTTAGGCTTTAAAAATATCTCGACTTATGTTCAAAGCGGAAACGTTATTTTTTCTTCTGAATACAATGATACTAAAAAGATCGAAGATATTTTAACATCCCAAATAAAGCAAGAATTCGGATTTACAGTTCCGGTAATTGTATTGACAATTGAGGAATTAAAAGAGAGTATTGAAAATAATCCATTTCAAAAAGATAAAGAAGAAGCTTTTATATATTTTACATTTTTAGCTAGCGAACCAAGTAACCACAATAAAGAAAATATCTATAATAAAAAAGCTGAAAACGAAGCCATAGTAATAAAAGAACGAATTGTTTATTTATATTGTCCCAACGGTTACGGAAGAACCAAACTCACTAATACGTTTTTAGAAAATATTTTAAACGTAATAGTGACGACCAGAAATTTCAAGACAACGAATAGACTTTTAGAGATAGCTGAGCAACTAAAATAAAAAAAAGAATTTATAAAAGAGTAAAGAGGAATACAAGATAGAATTGATACAATATGTTATAGCATAAAATATTTTATATTTTACATAATGCAAATTATAGGTCATATATAATACTTTAAATATTATTAATGAAAACCTTTATTACTTGTTCAATGTCTCAGTTACTCAATTTATTTAGGCAGTAATGCTTTTTAAAATTCTACTCAAAAAATAATCCGATAAAAAATAAATAAAGCATTGCAATAATCTTATTTTAATTTTAGCTTTGTAACCCTTATTATAAACTCATACCATGGAAAATAAATACGCACAAAAATTAATTGAAAAAATTCAAAAAGATCTTTTACAGGACAAATTTAATATCGATGCGATTGTTGAAGATCTGAAAAAGATTCGCGAATATTCTCTTGAAGAACAAAATCCGGTTGTTACAAAAGCATTGCGTTTAGCTTATGAACATTTAGAGTCAAATCAAGCGTTTTTAATTGGTGTTCCGGATGACGAACCATTCGAAGCTGAGGAAGAAGAAAATGAAAATTTTTCAAGCGAAAATGACTTAGAAAGCTTTGAATATTTCCTTTCACTTTTAGCCGATCTATCAAAGAAAAACAATCTTTTAGACTTAAGAGCTTATAATGCAGCCTTTTTGGCTTTTTAATTTCTTAAAATTAAATTCTGTTTTACATAATATAATCGGTCATTTGACCGATTTTTTTATACATTTTTTAACGTGATTTTGATATTTAGTTGCTAAATTTGCAATCATTTCAAAGAAATCATGCAAAAACAACAGAAAAAATCAAGAGCTCAACTATTACATCAGTACTATAAATATACTGGTTTTTACGCTTTTATATGGAATAATACTAAAAAAGCGATCATGCCGCTATTGCTTATTATCGGTGCTTTATTGATTGTTAATTACCGTGTGATGAGTATTTCTGAAATGTTGCTCTATGTTACTCAGAATTTCAGTAAAACATTTATTTTTTCTTTATTCTTTGCTTCAGAAAGTTTTCTTGGCTTATTGCCACCGGATATTTTTATTGCCTGGACCAAAACCACTGAGCACCCTCTACTCTATCTTTCACTATTAGCCGTTTTATCATATTTAGGCGGTGTGGTTTCCTATTATTACGGTAGAACTTTATTATTGATCCCCAAGATCAATGATTATTTAGAGGGAAGAATGTCTAAGCATATTCGCAACATGCAAAAATGGGGCGGATTTTTAATTGCTGTCGGAGCATTATTACCTTTACCTTTTGCAATGGCTTGTTTGGCTGCCGGAATGATCAAATTTCCGCAAAGACAATTCTTTGCTTTTGCCGCACTACGTATTTTTCGCTTTGTAATTTATGGATTTGCTATATATTCCGCTTTATCATGATCAAATTATTTAAAATTGTTGCCTTTTTAGAAGGAATTTCGTTACTTGTATTGTTTTCAAACATGTTGGTCGTAAAACCAATGAATCTTGACTTGTATAAAAGTCTACTGTTTCCGGTAGGAATGGCACACGGTTTATTGTTTTTGGCTTATATCGCATTGGCTACTATGTTTAAAATAGAACAGAACTGGGATTTTAAAAAGTACTTTATCATTTGTATAGCATCGGTTTTGCCTTTCGGTACTTTTTATATCGAAAAACGTTATTTAGCGGAATTATAAAATATGAAAATATTCAATTGGGCTGAAAATTTATTACATGAAATAGGTGTTAATCAAGCTATCAGTGTTTACCTTAGTTTAGTGATAAACATTGTATTATTGGTTGTATTGGCTTATGTATTAGACCTTATTTTTAAAAAAATACTTATCGTTTGTCTGGCAATCGTTGCTGCAAGAACCAGATCATCCTTTGATGATTTTTTAGTAGCCAATAAAACAGCTAAATACATTGCTCATCTGGTTCCTTTGTTATTCATTTACAAAACGGTACCTGTAATTTTAAATGATTTTACCTCTTGGGAAAATTTCTTTGAAAAAGGTATCAAGATCTACATTATACTTTTAACACTTTGGATCATACGAAGTGTTTTCAATGCACTGAAAGATTTTTTAAAAGAAAAGCCACGCTTTAGTGATAAGCCTATTGATAGTTACATTCAAGTAGTCATGATCCTGTTATGGACTTTCGGGATCGTTTCTTTTTTGTCCATTTTATTTGAGATCAGTAAAACGGCTTTTTTAACTACTTTCGGTTCCATTTCGGCTGTTATTATCTTAATGTTCCGTGATACGATCTTAGGATTTGTGGCCAGTATTTCCGTTTCGGCTAATGATATGGTACGAATCGGCGATTGGATCACTATGGAAAAATTTGGTGCAGATGGTGATGTTATTGAGATCAATTTGGCAACTGTAAAAGTGCGTAATTTCGACAATACAACCACCACAATTCCCACGTATAGCTTGATTTCGGATAGTTTCCGTAACTGGCGAGGGATGACTAATTCTGATGGTCGACGTATTAAAAGACAGGTTTTAATCAAGCCTAGTTCTGTTCGTTTTGTTAAAGAAAACGAATTGGATTACTTTAAAAAAATACAACATTTAACGTCTTATATCGAACATCGCCAATCGGATATTGATAAATACAATACAAATAATACTGTTGACAAATCATTGATTGTCAACGGAAGAAACTTAACGAACTTAGGGTTGTTCCGCAAATATGTCAGTCAATACATCTTACAACATCCGGGAATCAATAAAGATATGTTGATGATGGTACGTTACTTAGAAATTACCGAACGTGGAATTCCGCTTGAAGTATATTGCTTTTCCAAAGATAAAAACTGGGTAAATTACGAACATATCATGGCCGATCTGTTCGATCACATTATAGCTTCCGTACGCTATTTCGGTTTGGAAATACTGGAAATCAGTAATGTAGAAATAACTTCTAAACAATAAAAAAGGCAGCTTAATTTCCGCTGCCATTTTCATTTTGTTGTTCCAATCGATCTTTAACGTATTCTATCTTTGTTTTTCCGTGTGGTGTCGGTTTTCCGTCCGAACCTAAATTAACCATAATGATATTGTCTATCGTAATAATGGTTTCACGTGTCATTTTATTGCGAACTTCACTTTTTAAAACTAAAGAAGTTCTACCGAATTTAACGACTTCAATACCTATTTCAACAATATCCCCTTGGTTGGCCGAACTCATAAAGTTAATTTCACTCATATATTTCGTTACCACCTTTGAATTTTCTAACTGAATGATCGAATATAAAGCAGCTTCTTCATCTATCCAGGCTAATAATGTTCCTCCGAATAATGTTCCGTTAGCATTAAGGTCCTCTGGTTTTACCCATTTTCTGGTATGAAATCTCATAATTCTTTAGTTTTAAAATTCAATGTAAAAATACTAAATCGCATCCAATTCTGAGGTATGAATTCTTCTTTAAAAAAACTAAAAATTCGGACTGTTTTTTGTAAAATCGATAAAGTAATTAACAATTGATTCTTAATAACTTATCGTAAATAGCCAAGATTCAAGCTTTTTGATTTCGTAAATTTAAGTATCCAAAAAAAGAAAAGATGAAAACGAAAGATGAAGCTATTTTAGAGATCCGAGGTGAATCTATTGGCTTAGTAACCGAAAATTCAAGTTCTGAAGAGCGCTTTCAAAACCAAACCATTCGTCCTATTTTAAAATTTCAAAACGATCTGTTTGTAGAGGTATTCAAGAACTATGCTACCAAACAAAAAGGGGTATTTTTTACTTTAACACCGGAAAAGAAAATGAACTATATTGAAAATGCCATTCAGCGCGATATCAAGTTCCGAAATTCACTGAAAGGCATTATCATTGGTATGTTCACAATAACGGAATACAAGGAATACATCCAAAATTCATCCAATTTGAACAAAAGAATGATGAATTTGTTAATGGAACGCCTTAAAAACCAGTTACAGCTATTAGAAGATTAATACAGGCTTTCTCCGTTTAAATTTGTAGTCAGCACACTACTCATATAATCAAAAAACGGACGCATAGCAGCAAAAGTTTTCAGTACTTCCTGTTGGAAATCAGGTTGTAATACTTCTTTATTGCTAAATTGACGAGCCAATAAATATTGCTTTTTACGGATCAGATCAATATCCGGATGATTCTTATCAAAACCTTTGGGAGCTGTTTTCAGTTCGTCACCTGTTAAAACACCAAAATTCTCAATGAATTGAGGTTGTTGTAAAATAGCTCGCAATTCTTCAGCATCAAGTTCAATTTCTTTGCGAATACGTTGCAGATCCTCAGCATTCGGATCCCAAAAACCGCCACCCACAAAACTATTGTTATTCTCAATATGCAAATACATACCACCGCGCAATAAAGGCTTCGTACGCGTAAATGAAGCGCTGAAATGAGCTTTATAAGGCGACTTATCTTTTGAAAAACGCACATCACGGTAAATTCGGAAGACATGTACTTTCTCTATACTGTCTTGCTTACCTAATTCACCCCCTACTTGCTGGAAGAAGGCTTTGCTATTTTGAAACTCCCGATCGAACTCTTTTTTATGTTCGGCAAACCATTCCCGGTTATTGTTGGCTTGTAACTCGCTTAAAAAATCAAAGGTTTTTTGACTGATCATTTTTATTTTAAAGGTACAAAAGTTTAGGGAAATAAATATATTTGAAAAAATAATAAAATATGAAAACAGAAAAAGTACTACTCGCTATTTTTTGCATTGGATTAGTGTCTTAACGAAAAACTGATTAAAGTTATTGAAGATCCGATATATGAAGAACTTTATGAAAGGACAACCTATATGAATGATACTAAATAGAACTAATAGAGAAATTTGGAGAAGCAAATCATTACTTCTCCCTTTCTTTTAAAACGTTAACTACATCGTTTAGCTTATAATTTTTGGCTTGTAACAAAATCAAATAGTGAAACAATAGATCGGCACTTTCGTTTAAAAACAAATCGTCATTGCTGTCTTTGGCTTCAATAACTACTTCAACAGCTTCTTCTCCTACTTTTTGCGCTATTTTATTGATTCCTTTTCTGAATAAAGAAGTGACATAACTAATATTTTCAGTATTTTTTTCAGCTAATTCTTTGCGATTAGTAATGGTTTCTTCTAAATGAGTTAAAAATCCATATTCCTGATTGTTAGCTTGTTGCCAGCATGTGTCTAAACCTGTATGACAAGTCGGTCCCAATGATTTTACTTGTACCAAAAGCGTATCTTGATCGCAATCTTCAGCAATAGAAATCAGTTGTAAAAAGTTACCGCTTTCCTCGCCTTTGGTCCACAATCGGTTTTTACTTCGGCTAAAAAAAGTTACTTTTTGAGTAGCCAACGTTTGTGCCAAAGCTTCTTCGTTCATGTAACCCAACATCAGTACGTTTTTAGTTTCTGCATCTTGAATGACAGCCGGAAGTAAGCCATCGCTATTTTTTGAAAAATTTGGTTTCATATTTTTAAATGTATCATTAACGAGTTAAAATAATTTGTATGATTGTCACTTCGAGTGAAATCGAGAAGTTTTAAACCTTTCGAATCACAATATTTTGATCGGCTAAATACTGTTTCAATTCCGGAATGGGAATTTCGTTAAAGTGAAAAACGCTAGCAGCCAAAACAGCATCGGCTTTTCCTTGAATAAACGCATCAGCAAAATGTTCTTTGGCTCCTGCTCCACCCGAAGCAATTATCGGGATATTGACCCAAGACGACAACCGGGCTAAAGCTTCGTTTGCAAAACCATTTTTGGTTCCGTCGTGATCCATAGAAGTAAACAGAATTTCTCCGGCGCCCAAATTTTCAACAGTTTTTGCCCAATCAAATAAATCGATTGCAGTGGCTTGTTTACCACCAACCAAATGTATTTTCCATTGGTTTTCCATTGGTTTCGCATCGATGGCAACCACAACACATTGGCTTCCAAATTCTTTAGCTAATTCTTCTACTAATTTCGGATTTTTAACAGCAGCCGAATTGATGGAAATTTTATCAGCGCCGTTTTGCAACAATACCGAAACATCAGCAACAGAAGCAATTCCGCCACCCACAGTAAACGGAATATTCACGGTTTTAGCCACATTTCGAACCAAATCGACTAAAGTTCGACGACGTTCTTCTGTAGCCGAAATATCTAAAAAAACCAATTCGTCAGCGCCAGTTTCGGCGTATTTTTGTGCCAATTCCACCGGATCGCCTGCATCGCGTAAAGCTAAGAAATTGACTCCTTTTACGGTGCGTCCGTTTTTAATATCTAAACAAGGTATAATTCGTTTGGTTAGCATAATTTTTTTTATTTGTGACCCATAATAAATTGTTCCAATTGTTTTAAACTGATTTTTCCTTCGTAAATCGCCTTTCCGATAATTGTTCCATCGCAACCTAATTCGGCTAATTGATACAGCTCTTTTTCGTTAGAAATTCCGCCGGAAGCAATGAGTTTTAAATTTTCATTTGACGAATTGCATTCGGTTAAAATCTTTTGGTACAAATCAAAATTTGGGCCTTCAAGCATTCCATCTTTCGAAATATCGGTGCAAATTACATACTGAATGCTTTTGGTTTGATATTTGGCTATAAAAGGCAATAAATCTTCACTAGATTCTTCTTGCCAACCCGATACGGCAATTTTTTCGTTCTTTGCATCGGCACCTAAAATAATGGCTTCCGAACCGTATTTTGTAATCCATTGTTCAAACACTTCCGGATTTTTAACGGCAATGCTTCCACCAGTAACTTGCTGTGCACCACAATCGAAAGCAATTTTTAAATCATCATCCGATTTTAAGCCACCACCAAAATCAATTTTGAGTTGGGTTTTAGTCGCCAAAGTTTCCAAGGTTTTATAATTGATGATTCGGCTCGATTTGGCTCCGTCTAAATCCACAACGTGTAAATAGTCAATTCCGGCATCTTCATAGGCTTTGGCCACTTCTAACGGATTTTCGTTATACGTTTTTTGTGTGCTGTAATCGCCTTTGGTCAAACGAACGCATTTTCCGTCAATAATATCAATGGCAGGTATAATTCTCATGTTTTTAACTATCTAAAAAGTTTTTTAAAATTTGTTCTCCGACTTTTCCGCTTTTTTCCGGATGAAATTGGACACCGTAAAAATTATCTTTTTGAATCGCCGAAGCATAATCAATTCCGTAATTAGTTTGTGCAATACTATACTGATTTTCCGGAACATAATAGCTGTGAACCAAATACATATATTCGTTTTCTGAAATATTTCGGAACAAATCAGACTTTAAATTTGCAATGGTATTCCAACCCATTTGCGGTACTTTGACGCTATTGCTGAATTTTTTTACGTCCAAATCAAAAATGCCTAAAGCATTGGTATTTCCTTCTTCCGAATGGCGACACAACAATTGCATACCCAAGCAAATTCCTAAAACCGGTTGTTTTAAAAGGGGAATCACTTGGTCTAAACCGGTACTTTTTAACTTTTGCATGGCGCTACTCGCCTCGCCTACACCTGGAAAAATCACTTTATCAGCTTGTTGAATAATTGCAGCGTCATTGGTAACAATTCCTTGAAAACCCAAGCGTTCCAAAGCAAACAAAACACTTTGAACATTGCCAGCGCCGTAATCTATAAGTGCTATTTTTTGAGTTGTATTCATTATAAAAGACCTTTAGTGGACGGTAAAATCATTTTATCGGGATCGCGTTTTACGGCTACTTTTATCGCTTTGGCAAATGCCTTAAAAATAGCTTCAATTTTGTGATGTTCGTTTGTTCCTTCTGCTTTAATGTTTAGATTTGCTTTAGAACCATCGGTAAACGATTTGAAAAAGTGAAAGAACATTTCTGTTGGCATTTTCCCTATCAATTCGCGTTTGAAGTCGGCTTCCCAAACCAACCAGTTTCTTCCGCCAAAATCAATGGCAACTTGTGCTAAACAATCGTCCATAGGCAAACAAAATCCGTAGCGCTCAATGCCTAATTTATTGCCCAAAGCTTTTGCAAAAACTTCGCCTAGCGCAATAGCTGTATCCTCTATGGTGTGGTGTTCATCAACTTCCAGATCTCCTTTTACTGAAATTTCCAAATCCATTTGACCGTGACGTGCGATTTGGTCTAACATGTGATCGAAAAAGGCAATTCCTGTATCGATTTCACTTTTGCCGGTTCCGTCTAAATTTAGCGTGATGGCGATATCCGTTTCATTGGTTTTACGAACTATACTTGCACTTCTGCTTTCTAACTTTAAAAACTCGTAAATGTTTTTCCAAGATTGTGTTTTTAACGCAATAAACGCTTCTAAATCCTGAACTGTAGCCGAAAGCTCTGTTTGTCCCAAAGTTTCTTCATTCGCAATAAAAATAGCTTTAGCGTTCAAATTTTTAGCCAATTCCACATCGGTAATGCGATCACCAATAACAAAAGAGTTTGCCAAATCGTATTTTTCGGCATCTAAATATTCAGTTAACATTCCGATTTGTGGCTTGCGTGTCGGTTTATTTTCGTGCGGAAAACTGTTGTCGATATGAACTTTACTAAACGTAACTTTTTCGTTTTCAAAACATTCGATAATGAAATTTTGAATCGGCCAAAAGTTTTCTTCGGGGTGACTTTCAGTTCCTAAACCGTCTTGGTTGGTTACCATCACCAATTCGTAATCTAATTCTTTGGCAATTTTTCCCAAATAATAGAACACTTCCGGATAGAATTTTAGTTTTTCAAAACGATCCACTTGATAATCGGATGGTTCTAAAACCAAAGTTCCGTCTCTATCGATAAATAATACTTTTTGTGCCATTTATAAGTTCATTAGGGTTTCTAAAACGATTTTATTTTCTTCGGGTGTACCAATGGAAATTCGTAAACAATTCTCGCAAAGTGGTTGGTTACTTCTATCGCGGACAACGATGTTTTTGGTTACTAGTTCTTGGTGTCTTTTTTTAGCTTCATCTACTTTAATCAAAATGAAATTAGCATCACTCGGGTAGATTTCTTTTACAAACTCAAATTTAAGTAATTGTTGAATTAATTTGTTTTTTTCTTCTGTAAATAAAGTACTTATGCTTTTTAATATGTCTTTATTTTGTAAAATACTAATTGCTTTTTCTTGTGATAATGTGTTAATATTATATGGTGGTTTTATCTTGTTTAAGACCTGAATAATTTCTTCAGAAGCGTATAAAAGACCAACACGCAATCCGGCTAAACCATAAGCTTTTGAAAGCGTTTGCGAAATGATTAAATTAGGATATTTGTTTAGTTTTTGCAACCAACTTATTCGTTCTGCAAAATCAATGTAAGCTTCGTCTAAAACGACTAATCCATCAAAATTTTCCAATAAAAAAGTAATGTTTTCATCGGTGAAACAATTACCTGTTGGGTTATTTGGTGAACACAAAAAGATGATTTTTGTATTGTTATCAACGGTTTCTAAAATCTGCTGTGTGTTAGGCTGAAAATCGTTGGTCAACAAAACTTCTCTATTTTCAATAGCATTTAAATTGGCTAAAACACTGTACATTCCGTAGGTTGGCGGCAAACTGATAACATTATCAGAATTAGGTTCGCAAAACGCACGAAAGACTAAATCCAAAACTTCGTCACTTCCGTTTCCAATTAAGATTTGTGATGTTTTTACGTTTTTTTGCTTCGCCAAAAGCTCTTTTAACTTCTTTTGTTGCGGATCCGGATACCGGTTTAAGCCTGTATTAAACGGATTTTCGTTGGCATCCAAAAAAATCATTTCGCGTTCAAAATCCTGAAATTCATCACGTGCCGACGAATACGGTTTCATGGATTTGATATTGGAACGAATAAACGAATTAATATTAAATGTTTTCATTTTCAAGTGTTTTTAAACGAATAGTAACTGCATTTTTGTGCGCTTGTAAACCTTCGGCTTCTGCCATGATTTCAATAGTATTTCCAATGGTTTGCAACCCTTTTGGAGTGATTTTTTGAAAAGTGATTGCTTTCAAGAAACTATCCAAATTGACACCACTATAATTTCTAGCATAGCCATTGGTTGGTAAAGTGTGATTGGTTCCCGAAGCATAATCACCGGCACTTTCGGGTGTGTAAGAACCTACGAAAACCGAACCTGCATTTTGAATGCCATTGGTATAAAAATCTTCGTTTTGAGCTGCAATAATAAAGTGTTCCGGAGCGTATTCGTTGATAAAATCCAAAGCTTTTTGCTCCGAATCGAAATAGATTAAACGCGATTGTGCAATGGCTTGTTCGGCGATAGTTTTGCGTGGTAAAATGGCCAATTGCTTTTCAATTTCTGACTCGGTTTGTTTAAGAACCTCTTGAGAAGTAGTGACCAAAATTACCTGACTATCAGCACCGTGTTCGGCTTGACTCAATAGATCAGAAGCTATAAATGCAGGATTTGACGTTTCGTCGGCTACCACTAAAAGTTCCGAAGGTCCGGCTGGCATATCGATAGCAACTCCATATTGTGTAGCTACTTGTTTGGCAACCGTTACAAATTGGTTTCCAGGACCGAAAATTTTGTACACTTTAGGAACAGATTCCGTTCCAAAAGTCATAGCAGCAATGGCTTGAATGCCACCAATTTTTTGGATTTGTGTGATACCGCATAATTGGGCTGCAAATAAAATTGCCGGATTGATTTTTCCTTCTTTATTTGGCGGCGTACATAAGATAATCTCTTGACAATCTGCTAATTTTGCAGGAACAGCCAACATTAAAACGGTTGAAAATAAAGGCGCTGAACCTCCGGGAATGTACAATCCTACTTTTGAAATTGGCTTTTTTTCTTGCCAACAATTGATTCCGGGTAGTGTTTCTACAGCAACTTTAGCGGTTTTTTGAGCTGCGTGAAAACGTTCTATATTCTTTTTAGCGGTTTGAATCGCTTCTTTGAGTTCGTCAGAAAGTTGTTGTTCGGCTTCAGTGATTTCTTGTTGCGTTACTTGATTGTTTTCTAACGTAATTCCGTCAAAAATAGATGTGTATTTTGCTACTGCTTTGTCTCCTTTTTGCTGAATTTCTTTAAAAATAGCACTGACAGTGAGTTCGATATCTTGAAAGGATTGCGTTGGTCTTTGCGTCAATTCGTTCCAAGTATTTTGTTCCGGATTTAAAATTGTATTCATTGTGTGTGTTGTTTTTGAATTAAAGAACCATTTTTTCTATTGGGCAAACCAAAATTCCTTCGGCACCTGCTTCTTTTAGTCGGTCAATGACTTCCCAAAAAGTATCTTCATTGATTACCGAGTGCAGGCTGCTCCAACCTTCTTCCGCCAAAGGCATAATCGTTGGACTTTTTAAAACCGGTAAAATGGAACTTACGGCTTGAATTTTAGTATTGGGAACATTCATTAAAATGTATTTTGATTTTCTGGCTTTTAGAACGGATTGGATACGGAATTGTAGTTTTTGCAGTAATTCTCGTTTTTCGGGGTCAATTTTTGGGGAAACAGCCAAAACCGCTTCACTTTTTAGAATGACTTCTACTTCTTTTAAATTGTTTTTGAATAACGTACTTCCGGTAGAAACAATATCGACAATAGCGTCAGAAAGCCCGATATTTGGTGCAATTTCAACAGAACCTGAGATTTGGTGAATTTCGACATCAATACCATTTCCATTAAAAAAACGTTGCACGGTATTAGGATAAGAAGTGGCAATTTTTTTGCCTTGTAAACTCTTCAATCCGTCGTAATCGAACGTTTTGGGAACAGCAACTGAAACTCTACATTTTGAAAACCCCAAGCGTTCAACAATTTCAAGGTCGTTTCCTTTTTCAATTAATAGATTATCGCCTACAATGGCAATATCTGCTACACCATCTGATACATACTGCGGAATATCGGAGTTACGCAGATATAAAACTTCTAAAGGGAAATTTGAAGCCGTAGCTTTGAGTTGGTCGTTCCCATTTTCAATAGAAATTCCACAGTCTTTAAGGATTTTTAAGCTATCCTCGTTTAATCGTCCTGATTTTTGAATGGCAATTTTTAAGGTGTTCATTTTACTTTTTTCTTAAAAATGAGTACACCAAGAGAGTAATGAGCAAAAAGAAACCCGCTTGATGTACTCAAACGGGTTATTATTTTATGAGATTATTACATACCAATCATCATTACCTCGCTTGAGCGTGTAAAAAATGATGATGATGATGTAATTGATTTAAAAACATTTTTGTTCTATTTTGTTTGACAAATGTACAACAGTTTTTGAATTGAGCAATAGTATTTTCAAAAAAATAACATTACCCTGCTACTGAAACACCAATTAAAGCGCCAATTCCGTAGGTTACTGCGGCGGCGGCTAAACCAAAAATTATCTGTCTGAATCCTGAGAACCAAATCGATCTTCCGGTGAAAAGCGTAATTGAAGCTCCAATAATAAATAACCCTACTACTCCGCTGGCTATGCTGAGCATAATTGCTTTGAATCCGTCTAAAAAGATAAAAGGATACAATGGAATGATAGCTCCAACAGAAAACAATAAAAAAGAAGTTATAGCCGCTTCCCAAGCCGAACCGCCCATTTCTTCTTTATTAATTCCTAATTCTTCTGAAATTAATGTATTTAAAGCGGTTTCTTTGTTTTCAAAAAGTTTATCGGCTAATTTTTGAGCTTCTTCTTTGCTCATTCCTTTAGCTTGATAAAGCAAAATTACTTCATGTTTCTCTTCTTCTGGTGAAGCTTCTAATTCTTCTGTTTCCAACTCAATCTGGCGTTGGTTTAATTCGCGTGAACTTTGCACGGAAAGCCATTCGCCTAAAGCCATAGAAATTGAACCGGCTAATAATCCGGCAACTCCGGTGAGTAAAATGGTACTGTTAGAAACGGCTGCTCCGGCAACTCCCATAACTAAACTCATATTGGACACCAAGCCATCATTGGCTCCTAAAACGGCCGCTCTTAAAGCATTTCCCCCAACCGATTTATGTCGGCTTTCAAATTTGGATAAAAAGCCACCATCAATATTAAGTTTCCGATTGTCACTGACTGCTTCAATGATCTTTAAGTGATTGTGCTCAAAACCATCAAGCGGAACGCCATCGGCATTTTTTTGCTGAATTGTTTTTGAAGCATAATTTTTTTCAATATTGGATAAATTGTTCAGTATGGAACTGTATCCAAAGACTTTACCTAATTTCAATTGTAATTTTGCTTTGCCCGAAGGCGGGATCATTTTAAAATTAGGGTCGATCACATTAATCTTTTTCAAAATAGCATTGGCATGACCTTTTTCAATATCAGACAAACTGTTTAAAACTGCTTTTAAATTTTCGTCAGCCTGTAATTGAGCAATGGAATAATAGAGAAAACTGGTGTCTACTTCCATTTGCAGTTGTTCTCTTAGTTTTTTGATTTCGGTCATATCAATTCATATTAGTTAATATCGAAAGCTCCTTTTGTTAAGATTTTAGCGTTAGCAGGCAAATTACTTTCCGGTAAAATTTGGGTAAAGGTATCGGTTTGTTCGCCTGTTTTAACCAAAACCTTTTTGAAGCTGTAACTTCCGTTTTGATCTTTATCTACTAAAAATACAAATTTTTTGTCATTTTCTGACAGAATAGCTTCTGTTGGAATACCTAAGCTTTTAATACTTTCGGTTTCAATTTTAGCTTCGACATACATACCGGTTAACAAACGTTGTTTAATAGTATCGTCTAAATGACCGTGAACCATAATAGTTCTGTCTTTATTTTCAATGGATTTACCTACTAAAACCACTTCGGCATTAAACTTTTCTTTAGAGGCTTGCGGAACGGTAAAAACAATGTTTTGTTTTTCTTTTATTTTTAAAATATCTTTTTCAAAAACATTTAATTCTACATGCAAATGATCGATATCAACGATCTCCAGAATAATATCAGAAGGAGCCATAAACATTCCTACATTGGCATTCATCTGAGTTATATCACCGGAAATAGGTGCATAAAGTGTAATTACGGATGTAAAATTTCCTTTTTCTACTTGTGCGGGGGAAATATTTAAAAGTTCTAATTTCTTTTTTAAACTTTGGTACATTCCGAATGCTTTTTTATAATCACTTTCCGCTTTTAAGTAATTTTTTTGTGAGGTAATTTTCTCCTCATATAAAGTTTTTTGTCTTTCATATTCTGATTTTAGATAACCTATTTGTTCGGCAACTTCTACGTAATCTTTCTGAAGATCAACAAAATCTGTATTTTCTAACGTTAATAGTGCCTCTCCTTTTTTTACTTTATCCCCTACCAAAAGATTAGTAGTTTTTACATAACCTCCTAAAAAAGTAGTGACTTTAGCTTTATTTTGTGGCGGAACATCAATCATTCCGGTTGCCTGAACGGAAATATTGAAATCGTGTTCAGATGGCGAACCTAATTCCATATTCATGGCTTTGAATTGCTCATGAGTTACAGAATATCCGTCTTCATTAGTAGATTCGGGTTCTGCTGTGGCTTCCTGATTTTTACAAGAAAGAGTTACCAGGCTTAGTAAAAAGATATAGCTTATTTTTCTCATGAGATTAGTAATTAAGGTATTGTAAGTCAATTTTAGCATTGTTGTATAATAAAACATTGTTTAGAAATTCTATTTCTATTTGGGTTGCATTGTCCAAACTTTGAATGTATTGGAAGAAATCAATTTCCCCGTGTTTGTAGCTCATATCAGCCACTTTTATAATTTCGGAAGCTAAATGTTTTCCAGTTTGGTTGTAATAATCAATAGCTTCCTGATATTTCAATAATTCGCTTTGCTTTTGTTCGATATAGCGATTCATCTTTTCGGTTTCACTTTGTTTTTGCTGTTCCCAACTTTCCATTTCCAATCGGGCTACTTTTTGTTTGGTCACATTGCCGTTAAAGAACAAAGGGATTGCTACTCCAACCTGAATTCCATATAAAGATTGTGACAAACCGCTGTTTTTACCTCTGAAATACTCAATGCTCAGATCAGGAAACCAGTTTTGTTTCTGAAAGCGGTTTTGTTGTTTCATGTTTGCACTAATGGTAGCAAAATAGTTCTGATACAAACCTTGTGAAGTGGAATCACTTACAAGATAAGGCTGTAAATCTGAATTTTGAACCGTTACCAATGAATCGGATTGAAGCAAAGCCTGTAACTGTGCATAGGCTGTTTTTTTATCGCTAGCAACCTGCGTCAATTGTGTCGCAATTTGTTTGTATTTAGCTTCTGCTGTAATTTTTTCTAAATAATTAGATTCTCCTAATTCAAATCGGCGGCTACTGGCTTTAGAAAAATTCTGGTGCAAACTATCTAAAAAACGATATAGTTTTTCTTTATGCTGGTAATATACAATTTGGTTGTATACTTTTTCTAATCCTGATTTCAATTTGTTTTTTTGAAGTTCAAAAGAGGCTTTTTCTTTTTCGTAAACCGTTTTTAAGACTTTCTTTTGGGCAAAGTAAACCGTTGGAAAAGAAAAGGTTTGATGAACACCAAAAACTTTTAAAGGTTCGTTATTAATAGCCAAATTATTTTGATCATAACTATAATAAAAATTAGTTTTATCAAGAGCAAATGCCGAACCGATGTTGGCTTTTTGTTTGTCAACTTGTAATTGTCCCGCTTTTAATTCCGTATTGTTTTCCATCGCCAATTTAAAAAGCTGCTCAATTTCTTGCTGAGACTTTTCTTGTGCATTAACCGATTGCATTCCGCCTACAATTGAGATCAGTAAAACAATTACACTCGCCTTAATTTTAGGTTTCTTAAAATCTTTCGTACTCAAAACTTTGAATAATACCGGTAAAACAACCATAGTTAACAATGTAGCAGTAAATAAACCACCGATTACAACAGTTGCCAACGGGCGTTGAACTTCGGCACCGGCAGAAGCTGAGACTGCCATAGGAAGAAAACCTAATGCTGCTGCTGAGGCAGTTAATAATACCGGACGCAAACGATCTGTTGTACCTCTTAAAATTAACTCGTCAATACTATCCATTCCTCTATGTTTAAGTTCTTTAAAATGCTCGATCAAAACAATTCCGTTAAGTACTGCGATACCAAACAAAGCTATAAATCCGATACCTGCCGAAATACTGAACGGTAGATCTCTAATCCATAAGAACAAAATTCCTCCTACAGCAGATAATGGTATGGCTGAGAAAACCATAATAGCTTCCTTGATCGAATGAAAAGCAAAATATAACATAATGAATATTAGGAACAAGGCAATAGGAACGGCTACCATTAAACGAGCTTTAGCACTTTGTAAATTTTCAAATTGT
Organism: Flavobacterium sp. NRK F10; assembly: GCF_024054235.1. Lineage (NCBI taxonomy): Bacteria > Pseudomonadati > Bacteroidota > Flavobacteriia > Flavobacteriales > Flavobacteriaceae > Flavobacterium > Flavobacterium sp. NRK F10. Next base: position 3,232,504 of record NZ_JAMXLC010000001.1, read on the forward strand.
CCTCCGTATGTAACATAATAACCTGCCGGTAATTTGATCTGTGTATCTACAATTTTTCGAATATCATCAACCACACTTTGCAAATCGCGATTTCTTACATTAACTCCTACTACGATTCTACGGTTGGTATTGTCGCGTGAAATTTTAGCGGGACCTTCTGTATAGCTTATATCAGCTAGTTCCCGTAGTGGAATCTGGAAGTTATCCGGTGTGGTAACAAATAAATTGCGTAGATCTTCTATATCCTGACGTTTCGTTTTATCTAATCGGACTACGAGGTCAAAGCGTTTTTCACCTTCAAAGACGTTTCCGACCGTTTTTCCGGCAAAGCCCAATGAGATCATGTCATTCAAATCAGCAATATTCAATCCGAATTGAGCAATTTTAGAACGATTGTACTGTACTGCCATTTGTGGCAATCCTTCTGTTTTTTCTAAAATAATATCAGAAGCTCCTTCTACGTTTTGAATGGCTTTTTCGACCTCTTTTGCTTTTTCAGCTAAGATATCTAAATCTTCTCCGAAAATCTTAACAGCCACATCCGAACGGGTTCCTGAAACTAATTCATTAAAACGCATTTCGATAGGTTGTGTAAATTCAACCTCTAAGTTGGGAATTTTCTTTTGGATAGCAATTTTAATCTTATCCGCGAGTTCATCCTTTGTTTCAGCAGAAACCCATTCTGATTTTGGCTTTAATTTTACAATAATATCACTTTCCTCCATACTCATAGGATCGGTTGGAACTTCAGCAGCTCCTATCCTACTTACTACTTGTTGGACTTCCGGGAAATTTTTCCGTATAATTTGTTCTATTTTAGTAGTTGTTTCAATAGTTTTACTTAAAGACGTTCCTGTTTTTAAAACCGGTTGGATCACAAAATCACCTTCATCTAAGGTCGGGATGAATTCTCCTCCCATTGTTGTAAATACAGCTATTGCAAGTACTAAAAGACCTAAAGCAGAATACATTACTTTTTTAGTATTTTTCAGTGCCCATTTTATTACCGGATAATACCATTTATTTAATTTCTTAATCAATCGGTTAGAAATTGATCTCGGATTTTCTTCTGTCGGTTTTAAAAAGATAGAAGAAACTACCGGAACATAGGTAAAACAAAATAGCATGGCTCCTACGATAGCAAAACTAAAGGTCATTGCCATAGGTTTAAACATTTTTCCTTCAACTCCTGAAAGGGATAAAATAGGAATAAATACTATTAAGATTATTAACTGTCCGAAAACAGCCGAATTCATCATAGTAGAAGCACTTTTTAGAGTAATTTCATCTATCTCAGATTGGCGGTTCTCTTTATCAATTGTCTTTAAATGTTGGGATTTACTTGAAATCTGAAATGCAATAAATTCAACAATGATCACGGCGCCGTCAATAATAATTCCGAAGTCGATAGCTCCTAAACTCATTAAATTAGCATCAATCCCGAAAATATTCATAAAAGAAATAGCAAACAGCAAACAAAGCGGAATGACTGAGGCAACAACCAAACCGGAACGCCAGTTACCCAGTAACAGAACTACTACGAAAATAACGATTAAACAACCCAAAATAAGGTTTTCCGATACTGTAAATGTTGTTTTGGCAACTAATTCACTTCGCTCTAAAAATCCGTTAATATAAACACCTTTAGGCAATGTTTTCTGTATCTCTGCCACTCTGTTTTTAACATCTTCTAATACTTGTTTAGAATTAGCTCCTTTTAGCATCATGACTTGTCCCAGTACTTTTTCACCTTCACCGTTTCCGGTAATGGCTCCGAAGCGATTGGCTCTTCCATAACGAACATCGGCAACATCTTTAATTAATACAGGAGTTCCGTTTTCGTTTTTAACGACTATTTGCTTGATATCATCAAGAGAATTGACTTTACCTTCTCCTCGAATGAAATAACTTTGATTCACTTTTTCGATATAAGCACCTCCGGCCACGCTGTTATTTTTCTCCAAAGCTGTAAATACTTCATCGATCGAAACATTCATGGATTTTAATCGGGAAGAATTAATCGCAACTTCGTACTGTTTTAAATAACCTCCCCAAGTATTGATCTCTACAACTCCTTTGATACCGGATAACTGACGCTTAACGATCCAATCCTGAATGGTTCTCAGGTCTGTAACGGAATAGCGATCTTTGTATTCGGGTTTTACATCTAAGATATATTGGTATACTTCTCCCAATCCGGTTGTAATTGGTCCCATAGAAGGACTACCGAAACCTTGCGGTATTTTTTCACTGGCTGATTTTATTTTTTCGGCAATAAGCTGACGAGGTAAATAGGTTCCGGTTTCATCTGTAAAAACAATGGTTACAACTGAAAGACCAAATTTTGAAACCGAACGTATCTCTTCTACTCCGGGTAAATTAGCCATTTCTAATTCGACCGGATACGTAATATATTGTTCAATATCTTGCGTAGATAAATTCTGTGATGTTGTGATAACCTGAACCTGATTGTTTGTAATGTCAGGAACGGCTCCGATAGAAATGTTAAAAACGGAATAAACACCAAATCCTACTATAGCAAAAGTCAATAAAATTATGATAAGTTTATTTCGTAAACTAAAGGCAATAATCTTTTCCAAGGCTCTAAAATTTTATGATGTAAAACTAAGAAGAATGTATAAGATTTAACTTAAGATTGCCTTAAAGTAAAATTAAGAAAAGCTTAGTATTACAGTGGTACCGTGCTCTTCAATACTCTCAATAACTATTTCTATTTTTAAAAGATCACAGAGTCTTTTTACTATTGACAGTCCAATACCTGTTCCTTTTATTTCCGGGTGCATAGTGGCATTTGAACGGAAAAATGAGTTATAAATCTTATCTAAATCTTCTTTTGAAATTCCTATACCGCTATCTGTTACTTTACATTTTAATCCGTTCTTAGTTTGTATGGCTTCTATTACTAATATACTATCCGGATTGGAATATTTTAATGCGTTTGAAATTAAATTATTAAAGATAATTGAAATTAAATAATAATCAGAATTAAGCGTACAGTTTTCTTCGATCTTTGTAAGAACTGAAATATTTTTTTCTTTGATTTTTTGTGAGAAACGTGATAAAATATCTAAAATCAAAGCATTAAGATGAATGGTATCGTTCTTAATGTTCTTCTTCTGATTTTCAAACCGTGCTAGGAGTAACAGTTGGTCTACCAAAGTATTCAAACGATCGACTTCGCTGATACAAAACGCTATTTTTTGATCGTATTCTTCTTTTGTTCTCGGTTTGCGAATTAAAACTTCTAAAGTTCCTTTAATTACAGCTAACGGAGTTCTCAGTTCATGAGAAGCATCTGAAGTAAATTGTTTTTCCCGTTCAACTGCACTTTCTATTCTATCCAGTAATTGATTGATCTGTAGCGATAACTGATACAATTCATCTTTATTTACCGGAAGCGGAATTCTAGAGGATAAGTTGTCTTTTGTAATACTTGAAGAGGTTTCAATAATATTGCTGATCGGAGCGATACTTCTTCCGGCAAAGAACCGTGCTATAAAGAATAATATCACTAAAATTAAAGGGTAAGTTATTAAAAGGACATTTTGTAAAATAATGATAAAAACGACATCATCTAAGGACATAGCTACAACCATGTAACCTACAACATTGTTATCATCGACGATCTCTGTTTGAATCTGTCGGATCTTTTTTCCGTTAATTTCAGAGTCTACAAATTTATTATTCTTTTTTTCACTGTAAAGAGATAGATCTTCATCTTTCAGATTAGGAGATTTGTCAATGAGCTCTTTATTATTGTCATAGAACTCTACAAAAACCGGGTTTACATCAACAGAGTTATGTTCTCTGTCACGCCATTGATTAACCCTTATAAGATAAGTCTGATTACTGTCAAGAGTAACATTTTTTAAGTGTTTTTGTTGTTCTTTCTCTATTTCACCGTTAATATGAGAATTGATACTTAGTTTAGAAATATGAAATAAAAACAGAAAAACAAAGCCTATCAATAAGGCTGTACTTATTATGTAGTAAAAAGCAATTCTATTTTTAAATGAAAAAGAAAACATATTAATCGTTTGCTATATAGCCTACTCCTCTGACTGTTTTAATTAAATCCTGATTTTTTGATAAATTGAGTTTTTTTCGAATAGCATTCATGAATACATCTATAACTCCGGTATCGTATTCAAAATGAATATCCCAAACATCTTCAATGATGTTATTTCGAGTACATACTTTTCCTTTGTTCTCAATTAAATACGCTAAAAGTTCAAATTCTCTTTGTGTAAGAGAAACTTCTTTTTGATCCACATATACCTGAAAGGTATTTTTATTCAACGTTATATTTCCTAATTGTAAGGTTGTTTCTTCTTTTTTGCGAAAATGAATTTTTATGCGTTCTAATAGTTCTTCAAAACTGAACGGTTTTTTAATATAATCGTTTGCTCCTGCCTTTAACCCTTCTATGGTTTCCTGAACCGTATCTTTTGCTGTTAAAAACAAGATCGGAACTGTAGTGTTTTGTTTTCTGATATTTTGACATACTTCTAATCCAGACATTTTAGGCATCATCCAGTCTAACAAGATCAAATCAAAAGAAGAATGGAGGGCTTTTTCCAAACCCTCCACTCCGTTGATAGCAGTAGTTATAGTAAAGCCTTCTTCTTCTAATCCTTGTTGCAGGAAATTTAAAATTCCTATTTCGTCTTCAACAATGAGTATATTCATAAAAAATTATTGTTGTACAAATTTAATAGCAAATGATATAATATTTGCATCTAAACCATCATTTCTGCTGTAATGATTGTATCTGAGGTCAATATTCTTAATTCCGAACTTCCAGATTTTAGCGGAAGTGAAAATATCTGTATAACTTACTCCTACTCCATATTGATTGGAAACAAAGGTCGACAAATCATAATCAGATGTATAATATTCTTCTGTTGATACGTGCATTTCATAAGGTGCAAAATATTTAGAAGCATTTTGCGTATAGTAACGATACATCGGATAAAATGTGAATTTATCAGTCAATTTTATCGGAAGTTCTATACTTGCGGTATGAGAGTCAACTCCCCAATTATCCCAATAGTAACGGTAATAAGTTCGTATGGTTACTCGTTCGTGCAAGTAAAAATTCCAACGCATACCGATAGGTAATTTAAAACGTGTGTCCGGTAAGCGCTCTATGTCATCTGCCAATTGGAACTCATTGATAAAATAATTAGGTTTATCACTAAAGTATATCCTTTGGTAGGGCGTTGACAATAAGCCTTGTTGTTGTAGAACATCCATAAAGAAAGAGGCCTGTATCTTACGTGTAAAAACCTGTGACAAACCTAATGATAATGAATATGAGTTACGATTTTTGTTACTATGGAACTTAAATTTTTCAGGATTATAGGGATCAAAGTTCAACGGATCGTCTGTTGTAATGGTAAAGTAATTGTAAATACCACCATACAAACCATGATCTGCAAAATCTTGTAATTCTTTAGGATAAATAGGCTTCCACTGATCCAGATAAACATTGGCAGAAACCGAAAGTTCAGTGTTTTTATCATTAAGTAATCGGGTATAACCACCTCCGAAACCGATCGAGTGGTAATCGTATTCCACTGAACCGGATATATGAGCGTTCCAAATAGTATTTCTATCATCTGAACTATGGCTATAGCCTAAAACCAAACTGGTCAATTGATCTGAAGCAGATGCTCCTGAACTTGCCTGCCAAGGACTTGGCGTATTACTATCAAACGGATTAATATTACCGGATGAAGCAGATGAATAAGCAGAAACACCAACATCAACGGTTAAAACGTCATCCTCATTTAAAGGCATTGTCACTACGATTGTAGGTGTGATATCGGTCAACTCTTCCATCCCTTTACCGCCTGAAACTGCCGAGTGAACACCGTCCTGCTTATAATAACTCATTAAGAAATCAACTTCCGTAGCCTCCAGAACACGTTTCTTATAGGACACTCCTGTAGAATCCTGCTCTTGCTCTTGTGCCTGAGCAGCAAATCCTGCTGCTACTGTTAATAGAAAAACAAATATTTTTTTCATCTTAGTCTTTTAAACGATTAGTTACAACCGCAACCTCCTCCGGTCTTACCGCCATTGGCTCCGGCTGCTGCTTCTCTATATACTTGATAATTAGTCTCAAAACGTTCAGCAGTTCGGGCTGACAATTTCATCTCCGGATCGTTAAGGTATTGTTTGTCATACTCTTTAACGGAATTGCATGATTGTAATCCGGCAACCAATACAATTAGAAATAAGATTTTCTTCATATAAAAACAGTTTTATTCTTTATGTTGGTATTGTTCAATATCGATACTTTTTGAAGTAAAAATTTCACCTGTATCATCTACGATAATACAGCCTAAACCCGGCAATTGATTAATTAAATTAAGCCCTACTTCTTTTCCCATTACAAAGATCGCTGTTGCCAAAGCATCAGCTAATTCCGTTTGTTTAGCAAAAACAGAAACACTAACGATACCGCTGGCAGGATATCCTGTACGGGGATCAATGATATGGGAATAGCGTTTGCCATTAAACACTACAAATTTTTCATAACTTCCGGAAGTTTCCACTGCACTATCGATCAAAGGAAAAGTAGCAAAAACTTTTGACTTATTCATCGGGTTAACAATGGCTACTTTCCAAGGCTGCCCGTCCGGTTGATTTCCCCAGACATTTATATCTCCCGAAACATTTACAATTCCTGAAGTACAGCCTTTGCTTTGCAATAATGTTTTGATATTATCTGCGATATACCCCTGTCCTATTCCTCCTAAACCAAGTTTCATTCCTTTATTCTTCAGGAAAATAGTCGATTGTGTAGCATCTAAAATAATATTTTGATAACCAACACGCTCGACAGATTTTTTGATTTCTTCCGGTGACGGCATTTGTTTCATACTTCCGTCAAATTTCCATATTTTATCCATTGAAGCATAGCTGATATCAAAAGCGCCTTCTGTCAACTTAGAGATCTGAATGGCTCTGAAAACAAGTTCAAATACTTCTTTACTGACTTTAACCGGTTTAATCCCTGCATTTTTATTGACTTGGGAAATTTCGGTTTCCGGAATCCAATCGGAAATTAAGTTTTCTACTCGCTTTACTTCGGCTATAGCCATACCGCAGTAATATTCCCCTTTAGTACTATCGGGAACGACTACTGTAATTTCAAAAGGACTTCCTAATAGCCCCTGATGTTTCTTATAAACAATCTGGGCATTAGCTATTAATCCATAAAATAAAACGACAAATAAATAACGCATTCTTTATTTTTCTAATGCATGAATCATTTTTATATATTCTTCAGGCGGAACATTCTTAAAGCCCATTTTTCCTAAAACTTTTCCTGTAGGTGTTAATACGACAACTAACGGAAAGCTTCCTTCTCTGTTATATTTCTCTGCTAATGCTCTGTTGTGAGTTGTTTGCTCTTCTGAAAGCTGATTGGCTTTTTTTCTCGGAAAATTAGCACGAACTAAAACCCAGTTTTCAGCAGATTCTTTTTTAAACTCTTCTGATTGCCAAATATTTCTATCTAATTTAATACACGGAGCACACCAGTCAGAACCCGAGAATATCATGATAATATTTTTATTCTCCGTTTGTGCTATCTTTTTTGCCTCCTCAAAATTGTATTTCCAATCTTGGGAAAATCCTGTAATCGAACACAATAACAGAACTAATAACGTTGCAATTTTTTTCATGCTTTAAATATTTATACAAATTAAACGATTTATAACTGCAAAAAGTATGCTACTTTTTTTCTTAAGTAAATATTAATTTATCCTTTGAGCACTGCTACTCTTTTTAAATGATTTTCTCGATAACAGTTGAATTCATAATATTCAGTTGTATAATTCTTGTAAATCTTTTCAATGATTATTTTGTCATACTCTTCTGTAAATTTATGAAATTCTTTTTTTATTTCTTCCGGTAATTCTTCTTTATCAATAGGAATCTCTATTTCTAAGCCTTCTTTTTCAGAGAACTCTAAGGCTATCTTTTTATTTCTCCAATTTATTGTTGTTTCATTTGTTTGAGTAAATACGGAAATATGATCCTGTTCTATAATTCTATTGGATGAACTTATTAATAAAATACAGCCGGAACACACCATAGCGGTATAGCCTATTCTCTTATACAAAGAGTCTTTTATAAAAGGAAGTAAAAATTTTACTGTATAGGAAGATGCAATAGCTCCCAAAGCTATCGTTACACCAAACCAAACTGCATCTTTTGAGAATAATCCCAATGAAATATAGATGATTAACTTCGTAATATGTAAACAAATCTCATTTATAGCCCTTGTAGCAATGATCTCCTCTTTTGAAAGTCCGTATTTGAAGTAAAACCTGTTAAATAATAATCCTATAGCTCCTGTTATTCCTGATATGAAGCCTGCTAAAAAGCCAATTAAGGCTAAAAGTGAATTATTGGATCTTTTCGAATTCTTTTCTAACTTGTCTTTTGATTGTATTAACTGAGCTACATTAGCTATTAAAAAAAGGGAAATTCCGAATTGCAGGTAATCAGGGTTAAGAGATTTCATGAGTGATGCTCCTAAAAATGCAGCAGGAACAGAAAACGGAAAAAACCAAAAGAATATCTTCCAATTAATATGTTTTTTAAAGAAAACTATCCGAGAAGCTGAGCTTGACAGTGTTCCTACTGTTAAAGTAAAAGGGATAGTAGAAGCCGGTAAAAACAAGTTCAATACCGGAATCAGAATCAGACTTGCGCCGCCGCCGCTTATTGCGCTTAGCCAAAAAGCAATGATTGTGGTAAGCCCTAAGAATATTACTTTCAGAATCATATATATCAAACTTTTAAAAAGTAATAGCTACCCCCACACCATATTGCTTTCCGTTATAGAAAGGCATTGCAATCTTGTTCGACTTCTTTTTACTTTTGAATATCTTTTTTTCGATTACCGGATGTAACCAATAAGCTACTTTAGTACTTATGATCCCTATTCCGGCTCCTGCTACTACATCAGTAAGCCAATGCCGGTCGTTATACATCCTGAAGAAACCGGTTCCGGCTGCTACCAGATATCCGGTAATACCGTACCAAACAGATATATCTTTGTATTCCTGATATAAAAATTCTGCCCCCATGAATGCTGTTGCAGTATGTCCTGAAGGAAATGAATTATTCGTTGAACCGTCAGGTCTTTCTACTTTTGTTGTTGTTTTTAAGGCGTAAACCGTTCCTCCCATCAGAAGGTATGCGGTTGCCAAAATTATTGTTCTGTCTTTAAAATCGTGTTTCCCCTGTAATCCAAGTCCGTTTAAGGCATATACTGAAACAAACGGCACATATTGAGAAAAGTCATCAATTGTGAATTTTTCATCAATATTTTCATTGAGTTCATGCTTTATTTCAGAATTGTAATACTTAATACCATCACTCTCAATACCAATTATACCATAGCCCACTAAAATAGACGGTATGATTAAAGATTTGTAATCAAACTTCAGCCGTTGATCTTGTATTATGGTATCGCTCTTTATTTGAGCCGAGACCGAAAATAAAGACAATAGGGCTACTATTGAAAAAAACACCTTCATGAGACGAGACAATTCTATTTTACTTTAACAAATTGTTGTTGTACAAATAATCAGCAGTTTCGTACCAAGCTATCGTTTCTTTTTCAAATTTGGTATCTACTTCTTGCAACTGTAGTTCATTTGTTTCTTCATTCCATAAATACTGGTGGCAATTCTTTTTATTTGACAGAACTAAAACTTCATGATTCGGTTTTAAAAGTCCTAATTTCAAGTATGTAGCAATCAAAGCTCTCGATTGGTAATCATTAGCTTTTACATTGTTACCAAAGAAATTTGAGGTATAGCTCCAATGCAATTGCCCAAATAACGTTGGAAAAATATCAATTTGACTACAAAGTGTTTCTACTTTTTCCGGCTGAATGATATCCTTTCCGTAGATAATAGCCGGAATATGATAATTCTTAACGTCTATCTCGTCTTTTCCTGCACTACTGGCACAATGATCTGCTATGAAGATAAAAACAGTGTTTTTAAACCATGGTTTATCTTTGATTTTTTGAAACATTTCACCAATGGCAAAATCACTATATTTTACAGCTCCGTCTCTTCCCGTTCCTGAAGGAATATCTATTTTTCCTTCCGGATACGTATAAGGTCTGTGATTAGAAGTGGTCATTACAAAATTAAAGAACGGCTTTTGAGCTGCATAGCTTTTGTCTGCTACTTCAATCATTTTGTTATAGATATCTTCATCACATATCCCCCAGGCATTTTCAAAGGTAACTTCTTCGTCTTTAATTAAATGACGCGTTGTTTTTATCTTATCACTCAAAATACTTCCTCTACCTCTATCGTATATATCAAAACCGTTTCCTCCGTAAAAGGCATTCATATTGTCAAAATATCCATCTCCTCCGTAAAAGAAGTTGCATTGGTAATTTTTAGCTTTGAAAACGTTAGCAACATTATACAAGTTACTGTTATCCGGACGTTTTACAATACTTTGTCCGGGTGTAGGTGGTATAGATAAGGTTACGGCTTCCATTCCTCTTACTGTACGGTTACCGGTAGCGAATAGATTCGTTAAAAATAATCCTTTTTCTGCTAAACTGTCTAAATTTTGCGTTAAATTTCCGTTGTTTCCGAAAGATCTCATAAAGTCAGCACTCATACTTTCCATTAAAACAAATACTACGTTCGGATGAATTTCTTGCAAAGTATCTGTTATTTCTCTTTTGATACATTCTTTTTCACAAATAAAACGACTGTTCTTTCTGTCTAAATCTTTGCGGATAGTAGCAAATGCTTTCTCTTCTGAGATTGTCTTATAAAAAGCGGCATAATCCAACTTATTATTTCTGAATTCAGAAAAGAAAGAATAGATTCCTGCTTTAGAAATTTCATTGTTGTATCGGTTCTCAGACCATTCAGCCTGATTATTTTTAATAAAAAAGGAATAAAATAAGCAAACAGCCAGACTTCCGCTAAATATTATTGCTCTGTTTTTCATTTCTGTTTTATCCAGAAAAGTATCGCTGAATACTTTATTTTTTACAAACAATACAAACACTAAAACTACCAGCATTAGTATTGAAGGAATTAAAATAACCAAAGGATAAGATTCATTGATGTTTTTAACCACTTCATAAGTGTAAATTAAATAATCTACTGCTACGAAATTAAAGCGACAATGAAATTCTTCCCAAAAGGTTATTTCAGCAAAAAAAGTAAACGTAAAGATTAGGGTTACTAATCCCATTCCGAATAAAACAACAGCTTTATCAGCAATAGTTCCTATCCATCTTTTAGGTGTAAATAATAGGTAAAACGATATTATTGTCCATAAAAAGGAAAGGACACCTAAATCAAAAAATAAACCTGTAAAAATGATTCGGATTAATTTTAAAAAACTAAGATCCAGGTCATTTAACTGCCAGATCATGAAAACAATTCTTAGCAGAAATGAAATAAGAATAAAACCTAAGCTAAACCATAATAAGGTCTTGTAACGTTTTGGAAATAGGAACATTATAAAGCGGATTGATTAACAGATCAAATTTCCGCACTTCTGCATCTTTTTTACTTAAGAACAGCTTAATGTTAAATTAAGATTTGCTTAAGATTACAACAATCCGTTGTATTTTCTAACAAACCACTCGGTTGCCAGACATAAGGTTAAAAGCAACAGTAACCATTTCCATTCGATCAAAGGCTCTTTGATCACTACTTCTTTCTGAACCGGAAGGTATTCTTTATTTTGAGATAAAAATTGAAGCAGATCCTTTATTTCATTCGGGAAAAAGACTTTACCGTTAGTATTTTGTGCCAACAGCTTTAATCGCTTGAAATCAGGGTTTACGAATTGTTTTTCAATATTAAAATCAAGGACTTCAAAAGAACCCGATTCTTTAGTTTTTGATTTTTTTTCGGTAACGATAAAACTATAATTCCCGGCAGAAAGATTCGTAAAATTTACTTTAAAAGCCCGATTCGCTTTCATAAAATTATAGTTCTTAACCTGATTGGTTTCTTTATTTTTCAATGAAATTGACAATTCTGCATTTTCATCAAATTCATAATTTTTATTAAAGAACTGAGCTGTGATCCCGATAGTTTCGCCACTGTTATAAAAACGCTCGTAATCGATCAGCAGTGTTTTTCTATCTGAATTTGTTGCTAAATATTGTATGATCTTATCCGTCAATAAATCAAAATCTTTGAATGATTTTTGACTCAGATAACTTTCCATCCGCCATTTCCAGATGTTTTCCCCGAAAAGATACCCTCTTCTTTGATTTCCTTCTTCTTTGAAAGCTAACAAAGGATTAGTTGTTTCGATATTTCTGACCTTAGCAAACAACAATGTATTTTCAGTTCCTGAAGATCGGATAGCTCCGAATTTATTTTCTAACGGCGGAAAATTATTAAAATGAATATCTTCCTGTAAGAAAGCATTAAAAACAGGATTAAAATCCGGAGAATAACTCTCCGTTTGATTGTTCATTCTGAAAACAAAATCGTCTTGTACGCTGTTTAAGAAATCGAAATCTGTATTTTTTCCGGTTATGATCCAGGTTCCTAATTTTAGTTTGGCATTTGCATCAAAAATAAATCGGAACTTAGGTGTAGGTTGATACAAAATGACAACATTATATTGACTTAGATCACTTATCTTATCAGGAGTCAGTAACGTAACTTTTCGTTCCTGATTCTTTTCAATACTTCTCTTTAAAGCACCTAAATCGGGATGGTTTATTTCACTGATAACAGCAATTTCCGTTCGTTGGTCAATGACATCAACGACAAATGGCTTGCTGTTGTTCTTTTTATTCTTTTCAACTAAAGAACTACTCAATGTAGCTGTATATTTTTGATTACCGATCACATTTGCCTCCAAATAAACCTGAACAACCTGAGATTGATGTTTGCTGTCAAAATAAACTGATTGTTTAGCAACAACACTTCCCTTATTCATGATTTGTAAAGAAGATTCTATACGCCTTGAACCGTTATAGCTTAAAAATAATTCAACAGGAAACTTATTCTTATGAAAAGCATACGGATTAACATTGATCTTGTCGATCTTTAGGTCCAAGACAGTCGCTGTATCACCCAGCACAACCGGATAGACCGGAGTGTTTTCCGTAAAGCTATATACATAATCATTTCCATAGGTTTGATTACCGTCTGTAACTAAAATAACCGGAGCTTTTTTATTTCTAAAAAGTTGTTTTACTTCCTCGCTAAGTTTCTCTATTTGTGTTTGTTTACCTTTAAAATCTAAAGTTTTAAACGAAGTTATTTTTTGGTCGAACTGAAATACGTGAATATCAAAATTTTCTTTGATATCATGATCTTCCTGAATTGCTTTTAAAACATTTTCAACCTCATTTTCAGCTTTTAAATCAGCTACCGATTCGGAATTATCCAGAAAAACAGGAAGTGGCGTTTTTTCAATTTCGTATTTCTTTGTGCTAAAAACCGGATTAATCAGCAATACAAAAGCTAAACACCAACTTAAAAAACGTAAAAAAGCCAATAAAAAGTACTTAAGCGTTCTTTCATTGGCTTTATACAGGTATTGATAATACGACAAACAAGCAGCTATAATAAAAGCTAAACTCAATAATAATAACGTGCCTGAAGTCATAATAATAGTTTCTTTTTAAGTTAACATTCCACCGTCAACATTCAATACTTGTCCGGTAATATAAGCACTCATATCTGATGCTAAGAACACACAAGCATTTGCTACGTCATCAGGAGTTCCTCCTCTTTTCAACGGAATAGCTTCTCTCCAGCCTTTAACCACCTCTTCATTTAATTTTGCCGTCATTTCTGTTTCAATAAATCCGGGAGCGATTGCATTGCAACGGATATTTCTGGATCCTAGCTCTAAAGCTATCGATTTAGTAAATCCGATCATACCTGCTTTTGATGCAGCATAATTAGCCTGTCCGGCATTTCCTTTAACTCCCACTACACTACTCATGTTGATAATGGAACCGGCTCTGTTTTTTAGCATGGTTCTCTGAACGGCTTTAGTCATATTGAAAACAGACTTCAGGTTGATTTCAATTACTTTATCAAAATCTTCTTCAGACATACGCATTAAAAGGTTGTCTTTTGTTATTCCGGCGTTATTTATTAGGATATCAACCGTACCGAAGTCGGCTAAAACATCGTCAACTAATTTTTGCGCTTCACCGAAATCAGCAGCATTTGATTGGTATCCTTTTGCTTTAATTCCTAAAGCATTTAATTCATTTTCTAATTCCTGAGCTGAAGCAGCAGATGAACTGTGCGTAAAAGCAACATTAGCACCGTTCTTGGCAAATATTTCTGCTATTCCTTTCCCGATACCTCTACTGGCTCCGGTAATAATAGCAACTTTTCCTTCTAATAATTTCATTTTTGTCAGTTTGTTAAAAATTTAAAGCAAATATAACAATTTCGATATTATGGATATAGTCTTCCTCTTTTAAAGTTATCCTAATTTTATCCGTCAGTTGTATAAAAAAAAGCCTCGGCTAACCGAGGCTTCAAATTTTATATAGAATAGGAAATTATCCTAAAACTTCTTTCACTTTTTTACCGATTTCAGCCGGTGAATCTACTACAAAAATTCCGTTCTCTCTCATGATACGTTTTTTAGCTTCAGCAGTATCATCGGCACCACCTACGATAGCTCCTGCATGTCCCATTGTTCTACCTTTAGGAGCTGTTTCTCCTGCGATAAAACCAACAACCGGTTTGCGGTTACCGTCAGCCTTAACCCAACGAGCTGCATCAGCTTCTAATTGTCCACCGATCTCACCGATCATGATGATACATTCCGTTTCAGCATCGTTCATTAGTAATTCAACCGCTTCTTTAGTTGTAGTACCAATGATCGGGTCACCACCGATACCGATTGCAGTTGTGATACCTAATCCTTGTTTTACAACCTGGTCAGCTGCTTCATACGTTAAAGTACCAGATTTAGAAACAATACCTACTTTTCCTTTTTTGAAAACGAAACCAGGCATAATTCCTACTTTTGCTTCTTCAGGAGTAATTACTCCGGGACAGTTAGGTCCGATTAAACGACAACCTTTATCTTTAATATAATCGAATGCTTTGATCATGTCTGCTACAGGAATACCTTCTGTAATACAAATGATTACTTTGATACCGGCTTCTGCAGCTTCCATAATAGCATCTGCAGCAAATGCAGGCGGAACAAATATAATAGAAGTATCGGCACCTACTTGGTCTACTGCATCTTTCACAGTATTGAAAACAGGTTTGTCTAAATGAGTTGAACCACCTTTACCCGGTGTTACACCTCCTACAACGTTTGTACCATATTCAATCATTTGTGATGCATGGAAAGTACCTTCACTACCAGTAAATCCTTGAACAATTATTTTTGAATTTTTATTAACTAAAACGCTCATAGTTTGAGATTATTGATTTGTTATTATTTATTCTACAAAAATAAGTTTTTAAACAAAATAGCCATGTGTTTTTAAAAATATTTTCATGGATTTTTGCTAAATTAGTATCCTTTTAGGGCTTACTTCTTTTGTTTTTATTTATTTTTTAAAATTTCTATGATCTCAGGAATTCTCTTGATATTGGCTAATTGTTTTAATTTTTCACGAGATTCTTCTGCCGGATATCCGAAATAGACTTTTCCGCCATCTAAAGATTTCGAAATCCCCGATTGCGCTAAGACAACAGCTTTAGAACCTATCGTAATACCACTAGTGGTACCTACCTGCCCCCATAGCGTTACTTCGTCCTCAATCACTACACAACCGGCTATTCCGGTTTGCGCCGCAATTAAACATTTTTTACCGATCACAGTATCATGCCCCACATGCACCTGATTGTCTATTTTAGTTCCTTCACCGATGGTTGTATCTCCGGTTACTCCTTTGTCTATAGTACACAAAGCACCGATCCCGACATTGCCTTCGATCACTACCCTACCTCCTGAAAGTAACTGGTCAAAGCCTTCCGGACGCTTTTTATAATAAAAAGCATCAGCTCCTAAAATACTTCCGGAATGGATAATAACATTATCTCCGATAACGGTATTATCATACAAGGTTACGTTAGCATGAATCAAACAATTTTTACCGATGACTACATTATGACCAATAAAGCAATTAGGCTGAATAACGGTTCCTTCTCCTATTTCTGCTGTTTCGGAAATGGATGTTGAAGCCGAAAGAAAGGGCTTAAAATGCCTGGTCAGCTTATTAAAATCCCGAAAAGGATCGTCAGAAACCAATAAAGCTTTTCCTTCCGGGCATTCCACTTCTTTGTTTATCAAAACAATGGTTGCAGCCGACTGAAGTGCCTTGTCGTAATATTTAGGATGGTCCACAAAAACGATATCTCCCGATTCTACTACGTGAATTTCGTTCATTCCCAAAACGGGAAAATCCGCATTACCGACATAATCACACTCAATGATTGCGGCAATTTCTTTTAAGCTATGTTTTCTATAAAATTTCATCAAAAAACCCCAATAAAACATTGGGGCCGTTTTTTAAAAATTAAACTCTTTCCATATATTTTCCGGTAGCAGTATCAATTTTAACTTTATCACCTTCATTGATAAATAAAGGAACGTTTACTGTTGCTCCGGTTTCTACTGTAGCCGGTTTTGTTGCGTTTGTTGCCGTATTGCCTTTAACTCCCGGTTCAGTATAAGTTATCTCTAATACAACAGAAGCCGGCATATCTACAGCTATAGGCAATTCAGTTTCTGTATTGATCTGAACCATTACATTCTCTCCTTCTTTTAATAGATCAGGAGCATCTAAGATATTTTTGTTTAAGGTAATTTGTTCAAATGTTTCATTATTCATAAAATGAAAATCTTCTCCTTCTCTGTATAAATACTGAAAAGTATGTGTTTCAACACGAACTGTTTCAATTTTATGACCGGCAGAAAAAGTATTATCCAAAACTTTTCCTGTTGTTAATGATTTTAGTTTGGTTCTAACGAAAGCAGGACCTTTTCCTGGTTTTACGTGCAAAAATTCAACAATCTTATAAATATCGTGGTTAAACTTAATACATAATCCGTTTCTAATATCTGCTGTTGTAGCCATGTTTTTTTATTTAATTTTTGTTTATGTTTTAATAAATTCCTGAATACCCTTTCATCACACCTCTCGATGAATCTTTAATAAACTGAATAATTTCATCACGTTCATTTGTAGCTTCCATTTCAGCTTCTATAATTCCTAAAGCTTGTGACGTGTTATAGTTCTTTTGATATAAAATTCGGTAAATATCCTGAATTTCCCTAATTTTTTCTGTTGAAAAACCTCTTCTTCTTAATCCTACTGAGTTGATCCCAACATACGAAAGCGGTTCTCTTGCTGCTTTTGTAAAAGGCGGAACATCTTTACGTACTAATGAACCTCCGGTTACAAAAGAGTGACTTCCGATTGAACAAAACTGATGTACGGCTACCATTCCTGCCAATACTACAAAATCACCTACTGAAATATGTCCTGCCAGATTAGTATTGTTCGAAAAGATACAATTATCCCCTACTATACAATCGTGTGCAATATGACAGTAGGCCATAATTAAACAGTTCTTTCCGATAACCGTTTTCATACGGTCTGTTGTTCCTCTGTTGATAGTTACACATTCGCGGATCGTGGTATTGTCACCAATCTCAACAATAGTGTCTTCTCCTTGATATTTCAGATCCTGTGGTGGTGCAGAGATCACTGCTCCCGGGAAAATATTACAGTTTTTTCCGATGCGGGCTCCTTCCATGATGGTTACATTAGAGCCTATCCAGGTTCCTTCCCCTATTTCAACGTTGTTGTGAATGGTTGTGAAAGGATCAATTACGACATTTCTTGCGATTTTTGCCCCCGGATGAACGTATGCTAACGGTTGATTCATATTTTGAAATGTTTTTTAATCTAAAGGATTATTTTGATTTAACAATTTGAGCCATTAATTCGGCTTCTGTCACCAATCTACCATTAGCATAAGCATAACCCTGCATGTGGCAAATTCCTCTTCGTATCGGTGATAACAACTCTAATTTAAAGAACAATGTATCACCGGGAAGTACCGGATGTTTAAAACGTACATTATCAATTTTCATGAAGTAAGTTAAATAATTTTCCGGATCGGGAACGGTACTTAATACTAAAACACCTCCGGCCTGTGCCATTGCTTCAATTTGTAAGACTCCTGGCATAACTGGCGCTCCCGGAAAATGTCCCACAAAGAACGGTTCGTTCATGGTTACATTTTTTAACCCTACTACATGAGTATCTGATAATTCCAGAATTTTGTCAACCAACAAAAACGGAGGTCTGTGCGGTAGTAATCCCATGATTTGGTTTACGTCCAAAGCCGGTTGCTGATTGATGTCGTATTTCGGTACTTGATTGCGTTCTTCTAATTTGATAATTTTAGACATCTTTTTAGCAAACTGAGTGTTTACAAAATGCCCCGGTTTATTAGCAATAACTTTACCTTTTATTTTTGTCCCGATCAATGCTAAATCTCCTAAAACGTCTAATAATTTGTGGCGGGCAGCTTCATTAGGGTAATGTAAGGTAAGATTGTCTAAAATACCGTTAGGTTTAACTGAAATATTATCTTTATCGAAAGCCTTTTTTAAATTTTCCATTGTTTCAGAGGAAATTTCCTTGTCCACATAAACAATAGCATTATTCAAATCACCACCTTTAATTAATCCGTTATTCAGTAAAGCTTCCAACTCATGTAAGAAACTGAAAGTTCTTGAATCGGCAATTTCAGTTTTAAATTCTTTAATATTTTTCATAGTAGCATTTTGAGTACCTAAAACTTTAGTCCCAAAATCTAC
The DNA here is from genome assembly GCF_024054235.1 of Flavobacterium sp. NRK F10. Classification (NCBI taxonomy): domain Bacteria; kingdom Pseudomonadati; phylum Bacteroidota; class Flavobacteriia; order Flavobacteriales; family Flavobacteriaceae; genus Flavobacterium; species Flavobacterium sp. NRK F10. Next base: position 3,251,392 of record NZ_JAMXLC010000001.1, read on the forward strand.
CATGGCAGTTACATAATATTCGTCATGTGGAATAACTGTAATTTCACTTCCTGTAGCTTCATCTGTATAGGAAATAACTTCTTTTACTTCAAAAACTCTGCGCTCAGCATTTTGTTCTACAATTTCAGCCTTTTCCAAAGCTTCAACAAAATATTTGGATGAACCGTCCATAATAGGAAGTTCAGAAGCATCTAATTCGATAATAATATTGTCAATATCGCAACCTACAACAGCAGCCAATACATGTTCCGGAGTCTGGATCTTTACTCCTTTTTTCTCTAGGTTTGTACCTCTTTGCGTATTTACAACATAATTAGCATCAGCTTCAATAACCGGTTCTCCTTCCAGATCAACACGAACAAAAGTTATCCCGTTGTTAATCGGAGCCGGTTTAAAAGTCATTGTCACTTCTTGACCGGTGTGAAGCCCCACACCTTTTAATGAAATTTCATTACCAATGGTTGTTTGTTTAACCATGACGATTTATATTAGTTTAGTTGTTATTCTTCTTCAAATTTTCTAAATCGGCTACAATTTTAGGTAAGTTCTTAAAATGTACAAAGGATTTTGCAAAATCAGCATAACCGAATGCCGGGCTTCCCTGTACAACTTCATTGTCTTTTAAACTTTTACCGATTCCTGATTGTGCCTGAATACGAACATTATCTCCGATGGTAATATGTCCTACAATACCCACTTGCCCACCGATCTGACAATTTTTACCGATTTTTGTTGAACCTGCTACTCCGGTTTGTGAAGCGATCACCGTATTTTCTCCGATTTCAACATTATGAGCAATCTGAATTTGATTGTCTAATTTGACTCCTTTTCTGATTACTGTTGAACCCAATGTTGCTCTGTCTATTGTAGTACAAGAACCGATCTCAACATTATCTTCAATAATTACATTACCTATTTGCGGTACTTTTTTATAGGTTCCGTCTTCCTGCGGTGCAAAACCGAAACCATCTGATCCGATGATACTTCCTGAATGAATGGTACAATTATTACCAATAACTGTTTCAGAATAGATTCTGACACCTGCAAACAGAATAGTATTATCTCCTATCACTACATTATCGCCTATAAAACTGTTCGGATAAATCTTTACGTTATTTCCTATAGTTACATTTTTTCCGACATAACTAAAACTTCCCAGATACAGATCATCACCATAAATAACTCCTTCAGAAATAGCGCTGGGTTGTTCAATACCGGATTTCATCAGTTTTACCTGATTGTAATACTCTAATAGCGTTGAAAACGCTTTGTAAGCATCTTCTACTTTTATTAAAGTAGTTTGTATTTCCTGTTCCGGTTCAAAAGATTTGTTAACTATTGTTACCGTTGCATTTGTTGTATATATATGATTGATATATTTCGGGTTAGCCAAAAATGTCAAAGCACCTTCTGTTCCTTCTTCAATTTTAGCTAATTTAAAGACCTCTGCGTTAGGGTTTCCTACCACTTCTCCTTCTAAAATTCCAGCTATTTGCTCTGCAGTAAATTTCATTAAATTAAAATTTAAGATAAATCTCTATGGTTAAAATAGCACCTTATAGTATTACTTTAACCCGACAAAAATATAAAATTAAATTAAAAACCTCCTTTTCCTAAGATGACTTTTGGAAAACAAATAAAATATTTAGTAACGGGTTTTGACAATGCTTTCAAGTGTAATTGATCCGATGCTTCTACTACATCTTCAATGGTTTTATCTTTCTTCAGAATCCTAATCGGCTCACTCTGTTTGTTATAAGCCTGGTTTTTCAGATTCCCTTTAAAAACAAAATAGTCTAACTCTTTATCGGAAAGTCCTGTCATTTTTGCATATTCTTCTTTGTAAGGCTGTAGTGTTTCTTTTGTTGGCTTTTCATCCATCATTTTAATCTTTAGTAAGTCTCTGTTAATAATCATCTTACATAAAGAACTTAGCACTATATCTTCATTGAACTGCCATGCTTTTACAGCGCTTAAAACATCATAATCATCTAAATAAGAGAACATCTCTAAAACAAAAGCATCAAATTGTTCGATTTTAATTTTTTTCTCCAAAAAATATTGCAGTGGCTTGCTAGCCTCTAAAATGATTCCTTTGTGATACAATTCTTTCGCTCTTTTCAGGATTTTAACCAGAGTAAGTTCGGCAACTACAGATGTTTTATGCAAATAGGCCTGCCAATACATCAAACGACGGGCAACTAAAAATTTTTCTACGGAATAAATTCCTTTTTCTTCGATAACCAGTGTATCATCTTCTACATTCATCATTTGGATCAAACGTTCGCTATTTATGTTTCCTTCCGCTACACCACTGTAAAAGCTATCCCGTTTCAGATAGTCCATTCTATCCATATCCAATTGACTGGAAATTAATTGCAACATGAATTTACGATGGTATTCTCCTTTAAAAACTTTAATAGCCAGTGCTAGTTGTCCTTCAAACTCCACATTCAATTGCTCCATAAATAAGAGCGATATCTGTTCGTGCTGAATATCTTCTACAATGCTGTGCTCCATAGCATGACTAAAAGGACCATGTCCGATATCATGCAACAAAATAGCAATATACAGCGCATTCTCTTCTTCCGGAGAAATAGCAATACCTTTAAAACGGAGTGTTTGCACAGCTTTTTGCATAATATGCATACAGCCTAAGGCATGGTGAAAACGGGTATGATGCGCTCCCGGATAGACCAGATAAGACATCCCCATTTGAGAGATACGACGTAATCTTTGAAAATAAGGATGTTGGATCAGATCGTAAATTAATGTATTCGGAATTGTGATAAATCCGTAAATAGGATCGTTAAATATTTTGAGTTTATTGGTTTGGCTCACGAATTAAAAATTTTCCAACAAATATAGGAATAAAATCTGCTTTAAAAATTTTATACAAAAACAGCTTTTTTGATTAGAATAAAACTTAAAAATTAACATTTTTTGTTTTATTTGACATATTAAATTCAATAAATTTGACCGTTAAATGATAATTTGATATCTAATTTTAATTTGATAAGAATATGATGTATAATTTAAAACAAAAATTGGATAAATTTCAAGCAAAAATAGAATTATCCGAAATACTTTCCCGATTACAAATAGCTGAAAATAGCGCGTTCCAATACGAAGGTATCAGATATCGTTTAAAAAATTCCAACGGAGAAAAAGATAATTTTTTTCAATTTGACCTATTAGAAACGGATAAGATATACCATATTGATGCGATCAGGAAATTATCTATCGATTATCGTTTACGATTTTTAGACACCAAATATTATAAAAATGATTATCAGGAAAGTACTATTCATAAAATCGCTGATTTTGAAGAAAAACACGGAACTGAACTAGCCAATTTTAAAATACTGGCTCCTAAAGATAGTTTTAAGTTAGACAATTATGATGATCCTTTACTGTTTATGACCTTAGGTAACGATCATTACTATTTGTTAGACCATTGGGGAAATGATCTGCACTGGTCAAAAAAATTAATGGCTTGGCCTTTAAAGAATCTAACAAACCTTATTTTCTCTACAGCACTACTAAGTTTGCTGACAACTAATCTTGTAAATCTGGGATCAGGAAATACGTTAACCGATGTCCAATTCTTAATTATTTTATTATTCAGTTGGAAATGGATCATTGCTATTACTTTTTTCTTCCTGATCAAAAAAGGGAACAATGTAAGTGAATACAACTGGAATAGTCCATTCTATAATCATTGATCGAATTTAACAACCTGATTTTTCAAAGAAGTGCTCATTTACAGAGCAAAATATGAGCGATAAAAAATCTTAATAATGAGATTCCTCTCGTTCAGAATGAGAATAAAAACGTAAACAATCCATAAGTTAATAATCCAACTTCAGTTGATTGTTTTTTACATTATTACAATACTAAAGCTTTCTTTCTACAAGGAAGCTTTTCGTTTTTTGTATGCTTCGCACATTTTTTCAGAAACACAGTAGCATAATGAAATTTTTTAAACAAATTTTATACAATCTTTAATAAAATCTTCGTTTAATTAATAGTAAATTGCGCATTAAAATAGATACTATGAACAAAATCAAAATATTATGGGTTGATGATGAAATCGACCTGTTAAAACCTCATATATTATTCCTAGAAAAGAAAAATTACGAAGTAATAACTTGTAATAACGGCCAGGATGCTATTGATCTGTTTGACGAAAACAACTTTGATATCGTTTTTTTAGATGAGAACATGCCCGGATTGAGCGGTTTAGAAACACTAGCTGAGATCAAAGAAAGAAAATCTTCGGTTCCGGTAATCATGATCACAAAAAGTGAAGAAGAATACATCATGGAAGAAGCGATCGGTTCTAAAATTGCCGATTATCTGATCAAGCCGGTCAATCCGAACCAAATTTTACTAAGCTTAAAGAAAAATTTAGATCACTCCCGATTGGTTTCAGAGAAAACAACCTTAGACTACCAGAAGGAATTTCGAAAAATTGCCATGGACTTAGCAATGGTTAATTCCTTTGAAGACTGGATCGAACTATACAAAAAATTGGTGTATTGGGAAATGGAACTCGAAAATATTGATGACCAAAGTATGGTAGAAATATTGGAAAGTCAGAAGACTGAAGCAAATGTTCAATTCGGAAAATTCATTGAAAAAAACTACGAAGACTGGATTCAGGATCCGGATGATGCTCCTGTGTTATCACATCAGCTTTTCGGAAAATTAGTAGCTCCTGAGATCCGTAAAAAAGATAAACCCATTCTTTTTGTTGTGATCGACAACTTGAGATATGACCAATGGAAAGCCTTTGAGAACATTGTGAACAATTACTATAAATTAGAAAAAGAAGTAAGCTACTACTCTATTCTTCCTACTGCGACTCAATATGCCAGAAATGCTATTTTCTCAGGTCTATTACCTTTAGAAATGGAAAAGAAATTTCCTCAATACTGGAAAAATGATGTTGACGATGGCGGAAAAAACTTGTTTGAAGCCGAATTTTTAACTGAGCAATTAAAACGTTTAGGTTTAAACATTAAACAAGAATATTACAAGATCACTAATTTTAAAGACGGAAAAAAATTAGTTGAAAATTTCAAAGCACTAAAAAATAACGAACTTACTACCGTTGTTTACAACTTTGTAGACATGCTTTCACATTCTAAAACAGAAATGGAAGTGGTAAAAGAGCTGGCTTCAAATGATAAAGCCTATCGTTCTTTGACTGTTAGCTGGTTTAAAAATTCGCCTTTACTTGAAATTATCCAACAAGCACAACAACTAGGTTTTAGACTAATACTAACAACCGACCACGGAACCATTAACTGTAAAAATCCTTCCAAAGTGATCGGTGATAAAAATACCTCATTAAATCTTCGTTATAAAACAGGTCGCAGTCTGACTTACGAAGAAAAAGATGTTTATGCTGTGAAAGATCCTAAAAAAATAGGGTTACCGGCGATCAACATGAGCAGTTCTTTTATTTTTGCAAAAAACGACTTATTTTTAGCCTACGTTAATAATTATAATCATTACGTAAGTTATTATCGCAATACATATCAACACGGCGGAATTTCACTGGAAGAAATGATCATTCCGTTTTTAGTATTAGAACCGAAATAAACCGTTTATAGCAGTAAAATATATGACCCTGACTTACTCTTTAGATGAAATTGAGAACGTGGCTAAAGAAATTTTAGCCATTCCTCTATTAAAAAAGGTAATTACTTTTCACGCCGAAATGGGTGCCGGAAAAACAACACTTATTAAAGCTTTGGTCAAAGAGCTAGGAGTTGCTGATAATTCCAGCAGTCCTACTTTTTCTTTGGTTAATGAATACGAAGATCTGAATGGAGATCCGGTTTATCATTTTGATCTTTATCGTTTAAATTCGGAAGAAGAAGCTTATGATATGGGTATTGATGAATATTTTTATTCCGGGAACTGGTGCTTTATCGAATGGCCGGAAAAAACACCAAACCTGATCCCGATAGACCATGCTGCTATTTCCATAAAAGTAAAACCCGGAGGAAAAAGAGAATTACAAATCAAAAACTAATGATGTCCTTACCCCAAACACTAACAGCAGACAGCCTTATATTTGATCTGGATGGTACTCTCTGGGATGCTTCAGAAAGTACTGCAAAGGCATGGAATCAAGCACTTGAAGAGTTTGGTCAGAAAAACCATTCCATCAATGCTGAACAGGTACGTTCGTTTTCAGGTCAGAGAGTTGAGATCATTCTGAAAGAGAATTTTTCTTTTCTCACGGAAAAAGATATTGATCTTTTTTTTGAGACCTATAAGAAAAACGAAATGATTTATTTACAAAAAGAAGGCGGTTCCTTATTTCCGGATGTAAAAGAAACACTAGAGCAGCTTAAAGAAAGGTACAATTTATTCATTGTCAGCAATTGCTTATCCGGATATATCGAGAATTTTTTAAATTTCCACGAACTGAACCATTTATTTAACGATTTTGAATGTTCCGGTAATACAGGACAACCTAAGACCTATAACATAAAACAGGTTATTCAGAGAAATCAATTAAAGACTCCTGTATACATAGGTGATACCATATGGGATTTTGAAGCAGCACAGAATAATAATATCCCCTTTGTATATGCTCAATATGGCTTTGGTACGATTGAATTACCTTCATTTTATATCCGGCAGTTCAGAGAATTACTGGATTAAATTTTAATAAAATCACTTTCAGAAAGTTAACAGAATGAAGAATTCCTATTTTATTCCCTGTAAAATTAAATTTCTGATTCCTGAACGCTTTTAAATCTTTATTTTTTTTCCTAAATTGGCACTCCTTAACTAAAACCAAAATATGGCTATTTTCAGTCCGTTTTCAAAAGCCCAGTTGCTTCCTCAGGAAGAAAAGCTTGAAGTTACAAAACACAAGAGCGAGTTATTTATCGGAATTCCTAAAGAAATTGCTTATCAAGAAAGAAGAATTTGTTTAGCTCCCGATGCGGTCGCCTCTTTAATTTCTCACGGACACCGGGTTTTAATTGAAGCCGGAGCCGGAGAAAGTTCCAGCTATGCCGACAAAGAATACCAAGATGCTGGGGCTGAAGTAACGAACGATACACAAAAGGTTTTTAGTTGCCCGATGATATTGAAAGTAGAACCGCCAACATTACCTGAAATAGAAATGATGAACCCACAAACGATTCTCATTTCAGCAATCCAGTTAAAAACACAACGCAAGGAATATTTTCAGGCTCTGGCACAAAAAAGGATTACGGCATTAGCCTTTGAATTTATAAAAGATGAAGACGGCTCTTACCCTGCGGTACGTTCTCTCTCAGAAATTGCAGGAATTGCCTCTATCCATATCGCAGCCGAATTAATGATCAATCAGAATATCGGTAAAGGATTGCTTTTCGGGAATATTACAGGTGTTCCTCCTACTGAAGTTGTAATCATAGGATCCGGAACCGTTGCAGAATATGCAGCACGAACAGCTCTCGGCTTAGGTGCCAATGTAAAAGTTTTTGATAACTCGATCACTAAATTACGTCGCCTTCAGAACACCTTAAACCAAAGAATCTTTACATCAACCATACAAGAAAAAATACTTTTAAAAGCACTGAGACGTTGTGATGTAGCCATCGGAGCCATGCGTGGCAAAAACCGAGCTCCTATAGTCGTTACTGAAACCATGGTTGAATATATGAAAAAAGGCGCTGTTATTGTGGATGTAAGTATTGACACCGGTGGTTGTTTTGAAACCTCAGAAGTGACCACTCATGATAAACCGACATTTATTAAGAACAATGTAATTCACTATTGTGTGCCTAATATCCCTTCGAGATATTCCAAAACGGCATCAATGTCTATCAGTAATATTATTTCTCCTTTCTTACTGCATATTGCTGATGACGGCGGAATTGAAAGTGCCATTCGTTGCAATCGCGGTTTAAAGAACGGGATCTACATGTATCATGGCTTATTAACCAACAGATCTATAGCCGATTGGTTTAGCCTGGAATTCAGAGATATTAATTTAATCGTTTTCTAACCACAATGTTCTTTCGTTAAATTTGTTAAAAGAATATAAATATTAAGCGCCAATACAAAATTTAGTTTTTACCTTTGGCAAAAAGAATTTAGAAGAATGAAATTCAAATTTCGATTAGCCTATTATTTATTCGGGCTTTTTATTGGTATTTATTTTGTAGTTTATTTTTTAGGTGCTAAAGCAAAATCAAGAGGTGTTGAATTCTGTTATTTACCCAATTGCAGAGTTTTACAGGATTTACGAAAAAAACCTTTAGATATAACTCCAGAAGCAGAGCAACAATTGCACCAAGGCTGGGTAAATCTTGATGATATAAAAAAGACATTAGAATATGGTGATGTAGATTTTTCTCAAAGTAATAAAGCTTACAAAAAAGGTAAAATTTATGTCATAGAGGGCAAAAATGCTAAAAATGAAGAAATTACCATAACTATGATTAATTACCCTAGTAAAGCTGTTTTAGAAAAAGTAGAAAAAAATTAAAAAATATTTTCAAAACGCTTGCAAATATAAATAATGGGTGTATATTTGCACTCGCATTTCAGAAGTAGAAATGTTAATACAAAAGGGCGATTAGCTCAGCTGGTTCAGAGCACCTCGTTTACACCGAGGGGGTCGGGGGTTCGAATCCCTCATCGCCCACAAAAATTTAATCCCGCTTAAAGCGGGATTTTTTTATTTCTTCCTATTTCTCTTTTTTATTCTATCGAATATTCAACATTACTGAACTTTAACATCAATTAACCTTTAAAAGTTTTATCTAAACTTAAGATAAGCCAATTTTACCGTTCAAAAAGCTTAAAAACCATTTCAAAAGAATTTATGAAGAAAAACATTTTACCATTAGCGCTGGGAGGTCTCGGCATTGGCACTACAGAATTTGTAATTATGGGCTTACTACCCGACGTAGCTCAAAGCTTACAGATCAGTATCCCCCAAGCCGGTCATCTAATTTCAGCCTATGCTTTAGGAGTGGTTATCGGCGCTCCGGTTTTAGTTGCTCTTTCCTCTCAACATCCTCCTAAAAAGATTTTAATGTATCTAATGGTTATTTTTACATTGTTCAACGGACTTTCTGCCTTAGCGCCTGATTATTGGAGTTTACTCATTCTACGTTTCTTATCCGGATTGCCACACGGAGCCTTTTTCGGTGTCGGTACAGTTGTTGCCACCCGACTGGCATCTCCCGGAAAACAAGCACAAAGTATCGCCATGATGTTCACCGGATTAACCATAGCAAATTTAGCAATGGTACCATTAGTAACTTATATAGGTCATACATATACCTGGAGATGGGCATTTGGTATAGTAGCTATTTTAGGTCTTATAACACTAATAACCTTAAAAACATTATTACCGTTTTTACCACGATTAAGCAGCAATACAGGAAGATCCGAATTTGCTTTTCTTCAATCAAAACAAGCTTGGCACGTCATACTCATTACAGCGATAGGTTTCGGAGGATTATTTGCCTGGTTCAGCTATATATCACCATTAATGACCGAAGTATCCGGTTTTTCAGAAGACAGTACGGCTTATATTATGATCCTGGCTGGCGCCGGAATGGTTTTCGGTAATATATTAGGAGGTATTTTAGCTGATAAAATGAGCCCTTCAAAAGCAAGTGCGCTTTTACTTTTTATAATGACTTTAGCATTAATTACCGTATTTTTCTTTTCAGAATATAAATTTATTGCTTTAATTCTGACTTTTATTTGCGGTGCCTTATCCATGTCTGTTTCTTCACCTATCAACATGATGATGCTCTCTTCTGCAAAAAATTCAGAAATGATTGCCGCAGCCTTCATGCAAGCCGCATTCAACATCGCCAATACTTTAGGTGCCTTTTTTGGCGGACTTCCTTTAGAGAACGGGCTTTCTTACAATTATCCTTCTTTAGTTGGTGCGCTAATGGCTTTCTCAGGATTCCTATTAAGCTTAGCCTATATCAAACAATACCGAAATCAAAGTACATAAAAAAAGGCTGTTAAAAACAGCCTTTTTATTTTATAATTTTCGTCTTTGTTTCTCTTTTTTTAGCAACATCAACTCCCTGCTGGTTTGACCGGCAACAGATGTGTTCTCTTCTGCTCTTCGGATCAAATACGGCATCACATCACGTACCGGACCAAAAGGCAAATATTTAGCAACATTATACCCGTGTGCAGCTAAATTATAACTAATATTATCACTCATTCCGTATAATTGCCCGAAAAATACCCGCTTATCATTTTTAGCAATACTTTTTTGCGCCATCAATTCCATTAACTTATACGAACTATGTTCATTGTGAGTTCCTGCAAAAACAGCCATGTGGTCAATATGATCAAGCATATAAGCCACAGCAGCATCATAGTTTTCATCAGTCGCTTGTTTGCTAACACAAATAGGAGATTTATAGCCTTTTTCCTGAGCACGATTATTTTCTTTTTCCATATAAGCGCCCCGAACCAATTTCATCCCGATATGAAATCCTTCTTTTTTTGCTTCTTCATGTAGCTTTTTAAGGTAATCCAATCTGTCCCAACGATACATTTGAAGCGTATTGTAAACGATTGCTTTCTCCTTATTGTATTTACGCATCATTTGAGCTACCAAATCATCAGCAGCATCCTGCATCCAACTCTCTTCTCCGTCAATTAAAAGCGCAACATCTAATTCATAAGCTGTTTTACACACCTTATCAAAACGTTCTTCTACTTTTTTCCATTCTAATTTCTCTGATTCGGTCAATTCCTCCCCTGCTCCTATTTTTTCATACAAGGCAAAACGTCCGAAGCCGGTTGGTTTAAACACTGCAAAAGGAATAGCTAAACGCTCTTTTGCGAACACAATTGTTTTAAGTGTAATTTCAAGAGCAGAATCAAACTGTATCTCCTCTTCTTTTCCTTCTACTGAATAGTCCAATACAGAGGATACTCCTTTGGTAAACATCTTATCCACTACCGTTAAGCAATCATTTTCGTTCACTCCCCCGCAAAAATGATCAAAAACCGTTGAGCGAATTAATCCCTCCACTGGCAAATGTGCTTTCAGCGCAAAGTTGGTTACTGCAGTACCTATCTTTACAAGTGGCTCACTTTCAATTAATTTGAATAAAAAATAAGCCCTTTCTAACTCGGTATCACTTTTTAAAGCAAAAGCTATTTCCGTGTTGTCAAAAATTTTTTCCATTTTAAGAAATCATAAAATTGCTCTGCAAATATACTTCAGTAACCTATTATTTTAAATAAAAATTACCGTATTTTGTAGAAAAATTAAATTTTACAATGCAAACCATAAAAGCCAATCATTACGAAATATTTTTTAACGAAAATTGCTATCAGTATTTAGCCGAACTATTAACGACTGACCGTTATTCAAAAGTATTCGTAATTGTTGATGAAAATACATCTCAATATTGTTTACCTGCTTTTTTATCACAGTTAGTTACCGAAATAACAATTGAAATCATTGAATTAGAAGCAGGCGAACAGCATAAAAATATTGCGACTTGTTTAGAGGTTTGGCAGGCTATGACAGATCTTGGCGGTGACAGAAAGAGCATTGTTCTGAATCTGGGAGGTGGTGTTGTAACCGATCTAGGTAGTTTTGTAGCTTGTACATTTAAAAGAGGAATCGATTTTATCAATATCCCTACTACTCTACTTTCTATGGTTGATGCTTCTGTAGGAGGTAAAAATGGTGTTGATCTGGGAAATCTAAAAAATCAAATCGGAATCATCCGCGAACCTAAAGCTGTTCTTATTGATACTGCTTTTTTATCCAGTTTATCTTCCAGAGAAATGCGCTCCGGATTAGCAGAGATGCTAAAACACGGAATAATTGCTGATAAAACTTATTGGGATAAATTTAAAAATTTAAAAGACTTAAGTACAGAGGATTTAGACACTTTAATTTACCAATCCGTTGAAATAAAAAACAGCATCGTGTCTGAAGATCTGACAGAAAACGGAATCAGAAAAGCTTTGAATTTCGGGCATACATTAGGTCACGCTATCGAAAGTTATTTTTTAGAGAACGAGAACAAAGAAAATCTTTTACACGGAGAAGCTATTGCGATCGGAATGATCTTAGAAGCTTACCTTTCAACGGTAAAAGGCTTTTTGACAAATGAAGAATATCAGGAAATCAAATACCATTTGAATGACATCTACGAAATCGTAGATTTTGACGAAAAAGATATTCAAAATATCATCGATTTGATGATTTATGATAAGAAAAATGAGTTTGGAAAAGTTCAATTTGTATTACTCGAAAGTATCGGCAAGATAAAAATTAATCAATTCTGCGATAACGATTTGATTTACAATGCTTTTGAAGATTACCAAAAGTGACTTTTTTTTAATTCTTAATTTGTATTTTATAATACAATATTTTTTATTTTTGCCGCTATGAAAGCATTAAAACTGACAAGCATCTGTCTGAATCCCATAAGTGTTCAAAAGAGCACTCGATTTGCATTTGCTAAAAGTTTATATACTACTACTTTCATCGATATCTTTATGTTTTTAAAAGCAATACACGAGAAGTTCCCTATCTTTTTCGCTAATATCAGAGTTTAAAAAAATAAGAATCAATTGATTTTTTTAGTTTTTACTTATTTTTTTAACTTTATATAAAATTTTATAGATGAAGACAAGTTATTACGACTTAATTAATCAAACTTTTTATTTTCCACAAGAAGAATTCACTTTAAATAAAGATAATTTACAGTTTCACGGTATTGACCTGATGAAACTAGTGGAAGAATATGGTACTCCGTTGAAGTTTACCTATCTTCCGAAGATTTCAAAAAATATCAAACGAGCTAAAACCTGGTTCCGTAATTCAATGGAAAAATTGGATTATGACGGTAAATATTACTACTGTTATTGTACCAAAAGTTCGCATTTTAAATTTGTTTTAGACGAAGCTCTAAAAAATAATATCCACATTGAAACATCTTCTGCTTACGATATCAATATTGTAGAAAAATTGATTGAAGACGGAAAAATAAATAAAAATACTTTTGTAATATGTAACGGTTTCAAACGCGAACAATACATTGAAAATATTGCTCGTTTAATTAATAACGGACATAAAAATACAATGCCTGTTATTGATAATTATGAAGAGTTAGACTTGTTGCAAGAACAAATCAAAGGTAAATTTAAAATAGGAATCCGCATTGCAGCGGAAGAAGAACCGAAATTTGAATTCTATACTTCTCGTTTGGGAATAGGATATAAAAACATTGTTCCTTTTTACCGCAAACAGATTCAGGATAATAAAAAAGTTGAACTGAAAATGCTTCACTTCTTTATCAATACCGGAATACGTGATACGGCATACTACTGGAATGAGCTTTTAAAATGTATGAAAGTTTACATTGCTCTTAAAAAAGAGTGTCCTAGTCTTGATAGTTTGAATATCGGTGGTGGATTCCCTATTAAGAGTTCATTAGCTTTTGATTATGATTACCAATACATGGTGGAAGAAATTCTGAATCAGATCAAAATTGCTTGTGATGAAGCTGAAATTGATGTTCCTAATATTTTTACTGAATTCGGTTCGTTTACAGTAGGTGAATCCGGCGGTGCCATTTATGAAGTTTTATACCAAAAACAACAAAATGACCGTGAAAACTGGAATATGATCGACTCTTCGTTCATTACTACTCTTCCTGACACCTGGGCAATCAACAAGCGCTTTGTTATGATGGCTGTGAATCGATGGAATGACTCCTATGAAAGAGTACTTTTAGGAGGACTAACTTGTGATAGTGATGATTATTACAATTCTGAACAACACATGAATGCCGTTTACTTACCTAAATACAATAAAGAAAAACCTTTGTATATAGGATTTTTTAATACCGGAGCTTATCAGGAAACTATAGGAGGATTCGGAGGATTACACCACTGTTTAATCCCTCAGCCCAAACACATTTTGATCGATCGGGATAAAAACGGAATTATAGCTACCGAAATTTTCTCGGAACAACAAAAAGCGGACGATGTATTAGAAATTTTAGGGTACAATAAAAAACAACAATAATCATAAACTGCTCCGATATTTTATAAAAACATTCGAGTCGGTAAAAAATAAAAAACATGAAAGGACCAATTAGTCAATTTGTAGAAAATCATTACCTACACTTTAACGCTGCAGCTTTAGTAGATGCCGCAAAAGGATACGAAACACATTTACTTGACAACGGAAAAATGATGGTTACTTTGGCCGGTGCCATGAGTACAGCCGAATTAGGAAAGTCATTAGCTGAAATGATCCGTCAGGATAAGATCCATATTATCTCTTGTACCGGTGCGAACCTTGAAGAGGATATCATGAACCTTGTAGCACATAACTCTTACAAGAGAGTACCTCATTATCGCGATCTTTCTCCTCAGGAAGAATGGGAATTATTAGAAAATCATTACAATCGTGTGACAGATACTTGTATTCCTGAAGAAGAAGCTTTCCGAAGACTACAATCACATCTGCATGACATCTGGAATAAAGCAGACAAAGCCGGAGAACGTTATTTCCCGCACGAGTTCATGTATCAGATGATCAATTCCGGAGTTTTAGAGCAGTATTATGAAATTGACCCTAAAGATTCATGGATGGTTGCTGCTGCTGAGAAAAATTTACCGATTGTAGTTCCGGGTTGGGAAGACAGTACTATGGGGAATATTTTTGCATCCTACTGTATTAAAGGTGAGTTCAAAGCTACTACTATGAAAAGTGGTGTAGAATACATGATGTGGTTAGCGGATTGGTACAAAAACAATTGTGAAGGAAAAGGAATAGGTTTCTTCCAGATCGGAGGAGGTATTGCCGGAGATTTCCCGATCTGTGTTGTACCGATGTTATATCAGGACATGGAAATGCACGATGTTCCTTTCTGGGCTTATTTCTGTCAGATATCAGATTCCACAACCAGTTACGGTTCGTATTCGGGAGCAGTTCCGAATGAAAAAATCACTTGGGGAAAATTGGATATTCACACTCCTAAATTCATTGTAGAATCAGATGCAACCATTGTTGCACCGCTTATTTTCGCGTATATTTTAGGTTGGTAATTTTTTTAAAAAAATCACCTTAAAATATTTGATTTTTTCATTTAGGATATTACATTTGACAAAAATACAAGACTAAAAACAACCCAATGAAAAGAGTAATTGTTGATTACGCAAAATTGACAAACGAAATCTTAACACTACTAGTTGAGAAATTCCCTGACGGCTATGATGAAACTGATATCATCCGTTTTAAAAATGCTAAAAATGAGACAATTGAAGCTGTTGAAGTCCGCACTGAAGACACTATTTATCTTGTAAAAGTAAGTACAAAACTTGCCGACAGGATTGAGAATTTTGAAGATGACGACCTAGACGGACCTGCAGATGATGATTCATTAGATGCTTTAAAAGATTTGGAAATCGCAGACGAATCTGAAGAAGATTAATATAAAAAAGGAGCTTAAATTTTTAAGCTCCTTTTTTATATTATAAATAGCGTTCTTTAATAATACTAATATGATGTGTTTCATGCCCCAAAATGACATACCCCATAGCTCCTACCGACATTTGATTTCCGGACACTTCTCCTCTTCTGTTCAACTGTTCTTCTTTAAAATTTTCAAATAATGAAATTGTTGCTTTTCTAACCGTCTGAAATTCTTTTAATAAACTTTCCATACTTCTGTCATTTGCATTAGCAAATTGAACAAAATCATTTTCTTCAAAACCGGGTAAAGCTGTTTTATCATTGCGAGCCACCCTCAAACTTCTGTATGAAAAGATGCGTTCGGTATCCGTTAAATGATGTAGGATATCTTTAGGCGTCCATTTATCCGGTGCGTATCTGAATTCTATTTTATCTTTCGGAATTTGCTTAAAAAAAGTCACCAACTCTTCTTCTTGTTGAGACAATCCTTCAACAATATCCTGATGTCTCGAGGCATTCTTTATATATTTCTCGTAAAAAGGCGGAAAAAAAAGTTCTATTGAATTCATAAAGGTCTAAAATTAAAAAAATCCCGAAAAAATCGGGATTTAAGATATAAACAATTTATTTTTACAATTCTTTAAAGATCGTGTGCATTAAACGTTTTTTATCATTAATGCTTTCTTCGAGAGAGATCATGGTCTCTGTTCTGTAAACACCTTCAATATCGTCAATTAAGAAAATCACTTCTTTGGCATGTTTAGTATCTTTGGCACGAATCTTACAGAAAATATTAAATTTTCCGGTAGTTACATGAGCCACTGTCACAAAAGGAATTTCACTAATTCTTTCCAATACAAATTTAGTCTGAGAAGTATTATGAAGAAATACACCTACATAAGCAATAAAAGCATAACCAAGTTTTTCATAATCCAGCGTCAATGAAGAACCTTGAATAATTCCTGCATCCTCCATCTTTTTAACACGTACGTGAACAGTACCGGCAGATATTAATAATTTTTTTGCAATATCTGTAAACGGAACTCTTGTATTGTCAATCAACATATCCAAAATTTGGTGATCAACTTCATCTAAACGAAACTTACTCATAAAAGTGCTTATATTAAATTATATTAAAACGCAATATTAGTTATTTATTTTTAATCCATTGCAAAATTTTAACAAATTATCTAAATAAAAATCAGCTTTTTGTCCTATTTTAGGGAAATTGATATTTTCTGCTGAAAATAATTTATTTGCTCCGTCAAATTCGCAATGCCCTACATTTTCTTCTAAATCACCTACTTTTGCTATCCTTGCTTCAAAAATAACCTTACCATTTTCAAGTAATTCAGAATATTGCGCCGCAAAGTTAATTATTTTTTTCTGATTATTTTCAATTATTTTCACGTTTTTATAAATAAAATCAAAAAAATGAGGAGAATTTTGAGGAATTGTTAAGTATTTTTCCAAATCGTTATCAACTATAACGTTTTCGTTAATAGCATAAACCGCTGAAATTAAAGCTATAAATACAAATTTTCTCACTGTATCACGCTCATAATCGTCCTGAAAATGCCCGGCTTCAAACAAAATTGTAGGGATTTGTTGCGCAGTTAAATAATCTCCGATACAGTTTATATTAAAACTATCATCAAAGCGCCCTATTTGATCGGGAATAACACCTTGTAAATTATCATACATCTTATTAATAACGTGCATAGCCTTTAGTCTAACATCATTAACTTCTCGTTCTTCATTATAAGCAGGAGCTAAAAATGACATTGTTGCCGGTTTTTGCAACCCAATTGTACCGAAAATAGTACGTTGATCGTGTAAATTAAAGCAATAATCAGGCTGTATTTGTTCAACAAGCTTTCTCAATACTTTACTTTCCGGTTGTGAAAGGTTAAAAGCGTCTCTGTTTAAGTCAACTTCATTTGCATTTACACGCGTATATGCTTCTGCCCCGTCAGGATTTAAGATAGGAACCATATATAAGGTAAAATTCTCTTTAATAAAGGTATTGAATACACTATCAGAATTAAGATAATGAAGAAAATCAAGTAATCCTTTAGTAGTTGTTGATTCATTGCCGTGCATTTGAGACCACATCAATAGCTTTTTTGAACCTCTTCCAAAAGTTACTAACGGAATATCTTTCCCTAAAGCAGACTGCCCGACAACTTCTAATTTAAAATCAGTAGTAAGCGTTTTAAGAAACGGCAAAATCATTTCCAGAGTAACGTATCTCCCTTTTATTTCAGAAACTAAATTTTGTTTCGCTATATCTAATAAATTCATGGATTATAAACTTTTTACAAATGTAAACATCTTATAGTTTACAAATGTAAAACAATAAAATCTATTAATAATTTACAATTGTAATTTACTATACTAGTCCTTATTGATTAGTTATCTATGATTAAGACACATTTGTAAACTATTTTATTTATATAAATACAAAATATTGTATTTCAGTATATTAAATACTAATACTTAAAGTTTTAATTATATTACTCCAGATCATTTTTATCACTATTTACATTTGTAAACTTGCTTATTTCAATTACTTTATTTACATTTGTGAAACAATGATGTAATACCTATTTACAATGGTAAACACTGATGAATTTACAAAAAGACTAGAAAATATCTTTGACTTTTACGGGTTAACTGCTTCTTCGTTTGCCGATAAAATCGGTGTACAACGCTCTAGTTTATCTCACCTACTCTCGGGTAGAAACAAACCCAGTCTGGATTTTGTAATGAAAGTAATTGAAGTTTTTCCGGAAGTAGACTTGTACTGGATTTTAAATGGGAAGGGAACTTTTCCTAAAACTGAAATTCAAGAAGAGAAAAAAGTAGAGTCTCCTTCTGCTCTGTCACAACCTGTTCAAAAACGGAATTCTACTTCTGATGATTTATTTAGTTCGTCAGAAAATATAGAAGAGACAAAAAATGGCGTAAATGAAATTCCTGAAGAAAAAAAATCAAATACGCAAGTTTTGGAAGAGACCTTAATAAACTCTATAAACACTTCTACTATAGATGCAATTGTCATTTTTTATGCTGATGGGACTTTTACGAAATATACTCAAAAAAAATAAGGACTTAAAATAATGCTTTACTACCTTACCTAAAACCAATTAAATATGTCCGCTCTTTCCATACGAATGCCAAAAGTTTAAAATCAACTGTGAATTCTTTCATTAAAGAAAATCAGTCAGATAGAGTGATATAACGGTCTTATGTATGAGTAGTAGCGACTACTTTTCAGTTTCCAAATACATTATAATTAAATGAAATAGCGGCTTGGGTTAATACCCAAACCGCTATTGCTTATACATGCTGTTGTGCTTAGTACTTATTTGATCTTTTTAAATTTTTAAATTGCTTGACCATTTTTCCAAATTTTTTGTCCTTTTTGTGTTTTTCAGCTACAGTTGATTCAAAATGTTCTTTTTCTCGTTTCATTTTCAGATAATTTTCATAGAACAATTTATCTACTTTTTCACTTTCAACTGCTTCTATTACAGCACAATCAATTTCTATTGTATGGGTGCAATCTTTAAATTTACAGTTTTTAGACAACTCAACTATTTTATCAAATGTTTTTTCTAATCCTCCAACTGAATCTGCGATACCTACTTCTCTGATTCCTGGATTGTCAATTATAATTCCACCATTTTCAAGAACAATTAATTCTCGGTGACTTGTAACGTGTCTTCCTTTATTTGAGCTCGCGCTAATTGTATTTGTTTTCATCAGTTCTTTACCTGAAAGATTGTTTAGAAGACTTGATTTTCCTACTCCTGACGAACCTAGTAAACAATAAGTTTTACCTTCTACAATATATTCTTTCAATTTTTCTAATCCTTTTTTGGACTCATTGCTTATAGCAATTATAGGCACTTGCTTCACTCTTTCTTGTACTCTGGTAATTAAATCAGTTAAAGCGGCATCGTTTATCAAGTCAATCTTATTTAAAATGATAATCGGTTTTACATTCGTTTCATTGCAAATTGTCAGATACCTTTCTATTCGATTGATATTAAAATTATTGTCAATTGCTTGTACGATAAAAGCAAAGTCTACATTTGTTGCTATGATTTGTTTCTCTCCTTGTTTGCCAACTGTCTGTCTTTCAATGATGGTTTTTCTGGGAAAAATAGAATGTATGAGAACTTTATTATCATCATATTCAGAAATTGCAACCCAATCTCCTACAGCAGGAAAATCTTCACGAGTATTTGCAGTATATCTTAAGTTTCCTGTGATTTCTGCATCAAATTCCCCTTTTTCAGTTTTAACAATATATCTCTCCTTATGTTCTGAAATAATTCTCCCGATTTCAAAGTCTACCAGATTGTATTGAATTCTTAGTTTTTCTATTTTGTCGTTATATCCGAAATGTTCTAATTTCATATTCTGTGTGTTTTAAAATATTGTAAACACTACAGTATTTATAAATCAATTTAAATACAAAAGCGTTCACAATCGATGTGTTTATTTGTAAAATGTAAATAAGTAGAAATGCTTCAGATATTATCTGAAGTAAGGAATGGTGATAGTCAAAGAAAATTGACTATCTATTTTACAATATCCGAATATGATATTACAGATGTAGACATAAAATTTAATTAGAGCACAAAATTACAACTTTCTCTTATAGCGTACAAATAAAGCAGAGCATTTTTGTATTAAGCACAACAATAGTCTATTAATTTTGATTTTAAAAATTAAAAACTTTTTTCAGGATACTTTCCTTTTATTCCTCTGAAAAGGTTTTGTAAGAAATCAAAATCTTTATCCTTATCTGAAGTTAAATAATAAGGTTCAAAAATTTTAACTTCTTTGTGTTCATAATCAAAAGCTACCGGCATTATAGGAACATTGGCTTTTTGAGCTATATAATAAAAACCCGTTTTCCAGTCTGTTACCTTTTTACGGGTTCCTTCAGGAGCTATTGCTAACCTGAAAACTTCTTTTTTATCAAAAATTGAGGCAATGGCATCTACTTTGTTTTCATTTTTAGCTCTGTTTAAAGGAGCACCTCCCATCCATCTAAAATAAAAACCCAAAGGAAATGTAAAAAGCTCCTTTTTGGCAACAAAATTCATCTCTAAATTTAAGATCCCTCTGGTAAAAACGCCTATAAAGAAATCATTCCAACTAGTGTGCGGTACAACAATGATGATACACTTCTTAATATCAGCCGGGAACAAACCTGTTATCTTCCAGCCCATTAGTCTGAAAAAAATAAATTTGTATAAAATTTGCTTCATTTGGTTACAATTTAAAAACAAAAATAGCATTATATTTACGATAACAAATTTTTACTTCATGTTTCAACGCCTTTTAAGTTTCTTATTTCCTATAACAATTTACCAAAAAAAATCTGTTTTTAGTAAAAATCTTGAAGTAACTTGGAATAACGGACAATTGGTTTTGGATTCTCTTAACACCAATTATTCTTATGGAAGTTTGCAACGCATTCTGCGTAAAGGATTAAAATATATCGGTTTTGAGCGAATTAAAAATTTTGATTCTATTTTGGTTTTAGGTGTTGCAGGCGGAAGTGTGATAAAAACATTGGTGGATGAAGTAGCTTGTAAAGGAAAAATAACCGGCGTAGAAATAGATGAAAATGTGATTGAAATAGCCAATCAATATTTCGGGCTGAATGCAATTCCTAATGTAGAAATTGTAATTGATGATGCCTTTGAATTTGTTTTAAAAACTAAAGAAAAATACGATCTGATCATCATAGATATTTTTCAAGATACTCAAATGCCATCCTTTTTATTTCAAGATTTCTTCATTAACAGGGTTAATTTTTTACTTAAAGTAAATGGTTTTATCTTGTTTAATACTATGGTTTTAGATCAAAAAGATCAAGAAAGGAATCGAGAATACCGTTCCTGGTTCAACAAGAACTATTCCGTGAGAATGTACCCGAAAGTTGAAGAACACAACGAATTGTTTACCATTAAAAAATTGGCTTAATTCTAATTCAGATTTTGTTTCATCTCTTTGATCTCACGTTCTTCTTCTTCAATAATCGCACTGTAATCGCTGATGATTTCCTGAATAACGGTATTCGTTTTTAATGCCAGTTCATTTCGCATTTTCATTTTTTTTGAAAAACCGGCAGTAACCCATAAAATTATAACCAGAATTATCAAAAAAGCAGCAATTAATCTGATGTTAAATTTACCGTTTTCAATAGCTGTTCTTTCAATTGCTCTGTCAATATTCTGCTGAACTTTCGAAAGAGTCATTGACTTGTCTTTATTTTGTAATAAGACTAAAGATTCGTCCAATGTTTTACGGTTTTCATTCTTATAATACGTTCTGAAATCACTAACGACTATTTTTTTATATCCTTCAGAATTAAAGAATAACGTAGTCGGACTTACAAAAGCAATTAAAGATACTACCAATAAAAGTCCGGCTAAAGCAATTAATGTAAAATATCGGATGTTGTAATAAAAAGCCGAAAAAGAGCGCTTCCATTTTGATACATTAATCTCATTTCCCAGATCCGTTAAAAGCTGCTTTTTGTCTTTTAAGATCTGAAGTCGGTCTTCTTTAAAACCTATAGCATTTTTAGTTCCATCATTATCCATAACTACATGATTTTTAATATATTTCTTGCTTTCTCTAAGTCTTCAGGAGTATCGATCCCTATACTACCGTGTTGAGTTTCTACCATTCTGATTCGCTTACCATATTCCAGATAACGAAGCTGTTCCAATTTTTCTGAGGCTTCTAAAGACAACATCGGTAAACGATAAAAATCCATTAAGGCTTCTTTTCTAAAAGCATAAATACCAATGTGTTTCATGTAACGAACACCTACATTCTCAGCTCTGGGATAAGGAATGACCGAGCGTGAAAAATAAAGCGCAAAACCTTGTTGATCCACAATGACTTTAACATTATTCGGATTGTCAATTTCTTCTTTCTCTTTGATCTCAAACATCAATGAAGCTAAATCTACTTTTTTTTCGATATCCTGTTTAAAGACCTCAATTAACTGTTCCAATGGTTTCTGATCTATAAAAGGTTCGTCACCCTGAACATTTACGACGACATCTACCGCCATGTGTTCCACTGCTTCGGCAATACGATCGCTCCCGCTCTCATGCTCTTTTTGACTCATAATCGCTTTACCGCCGCTTTTCTGAATTTCATCAAAAATCAGTTCAGAATCGGTTACTACAAATACATCATTGAATAATTCTGTAGCCAAAGCTGCTTCATAAGTTCTCAAGATAACTGACTTTCCGCCCAGATCTTGCATTAATTTAGCAGGGAATCGGGTTGATGCATAACGCGCCGGTATAACCGCTATTATTTTCATTCTTTATTTTTTAATTTTCAAAAAATTCGTCTTTAAATCCGATCAAATATACTTTTTGTTTTGCTCTTGTCAAAGCCGTATACAGCCAGCGCACATATTCTTTATCAACACCGTTTGGCAGATAAGGTTGCTCAATAAAAACAGTGTTCCACTGTCCTCCCTGTGATTTGTGACATGTTATGGCATACGAAAATTTCACCTGTAAAGCATTGAAATGCGGACTATTCTTTACTTTTAAAAATTTGCGGTATTGATGTCTTTCTTCTTCAAAATCTTTCATCACCTCATTATACAACTGATTGGATTCTTCATAGGTCAATGACGGTGATTCACTACTGATCGTATCTAATAACAAAACCGTTTCAAACGGAGGCTGATTAGGATAATCGACCATTCTGATCGTTACCGTAGCAAATTTGAATCCGTAAAGCTCATCAATAGACCTGATGCGCATTACTTCAATAATATCACCATTAGCAATAAAACCGGCTTCTGAATTTTCCTTAAGCCAAAAATAATTATTTTTAACGACCATCAGCAAGTCTCCGACAGATAGTTCACTTTCTCTGTCTAAGATCTTAGCACGGATCTGCATATTATATTGATTGGCCCTTTTATTGGAACGAACGATAAACGCCGTTTCTTCTGCTCCGTTATTTTGAAACGAGTCCATAATAGCATCTAAAGTCTCATAACTATCCTGAAGCCTCACTATATCATTAAACCCTTGCAAGCGAAATCTGAATTGGTCAATAAAAACAGATTTCAACAAAGAACGCAATTCCGTAGCATTGTATAAAATACTGGAAAATTCACTTTGTCTCATAACTTCATCCAATTCCAGATGAACAACATCTTTATTGTAATGCAAAGACATTGTATCTACATTCAGTGCCGGACTAACATCTAAATTTACAGGTGGCAACTGAGCGGTATCGCCTACTAAAATAAGTTTACAATTGTTACCGGAATCGATATAAAATAAAAGATCATCCAGCAATGAACCGTTTTCATATAGTTTAGAATCCTGATTGGTATCTGAGATCATCGAAGATTCATCCACAATAAAAACAGTGTTCTTAAATTTATTCTGCTGCATGGTAAAAGCAACTGCTCCTGATTTATTTTTTTTAGGAAAATAAATTCTTTTGTGAATAGTGAAGGCCGGTTTTTGTGAATAGTTAGCTATTACTTTAGCTGCTCTACCTGTAGGCGCTAACAATATATATTTTTTTTCTACGTTTACTAATTGGTTAACTAGAGTTGAAATAATGGATGTTTTACCTGTTCCGGCATAACCTTTGAGAATAAAAATCTGGTCATTGCTGCGATGCAGTATAAATTCGGCTACTTTTTGAAAAAAAACATCTTGTTTTAAAGTAGGTTCAAAAGGAAAGTGCTTTATCAGGGTTTTGTAAAAAGAAGCTGAATTCATCATAAATGTATATGGCTTATATATTTTTTCAAATATACAGATGATTTTTGTTAGAATTTCTTTTGAGAAGAAAAAAAAATTGTAGATTTGCGTACCTATTAAACTAAAAATTATATATAAAGATGTTATTACTTCTAGTATTTGCAGTTATTACTTTCCTTGTAGCACTAGGCTTGGTTAAATTAATTGATAAATTCTTACCAAGAAATGCTCGATTCATTGTATCCATTGTATTATGGGCAGTTTGTGGTGTTTTAACTTATTTGATCTATGCTTCAGTAATGAAGCCTATCAATTTTGAGAAAGCTAAAAATGAACGTTACGAAATTGCTGTAAAAAAATTATTAGATATCAAAAAAGCAGAATTGGGTTACAAAACATTACATGGAAAATATACGGATTCATTTGATGAATTAGTACGTTTCGTTGAGAATGATAAATTCCCGATCATTTCAAGAAAAGATACTGCTGTTATCGATGCTGAAAGAAATGCTGCTTTCAGAATTACAACTGATGCTACCGGAAAAGGTGGTTTCTTTAAAGATGTTGTAATCATTGATACTTTAGGATATATAAGCGTAAAAGACTCTTTATTCAAAAATACAGATCGTTACAAAAGATTGAATGAAGTTAAAATTGATGAATTAACCGTTCCGATCACTTTACAAACCGGAGAAGTGGAAAGAAGTGATATTAAAATGCCTGTTTTCCAAGCTGTAATTGATAAAAACGCTATCCTAAAAGGTTTAGATGAAGAATTGATTGAACAAGAAAACAGAGTGGAATCGATCGAAGAGATCAATGGAGATGAAATCAAATTAGGTTCTCTTGAAGATGTAACGGTAACCGGAAACTGGCCTAAAAAATATGGCAATAACGAATAACGACATTACCCAAAAAAATTATAAAAAGTTGTCCATTCAAGTTTCTTTGAGTGGACTTTCTTTTTGTGTCTTTGACTTACTCACAAATAAGATCATTACTTTTAATGAATTTGATTTTCCTAAAAATCAAGTTATTGAAGAACAGCTTTGGAAAGCTTTTACTGAATTTTCCCTACTCTCTGAAAAATATGATGAAATTAAAGTTATTCATGATAACAGCCTGAATGCTTTTGTACCTGAATCTCTTTTTGATGAAAATTTTTTAGGAAGCTATCTGCAATACAACGTAAAAGTTTTTGAAACCGATCTATTTGCTTTCGATAAATTAAAAACAGATGATATCTACAATGTTTATGTTCCCTATGTGAACATCAATAATTTTCTGTTGGACCAATATGAGTCTTTTGATTATGTAAATGCAAACAGTATTCTGGTGGATCAACTTCTATCCTACTCTAAAAATACATTCGACAAAAGAGTTTATATCCATTTTCAAAAAGAGCATTTTGAAATTGTTGCTGTAAAAAGTAATGAATTGTTGCTTTTTAATTCTTTTGAATATAAAACCCCGGAAGATTTTATCTATTATACTTTATTTACTTTAGAACAATTACAACTTAATCCTGAGAACTGTAATGTATTTGTCTTAGGGGCAATGAGTAAAACCGATGATTTCTTCAAAATCGGATATAAATTTATCCGTAACTTTGAATTACTCAATACAAACGAATTGAGCTATAAATGGTTTAAAACAGAATCAGAGATTCGTCAACACTATATTTTACTACATTCATGAGAATAATTTCCGGAAAATATAAAGGGAGAAGATTAATTGCTCCCAAAAAATTGCCTGTTCGTCCTACAACTGACATGGCCAAAGAGTCTCTTTTCAATATTTTAAATAACTATTTCAATTTTAGCAATTTAAAAATATTAGAGCTTTTTGCCGGAACCGGAAATATTAGTTACGAATTTGCCTCAAGAGGCGCTACACCTATTACTTGTGTTGATGCTGATTTCGGTTGTGTAAACTTTATCAGAAAAACGGCTGACGAATTAGATTTTGATATTACTGTTCTTAAAAGTGATGTCTTTAAATATCTTGAACGTTGTCATACATCATACGATATTGTTTTTGCAGATCCGCCGTATGATCTGACCCAAGAACAATTTGAGCGTATCGTAACCTTAGTTTTCGAAAATGAAATTTTAGACGAAGAAGGTATGCTGATCGTGGAGCATTCTAAAGATACCAAATTAGAACACATGATGCATTTTGCTTTTTCTAAACACTATGGCGGAACGGTTTTTTCTTTCTTTGAAATTGAAAGCGAAGAAGATGAGGAAGAGGAAGACGATTTTGACGAAGAAGATTAAAAGTACAGAGAAATGAATCGACAAAGTATTGCGATTAAATCCGGGTTCTGGAGATCAGAAGGCGGAAATCCGTTTTGGATAAAATTCACGGATAACCATGTCTTTTGGCTCGGAATGAATAATAAAACGGATGACAGCAATTTAGGAGAAACTTGGTGTCATGTTGGTTTCGGTGAAATAAATGGCGATCTCATAACGTTAAAATGGTCTGATATTTCTGTAGGAAAAGACCAATTGAACGGAAACATTACAATTCAAGTCATCAGTGAAACCGAGATGATGGTTATCGAAGATTCCGGAAACTTCGGAAAATCAAAATGGATCTGGGAATCCGAAAATAAAAATTTTTCTCAATTCTGAATCTGATCACAAAATAGTAAGACTGTCTTTTTTTGCCGTGTAATTTATCGTATTCTTCCCAAATTATCATCAATATTTCTTTCTTTAAATTCGGAATCCTTAATTTTTCCGAAAGAATATTTTACAGATAGTAAGACTAAATTAGCATCCGTATAATAGATTCCATTTGCCTGAACATCATTTGTAGTGAAATTCTCTGTAAACTTCATTTGACGAAAAATATCATTATAACTTAGTGTGCAATCAAGGCGATTTAAAAAAGTTTTTGACAGACTGAAGTTCATTATAAAAAGCCCATTTTTTTTGTAAACCCCTTCTTGCCTATTTGTCATTCCCCAACCTGTTACCATCATTTTTATTCCTTTTTTAAATTTAAAAAGATGGTTAGAGTAATAATACAAATACGGTTTAGACTGATTTACAACAGATTGTTTATTTTCTACTTTGTTCAAAATACCATTGATAACATTTGTCGTTGACCAATTTTTATATTCAAAAGGCAAGGTAAACTCTAAGCTGAATGCTGTTTCTTGATCAAAGTTTTCCGATTGCATAGTTACTAAACTTTGTGATTCGTCATAAGAAGTTGCATAATGAACCGGAGATTTCATTTTGGTATAGCTCAACTGAAGAATTTTATTTTTAAATTGATAAGACAAAGAGACTTCATCAAGGAGTGTCGGGTCTAAATTAATATTGTTAGCCCAAACAAAATATGGATTTATGTACGTTGAAACCTGACTTGTTCTTGAAAAAATAGGGCGATTGATACTTTTAGCATAAGTAAGGGACATTGAATTAAAATCATCTATCGAAAAATGAAAAGACGCTTTCGGAAATAAGTTAATGTAATTTTTATCAATCGATTCATGATCTGCAGAAGCATACTTTCCTTTCACTATTGTATTCTCCCCTCTTACCCCTATGGAATACTTTATTTTTTTAAAATTTCCTGAAATTTGAGAATAGGCCGCGATATTTTTTTCATTATATTGATAATCCGTAAAGCTATTAGCCTCCGTATTAAAATTTTCTATTTCCAATTTTGTAGTAGCATCTGCCTCCAGAAAAAGAGTTCCTACTTCTAACGTCATCTTATTTTTGAATTCTTTTTCAACATCTATTTTTCCGGAAAAAACATTTACTAAAAATTCCTGATCTCTCTTTTGTGTTAATTCAAGACCAGTGTCATTAAAATCATTTGAAATAATTCCATTGGTCGGTTGTTTAAAACGTGAATATTGGAATCCTGAAAACAACATGGCGTCTAAACTCCTGATCTTGTGATTATAATTAAGAAAAGTATTCAAGAAATTCCTTTTTTGTTTGTTAGCATTCAGTGTATAAATATTGTCGATTGTATTTTGTTCCTGATTATAAGTGTTAGTAGTGATATCAAATCGGTCGTTTTGAAACCTTTCGTTGCAATTAAAAGACAAATAATCATTCTCATTAATTTTATAAAAAATACCTGCTCCTAATATAAATTGCGGTCTTCTGGTGATTGCCTTTGTCCTATAATTTGAAACAATATCATTCATAGGAATAGTGAAATCATTTCCGTTGCTTTCCCAAACTGTCAATTGGTTGTAATTAAAATTAGCTTTGAATTCGAGCTTTTTCTTCTTAAAACTGGAATGAATTCCAAAATAATTATTAAAATACCGCTGAAAGGACAACTTTTCAGAAATATCTACTTTTAGACCTTCCTTTTTACTAAATTTTCGGGTAATGTTAATGACCACTCTTCCGTTTGCTTCATATCTTGAAGAAGGATTCTCTATGATTTCAATAGATTTAATATCATCTACAGATAAAGAATTCAGATCATTAATTTCAATTTTCTGATTATCAATATACAATAACGGAGTTCCCTTACCTATTACAGTAACACTCTCTTTATCAGCACTAACCTGTATATTAGGAAGTTTTGCTAACAAATCTATAGGGTTTGTAATTGAATTATAGATTGAATGAGCTACGTCCACTTTAAAGTTTCCGTCTTTTACGGTAATAGCTTTCTTTACATGTGCTACTTTTACTTCATTCAACTCTACTTTTTTTTCTTGGGAAAAAACTTTCATTCCGAAAAAGAAAAGAACAATTCCACAAATGGTATTATTTAACATCTCAATTTTTTTAGCAAAATTGCCCTATTTTTTCCCTCTGAAAGTTAATTGAACGTTAATGCAGAGTTAATGGAATCGTTTTGTTTTAAAAAGCTTATTTTTGAGTATTCAATCACAATTATGAAGCGAAAAATCAATCTTTTAATAGGATTTTCATCTGTTGTTTTAATTGTACTTATTGCCATGCAATACTACTTGGTACAAACTTCCTATCACTATAAAATAGAACAATTTCACGCCGAAGTCAAAGAAAAGGTTTCCAATTCCCTAAACGACTTTACAAACGTTGATTCTCAATACAATAAAGACTTTTATTATAGTAAACTACTGGACGAATATGCGGAGAAAAAAAAGTCCAAAGAAATATTTAAAAAGAAGTTCATTAACACTCCTTATTGTAGTGTATTAACTCAGGAATTGAAAGAAATCATCAGACATGAATTTCCTAAAAATGAAATTAATTTTACTATCGTCATCAATAAAATCGTAATTCTGAATTCGTCAAAAAAAGCAGATACTCTGTTCTCTGAAAAAAACAATATTAAGAATGCCGTTTTCGGAAATTTAACTACTTTAAAAAATACATTTTCTGTCAAAAATTATGTCAGAACTATTCCCGGAATTTCTAATGCTGACTTTAAATTGGTAACCGAAGAAACATTGTTAGTCTCTGTAAAAAACTGGGAACAAATTATTTTGCGCCGAATGGCTTCTATTCTTATTTTGGCAACACTCTTAACCGCTATTTTAGTAGTACTCTTTGTAATTACACTAAGAACACTAATCCGACAGAAAAAAATAAGCGATATAAAAACCGATTTTGTCAATAATATTACTCACGAATTAAAAACACCATTAACAACTCTTTCTGTTTCTACCAAAATATTAGAGCGAAAAGACATTTTAGCAAATGATGAAGCCTTAAACTCTGTATTAGCGACTATAAACCGTCAAAACAACCGCTTACAAAACATTGTAGATCAAGTAATGAATAATTCATTAGGATTTGAAGAAATAGCATTGCGAAAAGAAAAAATTAAAGCAGATACATTATTAAATTCTGTTATTTTTGACTTCAACTTAATGCACCCTAATATCAAAATAAATCTAAAGATCAGTAATCCGGAAGTTAATTTAGTACTCGATAAATTTCATTTGACGACAGCTATCAATAATGTTTTAGATAATGCTGTAAAATATGGTTGTCATAATATTACTCTTAAGACCTTTTCTGAAAACAACTTTTTTTATATTCAAATAGAAGATGACGGAATAGGTATTCCTAAAAACAAGCAATCGCTGTTGTTTGAGAAATTTTATCGTATTGAAAACGGCAATATACACAATGTAAAAGGACTAGGATTAGGCTTATTTTATGTGGATCAAATCATAAAAGCACATAAAGGTTCCGTCAAAGTCATTAGCGAATTAGGAAAAGGAGCTTCATTTATAATTAGTGTACCTTCAATATAAATTATAGTCTGACTCATGCATAAAATACTCTTAGCAGAAGACGACATTGATTTCGGTAACATTCTAAAACATTATTTAGAATTGCACCAATTTTCAATCATTTTGGCAAAAGATGGAAAAGAAGCTCTCGATTTCTTTAAAAAAGAGCCATTCACTATCTGTATTTTTGACGTAATGATGCCTGAAACAGATGGCTTTACCTTAGCTGAAAAAATCATCAATATAAATCCGGAAATTCCATTTGTTTTTTTAACCGCAAGAAATCAGATTAAAGATAAAATAAAAGGACTTAAATTAGGCGCAGATGATTACATTGTAAAACCATTTGAACCGGATGAATTAGTTTTAAGGTTAAATAACATCATTAAACGAACACAGAAAACAAACATAAAAAACGTTTTAGAGCCTGTTCGCATAGGAAAGTACCTGTTTGATACCAATCGGTATGAATTAAAAAACGGAAAGAATACTCAGTCATTGACGGAAAAAGAAACGGCATTAATTTCATTTCTTTTAGAACATGCCAATCAATTAGTTAAAAGAGAACATGTTTTAAAAGCTGTTTGGGGTAACGATGACTATTTCGCAGGAAGAAGCATGGATGTTTTTATAAGCAAACTGAGAAGATATTTTAAAGATGATAATACCATTTCACTCGAAAGTACTCGGAATATCGGATTAGAATTTAAAATAAAAAAAGCAGACCTGTAAGCCGGGTTCTGTTTCCAAAAGGAATCTTATCATTTATCTAGTTCCGCAATTACTCACGGAATCCATCTGCCTACCCCTCAGCATTGGGCGAGCCACCCTTTCCGGAAAACCGGAAGCTGATATACATGGCATTTCACCGCATAGAGTTTACCTGATTTCACTACAGCATTACCTGTACATCCTTTCTGTTGCACTTGTCCTATTCCGCAAAACGGAATGACGGGTGTTACCCGCTACGCTGCTCTATGGTGTCCGGACTTTCCTCTCTCCTTAAAAAGGACAGCGATAAGACGGTCTGCGCTGCAAAAGTAAAACATTTTTAAACCTTAAAATGTTTTTCGTGTCTAAAATCTACTTAATTTTATCATAAAAATTCTATATGAGAAAAATTGTACTTTTATTACTTTTGAACGTTTCATTTATACATGCTCAATACAGCGACCCTAATTTTCCGAAACCTTCAGCCGGATACGGTTCTGACGGAAATCATACAGTAGGTGTTATTTCATTTACAAACCCTTATTTTACATCAAAAGATATTGAGATCTACCATCCTTCCGATATAAGCACTCCTGTACCTACCATATTTTATAGTCATGCTTATGGCGGAAATAACTCTGCCAATATCAGTGGTGTTTTAAATTTCATTGCGCAAAAAGGATATGCTGTAGTTTATGTTCCTTATCAAACCACCGGAGTTACCAATAATGACCGCTATGACAATTTATTACACGGATTCACTAAAGCAGCCCGCGATTACTCTTCAGTCATCGACACCACAAAAGTTGGTTTCTTAGGGCACTCTTTCGGTGGCGGAGCCTCTTTTACTTTGGCTAAACATTGTTTCGACACCTACAATTGGGGCTCAGCCGGTCGATTTATTTACGCATTAGCGCAATGGTATACTCTTAACCTGTCCCCTGCCGATTTAAGTTCTTTTCCTATAGATACTAAATTAGTCACAGAAGTATTTGATGACGACATTACAAATGATCATAGAATGGCTATTGATATATTTAATAATATTAATATTCCTTTGAGTGAAAAAGATTTTATTTTAGCCAAATCCTGTACAGTCAGTGGCTATAATTATATCGCAGACCATAGTGTTCCTAATACTTCTGCCGCTTTTGATGCTTTGGATTATTATGCTTATTATCGCCTTTTAGATGCACTCTGTGATTATACTTTTAACGGAAATTTAGCCGGAAAAGATGTAGCATTAGGAAATGGCAGTACTAACCAAGTTACCATGCCTACCGGAATGCTGGATCTGATCGAATATGAAAATCCTCCGGTTATATATCCGGAAAACAATTATACTTTTCCTTGTTCTAACAGCACTAACCCAAGAGAATCTTTCTGCGGTTTGTTAAGCACTGAAGATTTCAACAATAAAAAACAACTAAGTATCTTCCCTAATCCTGCACATAATAATTTATATATCAGAAACAAATCTGAAATTTTATGTAAAGTCAGCATACACGATATGACTGGTAATATTGTTTTAGAAACAGAATCAGATGATAAACTTATTGCTATAAAAATTCAGAATCTGGACAGAGGTGTTTACTTTGTAAAAGTGAATAATAGAGCCAAAAGATTTATAAAAATTTAAGCTTTTATAACTTCCTTAACATAAAATTTAATA
This sequence comes from Flavobacterium sp. NRK F10, assembly GCF_024054235.1. Lineage (NCBI taxonomy): Bacteria > Pseudomonadati > Bacteroidota > Flavobacteriia > Flavobacteriales > Flavobacteriaceae > Flavobacterium > Flavobacterium sp. NRK F10. The sequence continues at coordinate 3,284,238 of NZ_JAMXLC010000001.1, forward strand.
TCTTTAAGAGACAAGCTTAAAATTATAGTATCATGGCAACACAATATCATTATGCTTCGGTTTCTGAAGCTTTAGAAGAATTAAGAAAAATAGGATTCGTTTATGATTTTAATATTCACGAAGAAGAAATTATAACTGATCCGGACGGATTCATAATCAAGCATGTCTATCGTTACGAAGGATACAGCAATCCGGACGATGAAGCTATTGTTTATGGTATTGCATCGTTTGATGGGAAGAAAGGCGTTTTTGTCAGTGGTTTTTCAGCCAAAACAAATTCTGAAGCTATTAAAATTATCCAAAATATAGTAATGAATTCCGAAAGCTGAAATTTATTTTGTGGATAACTTTTATGCAATTTAAAAATAGGATTTCGATAAAAATCAACAATTGTTTTATATTTGTAATCCAATAAAAAACAATGGAGCAATTTATAGTATCGGCCAGAAAGTATCGCCCTCAGACGTTCAAAGACGTTGTAGGACAGAAAGCTATTACCAATACATTATTAAATGCCATTGAAAACAACCACTTAGCACAAGCATTGCTCTTTACCGGACCAAGAGGTGTCGGCAAAACGACATGTGCACGTATATTAGCCCGAAAGATCAATCAGGAAGGTTATGACGATCCGAATGAGGATTTTTCATTTAATGTTTTTGAATTAGATGCGGCTTCCAATAACGGTGTAGATGATATTCGTAATATTATCGATCAGGTTCGTATCCCACCTCAAACCGGAAAATATAAGGTTTATATTATTGACGAGGTCCACATGTTATCACAAGCGGCTTTTAATGCTTTTCTGAAAACGCTGGAAGAACCTCCCAAGCATGCTATTTTTATTTTAGCAACAACTGAAAAACATAAGATCATTCCAACTATCCTTTCTCGTTGTCAAATATTTGATTTTAAAAGGATTACCATCAATGATGCCAAAGAACATTTAGCCGATATTGCTAATGAACAAGGCATCACTTTTGAAGATGATGCACTACATATTATAGCTCAAAAAGCTGACGGTGCCATGAGGGATGCACTTTCTATTTTTGACCGTGTTGTTTCCTATTGTGGCAATAACCTGACCCGTCAGGCTGTTGCTGAGAACTTAAATGTTCTTGACTTTGAATACTATATTAAAGTAACAGATCTTATCATCGAAAATAAAATTCCTGAATTATTATTAGCGTATAATGATATTTTATCTAAAGGTTTTGACGGACACCATTTTATAGCCGGACTTGCCTCACATTTCAGGGACTTATTAGTTTGTAAGAACCCCGCAACGCTGACTCTTTTAGAATCCGGAGAGCATGCACAAAAGCTGTACAAAGATCAGGCGACCAAAGTTTCTCAGGAATTTTTAGTAGAAGGAATAGAATTAGCTAATGATTGCGACCTGAAATACAAATCCAGTCAAAACCAGCGCTTGTTAGTTGAACTTTGCCTGATGCAATTAGCCTCCATTACTTTAAATGGAGAAAAAAAAAAGCTAAATCCTATATAATTCCGGCTCAATATTTCAGAAACAACAGCTACACAATTACTGAGACTGTAAAACCGATCGGAACTACTGAAACAAAAGTTGCTGCACAAATATCTGAAACAGATCAAGCTGAACCGGATGTCTCTAATAAAAAAATTGCTGTTAATCCTATACACACTACTCATCCCGATTCACAGTCTAATGTTTCCGCACTCTCACTGGCAAGTATCAGAGCCAGAAAAGAATTAGAAGCAAAACAGCAACATCAAGCCAAAACATATGGTGAACTTCCGAAAGAAAAGTTCAGTGAAACGGACATGCTTTTACAATGGAATAAATTTGCACAACGCTTGTCAGACCAAGGAAAAAAACTGATGGCTACGTACATGCAAATGAACGATCCAGTTCTGGAGGAAGCTACTATTAAATTAGAATTACCTAACGAAAGTACGAAAGAAGAGTTTTTACAAGGTTCAAATGAATTGTTAGGCTATCTGAGAGGGAAGTTACACAATCATGACATTACTATAGAAGTTATCGTTAATGAAAGTCCGGAAAACAAATATGCCTTTACACCTATAGAAAAATTTGAAAAGCTCAAGGAACTCAATCCTTCTATTGAATTACTAAAAAGACTATTTGATTTAGATATATAAAAAAAGGAGCTTTAGATTAAAGCTCCTTTTTTAATTTAATATATTAAATTAGTTAACCAATTCCACAATCATATTAGCACTTATAACTTGTGTATCAGGATCTGCCATACTTGAAGATAATGTAACCCCTTGATAAGAAAGAAGGTTGACATACTTAGTTAAAGTAATGGTTTTTGTTTCTCCGTTAGCTATAGTAACATAAGATCTTGTACCGTTGATTTCCGTTCCCCAAATACCTAAATAAAAATATGGTGTAATAGCCGGGCCGGAGGTTTTCTGTAATGTAATAGAATACGTAACTTTAAAAACCCCTACTCTGGTTTGATTCTGAATCGCTGTATAAGACAAATTAAGATTTTGTGAAGCCCCTAAAATATCAAAAGACAAAATACCGCTATATAAACTATAAGGGCTGGAATATTTATAGATCTCGCCATATATTTTATAGGAATCCATATTGACCCATCTACCTTTACCATTAGCATCAGAAACCATTGTTTTTCCATTACCTTGATTTCCGTCTACCATTTTAATACTACCTACTACATGTAATTTCTCATCAGGCGTATTTGTTCCGATACCTACACGTGCAGAAGAACTACTTGAATTACCTAATACAATAGCTTCTGTTTGAGAAGATGTAGCTCTATATCCTATAGCCGTTGAACCCACACCGTTAGCAACACTTTTATATCCGAATGCATTAGAAAATGAAGCTGAAGCTGTATTATCATACCCTACAGCTGTTGAAGCAGTACCTGTAGCGTCAGAACTATAACCGACTGCTGTAGATGAAGTTCCATTTGATGTAGTAAGATTACCAAATGCTACAGAACTAGTACCTGAAGCATAAGAACTTTCCCCTATTGCATAAGAACTTGTACCGGAAGCAATAGATCCGACACCGATAGCAAAAGCTCTAACCTGACCGGTAGCATCAGCAAAATTACCTATAGCAACAGAATGATTTACATTCGCCATTGAATAAAGACCTAACGATATACCTCCGTTAGGATGGAAATTTCCGATTTCTTCAGTATTCACTTTTAATACCAGAGGATAATAATTATTAGTACCTAAATATTCATTACCGGTAACTAAATTATTTCCTACCAATTTCCAATCATCTATTGAAGCAGTTCCTCCTACTATAGCTAATCTTTTCCATTCTCCTTCCCAATAATAGTAACCGGGTGTAACATCAGAGTTAGTACTGGTATTGTAAACTAATAAACTAGTTGCCGGGAAAGGGATTGTAGAAGCATCAGCCGTTGATAATAAACTAACTCTTGGAATCAATAAACCTGAGTTTGTACTCTTAATCTCAAGTATTGAAGAAGCATCCGGTGTAGTTGTACCAATACCTACTTGAGAATGTGATTTCACGGTGCTGAATAATAGCATAGCTATACCAGCAAGGCTAAGTAAATTTCTTTTCATGTTGTTTTTTAAGGTAGATTTGTTAAGGGCAAATTTACTAAAAATACATTTATCAAAAGATGATTTTTATCATATTTTTATTAACAAACAAATAAAAAATTGTTAAATTCTGCCATAGTACATTGCCTTAACAATTCCGTCTGACAAACCTATTTTAGGCACATAGATTTGTCGGGCACCACTCCATTTCATGGCACTTAAGTAAATTCGGGTTGCCGGTATGATCACATCGGCACGGTCAGGATTTAAGCCCAATTCTGCTATTCTTTGCTCATAGGTCATAGCATTTAGCTTTTGATACTGAGAGTTTAAATAAACGTATGACAAAGGTTTGTCCTGATGTTTCTCAGATAATTTAAACAACTTATTTATATTACCACCCGAACCTATTAAAGTTATATCGTCGTCCCAATCCTTTATGATCGATTTCATCCACTTCTCGATCTCTATCCATACAATTTCTGAGACCATATTATTAAGTAAACGAACGGTGCCTATTTTAAATGATTTAGAAATCACGATCTTTCCTTCTGAAAAAAGAGAAAATTCAGTACTACCTCCTCCTACATCTACATATAAATAGGTTTTATCAGAATTAATAAATTGTTTCAGGTCAGAAGCAGCAATTATAGCAGCTTCCTTTTTTCCGTCTATTACATCAATTTTGATATCTGCCTTTTTTTTGATCAAGTCGACTATCTCTTTTCCGTTATAGGCCTCTCGCATAGCTGATGTAGCACACGCTTTATATTTTTCTACTTTGTGAACTTTCATTAATAAATTAAAAGCTTTCATGGCATCCACCATTCGGGTTACGTTTTCTTCTGAAATTTCACCTACTGTAAAAGCATCTTGTCCCAAACGAATAGGTACTCTGACCAATGAGCTTTTATTAAACTGTGCAGGATGTCCTTTTTGCTCTACAATATTAGTAATTAACAAACGCATGGCATTTGAACCTATATCTATAGCAGCATATTTTTTTATTGTAATCATTAATTTATTATATCTTTTCAGTAATCACTTCTAATTTGTTCTGATAATATTTATAGGTTTCCTGTTGGGATCTGAATGGTTTTTCCTCTCCTTTTTTTCTATATCTGTTTTTCAGATCATCCGACTGTATTCTGGCCTTTACATTAGCTTTCCAGCCGATCTCAAAGATTTCAATTAATTCCTGCTTAATATCATCATCATATATAGGACAAGTTACCTCTACTCTGGAATCTAAATTTCGGGTCATAAAATCTGCCGATGAAATGAACACTTCCGGATTACCGTCATTAGCGAAAATATAAAGTCTGGCATGCTCCAGATAATTATCTACAATACTAATTGCCTCAATGTTATCACTCATACCTTCAACTTGCGGTGCAATACAGCAAATACCTCTTACGATCAACTGTATTTTTACACCTGCTCTGCTGGCATCGTAAAGCTTATCGATCATCTTAAAATCTGACAAACTGTTCATCTTTAATTTTATGTAAGCCTCTTTACCAGAAATTGCATTTAAGATCTCACGCTCAATGAGCTTATTGAATTTGGCTCTGGTGTAATGAGGCGAAACAAACAAATGCTTATAGCGATGTACCTTATAATTGACTTCAAAAAAGTCAAAAACTTTAGAAACATCTTTCAAAAGACGAGAATTGGCTGTAAAAAGCGTTAAATCGGTATATACTTTTGCGGTACTTTCATTAAAGTTTCCTGTAGAAATAAAACCGTAACGTTTTACCTTTCCTTCTTCGATCCTGTCTATCACACATATTTTACTGTGAACTTTTAAGCCTTTAACTCCGAAAATAAGTTCAATTCCCTCTGTTTGCATCTGCTCTGCATAATAAATGTTACTGGCTTCATCAAAACGAGCCTGTAATTCGATCTGAACTGTAACTTTTTTACCATTCTTAGCCGCATTAACTAATGAACTGATGATCTGGGAGTTATTAGCCAATCGATATAAGGTTATCTTAATAGACATGACTTTAGGATCTAAAGCAGCTTCTCTCAGGAACTTTATTACATAAGAAAAAGACTGATAAGGAGCATTAAGCAAATAATCTTTTTCTCTTATCTTTTGCAACATACTACCTTCGATCTCTAATCCGGGAATCGGTAACGGCGTATTGGGTTTATAAAGAAGATCGTATCGCCCTAAATTAGGGAAACTCATATAGTCTCTTCTGTTGTGGTAACGTCCTCCGGGAATAATACTATCCGAGCTGTCGATCTTCATCCGGTCTAATAGAAAACTAAGAAAATCTTTTTCTATAGCTTGATCATATACAAAACGAACAGGTTCCCCTATTCTGCGCTCTTTGACACTATCTGATATTTTTTCGATGAAACTCTTACTCAGATCACTATCAAATTCAAGCTGGGCATCCCGTGTGATCTTAATCATATGTGCCGAAATATTTTCGTACTCAAAGATATTAAAGATATAATCCAAATTAAGACGGATAACATCATCTAAAAGAATAACATACTGTTTTTCATTATTAGAAGGAAGAACCACAAAACGGTTAACGGTATTCGGGATTTCCACTACCGCATATCGAACTTCTTTTTTAGGAATAAAGCTATCAATCAGTGATGTTTTTTTAGGCTTCATTTCCAAACGTACAGCCAAATAACCTGCTGTATCTTTTAATAATGGAAACTCGTTCAAATCATTCAACATGATCGTCACTACCGCCGGACTGACTTTTTGAATAAAATATTCGTGCAAAAAGTTTTTTTGCTCTTTAGAAACTTCTTTTTCATTAACAATAAAAATATTTTCTTTTTGAAGCTTCTGTTCTATTTCACTTAAAATGCGTAAACTTTCTGATTGTTGTTCAATTACAATATCAGTGATTTCTTTTAAAAGTTCTGTCGCAGAAATACCGCCTAATACCTTTTCAGAATTGATCTTCTTATCATTTTTCATGCGTCGGATAGCTGCATAGCGAACCCGGAAGAACTCGTCTAAGTTATTCGAAAATATTCCTAAAAAGCGTAATCGATCTAATAAAGGTACTGTTTCGTCTGCAGCTTCCTGCAATACTCTGGCATTAAAAGTTAGCCAACTCTTCTCTCGGTCAATATAAAAATTATGATGCGTGTTGTTCATGCTTAAAATGACTTGGGAAAACTGTTTTTTTGGTCCTACCTTTTTTTAGATCATTCCAGTCATCCGTGTCAAATTCTAATAAAACAACTCCGGATGTAGGAACATTATCTATAAATCGGTCCCCAAATTTATTAACAAATTTTGTAATGGCATCATTATGCCCGAAAAGAATTAGATTATCATAAGTATTTGAACATTTTTTTATAGCCTTTTCTAAGGCAGATTCATCAAACGTATATAATTCATCCTTTAAAACAATCGTATCTAAAGGTATTTGTAAATGATGTGAAAAGATTGTAGCCGTCTCTTTTGCTCTCTTTGCCACACTACTCCAGGCAATATATGTTTCCGGCAAATATTTAAGCAGTGCATCAGAAACTAAATGAGCATCTCTTATACCTCTCTGAGATAACGGACGGTCAATATCATTCAAGGGAGTTTCCCAACTCGATTTGGAGTGACGGATAATAACTAAATTTTTCATAACAAATAGTATTTCATTTTTTTATTAGCAAAAAGAAATTGTTCCTATAAAGTAACGTTTTTTTTTTGAGACTTGCTACCGTCAAAATGATAATTAAAAGTTAATTCATAGATTTTTTATTTCTTTTCATCGAAAAAAACAGCTTTTAGTAAAAGGAATGCACTTTTATTAACTACTTTAGCTTTGTAATTACAAAAAAACGCTCCCTACGTTTGAACTTGAATTCTCCTTAGTGATGAATTATTTTATTTAAATACTGCGAATTAAGCCCTAACTTAATTTTTTATTATTAACCGTCCCTATTTTTAATTTTTTTTTAACCTCCCCCTATTCCTATAATTGCGGAGTCGATCTTGAGTCCGCTGAACTTTACTTATCTGACTTTTTGGAACGTAAATGTTTAACAAAAAGTAGAGGTTATGAAAGCAAAAATTACACTATTGCTGTTAGTTATTGCTATTGGGATAAAAACGTCTTACGCTCAATTTTCTCCCGATAGACCTGATTTAAGGTTGTGTGGAACGGCTCCGAATTATTATCTGGATTATTTTAATTGTACATCCAATAATTATACTTTAGATAATGTTTTTTTAAGCCTTACCGATGTCAATGGCGTTCCGCTTGACGACACGACCTGTACACCCGGTACTTCACATACCATGTACATTATGCTGAATTATACATCTAATTCTAATAGCAATATTTATCACGCACGAATGTTTGCCGATTTAATCATTGACGGAGTGGCAACTTCGATCAATGTCAATTTCGGTACTGTTTCGCCCGGAGCGGGACAACGATTATTATACGGTCCGTTTACATGGATCTGCGGACAAGAAATTATACTAAGTAATATATTGATTGTATGGAAAACATCCGGGGATAATACAGAGCTAGTCCCTTATGATTGTAGCTCATACAGCAAATCACAATGTGAGCTGCCGGGAGGTGTTGTAGTAACAGCTCCGCTTGCCGTTCAGTTTACATATAACGGCTGTACAACCGGAAATCAATCAGAAATTCAATTTAATTCCACTACAACCGGTGGAACACCTCCGTATACTTACGCTTGGGATTTTGATTCTGACGGAACAATAGATAGCACTGTTGAAAATCCGGTTTATACCTATAACAACACAATAAGCAATTCCGCTACATTAATGGTAATGGACTCTAATGGTTTATCAAATACATATTTATTAGCCATTAACTATCCAAGTGAATTATTCATCAATGCCAATGTTCAAAATCTGGATTGCACACCGGGATCTACTGCTTCTATAGATATCACGCCTACAGGAGGAACTCCTCCTTACACTTATTTATGGAACACCGGAGATACCACTGAAGACCTGAGCAATTTAAATATAGGCACTTATACTGTTACAGTTACAGATGCCGTTGGATGTACTAAAGATTACAGTACTACCATTTCTCCTGTTATTTGTTGTCAATTTGAAGTTACCTGTCCAACCTTTCCTAATCAAGCACTTCAATGTTACGATTTACTACCTCCTGAAGGAAGTATAACCGAATCTGAATTTGAAGCTCTTGGAAACGGAGACGGAATTATTGGTAATGATCCTTGTGGAATCATAGAGATCGTAGCAACTAACAGTCCTTATGCCGGTTGTAATACCACTATAACAAGAACCTATACAATAACAGAATATCAAGACGATAATTCAAACGGAGTCAGAGATTTCGGAGAAGATACTGTTTTAAATACAACATCTTGTGACCAAATTATTTTAATTAATGACACCACTGCTCCGACTATCGATGTTGTAGCTAACGATATGACGGTAGAATGTGACGGTTTAGGCAATACAAATCAGCTACAAAACTGGTTGGCGGCTAACGGCGGGGCTTCGTCTTCCGATGATTGCTCTGATGTAACCTGGTCGAACGATTATACGACACTATCCGATCTTTGCGGGACTACAGGTTCGGTTTTAGTTACTTTTACCGCTACGGATGATTGTGGTAACAGTTCGTCTACTTCCGCTACCTTTACCATTGAGGATACTACTGCTCCGACTATCGATGTTGTAGCTAACGATATGACTGTGGAATGTGACGGTAATGGAAACACTACTCAGTTACAAAACTGGTTGGCGGCTAACGGCGGTGCTTCGTCTTCCGATGATTGCTCTAATGTAACCTGGTCGAACGATTATACGACACTATCCGATCTTTGCGGGGCTACAGGTTCGGTTACCGTTACTTTTACCGCTACAGATGATTGTGGTAATTCCAATTCCACTTCCGCTACCTTTACCATTGAGGATACTACGGCTCCGACTATCGATGTTGTAGCTAACGATATGACGGTGGAATGTGACGGTTTGGGAAATACCAATCAACTTCAGGCTTGGCTTAATGCTAACGGCGGTGCTTCATCTTCCGATGATTGCTCTAATGTAACCTGGTCGAACGATTATACGACACTATCCGATCTTTGCGGGGCTACAGGTTCG
>NZ_JAMXLC010000001.1:3294001-3294426 GCF_024054235.1 Flavobacterium sp. NRK F10
TCTTCCGATGATTGCTCTAATGTAACCTGGTCGAACGATTATACGACACTATCCGATCTTTGCGGGGCTACAGGTTCGGTAACCGTTACTTTTACCGCTACAGATGATTGTGGTAATTCCAATTCCACTTCCGCTACCTTTACCATTGAGGATACTACGGCTCCGACTATCGATGTAGTTGCTAACGATATGACGGTGGAATGTGACGGACTTCCGCTACCTTTACCATTGAGGATACTACTGCGCCGACTATCGATGCAGTTGCTAACGATATGACGGTAGAATGTGACGGTTATGGTAATACCAATCAACTTCAGGCTTGGCTTAATGCTAACGGCGTGGCTTCATCTTCCGATGATTGCTCTAATGTAACCTGGTCGAACGATTATACGACACTATCCGATCTTTGCGGGGCTACAGGTTCG
>NZ_JAMXLC010000001.1:3294526-3399093 GCF_024054235.1 Flavobacterium sp. NRK F10
GATTGCTCTAATGTAACCTGGTCGAACGATTATACGACACTATCCGATCTTTGCGGGGCTACAGGTTCGGTTTTAGTAACCTTTACCGCTACAGATGATTGTGGTAACAGTTCGTCTACTTCCGCTACCTTTACCATTGAGGATACTACGGCGCCGACTATCGATGCAGTTGCTAACGATATGACGGTAGAATGTGACGGTAATGGAAATACCAATCAACTTCAGGCTTGGCTAAATGCTAACGGTGGTGCTTCATCTTCCGATGATTGCTCTAATGTAACCTGGTCGAACGATTATACGACACTATCCGATCTTTGCGGGGCTACAGGTTCTGTAACCGTTACTTTTACCGTTACAGATGATTGTGGTAATTCCAATTCCACTTCCGCTACCTTTACCATTGAGGATACTACGGCGCCGACTATCGATGCAGTTGCTAACGATATGACGGTGGAATGTGACGGTAATGGAAATACCAATCAACTTCAGGCTTGGCTAAATGCTAACGGTGGTGCTTCATCTTCCGATGATTGCTCTAATGTAACCTGGTCGAACGATTATACGACACTATCCGATCTTTGCGGGGCTACAGGTTCGGTTTTAGTTACTTTTACCGCTACAGATGATTGTGGTAATTCCAATTCCACTTCCGCTACCTTTACCATTGAGGATACTACTGCTCCGGCATTTAGTTCGACTTTACCTTCAAATATAACTGTTGAATGTGATGAAGTACCTATAGCAGAAACTATTTCGGCTACAGACAATTGTTCGGCTACAGCCACAGTAACTCTAAATGAAGAAGTTATTTCAAATGGCGATTGTGCCGGTGAATATACTTTAATCAGAACTTGGACTGCTACAGACGATTGTGGCAATGAAACTTCTTACAGTCAGACTATTACTGTATTTGACAATACACCTCCAGTTTTAGTAACTGAAGTTGATAGTGAATTATCAGTAAATTGTGATGAAGTTCCGGAAATCCCGCAGTTAGAGTTCAGTGATAATTGTTCTAATGTAGCAGATGTTATTTATAATGAAACGACAACTATCATTTCAATTTATGAATATGTAATTGTAAGAGAATGGACTTATTATGACGATTGTGGTAATAGTGATAGTTTTACACAAACTGTAAATGTTACTGTAGGTCAGCCTTTTGATGCAATTCCTTACTCTATCTGTATTGAAGAGGAACCTATTGATTTATTTACTATATTAGAAAGCTCAATACCTACAAACGGGGAATGGATTGAAGTAACAAATTCAGGAGGATTATCCGGTTCTTATTTTGATCCTACAAATGTAGCTGTAGGATATTATACCCTACAATATATTGTAGAACTTGAGGATAATGATTGCCCGATGATTTTTGAAATCTATATGCATGTACATGATGATTGTGTGGTATTGCCGGCATGTTCGGTTAAGGTTTATAATGCTGTTTCTCCTAACAATGACGGATATAATGATATATTCTTCATTGACGGACTCAATTGTTATCCTGATAATACGGTTCAAATTTACAACCGTTGGGGTATCTTAGTTTACGAAGCAAGCGGTTATGATAATCAATTGGTTGCGTTCAGCGGTTATTCAGACGGAAGAGGTACATTTAACAAAAATGAACTTTTACCGGACGGAACTTATTTCTATATCATCAAATATAAAGATGAAGAAAACCAAACCAACGATTTATCCGGGTATTTATATTTAACCCGTTAACCTGAACAGCTATAATTAACAAAAAAGAAATTATCATGAAAACACTATATATCATCATATTATCTGTATTGTTACCTCTTTTGTGTTTAGGTCAACAAGATTCACAATATACACAGTATATGTACAATACATTGAATGTAAATCCAGCTTATGCCGGTTCAAGAGAATCATTAACCATGTTTTTATTGCACCGCACACAATGGGTTGGATTAGACGGAGCTCCGGTAACCAATAACGTTTCAGCACACACTCCACTGGGAGATTCAAACTTCGGTTTGGGATTATCATTTGTTAATGACCGAATAGGACCTACAGATGAAAATACCATTACAGCCAGTTTAGCGTACTTTATTCAGATCTCTGAAAACTACAAACTATCTGTAGGGTTAAGCGGAACAGCTGATTTTTTCAATCTGGACGTTAATAAACTGGATATTTACCATCAGACTGATCCTCAGTTTCAAAATTTCAACAATTCAGTTTCACCGAATTTAGGAGCCGGATTATATTTATTCTCCGATAAAACATATTTCGGTCTGTCTGTTCCCAACTTTTTTGAAACCAATCGTTACAACGATAACGATGTTACTGTAAATAAAGAAAAAATGCACTTCTATGCAATTGCCGGACATGTATTTGAATTCAATCCGAATTTAAAATTTAAACCGGCCGTTTTAACGAAACTGGTAGAAGGCGCACCTTTTCAATTAGATGTTACGGCCAACTTTTTATTGTATGATAAATTTACTATCGGAGCTGCTTATCGTTGGGATTCAGCCATAAGTGGACTTGTAGGTTTTCAGATTACCAATTCAATCTTTGTCGGTTACGGATATGATAGAGAGACAACAAAACTGTCGAACTATAACTCCGGTTCCCATGAAATTTTTCTACGATTTGAAATCTTTAAAAATAACCGAATCACTTCGCCGAGATTCTTCTAAATTGATTGATTATGAAAACACTATATATCACATTATTTATGATAAGCTGCTTTTTAACCGGACAAGCACAGCTCTCTCAGTTAAACACGGCAGACAAGAAGTATAAAAACTATTCATACGTAGATGCTATTGACATTTACGAAAAAGTAGCTGATAAAGGATACAAGTCTCCTGAGTTATTCAAAAAACTCGGTAATTCCTATTACTTTAATGGCGAATTAGATCAGGCTGCTAAATGGTATGGTGAATTATTTGCTTTAGACGAAAAAAACCTTGAACCTGAATATTATTTCAGATATTCCCAAGCTTTAAAAGCCAATGGTGACTACAAAAAAGCAAATAAATACTTGGAGGTATTTAATGAAAAAACTGATGATTCAAGAGGAAAACGTTATGCCAGAAATAAAGATTATCTGAACATTATTGATAAAAATTCAGGAAAATATACCATTGACACAACTAACCTGAACTCTGAATATTCCGATTACGGCTTAGCTCCTTTCGGGAAAGAATTCGTTTTTACTTCAGCCAGAACGGACGGAGCTCTTTATCATAAAATTCACGATTGGACCAATCAGAACTTTACGGATCTATATTCGGTCTCCAGAAATGAAGACGGAAGTTTTTCTACTCCTGAAAACTTTTCTAAAGAAATAAATACCAAATTTAACGAAGCTTCTCCGACTTTTACTAAAGACGGGAAAACCATGTATTTTACCCGAAATAACTTTAATAACGGTAAAAAAGGAAAAGACGAAGATAAAAGTACCTTGGTAAAAATTTACAAAGCAACTTTAGAGAATGGGGAATGGAAAAACGTTGAAGAATTGCCTTTCAATAGCGATAATTACAGCACGGCACATCCGGTTTTAAGCAAAGACGAAAAAACATTATTCTTTGCATCTGATATGCCGGGAGGCTTTGGTAATTCAGATATTTACAAGGTAAGTATCAATGGTAATTCTTTCGGAAAACCTGAAAATTTAGGAAAAGTAATCAATACCGAAGGACGCGAAAGTTTTCCGTTCGTAGACGACGATAATAATTTATTCTTTGCTTCAGATGGGCAATTGGGCTTAGGTGGTCTGGATATCTTTGAATCTAAATGGAAAGACGGAGAATACCAAACTCCGATTAATCTTGCTAAACCTATCAACAGTTCGATGGATGACTTTGCTTTCATAATTGATAAAGATAAAAAAGGATATTTTACTTCAAATCGTGAAAGTAGCAAAGGTTATGATGACATTTATTCCTTTGCTTATTGCCAGCAAACTATCTATGGTATTGTAACAGATATTGATACGGATGAATTACTTCCGGGATCAAGCGTCATCATCTTTGATGAAAATATGAATAAATTGTCGGAAACAACAGCTAATGACAAAGCATATTATGAGTTTACCAATCTGGATTGCCAAACAAAATATAATGTAAGAGTATCAAAAGAAGAATATGAAACTTCTGAAAGAATGATCGCTACTGCAGAAAAAGATGGTAAAACAGAAGCCAATTTTGCTTTAAAAAGAAATGTATTCCCTGTAGAAGAGGGAACTGATCTTGCCAAAATATTTGACATCAGTATCATTTATTTTGATCTGGATAAATGGAATATTCGACCTGATGCTGCTAAAGATTTACAAAAAATAGTAGAGGTTATGAAGCAATATCCTGATATGGAAGTTGCCATTCGCTCTCACACTGATAGTAGACAGACTCATCGCTACAATGAAATTTTGAGTGATAAAAGAGCGAAATCTACTCTGGAATTTATGGTTAAAAACGGAATTGAAAGACGTAGATTGACCGCTAAAGGTTATGGTGAAACAGAATTAGTTAACGGTTGCTCAGACGGTGTTCCTTGTAGTGAAGAAGAGCACCAGAAAAACAGAAGAAGTGAATTTATTGTTACCAAAATGAATTAGTTATTCTAACCTCTACACTCTAATTCATTGGATAACCCCTATTGCAGTAGGGGTTATTTTTTTATGAACATATTTGTGTAATATTTTTGTCCTTCAGCATCTAAAGTAATTGAAATACCAAAATGTGTATAATCTCCTTCAATATTACTAAGGTGACCGGAACTGGCAATCCAGGCATTTACAACCGATTGTGGTGATGAATAACCGAATGCGACATTCTCTCCTACTCTATAAGCTCCTAATACATTTTCAAAGTTTACTTTTCTCTGCTCAAAGCCATCATGATTCACTGCGTTGACAGAAACCATATAATTATTATGCTCATTGGATTTGTAGGAAATGTGCTCAATAATACTTAAAGGAGTTAACCCTTGGTTAACTCGATAAGTATTAATTAAATCCAGCACTTCTAATTCTTCATTAGAATGGCTGTAATTTTTTTGGGTCTCTGTAGTGGTTATGCTATCCTCTACACTCTCGGCACTACAGGAGGTTAAAACAATTGTAAACAGAAGGGCAAAAAGGTTAATAACATTTCTCTTCATCTTCATCATTAGCGTTATTAAATGTTAGTCAATTGTCGTAAAAAGCAATCATTCATCGATTAAATGACTGATTTTCAAGACAAAGATAGTATCTAATCGATATTCAGCAAATAAAATCGATGAAATACCTAATATTTTAACATTTGTTTAACATTACAACGATTAAGAAGACAAACGCTCGATCTTCCATATATAATCTTCAAGCAACCTGTAGCGTATTCTGTCATGCAAACGATTAGGTCTGCCTTGCCAAAATTCAACTTCAACCGGACGAACTAAAAACCCGCCCCAGTTTTCAGGTCTCGGAATCTCCTTCCCTTCAAATTCTTTTTCCAGTTCTTTTAATTTATCTTCCAGAAATTCTCTGTTTGGGATCACTTCACTTTGTGGTGAAACAATAGCCCCAAGTTTACTTCCGTCCGGACGGGAAGCAAAATAATTGTCCGAATCCAGTTTAGATGTTTTTTCTGCAATCCCTTTTATGATAACCTGACGTTCCATAGAATGCCAAAAAAAAGAAAGACAAATATTCGGATTCTGCTGTATTGCTTTTCCTTTTTCTGAATTGTAATTCGTATAAAAAACAAAACCTTCTTCATTAAATTTTTTTAAAAGCACTACTCTGGCTTTCGGAAAACCATCCAGTCCTATGGTCGAAACCGTCATTGCATTTACTTCATCAACTCCGCCGAATTCTTCTACTTCATAAAACCAACGGTGAAATAAATTAATAGGATCTTCCGGTATATTACTTTCCTGTAATTCGCTCTTTTCGTACGATTTACGGTAATTACTTAAATCTGACATGTTGTAAAATTTATTCGTTATCTAAATTGATCATTAAACCAAACAAACTTGTATTGGCCGCCAAAGTATAGCGAGAGTAAGAATAATCAAATTTTATTTTTCCGAAACGGATTCCGACCCCGACAGAAATACCTGAAAAATTTCTCTGATCCACGATCCGTAGCTCTTCTCCTCTTCTAAAATTGTATCCTAAGCGAATATTAAATCCCTTTTCCGGAAAAAGCTCAGCACCTAAAATTAAGTGACGAAGTGCATTATTGAAAAATGAAACTTTTTCTTCTTGCGTTTCCCCGTCTAAACTTGTCTCTGCTCTATTGGGATTAGAAAAAGCAATGTTCCATTCTTGTAGATTTTCCATGGTAACGTGCCATCTGATCGGTACATGTTCCATCAATTGAGAAATTCCGGCATCAATGGCAAGAGGAAGCTTTTCACGGGTATCTGCGTAAGGTTTGATTTGAAACCCAAGATTACGAACGGCAATACCGTAATTGATGTCATTTTTTTCATCAATATACAAAAAGCCCAGATCAGTTGCAGCTCCCCAGGAATTGTAACTCTCTAAAGTCGAAGAAATCAATTTTACATTGGTTCCAATATACATATCCGTCCACGGTATATTATAGGCATAGCCAAAGGACAATGCTGCTTCACTTCCGGTAAAATCACTTGTGAGATTTCCCATTTCATCTCTCCCTTCAAAAGTTCCGTAGTTTACATAAGTAGCACTGGCATGAAACGTTTGAACGTGCCGATCCCAAGTGTACGCATAAGCAGCTGTACCGTAAGACACTTCTCCGTAATAACTTCCGTAGTTTACAGCCAATCGATTATGCATTTCCGGATTAATAGTTGCCGGGTTATACACAGCCTGATTAACATCATAATCAACTACTGTTACTGTTTTTCCTCCTAAGGCTGCCTGACGTGGCGATTGAGATAAGTTTAAAAATTGATACACGTATTTGCCACCTATTTGACTATATGTAGAAAACGTAATAAAAAGTAATAAGTAGAATTGATATTTTTTATACATCTTGCAAAGCTATAATGGCACAACGCAAATGCGAAGATAAAATTATATCAACACATAAAAAATAAAATCCGATTAAACTTAACCGGATTTTATTTTGTTGAAGGTATAAAATTAAAGCTTTTTAGCATTTTTAGCTTTTTGATCGGTTATTGCTAAATCAATAACTTCTTTCATAGTATCCACATAGTGGAACGTTAAACCTTTTAAATATTCCGGTTTAATTTCATCAATATCGCGTTTGTTTTCCGAGCACAAAATAATCTCTTTGATATTTGCTCTCTTAGCCGCTAATATTTTCTCTTTGATACCACCTACCGGCAATACTTTGCCCCTCAAGGTAATCTCACCCGTCATTGCCAGACTTTTTTTCACACGTTTTTGTGTAAAGCTGGACACCATAGAGGTTAACATTGCTATACCGGCACTAGGTCCGTCTTTAGGTGTTGCTCCTTCCGGAACATGGATATGAATATTATATTTTTCTAAAATCTCAGGAGTAATACCAAGGTCTTCAGCATTTGATTTAATATATTCCATAGCAATCGTAACTGATTCCTTCATTACGGTACCTAAATTACCGGTCATGGTCATACCGCCTTTACCTTTAGAAATCGTCGATTCAATGAATAAGATATCTCCGCCTACAGAAGTCCATGCCAAACCGGTAACCACACCTGCAGTTTCATTATTTTCGTACTTATCTCTTTCTAAACGAGGTGCTTTTAATACTTCAAGAATATCTTCGTCTGTAACTTTGATATTATAGGGTTCTTCCATAGCAATAGATTTTGCGGCATGTCGAACCATTTGCGCTATTTTCTTTTCCAAACCACGTACTCCGGATTCTCGGGTATAGCCCACAATGATTTTTTCTAATTGTCGTTTCCCGATCTGTAAATCTTTTTCTGTTAATCCGTGTTCTTTTAATTGTTTCGGTAACAAGTGGTTCTTAGCGATCTCTACTTTTTCTTCAATAGTATAACCCGACATCTCAATGATCTCCATTCTGTCGCGAAGAGCAGGCTGTATGGTTGATAAACTATTGGACGTAGCAATGAACAGTACTTTTGACAGATCATAACCTATTTCGAGGAAATTATCGTGAAATTCTGTATTTTGTTCCGGATCTAATACCTCTAACAAAGCAGAAGAAGGGTCTCCGTTATGGCTCGACGATAATTTATCAATTTCATCCAACACAAATACCGGATTGGATGTTTTTGCTTTTTTAATAGACTGAATGATTCTTCCCGGCATAGCTCCTATATATGTTTTTCTATGACCACGGATTTCAGCCTCATCTCTCAAACCACCTAGAGACATACGAACATATTCTCTGCCAAGAGCTTCTGCAATTGATTTCCCGATCGAGGTTTTACCAACTCCCGGAGGTCCGTATAAACATAAAATAGGCGATTTCATATCGTTGCGCAGTTTTAAAACTGCTAAATGTTCAACAATACGCTTTTTAACATCTTCCAACCCATAATGATCCCGATCGAGAATTTTTTGAGCTCGTTTTAAATCAAAATTATCTTTGGTATATTCACTCCAAGGCAATTCTAACATAACCTCTAAATAGTTTCTCTGAATACCGAAATCAGGAGAATTCGGATTGGTACGTTGCAATTTAGAAACTTCTTTTTCGAAATGCTTGGCTATTTTTTCATCCCATTTTTTAGCTTTTGCTTTCTCTCGCATTTCTTCTATTTCAGCCTCATGAGAAACCCCTCCTAGTTCTTCCTGGATGGTTTTCATTTGCTGCTGTAAGAAATATTCACGTTGCTGCTGATCTAAATCAAAACGAACTTTTGACTGAATGTCATTTTTTAATTCTAATTTTTGAAGTTCCATATTCATGAAGCGCAACGTTTCCAAAGCTCTGTCTTTCAGATTATGTACAGAAAGTAAATTCTGCTTATCCACAACCGACAAATTCATATTTGAAGACACAAAGTTTATCAGGAACGGATTACTTTCAATATTTCTGATGGCAAAAGTTGCTTCCGTTGGAATATTCGGACTTTCCTTTATGATTTCAATTGCTAATTCTTTAATTGAATCTATAATGGTAGAAAACTCCTGATCTTCTTTTTCCGGACGAACTTCAGGCACCTCTTTTATAGTTGCTTTTAAATAAGGTTCTTCTTGCGTAAAAGCATCTATCTCAAAGCGTTTTTTACCTTGTAAGATCACAGTAGTATTACCATCAGGCATTTTTAAAACTCTGATGATACGAGCTACTGTACCAATATGGTAAATATCGTTAGGTGTCGGTTCTTCAACAACTTCATCCTTTTGAGCCACTACCCCGATCACTTTTCCGGTTGCATTTGCATCATTAATCAGTTTTATCGATTTATCCCTTCCGGCAGTAATAGGAATAACCACACCCGGAAACAGAACTGTGTTCCGTAGTGGTAAAATCGGCAAATCATTCGGCAATAATTCATTATTCATTTCCTCCTCATCTTCCGGAGTCAATAAAGGAATCAATTCTGCATCGGTTTGCATGTCTTGAAGTGACAAATTGTCTAAGGATAATATTTTTGTATTTGGCATAATAATAATTAAGTCATTTTGTCAGTTATAAAATGTTAGCTATAAAAACTCCTCAACAGTAAAACTTAGATTTACAATAGTTTAGAGCTACCATTTATACTTTTTTAGTTTTATATGACAAGATTTATGCCAATAAAAAATCCCGAAGTAAAAACTTCGGGATTTTTCTATCTTAATCTTTCAGACACTTAGTTTATTGCATAACTCGTTAAAATTGATACATTATTTCCTAAACCGCTAGATATAGCTTTAACAGGACCTATATCCTTAGCAAACCAATATTCTGTTGTTATAATTGTTATCATTCCGGATACATTCACATTTTGTACAATCTCAGCTTTTATAATATTATTAAAAACCTCACCGTCAACTGTTTCTGTAGCACCAATTTCTAAAATAGTTCCGGTATATGTTACATTTTGAGTAATTGCAGGTATTCCAGTATAAGTTGTGGTTTGAGAATAACTTCCGTTCCATGTTCCATTAACACTTAAATTATCTCTCAAAACGACATATTCATAACCCGTTTGAACTCCGGACATTCCATTAGCATCTATAACAATATCATCAATTTTCATGGTATAAGCTCCTCCGTTTTTATTTAACCAAAATGTTGCTGTACCAAAAACCGTTGTTCCTGAACCACTTTGTGGATTAAATCTATAATACGTTGCTCCGTTAAAAGTATCTGTTCCTACTATTTCAAAAGGATCAGCAGCAGTTCCGTTTTGATCAAATTGCCACCAATTTCCTATTGTGGTAGGCCAGTAATCTCCTGTTGAAGTTCCGCCTCCGCTTGTTCCCCCACCATTATTTGTACCTCCATTGTTGTTACCTCCTCCGGTTGAATTATTATTTCCCGGATCTCCCGGAATTGATTGTAAAACGGCCGGATCAATTGGTTCTGTATCACAAGAATACAAAACGGTTATAGCAAATAATCCGGTTAAAAAAGTAAATAATTTTATTTTTTTCATTTTAGGGTTAATTTTTAAACGTTTCAAATGTAATTTTTTTTTTCTACTTTTTGGGTATTCTTGTCAATAAAATTAGCCCAACTATAAAAAACAAGATCAAAAATAATATGGCATTTTGGGCTTTACCGGTAATATCTGTTACATAACCATAAATAAACATTCCGATCACGATCCCTATTTTTTCAGCCACATCATAAAAGCTAAAAAAGGAAGTAGTATCTGCTGTATCTTCAGGAATTAATTTTGAATAGGTGGAACGTGAAAGAGACTGTATTCCGCCCATAACCAAACCAACAGAAGCGGCTGCAATATAAAAATCACTAGGTGTAACCACAAAATAAGCATACGCACAGATCAAAATCCATAAAAAATTAATTCCGATCAGAGTAATAATATTACCGAATGTTTTAGAAGCTTTTGACGTAAGCCAGGCACCGAGAACAGCTATAAGCTGAATCAGTAATATACTTACAATTAATCCCTGAGTTCTTTCACCATCACCTCCCCATTCAACTTCTTTTTCACCAAAATAAGCCGCTATGATCATAACGGTCTGAACAGCCATACTGTATACAAAAAATGCTCCTAAATATCGTTTTAACGGTCTGATCTCTTTTAATTGTTGCCAAACTTTTAACAATTCCCTGAATCCGTTAAAGAATGTATTTCGATGAAGTTTATTACTGTTTTTTCCATTAGGCAAATAATAATAGGTATACTGACTGAATCCTATCCACCAAAGCCCTACTAAAACAAAAGAATAGCGCATCATTTGCGTTTTTTCTTCATCAGGAACACTCATCACCATGATTAAATTAAGAATCAATAAAACCACACTTCCTATATAGCCCATCCCAAAACCTTTTGCGCTGATTCTATCTTGTTGTTCTACATAAGCAATATCAGGCAAATACGAATTGTAGAAAACCAGACTTCCCCAAAAACCTATTAGTGCTAACATATAAATGAAGAGTCCCAATACAATAGTATCTAACGAAAAGAAATAAAGCAACATACAGGAAATTGATCCCATATAACAGAAAAATTTTAAAAAGAATTTTTTATTCCCCAAATAATCGGCTATACCTGAAAGTAACGGTGAAATAATTGCAATAATAATGAATCCGATAGCTGTGGTATAACTGATCAAAGATTCACTTCGTACAGATTGATTAAAAACCGTAATTTCTTCAATACCTTTTATACGGAACAAGGCTCCGTAATATAAAGGAAAAATTGAGGATGAAATTACTAAGGCATAAACTGAATTAGCCCAATCATAAAATGCCCAAGCATTCAATAACTTAGGGCTTCCTTTTTCTAGTGTTCTCATGAGTATCAATAAAAAATCCCGACTAATATCGGGATTTGAAATTGATTTATAAAATATTATTTGAATGTAACGCCAAAAGCTGCGGCTTCTTTCTTAGCTTCCGGTATCAAGCTTTTAATGTTATCAATACGCGTTTGATTGCTAGGGTGCGTACTCATAAATTCCGGTGGTGCTGATCCTCCTGACTCAGCAGCCATTCTTTCCCAGAAAGTTACAGCTGTATCCGGATTGTATCCTGCAATTGCCATCAATGTTAAACCGATCATATCTGCTTCACTTTCATGTGCACGACTAAAAGGTAACATTGCTCCGTATTGGCTTCCTGCTCCGTAAGCTGTCATCCACAACTGTTGCTCTTCGGCACTTTTATTTCCAGTAGCTATAGCTACTCCGGCTGCTCCGGCTTGTTGCAATACACCTGCACTCATTCGTTGTTGCCCGTGATTGGCTAACGCATGTGCTACTTCGTGTCCTAAAACAGTCGCTAAACCGGCATCATCCTTACAAACCGGTAAAATCCCTGAATACACCACAATTTTACCTCCTGGCATACACCAGGCATTAACCTCTTTGCTATCTACTAATTTATAATCCCACTCATAACCATCCAGATACCCCGTATAGCCATGTGCATTTAACCATCTTTCTGCTGCCGTTTTAATTTTACGACCAACATTCTCAACACGTTTTGCTTCTGTTGTTCCAGTAATTACTTTGTTTTCAGATAAAAATTGATCGTATTGCTGAAATGCCATCGGAAGTATCTGACTATTAGGCACTAATGCTAATGAGTTTTTACCGGTAAAGGGGTTTTTAGAACAGGCCATTACTAAACCCAGTAAAGCCATTAAAACTAATTTTACTTTTAGATTCATAGAATTTTATTTAGTGTCATTTTTATAATTTCAATACAAATTTAAACAAGCTTTACAAATCTTACAAAAGGAGTTCTTAAAAAAATCTTAATAGACTGACAATCCTTCTTTTTAATTGTATTTTTGTTTTGACCAAATTACTAATCGAAATGAAACATAACAAAAAAAGTGCCAATACTAATATTCCAAAAGGTATTTTATTAACCGCTAAAGTTCTTCAGAAACTTTCTTCTGACCTAACCGTAAAGTTTGCCCAAAAATTATTTGCTACTCCTTTAAAACATAAAATACCGAAAAGAGAATTTGAAATGGAAGAAAACACCATTCAAAAACTGTTGAAAATTCCTGAAATAGGTAAAGAAGTGATGGTGTATGAATATGGCAAAAGCGATAAAAAAGTTTTATTAGTTCATGGTTGGTCCGGCAGAGGAACTCAATTGGTTAAAATTGCAGATGCTTTGATTGATTTGGGTTACCAAACAATTAGTTTTGACGCACCGGCGCACGGAAAATCAAGTGGTAGTACAACTTTAATGACTGATTTTATTGCCTCTGTCATGGAAATTGAAAAACACTACGGCCCGTTTGAATTTGCTATCGGGCATTCCTTAGGAGGCATGACTGTTCTTAATTCTATTAAACAGGGATTACAGGTTAAGAAAGCAGTTATTATAGGTAGCGGCGATAGTGTGACAGATATTTTAAAAGATTTTATCGGGAAATTAAAACTGAAAGCTATTTATGTCCAAAAAATGAAAGAGGCCTTTGAAAACGAACTAAACGGCGATATGGAATCCTATTCAGGATATGTAGCTGCCGAAGCTGTTTCCGTTCCGGTTTTAGTCATTCACGACAAAGATGATGAAGATGTTCCTTATCGTGCCTCTGAAAATATCGTAAAACATCTGAAACAAGGAAGCTTGTACCTAACCGAAGGCTTAGGACATCGAAAAATATTAGGTGATAAAAAAGTTATTGAAACCTTACTTCAATTTCTGGCTAACTGATCGAGGCGCGAAGTCCTAATTCAACGACTTCCAGTTTTTCGATCTTTTTTCCGTCAATTTCAAAACGCAACATGGTTCGTACATGATGAAATCCGTGCTTTCCGGCAGCACCGGGATTCATGTGTAAGAGTTTCAGTTTCTGATCGTATTGTACTTTTAGGATATGAGAGTGCCCGCAAATAAAAAGATCCGGCGGATTACGTCTTAATTCTTCTCTTACACTAATATTGTATTTGTCCGGATACCCTCCGATATGGGTGATCCACACATCCACTTCCTCACACATAAAACGGTTGTTTAACGGAAACTCTAATCGAGCCTGTGCATCATCAATATTCCCGTACACCGCCCGTAACGGTTTTAACTTCTGTATGGTATCCGTTACCGTTAAATCTCCGATATCTCCTGCATGCCATACTTCGTCTGCTTGTTTCACATATTTTAGAATGGCATCGTCAATATAACCGTGCGTATCTGACAAAAGAAGTATTTTTTTCATGCAACAAAAATACAATTTGTTTTAACGTGATACTTTCAAGCACTTATTTATTTCCTTTTGGTAAACAAAACTTAAAAAAAGCGATCAAACCATATTTTCTTTTTAAATTTGCTTTTCTGAAAAAATAACCGCCATTGAGATACTTCATCAAATTTGCTTATAACGGAAAAAATTATTTTGGTTATCAAATACAACCCAATGCCGTTTCAGTACAGGAAACACTGGAAAAAGCTTTGAGTTTACTGATGAAGCAGACTGTTGAAATAGTCGGAGCCGGCAGAACAGACAGTGGTGTTCACGCTAAAGAGATGTTTGCACATTTTGATTATGACGGAGAAATTGACGTTCCTGTCTTAGTCAAAAAACTGAACTCTTTTTTACCGAAAGATATTGTGATCTATGACTTTATAAAAGTACATGATGAGGCTCATGCTCGTTTTGAT
Organism: Flavobacterium sp. NRK F10; assembly: GCF_024054235.1. Taxonomy (NCBI): domain Bacteria; kingdom Pseudomonadati; phylum Bacteroidota; class Flavobacteriia; order Flavobacteriales; family Flavobacteriaceae; genus Flavobacterium; species Flavobacterium sp. NRK F10. Next base: position 3,309,208 of record NZ_JAMXLC010000001.1, read on the forward strand.
GCTACAAAGCGAACGTATGAATATTACATCCATACGTTTAAAGATGCATTTATTTCTGATCTGAGCTGGTATCATTACCAGGAATTAGATGTAGATCAGATGAATGCTGCTTGTCAGATTTTATTTGAATACATTGATTTTGAATGTTTCTCAAAAGTAAATACTGATGTTCACACCTTTAATTGTAAAATTTATGAAGCTCATTGGCAACAAAAAGGTAATGAATTGATCTTTACCATTTCAGCAGACCGTTTTTTGCGCAATATGGTCAGAGCAATTGTCGGCACAATGGTGACTATAGGTTTAGGAAAAATTTCACTGAACGATTTCAGGGCTATTATAGAAAGTAAAAATCGAAGTAAAGCCGGTTTTTCTGTTCCGGCTCATGGTTTATATTTAGTAAAAGTAGCCTATCCTTATATAGAGAGCGGACAGTAATTAGAAGATGTTAGAACAAAATATGACGATAAAAAAAATAATAACAGGCTTATTTGCCATCTGTATAACAAGCTGTAATACAACCAATAAAGAAGAAACTCTTAAAAAAACAGTTTCTGACATCCATGTTGTAGGTACGATGAAAAATGTCATGTGGAAAGGAGAACTAGAAGGTCGCATCAGTTTAGATACTATTTCCGATAAAAAAGGGCTTTACGGACTTGGCCCGGAAAGTTATCTGAAAGGAGAATTGCTGATCAACAACGGAATCTGTTATGTTTCTGAGGTTACATCCGATTCAACTATGACTGTCGAAAAAAAGTTTGATGTTTCTGCGCCATTTTTTGTTTATGCTAATGTAAGTGAATGGAATGAAATTGAATTGCCTTCAACGATCAAAACCATCCCGGAACTGGAACAATTCATTGAGGAAAGAACCGGAGAAAAGAAACGTCCTTTTGCCTTTAAATTAAAAGGTACTGTTTCAAAAGCGGTCATTCATATTCAGAATTTACCGGAAGGAACTCAGGTTGCCTCTCCGGATGATGCCCATAAAGGACAGGTTAAGTATGAACTGGAAAATACAACCAGTGATATCATTGGATTTTTCTCTACTGAACACAAAGGTATCTTTACACATCACGATTCCTATTTACACATGCATTTAATTACAGAAGACGAAAGTAAAATGGGGCATTTAGATGACATAGAAATCAATACCATGACGTTATATTTGCCCAAAAACTAAATTGAGTTAAAAATTAAGAAATAGCTATTACATGAATCCGATTCGTTCCAAATCATTAAAAAAAGTAATGCAATATGCCAAACCGTATCAAAAAAGGTTTAATTGGGTTATTGTCTGGGCTATTTTACTTTCTGTTTTCGCTGCTGCACGCCCTTATTTGTTAAAACAAACTGTTGATAAATACCTGAGTACACACGATAGTACGGGCTTGTTGATCTATGTTATCATCATGGCAACAGTTCTTCTCTTTGAGGTTGTTTCCCAATTTTATTTTACCTATTGGGCAAATTGGTTAGGACAGGATATTATAAAAGACATTCGAGATAAATTATTCAAACATATTACTTCGTTCCGATTGCAATATTTTGATAAAGAACCGGTAGGAAAACTTGTTACCCGAACCGTTTCAGATATCGAATCCATTGCAAGTATCTTCAGTCAGGGTTTATTCATGATCGTGAGTGATGTATTGAAGATGATCGTTATCATCGGGATCATGTTTTATATGAACTGGCAACTTACTTTGATCGTTCTTTTGGCTATGCCGATCTTAGTTTATGCTACGCATATTTTCCAACAAAAAATGAAAGTGGCTTTTAATGAAGTTCGCAATCAGGTTGCTAATCTGAATACGTTTGTTCAGGAACGTTTAACCGGAATGAAAATCGTACAGTTGTTCAATCGGGAGCAAATTGAATATGAAAAATTTAAGGTTATCAATGCCAAACACAACAAAGCCTGGCTTAAAAACATTTTATATAACTCGATCTTCTTCCCTATTGCCGATATTGTTTCCTCTTTTACATTAGCGGTTATTGTATGGTACGGAGGAAAAGAAATTATCCATGGTGATGCTGGCACTTCATTCGGTGATCTTTTTGCTTACACCATGTTGATTACCATGCTCTTTAACCCGTTGCGCCAAATTGCAGATAAATTCAATGTTATGCAAATGGGAATTATTGCAGCCGAAAGAGTTTTTGAAATTTTAGAGACCGAAAGCCACATACAGAACGTCGGAACTGTTGAAGCCCGGCACTTTGAAGGTAATATCAGCCTTAAGGACGTTCGCTTCAGCTATATCAAAGGAGAAGAAATTCTGAAAGGGATCAATCTCGAGGTAAATTCTGGAGAAACCATTGCTATTGTGGGAAGCACAGGTGCCGGAAAATCAACTATCATTAATTTACTGAACCGTTTCTACGAGATAGATTCAGGAGAAATTGCAATTGACTCCGTCCCTATCCAGGATTACACCATAGAAAGCCTCAGAAAACAAATCAGTGTGGTGCTACAGGATGTTTTCTTGTTTGCCGATACCATTCTGAATAATATTACATTATACAACGATTCGATTACCAAAGAAGATGTGATACTCGCCGCGCAAAAAATAGGAGTTCATGATTTTATCATGAGTTTACCGAACAATTACGATTATAATGTAAAAGAACGTGGCGTGATGCTTTCTTCCGGACAACGCCAATTGATCGCTTTTTTAAGAGCCTATGTCTCTAACCCGAGTATTTTGATCTTGGATGAAGCCACATCCTCTATTGATACTTATTCGGAAGAACTGATCCAGCAAGCTACCGAAAAGATCACTCAGGATAGAACATCTATTGTTATTGCCCACCGTTTGGCAACTATTGTCAATGCTAATAGGATCATCGTTATGGACAAAGGTCAGATCGTTGAACAAGGTACACATCAGGAATTACTTAAAATTACAGATGGTATCTACAAAGGTTTATACGAAGCTCAATTTGCTTTAAATCAATAATTAAAACAAAAACAATTGGTAACGATTGGAATCGATTACGAATTAAAAATAAATGCTTAAATTCGCAAACAATAATAAACAAACCAAAAATATTTTAAAAGGGAAAGTACATTGTCCTTTTCTCTTTTAAAATTAAAAAACAAATAACTGAATTACAATGAAATACGACATCATCGTTTTAGGAAGTGGTCCGGGTGGTTATGTTACTGCCATTAGAGCCTCACAATTAGGTTTTAAAGTAGCCGTTATAGAAAAAGAAAATTTAGGTGGTATTTGCCTGAATTGGGGATGTATCCCGACGAAAGCTTTATTAAAATCGGCTCAGGTTTTTGATTATTTAAAACATGCCGGTGATTACGGACTAAAAGTTGAAAATTTCGATAAAGATTTTAATGCTGTAGTTGCCCGTTCGCGTTCTGTTGCGGAAGGAATGAGTAAAGGTGTTCAATTCTTAATGAAAAAGAACAAAATTGATGTTATCGATGGTTTCGGAAAAATAAAACCGGGTAAAAAAGTTGATGTAACCGCAGCTGACGGAAAAGTAGCGGAATACAGTGCTGATCATATCATCATTGCTACCGGAGCCCGTTCGCGTGAATTGCCTAACTTACCACAAGACGGAAAAAAAGTGATCGGTTACCGTCAGGCTATGACATTACCGGAGCAACCTAAGAAAATGATCGTTGTAGGTTCAGGAGCTATCGGGGTTGAGTTTGCTCACTTCTATAACTCAATGGGAACAGAAGTTACCATTGTTGAGTTCATGCCGAACATTGTACCGGTTGAAGATGAAGACGTATCCAAACAGTTTGAGCGCTCTCTGAAAAAAGCAGGGATCAACATTATGACAAATTCTTCTGTGGAAAAAGTTGACACAAGCGGTGCCGGCGTGAAAGCTACAGTGAAAACGCCAAAAGGAGAAGAAATCCTTGAAGCAGATATTGTTCTTTCAGCTGTAGGAATCAAATCAAACATCGAAAATATCGGATTAGAAGAAGTAGGTATTGCTACTGACAGAGATAAAATTTTAGTTAACGCTTACTACCAGACTAACGTTCCCGGTTATTATGCCATCGGAGACGTAGTTCCGGGACAAGCTTTAGCGCACGTTGCTTCTGCTGAAGGTATCCTTTGTGTTGAAAAGATCAAAGGTATGCACGTAGAACCGTTAGATTACGGTAATATTCCGGGTTGTACGTATGCTACTCCTGAAATTGCATCTGTTGGTTTAACTGAGAAAAAAGCGAAAGAAGCCGGATACGAAATTAAAGTGGGGAAATTCCCGTTCTCTGCTTCCGGAAAGGCAAAAGCAGCCGGAACACCTGACGGATTTGTAAAAGTAATCTTTGATGCGAAATACGGTGAATGGTTAGGCTGTCACATGATAGGTGCCGGAGTAACCGATATGATCGCTGAAGCTGTTGTAGCACGAAAATTAGAGACAACCGGTCACGAAATCTTAAAAGCAGTTCACCCTCACCCTACTATGAGTGAAGCCGTTATGGAAGCCGTAGCTGATGCTTATGATGAAGTAATCCACTTATAATTCTCTTAGAAAAAAAGAGGAAAAAAATAGACTTAAAGAGGCTGTATCAGAAATACTTTTACAGCCTCTTTTTATTTAAAAAAAATTGACAGGCTTAAATTGATATCAACATGCGTTTTTTTCATGTGATACCATTACTTCGCTTAAAACTTTAACCTGTTAAACTACTTTTTTCTTTAGTTCATCCAAAATAAATAGTACTTTAGGACGTTAAACAAAAAGAGTGAGAATACCGTATCGATACATATTTATTTTAACCTTCATTTTTTTAAGTTGTAAGCAACTGAATGCCCAGATCACAGTCCAACGCAAAGACTCTACAACGATCTATCACGATATTTACAATTACTCAAAAAAGGGAAAGTTCTCCAAGTTCATGTATCGGTTATTTTTCCGCCCTTCCAGCTTATCCACAGCTACTTTGATCGATAATGAAAAGGAACGCCAAAAAAAAGAAGAAAAGATCCGAGAAGTTAATCATTCATCAAATGGTAAAGTGATCCGGAATGTCTATATTAAAACTCTGGATCCTTTCGGGTATTCCTTACAAGACAGTACACGCAGTCCTAAAACCGGATTTGAACGCTTTGGAAATTCAGTTCATGTCAAAACCAATGAATTTACAGTACAGAACTTGCTTTTATTTAAACAATACGATCGTTGCGATACTTTAAAATTACAAGAGACAGAGCGTTTGATCCGTAGTCAGCGTTATGTACGACAGGTTACTGTCCTACCCCAACCTACCCAAAGTCAGGATTCTATTGATGTTTATGTAACCTTATTAGATTCGTGGAGTTTAATTCCGACAGGAAATATCACTTCCGGTGATTGGGAAGCCAAACTAACGGAGCGAAATATTATGGGGTACGGTCATAAAATATCCGGAAGTTATAAAGAAGAATTTGCGACTAAGCGCAATGCTCATTATGCCCAATACACTATAAACAACATTAAGAACAGTTATATTTCATTTGACCTGATATATCAAAAGGACTATTATAGTAACAGTTCAAGAAGTATTGGTCTCACCCGAAACTTTTTTTCTCCGTTAACTAAAAATGCGGGAGGTGTCTATTTTGAAAACAGAGAAGCAACCGAAAACTTCTTTTATCCTGATAGTACCTACAGGCAAACTGTAAAAACAGAATATCAGGAATATTGGTACGGAAGGGCTTTTAAAATTTTAAAACCGGACACTTATTTAGGTAAAACAACTAATTTAATTACTTCGATTACCTTTAACAAAAAGATCTATACTGAAGTCCCCGATGCAACGTTTGATCCTACTTCTTTTTTTGCTTCTGAAAACAATATTATAGGTCAGGTAGCTTTCACCGCTCAGAAATACTATAAGGACAGTTATTTATTCAATTACGGTATTACTGAAGACGTTCCTTATGGTAGTATTTATGCGCTTATCTTTGGGAAGCAAACTAAAAACGGTGATAACCGATCGTATTTCGGTGCTAAATTTGCTAAAGGAAAACGTTATCCTTTCGGCTATTTAACTGCTACCACCGAATGGGGAACCTTTATCAACGACGGAAAATCAGAACAAACCGCATTCTCTGTCGGATTTCAATATATCAGTCCTTTGTGGAGTATCGGTTCGTGGCGTTACCGTCAGTTCATTAAGCCCAGTTATACCTGGGGTAACAATCGGGACGCTTCCGTCAAAGACCAGTTAAGCCTAAACAATACAAATGGTTTACAAGATTTTACCGATGGCATAACCGGAACCCAAAGATGGCTTTTAGCCATGCAAATGCAAACGTATGTTCCGAAAGACTGGTACGGTTTTCACTTTAGTCCGTATGCCAACATAACTTTGGGGGCTTTAGCCGATAATACTAAAAATCTGTTCCAAAGCAAAGTATATCCTAAATTCAGTCTGGGTGTATTGATCAACAATGACTATTTGGTTTTCAACAGTTTTCAGATCTCGTTCTCTTATTATCCTACTATTCCGTATGAAGGAGACAACATCTTAAAAAGCAATTCATTGGAAAATAACGATTTAAAATTATCGGATTACCAAGTAGGAAAACCTGCCTATATTTTGTATCAGTGATTTAATTATTAAAAAAAACTTATTTCTATTCTAAATAAGTTTTTACTATGAAGAGCACAAAATGATAATAACAAATTTAGAATTCACTTTTTATTTGTATATTTACATACCGAACGGTCGGTTTTAAAGAATATATAAAAAATGAATAAATCAAAAATTATCATTGCATTATTAGTTTTGTCTGCCATCAACTTAACTGTAATGGTACCTGGAGGAGGCATTGACACGAGAGATTTTTCCCATATTCCATTATCTATCTTATCTGTATTTAATATTTTTCTTACTACACTCGGGATGATTAGTTTATTTCTATCCTACTTTATTTTTCGAAAATATAAATGGAGTATACTAGTGGCGTTTATTTGTGGACTTAGTTACTTTTTAGTCTATGTCTTAGATTTTGCACACATTTTTCCAAAATCACCCGATTCAATGCCACAACTTTTAGTTTTTTTAGAAGCTATAGGAATTATTCTTTCAATACCACTTATGCTATTATCATTCAATCAAACAAAAAAAATGAAAAGCAGCCAAGATAAATCTAAATTATCTTACAACTTGTATCGGCTCGTTGCATTTGCAATTATAGTAGGTATTGCGATTATTGTTTTTGCTACCAAATCTGCAATGACTGGAAAGTAATGAATAGTAAAGAAAAAATATTATCAACTGCATTTAAATTGTTTATCAACAATGGTTATCACAATACTTCAATGCAACAATTAGTTGAAGCTTCCAAGCTATCAAAAGGAGCTTTCTATCATTATTTCAAAAGCAAAAATGATCTTTATAATCAAGTAATAGAACACTATTTTTTATCCTTTTACAAAGAAGTAGATTGGGAAACGTACGGGCAAATGGAACTTTCCGTTGAACAGATTGAACAGGAAATACAGAAATTTTATTTGAATTTCGTTCCTAAAATATTACCACTAACAGAAAAAGGATTTTCGGAATATTACATAATGTATTTTGAAGCATATAATCTTCTTCCCGAATTCAAACAAGAAGTACAAAAATTTTACAAAAATTTGGAAAAAATTATTATTAACGCTAAAAATAATAAAACAGAGTCACTAAAAATAGCAACAACAATGGTTTCTAAATATGAAGGCATTTTATTTTTATTAGCAATTCGTCCAAATCTAAAAATAAATGATTTAATGGAACAAATATCTGAATAAGTCTATTGCCATGTTTAATTAAGAATGATTTGGCAAGATTTTTTAAAATTTTATAAGGCTAATGGATTGGAAAATCAAATTCGACAATCCATATGGTGGACATTGGCTTGACACAGTTAATTCAAGACTTTTTGTAAAAACTGTTTATTGGAAGAATGTTGCCGAGTACGATGTAACATCTGGAAAACTAATATCAGACATTAAAAATGACTCTCTACAAAAACTTATAGAAAGCAAAATGAAAGACGAAAAACTTTTAGAAAGATGAGTATCATTTTATTGAAAAAGGTATAGAATATACTCTTAAATGTAGATCTTCAAAAGGAAACGAAGTTGGAGAATATACAATTGAAATAGAAAAATACTACCGCTAACATCGGCTATAAATCATGGCTGGGTTTGCGCATATTTTCCGAATTTTCGGAGAAAATTCGAAATTAAATTTTATATTTGGAATGGTTCGGTGTGTGGTTTTTCGCCACAATTTTATAGCCGAGGACCGTTGTGCGTAATTTAAACCAACAAATGAAAGAGCACATTAAAAGACGAATTGAATACTCAAAAGATGCGGTTCCTGACGAATCAACAGAGGAATTTAGAGAAATCAAGGCTCTTCACGAACAAAGAATGAGAGAAAACCCAGCTCTCAAAAAACAATTACGAGACAATTTCAAAAAAGCAGTCAATACATTAGAAATTCAAGATTCAAATGGTATCGGACTAAATATGGATTTTGAAATTAGACATTTCTTAAATGAATTCAATCATAGGTCTTGGACTTATGGACATAGAAAAATGCCCATTATGTTCAACATAATGGAAGCGTTTGTTGACCTTGATAAAACAATCAATTCTTGGAAATTACTTGAAGAAGAAGATTACTTAATTTCTTTTTATGATTTTTTAGACTTCTATACTTCAAGAGATTTTGAGTTTAATATCAACTTCATAAAAGGAAATTTAGAAGAGGATTTAATTTATAATTTCAATGTAGGTTCTGAAATTAACGAAATTACTTTTAAAACAGAAGAAGGGAGTGAGTTTGTAATAGCTGGAGTTTCTATTTTAAGAAGAGGTAATGAAGTCACTATGCTCTTTCTAACAGGAGAGATAATTGACACAGAGGAAAAAACAAAAGAATTAGTCCCTTTAACAAAAAGTAGAATTCCTGGAAAGGAGGAAATACAGCCAGCAGATGAAAGAAAAAGAGAAGCCGTTCAACTTAATGGCAACAAAAATCTATGGAAAGTCTTAATTGCCTGCAGGTTTGATTTAGAAACGCAAACTATAGATGCGAGATACATTGCAAAAGATGAAGGTAATTCTTTTTCAATATTAACAGATGATATAACTGGTTTTATCAGAAATGGAGATTGGATAACAAAAGATTTACAAGAAACTTATGAAAATATGATTTCAAGTGTTGAGGGTTATAACTCAATTTTTGAACTAGCTAAAGCCGTATTATATCTGCCATACTATTTTAATTTCCACGAAGATGATATAGAAGAGGAAGAACATCAAACACAATTAAAAGACTTAATTAATAGTCCTATTAAAAAAAGAAAATTTAAAAACGTAGATGCTAAATATAAAATCAGGTATCGTTCTTTATGGCTACTAAATAAGGAAAATAGATTTTCAGCAGATAGAATTGTTTTGAGAGATGAAAATTTCAAAATAGAGAATGGAGGATATTGGAAAAAGTTGTCACCAGAAGAATTTGGAACAGATAAAAAAGGTAGACAAGTAACGGGTAAAACTTGGGTTAACAAAACAGAAAGTTATTTTCAAGCTAATACGAATGACTTAATTATTTCCAACAATAACGACCAGCAAGAATTTGAAGGAGAAAATGCAGGCTATATTTATGTTATGAGAAATGCAACATTCGAAAAAGACATTTATAAGATTGGTTTAACAACAAACAAAACGGAAGAAAGAGCAAAACAATTATCAAAGACAAGTGTACCTGATAAATTTGGAGTAATGAGAGAATGGGCTGTTAAGGATTGTAAAAAAGCAGAAAAAGAAATACACCAAATTTTAGACTCATACAGAGTTGACCCTAGAAGAGAGTTTTTTAGACTTGATATGAAAATAGCAAATGACACAATAGATAAAGTGATAACTGAAATAAATAACAACACCTAACAATGGCTATAAGTAATTGCTTGTTCTCGCCTACTTCTGAAAATCCTCGCGGATTTTCAGTTTGGTGTGTACTTGCTAAGTTGAGTGCTAACCCACGCAACTACTCATAGCCCAACCGTTGGCGGTCATTGTATGGGAGCTATTATAATCTTAAATAGACAGACAAATAAATAACAAATATGTATAGGACAACTATTTCGGAGTTCAAATTGATTGGACTCAAACTCGACAAAAAGACGACAAATGAAGGCGGACAATCAAGTATTGACTGTGGTAACTTATGGCAGAAATTTGAGACTGAGAATTTTGTAGAAATTATACCGAATAAGTTAGGTGAAGAAATTTATTCCGTTTACTTTGACTATGAAGGAGATGACACCAAACCTTTCTCGTATTTTATTGGTTGCAAAGTAGCAATTGATACTGAAATACCTAATGGTATGGATAGTTTACTTATTCCTTCTGATAATTACTTTAAAGTAACAGCAAAAGGAAAAATGACAGGTTGTATTACAGATGCTTGGAAACGCATTTGGAGTTCAGAAATAAATAGAACATATAAATATGACTTCGAAGTTTATGATGAGCGAAGTAAAGATTGGAGTAATGCAGAGATGGACATTTTCATTTCTACTACCTAAATATATATGACGACAGAAATAAACAACGAACCGCCAACACATGGTATAAAAAATTGCCGTTGCAGTGCAGGTTTCAAGGTTTTCACTTCTATTAAAGTTCAGTGTAGCTTGATAAGGAAGTGCTTCGGAATCGGCAACTTTTCATACCATCAACGTTGGCGGTAATTAAAAGAAACTCTGCAAATGAGACAAAAACTTAACTTAATAACACTTGGAACTGACGACTTTCAGAAATCGTTAGATTTTTACGAAAAAGGACTTGGTTGGAAAAAATCCGGCAAAAGTATGGATGGTTTAGCCTTGTTTGACTTGGGCGGAATTATTTTAGCACTGCACCCAAGACACGAACTTGCGGACGACACGACATTGACATATCAGCCGACAACATTTTCGGGACTTACAATTTCGCACAACACGAAATCGGAAAAAGAAGTGGACGAAATTTTAGAAAAGGTTGCGAAACTTGGTGCAACAATCGTAAAACCTGCACAGAAAGTTTATTGGGGCGGTTATAGCGGTTACTTCAAAGACCTGGACGGACATCTATTTGAAGTTGCTTACAATCCGTTTTGGGAGCTTGACGAAAATGACAACATAAAACTGTAATGACAGCAACTCAGACCATAAAAGCATTGACAATAATTCCGGGCGTTGGAAAATCTATTGCGACAGATTTATACAACATCGGAATTAGATACGTTGACGACTTGAAAGGTAAAGACCCGGAAGTACTTTACGACAACTCGAATTTGTTTGCAGGTTGCGTTCAAGACAGGTGTTTACTTTATGTTTTTAGGTGTGCAGTGTATTTTGCAGAAACACCGACAGAAAGACAAGACAGCGAAAAACTAAAATGGTGGAATTGGAAAGACAAAAAATAACTACCGCCAACAATGGCTATAAGTAATTGCTTGTTCTCGCTTTCTTCTGAAAATCCTTGCGGATTTTCAGTTTGTGTGTACTTGCAAAGTTTCATGCTAAACCAAGCAACTACTCATAGCCGAGACCATTAAAGACAATTGTAAAAAACTACATCAAAATTGAAAGAAAACGAAATAATTGTAAAAGAATCTTTCTTTAATAAACTAATTCCAATTTTATTTTTATTTGCTTTTATTTTAGTCTTAATTATAAAATCTGATAATTTTTTTTTGGATAAAAAAAGACTCTCTCAAAATGGAATGGTTACATTCGTTTTTGGTTTTTTGATTGTATTTTTTTTAATAAGTGTCTTAAAAATATTCGATAACAAACCTATATTAAAAATTAACGAAGAAGGCTTTTGTCATAGAAATACTTTTTTTCCTTTTTTTTCTCTAAAATTTTGGGAATGGAATGAAATTGATTTCGTTGAATTAAATACTGTATCATATTCAAAACATAAAAAAGGTAAAGGATTAATCGTTTATAAAAAAAATGGTATAAAAAGAAAAATCATCTATTTAGAAAATTTAAATTATCCTGAAGACAATATTATTACAATGTTTAAAAACCATTCGAAATTTTTAGACTATTACAACCGAACCGAAATTAAAAACAACTGCCGTTAACATTGGTTAGCTGTTATCGTGGCTTCTCGCCTACTTTCGAATTTTATCCGAAAATTCGAAAGTTTACGTTATATTTGTAGTAGTTCAGTCTTGGTTTTACGCGCTACTTTTTATGCTGAAAACATTTTGCCCCATTAAAACAAAATATATTATTATAAAATAATGAATTTAAAATTCCTCGCAATAATTATTACTCCAATATTGTTTTCATCTTGTGCACTAAAACCAATTAAATCTGAATATTCTTTACTTAGTTCTTCATCAGAACCTACTTTGCTAAATGAATTAGACAATGGAAAGGTTTTAATTTATAATGGAGCTGGTTTACTGAATAAAATAGATGATACTTCTGACCTGAATATATGGATAAATAATAGAGCTCTTGGACATCTAAAAGCAAATGAATATGCTATGATTTATCTACTTCCAGGAAAATACGAATTCAAAATTCAACATAAAGACATTGCAAAAATTAATAATGTTCAAATAATTGATATTGATTTTAACACTAAAATAATATGTGTAAAGCCAACAATAACTTCAAATACAGTTAGTATCGAAAATAATATCCCAGTAAATTTCAATAAATATAAAAACATTCTAAAATAAAACCATATACAACAAGGAGACAAGTAATAGCTTGCTATTGCCCTACCCCCTTATTTTACAGCCGAAAATTATTATAATACTTACTTTATGTACTTTAGATTATTTCTTTTTTTCATCATTATTATTTTGAACTCAAATTGTCAAAGTAAGTGTAATTGTGAAGTGGATTCAAATGTTATCAGAAAAAATGATAGTATATTGAATACTATAAGTTCAATTAATGAGAAAGCTTGGAAAGCATATTTAAAAAGTTTAAAAGAACCAGATCTTAGATTTGTAAATAAAAATATTTACCGATTTTCAAAAAAAAATATTATGGATGGTTCAACATTTGTATACAAAATTGAAAGGAGTTCTGAAGATTATAAATTAATTATTAAAAAAAATTATAATATTCAAGAAGGAAAAGGTAGCATCACGAAAAAATATGAAAGAATACTAGCAAAAACGGAATGGGATAATTTTGAAAACCAAATAAAAAATACTTGTTTTTGGACTTTGCCAATCAGAACAGAAAGAAGAGGTCTTGATGGATCAAATTGGTTATTAGAAGCTATTTCTACTGAGAAAAATAATTGTACAGAAAGAAAATATCATGCAGTTATTAGGTGGTCTCCAGAAAAAGAAACCGAATTTTATAAATTATGTCAAATACTAATCGAATTTGATAAAAAAAAGTAAGACATTCTACATCTTTATACCCTATTACAAACACTACCAAATACTTACGATTTTATTTCCCCACTTCACTTTTACAGATTTCTTCTAAAATTTAAAAAGGTTACTTATATTTGTAGTAGTTCAATCAAGGTTTTAAACCACTTCTTTATAACTAGGAACTATTATATCATGTCAAAAAAACTTACTTCTCAATACCTCTTTTAAAAGTTAAATATGAAAATATTCAAATTTAAAAACCAATTTTTAATTGTATTATCTATTTTAGTTTCATGCATTTTATTATCAAAAACAACTATATTTTTTTTAATGACATTTTCAATTATTTGGATAATCATTTTAATCTTATCCTTAATAGTTGGAATTTCTGATATCATTAAAAAGAAGAAAAATTCAAAATACTTGATTACCTTCTTTATTTGCCTGACTTTATCTTTTATAATTTCTCTTCCTATTAGAAAATATCAACTGAATAGGAAAAAAGAAAAGGCAGAAATTGTTATTAAAATGCTTGATAAAAAAAGTAAAGAGGGCGGCAAGTTTCCAAACTCATTAAAAGAATTAGATCTGGATTTTGAAACTGATTATATTAATTACTCAACAGATTCTTTAAAATTAAACTTCTATATTTTTTATGATATAGATGGGTGGCATACCGAAAAATATAATTCTAATGAAAGAAAATGGATTGGAGGTGATTAAAAAATACAGATACGAAATATTTTTTACAAGTAATGCTCTGTTTCAGGCAACCTTTGAATTTCACTTCTTCACTTTACACATTTCTCCCAAAATTCAAAAGTTTACTTATATTTGTTGTGGCTCCAACTTCATTTACCCTACTTCTTCTTGACCTAAAATCATTAGTATACAGAAAATAAAATGACTCAGAAAAAAACAAAAAAAATAATTAGAATTTTGTTGTTCTTAGGAACAATGATTTCGCTGTATTTTGTTCCGTGGCCTATTGTAAACGCTTGGATCAAGCCTCTTCCGGATACCGTTCAAGAACAAGTCGACAAAGCAACGGATTACGGATTTGACGGTATAATTGTCTGTGTCAACAAAAAAGGAAATCAATCAGAATTTTATACTTCGGGCTATAAGAACAAAGAGAACAAAATTCCGGCCGACCCCAATGCTTTATTCAAAATTGCCAGTGTAAGCAAATTGTATAATGCTGTAGCCGTTGTAAAACTGGTTTATGACGGAAAATTATCACTAGACAAAACACTTGTCGAGTATTTACCTGAACTGAAAGGCAGAATACAATATGCAGATAAAATCACATTACGCATGTTGGTTAAACACAGAAGTGGCATACCTAATTATACGGATACCTATATGTATTGGGCTGCTCCAAAAGAGACAGCGGATGAAAATCTTGCTTTGGTCTTAGATAAACCAGCCAACTTTAAACCCGATGAAGATTATGAATATTGCAATACCAATTACTTATTACTTGGAAAAATAATGACCCGAGTTCTCGGATATGGTACATTCCAATACATTCAAAAAGAAATTTTAAACCCATTGCATCTAGAACATACCTTTGGCTCAATTCAGGATGTAAACATAGATGATGTAATGAGTGGTTACTATGTAGGCTATGATGCAGATTTAAAGACAGATAATATAGGCTCAATATTGGCAACAGCAGAAGATCTGAGCAGATTTATCCGAGCCTTAAATGACGGCTCTGTTTTTAAAGATAAAAAGGAACAAGAAATCTATTCATCCATTTATAAGTACGAGCACACAGGACTGATACCGGGATACCAAACTATTGCTAAATATCATAAGGATATTGACGCTGTTGTCATACAATATACAAATACGGTCGACTTTGAAGGTTATAATTGGAATATGTCAGAACTAATGTATAATCGGGTCGTTAAAATATTGAAAAAGAGAAACTAACCCAAGTAATACTATAAAAATAAGAGCTAGAGGTTACAAACAAAGATTAGTACTAAATAGAAAAGTCAGAGTATAAAATCCAAACTATTCATACTCTCATATATTTAGCCAACATTTTATTAAAAATATAAATCTATAAGTTTTGAATTTAAAAATCATACAGTAGAATTTGATATTGAAAGTTGCTCTTATGACAATTTGAAAGTCAAATCATTTATGTTCTTAAAAGAAGGAGATACTGTTATTGTTTCGGTAGGAAAACAAAGAACAATTAGAGAAAGAATCAATCGGGATCATGATTGTTTTGATTTGCGTTCCCCTAACGGAGAAATTTACTTACATCTATCTGAAACGAATAACTTTCATACCAATTCCTGGAAAATAATAGGAGTACTTTGCTTAGCAATCGCTTTATTTATCGGATTTGGAAAATTTTAAATAATAAAACATATAGTATCTTTTTTCTTTTGATTTTATTACTTCCTAAAAATTTTAACTAATCATTTTCTGACGGATTTTTTGTTATCTTTGGTTATAATAAGTAGTCTTTTAATAGTGTGTAATACATTAAAGAACAGTGCGAAAGTTGAAACCAAAAAACAAAAATGAAAACTTTTTTAACATTAGCTTTGATGACAACTTTTTTAATAGGTTGTAATCACACAGCAGAAAAAACAGAAACTATGGCAGATCAAAAAGCGGAAGCAGAAAAAGCAACTACGCCTGTAGACACTACTACTCCTAAAGTAACGGGAATTGGCGGTATTTTCTTTTATTCCGACAATCCGAAGGAAACAAAAGAATGGTACACTAAAAATTTAGGCATTGAGATCAATGACTGGGGTTCGTCTAGTTTTGAATCCAGAAACATCAATACCCCCGAACAGATCAATTCGCTTCAATGGAAACCCTTTAAGAATGGTGATGAGTATTTTTCTCCTTCTAAAAAGAGTTTTATGATCAACTATCAAGTTCAAAACATTGAAGGACTTGTAGACCAACTTAAAGCCAACGGAGTAACTGTACTTGACAGTATAACAGCTTACGAAGGCATCGGAAAGTTTGTCCATATCATGGATGCAGAAGATAACAAAATTGAACTTTGGGAACCTGAGGATTAATATTGTCTAAAAGAATAATCAAAAAAAGAATAAAGCCGGATAATTTAAATAAAATTTCTATCAGAATATGAAAACGCTATTTTATCCGGTATTTCTTTTTTTAGTCTTTCAAACTGCAATAGGACAGACTTCAAATGAGTACTATTATGCTATTTGGATACGTAAATTTGAAAAAAAATGGATTGATTCTGAAGACAATTTTTATATTGTTTATACAACTGATCTAGATAATGCCTTTCGACTTGCTTTAAGAGATGGATACGAAACACAACTTTGTTGTGAAACTTTTATATCTCAAAAAAAAAATTCCGGTCATTACAGCGAAGAAAACTTCTTCGAAGAGAATAAAACACTAAAGATTAAAATAAAAAGTCTAACAATACGTATTTTAAAACTTCAAGGAGAAACTTGTACATGCACGACTAAAAGTATCTATGGACTCGAAAGGATGAATCCTCCTGTAAGGGTCAAACTTTTAAAGAAGTATAAAGCCATTAAATTTTTAAGATCTGAAAAAAAGAAATTCAGAAAAATAAAAAAAATCTATTTTGAACTTTTAAATAATTAATAGAACATCAAAAAATTGAAACAACAAAGAAAAATAATATCATTGAGTTTTTTTCTGCTGTTTACAACTGTATTAGTTGCTTATAAAGCAAATCAAGATACATTTGAAAATAGGATTTTAGCTTATAAGGTTGACCCTAAAATACAGAATTTACAATTCTACTGGAAAAATGATGAGGGAACAATTTTAAAAAACATCAAAAATTTAAAAGATTACATTGAAAGCAAAAATCAGACTCTTATTTTTGCCATGAACGGAGGCATGTACAATAAGGATTTTTCTCCTCAAGGGCTCTTTATTCAAGAGAAAAAGATGTTATCATCTTTAGATACTGCAAATGGAAAAGGAAATTTTTATTTAAAACCCAATGGTATTTTTTATGTAACAACAAACAATACTCCTTTTGTCTGCAAAACAAATGATTTCAAAGATAATGGAAATATTAAATATGCTACACAATCAGGACCAATGCTGCTTATTGACGGAAAAATACATCCTGCATTCAGAGACGGATCAAAAAATCTTACTATAAGAAACGGCGTTGGGATCCTACCGGATAATAAAGTGGTATTTGCAATGTCAAAAAAAGAAATCAACTTTTATGATTTTGCAAAATATTTTCAAAGCTTAGGTTGTAAAAATGCATTATACCTCGACGGATTTGTGTCGAGAATGTATTTACCCGAAGAAGGATGGGTACAAACTGACGGAAATTTTGGTGTGATGATTGGAGTCACTACAAAAAATAAATAATGATCTTTTAGATGAATCCCGAAGCTGATTTCATAGCATTACTGGAATATAAAAAAACGGAAGAAGGCGGTCGTACTAGCTATGCACTATCCGGATATCGCCCTTCAATAAAATTTCCATTTTCTGAAATGCTAACTTCCGGAATTCAAAATTTTATTGATAAAGAAAAAGTCTTTCCGGGTGAAATAGTAAAAGTGGAAATTAATATTCTATCTCCAGAATATTTTAAATATCAACTTTGTGAAAATTTAGAATTTGATTTTCGAGAAGGATCAAAAATAATCGGAACCGGTAAAATAATTTCTATTTCAAATCCTAAATTAAAGTCAAAAAAAATTCCTCTTCTTGATTCAAGAATGATCTATGAAACAAATAAAGCATATCAAAATAAAATAAAATGGCTAAAACAATCTCCGGAATCTGAAAGTGAATGGATGTATATTAATTTTGATAATACTGATTATGAAAATTGTATACATGAAATAATTGTACGCTATTTTAACAGTGAAATTCTATTTGTCTCAATAAACAGAAATGATTCTTTTCAAACAGACAGGATGACTACTATTGCTAAAATTAAAACATATCTGAAAACTCATAATTTTTCAATTTGGGATAAAGATTTTAGTAAAATCATTGAATTCAATAAAATTGGAATACTTAGAAAAGGATCCAGATAGAACTATTAATTTTATTACCAAACTATTAAATAAACTCTGGCGTCAGTGCTGATTCCTATTCTATTTACTTTTTTCCTAAAAATACTACTCAATCTATTTTTTTATCTACTTTTGGATCTAAACAAAAACATTGCAAATAAATGGAAACAGAAGATAATTATGCTCCGGTTTTAGATAGAATGAAGTCAACAACAATAGACACAATCATTTTAATTGCCTGTTTCTATCTTTCAAGTGATATCATAAATTCAATAGGAAATGTACCTGACACAGTAAAAATTCTATTATTTATAACTTTTTTAATGTACGAACCTGTTTTTGTTTCTATAAACGGAACATTTGGAAATTACAGAAACTCTATTCGCGTTAGAAAAAATAAAAACACTTCTGAAAAGCTGAACATCATTCAATCTCTTATCAGATATTTTTTTAAAATCTCCCTTGGTTGGATTTCCTTAATTTTCATACTGATGAATCACAAAGGAAGAGCTTTACACGATATCATCAGTGGTAGCGTAATGATAAAAATTGAAGAATAATGTGAATGATTTTTTTAAAATAGCAGAAGATTTCGTTAAAACTGAAATTGGCAGTGATGTTTCAATCCTTAAAGATTCTATTGAAGATCTTGAAGACTTATATTGTTTTACTTATCAATCAAAAGAATATCTTAAAACCAATGATTTTTCTTCAATATTAGTTGGTCAAGGCTATCTTTATCTAAATAAATCAGATAAAAGAATCTTCTCAATAGGTAGTACTTACCCATTTGAATCAGGATTAAAAGAAATAAGAGAATGGCTTTACTTTGAAAAGAAAATCAGAATGTATTACCCGTTATTTAGATGCAACAATCCTTCCGGAAGATTTAAAACCTGAATGGTAAAATAAACAATGTACCAATAGAAAAATGAAAAAAAAGATTACAATACTAATTGTATTTATAGGATTAAATTTTCTTCCATCCATAAGTTATGCTCAGGGAACTGAAACTAAAAAAGATACTATCGGATTTGTTTTTTCTCAAATTGATAAATTTAAAACCTCTAAATACAAAGGGCAAATTATCAACGATTATGATACTATATTCACTTCTACAGAAATAAAAGAACTTTCTGATATTTTATATACTTATTATATTGAAACAACCCGGCAAATTGTAGTTGTAACAGTAAAGGACATCGAACCTTATTCTGATATCCAGAAATATGCTACAGATTTAGGGAACTACTGGGGAGTCGGAATGGCTGAAAAAGGCAATGGTCTTATAATTATTTTATGTAAACCTTGTAAAAAAATAGGAATTGCAAGCGGAACGGAAACTCAACTGATCTTAACAAACGAAATCTGCGAAGAAGTAATTACAAATAAGATCATTCCTGAATTTATGAACGGACATTTTTATGAAGGAATAAAAAAAGGTATAATGGAATTAATAGAAAAATGGGAGTAAAAAAAGTAATTTAAACCAGAAAAATCTAAAGAAATATCTTCTAACAAGATATAAGAATCAATTACAGCCAACTTAATTGTATACAAATTCCAGTAGAATTAACTAAATTTAGCATCAAAAATAGAACTGATAATCATACCATTACTTCTAAAAAGCCACTGCACAATTGTAATAAAAGAAATGGATAAGCAGATTTTTAAAAACATACTACAAGATGTAACTCCTATTTCAGAAAATGAATGGTCAAACTTTGAACAATATTTTTCGTATCGCAAACTTTTAAAAAACGAAACTCTATGGAAAAAAGGTGAAATTTGTAATCATCTAGTTTTTATAGGAAGTGGACTGATTTATTGTTACCACCAGAGAGAAGAAAAAGAAATAGTTACAACCCTGTATTTTGAAAAATCTATCTTTTATGACGATTACAGTTTTATCAAGCAGGAACCTTGTCTGTTAAATTATGTTGCTTTGGAAACAACAGAACTTATCGTAATACCAAGAATTGCATTATACGAAATGTTCGATAAATATAAATCATTTGAACGATTGGGACGAATGATGGTTGAAAAGCAACATACCATTTCCATAAAAGAGCAACTGAATTTTAGCGGAAACAAAGCAGAGGAAAAATATTTGAGACTGATTGAGGAACAACCGCATTTAATACAAAGAGTCCCCCTAAAAATAATTGCATCATACCTTGACATAACACCTGAACATTTAAGCAGAATCAGAAAAAAATTATCCACATTAAAAACTTGATCTTTATCAAGAAACTATTTATTTTATTTAATAAATATCAAGTATATCCTAACATTATTTATTGAAATTTGCTACTCAACACTATAAACATCATATAAATGAGCAGACACGTTTTTTTAACAATAGCTTCAATAATCGCATTTTTAGTCGGTCTTTTTGCTATAGTATTTCCATCGGTTTTATTAGTGAGTAAAGGAGTTACTCCCCTACCGGGCACATTGGTTTGGACAAGAGAAACAGGATTATTACTTCTTACAATTGGCCTCATTGCATTCTCTATTAGAAAACACAAAAACTCTGAAACCTTAAAAGCATTTCTTTTCGGAAACATTATCATTCAAATAGGACTATTCATCATTGAATTAGTAGCCTATTTTTACGGAACAATTACAAAACTTTCAGGTATACTCCCTAACCTAACTCTTCATGTTCTACTGGCAATAGGGTTCATTTACTTCTGGAAACCTTTAAATAGAAAATCAAAATCCATACTTAATTAGGGTTGTTTCGCAACTTAATTTGTTCGATTGGCTCGATCCCTTTTACATACTAAATAAATTGTGATCTATATTTATAGTATTCAACTCATAGAAGTCGGACAAGTAAAACGATTAAATATTAAAAAAAACAACATATAAATAATCTGCCTGATGAAAAAAATAATCTACTTATTAGCTATCATTAGCCATTTATCAATAGCACAAACTTCACCATTTATCCATGTGGATCAATTTGGTTACCGACCGTCTCACACTAAAGTAGCTGTAATCAGTAACCCAATTGAAGGATTTAACGCTAACGAAAGCTTCAGCCCGAATTCTGTATTACAAGTTAAAAATACAACTACTCAGGCTGTAGTATTTTCAGCAAACATTCAACTTTGGAATAATGGTATGTTACATGCTCAATCAGGAGATCAAGGCTGGTGGTTTGATTTTAGTGCTGTCACACAAGCCGGAGAATATTACATTTATGATCCGCTAAATAATGTAAGTTCCGCTGTTTTTACTATTTCTGAAAATGTATATGATCCCGTACTTCAAGCCGCCTTTAAAATGTTCTACTATAACAGATGTGGCATAGAAAAAGTTTCTCCCTATGCTGCTACCGGATTCACAGACGCTATTTCATTTACACAAGATACATACTCAAGAGATGTATACGATCAGGGAAACACCGCAACAGAAAAAGATATGAGTGGCGGTTGGTTTGACGCAGGTGACTACAATAAGTACGTCACTTTTGCTGAAAATCCTATACATGACTTACTATGGGCATACCAGGAAAATCCTTTACTATTTGGTGATAACATGAATATCCCAGAATCAGGAAATGGTATTCCGGATATTTTAGATGAAATAAAATGGGAATTGGATTGGTTACTTAAAATGGTAAATACAGATGGTTCAGTACACATTAAGATCGGTAGCAAGAGTTATTCCGAAAACCTTTTTGCTCCTCCGAGTGCTAATACAGATTTACGGTATTATACTCCTGTTTGTACTTCATCGACCATCGCTGCAGCTGCTATGTTAGCTCATTCAGCAATAGTTTTTGAACAAATTCCTTCATTGTCAACTTACACTCAAACTTTAGAGAACAAAGCAATAAGTTGTTGGAACTGGGTATTACCACATCTCAATAATAATACACTATATGAAAATTGCGATGATGGCTCTGTAAAATCAGGTGATGCTGATAAATCTTCTCAGGAACAATATCAAATGGCTTTAGTTGCCGCTATTTATTTATATGCCTTAACAGGTGATACCGCATACAATCAATACATAATAAACCATATTTATGATGCCGGAGAGATAGCTTCTTATGATTGGAATAATTATACCATTAAAACTTCCGATGCCTTATTGTACTATACTACGTTATCAGGGGCAGACAGTTCGACAGTATCAACGATTATTAATTCGGCAAATGTAGTGGCCTCCGGAAATTGGAATCATAACTTTTTCTTTGAAAATGACACCGACTTGTATAGAGCTTTTAACAACGATTGGAATTATCATTGGGGAAGCAATAATCAAAAATCAAACATCGGAATTTTAAATTATATATTTAGTAAATATGGCATAAACACCTCTACAACAACAAGCTATAATTTACGAGCTAAAGAACAAATTCATTACTTTCATGGTGTAAATCCTTTAAGCCTTGTCTATTTAACCAATATGAATAATTTGGGTGCCGAAAAAAGTCTTAATGAAATGTTTCATACATGGTTTTCCGACGGCACGGTGTGGGACAATGCACAAACTTCTACCTACGGACCTGCACCCGGATTTGTAACAGGAGGTGCTAATCAATACTATTATGCTAACACTTCTCTATCTCCTCCATATAATCAACCGCCTCAAAAAAGTTATTTGGATTTTAACACTAGCTCTGATAGTTCATGGGAAATCAGTGAGCCTGCGATTTACTATCAGGCCTCTTATCTTCGCCTATTAGCACAGGTGATGTCCCTTGATGAAAATGACAATGTTTTATCTACTGATGTAGTAACTCAGGAACCTGCTAAAAAATATGTGATTGTGCCAAATGCCGTTGATAATGAATTCAGTATACAATCAAAGAAATCAGAAGACATAATGGTAAAAATTTTTAATATTAACGGTAAATCCATATTTGAATTCAACACTAAAACAAATCAGCCTATTGAAGCGCTTTTTTTAACAAAAGGATTATACATAGTCCAGGTTAAGGATAGTGAATCTACATTCAATCTAAAATTAATTAAAAAATGAAACTATCTGACAATAACCTTAATCATAACTATCTCAATATGGTGGTACATCTAGTCTTAAATCCAGAAACATTGACAATTCCGATAAGATAAATTCGCTTCAATGGAAACCTTTTAAAAATGGAGACGAGTTATCTCTTTCCCAAAAAGCTTTATGATTAACTATGCAGATACAGAATATAGTAGGACTTGTAAGCCAACTTAAAACTCTACTTGACAGTATAAGTAACTTTATGAAAGTGTCGGAAAATTTGTCCATATCATGGATGCAGAAGATAACAAAATTAAACTTTGGAAACCTGAGGATTAACAAAAAAGATAACCTACAATAAAATTTATGACCTTTTAAACAAAGCGTATTCAGCCGTTTAAACAAAGTTATAGGAAACCATTCCTCCTAATTTTGTCCTGTTAAAAACAATTAAATTTAAAAAAATGGGACTAAACAATTATCAAGGAGCATTACAAAAACCAATAGGTTCCGGATTTAACGCTAAATCCACAACAAGCGAAGTCATAAAAAATAGTAACCTTACAGGAAAAATTGCTATTGTAACGGGAGGCAACACAGGAATTGGGTTGGAAACAGCCAAAACACTTGCAGCAGCCGGTGCAACAGTAATTATTCCTGCTCGAGATGCAGAAAAAGCAAAAAGAAATCTGGCAGGCATAGCCAATATAGAATTAGAAACAATGGATTTAATGAATCCTGATTCCATTGATGCTTTTGCAGAAAAGTTCTTAACATCAAACAGACCGCTTCATTTACTCATCAACAATGCAGGCATCATGTGGGTTCCACTACGTAGAGATCACCGTGGTTTTGAATCACAATTAGCAACAAACTACCTGGCGCAATTTCAATTAACAGCAAAATTATGGCCAGCTTTAAAAAATGCTAACGGAGCAAGAGTAGTTAATGTTTCATCACAAGGGCATCAATTTGCACCATTCGATTTTGACGATCCTAATTTTATAACCCGGGAATATGAAACGTTACAAGGCTACGGACAATCAAAAACAGCCGTTAACTTATTTTCACTTGAATTGGACAATCGCGGTAAAATGTTTAATGTGAGAACATACGCGGTACACCCAGGATCGATTGGCGGAACAGAATTGAGCAGAGAAGCCCCTTTAGAGCTATTTAAACAAATGGGTTTCTGCGATGCTGAAGGCAATATTCTACCGGAAATAACTGCCTCTTTAAAAACAATTCCGCAAGGTGCAGCAACTACCGTTTGGTGTGCTACCAACCCTATGCTTAATACTATAGGTGGTGTATATTGCGAAGATGGAGATATCGCAGCATTAGCTACAGAATCTTCTTTTTCCAGTGGTGTAAGAGCATATTCCTTAGATGAAAACAGTGCAAAGCGATTGTGGAAGTTAAGTGAAGAGATGACTAATTTATCATTCAATATAGAATAGGAACTTTAAATAAAGTCAGACAGTATAAATTCTTGTTACTTTTGTAATGCTCGGGTTTCCTGAATAGAAATTAAAATGTAACATAATGGAATACAAAGCAAAATATATAACTCCCGATATTAAACTTTCCTGGTATGAGGATACGTTCTTTAAATCAGATATCATGTTTGATCATCACATGCTGATCTGGTTTATTTCGGGAGAAACTAAGATTGTACAAACTGATGCAACTTACATTTTTAAAAAAGGAGATATTTTTTTAATCCCGAGAAACCAGCTGGCAACAATCATTAATTACCCGAAACACGGACAGCCTCATAAAACAGTGGTAATGCATTTATCAGTAGAAAGATTACGAACTTTTTATGCAAATTTAAATGCGAAACCGAAAGCTTTAGAATCACAAAAAATATATTGTTTTACTAAACATCCTTTATTAGAGAGTTGTCTTTCTTCATTGATTCCCTATTTTGAAATGAAAGACCTTCCTAAAGATATTGCTTCATTAAAAATAACGGAGGCTATTAGCGTTCTAAGGACAATTGACAAAAGCATAGACAATATTCTGGCTAACTTTGAAGAACCCGGAAAAATCAGCTTGATCGATTATATGGAAAAAAACTTTATGTTCAATTTATCCTTAGAAAAATTCAGCTATCTGACAGGTCGCAGCCTTACTACTTTTAAGCGTGACTTTAGCAAAGCTTTTAACACCACACCGCAACGATGGCTTACCCGAAAACGATTAGAGCTTGCTCACTATCAAATCTCTGAAAAGAACAAAAGACCTATAGATGTTTGCTATGAGGTAGGATTTGAAAATTTATCTCACTTTTCTCATGCTTTCAAAAAACATTTCGGATATCCGCCAACTAAATTAACAGAATGAAAAACTTATATTAGCAATTAAATAGTATTGATTTTTAAGTAATTGATAACATATTATAAAAAGTTGATATCGATAAAAATAATAAGTTATCACAAAACCGGAACTATTCTTATGAACTTCCTTATATTTGAAAATTAAAGCTGTGATCTTAAAGTGATATCCAAGAAAACAAAATATGCTATAAATGCACTTGTTTACCTTGCTAAAAACAAGGAGGAGCAACCTATTTCCGTCAGCAAAATTGCTAATGAACAGAATATCCCGCTTAAGTTTTTAGAATCTATTTTAGTCGAACTCAAAAATGCTCGTATTTTAAACAGTAAAAAAGGAAAATACGGAGGTTACTTCCTAAATGGTACACCCGATGAAATCCACATGGCTAAGGTCATGCGGTTATTTGACGGAGCCATTGCCCTACTTCCTTGTGTAACCTATCAATTTTATGAAAAATGCGATGAATGTACTGATGAAGAAACCTGTGGGATTCGGCAAATAGCTATGGAAATCAGAAATGAAACCGTAAAAAGACTGAAAGCCGCTACCCTTTCCGACATCATCAACAGAGAGAAAAAATTGAAGAAAAAATAATTTTTTTATTTTTATATCCTATTTATTTGGTAGGAATTATATGTTTTAATTACTTTGTCATGATTTTAATCCATGACTTAAATGAAATCCAATTTAAAAATTACTTTAAGCATACTCCTGATATGTTTCTTATCTATTCGGATTACAGCCCAGAAAAAAGTAGTTACCCAACAACTCTTATGGTCACGCTATTACTTAAGATTAAAATTCAATGAAAACTATCAACTCCATCAGGAATTAGAGGAGAGAACTTATTCTTTTCCCTGGAGACAGCACCAATTCGTATCAAGAACTCAACTGGAACGGAAATTAGGTAAAGCTTGGAATACGGCACTGGGGTTTACATACTTCGTGCAATCACTTCCTCAAGATCCTTCCGTAACCAATTATCACAATCAAACAGAACTACGCCCACAGTTTGAAATAGCCTGTTTACAAAAAATATCTGAAAAATTAAGTTTACACCACCGTTACTGGCTGGAATTTCGCTATAACGAACAATCCAATCATTCCTTTGCTTTTCAAAATAACAGATTTCGTTACAAATTGGAATTAAGATACTCTCCTAACGATCACTTCGTTCTCAAAGCATTTGATGAACTCCATCTGAATCTCAACGGAGGAACACAGCAAAATATCTTTAATCAAAACCGTTATGGAGCAAGCATTCACTATAAAGCAAACCAAAACTATGGATTTGAATTAGGTTACCTTAATTGGTTCCAGCAACAAAATTCCGGAATTGATTTTTACAACCGAAATATCATAAGGCTGACTTTCCATCAGTCGATAGATTTTACTAAACATCATAACAATTAATCATGTCAGAACTATTTACTCCCCTAACCGTTCCGTTCCTTTTAGCCATGTTCTTAGCGATCAATATGGGAGGTAGCGGAACTTCACCTGCTTTTGCAGCAGCTTACGGAGCCAATGTTATCCAGCGTACCTTAATTCCTGGTTTGTTCGGAATCATGGTACTTTGCGGAGCCTTAATTGCCGGAAAAGAAGTATCATTAACCTTAGGAAAAGGACTGTTGGAACAATCTTTTTTCACACCATTGAATACTTCCGTGATATTGCTTTCCATTAGCTTATCATTACTTTTGGCTAATGTAATAGGCGTTCCCCAATCCACAAGTCAGGCAACGGTATTAGCTATTTCGGGGGCTGCGACGGCCTTAAGCGGATTGAATACACAAAAACTATTTTATGAAATTATACCTACCTGGATCATTTTACCTATCGTATCTTTTGCTATCATGTATATTTTATCGAAATGGATTTTCCCTTTACTGAAAGCAAAAATTTTTACTGAAAATTATTCCCATCTGAGAGAACACAAAATATTAAAAATCTTATTACTGTTGGCCTCTATGTATGTTGCCTTTTCTATCGGAGCCAATAACGTTGCTAATGCTGCTGCTCCCATTGCTTCATTAGCTGTAAATGAAATGGCTAAAGAAGCTCAAACCTTTTTACCGATTACGATCTTATCCGTATTGGTCGTTGCTCCCTGTTTTGCCATAGGAAGTTCTCTCTTAGGTCATAGAGTGACACAAAAGACAGGCAAAGAAATCGTTAAGGTCAGTCCTTTTCAGGCAATGGTACTATCATTAATAGTTGCCAGTTTGCTACTTTTAGCTTCTGTTACTTCCGGTATTCCTACTTCTTTAGTGCAACTAAACGGAGCGGCCTTTATAGCATTGAGTGTCAATACTAACGGAATCAAAAATACCTTAAAGAATAAAACTGTTAAACAGTTCTTCTTTATTTGGATCATAGCTCCCTTTTTTGCCTATTTATTAAGTTACAGTTTAATATTGCTTTTAAAATAATGATCTCAAACTACCCATTTATTATTTTAAATATCTGAAGATACAGAGTGGTTTCTTTCGAAAAGAAAGCACAATTCATCCTGTGAAAATGACAATTCGGAAATTATATTTTTTAAAAGCCATACAAAAAAATGAATTTTGAACAGTCTAATCTCAATTCAATAAAAATATGGAACAAGTAGTTAAAATTTTAATTTACATTCACGCTTCGTTAGGAGGCGTTGCACTAATAACGGGATTGGTTGCTATCCTTACCCCAAAAGGACAAACCGCTCATAAAAAATCAGGATCAGTCTTTTTCTATGCCATGCTGGCATCTGTAATTATTTCTATGTTTGTTGCTCTTTCTCCTAATCATCACAATCCGTTTTTATTTGCTATAGGTATTTTTAGTTTGTACTTTATCTTAACAGGATTCCGAGCCTTAAAATTCAAAAAACAAAATACTAATTTAACTGTAGATCGATGGATTTCGGCAACTATGATCATTACCGGAGTTTTAATGATCTTACTACCTGTTATAGTAGCTAAAAATAGTAACATTATACTTACCGTTTTTGGCGCTTTCGGAATACTATTTTCTGTAAAAGACCTTATTTTATATAAAAAGCCAAAGCAATTAAGAAAAAGCTGGCTCAGATTGCATTTAAGTAAAATGTTAGGTGGCTATATAGCGGCTACAACTGCATTTGTTGTGGTTAATCAATTTTTTCCAAGTTTTTACGGTTGGTTTATTCCGGGAATTATAGGCGGATTTGTTATTGCATATTGGAACAGAAAAATCACTAAAAAAGCATAATCACTAAAAAGCAGCTCAAATACTCAAAATCGGTATTCAAAATTTTCTTATGTTTTTTTCTTATATTTGATAAGAAGTATAATATCCTGTTCAACAAATTCTGAGCATGCAAAAGAAAATCGAATTTATAGGACTTGGTCTCGGGTGGTTTGCCATTATTACCCAATTCATTTTAATGATTCAAAACAGGCAAGCATCTATCGCTGAATCTATTATTCGGTTTTTCAGTTTTTTTACAATCTTGACCAATTTGCTGGTTACTCTTTTTTTTACGATAAAAGCATTAAACATTACTACATTTAAACTATTTCATAAAAAAGAAACCCCTACTGCATTAACCTCCTTTATCCTGATCGTTGGCATTGTTTATACAATAGTTTTGAGAAAAATTTGGGATCCCAAAGGCTTACAACTTATTGTTGATGAACTACTTCATACAGTAATCCCTTTGTACATGTTTTTATATTGGCTCCTATATACCCATCGAAGTAAACTCAGTTTACCAAAAGTATTTCAATGGTTACTATATCCTGTATGCTATATCTCATTTATTTTGATCAGAGGTACTTTGTCCGGGTTTTATCCCTACCCTTTTTTAAATGTTACTACTATCGGTTATCAAAAGACACTACTGAATATTGGCATCATTTTAGTATTGATACTGGTAACAATATCTATTCTGACATTAGCAAATAACAAAAGAAACAATACTAACCTAAAAAACAACCCATTATGAAACATTTAAAAACACTGGCTTTTCTTATACTGGTCACGATCTTTACAGAATCCTGCTCTTCAACTCAAAAAACAGCAGATGAAAATATTTATGGAAAAACTTGGGAATTAGAGTATCTCTCCGGTCCACGAATCGCTTTTGAAGGGCTTTTTCCGGACAAAAAGCCAATGATTTCTTTTAATAAGGAAACTCAAAAAGTTGAAGGTAATGCCGGTTGTAACGGATATTCTGCCGATTTTACGATAAATGGAGATGCTATTTCTTTTGAAGAACCCGGAATCTCAACCATGATGTATTGTGGTGAAGGAGAACCTTTTTTCCTGAAAACTGTAAAACTGGTAAATAAATATAAAATTGATGAAAACGGAAAGCTTAATTTGATGATCGGAGATGTCTATGATGCGATTTAAAGAAGTAAAATAATGAGAAATTTGGCCTTTCTGATTATAAGCTGTTCAATGACTATAGCCTGCAATAAGGTAAAGTCGTCAGACCATACAACAAAAGAAAACGTCAGTAAAAGCCCTGCTGTTGAAAACAAAGAAAATAATACAGATTTAACGGAAGGAATTTATTTTACGGCAAATGGTACAGAACCATTCTGGAAACTAAAAATCACCGATGAACGAATAACCCTGATAACTCCTGAACAGACTTTTGTAACGCCACACACCGAACCGATTAAAGCAGCAGATGCCAATGTAAAAAGTTATAAAATACATACCGAATCAACAGAATTAAACATTCAAATTAAACATGTTGAATGTCTGAACCAAGCATCAGATAAACAATCAAATTATACGGTTGACATTGAGCTTAAAAAAGGGCTCGACAAAGATCTTACAATTTTAAAAGGCTGCGGAGATTACATCACTGATTATCGTTTACACGATATTTGGATCCTGGAAGAATTGAATGGGAAAACAATAGATAGATCCGACTTTAAAAATGAATTTCCTAGAATTGAAATCAATACAAAGACAAATCAATTTATAGGATTTACAGGATGCAATCAAATGAACGGTAGTTTGTTCTTCGAAAAAGGACTCCTTCGATTTTCTCAAATCATGACGACAAAAATGATGTGCGAATCCGGTAGTAAAGAAACCGAATTTTTAAAAGCATTACAAAGTACAACAACCTATACTATTGCTGATAACAGGCTGGTACTTTCTAATTCGGATGGATCTCCTTTAGTCTTTAAAAAAATAGACTGATATATCTGAACATAAAGATTTGTAAAAGACGCCGTTTTTTTCTAATTTTATGCTAATCTTTTTTCTATGAAAACTACCGACAGATTGGATATGGCTCTAAATAAGCTTTACAAAGCTTTCCACAACGATACGTTGCATCCGGAATGTTGCAACCAATGTGCTGTCGGTAATATTTTAGATCATAACGATTTCTGGAAAAACTTTGCGGAACAGCATGGAACACTAGAACTGAATTATTTGGGTCGGGTACATGAACAATTAGGACGTAAATTCAACGGTTATTCTCCGTCTGAACTACTGTTAATTGAACATACTTTTTTAAATGCCTGCGGTTATCAGCTTCCTTTGCATTACAAACATAAACGTCCGGATGATCCGAAAAATAAAGACATTTTATTTGACGGACTGTCAGCTGTGGTCAGTTTACTATGCCAATTAGATGGTATCTCAGATGTTATGGACTGTTCTGATCTGTTTCAGTATGAAAAGAAAAATACTGCAATAAAAAAATCTCCCACATTACAATTTATATAAAATAAAGCATTATGTTCAGGCATCAAGGTAAAAGCAGAACTTTCAAACACAATCTGCGAATCGCTACTATATTGTCTTTTGTTGCCGGAATTGTGAATGTCTCCGGCTTTTTAGCGATCAAGCAGCTTACAACAAATGTAACAGGACATTTTGCATTGTTTATCAATGATTTTGCACACTTTAAGTTTTGGGTGGGAACTGTTTACTTACTTTATATTTTATCTTTTTTATTAGGTTCCTTTAGTGCCAATTTTTTAGTTGAAAAATACAAAGGAAACACTAAGATCAACGCCTATGTAATTCCTACTGCTATAGAATCATTCATTTTAATTGCTATTGCCGTGATGAGTAATTATAATTTTGGCATAACAGACAACACGATCGCCTGCTTATTGCTTTTCGCTATGGGATTACAAAACTCCTACGTTACCAAAATTTCCAATGCCGTAGTCAGAACCACTCACTTAACAGGACTTTTTACGGATCTGGGTATCGAATTGTCTCAACTATTCTTCCCTAAATCATATCCCGACAGAAGTAAGATCAAAACAACAATAGCATTAAGAGTTGTTATCATCTGCGGATTTTTTATGGGAGGCTTGATCGGCGGTTTCTTTTTTTCAGAAATTAACCTGCAATTAAATACACTGCTTATAGCTGCTTCTGTATTATTAATAAGTATGTTATACGATCCTTTTAAGTTTAAAATAATCACAACCAAAAGAAAATATCATCATTAAAAAAGCCACTTTACAAAAGTAAAATGGCTTTTAAAATAAAGGTTAATAGCTATTATTTAAAATCGATTAATTCCATCCACCACCAAGGGCTCTGTAAATAGTAACCATAGCATTCATTTGCTGCATTTTTATTTCAATCAGGTCAAATTTAGCTTCCAAAGCATCTCTTTGCGTTAACAAAACTTCCATATAATCAGCTCTGGCTGATTTAAACAGGTCATTGGAAATCGTAATTGACTGTGTTAAAGCATCTACTTCCTGAGTTTTCAAGTTGTAACTACTCTCCAAATTCTGAATTTTTGACATTTGGTTAGAAACTTCAATGTAAGCCTTAAGAATTGTTCTCTCATAGTCATATACCGCCTGAATTTGTTTTGAATTAGCATTGAAATATGTTGCTTTAATAGCATTTCGGTTAATTAAAGGAGCAACTAAATCACCTGCTAATGAATACATTAAAGATTCAGGTTTTACCAGATAACTCGGATTAAATGCTTTATATCCTATTCCTGCTGAAATACCTAATGAAGGATAAAATAATGCCTTAGCTGATTTCACGTCGAGTTTTGTTGCTGCCAATTCTAGTTCGGCTTGTTTAATATCCGGACGATTAGCTAATAGATCAGACGGCAAACCTGCATGTACCACATTAGGAACCAAATTGTCAAAACTATCCGAACTTCTATCAACATGTTGTGGAAATCTACCGATCAGGAAATTAATTCTGTTTTCAGTTTCCACAATTTTCTGTTTGATCTCAAACTGCATTTCTTGGGTCTTTAATACCTGAGCCTGAAATCTTTTTACTGCCAATTCATTAGAACGGGCTGCCTGTTTCAATAGTTTAACAATATCTAAAGCTTTGGTCTGAATGGTAATATTTTGATTTACTACTTCCAACTGATTGTCTAAAGCTAATAATTCATAATAAGAATCTGCTATTTCAGAGATCAGATTGGTCACCATAAAGTTCTTTCCTTCAACGGTTGACAAATAACGGCTAACCGCTGCTTTTTTAGCATTGTGTAGCTTGTTCCAGATATCTACTTCCCAAGTTGCATATGCACCTGCCATATAATCCTGAAGCGGCTCGGGCATCTCTTTACCGGGTTCAATTTCAGTTGTTGCCTCCATAGCACCAATATTCGTATATCGGGATGCTTTTTCAAATCCGGCTCCGCCTTTTAGACCGATAAACGGTAAATACTCACCTTTACGTGCTCTGATTTCATTTCTGGAAATCTCTATTTCTTGTAACGTAATGTTTAGCTCCTGATTGTTTACCAATGCAGTATCGATCAAAGCTTGTAAATACGGATCTGTAAAATAGTTCTTCCACTGTAATTTTCCCGAATTAACAGTATCCTGTGCCAGAGCAGCATAAGCTTCCGGAACAGTATTGTTTTCTTGTCTTGGCGTTATATTACCGGGTAACTTACAAGACGCTAATGCTAACAATACGCAGGTTATACCTGCGTATTTGTATATTCTTATTTTATTCTTCATGTTCAAAAAATTCTTCAGTTAAAGGACCTTCTTCTTCGTTTTTGATGATCTTACGACCATCTGCTAATTTTCCGAAGATGTAATACAATCCCGGAATAACTATTACCCCGAAAACCGTTCCGAAAAACATACCACCCAATGCAGAAGAACCGATAGTATGGTTACCGATCGCACCTGCTCCTGAAGCAAATACCAAAGGAACCATACCTGCGATAAAAGCAAACGAGGTCATCAAAATAGGTCTGAAACGCATACGCGCTCCTTCAATTGCCGCTTCGTAAATACTAACACCTTGTTGGCGCCTTTGGACGGCAAACTCTACAATCAACACGGCATTTTTACCGAGTAATCCGACCAACATAATTAATCCTACTTGCGCATAGATATCATTCGCTAATCCCATTGCTTTAAGCATAAAGAAAGAACCGAAAATACCTACCGGTAAAGACAGAATTACAGCTAAAGGAATAATAAAACTTTCGTATTGTGCCGCTAATACCAAGTATACGAAGACTAATACTACTAAGAAGATATAAACTGATTCATTTCCTCTACGTGCTTCATCATACGACAAACCTTCCCATGCAATATCATATCCGTGCGGTAATGTTTTTACTGCTGTTTCCTTGATCGCTTTAATAGCATCAGCAGTAGTGTAACCCGGTGCCGGAAGTCCTCTGATTGCAGCAGAATTGTACAAGTTAAATCGGGTAATCTCATTTGGTCCTTGTGTCTTCTTCAATTTCATGAAAGACGAATAAGGAACCATTTCTCCTTCTTCATTTTTCACATACATATTCAATATATCAGATGGAAGTCTTCTGAATTCCGGTGCTGACTGAACATATACTTTGAAGAACTGGTTGAAACGAATAAATCCTTGTTCATAGGTACTACCGATCATGATATTAAGATTGTCCATTGCTTTACCTAAAGAAACACCTTTCTGCATAGCTGCCTGATTATCAAATACCAATTCGTATTGAGGATAGTTGGCCGCAAAAAACGTAAAGATACCGGTCAGCTCTTTTCTCTTACCTAAGTTTTCCATGAACTCTTTATTTATTTTATCGAATTCATGATAATCTGTAGTCGTATTTTTATCTAATAAACGTAAAGAGAAACCACCTGACGAACCAAATCCCGGAATTGCAGGCGGTTCAAAGAATTCGATAACGGCTCCGAGCCCTTTGGTCTCTTCTTCTAATTCTTCCATAATTTTCGTTACGGAATGCTCTCTTTGAGACCAAGGTTTAAGGTTGATCAAACACGTACCGGCATTTGATCCCCTACCTTCTGTCATAATCTCATAACCTGCTAATGATGAAACCGATTCTACTCCGTCAATTTCCTCACATATTTTTTGTAATTTTCTTGAAACCGCATTTGTTCGTTCCAAAGTGGATCCCGGTGGTGTTTGAATAATAGCATAAATAGTTCCCTGATCTTCACTTGGAATAAATCCGCCCGGTAAGAAATGATTTTCAACATAAATACCCGCACAGAAAATTAATAAGATCGCCCAGGTTACAGTTCTTCTGCTCACAATCTTTCTAAGTACACCTACATATTTCCCGGTTAATTTTTCAAAACCTTGATTGAATTTATCAATGAATCGGGTGAACCAGTTTTGTTTCTTTTCTTTTCCATGGTTATTTTTCAACAACATTGCTGATAATACCGGCGTTAGCGTTAAGGCAATTAAAGCCGAAATCACAATTGAACTGGCCATAGTTATAGAGAACTGACGGTAGAATGTACCTACCGGACCTGTCATGAATGAAATAGGAATGAATACGGATACCATTACTAAAGTAATCGCGATAATAGCACCACTGATCTCACCCATTACTTCACGCACGGCTTTATATGGTGACAAATGTTTTTCCTCCATCTTGGCATGGACGGCCTCAACCACAACAATGGCATCATCCACCACAATACCGATAGCCAATACAAGGGCAAACAATGTTACTAAGTTGATCGACAATCCGAAAAGCTTAATCACAAAAAACGCTCCTACAAGTGATACCGGAACCGCTAAAATAGGGATCAAAGTTGAACGCCAGTCTCCTAAGAACACAAATACTACCAAGGCTACCAAGATAAAGGCATCACGTAAAGTGTGGATTACCTGTTCAATGGAAGCATCTAAGAATTGTGATACGTCATAACTAATTTTATAATCTACTCCCGGAGGGAAACTTTTCTTCATTTCCTCCAATTTCAATTTTACACTTTCAATTACATCACTGGCATTACTACCATAATTTTGCTTTAACACGATAGATGCTGAAGGATGTCCGTCTAAGTTAGAATAAATATCGAAGAATTCACTCCCTAATTCTACACTGGCAATGTCCTTTAAATGAACTCTTTCTCCTTCAGAATTCGCTTTTACAATGATATTTTCATATTGTTCCGGAGTATTGTATTGGCCTTGATACGTTAATACATACTCTAACGACTGAGCTGCTATACCGGAACTTTGACCGATCCTTCCGGGTCTCCCGATGAAACTTTGCTCACTAAGCGCTTTCATTACTTCCTCAACAGAAATATCGTATGCTCTCATACGCTCCGGATTTAACCAAACACGCATAGCATATCTACGGCTACCTAATATTTTAGCACGTGCAATACCGGGAACCCTGTTAATTTCAGGGATCATGTTTACCGTTGCGTAATTGTACAGGAATTTTTCATCCATACTCTTATTGGTACTATACAGGTTGACATACATCAACATACTGGGCTGAACGGGCATTACCACTACCCCTTCTTTCTGTACCAATTCCGGTAATAGTGGCATTACCTGATCTACCCTTGTTTTTACCAAAACAACGGCAACGTTAGGATCTGTCCCAGGTTCAAAAATCACATTAATTGTTGCTTCACCGGCACTGGTAGCATCGGCAGCTATATAACGCATTCCTTGTACTCCGTTTATGGCATTCTCTAACGTAATCAAACTTGATTTTACAAGTACGTCGGCACTTGCTCCGGGATAAGCAATGGTAACCTGTACGGTTGTCGGTGCAATATCCGGGAATTGTGATGTAGGTAACTGTTTAATTGCCAGTGTACCTATAAAGACTATTATGACCGAAATTACAATCGCAAAGACCGGTCTATGTATGATTTTACTAAACATATTTTCTTTTTTAGATACTGGTTTTATTCGGCATATAGTTCAAGACTGTTCATTACCTTGTTCGGATCCATGAAATTTGTTTCAATCTTTTCATTTTCTTTAACCATTCGGAGACCTTCCAACAAGATTTTATCAGTTTTCTCAAGACCTGATCTTACCACGTATAAGTGAGGTATCTCAGCCTCTATATCAATTTCTCTTGCTTTAACCACGTTATCTTTAGTAATTACATAAACATATTTTTTGTCTAATACTTCATAAGTGGCTTTTTGCGGAATCAACATGGCATTTTTGATCGGTGTGGTTATCACTACATTTCCTGTTTCACCGAAACGCAATAAACCATTAGGATTAGGGAACGTAGCACGGAAAGCAATATTACCGGTTTCATTATTGAAATTAGCCTCAATTGTTTCCACAACACCTTCATGGTCAAACATTTTACCGTTAGCCATTTCAAGCCCTACATGTAATAAGTTATTGTCTTTTTTCAATTGATTTTGGGTCATATAATCTAAATACTCAGCTTCTGGAACATTAAAATAGACCCACATTTTACTATTATCAGATAGCTCTGTTAATAGTTCACCTTCATCAACTAAACTTCCTAATCGAACATGAAAACGGTCAATGATCCCATCAAACGGTGCTCTGATGTCTGTAAACTGTAGGTGAACCTGCATTAATTGAAGTTCTGCTTTTGCTTTTTCATATTTAGCTTTTGCCATTGCTAACTCATTGGGAGCTACAACGTCATTATCAGCTAATTTTTTAGTATTCTGATATTCAATCTCAGTATATTTCAATTCAGCCTGAGCTCTTTGAACATCTGCCTCGTATAAATTAGGCATAATCTTAAACAACAACTGTCCTTTTTTAACATGTTGCCCTTCATCTACATAGATGTTTTGCAAATAACCTTTTTCTTGTGCTCTAAGTTCAATGTGACTTATTGAACGTATCTGACACACATAATTTTTATTGATAATGGTGTCTGCAATTGCAGGACTGGTTACCAGGAACTTGGTATGTTCCCCTTTATCTTTTTTATCAGAATGACAACTTGTATTAATCAATACAACTGACAAACTCATTAACATGAGAATTCTCTTCAACATAACTTTTGGGTTTTTAACGATATGGTTTTCTTAGATAATTTAATAAGAAAGGTACAAAGGGGATAAAAATCAGTTCATTAAAAAATGATACAGATATCCTTTTTGTACAATAAATAATAAGCAAGAAGTTTCAGGCGTAAAATGTAAGATCGTAAACACCTGAAAAAAAAATCAAATCACAGTCTAAATACCCGAAATACGATATAGAGTGATTCTAAAGAGGAATAAAAAAATGAAGACTTCCCTATAGATAAGCTTTTGTCGCTTGAGTAGCAATAAGGATCCAGAACTTTTGTACAAAACAACCCGAAATAATTATTATAGTCAAGATATTTCTTTACATGAAGTATCTCTTCTTCTTCAATTTCGTTTTCGGCTATTTCTATTTTTTCCTGTTCCTTTTCTTTAGCTGTTAAAGAAAACTTGTTACCGGAAGTTTCATCAGTTTGAAAAGAGACACTATCTTCTAATCTCAGACTCTGAGCTATAATCTCAGGAGAACAGTTTGCAACTTCCTTAACGGTATGGGAAGACATGTGAGCATACCCACCCAAAAGGATGAAACATAATAGTAAGAAATATTTTTTAAAAGTCTCTCTCATTTCGCAACAAAATTATGTAAAGTTGTAATTTCAAACAAGAGCTTGGTCTTAAAATATAGTTAAATGACACAATTTTATAGCTTAGCATTCAAAAATTAACAAATCATTCTCAATAATTTCGTTAAAACTAATAGGAATACCACAATAAAACTACTTTTAAAAGTTAAAATATTACGAATAATTTAATACAAAAGCTTTTTTCAACATCACTTAATTATTTTAGTAAAATATTAATTTTAGCAAAACAATTAAACAGAAAAGAAGGAATAATCTTTAAATATTTCAATTATTTACACTTATTATGCTTCCTTACCTGAATTAAAAACTAAAGAATTCAGAATCTAAGATCATTTATTGGACATTTTCTTATTACCAAATTACAATATTTTATTTACAATAAAATAACAAAAACGGTCATCACCCGCTTTGCAACCATTTTTTAAATTCTGTTACTTTTAAACGACTTACAATAATTTTTTGGTCGAATTGTACCTTGGTGTGGACCAGTATTTTTCGATTAAAATAAGGTTCAAAGGCTGTAACGGCATTACGATTTAAGACGATCTGCCGGTTCACCCTAAAAAACAACTGATCATCACAAACTGATGATACATAATCTAATGTTTTGTATAACGGATATTTTTTTCCGTCAAAACAGTACATATAGGTTGTTTCAAATTCGATGGCAAACAAAGCAATGTCTTTAATTTTTATAATTATAGATTTTTCTCTGTACTGACTTAAAAAAGATTGCTGAAGTGATCCCGTTTCTTGTTGTATTGTAACCGGAACGGGCTTTGCTTTTATTGTATTTCTAAGACTCTTGTACTTCAACAACGCTTTTTCTATTTCTTCTTCTTTAAAAGGCTTTAATATATAATCGATACCGTTATTTTTTATAGCTTGTAAACTATATTCATCATAAGCCGTACAAAATATTACCGGAACTACAACGTCAATATGTTTAAATATTTCAAAACTATGACCATCTGCTAATTGAATATCAAAGAATAATAATTCCAGTTCTTGTTGGTGTTGGCTTAAATAAATTACAGCCTCTTCTACCGATTCCAAAGAATCAACGACAGTAAAATCGGGGTGCTTATTGATTATTTCTCTCAATAACTGAGCTGTGTGCTTCTCATCCTCTACAATTAAAACATTCATACAGTAATTAGTTTTAATATTACTTCAAAAAATTCATCCGTTTGTTCAACAATTACACCATCTTTTACTCCCAATAGCTCATAGCGTTTTACCAGATCGGCTAAGCCAAAACCAGATTGCTCTTTTACTTCCAGTTTCGGTTGTAAATTGTTTATCACTTTTAACGTATCATTTTCATCAGTTGTTATGGCAATAAAAATCGGTTTTTTGGCCGTCATGGAATTGTGTTTAAAACAATTTTCGACAACCGTTTGTAACGCCAAAGTCGGTATCAAAGCTTTCAAACGATTTTCATCGATCGATATCGTGATCTGCACTGCATCTTCATTACGGCTCTTCATTAAAAAAAGATACGACTTTAAAACCTCAACTTCGTCTCGTAACGGAATTACAGTACACTCATTATACTTTAGTGTTTGTCTGTAAAAATCAGATAAGCTTAAAACAAATTGTTCGGCATGTTCATGCTTGTTACGGATCATAGTTCTCAAAGTATTCAACGAGTTAAACAAAAAATGGGGATCCACTTTTGTGCGCAAAGCATCTAATTGTACTTTATAATTTTCTGTCTTCATCTGTTCGTTTACCAATTCTAAACGCATAATACTTTTATTTGCATATAATGCATACTGAATGACCAGAAAAAGTGTAGTAGCAAACAGAAATTTAATAATCATGTTCCATTTGAGACCGAGTTCTACAAAAACTGTATAAGAGAGTAATGTGTAAAAAAATGCTAAAAGCACTAAAACAGAGACTACAATCTTGCTCCAATTGAAAACACTTCCTTTTTTAGTAATAAAACGTATTAAAAACCATAAAACCACTAATATGACAGAGGTTATAAACCAACGTTCCAGATAATCATAGAAACTTCCGATTGAATCATTGGTTTCTTTATTGCTCACTAAATTTATTACCGGTAACAAAAAGGATAATGCAAAAGGTAATATTCTGTTTATAGGAGTCTTTATCATAATTTTTAAAATTATTACAATATAAAACGATAACTGACCTGAAATTTAAACCCTCTGGTTTTCAACTCACTGACAGGCTTTACGGCTTCATTTAAATCAAAGGTAAATAAAGTTATAGTACCGGCATTAGAATCATTATAAAACTTCAAGTTATGGACAAAATCAAACCCGACTCCTATTGTAAACAAATGGTGTTTTTTTAACAAATATTCTATTTTGCTTAAGTAATACCAATTATTGATCCGAATAAAACTGTTTTCATACTCCGTTTCCGATAACCTGAAAGTATCTACATTACCGTAAAACTCATTGCTACAACTCCAGTTTTCAGTTATCTGATACGTTAATTTAGGACGAACAGGCAACATTCCTGTCAATTTCAACTTCGGATTAATGCGGTAATCAATCGATAAAAAAGGATTGATCTGATGACCGTAAAATTGTCGGCTATATCCTATTCCGTACCCTGTCTTTAAACGATCATGCCAATAATCCAAATAGTGAAAACCTATTGAATACCTGATATCTTTTTCGCTTATATCGACAAAATCAGAAAAAAGACCTGCCTGACCCCAAACGGTCCATTTATCCTGATTAGCCAACGTTGTATTCCAAAAGAAGTTATTTTCCAAACCATAAACTTTCTGATTATATGAATCCTCTAAGTCGACAAACGATCGGGCGATCAACTGCATTTTTCCTAAAAAAACACTTTTGTTTACTTTTTTTATCGGATAATTGATAAAAGCATCCCATGAAGTCACATAACCGTCTATATCCTCATACTTCAACTTATCGTATTGATATGATATCCCTGCTAAGGGAAATTCCTTAGTCTGAGATCTTAAAAAAGGAGAACAACTGAAACTTAGTACTACTACAAAAATAATTAACCTATTCACTTCAATTCAAATTAACTTAAAATTTTACCATCAACTAGTTCTATTATCCTATCGCAATTCGCGGCAAACTCATCATCGTGTGTCACTGCGATAATGGTTTGACCTCTTTCTTTTGCCAATTGCCTAAAGATGTCGAAAACAATTTTGGTATTTTTAGAGTCTAAGTTTCCGGTAGGCTCATCACCCATAATGATAGCAGGCTCATTAATCAGAGCTCTGGCAATGGCTACCCGTTGTTGTTGTCCTCCTGATATTTTGGATGCTTGTTTGGTTTCGTGTCCTTTAATATCCAGTAATGTTAATAATTCCATGGCACGATGTTCTATTTCTTCTTTTGAGAGTTTATTGAGTTTCAGAGCAGGTAACATCACATTATCTAATACGGAAAATTCCGGTAATAAATAATGAAACTGAAAAACAAAACCAATATGCTGATTTCTAAAAGAAGCGAGTTCGTTTTGTGTTAAACCGGTTACCGGCACTCCGTTTATACTGATCTTTCCGGTATAATCGGTATCCATAGTCGATAACAGATACAAAAGAGTCGATTTTCCCGAACCTGATTTTCCTATTATTGAAACAAACTCCCCTTTCTTTACATCAAAAGAAATATTCTGAAGCACTTGAAAATCAAGTGGCTCATGAAAAAATTTATTGATATTTTTAGCTGAAAGTGCAAAATCCATAATACTGTTGTTTTATCCTCTTAAAATGTCTACCGGATCAATTTTTGAAGCTCTCCTCGCCGGAAGATAGCCGGCTACAAAAGTGATAATCAACCCGAAGAACAAAGCCATAAAATAATCGGTTGGAATATAAGCTATGGGCAAGTCGGTCAACGACGCAATTTTAAAAGGAATGCGGTCTACAATTGCAGAGATTAAATAACCCAAAAATAACCCTACACAGCCTCCTAACATACCGATAATTAAAGATTGTGTTAAGAAGATATTGACTATATCATTGCCGCCAAATCCCATAGCTTTGAGAATGGCTATTTCTCTCATTTTTTCGTTTACGGTCATGTTCATAATATTGTATATTCCGAAGCCGGCTACGATTAGTATAGTCAAAGAAACGACCACTGCTAAAATATCGCGCAGTACATTCGCTGATTCTAACTGGCTGTTGCCTTCCTGCCAAGGCTCCACCTTATAATCTGTAAAAGGCTGTATGCGTTGTGCTATTTCCGGTGCTGTGTTATAATCTGAAACATTAGCTAAAATTTCAGTAGCATAACTTCTGTTCTTAGATAAAAGTTGTCGGGCAGAAAGAATGGAGATTATAGCCTTAGTTTTATCTACACCTGCATTTCCGGTTTCAATCAATCCGACCACTTTAAAAATTCTGGTCACACCTTCTGAGGTCGTCAATGAAATATTATCCTCTAATTTTGCACTGATCTTATCTGCTAAACCGGTACCTAATACAATTCCGTCCGTTCTTTTGGTTAACTGAAATAGATCGCCTTCTGTAAGATACTGCGCTGTATGGAAAAGCCTGTCATCATCTTCTACATTGACGCCATATAAAACACCATTTACCTTGGTTACGCCATTTCTGAAGAATACATTTTCACTTAATTGAGCCGAAACAGCCTTTACGTCTTTATCTCTCATCAAAATGTCTGAAACTTCCTGAACGTTTCGTATACCTTCGGTATAGTTGATCCGCTTAGGATTGCTCAGCATAATCAGTGTATCACTCATCATTGAATGGGGCAAAAAGAGTGGGCTTTTTTGGGGCAGATCATTATACACTTTTATATGAGACATTGACGTAAAGGTGATCTCTGTTTGGGCATCATTTACACCATTCATGAAACTGTTCATGAAAATATACATGGAAATTCCGAACGTAACGCTCAATACGGCTACAATGAGCTGACGGATTCTGGAGGTCAGGTGTACCCATGATATTTTATAATTGGTATAGTTCATAGTTATGGCATTTCAATTAGCACATCATTATCTTTTAAACCTGATTTTATTTCTATCCATTCCTCATTCTTATATCCGGTTTGAACTTCTATTTCTTCACCGTTCTCTAACTTTACATATTTACCCTTTATTAAGGCTTTTATCGGGATAACCATCACATTTTGATGCACTTCCAATTCAATATTAGCTTGTAATTGGGTTCCTGAAAATATCTCTTTGGGCATTTGCTCAAAACGGGCTTCTACTACATACGATTGTTCGGTTTCATCAAACGCGG
This sequence comes from Flavobacterium sp. NRK F10, assembly GCF_024054235.1. Taxonomy (NCBI): domain Bacteria; kingdom Pseudomonadati; phylum Bacteroidota; class Flavobacteriia; order Flavobacteriales; family Flavobacteriaceae; genus Flavobacterium; species Flavobacterium sp. NRK F10. The sequence goes on from NZ_JAMXLC010000001.1 coordinate 3,353,046, forward strand.
GCCAAATCTTAGTAATGTGTCCTTCAAATAGCTCATCCGGATAAGTATTGAGCTGTATTGCTGCCCGTTGTCCGTTCCTGATCTTAACAATATCATCTTCTGCTATAAATAGTTTGGCTAAATAAGAACCACTACCGATCTTAGCTATTATTTCTCCTCTTTTTACTAGTTCTCCTTCTTTTTTATATACATTCAGTACGATTCCCGGTTTATCCGATTTCACAAAATAATCGTCATATATCTTTTTTTGGGAGTTGAGTTGTGATAAACTTTTTTCTTTTGCAAGACGCAGCGTTTTTTCCATATCCAGATATTGACTCTGAAGCAATTGCAATTGCTCTGATGAGGTTTTATACTGTAACTCAGCTTTTTCAAAGTCTAATGCCGAAACCGAATTTTGTTCCCGTAATTCTTTATATCGCAAATAATTTTTATAATCTAATGCTTCTTGTGCTTTTGCCTGCTCTATCTGTGCATTCAATTGTTTTAACTGTAACGATTGAGCAGACGAATTAAACTGTGCGTCTTTATAATTAAGCTGAGCCTCTTCCAATTGATTCCTCTGAACATTATGCTCTATTGTGGCAAACACCGCATTCCCTTGTATGGACTCACCTTCTTTATAGTTTACATTTTTGAGTACTCCGTCATAACCCGCTGCCAGATAAAATTCGTTTTCCTGTGATAAGGCACCACTGGCAAAAACAGCTTCCTGAATGCTTTTTCGAACAGGAGACACTTTCTTATCTCTGTTACAGGCAATCAATAAAACAACAGATAACAAAATCATATATTTATAATTCCAAGACATAGTATTAGTAGTTTAGGTTTCGTATGTATAATTTGTAATAGTTCAAACAGTAATTACCGAAACTTTGCAGGTAATCATTCTGCACATTCAACAGATTCTGAAATCTATCCAATCGTTCTTCCAGACTTATGATCCCGCTTTCGTATTGATTATCTGTATGGCGGTCATTGGTACTTTGAAGTGATACGATTTCTTCCCTGTTTTCTAACTCTTCCTTTGAACTATTGAAAGCTAAGATCAGATTTTCATCTTCTTTACCGGATTTCAGCTTTTGATCTTCCAACGTAATTTTTTGTTGCTCCTGTGAAATCTTCATTTGGCGGATCTGCTCGTGTACTGTACTACCATTCAGAATGGGAACAGTTAATTTTAGTCCTAAGATCTGTTGCGGAAGCTCATTGGCATTTTGAAACTCCATAAAACTATCTGTTGCCCAGCTGTAATTGTATTGGTAACCAATGCTTAATGATGGAAACTGTGCCGCTCTAGCTTCTTGCAATTTTGAAGACGTTATTTTTAATTCAGCTTGTTGCAATACAACTTCCGGATGTTCCGTAAAACTTCCTTCGATATCATTATCCTGACCGAAATACGTTAACTCTTCCGTTATATTCAGAGCATCCTCTATTCCTAATTGTGACTGCAAATCATTGTACAATTCCTGCAAAGAATGTGAAACAGCTTCTTTGTTATTTTTTACCTGCAGTAATTGTATATGAGCCCTGTTCAATACTTCTTCCGAAATGATACCAGCCTTGTATTTATTTTCGGCATTTTTATAAATACGTTGCATGATCAGGTAATTCTGAGATTGAATTTCTAATGATTTTTCAGACAACAGAATACTGTAATATGTATTGGCTAACAAATTATAAACAGAATACCGTGTATACATTCGCTGTATACTTCCTTTTTCCTGTTGCCTTTTTGCCGTTTTAACTGCAAACCACTTCTGAAAATCCAGAATATCCCAATTTGCTGTAAATCCTGTAGTATAGACATATTTTCTACCGAAAGTAAATTCCTGATATGTTCCGGATGAAGCAGAAGGATTCAGAAAATCAGAAGGTACTAAAGTAGGTTGTAAAGTAATATTATCATTGTATCCGGCCTGAGCATTTACTGAAGGTAATAATGCCATTTTTGACTTTCTGGATTCAGAGGTATAGATCTTTTCCTGTAAACCTGCGGAACGTATCGAAATTTCATGTTCGTCAGCATAGCGCAACACTTCTTCTAACGAACTAAAATTAACCTGAGCTTTAGTTTCCGAAGTAATACAAAGCAAAAACAAGACTGCAATACTTTTAAGAATATTTTCCATTGTATCAACCATTGTATCTGGTCCATTTTTGTTTTCGGGAAAATATTCCAATAGTAGCCTTTAACTCTATAGCATCAGAGTCTAAAATTTTAACAGAACAAGATGCTGTTCTGTTCTTTTGAAAAATATATAAAACGCCGTCTTTATAAGAATCAGTCTCTTCTAACCTAAGACCGGTTATTTGTTTTTTACCTATTAAAGACTGCTCTTCTGCTTTTACGATAACGGCTTCATAACCGGAATCTGTCTTAACAAATTCTAAAATGCGGTTTTTTTCTTCATTGATCCATTTGCCTTTTAATGGATCTGCTGTTTGTGCCTTTCCGACTAAAGAAAAAGCGAAAACAGTCAGAACTAAAATTACTTTGTACATCATTTCTTTTTTGAATGACACAAAGTTGCATCAGTATTTTCAAGTACTTATTTTGTAATGGCGTGAAATGAACATTTTGTAGCCTGAAGCGGCCTAATTTTAAAGAGAATTTAAATTTGATATTTATGAATCTACAGAAGAAACAAGTAATACTATCGAAAACTTGATTACCGCTTTAAAAGGTTTGCCCAATGGCATCGGAAGTGAAATAAAATCTGACATCATGAATTTTAGCTAAATCCATAATTAAAGAGCATTAAACATTGCTGTTTTTTGCTTCATAATAATCCATCCAATTTTGGATTCTGCCAACGAACATCTTTAGATAATTTTCTGTAAAAAATATATTGGACCAATCAAATCTTTGTGCTTGAACACCAAGATAAAATATAAAAATAGATGCTCCTGCTTCTGGAATTAATGTTAGTTCTTCATCTGATAAATTTCTTTCTTTTTTGTATCCATTTAAAAAACTTTTAACTTTCATCTCATATTCGTTCTTGTCTGACTCAATGAAAAATAGCTGTTTACAAAAATAACCGATATCTAAAATTAAATAACCGTTTCCACAATTATCAAAGTCGAAAATAGTAATTTGATTATCCTTATTTACACTTAAATTATCATACCAAATATCAAGATGAACAATTCCTTTTTGACTTGCAAACAAATTACTTTCTTTAATTTGCTTGGAAATTTGCTTGATATATTTCATTTCACTTAATTCTTCAGAAAAAAAAGAACTCAATAGATCATACGGTTTATTTAAAAGAACATCTGAAGTATAGTTTACTCTATCTATTTTTTCATCAGCTGTAACATTGTGTATTTTACCAATTGTAGCACCAATGGCAAAGCAAGTTTCATTCGTCATAAACATCATTTTTTCACCTTTAGCAAATGAAAAAAGTACTGCATACCGAATTCCTTCAGGAGCATTAATTTCTTGAATGAAGTTTCCATTTATATCTGAAATGGGATAGGAAATTGGGAGTGAATTGTCTTTGAGAAGATTTAGAAGTTTTAATTCTTCTTCTATTTCAATTTTAGTTCGCCATTCATAGCAATACACCCTAAAAACAAATTGAATTTCGTTATCCGAAATAAAATAGGTGTGATTTACTCCTGTTCTAAATAATTTACAATGAAGATTTTTTGTTAGATGGTATTTTTCCTTTATAAATTTTTCTAATGCTACTTCTGATAAGGTTGAAGCTATTACCGGAAAAGAGGTCATTTTGTTTTTGATAATTATACGTAATTAAAAAATATCTAAACTTCCTTTTCCCTCGCGGATCACTTCCGGTTCATAACCTGACAGATCAATGATTGTCGACGCTACATTATCTCCGTAACCACCGTCAATTACCATATCGACTTTGTTCTGCCATTTTTCAAAGATCAGTTCGGGATCTGTTGAGTATTCCAATACCTCATCTTCGTCATAAATAGAAGTTGAAACAATAGGGTTTCCCAGCATTTTTACAATTTGTATGGCAATATTATTATCTGGTACACGAATCCCGACAGTTTTCTTTTTTCTGAATTCTTTAGGCAAATCATTATTCCCCGGCAAAATAAAAGTATAAGGTCCGGGTAAAGCTCTTTTCAGAATTTTAAATGTAGAAGTGTCTATTTGCTTAATGTAATCGGAAATATTACTCAGATCACTACATACAAAGGAAAAATTAGCTTTTTCCAACTTTACCCCTTTTATCTTAGCAATACGCTCTAAAGCTTTGGAATTTGTAATATCGCATCCCAAACCATAGACTGTATCTGTAGGATAAATAACCAACCCTCCGCTGCGCAATACATCTACTACTTTTTGAATAGCAGCTTCACTGGGCTTGTCTTCGTATATTTTGATAAACTCTGCCATACTAATTTTTGTTTCTTTTGTTTCCGTTTTTTTGTTTAGAATTGTGAATCAACATGAGATCCGTTTTATCCGATAACCTCCAGTTTTGCAAATTTGAGCAAGAGTTTCTTTAAGCCCCCTACTTCAAATCTGATCTCTGCCTTTCTATCAGCTCCTACACCTTCTAAACTCACGATCTGTCCTTTTCCGAAGCGTTCGTGCATCACTACATTCCCCACGACCAAATTGTTATCAAATAAATTAGCATTCCCTTGTGTCTTAATCCCTGAAACAGGTTTTAACTTTCGGATATTCGGTTTCTGTGGTTCCTGATCTGTTATATATTTTGGCGGAGTACTACTTACCGGTTTGGATAAACGCAATTTTGATTTATCCACTTCTCCGAAAATATCCACATCCATCATCGGTTTGTAGCGATAGGATGTATTGGTTTCCATATTAAGGTGCTCTAAATAACGGTCGTCTATTTCCTCTATAAAACGAGAAGGTTCACTATCTACTAATTTTCCCCAGCGATAACGTGATTGCGCATAGGTCAGATAAGCCTGATGTTCTGCTCTGGTCAAGGCTACATAGAACAAGCGACGTTCTTCTTCCAGTTCGCTTCGGGTATTCATACTCATCGCACTCGGAAACAGGTCTTCTTCCATCCCTACAATGAACACATGCGGAAATTCTAATCCTTTTGCCAGATGTATCGTCATCAAAGCAACCCGATCATCATCTCCGGTATCTTTATCCAGATCAGTAACTAAAGCCACATCTTCTAAAAATTCAGACAAGGCTCCACGAGCACCGTCCACTTCTTTTTGTCCTTCAATAAAGTCCTTAATACCGTTCAGTAATTCTTCAATATTCTCGATTCGGGCAATTCCTTCCGGTGTTCCGTCCTTTTTCAATTCCTGAACCAAGCCTGTTTTTTTGGTCACATGCTCTGCCAGATAAAAAGCATCCTGATTTTCATTAATTACCTGAAAACTTTTGATCATGGTCACAAAATCATTCAATTTGGCTTTAGTCCCTGAATTCAATCGCAAGTCGATCTTATCAATATGTTCCATTATTTCAAAAATAGAACGCTTGTAGTGATTGGCTGCTACGGTTAATTTCTCTACTGTTGTATCCCCTATCCCTCTAGCCGGATAATTGATAACACGCACTAAGGCTTCTTCGTCCTTAGGGTTAATAATCAAACGCAGATAAGCTAGCACATCTTTGATCTCTTTGCGTTGGTAAAATGATAAACCACCGTAAATACGATACGGAATATCGCGTTTACGCAAAGCATCTTCAATGGAACGGGATTGAGCATTGGTTCTGTACAATACCGCAAAATGGGAATTCGGTAATTGATGCTGCATTTTTTGTTCAAAAATGGTCGAGGCTACAAAACGTCCCTCTTCACCGTCAGTCAAACTGCGATGAACTTTGATCTTCGGTCCTTCTTCATTATCCGTCCAGACCACTTTCTCCAGTTTGGTCTTATTTTTATCAATAACGTTATTGGCTGCTTCTACAATATTTCGGGTTGATCGGTAATTTTGTTCCAATCGATACATCTTAACGCCATCGTAATCTTTTTGGAAATTCAGGATGTTATTAATATTGGCACCTCTAAAAGCATAAATACTTTGCGCATCATCTCCTACCACACAAATATTCTGAAATCTGTCGGAAAGTGCCCGAACGATCAAATATTGTGAATGATTGGTATCCTGATACTCATCGACCAGAATATAACGGAAACGATCCTGATATTTAGCTAAAACATCGGGAAAACGATTCAATAATTCGTTGGTTTTTAATAGAAGGTCATCAAAATCCATAGCCCCCGACTTGAAGCAGCGTTCTACATAATTTTCGTAAATCTCACCCAAACGCGGTTTTTTACTCATTGCATCGGCTTCCTGCAATTCAGGATTATTGAAATAAGCTCTCACCGTAATCAATGAATTTTTATATTGTGAGATACGGCCTAATACTTGCTTAGGTTTATATACATCCTTATCCAACTGCATTTCTTTGATAATTGCCCCGATCAGGCGAACAGAATCCTGAGTATCATAGATCGTAAAATTAGACGGATAACCTAATTTATCGGCTTCGATACGTAAGATCTTAGCAAAAATAGAGTGAAAAGTCCCCATCCAAAGGTTTTTAGCTTCGTTGTTTCCCACAATACCGGCAATACGGGTTTTCATTTCACGTGCGGCCTTATTGGTAAAGGTCAAAGCTAAAATATTAAAAGCATCAACTCCCTGACTCATCAAATAAGCAATACGCATGGTCAATACACGGGTTTTCCCTGAGCCTGCTCCTGCAATGACGATCATAGGTCCGTCTTTTTGTAATACCGGTGCGCGTTGTGCTTCGTTTAATTGGTCTATATACTGCTGCATAAGTTCGTTTCCAAAGTTTTAACTAAGCTACAAAAATACAACATGCACAGGGTTATTACAAGAGAAGTTATTAACCATTTAACAATTTGAATGGACATTCGGTTTGCAATTTCCAAAAGATTAGTTTTATTTTGTGTACCAATTTTTAATTCAGGATGAGTACAGATAAAATTATAGAGCTTGCAGCTTATACTTTACCGGCACTAATTACCGGCGGAACTGCTTTTCTTTTGTTTCAGAAATTTTTTAACAACGAAGACAGTAAAAGACGTTTTGAACTATTAAAACAAAACCAGAAACAATCGTTACCTATCCGTTTACAGGCTTATGAGCGCCTGGTTTTATTTCTGGAACGCATCAATCCGGTACAATTGTTATTACGAGTACCTTCTAACGGCTTAGATCCGCAAAATTATGCCACACTATTAGTGCATACCATTCAAACGGAATATGAGCATAATATTACGCAACAAGTGTATGTTTCCAATGAAGCCTGGGAAATTATCTTAAAAGCAAAAAATAGTGTGATCACTCTGATCCGTAACAAATCGATTACAGAAGGTATTACTACTGCAGATGAAATGCGACAAGCTATCTTAACGGATCTGACGGAAAGTGAATCAGCAACGGACATTGCCATTGCCTTTATCAAAGAAGAGTTGAAAAAGGTATTCTAGCCGTTATCTTCTCCTTGTATCTCTTGTGTGTCCACATCTTTTTGTTGGGCATACTGATATCCTTTATGCCACCAGTCTTTCATCTCTTCTTTTTTAAAGATTAATGAATTAGTAGTCAACAAAGTAGGCGTGTAATAAAAGTTAATTGTGGTGTCTTTTATTTTAGCTTCGTATTTTCCTATTTTAATGTTTTGATACTCGATACGATCCATCATATAGGAAAACAAATTGGTCAGTGCTGTAAACGGACTTCTCGACGGCATTCTGTTAAACAAAGGCGTTTCGGTATGTAAAATAATGGCATCAACGTGTTTTGCTCCTCTTCTTATGGCTTCTTCAATAGGTACTTGCACCGCAAAACCACCATCAGCATATTCACAGCCATTTTTTCGCACCAGCGACATAAACGGAATATAATTACAGGAAATCCAAACCCAATCACAAAAGTCTTCATAACTAAAATCGTTAACCGATTTGTATTCTACTGTATTCAACGATAAGTTTGATACTGTTACAATAACTTCTTTAGTGCTTTTTTGGAGTTTTATAAATTCTTCTTCTGTAAATACTTCGCCTAATAATTTTCGTAAATTCTTGCTTTCGCCAAAAGTTTTAGATCCTTTTAAGAAATTTCGAATGACATTAAAGTGATTGATTTCGATAGTATCTTCACCAAAACGCTTTTTGATTTGAAACGGACAATTGCTAAAAATGCTATTTTGAGTAACTGAAGTATAGACTTCTTTTATTTTTTCTACTTCTTGTAACGCTAAATGTGAAACCAATAAACTTCCGGTAGATGTTCCCAGATATAACTCATAATCTTTATGCAAGTCTTCAATTAAATATTGTGCTACTCCGCCGGCAAATGCTCCTTTACTTCCTCCTCCCGAAATGACCAATGCTTTCATTATTCCGTTTCTTTTAAAAATTGTGCTAATCGTTCCTGTTGCTTCTCTGAAAGTTTTGGCTGAATGGCTAAATAATCCTGACGTCCTTTTTCATCGGAAAGCAACCTTCTGATCTTATCTTTTCCAAATTTAACAAATTGCCATTTATGATGCATTGTCGCATCTAAAATACTGATCAAATTTTGTTCGGACGGAATTTTTAAAGTTAAAAGTGTCTCAATAGCCGATTCCCTTACGATCATTTCATAAGGTGCTTTGGTCAGGCTCTCTAACTCAGCTATAGCTTCTATTTTAGTATTAGGATCAATCCCTTTTGTGACTAACTTTAAAGTTAAATTGGCAATTTTCAGATTATAATTCAAACCTTCCCAACCATTGCTCATTTCTGTATACTGGTATTGCAGGTCTTTAAAACTTTTCCAAAGCTTGAATAAAGCAATTTCTCGTGTAATATATGATTTATCCTTTAATAAGGTTTCAAATGAATCCTGAAAGGTCGACGGAATAAAACCTACTGTTTGGGCAACGGCTTGCCTTACTTTTATGTTATCGGTAGCCATTGCTAATTCTATCAAATATTGTTTTTCTTTAAGCGGAACACTTTTGCACTGGTATAAAATTTCAGTTTTTACCGGTGTATACACATCCGATTGCATTAAGGCTTCGTAACGTTCCTTTTTGTCGGCAAAAGGAATCTGATAACTGTTGATTACTTCGTAAAACTGTTCTATAAATGAATTTCCTTTTAAATATTTTTGAATGCCTTCAAAATCGAATCCTGCCGTTTCTAACCAGTTTTTCTTAAAACTGGCTATATCATAATCCGGTGATACTTTTTGTATTTCAGCCAGAAACTCATCTGTATTTACATTCTTATAAGCATATTTTTCCAAATAGGTCTTGACTGCTTTTTTGAAATTTTCCGCACCGACGTCACTGCGTAAAACATGTAGTGCCCAAGCTCCTTTTTTGTAATAGGTCAGTGAACTTGCTTTTTCACTTAAAATGGGTTCGGTATCCGTTGCTTTAGCTTGTTCTAGCTGGCGCGCCATTTCCCATAACTGATAGCAAAAATAATCGTCGCCAAAAACCGATTGTTCTGCCAATAAAGCATAATAGGTAGCAAAACCTTCCTGTAACCAATGGTGAACTCCTGATGTAGCAGTAACCAAATCACCAAACCACTGATGTGCCAATTCGTGTGCATTGACGTTCAGATAACGCTTGTCATTGTAACCGATAGAGTCTACAACAAAATCCTGAGCAAATATCGTTGACGTTGTATTTTCCATTCCGGCGTATAAAAAGTCACGTACCGGAACTTGTCGATAGACTTCCCATGGGTATTTAATACCGATTTCCTGTTCTAAAAACTCAAATATTTGTTTGGAATGTCTATAGGTAGGTTCAAATTTTAGACTGTCTCTTCGGTCTAAGTGGTATTCTAAAATAGTTCCGGACGAAGTAATTTCTGTTTGCTCTACAAAATTACCTATAGCTAACATCACCAGATAAGAAGCCATTGGTTTTTTCATGGAATAAGACCATATTGTTTCATTAGCATCTGAAACCAGTGGAGAGGAAATTAGTCCATTAGACAAAACATCATAACGACTATTAAAATCAATATTCAAATTAAAAATCACTTTCTCGTTCACATCGTCAAAACTAGGCAACCAATGACTGGTGTATTTCCCCTGCCCTTGCGTCCAAATCTGATAATCTTCCGGAGTTCCTACAAAATAAAGTGTTTGCTTCGGCTTGGCACTATAATGAAACGTTACCTTATTTTTTCCCTTTTTATAGCCTTTAAACAATTTTAAAGCTTTGCCCGAATTCACAAACTTGGCATTCTTTCCGTTGATCTTTACCTCATCAAAATCCATTGCTACAGCATCAATACTAATCGTGTCCGGTTTTTTATGTACTACAAACTCGTATTCTACGGTTCCTGAAATGCTCTTTTCATTAAAGTCGGGCTTAACATAGGCATTACATTTTATAAAATCTACTGTTGGAAATTGTTGGGCATATAATGAGGTGATCGAGAACAATAAAAAGCTTAGATAAAGTTTCATGAATTTTTTTATATTTTTCCAAATTTACAAAGCTTTGAGAAATTTTCTCCATAAATGTGTAAGTTTACGCTTCAGAAGTTCAAAATTTACTCACTTTGAAAAAAAGAGCCCTTTTTAACTGGAGCAGCGGAAAAGATTCCACTTTAGCCTTATATAAGATCCTACAACAAGACGAATATGAGATCGTATCTTTTTTAACCAGCATCAGTGAAGAATACCAACGTATTTCCATGCACGGCATCCGGGTCGATTTATTAATAAAACAAGCCAAAAGCCTAGGTTTTCCACTTACATTAATGAGTGTTCCCAGTATGCCTACTATGGAAACTTATGAAAAGAAAATGGAACAAACACTTCGCTCCTTTCATCAAAAGGGTATTGAATATTCTGTTTTCGGAGATATTTTTCTGGAAGATTTACGCCAATACCGAGAAGAAAAATTAGAAAGTATCGGCTTTAAAGCTGTTTTTCCTCTTTGGAAAGCTGATACCAGAGAACTTATTCAAGAATTTCTTACTTTAGGATTCAAAACCATTGTGACCTGTGTAAACGAACAGTATCTTGATAAAAGCTTTGCCGGCAGAATTATAGATGAACAATTTATAGCAGATCTACCTGAAAATGTTGATCCGTGCGGAGAAAACGGAGAATTTCATACCTTTACTTTCGACGGACCGCTTTTCAGCCAACCTGTTACTTTTGAAAAAGGAGAAATTGTGCGAAAAACATATCCAAAGCCACAAACAGAAAACACTGATGATGATTCAGATTATGGATTTTGGTATTGCGACCTGATTCCAAATTAATAGAAACAACTATGGAAAAAGAGCTACTTATCGAAAAAATTACAACATTTTTAAATGAGATTGGCATCACTACGCCTAAAGAAGTCCTTTCTGAAGCTACTTTTTTACCGGGTTTAAAGATTTTAGGCAACAGTATTGTCATTGATACGGATAAACTTCTGTATCCCGGAGATATTTTACATGAAGCCGGACATATAGCCGTAACTCCGTCACAAGAAAGAATTCACATCGGAACGGAAAAAATGGATAAAGATTGGCCTTCACAAGGTGATGAAATCGGAGCTATGTTATGGTCTTATGCTGCTTCTGTTCATTTAGAACTTCCTAATGATGTTGTATTTCATCCGAACGGTTACAAAGGAAGTTCGCAATGGCTTATTGAAAGCTATACGCAGCAAAATTTTATCGGATTGCCCTTTTTAGAATGGTGTGGATTAACAGCAAGTAAAGAAAATGGCCAAAACGGCATTGTATTTCCTAAAATGAAACAATGGTTAAGAGACTAATTTATGGATAATCTCGTACGTTATATAAAATTCCCGATTCAATGGGATCCTGAAAGATTGCAAAAGGATCTTCAAAAAATAACGAATCATCAATGGAAACCACATTACAACACGAATGATTATGACGGTGATTGGTCTTCCATTGCATTGGTTTCGCAAGGCGGAAAATCCGATAACATCAATGCTTTTCCTATCGGAACAGAAAAAGCGACGTATACGGAAATCATGGATCCTTGCTTGTATTTAAAAGAAGTCATTGACAGTTTTGCTTTTGAAAAAACTACCGTTCGTTTATTGCGTCTGGCAGCCGGAGCATCCGTAAAACCACATACCGACAATTGTTTGGGATATGAAGACGGTTATTTCAGGATTCATATTCCGATTATCACAAATGAACATGTGGAATTTATTTTAGACGGTCAAAGACTCCAGATGAATGAAGGCGAATGTTGGTATATCGATGCTAATTTTACGCATTCCGTTGCCAATAACGGCGCACAGGACAGAATACACCTCGTCATTGACGGCATCCGTAACGAATGGACAGACAAGCTATTCTTTCAACAAGCTTCAGAAGAACAATTCATACGGCCAATTCCTGAACTAAAAGACAATGAAAAACAATTGATGATTGAAGAATTAAAAAAGATGAATACTCCTGTAGCGAATCAGATCATAGCAGAATTGCTCAAAAAGTGATTGCTGAAGATTATTCTATTTTTTCTCCAAAACTATATTTTCCATTACTAAAACATCCAGTGCGGTTTCATGAAATAACTGAAGTGCTTCTCTGGGCGTTTCAACCATAGGCATTCCTCTGCGATTCAGGCTTGTGTTTAACAAAACTGCTATTCCGCTAACTTCGTAAAATGCTTTTATCAGCCTATAAAATAAACCATTCCAACTTTCATCTACTGTTTGTACACGAGCAGAACCGTCTTTATGGGTCACATTTTTAAGTTGTTCCGAATACTCCGGGCGGGTTTTATCAACCAAGATCATATAAGGACTTACTCTTCCGTTTTCAAAATATTCCGAAACTTTTTCCTTGAGCACAGCAGGCGCAAACGGGCGAAAATCTTCTCTGAATTTTATATTTCTATTGATGTGATCTTTTAAATTATCGATCCCCGGATGGGCTAAAATACTTCTTCTTCCCAAAGCACGCGGACCAAACTCTGATTCGGACTGAAACCAGGCGAGTGTTTTACCTTGATTTAGTTTTCCGGCGCAATAACGCAATAACTCTTCTTCATTCTCAAACTTTGTTTTTCTATAAATTGACGATTCATCTTCTTTCAATACATCTTCAATTTCCTGAATACTATATTGCTTTCCGAAACAAGTGTTTCCGTTATGTTTAACTTTGGGTTTATTAAGATAGTCTAACCAACCATAAAAAGCACAACCTAGTGCCAATCCATTATCACTGGCAGCCGGTTCAAAATAAGTATTCTCCACAATTTTGATGTCCTGTAATTTCGCATTAGCCACAGCATTTAAAGCTACGCCTCCTGTATAACATAAATTTGCAGACGGAAACTCTTCTATCCGATTCGTGATACATTGCAGTACAGCTTTTTCAACCTGTTCTTGTGCCCATTTTGCAATATTGGCATAATATTCAAAATGTTCCTTAAAATAGTCATATCCCGTAGAAGGATTGGTAAAGTTTTTTTTCCAACTCTCTGAAAGATACAAACGTCCTGATTGGAATTCAAAAGCTTCAAAATCGTAAATTCCAGTTGTACCAAATGGGGCTAATCCCATTAACTTGCCTACATCATCCATATCTCCGAAAACATATTTACTAATGGTGGCATAGAACCCTCCTATCGAATGTTGGGTAGTAGGCAACGATAACGAATTGGCATCATGTGGTGCCATTTTACTAAAATCTTTAACTAGCGGAGTTACTTTTTGTCCGTCAAAATAATAGAAACTATCTTTTTCACATAGCATTTCCGTTTCTTCCAAAAAAGATTTAGCTACTATTCCTTTTTCTTGTGGATGAAGAGTAAGAAATTGGTCTAACGGACTGCCGCAACCATCTATAACCATCACGGCACATTCTGTAAAAGGAGAAGTTCCTACAGCACTATAAGCATGAGCCAAATGATGAGAAATGGTAACCATTTTTGGAGTTGTTGTATCAGCAAAAACTCTTTTTCCTTCAAAACGTTCCCGACCGGGTATATCAAAATTAGCACATTGTACGACCAGTGCCAGATCTTCTATTCCAATTCCTTCGGCAGCTAAACAATATTGAATAGCTAAAGTATCATTTCCTCCGTCGTGTTTTTTTCGGCTCAACCGTTCCTTTTCTATCCCAACACAAATACGACCGTCTTTTAACAATACTGCCGAACCATTATGAGAAAGTCCGGTACCTAAAATATATATGGGTTTAGCCATTGAATTGCTTCCTTTGAGTTTATTCTTATAAAAATGTACTTCTCAAATATAGCGATTCCCTGCTTTTTCAAATTATACTTTTTAAATTTTCTCACAAAAAAGCTATCTTCGCAATATGCAAAACAATCTCTTAGAAACTCCTATAGAATATCTCAAAGGCGTTGGTCCACAACGTGGCGATTTGCTTCGCAAAGAGTTAGCTATTCACAGGTACGGAGATTTGCTGAATTTATACCCGAATCGATACATTGACAGAACACATTATTACAAGATCAATCAATTGGTTAACAGTAATTCGGAAGTTCAAATTGTCGGAAAGATCGTCCACATTAAAACTGTTGAACAAAAAAGAGGCAAACGCTTAGTCGCTACCTTTATTGATGATACGGGTGAAATGGAATTAGTTTGGTTTCAGGGACATAAATGGATCAAAGAAAACTTAAAGATTAATGTTCCGTATGTGATCTTTGGAAAAGTAACTTCTTTCAATGGCTTATTCAATATGGCGCATCCGGAGATGGAGTTCTTAGAAGAACACAAAGCCAGCTTGCGAAGTGCTATGCAACCGGTGTATCCGAGTACGGAAAAATTGGCCAACAAAAATATTACGAATAAAACCGTCAATAAAATGATGCAACAATTATTCGTAGAAACACAGGCTTTGTTTTCGGAAACTTTACCGGATAGCATTGTTCAAGAATTACAATTGATCCCGAAAAATGCGGCATTGTTCAATATTCATTTTCCAAAAAATCAAGAGTTATTAGCTAAAGCGCAGTTTCGATTAAAATTTGAAGAGCTGTTTTACATCCAATTACAGCTTATCACAAAAAATTTAATCCGAAAACATAAAATCAAGGGACATCCATTTGAGGTTGTAGGCGAAAATTTTAACGATTTTTACCAAAATCATTTACCTTTTGAATTAACCAATGCCCAAAAACGAGTAATTAAAGAAATTCGGAATGATCTGGGAAGCAATGCGCAAATGAATCGTTTGTTACAAGGTGATGTGGGTTCCGGAAAAACAATTGTTGCCTTACTTGCTATGTTAATTGCTAAAGACAACGGATTCCAAAGTTGTTTAATGGCTCCAACCGAAATTTTGGCTGCACAACATTTCAACGGACTTTCTGATTTAGCTAAAAACCTAAATATCAACATCAAATTACTAACGGGTTCGACTAAAACAGCTGAAAGAAGAATTATTCATGAAGAACTCGAAAACGGAAGTTTAGATATATTAATAGGTACACATGCTATTTTAGAAGACAAAGTCCAGTTCCACAATTTAGGTTTAGCCATCATAGACGAGCAGCATCGTTTTGGTGTTGAACAACGTTCAAAACTTTGGAAGAAAAATGAAATTCCGCCACACGTTCTGGTCATGACCGCTACTCCTATTCCTCGAACTTTAGCCATGAGCATGTATGGCGATTTGGATATTTCTGTGATTGATGAATTGCCTCCGGGAAGAAAACCGATACAAACCGTACATCGCTACGACAGTAACCGATTGAAAGTCTGGAAATTCCTGAAAGATGAAATTGCAAAAGGAAGACAAATTTATATTGTGTATCCGTTAATTCAAGAATCTGAAAAAATGGACTATAAGGATTTGATGGATGGCTATGAAAGTATTTCACGCGATTTCCCGTTGCCACAATATTCCATTTCTATTGTTCACGGAAAAATGAAACCTGTTGATAAAGACGAAGAAATGCGACGTTTTGCTGAAGGTAAAACTAACATTATGGTCGCAACCACTGTTATTGAAGTGGGTGTAAATGTTCCCAATGCTTCCGTTATGGTCATTGAAAGTGCGGAACGTTTCGGATTATCGCAATTGCATCAGCTTCGCGGACGTGTAGGTCGTGGCGCTGAACAGAGTTATTGTATTTTAATGACAGGACACAAATTGAGTAACGACAGTAAAACGCGTTTAGAAACTATGTGTGCCACAAATGACGGCTTTGAAATTGCCGAGGTCGATTTAAAACTACGTGGTCCCGGTGATATTATGGGAACCCAACAAAGCGGCGTACTCAATTTACACATTGCCGATCTGGTTAAAGACAGAGACATTTTACAATTGGCTCGTCATATTGCAATTAAGATTCTGAAAGAAGACCCGAATATGACGAAACCCGAACATCAAAAAATGAAGCAAATCTTCTTAGAATTGAGTAAAAAGAAAAATATTTGGAATTATATTAGTTAATATTACTTTTCTGCTTACTATTGACTGAATACTGAACACTAAAATTATGGTACAATACAACCCAAAAGACTGGATCACCTTTATTTTCCGTTTTCATAAATCGGATACATTTCGCCAATTAATCCCTATGATGATTACTATTGGCTTATACTCATATGCAGTAGCTTATCTTGAAATAGAATTCTGGAAGCTAAGCGATGATAGCCATGTAAAGAACATTACGGTTATGCATGGCATGGTGGGTTTTGTGATTTCCCTTTTATTGGTATTTAGGACCAATACTGCGTATGACCGCTGGTGGGAAGGTCGAAAACATTGGGGAGCCTTAGTCAACAACAGCCGAAATTTAGCGCTAAAACTTTCTGCTTACTTACAGGAAGAAGGCGACCGTAACTACTTTCGAAAATTAATTCCCAACTATGCTTCCTTTTTGCAAAAGCACCTGGCAGATGAAGAAACGGCTTTAATGCTAATTGAAGGTTTGGATTTAGAATTAGACCATCACAAACACCGTCCGAACCAAATTGCTAAAATGCTGTTCCAGAAAGCGAATGATCTGTACACTTCGGGAAAAATTTCCGGCGACCAATTAATTGTCATTAATGCCGAATTGCAATCGTTTACGGATATTTGCGGAGCTTGCGAACGTATTAAAAACACACCTATTCCTTACTCTTACAGTTCGTTCATCAAAAAATTTATTTTTATCTATGTGATGACCTTACCTTTTGGTTATGTGTTTAACTTAGGCTATTATGTTATTCCGGTTGTAGTATTTATTTTTTATGTCTTAGCCAGTCTGGAGCTTATTGCTGAAGAAATTGAAGACCCCTTCGGTGACGATGCTAATGACTTACCAACTAAAAAGATAGCAGCCAATATTAAAAAACATGTAGAAGAAATTTTATAATTTTCACATTCTTTTAAACGATTCAGAAATAACTATAATCGCTAATTAAATATAGTTTACTTTTATTTTCATTTAATTTTTCATAAATTAGACTTATCATTTTTATAAAATTACAATGCCTTCTAAAAGTTTACTCAGTACTCCAGCTCTGACTCACGAAAAATCGTTAAAGACACTTGTGGAAAACCGTACGGTTTTTTCGTTGAACAACTGTGAACTGAATTTGTTTGAGACTTATAAAGAATCTGCTTTGGTTCCGTTAAAGTTCAACGATCTGGTAGTAACCAGTATGCTAAGAGGCAAAAAGGTTATGCACTTATTTGATGATCCCGAGTTTGAATATCTTCCGGGGGAAACTGTCGTAGTGCCGTCAAATGTAGAAATGAAAATTGATTTTCCGGAAGCTTCACAAAAAAATCCTACGCAGTGTTTAGCTTTAGCCATTGATCATTTTAAGATAAAAGAAACTTTAGCTTTTTTAAACGAACGCTACCCAAAAGAAGGTAAAAATAACTTTTGGAAATTGGATTATGAAAACTATTTCTTTTACAATAATGTTGAATTAGCCACTACGCTGAATAAATTAATCAAAGAATGTATGAGTACATCGGTTACCAAAGATGTTATTACCGATTTAACTTTACAAGAACTGATTATCAGGATCATTCAGACACAAACTTTTCGTTCGTATGAAAATGAACAATTGCTTTTAGATAGTTCCAATCCGATCACACAAGTTGTAGAATACATTCGTAAAAACATTACTGAAAATATCAACATTAAAGAACTAAGTGAAAAAGCGTGTATGAGCTCCACTTCCTTTTATCGTTACTTTAAACGAGAATTAGGCATGACTCCGGTAGAGTTTATTTTAAATGAAAAAATAAAATTTGCCAAAAGACTACTTAAAAACCCCGGCATTCAGGTCAATGAGGTTAGTTTTGCTTCCGGATTTGAAGACTGCAATTATTTCATCAGGATATTCAAAAAATACGAAGGCATTACCCCGAAACAATACCAATTGATGAACTATTAAAGTGTATTTCGTTTAACAGGTTCCAGATCTTCTTCTTCTTCTGGTGTAAAAATGCGATAATTTACTTTAAATGTTTTTCCATAAGGTGTTTCTAAAGAGAAACCACCCGCTCCTATTCCATCCATTATATCCAAAGTAAAATGAGCGTGCTTCCAATATTCAAACAAATCCTTATCGAGCCAAAATTCAGTTCCTTCAATTTCTCCAATACAAACATCATCGGCTCTTAAATAAAAACCGCCTTTTTCAAAACACTGGGGCTGAGTCCCTTCACAACATCCTCCGGCCTGATAAAACATTAAATCACCGAATTTTTCTTTTAACTTAAGGATCATCTCTCTCGCCTGATCAGTAACTTCTATTCTCTTAACCATAACATTTTAATTTAAAAAAGCAGCCAACTTATACAGTTGGCCACTTTGCTCAACCTAACTATAAATATACCAAAAATTAATGATAAAAACTATTACATCAATTACTATAATTCCCGGCAATATCCAATACTATTCGACCATCAATCTGTCCATGCTTCATTTTATCAAACACATCATTGATGTCTTCTAACTTAGCAGGAGTTACAGTCGCTTTTACCAAACCTTCATTTGCAAAATCTAAAGCTTCCTGAAGGTCTTTACGAGTACCTACAATCGAACCTCTGACCGTAATACGTTTCAGTACGGTTTCAAAAATAGGCAGTTCAAAAGATCCAGGTGGCAATCCGTTCAGAGCAATTGTTCCTTTTCTACGTAACACATCTATTCCCTGTTTGAAAGCTATAGGCGAAACAGCAGTGATCAAAGCACCGTGCATTCCTCCTACTTCTTTATGCAAATACTGTCCCGGATCAGTAGTTTTAGCATTTACCGTAATATCCGCACCTAACTTTTTAGCTAATTCTAATTTATCATCGGCAACATCAATGGCTGCAACATGCATTCCCATAGCTTTTGCATATTGAACAGCAACGTGTCCCAAACCTCCTATCCCGGAAATGGCTACCCATTCTCCCGGTTTTGTTTCTGTTTCTTTAAGTCCTTTATATACCGTAACACCGGCACAAAGTATCGGAGCAATCTCTAAAAAGTTTACATCCGGTTTTAAATGTCCGACATAACGTGAATCTGCTATCACATATTCCGCAAAACCTCCGTCTACACTATATCCTCCGTTTTTCTGAGCTTCGCAGAGGGTTTCCCACCCGGTAATACAATAATCACAGCATCCGCAAGCACTATACAACCAAGGCACACCTACTGCATCTCCTTCTTTTACCATTGCTTCGGGACCACATGCTACCACAATACCTACGCCTTCATGTCCCGGAATTAAAGGCATTTTCGGCTTAGCAGGCCAGTCTCCGTCTACAGCATGTAGATCCGTATGACAAACTCCACAGGCAATCACCTTTACCAAGACCTCATATCTACCCGGTGCTCTTACCGGTACTTCTTCTATTTTTAATGGCTGTCCATACCCTTGCACAACAGCCGCTTTCATGGTTTTAGGAATCATAATTCTTTATTTTTAGTTGTTTCTGTTAGAAGTTTTCTCTTAAAAGAGATAAAGATCATTTTCAATAATTGAAAAGGCTAAAAGTTAGTAGCAATAATAATCTGATCTTAAATAAAAGCCTTTTATCAAACGCTTTTTTTTAATGTAAAAGAAAACCCTATCAGTTTTTATACAGCCTGATAGGGTTCACCTTAGTTTAACCAGTGGGCAAGCCCTATGGTATCAATTAAAAGAATCCTAATTTATTTTTGTTATAAGACACTAACATGTTTTTAGTTTGTCTGTAGTGGTCTAACATCATTTTGTGGTTTTCACGTCCCACACCTGATTGTTTGTATCCTCCAAACGGAGCTCCTGCCGGATAAGCATGGTATTGGTTTACCCAAACTCTACCTGCCTGTACAGCTCTTGGCACTTGGTATAATTCGTGAGCATCACGTGTCCAAACACCAGCTCCTAAACCATAAATAGTATCATTTGCTATTTCGATAGCTTCTTCAGTAGTTTTAAATGTAGTTACTGCTAATACAGGACCGAAGATCTCTTCTTGGAAAATACGCATTTTGTTATTTCCTTTAAAGATTGTCGGTTTAATGTAGTAACCGCCTTCAATATCACCACCTAAATTATTTTCATCTCCACCGATTAACAATTCTGCACCTTCTTCTTTACCTAACTTGATGTAAGACATGATTTTTTCTTTCTGCACTTTTGAAGCCTGAGCACCGATCATTACTGTAGGATCTAACGGATTTCCTGCTTTAATAGCAGCTACGCGTTCCAACAATCTTTCCATGAATTTATCATAGATATCTTCGTGAACTAATAAACGAGAAGGACAGGTACAGATCTCACCTTGGTTTAAACAATACAATGCTGCACCTTCTAAAGCTTTATCGAAGAACTCATCATCGTGATCCATCACAGACGGGAAGAAAATATTCGGAGATTTACCACCTAATTCTAAGGTTACCGGAATAATGTTTTCAGTTGCATATTGCATTACTAAACGTCCTGTAGCTGTAGAACCTGTGAAAGCTGCTTTTGCTACCTTAGGATTAGTCACTAAAGCTCTACCCAACTCAGCACCGAAACCGTTTACGACATTTATTACTCCGGCAGGAATTAAATCTCCGATCAACTCCATCAATACCATAATAGAGATCGGTGTATTTTCAGCCGGTTTTAATACCACACAGTTTCCGGCAGCTAAAGCCGGTGCTAATTTCCAAACAGCCATTAAGATAGGGAAATTCCAAGGAATGATCTGAGCTACAACTCCGATTGGTTCGTGTACGATCAAAGAAACTGTGTGCTCATCCAATTCGTTTACAGAACCTTCTTCTGCTCTGATCACACTGGCAAAATATCTGAAATGGTCAATTGCTAACGGAATGTCAGCAGCCATTGTTTCGCGAATCGGCTTACCGTTGTCTACCGTTTCAGCTGCTGCGATCAAATTCAAATTATCTTCCATAACCTGTGCTATCTTAAACAACAAGTTACTACGATCTGTAGGTGATACTTTACTCCAGCTTTCAAAAGCTTCAGATGCAGCATTTACGGCCAATTCTAAATCTTGTTTGTTAGAATGTGCAGCTTTTGAAAATACCTTTCCATCTATAGGAGAAACAACATCAAAATATTCACCACTTGCAGGAGGAACAAATTTCCCTCCGATATAATTATCGTACTTTTGTTTGAAATTTGGTCTTTGAACTAAATTACTCATAAATCTTTGTTTTTTTTGGTTTTATTCAAAGGTAGTACCCTAATCCATAAAAAAATAGCATAATTTTTTCATTTTATAGCACAAGATTTTATTTAATTAAATTTTAACATATATTTTTTCACTAAATTTCATTTTAAATCACATTTTTTTATCAAATTATTAATTTTAAGCCTAAAAAAGTATTAAACACTATAATTAAAATAATGTTTTAAACTCTTCTGAGCATTATGTATATTTGCAGACTAAAATTGAATAGAAAATGCGTATTTCTTATAATTGGTTAAAACAATTTATAAAGTTAGATTGGAATTCTGAAGAAACTGCGGCTTTATTGACTGATCTGGGTCTGGAAGTAGAAGGCGTAGATACTTTTGAAAGTTTAAAAGGAGGTTTAAAAGGAGTTGTTGTGGGGCATGTATTAACTTGTGTACAACATCCTAACGCAGACAGATTACGAATTACTACCGTTGATCTGGGTGACGGAAACCCACCGGTTCAGATTGTTTGCGGTGCTCCTAATGTAGCTGCCGGACAAAAAGTACCTGTAGCCACTATCGGGACTAAATTATTTGACAAAGAAGGAAATGCATTTGAAATAAAAAAAGGGAAGATCAGAGGTGAGGAAAGTCACGGAATGATTTGTGCTGAAGATGAATTAGGTTTAGGCGAAAGTCATGACGGAATTATGATCCTTGACGAAGACGTTAAACCCGGAACTCCTGCTGCTGAACTTTTTGAAATCGAAACGGATGAAGTCTTTGAAATCGGATTAACGCCTAATCGCGCCGATGCTATGAGCCACTTCGGAGTTGCCCGTGACTTAAAGGCCGGACTTTATAATAACGAAAAGAATGTGGAATTGATCACACCTTCTGTTAGTAACTTTAGAGTAGACAAACGCACTTTGAAAATCGATGTTGCAGTAGAAAATGAAAAAATGGCTCCCCGATATTGTGGTGTAACGATCTCAGGAATTAATGTTAAGCCCTCTCCTTCCTGGCTACAAAACCGTTTAAAAGCTATCGGTTTAACGCCTAAAAATAACGTAGTAGATGTTACAAATTACGTTTTACACGAATTAGGGCAACCATTGCATGCTTTTGATGCCAATAAGATTAAAGGTAATAAGGTTATCGTAAAAACTGTTGAAGCCGGAACTAAGTTCAGAACCTTAGATGATGTGGAACGTACTTTAGACGCTGAAGATCTTATGATCTGTAATGCTGAAGAACCAATGTGTATTGCCGGTGTTTTCGGAGGAAAAGAATCAGGAGTAAGTGAAAGCACACAAGCTATTTTCTTAGAAAGTGCTTATTTCAATCCGGTTTCTATTCGTAAAACGGCTAAAAGACACGGATTAAATACTGATGCTTCTTTCCGTTTTGAAAGAGGTATTGATCCTAATATCACGGAATATGCTTTAAAACGTGCTGCTCTTTTAATTCAGGAAGTTGCCGGTGGTGAAATCACTTCGGAAATAACAGATATTTATCCTAAGAAAGTAGACGATTTTCAGGTTTTTGTAAGCTTCGAAAAAGTCAGAAAAGTGATCGGTGAAGAAATCCCGAAAGAGATCATCAAAAAAATATTAGTTGCCTTAGATATCAAGATCAATAACGTTACAGAATCAGGTTTAGGACTAATCATTCCTTCTTATCGTGTGGATGTACAACGTGAAATTGATGTTATTGAAGAAATTCTGAGAGTTTACGGATACAACAATATTCAATTCTCACAGAAATTGAATGCTACGGTTTCTAACTCATCAAGAACAGAAGAGTTCAAAATACAAAATATCATTTCTGACCAGCTATGTGCCTTAGGTTTCAATGAAATGATGGCTAATTCTTTAACTACTCCTGATTACGTTAAGCTTTCAGAAAAGATTAAAGAAGATTTCAACGTTCTAATGTTGAATCCTTTAAGCAATGACCTGTCAGCTATGCGCCAGTCTATGTTATTTTCCGGATTAGAGGCTGTTTCTTTTAATATCAATCGCAAGAGAAATGACCTGAAATTCTATGAGTTCGGAAAAACGTATCATAAACTACCTTCAGGTTATGATGAGATTAAACATTTAACATTATTAGTAACCGGAAACCGAAACAATGAAAGTTGGAAACAGCCTACTGATAAATCCGACTTTTTCTTATTTAAGGGATATATAATGAGTATTTTATCCCGAATCGGATTAGATACCAAAGTAAGTACTCTTCCTTTTGAAAATGATGTTTTTCAGGAAGGTATTGCCCTGGCCATAGGAAAAGAAACCATAGTAGAGTTCGGTACAGTTAAAAAATCGATCTTAAAGTATTTCGATATCAAACAAGAAGTTTTATACGCTGATTTTGCCTGGTCAAAATTGCAAAAATATATTTCAAATAAAATTAAGTTTACCGACATTCCTAAGTTTCCGGCTGTACGCAGGGATTTAGCCTTGTTATTAAATGACAATGTTACTTTTGAACAAGTCTTTAAATTAGCTAAACAAACAGAAAAAGCGTTATTAAAAGAAATTAACCTGTTTGATGTTTATGAAGGCAAAAATCTTCCTAATGGTAAAAAATCGTATGCGATCAGCTTTATCATTCAGGACGATAACAAGACGTTAAAAGATAAAGATATTGAAAAGATCATGACTAAATTACAAACTAATTTTGAAAAAGAGTTAGGAGCCAGTTTAAGATAATCTTCCAAAAATAAAATCACAAAAAACCACCTTAAATAAGGTGGTTTTTTATTTATTGTTTATTCTATTATATCATGTTGATAAGAATTGAAAATTAAAATGTCTGATGGCAATAAAAAAATTAAACAGATTTAAAAGCAAAGCAATCCAAAACATATAATTAGCCTCATCGGTTCTTTTAATGATTTCAACAATTCCATATAAAGGAAGTAGCAAGATCAATATCCAAACAGGAATCCAAATCAGGGAAAAACGCAAACCAATAAATGTTACTTTAGGAAAAACCTGAATAATTCCAGTAAGTAACAAAAAAGAGCTGATTAAACTCAATAATAAATATACTTTTTCTTTCCCAAACATTTTAATGATAATTAAAGAGATACTCAAAGTTATTTATTTTTTACCAAAAACAACTTAACTAAAATATAATGTTCTTTAATAAGATTAATCTTGTATCTTTAAGCTAATCTTAAACTACTCAAAAACAACACAATATGAACAAAGAATTTACTATTCCATTTACTCAAGTAAATTTAAAAGATGTTATTATTGTAGGTGGAAAAAATGCTTCTCTTGGAGAAATGATCCAAAATTTAAGTACAAAAGGTATTCAAGTTCCGGATGGTTTTGCAACAACTGCTCTAGCCTATTGGACCTTTTTAGAGGCTAATTCTATTCGAAAAGAACTTACTGAGATCTTAGCAACGTTAGACTTACAAAATTTCTCGAATTTAAAAGAAGTCAGTACAAGATCAAAAGAACTAATTTTAGAAGGTAAAATCCCTTTTGATATAGAAAAGGATATTCGAAATTCTTATCAGGAACTTTGTGAAAAAACAGTACCAAATGTAGCATGTGCTGTGCGCAGTAGTGCTACTGCTGAAGATTTACCCGGTGCCAGTTTTGCCGGTCAGCAAGAAACTTACCTTAACATTGTAGGTATTGACGAAATCTTGAGTGCTTTCAAAAAATGTTTGGCTTCTCTTTTTACAGAAAGAGCCATAAAATATAGAATTGATAATGGTTTCGATCATATGAAAGTGGCACTATCTGTTGGTATACAGCAAATGATCCGTTCTGATTTAAGTAGCTCCGGTGTTGCTTTCACTTTAGATCCTGATACCGGTTTTCGGGATGTGATCCTTATAAGTGGCATTTGGGGATTAGGTGAAAATATTGTACAAGGGGCTGTTGATCCGGATGAATTTATAATATTTAAGCCTGCACTAAAAAATCATAAAAAGAGTATTATTTCAAAACGTTTGGGCAAAAAGCAACAAACAATGGTCTATGCTCCGGAAAATGAAAATACTTCAAAAACACTATCTACAACAATTAATCGGGATACACCTCCCGAAAAACAAAAACAATTGGTATTAAATGATTATGAGATCATCAAATTAGCACACTGGCTAAATACCATTGAAGAACATTATAAAAGGCCAATGGACGTTGAATGGGCAAAAGATGGTCTTACTAATGAACTCTATATTGTACAAGCCAGACCTGAAACGGTTTATGCCGATCAAAAAATGAACCTCATTTACAATTATACTCTTAAAGAGAAAGGAGAAGTTCTAACAAAGGGTATTGCGCTAGGAAATAAAATCACTTCTGGAAAAGCCAGAATTCTCCAAAGTCCTGATGAAGCAGATAAACTTAAAGAAGGCGAAGTACTCATAACCAATCTTACTGACCCGGATTGGGATCCTATTATGAAAAAAGCGGCAGCCATTATTACGAATAAAGGCGGACGTACAAGTCATGCCGCAATTGTAGCCCGAGAAATGGGTGCAGTAGCTATTGTAGGAACCGGAAATGCTACCACTGTAATCAAAGACGGAGATGAAATTACAGTATCTTGTGCCGAAGGCAAAGTAGGCATTGTGTATAAAGACAAACTCAATTGGAGCAAAGACATTATTGATACCGAAAAAATAAAAATTCCTGAAACAGCACCAATGTTAATCATGGCCGATCCTGATAAAGCCTTTAAAAATTCCTTTTTACCGAATAAAGGAGTTGGGCTCATGCGCATGGAATTTGTTATAAATAATAGTATTAAGATACATCCGATGGCTCTCATAAAATTTGAAGACATAAAGAATCCGGATGTAAAGAATCAGATAGAATCCTTAACCCACGGATACGACAATAAAAACAACTATTTTATAGATAAGCTTTCTCAAGCGATCGCTATGGTCGCAGCTGCTTTTTATCCTAAAGATGTGATTTTACGAATGAGTGATTTTAAATCAAATGAATATGCTAACTTAATCGGAGGCCAACAATTTGAACCTAAAGAAGAAAATCCGATGTTAGGATTCAGGGGAGCCTCAAGATATTATAGTCCGCTCTACAAAGAGGGTTTCAAACTGGAATGTGAAGCCGTAAAAGTAGTACGAAATGAAATGGGATTTACCAATGTTAAGCTCATGATTCCTTTTTGCAGAACCGTAGAAGAAGGGAAAAAAGTACTAAATCTCATGACCGAATATGGTTTAAAACAAGGTCAAAATGATCTCGAAATTTATACTATGATTGAAATTCCCAGCAATGTAATCTTAGCAGAACAATTTGCAGAAATTTTTGACGGATTTTCCATAGGTTCTAATGATTTGACTCAACTCACTTTAGGCATTGATCGTGATTCTGAATTGGTAAGTGATCTATTTAATGAGCAAAATGAAGCCGTAAAAACCTTAATTTCTACTGTTATTCAAGTTGCAAAAAAAATGAATACAAAAGTGGGATTATGCGGTCAGGCGCCAAGCGATTTTCCTGAATTTGCACAGTTTTTAGTTGAACAAAGAATTGATAGTATTTCCTTTAATTCCGATGCTCTTATAAGAGGAATTGAAAACATCTTAATTGCCGAAAAACAATAATTTTTAGGAAAAAGCGGGATATTGCTCTTAAGATTACATTTTAACTAAAATAAAGAGTTAATAAACTCCAGTGCTCTGATTTCTGCATAAGAATAATGAGAATTTTTCATCGGGTAAGCACAATGTCCGCCATATTTTGGTGTTTCTAAATAAATAAAAGGATTGTTTTGTGCCAATTGTACAGGGAAACATCCTTCCCCTAAAAAAGGATCATCTAAAGCATTTAAAACCAAAACCGGAGTTTTAATATTTTCAATGCTTCTGGCGGGTGAAACTTTGTAATAATAGTCTTTTCCGTCTATGAAACCATGCAAAGGCGCTGTAAAATTATCATCTAAATCGTCAAAATTCCTAACCTTACTCAGTCTTTCCGCATCAATCAATTCAGGGAATTGTTTTGCCTTAACTTTCAACTTTCGGGTTAAGTCTAACATGAAATTTTTCATGTAAACCTGATTGAATCCTTTTTTTAAAGCATCTGCACTTGCCTTTACTTCTACCGGAACCGATACGGAAACACCTGCTTTTATTTTCCTATCAATATTTTTTATTCTTCCAAAATAATTCATCACTTGGGCACCACCCATAGAATAACCGATCAGATACAACTCCTGTATCCCTTTAGACAAGGTAAATTGGATAACCGCATCTAAATCTTCAATAGTTGCGTGATGATACATACGCGGCAAACGATTCATTTCGCCACTACAACTTCTGTTGTTCCAGGCAAAAACCGAAAAATCATGTTTTAAAAAATAATCTGCACAACTATTGATATAGGTTCTTTGCGAATTTCCTTCGAGTCCGTGACAAAGTATTACAGCTTTATCAGGATTGATCATTCTAAAATCAACAGCCAAAAAATCTCCGTCAGCTAATTCTAATTTTTCCCGTTGGTAATCCGGAATAGGAAATTTTTTAAACTTGCCGGCATAAATGGTAGCAATATGCGGATTTTTATGAATGAACGGAACCCAATCGTTGTATTTTGAATGTTCTATAAACGGCATAAACTAAATTAAAAAATTATTTCTAAAAAATAACCCTGTAAATCAAACTATTCACAGGGTCTTTAAATTTTTATTGTATCTGTTTAAACTAAAAAGATTCCGTTATCTTTAATATCGATCAAACGGGCTTTATACAGTGATCCGACAGCTTTTTTAAATGCTTTTTTACTCATTTGCAAAATGGTCTTGATCTCTTCCGGATGGCTTTTATCGTGTAGTCCTAAAAAACCGTTATTCGCTTTCAGTTCTTTCAGAATAACTTGTGCATCATCATCAATAGCTTCTAATCCTATTTTTGTAAACGTTACATCTATTTTTCCGTCCGGGCGCACTTGTTTGATATAAGCCTTAGTCTTTTTACCTAGCTTAATATCTTTAAACACTTCATCGGCATAAGCTAACCCTTTGTAACGGTTTTCTATAATGACATTTATCCCCATATCCGTGATATGAGAAATCATTACTTCAACCTCTTCATTTGGTTCATAATCCGGAACATCGGTTGCAAAATACTTTTGGACTTTGCTTGTTGCCGCTAAGCGATTGGTTTTTTCATCTAAATAAGCATAGATCAGATACCGCTTCCCGACTTCCATAGGCTTCGCCTGTTCTTTGAAAGGAACAAACAAGTCTTTTTCTAATCCCCAATCTAAGAACGCACCGAATTTATTGATATAATTTACTTTTAAATGTGCAAATTCATTAAGCTTTACATAAGGTTTTAAAGTTGTAGCCACCGGACGTTCCTCATGATCCAGATAAATGAAAACATTCATTTCATCACCAATGAAAAACTCTTTAGGTATATATTTTTTAGGCAGCAGAACATCTTGTTCTTCATCTCCTAAAAAAAGTCCGACTTTTGTTTCACGTAATACTTTTAACCTATTGTATTCCCCTATTTGCAGCATAATGATATTAAATATGGTGCAAAGGTAAACAATTGTATCGGAATTAAATTCCTATTTCTAATTGTAACCTTAAGTACCAATTATTTTTAGTATCGCCCGTATAATATTCTTTTTCATCAAAGGTCAATTCTGCCTGCATTTTAAAGGCATGTTCTCTCAGGTACTTTGTCACGCCGATACTGTATTGTTTCAAATCCGGAGTATAGGGTTTGATCTCCTTATCTACATATTGGTTAGAAAAACGCCCGATCAGTTCAAAATCGTTCTTGAAAATATAACTCAACTGATAATCCATTCCTTTTCCTGCATATACATAATTAAAATCAGTTACATCATCCGGATTGTAGGTTACCAGATCTTTAGCCTCACGTTGCATATAAGCCGACATTAAACTCCAGCCGTTATATTTAAGCATTGCATCTACAAAGTACGAACGAAGCGTTCGAGGGGAATATAAAACGTCCCCTAATTGTCCGTTGGTTCTGACTGCTCTGTTATTTTGCTGATAGGCTCCGGAAAGCATCAATTTCGGCTTTTTTTCACGAGCTACATCGCCTTCAAAATAAATTCCGTTCCTTTTAAATGCACCTAACGGCATTAATTCTACTTTTCCCGTCAAAGCTACCCCGTCATCTGATGTTTTGGTCCAGTTTCTTCCTTCTCCGGTTGAAACAGCCGTTTTTATATTATAAGAAAAAGTATTCAAATCTTCATTCAGATAATAAGCCTGAAAACCAAAATCCCTGTCAATCGTAAATTTAGTATTATTGATCGTTCGGTCGGTTAACTGTAAAGCCCCGGAAGAGTTTACCCTTTGACGGTTTCCCGGTAATTTGGTTTGTCCGAACATAAAGTTCCAATGTTTATCCGGACGGTAAATGAATACGGCATCCCGAATGATATTTACATTGTCTCCGTCATGAACTGTACCGACATCGCCCGGTGCAAAAGACAATTGGATCACATATAAAAATTGAGGATGCCAAACATAACCGTCTAAACGCAAACGCAAACGACGAATTTGTGCTTCGTATCGGTTGTCTTTATCCTCTTCACTGATATATGTTACCCGATTTTGCATTCTGAAACGAATGTTCAGTTGGAATAAACTATCAGGAGAAGTTACCCCCAAACCTTTTCCATAACTATAATAAGGTAAGGCTGCTAAACGAATATCATTATTCTTTAAAGAGTCTAATTTTTGCGAAAAAGCAAAAATTGAGACTAAAAACAGTAAAATACTAAAAAAAGGTCTCATTGTGGTTGTGTTGTTGTTAATTTGGCTGCAAAAATAAAATTTTTAAAATAATAACTCTTTCTTTAGTTAACTTTGCAAAAAAATATTTTTTATGTCAAATGCTTATGTTGGTTACCACTTTAAAGTAGAACCAAAAGATTTAGGAAGCGAAATTTTAATTGCAGAATTGGGAGAATTACCTTTTGAAAGTTTTATTGAAACCGAAGAAGGTCTTTCAGCTTATATTCAAAAAGATTTATGGGACGAAAATATTCTGAACGGAGTTCATATTCTGGATAATCCTAATTTTGAAGTCTCTTATAAAGTAGAACAAATAGAACAGGTTAACTGGAATGAAGAATGGGAAAAAAACTTTGAACCGATCGATGTCGACGGAAAATGTCATGTAAGAGCTCCTTTTCATGAAAAAACAGATGCGGAATACGAAATTATCATTGAACCTAAAATGAGTTTCGGAACCGGACACCATGAAACGACCCACATGATGATCCAGCATTTACTGGAAACCGACCTTAAAGGAAAGAAAACTTTAGATATGGGTTGCGGAACTGCTATTTTAGCCATTTTAGCCGAAATGAAAGGAGCTCAACCTATTGATGCCATTGATATCGATAACTGGTGTTATTTGAATTCCATCGAAAATGTGGAACGAAACAACTGCCAACATATTTCAGTTTATGAAGGTGATGCAACTTTACTGGAAGGAAAGAAATACGATGTGATCATTGCTAACATTAACCGTAACATTCTTTTAAACGATATGCAAACTTATGCCGATTGCTTGAATACAGACGGTATCTTATTTTTAAGTGGTTTTTATCGGGAAGATATAGCTGCTATTGATAACTGTTGCAGTGCTAAAGGACTAAAATTAGTAGGACAAAAAGAGCGCAACAATTGGACTGCATTAAAATATAGTAAATAATAGATTCAGTTATTATAATTTTTTAAAACTCAATATTTTTTATATTTTTACACTGATTTTCAAACTTTTAACTAAAATACAATGAGCACAATTGAAAAAGTACAGGAAGAAGTTTTAGTAGAAGAGCAAGTGGGAATAAACCACGAGATCATTTTATTCAATGATGATGTCAATACTTTTGACCATGTAATTGAAACACTTATACAGGTTTGCGAACATGATGCTTTACAAGCTGAACAATGCGCTATTCTGGTTCACTACACGGGAAAATGTACCGTTAAAACCGGAAGTTATGACGATCTGAAGCCGCAATGTACAGCCCTGCTGGATGCCGGTTTGAGTGCTGAAATACAATAAAAAAATCCCGAAACTAAGTTTCGGGATTTTTTTATGACATCTTTCCTACGGCACAACTTACGAAAGACTTGGCTTTGGTTCCCAATGAATTCTCATCACCGGCTTCCGGATATCCTATCTTTTTTAAAAGTTCTTTTACTTCTGCAACTAAGTTCTCATGGTTGTAATCAAATGTTACTGCACTTTCATCAACCGAAACAGAAACATTTTCAATTCCATCTAACTGAGAAAGATTTTTAGTCACTGTATTGGCACAACCGCCACATTTCAGATTTTGAATATAAATTGTTGTAGTCATCTTTATTTTTGTTCAAAAATAAAATACTTTAAACATCTTTTAGGCAACTCTTGTTACAATTATTTTTAATGTGGTAATTTATCTTTCAAAATACCGTATAAAAAAGTACCCAGTAAAGCTCCTGCTAATACAATGATAATACTAAAAGCTCCTGTTCCCAGCAAAATAAAAACAGGTCCCGGACAACAACCAACCAATCCCCAACCCAATCCGAAAAGTAATCCGCCTGCCAAGTAACGTACAAAACCTCTGTCCTTATCTATAAACTGAATGGGAAAACCTTTGTAATCTTTTATTTTTTTCTTTTTAATTAGTTGTATTCCGATCACGCCTGTTGCAATAGCTACAGCTATAATTCCGTACATGTGGAATGATTGGAACATAAACATTTCATAGATACGATACCATGAAATAGCCTCTGCTTTAGTCAGTACAATTCCGAAAACAATACCTATACTAAAAAAACGAAATAATTTCATAGCATTAAAAAATTAAGGGTAAAATAAAATGAGACATGATCAAACCTCCTATAAAAAAACCGATCACAGCCAGCAACGACGGTTTTTGCAAATTACTCAAACCGCTGATCGCATGTCCGGAAGTACAACCACCGGCATACCGGGTTCCGAAACCGATTAAAATTCCACCGATAAATAAAATGGTAAATCCTTTTATGCTCAAAACATTTTCCCAGCCGAAAATAGCATCGGGAACCCATTTTCCTTCAGGAGTATCAATATTCAATTGATTCAAACTTGCAACTGTTTTCGGATTCAGATGCAGAATTGTATCAGGATCACTTAAAAAATAGGAAGCGATAAAACCTCCCAAAATAGCTCCCAGAACAACTGCCAGATTCCATTTTTGTTCCCGCCAATCCATTTTAAAGAAATCACTGGCTTTATCGGCCCCCATCATGGTACACATCGTCCTCAAATTAGACGACATTCCGAAAGTTTTTCCGAAGTATATCAATACCAACATAATTATCCCTATTAAAAAGCCGGAAATTGCCCAATGCCAGGTTCCTGAGATTAATTCCATTTTGTTCAAAAAATTTGACTGCAAATATAGTTATACACTAATAGTCTACCAAAGCAATAGACTTTTATTATCTAAACTACTTTTACTACCTTTGGGCTAAATTTTAGTCCTTTAAAATGAAAAAAATTGAAATTGAACTCAAATGGTCTGTCATTTATGCCATTAGCTATTTAGTATGGATGTTCTTTGAACGCTTTTTAGGTTTCCATTTTGATAAAGCTAATGCCGAACCTTTGTTCAACTTATTGTTTATTCCTATAGCTGTTATCTTATATATACTGGCTATTAAAGAAAAAAAGAAAAAATATTACAATGGACAAATGGACTGGAAACAAGGTTTTGGTAGTGGAATTGTCTTAAGTTTTTTTATTGCTCTAACCAGTTCAATAATTGTTTATATTACTTTTACAATACTATCTCCTGAGTTTTTTGAAAAAGCAATTGCAATGAGTAAAGATCAGGAACTGGCAAAAATAAACTACAACATTCAGGCTTTTGTAAAAAATAATATTTTTGACAAGCTTTCTTTCGGAGTTGTTTTTGCAGCAATTATTAGTTATTTTAGTAAAACTAAACCACTATAGATGAAACATTTAATTTTGTTTTTACTCTTTCTTTCGGTAAGCTGTACCAGTACAAAGTCTACCCTGAAGAATATTAATGATACGGCTAAAAAGCCCCAGGTACAGAATAATGCTTTTATCATAACGGAATATGCTGAAGACACTAAATATGGTTATGACAAAGATTTTCCTATCAATATAGGTCTTATTCTGGAAAGACAAGAGGAAACCTTTGTTACCTATTTTTTTAACGGATTAACAGGACCTAACGGCGAAAAAATATTATTCAAGAAAGTAGATACCTGTTGTCCCTTCCCAACCCAACATAACAACATGGGAGCCGGAACACTATCTATTTATGAAGTACAATTTGAAGGAACTAATATCACTAAAAAGTTATACTTTAACAGTTATGAAAGAGGTAAGATCGTATGTCCTAAAGGATTTACTATCAAAAAATTCCAGACGATCAATAATTAAAATATTTTTCTATTTCGTAACATTTGTCACCATTTAAACGATCGTTTAAATGGTTTTTATTTTTTATCTTTGCAACTTAATTGAAACAAAATGAATATAAATAACATACCACAAATAAAAAACGCAGATAAAGACAACTTCTTCCTGCTTGCAGGTCCGTGTGCCATAGAAGGGGAAGAAATGGCTATGCGTATAGCTGAAAAGATTGTCTCCATTACGGACAAGTTGGAAATCCCTTACGTTTTTAAAGGTTCGTTTAAAAAGGCTAATCGTTCAAGAGTTGACAGTTTTACTGGGATCGGTGATGAAAAAGCTTTAAAGATTCTTCAAAAAGTGTCTAAAGAGTTCGGAATCCCTACTATTACGGATATTCATACCAATGAAGATGCTGCAATGGCTGCCGAATATGTAGATGTTTTACAAATCCCTGCTTTTTTAGTACGTCAAACCGACTTAGTAGTTGCTGCTGCAGAGACAGGAAAAACGGTTAATCTGAAAAAAGGACAATTCATGAGTCCCGAAAGTATGAAACATGCTGTACAAAAAGTATTGGACAGTAACAATGAAAAGGTAATGGTTACCGATAGAGGAACGATGTTCGGTTATCAGGATATGATCGTAGATTTCAGAGGAATCCCTACAATGAAACAATTTTCGACAACGGTACTGGATGTTACACATTCATTGCAACAGCCTAATCAAACCAGCGGAGTTACCGGCGGACGTCCTGAGATGATCGAAACTATTGCCAAAGCCGGAATTGCAACCGGAGTAGACGGAATTTTTATAGAAACTCACTTTGATCCGGCTAATGCTAAAAGTGATGGTGCCAATATGTTACACCTTGACCTGTTAGAAGGTTTAATGACAAAATTAGTTGCCCTAAGAAAAACCGTAAACCAATTTTAACTTAATCTATTGTATTTTAAAATGAAACAATCATTTCTAATGGTTGTACTATCTTTTTGTGTTTTTTCACAGTACAGCTTTTCACAAGAAACCGTTGAAAATCCTGAAAAATACACAGCCCATAACAAAGGTAAATTCTATATCTTTTGGGGTGGAAACCGCGAAAGTTACTCTAAATCAGACATCCGCTTTAAAGGAGATGGTTATGATTTTACTATTTATGATGTTGAAGCACATGACAAACCGAAAGGTTGGCACATTGATTATTTCAATCCGGGAAGAATGACTATCCCGCAAACCAACTTACGAATCGGTTATTTTATTACAGATCACTACAACATTTCATTGGGTGTAGACCACATGAAATACGTAATGTATCAGGATAAAAGAGTAAACTATTCAGGGTATTACCCTAATGCCGGAAGTTATAACGAAAATCCGACTGCTGACCAATTGACTTTAGACGAAGCCTTTTTAACATTTGAACATACTGATGGTCTTAATTATGTAAATACAGAGATCTCAAGAGTTGACGATATTACTAAGTTATTCAGTAAAACATTAAATACTGATAAATTCCAGATCAACCTTACAGAAGGTATTGGCGGAGGTTTTTTATATCCGAGAACAAATACTAAATTATTGGGCAAAGATCGTTATGACGAATTTCATGTTGCCGGATTCGGACTTTCTGCAAAGGCCGGACTTAATTTTACTTTCTTCAAACATTTCTTTATCCAAACTGAACTAAAGGGAGGATACATCAATATGCAAGACATCAGAACAACCAGTAGCAGTTCTGATCATGCAGAACAACATTTCTGGTTTTTACAAAGAATTATTGCTATCGGAGGTATTTTTAAACTCTAAAATTCCGATTCAAAACATACATTTAAAAGCCGATTGAAATTCAATCGGCTTTTTAGGTTCTATACAGTGTCAGAGCTTCTTTTATTACAGCAATCAAAACCTGATTATCAATTTCTTCCAGTGCATAATAACGAAGGGATTTTACAGTATTTCGCTTCTCTCCTATTAAAAATTCCTGATTTTCTTTCAGCTCAAAGCCTTTTGCAAATCCAACATCCAAAAATTTTTTCTTATGGTTCGGAGCCAGATAACAAAACGGTTTCTTTTTATAATAAAAATAAGGAATTCCCCATTTAAAAAGCAATTCTGCCTCCGGCAAATCATGTGCTATGACAGCAATTACATGCAACAGCATTTCCCTATATAATTCAGGCTGTCTCAAAATATATTCATCTACTACTTTCATTTTGTAAAAATACTGGAAAAAATTTGTTCAATTGATAAAAACTCATTTACTTTGCAATTCAAAGTACTTTTATATGGAAGCAAGTAAATATTTAAAAGACATACAAGACATTAAAGAAATCATGAATAAATCGACATTATGTTTATCGTTAAGTGGTTTATCAGGTGTCTTGGCTGGTATTTATGCTTTAATCGGAGCTTGGCTGGCTTACAGAACAATTTACACTGACAGTATGCCGGGCGATCCATATGCCGGATTAGTTATTACAGAGACCATTTTGTATCGGTTGATCGCTATTGCTTTTTCTGTGTTGATAGCTTCTGTTGCAACCGGAATCATTTTCAGTATGCAAAAGGCTAAAAGAGAAAATGAATCCATCTGGAATACTGCTTCAAAACGGTTGCTTATCAATTTTTCAATTCCTTTAGTTGCCGGTGGTATCTTTATCCTTTTTTTAATTGAAAAAGAGATACTGAACCTTGTGGCTCCCCTAACTTTATTATTTTACGGACTGGCTTGTGTAAATGCCAGTAAATATACCTTAAGGGATGTTCGCTACTTAGGATTAACCATGATCTTTTTGGGCTTGCTGTCGACCTGGTTCCTGAATTATGGTTTATTATTCTGGGCATTAGGTTTTGGTGTATGTCACATTTTATATGGTAGTATAATGTATTTTAAATACGATAGAAATTAATTAAAAGCGGGATTCGTCTTGAAAAATATCATCCAAAATATCAATAAAGCTTTTGATCACCGTATACGACTGGGCATTATGTCGGTTCTAATGGTGAATGAAAGTGCCGATTTTACTACGCTAAAAGAGATCTTAGGTGTAACCGATGGTAATCTGGCAAGTCATGCTAAAGCCTTAGAGAATGAAAAATACATCACCGTTGAAAAACAATTTATCGGCAGGAAGCCAAATACAAAATATATTGCAACTAAAGAAGGGAAAAAAGCATTTCAGGAACATATTGAAGCACTTGAAAAATTGATCTCCAACCAAAACTAAAAATTTTTTACCATTTAACTTTGAAATACAAAGTACTTTATGAAAGATAAAATAATTGAATTCTTCTACAAAATGATTAAAATTCCGTACCAATTGTTATTTAAAAGAGTAAAGCCTTGGGGCATAAGTGTAGAATCTCTTCTGCTCTTTGATGCCGGAACACTGGGAAATGATCTGGGATTATTCTTTAAGAACAATGCTTTTGAGGTACAGGACAGCTTAGAAGAACATGATGTATTTCATGTCCTTACAGCGATCGGTACTACGGTTAAAGAAGAAGTTGATCTGCAATTTTATCTTCTGGGCAATGGAAAAAGGTCGCCTTTTACTTTACTGGTCATCCTAACCGGCATTGTATTTTATCCGATACACTACAATAGTTTTCGCAATTGCTATAAAAGAGGCAAAAATGCTTATTTATTCTATGACCTGGAATTCTATAAATTATTACATCGACCGACAGTAGAAATAAAATCAATTTTTAATATAAAATAATTCATCATGGAAAATCAATCAGAAAATCAGTTTAAAGTTCCTAAGAAGACTTTCTTGCAAAGTACAACAGCCAAAATGATCATGGTAGGTGTCCTTACTTTAGTGTTACTCATTCCCCTTAATTTAGTACAAAACTTAATTCAGGAACGTTCAATACGCAAAGATGATGTTATAAAAAAAGAAACACAAACCTGGGGCGAAAATATCCATTTCATGGGACCTATTTTAAAAGTTCCTGTTAAAACCTACACTGAAACCGAAGTTTACGATGAACAAACAAAAACAAAATCCATTCAAAAACAAGAAGAATTAACCTATGCTTATTTCTTTCCTGAAACGCTACAGCATACTACTGAAATTGAAAAAGTAGATCAATTGAAAAGAGGCATTTACAAACCGATTGTTTTTAAAGCAAATCTACTGGCAAAAGGAAATTTCAGTTCTTTAGATCTGCAAAAGCTAGATTGTAAACCAGAAGATATCCTTTGGGATAAAACGTCTGTTATTGTAAAAACTACAGATCTGAAAAGCATTAAAAGTGATCTGAAAATTACGTTGAATAATTCTCAATTGACACTGGAAGCGAATGCTGACAGTGATGCCTATTTTGATGTATTAGAAACAGAAACTTTTAGCTACCAACCCGATGTTACTAATCCGTTCCAATTGAATATCCAATACAACGGAAGCAATTCCATCGAATTTATTCCTATTGGAAAAACAACCGCCACTTCGATTGATGCCAACTGGAGTTCTCCTTCTTTTACAGGAACTTTTGCTTCTAACGATTCTACTAAAAAGATTACAGCTGAAAACTTTCATGCCGACTGGAAGATCATACATGTTAACCGACCTTTTTCACAACAATACCTGGGGGCAATTCCAAATCTGAACAACTATTCGTATGGTGTGAAATTAATTGAACCGGTTGACGAATACCAACAAAACGAGCGTTCGTCAAAATACGGATTTCTGGTTATCGGACTTACGTTTTTAGTCTTCTTCTTGATCCAGACCATCAGCAAGGTAAATATTCACATTTTTCAATACACAATGATAGGTTTAGCACTTATCATGTTCTACACGCTACTGATCTCTATTACCGAGCACTCCAGTTTTACTCTGGCTTATGCAATCGCAGCCGCTTCAGTTATTATTATGCTCCTACTCTACTCCGTTTCCGTACTTAAAAGTACAAAATATGCTATCTTTATAAGCCTGTCGTTAACTGCTTTATATAGCTTTATCTATGTAATCATTCAGTTAGAAGACTATGCTTTATTGGTTGGCAGTATCGGATTATTCCTGATCTTGGGCGCTGTTATGTACTTTTCTCGAAAAATTGATTGGAACAACTAAATTGTAATGCTTATGAAACTATTTGAACGGATACAATCAAAAAACTTTTTTATAGCTCTGACTTTGGGTTTTGCAATCGCTTTTGTCTTGGTTACAGCTTTGATCCTAAGTGTGAACAACCCTAATCCGGTCTGGGGCAAGAACTGGTTTGTCAGACCCATTCTGCTTACTCCAGTCATAGCTGCTACCGGAGCCGGTGTTTCCTATTTAATTAGTACAATATCTTTTAGAAACCAACTGTTTAACCTTTTTAAGATTTTGTTATGCTTACTGGCTTATATCTTCTTTTTATGGATCGGAACAGTAATCGGTTTTAACGGGACGCTCTGGAATTAAAAAAGAACAGTCCCAAAAGCTAGAAATAACTTTTGGGACTGCTTCTTATCGTTAAAAAATCTCTATTCTTTACCGTCTACATAAGCTTGCAAATACGCAAATCGTGGTGTTAATTTTCCGTTCTCAGTAACTTTTGCACGCTCTAAAATTCCGTCTTTATCATTATTAAAAAATGCCGGAATCACACGTTCTAAAAAAACTTCTCCGAAACCTTCACTGGCATCTTTCGGCAATTCGCAAGGCAAATTGTCCACAGCCATCACCGTAATAGCCGCCGGGTGATTAAAAGCTACTTCCTTATCTTCAGAAGGCAAATACCCATATAAAGGTTCCGCAATAGTACTCGCTCTGATGGTACAGGCTACCGGACCATCAATATCGCATGACACATCTGCCACTACTTTCAGCTTGCATTTAGAAGAAC
Source organism: Flavobacterium sp. NRK F10 (assembly GCF_024054235.1). Lineage (NCBI taxonomy): Bacteria > Pseudomonadati > Bacteroidota > Flavobacteriia > Flavobacteriales > Flavobacteriaceae > Flavobacterium > Flavobacterium sp. NRK F10. The sequence goes on from NZ_JAMXLC010000001.1 coordinate 3,392,876, forward strand.
GCAACATTGCTTTTGACAAAATGACAGGCGAATTGTTTCCATAAAAATGTCCGGCAATGAACAGATCCGAAACCTCAGTAAATCGTTCAAAATCAGATTCATATTCTTCCGGGTTTGTTATAAAATCATTTCTGTCTAACTTTTGTCCATCTTTGCGCTTGTTGTAATCCAGAACATCAATAAAAGTATAAACCGGCTGATCGTATTTTTTAGTCAGATAATCTTCAACCGAAACCTCTTTGATCTTCATACCGTCCAACATTTCTTTAGCTCCGTAAGCTACTTTTCCTCTTCCAGTCAGAACAATTTTAATATTCGGCAATCGGTTCTTGCGCAAACGTTGCAACAAAGCCGCCTGATCGGCTAAGGTCTCTGCTTTAGGAATATCGAACAATTCATATTTTAAACCGAACGCTCTTAAACCATTGTACGCTCCTACAATTCCGGCATAACGGCCGAAACCTATCAAACGGGCATTGTTGGCATCTACGATGGTTTCATGGTCAAATAATGTGATATTCTTATCCAGAATAGCTTGTAGCAATTTACGGTTATACGGTTGCTTTTTAATAGTATGTGAAAAGAAAAAATACTTTTTATCGGGAATGAGTGCTTCGATCGGAACTTCCTTTACGCCTATCAAAACATCGCAATCGTTCATTTCACGGCTGATTTCAATTCCTTTTTCCGAATAAGCTTCGTCTGAGAAAACTCTGATATCAGAACTTTCAACTTTAATTTCCGCTTGAGGGTACTCCTGTTTAAATTTTGACAAAGCATCAGGAGAAAATACAACTCTTCTATCAGGTGGCGATTTCCGCTCTTTAATAATTCCGAATTTCATAATAATGTTACAGTTTGCTTGTTATTGTTTGGTTATGTTACAAATATAACGTCCTACATTGTTTTTTGCAATATTTTTTATTTCGCTAAAAAGTATTAATTTTGGCTCAGATTTTGTTATATCTATTTCCGAATACTTATTTTGAAATTCTTAATGGGGTCGACTGGTTTTGACAGCGAGTGGAATTGATTAGTAAGCACGCCGAGCCAAGTATGGTAGGCTCGTAAATATCTGCTATACGAACATTAAACGGCGAAAATAATTACGCTTTAGCTGCTTAATCTGAATTATAGTAAGATTTGCCTAGTTCCGCCGAGGGCGGAAAGCTAGATTCTCCTCAAAAGCCTTGGTTTATGGCGTTTGGCTCAGGAGAACCGTAAAAGTAGACCTAGAAGTGGTAAAGCTTTAACCCCACTTTGACACTTGTAAAGCTAAGCTAAAAGTGACCGTTTTCAGTCTAGCTTTTAGTCGAAAATCCAAGTGAAAACTAAGCGTGTAGAAAGCTCTTCGATTGCTTGTTTGGACGAGAGTTCGATTCTCTCCGACTCCACAAAAAACCCTGTAAAGTATTGATTTTACAGGGTTTTTTATTTTAATAATAGCTTTTAATAACACATTATAGCGCTGTAATTACAAATTCACTTCTCCTATTCGCTTGATGTTGTTCTTCCGTACAATCTACACCATCTTTACAACCATTTACTAATTGAGATTCTCCAAATCCTTTAGCAGTGATTCTATCTGGTGAAATACCATTTTTAACCATCCATTTCATAGTCGATTTTGATCTCCTTTCAGATAGCTTTAAATTATATTCTTCCGTTTGTCTGCTATCAGTATGAGAGCGAACTTCTATTTTCATAGTAGGATTTTCTTTTAAAACCTCCACAATTTTTGCTAAATCAACTGCTGCATCAGGACGTATATTAGATTTATCTAAATCAAAATAAATAATTTCGATTTTAAAAGCTTTAGCTAGATCGGAACCAACTTTTACTTTTTGAACTTTTTTTGTAAAAGGTATTTTTACATACGTTTTCCCATTTCCTTTATCTGTAATAATTCCTAGTTCTTTTACTTCATAATCTGAAGACTGTACTCTTATATAATATTTAGTCTCACTATTTAGATTATCAAAATGATAATTACCATTTTCATCCGTAAAAGTTGTTCCTATTTGATTCATGTTTTCATCAAATAAGATAACTGAAGCATTTGGGATTACTTTTTGAGTTTCATCTTCTATTACTAACCCTTCTATTGACTGTTTAGCGTTAAATACTAAAGGAATCTCTTCTTTAAATTTATAAATATCATCATATCCTTTACCGCCATCTCTATTAGAAGAGAAAAAGCCTGCTCTGGTCTCATTGTTAATACTATAACAAAAATCATCAAAAGGACTATTAACAGGACTTCCAACATTTAAAATATTTGTAAAAGAATTGTCATCATTAATTTTAAAAGCAAAAATATCTAATCCTCCCAAACCTAAATGACCGTCAGAAGCAAAGTAAAACTCATTGCTATCAGAAACAAAAGGAAATGTTTCTCTACCTTCAGTATTTACTTGATCTCCTAAATTTACAGGTGTTCCAAATGATCCGTCCGGATTAATTGTTACTTTAAAAATATCGGACAATCCGATAGTTCCTGGCATATCAGAAGCAAAATATAAAGTTTTATCATCAGGACTTAAAGCAGGATGGGCAGTGTTATATTCATTACTATTAAATGGCAACTCTTCAATATTTTTCCAGTCACCATCAACTTTAGTTGCCTTATACAATTTTAATAAAACAATGTCTTCTGAATTTGTTCCTTTCTTTCCTTTTAAATAATTATTTCTTGTAAAATAAACTGTGTTTCCATCTTTTGTAAAAACGGCTGTTGACTCATTAAACTTTGAAGTCAAATTTTTTGAAAATAATTCCGGATCAACTAAAAACCCTTCCGAAGTAAGTGTAGCTGTATATAACTTTGAAAACGCCTGATTGGTCCATTTGTGTACCACTTTAGCTACTCCTCCGGTATCTCTTGCAGTTGTGAAAACAAATTTATCTTCATAAAAACTACCTCCATAATCCGAATATTCAGTATTTATTCCGGCATCTTCAATTTTGTACCTTTGAGACGTTTTTTGAATACCTCCCAAATATTCCTTATTTTGAGTATATCTTAAACCTCGAGAATCTGATGAAGCCTTAGAAAATTTATCTAAATATTCATTTGCAAGTGCATAATCTTCTAAATTTTTCAAACATTGGGAATACCTATAAAAATATTCCGGTTCAACATCTGAAGTTATTTCAAATAATTTTGCATACCATCTGCCTGCCTTTTCAAGTTCAGCATTGAAATAATAAGAATTTCCTATTTTTTTGAACATTTCAGGATCTGAATACCCTTTTTCTGCTACTTTTTCATAAATTTTTATTGCATCAATGTAGGCATAATTATTATACTCTTCATTTGCTTTTGCAACTTTTCTTTCTTGGCTATATGCAAAGTTTACTAAAACTAAAGATATAGCAACTATTATTTTTTTCATGCTCATACTATTTTTTAGAAGAATCTGGGTGAAATAACTTTGTCATAATTTTTAAACAGTTCAAATCGTAGAAAAATTTCATGGGAACCAGAATTGTAATTCGCTAACTTTGTAATCTCCATATCATAAGCATAGCCAATAAGCCAAGAATCTGAAACTTGAAAACCGAAAAGAGCACTAAAAGCAGCATCCCATCTATATGCTAAACCAGCAGTAAATTTTTCATTAAACAAAAAGTTAGCTGATAGATCAACTTGCAATGGCGCTCCTTTTACAAATTTTGTTAAAGCAGCCGGTTTGAATTTAATATTTTGACTTAAATCAAAAACATGCCCTGCAATAAAATAATAATGCATTCTTTCTGAAGCTACTGATGAACTTGATAAGTTAGTTCCCTCGTCAAAATGCTTAGTCTCAAGAAAATTAGGCACTGAAAATCCAAAATATGTTTTATCAGAGTGAAAATAAATTCCGGCACCAATATTCGGTGAGAATTTATTATCAACATTGTATTGAGCAAGATTATCAGTTGGGTTGTAAATATTCAACTTACTCCAATCAATATTCAACAAATTAGCAGATGCTTTTATACCAAATGACAATTTAAACTTTTCAGAAGTTGGAATCGTATAGGATATATCTGCAGCTAAACTATTTTCGTCGGAAGGTCCAATTCTGTCATTTATAAAAGAAATTCCTAAACCAAATTTAGAATTTTTAATTGGTGTATTTAAAGCAAAAGTATTAGTAACCGGAGCTCCATCTAATCCTACCCATTGATTTCTATGAAGGATAAAAGTACTCAAGAAACCTCTTGAACCGGCATAAGCAGGATTAATATTTACAGTATTATACATGTAGTTTGTAAATTGAGAATCCTGTTGAGCAAACAACTTAAAAGTTGATGTTAAAACAAAAATTATTAAAATGATTTTTTTCATATTGATTCTTTTTAGAAACATAAGGATGAGTTCTTCATCCTTATGCTTTTATCGATTAATGTATAAATAACCTGATCTTTCTTTTGCCTGACCTTGACTATTAGTATATTTAACTATATAAAAATATGTTCCAACAGGTAATTCAGACGACTGTTTTACAGTTACTCTACCTTCAGAGACTCCTCTAAAGTAATTTCCATTTTGTCCGTATCCTCTAGTTTCATAAACTAAAACACCCCATCTGTTATAAATCTCAACAGTGTTATTCGGATAACTCTCAATATTTCTAATCACAAATACATCATTATCATTATCACCATTTGGAGTAACTAAGTTGAATATTTCAAGTTCATCTTCAGAAGGTACATGATTATTATACTCTAAGTAGTCCGGTGTCCCGTCTCCATCACTATCGAAAGCATCATCTGGATTACCATCCCCATTAGGATCCGGATTCTCATCTGCTGTATCAATACCATCTCCATCATCATCAACATCACGATAATCAACATCTTCAGTTCCATCAGTGTCTTGTAAATCTTCATTAGGTATAACAAATATTCCATTAGGATCATTATAACCCGATGTTGTATCAACATTATCATCTAAACCATCACCGTCGGAATCTGCTCCAGATAAATCAACTCCTGATTCATACTGGTCATTAACACCATCGTTATCAGAATCTAAATCAAACATATCAGGCACTCCATCATCATCAGTGTCCTCTAAACTTAAACCACCTTCATAAGCATCATCAATACCGTTTCCATTTGCATCAATTCCAGAAGGCATAATATAACCTTCTGTTGGTTGAGCTTCAACATTGTCAGGGATACCATCGTCATCAGAATCTTGATCTAAATAGTTAGGAAAACCATCACCATCAGTATCTGTCATACCTCCTTCATCTGAAGCGATTATACCATCATTATCATCATCAATGTCTAAATAGTCCGGTATTCCGTCTCCGTCGCTATCTTGTGCATCACTTGGATCTCCGTCTCCGTTAGGATCCGGATTCTCATTTGCCGTATCAATACCATCGCCATCATCGTCAATGTCTAAATAGTCCGGTATTCCGTCTCCGTCGCTATCTTGTGCATCGCTTGGGTCTCCGTCTCCGTTAGGATCCGGATTCTCATTTGCCGTATCAATACCATCGCCATCATCGTCAATGTCTTGGAAGTCATGAATTCCATCTCCATCTGAATCTTGAGGTGTATAGTCTGGTCCTGCTCCATCAACACCACCTTCTGTAGCATCTGGCATACCATTAGTTCCTACTGATCCATCTACCATACCATCTCCATTTGCATCTAATTCACCATGACCGGCTTCAAATACATCATTTATACCATCACCATCAGAATCTAAATCAAAACTATCAATTATACCGTCGCTATCAGTATCTAATGTTGGATCTCCATTTTGTTCTTCAATATCTGTAATTCCATCATTATCATCATCAATATCTGTTATATCATCAATTCCATCTCCATCATTATCCGGAAGGACTACCACTATAACAATAGCCGTATCACAATTTGTTGGGTTTAATACTTCACAAATTTGATATTGTACATTGTATGTTCCTGCAGGGGTACCTGATGGGATACTTAAACTGCCGTCTGTTCCTATCGATACGCCGGTTAATCCTCCGTCTGATATTACTGTCATAACTATCTCTGTATCGTTAACCGATACTCCGTTTAAGATGTCGTTTGTCGTTACATCACCTGCAATTCCTCCTAATGTTTCATTAATTGAAGCTGAGCTAAAATCATCATCTACTGCATCGATAACGGCTGCATCAACTACTACACTTACATTGGCAGTGTCACAATTTGTTGGGTTTAATACTTCACAAATTTGATATTGT
>NZ_JAMXLC010000010.1:0-224 GCF_024054235.1 Flavobacterium sp. NRK F10
GGCTGTGCTTAAATTGATCACAGTTGCCACTCCGTCTTCATCTGTATACGTCATCGTACCATCTCCGTTGTCTACCAATGAGGTTAAAGTTTCACTTGAACCCACTATTGTTGATATCTCATTCAAAACATTAGTATCTCCAAAAATTGTACTTGCGTTGTTGATCACACTGCCCGGTATATCTATTGTAGTTGCAGTTGCATCTTCACTTGTATATGTATACG
>NZ_JAMXLC010000011.1:0-461 GCF_024054235.1 Flavobacterium sp. NRK F10
CCATTAATTTGTTCAACTGTTCTTGCAGTAGTCCAAACACGAACTTCATCAATATTTCCTGTGAAAAGCTCTGAACCACTAATTCTATTACCAATGTTAAATTGATTTGAAGTGGTTGGTAAACTTACAGAAGCAGCTTGAGAAGCGATTAAAGTTCCATTTGCATAAACATACATATTTGCTCCATCATAAACTGCAGCAATATGAGTCCATGTATTTAAGGGAACACTAAAAGGAGAATTTAAAAAAGTACCATTTAAAACAAATTGAATGTTGTTGTTATTTCTTACACGTAATAATACTTTATGATAAGCTCCATCATAATCTGTAATAATATTATTCCACCCATTTAAAACTGATGGATTAATCCATGCTTCAAATGTTAAAGCAGTTGCTCCATTTAAAGCAGTAGAAATTGAAGTTCCTAAGTTTACATAATCATTAACTCCGTCAAAATTTAA
>NZ_JAMXLC010000012.1:0-394 GCF_024054235.1 Flavobacterium sp. NRK F10
GACACTATCCCGTAAAGTGTGTAAGTTATAAATCGAGGGTTTGGCTTTTATTAAAGCTGAACCCTTTTTTCAAATATAGTTAAAAACTGGTTTAAAATAATGCCCCAGTTTCTAATAGGCATCGACCATTTTTTAGTGGCCTCCCTGAGTGCTAGAAAAGTGGACTTCATAACCGCTTCATCCGTAGGGAACGAGAGCTTGTTCTTGGTGTATTTCCTGATCTTTCCATTGAGGTTTTCAATAAGGTTCGTGGTGTAAATAATTTTTCTGATTTCTAAAGGGAACTCATAAAATGCGGTAAGTTCCTCCCAGTTGTCCCTCCAGCTTTTAACGGCATAGGAGTACTTGTGTTCCCATTTTTTGGCAAAGTCATCCAGAGCGGCTTTTGCTGCGC
>NZ_JAMXLC010000013.1:0-208 GCF_024054235.1 Flavobacterium sp. NRK F10
AAAAATCCTAAAAAAAGTCCGGTTTTTAGCTTCAAAAAAAGACGAAAATTGCCAAATTGTGCATTTTTTAAACTTAAACAAAGTTTTAAAACCTCAGTTTTTACTGCTTATAAAAGTATTTTGACTACTATCCTTTCGGAAGCCTTATACCGGATAGACACGCATCAAGCGCTGCCTATCGTTACGGATTCCAAGGACAAGAAAAAGA
>NZ_JAMXLC010000014.1:0-205 GCF_024054235.1 Flavobacterium sp. NRK F10
ATGAAAACACTATTAAATATTCTCTGCCTGTTATTGATTAGTTTGAATGTAAACTGTCAGGTCTTACCATTATATACTCCAAGTTTTGAACGAACTAATGGAGCATACTTAAAAGATTTAAATGATGTCCAGTCTTTTTTGGAAGGGACGTGGATAGGTATAATTAATGATAAAGAATACACCTTTCAGTTTGTTAAATTTCCCC
>NZ_JAMXLC010000015.1:0-215 GCF_024054235.1 Flavobacterium sp. NRK F10
ACTTCCGCTACCTTTACCATTGAGGATACTACGGCGCCGACTATCGATGCAGTTGCTAACGATATGACGGTAGAATGTGACGGTAATGGAAATACCAATCAACTTCAGGCTTGGCTAAATGCTAACGGTGGTGCTTCATCTTCCGATGATTGCTCTAATGTAACCTGGTCGAACGATTATACGACACTATCCGATCTTTGCGGGGCTACAGGTTC
>NZ_JAMXLC010000016.1:0-238 GCF_024054235.1 Flavobacterium sp. NRK F10
CCTGAATAATATTCTGTAACGTTATCACTGCTTCCAATCTAAGCCGCAAGCGATCAAGTCGTCGGATATTTTCTGTTGCCAGATTGCGTTCCACTTTGTCCCGAATATTCTTTAATAAAGAGGCAGGATCCTTTTTCTGCATTTCTAAAAATCGGATAACGTGCAAAGCAGCCAGATTTTTAGCCCGTTTTTGTTCCGATACCGCTATTTTCTTTTCCAGAAGCAGTTGTTCGTATCT
>NZ_JAMXLC010000017.1:0-211 GCF_024054235.1 Flavobacterium sp. NRK F10
GTACCTGATGGGATACTTAAACTGCCGTCTGTTCCTATCGATACGCCGGTTAATCCTCCGTCTGTTATTATTGTGATAACTATCTCTGTATCGTTAACCGATACTCCGTTTAAGGTGTCGTTTGTCGTTACATCGCCTGATACTCCGCCTGTATAACCGTTTACGGGAGCCCCACTAAAATCATCATCTATCGCATCGATAATGGCTGCAT
>NZ_JAMXLC010000018.1:0-239 GCF_024054235.1 Flavobacterium sp. NRK F10
AGCACTAAGAGCCCCGATAAACTTAAGAGCAGCTTTTTCTTTCGTTTTAATTTCATTTAATAAACATTATAACCTTTTCTTTTTTCAATACGACGGCTGAAAAGGGTTTATGATCCGTTTGGGGCTTAATTCAATTTTTCCGATACATGTATTTTGTAATCGTGAGAAATCGGGATCAAATGTATAGCATTGTTCTTATAACTCGGATACAGGAAAAATGTATATTTTGTTAAAATTTA
>NZ_JAMXLC010000019.1:0-245 GCF_024054235.1 Flavobacterium sp. NRK F10
TTCAAAAATCTGAAAATATCCGGTTAAAACTGAAAAAACCGTAAAAACAACTATTTGCCTTTTCGTATTACAAAAAAAACATACATTTATCCATATTTAATTACAAATAAAATGCAATGCGAATAAAATTACGCTTAACCGCTATTTTCCCTGCATTATTGATTCCTGCCATTACTTCAGCGCAGGACATCCTATGGGAAAAGACCTATGGAGGCAAACATGCCGAATACTTATACGATGCCATA
>NZ_JAMXLC010000002.1:0-488 GCF_024054235.1 Flavobacterium sp. NRK F10
ATAAATATAAAAGTACCCGAAAGAGTACCAGCGATCATATACAGAATGAAATGGCAGATCGGTTAACACAACCGATGTGCTTTGTACAGTTTAAGAATACTGTATACTACTAGGGTAAGTTTCGGGTGATTTATACCATTTAAACTTAATAGTAACAATTAAAACATGTTTTTATGACATTAAAGAAATTCTCGCTATTTGCCCTCTTTAGCGCTTTAATTCTTTCTTTTGTCCATTGTGAGTACGATGACCATGAGAAGAAAATTACAGCCTTAAATACTTCTAACGGATTAGTCGTCAGAAAGATCTCTTATGATGAAGCTTTTAAAAATAAAAGCGTAAGCGACAAATTCTCAAGAATTGAACTGTTTAAGCACAATGCTGCTTTAAATAGTAAAATAATACACGATACCATTTATGACTTTACGATCAATACAGATTTTGCTGTTTTCATAGACGACGGTTTGTCACAGACCTATACTTTTCCG
>NZ_JAMXLC010000020.1:0-425 GCF_024054235.1 Flavobacterium sp. NRK F10
ACAAATTTAATCGGATCATCAAATGACATTGTATAAGGAGACCATTCCGGAAACTCCTCGCTCAAAGGGTCTGGTGACATCCATCTCCCGGTTACATCTCCTATAGGTTGCGCATCAGGGTTAAGAGTATCTTGAACAATATGACCAACTATTTGATTCTTGTACACATTAAATCGTACGGAACCAATGGTTACAATGCTGTCTAAGTCGTGAAACTCTAAATATTTTCCTTTACTCAATGAAATACTAAACTTATTTTTTCAAAAACTTACTTTTATTAGAAAATCCATAAATAAAACAATATAATAGAAGCAATTAATGTTATCAAAGCTATTACATCTAATTTTTTTTGTTTGTTAAATTTCAACAACAGACTCACTATAGATGTTGAAATTGAAATTAAAATTGAAATTATTAAAATATTA
>NZ_JAMXLC010000021.1:0-279 GCF_024054235.1 Flavobacterium sp. NRK F10
TTTTTTTTACCCTATTTTTGAGAAATGGAGTTTACACATAATAGGGTATCTCTTTTAAAAAAAGAAAAGGAAATGAAAAGGAGAATCTAATTAATCTTTTTATTGATTAAAATCGTTTGTATGAATGTATTTGGCGAGGTTTCTGCCGTCAGCAATAGCATTTACGACTAAGGAAGCACCGATTCTGGCATCACCGATAGTGAAATATTTAGGATTTGAGGTGTTGTAGTTTTGGCTGTTGAATCGTTGTTTATGCCAAGTTACAGAACTCCCTGAAAT
>NZ_JAMXLC010000022.1:0-312 GCF_024054235.1 Flavobacterium sp. NRK F10
GTCAGTATTTGTCGTCGTTGTAGTTCCCGAATCTCCGGTACCTCCCCCGCCCTCGACATAAACCATGGTACAACTGGCTCCTTGGTAGATCCAGCCGTATTCATATAAAGGACCTCCCGTTAAGTCTCCTTCATGGTATTCAACAACACCCCACACATAGTTATCTGTACAAACATATTCGTAATGAGGCGCTTCCATTTTAGCATCCGGATTGGTATAAAGTGCCGGATCTAAATCGAGTAAATAGAATCTTTCATTAAGTTGCTGTACTTCGCTTAATGACATGTTTTTCATGGAATCTATGGGAACGCC
>NZ_JAMXLC010000023.1:0-266 GCF_024054235.1 Flavobacterium sp. NRK F10
GGCGAAGATGCATTGTTTGACATAACCGGAACTGCAGGCGCTGTTGTAACATATACAATTAACGGTGGTTCTAACCAGACAATTACTTTAGACGGAACAGGTGCCGCACAGGTATTGATCAGTGGAGCAACATCAGATCAGGTAATCGTATTGAGTGATATAATATTAGGCAGTTGTAATGTGACCTTATCGGAGACAGCTACGGTAACGGTTAACCCTATACCGGCATTAGTGAGTTTAAGTAGTAACGATCCTATTTGTGAGGG
>NZ_JAMXLC010000024.1:0-358 GCF_024054235.1 Flavobacterium sp. NRK F10
CAAAATCGAAGAACAAGTTCCTAAACTAATATCGCTCAACACTATACTTTGATCTGTTGTAGGTGACACTATAACTACCTGTGCTGCACCTGTTCCGTCTAAAGTTACTGTCTGGGTTGTTCCGCCATTAATTGTATACGTTACTGTTGAACCGGCTGTTCCGCTTAGATCAAATACCGCATCATCACCCTCACAAATAGGATCGTTACTACTTAAACTACTTAATGTAGGTACCGTATTTACTATTACTGTCTCTGTTTCAGATAAAGTAACGATACAGCTACCTATGGCTATCTCTTCTAAAACTATTACCTGATCTGATGTTGCTCCACTGATCAATACCTGTGCGGCACCTGTT
>NZ_JAMXLC010000025.1:0-240 GCF_024054235.1 Flavobacterium sp. NRK F10
TATCGACAACGAATCCTAATGTAACATTAAATCCTGCGACAGGCAGTGTAGATGTGGCAGCAGGCACTCCTGCAGGTACATATACGGTAGTTTACCAGATCTGCGAACAATTGAATCCAACAAACTGTGACACGGCAAATGTAAGTGTCGTAGTTAATGCAGCCATTATCGATGCGATAGATGATGATTTTAGTGGGGCTCCCGTAAACGGTTATACAGGCGGAGTATCAGGCGATGTAA
>NZ_JAMXLC010000026.1:0-1456 GCF_024054235.1 Flavobacterium sp. NRK F10
AAAAAAGCTCCCTAATTTAGACTGCCCCCAAAAGTTTAGACAAATTTATAATTAATTTTGAGAATAATGAGCTCGATATTGTATCGGGCTCATTTTGTTTAAATTTGATTTAATTCTTTCGTTGTTATAGTATTTGATATATAGTTTAATTTCACGTTTTAACTCCTCTATTGTTCTGAACTTTTTTAAATAAAAAAGTTCAGATTTTAGTGTTCCAAAAAAGTTTTCGATAATAGCATTATCTAAACAATTTCCTTTTCTTGACATACTTTGTATAATTCCTTTTTCTTTCAATAAATACTGATATTGTTTCATTTGATATTGCCAACCTTGGTCAGAATGAAGTGTCAGATTAGTATTATTTGGTATCTTTTTAAATGCTTTTTTAAGCATAGTTGCCACTTGATGGAACACTGGTCGTTCGGATAACTCATAGCTGATTATTTCTCCGTTAAACAAATCAATAATTGACGATAAATACAATTTCTTTCCAGAGACATTGAACTCGGTTATATCGGTTGCCCATTTCTGATTTGGAGCATTAGCCTTAAAATTTCTTTCCAATATGTTTGGAGCTATTTTTCCTTGTTCTCCTTTGTAGGATTTGTATTTCTTGATTCTAATAACACTCTTTAATCCTAATGATTTCATTAATCTAAGAACCGTTTTATGGTTGATGATTATTCCTTTATTTTGTAGTTCATCGGTTATTCGTCGGTAACCATAACGACCTTTATGCTTGTGATAAATGGATTGTATGAGTTTTTTAATTCCTTTATACTTATCAGGTAATTTGTGCCGCTTTTCGTGATAGTAAAAACTACTACGAGCCATATTGGTCTGATTTAAAAGTAAAGTTAAATCAAAATCATGCCTTAATTCTATTATTGCTTGCGCTTTTTGGCTGCTTCTTCGGCTTGAATTAAGGCTTGTAACTTTTTTAGCAAAGCATTCTCACAACGAAGCCTTTCGTTCTCTAAAAGAAGTTCTTCTTCTCTTGTTAGGGGGTTGTCTGTTTTACGCTTTTTACGCTTGTAATCACTCATAGATTTTGGTCTGCCTTTAGGTTTTGATTCTAATCCTTCAATACCAAAGTTAGTAAAATCTCTTTGCCATTTTATAATAACTGATTCGGAAGTGATGTTAAACTTCAAACAAGCTTCACTCAATGATAAATAATTATTGTCAAGAGATTTAAGAACCTTTAACTTAAAATCTGCTGAATAATTTTGATTTTTCCTGGGCAAAAGACCTGTTTTGCCATATCGTTTGTAAAACCCAACCCATTTACGAATGTTGGATTTATTAGCCCCTTTTTCTTTAGAAACTGATTCGCATGAATAATGAGAGGCTAAAACTAATTCTACACATTCAAGCTTAAATGCATAATTATACTTGACTTTTCTTTCCATAAAAATACCCCCAAATAGTGTCTAACTTTTTGGGGGCAGTGCAA
>NZ_JAMXLC010000027.1:0-985 GCF_024054235.1 Flavobacterium sp. NRK F10
TCCCATTTTTTGGCAAAGTCATCCAGAGCGGCTTTTGCTGCGCTTTTAGTAGGTGCATCATAGATGCTTTTCATATCCTTTGTAAACTCCTTTTTATCCTTCCATACCACATATCTACAGGCATTTCGTATTTGGTGAACCACACAAATCTGGGTCTTGGATTCTGGAAATACATTTTTAATGGTATCTGTAAAACCGTTAAGGTTATCAGTGGCCGTGATAAGCAGATCCTGAACGCCCCTGGCCTTAATATCGGTCAGTACGCTCATCCAAAAGGCTGCCGATTCGTTCTTGCCAAGCCAAAGCCCCAAGACTTCCTTTTTACCGTCCCTGCGAAGGCCTACGGCAATGTACATGGTTTTGTTGATGACCTTGGAGTTCTCACGAACCTTGAACACAATGCCGTCCATCCAGGTAATCAAATATACGGGCTCCAATGGCCTGTTCTGCCAAGCCACAATATCATTGGTCACTTTATCCGTGATTCGTGATATAGTAGAGGTAGATACATCAAAACCATAGACCTCTCGGATTTGTTCTTCTATATCAGAATTGCTCATGCCCTTGGCATACAGGCTGATAATCACATTTTCTATGCCGTCGACCATGTTGGTCCGCTTGGGGACAAGCATGGGGTTAAAAGAGGCTTCCCGATCCCTGGGAACTTTGATGCTTGTTTCTCCCAATGCCGTTTTTATCTTCTTGGAAGCGTAACCGTTACGAGTGTTACTGTTATCGGATTGTTGATGTTTTTCATAATCCAAGTGGGCATCAAGTTCACCTTCCAGCATTTTTTCAATGCCACGCTTTTGGATGGATTTTAAGAATGAGGTAAGTTCATCGCCTGTTTTGAACTGTTTTAAAAAATCGTCGTTTAATAAATCTTCTTTCTTCATAAGTGTATAAAATTTAAAATTAAGCAAAAAAATATCGAGAGCTTTAACCCTCGATATTTTATACTTTACACACTTAGTGAGATACTACC
>NZ_JAMXLC010000003.1:0-200 GCF_024054235.1 Flavobacterium sp. NRK F10
CTCCAGCTTGTGGTGACTTCCACCGGCCAAGGCGTGTTACAACCTTGCAAGTCGATATCGCCGGAATCTACGATAACAGGTAATTCCATATCGTAGTGACGGCTTACACGGATCACTACAGGTACTGCCTGATTGCCACAGTCGTCTGTAATAGTGAACGTATAATCAATTTATTGTGTACAACCGTTGGTTACCACATC
>NZ_JAMXLC010000004.1:0-236 GCF_024054235.1 Flavobacterium sp. NRK F10
GCACAGGTAGTTATAGTGTCACCTACAACAGATCAAAGTATAGTGTTGAGCGATATTAGTTTAGGAACTTGTTCTTCGATTTTGTCGGATTCCTCAACAGTAACGGTAAATCCAACGCCATCTTTCGGAACATTATCGAGTAACGGAAGTATTTGTGAAGGCGAAGATGCAGTGTTTGACTTAAGTGGAACTGCAGGCGCTGTTGTAACGTATACAATTAACGGTGGCTCTAACCA
>NZ_JAMXLC010000005.1:0-404 GCF_024054235.1 Flavobacterium sp. NRK F10
GCCACCGGAACGGGAACACCGATAGGTACTTCCCGAATCCTTTACAATTCAACCTACGGCTTTTCCGTAAACACCGCTTATGTGAAATACGTGGAAGATACCACAACCGGGAAACATTCCTATAACTTTCCGCTTACGCGGGACAGTTTGGTCACTTCCCATTTGGAAAATCTCTTGCTATCGTCACGTTCCGACGGGAGTTACGATGCGTATATTGTGGAATACGGTTTTTCAAAGGACGAATACAATGCTGTGTCTCAAACAACGCTGAACAACACAACGACCCGTTATTATCCGATAGATTTTGACACTTCTGTCTTCAACAGCGGCGAGTTAAACAAAATGGTGCTGGAATACAGTTGTGTAGAAATATGGTCATTGGAAGTCGTACCGGCCCACCAGGG
>NZ_JAMXLC010000006.1:0-248 GCF_024054235.1 Flavobacterium sp. NRK F10
AATTGTCTGGTTAGAACCACCGTTAATTGTATATGTTACAACAGCGCCTGCAGTTCCGGTTATGTCAAACAATGCATCTTCGCCCTCACAAATACTTCCGTTACTCGATAATGTTCCGAAAGACGGCGTTGGATTTACCGTTACTGTTGAGGAATCCGACAAACTCGAAGAACAAGTTCCTAAACTAATATCGCTCAACACTATACTTTGATCTGTTGTAGGTGACACTATAACTACCTGTGCAACTC
>NZ_JAMXLC010000007.1:0-309 GCF_024054235.1 Flavobacterium sp. NRK F10
GGTAGTGTTTCAAATTTAGTGATATAAAATTTCAGAATTATAACCTATTGAAATAGAATAAATAATAGAAGAAAATAATTTAAAGATGAGCAATACTGCTCATCTTTTTTATTCTAATATTGCCTTAAATGAACTAAAATGAGTAAAAATGCCACCTTGTGTTTCAAAGTTAGTGATACTATAAATTGTCCAAAATGTAAAGAGAAAAAGGTTATTAAAAACGGGAGAACAAAAAACAATAAACAGCAATATTATTGTAAAACCTGCTGTCATCGTTTTATAGAAAATTATTCATATCAAGCTTATAAT
>NZ_JAMXLC010000008.1:0-278 GCF_024054235.1 Flavobacterium sp. NRK F10
TCACATACCTGATATTCGAAAGTATCCGTTCCGAAATAATCCGGATTCGGAGTATAGGTCACTTCTCCCGTTACAGGATCTACCGTTACCGTTCCGTTTGATGGATTTACCGTTACCACTACCGTGGTAGGATCGATCGTTCCGTCTGTATCTGTATCGTTAGCTGTTACGTCAATAATTACAGGCGTATCTTCATTGGTTGTTGCATTGTCGTTAGTTGCTACCGGCGCATCGTTTACCGGATTTACTACTACTGTTACCGTTGCGGTATCACACAA
>NZ_JAMXLC010000009.1:0-215 GCF_024054235.1 Flavobacterium sp. NRK F10
ACCTATGACGAACTGGGGCAATTGATCAGCAAAAATGTTGGCGGTACAGACGTTACGGGAGCAACCGCTTTACAAACGGTAGACTATACCTACAACATCAGAGGTTGGTTGACAAACATTAATGATGTTAATAATATTATGACAGGCAATGACCTGTTTAACTTTAAGATCGATTATAACGACTATGCTCCTCTGGCGATCCATGATGCGGCACC